>NZ_CP119393.1:2952500-3662325 GCF_029215545.1 Enterococcus casseliflavus | reverse complement strand
CACACCGTTTTTGTCGACGGCGAGCCAGAAAATCGACGAGGGCGCAAATTGTATGCGGGAATGCGTATTGAGCTACCTGATGAAGGTACTTTTTTTATGGTGAAGAAGGAAGACGCCGATGCGGCTGAATGAGTTGCATTTAAGCAATTATCGGAACTATGATTCGCTGACACTGACTTTTGAGAAAGGTCTGGTCATTTTTTTAGGCGAAAACGCGCAAGGAAAAACCAATATTTTAGAAAGTATCTATGTATTGGCGATGACCAAAAGCCACCGCACCTCCAGCGAGCAAGAGCTTATCCGCTGGGACACAGAAGGGGCGCGGATCTCTGGCAGTGTCAGTCGGGGACGCTCAGCGATCCCGTTAGAACTGTTTTTGTCAAAAAAAGGACGAAAAACGAAAGTAAACCACATTGAGCAAAAAAAGCTCAGTAGTTACATAGGGCAGTTGAATGTCATTTTATTTGCTCCAGAAGACCTCTCCCTTGTAAAAGGAAGTCCCCAAGTCCGCCGCAAATTTCTCGATATGGAAATAGGGCAGATCGATCCAATCTATCTTTATGATCTCGTTCAATACCAATCCGTTTTGAAACAGCGCAATCAATACTTAAAACAGCTGAATGAAAAAAAACAGACCGATGAGATCTATTTAGATGTTTTGACGGAACAGCTGGTGGCTTTCGGCAGTAAAATCATTTTAGCCAGACAACGATTTGTTCAGCGCTTGGCGTATTGGGCAAATCAGCTGCACCAAAAGATCAGCCAAGGAAAAGAAACCTTGCAGATCGACTACTTATCGAATGTGCCTGGTGAGGCGAGTACGCTGGAGGAGATCCAACAGCAATTTGTCAAAGCCTTGGCACTAGTCAAAGACCGTGAACGATTTCGGCAAGTCACGTTGGCAGGTCCCCATCGAGACGATCTGGATTTTTTGATCAATGAGAAAAATGTTCAGACCTTTGGCTCGCAAGGACAGCAGCGAACGACGGCCTTAAGTGTTAAATTGGCAGAAATTGATTTGATGAAAGAAGAAACGGGAGAATATCCCGTCCTTTTATTAGATGACGTCATGAGTGAGCTGGATGATTCCCGACAACTGCATTTATTGGAAACCATTGAAGGAAAAGTTCAGACCTTTCTGACAACGACGACATTAGAACATGTGAAAGACAAAATGTCTGTGGAAGCAGAGATTTTTTATGTAGAGCAAGGACATATTAAAGGAGAATAGACTGAATGACAGAAGAAGAAAAAAGCTTAGTTGAACGTGCGAAAGCCTATGATGCCAGTCAGATCCAAGTGTTGGAAGGACTAGAAGCCGTCCGCAAACGACCTGGGATGTACATTGGTTCTACCAGTTCAGAAGGTTTGCACCACTTAGTATGGGAAATCGTCGATAACTCGATCGACGAAGCACTAGCAGGCTTTGCCTCAAGTATTCAAGTGATCATTGAACCAGATAATAGTATTACGGTCGTCGATGACGGTCGGGGGATCCCCGTTGATATCCAAGCCAAGACAGGCCGTCCAGCGGTAGAAACCGTCTTTACGATCCTGCATGCCGGCGGGAAATTCGGCGGTGGCGGCTACAAAGTATCTGGTGGACTGCACGGGGTAGGTTCCTCCGTCGTTAATGCGTTATCCACGACTTTAGACGTAAAAGTCTATAAAGAAGGCAAAGTGTATTATCAAGAATACCATCGTGGGGCAGTCGTTGATGACTTGAAAGTGATCGATGAAACCGACCGCCACGGAACGACCGTCCACTTTGTTCCAGATCCAGAGATCTTTACGGAAACAACCGTATTCAATTTTGATAAATTAGCGACACGGGTTCGGGAATTAGCCTTCTTGAACCGTGGCTTAAAAATCTCGATCGAAGACAAACGGGAAGAAAAACCCGTCTTGAAAGAATATCATTACGACGGCGGGATCAAGAGCTATGTGGAGCATTTGAATGCAAGTAAGACAGTGATTTTCCCAGATCCGATCTACTTAGAAGGAGAACAACAAGGAATCACGGTTGAAGTTTCCATGCAATATACCGATAGCTACCACAGCAACCTGTTGAGTTTTGCCAACAACATCCATACCTATGAAGGCGGAACCCATGAATTCGGGTTTAAGACTGCCTTGACACGGGTGATCAACGATTACGCCCGCAAGTCAAAATTGATGAAAGAAAACGACGAAAACCTGACCGGAGAAGATGTTCGGGAAGGATTGACGGCAGTTATCTCTATCAAGCATCCAGATCCTCAGTTTGAGGGACAAACGAAAACCAAATTAGGAAATTCCGAAGTGCGGACAGTCACCGATCGTCTTTTTTCTGAACATTTCACGAAATTCTTGATGGAAAACCCGAATGTGGGTCGTCAAGTCGTGGAAAAAGGACTTTTGGCATCAAAAGCCCGTCAAGCAGCCAAACGTGCCCGAGAAATGACTCGCCGAAAAGGTGCGTTAGAAATCAGTAACTTACCTGGGAAATTAGCCGACTGTTCCAGTAATGATCCAGAAAAATGCGAACTGTTTATCGTCGAAGGAGATTCTGCCGGCGGTTCAGCAAAACAAGGCCGCAGTCGCGAATTCCAAGCGATCTTACCGATCCGTGGGAAAATTTTAAATGTCGAAAAAGCCAGCATGGACAAAATCTTAGCAAACGAAGAGATCCGTTCATTGTTTACAGCAATGGGAACTGGGTTTGGTGCTGATTTTGATGTAGCAAAAGCCCGTTACCACAAGCTAGTTATCATGACCGATGCCGATGTCGATGGTGCCCATATCCGGACCCTACTTTTGACGCTGTTCTATCGTTATATGCGTCCAATCGTTGAAGCTGGTTATGTCTATATCGCACAACCGCCATTGTACGGTGTCAAACAAGGGAAAAATATCCACTATATCCAACCCGGCAAGAATGCCGAACAAGATTTGAAAAATACGATTGAATCACTGCCTGCGACACCAAAACCAACGGTTCAACGCTACAAAGGTCTAGGGGAAATGGATGACCACCAGTTATGGGAAACCACGATGGACCCTGAAAACCGGATGATGCTGCGGGTCAGCGTAGATGATGCCATAGAAGCCGATCAAATTTTTGAAATGCTGATGGGGGATCGCGTCGAACCAAGACGGGCCTTTATCGAAGAAAACGCGCACTACGTGAAAAATCTTGACATCTAGCCAATCGTAGAGGAGGAAACAGCTTGAGTGAAGAAGCAAAACAAAATATTCATGACGTCAATCTGACCAGTGAAATGCGCGAGTCCTTTATCGATTATGCAATGAGTGTAATTGTTGCTAGGGCTTTACCAGATGTGCGGGATGGCTTAAAGCCGGTTCACCGCCGAATTTTATATGGAATGAATGAATTAGGGGTCACACCAGACAAGCCCCATAAAAAATCAGCCCGGATCGTCGGCGATGTCATGGGGAAATACCATCCCCATGGGGACAGTGCGATCTATGAATCAATGGTGCGGATGGCACAGCCCTTTAGCTATCGCTACATGCTAGTCGATGGCCATGGAAACTTTGGTTCAGTCGATGGTGACGGTGCCGCTGCGATGCGGTATACCGAAGCCCGCATGAGTAAACTGGCGATGGAGATGCTGCGGGACATCAACAAAGATACCGTTGATTTCCAAAGCAACTATGATGATACAGAACGAGAACCAGCGGTATTACCTGCCCGCTTCCCGAACCTTTTGGTCAACGGGACGACTGGGATCGCTGTTGGGATGGCGACCAATATCCCGCCTCATAACTTGAATGAAGTCATTGCAGCCATCGATCTATTGATGGAAAATCCAGAAGTCACAACGAGTGAATTGATGGAAGTCCTACCAGGACCAGACTTCCCAACTGGCGGGATCGTGATGGGAAAATCCGGTATTCGCCGTGCCTATGAAACAGGGAAAGGTTCGATCACTGTTCGCGGAAAAGTCGAAGTGACTGAAATGCCCAACGGCAAAGAACGGATCTTAGTGACTGAATTGCCATATATGGTCAATAAAGCGAAGTTGATCGAACGGATCTCTGAGCTGCACCGTGACAAACGGATCGAAGGAATCACCGATCTGCGGGATGAATCGTCTCGTGAAGGCATGCGGATCGTGATCGACGTTCGTCGCGACGTCAGTGCGTCGGTGATCTTAAATAATCTCTACAAAATGACTGCACTGCAATCTTCTTTTGGCTTTAATATGTTAGCCATTGAAAAAGGCGTGCCGAAGATTTTGAGCTTGAAACGAATTTTAGAAAACTACATCGAGCACCAACAAGAAGTGGTGACTCGTCGGACACAGTTTGATAAAAACAAAGCAGAAGCTCGTGCCCACATCTTGGAAGGATTACGGATCGCATTGGATCATATCGATGAGATCATTGCTTTGATCCGAGCATCAAATTCTGATGATGAAGCAAAAAATAGCATGATGGAGCGCTTCAAATTGTCCGATCGCCAAGCGCAAGCGATTTTAGATATGCGTTTGCGTCGCTTGACTGGTTTGGAACGCGACAAGATCGAAAACGAGTACCAAGGTTTGTTAGAATTTATCGCTGATTTGACAGACATTTTAGCAAATCCACAACGAGTCCTAGAGATCATTCAAACGGAGTTGCAAGAATTAGGCCAACGCTTTGGTGATGATCGCCGGACTGAATTATTGGTTGGGGAAGTCTTAAGTCTTGAAGATGAAGATTTGATCGAAGAAGAAGAAATCGTCATTACCTTGACGAACAATGGGTACATCAAACGAGTAGCTAAGTCTGAATTCCGTGCACAACGCCGCGGCGGACGTGGCGTTCAAGGAATGGGGATCCACGATGAAGACTTCGTGAAGACGTTGGTTTCTTGTTCGACTCATGACACATTACTGTTCTTCACCAATAAAGGGAAAGTTTACAAAGCCAAAGGCTATGAAATTCCTGAGTATGGTCGGGCAGCCAAAGGGATCCCTGTGATCAATCTCCTAGGGATCGATTCTAGCGAACGGATCGAAGCGATCATTTCGGCTTCTGGTGGGCCTCAAGAAGGACGCTACTTGTTCTTCACGACGCGTCTAGGTGTGGTCAAACGGACCTCAGTGACGGCCTTTTCAAATATCCGTGCCAATGGTCTGATTGCGATCGGTCTTCGGGAAAATGATGAGTTGGTCAATGTAATTGAAACCCACGGCGAAGATGTCGTGATCATCGGAACCCACGATGGCTACTCTGTGACCTTCAAAGAAGCCCTTGTGCGGGATATGGGCCGAACAGCTGCTGGTGTGCGAGGCATTCGTCTAAGAGACGGAGACTACGTGGTAGGCGCTGCAGTGATCACAGAAGACAGTGAAGTCTTGGTCATCACTGAGAACGGCTATGGCAAGCGTACCAAAGGCTCTGAATACCCAATCAAAGGTCGTGGCGGAAAAGGGATCAAAACAGCCAATATTACGGCGAAAAACGGTCCATTAGCCGGCTTGACGACGGTCAGCGGTGAGGAAGACATCATGGTGATCACCGATAAAGGCGTCTTGATTCGTTTCAATGTAGCGACTGTTTCCCAAACTGGTCGGGCAACCTTAGGGGTTCGTTTGATGAAGATGGAAAACAATGCCAAAGTAGTGACGATGGCAACGGTTGAACCAGAAGTCGAAGAAGAACTAGCGACTGCTGAAGAAACAGCGGTACAAGACGTGCCAGTTGTGGAAGAAACAACGGAAGACACTACGGATACACAAGAATAAGCAATACGTTTTCTAGGAAGACAGCAACCTGCGAACCTGCAGCTTGCTGTCTTCCTATTCTTTTTCAAAAAATCGGCAGTAGCTGACGTATTTATCAGTGTAAGCGATTGTTTGCGGTGATGGGTAGATGCAGGGACGCAAAAAAACAGCTTGCAGTAAGGACGAAAAAAGTGTATAATAATTATTTGTGAGTAGTCTAATTAGACCACTCTCTCTGCTCCTAGAAAACTAGGGGCCAAAGTCCACAGGGAGGTGAAAAATCAATGGAAAACACGAAATATGAGATTTTATATATCATTCGTCCAAACATTGATGAAGAAGCAAAAGCCGCATTGATCGCTCGTTTTGACTCAATCTTAACTGATAACGGCGCTGAAGTTATCGAATCAAAAGATTGGCAAAAACGCCGTCTAGCGTATGAAATGGATGGATTCCGTGAGGGTATCTATCACATCGTTAAAGTTTCTTCTTCAACAACTGCAAGTGCAATCAACGAGTTTGACCGTCTTGCGAAAATCAATGATGACATTATCCGTCACATGATTGTCAAAGAAGAAGCATAATATTGTTTCACATGAAACAAAAGCGATGAGGAGATGATGAACTTTGATTAATAATGTTGTACTAGTAGGAAGACTAACCAAAGATCCTGATTTACGTTACACTTCTAATGGCACTGGTGTCGCAACCTTTACCTTGGCGGTAAACCGCAATTTTACCAACCAAAGTGGAGAGCGCGAAGCTGATTTCATCAACTGTGTTATTTGGAGAAAACCAGCGGAAACATTAGCAAACTATGCACGCAAAGGAACTTTATTAGGGGTTACTGGACGTATTCAAACCCGTTCATACGACAACCAACAAGGCCAACGTGTTTATGTAACAGAAGTCGTTGCTGACAACTTCCAATTATTAGAGTCGCGGAATGCTTCCGAGCAAAGACGCACAACTGATAGCGGATCTGGCAGTAACAATACGTATAACTCAAACAGTTCTTCTGGATTTGGTAACAATAACTCAAATCAAACTCAATCCTCTCAACCATCAGGAATGCCTAATTTTGATCGAGACAACTCCGATCCATTCGGAAACTCATCAATCGACATTTCAGACGATGATTTACCATTCTAAGAAATTGATAGGAGGGAAATAGGATGGCACAACAAAGAAGAGGCGGACGCAAACGTCGTAAAGTAGACTACATTGCTGCAAACCATATTGAACATATCGATTATAAAGATATTGAATTACTAAAACGTTTCATTTCAGAACGCGGTAAAATCTTACCACGTCGTGTAACTGGTACTGGTGCGAAAAACCAACGCAAACTTACCATTGCAATCAAACGTGCGCGTATCATGGGATTACTTCCATTCGTAGGCGAAGAATAAATCGAATGATTTTTATTGACAAGTTTCTTTTGAAGCTTGTCAATTTTTTTATCCATCGAAGAGTAACTTGTTATTTTATATATAGATAGAATAACGAATGATAGAATTTTTTTCTGGTTGGTTCACCAAAAAAGTTTCACGTGGAACTTTTTTGCATCAATCGCCTATTTGATTGTTTTGTGGTAAAATAAGGAACAAAGCTTCAAAAAAATGGAATGATACATTGAGGGGTAAAAAAGATGGCAGCAATTGGGTTGATTTCAATTGATAATTACGATGATTTGATTGAGAAAAAAGACGACAAACAAGTTTCTTATTTGAACTCGCTGATCACGACATTGATTTCTGATTGGGCAAGTGAGAATCATGTTTTTTACAAACGAATCAATTCCGAGCGGTTTCTTTTCGTCGCGAAGTATTCAGATATTGAGCGGATGAAGGAAGAAAAATTCCAATTTTTGACTAGAGTACGGCAAGTTGCGGAAAAAAATGATCTGCCATTAACGATCAGTATGGGGATCTCCTATGGGGAAGAGTCTTTTGAAGAGATCGGGGAAGTGGCACAAAACAATCTCGACATTGCGTTAGTTCGCGGCGGTGATCAAGTCGTTTTAAAAGAAGCCAAAGAAGAAGCAAAACCGCAATTCTTTGGTGGCAATACAGACGGCACACCCAAGAGAACGCGTGTTCGTTCTCGTGCCATGAGTACGGCGTTGAGAAAGATTTTTGCTGAAAACCAGCGGATCTTTATCATGGGTCATCGTTACCCGGACATGGATGCTTTAGGTTCGGCTTTTGGGGTGGCTTACATGGCGATGATGAGCGACAAAGAATGCTACATCATTTTAAATCCAAAAGAGATCACCGCAGACATTCAGCGGGCATTGGAAGAATTGAAAAAATACCCCGAGCTGGAACGATTTGTGATCACTGGGGAAGAAGCAGTTAATTTATCAAATGAAGAAAGTGTGCTAGTGATGGTAGATTACCATAAGCCATCGATGTCGATCTCGCAAGCGGTCTATGATGAATTTGACAAAATCGCAGTGATCGATCACCATCGTCGCGGGGATGAGTTTCCCGATAAGCCACTCTTAACGTATATTGAATCTTCCGCGTCTTCGGCATCGGAACTGGTAGCAGAATTAATCCAGTATCGTGCTTCTCGCAGATCGCAAGTCCCGAAATTTATTACGACTTCTTTATTAGCGGGCATCTACGTGGATACGAAGAACTTCACGGTGCGAACCACTGGTCGGACCTTTGATATTGCTGGTTATTTGAAAAACCAAGGCGCAGATACGTCATTGGTTCAATACATGTTGAGTACGGATCTCGATTCCTATTTGATGATCAGTGAACTGGTTTCTCGCAGCCAGCATTTCCGAGAAGATATCGTGATTGCTGCAGCGGATGAAGATCGGGTGTACGATAGTGTCACCGTTGCGAAAGCGGCCGATACTCTGCTATCGATCAATGGGATCCATGCCGCATTTGTCATTACGAAACAACCAGGAGATTTGATCGGTATCAGTGCTAGAAGCACTGGTAAAGTCAATGTACAAACCTTGATGGAGGCATTAGGCGGCGGCGGACATTTTACCAACGCAGCCACGCAAATAAAGAACAGCAGCATTGGTGATGTAGAAAACCAGCTGCGAGCGGAATTAACGAAAAATGAACAATAACAAGGAGTGACCAAGATGAAAGTTATTTTCTTACAAAATGTCAAAGGCAAAGGCAAAAAAGGCGATATCAAGGAAGTCCCTAATGGCTACGCACAAAACTTTCTGATCAAAAACAACTTAGCCAAACCTGCCAACAATGAAAGCATGGCAGAATTAAAAGGCAAACAAAAAGCCAAAGAAAAACAAGACGCAGAAGTCTTAGCAGAAGCGAAAGAGTTAAAAGCACTTCTTGAAAAGGAAGAAACCGTTGTGAAAATCAATGCCAAAGCAGGGGAAGATGGCCGTTTGTTCGGTTCGATCCCATCAAAACAAATCGCAGATGCCTTGAACAAGCAATACAAAATCAAGATCGACAAACGCAAAATCGAATTGGATCAGCCGATCCGTGCATTAGGCTTTACGCAAGTACCTGTAAAATTGCACCCACAAGTAACGGCAACGATCAATGTTCATACCATCCAAGAATAAGCATTACTCCCAACAGTCACATGTTGGGGTTTTTTTCGGCAAACGTCCAAGCAATCTTGTACTTTGGATGGGAATCTTGTAGAATGAATGGACGAAGGAGCGAATGGCATGAATGAAGTTTGGCAAAATCAAGTTCCCCCACAAGATATTGAAGCGGAACAAGCGGTCCTAGGGGCAGTCTTTTTAGATGCCGATGCGATCATCGATGCAATGGAAGTAATCGCCCCAGAAGATTTTTATCGCCGCAGCCATCAAATAATTTTTCAAGCAATGATCCAGTTGAACGACCGTAGTGAATCGATCGACTTGATTACGTTGAAAGCAGAAATTGAAAAAAGCAACAGTCTTGAAGATGTTGGCGGCCTGACGTATCTGACTGAATTGAGTCAAGCTTCACCATCAGCAACAAGTATTGCTTATTATGCGAAGATCGTTGACGACAAAGCCACGTTACGCAATCTGATCCAAACAGCGAGCCGCATCGTAACCAAAGGCTTTGAACAAGATGAAGATGTACAGTCGATCATTGATCAAGCAGAAAAAAGTATTTTAGAAGTATCCGAAAAGCGCAATAGCAATGGCTTCCAATCGATAGCGGAAGTCTTGAATCGGACGATCGAAACGATCGATCAGTTGGCGCAAAATAACGAAGAAATCACCGGATTACCTACGGGTTATGCGGCTTTAGACAAAATGACGGCGGGGCTGCAAAAAGAAGAGCTGATTATTCTCGCTGCCCGCCCCGCGGTAGGGAAAACCGCATTTGCCTTGAATATCGCGCAAAATGTCGGAACGAAAACCGATCGTTCCGTAGCGATCTTTAGTCTGGAAATGGGGGCTGAATCATTGGTCAATCGGATGCTTTGTGCGGAAGGCTCGATTGAGGCCAGTCACTTGCGGACGGGGCAGCTCTCAGAAGAAGAGTGGCGGAATTTGATCGTTGCCATGGGCAGTCTTTCTAACGCCAATATCTATATCGATGATACCCCTGGGATCAAGATCTCTGAGATCCGGGCGCGTTGTCGGAAACTGGCGCAAGAAAAAGGCAATCTCGGCTTGATTTTGATCGACTACTTGCAGCTGATTGAAGGAACGGGTCGCGAAAACCGCCAACAAGAAGTCTCTGAGATCTCTCGCCAATTAAAGAAACTGGCGAAGGAATTAAAAGTGCCAGTGATCGCACTGTCTCAGCTTTCTCGGGGTGTGGAACAACGACAAGACAAGCGTCCTGTTTTAAGTGATATTCGGGAATCAGGATCGATTGAGCAGGATGCCGATATCGTTGCTTTCTTGTACCGAGATGACTACTACCGCAGCGAAGGCGACGATGACGATGAACCAGAAGAACAACAAAACAACAATGTGATCGAAGTCATTATCGAGAAAAACCGGAGTGGTGCCCGGGGGACCGTCGAACTTCTATTTATCAAAGAATACAATAAGTTCTCCTCGGTCTCGCCGCGAGAAGAGTTCGGGTAAGACACCAACGATGTGAGAAACCAAGGCTCCTGCTGCCGTCTGCATTGCGCTGATGGCAGCAGGGCTTTTTTTATGTGCCGACTTTATTCGTTTTTACGTGTATAAATAATTATTGAGAAGAAAATAGTTCGTTTTTTACCCCTGAAAAATGAGAATTTAAAACGATTATTCGATTTTAGATTGAAAGAGCTTGCGAATCTTGTTACAATACTTAGGGAATGCACTAATTAAAGAAAGAGGTCATTATATGTCATCTGTAGTAGTAGTAGGTACACAATGGGGCGATGAAGGTAAAGGAAAGATTACGGACTTTTTGAGTGAAAACGCGGAAGTCATTGCACGTTATCAAGGTGGAGACAATGCCGGCCATACGATTAAATTTGACGGTGTGACCTATAAACTGCATTTGATTCCTTCTGGGATCTTTTATGCAGATAAAATCAGTGTCATTGGAAACGGGGTCGTTGTGAACCCGAAATCATTAGTTAAAGAATTAGCATACTTGAAAGAAAACAATATAATAACAGAAAACTTAAAGATCTCTGATCGTGCTCATGTTATTTTACCTTACCATATCCATTTGGATCAGCTGCAAGAAGATGCCAAAGGTGACAACAAGATCGGTACGACGATCAAAGGGATTGGACCAGCCTATATGGATAAAGCTGCCAGAGTCGGCATTCGGATCGCTGATCTTTTAGACAAAGAAATTTTTGAAGAACGTCTGCGTATCAACTTAGAAGAAAAAAATCGTCAATTCGTGAAAATGTTTGACGCAGAGCCAATCGCCTTTGAAGACATTTTTGAAGAGTATTACGAATATGGCCAACAAATCAAAAAATATGTGACGGATACTTCGGTGATCCTTAACGATGCCTTAGATGAAGGCAAACGGGTTTTATTTGAAGGGGCACAAGGCGTGATGCTGGATATCGACCAAGGAACCTATCCTTTCGTGACATCATCCAACCCCGTTGCTGGGGGAGTCACTATTGGTAGTGGTGTGGGTCCTTCAAAAATCAACAAAGTCGTTGGTGTCTGCAAAGCTTACACCTCTCGGGTAGGAGATGGTCCTTTCCCAACGGAACTGTTTGATGAAACAGGTGAACAAATTCGTAAGATCGGTCGTGAATACGGAACAACGACAGGACGTCCTCGCCGTGTGGGCTGGTTTGATACCGTCGTGATGCGCCATTCAAAACGTGTTTCAGGGATCACGAACCTATCCCTTAACTCGATCGATGTCTTGAGCGGCTTAGAAACCGTGAAGATCTGTACGGCTTATGAACTAGACGGCGAATTGATCTATCATTACCCAGCAAGCTTGAAAGAGTTGAACCGCTGCAAACCAGTCTACGAAGAACTTCCTGGCTGGTCTGAAGACATTACTGGCTGCAAAACATTAGCAGATCTGCCAGAAAATGCACGCAATTACGTTCACCGCATCTCTGAATTAGTCGGTGTCCGCATTTCGACCTTCTCGGTAGGACCAGACCGCAGCCAAACCAACATCTTAGAAAGTGTTTGGGCGCAAATCTAATCTGACGCAAAAGCTTCAGAACAAGACGAAGAACTCCTGTGTCAAAAGCAGTCAACGATAAGTTTGGCTGCTTTTGATGAGAATTTCTTCTGTCTTGTTCTTTTTTTGCTATAATAGGGGGTAACGAGAGGGGTGAAACCATGTTTCAAATCATGACAGATTCCTGCTGTGATTTACCAGCAGCAAGATTAGCGGAGCTAGATGTTGCGTATATTCCGATGCTGATCGAATTAGACGGCAAAGAATATATCGATGATATGGGCAAAGAATTTGATACGGAATGGTTTTTAGGAAAACTAAAAGAACATGCGCAGCCGACAACTTCTCAAATCAATGTCGGACGTTATATGGAGTATTTTCGGCCGTATGTCGAAGCGGGCACACCGATCCTTTATTTAGGTTTTTCTTCAGGAATGAGCGGCTCATTCCAAAGTGCCGTCCAAGCCGTAGCCTTACTAAAAGAAGAATACAAAGAAGTTGCGATCACCTTGATCGATACGCGCTCTGCGAGTTTAGGCGAAGGCTTCTTAGTGGCTGAAGCAGCCCAACAAAAAGCCCAAGGACGTTCGTTGCTGGAAGTCAGCCAATGGGTAGAAGAAAACAAACTGCGTTTAGATTCATGGGTCACCGTCGACGATTTAAAACAATTGGAACGCGGCGGCAGAATCTCTAAAACAGCGGCAGCGATCGGCGGATTGCTGAACGTGAAACCAATCATTACCGTCGATACTGCGGGAAAATTACGCAGCGTTGATCGAGTGCGGGGACGCAACAAAGCGATCCAAAAAATCGTAGATCAAACCATCGCCAATCTTCACGAATCAAAAACCAATACGGTTTATTTTGCCAATGCTGGCGATGCCGAAGCGGCGGAGAAAGTCATCAAACGTTTGACCGAAAAAATTCCTGACATTATTATTCATCATTATCCATTAGGTCCAACGATCTCCAGTCATACCGGCTACGGCTGCTTGGCGCTGTTTTCATTCGGCAAAGCCCGTTTAGAACAAGCGTAACCTGCCAAAAATACCCGAAGCACCTAGGAAAAATAAAAGAAACGCTCCAGTTGCAGCCTTGGTGGCGGGCAACTGGAGCGTCCTTTTTTTCAAAAGCAGCTTATTGATTCATTTCTGCTACGCGTTTTTGGACATCTTTGTTTTCTAAGAATTCATCGTAGGTCGTTTCGGCACGATCCACCACGCCTTTGCTAGAGACCGCAATGATACGGTTCGCAAGGGTTTGAATAAATTGGTGGTCATGAGAAGCAAACAACAATGAGCCGGTGAAGGCCATCAAGCCATCGTTTAATGCGGTGATCGATTCTAAGTCCAAGTGATTGGTTGGATCATCCAATACCAATACGTTGGCTTTTGAAAGCATCATTTTCGACAACATGCAGCGAACTTTTTCGCCCCCGGAAAGAACGTTGACGGGTTTTAATACTTCGTCACCAGAGAACAACATGCGACCTAGGAAGCTGCGCAAGAAGGTATTGTCGTCTTCTTCTTTGCTTGCGTATTGACGCAACCAATCAACGATCGGGGTATCCGTATCAAATTCGCTGGTCGTATCTTTTGGCAAGTACGCATGCTGCGTGGTCACGCCCCAACGAACACTACCTGTATCAGGAGTGATTTCCCCCATGATGACTTTGAATAGCGTCGTGGTGGTGATATCGCTATTGGCAACAAAAGCGACTTTGTCGTCTTTGTTCAAGGTGAAAGAGATATTGTCTAAAATCTTTTTGCCGTCGATCGTCACACTGACATTGTCGACTTGCAGCAAGTCATTCCCGATTTCACGTTCTGGTTTAAAACCGACAAACGGGTAGCGGCGAGACGAAGGTTGAATATCATCAAGGGTGATTTTATCCAACATTTTTTTCCGAGATGTTGCTTGTTTGGATTTTGATGCATTGGCACTAAAGCGTGCGATAAAGTCTTGCAGTTCTTTGATCTGCTCTTCTTTTTTGGCATTTGATTGGGATTGTAATTTCGCAGCTAATTGGCTTGATTCCAACCAGAAATCATAGTTGCCGACAAACAATTTGATTTTGCCGAAGTCTAGATCGGCCATATGGGTACAAACTTTATTTAAGAAGTGGCGGTCATGGGAAACAACGATGACGGTGTTGTCAAAGTTGATCAGAAACTCTTCTAACCAGTTGATAGATTGGATATCCAATCCGTTGGTAGGCTCATCTAGGAGCAAGACGTCTGGCTTACCGAAAAGGGCTTGTGCCAGTAAGACTTTCACCCGTTGACCAGCAGTTAGATCTTTCATCAAGACATGATGCAATTCATCGGGAATGTTCAAGCCTTGCAAAAGAACAGCTGCTTCGGGCTCTGCTTCCCAGCCATCAAGTTCCGCAAATTCGCCTTCTAGTTCGGCGGCACGAATCCCATCTTCATCAGAAAAGTCTTCCTTCATGTAGATCGCGTCTTTTTCTTTCATCACTTCGTAGAGACGTTTATGGCCCATGATGACCGTTTCGATCACTGGAAACTCTTCGTAATCATAGTGGTTCTGCTTCAAGACAGCCATCCGTTCATCAGGACCTAAAGAAACATTCCCGGTTGAAGGTTGGATCTCACCAGATAAAATTTTTAAAAAAGTTGATTTACCAGCACCATTTGCACCAATCAAACCATAACAATTACCAGGCGTAAACTTAATATTAACATCATCAAACAGTTTGCGGTCTGAAAAATGCAAACTTACATCACTTACTGTAATCAATTCTTTTCCTCACTTTATATAAATTGACATGGAGTCTCCTAGCATTATAGCGATGAATGTTGAAACTTTCAAGTAAAGCCGAGGATTTCATCAGGAAAGGCTTAGGGCTGGTGAAAGAAAAATTTTGGCTGCTGCTGCCTTCCTAGTAGAACCTGACGGCTTCCTATGCTAGAGTATTGGTAGAATAGTTAGACAAAGGAGCAGACGAATGGTGGATTGGTTGGTTGGATTGTCGCCATGGCAGCAAGCGTTGGCGGGGACGATCTTTACGTATGGTATGACGGCGCTTGGGGCAGCGCTAGTCTTTTTCTTCAAAGAAATCAATAAAAATGTCCTGAATACGATGTTGGGGTTTGCCTCTGGCGTGATGATCGCTGCTAGTTTCTGGTCGTTATTAGATCCTGCGATCGCACGAGCCGAAGAAAATGGCGACATTCCGTGGCTTGTGGTCAGCATCGGGTTTGGTTTGGGTGGTTTGTTTCTATATGCAGCAGATAAGACGCTCCCGCATATGCATTTTGGTCCGAATCATGAAACAGAAGGTTTGCCCAGTCATTTGAAGCGAACGATCTTGCTGGTCTTTTCCATCACGCTACATAATATCCCAGAAGGCTTGGCGGTAGGGGTAGCGTTTGGGGCGGCGGCTAGTGCCGATGATCCGCGAGCAGCGATCTTAGCGGCGCTTTCGGTAGCGATCGGGATCGGGATCCAAAATTTTCCAGAAGGCGCAGCCGTTTCGATCCCCTTGCGCCAAGAAGGGTTAAGCCGAACCAAAGCCTTTATGTATGGGCAAGCGTCCGGGATCGTAGAACCGATCGCCGGTGTGATCGGAGCTTTGCTGGTAACGAGTATGTCCGCTGTCTTGCCGTATGCGTTGGCTTTTGCAGCGGGTGCTATGATCTATGTAGTGGTGGAAGAATTGATTCCAGAAGCGCAGCAAACCTTGTCTAGTCGCCGCCATTTTGCGGTCTTTGGCGTCATGCTAGGCTTTATCTTAATGATGGTTTTAGATGTAGCATTAGGCTGATCGATAAAAAAACACCTGACTTTCCAAAAGTCAGGTGTTTTTGATTTACTTGTAATTAACGATAATATTTTCTTGGCTTTTGGCGAATCGATGTTAACCAGCGAACGATCAAAACGGCTAGCAGCAAAGGAATCCCGAAACGGAAGACCAATCCGATCAACCCACCAATAATGCCTAATACAACGGATAAAACAAGGGATGCTGCGATTAAAACTGCCACGACAGTAACGATTCTTCCTAATAAACTTTCTGTATTCATTGTGACTCCTCCTAGACTTTTTTTCTTATCCCTAGCATAACAAGAAAGAAAAAGAAACACATCCAACTTAAGACGGAATAATTGCTCCGCCGTGCGCCATAGGTTTGTGATAAACTAAACATGAATGAATCATGAAAGGAGTCAAAAAGAATGAATGCAGAAATTCTCACGAGCCAAGTCATCACAGAAGGAGGGTGCAATGCCTGTTTGCCTTATGAACTCAATACCTTCACGCTGCAGCTGCCGGATGGTCGTAGTTTTTCGTTAGAAAACTTGGATGCTGCTGCATTGGTGATGCCAATTGCCCAGATCAATCAGTGGCAGACGCGCTTATTATTAGAAGAAGACGAAGGATTGATCTATCAAAAAGGAACGCAAGAAGTAATTTTCGTAGAGGGCAGCCGTCAGGATACGTTTTCCAGCAAAGGACAGACGATTTCTTGTCCGAAAAAGAGTTGCGAAGCTGACGTCTTTGCCACAACCAATCGAGTGCTGACAGAATTGTTTGGCATCGAACCGATTTCTTTCGTTCTGCGGGCTGCACAAGCATAAGAGGACGAAAAAAAGCCGCTTGCGCATGTACCGACCTTTCAAAGTTAGCTTTTTAGTCTAACTATTGGGAGTCATGACAGCAAGTGGCTGTTTTTTCGTATCGTTACTTACGGATCTGGCCTTCGCCATAAATAATGTATTTGGTAGAAGTCAGTGCTTCTAACCCCATTGGCCCACGGGCATGGAGTTTTTGCGTCGAGATGCCGATCTCGGCACCAAAGCCAAACATAAAGCCATCGGTGAAACGGGTCGAGGCATTGACGTAAACCGCCGCCGCATCAACTTCTTTCAAGAAGCGTTGGGAAGCGAAATAATCATCGGTGATGATCGCTTCGGAGTGCTTCGTATTGTAGCGATTGATGTGAGCAATGGCTTCTTCTAGCGAAGTCACCACTTTGATCGCTAAGATATAGTCTAAAAACTCGGTTGCCCAATCCTCTTCAGTGGCAAGCTGTGCATTGTTCAAAAACGCCAATGCTTTTTGATCCCCTCGCAATTCGACTTGATCGGCAAACTGCTTTTCTACCATAGGCAAAAACTCCGCTGCCACTGCTTCATGGACGAGGATCGTTTCGATGGCATTGCAGACAGAAGGGCGTTGCGTCTTTGCATTCGTGACGATCGCCAGTGCCATCGGCAGCTGGGCTGCTTGGTCGATGTAGATATGATTGTTGCCGGTGCCGGTTTCGATCACTGGCACCGTGGCGGTCTCTTTGACACGACGAATCAAGCCGGCGCCTCCACGGGGGATCAAAACATCCAAGTAATCTGTCAGCCGCATCAGCTCAGCCGCTGTTTCGTGGCTCGTGTCTTCGATAAACTGGATCGCATGGCGGGAGTGTCCATTGGCAGCTAAAGCCTCTTGTAAAATAGTCACGAGGACTTGATTGGAGTGGAAGGCTTCCTTTCCACCACGCAAAATCACGGCATTTCCTGATTTGAAACACAGACTAGCTGCGTCAGTGGTGACATTAGGGCGGGCTTCGTAGATGATGCCGATGACCCCTAAAGGCACTCGTTGTTGACCAATCAAAAGATCGTCAGCATTGCGCCACATTTTATCCACGGCACCGATTGGGTCGGGCAATTGGGCGACTTCTCGGATGCCGTTAGCCATCTCGGTGATCCGTTGTTCTGTCAGCAACAGACGATCTAGCATCGTCTGGCTGGTTCCTTTGGCTTTTGCGGCGGCTAGATCTTGTTGATTAGCAGCTAAAATCGTCTCGGCAGCTTTTTCTAAAGCATCGGCCATCGCTGCCAGTAGGTGGTTTTTTTCGCTGGCACTCAGCAAGCTTAATGTCTGGGCGCTTGCTTGAGCTTGTTGACCGATCGTTTGCAAGTTGCTCATTGCTCATCCTCCGTTCGTTGATAAAAGTGGGTGCCGACAGGTTCCCCTGCGAGCAAGTCAAAAATAATTTTCGGCTGCTTGCCGTTAGCCAGCAGCATGTGACTGTTCAAGTCTAAGATACGTTGGGCGGCTTTTAGTTTACTGGTCATACCGCCGGTTCCATAAGGACTGCCTTTTCCCGTAGCTTGTTCTAAAAGTTCTGGGGTGATTTCATTGATCTCGGAATACAAGACGGCATCAGGATCATTCAGCGGATTGGCGGAATAAAAGCCGTCGATATCAGAAAGCATGATCAAAAGCTCGGCTTTCGTCAACTGAGCGACGATCGCTGACAGTTGGTCATTGTCGCCGAATTTGGTGAGATGATCCAATTCATCCACTGCTACCGTGTCGTTTTCATTAATGATCGGGATGATCCCCATCGTAAGTAATTGCTCTAAGGTGTTGCTAACGTTTTGACGGCTTTGGGGAAATTCGATGATGTCTCTGGTCAGTAGGATCTGTGCAGTCTGCTGGCTATAGCTTTGAAAACGCTGGTTGTAGATCGTCATCAGTTCCGATTGGCCAACGGCGGCCACGGCTTGCTGCTGCGGGATCTCCACGGGTCGTTCTTTCAAATTCAACTTGTTCATGCCAACACCGATCGCACCAGAAGAAACTAAGATGATTTCTTTGCCTTGGTTTTGCAAAGCTGCTAAGACAAAGGCTAATTCATCGATGCCAGCTAGATTGATGGCACCATTGGGATAAATCAACGAGCTGGTGCCGATTTTTACAACGATTCGGTTTTTGTTTGAAAGATCTGCGCGCATATGCCACCGCCTATTTTTTGATATTTTTTCTATTGTACTCGCAAACGGGCGTTTCGTCATGTCCTTTTTTCTTTTTGGTCTATTTTTAAACGAAGAAATTGTAAAGACTTTTCGATAATTGTGTTTTCCATGAAGAAAATAGTTCTTCCTATGCTAAAATAGCTATATGTTTTATTATTGGAGGAACCCATGAAATTACGAGGATTTGAAATTATTACAGCATATAAAGAAAAAAGCATCACCTTGCCTCAACGTGCCACCCATCATGCGGCTGGTTACGACTTTGAAGCAGCGGAAGAAATCGTGGTGCCAAGCATTTGGAAAGCGGGCGTGATCGACGGGGTCAAAGCGCTTTTTGCGAAAGAGACCGCAAAACAGTTGAAGCCAACCTTGATTCCCACGGGGATCAAAGCCTATATGGGGGAAGACGAGTATTTGCAGCTGACAAATCGTTCCAGCAATCCTTTGAAACGTTTCTTAGTCTTGACGAATGGTGTCGGCGTCATCGACAGCGATTACTATGACAATCCAGATAATGAAGGGCATATCATGTTTCAGTTTACCAATTTCGGCCCCACAGATGTCGTCATTAAAAAAGGCGAACGGATCGGCCAAGGAATTTTCTTGCCGTTCTTAAAAGCTGATCAAGATACAACCACTGCCAGCCGAACCGGCGGCTTTGGCTCCTCGAATCAGTAAATCCTGCCTGGGGGTCTGTTTGATAGAAGTAGTGGAGGAGATCAATGGCAAAAAAAGCAAAAAGTCAATTTGTCTGTCAAAATTGTGGGTATAGTTCCCCTAAATATTTAGGGAAATGCCCCAATTGCGGCAGCTGGAATTCAATGGTGGAAGAAGTGATCCAAGAAACCGCCGATCGTCGAGTACGTACGACATTGACGGGGCAAAAGATGCAGCCGACGAAAATCGCCGATGTCGTACCGAAAAAAGAACCGCGGGTCCAAACGAAACTCGCTGAGTTGAATCGCGTCTTAGGCGGCGGCGTGGTCCCAGGCTCCTTGATTTTGATCGGTGGGGATCCAGGGATCGGAAAATCGACGCTGCTCTTGCAAGTTTCTCAGCAATTAGCAGCGATCGGCGGGACGGTTTTGTATGTGTCAGGAGAAGAAAGTGCCGAGCAGATCAAAATGCGGGCGCAGCGCTTAGGCGCCATCGACACAGAATTTTATCTCTATGGGGAAACGGACATGTCAGAGATCAGTAAAGCGATCGAAAACATCCGCCCAGATTATGTGATCATCGATTCGATCCAAACCATGACCCAACCGGATATCACCAGCGTGGCAGGCAGTGTCAGCCAAGTGCGAGAAACGACCGCAGAATTGCTGAAAATCGCCAAGACCAATGGCATCGCCATCTTTATCGTTGGCCATGTGACGAAGGAAGGCTCGATCGCAGGACCACGGATGTTGGAGCATATGGTGGATACCGTCTTGTATTTCGAAGGCGAAAAGCACCACAGCTTTCGAATTTTGCGGGCCGTAAAAAACCGCTTTGGGTCCACCAATGAGATCGGGATTTTTGAAATGGAAGAAGGCGGGTTGAAAGAAGTCGCCAATCCGTCACAAGTCTTTTTGGAAGAACGCTTAGAAGGCGCAACTGGATCGGCGATCGTAGTGGCAATGGAAGGCAGTCGGCCAATCTTGGTGGAGATCCAAGCACTGGTCACGCCAACGATGTTCGGCAATGCCAAACGCACGACGACGGGGCTAGACTTCAACCGCGTCTCGCTAATCATGGCGGTTTTAGAAAAACGGGCAGGCTTGCTGCTGCAAAATCAAGATGCCTACTTAAAAGCAGCCGGCGGGGTCAAATTAAATGAACCCGCGATCGATCTAGCGATCGCTGTTAGTATCGCGTCTAGCTACAAAGAAAAAGGCACCAGCCCGACGGAGTGTTTTATCGGTGAAATTGGCTTGACGGGTGAGATTCGCCGAGTCAACGCGATCGAGCAACGGGTCAAAGAGGTGCAAAAACTAGGTTTTACGAAAGTTTATTTGCCTAAAAATAATCTGACTGGCTGGCAGCCGCCCAAAGGCATCGAAGTCGAAGGCGTGTCTACCTTAGCCGAAACCTTGCGGAAAGTCTTCCGTTAAAGTGGAGTCAATGCAAGAGCAAGGGGCAATCGCCTCTCCTCTTGCCCTGACGCTGCTGGTTCATTTGGTTGAACCAACCGACCGACAGCCGCTGACTGGCGGAAGGAGCCTGTCTGGCAGCACGGATTTTTGAACAAAAGAAACTTACTGGAGTATGGAGGAACATGTATGCAGAAACGAGTCATTACCGCACTAATGGTACTTGCCGGAGCAAGTCTGGGGATCTCACTGATGCCTATCGCATGGCAAGCCATTGGGCAAACCCAAAATGAATGGCTGAATAATAACATCACTAATAGTTTGCTTGGAGCCCTTATTTTCTTTTTATTATCTTTACTATTAGCGAAATATATTGCAGCCGGTATTCGCAAAATTGAAGAAAAACTAAGTGAATTGAGCTTAACGTATCTCTTGTTTGGCGCAATTGGTTCGATCATCGGTCTGATGATCGGTGTGATCGTGTCGATTCCTTTTTACAATTGGGATATTCCTTTTATCAACGGGATCGCCCCAATCTTAGTGATGGTCCTGTTAGGGTATCTCGGTTTTCAGATCGGGACGACACGGATCGATGAATGGAAAAAAGTCTTTGCCCCGAAAAACAAAAAGGCAGAGCCCCAAGAGCAAGATGAACAGCAGATGCTGGAAAGAAAGATCGCGGACCACTTCCACAAATACAAAATTTTGGATACCAGCGTGATCATTGATGGTCGGATCTATGACATTGCTAAAACAGGCTTTTTAGAAGGCGTCTTGCTGATCCCGAATTTTGTCTTGTACGAATTGCAATACATCGCAGATTCTGGCGATAGTTTGAAACGGGTTCGGGGCCGCCGCGGCTTGGATATTTTGAATGCTTTGCAAAAAGAAGAAGGCATCGCAGTTGAGATGTATGAAGGCGATTTTGAAGACATTTCCGAAGTTGATAGCAAGCTGATCAAGTTAGCGAAGATGCTGGATGGTGTCGTCGTGACCAATGATTACAATCTAAACAAAGTTTCTGAATTTCAAAATGTGCCTGTCTTGAATATCAATGCGTTAGCCAATGCGGTCAAACCAGTGGTGATTCCAGGAGAAAGCATGCACGTCTTAGTGGTGAAAGCTGGCACGGAGCGCCAGCAAGGGGTCGCTTATCTAGATGACGGGACGATGGTCGTGGTGGAAGATGGCCAGCATTACATGAATGAACACATCGAAGTGATCGTCACCAGCGCCTTGCAAACGGCAGCTGGGCGGATGATTTTTGCCAAACCAGCCCATTCTGGTCGCGGCATCGACAACAAAGAAGGATCGAAATCAGAGAAATAATCCTAGGCAGCTGGCGTAAAATATGCCAGCTGCCTTTACTAATTGGGTTATTGATTGTACAATTCAACTTGAGGGTTCTGTTTTTTACGCGGGTCTTTCCCACTAAACTGAACAATAAGCCCCAAGCAGCTTGGCTGGCTTGGAAATCAGATGAAGGAAGAGGAAAACAATGACAAAAGTACGTGTACGTTACGCGCCAAGTCCAACAGGACATTTACACATCGGGAATGCTCGGACGGCTTTATTCAATTATTTGTTTGCTCGTCACAATGACGGTGAATTTATTATCCGAATCGAAGACACCGATCAAAAAAGAAACATTGAAGATGGTGAAAAAAGCCAGCTTGAAAACTTGCAATGGTTAGGAATGGATTGGGACGAATCACCTGAAAATCCAGGAGAATACGGTCCGTATCGTCAATCAGAACGCGGCGATATCTACCAACCACTGATCGATCAATTGCTTGCAAGCAATCGTGCGTATAAGTGTTATTGTACGGAAGAAGAACTGGAAGCCGAACGTGAAGGCCAAAGAGCTCGTGGCGAAATGCCCCATTATGCAGGGAAATGTGCCAACTTAACACCAGAAGAGCAAGCCGAAAAAGAAGCACAAGGCTTGAAACCAGTGATTCGTTTCCGTGTCTCTCGCAATACTGAATACAAATTCCACGACATGGTCAAAGGCGAGATCGTTTTTGAATCAGATAATGTCGGTGGCGATTTTGTCATCCAAAAACGTGACGGTATGCCGACTTACAACTTTGCAGTAGCAGTCGATGACCATCATATGAAAATCACCCATGTGCTGCGTGGAGATGACCACATCGCCAACACACCAAAACAGTTGATGATCTATGAAGCATTTGGCTGGCAAGCACCAGAATTCGGGCATATGACGTTGATCATCAATAGCGAAACCGGGAAAAAATTAAGCAAACGGGACGAATCGATTCTCCAATTCATCGAGCAATACCGTGAGTTGGGTTATCTACCAGACGCTATGTTCAACTTCATTGCACTTTTAGGCTGGTCACCAGTAGGGGAAGAAGAAATCTTCTCTCAAGAAGAATTGATCAAAATCTTTGATCCTGAACGGTTGAGCAAATCACCAGCTGCCTTCGATGCCAAGAAGTTGGAATGGGTCAATAACCAATACATGAAACAAATGGATCTGGATGAATTGACGGCAATGTGCGTCCCTTACTTGGTAAAAGCCGGTCGCATCGAAGAAACATTGACCGAAGAAAAAGCTGCCTGGTTGAAAAAAATCGTTTCCCTGTATCAACCGCAAATGAGTTTTGCGGCACAAATCGTCGACCTTTCGGAATTGTTCTTCGAAGAACACCCTGAATTAGATGATGCAGCCAAAGAAGTCTTAGCAGGAGAAACTGTACCGACGGTTTTGACAGCCTTTAAAGAAAAATTACAGGCGATGCCAGTCGTTGAGGCTGCGGCAGTCAAAGCAGCCATCAAAGAGATCCAAAAAGAAACAGGCATCAAAGGCAAGAATTTATTCATGCCGATCCGCGTGGCGGTCTCAGGCCAAACCCACGGACCAGAACTACCAGATACCGTTGAATTATTAGGGAAAGAAAAAGCCCTTGATCATTTGAATAACGTGTTATAAACACAGCGAATAGACGAAGTACTAGCCGATTTTTTTCAGAGAGACCACGGAAGGTGAGAGTGGTCAAAAAAGGCTAGGAAATGCACCTAGGAGTGGCTTTGGCGCAAGTCAAAGACGAAGCAGCGGACGTTACCCGCTTGAAGGCAGTGCCGAACTGCGAACAAAAGTGGGACCACGCAAAAAAGCGTCTTTTGAATAAGGAAACTTATTTGAAAGACGCTTTTTTCGTATCAAGAAGTTTGGATAAAGTAGGTGAGAAGATGACTTGGTTCAAAAAAGCAATTGCGGCAACAAAAAAACATGATCCATCGGTACGATCAACGTTGGAGATCATCATCACATACCCAGGATTTCATGCCTTGTTTTGGCATCGTTGGTCGCATTTTTTGTTTCAGCATCGCTGGTATTTTTTGGCAAAACTGACGGCCCAGTTTTGGCGTTTCTTGACTGGGATCGAGATTCATCCTGGTGCGCAGATCGGCCAAGGGGTCTTTATCGATCATGGGATGGGCGTCGTGATCGGGGAAACGGCGATCATTGAAGATGATGTCGTCTTGTTTCACGGGGTCACCTTAGGGGGAACCGGTAAAGAGCGGGGCAAGCGTCATCCCACGGTCAAAACCGGTGCGTTTCTCTCAGCCCATGCGCAGATCTTAGGCCCTGTCACGATCGGTGAGCGTGCAAAGATCGGCGCCAATGCAGTGGTTTTGAAGGATATCCCCGCAGAAGCAACTGCTGTCGGAATCCCAGCAAAGATCGTTCGAATCAAAGGAAAGAAGGTTACCCACGATGATTAAAATCTATAATACGCTGACACGAGAAAAAGAAGTGTTTCAGCCATTAGAAGAAAAAAAAGTAAAAATGTATGTTTGCGGACCCACCGTCTATAACTACATCCATATCGGGAATGGCCGCAGTACTGTGTCGTTTGATACCGTGCGCCGTTATTTTGAATACCGCGGCTATACAGTGGACTATTTGATGAATTTTACCGATGTCGATGATAAAATCATTCGTGCGGCAAAAGAATTAGGCACGACGGCCCCAGAAGTGGCAGAGCGTTTTATCAACGCCTTCAATGAAGATACCGCAGCGCTGAACGTCAAACCTGCTACGATGAATCCTCGTGTGATGGATCATATCGAAGACATCATTGCCTTTATTGCTGCTCTTGTAGAAAAAGGCTATGCCTATCCAGTCAATGGCGATGTTTATTACCGTACCCGTAAATTTGCTCACTATGGGCAATTAAGCGACCAATCCATCGATGAGCTGGAAGTCGGCGCAAGCCAGCGGACCGGTGAAGAACAAAAAATCAAGGAAGATCCGTTGGATTTTGCTTTGTGGAAAGCGGCAAAAGGCGATGAGATCGCTTGGGAATCTCCTTGGGGAGCCGGTCGTCCTGGCTGGCATATCGAATGCTCGGTGATGGCGACCAAACACCTAGGCGAGACCATCGATATTCATGGAGGCGGACAAGACTTGACCTTCCCGCATCATGAAAATGAGATCGCCCAAAGCGAGGCGAAAACTGGCAAGACCTTTGCCAACTATTGGATGCATAACGGCTATGTGACGATCGGTGAAGACGAAGAAAAAATGAGTAAGTCACTGGGCAACTTCGTCACGGTGCATGAGATGGTCAAAAAAGTTGATCCGCAGGTGCTGCGTTTCTTTTTGGCAACGACCCAATATCGCCGACCAATCAAATACAGTGAGACTACCTTGCATGAAGCACAAACCAACCTGCAAAAATTGCGGACGACCTATGAAAATGCCAAATTCCGCTTGAATAGCAGTCATTATCAAGCCAGCGATGAGGAAATCCATGCAGCGGTTCTGGAAGAATTTGAAGAACGTTTCGTCAAAGAAATGGACGACGATTTCAATGCGGCTAACGGGATCACTGTGGTCTATGAATTGGCGAAGTGGCTGAACTTAGCTAGCGAAGACCCAGAAACAGATTTGGCTTTATTAGCGGCTGGATTAGCCAAATTCAGCGAATGGCTGACGATTTTCGGGATTTATTTTGTATCCGAAGAATTGCTGGATGAAGAAATCGAACAGCTGATCAATGAACGGATCGCCGCCCGCAAAGCCAAAGATTTTGCCCGCAGCGACCAAATCCGTGATGAGTTGAAAGAACAAGGGATCATCTTAGAAGATACCCCGCAAGGAACCCGATGGAGACGAGAAGCATGAGAGATTATAAACAATTGAATGGTTTGGCATTGGCCTATGTGGGGGATGCGGTCTATGAAGTCTATATTCGCGATTATTTAGTCGCCCAAGGCCAAACCCGCCCGAACCAACTGCACCATATGGCGACCCACTATGTGTCGGCCAAAGCCCAAGCGGCATTGATCCAAAAGATGTTGGATGAAGAGATCCTGACCGAAGAAGAACATGATTTTTACCGCCGCGGCCGTAATAGTAAAAGCCATACGGGTGCCAAAAATGCCGATGTCACGACGTATCGTATCGCTACTGGCTTTGAATCGCTGATCGGGTATTTGCACCTCACGCAGCAAAAAGAACGCTTAAACGAGCTAATAGACTGGTGTATAAAGAAAGTAGGAGAAGAAGATGCGAGAAAAACCGCAAAGAAAGCGTCCAAATAAAAAAACAGCTGGCCGATCAGAAGCCAGACAAGAAAATAGACCGGATCGCCGCAAAGAAGCCGCTGGAGAAGCCATCGAAGATAATTTTGTCTTCGGCTATCATGCGGTTGCTGAAGCCTTGAAAGAAGGGCGAGGCAACAAGCTGTTTCTTTCCGAAGAAGCACGGGGAGAAAAAATTGATCGTTTGAAAGAAATGGCGCGGGAACAGGCAGTTCCGGTCAAATGGGTGCCAAAACAAAAGCTGGATACGATGAGTGACCAAGGGGTCCATCAAGGCATGATCTTGGCGATCACCCCTTATCAGTATTTGACCTTGGATGAATTGTTGGCCCAAACGAAAGAACAGCCGCTGTATCTGATTTTAGATAATCTAGAAGATCCCCATAATTTCGGCTCCATCATGCGAACCGCTGATGCCAGCGGCGTAGACGGGATCATCATTCCAAAACACCGTGCGGTGGGGATCACGCCGATCGTGGTGAAAACGTCGACCGGCGCAGTGGAACATATCCCTGTGGCCCGCGTGACCAACTTGACCCAAGCAGTCCAGCAGCTGAAAAAAGCTGGTTTTTGGATCTTCGGTACTGATATGAGTGGCAGTGATTACCGCACATGGAATGCCAAAGGGGCGGTCGGTTTGATCATCGGCAACGAAGGTCGCGGCATGGGGGAAGGTTTGAAAAAAGAAGTGGATCAAATGCTGACGATCCCAATGACCGGGCACGTGCAGAGCTTAAATGCCAGTGTGGCGGCAGGTTTGTTGATGTATCAGGCCTTTACTAGCCGAAATGGGGCGTCCCAATGAAAACCCCTTTGCTGATCGTTGATGGCTACAATATGATTGGCGCTTGGCCGGAGCTGGTTCTTTTGAAAAATCAGGACCGTTTAGAAGATGCCCGAGAAGCCTTACTGAATCGGCTGTCGAATTATGCAAAATATGAAGGGTTGAAAATCATCGTTGTTTTTGATGCTCAACTGGTGCCTGGTGTGACCCAAAGTTACACCAAATATCAGCTGGAAGTTATTTTTACCGAAGAAGGAGAGACCGCCGACAGCTACATCGAACGAATCGCTGGTGAATTAAACAATCGATTGACGCAAGTCACCGTCGCTACCAGCGATTTAGCCGAACAGTGGGTGATCTTCTCTCAAGGTGCTTTGCGAACTTCGGCACGGGAATTGTACAAAAGCGTGGAAAAAACGGAAAAAGACATCCACGAGCATCAAACCGACTTGCGATTTGAAAATTTCCGACGCAATTCCCCTTGGTCACCTGAACAATTAGCCGAACTTGAAAAGAAATTGCAAGACCTTAGTTAGGGACAAAGTTGGTCTGGTAAATTAGAAGATGTCCCAGCCATTTATGATACGCTCCTTTTGTAGCAAATGAAGCAAAAACAAAAGGAGTGATCTCGATGCGCACAAAGGAAAGACAAGTATCGCACCGTTCAGATAGATTTGAAGAGTTGTTCAGAAAATATCGACCGATCGTTGAGATTTTGCATAAAAAATATTATCTGCGGGATTATGACTTAGACGATTGGCTGCAAGAAGGCAGGATCGTTTTTAATAAGTGTCTAAAGACTTACGATAAGGACAAAGGAACGACCATCGGTATCTTGTTTAAGCGTTCCTTTGAGAACCGTATCTGCAGCCTGTTGCGGGCGCAGCATGCCCAAAAACGCAAAGCCCAAGTCGATGCCTGCTCGCTGGAAGAAAAGCTTTTACAAGAAGGCAATCGGTTTTTGACCGATCATAATCGCTGTGCGGAAACTGCAGAGACCTACTTGTTCGTTAATGAATCGTTGGCAGAGTATCCGAAAAGTTTATCGTCTTTAGAACGAATGGTTATAATGAATTATTTAAAAGGATTAGAACTTGATCAGATTGCCGCTCAAGAAAAGCTGCCTTATGAAAAAATAAAAAGCGCTTTCAGTCGCGGTCGGACAAAGTTGATAGCGCTTATCAAGGGTGTTTAACAAAAATCTTATTGAAAGTAGAATTATTTTATGGTAAACTTGAAATTTTCTGCTTTTCGTGGTATGATGATGCTCGAGGTGAATGCGATGCCAACAACTTTAGCTACGATCAAGAAAGATTTAGAAGGCCGTATCGGTAGTGAGATTATGCTAGTTGCTCAGACTGGACGTAAGCGTCAAACTGAACGTCGCGGCGTTTTGACAGAAACTTATCCTTCAGTTTTTGTTGTAGATTTGGATCCAAATGAGAATTCATTCGAGCGGGTTTCTTATAGTTATTCAGATATTTTAACTAGAACTGTTGAGATTGAATTTTTATCAGAAGCTGTTTGAAACAAGAAGAGTTGACACTTTGTTGACTCTTTTTTGGTTCAATAAGATAAGGAGTGATGGGATGGCGTTTTTTCTAAAAGAGTTAGGGGAAATGACTGGGGTGGAGTTTTATCAGCTTGCCCGTTTGCGTACAGCGGTTTTTGTGGTGGAACAAGCGTGTGCGTATCAAGAGATCGATGCGATCGATGCACAAGCCAAACATTTATGGGCCCTTGATGAGGAAGGGCAGATCGTTTCGTATGCCCGTATTTTCCAGCAGGAACAAACGGTGCATTTTGGTCGGGTCATTGTGGCACCAGCATACCGGGGGCAAAAAGAAGGCCATCGTCTGATCAAAGAAGTTTTGCATCGCATTGAGCAGTGTTATCCAGCTTTGCCTATTGAGATCGAAGCACAAGCCCACTTAGAAAAATTCTACGGCCAGTATGGCTTTAAAACCATTACACCGCCTTTTTATGAAGACGGGATCCTGCATGTCGGGATGAAAAAAGAAGCAAGCACAGCGACTCTCTAGCGAGGTTCGCGTGCTTGCTTCTTTTAGCGCTATGATTGATGGATCGGATGAATCCGAATCGCTTCTTTCGACCTTATTGACTAAGAGCCGTTTTTTTATCGGATCGTATCGTCCAATGATGTTGGACGTGGATCAACAGTGTTGGCAGGAGGCGTTTGCGCTTTTAGAAGGTCACGAATCTCTTCTAAATAATCCTCTGCAGTGACTTCTGGTACTTCTTCTTCCTCAGGTTGTTGTTTCAGATTGCGTAGTTTGTTGACTGCTTTGACAATCAAGAACAAGACAAATGCGGTAATCAAGAACGTAATAATGGCAGTAATTACGCGGCCGAAATCAAAGACCACATTTTTGGCTGGTTCAAAGACCAAGCCAGAAAAGGCATCTGCATTACCAAAGAGTGATAAGATCCATGAAACCAATGGTGTCAGCAATCCTTCAACTAAACTAGTGACGATTGCGGTGAAGGCACTCCCGATCACGACCCCGATCGCCAAGTCAATGACGTTTCCTCGTAAAATAAATTCTTTAAATTCTTTAATCATCCTGTATCCTCCCTTCTAAATCTTACTGACAGTATAGCGAAAAACGCGGGATTTATAAAAAAAAACGCTCGCTGCAACAGGTTTGATCAGCGAGCCGAGGAGAAAGTTTGTCAGCTATGCTATAATTGAAGAGATAATTTTGCTTCTAGAAGGGGTGTCACATGTCTATTGAATTAAAAAAAGGTGTTCGGTTAACGGTGCTACCGACCAAAAAGTATAAAACGATCCGTTTTTTCGTTCGGTTTACTGCACCATTGCAGGCTGAAATGACCGCCAAACGGACCTTATTGACCAGTTTATTAGAAACGACTAGTTTGGCTTATCCGACACAGACCGCATTTAGCAGTCAGCTGGCAGAGCTTTACGGTGCCAGCTTTGGTATGAATGTCAACAAACGGGGCAATCTGCATCAAATCAATGCAGCGATGTCCTTTGTCAACGGGAAGTACGTGTCAGATGAAGCAGTATTGCCGCAAGCAGCCGCTTTTTTAGCAGAAGTTTTGTTCCATCCGAATGCCCACGAGGAGCAATTTGAAGAAAAGAACTTCACCATCGAAAAGCACAACTTGATCGCCTATATGAACAGCGTGGCCGAAGATAAGCAAGCATTGGCTTCTTTAGGACTGCAAGAGTTGTATTTTGAAAAGGATCAGAATCAGAAGTATCCAAGCTTTGGCCGTCCCCAAGACTTAGAAGCTGTGACCTCAAAAGAGCTTTACCAAACCTATCGCTCAATGATGGACAATGATCAAATCGATATTTTCGTGATCGGCGATGTGGTTGAAGCAGAAGTTGCAGCGCTCTTCCAAAACATGGCCTTTACCGATCGGCCAGACCAAGCAATGCCGGTCTTTTATCAGCAAGCGGCGGAAAACATCATTCGCGAGAAAATCTTGCGAGAACCAATCATCCAAGCCAAATTGAACTTAGGCTATCATACTGGCGTGTATTATGACCAAGCCGAGCGGATCGCTTTTATGGTCTTCAACGGGTTGTTTGGCGGATTCCCTCATTCAAAACTGTTTATGAATGTTCGAGAGAAAGAAAGTTTGGCGTACTATGCTTCCAGCAGTATCGATACGTTTCGTGGGTACTTGTCGGTCCAAACGGGGATCGATGGCAAAAACCGCGACAAGGTCTTCAAATTGATCGAACAGCAGCTGCAAAGCTTGCAGCGTGGCGAAGTCACCGCGGAAGAACTGGCACAAACAAAAGCGATGTTGAAAAACCAGTACTTGCTTTCATTGGATAACCCACAAGCACTGATCGAAACAGCCTATCTGAATCAGTGGGTACCGAATACGAAAATGACGGAAGACGAATTTATGCAGAAATTGGCACAAGTGACCGTGGCAGATGTCCAAGCATTGGCTCAAAACGTGTCCTTGCAAGCTGTATTCTTCCTGGATAAGGAGACGACCCATGAATAAAAAAGTCTATCAGCAAATCAATGAGACCCTTTATGAAGAAGTATTGGCAAACGGCTTGAAAGTTTATTTGCTGCCAAAAGCCGATTTCCACAAAACTTACGGACTTTTCAGTACGAACTATGGCTCTGTCGATAATCATTTTGGGTTTTCACCCGAAGCATTGCATCGAGTCCCTGATGGCATTGCCCATTTTCTAGAGCACAAACTGTTTGAAAAAGAAGACGGCGATGTCTTTCAAACCTTTGGTCAGCAGGGGGCTTCTGCCAATGCCTTTACCAGTTTCACGAAAACCAGCTACCTTTTTTCGGCAACCGATCAAATCAAGCTGAACCTTGAAACGTTGATCGATTTCGTTCAAGCCCCGTATTTCACAGAAGAAACCGTCGAAAAAGAAAAAGGGATCATTGGTCAAGAAATCCAAATGTATGATGACGATCCGAACTGGCAGCAGTTTTTTGGCATCATCAAAAATCTGTATCCGAAGCACCCCTTGCATATCGATATCGCTGGTACGGTGGAAAGCATTGCGCAGATCACCGCAGAAGACTTGTATCTTTGCTACAATACCTTCTATCACCCAAGCAACATGACGCTTTTTGTGGTAGGCAATATCGATCCTGAAGAAACGATGGCGTGGATTCGGACCAATCAAGCGGCCAAGACCTTTCCAGAAACGCAGGCGATCATTCGCCAGTTTCCTGAAGAAACCTTTGCCGATATTCAAGCAGAATCAAGTCTTACCATGCCAGTGACACGTGCCAAAGGTGTATTAGGGATCAAAGGAGACTTGAACAAACTGCCGAAATCAGGAAGAGAGCTCTTGCGCTTCAAAAATGCGTTGAATCTTTTCTGCCAATTGGTGTTAGGCAATACTTCCGCCAATTATTTGCGTTTGTATGATCAAGGCATCATCGACGACACATTTGGGTTTGAAGTGAACTTGGATCGCGGCTTTTACTTTGCCGACTTCTCGGGGGATTCTGAAGAGCCAGAAAAAATGTTGGCAGAGATCGAAGCGATCGTAATGAATTTCCCGCAAGATCCAGAGATCAATGAAGAAAACTTGACGTTATTGAAGAAGAAAATGCTAGGGAAATATTTCCAATCACTGAACTCACTGGAGTTTATCGCAAACCAGTTTACCCAAAGTTTATTTGGTGAAACGACGCTCTTTGATCTGCCAGAAGTGATCCAATCGATCACTTTGGAAGATGTCCAGCAAGCGGCTCGTTCCTTTATCGACCCCAAAGCGTTTAGTCGTTTTTACATGTATCCAACAGAAAAAGCCTAAGCGAAGGCTGGTTTTGTCAAACAGCTGTCATCTAAGCGACACTGACTGATTCAAGGAGGAACGCCCAACAGAACAAGGGCTGGCCAACTCCTGAGTCATTCAGTGTTTTCTTTTTGCGTCAAAAGGTGGTTTTTTCTTGCAATTTGATGCCAATTTGGCGAAAAGTATTAAAATTTGTTTGCGAGTTGTGGTTAGGCTATCCTCAGACTTTTTCTTTTATGGTATTCTTTAATTATTGAAGCAAAATCTTTTTTTGTTTTTTTACAAAAAATCACGGAAAAAATGTTATATTTAGTAGACGGCGCGCCCAGATGGCAATCTGCGTGACGGAGTTTTTTTTATTGACGTATACAGGGAACCCCTGTTTTAAAATGATAGAGCAGCTTTGCTGACCTTACGACAAGCAGCGAAGCGATTTTAGGGCTTTTTTTAAAGATGAATAAAAGACTGGAGTAGATGATCGAGTGGCCAACGAAACAACGATTGGAGCAAAATTACGGCAAGCCCGTTTAGATAAAAACATTTCATTGATTGAATTACAACAAATGACAAAGATCCAAAAACGCTATTTAGAAGCAATTGAAGCGGAGCGTTTTGATCAATTGCCAGGCACTTTTTATGTCCGCGCGTTTATTCGCCAATATGCAGCAGCGGTTGGAGAAGACGGCGACAAATTGGTGGCCGTTTTTGATGGCAAAGATACGTTAGACGCCCCCTTACCAAAAAGACCGCAGCCTGAAACCGTCAGCGGCTCACGAAAAGCACAGCACGTAGAAGAAAAAAGCGGCTCATTTGTCGTCCGCTATTTGCCGATGATTCTATTAGGCCTGGTTGCCATTACGATCGTGAGTATCGTGGGCTACATGGCTTGGCAAGACCGTAATACAACACCGATGATCCAAGGGAGTTCTTCTCTCGTGGTAGAAAATTCAGCGTCTACCGCTTCCACCACGACAAGTACGGAAGAAACCAGTACTTCGAGTGAAGCGACGGAGTCCTCAAGTACGACGGAATCCAGCGAAGCGAAAATGACGATGACGGCTAGCGATTCCACGCAATCCTCGATCACGATCACGATGAAAGATGCGGAAAACCCTATTGAATTGGCATTTACTGGGCTAGATGCTTCTTGTTGGGTCGGTGTACAAGTTGACAACGCTTATGTGTACCAATACACTGTTCAAGCGGGAGAAACGCAATCGATGACGCTGCCAGAAGGCGCCACGAATGCGACCTTGACCCTGGGCGCAAGTCAAAATATCTCCATCACTGCCAATGGTCAGGAAGTGGACTTTTCTGACCCGCAATTTGAATTGTTACAAAAGACAGTCCGCCTCGTGATTGAATACCAAGACGATGCGGCATAAATCTGACAAATGCGCCTTATTGAGGTATCATTAGCTAAAAAGTTATCTGTTGCATCCGACCATTGAAAAGCAGAAGTAGTGGCATGATTTGCCGTTATTTCGTACAATAGTCGGCAGAGAGGAGTCTATTTCGTGAATTTACCCAATCAATTAACTGTATTACGGATCATTATGATCCCCATCTTTATTTTGGTCTTGGTTTTGCCAATCGATCTTGGCACGCTGACCGTTGGTACGACACAATTAGAAAACACGCACCTTATTGCAGCGATCCTTTTTGCGGCAGCCAGCATTACAGACTGGCTAGATGGCAAGATCGCTCGTTCCAGAGGCCTTGTTACCAACTTCGGGAAGTTTGCTGACCCGTTAGCAGATAAAATGCTCGTCATGACGGCTTTTATCATGCTGGTTGAATTAGACAAAGCCCCAGGCTGGGTAGTTTCGATCATCGTTTGCCGCGAGTTGGCAGTGACAGGTTTACGCTTGTTGTTAGTGGAACAAAGCGGGGAAGTCATGGCTGCTGCGTGGCCAGGGAAAATCAAAACCGCGACACAAATGGTTGCGATCATTTTCTTGTTCTTGAACAACATTCCCTTTTCAATGATCGGTTTGCCTATCGATCAAATCATGTTGTATCTATGTTTGATCTTCACGATCTATTCCGGGGTCGATTATTTCATAAAAAATACGAATGTTTTTAAAGATTCTATGTAAAATTTCTAGATCTAGATAAAGAAGCGATAAAAACAAGGATACAAGTCACGAAAGTTCAGAAGTTTTCTGGACTTTTTTTGTCAATATGAAAGACTTTTACGTATCTGATAAATGAAGGAGTAAACGAATGAAAGCAGAAATTATTGCAGTCGGGACCGAATTACTTTTAGGACAGGTGGTGAATACGAACGCGACCTTCTTGTCAGAAGAACTGGCAAGTCTTGGGATCGATGTTTTTTATCATAGTGTTGTCGGGGACAACCCCAATCGCTTAGAAGAATTGCTGACGATCGCCGACAAACGCAGCGACTTGATCGTATTGTGCGGCGGCTTAGGGCCCACCGACGATGACTTGACGAAACAAGTCACTGCCCGTCATGTGGGACAAGAGTTAGTCAGAGATGAACCAGGTTATCACCAATTGAAAGCCTTCTTTGAAAACAGTCAACGGAGGATGACGGAAAACAATTTGCGGCAGACCCTCGTTTTTAAGGACGGTGTGTCTTTGCCAAATCCCAATGGACTAGCGATCGGGATCTTTTATCAGACAGCCGCTACCAGTTATTTGCTGCTGCCAGGACCACCAAGTGAACTACAGGCGATGTTTCTTACCCACGCAAAACCACTTCTGTTAGAGCAGTTTCCCCAAGAAGAGGTCTTGCTGTCTCGCGTTTTGCGCTATTACGAGATCGGGGAATCGGCATTGGTCACAGAATTGGCCGATTTGATCGAGAATCAAGTCAATCCTACCATCGCTCCTTATGCCAAACCCAATGAGGTCACGCTGCGTCTGACGGTCAAAACTGCAGACGAGGCGCAAGGGATCAAACAATTGGATGCGTTAGAAGAAACCGTCCAAGCACGGGTCGGTGCGTATTTCTATGGGTATGGGGAACAAAATTCGCTGGCAGAAACAGTCGTCGGGCTACTGATCGAGAAAAAGAAAACCGTCACCGCAGCGGAAAGTTTGACCGCTGGTTTGTTCCAAGCGACCCTAGGAGGGATTCCTGGCGTCTCTGAGGTGTTTCCCGGTGGGTTCGTGACATATTCTGCTGCAACAAAAAGCAAGCTCTTAGGCATCGATCCAGGGCTTTTGGAAAGCTATGGGACTGTTAGTCAGGAATGTGCAGAAGCAATGGCCGTCTATGCCCGCAAACAAGCCGAGACTGATTATGCGGTGGCGTTTACTGGTGTTGCTGGTCCAGACGAGTTAGAAGGTCAGCCTAAAGGCACCGTTTGGATCGCCTTAGCTTCTGACAAAGGCGTCTCGAGCCAGCTGTATCACTTCAACCGCGACCGCGCCTATATTCGGCATAGTGCCGTCATGGCGGGCTTAAATCAAATACGTAAGGAATTATTAAATTAATGCGAATGTTTGTTCGTTTTTTCTTGCAATTTCCCGTCAGAAGGACTATTATTATCTTATGAACGACACACGAAAGTGATGAATATAAGGAGGATTATCCGTTTGGCAGATGATCGTAAAGCAGCCTTAGATGCTGCACTAAAGAAGATTGAAAAGAACTATGGTAAAGGTGCCATCATGAAGCTTGGCGAAAAAGTTGATCAACAAATTTCAACGATCCCAAGTGGTTCATTGGCCTTGGATGTTGCATTAGGTGTAGGTGGTTACCCACGAGGACGGATCGTAGAAGTTTACGGCCCAGAAAGTTCTGGTAAAACGACAGTTGCTTTACATGCCATTGCGGAAGTCCAAAAAAATGGCGGAACAGCAGCATTTATCGATGCCGAACATGCGTTAGATCCTCAGTATGCGCAAAAATTAGGTGTAAATATCGATGATCTTTTGTTATCACAACCAGATACAGGGGAACAAGGATTAGAGATCGCTGACGCCTTAGTTTCAAGTGGTGCGGTTGATATCGTAGTTATTGACTCGGTAGCAGCTTTAGTCCCACGAGCGGAGATCGATGGTGAAATGGGTGATACCCACGTTGGTTTGCAAGCTCGTTTGATGTCACAAGCATTACGGAAACTTTCTGGTTCCATCAACAAAACGAAAACGATCGCGATCTTTATCAACCAAATTCGCGAAAAAGTTGGGATCATGTTTGGGAATCCAGAAACGACACCTGGTGGACGTGCGTTGAAATTCTATTCAACCATCCGTTTGGAAGTACGTCGTGCTGAGCAATTGAAATCCGGTACAGATATCATCGGGAACCGCACGAAGATCAAAGTAGTCAAAAACAAAGTAGCGCCACCATTTAAAGTAGCGGAAGTCGACATGATGTATGGTCTAGGTATTTCACAAGAAGGTGAATTATTGGATATGGCCGTGGAACAAGACATCGTTGATAAAAGCGGTGCGTGGTATGCCTATAAAGGGGATCGCATCGGTCAAGGTCGTGAAAACGCCAAAAACTATATGCGTGAACACCAAGAAATGATGCTAGAAGTTTCTGCTCGCGTCCGCGATGCTTACGGGATTGGAACAGGAGAGACCGTAACCCTCGAGGAAGCGCAAGAAGAATTACCATTAGACGAATAAGTCTTGAAAAGCCAAACAACGAGGTTGTTTGGCTTTTTTGTGGCTTTTTGCTAGATTCATCTATTGTTGAAAAAACATCCGTAAAAAGGAAGGGTTGCGAAAGTTTACTTTATTATTTAAAGTTGACACTCTTGTGTTCAAACATTAGAATAAACGTATGTGGATTTCCACATAAGAAGTAGCGAATTGATAATTTTGTTATCCTTTGTTAATCAAAATTACAAAATATTTAAAAAGATAGTATGGAGGTGGATTCATTGGAACTACTTTACATTCTCCTCGCTATCATCGGTTTAATTGTCGGTCTTGGATTAGGAGTTTATGTGACGAAATCTCGTCATGAGAAAGAAATCAACGGCGCCCAAAATTCTGCAGCTGGAATTATCGAAAGCGCTAAGAAAGAAGCAGAAACTCTTAAAAAAGAAGCATTGTTAGAAGCTAAGGAAGAAAATCAGAAGTATCGGTCAGAGATTGAAAGTGAGTTGAAAGAAAGCAAACTTGATTTAAAATCACAAGAAAATCGTTTACTCCAAAGAGAACAAGTACTTGATCGTAAGGACGATTCTTTGGAAAAACGAGAACGCTCACTTGAAGATAAAGAAGGCAGACTTAGTGAGAAACAACAATTAATTGACGAGCGAGAAAAAGAAGTAGAAAACTTAATCGATGGACAACAGAAAGAATTAGAGCGCATCGCCGCGCTGTCTAGAGATGAAGCAAAAGAGTTGATCATGAAATCAACGGAAGAGGAATTGAACCATGAATTAACGATCATGGTCAAAGAATCTGAACAGCGTGCGAAGGAAGAAGCAGATCGAAAAGCAAAAAATCTCTTGTCCCTAGCAATCCAACGTTGTGCCGCAGACCAAGTGTCTGAAACCACGGTATCGGTCGTATCATTACCAAATGATGAGATGAAAGGTCGAATCATCGGAAGAGAAGGTCGGAACATTCGGACCCTTGAAACATTGACAGGGATCGATTTGATCATCGATGACACGCCAGAAGCAGTCGTCTTATCAGGATTTGATCCGATTCGCCGTGAAATTGCTCGTATGACCCTTGAAAAACTGATTCAAGACGGCCGGATCCATCCAGCTCGAATTGAAGAAATGGTCGAAAAATCTCGGAAAGAAATGGATGAGCATATTCGTGAATATGGGGAACAAGCAGCCTTTGAAGTCGGTGCTCACACCCTTCATCCAGACTTGATCAAGATTTTAGGTCGTTTGCGTTTCCGTACCAGCTACGGACAAAACGTCTTGAACCACTCGATCGAAGTCGCAAAACTAACCGGTGTTCTTGCCGCAGAATTAGGCGAAGATATTCAGTTAGCCAAACGTGCCGGACTCTTGCATGATATCGGGAAAGCCCTTGACCATGAAATCGAAGGCTCTCACGTTGAGATCGGGGCTGAGTTAGCTGCCAAATACAAAGAAAATGGTGTGGTGATCAATGCGATCGCTTCTCACCATGGAGATGTTGAAGCAACATCGGTTATCTCTGTTTTAGTTGCAGCCGCAGATGCCTTGTCAGCAGCCCGTCCAGGTGCCCGCAGCGAATCATTGGAAAATTATATTCGCCGCTTGCAAAACCTAGAAAATATCGCCAACGGCTTCAAAGGGGTCGATTCCAGTTTTGCAGTCCAAGCCGGACGTGAAGTCCGTGTAATGGTCAAACCAGAAGAGATTTCTGATTTGGATGCTGTACGATTGGTTCGCGACATCCGCAAGAAGATCGAAGACGATTTGGATTACCCAGGTCATATCAAAGTAACCGTTATTCGCGAGACCCGCGCAACGGATTACGCCAAATAGCAAGCAAAAGCAGTATCCTCTCAGAGGATACTGCTTTTTTGTGTAGCTGATTGTCAATAAGGACGGCTGAGTTGTGCAAAATCGACTCTATTTCATCAGTCCCATAAATGATCGTGCCTTTTTTATTCGTCGGCAACAGAACAACGAACAAGCAAAAGGATGGCTCGATAGCGACAGAGGCGAAAAATGGGAGGATCGATCCAGTATTATCGATTGGGGGGCTATTGAAAAACAAAACAGACCCAGACTTCTCGGGGAAGTCCAGGTCTGTTTCATGTGTTTCACGTCTATACGTCCATCAAATCTTGCGTCGGCGGGCAAAGTCCACAAAGCGGAATTTATCCAGTCGGTGGATCGATTCGGTGTATTCAAAACAGCGCGTGTCTTCTAGATACACGAGGCTGCGAACCGTAACGACATGCTGATCTTCAGGACGCAGATCCATTAGATCCCGCAATTCTTTGTTGACGGGGTCAACAGTGATTTCTTTTTGTGCATAAGCGATCTCAAGGCCAAGATCATTTTCAAAGTAATCAAAAATCGATACTTTCGCTCGGTTTTCTGGCAACTCTTCGATGATAGAAGCATCAAGGTAATCTTTATCCAAAATCACCACTTCTCCATCAATTCTCCGCTGACGGATCAGTTTCCATGCCTCAGAAGCAACAGGCCAACCAGTGGTCTCGTGCAGCTTTGGCGAAACGGCGATCTTGCGGATCTCGACAACCTTTGTTTCACTAGGAATGCGTTGGGTATCTTGCAGCTCTCGAAAACTCGTCAAGCCAGAAATCGGGAAATCAAAGCGATTCAAGTCTAAAACGATCGAACCTTTCCCTTGTTTCTTTTGGATATAACCAGCATCCCGCAATAAATTCAATGCCTTACGGACAGTCTCGCGGGAGACACCATAAGTTTTGATCAATTGGTTTTCGCTAGGCAGCAAAGAATGCGGAGGGTATTCGTTTGCTAGAATTTTTTGTTCTAAATCTAAAAATATTTCTTTGAACTTGTTCATCGGATTGCCCCCTCTTTGGCTATTATAGCGAGGCCAATTTGGAAATGCAATCGACTATTTCGCCAAAAGTTCGTCAATGTTTAGGTCCGTCAATTTTTCAACGATCACATCTGCACCGTGTAATTCTTCTCCTGAATAAACGCCTACCGCATACATACCAGCAGCTTTGATGCCGTCGATCCCTGCTTGAGCATCTTCAAAGCCAACTGCTTCTGCCGGTTCAATGCCTAGTGCCAGCGCTGCTTGGATAAAGATTTCTGGATCTGGTTTGCCTTTTTTCAAGGTTGCTGGGTCAACGATCGTATCAAAGTCTTGCATGACCCCAAGTTTGTCCAAAATAAACGGTGCATTTTTGGATGCCGAAGCGATCGCACAAGGAATGTTTTTTGCTTTGGCTTCATCAAGGAATGTCTTCACCCCTGGCAATAGATCATCAGGAGTCAAGCTTTGTAATAATTGTACATAGTGGGTATTTTTCTTCGTCGCTAACGCTTCTTTTTCGACTTCTGTGTAGGCGTCATTTTTGTTGCCTAGGGTTAAGATTCGCTCTAAAGAATCCATGCGGCTGATGCCTTTTAACTGCTCGTTGAACTTCAAATCGATCTCGATCCCGATCTCAGAAGCTAATTCTTTCCATGCAATGTAGTGGTATTTGGCCGTATCCGTGATAACGCCGTCTAAATCAAAAACAAATCCTTTTTTCATGTGTAACACTCCTTTTAATAAGTAATCGTTGCTTCTTTCTTTGCTTCTAGAGAAACTTGTTGCCCATTCACTAAGATCGTGACTGGCTGATCAGCGGTAATCGTCAATGTTTCATGTGTAACATTCATTGCAAAGCGGGTGCCGCGAACTTCTAGCTGGAAGGCTAAGCTGTCCCAGGCTTTTGGCAAGTTTGGTGTGATTTGAAGCTGCTCTTCTCGAATATCGATCCCAGCAAAAGTGGTTAACGGAATAAACAACGTAGCGGCCATGACACCGGCGTGAATGCCTTCTGCTGTAGTCCCGCCTTGGATATCACGGTAATCAGAAGAGAGGGCTTCTTGGTATAACGACCAAGCCAATTCCTGATCATCCACCATTGCCGCTAACTGGGCATGAACGATCCGTGACAAAGTCGAGCCGTGGGAGGTGCGAGCTAAATAATAATGCAGATTTTTTTCAATATAGTCTGTTGGTAGTTGGTAAGAAAGATCCGCCAAAATCTGATTGACTTGCTCTTTTGAGAAATTGTAGAAAATCATCAAACTATCGGCTTGTTTCGCGACTTTGTAGCTGTCAGCACTCTTGCCTTCAGCGTTCAAGATGCGGTCCATCCGATAGATGTTGCCATATTTCTCTTTGTAGTGAGCCCAATCCAGATCTTCCAGCTGGAAGTACCCTTCAAATTGTGCAATGATGCCTTCTGGATCGATCTCTAAGCCCAGCTTGGTACGAATATCTGCCATAGCAGCAATATCTGCAGGGGTTAAAGCCGTTTTCTCTAATACCGCTTGGAAGCTCTCTGCTGAAAGTTGTTGTTGAAGGTTCTCGATCTCTTCAAACAACCATACTACCATCATATTGGTATAGGCGTTGTTTTTCAAGCCGCCTTGTTCACTATTTGGGTAGCTTTCATGAAATTCATCTGGTCCCATGACTTTATCGATAAAGTAACGTTGAGTAGCATCATCCCAGGTGGCAGCACTTTGCCAGAAATGAGCGACTTCTAACATCAATTCTAACCCATATTGTTCCATGAAGACTCGATCTTGCGTGTTGTGCCAGTATTGCCAAATGTTATAAGCGATCGCTAAGGAGACATGTCGTTGCAAGCGACTGTGATCTTCTTTCCATTCGCCGCTGATAGGGTTCAAATGCAGTTCTTGGGATTGCTCACTGCCATCCAAGCCTGATTGCCATGGGAACATGGCGCCTTGGTAGCCAGCTTTTTGAGCATCTTTTTTGGCAGCAGCTAAGCGGCGGTAGCGATACAGCAAAATTTCTTTGGCGGTGTCAGGAAAATGTAGAATGTAAAACGGTAAGATAAACAGTTCATCCCAGAAAATATGACCGCGATAGGCTTCACCATGTAGGCCACGAGCAGTGATACTGGCATCTAAGGATTTCTGATAAGCATTCGGTGCTGCGGAGACCAGCAGATGATACGTATGCAGATTCAGCATTTTTTGCGACATCAAGTCACCAGTGACTTCGATGGTCGCTTTTGCCCATAATTCAGCCCAGGCTTGTTTTGAGGCGGTATACATCGTCACAAAATCAGGTAATGCTAAGGAAGAAAACGTAAATGCCGGTTGTGGCTCTTCTTGGCGATAAGCGGCAACAGTGACTGATTTTTCGACCCGATAAGTTTGTCCCTCCGTCACCTCCAGGGTTACTTGCTGACGGACGAGCTGGTCGTTTGTTTCAGCTTGCAGCTCAGCCAATGGTAGGTCCTGTGAAAACAGTTCAGAGGATTGGACAACGGTAATCTGTGATTGGTTAGTGGTGACCACTAAATGCGCTTTGTTTTGTTCAGCTGCTGTCTCTTTCACGGTCAAATGCTGGTTAGTTAAACTACGGTAACGAGCGACGTTATAGTTATAGACCGATCCGTCGGCTTCACTGACGAAGGTAACGGCGCCAGAAAAGTTCAGCGGGGTAAACTGATAGACCAAGCTGTATTGGTGAACGTCTTGCATATTGGCGATTTTCTTCGTTTCGATTCGCAGACGCTTTTGTTTTTTGGTTTCAATTTCTGCCACTGATTGGAACAAGCCGGTCTTCAGATCCAATGTCCGTTTAAAGGAAAGGAGCTGATTGTTGGCGATATCGATCACTTCATCATCGATCTTTACGTACATTTTTTGCAGATTCGGTGCATTGACGAAGTCTTCATTGCTGATGGTATGACCAGAAACATCCGATTCCACCGTATTGTAAAGACTTGCTAAATACAGTCCTGGATAGTTCGCTTCACAAATGGTCATCTCAGGCGTTGTGCCTCGCAGCCCTAAATAGCCGTTACCGACGGTTAAAAGTGACTCCACCGAGTATTCATCTTTACCAGGGGTGTAGCCATAGTATTCGAGGCGCCAAGGAATTTCAGTACTTTTTTCTTCATACTGTTCTTTCGTAGTGCAAACAAAGGGACGATTCAATTTTTCTGTCAACCATTGGTCCAGTGAAAAAGTCCCTTCTTCATTCGTAAACACCAGCGATTCAGAGACGATCCCGCCACCTTCCATTTGCTGCAGCTGCGCGGTCAGTGCGGCAACGCGTTCACTGTCAGTCCCAGAAAACGGATAGGTCGTACCCGTTTGATCCGTTAACAGCCATTGTTCCTTAGACAATATAATCGTATTCACAGTAGTTATCCTCCTTTAAACTTGTCTATACATGCAAAATGATTATAACGTAAATTGTAAGCTATTTCAATTTATCTATCCTGTTTTTTTATTCTTTTTTGTCAAATAAACAGTAAATAAAGTTGTTGGCAATATTATTTTATATTAATGAAACATTTTAAAAAACGTTTATTTATCAAGGTTTTTATATGGTACCTTTGCTATTTGCTTGTATTGTTTATAGAAAAAGTGAAAAAAATTGGTTTGAAACGCTTGCAATATCAAAATTATCAAGTTATGATTAGTGCGTAATCAAAACATATATATACAAGTGGAGATGAAAGGGGTTTATTAATTATGGGAAAGTATCGTGATGATGCTGAGAAGCTGTTGGAATATGTTGGCGGCAAAGAAAATATCGCCGCAGTAACACATTGCGCGACACGGATGCGTTTTGTTTTGAACGATCAGTCAAAAGCAAACGAAAAGGCAATTGAAGAAATTCCAAGTGTCAAAGGAATGTTTACCAATGCGGGACAATTCCAAGTCATTATCGGCAATGATGTCTCAACGTTTTACAATGATTTTACCGATGTATCAGGAATAGAAGGTGTTTCTAAAGAACAAAGTAAAGCGATTGCAAAAAACAATCAAAATATCGTGCAACGAGCGATCGCTACGTTAGCTGAGATCTTTACCCCGTTATTACCAGCGATTATTGTCGGTGGTTTGATGCTAGGGCTGAGAAATTTCTTAGAAGGTGTACCGCTAGAAGCTCTAGGTGGACAAACCATTACACAAGCTTCTACTTTTTGGAACGGTGTCAACGGCTTTTTATGGCTGCCCTGTGAAGCCATCTTTCACTTTCTACCAGTAGGGATTACTTGGAGTATTACACGTAAGATGGGAACCACGCAAATATTAGGGATTGTTTTAGGGATTACATTGGTTTCACCGCAATTATTAAATGCTTATTCAGTAAGTTCAACTTCTGCTGCAGAAATTGCTCAAAATTATACGTGGGACTTCGGGTTCTTCACTATTGATAAAATTGGGTATCAAGCACAAGTGATCCCAGCAATGCTGGCAGGTTTCTTATTGGTTTATCTTGAAAGATTCTTCCGGAAATGGATTCCAGAAGCGGTTTCAATGATCTTCGTTCCATTGTTCTCATTGCTGCCAACTATTTTAGCAGCCCACATGGTGTTAGGTCCAATCGGTTGGCAAATCGGATCAGGCATTTCTTGGGTCGTAAATGCTGGCTTGACCTCACCATTAAACTGGTTATTTGGTTTCATTTTCGGTGGCTTGTATGCGCCTTTGGTTATTACCGGATTGCATCATACAACGCTAGCGATCGACTCTCAATTAGTAGCGGATTTTGGGACAACCAACCTTTGGCCAATGATCATGCTGTCAAATATTGCGCAAGGTACGGCAGTATTGGCGATTTGGTTCCTTCACCGTGGCAATAAAAAAGAAGAACAAGTCTCTGTTCCAGCAACGATTTCTGCTTACATGGGGGTTACTGAACCAGCGATGTTCGGGATCAATTTGAAATATGTTTACCCATTTGTCGCAGCAATGGTAGGTTCTGCCTTTGGTGGAATGCTGATCACTGCAACGAATACCCGTGCATTAGGTATTGGTGTAGGGGGACTGCCTGGCTTCTTATCATTTAAAATTGAAAACTATCCAATGGTCTTCATCTCAATGGCGGTGACGATTGCCATCACGTTTGTTTGCACCATCATCTTTAGAAAAGTTACCTTCTTAAATAAATTAGAACCGCAATTGGCTGCTGATACAGCTGCAGCAGCGGTTGTTGCACCAACGACGGCTGCACCGACAACTGCAGCCCCAGAAGCAGCACAAGTTTCAGAAGAAACCCTTTATGCTCCAGCTGATGGGAAAGTAGTTGCCATCACTGAAGTTTCTGATCCTGTCTTTTCTCAAAAAATGATGGGTGACGGCTTTGCTGTTCAGCCAACGAATGGAACGATTTATGCTCCTGTTGCAGGTACGATCTCTAGCATTTTTGAAACAAAGCATGCAATTGGGATTTTAACGCCTGGTGGCGCGGAAGTTCTTGTTCATATGGGCTTAGATACTGTGGAATTAAAAGGTGCGCCATTTGAGGTCCTTGTTTCTGAAGGTGACACGGTCACACCAGAAACGAAGATTGCAGTGATGGATCTAGATGCAGTGACCGCAGCTGGCAAACAGACAGATGTTTTAACAGTCATCACGAATGCCGAAAAAGTGCGTCAGCTTTCATTGACGACCACAGGCACAGTGACAGCCAAAACAGCGGTTGGTTCCGCTGAATTAAACTAAAAAAATAATCCGTTTCCGAGAGCGCCCTTTGACTAAGAAGGGGGATCGGAAGCGGATTTTTTTATGGCCGCCCTCAAGGGAGAGCGGCTTTTTTCTTGGTTTTCAATGGGTAAAGCCGCAGTTAGCTGACGGCTTTTTTGTCGGTGCTTTTGCGGAAGTAGTTGATCGTTAATAGGAAAGTCAGTAAGACTAAGGCCCACAAAAAGAATAAGGCGATTTGAGAGCCGATGACCGTCCCTTGGGTGTAATCGGTCGCCGCATTTTGTGCCAAATTGATAATGGTCGCCACCACAGCCGTCGCCACTGCACCAGAAAATTGCTGCAGCGTATTAAAGATCGCATTACCGTCCGCGTACAACGCAGGAGTCAGCTTGTTTAAGCCGGTGGTCATCATATTGCTGTAGGCTAAGCCGATCCCGATCATGTAAAAGACATGTCCAGCAACTAGGCTCCAAATGAAAGGCGAACGCAAAACGAGGGCTAAGGCAAGCCAACCGATGGCAATCAACGTCAAACCAGACAGGATCGGTTTTTTCGGTCCAACTTTATCCAGCAACCGACCAGAGATCGGCGCAAGGATCGCCCCGATCGCCGCCCCAGGAAGCATAACTAATCCTGCAGTAAAGGCATCTTTTCCCAAGACGAGTTGGACAAAGTTCGGCAAGACAAAGGAAATGCCCAGTAAAAGGAACTGACAAACAAGAAAGCCAAACAGAAACAAACTGAAGCTACGGTTTTTCAAAACAGCCAAACGAATCAAAGGGTTCGGGCCTTTTGAGCGTTGATAAAACAAGCCAGCACCAATGAAACCGAAAAGCAGCGGCAGTAGACTCGCTAAGGTGCCTACTTGATTCAAGAACAATAAGAAGCCGCTGAACATCAAGACGATTCCTAATACACTCAGTAAATCCAGGGAAGTGTCTTTTGCCCCAGCCGTTTTAGGGATCGAGTAAAGGCCGAGTACTAGGGAGATCAGCAAGACTGGGATCAAGAAAAGAAAGATCGCATTCCAAGACCAATGGGCGGTCAATAAGCCCCCATATGTCGGTCCGATCGCTGGAGCGATGGAAGTGGTCAAATTCCCTAAGCCGATTGCCGCTCCCCGTTTTTCAAAGGGGGAGTAAGTCAAAATGATGTGGAACATCAAAGGCAGTGCGATCCCTGTGCTGGCACCTTGGAAAAAGCGGCCAATCAGCAAAATGGCAAACGTCGGCGATAAAAAGTCGATCACCAAGCCAACAAGGAAAAAGGCGTTGGCAGCTAGAAACAAGGTTCTCAATGAGAAGCGTTTCAAAAGGTAGGTCGATATTGGGACAATGATGGAGATGACCAGTAAGTAGATGGTCGTCACCCATTGAACATCGGATGTTGAAAGCGTAAATTGATCGATCAATGTCGGAAACGTTACATTCATGGCTGTTTCAATCAGCACACCTGCAAATGACATCAATCCGGTTGCGAGGATCGCCCCCACGAGTTTTTTGTTGTTTTCCATATTCTCACCTCTAAAAATTCGCAAAAAAAGAGACCGTTTCTATTCTCATAGAAACCGCCTCTCTCTCGACAAGCGAACCCGCTTGTTATCTGTACGATTTAATCTATCGCTATTCTACTGACTTCATAAGAAAGTGTCAAGAGAAGTGGATAAAAAAATAGCAAAAAACTTTTTTGAAAGTTTTCAAACTTTTACTTACACGAAAAATTTTCTTCTGCTAGAATAGTCGAGTACGAAAAAGAGAAAGGAAGTTGTTACATGCCCATCAATAAAAAAGAAAGTTTGATCTATACGACACTTATGTGTATTTTCATGGTGTATTTTATGAGTGTTTATAACCTCATGTTTCAAGTCGGTGTTTCGGCATTGGCATTCCAATTGGCGTGGAATGAATTGCCATTAGCCCTTTGTGTCGCCTTTATTTTGGATTGGTTCATTGTTTCTGGTCCGGCAAAAGGTTTGGCGTTTCGATTTTTGGACCATCAATCAGCTACTTGGAAAAAAATCGGTTTGATTTCTTCATTGATGATCGCCGGCATGGTAATCTGTATGTCACTCTTTGGTGCGTTGATGCACCCAAACCCTGATCACTCGGTGTTCGTCAATTGGCTAAGCAACATTGGGAAAAATGTGATCGTCGCATTGCCGTTGCAATTGTTCATTGCAGGTCCAATCGTTCGCCGGGTGTTTCGCGCCTTGTTTCCTATTGGCACTGTGCAAGAACAGCCAGTACTAGGGGAATAATCGATCATTAGAAAAAACGTACTGCAGACAGGTTCTGCCAAGGTTAGCTAAAACAGCTAGCTTGGCGATACCTGGACTTGCGGCACGTTTTTTGCTTTTATAGACAGCAAAAAAACCCATAGGATGGTATGGGTTTTTCTGGTTACCCTATGAAATAGGATACAGGATGTACTTATATAGTAATATGGTTCCGTCAAAAAGAGAAGTTCAATTTTTTCACCGATACATGAAATTAATGCAAATCGATTGTTTTTATGACCAAAAAATCAACTTATAATTATTTTCCGTCTGTTATTCCGTATAGAAACCAACGAGTTGATACCAGCGACGATGCTCAATATGGTAGGCATCAGGTGAATAGCCTGACATTGAAAAACCGATAAAGGTGATGACCAGTCCGATAATAATAAACAACAGACTGAGAAAAACGAAAAAGCGCTTATTGATTTTGATCATAGGACTGCCTTCTTTCGATAGTTTTGAACAAATGATTTCGGCCAAATGACAAGGGAGTGGGTAAGACGTGAAAAAGGTCGGCTCATACTATAAGTGGCGATCAGGCAAAGCAGCCCTAAACCAAATAAGAAAACCCCCACACCTAACTGACTTAAAAAGAGATAGAAACCATCCGCCATCAGCATGGGACTTAAGACAACGCTAGCAATCCCACCGATAAACGTAGTGACACCAATCATGCCAGTGGTGAAAGGCACACACCAGATGATTATTAAAAAGCTTAGGATCAGCAAAGCGGCACTTAACAATAAGCTGCCCCACAATGGAAAGCCTAGCACTAAGATCAAGAGCAAAAAGGGATGAAAGCGGCGGGGAATCTCTACCACGACCTCTTCTGTTTCTGTGACTGTTTGGATCAGTTCTTTTGGGGAGCCAAGGCGTGCCACGGCTTCTTCTTCAGTGTATCCTTCTTCCATCAAATCTTCGATCATCTCGTCATAATAGTTGATCAGCTGATGAATCTCGCTAGGTCTGACTTTTTCAGATAATTCCGCAGCCAATGCCTTGATAAAATCAACTCTGTTCATCTAATGTTCCTCCTTTAATAAATCGCTGGATCAATGTCAATTGGGGCCAGTCGTTGGTTAAAAAATCGTCGATCCGCTGTTTTCCGATTTTGGTCAAGCGGTAATATTTTCGGGTCCGTCCTTGATGGCTTTTATTATAAGTCTCAACCGCTCGGCTGGCTTCTAAGCGCTTCAAGATAGGATAGAGCGTTGATTCTGAGATTGGCAGTAAAGGAGATATGTTTTTGACTAATTCATAGCCATAAGAGTCACCATGCTGCAAATAAGCCAAAACACAAATTTCCAATAATCCTTTTTTTAATTGGGCATCCAAAGGCTCTCCTCCTGTTCATACTCATACTATACATTACATAGTATCATTCCACAAGCAGCACCAGTCAAAATCAGCCTTAAGTCTGAGCACCATAAGACAACAAGAGTTTCTTTGATAAAATGGTCAAAAATAAAAAATAAAATTAAGAAAATCGGCGGAAAGTATAGGTTAACGTGCTCTTTTTTGTTAAAGTAGAAGTATAAAGATTACTTTCAGTAAGAAAATGGGCGTTGGTTGTGCTTCTAAAAGCTGCAAGTAGTCAAAGTGAATGAGACGAACATCAGCAAGAATTGGTGACGTCCAGAAAGGAAGGGGTATTATGAGAAAAGCAACGATTACGAAAAAATATTTGATCAATTGCTTAAAAAAATATCTGGTGGAATATCTTTATCGACCAATCACTGTCCGCGACATTGCTAAATATGCACGAACATCGACCCAACCGATCTATTTAAATTTTTCAAACATGCAAAATTATAAACAGGCGATGGTTGATGATGTGTTTCGCGACATTCATGAAACAAAAAAAGAGTCAGAAGAGACACTCGATTCCTTATACAGCTTTTGGCAGGACTATTACGTATTTGCCAGCCGCAATCGTAACCTCTTTTTCGCACTTTTTTTTAATGATATTGGCTGCGGTCCATACATAAAAGAGCGTTCTTTTGCTTATTTTCAAGAAGCAATTGCTGAATCAGCTGTTTTTCAATGTGCGCATAAAAGCGATCTGAGAAAATATCATGAAGAAGCCTTGATCTTTTTTAGTGGGTTGGTATTGCTGTTTATTCGTGAAGGGTGCAGTGACAGCAAGAATGATTTTATGAAAGATACCATTGAGTATTGGGAACGAATGCTAAAGGAACCAAAAAGCGCGCCACGTGATCGGGGACCGCAAGCATTGTTAGAGGCTGGTGCGTTTGCTGTAGAAGAATAGGTACTTGAAATCAAGCATTAAAATAAATATCTGAATATTTCGACACCAAAAAACCGTTAGTGATCAAACATTCTTCACTAACGGTTTTTTTTGAGGAGGCAAGTCTTGCGGTATGAGTAGAACAATTGTGGTTTTTTCACCTTTTACTGATTGAATCGCTAAGGAAGCTTGCGTGCCATAGTATAATGCTAGCCGCTGGCGTACATTGTTGATACCATAATGTTGATCAGAAGGTTGCTCCAGTTGTTTTAGCTGTTCAGGATCAATCCCAGGACCATTGTCTTGAATCTCAAACCGCAGCCATTGTCCTTCTTTGAGGCAGCGGATCGTCAATACACCTCTGCGGTCATCTTCAATATGATCCAGCCCATGAAAGACGGCATTTTCGACAAACGGCTGCAAGAGTAGATTGATCATCGGATATTCATCGATATTTGAGTCAATTTCGAGGACTAAATCAAAGGAATGGTGATGCATTTTTTGCTGAATTTTAGCATAGGTGATCGTCAAATCGAGTTCTTTGCTGACGGATAACCGATTGGATCCTTGGTTTAGGCTGAGACGGTAGAATCGAGACAGCAGCTGAGCCATCTCACGGATTTCGTGGTTGCCGTTTAGTGTGGCAGTATTGCTGATCAATGCTAAGGAATTATAAAAGAAATGCGGATTGATCTGGGCTTGCAGAGCCCGCAATTCGTATTCTTTTTGTTTCAGTTCGGCTTCATATACTTCATTGATCAACTCAGCGATTTTATCTAGCATTTTTTGAAAATTGGTGTATAACTGTCCAACTTCATCTTCTGAAGAATAACTATGCTCGATTTTGAATTGATCCATTGATAAAGAAGCCATTTGCTGGGCCAAAGAATTGATCGGCTGTACCACTGTTTTTGCTAGCCACCAGCTAGATAAAACCAAGATCACTAATACAAAACCAAAGATAATGAGTGCCGCACCAACTAGATACAGTAGACTGCTGAAAAATGACTGTGCGGTTTTAACAAAAACGATTTGCCAATGATTATCCAGCAGTACAGGGGCTTCTTCAATAACTGCGCTTCCAACCAACCACTGTTTTTGAGTACGCTGCTGCTTCGTCAAATAATCAATGCGGTAAAGCGTCTGCCCGGTCTCTGACTGAATCGTCAAATCGTAAGGTTCCTCAGTGACTGCATCAAGATTCGTGAACAATGCTGCTCGGTCGATGGTTAAAACGATGTAGTTTAAGGAATCTGCGGTATGGCCTTTTAAAAAAAGGTTGGTATAAAAAGAAAGTTCCTCCCGTTCTTTGTCAAAATACGTGCGAATTTCAGTCGAGGGTTTTTCTTTTAGAAAAGGCAGCGCCGTGTCAGCAGTGATTTTTTTGACATATTGCCCATGATCATAAAGATCGATCGTGGTGTATAGCGTGATGCCTTTAATATCTGCTTGCGGAAAACGAACACTGTGAAACAAAGGCACGATCGTATTTTGAAAGAGATTGTATTGATCAAAGTTTGAGAAGCGTTGACTAGAAAGTTCTTGCGTCAAGGCGGTATTGTTGGCTAAGAAAAGCAGGCTGTCCCGATAGGTATGAATCTTGCTTTCTAACTGATAGCTGATACTTTTGAGATTATCGGAGTAAGCACTTTTTTCCTGCTGTTGGATAAAGGCTCGGATGATAGATACCCCGACAAAGGTCAAAACGATCAGAGGAACAATGCTTGAAAGAATTGAAATAAGGGCGATCTTTTTTTGAAAACGAAAATTTTTAAAACAATCGTGGACTTTTCTTAACAAGAGGGACCTCTCTTTCTATAGGCATCCGGCGTCATTCCGACAATTTCTCGGAACGTTTTGCAAAAATAGGAATAATGATTAAAGCCAACTTGTTTGGAGATAGTTCGAATGCTGCAGTTCGAGTTCTTTAAACGCTTCTGAGCCTGTTTGATACGGTAAGACTTGATGTATTTGGTGATACCCATGCCTTCAGAAGTACTGAATAATTCGCTTAGGTAGTTAGGATTGATATTGACTTCCTTTGCTAACCGCTCCAAGCTCAACTCTTGGTGAAAATGAGCGAATATATAGGATTTTACTTGGCGCACATAGTCATTTGACTGACTCCCGTTGATTTGAAGCAATGCATCATGAATATAATGGAAGAGAGCATCAAAAATATCCGCAATTAGTTGCAGACTTGGCGCTTCCAGTATTTTTCCAATCTGATTAGCGCCATACTCCGCATCAAAAGTGATCGTGCACTGATCGATGATTGTTTGATAAAAGGTCGCAAAATAAAATTTGGCATTGGTTGGTTCCTCACGTCCATTTGTTTCAAAGCAGTCGAAAACTGTTTTCACAAGCGCGTGTGCTTTTTTACTTTCGTATTGATTCACATACAAAACGGTTTTTTCAAAAAGAGCTTTCTTGACGATGTAGTGATCTCCCGGAAGTAGCTGGCAGATTTTCCCTTTGTTTTGCTGATAAAAAGACCGCTGACTGCTCTTCAGTAAGTCATGATAGGTGCCGTACACTCCTGAATGGTGGGGAACTGGTCCGCTGTCAAAAAGTGTTATTTTTTGCTGAAACTGCTCGGAAAAATAGGTAGTCAAGTTGTTTTTTCGCTCCTCGATTTCCCTTTTTGACAAAGGTTCGTTAAAAAAGAGCAGTTGTGCTGGAGCTAAAAACAAACTGAACATTTCAGGAAATGCAGCAGATAGCGAAGGGACAAAATCCGGCGCATTCCAAGAATCCAGCGGCCAAGTAACGAGAAAAAAAGAGGGATGAGTCTTAAAAAAACCTTGTGCAACCGATTGCTCTTCCTTCGGTAGTGAATGCCAAGGATAGCCATAAAAAAGTTTACTCAAAATCTCTTTCAAATAATGGGTTTGTGCGATTGTTTTTGTGTAAGAGCGCTGCTTTTGTTGATCGATAAAAAGAATGATTTTATTTATTTGTTCATAAAAATCATCAGGGTCGATTGGTTTTAAGAGGTAGTCAACCGCTTGTAACTGTATGGCTTTTTTTACATAATGAAAATCTTCAAAGCCGCTGATAAACATCACAGGAATTTCAGGAACTGCTTCTTTGATTCTCGCTACGAGGGCATGTCCATCCATAAAGGGCATCTTTACGTCGGTAATTATCAAGTCAAAGGGCTGTTTCTGAAAAAGTTGCCAGGCTTCGCGGCCATTTTTGGCTTCTTCGATCCGCCATTCTTTTTCATGCTGACTCAAGAAGTATTTGATCACTTCTCTTTGATCGTAGCTGTCATCAGCAAGCAGCAGTCGGTACATGGTTTTCGCCGTCCTTTCGTATAGAGAAAATTACACAGTCGCTTCTTCTTTCTATAGTAAGCGATAAACAAAAAAAGCAACAGAACAAATTTGTAAACGTTTTATTTTCTGGAAATCGTGCTATAAATCTGAAAAAAGTGCTATATTTTCTATGGAAGCGATTGCGTATAATAAGGATATCAAAAAAGTTTGAGGAGGAAAACAATGAAATTCAGGCGGGGAACAGCAATTTTAACAGCCATGGCTTCAGCACTTATTATGACAGGATGCAGTTCAGAAGAAGCAAAGACCAATGAAAATGGGGATACCGTGATTACGATCGGACGCCAAACCGCACCGAACTCAAAACTGCCGGAGGGGGACTCTTACAGCAACAACGCGTATACTCGATTGATTCAAGAACGCTTGGGCATCGAACTGGAGAGTGCCTTTGAAGCCCACGGGGAAGATTACGATCGGCAAGTATCGCTAGCGATCGCTTCAGGGGAACTACCGGATACAATGATCGTCGGATCAAGAGATGAATTGGAAGAATTAGTTAACAATGATTTAGTGGAAGACTTGACCGAAGTATTTGAGGAGCATGCCGACGATTTTCTAAAAGACATCTATGATTCGTTTGATGGGATTCAGTTAGAAGCAGCTACGTTTGATGATCGCTTGATGGCGATCCCATCTACTAGCGATGACTTCGGGCCCAATCTTGTCTGGTTGCGCCAGGACTGGCTAGATGAGCTGGGTATTGAACTGGATAAAGATGGCAATCGCTCAATTACATTGGATGAGTTGAAGGAAACAGCGATTGCTTTTCAAGAAAATGATTTAGCCAACACCGGAAAAGCGGTTGGTTTGCCATTGGCCTTCTGGTTGTCCTCGCCAAATCATGGCGGCACGGCATATACAGGGACAGCCATTATGAATGCGTTTGGAGCCTACCCAAAATCGTATCTCCAAGATGAGAATGGACAGATGTTTTATGGATCCAATACGCCAGAAATGAAAGAAGCACTAACGCTGCTGAAGGAATGGCAAGATGAAGGGTTCATGGATCCGCAATTTGGTACCCGGACGTATGACGATATCCATGCCATGATGGTTAATGGAGAAACGGGCATCGCTTTTGGTCCTTGGCACATGCCTGACTGGGGGTTAGTACAAGCTAAACAAAATGATCCGAATGCTGAATTTGTTCCTTATGCCCTTGAAAATGCTAACGGCGATGGCGGGGTCAATGCCGTGGCTAACCGCGGCACTGGGCAATACATCGTGGTGCGCAAAGGTTTTTCTGAGCCGGAAAAAATCATGGAGATGATCAATCTGATTTATGGTGAAGTTGCCAACTCGGAAGATATTGAAGCCGAGTTTCCGGAAATTTATGACTATGCGAAAGTGGATGTCGATGGGACGGTTCGTCCATGGAATGTTGTTTTCTTAAAAGCCTATAGTGAGATTGATGATGCAGTAGAAGCTTCCAAGGCGGCGGTTGGCGAAACATCTATCGAGGATATCTCCAACTTCTTCATCAAAGAAAACGCCGAAAAAATCAAGCAATATCTGGATAGCCCTGAAGAAACTGATCCGGTGGACTGGACCCGCTATGCCTCCCGCTATTTAGCCGTCAATAATGTGATGGGCGGTATCAGAGAGCAAGGACGCTTGAATGAAGTGAAACCACCGCGTTTTGATTCGATCAAAGCCAATGAACGAAACGGCGCACAAGTAGGGAAACTGGAGGAAGAGACCTTCATTAAGTTTATCACTGGAGAAGAACCCCTGGAAAACTTCGACAACTATGTTGAAACCTGGAATAGCCAAGGTGGGACAGCCATACTTGAAGAAATGCAAGAAGTAGTAGATCAGCGAGCAGATAATTAAGCGGCCACTCCAGCGGTTCTGACACTCGTCTTTCGAACAAAGAAAAGCAAGGTTGTATGCAGGAAAACCGACTGCAGGTGCCTTTTCTTTGTTCGAATTTTTTCATCAAGCGGCTGGTGAGGCAAAAAATTTATGGAGGAGTAAGTAAATGGAACTTTCTGTTGAAAAAGAAAGCAAAAAAGAAAAGAAAAAGTGGTTTTCTCGAGATCAGCTTTTCTTTCTAGGGATGATTTTACCAGGCATAATTTTTATTTTGATTTTTTCTTATGGTCCTATGTTTGGGTTGTTGATGGCATTTCAAGATTATGTGCCAGCGAAAGGTGTATTTGGTTCTGAATTTGTGGGATTCGAGCACTTTCGCTATTTGTTCAGTTTACCGGATATTTTCTTAGTAACTAAAAACACGATTTTCATCGCTTTCTGGAAAATTGTCTTTAATACGATCGTACCGATTCTTTTTGCGATTCTATTAAATGAAGTACGTGTAAAGTGGATGAAACGCTCCATTCAGACCATCGTATATTTGCCCCATTTTCTTTCATGGGTCATATTGGCTTCAGTAGTGGTCAATTTATTCAGTCTTGATGGAACGGTGAATCAGATTTTACAAAACTTTGGTGTAGAACCATTAAACTTTTTGGGTAGTAATCAGCTGTTTCCTCGTTTGCTGATCGGGACCGATGTTTGGAAAAGTTTTGGTTACAGTTCAATCGTGTACCTTGCTGCCATTACCTCGATTGATCCAGGGTTATATGAAGCAGCCACGATGGATGGTGCTTCTTGGTCAAAAAAAGTCTGGCACGTAACCCTGCCTGGGATGATGCCTTTTATTTTGCTGATGACGATTTTGTCGCTGCCTAATATCTTAAATGCCGGCTTCGACCAAATTTATAACCTGTATTCTCCGGTTGTGTATCAAAGCGGTGATATTATCGATACCTATGTCTACCGAATCGGTCTGATCGGTAGAGACTACAGCTTAGGGACTGCCGTTGGTCTGGTCAAATCGGTGATCGGTCTATTCTTGATTTGGTCTTCCAACAAAATTGCGGAGAAGAAGACTGACAGAGTGATGTTTTAAGGAAAGGAAAAAAGAGATGAAAGAAAAATTTAGTATACGGCATGCAGTAATTTATTTGATCGTCATTGTTTTAGCTCTTTCTTGTTTAGTACCGATGTTGAATGTCGTGGCACTTTCTTTAAGCAGCAGCAGTGCGGTCGCGGCAAATGCTGTGGGGCTATGGCCAGTGGATCTGACCTTAGCAGCTTATGAGCGCATCATGAGCGATCAGCAATTTTGGCGTTCCTTTGGGATCTCGGTCATTCGTGTGATCGTTTCGCTGCTGTTGAACCTCTTGATGATCGTAACGATGGCTTACCCGCTGTCTAAATCAAAAAAAGTATTTCGAACGAGAAAATTATTCATGGGCGTGATGGTTTTTGCTATGCTCTTCAGCGGCGGCATGATCCCAACGTATTTAGTCGTTCGCAATCTAGGGTTATTGAATACGATTTGGTCCCTGATTTTACCTAGTGCAGTCCCTATCGGCAGTGTGATCTTGGTGATGAATTTCTTTCGGGGAATCCCCAAATCATTGGAAGAATCTGCTCGGATCGATGGTGCCAACCCACTGCAGATTTTGGGACGAATCTATATCCCAATGTCATTGCCTTGTTTGGCAACAGTTTCTCTATTCAGTATTGTCGGCAGTTGGAATGATTTTTTCAGTGGACTGATCTATATGACCAAGACTGAAAACTATCCTTTAATGACCTATATCCAAACACTATCAGTCAACATTGCTGAAACAATGCAACAAGCCGGAAATTTGACTTCCGAGCAGCTACAAAGTCTACTAGCGGTCTCTGATCGAAACTTGAATGCAGCGAAGATCGTGGTGGCAGTGGTGCCGTTATTGATTATTTATCCGCTTCTACAAAAATATTTCGTTCAAGGAATCGTTGTCGGATCAGTAAAGGAGTAAACCCACATGATACACTTTTTTCATTCAGAAAACTTCTTCGCACGAATCGCTTGGAAATTCAGCCAGTTGCTCCTATTGAATGTACTGCTCTTGTTTTTTAGTTTGCCGCTCTTCACGATCGGCGCAGCCATCACTGCGGGTTCTAAAGTGGCGACTGATCTGATAGAAGGAAAAGCACCGACTGTTGTTCAGCAGTTTTGGTCGGTCTTTTGCCAAAGCTTTCGAAAGAGCACTCTCATCTGGCTTAGTCTACTTTTTTCTTTGTGGCTTTTGACTGCTGATTGGTTGTATTATTTCCAACTAAAAGGGACTCCTGATCTTTTTACCGTAGGCTTAGTAATTTGTACGTTCATGTGGCTTCAGTTTTTCCAAGTTTCGTTTTTCTTACTCGCACGTTACGATAGCGAAATCAAAACGATCCTTTTGAACAGCATCAAAGTCGCCGCAAAGCACCCTTTTAAAATACTTAGTCTTCATCTTCTGACTGCAGCCCCTATTGTCATCATGCTTCTTTCACCCTATGTGCTGGTTTTCAGCATGTACATTGCCTGCTTTTTTGGTCTTAGCTGTTTTTTGTATGTACGCTGTCAGTTATTGTTGGCAATTTTCAAGAAATATGAGAAGGTAGAAATAGCAGAAAAGTAACTGGGTTTTATAGTTAGCAACGTTGAATGGAGGAATTTTGATGGGACAAAACACGCAGTATGGAGAAAAAAAGATTGCGATCGATCGCAGGATCGGTTTTTTAGAAGAACATACGTATCACGGGAATGATCTTGGTGTGACTTTTCAAGGACAGCAAACCACGTTCAAATGCTGGTCACCAGAGGCAGAGGCTGTTTCAGTATTGATTTATCAAAGCGGTGTCGCTGGGACTGACGATCGCCTGCTGACACTGCCAATGGTCCAAGAAGACAACTGTTGGCAAGTCACGACGGAAGAAACCGTCAAAGAGCTGTTTTATACGTTTGAATTTCAACGAGACGGTCAAAAAGTCGAAGCGGTGGATCTTTATGCCAAGGCAGTAGGGATCAACGGGAACCGTGGGGCCATCATTGATTTAAAGGAAACAGATCCTGAAGGCTGGCAGGAGACTCACGGCGTCGGTCAGCAATCGATCACAGATGCCTATATTTGGGAATTGCATGTCGAAGATTTCAGTGGCGCCGAAAACAGCGGGATTTCACCAGAAAATCGCGGGAAATATTTAGCCTTTACTGAAAAAAAGACCCATCTGGTGGGGGATGAAAGTCAACCAACTGGCATGGCTTATTTAAAAGAGCTGGGGATCAATTATGTTCATCTGCTGCCGATCTTCGATTTTGACAATGATGAAACTTCGTCTGCCTACAACTGGGGCTATGATCCGAAAAATTACAATGTCCCTGAAGGACGATACGCTTCTGATCCTAGTGATCCCAAGGCGCGGATTCGTGAATGCAAGCAAATGATCCAATCGCTGCATGAAGAAGCCATCGGCGTTGTAATGGATGTGGTCTTCAATCACACTGCGATCACAGAAGAATCATGGTTTAATTTGACGGTGCCTGATTATTACTACCGCCAAGATGATGCGGGGAATTTTGCGGACGGTTCTGCTTGCGGCAATGAAGTGGCTTCTGAACGGAAAATGATGCGCAAATTTATCATTGATTCAGTTTTATATTGGGCGCAAGAATACAAAATCGACGGCTTTCGTTTTGATTTGATGGGCTTGATCGATGTGGAAACCATGAACCAGTTGCGGCAACGCCTAGATGATGCCGGCTTCAGCCATGTGATTTTATACGGCGAGCCATGGGATGCCGGCAGCAATCAAATTATTCAGCCGAATATCCCAGCGAACAAAAGCAATGTTTGGGCACTGTCAGAAGGCGTTGCGGTTTTTAGCAATGATTTAAGAGACAGTATCAAAGGCGATGTCTTTGAAGAAACAGACGGCGCGTTTATTCAAGGAATGAATGGTCAACCGCAAGTCAAGCAAACCTTTTATGCAGCAAATTTGGCAACGGCGATTCAAGGAAATACGAAAGTTGCTGGGCAAGAAGGCGCCGAGCGTTGGGCAAAATCGCCCCGCCAAGTGATCGCCTATGCGTCAGTCCATGATAATTTGACCTTATGGGACAAACTGGTGGCAACCATGCAAGCTTCAGCGAAGGAAAGAAATTATGATTTTGATCGTGAGCTTTTAGCCCGTAACAAACTAGCAGCAGCCATTTTGTTTACTAGCCAAGGAGCCGTGCTGACTCAAGCTGGGGAAGAATTTGGCCGTACCAAAGAAGGCGATGAAAACTCCTTCCGTTCGCCACTGACAGTCAATCAGCTGGATTGGGCACGTGCCAAAACCTTCAAAGAATTGCGCGAGCTGTATCGGGGCTTGTGGGCATTGCGGCAGTCCTATGCACCATTGAGAGATGCCACGACCCAAACGGCTGAAAGCATGGTCTTTTATGAGACAAAGGATGAAAATCGCTTGGCGTATCAAGTACCCAATCGTGACAAACAGCATCCATGGCGTTCCTTGTTCGTTTTACTCAACAGCACGGAAGAAAGCTGGTCCTTTGACTTACCGACGACAACAGAAAATGCCACATGGCACCTCGTTGCTGACCCCAAAGGAGCTGGGATCGCTTCTCGCGGCGTAGCAGCGCCAAGGATAACCATCGACCCATTGTCCTTCTGCATTTTGGCGGAACAAAGTAACTAATCAAAGTAGAAGCTAAAACAAACTAAAAATTTTAGTTTGTTTTAGCTTTTTTGGTAGTAAAAAAACAATTCTTTTGCTATACTTTTAACAGAATGAGAAGCAGAAAGCGGTGAGCAAATGAAAGTTGTGATCTCTGATATTGCCCGAAAAGCTGGCGTTTCCAGCGGAACAGTCTCTAATGCGATCAACAATCGTAAGGGGATCAGTGAACAAAAACGGCAAGCGATCTTGAAGATCGCTCGTGAGATGGGGTATTTTGATCAGCGAGAAATTAAAAAAACGGAAAGCCAAAAAATCAAATTTGTCGTAATGAACAAACAAGGAAATGTCGTAGGGGATACGCCTTTCTTTTCTGAATTGATCCGAGGAATCGAAATGGAGTGCAGTGCGTTAGGCTATGAACTGGTCATTTCCCATATCACACTGGCACCAGAAGAAGACCCGATTGAAAAGATCCGTCCAGAATTAGCAGATGGTTTGCTATTGTTAGGAACGGAATTGGAAAAACAAGATTTAGCAGTCTTTCGCCATTTGGAAGTACCGTTAGTGATTTTAGATACGGTGTTTAATTCGCAGGACTTTGATTTTGTCGCCATCAATAATCGTGACAGTGCCTATGAGATCGTTGAAAAGATGATCGAAAAAGGCCACCGTGACATCGGCATCATCAATTCAACCTTTCAAATCAACAACTTTCGGGAACGCAAGCAAGGGTTCATCCAAGCGATCCAAGAGCATGATCTGATCCATTATGAAGAGACGGAAGCCTTAGTAGAACCCACCTTGGAAGGCTCCTATCAAGACATGAAGGTCTATTTGGAATCCTTGCGTGCCGATCAGCGACCGTTGCCAAGCGCTTTTTTTGCGGTCAATGACAATATCGCCATCGGTGCCATGAAAGCCATTCGCGAAGTGTTTCCCGATCATCCGTTGACCATTGTTGGGTTCGATGATATTCCTTTGGCGGAATTTTGCAACCCACCACTGACCACCGTCAAAGTAGATAAAGTGTACCTTGGTCGCCAAGCCGTGCGACGCTTGATCGAGAAAATCACGAGTGAAGATGAAAACCATCTGAAAATGCTGGTCGCCACGACGATCGTCGAACGCGAAAGCATCAATTAAGAATAAAAATAATATGAAAAATAAGAAGAAGGACAAAACGTTTAGCAAGCGTTTTGCCCTTTTTTAGTTATTTAACAAAAATATTTATCTAAAACTATTGCAAAATATTTAGCTTGTGCTATATTTAAGGTGTAAAAAGTAAGGGATTACATTTTGAGGAAGTGAATAGATGACACAGATCGGTCTTTTTTGTGCCACTGGGCTCTCCAGTGCACTGCTCGTCAAAGCGCTCAAAGAACAACTAGCGGATGATCAGCATTACCAAGTCAATTCCGCGCCTTTTTCAGAAATATTTATGGTGGGGAATGACTATGATTTTTTGATTTTAGCTCCTCAAACCCGCTTCAATCAAGCGAAAGTCGCAACAGCCTTTCCTGATAAAAAAATCGTTTTACTGACGGATGAGGAATTTCTGAGCAAAAATGTAGCACGAATCGTCGAAGAAATAAAAATTTAGCTAAATATACTAAAACGCAAAGGGTGGTTTTATGGATAAAGTAACCATCGGGTTCGCCCCGACTAGAAGAAATTTGTTTAGTGAAGAAGCAGCCATTGAGTACGCCAATCTGACACGACAAAAAATGGACGAACTTGCCATTGATTATGTAGATATTTTAGATATCAACGAAGACGGCTTACTATACGATGATGAAGGGGTTGAAAAAATCGCCGAAAAATTCAAAGCAGCGAAGATCGACGGTCTTTTTCTAGCCAATGAAAACTTTGGTACGGAATATGCCTGTGCTCGTTTAGCCAAAAAACTAGATGTCCCCGTCTTACTGTGGGGACCTAAAGATGAGACGCCAGCCGCCGACGGTTCACGTTTGCGGGATACGCAATGCGGTCTTTTCGCTATTGGGAAAGTCTTGCGCCGTTTCAAGGTACCTTTCACCTATGTCAAAAATTCTGATATTGATTCACCAGAATTTGCCCGCGGCTTGCAAGACTTTATCAAAGTCTGCAATGTCGTCAAGACCTTCAAACAAACACGAATCTTGCAAGTTGGCCCACGCCCCTTTGATTTTTGGACCGTGATCTGCAACGAAGGCGAACTATTGGAGCGTTTCAATATTTCGCTATCACCAGTACCGATCCAAGAAGTGGTGCAAGAAATCAAGAAAGTCAAAGAACAGCAGCCAGATAAATTGCAAGCAGTCATTGATTATTTCGAAACCAATACGGAAGTCCAAATTTCGGCGAAAGATTTGGAGATGGTGGCAGCCCTCAAAGTGGCTTTGCAAAACTTATGTGAAAGCTACGGCTGCAATGCAGGAGTCATCCAGTGTTGGACGGCCTTACAAGACGAAATCGGTATTTTACCGTATGCCTCCTTGTCGCTGTTACAAGAAGAAGGTATGCCTTTTGTCTGTGAGACGGATGTCCATGGGGCGATCTCGGAACTGTTGGTCGAAGCCGCTTCGTTGGGGGAACACCGAGCAATCTTTGCGGATGTCAACTGCCGCCATCCAGAAAATGAGAATGGCGAATTGCTGCAGCACTTAGGAGTTTTTGCTTATTCCACCGCAGAGACCAAACCGATCTTGCCGCAACGACATTTTGTTTTTGACTATCCAGGATCAGTCGCTTTTCGGGCAATCAAAGACGAGTATACGCTGTGTCGCTTTGATGGGGACAACGGCGAGTACTCACTGCTGATGGGTACTGGTAAAGGGATCGATGGACCATACAATCAAGGGACCTATCTCTATCTGGAATTTGCAAATTTGAATCGCTTGGAATTCAAACTCGTTGAAGGCCCTTATATTCATCATGTTGCGGCGGTCAGAAAAAATGTGGTGCCGATCTTGTATGAAGCGTGCAAATACATCGGCGTGCAGCCAGATTTTTATGATCCAATCGAAGAAGACGTCAAAGCATACTTGAGAGGGGATCAATCATGGAAATAAACGAGCTGGAGATGAAGGCTTTAACGATTCGAAAATCCGTGTTAGAGCTGATCTATCAAGCAAAAACGGGTCATACTGGTTCGGATCTTTCTTGTACCGATATTTTAGTGGCCTTGTATTATCGGATAATGAATGTCGATGCGAAAGACCCCCAAAAGCAAGATCGTGACCAGTATATCCAAAGTAAAGGACATGCGGCAGAAGTACTATGGGCCGTTTTAGCGGACAAAGGTTTTTTGCCGAAAGAAGAATTAGCCACCTTTTCGCAATTTGGTTCACGACTGATCGGTCATCCAAACAATAAAGTAGCTGGTGTTGAGATGAATACTGGTTCGCTAGGCCACGGCTTACCCGTCGCAGTAGGGATCGCCTTGGCAGGCAAACTGGATCACCGCACGTATCAAACCTATACGTTGTTGGGAGATGGCGAATTAGCAGAAGGCTCGGTATGGGAAGGAGCCATGGCAGCTGCCAACTACCAGCTGGACAATTTGACCGCCATCATTGATCGCAACGGCTTGCAGATCACTGGAGCCTCGGAAGATGTGATGGCAGTGGAGCCGCTAGATGAAAAATGGCGTGCCTTTGGTTGGGATGTGCATATCGTTGATGGCAATGATATGGCTGCCTTGGTGGCTGCATTAGAAAAACCGCATCAGCCCAATCAACCGAAGCTGATCATTGCCAAAACCATCAAAGGCAAAGGTTATTCCGCAGCCGAAAATCAAGCGCAATGGCATCATAAAGTGCCAACGGCAGAAGAGCTTGCACAAGCTATTGCCGAACTTGATCAGCAAATGGAGGTTTTGACTCATGGGAAAAAATAATATTGCCAATCGCCAAGCAATGTGCGACGTATTGATTGAAGAAGGAAAAAAGAATCCTGCGATCACGGTGTTGACCAGTGATTCTCGTGGTTCCGCTTCGTTAGCACCTTTTGCCAAGGAATTACCGACACAATTGGTGGAAGTAGGGATCGCAGAGCAAAACATCGTCAGTATTGCGGCCGGCTTAGCCCATATGGGCAAACGCCCTTTCGTTGCCTCCCCTGCTTGTTTTCTCAGCATGCGCAGTATCGAGCAGATCAAAGTCGATGTCGCGTATTCGAATAAGAATGTCAAACTCGTAGGCATCAGCGGCGGTGTCAGTTATGGGGCATTAGGCATGAGTCATCATTCCTTGCAAGACATCGCAGTGGCACGAGCGATCCCTAATTTGCAAGTGCTGTTGCCAGCAGATCGCTTTGAAACGATCCAAATGTTTAAAGCCTTAGCGGCATCAAATGAACCAGCCTATATCCGTCTCGGTCGCAATCCTGTTGAAGATTGTTATGATTCTGCAGATTATCCTTTTGAGATCGGCAAAGCCATTGAGCTGAGAAGCGGCCAAGATGTCGCATTGATCGCCACCGGCGAAACCGTGCGCCAAGCGTTGGATGCTGCGGATCTATTGGAAAAACAAGGCATCACTGCTACCGTTTTAAATGTTCATTCCTTGAAGCCCTTTGATTCAGAAACGGTCAAACGAGTGGCGAAAGAAACAGGCACCGTGATCACTGTGGAAGAACACAGCCGATACAACGGCTTAGGAGCTGCCGTGGCGGAAACGCTGGCAGAAGAAACGGACATTCGACAAAAAATCATTGCTTTTCCGGATGAAGCCTTGATTACTGGTTCTTCGTCAGAACTGTTTGCCCATTATGGCTTAGACGGTGCCTCCATAGCGAAAACAGCGGTTGCGTTTCTAGGAGCTTAAGATGGACAAGACCTATCAGCTGGTTTTAGATCAGAGTACATCCGGTACCAAGCTCTTACTATTTCAAGAAGGGAAAATCCTGCAACGTTACGATAAAAAACACCGCCAAATTTATCCAAAAGTCGGGTGGGTCGAACATGATCCGCTTGAGATTTGGCAAAATGTCCAAGAATTGCTGGCACAAGTGTTTCAAGAACAAGCGATCACTGCAGATCAAATCGTTTCCTTGTCATTGACCAATCAGCGAGAAACGATCGTTGCTTGGGACCGATTGACTGGCAATCCCTTGTACAATGCGATCGTGTGGCAATGCAACCGCAGCGCCGCGATTTGTGAAGAATTGACGGCACAAGGCTGGGAAAGGACGATCAATCAAAATACCGGTTTACGCTTAGACCCGTATTTTTCTGGCACCAAAGTGAAATGGCTGGCACAAGAATTATCGGCCATCAAGGAAAAGTCGGGAACTGGCGAGTTGGCGATCGGTACGATGGACAGCTGGCTGTTGTGGAATTTAACGCAAGGGAAGGTATTTGCGACAGAAGCCAGCAACGCGTGCCGAACATTGTTTTACAATATTGAAGAGGGCCGTTGGGATGCAGAACTCGTCAAACTTTTTGGCATCCATTTAGCAGACTTGCCAGCGATCAAACCTGCTGATACGGTTTTCGGTAACTATCACGGAATCCCTATCAAAGGAATCTTAGCCGATTCACAAGCGGCATTATTCGGGGAAGGTTGTCAAAGCCTTGGGGATGTAAAAATCACGATGGGTACCGGTTGTTCGATCATGATGCAAGTGCAGCAGGAGCAGACGTTGCGGGATCGCCGCATTTTGACGACGGTCGGCTGGCAAACTAGCCAGGAAACAGCGTTTGCGCTAGAAGGCATCATCCGTTCCTGTGGTGACGCCATCAACTGGTTCAGTGAGCAAGTGGCTCCGCTGCCAGATGTAGCTGAGATTTGTCAAGAAGTGCTGACCAATGACAGTCAAGAAGACATCTATTTTATCCCAGCATTGCAAGGAATGGGTGCCCCTTTTTGGGATAATACGATGACTGCCAGCTTTGTCGGCATGAAACGCAAGACGACGACTCATGAGCTGTTGAAAGCCGTTTTAGAAAGCATCATTTTTCAAATCAAAGCAGTGATCGATGTGATGGAAGAAGTCGCTGAACGACTGATCAATCAGGTAATGATCGATGGCGGTGTTTCGAAAAACCGCGCCTTGATGAGCTTATTAGCGACTTTGATCAATAAACCCGTCATCGTCAGCGAAGTCGAAGAATTTTCAGCCATCGGCACAATGCTTGTTGCCAATCCAACCATGAATGAACCAGCTATTCAGCAAACCACGATCGTTCCGCAAGCCGAACAGGCCGTGATCCGTTTGAAATATGAAAAATGGAAACGGTTCATTGAGAAATCAGCTGCTTTTAGTGAAGGATAAAGGAGGAACTATATGGAGACCCAACGAATCCAATTGAATCAAACGGCTTACGTGGATACCTATTTATTGCACCAATCCAAAGAGTACAATGTCGGCAAGAAACGACCGCTAGTGATCGTCTGTCCAGGCGGCGGCTACGCATTTACCAGTGATCGAGAGGCGGAAGTCATTGCCTTGAAATTCAATAGTATCGGGCTAAATAGTGTTGTTTTATGGTACACCACCGGTGACCAAGTGAAAAACGTTCCCCACAATGCCTTGATGGAAGCTGCCCAAACCGTCAAAACCATTCGTGCGCATGCTCAAGAATGGTTGGTGGATGAGGAGCAAATCATCGTTTGCGGTTTTTCAGCAGGCGGACATCTAGCGTTGCAGTTAGCGACGCGCTGGCACGATGCTGAGCTGGCAGAAGCGTTGGGCGTTAGCAGTGACTTACTGAAAGTGAATTTGGCGATCGCCGGCTACCCATTGGTTTATCAAGAGCATGCCTTCCCAATCGATGAGCTAGGCTTTGCTGCTAGTCTGATCGAAACACCTTTAACTGCCAACGAACGCTTTTTTGGGAGTAAACAACCGACGGAAGAAGCCATTCAATCCATGAACATTTTGCATCATGTCGATCAGTGGACACCTCCGATGTTTCTCTGGCATACGACGGAAGACGTCTTAGTCGATGTGGCGCACTCGTTGAAGCTGGCGGTCAAATTAAGAGAAGCAGAAATTCCATTTGAACTGCATATTTTTGAAAAAGGCGAACACGGACTGGCATTAGCGGATCGAACAACGGCACGCAAGCCAAGTCACCACAATGCCCATGTCGCTAAATGGTTTGAGCTGTGCGAAGGCTGGCTCAGTAGTTATATTGATTAAAAAACCGTCGGTGCAAAACTTGTGCCGATGAAAGGAGAGCACCACTGTGAAAATCACCGTAAGCCAAAACAAACGCACCTTATTGCGAGACGGACAGCATTTCTTTTATTTAGCCGATACTTGCTGGAGTGCCTTTACTAGTATTCAAGAAAATGACTGGATCACTTACTTAGACAAACGCAAAGAGCAGGGCTTCAATACCCTTCAAATCAATGTGTTACCGCAATGGGATCGCAGCCGTGGTCAATTTGACTGCTTGCCGTTTCCTCTTGATGCGGGCGTCTTTGATTTTACTGTTTGGGAGGATGCCTATTTCGAACGGGCTCAGCGTCTTTGTAAAATTGCCGACGAGAAAGGCTTTACTTTAGCGTTGGTCGTCTTGTGGTCAAACTATGTCGCAGGCACGTGGGCTAGCCAGTTGGACAAAGAACGCAACGTGTTGCCGGAGGATTGCCGCCAGGCCTACTATCAAAAAGTGATTGCGACTTTTGATGCCTTCCATCCGATCTACTTTATTGGTGGCGATACGGATTTCCCAACACAGCCAACCATCGATACGTATCTAGAAGCCTTTGCTTTCTTTGAAAAGCATTCGCCCAATACTCTGAAAACGATTCATATCAAGGGACGTTTTGAAGAGATTCCCGCAACGATCGTCGAACATTTGGACTTATTTTTATACCAATCAGGTCATAACAGCGCCTTTTTGAATATGCCTTATTATTTGGCAGAGCGTTTTTATCAAAGACAACCGCAGCTGCCGATCATCAACTCAGAACCTTGCTATGAACAAATGGGCTATGCCCGTCACGTATACGGCCGATTTGGTCAAAAGGATGTCCGCAAAGCGGCATGGCAATCACTGTTAGCCGGCGGCGCGGCTGGGATCACGTACGGTGCCCACGGCATCTGGAGTTGGCAAACCCCGACGGCGACTTTTGCGGAAGAAATCGGGGAAGCGTTTGATCGTCCGATGGTTTGGCCAGAAGCTTTATCTTTTCCTGGGGCAGATGACTATGGCTTTATCAAGCAATTATTCGAATTATTAAATATTCAGGAGCTTGTGCCTTGCCAAGAGCGCTTGATCGATGCAGATGAACAGATTCGTATGGCAGCCATCGCAGGAACGAAGGATGCGTTGCTTTACTTGCCAAGCAATACAACAGTTCGTCTGCAAGGAGATCTTTCTACAGCGACCGTCACATTGATCGATTTGAATACCAATCGTTTCTTGAAACCAAAACTGACAGTTACCGATGGTATCACTGTTTTCCATCCCCACAATTGTCATGAAGATGTATTGTTTGTCATCCAAATAAAGGAGTGAAAAGAAAATGGATAAGTATATGGATAAGGTGTTAGTATTTGCAGATAAAATCTCCAACAATCGGTATTTAAAGGCAATTTCAAACGGGTTGATGGCGACGCTGCCGATCAACATTATTGGTTCGATCGCCTTATTGTTAGCAGTTTTGCCGATTCAAGGATGGACAGACTTTATCAATTCGATCAATATTGGCGGCTATTTTTCCGTCGGTTACAGTATGACCGTCGGGGTTATCTCAGTGTACGCTTCCTTTCTGGTCGGCCACCGTTTAGCGTCAGAATTTAAGCAAACGGCGGTTCCTGCCGGCATCGTTTCACTGTTTGCCTTTTTGATGATGACGCCAATGGTTACCTTAGAGGAAACAACGACCCTCGACATGAGCAAACTCGGCGCTCAAGGCTTGTTTACCGCTATGATCTGTGGCTTAGTCTTTGCTCGTTTGTACTGCTTTATTTTAGAAAAAAATATCGCCATCAAAATGCCAGCAGGCGTGCCGCAATTTGTGACGGATACCTTCGCCGGTTTGATTCCAGCAATTATTTCTGGGTTTACCGCGATCGTCATTAGCTGGGCATTCAGTTTTACTTCTTATGGCTCATTCTCAGATTTCATCTATCAAATCTTGGCAATGCCGCTGCAAAGCTTGTCTTCTAGTGTAGGTTCGTTGTTATTTATTGTACTGATCCAAATGGTGCTATGGTTCTTCGGTATCCATGGTTCGTTGGTGGTGGGTAGCTTTGTCACCGCTTTGTACTTACCAATGGATGTGGAAAATATGGATGCTTTAGCTAGCGGCGTTGCGCGTTCCGAGCTGCCGAATATTTTGAGCAAGTCGTTTTATGATTTGTTTGCTGGTATTGGTGGGGCAGGAGGAACATTGTCATTGATTATCGTTATTTTGCTGTTGGCGAAATCAAAACAATCACGGACAGTCGCTAACCTGAGTGCCGTTCCTGGATTGTTCACCATTAATGAGCCGGTGATTTTTGGCTTACCGCTGATTTTGAATCCAATCATGGCGATTCCGTTCATATTAACACCATTGGTTCAAGTGCTTGTAGCATACCTAGCGATCTGGAGTGGGATCGTCCCACGACTTAGTGGCGTACAAGTTCCCTTTGGCACACCGATTTTTCTAAATGGGTTTCTAGCTGGAGGCTGGCAGGTCGCAGTTCTACAAGTCGTTTGCGTTTTGGCAGGCTGCTTGCTGTACATTCCTTTTGTCAAAATATTAGATAAAGGAAAATTAAAAACAGAAGCAGAAGCAGCGCAAGCAGAGGTTCAAACTGAAAGTATCGATCCAGCTGGAGAGACCGTCTGACTTCAGGGGAACAATGCGTAAAAGGCAGGACCTTGTTCTTCTTCAACAAGGGACAAGGTGAGTTTTTGCACACTTGATTTCTTAAGACGGTGAATCCAGTCAATGAGCGGCCATTCCCGAAAGCAGATAGGCTCTGATTGATCTACTTAATAATCGAATGGTTCGGGGAAACGCCGATGATCCCAATGCAAATGTGACACAAATAGATTTTCTGATTTTTGATTTTACTCAGTGTGGGTCTTTTTAAAAAAAGACCAGCTGCTCCCCCACAATTGCTATCAAGACGTTTTGTTTCTCGGACACAGATCAAAAAGGAGTGTATTATATGACTTTCGCAGAGAAGTTCACCGAAAAAGGCCAGTACTACGCAAGTAAGATTCAGCAAAATAAGTATATGCAAGCAATCTCTAATGGATTGATGTCGCTATTGCCGATCATGATCATCGGCGCATTCAGTACACTGTTGTCTTCCATGCAAATCGAAGTCTATCAATCAATGATTGCCCCGTTTCGCGATATTATCGCCTTACCGGCACAATTTACGACAAATGCATTAGCTATTTATGCCGCTTTTTCCATCGCTTACAAATTGGCAGGCTTATATGGAAAAGAAGGCTTGATCCCTGGGTTTGTTTCCTTGTTTTCCTTTTTAGTCTTAACACCAATCAGTGTTTTTGAAGATGGGGAGCTTGTGATCAATGCCTTGACCTTTGACTGGCTAGGGGCTAGAGGGTTGTTTGCGGCGATGATCGTGGGTGTCTTAACTGCCCGTTTGTATGTGTTTTTTGTCGATAAAAACTTGGTTATCACGATGCCGGAGGGTGTACCACCAACGATTGCCAAAACATTTTCGGGACTGGTTCCAGCAGTGTTAGTAGCAGTCTTATTTACGATAACAGCCGGTTTGTGGAAGATGACGGAATTCGGTAGTTTCCATCAATTTGTATACACGATTCTACAAATTCCACTGCAAAGTCTCGGAGGTTCGATTTGGTCGATTTGTATCGCCTTATTGATCATGCAGTTGTTGTGGGTCTTTGGGATTCACGGAGCAATCGTTGTATTAGCGGTTATTCGTCCAATAATGACTGCTCTGGATCTTGAGAATTTGGCTGCTTATCAAGCAGGAGAACCGATGCCTAACTTAGTGACTGGTTCTTTTTGGAGTATTTATGCTAATTTTTCCGCCATGCTTGGTCTAGTAGTAGTTTTACTCTTTTTATCAAAGAGTAAACAATTCAAAATTATCGGGAAGCTGGGAGCACCAGGAGCACTTTTCGGGATTCATGAACCGCTGATCTTCGGATTACCGATCGTAATGAACCCGATTCTGGCGATTCCCTACATTTTAAGCCCAGTTGTTTGCGTGGTGATTGGCTATATCTTAACCATCACGAATATTTTACCAATTCCTATCGGGATGCAAGTGCCTTTTGGTGCCCCGATCGTTCTCTCAGGTATTCTGCAAGGAAGTTGGAAACTCGGGGTAGCTCAGTTACTGATGATTCCTTTGTGTGCCTTGATCTATTACCCATTTGTCCGCATTTTGGATAAGAAAAATGCCGAACAAGAATTGGCGCAAGAAACGCAAGAAAAAGCAGCAGAACAAAGCATGGATCGAGTGATTTCTTGATGGTTGAAGATCAAAGGGAGTTGCTTAAACGTATAGAAAGGATCAACAGTAATTGTTAGGAAATTGTTTAATGGCTACTCATAAAAAACTCTTTAAAAGAAGCTAATTTGACAGGATTTACTGGTTAAATTTCTCCTTTTTTCAAAAGATCGCTGGTTAAAAGAAACCGATTTTATGATGACAAGCCAACGAGTTAGTGCTATAGTTAAAGAAAGAAAACCCACGTGGATTGTTACTGACTCGATCAGGCAAGACCTAAATAAGAAAGCGCTCTTCTCGTTTTAGCAGCGGCTCTTATTTAGGTTTTTTGTTTTTTATCGGGGATTTTTCAGTAACCAGCTAGGTAGGTTTATCAAAAGAAAACAAAAGGAGAACGAGCAAATGGCAAAATTTCCAGAAAATTTCTTATGGGGCGGCGCGACCGCAGCGAATCAATTAGAAGGGGCGTTCGATCGCGATGGCAAAGGCTTGTCAGTGGCGGATGCAATGCCTGGCGGCAAACAGCGTTTAGCGATTTTAGGCAGTGATACGTTTGATTGGACGATCGATGAGGACAAATACACCTACCCAAATCATCGCGGGATCGACCATTATGACCGTTTCAAAGAAGACATTGCGTTGTTTGCAGAAATGGGCTTCAAGAGCTATCGTTTTTCCATCGCATGGACACGTATCTTTCCAAAAGGCGATGAAACGACACCAAACGAAGCTGGACTGGCATTTTACGATGCGCTGATCGATGAATGTTTGAAATACGGGATCGAGCCAGTGGTTACGATCTCTCACTATGAAATGCCCTTGCATTTAGCCAAAGAATACGGTGGCTGGAAAAATCGAGCATTGATCGATTTCTATGAACGTTTTGCAAAAGTTGTCTTGGAACGGTTCCACAGCAAAGTCAAATACTGGATGACCTTCAATGAGATCAACTCTGCTTTCCATTTCTCCGCATTGAGTCAAGGAATGGTCAACAGCACGGGTGCCAGCGACTTTACAAACGTGATCCAAGCGTGGCACAATCAATTTGTTGCCAGCAGTAAAGCAGTCAAAATCGGCCATGAATTAAACCCAGAGTTACAGATCGGTTGTATGATCATTTATGCAACGACTTACAGCATTGATGCGAACCCAGTCAACCAAGTGGCGACGATGATCCATAATCAAGCCTTCAACTACTACTGTGCCGACGTGCAAGTACGTGGAAAATACCCATCCTTTACGGATCGTTTGTACAAAGAACACGGCGTCAATAAAGAGGATCTTGAGATTACCGAAGAAGACTTAGCCTTGATCGCTGAACATACTGTTGACTATGTTGGCTTCAGCTACTACATGTCTTCTGCCGTGGATATCACCACAGAAGAAGCCGATGAAGTGCAAGGAAACTTGTTGGGCGGCGTCCGCAATCCATTCTTAGAAGCAAGTGAATGGGGCTGGCAAATCGATCCAGAAGGGCTGCGCATCGCGTTGAATGAATTGTATGATCGTTATCAAAAACCGTTGTTTATCGTGGAAAACGGCTTAGGAGCCATTGATACCTTTAACGAAGAAGGTAAGATCGAAGATGACTATCGTATCGATTACTTGCGCCGCCACATTGAAGCAATGGGGGAAGCGATCGCTGATGGCGTAGACTTGATCGGTTACACGCCATGGGGCTGTATCGACCTTGTCAGTGCTTCAACAGGCGAAATGAGCAAACGCTATGGCTTTATTTATGTTGACTTTGATGACGAAGGCAACGGCACGATGGATCGTTCCAAGAAAAAATCCTTCGATTGGTACAAACAAGTCATTGCAACAAACGGAGAAGAGTTGGCCTAAGTGTTTCGTTAGACTCACGGATGACACAGGATCCGTTATAAAAGAAAACCGATCAACGGTGCTGCTATATAGGCGCATCGTTGATCGGTTTTTTTGATATTTGGTTTTAACGGGTACGTTCATAGCTGTCTCGTAACAAAGATTGGAGTTGTTTTTCTGATACAGAGCCATCTAGTAATGCGGTGAGCCAATGGTTTTTATTCATGTGATAAGCGGGTAAATAGCCGCGACTTTGATTGATGATCGAAACCATTTCGGGCGCTGCTTTGACATCTAAAATTTCGATCATTTCCGTTCCTTCCAAGCCTAATTTTTGCTTTTCTACAGTCATCAGCAAGCCAAACCATTTACCGCTTTTACGGTGCCGCAAGACTTGGTACTCGGGAAACTTTGCAAATGGATGGTCGATCTGAACATCATTGAAGGTCTGAGCGAAGGCGATCAGCCGGTTTTTAAGATCCATGGGTATCCCTGCCTTTTTATAATAGAAAACTACTTATATTATACCACTGATTCCTTTTACCTAGCGTAACCGTTTCTGATAAAGCATTCGTGCCAAGAACCAGCTCACCACTACGATACCGCCACACCAGCTAAAGGCACTGATCAAGGTGGTATCTTTTAAGTTTAACAAAAGCCCGCGCAAAGAATGGATGATCGGCGACATTGGTTGGTATTCAGCAAAAATGGCTAATGGGCGCGGCATGGTTTCCGTAGGGACGAAACCAGAGCTTAAGTAGGGAAAAAGGGTGATCAAGACAGTAAACAAGGTCGCTGTCTCGGGGCTTTTGGCGATGAGACCAACCAGAACGGATACCCAAGTAAAAGCAAAGGTGAAGCAAAAGATCAATAGGAAAGCGAGTCCCCAGCCAGCAACTGTGGCTTGAGGGCGAAAACCGATGACCATGGCAACGATCAACACGACCAAGGTGCTGATCAAGCTCCGAAGGGTCGCGGCGAAGACATGGCCGTTTAAAAAGGCTGAGTTAGAGATGTTCAAGGTCATCAGCCGTTCCACCATGCCGGATTTCAAATCTTCCGTCACCGTTACCCCAACGGAGGAGGCGCTTTGGGCGATACATTGGACGAGAACACCAGGAACGACAAAATCGACATAAGAGGTATCGCCGACGTTCATGGCTCCCCCAAAAACATAGACGAAGAGGATCATTAAAATCGCTGGGGTCAAAATCCCACTTAGCAAAGTCTCCATACTGCGAATCGATAGCAAGAGATTGCGTTTGAATAAGGTGTTGGTTTCTATAATTGCTTTCATTGGTTTCCTCCTTGGACAAGTGTTAGAAAAATATCTTCTAACGAAGCATTCTTTTGATTAAAACTAGTGATGGTGATCGGTAGTTGATTGAGTTCCTGCAACAGCGTGAAGGAATGCTGGAAGTCTTGACTGACGGGAAATGCCAGAGAGAGACTGGACTCATTGACTTGCAGCGGAAAATCAGACAGATGCTGTCGCACGGTCTGCAAGTGTTCTTTCGTCAATACGCTGATTTCCATCGTTTGTGAAGGATGCAGTGCTTTGACTTCCGTTGGTGTTCCTTGCAAGATGATTTTCCCTTCATGCAAGATGGCGACTTGGTCTGCTAAAAATTCAGCTTCTTCTAGGTATTGGGTCGTCAGAAAAATCGTTCGTCCTTGTGCGGCGATCTCTTTGATCATGTGCCATGTGGCTAAGCGGTTTTGTGGGTCTAAGCCGGTCGTCGGTTCATCCAAAAAGAGCAGGTCAGGTTCGCCGATAAAACTCATGGCGATGTCTAAGCGTCGTCGCATGCCACCAGAATAATTTTTGACTAGTCGGTTGCTGGCATCCACCAAATCAAAACGCTCTAACAACTGTTGGACGATAAACTGTTTGTTTTTGACATGGCGCAAGGCAGCAATCATCAGCAAGTTTTCTCGACCGGTCAGTTCTTGATCGACGGCGGAAAATTGCCCCGTCAGACTGATTTTCTCGCGAATCGCTGCTGGATCTTTGGTCAAGTCGATCCCGTCGATCAGCGCGGTTCCTTGGTCAAAAGGTAGGATAGTGGACAAAATTTTGACTAAAGTGGTTTTTCCAGCGCCGTTTGATCCTAGTAAGACAAATACTTCGCCAGGAGTGACGTCAAAAGTGACCTCTTTCAAAACGGTTTTGTCTTTGAAGCTTTTTTGTAAATGTTTCACGTGAAGCATTTTCTTTTTTATATGGGTATCCATAGCTTTTCCCTCGTTTCTATAAGATAATTCAACTATAAAGGCTCTTTGGGAAAAGCAACTGCTTATTTCAATATATTGAAAAAGAAGGTGAAAAAATGAACAATTATGGTGCGACAGTGAAAGAGCTTCGCAAAAGCAAAGGCTTGTTGTTGAAGGAATTAGTGGATGAACAATTGTCGATGTCTTTGTTATCACAATTTGAAAATGGCAAAACGACGATTTCCTGCGAACGATTTCATCGTTTGCTAGATAAACTAGAAGTGAGTTTTGCCGAATTTCAGCTGCTGCATACGGGGGAGCATCATTCGGAGGCTCAAAAGCTAATGGTTGACTATGTCCGTTCGATGGGGATCGAATCCATTGATGAAGTACCTAAATTAAAAAAGAAATATCAAAAGCTGACCACGTACTTTCAACAGCATTACTCCTTGGAGCTGGACCACTTCTTACAACTGATCCGTTTTGACTACTTGATGAAAGAGGAGCTTTTTAAAGGGGTACCCATCGAGGAGGCTTACCTGAAACACAATTACTGTTTGGACTCTGCCAAGCATTACTTGCTGAATACCGATACATGGGGTGTTTACGAGCTGCGGCTGTTTGCCCGCGTAGCAATTTCGATGGAGCCAGCTTTGCTTTGGCGCTGCTTGACGATCGCCATCAAAAAGAGTCAGCGCTTTGCAAAAATCCCTGGTAACAAAGATATTCTATACAACACGTTTGAGACGGTATTTTCTGTCTTTGCTGTTTTCGACGAGGCGAATTATGCGGAAAAGACCTTTCATTTATGGCGAGATCATGTTTATGAAAAAGAACACATTGAACAAGCGATCTTTATGCCGTTTTTTGAAGGCTGGACGCATCTATTAAAACAAAATAAGGCACAAGCGGCGGACTTGATGCAGCAAACGTTAGATCAGCTGGAAAAATTAGGGATGAAGAACACGTTTGCTATGTATCAATTATTAAGCACATCTGTATTGAAAGAAGAGTTTCCAGGGATTTTATTGAGTGATCCATTGCTTTCTGAAGGAACCCGTTTTGGCTGGGAGTAGCTAGAAAAAGCTGTTTCCCGCCGATGAAAGCGCCTTATGTTTAAGAATCGGAGAGGAAGTGATTAAAAATCAGTAAATGCAAGCAATTTGCTTCTTTTTTACTGATTAGAGGAGTATATTCGAAGTTGGAATTTTTCTTTATTTAGAATTATTTTAATGTACTTTTTATGAAATAGGAGGATGTAGGATGGATATTGTGACACTAGCGCGAATCCAGTTTGCGATGACGACGATTTTTCACTTTTTCTTTGTACCGTTTTCGATCGGAACTGGTGTCGTCGTTGCAATTATGGAGACACTTTATGTGATCAAAAAAGATGAAAAATATCGCCGGATGACGAAGTTTTGGGGGAATATTTTTCTATTGAGTTTTGCTGTCGGGGTCGTGACAGGGATCATTCAAGAATTTCAATTTGGGATGAACTGGTCAGACTATTCTCGTTTTGTCGGGGATATTTTTGGTGCGCCCTTGGCTTTAGAAGCTTTGTTGGCGTTCTTCTTAGAATCGACGTTCTTAGGACTGTGGATCTTTACATGGGATCGGGTCAGTCCCAAGCTGCACGCCACCTTTTTCTGGTTGGTGACGCTAGGTTCGATGCTATCGGCGTTTTGGATCTTAGCTGCCAATAGTTTTATGCAGCATCCAGTGGGGTATACCTTGAACAATGGCCGGGCAGAAATGACTGACTTCGGTGCATTATTGGCAAATCCACAAGTGTGGTATGAGTTTTTACACGTGATCACCGCTGCCATCACGATGGGTGGGATCATTGTTGCTGGTTTATCAGCCTTTCGTCTATTGAAAAAAGACAAAGACATTGACCGCGACTTCTTCAAAAAATCAATGCGGATCGGTTTTGCGGTGGCATTGTTCGGTTCATTCACCGTCTTGCTAGCTGGGGATGAACAAATGAAATACTTGGTTGAAGAACAACCAATGAAATTTGCCGCAATGGAAGGAACTTATGAAGATACCGGGAGTCCTGCGGCTTGGACTGTCGTTGCTTGGGCGAATGAAGCAGAACATCACCAAGTCTTCGGTATTTCGATTCCCTATATGTTGAGTATCTTAGCCTTCAATGAACCCTTCGGCTCCATCGATGGGATGGATACGGTCAATCAGCAATTGATTGAAACCTACGGCGACCGTAATTACTACCCGCCGGTCAACACACTCTTTTGGAGCTTCCGGATCATGGCTGGTTTTGGTGCCTTGATGCTGTTGGTTTCTGGTCTGGGGTTGTACTTTACGCGTAAGAAGAAACCGTGGCTCTTTGAAAAACGCTGGCTGCTTTGGGTAGTGGCGATCACTTTGTTCACCCCATTTATTGCCAATACAGCTGGTTGGCTGATCACGGAGTTAGGACGTTACCCATGGACGGTTTACGGCTTGTTTACGATCGAAGATAGTGTGTCACCAAACGTTTCCGTGACCTCACTCTTGATCTCAAACATCGTTTACTTCCTCTTGTTCTCTGGCTTGGGCGGAACGATGGTCTATCTGGTGAAACGGGAAATGGATCATGGACCTGAAAAAGAAGCCTTCGGCGAAATCAGCCAAGGAGACAACCAAGAAGGGTACGAAGACCCATTTGATAAGGAGGCGTTTGAAGGATGACCGGTCTGCAATTACTATGGTTCACGTTGATTGGGCTTTTATTTTCTGGCTTCTTCTTCTTAGAAGGGTTTGACTTTGGTGTGGGGATGTCTGTGCAGACATTGGCCCACAATGAAGAGGAAAAAGACCAGATCGTTAAAACGATCGGGCCTGTCTGGGATGGCAATGAAGTGTGGCTATTGACCGCTGGCGGAGCGATGTTCGCCTCGTTTCCATACTGGTATGCTTCTTTGTTCAGCGGTTTTTATTTGATTTTGTTATTGATCTTAGTCGGGTTGATCATTCGCGGTGTTTCCTTTGAGTTTCGAGCAAACTTCCCGAAAGAACACAAAAACATTTGGAACTGGACGTTGACGATCGGCAGTACGATCGTACCTTTTTTCTTCGGTCTGATGTTTGTCAGCATGATCCAAGGAATGCCTTTGGGTGAAGATGGCAACATGACGGCAACCTTTACGGATTACGTCAATCCCTTTTCAATCGTTGGCGGGATCGCGTTGACTTTGTTGTGCTACTTGCACGGATTAAACTATATCGCTTTGAAAACGGAAGGTCCGATTCGGGCACGGGCACGCAACTATGCAAGTATTTTTTATGGCATCTTATATGCAGGCTTAGTCGTCTTTGCTGTGATGCTTTACTTCCAAACGGATTTCTTCGAGAATCATTTTGCGACGACGCTTGGTTTGTTGCTCGTGATCGTTGTACTGACACTGATTGCAAATATCGGCGTCTTTAAAGGCAAAGAAATGATGGCTTTCATTGCGAGCGGCTTGACGTTGATCGCTTTGGTGGCATTGATCTTCACAGGGTTATTCCCAAGAGTCTTGATCAGTTCGATCGATTCAAGCTATGACCTGTTGATCGCTGATGCGTCTTCAAGCCGCTACACATTGAAGATCATGAGTTATCTTTCACTGACGATCTTGCCTTTCGTCTTGGCCTATACGGCTTGGAGTTACTATATCTTCCGTAAACGGATCAGTCATACGGAGGCGTTGGAGGGGTATAAATGATTGATAAACAAATCATGAAGCTCCCAGGAATGAAACAACTTTTAGGGCTGCTTGCGGGACTTTCGTTCCTGCAGGCGCTCTTCATTATTGGGCAGGCGTATGGATTGGCACGTGCCATCACTGGCTTATGGGAAGGACGACCATTAGAGGAACAGTGGGGCTGGATTCTGCTGTTCTTTTGTTCGTTTATCGCCCGACAAGCCGTTATCTATTTCCGTTCCAAAAGACTCGATGATTACAGTTACCAGCAAGCCGCCGATCTGCGGGATCAATTGTTGGAGAAATTGTTTCGGGTCGGTCCTCAGATCGCACAACAGCAAGGGACGGGGAATGTAACAACGATGGTCTTGGAAGGGATCAACCAAGTCGAAAACTACTTGAAATTGATTCTTGCCAAAATCATGAATATGTCGATCATTCCTTGGGTCATTTTGGCACTCGTTTTTTATCTGGATTGGGAGTCGGGCTTGGTCTTGCTGTTGGTGTTCCCCTTGATCATCATTTTTATGATCATCTTGGGCTATGCCGCGCAAAGCAAAGCGGAAAAACAATACCGAACGTTTCAATTACTGTCCAATCATTTCATCGACTCTCTGCGAGGGATCGACACGCTGAAATTGTTTGGGGTCAGTAAAAAATATGGCAAGAGTATCTTTGCTTCCAGCGAACGGTTTCGGAAAGCGACGATGGCTTCATTAAAAGTCGGTATTTTATCGACCTTCGCCTTAGACTTTTTCACGACCTTATCGATTGCCGTCGTGGCAGTCTTGCTAGGCTTGCGGCTGATCAATGAAGGAATCTTGCTGTTTCCAGCGTTAACCATCTTGATTTTAGCACCAGAATACTTCTTGCCGATCCGCGACTTTTCCAGTGATTACCATGCAACCTTAGACGGGAAAAATGCGATGACTGCGGTGACGGAGATCTTGCATCAGCCCGAAGCCCAAGTACCGGCAGTAACGGTGCCTCGTTGGCAGGAAGACGCCCAGTTAACGATCGATCAGCTGGCGTTTTCCTACGAGGAAAAAGCGGCTTTGACGGATATCAACTTGAACGTGACTGGCTTCAAAAAGATCGGGATCATCGGTTTGAGCGGTTCTGGCAAGTCTACCTTGATCAATACTTTGAGTGGCTTTCTCGTGCCAGACAGTGGCGAGATTTCTCTTGGAGGGGCGAAGACCACGGCCTTTCGCCAAGCAAGCTGGCAAGAACAGCTGATCTATATTCCGCAAAATCCTTATATCTATCGGTTGACCTTGCAGGAAAATGTCGCGTTTTATCAGCCGACAGCTACCAAAGAAGCCGTACTGAAAGCCATTGAAGTGGCAGGCTTGACTGAGCTTTTAGCAGAGCTGCCGCAAGGGTTGGACACGATGTTAGGAGAAGGGGAACGGCATCTAAGTGGCGGACAAGCCCAACGGATCGCTCTAGCCCGTGCCTTTTTAGACCAGCAACGAAAGATTCTTTTGTTTGATGAACCAACGGCTCATTTGGATATTGAAACTGAAGTTGCCTTAAAAGAACGGATGCTACCGCTGATGGAAAACCGTTTAGTCTTTTTTGCAACCCATCGCTTGCACTGGATGGAAGAAATGGATGAAATCATCGTGATGGATCAAGGAAGAATCGTGGAACAAGGAACCTTGGCACAACTGCAGCAAAAGCAAGGTGCTTTTACAGAACTAGTCAATGGAATGAGGAGGGAACAGCTTGAATAAAATCGGCTTATTGCGCTCATTGAAAACTGATACGTGGGTCAAGCCTTTCTTGTCAAAATACAAAAACGTTTTGGCGCTGGCCTTATTCCTAGGCTTCTTGACCTTTTTCTGTGGTGGGGCACTGATGTTTAATTCTGGGTACCTGATCAGCCGCTCGGCATCGATCCCAGAAAACATTCTATTGGTTTACATCCCCATCGTACTGACCCGAGCGTTTGGGATCGGCCGTCCAGTCTTTCGCTATTTGGAACGGTTGACCAGTCATAGCTGGGTCTTGCGCATGACCTCTAATTTACGATTGAAATTGTACAACGTAGTAGAAAAAGATGCGATCTTCTTTAAGCAAGCGCATCGCACAGGGGATATCTTGGGCTTATTGGCAGAAGATATCAACCATATTCAAAACCTGTATTTGCGGACGATCTTTCCTACCGTGATCGCTTGGATCTTGTATGCGTTCTTGATCATTGGACTCGGCTATTTTTCTTGGTGGTTTGCTTTGGTGATGCTGCTGCTATTAGGGATCATCGTCTTTGTCTTGCCGCTTTGGTCGGTGATCATCAACGGCGCGCGGCAAGAAAAGCAAAAACACATGAAAAACAACTTGTATACGACACTGACGGATAATGTATTAGGGGTTTCTGATTGGGTCTTCTCTCAAAGAGGCAGCGAGTACGTGGCTGCCCATAAGGAACTGGAAACGCAGTTGCGGGCGGTGGATGAACAGATGCTGTCCTTTGATCGCCGGCGTGATTTTCTGTTACAAAGCATCTTTGGAGTGATCGCTGTCGCATTGCTGCTTTGGACCAGCATTCGCTTTCCAGGTAACCACGGAGGAGCAGCCAACTGGATCGCTGCCTTTGTCCTGTGTGTCTTTCCTTTAGTTGATGCATTTGCGCCATTACCGTCTGCTGCTCAAGAAACCAATCGCTACAAAGACTCCATCGATCGCTTCAATGCATTGCCAGAAGAAAATCGCCAAGTCTCCATGGAGCAACCGTCAGTACCTGAAGTGACGGGCCTCGTGTCGATCACAGTCAAGGACTTGCATTTTCAGTATCCTGAAGGCAAAGAAGTGCTTCATGGGTTGGATCTAACGATTCCTGCGCATCAAAAACTAGCGATCCTTGGTCGCAGCGGTTCTGGGAAAAGTACATTTGCCTCCTTGTTGCGAGGCGATCTGCAACCGACGCAAGGGTCGATCACCTTAAACGACGTGCCTGTGACGGCATTGAGTGAGTCGATCAGTGACTTGATCGGTGTCATCAATCAAAGTCCCTATCTTTTCCATACGACCGTCTTGAATAATATTCGGCTAGGCAATGAGTCGGCTTCGGAAGAAGAAGTCTGGCGCGTACTGGAGCAAGTCGGGTTGAAAGAAATGGTGGCAGCTTTGCCTAACGGCTTGGCCACGATGGTGGATGAAGCCGGCTTGCGTTTTTCTGGTGGAGAACGCCATCGTTTGGCCTTGGCGCGGATCTTGCTAAAAGATACTCCGATCATCTTATTGGATGAGCCAACCGTCGGCTTAGACCCGATCACGGAGCAAGGCGTGCTCGAAACCTTTTTCCAAGTGCTGGAGAACAAAACGATCATTTGGATCACCCACCACTTGCAAGGAATTTCGATGATGGACCGTGTGCTCTTTATTGAAGATGGTCAGTTGACCATGAGCGGAAAACCTGCCGAATTGGCAGCAGAAAACAAACATTTTCAACACTTATTGGCCATTGACCAAGGACGACGATAAAAAAAGAGCGTCCATCAATCAGTGATGGACGCTTTTCTTCTCATTGCTCTATGGCTCAGTAATTGCGCTGCAAGAGCAGTTCAGTTAATGAACGAATTTTGGCTTTGCTAGGTGCTTCGGGCAGCAGATCGATGTCGTCTAAGGCTTTTTGCGTGTAGGTGACCGCGAAAGCGCGCGCTTTTTCAACACCGCCGTAACGGACGACAAGATCCGCAACTTCTTGGGCTTCTGCCAAGGAGAGTGCTGCTTTTTTATTCAAATAAGGAGCGAATGCTGCAGGTGCCTGTTCTTTGGCAAATAGCAGCGGTAAGGTATAGACTCCTTGTGCCAAATCTTCTAGAATCGGTTTTTTCAAAGTGCCGCTATCAGAGGTGTAGTCGAGAATATCGTCGAATACTTGAAAGGCGATCCCGATGTTGCGACCGATCTCACCCGCCCGCTCTTGGTTTTCTGTGTCGAGGCCGCCAAAATGAGCGCCTTCGAGACAAGCGAGCCAAAACAGTTCAGCGGTTTTGCCGTTGATGCTTTGCAGATAGTCGTCAATCGATTCATGGATGTTGTAGCGAGTGTGCATTTGATCAAGTTCACCTAAAAGGAGTCGTTTCATGGCTTGTGCGTTGGTTTTTAAAAACGGGGAGCCATTCATACTTTCGATCAAAAGCTCAAAAAATTGGGTGAACAAAAGATCACCCGTGTAGACCGCGATATCCTTGCCGTATTTGGCTTGAACAGTGACTTGACTGCGCCGCAGCGGCGAATCGTCAATGATGTCGTCGTGGATCAAAGTGGCCATGTGTAAAATTTCTAGAGAAGCAGCAATTTTTGTTAATTGGTCGGTTTTTTTATAATGGGGATCGCCTAAGTCAGCAAACAAAAAAAAGAGCGCTGGCCGCAGCATTTTTCCACCTGAATAAGTAAAGTCGATCAAAACATCTTGTATCTCTTTGTTACGAACAGTAACGTGTTCTTCAATGATGGAACATACGGTTTTCAATCGTTGTTCGATCGTCGGATAATCGATCCAAAAGTCAAACATAGTATAACCCTTTCTAACAGTCATTCAGCCCTTATTCTAGCGTAAAGGGGCGTGATTGACTAGTTTAATGCACTCACTAAAGGAGGTGAAGTTGTGACGCTACCTGTATTTTTAGAACTTGTCGAATTTAAAGCAAAAACCGCCAGTATTTTGCCATTTTTCATTGGTGTCTGCTACAGCTGGTACAATTATCAAACGATTCATCTTGGCTATGTCCTATTGTATTTCATTGCCATGCTGATCTTCAATATGGCGGTGGATATTTTAGATAACTACAACGATTACCATCATGCCACAGAAGGGCATGATTACAAAGAAAAAACCAATATCATTGGTCGGGAACAGTTGTCTGTCAAATTGGTTTTTTGGTTGATGGTCTCCATGATCATCGTTTCCGCCGCCATGGGAATCGCCTTGGCAATGGTGGTTGGTTGGCCGCTCTTTTGGATGGGACTGTATTGTTACCTAGTCGGGATCTTTTATTCCTCTGGTCCACGGCCGCTTTCTAGTTTGCCTTTAGGCGAGTTCTTTTCTGGCTTTACGATGGGCTTTATGATCTCATTGATCTGTGTCTACCTTAATGCCTATCAAACCTTTGAATGGAACATTGCCACGATTGGCAGTATTTTCTTGATCTCATTACCCAACACATTATGGATCGCCAACTTGATGCTGGCAAACAACATTTGTGATCTGGAAGAGGATGAAAAAAATGAGCGCTATACGCTGGTGCATTACCTTGGTAAAGCCCGTGCGTTGAAATTATTTATCGCGATGAACGTCTTGGCGTTTGTTGCGATCATTGCCTCAGTTGCCCTCAACATTGCGCCTTGGTCACTGGTTCTGACCTTTTTCGCGGCGCCCTTTGTCTGGCAGCAGACAAAACGATTTATGCAAAAACAAATCAAAAGAGAGACCTTCATTTGTGCCGTTCGGATCCTTGCGGTCGGAGCATGCGTACAAGTGCTGAGTTTTGCGATTGGTTTGATTTTATAATTTTTACAGCAAAGAAAGGAAGTAAGGAAACATGAAGGAAGTTGTCATTTTAGGAGCAGGGTATGCTGGATTGCGAGCATTGCACGTACTGCAAGGAGCAAAAGAAGCGTTTCACATCACATTGATCGACAAAAACGATTATCATTATGAGGCAACCGATCTTCATGAAGTTGCGGCCGGTACGCAACCAAGAGACCGCATTTGCTATCCCATCAATGATGTCGTTCGTCCCCAAAAGACGAGCTTTGTTCAAAAGGAAGTGGCGTCGATCGATCGTAATCAGCAAGTGATCGTTTTTAAAGATCAATCCACGTGCACCTATGATTATTTGATCGTGGCATTAGGCTTTGAATCAGAATCATTTGGGATCCCTGGTGTCGAGGAGCATGCGTTGGAAATGGTGGATGTCGACTCCGCAGAAAACATCTATCATCATTTGTTGAAACAAATGAAGGCATACAAAGAAACACAAAATCCTGACTACCTAAAAATCGTTGTCTGCGGTGCTGGTTTCACTGGAATCGAATTGCTAGGTTCATTGGTGGAAAACCGTAAAACCTTCGCGAAAGCAGCAGGTGTCAAACCAGAAGACATCAAACTGTACTGTGTCGAAGCAGTGACTCGTTTATTACCGATGTTTGATGAAAAACTATCGGATTACGGGATCAAAAATCTCGTTAAGTGGGGCGTAAACTTCCTGACTGGTAAACCCATCAAAGCAATCAAACCAGGTGTCGTTGTCTATCAAAATGATGCCGATACAGGAGCAACAGCAGAATTATCAGCCAAAACCATCGTTTGGACCACAGGCGTCAGCGGCAGCCATGTGATGGCTGAATCAGACTTTTCTGCTCGTCGTGGTCGCGTGATGGTCAATCAAGACCTAACAGACCCTGATCATAGTAACGTCTATGTTGTCGGTGATGTTTCAGCAGTCATGGACCCAGCGACCAATCGCCCGTATCCAACAACGGCTCAAATCGCTTTGAAGATGGGGCAGCATGCGGGTAAAAACATCTTACGTCAAATGAACGGGGAAAAACCAGCAGATTTCCACTTTGAATCATTAGGTTCAGTGGCATCGATCGGCAATACCCATGCCTTTGGCTTAGTAGGGAAAATGGGCATCAAAGGCTATCCCGCTTCCGTGGTGAAAAAAGCCATTATGGACCGTTCCTTGTACCAAACCGGTGGGGTCAAAGAAGTATTGGCGAAAGGCCGCTTCGACTTTTATCATTGAGCAATAGAAACAGCAGACTGCGAGGGTGACCTCGCAGTTTTTTTTCAAAAAAAGCAGCAGGGGTATCCCACAGACTACTTTTTTCTCCCAGAAACTGCTATGATAGCCAAAAGAACAGAACAAAGGAGCAAGGACAATGCCAGAAGGCCAACGAGTGTTACAGGGAATGGGAACGGTGATCACGATTTGGGTGCAGCATGAAACCCCAGAAGCGATCTTAGAGGAAGCAGCCAAAAGAGCTGCGGCCTTTGAACAGCGTTTTAGTGCCAATGACCCGACGTCTGAGTTGATGCAGATCAATCAGCAGGCAGGACAAGGAGCGATCGCTGCCACACAGGAATTGTTTGAATTGATCGCACGAGGGAAAGCCCATAGCGTACCCAAAGATAGCTACTTAAATATTGCCATCGGTCCTTTGGTGCAGGAATGGCGGATCGGGTTCCAAGATGCCCATCTACCAACGCCTGAGAAAATCGCGGAGCTGCTGCCAAAGACTGATCCTGCCAAGATCATTTTGGATGAAACGCTGCAGACCGTCGGGTTAGCTGCTGGCATGAAGCTTGATCTAGGGGCTGTGGCAAAAGGATATTTTGCTGATTTGTTGATGACCTATTTCAAACAGGTTGGTGTCACAGCCGCTTTGATCGATCTTGGAGGCAATGTGGTGACTTACGGCGATGCCCCGAGCCATCAAGATGGCTATTGGCGGATCGGGATCCAAAACCCTTTCTTACCAAGAGGGAATTTTGTCGCAGCGTTGAAGGTTCGTAATCAATCAGTCGTTACATCAGGGATCTATGAACGAACCTATCAGGTAGCGGGCAAGACCTATCATCATATTTTTGATCGAGATACGGGCTATCCGTTAGAGTCAGCCATTGCCAGTGTCACGATTCTCTCCGACCAATCGGTTGATGGAGAGATTTGGACGACCCGCTTGTTTGGCAAAGAGCCACAAGCCATCTTGCAGGAGCTGGCGCCGTTAGAAGGGATCACTGGATTAGTCATTACCAAACAAGGAGAGCTGATCTATCCGCAAGAATTAGCCCGTTTGATCGAAACGCCAACAGCAGAATGAAAACAAGCAGCGATCACCTAGGAATATAGGTGGTGGCTGCTTGTTTTTTTGTAAAAAGAAAGCTAGACGTGTTGCAAAAAGGTCTCGATCAAGTCGGCTTCGCTGTTTGACAATGCCCGTTCGGCTTGATGGGCAATAAAATAGGTGAGGGACAAGAGTTCCTCTGGCATCGGATAAAGATTAAAAGGAGTCGCAGTCGCTGCTTGTAGCACGCTTTCTGGTACGATCGCAATCCCAAGGTTGTTTTCTGCCAATGCTGCTGCTGTATAAATATTGCTGCTTTCTATGAGAACGGTCGCCTCTACTTTGTATTTTTGCAGCAATTGATCGATTTGGCGCCGAATCGCCGAGCCGCTGGCAGTCAAAATCAACGGACTTTGCAGCAAGTCTTTGACTGCCAATGAATCAGGTGCTAAATACCGCTTCTCTGGTTGATACAGGGGAGAACAAGGCGGAATGATCGCTAGATACCGTTCTTGATTGGTACTGTGGACTGTTAGATTCGGTGCGATCGTCTCAGGATTTTGTCCGACAAAAAAGTCCAGCTGCCCATTCAACAGTCGTTTTTCATTGTGTTTGGGCAGGTCTTCCCGTAAGAAAAAGTGTACGTTGGGATAGTGTTCATAATATGCAGGCAAAAAGAGTGGCAGCAGATAGGAACCAAGGCTAGGCAAAATGCCTAAGCGCAAAGAACGCTTCTCGGTCGCGGTATACCAAGACAGCCGACTTTTCAATTTGGCAGACTCTGTTTCCAAGGTTTCCAGATATTGATAATAGATTTTACCAGCTTCCGTCAGTTGAAAATGACCCGGCTGCCGATTGATGATGGGGGTCCCGAGCTCTTGTTCGGCACGTTTCACGGTTTGTGTCAAGTAAGGCTGTGAGATGTAGAGGTCTTTGGCGGCTTTGGTATAGTTGCTATGCTTTAACAAGGTATCGAGGTATTGCAGCATCAGATGGGAATCTTTAAGTGCCATTGCGTGGTCCTCCTAGTCATTTTTCTTATTATAACAAATTTGTTATCGATAGATAGTTAAATAAATATTTCACAAATAAAGAATTCAGTCGTACACTAAATGGGTACTTGGGGAAGATTTTTTTGTTTAGGAAGAAGCCTTTCATCTCAGTAGGTCTAAAAAATCAACTTGAGAAACGATTGAAAAAGAAATCAAAGCCAATGGTCAAAAACTTTTTATTTATTATTAAATGTTAAATTATTCACAATTAGGAGAGATGATAATGAAATTGATTGGAATCGTAGGAACCAACTCGACGCGTTCGACCAACCGTCGCTTACTGCAATTTATTCAAAGCCATTTTAGTGACCAAGCGGAGATCGAACTTTGCGAAATCAGTGATCTGCCGGCATTTAATGAACCAGAAGATCGGACGGCACCAGCGGCAGTCCAAGCCTTGTCAGAGAAGATCGAAGCAGCCGATGGGGTGATCATCAGTACACCAGAATACGATCACTCGATCCCAGCGGTGCTAAAAAGCATGATTGAATGGCTTTCTTATACGACGCGGCCTTTGATCGATAAACCAGTGATGATCACAGGTGCTTCTCTTGGTGCATTAGGTTCATCGAGAGCCCAAGCCCACTTGCGTCAGATCTTAGATGCACCAGAAGTAAAAGCTCGAATCATGCCGAGTGCGGAATTTTTATTAGGGCACTCCATGCAAGCCTTCGATGAACAAGGAAACTTGATCGATAGCGAAAAAGTTGCCGAACTAGAAGATTGTTTCAATGAATTTGTCTTGTTTGTCGAAATCACGAACCGTCTGGTCAGTGAATATTCAACGGCTAAAGAACGAGCAAAGAAATTTTCGTGGGAACAAGCATAAGAAAGAGAGGAACCAGTCATGAAATTTGTCGGCCTAATCGGAACGAACGCCAAAAAATCCACCAATCGCCAATTAGTGGCGTTTATGCAGCGAGAATTTGCTGCCCTAGCAGAAATTGAACTACTGGAAATCAAGGATGTCCCAATGTTCAATGAAACACAAGATCAAACCAATAGTGAAGTGATCCAACGGTTAAATAGCAAGATTTTAGCAGCCGATGGGGTGATCATTGCGACACCAGAGCATAACCATTCGATTCCTTCCGCATTGAAAAGCGTCTTGGAATGGCTCTCCTTCAATCTCCATCCCTTTGATGGCAAACCGGTAATGATCGTCGGTGCATCCTACGATGTACAAGGCTCTTCGCGAGCACAGCTTCATTTGCGCCAAATCCTTGATGCACCGGGTGTCAATGCGACAGTCATGCCAGGAAATGAGTTCTTGCTGGGACGTGCCCATCAAGCCTTTGATGAACAAGGCAATTTAAAAGATCAACGAACGGTCGATTTTTTGGAAAGCTGTTTCCGCAAGTTCGTTCGGTTTACGGAAGTCGCTAATTTGTTGAACGTACCAGAAGAAGTCGTTTATGAGCCTGGCGAATACACCGTCACAGCACCAGGACATAACGGGGATCTACCAATGGTCGTCAAATTGAGTGAAGAACGGATCGAAGCTATCGATATCGATACTTCTGGTGAATCCGAAGGGATCGCTGATGTCGTTTTCGTACGGATTCCTCAAGAGATCATTGAAGGGCAAACCTTAAATGTCGATGCGATCTCTGGTGCTTCGGTTACTAGTAACGGTGTCGTTGATGGCGTAGCAAAAGCCGTGAAAATGGCTGGTGCGAACCCAGATGTCTTGCGCAAACGGCCAAAAGCCGCCAGTGCTTTGCAAACAGAAGATGAAACGTATACCACCGATGTCGTTGTCGTAGGTGGCGGCGGCGCGGGTCTGAGTGCGGCTGCCAGTGTGCTGCAAGCCAATAAAGACGTGATCTTAGTAGAAAAATTCCCAGCGATCGGCGGCAATACCGTACGTACTGGCGGACCGATGAATGCCGCGGATCCAAAATGGCAAAACGGCTTTTCCGCATTGCCTGGCGAACGCAGTGCTTTAGAAGAAGTGCTGACGATCGATGAACAAGAGATCGATGCAGAATACTTGCCAGATTTCAAAGCTTTGAAGGCACAAATCACTGCGTATCTTTCAGAAACGACGCCAGAAAAAGAATACTTGTTTGATTCTGCTTTGTGGCATCGAATTCAAACCTATTTAGGCGGAAAACGCAAAGATTTGAATGGTCAACCGATCTATGGGAAATACGAGCTAGTGAAGATCTTGACGGATCAAGCATTGGACTCAGTGAAATGGCTAGAAGAAATCGGCGTAGAATTTGATATGAACAATGTCGATATGCCAGTAGGAGCGAAATGGCGCCGAGGACATAAACCAGTCAAAAACGAAGGGTATGCCTTTGTCTCTGCTTTGCATCAATTCGTGAAAGAACATGGGGGAACGATCTTAACCGATACGCCTGTCAAAGAATTATTGATCGAAGATGGCAAGGTTACTGGAATCATCGGGGAAGGCCGTAACGGTCAAAAAGTCACGATCCATGCCAAAGCAGTGATTTTAGCTTCTGGTGGGTTCGGAGCGAATACGAAAATGTTGAAACAATACAATACCTATTGGACAGAGATCGAAGACGATATCAAAACGTCAAATTCACCAGCGATCACTGGTGACGGGATCAAACTAGGGGAAAGTGCTGGCGCGGACCTTGTTGGCATGGGCTTTTCGCAAATGATGCCCGTATCTGATCCAAACACAGGGGCTTTGTTCAGTGGCCTGCAAGTGCCACCTGCTAACTTTGTGATGGTCAATCAAAAGGGTGAACGCTTTGTCAATGAATACGAAAGTCGCGATGTATTGACCCAAGCGGCGATCGATAATGGCGGATTGTTCTATTTGATCGCGGATGAAGAGATCAAGAAAACCGCTTATAACACGAGCCAAGAAAAAATCGATAAGCAAGTAGCTGCTGGTACGCTGTTCCGCAGTGAGACCTTGGCTGGCCTGGCAGAGCAGATCAATGTTGATCCAGCCGTCTTAGAGACGACCGTTGCGAAATACAACAGCTATGTGGATGCTGGGAAGGATCCAGAGTTTGGCAAGGATGTCTTCGACTTGAAAGTGGAAAAAGCACCTTTCTATGCCACACCAAGAAAACCAGCGGTTCACCACACGATGGGGGGATTGAAGATCGATCCGCAAACCCATGTGTTGACGAAGGAAGATCAAATCATTGAAGGGCTGTATGCAGCAGGGGAAGTTGCTGGGGGGATCCATGCTGGCAATCGCTTAGGCGGCAACTCGTTGACAGACATCTTTACTTTTGGCCGAATTGCTGGAAAAACAGCAGTCGCAGAACATCTCGAATAAAAAGCCTTGCGCGTTGTGTCTCGACACGCGCGCTAGCTTTTGAAAAAACATGTGAATAAAGTAACATGCTTAAAGCAAAGGAGAGAAAAAATGGAAACAAAAATCAATCGCTGGCTGATTCTGATCGCTTCGACCGCGGTATTGCTGTGTACGGGCGCTGTTTACGCCTTTAGTGTTTTTGCAGGACCTCTTAGTCAATTAAAAGGCTGGTCCATGGAAGAGATCATGTTAGCCTTTACCATCAATGCCGCAGTTGGCCCGATTACCATGATTTTGGGTGGTTTGCTGACAGACCGCGGAGCCGCTAGATGGGTCATCGCTGGTGGAGGCGTGTTGTTCGGAGCGGGCTTCTTCCTGACGGGATTGGTCAACTCACCCGCCATGTTGTACCTGACTTATGGAGTCTTTGCTGGTTTAGGGCAAGGCTTTGCCTATTCGGCTTGTTTAAGCAATACGATTCGGCTATTCCCGGATAAACGGGGACTGGCGTCGGGCTTGATCACAGCAGGTATGGGTGGGGCAGCGATTATTGCCGCACCGATTGCAAATCGTTTGATCGAATCACAAGATGTACTAGCAGCGTTTCGGATTTTAGGGATCGCCTATATCGTGATCGTCTTAGTGGCTAGTCTGTTTATTCGCAAGGCACCAGAAGATTATCGCCCAGCAGGTTGGCAACCAGCTGCGCAAGGGAAAAATGGCCCACAAATCAATCTGAATTGGTTGGACATGCTAAAGACCCCAACCTTCTACTTGATTATCGTTATGTTAGGTGCAGGGGCTTTCTCAGGTTTGATGATTGCTTCTAACGCATCAGTGATCGGGCAAAGTATGTTCGGTTTGACGGCAGCCGCCGCTGCTTTTTATGTCAGCTTGTACTCATTGAGCAACTGTTTTGGTCGTGTCCTTTGGGGCACCGTTTCTGATAAAATTGGTCGGACGAATACGTTGATGATCATCTATGGCGTGGTGGCATTGTCCTTATTCCTATTGACACTTGGTCAGACAACCGTGATCTTCACTGTCGGGATCATCGGTTTAGGACTGTGCTTCGGGGGCGTGATGGGGGTTTTCCCATCGATCGTTATGGAAAATTACGGACCGATCAATCAAGGAGTCAACTATGGAATCGTCTTTATTGGTTATTCTACGGCGGCATTCTTTGGGCCTAGAGTGGCAGCAGCAATCGCTGAAAGTAACCAAGGAGATTATACAAAAGCCTTTTATACGGCAATTTTCTTGGCGGTTTTTGGGCTCGTTCTCAACATTGGCTATGCGATGCTGAAAAAAGCCAAAAAGCCCGCACCTGTTATTAAATAACAATTCAACCAAAGCAGTCTTTTTGATAAAGGCTGCTTTTTTGGTGCCAAAACCACTCTTTTTTCTTTTTTTAAAACAGAGGATTGACTGATGAAGCAAAAGAGAGAACTGTTTCATAGCAAGAAATTATCTCGTTGATTTCACTGTTTTTTCATCTTAACCCCCCATTTTTTAATAAATCGTGTTACAATAAAAAAAGGCTAATACGACGGAGGGATTAAATGACAATTCGTAAAGAACGACGCCGCTTAGAAAAGCGCTTGAAGCGCACACAATATACCCAAAAAAGTATTACGATGGCTACTACTTTAGTAGCGGGATCAACGTTTATCCCGACCTTAGGGCATGCGGCTGAAACGGCAACGACAGAAACTAGCAATGACCTCAAGGTCGTTGAACAAACAACAAACACGACACCAGAAACCGACAGCACACCGATTGAGGAAACGACAGCATCGACGACAGCACCTGTTGTGACCGAAGAAACTTCGGAAACGACGGAGGAGTCAGGGACGGAAGTGGTCACTGAGGGATCAGAAACAGCGACGACAGAAAGCACAACAGTCGCTAGTGATGAAGTCTTAGAAGCAGATGAAGTACCATCAGCCCTTTCGGATTTGACCAGTCGGGCATTATTTTCACGGGCTACGATCGATCCGGCTGCCTTTATCAGTCAGATTTGCGGCTATGCAACGGAAGTAGCGGCAGCAAACGATCTGTATGCCTCTGTCATGATGGCACAAGCGATTTTGGAATCTGGCTGGGGCGCATCAACTTTGACGACCACGGCCAACAATATGTTTGGGATCAAAGGTAGCTATAATGGCCAATACGTGACAATGGATACGTATGAAGATGATGGTTCAGGCAATTATTATTTGATCAGCGCCAAGTTTCGGAAATACCCATCATTAAAAGAGTCTTTTGAAGACAATGCGTATGTGTTGCGCAACACGAGTTTTTCTAGCGGCAACTACTATTACAGCGGTGCGTGGAAAAGCAATACGACCTCTTACACGCAAGCGACCGCTTGGCTGCAAGGGCGTTATGCAACAGATACTTCTTATGCCAGCAAATTAAACAATTTGATCAGTACGTATAATTTAACGCAATATGACACTGGCAGCTCAAATGCAGGCGGCGGCAATAGCAATGAAACGATCGTCAGTGATGAAACAGCGATCAATCAGCAAATGAAAACCACGTCATCCATGAATATTCGTTCCGATGCCTCCACCAGTGCCTCTATTACTGGTTCGTTAGCAGCCAATACGACGTTTACGGCAACGGCGACCAAAACGGGTACCAGCGTCAACGGCAACACCACGTGGTATAAAATTTCTGGCAAAGGCTGGGTCAGCGGTGCATATTTGACGAAGGTTTCGACCGATGCTTCAAATAACAATAGCGGATCAGGCAACACCGGTTCTGACAATAGCAATTCTGGCACGACGATCAACAAAAAAATGAAGACGACGGAAGCGATGAATATTCGTTCCAGCGCTTCTACTAGCGGATCAGTGGTAGGATCACTTAGCAAAGGCACGACCTTTACAGCCACTTCCATGAAAACCGGCACATCAGTCAACGGCAACAAAAATTGGTACTATGTCTCTGGCAAAGGTTGGGTCAGCGGTGCCTACCTTACTGAAGTGACCAACAATAATGCTTCTGAAGCAGAAAAAGAAGACAACAGTTCAAGCATCAATCAAAAAATGAAGACGACGGCCGCATTGAATGTCCGCTCGGATGCTTCTACCAGCAGCCGTGTCGTGACGACGCTTGGTCAAGGGGTGACCGTTACCGTGACAGCGAAAAAGAACGGCACTTCAGTGGAAGGCAATAAAACGTGGTACTACGTTTCTGGCAAAGGTTGGGTCAGTGGTGCCTACTTGACAACAACCAGCAGCTCTTCCAATAACAGCGGTTCAACGACGACAAATCAGAAAATGAAAACCACCGAGATTTTAAATGTTCGTTCCGATGCTTCTACCAGCAGCAGTATTACTGGTTCTTTAAGTAAAGGGGCAACCGTCACGGTTACCGCAACAAAAACCGGGACGACCGTCAATGGCACGAACAAATGGTATTATGTTTCTGGCAAAGGCTGGGTCAGCGGTGCCTACTTGACAGCTGCTAGCAGTGGGTCTTCTAATACGAATACCAGCAGTAGTTCAACGAAGACGCACACGGTGAAATCAGGTGACAGCCTATGGTCACTGGCACAAAAATACAACACCAGCATCAGCCAAATCGCATCATGGAACAAGATCAACAGCAGCTATACGATCTATGTCGGGCAAAAGTTGATCGTTTCCAAATAATAAGCAAAAGCAACCGCGTGTATGCCATTGGCTCACGCGGTTTTTTATGCTGGATCAAGCGTTCACTAAGCTGCTAGCGGTTTATCAAGAAACCACATGTTTTTCGTAAGCGCAATCAAACTATTTGGTCAATCAGGGAACCCTGCGTTAGAATGAAAGAAGCAATAGAAATTGCTAGTTTTAAAAGAATTGCTTCAGAACCAGAACAATCGAAGCGTACACAAAATAAGGAGGATTTCACATGCACAACAGAAACCTAACGATTATTGGCAGTTACGACACTCGAACAGAAGTATTACCGGTTATTGAGCAATTGACAAACGAAGGCTATGGCAAAGACGATATCGTGCTGTATGCGAATCAAACAGTCATCGATCAATTTGGGTTAGAATCCATCGATGATGTGGAAGTGGAGCATGCTGCTAGTGAAGACGAAGATCGTTCGCTTTGGGAAAAAATCAAAGATGCGTTTTCTTTTGGCGATTCAGATCACAGAGACGATGAACATGATCCATTATACGGCTACCGAGATGACATCGAACGAGACAAACTCGTTGTCGGCGTCTACGATTATCAGCCGATGGACAAAATAACGGATCGTGATGCAGATACTGAGCCAATCATCGATCAACCGTTACGAGGTGAAACAGCGATGCCCGATGAGTCCGTTCATCCAACACCGCGCATGGGAGACAGTGATATTGAAGCACCGATCCATGACCCGAATCATCTGCGAAACTTATAAGTAAAAGAATTTCTTAAGTAAAGGAACCATTAAAGCCAGAGGAACGAGCATCCGTCGCGCCTGCCAACCCTTAGTGAAGGGATGGGCCCGCAGGTGATCGACCGTCGCCCTCGGGCTTTTTTTGTTGCGCAACGGGCATTCATGTCTTTGTCATCTTTGAAAATAAAACTTAATTTGTTGACGATTGCTTTTTTTTGTATAATATAAGAATGAGATAGATCATTGACGGAAGGTCCAACCATATTTTTGGGAAAGGATGGGGAGTGCGATGAAATTCAAGTTCAATATGCAGTCGGCATTAGTCAGTTGTTTTGTTGCGGTTTTTTTGAGTGTGGCGATCAATCAAGATGCCAATGCTTTTGTTGCCGCGCCCTTTGTTCGAGATTCTTCCAGTAGTTCCTCCGAGCCACCTTACCAGACTGCAAGCAGCAGTATCGAAGAAACCTCTGATTCCAGTCAGATTTTTTATGAAGCCAGTGTTAGTTCGTATACACCGTCTTCAACGACTAGTCGCTCGATCGAAGCGTCGACAAATGAAGGCACGTCTGTTTCTGTAAGCGAAGTAGAGACAGAGCTTAGCGTCAGTACTTCTGCAAGTAGCGAAAGCAGTTCGAGTACCGCGCCGAGTGGCGGCTCAACGACCACCAGCGATACCTCCAGCAGTAGCGCTAGCAGCAGTTCTTCAAGCTCTTCGTCTACGAGTTCGACCAGTACTACAACAAGCAGCTCCAGCAGTGAAACGACTGAGCCGTCTTCAGAGACCTCCAATAGCGACGAGGAAGCCGCGGAAGATACGAGTGAAAATGTTGATCTAACAGTCGAAGGGGCTCACTGAGCCTGACTGTAAAAATCAATCTCATCTTAAAGGGACCATTTCAGCTAGGCCTTGTGCCTAGCTTTTTTATTTGCTTATGTTCAGAGCCATGAACACACCAAGTGAACGAAAGATGCGCGATTTCTCACTCTGAGACATCAAAAAATAGCAAAGAGGAAGGTTTTTTGGAGGATTGCTGGAACAGAAAAGAGCTGTCTTACGTTTTTATTCACTGCCTCCATAAAAAAAGCTGCACTTGCAAGCATATCATAAAGTGATTCTGAGTAGTTTCGCTATAATAAGTGCGAGGAGGGGTGTTATGGGAAAGTATTTTAAGCACTTCGAAAAATTGATTAGTGTTGTGGTTGATATTATGTTAGGACTGTTGGTTCTGTTGGTTTTGGTGGTGATGGCGGAAGCAATCTACAAAATCGTTGTCCATGTGATCCCACTGCATGAAGTTAGCGATCTTTCTTTATTGATCGAAGAGATCGCGACATTGTTTATTTTACTGGAAATTATTTTGATGTTATTGCGTTACGTAAAAGAAGGTCACCATATTCCGGTGCGTTACTTGATTTTGATCAGTATCACAGCAATTTTAAGAGAGCTGCTTTTAGCGCAAGGAAAAGGGTTAGAAACGCTCTTTTTGGCGTTAGCGATCTTGGTCTTGATCATTGTGCTGCAGGCGTTGGAAAAACTCAAAGCCTTTCATAGTTCCAAAGGACTGTAAAAAAAATCATCCGATTGGTTGACGAATGACTCGTCAAGGGATCGGATGATTTTTTAATTCTTCAAAAAGCACTCGGCTTTCTTGCTGCAGCCGCTTGCCGATATCTGTTTGGCCTACCGTTGTTCTTTCCGTTTGCCGCACGACGATTTTTTTCTGAGTGACGATGTCACGTCGCTGCTGGATGGCTTGCTGGCGATCTGTAAAGGGTTGATGCGCCGCCAAGGTCATGCCGAAGGAATTTGACAACAGCGTGTAACCAGCAATGCCTGTGACGGATTGGTAGGAGCGAGAGAGTCCGCCATCGATCACCAATAAACGACCATTTGCCTTAATGGGCGTCTCTCCTTTACGCACTTTGACAGGGGTGTGGCCATTGATGATGTGGCCTGTCGGCGGCAGACCGAAGGCAGCTAGGACACGGCAGCAGAAGTCTTCGTTTTCCCTTAAAGAATAATAGGCATTTTTTTGTTCCGTATGAGTGTTGCGATCTGCTATAAAGTAGCGCTCAAAGGTTTTCATGGCTTTTTTGCCGAAGAGGGAAGAGCCTTCGCCACACCAAAGATACCAGATCATATCGGTGGCAAGGTCTGTTTGGTTTTCTGGTTGGGCAAAACTTTCCTGCAAACATTGCTGAAAAAAGTCCATCAACGCTTTGCCTGCTAAGGGCTGCTGCTGGAAAGTAAAGGCCAGGAAATCGCCGTTTTCCTGACAAGGCAGGCAGCCGTGATACAGCAGGTTGTCGTTGAAGCGCTGGTACAATGTGCCATGCTCGACTAAAAAGCACATATGCGCAGCTAAGCGGGGCGAGCGTTGAAATTGACTCAGCAAATCTTGCAGTACCTCATGTTCTTCTGCTGTCAAACGGTAAGGATCATCGGGATCTACTAGTTGAAAACAGCCGTTGATCAAAGGATAGGTCTGGCCTAGCTGGATTTGTTGCCGATCTTGAGACAAGCGATGCAATAGGCAGCGCTCTGCCATCGCAAATGCCGGTCGCCGCTGGATCACGGCTGCTTCGACTTTGAATTGGATGATGGCAAATGCCTGTTGCAAAAGCATGGCTGCTTTTTTTTGCTGGCTTGATAAAGGGTCCACTGTTTTTTGCGGATAAAAGCCTTCATTTTCTGTGTAATATTTTTGGCTAAAAGCCAGTGCTTTTGATAGATCGATGCCATAACCATCTTGTAATAATGCCAGATTGCCGTAGCGAGCAGCGATGCGGATCGTATTGGCCAAACAGGGCAGCGAGCCGCAAAAGCTGCCGATCCACAAAATATCATGGTTGCCTAGCTGAATATCCAGTGAGGGCAAAGTCATCAAGCGATCGACGATTTTGTCTGGCGCTGGTCCGCGATCATAAATATCGCCTAAGACGTGGAGATGATCCACTACGAAGCGTTGAATCAAGTACGCCAGTTCTTGGCAAAAAAGCGGGGCTGCCTCTAATTCAATGATCTTATCAAAAATCGCCCGATAGTAAGCTTCTTTATTGAAGTCAGCATCATATTGGTACAACAGTTCTTCTAAGATATAAGCAAAAGAAGACGGCAGTGCTTTGCGTACCTTGGAGCGTGTGTATTTACTGGAAGTAAAGCGGGCAACTTTCACTAGCTGTGCCATCTTTAAGCGCCAATCGGCAGGGGTCCATGCCTGTTCTTGTAATAGCTCCTCTGGATAATAAATGACAAAACAAAGTTCGGTCTGTTCTTCTTTCGTCAAGACGCCAGTAAACAAAATCTCGACTTTTTCTCGGATACTGCCAGAACCATTCCGCAAAATATGGTCAAAGGCATCGTATTCGCCATGCAGATCGCTGACAAAGTGCTCGGTGGCTTTCGGCAGCTGCTGGATGGCTTCCAAGTTGATGATCTCGGTCAGGTTTGCCAAGGCGTCTTTATTGAACATGGGCCTGTTCTTTGGCTTGTTCTTCAATCAGCATCGCGCTTTCTTCAATGGAACGTTTGCTGACATCGATCACCGGAATGTTCAGCTTTTTGAACCATTCATTCGCGTAGGCTAATTCTGCTTCGATTCGTTCACAATTGGTGTAATGGGTTTCTTCTTTCAAGCCCAATGAATGCATCCGGGACCGCCGGATTTCCGTAAGGGATTCTGGATTCGTAGTCAAACCGACCATTTTCCGTGGGTCTACTTGGTGCACTTCGGCTGGCAAAGCGACTTCAGGAATCAAAGGCAGATTCGCCACTTTGTAGCCGCGATTTGCCATGTATAGGCTCAATGGGGTCTTTGAGGTTCGCGAAACCCCTAATAGGACAAAGTCAGCATCGAGAAATCCCCGTGGGTCTTTGCCGTCGTCGTATTTCACCGCAAATTCCATCGCGGCCACCCGGCTGAAATATGCTTGGTTCAAGCGATGCAAGGCACCAGGCTCTTGGACGGCTTCTACACCGAATGTTTTTTCCAGCATCGTGGTCAAGGGCGACATAAAGTCGACATGCTGCAAGCCAGTCCGTTTGGCAAAGGCATCAACAAAAGCGACTAATTCTTTATTGACTAAGGTGGTAACGACGATCGATTTGTCTAGCAAGGCATCTTTGAGGATCTCGCCTAAGCTCTCTTCATCATTAGTAAAGGGAAAGAGCTGGATATCTGAAAGGTCGATCGTGGGAAACTGCGCGGAAACGGCGGCGATCAGCTTTTGTGCCGTTTCGCCTACGGAATCTGAAATCAAATATATTCGAACGTTCTTCATTGTTTTTGCCCCCTAAAAGTGTGTGTTGTCACTGTCATTGCCTGCTTGAATAAAGTAATTCATCAGCCGCGTCTTCGTGATTTTGCCGATGACTTTTTTTGGTTCCTGTGGATCGACCACTGGCAAGGTATCGACTTCATGTCGTCCTAACAACGTACCAGCCGTCAAGATCGTTTCTTCCGGTGTGATGGTCACGATGTTTGGCATGCGAGTCATGATCATCGCTACGGGTGTTTTTTCCGGTGCGGCATTGCTGATCGCAAAGCGCAACAGATCTTTGCGGGAGAGTACCCCAATCAGTTCGTCTTGGTCATTTTTGACATAGAGGGAACCGACATCGTACATAAACAAAGTCGTGACTGCTTCATAAACGGAGACCGTTTGTGAGATCAGCAACGGTGGGATCATGACTTCTGCAACTTTGGTATGGTAGAGTTTTTCGAAAAGCAAAGGCTCAACGGTTTGTCCTGTATAGAAATAGCCGACTTTCGGTCGGGCGTCTAATAAACCGGTCATGGTCAAAATCGATAAGTCATTCCGCAAGGTTGCGCGGCTCAAACCCAACTGCTTCGCAATGGTCTCCCCACTGATCGGCTGATGCTCTTTGACGATCTCAATGATTTTCATTTGTCTTTGGCTTAATTCCAATGTGTCACCTTCTTTCTTTTATGTGCTATGCTATTGATTATATGATTTTCCGAATGAAAAGGCAATCCTTCTCTTTTAAAAAGGATAAATCCCTTAAAAGTTTTCTTTTTTTGGCTTGACGATTAAATGTGTCATACTATATACTGCTAATTAATCGAAATAGTATATAACATTTAAAAGGAGGAACATGATGGAAAAAGCAGTCGTATGGTTTTCAGAAGGCACGAAAGAGCAAAAAGCATTATTAGGCGGGAAAGGGGCAAATCTTGCGGAGATGACCAATTTGGGTTTGCCTGTTCCTCAGGGATTTATCGTCCCGGCCACCATTTGCCTGACCTATTTAGAAGAACAGGTTCTTCCTGAGGCGATCATCAAGCAAGTCAAAGCTGCCATCGAAGAATTGGCAGTCCGCAGGAACAAAACATTTGGCGGACTGCACTCGCCGTTATTGGTTTCTGTCCGCAGTGGTGCCAAGTTTTCCATGCCAGGGATGATGGATACGATCTTAAACCTTGGGTTGAATGATGAAACCGTCCAAGGGTTGGCTCAGCAGACGGGGGACCCCGTCTTTGCTTATGATTGTTACCGCCGTTTGATCCAGATGTATGGGGATGTGGTGAAAGGTGTAGCAAAAGAACACTTTGAAGCCTATTTGACAGATTATAAGAAACGGCAGAATTATGTGTCAGACCAAATGATGACCGGCAATGACTGGCAAATGATCTGCCGCGTGTTTCAAAGTATTTATATGGAACATACCCAAGAAGCGTTTCCCCAAGACCCGTTTCAGCAATTATTGGCAGCCATCACGGCAGTTTTTCGCTCATGGAACAACCCACGGGCTAAGACCTACCGTTCCCTCCATCGCATCCCTGACGATCTAGGGACTGCCGTAACGATTCAAGAAATGGTTTTTGGCAACAGCGGGATAAATAGTGGGACGGGTGTCGCCTTCACCCGCAATCCAGCAACCGGGGAACCGGGACTTTTCGGCGAATTTCTAGTGTGTGCTCAAGGGGAAGATGTTGTTGCTGGCATTCGTACACCACAACCGATCCAAGCGTTGGCGCAACAACATCCTGTGATTTATCAGGAACTAAAGCAACTGGCTGAGGGTTTGGAGGATCACTATCAAGACATGCAAGACATTGAATTTACCATCGATGACGGCCAGTTGTTTGTCTTGCAAACAAGAAACGGCAAACGAACCGCCGCTGCGGCAGCGCAAATTGCAACGGATATGGTCGCAGAAGGTCAGATCACCATCAGGCAAGCCTTAGACCGAATCACACCAGAAATGATCGATCAATTGTTGCACCCGTTATTTGCCCCCGAAGCCTTGCAGCAAGCCGAAGCTTTTGCGCAGGGCTTGCCGGCTAGTCCAGGGGCAGCTTCAGGACATGTCTATTTCACTGCAGAGGCGGCGGAAAAAGCCAGCCGCACAGGAGAAAAAGTCCTGCTGCTGCGGCAGGAAACCTCACCTGAAGACATTGAAGGCATGGTGGTGAGTGAAGCGATCATTACCGCTCGTGGGGGGATGACTTCTCATGCGGCGGTGGTCGCCCGTGGTCTGGGGGTCTGCTGTGTGGTAGGGTGCGAGGCACTAAATGTCGATGCATTTTTGAAACAGGCCCGCTGCGGCGAGCTGCTGATTGAAGAAGGTGACGTACTTTCCGTAGACGGCAGCACTGGCAAACTGTATCAAGGGCAGCTGCCTATGACCAGTGTACAGGAGCGGGTTTTGCTGGATCAGCTTTTGACGTGGGCACAAGCCCAGGCAGATCTAAAGGTTTACGCAAATGCGGAAACGAAAAATGACATTGAGGCTGCGCTGGCCTTTGGGGCAGCGGGCATCGGTCTGGCACGGACGGAGCATATGTTTTTTGGGGAAGCGCGTTTGTGGAAAATGCGGGAAGTCATTTTGGCAGAAACGAAGGCGGAACGATTGAAGGCGTTGGCTGAGATCAAGGCTTATCAAAAAGCCGATTTCCAAGAAATGCTGCAGGCCGCACAAGGAAAGAAGTGCACGATTCGTTTATTAGATCCACCACTTCATGAATTTTTGCCCCATGAGCATGAACGCCTTGAAATGGCTCGCCGTAGTCAAAAATCATTGGCAGTGATCGAGCGGCGAATTGACGAGCTGCAAGAGGTCAATCCCATGATGGGGCATCGCGGCAGCCGTTTAGGACTGAGCTATCCAGAAATTTATGAAATGCAAACAGCGGCGATTTGTGAAGCGGCTGTGGAATTGCGGCAGCAAGGAGTCGAGGTAGAGGCGGCGATCTTATTGCCCCTGATCAGTTTGCCAGCAGAGCTGCAGGTGTTGAAAGCGACGTTGACACAGGTGATCGCTCAAGCAGAAGCAACCCTGCAGCAACCATTGCACATCGAGATCGGCATGATGATCGAGACACCTAGAGCGTGCTTGATCGCTGGGGAGTGTGCTGAAGATGCTGCGTTCTTTAGTTTTGGTACCAATGACTTGACCCAAATGACGTTTGGCTTTTCGCGGGATGATGCAGGCAGCTTTATTCAAGCCTATTTGCAGTCGGGGATCTTACAAGAAGATCCTTACCAGCACTTAGATCAGGCGGGTGTTGGCACCTTGATGCGCCAAGCGATCACTGGCGTAAGAGATCGTCAGCCAGAGCACTCGATCGGTGTTTGTGGCGAAGTCGGCAGCGATCCCTATTCCATTGCATTTTTGCGAGAGATCGGCATCGACTATGTTTCTTGCTCCCCATACCGAATCCCTGCTGCCTGGTTAGCGATCGCCCAATCCGCCCCCATCATCGAAGAGGCGTCAGTGGGCTCCCGCTAAAATAGGAGAAAAAAATACACCGCAGTCCACTAGCAAGGCTCGCCTGCTTGGTGGATTACGGTGTGTTCGTGCAGCTTCACCTTACAGGGGCTGATCCGTTTTTTGAATCGCGGGTTTGCGTCCTTTTAAATACCAAGTGATCCCAATAACATGGGCGAGGTAGATGGCAGCGAGGACGAAACGTACCAGCAGATTAGGGATCAATAGTGCAGGAATTGCAAAGACTACCAGCATCATGGCAAACATCCGAACCATTCCCTTGGTACTCAGCTGTTTTTGTACGAGTGGTTTTTCAATGTATTTTTGATAATTTTCTGATTGAACCAAGCGTTGATAATAGGTATCGGAACTCCGCAGCCAGAAATAAGCCGTCAGCAAGTAAAAGACCGTTGTGGGTAAGAAAGGTAAAAAGATTCCTAAAGTACCTAGACCGAATGTCAGTGATCCACAAAGAAAAAATAGTGTTTTTTTCAAAAGTAACCCTCCTTATTTGGGTGTTTCGTGTCTTACCCTCAGTATAACGGAGGAGGGGCAGCTTGAACATGCGTTTTGTGTTTTTCCCCGTTTTTTAGCGACAATAAGAGTTTTTCTTCCCCATACTCCTGCTTTTTTGATAGACTAGAAACAACACAAAGGGGGAAGCAGCATGGAAACGATTGAATTGAATACCGGCATTCAGATTCCAGTGATCGGCAGTGGGACGAATACATTTGGGAAAGAAAACCGAGAATACCAAGGTGCGATCAATGATGATACGACAGAGCTGTTGACTGCCATCAAGCTTGGGTATCGGCATTTTGATACGGCGATTTCTTACCGCAACGAAGCCGTGGTAGGCAAAGCCATCAAGGAAAGCGGGATCGACCGCAGCGAATTTTTCCTGACTTCTAAGATTCCTGGCAAACCAGAGCATACGCAAGATGCAGCTGCCGTGAAAGCGTCTGTCGAAGCGAGTTTAGCAGCCTTGCAGACGGAATCGATCGATCTTTATTTGATCCATCATCCGTGGGACAACTTGGCAGAGATCGCCGCTGTCTGGGCGGTTCTTGAGGCTTATGTCGATAAAGGAGTCTTAAAAGCGATCGGGGTGTCCAATTTCCAAGAAGAAGAACTTAGCTATTTATTGGCAAACAGTCGCATCAAACCAGCGGTCAATCAAATCGAATCGCATCCAGGCAAGTGGAACGATGCGATCATCGCCTATTCCTTAGCCAATCAGGTAGTTCCAGAAGCCTGGGGGCCACTTTCACGGATTTCAGAAGCGGCTCGGGAAACCTTGACCCAAATCGGTGAAGCGTATCAAAAAACCTGGAGCCAAGTGGTCTTGCGTTACCAAATCGAGCGTGGGGTGATCGTGATTCCGAAATCCCATTCAGAAAAACATCAAGCCGAAAATTTAGCGCTCTTTGATTTCGCTTTGACTGCGGAAGAAAAAGCCGTCATCAAAGAATTATAGGCAATAAAAAGCAGTCCCATTAAAGGGGCCCCTACAGCCAGTGCGGAAACTTCCGTGCTGGCTATTTTTATGCAGTCGCAACGCTCCTTCATGACTGAGGAGCTTTTCTATTCGTTAGATCAGCAACCGTAAGCCTTAGCAAAAAAGAAAATGCGCTTGCAGCCGTTTCTGCCAATGAACCCTCTTAATCATTCAAAGAAATAACCGATTATCCTTACTAAGGGTCGTCTACGGACGAGTCTTCATTGGATCGTGTGAAATTGGAAATGAAGGAGTGGCACAGTTGTGAAAAAAAGAAAAAAGACGATAGGAATTTATGTGATGATCACCTTGATGCTGGTTGCGGGGATCCCGATCATTGTCATGCTGACAAGTTCCTATTTAACCACCAAGAACTTATTGATTGAACGAAATGATTTGAACAAAGAAAGTGCCGTCAATTTGATCTTGGCGGAAGAAAAGAGTTTGCGCCGATCGACGGAAAGCAAATTGAAGTCAATGGCTGAACTGCCAGCGATGAAAACAGAATTCAGCACGGGACGCATCCGTTCAGATCTTTCTTTAGCGATTGCTGGAAGCAACAGCTTCTTAGCGGTGACTTTTGGAACAGAAGATGATGAATATGTAACCTTCAATCCCTTACCAGATGATTATAAGCCTACGATTCGGCCATGGTACAAAGGGGCCGTAAAAGCCGAAGGAGAAGTGTATTGGACAGCACCTTATTTAGATACAGTGTCGAATCAATTTGTGACGTCGGCTTCGATCAGGGTCAAAAATTCCCATAATCAAGTGGGGGTTTTAAGCGTCGATGTTTCCTATGAAAGCATTCAAAACATCTTGTCTTCCTTTACCGTAGGGCGGACTGGGAATGTCACCTTAGTTTCAGAATCTGGGGTCATCGTGACCTCAAAAAACACCAAACAAATCGGTAAGAATATCAAAGAAGAAGAAGTGTTCCAAAAAATCAAAGAAGCTAAAAACCCGACAGGCATGGTTGGCTTAGGCGACTCGAATAAAGTCAACGATGTGTTGTATGACAAGTCTGCTGATTCCAATGTTTGGGCGTACTCCGAAGTCAAAGCTAGTGATCTAGACAAAGAGTTAGGAGCGTTAGTCCGCACCACCATTATCGTTACGATCTTGATGCTGCTCTTTGTAGGACTGGTTTCTTATGCCGCGATCAAAGTAGTCGCAGCGATCATCGATTGCTTCAATCGTTACTTTAGAAAAGTCGGTGAAGGCAAACTAGAGAAGATGAGCAAAACCAAAAGAGCCAAAGGCGAAAAATGGACATGGGATCAATTGGCACGCCGAGTTGTATATCCAGACAAAGCAGGCAATGAGATTCAGCAAATGGCGGACAATTACAATGTGATGATCGAAGGCACGGGTGCATTGATCCAAAAAGTACAAAAAGAAAGCAACAGTGTCGCAGGAATGTCGGATTCTTTATTAGAATTGTCAAAACAAACCAATATTGCGACAGAAGAAGTCTCTCAAACCATTACGGGTATTGCTGAAGTGACCGGTGCGCAAGCCCAAGAAACAGAATACAGCGTGTCACAAATGCAAAATCTGTCGCAAGTCGTGAAAGAATTACGAGAAAATGTTGGCGGCATGAGCAGCAAGTCACAAGAATCTACGAAGATCAATCAAGAAAACTTAACGATCATGGATCAAGTCGATGACAGCTGGCGACAAGAGTTGGCACAGATGGAGCGTTTGATGTCGAACATGACGGGAATGAATGATAGTATCCAAAACATCAACTCGATCATTGGGGTCATCAACGATATTTCTTACCAAACCAACTTGCTAGCCTTGAATGCATCGATCGAAGCCGCAAGTGCAGGTGAGTCGGGCAAAGGCTTTGCCGTCGTGGCTGCTGAGATCCGTAAATTGGCGGAACAAAGCAAGGCCTCTACCAAAGAGATCGAAGCGATCATTGAAGAAATTCGTGAGCAGTCTAGTCAAATGGTCAAACAAACGTCGGCATCTGTCAAAGGCGGCGTTCGCCAAACCAACTTGATCAAAGAAGCAATCTCGTCTTCAAAAGAAGTTTTCCAACGCAGCAGCTATATGATCGAAGGCATCCATCATATTGAAGCAGCCAGTGCCCGTATCGAAAACATTCAAAACAGTGTACTGGAAAACTTAGAAAACATTTCCGCATCAACGGAAGAAAATGCCGCTGGTACACAAGAAGTTTCCGCAAATGCAGAAGAAGTCTTGGCAACCATGGATGAATTTACCAACCATGTGGCAGACCTCAGAGACATTGCAGAAGAGTTGAAGCGATTGACCAATCGGTTTGAAGTGGAAAAATAAATGATTGACTAGCGAAAGCTGATCATCCCCCCATTACCAATAAATTCGTTGGTAATGGGTTTTTTTTGATGTGTATGGTTAAATCAGAATTGTCCAACTGCAAAAAAGAAGGTCAGGTAGGAAACCGTAGGGTGAGGCATGCAGCATCTGTTATAATGAGAAGAAGCAACCAATGGCTGTCGACTTTTGCCAAGCAGCAACATCAGACTGGTGAACTGTGATTGCTCATTAAGAAAGCGTACACTTTAAGTTGAGAAAAGGAGGGGTACGGTTGCTGAAGATTTTTGGAAAAGAATACCAATTGATTCGTCTCGCCTCTTGGCTGATGCTAGTTATGGGTATCATCATTTTAGGCTTAAAAGGGTTGCTTTTTATGGTTTTTGAGATTCCTTTTATTGACCGTTCCACATTGGTGGGCATTGTCATCATTTGTTACGGCTACTACAATTTATTTATAGATAAAAAAAACGATCGCCTTTGAAAGGGGATCGTTTTTTTAATTGGAAAGGTTATTTATTGAGCAGCTGCCGTTTCAGTCCGCTGAATGATCATCTCCACGCGGCGGTTTTCCGAGCGGCCTTGGGGGGTGTTATTATCGGCTTTCGGTTCGGTATCGGCAAAGGCTTGGATGGCAGCATTTTTTTCTAAAACGGCGCCTTTGCTGATGAAGTATTCCATAACGGTAATGGCCCGAGCGGAACTAAGATCCCAGTTAGATTGGTAGCGGCCATTGCCTTTTTCGGGTACGTTATCGGTATGTCCGGCGATCACGATTTTGTTGGCTTTTAGTTTTTTCAGTGAGTCCGATAGTAGATCCAGTGACTGACGAGTGGTGTCCGTGATCTCGGCGCTGCCAGAGGCAAACAAGATACTGCTGGCAAGCGTGATATGCAAGCCATCGGATTCCAAGCGGACTTCTGTCTGCTCTTTTAAGCCAGAAGCTGCCAGCTCTTGTTCCAGCTGGTCGCTGATTTTTTCTAGTTGCTGATTTTCCAGTTGGGTCCGAACCGCTGCTTCTTGCGCTTGTGCTTCGGCAGAAGTGGCGGCTTTTTTTCGCGGCGTGGTCTCGCCCATATCGATCACCGACCCAATCACAGATGAATTGCTGTGGTGGCTGGAAAGGATGGTGCCAAATTCGCTTTTGATTTCTTGGAACTTCTCATCATCGACTTTCGCCATGGCAAACATGACGATGAACAAAGCCAGCAGCAAGGTCAACATATCCGAGTAAGGCAAAAGCCACGCTTCGTCTACATGTTCTTCATGTTTCTTTTTTCGCTTCATGTCGCTTCACCCTTTATAATTGTTCTTGCCGTTTTTTCGGATCGATCAAGCTGTATAATTTTTTCTCAATGCTTTTCGGCGATTGTCCGGCTTGGATCGCTAAGACCCCTTCCACGATGATCGACATCATTTGGACCTCTTGCTCCGATTTCAAGGTCAGGCGTGAGCTAAAGGGAATGAACAGGACATAGCCGAAGAAAATACCATAAAGGGTCGCCACGAAGGCCGCCGAGATCATGTGCCCCAGTGCCTCTACATCCTCTAAATTACCTAGCGCCCCAATCAGCCCGATCACGGCTCCTAATACCCCTAAGGTCGGGGAACTCGTGCCGGCGGTTTTAAAAATAGCCGAGCCGATGCGATGCCGTTCTTCGATCCCATAGATCTCATTTTCCATGATTTCTTGGATCTGTTCGGCAGCGATGCCATCAACCACCATTTCCAAGCCCTTTTTTAAAAAAGGATCTTCTAAGTTTTGGATGGCACCTTCAAGAGATAACAAACCATCGCGCCGGGCTTGGTTGGCTAATTCAACGATGGTATTGATGGTTGTTTTTAAGTCGTATTCTTTATTTTTCAGCAGAACGCCGAAGATCTTCGGGATTTTTTTGATATCACTGCTGGGAAATGAATTGATAACGGCTGCGATCACACCAACGAAAATGATGATCGCGGCTGCCGGATTGATCAAAACGGCCACATTGGCACCTTTTACAATCATCCCAACCACCACAGATATCAATCCTAAAATAATACCGATCAGCAAGAAAAAATCCATTTGTTGCGTCCTCCTAAATTCTATTTCCAGGTTTTAAACCCTCATTTATTTTATCGGTGAATTAAAATCATTCTTAATAGCAAAAAAAAATAATCCTAAAAATAACTAAAATAAATTTTCAGCTTCTTCTTTTTTTGTTGTTTTTTGGACAAGTTGCGGCGAATTTTTGAAATGGTACAGCTTGCAATTTTTGTGAATATTTATAGATGGTACCGTTTTTTTTCGTGAAGCGTTTCTCAGGGTTTGTCATGTCATTCAGCACAAATGAAAATGTTTTAATCAATTTTTCGAATAATGCTTGTTTTTTTATCAAAAATCATCTTTTGATCAAAAAGCATAGATATGCTTGTAAAACGCTTTATATCGATCGTTTGCTTTTTATAACTGGGGACGAAATTGCGATGAAACAGTGTTTAACAAATAACATAACATGCTTGTAACTTAAATGTCATATCCGTAAAGTTGCAAAAATCAAATTGTAAAATAAAAATAATTCTACTATAATGACATCACGTCTTCTTGTTTTTTTAATCTATAACAAAAAAATAAATAAATATATTTGTTTCTGTTCCATCGCTGAAAAAAACGTTTGGTACAGAAGGTGGAAGGAGCAATTATTGTTGGATACCTATGATTTATTAAAAACAGCCATGAACGTTTCTGCCCAACGCGCAGAATTGATCTCGTCTAATATCGCTAATGTCAACACGGATGGGTACAAAGCAAAACGCATCGTGTTTGAAAGCGAATTAAAGCAGGCACTCACTTCATCAGGGACGGACGCTGCAACCGAAGCGTCAGTTTCTCAAGTAAAACCGAAAATCACTGAAAATGCAACTACCAGCATCAAAGACAACGGCAATAACGTGGATCTTGAAGTGGAGATGTTGGATCAAGCAGCCAATGGGTTATATTACAGTGCATTGACCGCACAAGTCAACGGTCGCTTGCAAATGATGAACCTTGTATTGAGTAATTGATAGAAAGCGCAGGAAAAACAAATGGGTATGTTTAATGGACTAACGATCAACGCGAGCGGTCTAGCATTGGAACGGTTAAAACTAGATACGATCTCTAGCAATATCGCAAATGTAAATACGAATCAAACACAAACAACCGCTGCTTATCAAAAAAAGAGTATTCTTTTTTCAGAAAATTTAAAAAATAGTCGCGAAGGAACACCGGCTACATACGGTGTCAAAGTGACGGGGATCGCTGCCGATGAGACGGAAAAACTGACCTATGATCCTACCAATCCCGCTGCCAACGATGAGGGATATGCCGGTCAATCAAATGTGGATATTGCCGATGAAATGGTGGCAATGTTGCAAGCGGTTCGAACGTACGAAGCCAATGTTTCTGCTTCAGAAATGAATAAAACGATCTTGAAAAAAGCATTAGAAATATCAAAGGGGTAACGAGAAAATGGATGGACTTTTAACGACAGGATTAACGGACTACCAAAACGTTTTGCGGACACTAGGCACGGGGGCTGCTTCAAACGAGACCAGTGCTGCAGGCGCCAAGGAAAATCAGTTTTCTTCTTACTTGACCCATGCGGTCGATCAGTTGAATCAAAAAACGGCGGTCATGGATCAAGATACTGTAAATTTGATCACCGGCGATGAAAGCGATCTAGGGAATGTGATGATTCGCATGACGGAGGCGCAATTGGCGCTACAAACAGCCGTTCAAGTACGAAACAAGTGTTTAGAAGCTTACAATGACGTGAAAAATATGCAGTTTTAGCAGTGGGTGAGGGAATAAGGATAAATGATGGATAAAGTGAAAGAATGGACAGAACAACTCAAAGACCGTTGGAAAATGCAAAGCTCTTTAAAGAAAATGATCGTTGTTCTTTCCGTTATCAGCGTTCTCGGAATCACAGCAGCTGTGTATTATTTAAATACGCGAATTGAATACGGTATCTTGTTTACGGATCTAAGCGATGCCGATGCGGGAACGATCAGCAAGGATTTGGAGGAACAGCAGATCGCCTACAAATTAGCCGACAATGGGACGACTATTTTGATCGACAAGGACCAAGTCGATGAATACCGCATCAATCTTGCCGTGGACAATAAATTACCAAATACCAGTACAGGCTTTGAATTATTTGATGATGCCAACATGATGACAACCGACGAAGACCGCAAGATCATGTATCAGCGGGCAGTAACGGGCGAACTGCAACGGGCGATCGAGTCGATCGATGCGGTCAAATCCGCCAAAGTTTTACTCGTGATGCCAGAAGAAAGTGTCTTTTCTTCTGAGGAAAGTGCGCCAACTGCTTCTATCGTGTTGACCTTAAAAAATCAGCAGATTTCAGACGAGTCCGTGCAAGGGATCGTTACCTTGACTTCAGGGGCAGTGGAAAAGCTGAAGCCAGAAAATGTAAAAGTCGTTGATAGCGCGGGCAATACCTTGACGAGAACCGAAGATGAAGCCAGTCAATTAAGTGGCCTGAACAATAAATACATTGCCATCAAAGATTCCTACGAAAAAACACTAGAAGAAAAAGTAGCGAAGCTGCTGACACCGATCTATGGCGCAGACAAATTCCAAGTGTCGATCAATTTAGACTTGAATTTTGACTCGATCGAGCGGAAGAAAGTTACTTATGATGACCCAGAGATCAAGAGTGAGACAGTGCAGGCTGCTGGTTCGCAAGGGACCGTCCAAGAAGCCCAAACAGGGACGGTGGATGACAATGTCTCCAATGTGACGGGCACGGATGGAGAGGGAAACAATTCCTACAGCCGTTCGGTGGAAAACGAATTGGATACCGAGACCACCACGACCATTACGGCCCCTGGCATGATCGAACGAATGACTAGTTCGATCGTGATCAATGCGAACCTTTCGCAAGCGGATCAAGCAGAATTGCAGCAGTTGATTGCTAGTGCCGTCGGCTATGACAATGACCGTGGTGATCAAATCGCGATCCAAGGATTTGACTTTGCCCAAGCAGAGGTTGATCCAGCCGTTGATCCGCAAGGGAATGAACCGATTGCAGCTGCCAAAGGTTATCTCAAGTATGCCATCATCGGCGGCATCGTGTTGACCTTATTCTTAGTGATCTTAATGATCGTTGGCGTGATCCGACGTCGTCGTAAAGAAGACGAGTTGGAAGTCGATGTGACGGAGGAAATGGTCACTTTTGCACAACCGTCAGCAGTTAGCACTGGTACAAGTCCGTCAGTTGCACAAGAAGTCGTTTTTGGCGGTGTCGGCAATCGGTCTGCTGAAACGAAACCAGCGGTGCCAGAAGCATCCACACAAGAAGCCGCAGCAGAACATTCAGGAGAACCAACATTGGATCAAACGGCTAGAAATTATGCCGAAAGCAATCCTGAAGTAGCGGCGGAATTGATCAAAGCTTGGATGAAAGAAAAATAAGGGGGCAGCCATGGATACAATAGACGGGGTAAAAAAAGCAGCGATTCTTCTGATCTCTCTAGGATCAGATACCTCTGCAAAGATCATGAAGCTGCTGCCAGAATCATTTATACAAAAGGTGAGCTATGAGATCGCCAATATCGACTTTGTCAGTCCCGAAGAGCGGGATCAAGTGTTGGAGGAATTTTCTCATACCGCAACGGCTCGCAAATATGTCTTAGACGGCGGGATCGATTATGCCAAAAATTTGCTGAACCAAGCATTAGGCCCTCAAAAAGCCAAAGAAGTCATTGACGTATTGACTCAGATTCAGCTGCGGGAACGGCCCTTTAATATCGCTCGCAAAGCCGATGTTCAACAGTTGACCAATCTGTTGATCGGCGAACATCCACAAACGGTAGCGTTGATTTTGTGCTACATGCAGCCGGACAAAGCGGCCAGCGTCTTGTCACAGTTTCCCGATCATTTGCAAGTGGAGATCGCTGAACGGATCGGGACGATCTCCAGTACGTCGCCTTTGGTGATCGAACGGATCGAAAAAGTGATCGAGAACAAATTCTCGAATTACATTGAGAACGATACGGAAAATGTCGGTGGTGTGCATACACTGGTAGAAATCTTGAACTCAGTCAGCCGCAGCACCGAAAAGAACATTTTGAACGACTTAGAAAAGCGGCAACCGGAACTATCCAACGAAGTGAAATCCAGCTTGTTTACTTTCGAGGATATCGTGACCCTCGATCGCTTGGATGTTCAAAAAGTCTTGCGAGATGTTCAAAACGATGTGTTAGTCTTAGCGCTTAAAGGCACGACCGATGACATCAAGAACTTTATTTTCTCCAACCTCTCATCACGGGCGGTGGAAAATCTGCAAGAAGAAATTCAATTTATGGGTCCTACCCGCTTGTCTGCTGTAGAAGAAGCCCAACAAAGTGTGGTGGCTGTGATTCGACGGCTAGATGAAACCGGTGAGATCTACATCGGAAGGGGCGACCAAGATGCAGTGGTCAAATAGCAGTTTATTGAAGCAGCAGGCGGTCAAAACGACCGAAGCTGCGCGCAGTATTTTGACGGATACGACCATCAAAGCGCCGATTGAGAAACCAAGCTTAGACCCAGAACTGCAAGCGGCTAGACGTGCACGCCAGTTGGAGCAGGAACGGCATCTGCAGCAAATGGAAGCCTTGAAGCAGCAGATTTTGACCGATGCACAAGAACAAGCGGCGCAAATTCTAGCAGAAGCGAGAACGGAAGGCTTTCAAGCAGGACAAGCAGACGGCTTTCAACAAGGCTATCAAGAAGGACTCAATGCCAGCAAAGAAGCCGCGCAAGCATTGATGGCCCAAGCCCAAGCCAATGTCGCTGAAGCCGTTTCTGAGATCAACACCTTTCGCTCAGAGAAAAAGCAAGAAATGATCGCTTACGGCACGGCAATCGCTGAAGCCTTGATTAATCAACGTTTTACAGATGAGCAAGCAGGCTTCCTGCCTTTTGTGGAGTCTGTGCTATGGCAATTTGAACAACCCGATCAATTTGTGACTGTTCGCAGCCAAGAGCAGCATCTTGCAGGGGTGCGAGAATTGTTGGAAACCAAAAAGCAGACGATCAGCGGGTTTCGCTATTTACTCATGGCAGATGACAGCTTGGCGGAACACGATTTTTGTATCGAATCTGAAAATACCTTGGTGGTTTTTGAACTGAGGAAAGAAATCGCTCGCTTTTTGAGCCAATTTCTAGAAAGCAGTGTGAAGGAATGACGTTTGAATTACCGATCACAGCGCTGCGCAAAACGGCGCAAGCACAGCCGTTTTTTACCACCTACGGCAAAGTCAGCGAAGTCGTAGGTCTGCTGATCAAAGTCGAAGGGCTGGCGGTTTTCATAGGGGAAATCTGTGAAGTCGCATTGCAAAACAAGACACATACAGCCTTAGCTGAAGTCGTAGGCTTTGTAAAAAAAAACGTGCTCCTGATGCCCCTTGATCAGCTAGAAGGCATCGGACCGGGCTGTTTGGTGCGGCCAACTGGCAAATCGTTGACGGTAAAAATCGATGATACACTGCTAGGGCACACCTTAGATGGACTAGGGCGACCGTTAGATATGGCGCTGGAGCTGGAAAGTGCGCCAGAATATCCAGTTAGTCAAGATTCTCCTGACCCCTTTCGCCGTCAAAAAATCGCTGAGATCATGCCGACAGGTGTCCGGGCGATCGATGGTCTTTTGACCGTCGGCCTTGGCCAACGGATCGGCATTTTTGCCGGCAGCGGGGTCGGTAAGAGTACTTTATTGGGGATGTTGGCTCGTTATTGCGAAGCCGATGTCATCGTGATCGGCTTGATCGGCGAGCGGGGACGAGAAGTCAAAGAATTTATTGAAAATGATCTAGGCCCAGAAGGTTACCGCAAGTCGGTCGTTGTCTGTGCCACCTCCGATATGCCGCCTCTCGTACGATTAAAAGGGGCTCATGTGGCAACAGCGATCGCTGAGTATTACCGCGATCAAGGGAAGAAAGTCGTATTGATGATGGATTCGGTGACCCGTTTTGCGATGGCACAGCGGGAGATCGGTCTATCGACAGGCGAGCCGCCGACGACCAAAGGCTATACCCCTTCTGTGTTTACAGCTTTACCCAAGTTGTTAGAACGCAGTGGGATGTCGGACAAAGGCTCGATCACGGCCTTTTATACTGTCTTGGTAGAAGGGGATGACATGAATGAACCGATCGCTGATGCGGTGCGGGGAATTCTTGATGGACATATTCTGTTGTCCCGAAAAATCGCCGCTCAAAATCATTATCCTGCCATCGATATTCAAAACAGCCTCAGCCGCTTGATGAAGACCCTTGTTTCTGAGGAACAGCATAAACATGCGGGGGAACTAAAAGAAAACATGGCCGTTTATGCAGAGGCCAAGGATTTGATCGATATCGGTGCCTACAAAAGCGGCAGCAATGCGTTGACCGACCAAGCGATCGCGCTGCATCACCCCATCCTGCGGTTTTTACAGCAAAAAGTGGATGAGCGGATCCCATTTGAACAAACGATTTTTGAACTGGCGCATTTGTTCAGTGAAGAAGCGCTGATCGAGCGCCAGCGTTCGACCATGTAAAACAGATCATAAAGGAGCAGCTATGCAAGCATTTCACTTTTCCTTAGAAAAAGTATTGGATCACCGAAAAACCATTGAGCAAGAAGCCAAACGCGCTTACGCCCAAAAACAACAATTGTTGATTCAGCAAGAACAGCACCTGAATACGCTGACACAGGAAAAAGCCCAGCTTTTTGATGTCAATGAGATGACCATTGGGCGGATGCAAGTGCAACAACGCTATTTGCTTGCGTTGAATGCCACCATCGATGAGGTTCAGAACAAAATGTTTCACGTGAAGCAAGAATTGGCAGAGTCTTTATCGGTGGTGGTAGAAGCGCAGCAGGAACGCAAGATCGTGGAAAAGCTGCGAGAAAAACAATTTGCTGAATACACCTATGAACAGCAATTGGAAGAGCAAAAACAATTGGATGAGTTCGGCAATCGCGCCTTATTTTCTTAAAGCACTAATGGTTTTAGTGATGAGACGACCTTGGTTTCAAAGCATCAGCTGAGAGGAGGTGAACAATGAAAGAGATCACAACAAGTGCCGCAACCGCTGTACCTATCGGTAGCAAATCAAAAAAGACGGAGGCGTCACCAGAAGTCTTCAGTTTGCTGATGCAACAGCTGACAGAACAGACAGCAAGCAATCTGCCAGCATCCTTCGAACCATCAGGTATGACGGAGCAAACCGCCACCGCACCAGAAATGGGGATTGCCAGCAGTATGGAACATCTGCCGCAGGAGCCAGAAATCACTCCAGCAGTCGAACAACCTGCAACGACACAAGCGCCAGGAATGAGCCAGATCAGCCAGGCACCTTTTGCAGGCTTGGTTCAAGAAGCGCCACAGGCATCAATGGCAACGACGGAGCAGAACCAAACGAGCGCCACAGCAGCTTCTCTCGACAGTGTTTCAGCAGCTTTTCCAGCACCAATAGACGTAGCCACCACAGTCATCAACCCCTCCGAGCCTGCGCTTGAAGGTCTAGCTTTGATGACAAATGACAGAAGTGAAGCCGCAGCAACAACGCTTGAAACACCTTTGCCAGAAGACTTAGTAGGCGAGGAGCAGACCACGGCAAAAGAAATCGCTCCTTTCAAGGAAATCAAGGAAGTCGATTCAGTAACACAAGCCGCGATTGCGCAAACGACAGAAGCACAGCTGAAACAGTCCACCGAAGGGACCGCGCAATTGGGCCAAACGGGACCATTAAATCAAGTGTCGCCAGTGACCAACCAAGCGACGGATACGACTAGCACCTTGCAACGCACGAATGAAACAGTCGCCAAAAAAGCGGAAGCTGTTTCTGCACAAGCCATTGCTTCTTCAGCAGCAACCGACAATGAAATAGCGGCACCAGCACTGCAGCTACTTGATGTTTCTCCCCTTTTGACCAAGCAAGGACTAACGCCAACAAAAGCGAGTATGGAGCAAGCGGTCCTGCCCTTAGCAAAAGCGACTGCCCAACTCGTCCAAACGAGCAGCACGGCAAGCGAGAAAAAAATCACGCTGCAATTCGTTCCCGAAAAATTAGGCACGATCCAACTTTCCCTAGAAACGAATGCCCAAGGCAGCCGCTTAGAACTGACCGTTCAGCAGCCACAAGCCAAAGAATTATTGCTGTCCATCAAGCATGAGCTAGAGCAAGTTTTGCAAAAGCAAGAGCAGCCGATCCTAGCGATCAAAGAACCTACGTTAGCTTCTGTCCAGCAGGCTAGTCCGCTGGCAAATCAATCCTTTGCCGGCAGTATGATGGCAAGTGACAGTCAGTTAAGCCAACAGCGGTTTTTACAGGCTCAAAAAGGACAAAGCAAAAAGCCATTTCATCAAAGCAATACGGCTGAGGAAGAGCCGCAATTAGCACCGATCGATCATGCGATCAGTATTTTAGTGTAAAGGAGGAGACCTATGGCAGATGAAATTACAGCAGCTGCGGCCGGTATTGCCAATACATCGGCATTAACGCAAACAAAAAAATCTTCAGATATCTCCATGGATGATTTTTTGAAGATCTTAGCCGCATCTATGAGCAACCCATCGATGGGAGGCAGCGATTCTTCTGGTGGTGGTAGCACCGACTATATCTCGCAACTGGTTCAATTTACGACCTTAGAGAGCTTGAATGAATTGAGCGAAACGTTGACGACCTCGGTGATTTTACAGCAACAGCAGCAAGCCTTTAGCTTGATCAATAAACAAGTCACTCTGATGGACGGCACAGAAACATTGTCAGGAACCATCGAAAAGGTCCGCTTTGCCAATGGCTACGCCACGATCGTCGTAAATGGCAAAGAATACAGTATGAGTGCGATCCAAGAGATTGGTGGCGAAGCAAAATGAGTTTGACGATTCAACAGGGGCTGCAAAAAGTTGCCGGGGAGCCTTATCAACATCCCCGCAAAGGCGTGGACAAACAAGCCTTTTCTGCAATGCTTGAACAAAAACAAAGCGACATCAAAGTCTCCCATCATGCGCAAAAGCGTTTGACCGCAAGAGAATTGACCTTACAAGACGATGATTATCAATCCCTTTCAACGGCGCTTAGTGAGCTCGCGGAAAAAGGCAGCAAAGAATCACTGCTCGTGTACAAAGATATGGGCTTGATCGCCGATGTCCATTCACGAACCATCATTACGGCGATGGGGATGAATGAGCTTCACACCGTCACCAATATTGACAGCGCCACATTTATCAAATAGCAGCTGGACTGAAAAGGGGCTGCAAGTATTTTCTGAATGACAGAGGAAAATACGCCAACCATAAGGAGGAAAACAAGCATGTTACGATCATTATATTCAGGTGTCAGTGGAATGAAAAATCTTCAAACGAAAATGGACGTGGTTTCCAATAATATCGCCAACGTCAATACGGTTGGATTCAAATCAAGTCGAGTACTTTTCCAAGACATGATGAGCCAAACGATGTCTAACGCAACTGCGCCAGGCAACGGCTTAGGCGGGATCAACGCAACGCAGATCGGTTTAGGGGTTCAGACGGGCTCCATCGATACTATCAATACAGTCGGTGCCCCGCAATCGACAGGTCGCAGCATGGATTTTTATATCAGCGGACAGGGCTACTTTATGGTACAAGGACCAGGAGCAAATGGCGAAACCTATTACACACGAGATGGCGCATTCGTGCGCGACAGCAACGGAACCTTGACCAATAGTGATGGGATGCAAGTCCTAGGTCGTTCAGTCAATGGCGGTCAACCAGTTGTCTATGATGACAACTTTGATGAAAACACGGCATTGAGCGGACAAGATGCGGTATCTCCCTTGTCGATCCCAAGCACACTGACCGTCAATGGGGAAACCTTGACCTATAACTCCATGGCGATCGATGCCAATGGCTTAGTGTTGGCAAAATACGGCAATCAAACCTTTGTGATGGGAAAAGTCGGTGTCGCAACCTTCAATAACCCAGAAGGCTTAGAAAAAGTCGGCGGCAACAACTATATCCAAACCAGCAATTCAGGGAATCCGATCGTTGCAGGACCTGGCAACAATGGCGCAGGAACGCTGCAAGCAGGTGCCTTGGAAATGTCCAATGTCGATCTTTCGACAGAATTTACCGAAATGATCATTGCGAGCCGTGCCTATCAAGCAAATTCAAGAAGCATTACGACTTCTGATGAAATGCTGCAAGAATTATTGAATCTAAAACGTTAAGAACGTGACGCTTCATCATTGAGAGGAGTTTGACCATGATTCTAGTGACAGCATTGAATGGCAAGCCATTCTATTTAAATCCAACATTGATTTATCGGATCGAAGAAATGCCGGATACATTGATCACACTGACAGACGGCAAAACATTAGTGGTGACGGAAGCTGCGCAAGAAGTTGCGCAGCGGGTGATCGAGTATCATACGGTGATCCATTCGAATCAAGTGAAAACGTAAGGGTGGGAAAGATGGCAAAAGAAGAAAAAGCACCAAAAGCAGAAAAAGAGAAAAAAGGCTTGAGTATGGTTGTTTTACTGCCGATCCTCTTGATCGTGGTAGTCGGCGGCAGTATCGGCGGGACCTTAGTGACGAATCACTTTTTGACGGGGGAAAAAACAGCAGCTGCTGAAACAGCAAAAGACAGCAGCAAAATCTCCTCAGACGAAGCGATCGTGGCATTGGATGAATTTTTAGTCAATCTGGCCAAAGAAGACAACCAAGAGCAGCAATACATGAAGGTCAATTTATCGATTTTAGTGGCGGATGAGGAAAAAAGCGCGGAAGCCACGAAAAATGTGGCCGTCATTCGTGACAGCGTCGTAAATTTATTGCGCCAACAAAAGGCCAGCGGTATTTTGAGCTCCGCCGAAAGTGTACCGAATTTAAAAAAAGCATTGAAAGAAACAATTAATCAGGAATACGGATCAGAAATCGCCAAGGATGTTTATGTGACGGATTTAGTGATCCAATAGAAAGAGGCATGTTGATGGAAACATTTTTATCGCTGGTCAAAATGATTGGGTTTTTGCTGCTTATTCTTTATTTGATCAACATCAGTTTGAAATATTTGAATCGTTACACGAACCAGCACAATCACCAGCTGCGTATTTTGCAAAAAATCGCCGTCAGCAAGTCGTCTTCGATCGGGATCGTCCAAATCATGGACAAATGTTATGTCATGAGCTTTTCTGAACAGCAAAACCAAATCATCAAAGAGTTGACGCCAGAAGAAACGGCCACTTTTTTACAGCAAAGCCTAGAAAGCACCCAAGTGCAAGCTGGTAAAGACTTTTCTGAATGGCTCAACAAAGCCAAGGCGGAAATTGCTGGAAAACGAGGCAAGCAAAAATGAAGATCAAAGGCAGAGATATCAAGATCATGGCTGCGGTCCTTTTCAGCAGTCTGATGCTTCCGCAGACGGCATTTGCGCTAGACACGGAAGACGTCAGTTCCACCATCAACAATTTATTGTCGAATGGGAATGGCTCAAGTGATACGATCAATACTTTCTTGTTGCTGACGCTGCTTTCCCTTTTACCAGTCTTGCTGATCATGATGACTTCTTTTACTCGTATCATCATGGTCTTGTCCTTTGTGCGCAGTTCGTTAGGTACACAGCAAAACCCGCCCAATCAAGTGTTGATCGGGTTGGCCTTATTCTTGACATTTTTTATTATGAAACCTGTGTATACCGACGTCTACCAGCAAGCGATCGAACCGTTTGATCGACAAGAGATCAGCCAAGCCGAAGCCTTTGACCGCTCAGAAAAACGGATCAAGGCCTTTATGATGGTACAGACACGGGAAAAAGACATTGCCTTGTTTGCGGAAGCTGATGGGGAGACCGAAAAGTATCATTCTTCTGACGATGTTCCTCTGACCGTTATGGTACCGGCGTTTATTATCAGTGAGTTACGAACGGCTTTCAGTATCGGCTTTTTGATTTTTATCCCCTTTTTGATCATTGATCTGGTCGTCTCCAGTATCTTGATGTCGATGGGGATGATGATGCTGTCGCCGATCATGATCTCACTGCCCTTCAAGATCTTACTATTTGTTTTAGTGGATGGCTGGTATCTGATCGTGGAGTCGCTGATCAAGAGCTTTCAATAGCCGCTAAGAAAGGAGCCAAGAGGAAATGACAGTAGAAATGGTACTTGATGTGCTAAGGGAAGCCTTTCTTCGAATTTTAGCGATATCTGGCCCTGCCTTATTGGTCGGCATGCTCGTTGGATTGGTGATCAGTATTTTTCAAGCCACTACCCAAATCCAAGAACAAACGTTGAGCTTTGTGCCGAAACTATTAGCGATTTTTTTGACCTTGATCTTGGCGGGGAATTTTATGCTGAATCTCTTGTTGAATTTTACCAAAATGATCTTCAAGATGATTGCGGCAATGTAAGGAGGAAACCTGATGGCGCCGATTCAAGCGACGGTGTTGATTTTTTGTCGAATATTGGCGTTTGTCGTCCTTTGTCCGATCTTCTCACAGCAAAATTTTCCGTCACTGGCAAAAATCGTGATCGGCATGGCGTTGACGGTCCTATGTCTGCCGACGGCACCTGCGATTCCCGAGCTTTCCCTCTTTATGCTGACGGTTTTCGTCATCAAGGAAGTACTGTTTGGGATGGCGATGGGCTATTTGAGTCAGCTGGTCTTTACTGGTGTGGAAATTGCGGGTCAACTGATCGACTTTCAAGTAGGCTTTTCGATGGCGCAAGCCTATGATCCGACGTTGCAAATCGCCTCTTCCCAGTATGGCAAAACGTACTATTGGCTGACGATCGCTGTGTTTTTTGGACTTGATCTGCATCATCGACTGATCACAGCACTGCTGTTGTCTTTTCGGATCGTGCCCTTAGGCTCTGTGGTGATCCAAGGAACGACGGTTGAAGGCATCGTCAAACTTTTCAGCCAAATGATGGTGATGGCTGTCAATCTTGCGGCACCAATGATCATTGCGCTGCTGTTGGTGGACCTGGTGCTAGGTGTGATTTCTCGGTCGATTCCCCAGATCAATATTTTGATGATGAGTCTTTCGATGAAAACCGCCATCAGTTTTGTGGTGTTTCTCTTGCTACTACCCAATGTCCTTTCGTACTTAGGCAAACACTTGCCAGATACGGTCCGCTATTTGCAGGAGTTTATCGAGTCCTTTCAATAAAGTAACAGGTAGCCAGCAGGAGGTGAGAAGATGGCAGAAAAAGATGGCAAAACCGAACTACCTAGTGCCAAGCGGCTGCGGGATGCCCGCAAACGCGGGGAGGTCCCTAAGACCCAGGAATTAGCAGCAGCTGTTTCGCTATTGGTCTTCTCGTTTTTGATCCTGTCTTTATGGCAGTTTTTCGCAGCTTCTTTTTTGCCTTATTTTTCCCGAAGTTTGGCGCAGCTGGCTGATTATCAAACTAGTTTGGCGGATCTGCCGAAACTGGGGGTGCAGAGTATCTTGCTGCTGCTTTTGTTGTGTGCGCCCGTCTTTCTGGTCGCGCTCGGAGTCGGGCTTATCACGAATTATGCCCAAGTTGGTCTGTTGTTTTCTGGCAAGGCCGTCAAACCAGACTTTAAAAAGCTCAACCCCATCAGCGGGATCAAGCAGCAATTCAGTTTGCGCTCGTTGATGAATTTAGGCAAAACATTGGCGAAATTCGGCGTGATCGTCTACTTGTGCTACCAACAATTTTTAGCCGCCGTCCCTGTTTTACTGGGTTTGAGTGAAGTGGGGTTGGAAAAAACGATCCTGTTCATGCTGCTGCGGGCCAAAGAATTGTTTTTACAGATCTCGATTTTCTTGATCGTTTTGGCCGTAGTCGACTACGGCTACCAACGCTATAGCCATCGTAAGAATTTGATGATGAGCAAGCAGGAAGTCAAAGAAGAGTTCAAGCAAATGGAAGGTGATCCGCAAGTCAAAGCACAGCGCAAAGCGAAGTACCGTGCGATGACCCAAAATGCCATCGCCAACGTCAAAGAAGCGACGGTTTTGATCACCAATCCGACCCATTTCGCCATTGCGATTCGTTACGATGCCAGTAGTGAAGGGGTGCCGCGGGTCCTGGCCAAAGGGGCAGATCAGCTGGCGCAGCGGATGAAAGCAGAAGCACTGAAAGAAAATATTCCACAGATCGAAAACCGTGAAGTGGCACGAGCCCTTTATCGCCAAGTAGAACCCGGGGATCTGATCCCGGTTGAGATGTATGAAGCCATTGCCGAAATCATCGCTTTGGTCTATCAGTTAGAAGAAAGCCAACGCGGCAAGATTTAAGGAAACAGGAGGAACAAAAATGAATGAGGCTGCCTCAAAACCGAAAAAAGGCATTGGTCTGGCGGATATCTTAATCTCGGTGATCGTCCTAGCTATTATTGGTTTGATTATTATTCCATTACCGAGTGCACTATTAGATATTCTGATCATTATCAATTTGACGATCGCGATCAACATTTTACTGATCACCCTGTTTACCAAATCAGTGTTGGAATTCACTACGTTTCCAACCTTGCTGCTGATCACAACGATGTTTCGTTTAGGTTTGAACCTATCTTCCACACGGTTGATCTTGACCCAAGGAAATGGCGGACACGTGATCGATGCCTTCGCCAATGTCGTTGCCGGCAGCAATTACATCGTGGGGATCATTTTGTTCGTGATCATCATGGTGGTTCAGCTAGTCGTCGTGACCAATGGTGCAGGGCGTGTCTCAGAAGTGACTGCTCGCTTCACATTAGATGCGATGCCCGGCAAGCAAATGGCGATCGATTCCGACCTAAATGCCGGTTTGATCACGGAAGCGGATGCCCGCAAACGACGAAAAGATCTGCAGCGAGAAGCTGATTTCTTTGGTTCGATGGATGGTGCCAGCAAGTTTGTCAAAGGGGATGCGATCGCAGGGATCTTGATCACTGTCATCAATTTAGTCGGCGGGGCGATCATTTTCTCCATGGGGGGACAAATGACCGTCATGGAAGCCTTCGCCCAATTCGGGAAACTGGCAATCGGGGATGGCTTGGTCAGCTCGATTCCCTCTTTATTGATTTCCATTGCTTCTGGGGTGATCGTGACTCGTTCTGATAACGATAGTTCGTTTGGTTTAGATATTGCGTCAGATGTGATGCGTAATCCCCAACTGTTTCGGATCGTGGGGGCGATTCTCTTCGTCTTAGCCTTAGTTCCTGGGTTTCCGTTTGTGCCTTTTGTGTTGATTGGCTTAGGCCTTTTCGCAGCCAGCTTTCTGGTGACGCAAAAAGAAGAAAAGCAGCGAGTGGAACAAAAACAATGGGAACAAAAATTGGCACTGGAACGCAAAAAAGAAGCACAGGAAGAAGACGATTCCGTGGCTTCCTTCCAAGTGGAACCAATCTCAGTGGAAATCGGGTATGGTCTGATCCCTATCGTGGATAGTTCGATCGACAACAGCTTGATGAACCGCATCGTGGCGATCCGTAAACAGAGTGCTAGAGAATTAGGGATCTTAGTCAGTCCCGTTCGTATTCGCGACAATCTCTATTTGGATGCCAACGATTACGTGATCAAGATCCGCGGCAACGAAGTCGGCCGCGGCGATATTTACCCGAATAAAGTCATGGTGATCAGTCCGAATGAAGAGCCGTTTCCTTTTCAAGGAATCGCAACAAAAGAACCAGCCTTTCATCTGGATGCTATGTGGATCGATGAATCCGATAAGGAGATGGCGGATCTGCAAGGGTTTACGATTATCGAGCCGTTGACCGTGATCGCAACACACTTAAAAGAAATCATCTATGCCCATGCACCAGAGCTGTTAGGTCGCCAAGAAGTCAAGAAATTATTGGAGGGCATCAAAGAGCAGTATAATGTCGTGATCGATGAATTGATCCCCGATATTTTACGGCTCGGCGAGGTCCAAAAAGTTTTACAAAATTTATTGGATGAGCAAATTCCCATCAATGACTTAGCAACGATCTTAGAAACCTTAGCCGATTACGGCGTTGTCACGAAAGACGTAGAAGTTTTGACAGAATATGTCCGCCAAGCATTGAAACGGACGATCGCTGCCAAGTATGCCAATGAGAACCACGAGCTGCAAGTGGCGGTGATCCAGCCGAAACTAGAAGAAATCATCGCTCAAAGTATCCAAAAAACCGCAACTGGCTCGTACCCGGTCTTAAAACCAGATACCGTGACCAAGCTGTTGGATTCCATCAGTGGGATCCAACATGCAGCGATCGCTCAAAATATCAATTTCGTCATTTTAGCATCGCCTAAGATCCGGTTAGCATTCAAAAAAATGATCGTTTTTAATTTTCCAGATATCGCCGTTCTTTCTCTGAATGAGATTCCCAATGAAATTGCGATCGAAACGGTGGGCAGTATTGACATTTAAGCAGAATTTTCTTAGGAAGGGGCATCGCCGATGTATGAAGTCGATCGAGAAGCGGAGATCATCAAGTATCTGCCGCTAGTGGAACGGGTGGTTCAGCGCCTGTCTATCAAAACCGCCGATTATGAATCAGGCGATCTCTACAATATTGGGGTGATTGGGCTGATGGATGCCTTGCGGAAATTCGATCCCTCAAAAAAAGTTCCTTTTGAAAGCTATGCAGCGATTCGCATCAAAGGGGCAATTATTGATGAAGTACGCAAGCACGCCAAAATCTCCCGATACAAAATGGCGGCAGTCAATCAGTTTTATCAAGCACGGCAAGAGTTGGAGCAAAGCCTCAAAAGAGAAGCGACCGACACCGAGATCTGCAAACAGCTGGGAATCAACCAAAGTCAACTAGCGGATATTTATGAGAGTCTGCACTACTTAGCCAGCGTCTCTTTGGAAGATACCTTGTTTGCTTACCAAGAAGAAGGCATGACCTTAAAAGATATGGTTCGGGATCCAGCCGAAAATGTCGAAGAGACCTTGGTCGCTGAAGAAAAACGCACCGCCTTGGTGGCGTGCATCAAAAAATTAGGGGAACGGGAACAATTGATTTTAAGTTTGTACTATACCGAAGAACTGACGTTAAAAGAAATCGCTGAAATCTTAGAAGTCTCGATTCCGCGAGTTTCACAAATTCATGGCAAAACGATTGCCAAATTGCGCACATTGATTGAGGAGGAACTGGCATGATTCGAGGATTGGATGTCTTATCACGGAACATTTCATTATTACAAAAGCGACAAGAGACGACGAGCGGCAATATTGCCAATGTCAATACAACAGGGTATCAAGCAAAAACTTTGTTCCAGTCGGCGCTAGATGAAGTCGCATTGCATAATTACCAAAGCGGGCCCAATGCGGATACTCGTCGCGATATCGGTGGATTGTCTTTAGGGACCCAATTGGCTGGCAGTACCATCAGTCAAGACCAAGGCGCCGTCAAACAGACGGGACAAGCCAGCGATTTTGCACTGCTTTCCGAAGGCTACTTTGTCGTTCAAAACAATGCGGGGCAGCGGTTGTATACGAGAAATGGCGACTTTACCGTCAATCAGCAGAATCAATACGTGACACAAGAAGGCTATCTTGTCTTGGGTGCCAATGGACAAGCAGTCAGCGCCTTGGGACCAGCGAACTTTCAGATCCAAACATTTCCCCCAGAAGCATTGACTACAGCTGGTCAAAACTATGTGACTAGCAACGCAGCAGGAACCACGGTGAATGCACCCGTGATCCAGCAAGGTGCCTTAGAACAAGCCAATGTAGCGGTTGCCGATGAAATGGTGGCGATGATCCAGACTTCTCGCGAATTTGAAGCCAATCAGAAAGCCTTGAGTTCAACGAATCAGACATTGCAAAAAGCGGTCAACGAATTAGGAAAGATTTGAGGATGAGTCAATGAATATCAGTGGATTATTAGGAATCAGCCGTTCTGGGTTGAATCATTTGCAGACAAACTTAGACACGACAGCCAACAACATCGCCAACGTCAATACTAATGGCTATCAAGCACAAACGACCCATTTTCAAGCATTGATGGAAAATGCCATCGGTGCAGAAGAAACGCTATTTAATGGCAACGCCGCCCAATATGGTGCGTCAATGGGGGCAAAAGCGACTACGACTACCAGTTTTGCCCAAGGCAATCTGGCGGGCACCGCTCAGCCATTAGATCTCGCGATCCAAGGCAATGGCTTTTTCGGGGTCCGGGACCAAACTGGTCAATTGCTGCTGAGTCGAGCAGGCAATTTTCATTTAAGTGAGAACAAGCAATTAGTCAATAGTGAAGGGTACCCTGTGGCAATGACCACAAACGTACCGACCCCTCAGTGGCCAGATGCGCAGCAAATCGCAATAGATGCCAGCGGTCAGCTGACGACGGAGGAAAATGGTCAGACTCGCGTGTTGGGGCAGCTGACCCTTTATCAGCCGACGAATACAGAAAACATCACGCCAGGGGGCAACCAACTGTACCGTGCTGGTGATCAAGCGTTGCTTACTTCGCAAACCAATCCGGCAGCCTTTGGCAGCGTCTTGCAAGGACAGTTAGAACAGTCGACGGTGGATCTAGCGACGTCCATGACAGACTTGTTAACGACCCAGCGTGCGTATGGATTGAATACGAAAGCCATGCAGACAGCCGATGAGATGTGGTCCGTGATCAATCGTTTTACAGATTAGAGGAGAAAGAACATGATTCGCTTAACCAAGGTCAGTAAAAAATTCAGCAATGGCACGTTGGCATTGGCCGATATTTCTGTTGCGATCCCTCAAGGAGAATTTATCTATGTGGTGGGTCCCAGCGGTGCGGGCAAATCGACCTTATTCAAATTGCTCTTGAAAGAAGAAGAGCTTTCGGCTGGTTCTATCCAAGTCGGCAATGTCTTGTTGGAACAACTCAAAGACCGTCATCTCTATATGGTTCGACGACAAGTCGGTATCGTCGGACAAGAAGACCTTTTGCTTCCTTATCTGACGGTTGCCAAAAACGTTGACTATGCGCTGCAAGTACTAGGCACTCCCCGCAAGCTGCGTCAGGAAAAAACCGCCAAAGCGCTGCAACTGGTGGGTATGTTTCCTCAAAAGGATCACTATCCTGAAGAGCTTTCCGTGGGACAGCGCAAAAAAGTAGCGATCGCGCGGGCGATCGTCACAGAGCCAGCAGTCTTGATCGCCGATGAGCCCACCGCCAATCTGGATGCCAAATCAGCCGTTGAAGTCATGAAACTACTCTTGCGGATCAATCAAGTCGGTGCCACGATCCTCTTGGCGACCCACGACAGCACGATGGTCAATACGGTCCGTAATCGGGTGGTCGAGCTGCAAAACGGTCGCTTGGTTCGTGATGAATATCAAGGCGGCTATACGCGCTTTGCTGATCCAAAAGATACATATGTCTGGTGAAGATGCTTAACTTTTCTAGCAAAAGATCCGATTAAAGAACTAGAAGATTGTTTTCATAATCGGATAAAGAAGGAGTGACCCAACGATTATCAAGTGAAGAGCGAATCTTGATAAACAGCACGACTGATCATTTTGCATAGGAAAGGATACTGTTATGAAGAAGAAGGTACAAGCTATCATCAAAAAAATCCGCTTGGCGGCGTTGATTCCGCTAGGATTTACCCTGATCGTATTATTAGGATGCTATTTCTTCGTGATCCGCACCCACGGAGACGGACAAGCAGCAAAAAGTTTCTTTATTTTTTCAGTAATCGTACTGCTGCTAGAAATCGCAGTGTTAGTAGGAATGACCTATTTGGTAAAAAAAGAGACCCACTCGGGCATGGATACGTTATTGACAGAACTAGAAGCAGTCGGTTCTGGCGATCTGTCGCATATCGATGAGATCGGCAGCAGCGACCAGACTTCTCTTTTTGGGCAAGTTCAAAATCGTTTTCAAGGGGTTTTAAACACCTTCAAAGCGGTGATCGTTGGCATGCACGAAGAAAGCAGCCGAATGGAAAAAATGGTAGGCGGCCTAACGACAACCTCAAAAAATGCCAAAAATTCAATTGAAAATGTGCGTCAGACGATGAATGCCATCGCAGATGCCACTAGTTCACAAGCCTCCGAAGCGGAACAAACCTCCTTTGATATGGACGAGCTAGCCTTAAGTATCGAAGAGATCCACAAAGAGATCGAATTGATGAACGGCTATGTCGGTCAATCCCAAAGCAGCAATGTCCACAATTCAGAAATGATGTTCCATGTGTTTGAAAGCTGGGAGATCGAACGGCAAAACCAAGCGGAATTAGTGGAAAGCATGAACGACATGAACGAAGATGTCCAAAGCATCGGTAAGATCGTTCAGCTGATCAATGACATTTCTGATCAGACCAACTTACTGGCATTGAATGCATCCATCGAAGCAGCTCGAGCTGGAGAAGCGGGCCGAGGGTTTGCCATCGTTGCGGAGGAAGTCCGCAGCTTGGCGGAACAAAGCAGTCAATCAACGAAAAGCATTCGTTCGATCATTGAAACGATCCGCAAAAAATCGGAAAAAGTGGTCTCTGCAGTGACGGATTCCTTTGAAAGTGGCGAAAAACAAACCAACAATATCAACAAAGCGATCGAGTCAGCCAATGAGATCTCTGATATTGTCGAAAAATTGGTTTCAAGTATTCAAGCCGTGGAAGCCCATATTACGGGGATCGTTGAGAAAAAAGACATGGTTCAAGTTTCCGTCAGCAACATTTCGGCTGCTGTTTCGGAAACCTCTGCCGGCACCCAAGAAGTAACGGCAAACTTAGAAGACTTCTACTTAGTCATCGAAGACTTTGAACGGAATGTGCAAGAGATCGAAACGATCGCCACTATCCTTAAATTCCAAGTGGATAGTTTCAAATTCTAAAAAGGAGCAGTGACGCCAATGGAACAATACGTTGTATTTAAAAGTCATCAACAACTCTTTGCCTTGCGTATCGACTATGTGGTACGGGTCATTGAGGCTGCTTCTTTTACACAGCTGCCAGAAGTGGCGGATTTCGTGCTGGGGATCCAGCCTTTTGAAGAGGCGATGGTGCCGATCATTGACATCCGCAAAAAGCTGTTTGATGAATTTACACCGGAAACTGGGCAAAATGTGGTCTTGTTGTGTCACTGGCAAGAGCAGGCGATCGGCCTTTACGTGGAAGAGATCGTCGGCATTTTACCGCTCGTTGAAAGTCCTAGCAATGCGGAACTAAATACATCAGGACTCAAGCAAAACTATATCGAAGCCTTTCTGAAAAAAGACGATGAACTTGTGCTGGCATTGGAGCTGCCGTTTCTCTTCAGCTATGAACAAGCCGCTGAGATGACGGCGGAGTTAGACGCCTATCAGACAGAGGAATTGGCAGCCGTCAATGACCATGACAATGATGACCGTGAATGAGGAACTGCATGTGGGGATCTCGGAGTATAAGATCGCCCAAGCGCCGACGCGTTTGATCACGGTGGGTTTAGGTTCTTGCATCGGCACGATCATTTACGATGAAGCCAGTCATATCGGCGGCTTGAGTCATATTATGCTGCCAGATAGTCAGCCTTTTTTGCACAAGCGGGAAATCAAGCCCGAGAAGTTTGCGGACTTGGCATTGCCAGCGATGGTGGCTGAGCTGGAACAAAAGATCCGTCGGCCTCGCTTTCAAGCGAAAATCGTTGGCGGCGCCAATATGTTTCAGTTCCAGACGCTTAACGCTGCCAGCAATATTGGTCAGCGCAATATTGAAGCCGTCGAGGAAGTCTTGGCTCGGCTAAACATTCCGATCGTAGCCAAACATGTTGGCGGCAGCGCTGGTCGAACGATGATCGTGGATCTTCAGGATTTCAAGACCATGGTTCGGCAAGTCAAACAAGAAATCGTTTATTTGTAAAAGGAGTACAGGGACATGAAAAAAGTAATGATCGTCGATGATTCGGCATTCATGCGGAAAGTAGTGACAGATTTATTGAATCAGCTGCCTGATATCGAGGTGACCGTCGCTGCCCGCAATGGCAAACAAGCATTGGACTATCTGACCAAAGAAGCGATCGATTTGGTAGTAATGGATGTGGAGATGCCAGTGATGAACGGATTAGAGACCTTGCGGAGGATGAAACAGCAATCAGCCATTCCCGTCATCATGCTTAGTTCATTAACCAATCAAGAAACCACGATTGAGGCTTTGGCGCTTGGCGCCCGAGATTTTGTGGAAAAACCCGTCAGTCTATCGATGATCGAAAAAGAATGGATCGCTGAATTTCATCAAAAGATTTTGGCGATGGATCATGAAGTCGGTACGGTTCACCCGCCAGTACCAACGATTGCCCAGCCCACTAAGCTGACACAAAACAGCTTGCCGGTATCACTTGATGCGCTAGTCATTGGTGCTTCAACAGGCGGACCCCGTGCTTTGCTGGGGATAATCCGCCGTTTGCCTGCACGTTTGCGTTGTCCCATTTTGATTGTTCAGCATATGCCGGCGGGCTTCACTGCTTCCTTTGCAAAACGCTTAGACACAGAGACAACCGTCCGAGTACAAGAAGCAGTCGATGGCATGCGGATCGAAAATCAAGTGTATCTTTGTCCAGGGGATTACCACATGACGGTCAAACAAGGGCACTTGCAACTGGACCAGCGAGAAAAACGGCACGGGACGCGGCCAACCGTCGATTATCTTTTTTCCTCAGCAGCTGATTACTATGGCCCGCAACTAGCGGCAATCGTTTTGACGGGGATGGGAAAAGACGGCACCGCTGGCTTACGACAGATTCAAGCGGCTGGGGGCTATACGATCGTTCAAGACAAAGAAACGTGTACAGTCTTTGGGATGCCGCGGTATGCCATTGAACAAGGAGTCGTGGATGAAGTCCTGCCGTTGCAGGGCATTGAAGCAAAAATTGCACAGATGGTCAGGTGAAGAAGATGGAAGAAGAATTTGCCTTATTTAATGCGTGGGTGGATCGCCGATTAGGGATTCCCTTAGCCGCATACAAAGAAAATCAAATGCAGCGCCGCATCCTTACGATCATGGAAAACAGCGGGGCAAAAACGTTGAGGGAATACCAGCAGTTGATCGAAGGAGATGACGGGGTGCGGGCGGCTTTTTTAGCCCATATCACCATTAACGTAACGGAATTTTATCGCAACAAAGAACTGTTTGACGCCTTTGAACGCGTCTTGAAAACCATTGTTCTCCCGAAAACTACGCTGCCAAAAATTTGGAGTGCCGCATGTTCGATTGGGGCAGAACCCTATACGATCGCCATGCTGCTAGAAAAAAACCAAATTGCCGCAGCCAATGTCTTGGCCACCGATATCGATACGCAAATTTTGGCAAAAGCCAAGCAAGGACTCTATCGAGACCACGAATTGCGGAATGTCTCAGCGGCAGAACGTACCCGTTTTTTTGATGCAAAAGAAAAGAACCAGTTTCAAATCAAACCAGAAATCAAACGGCGAGTTCATTTTAAGCAACACGATCTTTTGAAAGACCCGTACAATGGGCCTTTTGATGTGATCGTTTGCCGCAATGTGACGATTTATTTCAAAAGTGATGCTCGGGATGCCGTCTATCAAAAATTCAGCGATGCATTGGTTCCAGGGGGCATTTTGTTTACGGGAGCGACAGAAACGATCAATTTTGCGGAACAATTCGGTCTCAAGAAAATCGATTCGTTTATCTATCAAAAAGTATAATTTTGTAAAGGAGGGACCCATTTGGATGACAATAGTGTCTATCGTACCCTTTTCTTTGAAGAAACAGACGATCATTTAGCGCAGTTGAATGATCATGTCTTGCAATTGGAAAACGATCCAAAAGATAGCGCCTTGCTGAATGATATTTTCCGTTCTGCCCATACCCTTAAAGGGATGGCGGCAACGATGGGCTATGACGTCATGACGCAGCTGACCCATAAAATGGAAAATATTTTTGAGTTATTTAAAACTGGGACCTTGCAAGTGACCCAGCAATCGATCTCATTGATTTTCAAATGTCTGGATCGCCTGTCAGAACTTGTGGAGGACTTGCGAGAAGAACGAGACCTGCAGCCAGCTCAAATTGCCGATTTATTGGCCGAACTTGACCAAACGGAACATTCTGGCGGTATATCAACCGAGACAGAAGCAAGCCAAAACCCCACCGCAGTGGGCGCGTTAACCCCACAGCTTCAACAGATCGATCCTTCTGATCTGTATGTGATCGAGCAAGCGGCTGGAGATGGCTATCAAGCGGTCCAAATTGCTGTTCGCTTAGATGCCCAATCCATGTTAAAAGGTGCTCGTGCCTTCTTGATCATGGAAAAGCTTGGCCAAGCAGGGGATGTTCTTTATACAGAACCAGATGCCCAAACACTTGAAGAAGGCACCTTTGAATCAGATTTTTCACTGCTGTATTTGACGCAGCAAACACTGGCTGATGTCGAGCAAAACATCGCCAGCAACAGTGAGATCGAAGCCTTCGTGGTGGCACCGTTTGATCCTTCAGCTGCTGTGTTGGAGGAGGCAGAAGAGCTGCTTCAACCAGTGCCGACCCCAGAGTCAGAGACTTCTGCTCTTCAGCAAGCGACAACAGAAACGAAAGAAAAATCGCCGGCGCCCGCGCATCATGCGTCCGCCCAAAATCAATCGATCCGAGTCGACTTGAATCGCTTAGATTCATTCTTGGATCTCGTGTCCGAATTGGTGGTCTATCGCAATCAATTGGAAGATGTCAGTGAGCGGGAAAACATCGAAGCAGTCAAAGACCCCTTAGAGCAAGTTTCGCGATTGACCTCTGAGCTGCAAGATTTGGTCTTGCGGATCCGCATGCAGCAAGTCAATGTCGTCTTTAGTCGCTTTCCACGAATGGTTCGGGACTTATCCAATGAACTGCAAAAGGAAATGGAACTTGTCATTTTTGGGGAAGAAACGGAATTGGATAAAACAGTGGTTTCTGAATTGAGCGAACCTCTGGTCCATCTGTTACGTAATTCTGTCGATCACGGCATCGAAGCACCCGATGTTCGGGAAAAACTGGGCAAACCGCGCAAGGGCACGATTCGCTTGGCGGCCTATCAAGAAGGCAATCGCGTGATCATTACTTTAGAGGATGATGGCAAAGGCCTTGATCCGCAAGTAATCAAAGCAAGTGCTGAAAAGAAAGGCTTAGCAACGGAAGGTCTTTCCGATGAAGCGTTGCAGCAGCTGATTTTCCATCCTGGTTTTTCAACGGCACAAGAAGTGACTAACATTTCTGGGCGCGGTGTCGGGATGGATGCCGTGCAATCGAAGATCACCCAACTAGGGGGCACGATCGAAATGAAGAGCCAGCCAAATAAAGGCACGCAGTTTGTGATCAAATTGCCATTGACTCTGTCGATCATTCAAGCGTTGATGGTTCGCGTCGGAGCAGAAACCTTTGCGATCCCACTAAATCTCGTCGAACGCGTGGTGATGGTCAAAGAAGAAGAGATCATCCAGACGGTCTCAGATGAGGTCTATCGTTTTCAAGAGGAGTTGATTCCGTTGGTTCGGACCGATCAACTCTTAGCGATCGAAGGCGATCCATCTGAGAAAAAATTCGCCATCATCGTCAACAATGACCAGCAGTTTCACGGCATTTTGGCAGATGAGCTGATCGGCCAGCAAGAAATCGTCATCAAGAAAATCGATCCATTGCTGCAAAAGCTGAATCGCTATCAAGGGGCAACGATTATGGGCAACGGCTCGATCGCACTGATCCTAGACATTCATGCCATCTGTCAGGAAAAAAAGGATGACCGCTTATGAGCTATACAGCGCTGCAGATCGATGGCCTAAAAGAACTGATCAATATCGGCGGTGGTCACGCTGCGACTAGTTTATCAAAGCTCGTCCAACAACCGATCGATATGCGGGTACCGGAAGTCGAGATTCTAGCGTATGAGGACCTGTATCAGCAGATCATGGCGGAAGACAAAGAAGTTCATGTGGTGATGAGCCAGATCGAAGGGGCATTTCGAGGGATCTTCTTGTTTGTCTTAACGGATGAATCCGCCGCAAAATTGCGTCAGTTGATGATCCAAGAAAGCGATCCGTCTGAAGAATTGAAGCAATCGGTCATCAACGAGTTGACCAACATCCTTACCAATTCTTTTTTGATCGCGATCGGGCAACTGTTGGAAACCCAGCTGAGTGCGTCTTTACCAAGCGCCAGCTATGATTTCTTTGGCGCAGCGATCAGCTCCATCTATTTGGCGATGGCCCAGTATGATGAGCAGGTGATGGTGATCCGTAATGAGTTCGTCTACGCCAAAGAAACATTAGAGGCATCGTTATTTTTGATTCCAGAAATCGGTGTACTAGAAAACATATTTGATTCATTAGGAATTTGAAAGGGGCAAATACAATGTCAAAAAAAGTATTGATTGTGGATGATGCGGTATTTATGCGCATGAAATTAAAGGATATTTTAGAAAAAAACGGCTATGAAGTCGTGGGGGAAGCCCAAAATGGCCAAGAGGCTTTTGAAAAATACCAAGCAACGACACCAGACTTAGTGACTATGGATATCACGATGCCAGAAGTGGACGGCTTAGAGGCATTAAAAATGATCCGCACGTTTGATGCGCAGGCCAAAGTCGTAATGTGCAGTGCCATGGGACAACAAGGAATGGTGATGGATGCGATTCGCGCCGGTGCGGTGGACTTTATCGTGAAGCCCTTTGACACGGACCGCGTAATCACTGCCATCGACAAAGCCTTTGCCTAATGCCTAGGAGGATAGCGACATGCAGATGATTCTTTTCAAAATGGCCCAGCAGTACTATTTGATCTCGGCGGACTCGGTGGACGAGGTCATTGATGCCCCTTCCTTTACGAAGGTGCCCTTAGCACCAGAGTGGGTGGAAGGGTTGATCAATCTGCGGGGGTCTGTCGTAACGGTGATTCGTTTGGCAAAATTGATTCCCATCATGGAACCAGCCTACGAAAAAAACATATTGATCATGAAGAAGCAAGAGGAGACCAAAGGGGTCCTCGTAGAAGAAGTAATTGAAGTACTTGATATCACTGAAGACGATATCCAACTGGGCAATCAAGAGACAGAACATGCCGTTGGGGTCGTGACGATCGGTAAAAAAGTAGCCAGTGTGATTCAAATCGATCACATGATTTTTTAAAAAAATGGGGGATTAGTGTGGATCAGGTATTGACGCAGCAAGAGATTGATTTATTGTTGAATGCGATGAGCAGCGGAGAGATCGATCAAGAAATTATTGAGATAGAAGACAAACAAGCCAAAGTGAAAGCCTACGATTTTCGCCGACCAACAAAGCTGTCGAAAGAATACGTCAATACCCTGCACATGATCTTCGAGGATTTCTCGAAGATGAGCAGCAGCATGCTTTCTACCCAACTGCGGACCAATGTTTCTTTGCAGTTGGCAGCTATCGAACAAGTCAGTTATGACGAATTTATCCATTCGATACCAAAATTTACTTTGTTGGGGCTCTTTCATTCGCAGCCTTTGAGCGGGATTCAAATGATCGAGATGAACCCACAACTGTGTATGATGTTGGTGGAGTTGTTGTGCGGCGGCTTGGATGTCTATCAAAACAAGCCGATCGAAATGGATTTTAGCGAGAAAAAAAGTTTTACTGATATTGAAACAGCAATCTTGGAAGAAGTGGTGGCACAATTTGTACGGGTCTACCAAAATGTTTGGAAGGACATCGTTGCCTTGGATTCGGTTTTGGATGGAATCGATACGAATCCGCAATTGATGCAAAACATGTCGCCCAACGAACCCGTCGTGTTAGTGACCTTTACTATCAAAATTTTTGAAGTGAAACATTTTATCAATCTATGTATCCCTTATGTCTTCTTTGAAGGGATCATTGATAAATTAAGTTTCCGCAATTGGTTTGATAGCAATCAGCCAGTCAACCAAGACGATAGCCGCGAGTTGCAAAAAAGTTTGAATGGCGTCGGTTTGAATTTAGAAGTTCTGCTGGGCCATGCGCAAATGAGTCTTTCTGAGTTTCTCCACTTAGAAGAAGGCGATGTCATCAAACTAGACAAAAAAATTACTGAACCATTGGAGACTTTCATCGATGGAAAACCTTACTTCCGAGCAAAACCTGGGAAGCAAGAGGACCGTTTAGCCATTGAATTATTAGACAAGTTAGAAGAGGAGCAAGAACTATGAGTGAACGTTTATCCCAAGCAGAAATCGATGCATTGTTGAATCAAAGTGCCCCAGCCCAGCCACAAGGATTAGAAGAGCAAGTCAAAGTCGACATTATCGGCGAAGTTGGCAATATCTCCATGTCGCAAGCGGCGACGACGTTGTCTTCCATTCTTGATCGTCGGGTCAGCATCACGACTCCCCGGGTGTCTAAAATCAAATTTGGTGAGATCTTAAACGACCTCGTTGCACCAAAAGTAGCGACGACAGTTGAATTTAAAGAAGGCCTTTTAGGCAGTAATTTGATGCTATTAGAAGTCAAAGATGCCATCGTGATCGCCGATTTGATGATGGGTGGAACTGGTGAAACCAGCAACACTCAATTTACGGAATTAGAGCTAAGTGCTGTGGCAGAAGCTATGAACCAAATGATTGGGACTGCCTCGACTTCGATGGCAACGATGATCAGCCGCAAAGTGGATATCTTGCCGCCGATCGTCAAACTATGGGAGACACCAGAAAACATTGAGTATAGCGGGATCGAGGCAGAGGAAGAGATTTACTGTATCTCATTTTCTTTGCGCGTCGAAGGTTTGATCGAAAGCAAAATCATGCAGATCTTTACGGATCCTGTGGTCAACGATATCGCCAGTGCGATGCTCTCAGACGAAGCGACTGTCGTTACTCGGGAAACACCAACACCGCAGCCAACGGCACCCGTTGCTGCGCCTACGCCAGAACCAGCGGCTGCATCAAAGCCCGTGGAAGTCAGCAAACCGGCGTTTCAAACATTGGCCTCTAGCGGGGTGAGCGATGGGGACAATTTGGACTTGATTCTTGATGTGCCATTGGATCTAAGTGTCGTGTTAGGCCGCAGCAAAAAAACCATTAAGGATATTTTATCTTTCAATACGGGGTCCGTCATCGAGCTGGAAAAACTGACGGATGAACCGCTAGAGATTTTGTTGAACGGCAAACTGATCGCCACTGGGGAAGTCGTGGTCATCAATGAAAACTTTGGTGTGCGGATCACCAACATTCTTTCGCAAAAACAACGCATCCACAATTTGCATTAATTTGAAGAAATCGCAAAAAGTTAAACATATGGGTTTAACTTTTTTGTGATTTGACCGATAGTAGAGGGTAGAAGAATGAGAACGGAGGAGAACCTATGAAAATCGAAAGAGGTTACGCAGAATACAGCGACAAGGCCATCAAACGTGAAGCGGTCAAACAAGAAAAGCCATCTGCTGCTCAGACAGAAAAAACCGTCGATGTTCAATTGTCCGAAACAGCTCAAGCCATTCAAAAGAGTGCCAATCAAACAGCCAGTCGCAGTGAGCGAGTGGCAGAATTGAAACGAGCGATCAAAGAAGGCACCTACCAAGTATCTGCCGAAACGATCGCAGATAAAATGCTGCAACAAGATGAAAAGCAGGTCGACTAGATGACAGAACGGGAATTTGAGCGTCAGCTTCAGCAGTTCTTGCGGTTGCTGCAAAAAGAAAAGACCTGCTTGATCAAAAATCAAGCAGAAAAATTACCAGAACTCGTCGAGAAAAAAACCGCCTTCGTACCCGTTTTTTCCACGTATGAAGGAACTCTTTCAGTGACGATCAAAGAACTCATCCGCCAGATCCAAGTGCAGCAAGCCGAAAATCTCCTGCTGACGGAGCAAGCCATTAGTTTCCAAACTGTTTTGATGGATGCAGTCAAAGAAAATATCAAGACACCGGCAAATACGTATTCGAAATACCAAGAAAAACAAGCTGTCTCAACAGCGATCATCGATCAAAAAATGTAAGGAGTACTTCTATGACAGGACTATTTGGTTCATTAGGCACCGCAACCCGGGGCATGACCGCCAATCAAGCAGCGTTGCAAACCAGCAGCCACAACATTGCAAATACCAATACAGACGGCTACTCAAGACAACGAGTCAACTTGCAAGCCGAAGCGTCTTATCATTTAGCGGGTGTCGGCAGCATCGGTATGGGTGTGAAAGTCGGCAGTGTCGAACGGATCGTCGATGATTTTGTCATTGGACAAGTACGCAATGCCAATTCTACCTATACATATTATGAACAAAAAGCAGACATATTAGGACAGCTGGAAAGTTTAATGAATGAGCCTTCTGACAACGGACTGTCCAAACAGCTGGCAACGATGTTTGATTCTTGGACCGCATTAGCCAACAATCCTGAACTGGATACGTCTAAGACCCTTGTGCTGGAAAACAGCAGTACGTTTGCCGATACCATCAACCAAATGGGCAAACAAATGACGCAGCTGCAAAGAGACACGCTGGATACCATCGAAAAATCCGCGCTGGACTTCAATGAGAAGGTCAAACAGCTGCAATCCTTGAATGAACAGATCTATGGGTTGACGACGAGTGGTGAGACACCCAATGATCTTTTAGATCGTCGAGACAGTCTGTTGAAAGATCTCTCGGGTCTAGCAGGGATCGAAACCAAGACCGATCAGTATGGCCGTGGGTTTGTATCCATGAGCGGACAGACGATTTTAAGTGCGGAGGAACGCAATACCCTTAGTGTGGTGGTGGGACAAAGCGACACAGGCGCCTTGGTTTCCAAAGACGGCAACGCCTTGAATCCTGCCGAAACCATCACAGGGTCTTATCCAGCTGGAACCGTCTTGTTGACGAAAACCACCGACAATGGCGAAACCGCCTATACAGAATTGCCGATCAAAGAAGGCGCGATCGGAGGCCTGCAAGCATCATCTGGGGAGATAGGCAGTCGCTTGACGGAATTGAACAACTTTACGACGACAATCGCGCAAGCCATGAACATGGTCTTTACCGGCGGCGCTTCTCGCACAAGCGGTCTATTTGAGATCGGCCAAGATGATACTGGTACAGCGACGACGATTCGGGTCAGCCAAGCACTGTTAGATAACCCAAGTCTGGTGACCGGTGGAACGAGCAATGCAGCAGGAGATGGTTCAAGAGCTGCTGCAATGGCGAAACTCAGCAGTGCCAAATTGGATTTCCCGTTGTCAGAAAAGACGATCGCTTCTTTTGATTCTGAGACATTGACGTTTGCCAATGCAGCATCCGGCATGAGTGTCAGCAGTTATTTTAACAGCATCGTCACCAAAAACGGGATCTCAAAACAGCAAGCCGACAATACGGTCAGTGCCCAATTGTCGCTGCTGAATCAACTAGAATACAAAAATCAATCGGTGTCTGGGGTTTCATTAAATGAAGAAATGTCAGATGTGATTCGTTTCCAACAAGGATTTCAGGCCAATGCCCGCATATTATCGGTCGTTTCTGAAATGTTAGACACATTGATCAATCGAACAGGAGTGTAGACCATGCGTATTTCCAATTCAATCACCTACAATGATTTTTTACGAAATCTAGGCACTAACGCCTCCAAAGTCCAATCCACGTTGAATCAGCTATCGAGCTTAAAAGAAGTCAGCAAGTCCTCGGATAATCCGCTGCTGGTTTCAAAAATCATGGATCTCAATGTGTCGTTAAATCAAAACAAAACTTACAACAATACGATCAAAGACAGTATTTCTTGGACAAAAGCCCAAGATTCTGCTTTAGAAAGCGTCAGTACTTCGATGCTGCGGATTCGCTCGTTGGTTCAATCTTCTGCCAATGCGACAGCTGGCAGTGAGGAATTAGGGGCAAATCGTTCAGAGATCGAGCAAGAGATCGAAGGCATCGTTGAATCATTAAACACCAACTTTGATGGCCGCTATCTATTTAGCGGAACGAATACGACGACGGCGCCTTTTGAGATCGTCAAAGAAAATGACGCCATCGTCGGTATCAAATACAATGGCACGAGCGAAGACTTGCCGCGAGAAATCGCAAATGGGGTCTCAGTGGATCTGTTAGCCAGCGGTGATCGTCTGATGAACGAGACGGGTACCGCTGCGGATCCCCAAAATTTAAGCACCTATTTCAATGATTTGTTGTCTGCATTGCGCAGTGACGATAAAGATGCCTTAGGGGGCGAGCTTTTAACCGCTCATGACCAGCATGCCACTAATGTGGTGAATGTACGGGCGCAGATCGGCACCCTCTACAATCGCTTGGAGGCGGCAGCTGATCGAAATGAGACGGAAAAGCTGAACTTGACCGAAACACTGTCCAACAAACAAGACGTCGATATTGCGGAAAAGTATATGGAATATCAAAATCAAATGACTGCCTACCGTTCAACACTAGCGATGGGAACAAAGATCATGCAGATGTCCATTCTAGATTATTTAAATTAACCCAAAAACTTTTGTTCTTTGCTGAGAGCAAAAGTTTTTTATTTTTTTTAGAAAAAAGGCTTAACCCTGAACGGTTTCTTCCGATAAATAGTAGCAGAGGGAAACCTTAGCGAATAAAAATTAGGAGGAACTACACATGAGAATCAATACAAACGTTTCAGCATTGAATACTTACTCACGCCTAACGGCAGCAAATGCTTCTAAAAGCAATTCTTTGTCTAAATTATCTTCAGGCTTACGCATCAACAAAGCTGGGGACGACGCAGCTGGCTTAGCAATTTCTGAAAAAATGAAAGGCCAAATCGGCGGTTTGTCACAAGCAAAAAGCAACGCACAAGATGGTATTTCATTGATCCAAACAGCAGAAGGTGCATTAAATGAAACCCACAGCATCTTAGGCCGTATGCGTGATCTTGCGGTTCAAAGTTCAAACGGTACGTTAAGTGATGACGACCGCAGTGCGATCAACAAAGAATACACTGCATTGTCTGATGAAATCGACCGTATCAGCAATACCACTGAATTCAATACAAAAAGCTTGTTAACTGGTGAAGGCGATGATGCGAAATCATTCACTTTCCAAATCGGTGCCAATGCAAACCAAACAATGAGCGTTTCAATCAACAACATGAGCTCATCTGCCTTGAAAGTAAAAGGCTTAGATTTAACACAAGCCATTGACACAAGCGATGCCAAAGCTGTTGCTGCAGCAAAAGATAAAGCAGTAGCGACTGCCTTCAAAGCAGATGCTACAACAAAATATGCAGCGGACGGCACAGTTGATGCGGCTGCTGGTAAAACAGTTGCTGAATTACAAACAGCCATCGATACAGCAGCGGATGATACAGCAAAAGCAACAGCTCAAAAAACATACGATGATGCTTTAGCAACATTTACCGCTTCTGATGAAGGCAAAGCAGCAGCGGCAACTGTCAGCGTTGAAAACAACCCAATCACAAAAATCGATGAAGCGATCAAAGCAGTTTCTGCACAACGTGCGGATCTTGGTGCGGCGCAAAACCGTCTAGAACACACAATCAACAACTTAGGTACAACGCAAGAAAATCTATCTGAAGCAAACTCACGTATCCGTGACGTTGATATGGCGCAAGAAATGATGAGCTTTACGAAGAGCAACATCCTTTCTCAAGCAGCAACTTCAATGTTGGCACAAGCAAACTCAATGCCTAACAGCGTATTGAGCTTGTTACAAGGATAATTTTTGATCAAGTGAACCACTAACACAAGGACTGCCTAGGGGAAGCGCAGTTCTTGTGTTTTACATAGCAGCACAAAAACGCTTAGAAATGAGGAAGCTCTGATGGATATTCAGCCAATGTCAGGAATACACCCGATCGAAGCCGTTGCGTCGGTCGCTAAAGCACGTCCGATCGAATCCCTAGATCAAGAGAACGCCAACCTTCAGCCGCAACACCAAGAGGGGAAACTGGCGGAGAAAAAGGAACAGACAGTGGCCACTGAACCGCCGATCCACTATTTTTCAGTAGCCGATCAGCACAAGATCGCAGCCTCCGTGGAGGAAGTGAATCAGCGACTACTTGGCAAAGATATGAAATTGGCTTATGAAGTACATGAGCGCACAGGGCGTACGATGGTGCGTTTAGTGGATATGCAGACCAACGAAGTGATCAAAGAGATCCCGCCCGCCAACATGCTAGATGTGATTGGGAAAATATGGGATGACATGGGCATCGCGGTCGATCGAAAGGGATGAAAACATGGCAAGTGTAACCAGCAGTTCAGGAATCAGTACAACGCTAGGGAGTTATTCTGGCGTGACTTCAGAAGATATTGAAAAATTATTGGCGGCAGATGCGATCAACAAGACCCGCGCTGAGAATAAAATCACGTCGCTTAAAGCACAAAAAACGGCATGGAGTGATATCAGCACTCGCTTGACTAACTTTTTGTCAAAAGTCGATGCATTACAAAAAGATGATGCTTATCAAACGAAAAAAGCGACGACCACCAATAGTAGCATCGCTTCAATTGCAGGAACAACGGAAGCTCCAGAAGGCACCTATGATCTAAAAGTCAACCAACTAGCAACAGCCACGAAGGTGACGGGGAGACAAGTAGCTCAAAGCAGCAAAACGGCCCTAAATGTCAGTGGTCAGCTGTCATTGACCAGTTCGGAAGTCGATGAAGATGGCAAACCGATCACCGCTTCGATCGAGATCACGGCCGAAGACAGCTTAAAAGATGTGGCAGCCAAGATCAATAGCCAAAGCAAGACGACCTTCGTCGCGGCGAGCATCGTGGATAACCGTTTGATTTTAACGAATACCAAAATGGGCGACAAAAATTTCTTGATCGACGGCAATGCCGCCGAAGGGTTAGGGATCGGTTCAACTGCGACAACGACGCAAGGCCAACCGGCTATTTTTGAGCTAGACGGCATGAAGATCACTCGCGACAGCAACAGTGTGACGGATGTTATCGATGGTGTCACGCTGACGTTAGCGAAAAAAAGCGAGGAGCATGTGACGCTTTCTTTAGCCAATGATACCTCGAAAGTCGTTGATGCAGTGCAAGGATTAGTGGATCAATACAATAGCTTGATGAGTTTTATCGGCGACAATTTGACCGTGGGAGATCCTAGTAGTGAAAACAACAAGACGGGGACCTTGGTGGGAGACAGTGCGTTGACCCGTCTACAGACCCAATTGCGAAATTTGATCACCATTCCAGCCGTCAGCGGCTCAAAGCTGACCGCCAATAAGCTAGGCATCTCCACCGTTGATAATGATGGTACATTGGGACTGGATACGACAAAGTTAAAAGAAGCCTTAGCGGAAGATCCCGCTGCTGTGAAGTCTTTCTTTTATGCAAGTACGAAAACCAAAGAAGCTGATGGCACTGCGAGCACGAAAGAGACTGGCTATACACTAGCCCTAAAAGAATTAGCCAACAGCTATGTCGTCAATACTTCAGCCAATAAAGGGATCATTGCCACCAAATCTGCGACCTATGACAGTACCATCAAGGATTTAAACAAGCAGATCACACGGTTTGATGATATTTTAGCAATGAAAAAAGAGCGTTACATCACAATGTTTACCAAGTTAGACTCCGTGATGATGGAGGCTGAAAATCAGCTGAGCTACCTAAGCAATCAGTTTGCCAATACGTCAAACTAGGCAGGATAGCCGATTAAAGCAGTCATTTTTCATTCGCATAAGAAACCCTCGTCAACATGAAAGGAAACAACCTATGGAGCCACACGTATCATTAGATGAACGTTTGAATCAGATTTTAACTGGTTTTGCCCAATGGCGCGGCGACAGCGAAGAAGCCAGTCGTTTGATGGCAGCCAATGCAGCGGTCATAGCAGCCATGCAAGCAGAAGCACAGAGCCATAGTCCACAAACCAGTGCATTGGCGCAACAAGTGATCCAAGCGTATCAAGCGTTCTTAGACCAGGTCAAAGCCCAGCAGCAAGAGATCAAACAAGAATTGGGGCGTTTGAACCGCAAAAACAATCTTGTCAAAACGTATTTGCAGCAAGAAGACAGTGCCGCTTTCGTCGAATTTGATTTATAGTGAGGAAAAAAAGATGAATTATCAAAAAATGCAAAACAACTATTTGCAGAACCAAGTAATGAGTGCCTCCCCCAACAAACTGATTGAAATGCTGTTGCAAGCAGCGATCAAAAATATCAAATTAGCAGTGATCGCATTGGAAAAAGAAGAGTTGAGCCAAGCTCATCAGCAATTTGTCAAGGCGCAGAATATTTTATTGGAATTACGGGTCTCTTTAGACCGTGAGCAAGGCGGCGCTATCGCTGAAGATCTCGATCAGCTGTATGGCTATATGTACGATCAGCTAGTCAGTGCCAATGTCCAAAAAGAGGCAGCCCCTGCAGAAACGGTCGTCCCGCTTTTAAGCGAACTACTGGAAAGCTGGCAAACGATCACCCAATAAATTTGAGAAAAAGCACAGAAACGACCACCTAAAACCTAGAAAAGTTTAGTAATTGGTTAAATTTTTACCATGTATCCCTTTTCACTAAGCTTTCTTTTTCCCCTCCTCGTCCCTATCTGGTACTCTTTTTATGAGCGTACCGAAAAGGTGCAAGGAGGTTTTTTTTTGAAACAAAAAATAGTACAAAAGCCGCTTTTCTGGCAAGTGGTGATTCTGATTGCAATGAGTGGTGTTTTTTTATTGCCGCAGATTTTAGGCCAAGGCATGATTTTGGGCTCTGATGTGGTCTTTCACTTCAATCGTTTTTATGAGACCAGCCAGCAGATCAAAGAGGGCAATTTTCAATATTTTCTTTCTATCTACGGGTTTCAGCAATCTGCTCGTATCGTCAATGCATTATACGGGCCCTTTTTTGCCTATTTCCAAGGACTGCTGGTCTTGCTGAGTCCTTCGTGGTTTTCCTACCAGCTGCTCGCCAACGGGCTGCTCTATTTGTTAGCAGGGTTTTCGATGTTTGGCTTATTAAAGAAATTACGAGTCAATGGTTGGCTGTCAGTGGGGATGAGCGTCCTGTTTATGGCGACCTATTCTGTCCAGTATTGGATTGAGCGACAGGGCTTTTCTGCTTGGGGGGCGGCTGTGCTGCCGCTGTGCCTGATTCCACTGATCGCACTAGGGGAACATAAACGGTTACGGCCTTTTGCGGTAGGGGTTTCCGTGGCGGTCTTATTTCAAATCCATGTGTTTTCAAGCATCTTGTTAGTGTTCTTATACGTGCCCTTTTTCTTACGCGCCTTTTTTGTTGGGACTTCTGGCGAAGAAAAACGACAATTGGTGCTGCGCTTAGCAGGAGCGATCGGGATCTTCTTGCTACTGACCGCCAATATTTGGTTAGGGATGTTGGATCTTTATACGAGTAACACGTTGATCGCGCCTTTTGTGAATCGCAACATGCAGAACAATACCATTACTGGAACCAGCAGCTATTGGTGGACGACTCCGTACCTGCTGCCCATCTTATGTGCTTTGTTCTTTTGTGGTGCGATCCGTGTGTGGCCACGTCTATCTGGCGGCTTCAAATTAATGACGGCAGCTGCAGCAGTCTTTTTCGTTTTATCATCGAACGCTGTTCCTTGGCAATGGCTAGGCAGTCTGGACAATGGTGTAATCAATTTACTGCAATTTCCTTTTCGGTTCTTTGTTCCTGCCACGATTTTGATCTTAGTCGGTTTGTGCCTGCTAGTTCCTTATTATCGGGGCAAGCCATTGGCAAATCCGCGTTGGTTTGTCCTCGTTTTAGTCTTGAGTGTTGGTCAAATCCTGATCCAAAACACGGTCAAAATGCAGGACTGGCACTCCGATGAAGCTGCGGTTTCACTGCGAAACCACACCTATCTGTCCGCGGAATCTGAAGCGCAATTGAAGGAAGCCTATTTTAGTAAAGACAAGTCCTTAGCATTAGCGCTGTATCAACGTTCTACGCCAGATTATCTGCCCCTCTATCAAGAAACCAAGAAGAACAAGTACAATTTGTACGGGGAAGAAATCATTGAAAAGAATGATACCGTGGCAAAAACCGTAGAAAACGGGAAGCTTACTTTACGTTGGCAAGGTGATCAAGAGACGTGGAAGGCGTTACCGATCATCAATTACCGATATACTGAATTGACCCTCAATCAGCAGCCACTAACTGAAAAAGATGTCTCTTTGAGTGCCATTGGTGCCGTTTCTGTCCAACAGCAAGCAGGGGAGAATGTCTTAGTCGTTGATTACGACGCGCCTTGGTTTTTCGACGGAGCTTTATGGCTGACGATCATTTCTTGGCTCGCTTTACTCATCGGCTTTATCAGCTGGAAAACCAGACAGCTGTACCGTCGTCGTAAGGTCGTACAAGCTTTATTGAAAGAATCTGAATAAAATGAATCAGAAAAGAACTTCAGCGAGAGGGCTGAAGTTCTTTTTTTGCTGATCAACAACAGTGGACCTGTTGCTTTTCGTCAGAAACAATAATCGTTGCGCACGCAACGATTATTCCTTATAATAGATTAGACACTTTGAAGAACTAAGAAAGGCAGGAGTGCTCATGGAAGCCATTATCCGCTCAATCAATCATATTGCCCGTCTCGCCACCCTTTATCGGGAAAAAGAACTGAAAAAATTTGGTTTAGGCGGGATGCATCATACCTATATCTTAAACATTTGCCGCCAACCGGGGATCAGTCAAGAAGCATTAGCCAAGAAGATTTTTGTGAATAAAAGCAATGTTGCCCGTCAACTAGCAATCCTAGAAGAACGAGGATTTGTCACTAGAACCAGCAGTCCCACCGACAAACGACAATTACTGGTTTATCCAACCGAAAAAGCACTCGCCGTCCAACCAGCGATCCAACAGCTGCTTCAAAGCTGGAATGAACAAGTCGTAGCAGGTTTTTCTGCTGCCCAACAGCAGCAGTTGATCGCCGATCTGGAAATCGTCAAAGAAAATTCCCAGCGGCTTTTAGCGAAAGATGAGGCGATGGAATGAATCTTTTGACTCAATATTTAAAACCCTATATCGGCCGCATCTCCCTTGGCGTCAGTATCAAATTCTTCGGCTCCCTGATGGACTTGCTATTGCCTTGGATTTTGGCGTATATCATCGATTCTGTGATCCCCACGAAGCAGGTATCTGCGATTTTTGCTTGGGGTGGGGCGATGGTGGTCTGCTCCATCATCGCAGTCGTCACCAATATCATCGCCAATCGGATGGCCTCCAGTGTTGCTCGCGATACCACCGGCAGTATACGCCATGATTTATTTGAAAAAGTTTCCTATCTGTCGATTCCGCAAGTCGAAGAAGTCGGGATCCCTTCCTTGGTGTCTCGCTTGACGACAGACACTTACAACATCCATCAAACGGTAGGCATGATCCAACGGATGGGGATTCGTGCCCCGATTCTGTTATTAGGGGGGATCATGATCACTGCCACATTAGATCCCGTGTTGACGCTGGTCTTAGTAGGCGTCTTGCCCTTCACTTTAGTGGCGGCAGTCACGATCTCGAAACGGGGGATCCCCTTGTTTGCCTCATTGCAAAAGCAAGTGGATGTGTTGGTGCGAACTGTCCGTGAAAATGTGACTGGGGCTCGGGTGATCAAGGCCTTGTCCAAAGCAGATTACGAGAAAAAGCGCTTTGACCACGTCAACCAAGACGTAGTAGCTGCGGAAACTACCGCTAATCGAACGATGGCTGCGACACCGCCCCTGATGGACCTATTTTTGAATATCGGACTGACGCTAGTGATCGTCGTCAGTGCCTTTCGCGTCAATCAAGGATTGACCCAACCAGGCGTCATCATCGCCTTTTTGACTTATTTTACGATCATTTTGAATGCCATGCTCAGTATCACGCGCATCTTTGTGATCGTGTCGAAGGGGCTGGCTTCTGCCGATCGAATCCAATCCGTCTTGCGCCTGCCGCAAAATATGCAAGTCATTGAGGCGCCTGTCAAAGAAGAGTCTGCGCATATTGTTTTTGAAAAAGTTTCCTTCACCTATCCTAACGGTACCCAGGTGCTGAAAGACATCGATTTTTCCTTGCAGCCGGGAGAAACCTTAGGGATTATCGGTGCGACTGGTAGTGGAAAATCAACGATCGTCAAACTACTGCTGCGGCTCTATGACCCAACGAAGGGCATGATTCGCATCGCTGGTCGCGACATTCGCTCCATCGATCCGACGGAGCTGCATCAGTTATTCGGTGTCGTCTTACAAAAAGACGTGCTTTTTGCGGAAACGATCGAAGAAAATATCGCTTTTGGTCGGCGGTTTTCTAAAGAACAGATCGAAGAAGCGGCGGCTCGCGCCCAAGCCAAGGAGTTTATCAATCAACTACCCAAGCGCTTAGCTCATCCACTGCATGCTAAAGGCAGCAATTTAAGCGGGGGTCAAAAGCAGCGGGTCTTGTTATCGCGGGCCTTGGCGGGGGATCCAGAGATTTTGATTTTGGATGATTCTGCCAGTGCGCTGGATTATCGGACCGACGCTCAGTTGCGCAAGGTCCTGAGACAGCAGTTTCAACAGACGACGACGGTCTTGATCGCGCAGCGGATCAGCTCGATCCAGCATGCCGACAAAATTTTGGTACTGGAAAACGGGCAAATGAACGGCTTTGGCAGTCACCAAGAATTACTAGCAGAAAATGCGATCTACCAAGCCATTTATCAAGGTCAGACAGGAGGTGCCGACGATGCCGAAGAAAAAAACGGAAAAACCGCAGGATAGTAAGAAAACACTACGGCGTTTGTGGGGCTATCTCTACGAGTACAAAGGTCTCCTGCTGGCAGCCGCTGTATTGATGATGGCCAGCAACATTTTCGCCTTGGTGGGACCGTTGCTTTCAGGGTACGCCATTGATGCCATTCAACCGGGTCCCGGCAAGGTCATTTTTGACCGAGTCTTCTTTTATTGTGGGCTGATGCTGCTGTTTTATCTTGCGTCTTCCCTTCTTAGTTATCTGATTTCGCTCATGATGATCCGCTTGAGTCAGCGGGTGGTGGCAGCGATGCGCAAGGCGATTTTTGATAAAATCACCGAACTGCCGGTTGGGTATTTTGACCGAGTCGCCACTGGGGATATCATCAGCCGCATCAGTTATGATGTCGATACCATCAATACGTCATTGGCCAGCGATGCCATTCAAGTCCTCAGCAGTCTTGTGACGATCATTGGTTCGTTTGTGATGATGGTTTTGATTTCGCCGCTGCTGGTGCTGATTTTTGTCGTAACGGTTCCCGCTTCGATCTTTTTGACCCGCTTTTTGATGAGCAAATTTCAACCATTGTTTCGCCGTCGTTCTCGCAAATTAGGCGAACTGAACGGCTTTGTGGAAGAGATTATTTCTGGTCAGCAAACGATCAAGCTGTATAACCAAGAAGAAGCGATCATCAGCCGTTTTGACGAAAAAAACCAAGAAGCGGTGGATGCCTATTACAATGCTGAGTACTACGGCAGTATGACTGGTCCTTCCATCAACTTTATCAACAATCTGTCGTTGTCCTTGATCAGTATGTTTGGCGCTTTGCTGTTTTTGTTCGGTCATCTGACATTAGGGAATGTTTCTTCCTTTGTTCTTTACTCCAGAAAATTCTCAGGACCAATCAATGAGTTAGCCAACATCTTCAGCGATTTGCAATCAGCATTGGCGGCGGCAGAACGGATCTTCCGTTTGCTGGATGAAGAACCTGAAGTTTCTGATGTTCCTGGAGCCTACGAATACCACGAGGTGTCTGGTGATGTCGCCTTTGACCATGTGACCTTCGGCTATCAAGCACAGCAGCCCATCATCAAAGACCTTTCGCTACAAGTACCAGCTGGCAGCTTGGTCGCGATCGTCGGACCGACCGGAGCCGGGAAAACCACCATCGTGAACCTCTTGATGCGGTTTTATGACCCTGACCAAGGAGCGATTCGGTTAGACGGTAAAAATATCCGCCAAGCGACACGTCGCAGCCTACGGCAAAGCTATGCGATGGTGCTGCAAGATACCTGGTTGTTCACGGGAACGGTTTTCGACAATTTGGCCTACGGCAAGGCGAATGCGACGTTGGCAGAAGTCCAAGCTGCTGCACAAGCCGCCCATATCCATGACTTTATTATGAGCCTGCCAAAAGGCTATGATACTTTGATCTCTGAAGACGGAACCGGTATCTCACAAGGGCAAAAACAGCTGTTGACGATTGCACGAGCAATGCTGTTGGATGCCGATCTGTTGATTCTTGATGAAGCCACATCGAATGTCGACACGCAAACAGAGCTGCTGATCCAAGCAGCGATGACCAAATTGATGAAAGGCAAAACCTCCTTTGTGATCGCCCATCGCTTGTCCACGATTCGACATGCTGATACGATCCTCGTGGTGGAACAGGGGAATATCGTAGAGCAAGGGACCCACGAAGAATTAGTAGCCAAAGAGGGGCGTTACGCCGCACTCTATCAGGCACAATTTGATGCATGATCCATAGCTAGTCCACATCCTTGCAAGGAGAACGCCACTGCTTGCAAGGATGTTTTTTGCGTGCCATCGACTTTCTTGGCATAGGTACAAAATCTTCTTATGACAAATCAGGCAATTATCGGTATACTTAAGAAAGGGGTATCATCAAACAGAAAGAAGGGAAACAATTGGATCACAAACAACTAAAAGAATTCCCCAATGATTTTTTATGGGGTTCAGCATCAGCAGCCTATCAAGTAGAAGGCGCATGGCAAGAAGACGGCAAAGGAGCTTCGGTTTGGGACGATTTTGTCCGCATTCCAGGAAAAACCTTTAAAGCAACTAACGGAGATGTCGCAGTCGACCATTACCACCGCTTCAAAGAAGATGTTGCCTTGATGAAAGAACAAGGATTGAAAACCTATCGTTTTTCCATTGCTTGGACACGGATTTTTCCAGAAGGACGAGGAGAAGTCAATCAAGCAGGGTTAGACTTTTATTTAGCATTGATCGATGAACTGATAAAAGCAGGGATCGAACCGATGGTGACCTTGTACCATTGGGATCTGCCACGAGCTTTGCAAGAAGAATATGGTGGCTGGGAATCTCGCAAAATCATTGAAGATTTCACCAACTATGCGGCCGTATTGTTTGAAGCCTTTCGCGGCAAAGTCCACTATTGGGTCAGCTTGAATGAACAAAATATCTTTACTTCGTTAGGCTATCTTTTAGCTGCCCATCCACCAGGAGTGACCGATCCTAAACGGATGTATGAAGTCAATCATATCGCTAACTTGGCGAATGCTTCGGTGATCAACAAGTTCCATGAGATGAAAATCCCAGGGAAAATCGGACCAAGTTTCGCCTACTCACCGAACTACCCAATCAACAGCGACCCGAAAAATATTTTGGCAGCTGAAAACGCGGAAGACTTGATGGCGCATTATTGGTTAGACGTCTATCTATGGGGCGAATACCCGATTGCGGCAATGAATTACTTGAAAGAGCAAGGGATCGCACCAACGATCGAACCAGGAGATATGGACTTGCTGCGTTCAGCAAAACCAGATTTCTTAGGGATCAACTATTACCAAACAGCAACAAATGCCTACAATCCATTAGATGGAGTCGGAGCGGGGAAAATGAACACCACTGGGAAAAAAGGCAGCTCCGAAGAAACCGGGACACCAGGAATGTTCAAAAAAGCCGAAAATCCATTTGTGGAACGGACGAATTGGGATTGGGAGATCGATCCTCAAGGGCTGCGGATCGCTTTACGACGAATCACTAGCCGTTATCGGGTGCCTGTGATCATTACCGAAAACGGACTTGGTGAATACGACAAACTAACCGACGATCATCAAATCCATGACCAATACCGCATCGATTATTTAGCAGGGCATGTCCATGCCATTAAAGAAGCGATCAGCGACGGCGCGGAAGTTCTTGGCTATTGCACCTGGTCCTTCACTGATTTGCTAAGCTGGTTGAACGGCTACCAAAAACGCTATGGCTTTGTCTATGTTGACCAAGATGAAACGCAAGAAGGATCTTTGGCACGCTACAAGAAAGACAGCTTCTACTGGTACCAAGAGCTGATCAAAACCAACGGGCAAGAGTGCTAGCCTCCTAAAACCAATACCTGAATAAGCGAAACGACCCCTGCAACGGCAGTGATCGTTTCTTAGAAAAAAGTACGTTCCACCTGTAGCGACCGCCCAAAGGTAGACCAAAAGTCTCGCGTTTTGGGCCGCTTCAAAGGAGAACGTCCTTTTTTTGAGTATTATCGTTGACAAGTGTAAACGATAATTGTAAAGTAGAAGAAGATTACAACTGTAAACATAAAAGGTTAATGGGTTTGCATAGCAAGCAAGGAGGAAGGAAACAATGATCGAAAAGAATTATGGAGTAAAAGGGATGACCTGTGCGTCTTGTTCCCAGACCGTCGAAAAAACTGTCAGCAAGCTGGCGGGGGTCGACCAAGCAGCTGTCAATTTGGCTACTGAAAAATTACATATTCGTTATGATGAGCAGCAGCTCACCGAAGAAACACTCGCTGCGGCCATCAAAGCAGCGGGCTATCAACTGATCGGCTCTCAAAGACAAGAGACCTTTGCCATCTCGGGCATGACCTGTGCGTCTTGTGCCCAAACAGTAGAAAAAGCTGTCCAAAAATTAGCGGGTGTGGAGCAAGCCTCCGTCAATCTGGCAACAGAAAAACTGACGGTCAGCTATCAACAAGATCAAGTGACCGCCGCGAAGATCGCAGCTGCCGTGAAAGAGGCGGGCTATGATGCACAGCTGCCGACCGCTTCTGCCGACAAGGCGGATTCAAAACAGGCAGAGATTCGTGCTTTATGGCAACGGTTTTGGCTTTCAGCGCTCTTTACGATCCCCTTGTTCTATTTGACGATGGGGGAAATGATCGGTTTGCCGATCCCTGGCTTTTTAGATCCGATGGCCTATCCAGTCAATTTCGTTACCACTCAATTGCTTTTGGTCTTACCGGTGATGGTCCTCGGTCGCGCCTTTTACATTGCTGGTTTCAAAGCGCTTTGGAAAGGCCATCCCAATATGGATTCCCTCGTCGCATTGGGAACCAGTGCTGCCTTCTTTTATAGTATTTATGGGACCGTGATGGTCTACCTGGGCACGACCCACTATGCGATGCACTTGTACTATGAAACGGCCGCCGTTATTTTGGCATTAGTTACTTTAGGAAAATACCTTGAGTCGGTCTCGAAGGGCAAAACCTCCGAAGCTATCAAGAAGTTGTTGGATCTCGCACCGAAAAAAGCCCGCGTGCTCCGCGGCAGCGGGAATCAAGCCGAAGAAGTCGAAGTGGGTATTGAAGAAGTCGCAGCTGGCGATATCTTAATCGTACGACCTGGTGAGAAGATTCCTGTGGATGGGATCGTTACCCAAGGCCGCTCTGCCATCGATGAATCAATGATTACTGGAGAAAGCTTACCTATCGAAAAACAAGTCGGTGATCGCGTGATCGGCGCCAGCATCAACAAAAACGGCTCCTTTCAATATGAAGCCACCAATGTGGGAGAAGATTCAACGTTAGCGCAAATCATTCAGTTAGTAGAAAATGCCCAAGGCTCCAAAGCGCCGATTGCTCGCATGGCTGACAAAGTTTCGGGTGTGTTTGTCCCGATCGTCATGGTCTTGGCGGTTTTTGCAGGACTTGCCTGGTTTTTCTTAGGACAAGAAACCTGGATCTTCTCATTGACCATTACGATCTCTGTATTAGTGATTGCCTGTCCGTGTGCCTTAGGATTAGCGACACCGACCGCCATCATGGTGGGTGCGGGCAAAGGGGCAGAAAATGGCGTCTTGATCAAAAGCGGCGATGCGTTAGAAACAGCTAGAAACGTGACGACGATCGTCTTTGATAAAACGGGCACGATCACAGAAGGCAAACCAGTCGTAACAGATCTCCTGCCTGCAGGCAATCACACGCCGACGGAATTGCTGCAGCTGGCGGCTTCTGTTGAAAAAGGCTCAGAACATCCATTAGGCGAAGCCATTGTGATCGAAGCCCGAACGCAAGCTCTCGCCCTACAAGAAGTTGACGGGTTTGAAGCGATCCCAGGGCATGGGATTCAAGGAACGATCGCTGGCAGTCCAGTCCTATTAGGCAACCAGAAATGGTTGGAAAAACAAAACGTTGCCATCGATGGCCTGATCGAGCAAGCCCAACAATTGGCTCACGAAGGGAAAACACCGATGTATGTTGCCAAAGACGGCGAAGCGATCGGGATCATCGCTGTGGCAGATACTATCAAAGAAAGCAGTCGAAAAGCCATTGAACGGTTGCATCAAATGGGCTTGTACGTAGCAATGATCACGGGCGACAATGCCCGAACGGCCCAAGCCATCGCCAAACAAGTCGGTATCGATGAAGTGATCAGTGACGTCTTGCCAGAAGATAAAGCCGCCAAAGTAGCTGGCCTGCAAGCCAAAGGCCAAAAGGTTGCGATGGTAGGTGACGGGATCAATGATGCGCCCGCGTTAGCCCAAGCCGATGTAGGGATCGCGATCGGCTCTGGTACCGATGTCGCCATCGAATCGGCAGACATCGTACTGATGCGCAGCGATCTAATGGACGTCCCATCCGCGATCGAGTTAAGTCGGGCAACAATCAAAAACATCAAAGAAAATCTTTTCTGGGCTTTTGCTTATAACGTCTTAGGCATCCCTGTTGCAATGGGTGTGCTGCATCTTTTCGGCGGCCCCTTGCTCAATCCAATGATCGCTGGGGCGGCCATGAGCTTCAGCTCGGTATCCGTTTTATTAAATGCCTTGCGGCTGAAACGATTCCAACCCTCAGCGAAAAAATAACCGAAGCAACGAATGCACCAACAAAAAGACCTGCCCACGGTTTCTGATGGAAGAAAACCGTGGGCAGGTCTTTTTAGTGCTGGACATCTAAATAAGAGTAGGCCCGCACGTCATAACGGTTGCGACTACGGGAAAATTCGATGGGTGAGCCATTTTTCTGATAGACGATCTGTTCGATCTCTAAGACCGGATCATCGGCTTTACAGTCCAAATACTGTTGATCGTACGCAGTACTTTTATCAGCGGCGATGGTGCGGTAGGCGCCAGCAAACTGGACCCCTAGTTCCTCTTTGACATAACGATAGATAGAACTTTCTAAATGGCCACGAGTTAAATTGGGCACCAAATGGACGGGCATATAGGTATATTCTAAAATAAACGGCTGGTCTTCAAGAATCCGCAAGCGGACAATACTATAGATCGGTTGTTCTTCCGTTAACATCAACTTTTCTTGGATCGTTTGGTCAGGAAATTCGACTTGAAAATCGATGACCTGACTGACTAGCTTGCGGCCAGCTTTGCCCATTTCCGTTGACAAGCCTTCATAGACCGTTAAAGCAGTGGTGTCTTTTTTTAAGAATGGGTGGTTCAATATTTTTGTTCCAGCGCCCCGCTGAGAATAAACCAGTCCTTCCATGGCTAAAATACCGATGGCTTTTTTGACGGTCATCCGGCTGACTCCGAATTCCTCGACTAAATCAGTTTGATTCGGCAGTAAGCTGTCAGGCGGATACGTTTTGTTTTTGATACGTGTGCGTAAAATATTGGCAATTTCTTGGTATTTTGGCATCTGATCACCTCGCAAGAAGTATAGCTGAAAAAAGCGGTTTCGACAATCAAACCTTGGTTTTTTTATAAAAAGAACGGCTGACTGAAAAAATTCAGCCAGCCGTTGCGCTTAATCGATTGATGGTTCTGCTTGACGATCTAACACACGTAAGAATGGATACCAGATCAAGCCGACGATCACCACGTCAATGACTTGCAGCAAACCACCTAACCAAGAGTTGGTTGCTAAGACACCACTGAAGACCACTGGAACGGTCCAAGGGACAGAAACACCAGTTGGTGCAGGAACAAGTCCAGCCGCCATCACTAAGTAGTTGAAGGTCGTTACCACAAGAGGTGCCACGACCCAAGGAATCAGGATCGTCGCATTCAAGACGATCGGCATACCGAAGATGGCTGGTTCGTTAACGTTAAAGATCCCTGGTGCTAAAGCCAAACGACCCACATCGCGGTATTGTTTTTTCTTCAATACGAAAGCCATCAAGATAACAACGGCTAACGTCATACCAGAACCGCCTAATCCAACAGTAAAGGTTTCCATAAATGGTTTTGTGACGATATGCGGCAGTGCATCCCCATTTTGATACGCTTCTAAGTTGTCTAACATCAATGTATTCCAAATCGGGTCCATCACAGAGTTGACGATGATTTGACCATGTAGACCGAAGAACCAAAGGAATTGAACAAAGAACAAAGCCAATAGAGTTGCTGGCAAGCTGCTGCCTAGTCCAGTCAATGGTTTTTGGATCAATTCATAAACCAGGTCATGCAAGTTGGCATTGAAGACACCCGTCATGATGGCATTGATCACTAAGAATACCGTTAAAGTGATAATTGCTGGAATCAAAGCGGCAAAAGATTTAGAAACTGCTGGTGGTACCCCATCAGGCATTTTGATCTGCCAGCCGCGTTTTGTGATGCGGCAATAGATTTCAGCTGCCAAAAATGCTGCGATCATCCCGATAAACATCCCTTTTGCGCCAAGACGATCAAGAGACAGCACACCGGAGATCGTTTCGCCAGATTCAGTAGTCATAAAGAAAGGAGTCAAGATCAAAAAGCTGGCAAACGAAACGGCACCACCAAAAATCCCTTCCACATCATATGATTTTGATAAATAATAGCCAATACCGAAAGTAACGAAAACAGTCATGATACTCATTGTTGCATTTTGCCCATTGCCAAACAGTGTTCCTAATATTCCTTTAGTGGCATCACTGAAGAAGGGCAGGTTGTTTAAAACGACCACGATCGATCCAAACATAGTGATTGGGAACGAAAGCATAAACGCGTCCCGCAAGACGGTCAGGTAGCGATTTTGTCCTAAGGCATTCGCCAAGGGCAAAATCTTTTCAGATAACTTGTCCATAAAACCATTCATTATTATTTCACTCCTTAAATTTCTTTTTGCAATCGATTACATTGATAATGTATCATGTTTTATTTTAAATGTCTATACATTTATTTTAAAAAAGATTGATTTTTGTAACTGCTTCCTTTATGATTAGGGCAGCAAAGAAAAAATGAGGAGTGAATGAAGATGGATTATCAATTTCCAGCAGGCTTTTGGTGGGGGTCAGCCGCTAGTGGCCCACAAACAGAAGGTGTATTTGAAGGCGATGGCAAAGGGGCAAGCATCTGGGATTACTGGTATCAGCAAGAACCAGAGAAATTTTTCAATGAGGTAGGTCCTGAAAAAACCTCGCAAGTCTATACACGCTATCAAGAAGATATTCAACTAATGAAAGAAACCGGCCATACGACGTTTCGGACGTCGATCCAATGGAGTCGTCTCTTCCCGCAAGGCAAAGGAGAAGTCAATCAAAAAGCCGTTGATTTTTACAATGCCTACATTGATGAGTTGATCGCCAACGGGATCGAACCTTTCATGAACCTTTACCACTTCGATATGCCGATGGCGCTGCAAGAAAAAGGCGGCTGGTTGAACCGAGAGACCGTGGATGCCTATGTCGCATTTGCGCAAACCTGCTTTACATTATTTGGTGATCGTGTCAAGAAATGGTTCACTCATAATGAACCGATCGTCCCTGTTGAAGGCGGCTATCTTTACCAATTCCATTATCCAAATGAGATCAACATGAAACATGCAGTCCAAGTTGGGTTCCACGAAACGTTGGCGAGTGCTAAAGCCATCAAAGTCTATCATGAGATGAACCTTGATGGGGAGATCGGCATCATCTTGAACTTGACGCCAAGCTATCCAAGAGATGAGAACGATCCAGAGGATGTCAAAGCAGCGCAAATCGCGGATGCCTTCTTTAATCGTTCTTTCTTAGACCCTGCGGTCAAAGGCACGTTCCCAGAAGAATTAGTGACCATCGTCAAGGAATTGGATATGGTACCAGCGATGGAAGCCGATGATTTACAAACGATTCGCGAAAACACGATCGACTTGTTGGGGATCAATTATTACCAACCTCGTCGTATCATGAAGAAAGAATCACCGATCGATGAAGCGAAAAGTCCAATGCCTGATGATTACTTTGATAACTATGATATGCCGAACAAGAAAATGAACCCGTATCGTGGATGGGAAATCTATGAAAAAGGGATCTATGATATTTTGACGAACACGCGAGAAAACTATGGCAATATCAAGTGCTACATTTCTGAAAATGGCATGGGTGTCGAAGGAGAAGAACGTTTCGTTAATGCTGATGGCGTGATCGAAGATGATTACCGCATCGAATTTGTCTCTGACCACTTGAAGTACGTCCACCAAGCGATCCAAGAAGGAACCAATTGTGTTGGCTACCATATGTGGACCTGCATGGACAACTGGTCATGGACCAATGCTTACAAGAACCGTTACGGATTTATCTCCGTTGACTTAGCAAATGATGCTAAACGAACGGTGAAAAAATCAGGTCGTTGGTTTAAAGAAGTATCAGATAATAACGGCTTTTAATAACAATGAAAAAAGCAATGCTGTTGGAATCAGCATTGCTTTTTTTGTGTAAAATCGCGGATTTTTTCTGGCTGATTTCAAAGGGGGGATTCTATTAAAAAACCACCTGTTTTTGCAAATGATAAGCTGGGTTAAATAAAAGCACAGTTTTGATAAAGAAAAGACTAGACATGGAAACGTTCTCGTGGTATTCTTTAGTAGAAATCGGTTTCATTATTTTGTTTAGGGTTTGAAAGGAGAAAAAACAATGGATAAATTTATTGGATTTATGGAGAAGCACTTTATTCCGATCGCTTCTAAAATAGGCTCTCAAAGACATCTAGTGGCCATTCGTGACGGATTTATCGTAACGATGCCGTTGATGATCTTAGGCTCTTTTGGGGTATTGATCAACAACTTACCAATCCCTGCCTATATTGATTTTATGAATGGCATTTTTGGTGAAGGAACATGGCAAGCCTTTGGGAACAACTTGTCAGCAGGTACTTTTTCAATACTTGGTCTGTTAATCGCTTTCACAGTAGCGTATAATTTAGCTAAAAGCTACAATCAAGACGCATTAGGTGCTGGGGCGATCTCAGTTGCAAGTTTCTTCGCATTAGGTGCAATGGCGACAGGCCCAGATGGTTTGTTAACAGCTGCCGGACTTGGTTCTCAAGGATTATTTTTAGCATTAATCGTATCGATCATTTCTACTGAGATCTTCCGTCGTCTAGCTGGCAACCCACGCTTAGTCATCAACATGCCTGATGGAGTACCACCAGCAGTCTCACGTTCATTTGCTGCATTATTCCCAGCAATGATCACCGTATCGATCTTTGCTTTGTTTACAGCAATTTTCCAAGCATTTGGTGTGACAAGTATCGTATTGTCCTTCTATGAATTGGTGCAACAACCATTCATGGGCTTGGCAAACTCTTACCCAGCTGCTTTGCTATTAGGTTTTATCTCTGCATTCTTATGGTTCTTTGGTTTACATGGTGCCAACATCATCGACCCGTTCATGCAAACGATCAATGTGCCAGCGATCGAAGCAAACGCACGAGCATTAGAAGCAGGAACAGATTTGCCTTATATCGTGAACAAACCATTCTTTGATTCTTTCGTGAACATCGGCGGAACAGGTGCGACACTAGGTCTTTTGATTGCGATCTTTTTAGTTGCTCGTCATCATAAAGCATATATGACTGTCGCAAAACTATCCGTTGCACCAGGTGTGTTTATGATCAATGAACCAGTGATGTTTGGGTTACCAGTTGTCTTAAACCCAATCTTGTTCATCCCATATGTGTTGACCCCACTTGTTTTAGTAACGACTGCTTATTTTGCAACCGCAACTGGCTTAGTTCCTGCAAGTACCGTCATCGCACCATGGACGACGCCACCAATCATCGGCGGTATTTTGTCGACACAAAGTATTGCTGGCGGAATCTTGGCAGCTGTTAACTTGATCTTGTCAATCGTTATCTACTTGCCGTTCGTGAAAATGGCGCAAATTCAAGAAACACGCCGTTTAAAAAATGCGTAATGTCTGATCGAGTCGATTAGAAACAAGCGCCAAACGTAATAGACCTTATCCGGCCGCGATCAGAGTGCAATACCCCTTATCACACTGCTTCATTGGAAGGTGCAGTGGTGTGATGACACTCTTTTCGTTTGGCCGGTTCTTTTATCGTTTTTCAATCAATACAATACAACACACGTTTTGGAGGTGGCAAAATGCCCAAATATATGGAGATCGCAGATGTTCTGCGTAAAAGAATCAAGGACGGAACTTATCCGAAAGACAGTCTTTTACCTTATCAAACAGAGTTAGTGGAAGAGTTTGGCGTCAGCCGAATGACGATTAAAAATGCGGTGAATATCCTGATTATGGAAGGCTTGCTGCTGACAAAGCGCGGCTTAGGGACCAAAGTTTTGAATCATTCCTTTTGGGGCAAAGATACCTCATCGGTGACAGAATACAAAGGCCTGAGCTATCAGATGAAACAAGAAAAACGGACATTGACTAGCCAAGTCATCACCTTTGAAGTCTGTTTTCCTACAACAAGAATTCAAGAGATGCTTCAGATCACTGCCGAACAACCAATCTATCATGTGATCCGTTTGCGGATCTTAGAAGGCAATCCATACATACTCGAGCATTCCTATATGCCGTTGGATCTGGTCAGCGGTTTGACGAAAGAAATCTTGGAAGAATCCGTCTATGACTATCTACTGCAAGATTTAGGCTACAAATTTGCTGGTGCTTATCGGACCTTTCAGGCTGCCAAAAGCGATGAATACGATCAAACCTATTTAGCGTGCCAAGCAGATGACCCAGTATTGGAATTAGAACAGATCATCTATTTAGAATCGGGACGTCCAGTGGACTATTCCTGCAGCCGCAATCGGTATGATGTTCGTGGCTATTCCATGTTAGACATGAAGCCTGATCTGTTACAGCACCGCAAAAAGTAACGGCTTACAAAATGCTTCTTCAATGAAAAAACGCTTCATAGCTACTGTTGGCTATGAAGCGTTTTTGTTTTGACTTAAGAAGTGGGTTGATTTTGATCGCCTAGTTTGGCTAAGATAGTTTCCGCAACGGCTTTGGGGATGCCAGCTTGCTGGATCTCTTCCACGGAAGCTGCTTGGATGTTTTTTAACGACTTGAAGGTTTTCATCAGCTGTTGCTTGCGTTTTGGTCCTAAGCCAGGAATTTCATCCAGTTTGGAAGAAAAGCTGTTTTTACTGCGCAATTGGCGATGGAAGGTGATCGCAAAACGATGGACCTCATCTTGGATCCGTTGCAGCAAAAAGAATTCCACAGAATTGCGTTCCAGCTGGATCGGATCTAAAAACTCCCCGAAAATCAACTCGCTGGTTTTGTGTTTGTTGTTCTTCACTAAACCGGCAACGGGAATATCTAAACCTAGCTGGTTATACAGCACTTCTTGGGCAGCACCGACTTGGGCTTTCCCACCATCGATGATGATCAGATCAGGAAAAGGCAGGTTTTCTTTTAGGACACGAGAGTATCGGCGATAGATGACTTCTTGCATAGAGCCATAATCGTCGCCGCCTTGTGCGGTACGGATCTTATATTTCCGATAATCATCTTTAAACGGCTTCCCGTCGACAAAAACCACCATTGCAGACACCGGGTCGGTCCCCATGATGTGGGAGTTATCGAAGGCTTCGATCCGATAAGGTGTCGCGATCCCCATGGCTTCGCCTAGACGATCCACTGCACCGATCGTCCGTTCTTCAGTACGCTCGATCAACGCAAATTTTTGTGCCAAGGCAATGCGGGCATTTTTATTGGCCAAATCGACCAATTTCTTTTTGTCGCCTCGTTGGGGCTGCAGGACTTTGGTTTCCAGCAGCGCTTCTAATGGGGCAGCATCGACATTTTGCGGAACAAAGACTTCTTTGGGAATGAAGTGCTCATTCTTTTGGTAAAACTGGCCGACGAAGGTCAAGAAATCCTCATCCGCTTCATTGTAGAAAGGAAACAAAGAGACTTCTCGTTCGATCAGCTTTCCTTGACGGATAAAAAAGACTTGGACACACATCCAGCCTTTGTCGACACTGTAGCCAAAGACATCACGGTCCATCAGATCTGTCAGAGTCATTTTTTGTCGCGTCATGACGGTATCGATTGCTTGGATCTGATCCCGCAGCTCAGCCGCTCGTTCAAACTCTAACGTTTCAATGGCTTCGCCCATCTTCTCTTTCAGGTCTTTCAAAATATCGACGTGACCGCCGTGGAAAAAGTGTTTGACTTGATCAACGATCTTCTGATAATCCTTGGGATCTACATTGTTGACATAAGGACAGACGCATTGACCCAAATGATAATAAAGACAAGGCCGCTTTTGAGAAGGACCGCATTTTCGCAATGGAAAGAGGCGATCCAGCACCCGTTTGGTTTCGTTGGCTGCTCGTGCATCAGGATAGGGGCCAAAATATAAAGCCCCGTCTTTTAAAACTTTACGAGTGATGATCAGACGCGGATAGCGCTCTTTGGTCACTTTAATAAAAGGATATGACTTGTCGTCCTTTAGCATGATATTGTATTTCGGTTTGTTTTTTTGAATCAAATTGATTTCCAGCAATAAGGCTTCCGTATTTGATTCGGTAACGACGTACTCAAAATCATTGATTTCTTGAACGAGCCGTTCGGTTTTCGTATCGTGACTGCCGGTAAAGTACGAACGGACACGATTTTTTAAAATTTTGGCTTTCCCAACATAGATGATTTTGTTATTTTTATCTTTCATTAAATAACAACCGGGTTGGTCAGGAAGCAGCGCTAATTTGTTCTTGATTTGTTCGTTCATTTCAAGATCCTTTCTTACTGGTTTGCTCACGAACTGCAAAAGTAGTCAAAGGGCGGTCTAAGATCCACCGAAAAGGGGAACGTTAGAGCCCATAGCCAGTACTCTTCATTTTAGCACAAATTTCTTAAGAAACAATCAAACGGGCCAGATCGGCAGCGAGGAAGCGTAATCGTAAGAAAAGGTTAAGAAATCCCACGAGGCGGTGGTTTCCTCCCTTAAAAACAAGTGAATTTATTTGCTTTCTGCTTGTGAGGAATCCTCTTGCGACCACTCCTGAATGAAGGTCCGCAATCCCTCGATGGCTGGTTCTGTGACGGCTTTGCGCTGGATGAGGTAAAATTGCCGCTCAAAATTTTTATCCAGCAGTTGATAGCCAATGCCGTGGGCGGCTCGCTTGGAAAGGATCGAACAGCCGAAGCCTTGTTTCAGTAAAGCGACGATCAATTCATTGCTGGCGATCTCAATGATCGGTCCTTGAATATTTTGTTCCTCTAGATAGCGCTTAGTGTAATAGTAGACACCAGAACTCGCTTCTCGGACGAGCCAAGGACCGACTTGGGGATCACCAGCTAAGACGAGCTGATCTTTCAAAATCGGGAAACGCAAAATACTTGGTGCAGATAAGGGTTTTTCAATGATCCCTAAATCTAGTTGATGTTGCTCAAGCGCTGTTAAGACTTCAGCGGAGTTCATCATCGATACCCGAAAACGCACCGTGGGAAAGGCGTTGTATAAAGCAATCATCAAGTCAGGCATCAAGGCCATCGCATAGGTATGAGAGATGCCTAGGGCACAGTGGCTTTGATGCTGCGTGTTGGTATGGATCTCGCTGGCGATCGTCGACCACTCATCCAATAAATTCAGTGCCTTTTCGTAAAGGTACTCTGCTTGGGGCGTGGCGATCACGTTTTTGCGACCATTGCGTAAAAAAAGCGGTGTATCCAGGTCTTGTTCCAACTGCTTGATCTGAGCAGAAACCGTGGGCTGCGAAATAAACAGCAATTCGGCAGCTTTCGAAAAATTTTTTGTTTCATAGACCATCTTGAAGGTCTCCAGTAATTTTAACATTGCAATCCCTTCCATTAGAAAATTCAATCATAACTATTATACCAATAAATCCTACTGATCGGTCAATCTGTGTATAATGGATGTTATATGAAAGGATGAAAGCAATGAAGCAACGACAAACAGCTTTGATACTTCCCGGTTTGTTCCTATCCTTTTCGGTAGCCGTCATCGCCCGAATCATGGCTTTGGCTGTGCCAAAATTAGGAGGAGCAACCCTTGCTATTTTATTAGGAATCATTTTAGGAAATACACTGTTCAAGCAAGAACGCTATCAAGTCGGAACGAAGGTTGCGGAAAGTCGGCTCTTGGAATATTCGGTGGTTTTGCTGGGCTTTACCGTCACTTTCCAGACCATCAGTGAAATGGGCCTTCGGGGCTTTCTCTTTATATTGCTGATGATGAGTTTGGTCATTACCGCTGCTTATTTGATAGGGAAAAAAATGGGCTTTAATCAAAAGATGAGCCTGATGATGGCAGGCGGCAACGCTGTCTGCGGGTCCTCTGCGATTGCGGCGATCGCACCAGCCATTGATGCCGATGATGAAGAAAAAGGGCAGATCATCACCTTGGTCAATCTTTTAGGAACAGTGATGATGCTGACGCTGCCGTTTTTAGGATTGGCCTTATACGGCGATGATCTGTTGCAAAAAAGCGCCTTACTTGGTGGCACGCTGCAATCCGTCGGACAAGTCGTGGCGGGGGCTAGTTTGATTGATGCCGACACCGTCAAATACGCGATGCTCTTTAAAATCGCGCGCATCATCATGTTGGCAGTCGTCGTCATTGTTTTTGAACGAATGACGACAAAGACCCCCACCAAAACCAAAGCCAAAGGCAAGCTGCGGCTGCCGATCCCTTGGTATGTGTTGGGCTTCTTGACCATCTGTATCTTGAACAGCTTCTTGCCGCTGCCTAGCTGGTTGAATGAGGGCGCTCATTTTATCAGTACGTGGTTTGAAACGACGGCGTTGGCAGCCATCGGTTTGCGCCTGGATTTCCGCAAGTTTTTAAAAGAAGGCCCGCGCTTTTTATTCTATGGTCTTTCCGTTGGCGCCGTCCAAACCGTGGGTGCTGTTGCATTGATTTGGTTGCTGCGGCTCTAGTGTTTTCACATAAAAGCGATCCATCGTGGTATGCTGTGCCGCCAATAGTGGCTGGGACAATGCGCGATAGCCGGCTTTTTGATAGACATGCAAGGCAGCTTCTAAAGAATGATGGGATTCTAAATAGAGTTGCCGATAGCCTAGTTCAAAAGCTTTGGCCTCGATCTTCGCCAGCAGGGGATAGCTGAGGCGCTGCCCTTTGGCGGCATCACTGAGATAAAATTTTTGCAGCTCGGCGATTTGCCCTTCTGAATCATAAGTGGCAAGACCACCGCCGCCTAAAAGGATACCCGATTCATCGGTGACGACAAAATAATGGCGGCTAGCAGGATCTGCTGCATAAAATTCACTTAAGTGGTCTAACTCGGGATCAAAATAGGCAGTTCCTGGAACCGCCAACTGGTGGTCGGTCAAGCTTTTGCGAATGATAGCAGCTAATGGCGCATCATCTTGAGATTGGATCGGACGAAATATCGGCTTCATGCAGTTCCTCCTTAACGTAAAAGTAAATGAATAGCTATAGTGTACCACAAGCATCGAGGTAGTGTTTAGTGATGATAAGAAAAGCCATCCTCGCAATGGCGCACCTCTTTAATAAAAAAAACGCCCCTCGTTGCCAGGCTCCTAATGTAAAAAGGAGGATGGCGAAACGAGGGGGCGGTTTTTGTGTTAGTCATGGAAGCAGTAATTAGAGCGTTTCACCATTAGAGGCGATTACTTGCTGGTACCACGCAAAGGAATCTTTTTTCAAACGATTCAAGGTTCCTTTGCCGGTATTGTCTTTGTCGACATAGATCATGCCATAGCGTTTCTCCATTTCGCCGCTGCCGAAGCTGACGATATCAATGATCCCCCAAGGCGTATAACCTAATAGCGGTACACCATCTTCAACCACCGCTTTTTCCATCTGTTCGATATGCTCTTTCAGGTAAGTGATGCGGTAATCATCATGGACTTGCTGTTCATCGGTTAATTGATCGTAAGCACCAAAGCCATTTTCTACGATAAATAGCGGCAAGTCATAGCGTTGATAGATCGTATTTAACACATAGCGCAACCCGACTGGATCGATAGGCCAGCCCCAATCAGAAGCACTGATATAAGGATTACTCACGATTTTTGCTCCCGGGATATCCTCAGTTGGTGTGCCAGCCACTTCATCAAGGGTTGAGATCGTTCCTGACATGTAATAGCTGAACCCAATATAATCAACGGTTCCTGCTTTTAATAGCGCTTGTTCCTCGGGCGTGATCTCAATCGTGATGCCTTTTTTTGCCCAATATTTTTGCACATAGGTTGGGATCTTGCCTCGTACGTGGACGTCGCTGTAAAAATAGCGCCGTTCATTGGCTTTGACGGATGCCATCAAATCAGCTGGCGCACAAGAGTAGGGGTAGACCGGGACATAGGCCATCATACAACCAATCTGAAACTCTGGATTGATTTTTTTGCCTTCGATCACGGCTGCCGCGCTGGCAATCAACTCATTGACGCCCGCTTGAAAGACGAGTGCTTCTTTTTGACTGTCATCCTCGATGATCATGGCAGAATTGGTCCAAACGTGCAGCGGCTCTTGCCCATCTGCTTGATTATTGATCTCATTGAAAGTCATCCAATACGTCACTTTGTCATGATACCGTTGAAAAACAGTCTTAGCGAATTTGACAAAGAGGGGAATCACTTCTTTGTTAGCAAACCCACCAAATTCTTCATAGAGGGCATAAGGCATTTCAAAGTGAGACAAAGTGATGACGGGTTCGATGCCATTTGCCTGCAATTCGTCGAAAAGATCATCGTAGTATTGGAGACCGGCTTCATTTGGTTCTTCTTCTGTTCCAGTTGGATAGATCCGGCTCCAAGAAATCGATGTCCGTAGACATTTCAAGCCCAGTTCTTTGAATAACTGGATATCTTCTTTGTAACGGTGATAAAAGTCAATGGCTTCATGGTTCGGGTAATATTCCCCTTCAATGACTCCTTTGGTGATTTTACGGGGAATACCGTTGCCACCGGCCGTCATGACATCGGCGGTACTCATTCCACGGCCAGCAACATTCCAAGCGCCTTCCGCTTGATGGGCAGCGATCGCGCCGCCCCATAAAAAATCTTTCGGCATTTTTGCGGACATAAATTTCATTCCTCCTCGACTCATTCGTTTGCTTATAATTCTACTTTCTGGGAACGGTTAGAGGCGATCACGAAAGGCAAATAGATCAAGACCGAAATCGCAAGACAAACGACACCGACAACCGCAGCGATCGCATTTCCTCCAGTTCCTAAAAAGAGATTAATGATTCCTGGGGTCGTCCATGGTACCCCAATCGCTGGGGTCGGCATGATCGGCCAGACAACAGTGACAAAATAACCCACCAAAATATTGACCATTGGTGTCAAAATAAACGGAATGATCATGATTGGATTCAAGACGATCGGTAGACCGAAGATCATCGGTTCATTGATTTGGAAAATTCCTGGAACTAAGGACATCTTAGCGATCTCACGTTGTTCTGGACGTTTTGAAGCGATGAAGATCGCAATGATCAAGCCCAATGTCATACCAGTTCCGCCCATATTTGCGAACATATCATTTAAAACGCCCCAGGTTTCTTTGTAAGGAACGTCCCACAAGGAGCCGCCCTGGTTGATAAAGTCTAGGTTAGCTAGATCTTGTTCGGTAAAAATCGCTGAACGAACCGCATTCAATGTGTTTGGTCCATGGATCCCGATCGCAAACAACGTGGTTTGCAAGAATGCCAAGATCAAGACACCGACGACATTGCCCCCCAGATCCCGCAATGGACTTTGGATCCCGTTGTAAATCAGTTCATTGATGCCTTCTGGTGCAATCATTAAAACTAAGAAATTGATCAAAGCAGTGACTGCCACGATGATCACGATCGGAATCATACCAGAAAAGGAACGAGAAACTGCTGGTGGTACCATTTCAGGCATTTTGATCTGCAATCGTTTGACCTTGAAAAGCTTCGGCAAGAATTCACCGACCAAACAAGCCACGATCATAGCTACAAACAACCCTTGGGCGCCTAAATATTGTGTGGAGATCACATTGACATCATCTACTGCAAAGGAGGTCGGGTACAAGATCATAAAGGCAGCGACACTTGTCAAACCAACTAGCGTAGCATCTGCTTGGAAATGCTTGGCTAAAAGTTGGGCAACAAGAAACGCAATGAATAAACTCATGATGTTGATGGTCCCGTTCGCCACGGAAGCTAGAACTTGCTGGGCGCTTTCCAGATTAGGAAAAAGCCGATTCAGTTGAAATAATTGCACGATGAAACTTTCATTGGAAAATAAAATATTGTTGACCAAAATAACGAGAGAAGAAGCGATGGTCAGTGGGAAAATCAGCATGAATGCATCCCGGATCGCTGCTACGTGGCGTTGATTGTTCAACTTTGTTGCGATTGGTACCAACGAGCGGTCTAACAGGTCATTGAATTTTTGCATAATAATAACACCTTTCATTAATTGATGCCATCATTATAGCGAATGAAAACGACTAAAAGTAAGCGGATACGGATTCCGTACATATCTCTCAAGAAATGAAAAAAATTCCGCAGATGGAACACAGTGTTACAAAAAAAGATGGTTCAGTAAACTGAACCATCAAGAATGGGTACGATAATCTTGCAAATAGCCGATCAGCGTTTCTAAAATCGCTACTGAAGGCAGTTGACTAGTCAAATCAAGAAAGATGTCTTTGCGTTCCTCTTTGATCGCATACTCGATCGAATAATCGCACAGGCGTGCCAACGTACTTTCCCGATTTGGGGTAATGCAGTACTTCTGCACGATCGCCTGATTGTCTAAACCGGTAATGACTTCGATCAGTTCTTTGGTTTCACCAGAGACACTCAAAAAAACCAAAACATTCTTTTGATCTTTTCGTAAAAAGCTTTTGATCGGGTAGGTCAGCTCATCAATGCTGATGCTAAAGTAACCGAGGCTGGCTAGTTTGCGGGCAACGTATTGCGCGATCGCACCAGATGCCCCCATCCCCATAAATAAGATCAAATCGGCATCCCGCATCGCTTCGGCGAGTTTTCGTATTTGGTATTCCGCATCAGGGTGGAAGATCTGCATATTCAAGCCTTTGATGCGCGCTTCTAAACCTAAGTGTTCAGGGTGCGCATCAAAATGGGCTTTTTCTAAATGATTTTTGATATAGAAGCGAAATTCTGGAAACGACTGAAAGCCGACTTTTTGAATAAAACGAAAGACCGAAGTCGAAGAGACATGAGCATCATCGGCAATGTCGCGCACACGCATATACGGGATCTTTTCTAAGTGATTGACGATAAAACGGTAGATTTCTTGTTCTACCGCAGAGAGCTTGTTCAAGTTTAATTGTTCAAAAAGCGCCATGCTGGTTCCTCGCTGTCCTAGATAATCAATTTACACCAGTATAGCATATCCGAACTTTTAACGGTGCAGCTGTTGATGGATCTGATAGACTGCGCCGATCAAGCCGGCGTCGTTTTTCAGCTTCGCTGGACGCACAGGTGCGATGGTTTGTCCGCGCAAATAATTGATCGCTTCATGCCGTGTTTCCGTGATCGTCAAGCGAGCCTGCAGTCGTTCCCAGAAATAAGGATTGGCACTGATGCCGCCGCCGATCAATACCAATTCTGGGTCAAAGCAGCTGATCAAATTGATCAGCCCTACAGACAGATCCGTCAGAAATTGGTCCGTCAGCTTCAGCGCCAACGCTTCGCCTTGCTGTGCGCGGTCAAAAATTTCTTTGGCGTCTTGGGTGGGTTCAAAGCCAGGAACTGCTGCCCCCGCTAAATTGTAGAGGCGAATCAAGCCGCCTACGACGGCAGTTTTTTTATTGATGGAACTTTCCTCGATATTGCCTTCTTCTGGCAGCTGATCGATCACCATCCAGCCAAATTCACCCGCCATGCCATGAGCACCTCGGTAAACTTGATTATTGATCACGATCCCACCGCCTACACCAGTGCCTAGGACAAGACACAAATAGTTGGCAGCCTCTTGCGCATTGCCGATCCATTTTTCAGCGATCGCTGCTGCATTGGCATCATTTTCCACCGCCACAGGCAACCCTGTACGCGCTTCCAAGACTGCTTTGAAATTTTCGCCATATAACGATTTGATGGCGCCCGCCGTTAACATAAAGCCGTCTTTTTGAACGATCCCCGGGGCGCTGATCCCAATGCCATCAATCGTGTGGCGGTTCTGGGCATCTTCGATGATCGTGAGTAGATCCTGATAAAACTGGGCTGGTTCATAGCTAGTAGGGATCGCTGATTTTTCAAGGATCACTCCGCTTTCATCTAAAACACCATATTTAATACTTGTTCCGCCAATATCAAATCCTACGTACATTCTTCTTCCTCACCTTCTAAAACATTGTTGCCTTAAGTGTACCATCTGGCAGGAGGAATTTTTTTCTTTTTTCAGCTATTTTTTGACAGCTGTTTCCGCTGCATCCAAATAAAACAAAATATCACTTTTGCCTTCCTGATTGGTTCCTTTGTACACCTCCGTATCCAGGCCTCCGATACGAAAGCCTGCTCGCAAGTAGAACAGACAAGCAGAAGGATTGTTGTCCTGCGCTTGTGTATAGATGCCGCGATAGCCTTTGGCAAGGGCCGCTTTCAGTGCCTGTTGGATCAACAGTTGACCGACTCCTTGCTGGCGGTAGTCTGTGTTGACTTTTAAGTCATAGAGGTACAGATACTTGAAAAAAGCGTCTTGAACGATCGCTAAGCCGATACATTTTCCATCATCATAAGCACCGATAAACAGACTGTTTCGGCTCATTTCATCATAGCAATAATTTTCATCTGGGAAACGCATCGTCTGAATGTCTTCAGGTGCAAATTTACAGATTGTGTACTGCCAGTTGCCATCATTATAAGACGGCAACATTTTCCCCCATAAGGAGAAGGGTTCGTTTTTCAAGCGAATGTCAGCTTGGTGTTCTTGATCGATCAGTTTGATTTCTAGCATGGGGCACCTCGATTTTTTATAGATTCTCTTAATTATTAATGACTGGATAAGCGCCATTGTTTTTTCTAGTTTCTTACGATCTGTTGAACTCGATGCATTTGTGTCATCACAATATTGGATTTTTATTGGTCATCTCATGGTATTCTTCATGAGAAGACCAGCGAATGTTTTTGGCTTCCTAAAAAACACGGATCAATGCGCAACATTCTATTCAAAATCAATAACATCTAATTCTTTGATTTGGTTAGTATTTTTTCTTTCATAGGTCATTGGAGCGCGACATGAAATAGGGTTTAATGGTGTTGTTAACGTTATCATAAAAAGGAGGATGTAACATGAATGGATTTACAGAACGAATAGAGAAAATCGTTTCCCCCGCTGCTTCTTGGCTAAACAACAACAAAGTGATCCAAGCCATCTCAAAAGGGTTAATGATGTCTATGCCTATCATCATGGTAGGCGCAATTGCTTCGATTTTTCAAAATTTTCCCTTGGCAGCGTATCAATCTTTTCTTTCCGATTCTTACTTTGGTCAATTATTGACAACGATCGTCAATGTGACCACGAATATGTTAGCGGTTTATGTGGTGGCAGCGATCAGTTATACCTATTGTAAAATTTTAGGAAATTCTGATGGATTTATTTGTTCCTTATTAGCTTTGATGAACTTTTTCTTATTGACACCCATGATCGTTATTGGTGAAGGATTTGCTGCAGCAACGAATCTACCGATTGAATGGTTAGGGGCAAAGGGACTGTTTACGGCAATGCTCGTTGCCATTTTGACAACCAGATTATTTGATCTCAGTGTCAAGAAAAATTGGACGATCAGACTGCCTGAGTCAGTACCTCCCTTTGTATCAAAAGCATTTGCAGCTATTGTTCCTGGTTTTTTGATGGTGATTCTTTTTGGATTGATTGCATTTCTATTTTCATTGACACCATACAATGATGTCCATCATACCATTTATTCACTGATTCAAGAACCACTAGGCAATATCGGAAATAATGTTTGGACAGCGGCGCTTATTTATTTTCTCTCTGGTTTGTGTTGGTTCTTTGGTATCCATGGGATTGCAGTGATTGGGGTAGTGATGCCAATCTGGATCGCAGCCGATGCAGCGAATATTTCTGCGCTGGCTGCAGGAGAGGCAGCGCCTAATATTATTACTTTCTCATGGATCAACATTGTTTCTTCACCAGGAGGCGGGGGCGCAACGATTGGGTTAATTGTATTAGCGACCTTTTTCAGCAAAAGTCAGCGTTATCGATCAATGGGAAAGATTGCGTTTGTCCCCTCTTTATTTAATATAAACGAACCAGTCATTTTTGGGTTTCCAATGGTATTGAATGGCTTGATGGCGATTCCGTTTATTTTTACTCCAGTGATCAATATTTTGTTAGGTTATGCCCTAACAGTCATGGAGATTCTCCCACCGTCAAACGGTGCTGGTTCCATGGGGATGCCTATTTTCTTAAATGCACTTCTTAATGGCGGTTGGCGTCTATTGGCCTTTCAGATCGTAGCGACCCTGTTATCGATTGCGATCTATTATCCGTTCTTTAGGATATTGGATCAAAAAGAATACCAACTAGAAAATCCCGACCCAAAATAGTTCATAAGATACCCACAATCCACTTTCATGGGTTGAGGGTATCTTATTGATCGCTATGAGGAGACGTCGTTTCTAGCCGTTGCTGACTTGCCAAGCGATAATCCCGAGGTGTCATCTGCGTTTGAGCATAAAATTTCTTATAAAAAAAACTGAGATTATGGTAGCCAACCTCTTCAGCGATGTTCTGAATCGTTTCATCTGTATAGGACAATAGGTACTTGGCTTTTTTGATCTTTTGCGCCACGACCAACTCTTGGTAGCTGCTGCCCGTGTGATCTTTTAGCAATTTAGAGATGTAATTCGGATGATAGCCAAAAAGATCTGCAATACGTTGCAGCGTACAGTCCGCAGCATGATCGGCGATATATTTTAAGATCGGTAAGATGATCGTATGATCGGATCGGTCAAAACGTTCATTCGTAGTCACGTGATCTAATCGGCGAATCAAGGTAGTTAAGAATAAAAAGAGGTACGATTTCAACATTTCTGCAGTATAGCTATCATTTCGAAAATATTCGATCAACATTTGTTCCATCAAGCCGTGAAGCTCTTGCGGAACGATGGAGCGAAAAAGCAAAAAATTTTCCTGTTGGTTTTCTGATAGCGCTTGAATGATGAATTGTGACAAGATACTATGCTCCGATAAGCGATTTAAAAAAGAATCAGTGAAGAACTGTTTTTGCAAAACGATATTGATGATGATGTCTTCTTCTTCGACATCATAAAGCGTGTGGACGATGTTGGAGTCTAAAAGACAAAAATCTCCCTCCGTTAATTCATACGTTTTATCCATAAAGACTTGTTTACAACTTCCACGATAAACATAGGTCATTTCGAGATGATCATGCTTATGTAGGGGAGGATTACTAAAACGCGTATGTTGGACAAACTCGATCGTACTATTTTTAAAAAGGCTGCGCTTGTCATTCGCAAAAAATTTATTGTTATGACCGGCATTCATCAAGTTAAACGTAGGGATCTCTTCATCAAAGCGTTGGAAAAACGGGGCACTCTTTTTCGGCTGTTGTTGATAATTCAATTCACTTTCCGTCATGGAAAAAAGCAATTCGCGCAACTGCTGTTTATTCATATACACAACTCCAATTTTTAGTAAAAGGCGATGATAACATGGAAATCAATCAAATGACAATCAATTATTACACTGAACCGCTCGGCTATGATCTAAGCGATCCTGTCTTTCGGTATCAAGTAACGGACCAATCAAAAGCAGTCTTTCATGCCTTAGAAGTGGCGCTAGATGCTGATTTTCAAGCAATCGTTAGCCAAGTACCGAAACAAAAGCTCGCTGCGTATCGCTTTTCCTGCACCTTTCCAATGCAACCTCGACAGCGCTATTTCTGGCGTGTCACGATCTGGGATGCAGCAGGTGATCGGTATCAAAAGACGAGCTGGTTTGAAACAGGGAAGCTGCAAGAAGCGTGGCAGGGTAAGTGGATCACGCCTGTGACAACGCCACTTGAATCAGCGATCTTTTCTTATCAAGGAGACTTCGCTAAACCGATTAAGCAAGCCCGTTTGTATATTTGTGGGCTAGGTTTGTACGAAGCATACTTGAATGAGCAAAAAATTGGAGACGAGTTTTTTACTCCCGGTTACACCAATTATCACGAATGGCTCCAATATCAAACCTATGATGTGACTGATGATCTAGTTGATTCACAGTATACAATAAAGGTTCTCGTGGGAAAAGGCTGGTATCAAGGAAATTTTGGGTTTCATGGCGGGAAAGAAAACATCTATGGCGATGCCTTTTTATTAAGGGCAGAGCTGCATCTAGAATACGTGGATGGCACACAAGAGGTCCATGGAACCAATCAGGAATGGCACGTTCGCACCGGTTCGATTGGGAAAAACAGCATCTATTATGGCGAAGATATCGATGAAACGATTCCTCACCAGTCTATTCAAGCGGTGAAGGAACACCAAGGCCCACAAGGGAAGCTAACTGAACGGTTTAGCTTGCCTGTAAAAATAAAAGAAGAGCGCCCAGCGATTGCTTGTTGGCAAGAAGATGGGGATTGGGTGTTGGACTTTGGTCAAAATATGGTCGGTTGGGTCACGTTTTATGATCAGTTACCACCCGACGCTCAAATCAAACTCGAGCATGCCGAGCTATTGGTCAATGGCAAGTTTTATCGGGAAAATTTACGAGCCGCCCGAGCAGCATTCACGTATCGTTCCAATGGCAACCGACAGTGGGTTCGTCCGCACTTCTCATTCTTTGGGTTTCGCTATGTTCGGATCAGTGGCTGGCCGTTAGAGTGTCCCTTTGCTAAAGACGCCTTTATCGGACAGGTGATCTATACGGATCTAGAAACGACAGGGGATTTTCGCACGAGTAATGAAAAAGTGAATCGATTGTACCAGAATATTTTGTGGTCACAAAAAGGCAACTTCTTTGATGTGCCGATGGATTGTCCTCAACGCGATGAGCGCATGGGGTGGACAGGAGATGCACAGCTCTTTTCCCAGACAGCGATGTATACAATGGACACGTATGCGTTCTTTCGGAAATATTTACATGATTTAGCTAGCGAACAACCACATTTTAATGGTGCGCCACCAATGACTGTGCCGCATGTTCCGACAGATATCCAGCAGTCTGGGGCAGCAGTGGGCGTTTGGGGGGATGCCGCCACGATCATACCTTGGCATTTATACCGCTATTATGGTGAACCACAAATTCTCAAACAACAATTTTCTAGCATGCAAGCGTGGGTCGAATACATTGCCCGTAAGACGCATATCAACGGTTTATGGGACAAACAATTTCAATTTGGGGACTGGTTAGCTTTAGATGGTGATGATCCAGCTTCTCCGATTGGAGGGACCGAAGCAAAGTTTGTTGCGAATATATTTTACTGGCATTCCTTGAAAATCGTGGCGCAGGCTGCAGCTATTTTGGGCTATACTTCTGAAGCTAAGCAATATGATCAGCGTCAAAGAATGCTCAAACAAGCCTTGCGAGCAGAATATTTCACGCCGAATGGGCGCCTTGCACTCGATACGCAAACGGCTTATGTGTTAACACTGGCATTTGATTTGGCTGCCGATCATGAAGTTGCGGGGATCGTGGAGAAGTTAAAAGAGAGACTAAAACGAGATGACTATCATTTGAAAACAGGTTTTGTTGGAACGCCTTTTTTAAATTTAGTTCTTAGTAATTATGGATTAAACGAGATAGCCTACACGCTCCTGTTAAATAATGATTATCCCAGCTGGCTTTATGCGATCGATTTAGGCGCAACGACGATTTGGGAACGCTGGAATTCGCTGTTACCAGATGGGTCGGTCAATCCTCAAGGCATGAATTCGTTCAATCATTATGCTTATGGAGCAATTGGCCAGTGGTTCTTTGAGGGTGTTTTAGGCATTCAACAAGCATCATCCAGCAGCGGGTTTCGGCACGTCCACATACAGCCCCAGATCCATTGGAGTATCAATCATGCCTCCGGCGGCATCGCCACACCGAATGGACGGATTGAGGTCGCTTGGGCTTACGTTGCCAAAGATATCGTGAAATTAGACGTTACCTTACCGACACTTACGCAGGCAATCCTTCATCTACCGGAAGTGGAGATTTACACCGATGAAGCGCTGACTGACCGCTGGTCTGAAGAAACACCCTTAAAAGCAGGGCAAAATCATTTTTATTTAAAAGCCACAGCCTATCAAAAACCAATCATTTCTGCTGAAACTACGTTAGGGGAGATCCAACAAACCCCCTTGATGTATGTGCGAGCAAAGCAACGATTTGCTGAGTCAAAATTATTTTCCAGCAGCAACGTAAGGGACCATCAAAAGCGATCACTAGCTTATTTTGTCAATCAAGAAGTGATTTCTCAGACGCAGTTGGCTGGTTTTATCGATGAAATGACGGCATTGATCAAAGGAGACAAGAACTGAGCCCGTTATTCGGGGAACTGACTGGTCACAAGTCAAAGTGGTATCTATCGCTGAAGAAAAAAGCAGACGGATAATCTTTCCGTCTTAACGCAAAACCTATACCGATGCGTATCATTATTTGCGGACGATTGGTGTCGCACAAGAGACCCTCGTTCATTTGCAAAGCAAGTTGATCGATGTGGCAGTGACGGTTTAAAGGTCACTAATAAACGGAACATCTAAGTGAGGGACTACTGCTTCTTTTGAAAAAGTAGTCCCTTTTTGTCTTAGTCACAATGACCGACGGAAAAATACGCCTTAAGTTTGATTATATTTATCGCTTGTTTTTTTATACTGAAGGTAGATAGAAAAAACGGAGGACAATCACTTGAAGAAAGCAATTAGTATGATCCTGCTCATGTTAACGATCGGGACCGTCACATTGGTTACATGGTCTTATTTTACGAAAGATGATTCCAGCGAACTGGTTCAGCTGGTGGATCGTTTCAATCCGTTCGTACCGGAGAAAAAGGTCTATGTCAAAACATCCGACGAGTATGGCGTGTTGCAAGAACACGATTCCTACGAATATACACAAGAAGGGGTCAATGAAGATGGGCAAAAGATCAAAATCACGTTTTGGGCACCACAAAAGCTAAAAGAAAATGCCTACCTAGAGCTTGATGCAAAGGGCAAACATGTGGAGTCGTATCAAGAGGTGACCGAACAAGATCTCCCTGACGCCGTCAAAGACGAGTTGGTTACGACTGATTGATCATCAAGCCTGCTTGAAAAAACGGACAGAAAGTCATTTCCCACAAGTCGGGAGATGGCTTTTTTCGTGCATTCACTTAGATAAAAGCTCGCCAAGATTTGATTTAGGTGAAAAAGATTAGAGGAAGATAGAATTTTCAGAAAAAATAGATAATTTTTTCAATTCTTAGTTGCAATAGTAGAAACCTCTGGTATTCTCTATGGGGTAGTTTAAAAAAATCATTCATATAATTAAAAATAGCGCCAGGGAGAGAATCACCTTGTATGGAGGATCAATGGTTTTCAAGGAGGAACGTATGACAGAAAAAAATCAATTAAAAAAGCAGATGAAAACCAGACATATCACTATGTTGGCACTAGGTGGCGCCATCGGTGCTGGCCTATTCAAGGGCAGTGGTGAAGCGATCCAGTTAGCGGGGCCTGCGGTCTTGCTGGCGTTTATTTTTTGCGGGCTGATCTTATTTGTCGTTATGACAGGACTGGGACAGTTGGTCTTATCTGACCAAAAACAACATGGCCTTTCGGGCTTAGTCCAGCCATATCTTGGCGTGCATACAGCCGATTTCATCGACTGGATCTACTGGTCAATGTGGATGATCAACATCATCGCCGAAGCAGTTGCTGCCGCAAGCTTTTTGCAGTTGTGGTTTCCCAATATTCCAGCTTGGATCTTTGTTTTTATTTTGGCACTACTCACGACCATCATCAATTTGTTTTCGGTTCGCTTGTTTGCGGAAACAGAATATTGGCTTTCCTGGGCCAAAATCAGTGTGGTGATTGCGTTGATCTTGGTGGGTCTATATCTGGTTGTCACGCAAGTCTTTGATTTGGGCTTTTTCCCGACGATGAGACAAATGACAGATTATGGTGGTTTTGCCCCCCATGGTATCAAAGGGTTTATCAATTCTTTACTGGTTGTGATCTATTCGTACGGCGGTTCTGAATTAGTAGCCATTACGATCAGTGAAGCGGAAAATCCCAAAAAAGCGATCCCGCAAGCAATCAAAGGAGTGATGACTCGGATTGCCGCTTTTTACATCATTCCCTTGTTTCTTTTACTGATCATTTATCCGTGGAATCAATTAGCCGATCCAAATGTCAGTCCTTTTGTGATGGTGTTTCAAAAAATCCATGTCCCACTTGCCTCCGACATCGTCAATTTAGTGATTATTTTGGCTTTGTTTTCGTCAATCAATTCTGGAGTCTATGCTTCTTCAAGAACGTTGTTTTTCCGATTAAGCAACAATGGCCAGAAAAAAAGCCGCTTTACGATGCTGAATAAAAACAGCGTGCCCCAACGAGCGATCATGTTTTGCAGCGGTACTTTATATCTTGGGGTCGTTCTTTCTTACTTTTTAGGCGACAAACTCTTCAATTATCTAGCAGGCTCCCTGTCTTATACTGTATTGCTGATTTGGTTGCTGATCAGTGCGGCGGCGTTTGTTTTGGTACGCAAGCAGAAGAAAATGGGCTATACGATTTTCTTGAGTGGGGCGATCCTTGCGTTGCTTTTGCTGTTTGCCGGTATCTTGATCACTAACCCATTGGCGGTCACTGGCTTCACCGCACTATTGTATACGATCATTTTTCTTAGTTTTTATTGGAACCATCGAAAAATAGAGGAAACCAGTGAAAAAAGTTGAAGAAACGTCCCTTAAGACATAAACTGATGGGGAAGGAACCCCGCGTTCGGTTGTTTCTTCGGTTCTCAGGAATGTGACGATAAAATAAAGTGTAGGAGAAAATGAAAATGGTTAATTTTTGGACATTGATTTTCGGCACCCTCAGCTGGGTCGTGGTGGAAAGTCTGCTTTACAATCCGATGCATAAGTGGGGCAAGTTTTGGGCGAAAGAATCAGGAATGGCAGAGAAGGTGGCTGATCAGCAGATGACGACCGGTGACATGCTCTTTACCTTTGGCGGCACGATCGTTGGTGGGATTCTCTTATCAGCAGCGACCTATCAAGTCGTCTATTGGTTTGCAACATTCGATCATGATGGTTGGCTGATGACCTCTTTGCAAGTCGCTTGCTTATTGTGGTTAGGGGTTTATGGGGTCGCCACCTTCGTGATGGCTGTTTACTCGGGACAGTCCCGCAAATTAGTCGGGCTGCACCTTGTGAACGGGTTTCTAGGAGTGATCGTTTTAGGACTTGTTGTCGGCTTGATTGGACAGTAGGCAACGATCATACCCCAGCGAGAGCGTTCAAAGGTCTCAACGAATCAATCCTAAAGAAAGCCGATCTTGTTTCAACAAGGTTGGTTTTTTTGTGCGTAAAATTATCCTTACTATAAAAAAAGGCTATAAAAGCAAATAATTTGTGCTATACTAAAAGCACTTTAATCTGTAGAAAACCAAATCCGCGGATTGCGGAAAAATCATCAAAGAAGCAAAATTAGGGGCAACGAGGAGGAAAAAATGAAAACGAAAAGCATGTTAGGTAGAGGAATATTTGCTGCCGTTTGTTTAGCGACACTATTTTTCTTGACAAGCTGCAGTAGCTCAGGGGTTGACTCTGCAGCTGCGAATCAAGTGTTGACCAATACCAACAGTCATCAGCAAAATGCCTTGTACGTTTTGGAAGATGGAAAGCTCACTGTCAATAAAACGCTGAGTTTTTTGGTCGATCCGAATCAGGAACCTGCGGACTTGGTAAAAGAACAAGAGACGCAATTAGTGCAGATCAACGAAACACTGCAAGCAGAGTTTCCCAAAAGCAAAGCACTGACTGCGGCAGACATCGGTCCTATGCACACCTTTGAAGTGACAAATGCCCAAGTGATCATTGATCAAGAGAAAAGGGAAGTGCGCATGACTGGCGATGATTTTGAGAAAATATTCAAAATGGCGGACAACAATGACAAGCGTCTGATCGATGACGAACAAAACGAGTACGAGTTTTCGTATGAGGAAAACTAGCAAGTGACAAAAAACGGCTGCCTCCGACGAGACAACCGCTTCAGACAGTAGACAAACCTTAGACAAAAATGAGGTTTGTCTTTTTTTCGTTGCAAAATTTAGTGGCTATTACGGAAAACATTTTGCGCAAGGAGTAAGTCCGCGACTTTGCGCTTCTGCTAAAGTTGCAGGCGTGTAGGTACCGTTGCCGCATTTTCTCGTATGGTATTTCGAACCTGTTGGTGTCACGAGGACCGACGTTTGGGCTTGATTGCTAGCAGCGGCTGGCTGGTTTTCTTCTGGCACAGCTGCCGCTGCTTGTCGTTCTTCCTCCGCCTTGGCTTGGGCGGCTGCTTGTTCGTTGGCAGTGATCGTTTGCGCCACTGTTTTCGTTCGAGCAGCTAATTCCTCATCGGGGGTCTTGAGACGAGCGACAGCATCTTCTGCACGAGCAAGGGTATCTTTTGTCGGCTCCGCCTCTGCTGCTTCCACCGCTTGGACAGCTTCTGCAACGAGGGCTTCTGCTTCTTTCTCAGAAATCTTGGTTTCTACAGTGGATAACCGACTTTCAAACGTTTCCTTGTTCAAAACCGCTTGTGCGACCAATTCTTTTGCCTGATCGAAATCACTGCGTTCAAGAGAAGCTTCAGCAGTATCAAGGGCTTTGCCGATGGCAAGATGGTCTTCAACTACCGCGAGCCGAGTAGCGAGATCTTCGTAGGTTTTACTTAAAGCATGAATCAGCGTCACGGCTTCGTCGTAATTCTTTTGGTTTGGCTGGGTTTCGGCAAGAGCCAGTGCCGTCTCGGCTTTTACCAGTGCTTCTTGTTCTTGTTTTTCAGCTTGCAAACTCGCTAGAAATGCGCGAGAAGGTTTGACGGTGACGACCTCTTCTTTAGTGATTCCACCCATGGAGGCTTGGAGAGTAAATTCCTGTTCCTCTTCATCTTCCAGTTGGACAGCATAAGAAAATGTTTCGTCCGCCAGCGAAACCTCCACCCCGTTGATCGTCAGTTGCGCTTCTGGGTTGGTTCGCCCAGTGATCGCCGCTTCGCCTTGCTCATTCGTAACCAGTTCTGCTTCATCTACGTGAAGCTCCGGTGTTGCTGCAGGAGTCAATAGTGCCCCGCCAATCAATAAGAGAAAACCACCCATAAAAATAACGATTTTGTTGCGAAGCGGCTTTTTCTTGATCAATCCAAGAATAAAAAAGATTCCGCTTACAACCATTGTCAAAAAACCAACAACAAAAATAAATATCCCCATACTTTTTTCATTTCCTTTCTTGTGAATAATTTAATTATAACATTTTTACTAACGTATCCGCCATTAATAACTGGGATCAATAGTGATGAGAGTAGTAGGGAGGACTAATCGCAAATCAATATTTATTTTTTATCAATAATAAATAGATTTACATTATTTTTTATTATAAAATGATACATAAAGGGCTATCTTTGTTTATGCTGCCTTTTTCAAAAAGACACTTGATACCAATACACTTGTTTGCTTTATCACTAGAAACAGACGCTTGAACCAAAAGGATTGAAACGAGCAAACATCTGCAAATCAGCAGTTTCCTTTTGTTCCTTCCCCCAAATAACACCATAAAAAAGAGATTCCCCCTCACTTGCAACCAAGCCATTTCATTGATAAGAAAATCAGTATGCGCAAAAGGAGAAGCAATGAAAATCACACAAATCCAATGTCCCAGCTGCTTGGGTCAGTTAACCGTTGAATGGGAGACAGGAAAAGCAGTCTGCCAGTATTGCTTAACGAAGTCAGTCCTACATTCGCCGCCAAAACAAACGCAAGCAGCTTCGAATGAACAGGTTCCCGTAGTTTTTCAAGAAGTCAAAGAAGGGTTTTATTCGTTTACCTTTAATGAAGACGAGGTAGCAAATGCCTTGAAAAAATGGCTGATCCAACAGGAATCAGTTCCTGAGGACATTGTCGTTCATCTTGAAGTCAGCGAGGTAAAACGATATTTTATTCCGATTTATGAATTTCAGGTGACCTATACGATGCACTGGGAGGGGACCTTTGGCTACGATACCCATTCCATTGCATGGGAAGGCTCGCATACGACCACATGGGAAAAGAAGCGCGGCGACCATCCAGATGAGACGGTCATACTCTATCAATGCGGCAGTTCGGAGGTGATCGAGCAAGAAATTCCTCAAAGCTTCGAGGTCAATGATGAAATGAAAAGAAAACCGCACTTTAGTACCGATCAAAAGGAATTTCAACAGCTAGTCTCAGCACATGCTATTCATGCTTTTCCCTTTGATATTGAGCAAGAGCAGGCGCTCTTTGGTTCTGAAAAACAAGCGGAATTGAGAGCCCATGCGAATGCGGTGATCCAGAAGAAAGAATCTGCCGATCATCTAAAAGAGCTGCACCTAGATCTTTCCCTGATCAGCTGTGCTACAGAAAAGCTCTACTTTCCCCTGTATATGGGCACCTTCAAGTACCAAGAGCAATCCTTTGAATTTGCGATCGACGGCAAAGATCCTGACCGAATGAAGCTGCCGATTATCCCACAGTGCCAAGAAACCTTACAAACGGTTGCGAATTTTTCAAAAGCTCGTAAGGTTTTTGGCTGGTCCTCCGTACTCTTTTTTACGTTAGGTGTGATCCTGATGATCTTGGCGCTATTCATTTCTGAATGGATCCCTCTAGGAAGAGTATTTAGGGCTGTCATAGGGGGGATTGTCATGAGTTCTCTGCCAACTGCAATCTATTGGGTAGTATCGGGGATATTGTTGCACTTTCTAAAAGAACAGTACCTCAAAACAGTCCAAAAATTTAGAGATGAGCTCCAAAGAGAATTATTAGGTAAGAAAACAGTTGGGACCGCTTTGTTAGCAAACTATGAGAAGCGTGGGAAGCACCTTGCAAGAATCAGGAAATTTTATGAATGGCTCGATACGCTCGCTTATGTGGTCGTGATCGCTACCCTTATTTGGAACATTCGTCGGTTTTTTTGATAAGCCATCTTGTTGAAAAAAATGATTCATAAAAAAGGAGAAAAAATGAAAATCACACAAATCCAATGCCCCAGTTGCTTAGGGCGTCTAGAAGTTGATTGGGACTCAGGAAAAGCAGTCTGTCAGTATTGCTTGAATGAGCTGTTGATCAAACCGGAACAAAAAAACCAGGAACAAACAAACCAAGTCGTCTCGCTGAAAGAGTTGCCACGCATTCAAGGGACCGTCAAAGAAGGGTTTTATCCGTTTGCCTATGATGAAAAGGCATGTGAAGCGGCGTTGAAAAATAAACTAGCTTGGCAAGAGACCATCTCGGAAAGTATTTTTTTTGAGCTAGAGATGGTTCATCTAAAACGTGTGTTTATCCCGATGTATTATTTTCAAATTGCTTATGATGCGCAAGTGAGAGGGAGCTATGTCCATGAGGAACAACAGAGGGGGAGTGGGCGCATTACTGCCGACATTTCTTTACATAACAGCGGGAACACAACGGTTTTCAATGAATATTTCCCTACGGATACCCAAAAAGAAGCAGATTACAGCATAAATGGCAAGCTGCCGCTGCATCTTCAAAAAGGCGCTGCCTATTGCACGGATATGCAGCAGTTTTCGGCACTTAGCCAAGACGCTCAGGTGCTGCCCTTTGATATTTCCAGAGAAGCGGCACTTGCTGATACCCATCTAATGGAAGTCTTTGAAGCAAAAGCCAAAGACCATTTGGTGGGAGCAGATGTTGCCAATGAGGTTCAACTGACTCTTTTTCCGAAACAATGTGATACGGAAAAACTGTATTTTCCTTATTACATTGGCGAATTCAAGTACGGAAACCAAACCTATTCTTTCGTGGCTGATGGCACCGATGCTGAACGCCTTTTTCCAACCCAGCTCCCTGAATGTGAACAGCTCGTGCAAGTGAAAAAAAGTTTTTCGAAGACCAGTAGTGTCCTTTGGCAGTTCTGCTATACCTTTTTTTCATTCGGAATACTTTCAGGGACCCTTTTAAATTTTATTTTTGGTGGATTTTTAATGCCTGCCGTTGCCTTTAGTTTGATTGGCACATCGATCGTGCTTTTTGTCATTTGGCTAGTAGTTTCATTTTTTTTGATTACGCAAAAAATCAACTTCTTTAAAGAACATAAAAAGTTTAAAAAGGATCTGAATCATGCACTCAGTCAGCCACAGGCAGATCAAATAGCTATTTTGCAGACATTTGAAGCTCGAAAAAAGAAACTCGTCCGAAAAACAGTATTTTACAGTGGTCTGGAAAATATGGCGTATGAATTCGCATTGATTCTCTTTTTAGCAACACTGGCTTGGTATTTCGGTTTTTATGGCATATCGCTTCTAGTGCTGCTGGCGTTTGTCAGCTGGAATACGATCCGTATCTTTACCACGGATAGCTCCGATACCTGTATCGAAACGAAAGGATGATTCAATGGATATTATTCCGATTCAATGCCCCCACTGCCTAGGAGAACTAGAAGTCAATTGGGACGCTGGCACGGCGATTTGTCTGTATTGTCGTGGGAAAATGGTGATCAAACGGTCCTTCGATCCTACCAAAAGCCCGCATGCCAATCCTATGACAGCAAAACAGCTTTCGTTGACGCATCTTGCTTTTTTGCTGAAGAAAATCAGTCAATCAGCTGCTGCCGACACAACGATTGATCCTCTTCCCCTGGGAAACTCGCCAGCGACTGGGGTATCAAGTGATCACAAGCAGTCAAAACAAGCGGCAATGAATCAGACGTCTTTGATTCAGCGGGCGCCACGCGATCCAGTCAAGGAGCGGCAATATCGTTTGACTGTCTTTTTACAAAAACAAAATTTTTTGTTCTATTTTTCTGGAGAAAGACAAGTGCTGCCACGGCAATGGCAAAGACAAGTCCTTGCTAGTTTTGAAGTGCCTGAAACGGAGACCCCTCTTGCGCTGCTAACGGCAAAGATGACTGGCAAGAAAGCGAATGTGGGGCTGCTTTTTGGCGTTGAACGAGTGTATTTGTGCACGTACGAAAAGAAAGAAAAACGAATAGCCAGTTTTTCCTGGAGTGTTTGGAAAAACCTCAGTTTTGAGGTCCAGCATAAAATGTTTAGTAGCTTTTTGGTGATTCAACAGGAATACCGCATTCCTCTCCAAGCATTGGGCTTTGCGACCCAATCATTTTTGCAAGAATTACAGCAGTTGTTGCAAGAGTGGGAGACTGGCTAGTGCTGAGTATCGATGAAATCAAATAGGGAATCAATTTATTGGTCAAAAAAAAGAGAGCGTCGCAAACAGCGGCGCTCTTTTTCACTTCATGTGGTTTCCAACTCAGCGTCGTTGGTTTCTGATAAATACTCGGCTTCATCGTTTAAAAGACTGGCAGTCGTTCGCAGCGTGTCGTAAGAATGCAAAACGGCAGCGAGGCTTTTTTGCGAATCACTGATTTTCATGGTCGTCGAATCGGCACTATCTAACACGACTAAGGCTTGTTGGTTGATGGCTTGCATGGTTGCGGCAATGGTTTGGGTCAACTGCTTGGTCTGTTCAGCTAATTTTTGCATTTCATCCGCAACCACCCGAAAGCCAGCTGCCTGTTCGCCGATCCGTGCCGTTTCGATGGAGGCGTTGAAGGAAAGCAGTTTGGTTTGTTGTGCAATGCGGTCGATGTCATGCAGCACCGCTGACACCTGTTGGCTATCCATTTCTAAGGCATGGGTCGTTGCTTGATTTTGATCAGACAGCTGTTTGACTTGCGCCAAGTTCTCTGACAAATGATCGACTTGCTGGTGTCCGTTGGCAGAAAGTCGTGTCAGGGAAGCCGCACTGTCTTGTACTTTTTTGATAGTGACCGCTAAGGCTTGTTCTCTTTGGGTAATGTCAAAAGCGATTTTGACGACATTGACGACTTCTTGCTGCTCATCGAGGACGGGGAAGTAGATCCCTTCTAAAATCAGTTTTTCTCCTTGTTTGTTTTTCCGAATGATTTTGTCTTGAAACCGTTGCTTTGAGTAAAGTAGTTGATTCCAGAAAGCCTGGTAATCCGTACTGGCAGCATAATGGTCAAAACAAAAGGTCCGATGCGGCAAGCCAATGATTTCTTCTTGGCTGTAACCTAGGATATCCGTCATGTTGGCATTGGCGAAAACAACTTCTTTTTGCGGATCAAAGACTATGACAGCGAGTTCTTGAAAAATAGCAGCGAGCAGACGGTTATTTTGTGTTTCATCTAATGTGAATTTCATACGTACTTACCTACGCCTTTCAGTTTTTTGGGAAGTTTACACAGCGAGTGTCTTACAGTTATCGGTGATGAAGGCAAGGCAGTTAAGAGTGCAAAAATCACCTTTTTTGTCGAGCGAAATGCCTGGAAGCAGAAGGAAGCAAGATTCTTTGCATCAGAATGACTTGGTGGTACCCTTAAGGTCAACACGAACGATTTCAAACAAAAGGAGAGAATCGTATGACAGATAGAATTTCGTTGGAAAAAGCAGCCGTTGAATTTAGTGAGGCAAATGCACCGCACCCACGGATCTATGAATTACCGCCAGAAGAAGGGCGCGCACTATTGGAACAAGTCCAAGAGTCACCCGTCAATAAATTGGCGGTTGAGATAGAAGATCAGACCGTAGATACAGGCGAATGGGGGACCATCAATGTTCGTTTTGTTCGTCCTGAAGGAAATCATGCGATTCTCCCTGTCATTTATTATCTCCATGGCGCGGGCTGGGTCTTCGGCAGTGCCGCGACTCATGATAAATTGATCCGTGAATTGGCGGTACGAACCAACTCGATCGTCATTTTTCCTGAATATAGTCGTTCACCAGAAGCAAAATACCCAACGGCGATCGAACAAAATTATGCGGTCTTGCAGCAATTACCGGGATTTGTCGATGTCAAAGGCTTAGACCTTAGCCGTTTGACCGTGGCTGGCGATTCCGTAGGTGGGAACATGGCGACGGTTATGACCTTGTTGACGAAAGCCCGTGGCGGCATTCCGATCGCACAGCAATTATTGTTCTATCCTGTGACAGATGCCCGCTTTGATACGCCTTCGTATGAAGCATTCGGCGAAAATTATTTTCTGACCAAAGAAGGGATGCAATGGTTCTGGGATCAATACACGACGGATGAAACACAGCGGAATCAAATTACCGCTTCTCCTCTACGAGCGACCAAAGAGGAGTTAGCCGATCTGCCACCAGCGTTGATCATTACGGGGGAAGCAGATGTCTTGCGGGATGAAGGGGAAGCCTATGCGCAGCATTTACGAGCAGCTGGTGTGGAAGTCACCCAAGCGCGTCTGCAAGGGATCATCCATGATTTTGTGATGGTCAATGCGATGGATCAGACCAAAGCCGCACGAGCGGCCATGACACTGGCTGTCGGTTGGCTGACGGAAAAAAATGTCCCCGCAGAATAAGAAACCGACGAAAGAAGCTTCTTTTTAAGCGGTGTTCTGATACAGAAAAGGATGTATGGAGTGGAGCGATCCACTCCTTTTTTTGTCGGAAAAATTGAAAGACGTACACCTGCAGTCTGAAGCAGATGCAAACGCTCTCTAAAAAAACTCGTTTTTATAATACAGATTTTAATAAGTGTTTTTCGTTGATAAATAAATAAAAAATGCTATTATATGTATTGTGATTAATACAGTTTTTGAAAAGAGGTAATACAGTGAGTGCAAAAGGATCAGAAATCATTGTTGAAAGTTTAGAGAATCATCGGGTGCCTTATATCTTTGGGATTCCCGGTGCAAAAATCGATGGCGTATTTGATGTGTTGAGTGATCGGGGACCAGAGTTGATTTTGGCGCGACATGAACAAAACGCGGCATTTATGGCACAAGCAATCGGTCGCCTGACAGGAGAGCCAGGAGTCGTCATTGCGACAAGTGGACCAGGAGCCAGTAATTTAGCGACTGGGTTGGTCACGGCAACTGCCGAAGGTGATCCCGTCCTGGCACTAGCAGGCCAAGTGAAGCGTTCTGACCTTTCAAAATTGACCCACCAAAGCATGAATAATGCGGCATTGTTTGCGCCGATCACGAAATTCAGCAGTGAAGTCCAAGATCCTGAAACCCTTTCTGAAAGTATTGCCAACGCCTTTCGCATCGCAAAAACAGCGAAAAAAGGGGCGAGCTTTTTATCCATTCCTCAAGATGTGACAGATGGAACCGTTCAAGGGGCAGCGATCAAACCGCTATCTTCGCCTAAATTAGGCAGTGCCGATGCAGAAGATATCCAGGCACTCGTCGATCGGATCAAAGAAGCCAAACTGCCTGTCCTACTCTTAGGGATGCGGGCTTCAGGCGTGAAAGAAACACAAGCGATTCGTCATTTAGTTGCAAAAACTGGGTTGCCTGTCGTAGAGACCTTCCAAGGCGCCGGGATCATTTCTCGTGAATTAGAAGAGCATTTCTTTGGCCGCGTCGGCTTGTTCCGCAATCAGCCTGGTGATATGCTGTTGAAACGCAGCGACTTAGTGATCGCTGTGGGGTACGACCCGATCGAATACGAAGCTCGCAACTGGAATGCGGAAAAAGATGCCCGCGTGATCGTCATCGATGAAGTACCGATGGAGATCGATCCATTTATGCAGCCAGAAGTTGAACTGATGGGCAGTATCGCGAAAATTATTGAACAACTATCAAAAGCCATCGATCAGTATCACTTGACCGAAGACGCTCAAAACTATTTAACGACGCTGCAAACCAAACTCAATGAAAAACCAGCGGATGTCGAAGGCAGCAACAATACCTTGCATCCCCTGGAAATCATTGATGCTTTGCAACAAGAAGTGACCGATGACATGACGGTGACGGTGGATGTCGGCAGCCACTACATTTGGATGGCCCGTCATTTCCGCAGTTATGAGCCACGGCATCTGCTCTTTAGTAATGGCATGCAGACTTTAGGGGTCGCTTTGCCATGGGCGATCGCGGCAGCGCTCGTGCGACCAAATACTCAAGTGATCTCTGTATCTGGCGATGGTGGCTTCTTGTTTTCTGCCCAAGAGTTAGAAACAGCCGTCCGTTTGAAACAAAACATCATTCACTTGATTTGGAATGACGGTACCTACAATATGGTGAAATTCCAAGAAGAAATGAAATATGATCGTGCTTCTGGGGTTGATTTTGGACCAGTTGATTTCGTGAAATATGCCGAAGCGTTTGGTGCCAAAGGCTTACGGGCAACCACCAAGCAAGAATTGATGGCAGCCATCGAAGAAGGCTTTGCAACGGATGGTCCAGTGATCATTGATATCCCTGTGGATTATTCAGACAATGCCGATCTTGGCAAAACGATCCTACCTGATCAATTTTATTAAGACCAAAGGAGCATCAAGATGAAAGTGAAAAACAAAAGTTATTTATATCAGCATGGCACCCTAGGTGGGTTGATGCAGGATTTAATGGATGGCACGGAGCAAATCGGCAAAATGCTTGAATATGGCAATTTTGGGATTGGTACTTTGGCTGGTTCCAATGGTGAAGTGATTATTTTAGATGGTGAAATCTACCATGTAGACGAGTCGGGCAAGGTACAAGTGCTCCAAGGAAATGAAGGAACCCCCTATGCGGCAGTCGTTGATTTTTCTGTGGCGAAGCACCTGCAGGTCAGCCAAGAAATGACCGATGAAGAAGTGAAAAACCACGTCCTGACAGAAGTCAGCCCGAATTTGTTTTCCGCTGTCAAAATCCATGGGGTATTTACCAAGATGCACGTCCGCGTTGCCCCAAAGCAAGAAAAACCGTACCCAAAATTCATTGAGATCATCCAGCATCAGCCGGAATTTCAAGCAGAAGATATCAGCGGAACGATCGTTGGGTTCTTTACCCCGTTGTTGTTCCACGGTGCTGCGGCCGCCGGTTTCCATTTGCATTTTATTAGTGATGATCGCACATTTGCTGGTCATGTCTTAGACTTTGAAGTGGCAGCTGGTGAAGTCGAATTGATGGAACTAGCCGAATTTCGTCAGCATTTTCCTATCGACAACCAAGACTACTTGCAGCGGGAGATCGATGTCGCAAAAATCGCCAAGGATATTGAAGCTGCCGAATAAGCAGCAGGCAGCAAAAAATAATTGATCGCCAGTAGAGTGGTCTCGGATCGAATTGAACGCAAAGCAGCAGTGAAGCCAACGCTTCACTGCTTTTTTGTGCTTCCTTCTATTCATGAGGCTTGCTGCAAAACCTGGATGCTTCGATAGAAAAGTTGGGAAATTGTCAAAAATCTGAATTAATTCTTATTTTCGAGCAAATAAATTGATATATTTTAAGAATAATGATAATTTTTGTACTAATTAGAAGTATTTTGTTGAGAGTAATTGCACTTGACTGATTTTATAGAGAAAAGAGGAAAGATATGAAAAAAAAGTTGACGACTGCGCAAGGAGCCAGTGTAGCGGATAACCAGAATTCTTTGACAGCGGGGCGCCGTGGCCCAGTGTTGATTCAAGATGTCCATTTGCTAGAAAAACTGGCACATTTTAATCGTGAGCGGATTCCCGAACGGGTCGTTCATGCGAAAGGTGCGGGGGCTCATGGGGTCTTCCGAGTAACAAACGACGTAACGATGTACACGAAAGCGGCGTTTCTTTCAGCCATCGAGAAAGAAACGGAGATGTTTATTCGCTTTTCAACGGTTGCCGGAGAACTAGGGTCTGCGGATACGTTGCGCGATCCACGAGGGTTTGCGGTTAAATTTTACACGGAAGCGGGGAATTATGACCTCGTGGGCAATAATACCCCGATTTTCTTTATTCGTGATCCGTTGAAGTTTCCTGATTTTATCCATACCCAAAAAAGAGACCCGCGAACACACTTGAAAAATCCAGAGGCGGTATGGGATTTTTGGTCCCATTCACCGGAATCCCTCCATCAAGTCAGCCTGTTGATGGGGGATCGGGGCTTACCGGCAACCTTTCGTCATATGCATGGGTATGGGAGCCATACATTCGCTTGGCTCAACGCAGAGGGAGAACGCTTTTGGGTGAAATATCATTTTCGGACGGATCAAGGCATTATGAACATGAGTGCGGTACTCGCAGCAGAACTTGCGGGAAGCAATCCTGATTATCATATTGAAGATCTATATAAAGCGATTGAGGCAAAGGAGTATCCTTCTTGGACACTCTATGTTCAAATCATTCCCTTTGAAGAAGGTTGGTCAGCTGCCGTCAATCTTTTTGATGTGACCAAAACAGTCTCACAAAAAGACTACCCGCTCATTGAAGTGGGACGAATGACTTTGAATCGCAATCCAGAGAACTATTTCAACGAAGTCGAGCAAGTCACTTTTTCACCGGGCAATATCGTTCCAGGGATTGATTTTTCTCCGGACAAACTATTGCAAGGTCGGCTGTTTGCTTACGGTGATGCGCATCGTTATCGAGTTGGACCCAACAGCAGCCAGTTGCCGATCAATGCGCCAAAAGCGCCTGTCCATAATCACCAACAGGACGGTTTCATGAATACCAAAACGAATTCTTCAGGGATCAATTATGAACCGAACAGTTTCGATGGCATCAAAGAAAACCCGCATGCCAAGGGCATCCACTATTCGTTAGAAGGAGAGATCGGTTCCTTTGATTACGATGAAGACTATTATAGCCAAGCAGGTGATTTTTATCGTTTGCTCTCAGAAGAAGAACGAACACGTTTAATTCAAACGATTGCGGGAAGTTTGGGACAGGTTCAAAATCAACAGATCAAAGAACGGCAAGTCATGCATTTTTACCGTGCGGACCCAGAATACGGCAGACGAATCGCTGAAGCAATCGATGTGAACATTTAAGAATGGAGGAAAAAGAATGTTACTTTTACATGTAGTTTTTGGCCTTTTATCTTTTGTCGGAGCAATGATGCTGGGGGTGGCCTTCAAAGGGCAGCTGCGAGAGCTTTCAAGGCTTCAGCAATGGGCAGTCGGTTTGAGTTATACGGGCACGCTGTTGACGGCGATTTTGGGGATCTTGTCTGCATCCTCTCATCCAATCATCGTGCTCGTGACTCTCGTAGGCGCATTGGCTTTTACGAAACGGACATTTTTGAGTGCAGATCAATCAAAAGAGCAATGATTGCTGATAGTAGCGGCGTAGAAGGAAAAAGCGTACTTGATTCATTGGAAAAGTCCCATATAAAGCTGCTTCCACTAAAAAAGAACAGCTTTATATGGGAGGATTAGTCAGGCGTTCGTTTAAAGGCGACAAGGAAATATCAATTCTCTTTCTTTGGAGAAGCGGCGTGAATGATTGGAATTACTACGTATTATCAAGAACGACCAACCGCAAAATTCTCGGATTGATTCGATTCAAAAGATAATTCCAATCGGCAGCGTCGGGTATTGATTTTAATAAGACACTTTCAACATCCAGTAAGTATTCAGTGGCGTATTCGGAGTAGTTAGTAATGAGAAAATTAATGTTTTTTTCTTTTAAATACTCGTGGGAGAGTTCGTTTGAATCAGGGTAGTACATTTCATGATAAACGCCAAGATATTTTCGGATAATACTTTCGGCGTACTCACAAACATACTCGTTACCTTCAAAAATAACAGCTATAGTTCTCCGTGTGCCCCAATTCTCTTCAATGATGGCTTCCATGTGGAAGGTGAGACTTGCACAAAAATCATCCAAATGGTCGAAAGAATAGAGTGTTTTCACAAGAGGATGTGAGAGCAAAAACTGGCGATTTTTTTTATATTCAGCCGCAAATTTTTCTTTGACGAAAGCATTCAAATCATCGATGTTGACGTTCATCGTTGGCGATAACAACTCACGAAGCTTGAAAATAGTGAAGAATGACTCTAACCAAAGCAAATCTTTTTGTTCATCAAAGCTGTTGCCGCGATTTTGGGCATAGAAATCAGCAGTGATTTGTTTGATCGCGGGCCAGTGGTTATAGTTAAGACAAAACGCTTTGCTTGTTTCTAGATCGGTGTTGAGTTTGCGACGACAAATGATGCAAGTCAAAAGATAGATTGCTTCTTCTTGAGGAAACTCAAAGGTAAAATAACGCTGGATAATCTTTTTAAGGTCCTCATAATTTGAAAGTAAACCATTTTTTTTAACTAACTCGCTTAGTTCTGGAGAGGGGGCAGCAAGTAAACCGCGTTTGCTGCGCTCCACGCTAATATAAAGGATATAAGCAAAATAAGAAAACGAAGAGCTCTGTAAGGCCTTCGTTTCCAAAAGGTCAGTGATTTCCATCACCGCATCTTGTACATGGATCGAGGGAAATAACGTGTGGACATTAATGTCAGACTCGTAGTAAAAAAGACAGAAAAATTTTCGTATATCGATCTCCGAACCTGCCAAAGAGACGGGATCCGTTTTGATTTTTAAACAGAAAGGGGATAAAAATGGCTGTATTTTCCGGAAGTAGCTGATCAGCGCTTGTTCAGAAATATTAAGCGTTAAGCTCCAATCAAAGAGGGTTTGCTGCTCATCATAAAAAATACTTTCTAAAATCTGGAAAATCGGTTCATCTTTTATCAATTCTTGCTTTTGCTTTCGATACCTATCATGATCGATTTCTTCAAAAAGATACCCGATTTTTGCTGTATGGATCGCCATAGCCCCTTTAAAATACTCTCGCAAGCTAGCAATGTCAGTAATCAACGTACGCGTACTGCTCTCGGTCACTTCAGCGAGTTCTCCCAATGTACGGGTGGGACTTTTCTCAAATTCATTTAACAATTGCAGCCCGCGAATCAACGTGCGGTTTCGCATGAATTTTAATTGAAATGTTTTCATGTCAGCCTCCAACAAAATAAGTTTCAATAATTATAGCATAATCATTTACACAGATAATGAAACGTTCAACTGTTCGGCGTTTTTAGTCATAGTCCCTTGAAGACTCTGACTGCCAGCAGAAAATTTCTAAGAATATCAATTCTTCAGAGTAAGTATAGCAAGGACCTGAGAAACCAATTGCCAAAAATCATACATAAAGGAGGAAAAAGAAATGAACCGTCGAATTATTTTTTTAGCAAGTACCTATGTTGTATTGGGGATGGTGAAGGTTCCACTGGCTTTTCCTCATACAGAACATTCTTTTGGTTCCCAAGTCAATATAGTAAAAAACATGTCCGATTTTGCTGATCGATCCGTCGATGCTGCTTCTTTGATTGATGAAAAACATCCCGAACACGAAAATGACTCCTCCGCAGAAAGAGCGAGACCATCTGTCGAGTCCTTCCAGGGAATCCTGCTAGAGGAGGTTTTTGAGAAGGGAAAGATGGCACCAGCTTCCCAAAAGATGACCGATCAGATGATGCGAAGCAACTACCCGATGACCTATCATGGTCAGCTCAGCATGGTGTTGTCCGGAATCACCCTTTATGGACAACGAGGCGAGGAGGCTTCCATTTGTGTTTACAACGTTTTTGAATAAAAAAGATCAGCGTAAGTTGAGTGTTTACAAAGAACTGGAGCATGCGCCCTTCATGACACGATCGAGGGAGCAAATGATGGATCGTTTAGGCATGTCTCCATTTTTAGTAGGCAAAACGGTAGAAGAATTAGCTGCTGATTTCGTTCAGTCTGGCTTACAAAAAGAAGTAGCACTCAGCTGGGATGGTGAGACAATAGAACTGCACACAAATGGGCGATTTACTTCTGAGCTCCTCTTTTCTTACTATGCTGAGAAATCTATCAAATTTTCACTGTTTACGGCCATTTTTTGTGAACGCCTCCATTCCATCAACAGCTTTGCTTTGGATCACTTTTTAAGTCATACAACCGTTTATAATGAATTTAAGGAGCTGAAAAAAGCGCTGCAGGCATTGGCGATTGACATCAATAAAGAGTTTAAGTTAGTAGGGGATGAATGGCGCATCCGAGAAGTTGCCTTGCTTTTTTTTAGTATGATGAAGCGCTTAGACCCATTACGGACCCTTCAGAGCGCGAAAGAAATCAATCATTTTGCGCAACTCTTTTTCGGGTCAGCTTTTTCCGATAACTATTCTTCGTCTCTGGCTTTACGATTGAAGATATATTTAGGGATTGTGACGGTTCGAATTCGAAATCAGCATTATTTAGCGAAACTTTCAAACACTTCTTTAGCAAATCAAGTGGTGAGCCAGGAACTTCCAACGATACAAACATGGTTGCGCAGTAGAAAGACCATGGAGGAAGATTTCATCAAACAAGAAAGTCTCGGATTGTTAAACTATTTGATTGTGGAAGGTTGGCTTGAGGAGGAACGGTTCATGCAAGACTCTTGCCCAGAGATTCTTCGCTTCAATCAGCTGTTTATGGATTTTTTGACGCCACGATTGAAAGAAAACAGTCGCCAATATGAGGTTCGCCTAAAAGATCAGCTAATGAAGATCCACTATGAGTTGGTTCATTTTCCTTTGTACGTGAAATACAAGTATACGATGACAGAGGTGACGTACTTTTTCGAAGCGTATCCTGAATATGTGGAATGGTGTCGGACATTTTTGGAAAAAAATAAAAAGGAGCAGGTTCTATGGGAAGCAAAGGAATTTTTATTTTATCGTTACTTGCTCTTACTAGTTACCACGATTCCGATGAATGAAATTATTGAACCATTGTATGTCTGCGTCGACTTTTCATTCGGGGAAGCCTACAATCACTTTATTAAAGAATCGATTTCCCGTATCGTCAATCTGAATATTTTATTCCAACGTAGCCCCACGTTGCAAACCGATTTGATACTTTCGGATATTGTTTTGGCAGAAAACAGCAGCATCGATCAAGTTTGCTGGTTAACACCACCGAGGCCGACAGATTGGGCGATTCTCACAGAAAAAATCCTCGATTTGCGAAAAATGAAGTACGAATAGGGAGGCACTCAGTACAAGATTGAAAGCAAAGGACAAAAAAAACGATTGAAACACTGTTGTTCAACTGGCAGCCACCCATTTGAAAAACAGTGTTTTTTTCTGATGACGCCAGAGGATCTTAGGCAACACAAAAAAACTGCTGAAGCCGAGGATCGACAATGCGTTGGATGCAAAACGTGGTCCTTTATCAGTAGACCCATTCTTCCAACAACTCGTTCTCTTTGACAAGCAAGGGAGTTATTTGCTTGAGTCGAAAAAACGAAGCGTAGTATAATAAAAGAGAATTGATATTTATTTACTAATTGGATGGCAAGATGTTTTTCAATAGAGGTTGTTAAGAGGAAAAAGGAAGAGAAAGGATTTCGCCTATGAAGCATTCGCAAAAAGGGGTAGCGCTTCTTTTGGTTTGCGGACAACTTTTAGCTGGTGTGCCAGTTTCAGCTGCGGTTGTTGCATCGGAAAGTACGATCGTTGCCCAAACATCAGAAACAGCTGCACAAGCAAGTGACAGTAGCAGCACAGAAGTGACTAGCGAAGAAACTGCTCCAGCAGTGGAAGGACAAGTGTCCGATTCTGAGCAAGGATCGGCACCTGTAGAAAGTGTTCCAGAAGGATCTGAGACAGCGCCGGAGGGAACAGAGCAAACCGAAGAACCGACCCCAGTCCCCCAACCGACCCCAGAGCCAGAGCCAGAACCAGAACCAGAGCTACCGAGTAAGCCAGAGCCTTCTCAGCCAGAAGAACCAACGCCAGCACCGAAACCAGAAAGACCAACACAGCCTGTAGCGCCCAAACCTGAAACGCAGCCAGAGAAGCCCAAACCGTCAAAACCTGTAGAAACGAAACCGACACCAGAAGCAAACAGTGAAGCAAGTCAAGCAACACCGGCGGCTGTGTCACCGATCATGCCACCAAGTACCCAAGCACCAAGCGCGCCAAGTCAATCCGATCCGACACCGCAGCAAGGCAGCGAAACGACCTTGACGGTCACACCAGTAAAAGAAGTGTGGGATTTTATCCAAGAAATTGGTGAAGATGCCCGAGAAATCGGCTTGAAAAATGACTTGTACGCTTCTGTCATGATTGCACAGGCTATTTTAGAGTCAGGTGGCGGGCAAAGCAGACTGAGTCAGGCGCCGTACTTCAATCTTTTTGGTATCAAAGGAACCTATCAAGGACAGGGTGTCGCTTTTCGGACACAAGAAGATGATGGTTCGGGAAATCATTATACAATCACAGCAACTTTCCGCCAATATACTGGCTACAAAGAGTCATTGATGGACTATGCTCGCTTGTTGAAAGAAGGGGTCGGGCAGCAGTCTGATTTTTATAAAGGCGTATGGAAATCAGAAGCGGCTTCTTATCAAGAGGCTGCCAGCTATTTGACTGGTCGGTATGCCACAGATACGACGTATGATCAAAAGCTGAAAGCATTGATCGAAGCCTATGCGTTGACCCGTTATGATCAGAAAAAACCTGATGTGACCGCAAGTGAGACGTATCTTTTTCCTGTTGAAAAAGCCGTTGTCACTTCTACTTTTGGTCCACGTTGGGGAAGCTTTCATCGAGGTGTTGACTTTGCCGCAGCGTTTGGGACCCCAATCCTGGCGAGTCAATCTGGAACGGTCATCCGTTCAGAGGTACATCCTTCTTGGGGGAATTATGTAGCGATTCTCCATGAGGACGGGATGACGACACTCTATGCCCACAATCAACAGAACCTTGTAAAGGTTGGCCAACAAGTGAAACAAGGAGAAACGATTGCCCTCATGGGCAGTACAGGCAATAGCACAGGAGCACATCTGCACTTTGAAGTCAGTGCATCGCCTAGCTTGAGCCAAGCGCAATTGGTCGATCCAATCGCTTTTTTAACAAAATAAGAATAGTCAAAAAAGAGAGTATCAGAGATGCTTTCTTTTTTTTTGCCTTTTTTTTGAAAGTATTGGAACAGCAAGTTTTTAAATTTTTTTCAAGAAAATAAAAAAAAAGTTTAAAAAAAGCGTAAGAGGATTTTATATAATTTTCACATAACAATAACAGTTGCTATTCCAAGCTAGTTTAGATGGAACGTGGTTGTGATTGTTATCAAAGAAGTGAGAGAGGAGGATGAGCTATTGCTTCAAAGAAATTAAAGAAGAGCATTGTTTTTAGTTTGTGCCTGTCTGCACTACTGCATCCCTTATTGACGACGTCAACTCTCCAAGCTTATGAAGGAGAAACGGAAGTTTTAAGTGAGCAGGTCGATCCGCAAGCAACAGGAACACCCGATTCGGAAAATTGGCTGCCTAGCAGTGAGACTGATGATACCGCCAGTGATGATCAGTCAGAGCAAGTGTTGCAGCCAGAGACACAGGAAAGCAACTCAAACAATGATAAAAGCAGTCAAGAAGCACCAGAAAATGAAACGGATGAGTTTTCTCAGCTGCCGTCAGAACCAGAAAATGATGACCTTGAAACGGTAGAATCAACCGATTCGTGGGAAGAACCAGAAGATTCGGAAGAACCAGAACTTTTTTCTGAAAATGAAGCTGTTCTGCATATTACGATTGAAAACCAGCAGCATCTCCGAGCAGTTTTATTAGGAGAAACTTACACGTTAGGGAGCGGCAGCAGTCAAAATTACAGCTCAATTGATGATGAGACCCATCTTGTACTGACGTTCCTCCAAAGTCTGCAATTGACCGAGCCGATTAGCGGAATCGCCAGAAAAGCCATCACATTTGCTGGCGGCAATGAAGGAGTCACCATTTCCCAAGCAGCTGCGCAAAACAATACTGAAAACACGATGGTCTTTCTTGGTGCACAACGACTAGAATTTGAGAATCTGACCTTCTCAAATATTACGAGCGCCGGCGGACTTGTTCAAACGCAAGGATCGGTAAACCTGTTGTTTACGAACGTGAATTTTGTGAGCAGCAATGCGACTGGTCGATTCAGTAGCAACAATCAAGCGACGATCACCTTCACGGGGAATAATCGCTTAACGACTAGTACAACAGCGATTCCCGTATTCTTTTCTGCCAATCGGATCATGGTCAATGATCATTTTCACGCAACGATCGCCGGCAGCGGATCGAATCCATTTTTCGAAGCGAATCAAATTGTTTTTGCAGAAGAAGCCGATTTTCGCTTGGAAAAGAACAACAATGCCAACAATGGCGCAGTCGTTCGGCTAACAGGCAGTGCGCCTGTGATGACGCTGGGACAAGACAGTCACGTCTACGTCCGACAAACAGGAATGTTTGTGACGGTAACGAACACAACACAAGACAGCATCGTTCATCTGGAAAACGGTGCGCACTTCGACGGTGGGTTAGGCCAAGGATTTTCGGGAAACACTACATCAACAATTGGCGAACTGCACTTAGCCAGTCGTAGTAAACTAACTTTTAGTGAGTTTGGCTCTGTGTCTGCTTTTCCAGCAATCAATATCGGACGAGTATTTAAAACTGAAGCAGCCTCATCAGAAGCTCAAGCAGTCACTCTTGAGGGGAATCGCTCCGGAGGAACAACTGGGGCATTTGTTCACTTGCGAAGTGCCAATTCAATTGCTGAATTAGGCAGTTACACGAAAACGACGATTCAACAACAAGGCCCCATGTTTACAGGGGTCGCCACCAGTACGATCACCATCGGCGACCATGCCGTGATCGATAATACCCATAGTTTTGGCTTCAACGGGAGTGTCAATGTCAATGCGATCGATATTGGGAATCACGTTTCATTGAACATTCAAGAACCGACAAATGCAACGACAGGTTCCGCCTACAATACCTTTTTTGCTAGAAGCCGTTTTACGGTCGGCGAGCACAGCAGCATTAGTGTTCCACGACGAAGAACGGTTAGTACCTTAACAACGAATGCTGTGATCCGCTTAAACCTTGCTGGCGGCAGGATCGTCTTTGGCAAATACAGTACACTGGAAGCAAACCATCGCGGCGCTTTGCTTCATGCGCAGCAAGCCGAAGTTGTTTTTGAGGAAAATAGTCGTGTCGAAGCGGCCCTGAGCAGAGGGGTCACCAACGGCACTGCAGTCAGAAACTTCACCTTGAAGCAAGGGGCGGAAATGGTGCTTTCAGAGCACACGGCCAATCAACAAGCTGTAGCAAGATTCAATGTGCAAAGTAGTTTTCTGATGGAGCGAGGAGCCAAACTGACATCCACCCGCAGTTCTACAGGAACTCAGGGCATGGTGCAGTTTTCCTCGGCTAATGCCCGTTTTGTGACAGAAGAAGAGGCGCAGATCCATCTAACGCAAAGAGGACCATTGGTCATTGGAAATACCTCCTCGGATGCCTTCATTGGGGCACGATCAGAAGTGACGCTCAATACAACAAGCGGGTTTACTGGAAATACAACGATGCGTCGTTTAGACGTAGGACCAGGTGCGAAGATCAACGTGACTGAACCGTCTACTAGTGCACTGAATCTGCAATATTTTACCTTTACCACAGAAATTTTGATTCGAGAAGAAGCGGAAGTGACTGTCACACGAACCAGCAATGTGAATGGTCCAGCCTTTCGCTTAACCGGATCAAGTTCACGCTTTACGACATTAGAGGGAAGTAAATTGACAGTCAGTCAATTAGGAATGGCGTTGCGTGGGGTAACAACGACCGATGTATCTCTTGGGAAGCGTTCCATCAATACGATCCAAACAGGTTGGGGGTTTACCGCCAATTATACAATTCGTTCGTTCGTCTTAGAAGATCAAGGAACGTATCGTTACACACAGCCAACGAGTGGTAGTACCGCGCCGGCTGTAGGAACCAATTACGCTTCTATTCGAGTCGCACAACGCTTTGTACTTGGAGAAGAGGCAGATTTTCAAGCAACGAGAGCGAGGACGACTGCGGATTCACGTTTTATTCTATTGAATTCAGCGAATTCTACGGTCTTCCTTGGCAAAAATTCTACATTCGACATTAGCCAATCGGGTGGCGTTTTCCAAGTACAGGCCACCTCAACCTTGACTTTAGACGAGGGCGCTAAGCTCAATGTATTGACGGAACGTGGGTTGAATACAGCGACTGGTGGTGCTGGTGGTTTCAATCTAACCAATGCTTTTGGGACGATCAACGTTGGGAAAAATGCGGAGTTTATTGTCAGAGATGGTTACCAAAACCAACGAACGACAGCAGAATTTACGAATCGGCCCTTAGTAAATGTTGGTCGTACCTTTAATGTTGGAGAAGATGCAACGGTGTTGATTGAAACGACGATCAATAAATCCCTGTCAAGTGCGGTGCTGTTTTTCCGACAAGCGAATGCCCAGTTGAATCTATCGAATGTAAAATCTTTCGAATTAGCGCATCCAAGTGCAGTATCGGGGGGAAGCAACGGCAATCTGCAACGGTTGATTCGTTCCCAAACAAACTTCTTAGCAAATGGGCTACGCATCAATGTGATGCATCAAAAACTCACGCTATGGCAAGGGGCGAATCAGACAGCCGCTTCGTCACCAGCTGAAGAGTTTATTAATCTGTCTGGTGTGTTCCGTATCAACAGAAATAATGGGACAAATGCGAATGGGTTGCCAGCAGGCGTCTGGTCAGGCGCAATGAATGCTGTTTCGCAGGCTTTTCTGATGACCGCTGAATCAGTAACGGGGTCAGTGACCTCCACTGGCAATAATACACCGATTGAAACGGCGATCGCCCGCAACAATTTTAGTCGGTTACGCTTTTCTGAACCGGAAGGCTTGATGGCTCGGATCGATCCCTTGAGTGACCAATCCACGGAAATCACCGGGTTCATGTATGAGGATGCTCAAGCACGAATCACTTATCAGAATACTGAGGGAGAAACGGTGATCATCACCAATGAGACGGTTTCTGAAAGTGGCGAACGCATGATCCAATGGGGAGATTATCGTGATGAAAATCAGTTTTATCGCTACTTTACGATCAAACTAGCAGAAAATGAACGGTTAGAAACGGGCAGCAAGCTGAATGTTTTTCTTACAAAACCGGACCACGATTTTTACATTGATATTGATGTAGAAGTAACCGTCATCCAAGGGGTAGAATACCAGGCATTTAACATCACCCTCGATCGGCAGACGATCAACCAATTGGGCACGGAAGAAGAATTGCATAAATTGATTGTCGAAGAAAGTGAAGCTTCGGCACGCGATGTACTAAGCGATGCAGATTTGTCTGAAGAGATTCGTCTGGCGAAAACCAATCTAACAACAGACGTGACGGAAGATGGTACGTATTTTGCCGTATTAGAAGTCGGTAGAAAAACCTATGAGTTTACGGTTGGGATCGATGTTACAAGTAGTTTAGAGCAACTGTCCGTGCGGATACCGACTCGCATGCTCTTTGAATCAATGTATGACAGTCAAGAAAGCAATCGTGTCTTCACGAGCCCTGAATACGAAATCCGCAACAACTCGTATGTAGGGGTAGATGTCAAAGTCAACCGACTAATTCTTGAAGATTCTGCTGGGATCGTACTGTTGAAAGAGGAAGAAGATCCATTGGATTATGCTGAGCCAGATCCAGACTCGGAAGAAGAACACCCAATCTTGACAGAACAAGATATTTCGCAACCGTTGTTGGCGTTGAATTTAATGACAGAGCAAGCGACGGTTCGCCTATACGATCAGATGCCTGAAGCGGACTTGCTTTCCATGCCTGCCCGCAATCAATCAGCGATGACCTTAGGCGGAACCTTTTACGGCAATTACCCGCTTTGGATCGTTGATTCAGAATACGAAGAAGGCGGGTACTACGAGGACAATCTACGCCCTCAATATCGCTTTGTTTTAAGATTCGTTCCTAAATAATACAAAGGAGTGGTTGTAATGACAATGGAAAATCCAAAGAGAAATAAGCTGTTTTTCCTTTTGTTACTGCTCTCCTTTCTGGGCGGTATCGGTTTTTATTACTTGAATCAGCAACAAGTGAATGTTCCTGTGATCAGCGCCGATCTTTTACCGGAAATCGGCGATGCTTCCGATCGTGAAGTAGCTGAAAGAGCGCAAGAGGTAGCAGATGCGAATTATTTTACGCTGACTATCAATCCTTCTGCGGTTTTTGAAGCAGGCGATCGCGAAGGATCCATTGAGATCATCAATCCGGCAACTAATGTCTATCCGATCGCAGTGGATATTCATTTAAATGAAACCGGAGAAATGATTTATTCTTCGGGTGCAATTTATCCAAATCAGCAGATTTTGACTGCTAAGCTTGCTCAACCCTTAGAAAAAGGCGAATATGCAGCCACAGCAACAGTCAACATTTATGACCCAGAAACACATGAAAAACAAGGAGTCACAGAAGCAGCAATGACGATAAAAATTCAGAATTAATTGAAATCAAAAGGAGAATGAAAAATGAAAAAAATCAACGCAATTGTATCAGGAAGCATCGCAGTATTGACTTTATTAGCTGGAGGTGTAACCGCGGCAGCGACGACACAATCCATCAATGCAGAAACCAGCGGGGATGTTCAAATCAACGGGATCATCGGCAGCTTTGACAACACAACCCCTGGACCAAACCCTGGTGACCTTAATGAGTGGATCAATGTAACGATTCCAACGACCGCTTTGTTCTATACGACGCAAGAATCAGGACATCAAGAAATCGTGTCTCCGACCTATACGATCACCAATAATTCTGCAAAAGGAGTGATCGCTACAGTGGCGGATGTCATTGACCCGGTAACAATCGAGCCAATCAAGCAATTAGCAGTCAATGAGATTGACTTGATTACCGATGGAGTCGTGGATGTGTTAGAAACCGACCTATTTGAATTAGGATCAAATCAAACATCTGGAAATGTAGGTGAGTTTACTTTTTCTGGAACGGCGACGCCTCAACAAGATGAAAAAGAGGTCAATCCAAGTTTTAAATTGGTTCTAAACTTTGCCCCAGTGGTTGAGTAAGACAAACGGAAACGCGAGGAGGGAACTGTGTGAAACATGGTCATTGGAAATATGTACTAATCGTCCTCCTGTTTGTTTTGTTTGTGATACCTAGCCAAAGCTTTGCACAGACTGCGAGTGGCAATGCAGGCACTCGTTCTGTGCAAGTCCAAGGGCGTATCGGAGAAACTGACGACAAGCTGGATGAAGAACAGCTAGATTCGGATGCCGTTGGAGACGATGGGAGAACCAAAATCGTCGCAGATGTTTCGGCTATTAACAAAGGCTCATTACCTAAAACGGGAAGTGAGCAAGCAAAAATAGCATCAATCGTGGGTTTATTTTTATTAATCATTTCTTTTTACTTGTTTAGTAGTAGGCAATTAAGAAGGAACTAAAAAGAGATGACTGTCCGAAATCAAAAAAGAAGCAGTAGCAACAACCAAACTGCTTCTTTTTTTTCGGTCAAAACGAATCCAAGATGACAAGTGTTGATGGAAAAATGAAAGAGGAGAACAACGGGTGAGAATAAATAAAACGGATTTTGAAACAGTGATGGCTAATAGTGAATTTTTAGACTATTACTGTCAATTATTTGAACGAAACGGTGAACGATCCGTCACGGATACGCAATTAGAAAAATTACACTATTTGATTCAAAAGCAGGTGGCACTAACGATTCAAAAGAATGCGAGTTATTCCTTTTTTACACAAACATATAAATTACCTGAAACACTCGTAAAGGATTACCAACTGTTAGCGGAGTGTACCGAGCGGCTTTCAAAAATAGAAATGGATCAGTTGATACCCAAACAATTTATTGAGCAAGACTTTAACGTACGGGTGAAAAAAGCAAGCCAAGAATCTCAATATGAGCAGCTTTTAAACATCATGTCAGACACATTTAGACAAATAAAGAAAACATAGGTGGTTTTTCACGCAGTAGCTTTTTCAAACATGAAGCAAGATGCGTATCCGCTCTAGGTGGTCTCTAATGAAAGCAAAAGCGAAATCCTTGCACTATTTTCAATAGCCGATAAAATAATTGTTATACAACAGTAGTCTGGAACCCACGCTTTTTTTCATCAGGCTATGAAAAAACCGATTTTTTATGTAGGATGAAAACCGATATAATGAGACTGCTTAGGCGCCTTTCATGCGTAATTTAGCCGCAAAAAAGAAACTTTTTAGTAAGGAGCTTATGTTTGAAAAATTTTCAATTGAGTTTTGTCACAAGCAAATCGACCGTCCGATGGCTGCAGATTCTAAGTGAATTTGAAAAAAATGAAATTTGTAGTGCCAGTCAATTGGCTGAAGTAACAACTAGTACCACGAGGACGATTGGCAAAGACATCAGTCAGATCAACGAGTATTTCTGTGGGCTGATCCTGATCACTTCCACCAATCAAGGCTATTCGTTTGAACTATTTGATTATTCACAGTATGAAAAGAAAAAAGCCTCGCTTTTAGCGAATGAACCGCTCTTTATTTTATTGGAAAATATTTTTATTGGAGAGTTAAAGACGATCGATGAGTGGGCGGACTGCTTGTTTTTATCCAAGAGTACCTTATCGAAGTACTTGCAGCGCATTCATGAACAACTGGCACGTTTTGATCTCCAGCTAGCATTAGATCCTGTGAATATCGTTGGGGAAGAAGCAGATATCCGCAATTTCTTCTGTACCTTTTTTTATGAAACGGACAGCACCCCCCACACTGTATTTCCGCCAGCTGCGGTTCAGCAGGCAGTAACGGAAATCGGCAGGATGTTTGACAAAAATAGTTACCACACCGTTTCGTTTTCACAATACACGTATCTGCTCTATATTTCGCTTGAGCGATTTATGCAAGGTAAGACTGTGCAAATCAACGCTGAATTGTACCACGCCTTGCGACACAGTATTCAGCTGATGCACTTTCAACGAATCAATGGCGTTATTGACAAGTACTTTCAATGTCGATTGACGAACGATGAACTTATCTTTTTATTTGTTAGTATTATCACAAAGAAAAAACTGCAAAATGTGATCGTCGAACAAAAGTTTTGTCTTTCTTATAATCATTGGACTGAGATTCGCACGTTGACCAACGATTTTTATCAGATGTTGAAGGTATCGTCGAAAAAGCCCAAAGAAGATCGGATTCTGATCGAATCTTTTTTTACCTCTGCCAAATTGAAGGAGTGCTTATCCACTTCTGCCAATCGCAATATCTATGATGTGAATGCGTTTATTAAGAGAACCTTTCCTAAGGAATTTGCTGCTTACCGAGAGTTTTTAGAAAATAGTCGCGAGTACCACAACCTTTATTCTGAGGAGTATCTGACGGATTTTTGTGCAAACTTAGTGATTTATATCGAATCTGTTCGAGAACGTCATTGGTTTCCCCGGAAAAATATCGCCTTTATCTTCGAAGGAAATAACAATATCGTTCAGTACATTGAAGGCTGGTCTAACCGCTATTTTAGCCGATCCCATCAAGTCTTTTATCCTGACTCAGGGGAAGTCAATGCTCAGTATTTAGAACAAAATACCATTGATCTGCTAGTGACGAACTATGCCGAGCATGCGACCGAATTTCGAGATATCGTTGAATGTATCGTCTTCAAAACGATCCCGTCTTCTTCTGACTGGAATCGGCTGCTTGAACGGATCAATCCTAACGTCACACGCCAATTTGCCCTAAAAGACCTCTTCTAGTTTCCCATTATGTTTTGACCTAAAGAGTTGCTAGAAAGGGCCTTTTACATGAAAAGAAAGCATTTTTCCTTCACTGCATAGACAGACGTAAGGAAAGATGCTTTCTTTTTTAATGGCTTGACTTTCCGCAGCTGTGCAGGAGTGTGGGGAGGGGAAGTGGGGAGTGCATCAGGTACGGATGCAAGCCTTTGGAACCAGCAGTTTTCAATTCAATCGATCGATTTGGGCGGAATCATTGGGCTTCACTTAAGTAAATCAAACTCCAAGGCGCCTTTTGGTTTAGCTGAAGACCGGTCAATTCCCGATAGAAACAGGTTTTGTCTTTGACCGTCAGCTGAATGATTTCTTCTTCCGTATACTCGTTTAGAGAAGAAATTTTTAAAACATAAAGTTCTTTTAGTATTTGCAGCTGTGCGTCGATATCTAGTAGCAACGACATTTTTTCGAAAAAAGTACCCTCTTCTTGTTCATAGATCGCTAAGAATCGTTGGCGCAAAGAGAGATAAAAATTAAAGATTTTCGGATGAGTATAAGAACAGGGCGAGTGGATAAATTCTTCGTCAAAAAAGTTTAAATATTCTTCGGCTGATTGGATCGTTTTTAAGTTCATATCAATACTCCTTATAAGTGTTAGGAAAAAGCGACAATACGTGTCATTATCAAAAACAGTCACTGTTAAGCAATGTCTTATTGAGAAGGCCCTTTTGTTTTTTTTATGATTGGGGGAAGGACTTTCGCTACATTCAATGTACAGGATATTCCAAATCGGCTCAAACGCGTTTTTTCGTAACCATACGAAGATTTGTTTTTCGCTGGTATTAACGTCAAAAATGTTCAACTATTCTGGTAATTATTGTTATAAAAAGAATATTTCTTAAATGGGCGAGATTGCTGGGTTTCCATTCTTTGCCAGCGGGTTGTTTTTTCATTTGCTGAAATCATGGTTGAGAAAAAAACAGCATCAGTTGACCGGTAGGCTCATCCCCGTCATTTTTTCAAAGGTGTGATACTATAGAATTATCTAGAAAAACGATCCTTTGATTCAAGTTACCAATGCCAAAACAGTGCCAAGAAACGCAGTTGCAGTGAGAAGCAACCGTCTGTTTTGACGAGAAGGTTTGGCTAAATAAGGACGTTCATTAAAGCAAACGAGGAGCAATTCAATGAAAGAGAAAAAAACAGTTGTAGTGATCGGCGGCGGACTTGGTGGTCTATCAGCGGCGGTCTCATTAGCCCAAAATGGCTTTGATGTATCATTATATGAAAAAAATCAACACTTAGGCGGCAAGTTGAACCGACTGGAAACAAACGGCTTCGGCTTTGACTTAGGTCCTTCGATTTTGACGATGCCACAGATTTTCGAAAAATTATTTACTGGCAGCAATCGCGATATGGCGGATTATGTTGCGATTCGCCGATTGCCATTGGAATGGCGCTCCTTTTTTCCTGACGGCACCAAGATCGATCTCTATGGCGATCTTGCACGTATGGCAAAGGAAAACCCGCACTTGTCGGAAAAAGACATGGCCGAGTACCAAGACTTTTTGGACTATGCGCAAAAGATTTATGCAATCACAGAAAAAGGCTATTTTGAGAAAGGCTTAGATACCACGAAAGAAATCTTGAAGTATCATGGTGTGATCAAAGCGCTGAAAGGCTTTGATTATTTCTCTTCGATGCATGATGCCATTCAAAAACGTGTCAGCAATCCGCAGCTGCAAGACATGCTGAGCTATTTTATCAAGTATGTCGGCTCATCTCCTTATGACGCCCCAGCCGTTTTGAACATGATGATCTATATGCAGCATGCCCAAGGTGTCTGGTACGTGCCAGGCGGGATGCACCGTTTAGCCGAAGGCATCGTTCGCTTAGCAAAAGAGATCGGTGTGACCTTCCACACGGGACACAAAGTGGAAAAATTGATCGTTGAACAGGAGCAGATCCGTGCCGCTCGTTTGGATGACGGCACGTTGATCGAAGCCGACTATTTTGTTTCCAACATGGAAGTGATCCCAGCTTATGAAGAGCTGCTAGAAGAAGCGCCGACCTTTACTCAAAAACTGGAAGAAAAATTTGAACCAGCAAGTTCGGGTTTTGTCTTGCACTTAGGGGTCAAAACCTCCTATCCACAATTGGCGCATCACAACTTTTTCTTTTCAAATGCCTCAAAAGAAAACTTTGATCAAAATTTCCATCAGCATCAGCTGCCAGAAGATCCAACGATCTATTTGGTCAATGCCAACAAAACCGATCCTTCGCAAACAGTGGCAGGGCATGAGAACATCAAAATCTTGCCTCATATCCCTTATTTGCAGGATAAACCTTTTACGGAAGCGGAATACGATGCCTTTCGTGAACGGATCTTGATCAAGCTGGAAAACATGGGCTTAACGGATCTACGCAAGCACATCGTGTATGAAGACCGCTGGACACCCGAAGATATCCAAAAGAATTATTTGTCACATCGCGGTGCCATCTACGGCACGGTCTCTAACCGCAAGAAAAATCATGGCTTTAAACACCCGAAACACAGCGAACGCTACGACAATCTATACTTCGTTGGCGGTACGGTCAATCCAGGGGCCGGCATGCCGATGGTGACCCTCAGTGGCCAGCAAGTCAGTGAGATGATCACTAAAAGAGAACACTAAGACAAGAAAGGATGATGACTGTGTACCTGTTGCTCGCTGGTATTTGCGCTGCTTGGCTGGCAGGCTGGCTGATTTTTTTCCGCCTGCCGACGATACCCACCCGCAAGGAGACAGCCGCATCCAAAGACTTGACGGAGAGGGGAGAACTGTCGATCATCATCCCCGCCCGCAATGAAGCAGAAAATTTGCCGCAATTGTTGGCGTCCTTGCAGCAGCAAACCCTTCATCCTGTGGAGATTTTGGTGGTTGATGACGGATCGGAAGACGAGACGATCGCCTGTGCCAAGGGCTTCGGTGCGACGGTCTTGCAAACCACTGCTGATTCTGCTGGGAAATCGGCGGCTTGCTGGTTAGGCGCCTCACAAGCGGTGGGCAAGTATCTATTATTTTTGGATGCCGATACCTTCTTTCTAGCAGAAGATGGCTTAGAGCGTCTTTTCGCTGCGTATGAGGAGCGATCGGGACAAGGACTGCTCTCGGTGCAGCCCTATCATCAAACGAAGCGCCTGTATGAACAACTGTCTGCCGTCTTTAATGTCGTCTTACCTGTCGGGTTGAACCGCTTTTCTATCGTAGGCGAAAAACTCTCAGCTGGCGGCGCCTTTGGTCCGTGTATTTTGTGCAGCAAAACTGCGTACCTTCAAGCCAATGGACATCAGGACATGCCACAAGGAATCTTAGATGATCTAGCATTAGCGAGACGCTTTAAGAAAAAACGCTTGCCGATCGCCTTGTATGGTGGAAAAGACTTGGTGGCCTTTCGGATGTATCCAGCGGGTGTTCGTCAACTTGTTCAAGGCTGGACGAAGGACTTTGCCACTGCTTCGCAATCCACTCACCTTTTGATTATGGCGGGCGTCATCTTGTGGATCAGCGGCGGCATTGGGGTACTGGCGGCACCATTTCTGATGGAACCGCTTTGGCTAGGACTGCTTTTTTATGCTGCTTATTTTGGACAAACTCTGTGCTTTGCCCGCCGTGTCGGCAACTTCAACCGAGTCTTGCTGCTTTTTTTTCCATGTTACTTTCTTTTTTTCCTAGGCTTATTTGGTTGGTCATGGATCCAAACCCATTTGTTGAAATCCGTGACCTGGAAAGGACGCAAAATCAATTTATAGGAGGCGATGCACATGCCGCTGATCACCTTATCTCCACTGCTCTTGCTCATTACAGACAGCTTGGCTTGGCTGCTGTTTCATCTAGGCATCTCCTTTGGCTTGCGCAAAGTCAGTGATGCTTTTTTTGAACGTCATGCCAACTGGTTCCGTTCTTTTGCCTTTGAAAAAGGCGGTAGGATCTGGGCGGAGGTATTTCGTATTCGTCAGTGGAAAGACAAATTGCCCGACGGCACTGTGATTGCCAAAAAAGGCTTTGACAAATCTCGCTTGGCTCAGCAACAAAAGGACTATCTGGAAAAATTCGTCATCGAGACACGCCGAGCAGAGCTGACCCATTGGCTGCTGATGGTTCCAGCACCGTTCTTTTTCCTCTGGAATCCTACGTGGGCGGGCTGGGTGATGATCGCCTATGCGTTATTGGCCAACTGCCCATTCATCATGATCCAACGCTACAATCGCCCCCGTTTGGAGCGAGTCTTGCGGAAAAAAAGTGCCCTGCAAGTCAAGCAGAAGGCGACGGTCTAGGTTCCTGTAGGTGCCGCTTTAAGATTCGCTGAAAAATAGGCAAACTGGAAATCAAAAGGATCGGAGGGCAACTGCCTTCGATCTTTTTTAAAAAATTGGTGTTAATTTTTATGGGATGTGCCAAGACCGTTTTTTGTACACTAAGGTCATTCAGAGGAAAGGGTGATCGTATGTCATCAGAAGGATGTGGGCAAATTTTCGAACTGCCAATGCAGGCTGTTGCAATGGTTGGTCATATGTTTGTACAAGCACGAAGTATTTTTGTAAGTGTAGAAAAGAGGGGGGGATGCGCAAGATGATTGAAGATAGCCGACAACGGGACCACTATTACGACATGCTGATTGAAAAAAATTCGCAATATGAAGGGATTTTTTACGTTGGGGTAAAAACCACCGGCGTCTTTTGCCGTCCCACCTGCCCAGCGAAAAAACCGCTCAAAAAAAATTGCGAGTTTTTTCAGACGGCACAAGAAGCGCTGCTGGCGGCGTATCGTCCCTGCAAACGATGTCGCCCACTCAGCTCGCCTAGCCACTTATCCCCTGACGTGAAAAGCCTGGTGGAAGCCGTGGAGAGTAACCCAGAGAAAAAGTGGACCGACAAAGATTTTGAAGAACTAGCGATCCATCCCAATACCGCACGCCGACAATTCAAAAAATATTTTGGCATGACCTTTATCGAATACTCCCGTGCACGCCGCTTAGGATTAGCGTTTAAGCAGATTCGTGAAGGAGAACCGCTGATCCAAGCGCAATTAGAAGCCGGTTTCGATTCTGGCAACGGCTTTCGAGATGCGTTTTCCCGGATTATGGGGGAATTGCCTTCCAACAGCCGTGAAAAAAAGATTCTTTCTTCTGCTTGGCTTGAGACTAAGCTGGGATCGATGCTGGCAATCAGCGACCAGCAGCAGCTTTACTTGTTAGAATTCGTGGATCGCAGAGGGCTAGAAACGGAGATTGCTGTTTTGAGAAGCCGCTTGAATGCAGTGATCATTCCCCAGCAAACAGCAATCATCCAGCAGCTTAAGCAAGAACTGACGGAATATTTTGAAGGAAATCGAACTGTTTTCACGATACCAATTGCATTGATCGGCTCCGATTTTCAGAAAGCCGTCTGGCAGCAGCTGTTGGCGATGAAGATCGGAGAAACATACTCTTACAAACAATTGGCACAGCGAATCGGCAATGAAAAAGCCACCCGAGCTGTTGCCAATGCCAACGGAAAAAATCAATTGGCGTTGATCGTTCCATGCCACCGTGTCATCAATAGCGATGGCAGTATCGGCGGCTATGGCGGCGGTGTCGAACGCAAAAAGTGGTTGCTGGCTTTGGAAAAGCAGGTGCAGCCGACTGTAAAGGTTTGAAAAAGAGATAACTATGCGTGGGAATCAGCGCTTCATCGATCAGTACATGGAATGGATCGAATCCTTTTCATTGAAATATATATTTAGCGGAACTTATGGAACCTTTCATGAGTTCCGCTTTTTTTCTTAGATTTGGCGGGTTCATAGAGAAAAGGCGGGACCGTCGTTAGTGTCTAAGTGTTCTTTATCTTTACAAAAATAAGCAATGAATTATTTTCTTAAATACCCAAAGCATATCCTTTTACAACTTACAAAAAGTAAGTTATGATTATCTCGAATTCGAAATAAAGAGGTGAGGAAAATGGCGCATCAAGAAGAAGCGCTCAAAGCGTACATCGGTTTGCTGCGTACGGCGAGTCGTTTGGAACAAGTGGCAAAAAAAGATGTTCGTTGTTATGGCTTAAATATTACAGAGTTTTCCGTACTGGAATTGCTTTACCATAAAGGCACCCATACGACGCAAGCCATCAAGGAAAAAATCTTGATCGCCAGCAGCTCCACAACCTACGTGGTCGATCAATTAGTCAAAAAAGGCTGCGTGCAACGGGAACCTAGCCAAGAAGATCAACGGGTAACATACGTCAGTATTACGGAAGCAGGCAGGGCGTTGATGGAGAAAATTTTTCCCAGTCATGCACAAAAGATTGCGGCGAGTTTTTCCGAACTTAGCAGTGAAGAATTGCAACAATTAAAAACAATTTTACGAAAAATAACTTACGATCAGAAATGAGGAAAAGAAAATGAGAAAACAAGACCAATTATTAGGGGTACACCATGTGACGGCTATGACAAGTGATGTGGAACGGAATTACCATTTCTTTACGGATGTGTTAGGGATGCGTTTAGTGAAAAAAACTGTCAATCAAGATGACATTTATACGTATCATACTTACTTTGCGGATGATTTAGGGACACCGGGAACGACCATGACGTTCTTTGATTTTCCCAATACCGCTCGCGGCAGCAAAGGAACCAATTCGATCACCCGCACCAGTTTTCGAGTACCCAGTGATGCAGCCCTTGATTATTATGCCGCACGCTTTGATGAATTTGAGGTAAAACACGAGGCAATCACCACCGAATTTGGGAAAAAAGTGTTGCGCTTTTGGGATTTTGATACGCAAGCCTATCAACTGATCTCTGATGAACACAATACTGGCGTGAAAGCTGGTACTCCTTGGAAAAAAGGACCCGTTCCTACTGAGTTTGCGATTTATGGCTTAGGTCCTGTTGAAATGTCTGTTTCTTATTTGGCAGATTTCAAAGGGCTGCTGGAATCCGTCTTTGATTTCAAAACCATTGATCAAGTAGACAATCGCTATTTGCTAGAAGTCGGTGAAGGCGGCAATGGCGCCCAAATCGTTTTAGTGGAAGATACCACGAGCCCACAAGCACAACAAGGGGACGGCGAAGTGCATCATGTCGCTTTTCGTTTAGCCCACCACGACTCGTTAGCAGTCTGGCAAGAAGTCTTTGATAACTTGGGATTGGCCAACTCTGGCTATGTCGATCGCTACTATTTTGAATCGTTGTATGTGCGCATCGGCCATATTCTTTTTGAACTAGCGACAGATGAACCAGGGTTTATGGGGGATGAGCCGTATGAAACATTGGGTGAATCCTTATCATTGGCACCATTTTTAGAAAATCGCCGTGAATACATCGAAGGAGTCATCAAACCCTTCAATACAAAACGCGCTTAAGGAGGCACATAGTATGCAACCCATTCAACAGATCCACCATATTTCAGCCATCGTAGGCGATCCGCAAACGAACGTTGCCTTTTACCGTGACGTGTTGGGGTTGCGCCTCGTCAAACAAACCGTCAATTTTGATGATCCCTACACGTATCATCTTTATTACAGCAATCAAGCGTTAGAAAATGGGACCATCATCACTTTCTTCCCTTGGGCAAATGCCCATCCTGGACGAGTAGGAAGCGGACAAGTCGGCACGATCGCCTTTCGTATTCCTAAAGGTAGCAGTGCCTATTGGCAAGAACATTTGGCGAAACATCAAGTAACTGCCCAAGAAAGTACATTGTTTGACCGGCCAACTTTAGAACTTCATGATCAGCATGACCTGTCTTTGGCGCTAGTCGAAGCCGAAGAATCGGCGGAAACACCAGCGATTGTAGGCTTTCATGGGGCCGTCTTGCTTTCGGCACAACCAGAAGCGACCATTCAAACGCTGGCAGATGATCTAGGACTGAACATTTTTAACAAAACAGAGAAAAGCACCCATCTTCATACCGCAGGCACCCTCGCTCATGAGATCGTCGTGTCCCATGAAGCACTGCCAGCAGGGCGCTGGGGTGTCGGCACCGTCCATCACATCGCGTGGTCTGTGCCAACGGAAGCAGTGCAAAAAGAGTGGCAAGAGTACTTGTACGATCAAAGATACGGAGTCACTGAAATCAAAGACCGCAATTATTTCAAAGCCGTCTATTTCCAAGAGCGGGGCAACATCGTCTTTGAGATCGCAACAGAAACCCCAGGCTTTTTAGTTGATGAACCATTAGAAACGCTGGGACAGCAGTTGATGCTGCCAGCCCAATTTGAAAGCCGCCGTGCAGAGATCGAGGATCGCTTGCCAGATTTATCGGTTTAGAAAAGGAGACGCTATATGCACTATTTAGATCCCAAGGATTTGACCCAACGAGAAAATTATAAACTACTGATTGGCTCCATCATTCCACGGCCAGTGGCAGTGGTCAGTACGCAATCAGCCGATGGTATCGTCAACATCGCCCCATTCAGTTTTTTTAACATCGTCAGCTCAGAACCTGTGATCCTCTCGTTGGCTATCCAGCGCAAAGAGGGGGAACTGAAAGACACCGCCCGCAATCTGTTGGCGACGAAAGAAGCCGTCGTGCATATTTTGGATCAAACAAATGTCCAAGAGGCCAATAAAACCGCGGCATTCTTGCCCGCAGACCAAAGCGAGTTGACGGTTTCTGGGTTTACTACAACGGCGTCGAAAACAATTGCCGTTCCTGGCTTGAACGAAGCCAGTGTCCGCTTAGAAACGATTCTGCATCAGCACGTACCCATCAAAAAAGACCAGCAGATCACTGCCGATCTCTTGTTGTTGGAAGTCGTCGGCTACCAGGTTGCAGAGGATGTCTATCAAGACGGCAAGATCGATCCCCGTGCCTTACAAGCAGTCAGCCGGCTAGCGGGAAATTCTTACGCAACGATTGGGGAGATTTTCGATATCAAACGACCAAGTTAAAGGAGGAACTTCGATGAAAGCAATCTATCAACAAGGAGCAGCCGACGCACCAGTTTTGGTGCTGCTCCACGGCACTGGTGGCGACGAACAGTCGTTGCTGGAAGTAGGCAAAACCCTTGATCCCCGAGCATCACTATTAGGTATTCGTGGGAACGTTTTAGAAAACGGCATGCCTCGTTACTTCAAACGTCTAGCTGAAGGGGTGTATGATGAAACCGACTTAGCACTTCGCGGCGACGAATTAGCCGATTTCATTCGGCAAGCCGCCAAAGAACACCACTTTTCGTTAGCGCAAGTGGTACTGGTGGGTTATTCCAATGGCGCCAACATTGCCATTCGCTTATTACTAAATGATAGCGACCACTTCAAAAAAGCGATCCTCTACCACGCCATGTATCCAGTCGAGAATTTACCGACGAATTCCTTGCCTGACACTCATGTGTTTCTGAGTTTTGGCAGAAACGACCCGATCGTTTCCCTAGCTGACAGTGCTTACGTCCAAGAGATCTTCACCTCACGGGGTGCAGTCCTTTCAACCGTTTGGACCCCAAGTCATCAGTTAACGTATGAAGAAGTCGAACACTCGCGCACGTGGTTGACCGAACAATAAAGCAGTGCCTCTTTCCTAATCAAACAGCGATCCTGCTGGTTGGTTAGGTTTTTTTGTTTCACGTGAAAACAATTCGAAAGAGTGAAAGGGGATACATTACTAGGGGCGCCTAGTTCAATAGCAGCCCACTAAGGATTTACCAAATGATCCTTTTTCTGAAACGAATAGAGTCAAATCAGCATAATCAGTGAATCAAGACAATGTGTTTTAAAATAATCCATAAAAAATCAATTTATTTCAAATGATTTCAAAAGTGAGTTTAACAAAATAGATGCTTAAAATCACTTTTTCGAAGTATTTCTTTCAACAAAAGCAATGCTTCTCAGTGAATTAATTTGAAATAATATGAAATAAAGTGGTTGTAAATGAAAAAAGTTTGTGCTATTCTGGGTCTATAATAAATGGCTAAGGAGAATGAAGATGAAGTTAGCAACGAGAATCAATTCATTTTTATCAATTTACGAAAATGATTTGGACAATGTATTTGGCGCATTCAAAGAATTGGGGCTTGATTATGTAGATTTAAATTATCCGGAGCACGTCGGTGGGACGGCTGCCTCTGAAATGAAAGAGAGATTGGAACAAGCTGATTTGAAATTGAATGGTGTTGCATTGCGATTTAGAGAAGAATTTATCAACGGTGAATTAGGCAATGCTAACTCACAGGTTGCGCAGCATGCCTTAACGTTATGCAAAGAAGCTGCTGATTATTGTCGTGCAGCAGGTGGAGAAGTCGTAACCATTTGGCTTGGTTTTGATGGCTTTGACTATAGTTTTCAAATCAATTACCAAAAGGTTTGGAATCAGATTCGAGATGCCTTTATTGAAATTGCTGACTACGCACCAGATTTGAAAATCAGTATCGAGTACAAACCATTTCAACCAAGAGCCTATGCGTTCATTGATAGTATGGGTGTCACTGGAATGATGCTTAATGAGATCAACCGCAAAAATGTAGGTGTGACCCTTGATTATTGCCATATGCTAATGAAACACGAAAACCCTGCTTTTGCTGCGGATCTGTTCGCGGGAAAAGGGTTATTATACGGGGTGCATCTGAATGATGGGTATGGGTTAAACGACGATGGATTGATGATCGGTTCAGCAACACCCTTCAAAACATTAGAATTCTTGTATTATGTCAAAAAGCATAACTATGACGGTGTGATTTATTTTGATACGTTCCCTGTAATTGAACATGCCTCAAAAGAGTGCGAACAAAACATGAAAATGATCAAGCAAATGGATCAAATGATCGATAACGTAGGCTTGGATACGATTCAAGCTGTGATCGATCAAAACGATGCAGTCGCAGCCAATCAGTTGCTGCTTGAATTTTTGTCACCAACAAATCAATCAAAATAAAAGGAGTGGGGAAGATGGATTACAAAGTGATGGCAAAAAATATTTTAGAAAAAATAGGCGGAGCGGAAAATGTTCGCAATATGACACATTGTGCCACCCGATTGCGCCTAACGTTACATGACACCGCAAAAGCGGATGATCAAGCCGTCGAGAATATCGACGGAGTGATCAATGTCATTAATAAGGCGGGCCAGTACCAGCTTTTGATTGGGACAGAAGTTGGAAAGCTCTATGATGAGTTTGAGCCGTTAGTTAAAGGTAACGAAAGTTCTGGTAGCCCTACCACGGAAGAACAAGCTTCTGGCAGTATTATCAGCAATATTTTTTCTGCCGTATCTGCTATTTTTGCGCCACTACTCCCAGTTTTGGCGGGCTCAGGGATTTTAAGAGGACTGCTGATTTTGTTTGTTCAGCTCGGGTTGATCAGTGAAGACAGCGGCACGTATTCGATTTTATTTGTTGCTTCTATGAGTGTATTTTATTTCTTGCCCGTATTGTTAGCGTTTACTTCGGCGCGGCGGTTTGGTGCCAGTCCGTATATCTCGGCATTGATCGGGGCTGCGTTAATCAATCCTGATTTTATTGCATTGATGGGAGGAGCAGGCAACGGTGCAACGACGGAGTTCTTTGGGATTCCAGTCGTTTTGATGAACTACAATTCGACTGTCGTACCAATCATCCTTTCGATTTGGGCTTTTTCATATCTCTACAAATTCTTAGACAAACACATACCGGAGACTTTAAAATTAGTGGTCGTTCCGTTAGTCTCACTAGCGATTATGGTTCCATTGACAGTGATCGTTATTGGACCAATCGGGGTCTATAGTGGCGAAGCAGTCGCTAATGTGGTGAATTGGTTGATCGAGCGTAGTAGTGTGCTAACTGGAATCTTAGTTGGTGGTGGTTGGAGTGTTCTCGTAAGTTTGGGCATTCACTGGGCAGTCAATCCAATCATGATTAATAACGTTTCGACCTATGGCTTTGATTACATCGTTCCTTTTACTTTTGCATGTAACTTCGCCGTGATAGGTACAACGATTGGCGTTTACTTTAAAGCGAAAGATAAAAAACTGCGAAGCTTTGCTTTAACTGGCTTAGTCACGATCGCATTATCAGCGATTATCGAAGCTACTTTGTTCGGCTTACTTGTAAAAAATAAAAAACTTTTCTTAGCGCAAATTATTGGTGGTGCTGTGGGTGGTGCCTATTTAGGGTTGATGCAAGTTGTAACGAATGCCTTTGTCTTTGGTAGTGTCACCACTTTTCCCGCCTTTGTAGGCTCAACGTCCTCGAATTTCATACAAGCGATGATCGGCTTACTGATTTCAATGGTGGTTTCAGCAGTCTTAGCATTTGTATTTACCAATCGAGACGAGACGTTGGCGTAGAAAGCAGGGGAAATATGGGTCTATTTAAGAAGAAAAACGTTATATATGCACCAGCTAATGGCGTGGTGAAAAGTATTGAACAAGTGAAGGACGAGATGTTTTCAACCAAACTATTAGGCGATGGGTTTGCTGTGGTACCAACAGATGATCTTGTTACAGCACCGATTGAAGGAACAGTGGTCTCTGTGTTTCCTACAAAACATGCGATTTCGTTAAAAACCAAAAATGGCTTAGAAGTTCTAGTCCATATTGGGATCGATACTGTGGAACTAAATGGCGCAGGATTCGATACCAAAGTTTCTGAAGGTGACAAAGTTACTGCCGAGAGTGTGCTGGCAAACGTTGATTTTCCGTTTCTGGCATCACAGGGCAAAGAAACGGATGTAATCGTTGTTTTCACTAATTCCGCACAGCGAACCTTAGTGATTACAGAGAAGCAAGGGCGTTGTGGACAAGCGATTGGCGTTATTAATGAGTGAGAGCATTTGCTGACAGGAGGTAGTGTTTTGAAGAAAAAAATCTTGTGTCCATCTATGATGTGTGCTGATTTTTCAATACTAAAGAACGAGGTTGCCGCTTTACAAGCGGCGAAAATCGATATTTTTCATCTTGATGTTATGGACGGACGATTTGTTCCAAATTTTGGTATGGGACTTCAAGATATCGAAGCTATTTGCAAATGGTCAGAAACCTTAGTTGATGTCCACTTGATGATTGAAGATCCGGGAGCGTATGTAGAGAAATTTGCGGATATGGGTGTAGATATCATTTATTTTCATCCGGAAGCAGATCGTCATCCTACAAGAACTATCAACAAAATCAAGCAAAAGGGAAAACAAGCCGGAATTGCCATCAATCCTGGAACAAGTGTAGCAATGATCGAAGAACTGCTGCCATTGATCGATTACGTGATGGTAATGACTGTTGATCCCGGTTTTTCAGGTCAAGCATATTTGACACATGTGGAAGGAAAAATAAAGCAGCTTGCTGCAGTTAAGGAACGTTATTTCTATCAATTGATGGCAGATGGAGCGATTTCGCCTGCCGTAATGACTCGCTTAAGCGCCTTAGGCGTTGATGGGTTTGTTTTAGGGACCTCTGCTCTTTTTGGAAAAGAAGAATCGTATCAAGAACTGATCTCAATATATAAAGAGGAGGATCAAGCATGAAACTAGCAATCGGTTGTGATCACGTTGGGTTTGAATTAAAAACTGATATCATCACTTATTTGGAGTCGTTGGGGCACACGGTACAAGATTTTGGGACACAAAGTGCTAAACGCGTTGACTATCCCAATTATGCGGCGGCTGTTGCAGAAGCGGTCGTAACCCAAAAGTGTGATTTGGGAATCTTGATTTGTGGCACAGGGGTTGGTATCTCAATTGCTGCCAACAAAATCAAGGGCATCCGAGCCGTGGTGTGCAGCGAACCCTATAGTGCTAAGCTCTCAAGAGAGCATAACAATACCAACGTACTGGCGTTTGGTTCGCGCGTCGTGGGCATCGAACTAGCGAAAATGATTACTAAGGAATGGCTGGCTGCTGAGTTTGAAGGTGGTCGTCACCAAAAACGGGTAGCAATGATTGGTCAGTTAGAGGTAGAATGATCAAAGGTTAGAGGATTCGCATTAGCGAATCCTCGTCTTTTTTTGTTAACGAGAAATTTATCCCATAATCGAGATCAAATTGACGAACAATGAAAGTCCTTGCTCATACCGAGAGAAAAAGTATGGTATAATTTGAAAAAAAGTGAAGTTGACCAATTAATGGAGGTTGCTATGATTCCATATGAAAGACAAGAAAAAATTTTAGAAGCTTTGGCTCAAGATGAACTGTTAAAAATAGAGCAATTGCAAAGCATTTTGCCTACTGTTTCTATCTCAACATTGAGGCGGGATTTAAAAGAATTAGAAAAATCAGGAAGAGTTGAATTGTTGGCTGGTGGCGCAGTGAAGATTTGTTCAACGGCTTCCGAAATGCCGATTGCAGCTAAGGCTGCTTTGTATTCCCAAGAGAAAGAAGCGATCGCTACTTTGGCTGCTGAGTTGGTTCACGATGGTGATGTGATCTACCTAGATTCTGGTTCGACTTGTACAGCGTTACTGCATAAAATCATTAATAAAAAAATCACGATTATTACTACCAATACGAGTGTCTTTACAATTCAACAAGAAACTCCTGCCGAGATTTTACTTCTTGGTGGCCGATACAATCCCGTTATTTCATCCTTGAATGGTCCATTGACGGATGCAAATTTACAAACGTTTAACTTTCAAACGGCTTTTTTAGGTGCTAATGGTATTGATGCTGAAAAAGGTGTAAGCACGCCCAACTTGGTAGAGGCGAACAAAAAGCGTGAAATTCTAAATAATGCCAAAACCGCCTATTTATTGTGTGACAGTTCGAAATATGGACAAGTCGCCGCGGTAAAAGCTTTTAGTACAGAAGACGTTGTCATTATTTCTGATGCTTATAACGATAAGATTGGAGAACTGACGCAAATCATCTATCCGAACTAAAAACAGGATGGCATCTGAGTGGTATTGGCAATGTTGGAGATACAATTTAATAAAACGCATAATGGAAAATGAGTTTGGTGATGATCAAAACCAGTTAGGGATTATACCTAGCTGGTTTTTTTAGTAAGGAAGCAAATTTGTTGATAGTTCCTTTATTTAACAACGTTGATTGTTGTATCGGTGAATAGTGAATGACTTGTGGTTCTTTAGATACCAAGACTCAAAAACCAGTGAACGTACTTGTTAAAAATAACATTAAGGTCGTTCCTTTGATGGATTTCAATACCTTTATCAATTGGGTTATCAATTGATAATCATTGTTTTGGCGCCATTTTTCGTATTTAAAGATAACAAAGACATTTTTATATAAAAACAAAAAATTGTTGACAGACAAAATGAAAGCGTTTATATTGGATATGTGGTTACTACCAGTTGAGAGTAAGGGGAGGACATAAGATGCTTGGTTTGGTTTTAACAGGTCATGGAGGATTTGCGCAAGGGATGGAAAATGCGCTTGCGATGATTGCAGGGCCGCAAGAACAGTTTCTAGCAGTGTCGTTTTTAGAGGAAAATCCGTTAGCTGACTTTGAAAAAGAGTTGCAAGGAGCAATCGATCAATTAAAGGAAACCTGTGATGGGGTCGTGATTTGTGCAGACCTTGTAGGCGGGACCCCTTTTAATGTTGCGATGACCGCTGCCAATGAGGACCCGCAAGTCGAGGTCATCGGCGGCATCAATCTACTGCTACTAGTGGAAGGTTCGTTGACTAGATATACGGCAACTGATCCAGAGCGTTTTTGTCAAGAACTGGCAGAGATTGGCAAGAGCGGTATTTTTCACGGAAAGATCAAAGGCCATGAGGAAACCAATGAGGAAGAAGGGATTTAACGATGTGGGAAATGATCTTAGCAGCCTCAATCGTGGTGCTTGTTTTTCTCTTTCTCTTTTTGGCGGTCTCATCTTTCTTGAATGGGAAACATCTGAAAAAGCAAAAAGGCTATTTCGCTGAATTGCAACAGTCCTTGAAAAAGGGGCAGAAAATCAAATTATACGGCGGCATTATTGGGGAGATTCAAACACTGGGGAAAGAGACGGTCGATCTAAGGGTGAAATCGGGAACGGTGATTGAAGTAGAACGTAGTGCGGTTACAGAAATCATGCAGTAAATAGAAGGAGGACATATTTATGGGAGAACCAAATATTTTGTTGACGCGAATCGACAATCGGTTGATTCATGGGCAAGTTGCCACCCAATGGAACGGTACGTTGGGGGCAAATCTAATTTTAGTGGCAAATGATAAGGTCGCCAAAGACAAAGTCAGACAAGGGTTGATGGATATGGCGGCGCCAGCTGGCGTCCAAACGAGGTATTTCTCGATTCAAAAAACCATCGAGATCATTCATAAAGCATCGCCAAAACAAAAGATTTTCATGGTGGTTGAAAATCCGCAAGATGCGTTGAAATTAGCTGAAGGTGGGGTGCCGATCAAGAAACTGAACATTGGGAATATGCATATGTCAGAAGGGAAAAGACAGGTTGCTACGACAGTTGCCGTCGATGAAGCAGATGTCGATGCCTTTAAAAAACTGAAGGAAATGGGGGTGCAATTAGTGATTCAGCGGGTTCCAACGACACCTGTTGAAGATGAAAAGAAATTATTTCAGTGATGCAGAGGTAAGGAAGGAGAAAGAAAATGGATTACACGATTTTTCAAATCATTTTAGTCTTCATAGTTACATTCATTGCCGCAATCGATCAATTTAGTTTTTTAGAATCATTGTACCAGCCCATTGTTACCGGGATGGTTATCGGACTTATTCTTGGAGATCTTCAAACCGGCTTGATCGTTGGCGGAACCTATCAGTTAATGACGATCGGCAATATGCCGGTGGGCGGCGCGCAACCGCCAAATGCGGTGATTGGCGGAATTATGGCAGCAATCTTAGCGATCACGCTGCAGCTGGAACCGACAGTGGCCGTCGCTACGGCGATTCCGTTTTCTTTGCTGGGGCAATATGGGGTGACGATTATCTTCTCACTAATGTCGCCAGTGATGTCAAAAGCTGACAGCTACGCCCATGATGCCAATACGAAGGGCATTGACCGGATCAATTATTTAGCGATGGTGGGTCTTGGAACGATCTTCGGCTTGATTGTGGTCTTATTCTTTATCGGCGGTGCTGCCTTCGGGAATCAGGCGGTCGCAGCGATCCCTCAATGGTTGATGGGTGGGCTCGGCGCAGCTGGGGGCATGATGCGGTATGTCGGTTTTGCGATTTTACTAAAAGTGATGGTTTCCAAAGAAATGTGGGGCTTCTTCTTTATGGGGTTTGGTTTAGCCACGATCGTAATGGCGGCACCTTCCTTGCAAGGACCAGCCTTGATCATTCTAGCCTTTATCGGTTTTGCATTAGCCTTTTGGGATTATCAAATCCAGTCCAAATTTAAAGTAGCAACAGCCAATACCTATGATTTCGGAGGCGATGAAGATGGCATATAATATTCCCGATTCTTATAGCGAACAAGCGCCCGCAGAACAACTGGATAAAAAGACCTTGAACAATATGGTCTGGCGTTCCTTATTTCTACAAGCCTCTTTCAACTATGAGCGAATGCAAGCAGGAGGCTGGTTATTCAGTATTTTACCGGGATTGAAAAAGATCCACAAAAATGAAAAGGACTTGGCTGCTTCAATGAGCCATAACCTAGAGTTTTTCAATACTCATCCATTCCTCGTGAACTTTGTGATGGGGATCATTCTATCGATGGAACAAAACAAAGCCGATATTCCCATGATTCGGGCAGTGCGAGTCGCCGCGATGGGACCGCTAGGCGGGATCGGTGACGCGTTATTCTGGTTCACTCTGGTACCGATAACAGCTGGTATCACAGCCAATATGGCGATCAACGGCAACATCGCTGCACCGTTTATTTTCTTACTGGTATTCAATGCGGCCCAATTTGGTTTACGGTTCTTCTTGATGCATTGGTCCTATCGTTTAGGGACAGATGCGATTGGGATCTTAACGGAAAATGCCAAAGAGTTCACCCGAGCAGCGAGTATTTTAGGGATTTTTGTTGTCGGTTCCTTGACCTGCGTGTATGGGGCGACTTCTTTGGATATTCAGATCCCTAACGGTACTACCAATGAAGTGACACAAGCGACGACGATCGTGGATGATCAAGCAGCCATTGCCGCTTACGAAGACATGCTGTATACCACGGATGAGAATGGACAATTGACCGACACACTGCAAGAAAATGCGGCGGTCAACGAATTGGCTAACGGCAAATATGAATTGACGTTTAACAAAGTCAACGAAGTGCCCGTGACGATCGATATTCAAAAAATCCTCGATGGGATCTTGCCGCAAGTGATTCCATTGACCATCACACTGATGCTGTATTTCTTCTTATCAAAACGCGGCTGGACGCCGTTGAAATGTATCGCTTTGCTGCTAGTGATCGGCTTGATCGGTTCTGGCTTTGGTCTGTATCCATCCATTTGGCCGCAATAAGCAAGCTAGCAGAAGAAACGGCGCAAACCGTAGGAGGAGTTTTGCTAAGCAAGCAAAAGCTGACTTTTCAGCTTAGCTCGTGCTGGCAATTGGTTCATTTTCCTGCGTGAAGAGATGCAAGTTCAGGAAACAGAGCCCCTGTAGACGATTGTTTGACACGCCTATCGGGAAATAGTACACTCGTTATGTGGTAGTAACCAGTTTGGAGGGGCTTATGAATATCAATAAAAATCGACAACCATTATACGATCAATTGTTAAATTTACTGATTGAAAAAATCGAAAATGAAATGGAAGCAGACACGATGCTTCCCTCAGAAAGAGAACTGTCAAAGCGCTACGGGTTAAGTCGGACCACCGTTCGCTTGGCACTACAGGAGTTAGAAAAATTAGGCTATATTTATCGCCAACATGGTAAAGGAACCTTTGTCTCGGAGATCCGCAAGCAGGCAACCAATTTATCGGGTTCCTATAGTTTTACCGAACAGATGAAAGCACTGGGGAAACAACCGGAAACTAGAGTATTGGCATTCAAAAAAATGGAAGCGACAAAATATTTTGCCACTCAGTTGCAAGTTTCCATTGGCGAGCCGATCTACAAGTTAAAACGATTGCGTCTTGCTGATGGCCAACCGATGATGATCGAGCGTTCTTATCTGCCCGTCAAGCGCTTCATGAATTTAACGAGTGAGATGATCGAGCAAAAACCATTGTACGATATCTTCCATGAAGATTTTCATCAAGTGATCCGCCTAGCGGACGAAGAATTTTTTGCCAGCATTGCCAGTGCGAAAGATGCGGCATTGCTAAAAATCCACGAAGGTGCGCCGGTGTTGAACCTGGTACGCAGCACGTTCAATATTGAAAATGAAGTGATCGAATACACCTTGAGTGTTGCTCGAGCAGACCAATTTAGATACAAAGTCCGCCACTTGCGTAACGACGAGTAGCGCATTTCCTAGACAGTCTGAAATGATCCGCTCGAGCAAAGAAAAGGTGTGTATTCAAAACCAGTGAGGTCGAGGAAGTTTGCCCTTTGGGTGATCGCTAAGTATTCATCCAAGACAACGCTCCTCGTACCGTCACTGGGAATACATACTGGAAAACCAGCAGCTAGGAGGAAGAAAGATGTTTCAACTGTCAACAAAGGAATTAGCAGAATTAGGTGCGGAGATTACAACAAGAGAAATCAAACAACAGCCAGAACTGTGGCAAGAAACCTTGACGATCTATCAAGAAAATCAAGAGGCGATCGCGGCTTTCTTACGTACTATCAAGCAAAAGACGGACAAACGCATTCGGGTGGTCTTCACGGGAGCGGGGACGTCGCAATATGTTGGAGATACGATCGTTCCTTACTTGAATAAGACGGGCGCAACTGCGGATTATCTTTTTGAAAGTATTGCTACGACGGATATTGTCGCAGCTCCAGAACAAGTTTTATTTGCGGATGAACCAACACTGCTCGTTTCTTTTGCTAGAAGCGGCAATTCACCAGAAAGTTTAGCAGCGGTCAAAATCGTCGATCAATTCGTTGCCGACAGTTATCATTTGACGATCACTTGTGCAGCCGACGGATCTTTGGCACAACAAGCTGCCGCTGATGAAACGAGCTATCTGTTATTGATGCCTGAGAGGTCAAATGATGCTGGCTTTGCGATGACGGGCAGCTTTTCTTGCATGGCCCTTTCGGCACTGCTGGTTTTTGACCAGACGCCTCTGGCAGAAAAGGGGCATTATGTTGAAACCCTTAGCCGGTTGGGGCAAGAAGTGATCGACAGAGAAACAGAACTCCAAGTACTGACGGACCGTTCCTTTAAGCGAATCGTTTACCTTGGTTCAGGCACGTTGTCGGGGTTGACCAGGGAAGCACAGCTAAAAGTATTGGAACTGACTGCGGGAAAAATCGCCACCGTGTTCGATTCTTCGATGGGCTTCCGTCATGGACCGAAATCATTCGTAGATGATCAAACCCTCGTCTTTGTCTTTGTCAGCAATACGCCATACACGCGGCAGTATGATCTTGATATGTTGGAAGAATTAAAGAGTGACGGCATCGCCGTCGCAGTGACCGCCATCGGACAGCCGGCAGCTGTGAATTTTTCAGGAACAAACTTTTTCTTTCCAGATGACACATCATTGCCAGACGGTTATCTTGCCTTAGCAGACATTGTTATTGCACAAACGATCGCACTGTTGGCATCGATCAAAGTCGGGAATACACCGGATACCCCTTCGCCAACGCGTACCGTCAATCGGGTGGTCAAAGGCGTGACGATTCATCCGTATAACAACTAACGATGACTGAGAAAGACCACCACGAGCACGTATCTTTTTTTGTACGAAGTCGATACGTGCGGTGGTCAATCAGTCGAACGGCTTCATCAATAGACATTTTTATACGTGCTGACAACCGTTTCGCCAACACTGAAAAAAGTGAAAGCGGTTGATTCTTTGGCATGGACAAAAAAGGAGGAATTTTAATGAAAGCAACCGTAACGAAAGCCAAAAAAGCAGCGATGGATCGCCTGTCAACGAAAGAAGGAGTGATCGCAGCTTTAGCAATCGACCAACGAGGTGCCTTGAAAAAAATGATGGCAGCACTTGGCGTGGAGGCTGATGCAGAAAAAATCAGCCAGTTTAAAACGCTAGTCTCACAAGAATTGACCCCTTACGCGTCTTCCATTTTACTAGATCCAGAATATGGGTTGGCAGCTGCGCAAAGCCGTGATCCAGAGGCGGGGCTTTTGCTGGCGTATGAAAAAACCGGCTATGATGCGACTACGCCGGGACGTTTGCCTGATTTATTAGGGGAATGGTCGGTTGAGCGATTAAAAGCAGCTGGCGCAGATGCCATCAAATTTTTGCTTTACTATGATGTAGATGAAGATGCCCAGATCAATCAGTTGAAACATGTCTTTGTGGAACGACTCGGCAGTGAATGCCAAGCGGCTGATCTGCCCTTCTTTTTAGAAGTCCTTTCCTATGATGCTAAGCTGCCTGAAGTCGACTCAAAAGCATATGCGCAACGCAAACCAGAAAAAGTCATTGGATTGATGAAGGAATTTTCAAAACCGCAGTACAAAGTCGATGTGTTAAAAGTGGAAGTACCAGTCAACATGAATTATGTGGCAGGTTTTGCCAAGGGAGAATCCGTGCATACCAAGGAAGAAGCTGCCGCGTATTTCAAAGCGCAAAGCGACGCGACACATCTGCCGTTTATTTTTCTCAGTGCAGGCGTATCAGCCAGCTTATTCCAAGAAACACTGGTTTTTGCCAAAGAAGCTGGCTCCACCTTCAATGGCGTCTTGTGCGGCCGAGCAACGTGGAAAGATGGTGTTGAACCCTTTGTAAAACAAGGAGCAGAAGCAGCCAAAGAATGGCTAGCAAGTACTGGAAAACAGCACATCGAAGACTTGAATGAAGTGATCCAAAAGACCGCTACTTCTTGGTGGGACAAAGTTACGGTCGAAGAATAGTTTTTTCGCTGTTTGACAAGAGAAATGGCCAATGATCAGACATCTTAAGGGCTTTTGAGAAGAAGTGCAGGCTTCTGACTTAAGGCTTTAAGGTGTCTTTTTCTAGTGAAAAAAGGTTGATAGTATAACGGATGCTGACCTCATTTAGACAAAAAAAGGTTAGCAAAAAAATTATGAAAAAAAGTCATGGCACTACGGATGATTTATCATAATTTTTTCATATAGACTAAGTTAACTTTGCTAGTTAAAAGAAAATGAAGGCAAGAAAATCAATCCCAAAGGATTTGTTAACAGGTTAAGTAAAAAATCCCCAAAAATCTTTTCTCATTTTTCAAGAGTATTGCCAGTAGAAAATCGCTTGATAAAAAAGTCGTGGCTTGCTATTCTGTTCTGTAAATTGACAGAAGGAGATGGCGTATGAAGCAAATGGCAATCAAAGAGAATCCGTTTTTGACGCGTCTGGATTATCAGCGGGCAGTGGAAGACATGATCGCTCCTTTGCGAGAAGCGATCTTGGCAGATGACTATCCAGGATTGAATCTAGGTAGCAGTGGGGCCGTGTATGACCGAACACGGGCTGAGATGGAAGCGCTTGTGCGTCCTTTGTGGGGGCTGGCGCCTTATTGGAGGATTTGCTCAGATGATCCGTTACGAGCAGCTTATGTGGAAAAAGTGATCGCGGGGACAGATCCTGAACACGCATTTTACTGGGGAAGCATCACGGATTATGATCAATACATCGTGGAAGCAGCCGCATTGTCATTGACTCTTTTATTGCAAAAGGACGCTTTTTGGACAGCGTTGCCGCAGAAGAACCAGCGAAAGCTAGTGGCTTGGCTATCCCAAGCACTTGAGTGCAAGATTCCTAAGAACAACTGGACATTCTTCAAAGTGTTGATTCGCGTTGCCCTGTTTCACTGTGGGGAACCGTTGGCAAAAGAAGCATTGTCCCAAGAGTTGGCATTGATCGATTCCATGTACATTGGCGATGGTTGGTACGTAGATGGGAAAACGACGCAGCGAGATTACTATATTCCTTTTGCGTTTCATTATTATGGCTTGATTTACGCTACATTTATGCAAGACGAAGACCCAGAATGGGCACAGCGTTTTAAAGAACGAGCCACGCTATTTGCCCAAGACTTCGTCTATTATTTTGATGAAGATGGCGAAGCCTTGCCCTATGGCCGCAGCCTGACTTATCGGTTTGCGCAAGGGGCGTTTTTCTCGGCACTGGTTTTCGCAGACGTCGAAGCGATCCCATGGGGACAGGTGCGAGGACTACTGGCGAAACACTTGCGCAATTGGATGGCGCAGGAGATTTTCACTTTCGATGGTCGCTTGTCCATCGGATACCACTATGAAAATCAAGTGATGGCAGAAGGGTACAATGCACCAGGCTCGCCTTACTGGGGGCTTAAGACCTTTTTGCTTTTAGCGGTCGCAGAAACGCATCCTTTTTGGCGGGCTGAACCTGAGCCAATCAAGAGAGAGCCGCAAAAACGGATTGAAAAAGGCAATATGTTGCTGGTGCACAATGAAAAAAACCATCATTTGTTGGGGTATCCTGCAGGTTTGATGCTTGAACAGCAAGCGCATGCTCAAGCAAAATACAGCAAATTCGTCTATTCGAGCAAATTTGGCTTCAGTGTGCCGAAAGCCGGCGTCACGTATGCCGAAGGCGCCTTCGATAGCACATTAGCTATTGCTCGAGATGGCAGCTATTTTCGCACGAAGGGCGCAGTCATGGATTATCGAGTGACGGAAAAAGGCGTCTTTTTCCAATGGGCTCCCTTTGAGGAGGCAGTTATTGAAACTGAGATTTATCCATTTGGTCAGTGGCATGTGCGCGTGCACGAGTTGACGACGACGATTTCGTTGGACCTTCGTGAGGGCGGATTTAGTGTACCGCTGACTGGACGGTTGCCTCAGTCCCAAACAGGACCGATCTGGAGTCGAGTCAGTGAAGGGGGCTTTTGTTCTCAAATCATCAACATCGAAGGCTATCAACAAGCCAGTATTGTTCAGCCAGAAGCCAATACCTCCGTCTTTTTTCCAAGAACCAGTTTTCCATACTTAGCACAACATATTCCGCCCGGGAAGCACCGTTTGATTTGTTTAGTCGGTGGTATCGTAGAAAAAGAAAGGATCGATCCAAATGATTACGCTAGCAATAAAAAATAAGCAGGACCAGGTGATCGTCGGTCGCATCGACCATGAAAAAGAACCCGCGCCATTTCAAGTTTCTGATGATGATTTGGCCGTATTAGCCATTAAAAACTATCCCTATGAGGAAGGAGATAAGATCGTTATTGAGGTGACGGGGGAAAATCCGTATTATGTCCTTCAGCTTGATGAAACCTTAGCACCATCACTGATCTATCTTTCCCAATCCACTTGGGAGTATCAGATTCCTTGGACGGAGTCCGCTCGAAAGTCCTCGGTGGAAACGGCCTTTACCTCGCAGCGCCATCACCTGATGGTGCGCAAAGCCCATGCGTTTGAGATCACGAATTATCAAAATTTATCCTTCAATGCCCATGATCAAAAGTCAGCGACAGGGGCGTATCCTCATGCTTCAGCGAATGTGGAAACGCGAGATGATTCCGTCTTTTTTGCCAAGAATGCGATTGATGGAAAATATGGCAACCGATCCCACGGGTCGTATCCGTTTGCTTCTTGGGGCATCAATCAGCAAGCCGATGCTGCATTGACCATTGAGTTTGGTCGTCCCGTCTTGATTGATCGGGTTCGCTTCCTATTGCGGGCAGATTATCCCCATGATAGCTATTGGACCAAAGGGACCTTGGTCTTTGCTGATGGAGAAGAGCTGGTGGTGGAAACGACAAATACGGCGTCTTTTCAAGAAGTTCGTTTTCCAAAAAAAGAAACGACTAAGCTGACCTATAAAGAGCTGCAAAAAGCAGAGGATGATTCCCCCTTCCCAGCTCTTACACAAATCGAAGTATTTGGTTGGAACTGTTAAAAAAAGAGGACGAGAGTATGACAGGTCTGCATTTGTGTGCAGTTGTCATGCTCTTTTTTTTAGGAATCAAGGAAGGAAGGTCGCTTTTTTTGTGCGTTTACGTTATAATGATTTCAGTTAATATGTTAACAAGTTAAGGGGAGGGTAAATATGCGTCTGCAAGAGAACAAACAACGCTTGATCCTGTTAGGAGAAAAAGTGACCGATGTGTGGTTAGCGGATAAAATCACCGCGTGCATCCAACAGATCGAAAAAAATAGTCAGCGCTTTGGCACACAATTTCCTTCAGCCTGTGCCACCAATGGCAAATATCGGCTGAAAGGCAACGATGATTGGACCAATGGCTTTTGGACCGGGATGTTGTGGCTCGCCTATGAGTGGACCAAGGAAAAGAACTTTCTTGATCGAGCTATGGCAAATATCGACAGTTTTCAAACGCGTTTAGACGACCATTTTGTATTAGATCATCATGATATTGGTTTTTTGTATAGCTTATCTGCCGGTGCGGGCTACAAGATCACCGGCGATGAACACTGCAAGCAAGAAGTCATTCAAGCAGCAGATGTTTTGTTGGCACGGTTTCAAGAAAAGGGGGAATTTATTCAAGCTTGGGGCGCTTATGGCGACCCACAGGAATACCGCTTGATTATTGATTCGCTACTGAACTTGCCGCTTTTATTTGCAGCAACTCAATTGTCGGGAGCGCCTCGCTACGCAGAGGCTGCGAGTAAGCATTATCAGACAGTCCGAAAGACCGTCATCAAGAATGACGCCACCACCTTTCATACGTATTATTTCGATCCTGAGACGGGGCAGCCAAGTCACGGTGCGACGCATCAAGGAAACAGCGACCAATCGATTTGGGCACGAGGGCAGAGCTGGGCGATTTTAGGGCTTCCTTTGAATGAAAGCTACCTGCATAGTCAGCCTTTTCCAGAAAATTATCCGCAGATCGTGGAGGTGTTTTTGGCTCATTTGCCAGCAGATTTGGTGCCGTATTGGGACTTTGATTTTAACGACCAACATCCTGTTGAAAAAGACAGCTCTGCTTTAGCGATTGCGGCTTGTGGCTTGTTGGAAGCAGAGAAAATGGGGGCATATCCCGATGCCCAAAAAATCGCTAAAGGAATGCTTTACCAATTAGGCGAGCAGTATGCAGCGAGCCAAGTGCCAGAAAATGAAGGATTATTGCTGCATGGTGTGTATGCTCATGCGGAAGGCAAAGGCATCGATGAGCCCAATCTTTGGGGTGATTATTTCTATTTAGAAGGATTGATCCGATTGGCATTGCCTGATTGGCAAAGATACTGGTAAAGGGGAAGACGACATGCGAACGTTTGAGATAAAAGAAGATTTTTTGTTAGATGGAAAACCAATCAAATTGATCAGCGGAGCGATCCATTATTTCCGCATGACACCGGCGCAATGGACAGATAGCCTCTACAATCTAAAAGCACTGGGAGCCAACACAGTTGAGACCTACATTCCTTGGAATCTCCACGAACCTCGTGAAGGAGTCTACGACTTTGAAGGAATGAAAGACATCTGTGCTTTTGTAAAGCAAGCCCAAACGCTTGGCTTGATGGTCATTTTACGACCTTCCGTCTACATCTGTGCTGAATGGGAATTTGGCGGGTTGCCAGCTTGGCTGTTAAATGAACCGATGCGGTTGCGCTCAACCGACCCACGCTTCATGGCAAAGGTGCGCAACTATTTCCAGGTCTTGTTGCCAAAGCTTGTGCCGTTGCAGATCACCCATGGGGGACCAGTGATCATGATGCAGGTGGAAAATGAGTACGGCTCTTATGGAATGGAAAAAGCGTATTTGCGCCAGACCAAGGAGTTGATGGAAGAATACGGCATCGATGTATCCTTGTTTACCTCAGATGGGGCATGGGAAGAAGTCTTGGACGCTGGAACATTGATTGAAGACGACGTCTTTGTCACAGGCAATTTCGGCAGTCGTTCCAAGGAAAATGCGGCTGTGATGAAAGAGTTTATGGCAAAACATGGCAAAAATTGGCCCATCATGTGCATGGAATACTGGGATGGCTGGTTCAACCGCTGGGGCGAGCCAATCATCAAGCGAGACGGTCAAGACTTAGCCAATGAAGTCAAAGAGATGTTAGCAGTCGGTTCCTTGAATCTTTACATGTTCCATGGAGGCACGAACTTTGGCTTTTCCAATGGTTGTTCCGCTCGGGGGGCGCTAGATCTACCACAAGTGTCCAGCTATGATTACGATGCTTTACTGACAGAAGCAGGAGAACCTACCGACAAATACTATCAGGTACAAAAAGCCATAAAAGAAGCCTGTCCCGAAGTGTGGCAAGCCAACCCACGGACCAAGCAATTAGCGGCATTAGGAACCTTTCCCATCGAAAACAGTGTCTCGTTACTGGCCATCAAAGATCAGCTGATGGCACCGCAAGAAAACATGTATCCACTAACAATGGAAGCTGCCAGCACAGGCTACGGCTATTTGCTCTATTCGGTTCAGTTAAAAAACTATCATCGAGAAAACAAATTAAAAGTGGTAGAAGCTAGCGATCGGTTGCATATTTTTACCGACGGCCAATTACAGGCGATCCAATACCAAGAAACGCTAGGCGAGGAGTTGATGATCCAAGGGGCACCAGATAAAGAAACCATCGAGCTAGATGTCTTAATAGAAAACTTAGGGCGCGTGAACTACGGGTTTAAATTGAATGGGCCTACACAAGCCAAAGGCATCCGTGGAGGTATCATGCAAGACATTCATTTTCATCAAGGCTATCGTCATTACCCATTGACGCTTTCCGCAGAGCAGCTGCAAGCCATCGATTATCAAGCAGGAAAAAATCCGACACACCCCTCCTTTTATCAAACGACCTTCACGCTGACAGAGGTAGGAGATACGTTCATCGATTGCCGTGGGTATGGCAAAGGCGTCGTTATCGTCAACGGCATCAATCTTGGTCGCTATTGGCAACGTGGCCCCGTGCATTCCTTATACTGTCCGAAAGAATTTTTGAAAAAAGGCAGCAACGAAGTCGTGGTATTTGAAACCGATGGCGTGGAGATCAAGGAGCTCGTTTTCTGTGATCAACCTGTCGTGGAATAAAAAAATAGAAGTAGAGACCCAAATTTATGCGGGCTCTACTTCTATTTTTGTTTTGAAATATTTCCAATGCTTGTAGCTGACGATGTATTCAGCGACACTTCCATCTGCTAAATAGGAGTGCTTGACTTGTTTGACCGCAGGCTCTCGGAAGCTCAGTTGCAATAAGTTCAACAATTCAGCATCATCAGGAAAGACGATTTCATTGGTTTCAACAGAAGCCAATGAGAAAAGGTCGATCGCAAAGTCTTTCCGGACCCGCTCATAAACACTGGCATACCGGTTGAGGTTTTTGGCGATCGGTTCTTTCATCAGTTTCTTCGGCAGATGAGTGATGTGAACCAAGAAAGGAACATCGCCAAAATAGCGGACTCGTTTGATTCGGTAGTAGGAAGCACTGGCAGCCAACCCTAATTCTTTCAAAATCTCGGGGTCATTTCCTTCTTCCACCGCAAGGACCTTGACCTTTTCTTGGTCCAGTGAATGCAGCTCGATGTCGGAAAACTTCACACTTTGAGATACTTTTGCTTTTGAAACAAAGGTCCCTTTGCCTTGGATGCGATACAGATAGCCAGCACTCGTCAATTCATTCAATGCTTTGACTGCCGTGATCGAACTAACAGAATACATTCGCTTGATATCCGCCTCTGAATAAAACTTATCGCCGGGAATGAATTTATGGTCTTTGATTTCTTGTAAAAGATCTTGCTTGATCTGCTCATACTTTGGCAACACAGTGGTTTCCCTCCATTCCATATGAATACATCAAGCATAACATGTTAAATCCTTTCCTGCCACTTAATTATTGTAGAAAATATGTTATTTTCCAGTCTGTACAGGCCTAAAAAATAAAATTCAATATGTTAAGATATTAGGTTTACGGATGGCTTGCCATGTGGTATAGTATGCTTACAAGGAACATAACATGTTAAGTAGGGCGACCTACGGAGTAGGAGGGAAATTAGTGGAAAACATTGTATTGATCAGTCATGGCGGCATGGCAGAAGGGGTCAAAAGCAGTCTGGAGATGATCGTAGGCCAACAAGCAAACGTTCACACCGTTTCATTACGACCAGATAGTGACAATCTGCAGTTTGAAAAAGAATTGAACGAGAAAATGAAAGCCCTTAACGGTTCAACATTGATTATTGCGGATCTATTAGGAGGAACCCCGTGCAACGTTGCAGTCAAGAATTATTTAGAGGATGACGAAGTGGCGATTTTCGCTGGAATGACATTGTCCGTAGTGATCGAGGCAGTCGTCAATCAACGAGCGACGATCAACGAGCTGCTTTGCTTAGCCAAAGAAAACATCGTTGATGTCAAAGCAGGGATGAACCAGGCAGAACAAGAAATTTTAGAAGAAAAGCAAGAGGAATTAGGGGATTACAGTGCGTATGCTGGGCAAGAAAATATCGTCAATAGTCGGATCGATGAGCGCTTGATCCATGGACAAGTTGCGGGTATCTGGTCCACGAGTTTAAACACGCACCGGATCATCGTGGCCAATGATGAAGCCGCCGCAGACCCATTACAAAAATCTTCTTTACGAATGGCAGCGCCAACTTCGATGCGACTTTCCGTCCTTCCAGTGGCAACGGCAGCCAAAAATATTCGTGCCGGTCGTTATGGAAAACAACGGTTGTTTTTGCTTTTCAAAAATCCCCAAGATGTTTTGCGTTATATTGAAGCAGATGGACCGATCAAAGCGATCAACGTCGGCAACATGAGCTACAAAGATGGTGCACGGGAAGTAACCAAAAGTATTCAAGTGATGCCAGAAGAAGAACCAATCTTTGAAGCGATCGCCGCAAAAGGCATCACCGTCACGGCACAGCTTGTTCCCAATGAACCATCGATCGACTTTATGAAGAAATTACGAGGATAAACCAGGCAGGGATTGAATCGAGGAGAATATGTAGCGGAAGATTTGTCAAAAAACGAGTGTTTTTCACGATTTATCTGAGGCGACATAACGATCGATAACTAGCCAGTTAAGACTCGTTCATACAATTAGGAGGAAAATTCATGCATTTAGCAGCGTATCAAATCATTCTTATTACTGTTTATGCTTTTATTGCTATTAATGATTCACTTATTTCCAATACGTTGACCCAACCAGCGATCGCCGGAATGATTTCTGGAATGATCATGGGGGACTTAAAGACCGGTTTGATGGTCGGTGGGACCTTACAGTTGATGCGTTTGGGGATCGCCGCATTTGGTGGTGCATCCGTCCCGGATTATTTTACCGGCGCAGTACTGGGAACCGCGTTTGCCGTGATCTCAGGAAACGGCGCGGAATATGGCATCGGCTTAGCAGTTCCAGTGTCCTTGCTGATGCTGCAACTGGATGTCGTGGCTCGTTTTTGTAACGTATTTCTACTACACCGGATCGATAGAGCCATCGACAACATGCAAGTCAAACGAATCCCACGGTTAGTTTTATCGGGTTCTTTCTTATGGGGATTGTCACGGGCGATTCCGATTTTATTGATGCTTTTAGCTGGAGATGCAGTCGTTACGACGATTACCGATAACACGCCAGAATGGCTGATGACCGGACTAAAAACCGCTGGTGGCGTCTTGCCAGTCGTCGGGGTAGCGATCTTATTGCGCTACTTGCCAACAAAGCACTACATTCCTTATTTGTTATTAGGCTTCTTTTTAGCTGCGTATCTGCAAGTACCAATGCTCGGCGTTTCCATCATTGGGCTCGTAGCAGCAATGTTAGTCTTTAAACGTGATAGCGAAAAAGGCACCGTTGCAACGGCAGCTGCCGGAGATTTTGAAGGAGGATATGATGGCGATGAGTGATCAAAAACTGACAAAAAAAGAGTTGAATACCATTAGCTGGCGTTATATTTTGGCAAGCCAATTAAACTGGAACTATGAGCGAATGATGAGTTCGGGCTACCTTTACGGCATCCTGCCCGTCTTGAAAAAATTCTATGGCCATGATGAAACCCAGCTGCAAGATATGCTGCGGACCCACAATCAATTTTTCAATACCAATGCGATCTTTGGGAACTTGATCATGGGGATCGATGTCGCGATTGAAGAACAAGACGGACACAAAGCCAAAGAAACGATCATCGCCTTGAAAACGGCCTTGATGGGTTCCTTAGCCGGTGTTGGTGACTCCTTGTTCCACGTGATTTGGGGAACGATCTTTGGCTCTGTTGCTGGCACATTGGCGCAAAACGGTTCCGTCGTTGGCTGTGTCATCTGGATCATCGCCAACATCGCGTTACTTTTCGGTCGGGCAGCGTTGCTACCTCTAGGTTACAAACAAGGGGTCAAATTAGTGACAACCTTGAAAGACAAATTATCGGCCTTCACCAATGCCGCAACCGTTTTAGGGGTTACAGTGATTGGTGCCTTGATTCCCTCTGTGGTCAAAGCAACTGTTCCTTTTGTCTATAAAAAAGATGGCGTCGAATTGGTGATCCAAGACACGTTGGATGCCATCTTGCCATCCCTTGTACCTATCTTGCTCGTCTTGCTGACCTACTGGATGTTAGGCCAAAAGAAACTAAATTCCACTCGAGTAATTTGGATCATCTTGATCTTATCGATCGTTTTGAGTGCGTTTGGTATTTTGGGTTAAGAAAGAATCATGGTGTAAAAGGAAATGGGCAGCTGCTGTGATTGTTTTGTAAATCGTATAAGCAGTTAGGGTAGTCAACCTGTTTTCTTTTTAAGAATAGTTGAAATCAATGGAAAAGAGTGCGGAAATGAATTTCTTCACTCTTTTCCCATTTCACAAAATGATAGCGCTATCTTTAACGTGTGGAAATAGGAGGAGTAAAGGATGGAAAAAATGAAAAAATATCTGCTGATCATGGGGTGTTTCTTGTTACTGTATTCGGTAGTTGGCGCCACTCGTCTTTCTGGAAATGCCGCAGAGCAAATACCCGAATTGTCGGAAGCGGAATCGATTTATCACTCGGATTTTTCTAAACAGAAAGGGTCTTGGCAAGATTTAGTCGGGAAAGCCGAAGTAGCACAAAATTCTACTGGTTTAATGATCAGTAATACGAAACAAGGCACCAATCTGGAATCAGTAACGCTCAATAAAGATGCTCCCAAGCGGTCTTCAGGGGATTTTGAAACTACTTTTTTATATGAAGACCAAGCGAACATTGGAGTGGTCTTTCGCGCAGATGAACAAAAGACAGATCAATGGCAATCGTTTGCTTATAATCGTGATGGGCAGTGGCAACTTGGTCAACCCGGTGGAAAATGGCTGACAGCTATTACTGGACCTACTTTGATTGCGGGACAAAAATATAAACTCTTGCTTCAGTATGAAGGATCGAGTTTTCGTGCCTTTTTAAATGATCAGCTATTTTATGAGAATCACGAAGTAAACTATCCCAATGGTACGGAAATTGATGGGAACTGGTCCGGCTATGTGGGTATCCGTTTGTTTGGTAATTTATCTAAGCTGAAGGTATTATCGATGCGTAGCGGTCCTATCGGCAGCTTGCCCGTGGAAGATCACACAGCAGAATTTATGCAACTGCAAGAAAAATGGCAAAATCAACTGGTTTCCGATCACTATGATCCAAATAATCCGACTATGGCTGATTACGTGCAGATGGTCACCTCAGAAGCTGAGGCGTTGTATCAAACCATAAATAAAGCATCTGATCGAACGAGCCTATGGCCCCTCGAACAAGGGAATACTGCTTCAGCGGATGTAACGACTCAATTTACAAAATTACAGAAAATGGCTTTAGCCTATGGCACGAAAGGTAGTTCTTTGTATCAAGATGATGCAGTGGCGGCGACGATTATTGATGGGATAGATTTCATGGTCACTCGAAAAGGGTACGATGGGAAAAAGTACCATGGAAACTGGTGGGATTGGCAAATCGGTGTCCCGCAAAAACTGATCAGTACTTTAATGATTTTAGGCGCTGAGTTACCGTCCGAGAAATTACAGCAATACACTGCCATTATCAGCAGTTATGTACCAGATCCCTTCAAGCAATTGTATACGAAGACACAAGGCAGTTTTACTGAGCTTGCTTTTATTCCAAATTTTGTGACTTCTGGTGCTAATCGTACAGATCTCGCGCTTACTGTATTAGGCTTGGGCATTTTGCAAAGGGACGCTGGGAAAATCACACAAGCTTCAGCAAGTATCGAAGAAGTATTTCAGTTAGTCACAAAAGGCGATGGTTTTTATAAAGATGGCTCCTTTATTCAGCATAATACGATCCCTTATACTGGTTCTTATGGAAATGTACTGATCAAGGGTGTGGGACAAATTCTAGCTATCACGCAAGGATCAAGTTTTGAGATGGATGCTGATCTCGTACAAACGTTTGTTAAAAATGTTGATCAAGCATTCTTGCCGTTGATCTATCAAGGAGAAATGCTGCCGTTGGTCAATGGTCGTTCGATCTCAAGAGCTCCAGCCAAAACCAAAGTCGGTTATGGCTCATCAACAGTTTATAATTTGTTGATCGTATCTCAATTCGCACCAACTCAATACCAGCAAAAATTCCGTGAAGCTGCCAAATATTGGCTCAAAGAAAATCCGGATTATTATTTGACGAATGCAAGAGACTTCAATGATTTACAAATGACGATGAATCTCTTGGCAGACCCATCGATTACAGGGGATGCATTACCTTTTACGGGAACAAAACTATACGCTTCAATGGACCGCTTTGTTCAACGAACAACTGATTATATGGTGGGGTTAGGGCTATATTCCAGTCGTATTTCTTCCTTTGAAGCCGGCAACAAGGAAAACAAGCGTGGGTGGCATACAGCAGACGGGATGCTCTACCTCTATAATGATGATCAAGTTCAATTCAATTCCAGCTATTGGCCGACTGTCGATCCATATCGTTTGCCAGGAACAACCGTGGATACCGTACAATTAGCGGATGAAAATTCAGCTTTTACAACGGTAACGTCTCCAGAAAAGTGGGTAGGCGGTGTTGCTTATGATGGTGCAGCTGCGGTGGGAATGGCATTAAACAAAACGGGTACAAAAAATAACGGGAACGTTTTACCTATGAACGTTAAAGCAAAAAAATCGTGGTTTATCATTGATGGGCAGATTGTCTCTTTAGGCGCGGGAATCACTGGCGATACGACAGCTTCTATTGAGACGGTCGTGGATAATCGCTTACTAAATGATGCGTATACTTATCAAATCCTTTCTGATAAAGGAATCATTGATCAGTCAAATGAAACAAGCAGCAAGCAGTGGTTGTTGTTAGACTCCGATCATTCCCAGGCCAATATCGGTTACTATTTTCCAGAAGAAACGACAGTAAACGTGGTAAGTGAAACACGAACAGGCAGCTATACAGAAATCAATGAGGCATTTCCAAGTAATGCGGTTTATACTGGAGAGTATAGGAAATTCTTGATCAATCATGGCAAAAATCCCGTGGAGGATCATTATGCGTATGTCATGTTGTCAGGTATCAATGAAACAGAACTGACTGCCTATGCCCAAGAAAAACCGCTGGAGATTTTAGCCAATACCTCGGAAGTTCAAGCCGTAAAACTTGATCAAACTGACTATTTAGGTATCAATTTTTGGCAGAATGATGGAGGTAGTGTCGCCGATATTACTACTAACAAACCTCTTTCGTTGATTAAAACAAGTAATGAAGGCAAAACCATCTATGCCTTTTCTGATCCAACTCGAACAACGACGACCATGACCTTAAAATTGCCAAAAGACTACCAAAAAATCGTCTCTCAAAGTGATGGAATCAGTTATGATGCTTCGACGGATCTATTTACGGTGAACTTTGCGGAGCAAGACGGTGGAAATAAAGTGATTGTGGTGGAGTAGCTTAAACGTATCTTTCCTTTATTAAATAGACACAGCTAGAGATCAGTGCCTAGCTGTGTTTTTATGGTTTTATGTTGACATTTTTATCAAGCTAATGTTTACGGATAAAAATTGTCAGTGAGAAAGAGGGTTTTTGTTTGAACATAATCGCGTTAACGAGGCGTTCCCAAGAACTACTTAGACTCAATATAAGTAAGAATTTTAGTTTAGATTACTTTTTTATCTTAGATTTTTCATTTAATTCAATGGCTTTAGATAATCGGGTAGTTAATTTATGGTTGTTGCCGACATTTTGAATACCGATCTTTAAGATTTCTACTTCATCAGAAAATCGTTTTTGTTTTCTATAGAGAATACCTAATCTTTCATACAATGCCGGGGCATCAAAATTTCCCTTCACAGATCGCAACAGCCACTCTTCAGCTTCTTTCAGTTTCCCATCTTTATAGAATGCTATTCCTTTTATTTCTTCTTCAAAACCATCACATAAGGGTTCTTTTGATAATAAAATACGCTCTTTGAGGGATAAGCCATCCGTGGGAACATAGATGACTTGTTGTTCCTTCTCTTTTTTTTGTGGGCTTTTTTGCCTGTTTACTAAACCATTTCTACGCATTTTTGCTAATTCGACTTTTGTTTCTTCATGAGCGCTTTTAAGTAAAAAATAAATATCGGATTGGATCTGAGACATCAACAGCAGGTTAGGGTATTTAACCTCTCTTTCTGGGATAGAAATATTAGCTAACGTTAAGCAAATTGTTTTTTTCGTATCTGATTTGAGCTGTTTGTTTAATTCATAGTATGGTGTTCCGTAGTCTATTTTTAAGTGGTGATTCAGTTTTTCCTTGAACAAGTCAGTGTTCGATTTTATATATCTTAGGTTTTCAAAACCGATAGGCTTTGAAAATCTAATTAAATCTTCTGCATCAAAGCTTCCTATAAATGCACCTTTGACTAAGAATAATAAATCTGGACGAAGCTCGTCTAGATTAAGTTTATATAATATATATGGATCTTTAGCTTTCATTGCTGCATATATTAGCGAATCATTGGAATAGTTTAAAAAAGATTTATTCTTATGGTGTTTCTGAAGAAAAGCAATCATCTCTAACGTTTTTTCGCTATGTCGATTTAAGTATATATTTCTTTCCAAACCATAGTAAAAGACAAACACATAGCCGATGTCGATAGGTTTAGAGATATCAGTTAAGAAGGATAAATATTTCCCTCTTTGCTCAGGGGACATCTCATAATAGGATGGATAATATCCCAAAGGTTCTGTATACCCAGATTTAACTGGCAAGGTGGTCACGATCTCAGAAGGCTCAAAATCGGTACTTGATTGGAGGGATAACGATATTCCGTTCTCATTGTATTTTTTTCTATTCCACACAGTTCTTTCTTTTGAAATAAATAAAAGTTCTTTCACATCAGAAGGGATAGAGCGCATATGTAGGGCGAGAACATCTTTTTTAGGGTCAGGTGAATTGTTTCCTTTAAATAAATTAAACAAACTCATATTTAAGCTCCTTAATTGAATAAATTTGTTGTATTGAGTCCTGTAAAAAAAGAAATTCAAAATGGAAGTGATGAGATTACAAAAAGTAGATCTAGTTATTCCACATCAATTTATTGATTTGAAAATATGTTTGATTAATTTGATCTCCACTCCGAATCGAAATGGAGCGCATAGTTTTCAGCCCCAATATTTACAAGAAAATTTTTTAACTCATTGAATTTCACTTCTGTTTCAAAGTTAGATGCTGTTTTTTTTTCGAGAATTAATTCTATCATATATAAATAAACCATTTGAAAAAAGTCTTGAGACCCATGTAACTTGATTTTTAATTTGTCTATCCATTTTTTTGCTTTGTCACATTCATTTTTTTCAATCAGTAAAGCAATCATACTATTTATCAAATTAAATTTATACGAGTGCAATTTATCTGTTAAAAAATCGTCCGGAATACTTTTCCATATTTCTTTTATAAAAACTGAAAGTGAGTTTGAAGGGATAATGAGTAGTGAATAGTTCAAAATGCTTAAATCATATTTTGTCCAAACATCTATGTGCCACAAATAATCAATAAGAAAATTTCTATCACTATCGCTGATAGAAATACTGTTATCAAATGTGGATTGTACAGTTTTACAAATAATTTCATTGCACTTATGAAATGAGAAATTTTCTTTTTTTGCACTATTATGTTCGTGATCAGCTAGATTTTCTAAACCTAGAGAATTCTTAGTATGCAAAAATTCCGCTGCTTTTTTTGAGAAGACTTCATAATCTGTTTCTATTTTCTCTGTCAAAGAAAGACAAAAAAACTCATCCAGAGAAAGTTGCAGCCTCTTCAACAACAAGCAGAGTGTTTCAAACGAGATCATACTTTCTTCTCGCTCGAATGTAGCCAGAAAAGAATAAGAAAGGTCATCTCCAGCTAACTCTTGCAAAGATATTTTCCTTTGTTTTCTAATTTTTCGAAAAGTTCTTCCAAAATTCATAGGCAACCCACCACGATTCGCTTTCTTTATTTTGCGATTTATCGCAAAAATCATTTCTTGCTTTTTTTTTATATTATTATAGCACCAATAAGAGGAGAGTTCTTATTAATTTATCAGTGATTTTCTCTATTGATAAATGATGGTTTCATTTAGTTTAAGGAACGACAGGAGGATAGAAGAATAAGAGTTCGTTTCTTTCGATTTTTATTATATCCATTTGATAGAAACATAAGGCAGGAATGGAAAAGTAACACATTAAAAGAAAAGATAATTATATTTTTATGGGGATTAGGTTTTGTTTCAACAATTGTTCTAGTTGAATATTTTATTTCAAATGGAATAAGGATTATTATTTAGTGAGGGAGGCAAAGGGGTTGAGAGTTATTACAGAGATAATCATTACCATTTATGGACTGCTCATGATATACACTTCTTTTTTCATACGAAAAAAAGTTCATCAATCGATATGGCTCGCTTTTTTTGTTTGCGGTGTCAGCTTAGTATTTGCAGTGTATTTGCCTAGTACTATTCTGTTAATAACTAGTTTTGTTAGTTTATCTTTTGTAAGTTGGATGAATGCAAGTGAAATTGCAGGAAAAAGAAATGTTACTCATCATTTGATTCGGCTCACTTTTCATTTTGTTATGATAAGTTTGTGGGTGATAAGTGATACAGGGATTTAAAGAACATTTAGATGTTTGGTAATTTTTATTTAGTACTGTCAAGGTAAAGTGAAAAGGAGAGGTAGTCTTTAGGTAAGGTAGGAACTACAGCAATATATCACCAATGAGGTACCTTAACGCTATCTGTGATACAAATAGAATACACTTTTTAGAGTAGATAATTATGCTGATCTTGGGTGATGAAGATGAAATATAAGAATATTCGTTCCATAAGAGAAGACAATGACGTCACGCAGCACCAAAAGGCGGAATTACTAAGTGTTTCTCACGCAATATGAAACTGAGGAAATTGAATGAACAGCTGGTACATTAATTAAAATAGCCGATTATTTTGATGTGTGTATTGATTATCTGTTGGAAAGAATCAAAATAAAAAAAGACAGAAACCCTTGATACAGAGGGTTTCTGTCTTTTTGAAGATTATTCCCACTCCACAGTAGCAGGTGGTTTGCTCGTAATATCGTACACGATCCGATTGACGTGTGCGACTTCGTTGACGATGCGGACGCTGATTTTTTGTAGGACTTCCCATGGGATGCGGGCAAAGTCAGCGGTCATGCCATCGATCGAAGTGACTGCACGGATGCCGACGGTATAATCGTAGGTCCGGCCATCACCCATGACACCGACGGAGCGGATGCCTGGTAAGACGGTGAAGTACTGCCAAATGTCGCGGTCTAAGCCGGCATTTGCGATTTCTTCCCGCAAGATTGCGTCCGAGTCGCGGACGATCGTTAGTTTTTCTTCTGTTAATTCGCCAAGGACACGAATGCCTAGACCTGGTCCAGGGAATGGTTGGCGCCATACGATGCTGTCTGGCATGCCAAGTTGAGTCCCTAATTCACGGACTTCGTCTTTGAACAAGGTGTTCAATGGTTCGATCAATTTGAATTGCATGTCTTCAGGTAACCCACCCACATTGTGGTGTGATTTGATGGTTTGAGCAGTTTCGGTTCCTGATTCGATGACGTCGGTATAAAGGGTTCCTTGGGCAAGGAAAGAAACGCCTTCATCGCCAGCTAGTTTGGTTGCTTCATCATCGAAGACATACACGAATTCATTCCCGATGATCTTGCGTTTTTCTTCAGGATCAGAAACCCCAGCAAGTTTTGATAGGAAACGTTCTTTGGCATCAACTTTGATGATGTTCAAGCCGAATTTGCCACCTAAGCTTTCCATTACTTGCTCGGCTTCGCCTTTACGCAAGAGGCCGTGGTCAACAAAAATACAAGTCAGTTGATCGCCAATCGCTTTTTGTAAAAGAACACCAACGACAGAAGAATCGACCCCGCCGGAAAGACCAAGCAAGACTTTTTTGTCGCCCACTTGTTCGCGGATTTTTGCGATTTCCATATCAATGAAGTTGTCCATTGTCCAATCACCTGTACATTGACAAACGTCAATGGCAAAGTGACGCAATAAGTCGTTGCCGTATTCTGAATGGCGAACTTCTGCGTGGAATTGGATACCGTACATTTTGCGCTCGGCATCTTGGATAGAAGCAATCGGGCAATCTTTGCTCGTCGCCACGACATCAAAGCCTGCAGGTGCTTGAGTGACCAAGTCCCCGTGGCTCATCCACACGGTTTGGGTTGCGGGCGTGTTTTGGAAAAGGGCCGCTGCATCAGAAGTGACTTCCAATTCTGCTTTGCCGTATTCACGGTTTTTGGCAGGTTCAACTTTTCCGCCTAATTTATAAGTAATCAACTGCATGCCGTAACAGATCCCTAAAACTGGGATGCCTAAATCAAAAATTTTCTCGTCGATGCCGAAAGAGTTCTCGTCGTAGACGCTGTTTGGTCCGCCAGATAAGATGATCCCTTTTGGATTCATCGCTTTTACTTCTTCAGCGGTAATGCGGTGGCTCAATAATTCTGAGAAAACACCGAACTCACGAATACGGCGTGTAATCAGCTGGTTGTACTGACTACCGTAATCAAGTACGATAATTTTTTCGACGTTTGGCAAAGTGTCAACGTTTGTCACAATAAATTACCTCAATTCTTTTAGTTTTTATTGAAAAAAGGCTGAGCCTTTTCAACAGCATAATTATAAAAATGAAGCGGTCAATACTTGCGCAAGAACACTTCATCGATCAAATGGTGCTTTGTTTTATGAAGAATTATATCGGCTCTGCTGCGTGTAGGCAAGATATACTCGTGTAAATTCTTTAAATTCACATTTTTCCATACTTCTTTTGCCATTTTAATCGCTTCCTTGCGATCCCCGATCGCATATTGGTAATAATAATTGCTAGGGTCTTGAAAGGCAGTGTCTAGTAATGATTCAAATCGTTCCAAATACCATTTTTCAATCAGTGCCGGTTGGGCATCCACGAAAATTGAAAAATCAAAAAAGTCACTGATATAGATTTGTTGGTTGGCAGGTAGTTGCAGGGTATTGATGCCTTCCACGATCAAGATATCTGGTTGACTGATCGTTTCATACGTATCAGGAATAATATTGTAGACTTCATGGGAGTAGACGGGGATCTGGATGTCTGGTTCTCCTGATTTGACCGCATTCAAAAAGTTGATCAAGGCTTCCATGTCATAACTTTCTGGAAATCCTTTGCGATTCAAGCTGCCGCGTTCTTCCAAGACTTCGTTCGGATACAAAAAGCCGTCAGTGGTGATCAGTTGGACGGTTCTGCGGGGAAACAAACGGGCCAATAAATTTTGGACGAGCCGTGCGGTGGTACTCTTGCCGACGGCGACACTTCCAGCGATGCCGATGATAAAAGGCGGCATTTTGACGTATCGGTGTAAAAAGAGTCCCTTGCTGAGGGTCAATGATTCAAACTCTTTCATATAAAGATGGATCAGATGGCACAAAGGCACGTAAACATCTTCCACATCTTGGACCGAGATCCGGTCGTTCAAACTTTTGATATTATCCAATTCTTCTTGAGTGAAAGGCATCATGCCGTTCGTATAAAACCCTTGCCATTGCTCACGAGGAATTTGATAAAAATTCATGGTTTCTTGCATAGTAGGCTCCTTTTTTGCGGCATCATCGGTTTCTATTAGAAGCGATAGGCCACTGTTCGAAAGTATTTTACCATAGAAACTTGCGGAACTTGGAAAAAAGACATGAATTCCTTTGCAGAAACAACAAAAAACTGTTTTTTCTTTGTTTTTTTTGCTGGGCGTTTACTTCTGGCTGTTTTTCGGTATGATTAGAAAGAAGCAGCAGGCAATTCTTGCAGGGCTTTTTTACTGGTGATTTCACTATGTTCACTTGTTCGAATAGAAAAAACAAGGAAAAACTAGTAGAAACCAGTAGAAAAAACAAGCGAAGAGGAAATAGAAGAAAGGAGCATAACCATGAGTAATCATTACTATACAGAAAATCCTGATACGGCCCATGATTTTGAGCAGTGGTCGTTTGAATTAAGAGGAAAGAAGTTTCATTTTGTGACAGATAGCGGGGTGTTTTCCCGAGACACGGTGGACTATGGCTCGCGGGTGCTGATCGATGCGTTTGAGTGGGGGGAGCTGCCAGAAGGAAGTCTGCTAGACGTTGGGTGCGGCTATGGTCCTGTTGGCTTAGCGTTAGCTCATGCGAGTCAACGACCTGTCGAGATGATCGATATCAATCAACGGGCAGTGGATTTGGCAAAAGGCAATGCCCAGCGTAACGGCATTGAACAGGTAGATATCCATCAATCCAATATCTATGCCCAATTAAATCAAACTGCTTATGCGGCGATCCTTAGCAATCCACCGATTCGGGCAGGAAAAGAAGTCGTTCATGAGATTTTGACGGGGGCGTTTCCTTTGCTTAAAGCAGGTGGGACTTTAACGATCGTGATCCAAAAGAAACAAGGGGCGCCGAGTGCTCAAAAGAAAATGCAAGAGACCTTTGGCAATGCCGAAATCATCAAAAAAGACAAAGGCTATTACATCATTCAAAGCGTAAAAGAAGCGTAGCTGCTCTTTGATTCTCAACAGATCAAAGGCATCGCCAAGACAAGCACTGGTTAGCGGCAACTGGACCAGTTGGTTTCTCAAAAAAGCCTTTTGTCATCAGCCTTTGGGGCAATCGCAGCTCCGCTAAAAGAGCTGTCTGTGTCATCGGGCCATTTTTGATCAACGAAAAAGAAAGTCGCACACTTGTTGAAAGTGTGCTATTTTTTTTGAGAAAAATTTGCTACACTTTAGGCAAGAGAGGAGAGAAGCAGATGAAATTGACGATTAAACAGATTGCTGAAATGGCTGGCGTCTCTGTCACGACCGTGTCGCAGATCCTAAACAATAAAGGCAGCCGTTTTAGTGAAGAAACCCGAAAGCGGGTCTTAGATATCGTAAATAAATATCACTATAAGCCGGATTTTTTTGCTTCGAATCTTATCAACCGCCATTCAAAAACGATCGGAATGATCGTGCCTGATGTGACGGATTTCTTTTTCTCTAAAGTCATTGAAGGGGCGGAAAGTTATTTCAATCCACTAGGTTACATGTTAGTGTTATGCAATTCGCGCCACAGCCAAGAAAAAGAGGTTCAATATTTGAATGAACTGTCTCATCGTTCGGTAGATGGCATCTTATTGGCGACGCCGCATTTGCTGCCAGAGGATTATTCCTTGAAGAGCGGGTTCTTTGATGACCGACCAATTATTTTAGTCGATCGTGGGATCAATCAGCGGGACAATGGTCGTTTGATCGTGAAAGAATACGAAGGTGCCTACCAAGCTGTTAGCTATTTGATCAAAAATGGTCACCGCAACATTGCGATGCTCAAAGAAATCACCGGCTACTATCAATTAGAGGAACGGTTCAATGGCTATCGCCATGCCTTAAAGGATCATCAGATCCCTTTTAAAGGCCGATATGTAGAGAATGCTGAATTAACGGTTACCGGCGGGTACGAAGCAACGAAGGAATTATTGAAGTATAAAGAGATCACAGCGTTCTTCTGTGGCAACGATGCCATGGCGATCGGCTGTTATCAAGCGATTTATGAGGCAGGCAAAAAAGTACCAGAAGACTACTCGGTGATCGGCTTTGATGCCTTGAAATTATCGGAATACATCACACCACCGCTTACCACGGTCATGCAGCCGACTTTTGAGATCGGGTTTACCGCAGCGAAGTTTTTAGTGGACGCCATTGAGTTTCCGACACGGCGAATTCCAAATAAGATTTTTGATACAAAATTAATTATTCGTGAGAGCGTGAAGACATTGACAAGCGAGAAATAATGCGGTATATTTCTTCTTGTAAGTGTTTTCATAGTTTTGCGATATTTAGTAAACTGTTTTACTAAAGTGGTTTACCCTACGAAAAATTATTGTATAATGTTAAAGGAAGCGAGGGTCATTTCGATGCGAATGGTGGATTTAATTGAAAAGAAACGTGACGGCAAGTCATTGACGAAGGAAGAAATTGACTACATTGTAACTGCGTATACTGAAGGAAGTATTCCAGATTATCAAATGAGTGCCTTGTTGATGGCTATTTTTTATGTAGATATGACAGATGAAGAGATCACGAACTTAACGCTAGCAATGGCAAATTCTGGTGAAGTGATCGACCTATCCTCAATTGAAGGAATCAAAGTCGATAAGCATTCGACTGGTGGTGTTGGTGATACGACCACATTGATCTTAGCGCCCTTAGTGGCTAGTGTTGGCGTACCAGTTGCGAAAATGTCTGGGCGCGGCTTAGGCTATACTGGTGGGACGTTAGACAAGCTTGAAGCGATCCCTGGATTTAAAATCGAGCTTTCTGAAGCCGACTTTATCCGATTAGTCAATGAAAGCAAAGTGGCCGTGATCGGTCAATCAGGAGATTTAGCTCCTGCGGACAAAAAACTGTATGCCTTACGAGATGTGACGGCAACGGTTAGTTCGATCCCATTGATCGCCAGCTCGATCATGAGTAAAAAAATCGCGGCAGGTGCCGATGCGATCGTGTTAGATGTAACCACAGGCGATGGCGCCTTTATGAAAAACTTGGAGGATGCCAAACGCTTAGCCCAAACGATGGTCCGCATAGGAAAATTGGCAAATCGCCAAACGATGGCAGTCATTTCTGATATGTCACAGCCTTTAGGGGAAGCGATCGGCAACAGTTTGGAAGTGGTGGAAGCCATTGAGACGCTGCAAGGAAAAGGACCGAAAGACTTGGAAGAAATGTGCTATGCACTGGGCAGCCAAATGGTCGTTTTAGCGAAAAAAGCTGATTCATTGGAAGAAGCACGCCAACTGTTGGAAGAAGCCCTGCATTCAGGCAAAGCGTTAGAAAAATTCAGACAGATGATCACAGACCAAGGCGGAGACGCTACAGTGATCGATGACCCGAGCAAGATTTTGACAGCGAAATATGAAGTGGAAGTCCCAGCGAAAACTAGCGGCGTGGTGACGAAATTAGTTGCCAATGAGCTAGGGATCGCGGCGATGATGTTAGGGGCAGGTCGTAAGACCAAAGACGAAGACATCGACCATGCCGTGGGCATCAAATTGCATAAGAAAGTTGGCGAATCCGTAACTGAAGGAGAATCGCTATTGACGATCTATAGCAATACCGAAGCAATCGAGGATGTCAAAGCATTGATCGACCAAAATATTGAAATTGGGGAAGATGGCGCAGAACCGCCATTGATCCATGACATTATTACAGAATAAGGAGCGAATAAAAATGGAATTGAATCGCATGATCGACCACACGATTTTGAAAGCAGACGCAACGGAGGAAGATGTTTTACGAATCATCGAAGAGGCAAAAACCTATCACTTCTATTCTGTCTGCATCAATCCAACGTGGGTTTCATTAGCAGCAGAAAAATTACAAGGCGAACCAACGGCTGTTTGTACCGTGATCGGGTTTCCTTTAGGGGCAAACACATCTGAAGTCAAAGCTTATGAAACAACAGATGCGATCAAAAATGGCGCAGATGAAGTCGATATGGTAATTAACGTAGGTGCCTTGAAATCAAAACAATACAAAAAAGTTCAAGCAGACATCGAAGCAGTCGTTGAAGCGGCCAAAGACAAAGCGCTTGTCAAAGTAATCATTGAAACAGCGTTACTAGACAACGAAGAAATCGTCAAAGCCTGTGAATTAGCCAAAGCAGCCGGTGCAGATTTCGTGAAAACCTCAACTGGCTTTTCAACTGGTGGGGCAGTCATTGAAGATGTTCGCTTGATGCGTGAAACAGTAGGACCAGAAATGGGTGTCAAAGCTTCCGGTGGTATCCACAATGAAGCAGAAGCTGCAGCTATGGTCGAAGCGGGCGCAAATCGCTTAGGAACAAGCGCAAGTGTTGCTATCGTGACTGGCTCAACAGGTGCTGGCTACTAAGCTTAGCATTATTAAGTAAAGTAGCAAAAAATAAAAACAAGAGCGGGGAAGACAATGACAACAGCGAAAAAAGAGTGGATCGACACCGCCGTTTCCGCCTTAGATAAAGCGTATGTGCCGTACTCTAAGTTTCCGGTCGGTGCTTGTCTCGTTGCCAAAAATGGTACGATATATCAAGGGATCAACATTGAAAATGCCTCATATGGCTTAACAAATTGCGCAGAACGAACCGCTTTTTTCAAAGCCGTTTCTGAAGGCGAAAAAGAGTTTCAACATTTGGTTGTGGCAGGTCATACGCCAGAACCGATCTCTCCTTGCGGTGCTTGCCGCCAGGTCATGGTGGAATTTTGTGCGCCAGATATGCCGGTGACCTTAGTCGGCGATGATGGTGTCATCAAAGAAACCACGGTAGAAGGCCTATTGCCTTATTACTTCACGAACAAAGATTTATAAACCATGTTCATTCAGTCGATGCGGCTGTTGAAAAAAACTATATTTTTAGGGGGCTTTACAGCAATGAAAAAAGCAAAATTATTTAGTTTAGGTATTGTTGCAGTAGCTGGGTTGACTTTACTTGGTGCTTGTGGCGGAGGAAATTCAGGTTCAACTGATTCAACTGGCGGCGGTTCTGCAGACGGTACGACTGATGCAGCGCATAGTGTCGCAATCGTTACCGATATCGGCGGGGTGGATGACCGTTCATTCAACCAATCCGCATGGGAAGGCTTAGAAGCATGGGGGAAAGAACACGGAATCGCTCGCGGTGCTGGTGGTTATGACTACGTGCAATCAAATGAAGCATCAGAATACACAACAAACGTAAATGGTGCCGTTCAAAATGGTTTCAAAACGATTTTCGGTGTGGGTTACTTATTGAAAGATTCAATCGAAGCAGCAGCTGACCAAAACCCTGATACACAATTCGGGATCATCGATGATGTGATCGAAGGCAAAGACAACGTTGTTTCAGCAACATTTAAAGATAATGAAGCAGCTTACTTAGCTGGTTATGCTGCAGCTTATACAACCAAAACAAACAAGGTCGGCTTCATCGGTGGTGAAGAAGGCGTCGTTATCGACCGTTTCGAAGCTGGTTTCACAAAGGGTGTTCAAGACGCAGCTGAAAAACTAGGCAAAGAAATTACAATTGATTCTCAATATGCAGCATCATTTGGTGATCCTGCCAAAGGAAAAGCATTGGCAGCTTCAATGTATCAAGGCGGCGCTGACGTAATTTTCCACGCATCTGGCGGTACTGGTGCAGGTGTCTTCCAAGAAGCAAAAGCAATCAACGAACAATTGAACGAAGCAGACCTAGAAGACAAAAAAGTTTGGGTCATCGGTGTGGATAGCGATCAACAAGACGAAGGAAAATTCACAACTGCTGACGGCAAAGAAGATAACTTCACATTGGCTTCAACATTGAAAGGTGTTGGCGCAGCGGTACAAGATATCTCAACTCGTGCGTTAGAAGACAACTTCCCTGGCGGCGAACACATTGTTTACGGCTTGAAAGATGGCGGTGTAGACATTACTGAAGGGTTCCTTTCAGATGATGCCAAAGCAGCGATCGAAACAGCGAAACAAGACGTGATCGACGGCAAAGTAGAAGTACCAGAAACACCTGAAAAATAAAGTTGTTCTTTTCGGTTATCTTGCCCTAGTTTAGGGCAAGATGATCGTCATTGGATTACTATGTTGATGAAAGCTACGGGTTTTCATGAGGATAGTAATCATCCTAAGCAATAGCAATTATTTTTTTGACATGACGAATGGTTTGTATAAGCGAATTAGAAAGTAAGGATGTGAGTAATTTGGCTGAGGAAAAATATGTTGTAGAAATGCGTCATATCACCAAAGAGTTTGGAACGTTCAAAGCCAATGACGATGTCAACTTGCAAGTAAGGCCAGGAGAAATCCACGCATTGCTTGGTGAAAATGGAGCGGGCAAGTCGACCTTGATGAATATGCTGTCAGGATTATTGGAACCAACATCTGGTGAAATCTGGATGAATGGTGAAAAAGTGAATATCACGAGTCCGACCGCAGCAAACAAATTGGGGATCGGTATGGTGCATCAGCATTTCATGCTGGTAGACGCCTTTACTGTAACAGAAAATATCATTTTGGGAAGCGAACCACATCATCTCGGTGTGTTAGATCGCAAGAAAGCCCGCAAAGAAATCAAAAAAGTTTCTGAACAATATGGTTTATCGGTTGATCCAGATGCCTATGTGCGTGACATCTCTGTCGGGATGGAACAACGGGTAGAGATCTTGAAGACTCTTTACCGCGGTGCAGATGTACTGATTTTTGATGAACCAACGGCAGTTTTGACACCGCAAGAAATCGAAGAGCTGATCGAAATCATGCGCGGATTGGTGCGTGAAGGGAAATCGATTATATTGATCACCCACAAACTGGATGAGATCAAAGCGGTGGCAGACCGCTGTACAGTTATCCGTCGGGGGCAAGGGATCGGCACTGTCAATGTCAAAGACGTCAGCTCCCAACAGTTGGCCGATATGATGGTTGGTCGTTCTGTGTCCTTCAAGACACCGAAGAAAGAGGCGTCACCAAAAGAAGTCGTGCTTTCTGTTGAAAACTTAGTCGTAAAAGAAAACCGTGGCTTAGAAGCAGTCAAAAACTTAAGCTTAGAAGTACGTGCAGGTGAAGTATTGGGGATTGCTGGGATCGATGGCAATGGGCAATCAGAGCTGTTACAAGCCATCACTGGTTTACGGAAAGTCGAAAGTGGCAAGGTCTTGCTGAATGGTGATGACATCACCAACTTCAAGCCTCGGAAAGTCACCGAAGCTGGCGTTGGTCATGTGCCAGAAGACCGCCATAAATACGGGCTTGTCTTGGATATGATGTTATCAGAAAACATCGCCTTGCAAACCTACTACAAAAAACCTTTGAGTAATGCAGGTGTCTTGGATTACGGAGAGATCAACGAGTTTGCTCGTGACTTGATTCAAGAATTTGACGTACGAACAGTCAACGAGATCGTACCAGCACGGGCATTGTCCGGCGGGAATCAACAAAAAGCGATCATCGCACGAGAAATCAGCCGCGATCCTGATCTATTGATCGTTGCTAATCCGACCCGTGGGTTGGATGTTGGAGCGATCGAATTTATCCACAAACGCTTGATTGAACAGCGGGATAAATTCAAAGCGGTGTTGTTAGTCAGCTTTGAATTAGATGAAATTTTGAATGTATCAGACCGCATTGCTGTTATTCATGCTGGTGAGATCGTTGGGGTCGTTGATCCGAAAGAAACATCAGAGAAAGAGCTTGGCTTGTTGATGGCAGGGTACTCCTTGGAGGAAGCAAGACGAGAGCTGCAAATGGAGGAAGTAGGTGGTTCGGTTGAATAACCGCAAAGAAAAGATCCGCAATATATTAGTGCCGATCATCGCTGTCTTGTTGGGATTCGTCCTTGGCGGGATCATCATGGCGGCCTTCGGCTATAGCCCGATCACAGGGTATACACAAATGTTTCGGACCGTTTTTATCAACGGACAAACAGGTGGGTTAAATGCCCGCAACATTGGTGAGATTTTTGTTACAGCAGGACCATTGATCTTTACCGCTCTGGGGTTTGCCGTTGCAAACTCAGCCGGATTCTTCAATATCGGTCTTTCTGGTCAAGCGTTAGCAGGTTGGGTTGCCAGTATCTGGGTCGCACTAGCGATGCCAGATGCGCCTCGGTTGGTGGTCTTGCCATTAGCCGTGATCGTAGGGGCTTTATGCGGGGCGATCGCAGCTGCGATTCCTGGTTTCCTACGGGCATTCTTTGGAACAAGTGAAGTCATCGTGACGATCATGATGAACTATATCTTGCTTTATACGGGGAACCATTTAGTCAATAATGTGATGAGCGAATCCATGATCACGACAAAAGGGGTCACAAAAATGGTGGGGGAAAATGCCTCCATGCAGACGCCGTTTCTAGCAAGCATCACGAGCAACTCTCGCTTGAACTTAGGGATCTTCTTAGCCTTGATCTTCTTAGTTTTGGTTTGGTTCTTGATGAAAAAAACCACTCTTGGTTATGAAATCCGCGCGGTGGGCTTGAACCCAAGCGCTTCTGAATATGCGGGGATGAGCAGCAAACGGACGATCATTATCTCCATGATCATCTCTGGAACGCTTGCTGGATTAGGTGGAGTCGTTCAAGGACTAGGGACGTTTGAAAACTTCTTCGTTCAAGGGTCATCATTGAGCATCGGGTTTGACGGTATGGCTGTATCCTTGTTAGGAAGCGGCTCATCGATCGGAATCTTGCTTTCAGCCCTCTTGTTCAGTATTTTGAAATTAGGTGGACAAGGCATGCAGTTTGCAGGTATTCCATCTGAATTAGTCGATGTCAATATCGCAATTATTATTTTCTTCGTAGCGATCAGCTTTGTGATTCGTTTCTTGTTGGCAAAAATCTTTGACGGCAAAAAAGAAGCGCTGGTCGTACAGGAGATTGAAGCCCAACCAAACGATCAAGATCAGGAAGGAGGAACCATCTAATGGATATTAGTTTAATTTCTTCGATCGTCACTCAAACATTGATTTATGCGTCTCCTCTGATTTTGACGGCGCTAGGTGGCGTGTTCTCAGAGCGCAGCGGGATCGTTAACGTGGGTCTTGAAGGAATCATGGTTATGGGTGCTTTTAGCTCGATTGTTTTCAATATTGAATTTGCGTCACAATTTGGTGCGTGGACACCATGGTTAGGGATGCTCGTCGGCGGACTTGTCGGTGTGGTTTTCTCCTTGCTGCATGCGGTGGCAACCATCAACTTCCGTGCCGACCACATCATCAGTGGTACGGTGATGAACTTGATGGCACCAGCTTTGGCTGTGTTCTTAGTCAAAGCGATCTACAACAAAGGGCAAACCGATAACATCCAACGGACATTGGGGTATTTCAATTTCCCGATTCTTAAAGATATTCCTATCATTGGCCCGATTTTCTTTAATCAAACATTCTTACCGGCGTACTTCGCTATTTTGATCTCAGTGATCGCGTGGTTCGTGATTTTCAAAACACGCTTTGGGTTGCGTCTTCGTTCTGTCGGTGAGCATCCTCAAGCAGCTGATACCTTAGGGATCAATGTTTACGTGATGCGCTACTCAGGCGTCTTGATCTCTGGATTCCTTGGTGGGATGGGCGGTGCCTTGTTTGCTCAATCGATCGCGGGTCGCTTTGCCGTGACAACGATCGCCGGTCAAGGGTTTATCTCGATGGCTGCGATGATCTTTGGTAAATGGAATCCACTTGGTGCGATGGGAGCAGCGATTTTCTTCGGTTTCGCGCAAAACATCAGTATCGTAGGTGGCCAGCTGCCAATCATCTCTTCCATTCCAGCGGTTTACTTACAAGCTGCACCTTATGCCTTGACGATCATCGTGCTCGTTCTTTTCCTTGGAAAAGCTGCTGGTCCGAAAGCTAACGGGAAGAACTACATTAAATCTAAATAATTTTTTCAGTATGAAAGGGTGGGGCTATGGGACATGAATGTGTTGCTGTGTCCTGCCCTTTTTCTATCCTCGGGGTGAAAGGAACGCGTCAGGAAATTTCCAAAGCAACCCAGCGCAATTTTTGCTTAAGTTTAGTATGATAGAGGTAGTAGATCCGCTTGTAAAAGCATAAAATAAAGAAAGTAGGGAATAGAATGTTTAAACGTGTACACTTGATCGTGATGGATTCAGTCGGAATTGGTGAAGCACCTGATGCGGCAGCTTTTGGTGATGTCGGTTCAGATACATTAGGCCATATTGCAAAAGAAGCAGGCTTAACGATCCCTCACTTGGAACAATTAGGCCTAGGTACGATTCGTCCTTTAGAAGGCGTAAAGGCTGTAGCTGACCATGATGGGTATGCAACCAAATTGGAAGAAGTTTCTGTTGGGAAAGATACGATGACGGGGCACTGGGAGATCATGGGCTTGAATATCCAAAAGCCTTTCCGCGTATTTCCAGATGGGTTTCCCGATGAATTATTGCAACAGATCGAAGAGTTCTCTGGACGCAAAATTGTCTGCAATGCGCCGTATTCTGGGACAGCAGTCATTGATGACTTTGGCGAACATCAAATGAAGACCGGCGATTTGATCGTTTACACCTCGGCTGACCCAGTGTTGCAGATCGCCGCGCATGAGGAAATCATTCCATTAGAAGAATTGTATCGTATTTGTCAGTACGTTCGGGACATCACGAAAGATGAGCCATACATGATCGGCCGCATCATCGCGCGTCCGTATGTCGGTGAGCCTGGAAACTTTACTCGTACGAGCAATCGTCATGACTACGCACTTGATCCATTTGGCCATACAGTGTTAGATTCCTTGAAAGAAGCTGGAAAAGACGTGATCGCCGTTGGAAAGATCAATGATATCTTCAACGGGCAAGGAATCACCGATTCTGTACGGACGAAGAGCAACATGGACGGTGTGGATCAGTTACTGAAGGTGATGAAACAAGACTTTACGGGTCTAAGCTTTACGAACTTGGTCGACTTCGATGCGCTTTATGGTCACCGTCGCGATGTTGTAGGGTATGCCCATGCCATTGAAGATTTTGATTTGCGTATTCCAGAACTTTTAGAAGCAATGGGAGACGAGGATCTGTTGTTGATCACAGCTGACCACGGCAATGACCCAACCTTTACGGGAACGGATCACACGAGAGAATATGTGCCATTATTAGCGTACAGCAAGAAATTCCAAGGCCAAGGCAAATTGCCACAAGGCTACTATGCGGATATTTCCGCAACGATCGCTGAAAACTTTGGTGTTTCAGCTACAGAAAACGGAACAAGCTTTTTACAACATTTAAACTAGAGGTGATGAAATGACAACGTTACATGAGAAATTACAAGAAACAACGGCATTTATCCAAGAAAGCGGCGTCGGTGAAGTGGAATTTGGGTTGATTTTAGGATCTGGCTTAGGTGAATTAGCCGATGAGATCGAAAACCCAATCGTATTGCCTTATAACGATATCCCGCATTTTCCTGTTTCGACAGTGGTCGGTCATGCAGGACAATTGGTCTATGGAACATTAGCTGGGAAAAAAGTCTTAGCGATGCAAGGACGATTCCATTATTATGAAGGCCATTCGATGCAGACGGTCACTTACCCCGTCCGTGTGATGGCGGCATTGAAAGCTCATTCTTTAGTCGTGACGAATGCCTGTGGCGGCGTAAACGAAAGCTTCCAGCCTGGAGACTTGATGTTGATCACCGATCAAATCAACTTTATGGGGGACAACCCACTGATTGGTGAAAACGAAGAAGAAATGGGGCCACGTTTCCCAGATATGAGCCAAGCCTACCATTTGCCTTATCGGGAAGCGGCACAAAAAGTTGGTGCATCAAAAGGATTGCACTTAAAAGAAGGCGTTTATATGGGCTTCTCAGGTCCTACGTATGAAACGCCAGCAGAGATCCGCTTTGCTCGGACGATCGGTGCCGATGCTGTCGGTATGTCGACTGTCCCAGAAGTGATCGTTGCTGTTCACAGTGGCTTGAAAGTCTTAGGTGTTTCTTGTATTACAAACTTGGCTGCTGGTATGCAAGCGAGCTTGAATCATGAAGAAGTCGTGGAAACGACGGAACGGGTCAAGGCAGAATTTAAAGCGTTGATCAAAGAAACGTTAGCAGTACTATAAAAAGCAGACCAAAGGAGAAAAACGAATGAGCGTTCATATCGAAGCAAAAGCAGGCGAGATCGCAGACAAAATCTTGTTACCAGGTGATCCACTGCGGGCAAAATATATTGCTGAAACATTTTTAGAAGACCCGATCTGTTACAACAACGTTCGGGGAATGTTGGGCTATACAGGCGTTTATAAGGGCGAGCGGGTCTCTGTCCAAGGAACCGGCATGGGCATGCCTTCAGCGAGTATCTATGCCCATGAATTGATCAACTCTTACGGCGTGAAGAAATTGATTCGGGTCGGTACGTGTGGTGCCATCTCAAAAGATGTCCACGTGCGTGATCTTGTGATTGCCCAAGCGGCAGCAACAAGTTCATCGATGGTAGCAAAAAACTTCCAAAGTTTCCATTTCCCACCAATCGCTGACTTTGCACTGTTGCGTAAAGCCTATGATACAGCGATTGAATCAGGATTTACGACTCACGTCGGTAACATCTTATCTGAAGATACCTTCTACAAAGATGACATGACGGAAACGTTACAGTTGGCAGACCTTGGGGTGATGGGTGTTGAGATGGAAGCCGCAGCCTTATACTATTTAGGGGCGAAATTCCACGTTCAAACTTTAGCGATCTGTACCGTCAGCGACCACATCATCACTGGAGAAGAAACAACGCCAGAAGAAAGACAAACGACATTTAACGACATGATCAAAGTTGGCTTAGAAACAGCGATCGCGTAAAAAAGATACCGCAGGATCGGTGCATGAACGATGCGAAGGCTGCTTGCTTTTGATAGAGCAAGCAGCCAAATCGTATTGGTTTGCATGCAACCGAGAATGTGTTATCTTTTTTTGTTGGCAAAAAGCCACGAAGAAGCGTTGCACTTTTGCCAGAAAATGGTTTAATCAAAAGAAAAGGTGTAAAAAGGAGACGAGACAATGAATAATTTTACGTTTCATGTAACGACGGACATTCGTTTTGGGAAAGACCGTCTGAACGAGCTGCCAGAAGTACTGAATACATTTGGAAAAAACGTCTTGCTAGTCTATGGTGGCGGCAGTATCAAGAAAAACGGTTTGTACGATGCAGTCATGGCGCAATTGACTGCCAACGGCAATCAAGTCACTGAATTGACTGGTGTCGATCCAAATCCACGAATCGAAACCGTTCGTCAAGGAGCCGCTCTTTGTCGTTCAGAAAAGATCGACGTCATTTTAGCTGTTGGCGGCGGTTCTGTAATTGATTGCAGCAAAGTGATCGCTGGGGCGGCTTGCAGTGAGCAAGAGCCTTGGGACTTAGTCCTTTCCAGAAGCTATCAAGGACCAGCGATTCCATTAGTAACGATCTTGACCCTTGCGGCTACTGGCAGTGAAATGAATCGCGGCGCGGTGATCTCTAATCTAGAAACGAAACAAAAACTTGGTGTTCACGGACCCGAATTTTTACCGAAAGTATCCTTTTTAGATCCAACAACGACCTTTAGTGTCAGTCGCTATCAAACGGCTGCCGGTTCAGCGGATATCATGAGCCATCTGATTGAAAATTATTTCAGTAAAACAGAAGGAACAGATGTCCAAGACGGTGTAGCAGAAGGATTGCTAAAAGCAGTCATTAAAAATCTGCCCATCGCATTAAATGACCCCACAGACTATGATGCACGGGCGAATTTGATGTGGGCGAGCACCTTAGCCTTAAATGGTTTGACTGGAAGCGGCAAGGGTGGTGCTTGGTCTTGTCATGCGATGGAGCATGAGTTGAGTGCGTTTTATGACATTACCCATGGCATCGGCTTAGCGATCCTGACCCCACGCTGGATGCTTCATGTACTGAATGAAGAAACGGCGCCGAAATTTGCGCGGTTTGCTAGAGAAGTCTTTGGTGTCCAAGAAGCAGTGCCAGAATTAGCTGCCCGAATGGGGATTCAAAAACTGTATGACTTTTTTGCTTCTTGCGATATTCCGATGACTTTGCCAGAAGTAGGGATCGCCGATGACACCCATTTTGCTGAAATGGCGGCTCAAGCAGTTCAATTCAGCTCTATTGCAACAAATGCGTATGTACCGCTGCAAGAAGAAGACGTGATCGCAATCTACCAAGATTCCTTGACTCCTTCAACCTATCTTTAATCATAAAAAAGACCGTTCCTGCGACTTGGTTGTCGCGGAGCGGTCTGTTTATTTATCCTTCAGAAGAAAAAGCCAAACGGGCCATTAGCTGATCTGCAATCAAGGCGTGTCCAGCAGGAGTGGGGTGCACCCCGTCATCGCCTGTCAGTGCCTGCGGGGAGCTAGCAACGGCTGCTTCGGCAAACAAGCCATCCAGCGGCAGCAGCTGACAATGAAAGGCGGCAGCTAAGCGACGAACGATTTGGATTTTTGGATCAAGATCGATCCGCCAAGTTTGGCGATCTTCAGGATATGGCAAAACAAAAGGTTCCAGCAAGAAAATGCGCGTGATCCCCTGTTGGGTCACTTGTTCCAGAATTTGACGGTAGGTTGCCTCAAAGGACGTTGCCGCAGCTTCTGAACCAAAATCGGGACCACCGGCATTGTGCCACGTGTCGTTGATCCCAATCATAAAGACCAAGACGTCAGGTGCTAATTGAAGGCAATCTTCTTGGAGACGGGCTAAGACGTCGGCAGCTTTATTGCCGCCGATCCCCCGATTATAAAAGGTAAATCCTGCAGTGGGGAATGTTTCTGCCAGCTGATCGGCAACGAGACGGGCAAACCCATGTCCTAAATCGTGGGGATCTTGGCGATCACGATCACAATCTGTGATGCTGTCACCTAAAAATAAAACGGTATCATTTTTGACTAGTTTCATAGTAAGCTCCTTTCGAGTACGCCCTCAATTATAAAAGAGGGGGGAGGAAATGCCAATAAAAAAACTGCCCTTTTTTAAAAAAGGGCAGCGATAAGCGAGGCTTATAAGTAGTATTTTTTCGCAACAGTCAAATCATCGTTCAATTCATAAACAAGTGGTTGACCAGTTGGGATCTCAAGATCCATGATATCTTCGTCAGAAATACCTTCGATATGTTTTGCTAATGCACGTAGAGAGTTTCCGTGAGCCGCAACTAAGACAGTTTTGTCGTCTTTTAATGCTGGGGCGATTTCATCTTGCCAGAAAGGCAATGCACGTTCTAAAGTAACTTTTAAGTTTTCTCCACCAGGTACGTCGCGAGGGTCAAGCATTGCATAACGACGGTCGTTTGCAGCAGAACCTTCATCTGAAGCTTCCATCAATGGAGGTAAAACATCGTAAGAACGACGCCAGATGTGTACTTGTTCGTCACCGTATTTTTCAGCAGTTTCTTTTTTATTTAAACCTTGTAATTTACCGTAATGACGTTCGTTTAAGCGCCATGATTTGATCGTTGGTACCCAAAGTTGATCAGAATATTCTAAAATGTAATTACAAGTTTTGATGGCACGAGTTAAAACAGATGTGTAAGCAACGTCAAATTCGATGCCTGCTTCTTTGATTTTACGTCCGCCTTCGATTGCTTCTTCGACACCTTCTGGCGCTAGATCAACATCAGCCCAACCGGTAAACTGGTTTAATTTGTTCCATTCGCTTAGTCCATGACGAGAAAATACTAATTTTGGCATGTAAAACTCTCCTTTAGATATTCGATATTTTTCTGAAATTTTCAATTCCGTATTTATTGTACACTCTTTCTCAAAGAATTTCCATGGTTTTGGAGGAAAAGCTGGGGGAAAACGCCATTCTTAAGGAAAAACAAAAGGGGAGCATTAAAAAGAGGACCGCTTTTGTTTCATGCTGTTCTAGGGGGAGTCGACAACTATGAACGTAACTTGTTCCATTCTTCTTCGGATAATTTTATGTATTTATAGCATGTACCTACAGAAACACCGCATTTTTCAGAAATATATTGAATCGTTTCTTTTTTCTCGTAGTACAATTGACGGATTTTTTTGATCGTTTTCGGATCGATTTTTGGACGACCGCCAATTTTGCCTTTTTTGCGGGCTTTATTTAAGCCGACCAGCGTGCGCTCTTTGATGAGTGAGCGTTCCATGATCGCAAGTCCTTCCATCAAATTGAAGTAAACCTGTCCCATCGGACCGCGGGTATCGATTTGTTCTGCCAGTGAAACCAGATGAAGCTCTCGCTGTTTTAATAGATCAGTGAGATCGGTCAGCTGTCTGGTGGTTTTCCCTAAACGATGCAGTTCCGTAACGACTAAGGTGTCGCCGGGCTGCATTTGTGCCACCACTGACTCCAATGAATGATTTTCTTCACTTTCTTCCACGCTAAATGTCTCATGGAAAAATTCATGACACCCAAATTCTTCGAGCTTGTTTAATTGTTCACTTGTTGAGTTGTCGGTGATCGTTGAACGAGCATAGCCTATGATTTTCATAAACCCTCCTACCTTTCCCTTTTTATTGAATGTATCATAATTATTTCTTAAATGATAGGGTAATTTGCACAAAAAATAATAAAAATTAAGTCGATTGAAGAAAAATAACGAAAAAAAGAGAAGCATTATTGCTCCTCTTTTTTGTTTCCTTTATCTAACGTGCTTGGTACTCGGGCCTTCAGGCAATCCGACAATGATCGTATGGACCATATCCAAAAACAGACCGTGTTCAACCACGCCCACTGTAGCATCTAATTCCTGTACCAACTCAGTAGGAGCGGTGATCGTTTCTAGATGAAGATCGATGATGTAATTGCTGCAATCGGTTTTTAACGGTTCGCCTTCTTCATTCAGACGCAGTTTTGGATGGTAGTTTTTCTTCTCGAACAGACGCAACAGCTGTTGGCTGCCATAAGGGATCACTTCCACTGGCAACGGGAAGGCACCAAGTGTTTCGACCATTTTCGATTCATCAACGATCCACAAGACTTTCTTGGAGTTAGACGCCACGATTTTTTCGAATAAAAGGGCTGCACCGCCGCCTTTGATGCCATGATAATCCTGGCTGATCTCATCTGCACCGTCGATCGTTAGATCCACAGCGTCCACTTCATCGATGGTGCGAATCGGGATACCTAATCCTTCTGCTTGTTTTTTCGATGCCCAAGAAGTTGGGACACCCGTGATCGATAGACCTTCTTCTTTTACACGTCGACCCAGTTCTTCAATCATGTAGTAGGCTGTTGAGCCAGTGCCCAAGCCAACGACCATGCCATCTTTTACATAACTAGCCGCTTCAATGCCGACCATTTCTTTTAGGTTCATTTTCTTCCCGCCTTTTTTAAATAAATGCTTTGTCTCTATTATATAGGAAGAAGCGCAAAATTTGCGGATTTTTTCGTAACAGATTTCTTTTGAAAAAAGCTTAGGAGGATACTTGACAGGTAAGAATAAGCATGATATTCTATCAAAGGTGCTTTATCTACAGGTCTCTCGTTGGAGACGTGCTGACTGTCTATCAAAGCATAGTTGATATGAATGCAGAGAATGCATTATTTTTTATCGCAAAAAAAGAACCACCTGGATGTGTGGGACTATAAAGCGAATCAAGGAAGGAGGACAACTAGGGATGCCTACAATTAATCAATTAGTACGTAAACCTCGTAAATCCAAGGTTGAAAAATCAAATTCACCAGCATTGAACAAAGGATATAACAGTTTCAAGAAAGCTCAAACGAATGTTAACTCACCTCAAAAGCGTGGGGTAGCTACTCGTGTGGGAACTATGACACCGAAAAAACCGAACTCAGCTCTACGTAAATATGCGCGTGTTCGTTTGTCAAACTTGATTGAAGTGACAGCTTATATTCCAGGTATCGGACACAACTTACAAGAACACAGCGTGGTCTTGTTACGTGGTGGACGTGTAAAAGACTTACCAGGGGTACGTTACCATATCGTTCGTGGTGCATTGGATACTGCCGGTGTTAACGATCGTAAACAATCTCGTTCTAAATATGGTACAAAACGTCCTAAAGCTTAATCTTTAAGACAAACAGATCAAATGAATCTTATTTAAATCAGAACTGATATCTCGGAAGGAGGAGTTACGGATGCCTCGTAAAGGTCCTGTTGCAAAACGTGATGTTTTACCAGATCCTATTTATAACTCAAAATTAGTAACTCGTTTGATCAACCGTGTAATGGTTGATGGTAAACGCGGTGTTGCTGCAAATATTATCTACAATGCTTTTGGCATTATCAAAGAATCTACAGGAAATGATCCATTGGAAGTTTTCGAACAAGCAATGAAAAACATTATGCCTGTATTGGAAGTTAAAGCTCGCCGTGTCGGTGGTTCTAACTACCAAGTACCAGTAGAAGTACGTCCTGAACGTCGTACAACTCTAGGTCTTCGTTGGGTGGTAAACTACGCTCGTTTGCGTGGCGAACACACAATGGAAGAACGTCTTGCAAAAGAAATCATGGATGCAGCAAACAACACTGGTGCTTCTGTGAAAAAACGCGAAGACACACACAAAATGGCGGAAGCCAACCGCGCATTTGCTCACTATCGTTGGTAAGATCCTCACTGCTTTTTATTGGAAGGTACTGAGACAACCTTAGCTTAAGTTAAGTAAGAATGAGAGGGGAACAACCTAGAATGGCAAGAGAATTTTCGCTAGAAAAAACTCGTAATATCGGGATCATGGCCCACGTTGACGCTGGTAAAACAACGACAACTGAACGTATCCTTTATTACACAGGTAAAATCCATAAAATTGGTGAAACACATGAAGGTGCTTCTCAAATGGACTGGATGGAACAAGAACAAGAACGTGGGATCACAATCACTTCTGCTGCGACAACTGCGCAATGGAAAGAAAACCGCGTAAATATCATCGACACACCAGGACACGTGGACTTCACAATCGAAGTGCAACGTTCATTGCGTGTACTTGATGGTGCTGTAACTGTGTTGGACTCACAATCAGGTGTAGAACCTCAAACAGAAACAGTTTGGCGTCAAGCGACAGATTACCGCGTACCGCGTGTTGTATTCTGTAACAAAATGGACAAAATTGGTGCAGACTTCTTATACTCTGTATCAACTTTACATGATCGTTTACAAGCAAATGCTCACCCAATCCAATTACCAATTGGTGCGGAAGATGACTTTACTGGTATTATCGACTTAGTAAAAATGAAAGCTGAAATCTACACAAATGACTTAGGAACTGAAATCCAAGAGACTGAAATTCCTGAAGAATACGTAGAATTAGCTGAAGAATGGCGCGAAAAATTAATTGAAGCTGTTGCTGATACTGATGAAGAACTAATGATGAAATTCTTGGAAGGTGAAGAAATCACTGAAGAAGAATTGAAAGCTGGTATTCGTCAAGCAACATTGACTGTTGACTTTTTCCCTGTTCTTTGCGGATCTGCCTTTAAAAACAAAGGGGTTCAATTGATGTTGGATGCAGTCATCGACTACTTGCCTTCACCACTTGATGTTCCTGCGATTAAAGGGATCAATCCTAAAACAGACGAAGAAACTGATCGTCCGGCTGACGATGAAGCACCATTTGCTTCATTAGCATTTAAAGTAATGACTGACCCATTCGTAGGTCGTTTGACATTCTTCCGTGTGTATTCAGGTATCTTGAACTCTGGATCATACGTATTGAATGCTTCAAAAGGCAAACGCGAACGTATCGGACGTATCCTACAAATGCACGCCAACACTCGTGCTGAAATCCAAACAGTATACTCAGGCGATATCGCCGCTGCTGTTGGTTTGAAAGACACAACAACTGGGGATACACTATGTGATGAAAAATCACCAGTAATCCTTGAATCAATCGAATTCCCAGAACCAGTTATCGAAGTCGCTGTTGAGCCTAAATCAAAAGCTGACCAAGATAAAATGGGGGTTGCTTTACAAAAACTTGCTGAAGAAGATCCATCATTCCGTGTGGAAACAAACGCTGAAACAGGCGAAACTGTTATCGCTGGTATGGGAGAACTTCACTTGGACGTCTTAGTTGACCGTATGCGTCGCGAATTTAAAGTTGAAGCAAACGTAGGTGCGCCTCAAGTTTCTTATCGTGAAACATTCCGTGCAGCAACACAAGCGGAAGGTAAATTTGTACGTCAGTCTGGTGGTAAAGGTCAATACGGTCACGTATGGGTCGAATTTACACCAAACGAAGAAGGTAAAGGCTTCGAATTCGAAAACGCGATTGTCGGTGGTGTGGTTCCTCGTGAATACATCCCAGCAGTTGAAAAAGGACTTGAAGACTCAATGGCGAACGGTGTCTTAGCCGGTTACCCATTAGTAGACATCAAAGCAAAACTTTATGATGGTTCATACCATGATGTCGATTCAAGTGAAACTGCCTTCCGTGTTGCAGCTTCTATGGCTTTACGTGCTGCAGCGAAGAAAGCAAACCCAGTAATTCTTGAACCAATGATGAAAGTAGTTATCACTGTACCAGAAGATTACTTAGGTGATGTTATGGGTCACGTAACTGCTCGTCGTGGACGCGTAGAAGGAATGGAAGCACACGGTAACTCACAAATCGTGAACGCAATCGTGCCATTAGCTGAAATGTTCGGTTACGCAACAACACTTCGTTCATCAACACAAGGTCGCGGTACGTTCATGATGACATTTGATCACTATGAAGATGTACCTAAATCTGTTCAAGAAGAAATCATCAAGAAAAACGGCGGCAAAGCTGAATAATTGATGGAAGTATAGGAAATTAAGTAAAAAGCTATATTTTTTTCTGAGTTTCGTGTACAATATTATCGATGATAAGGGATGGGGAGCTGCGGCTCCCTACCTATCAAATATAAAAAATAAACTGCATTTTTAGGAGGAACATTTTAAAATGGCAAAAGAAAAATTTGACCGTTCTAAACCCCACGTAAACATTGGTACGATCGGACACGTTGACCATGGTAAAACTACACTTACAGCTGCTATCACAACTGTATTATCTAAAAAAGGTTTGGCTCAAGCTTCAGCTTACGACCAAATCGATGGCGCTCCAGAAGAACGCGAACGCGGAATCACTATCTCAACTGCTCACGTTGAGTACGAAACTGAAGCACGTCACTATGCTCACGTTGACTGCCCAGGACACGCGGACTACGTTAAAAACATGATCACTGGTGCTGCTCAAATGGACGGCGCGATCTTAGTAGTATCTGCTGCTGATGGTCCTATGCCTCAAACACGTGAACACATCTTGTTATCACGTAACGTTGGTGTACCATACATCGTTGTTTTCTTAAACAAAATGGATATGGTTGATGACGAAGAATTACTAGAATTAGTTGAAATGGAAGTTCGTGACTTATTGTCAGAATATGACTTCCCAGGCGACGATGTTCCTGTAATCGCTGGTTCTGCTTTGAAAGCTCTTGAAGGCGATGCTTCATACGAAGAAAAAATCATGGAATTAATGGCTGCAGTTGACGAATACGTTCCAACTCCAGAACGTGACACTGACAAACCATTCATGATGCCAGTCGAAGACGTATTCTCAATCACTGGACGTGGTACTGTTGCTACAGGCCGTGTTGAACGTGGACAAGTTCGCGTTGGTGACGAAGTTGAAATCGTTGGTATTGCTGAAGAAACTGCTAAAACAACTGTAACTGGTGTTGAAATGTTCCGTAAATTGTTAGACTATGCTGAAGCAGGGGATAACATTGGTGCATTGCTACGTGGTGTTGCTCGTGAAGACATCCAACGTGGACAAGTATTGGCTAAAGCTGGTACAATCACACCTCATACAAAATTTAAAGCTGAAGTTTACGTTTTAACAAAAGAAGAAGGTGGACGTCACACTCCATTCTTCACTAACTACCGTCCTCAGTTCTACTTCCGTACAACTGACGTAACTGGTGTTGTTGAATTACCAGAAGGAACTGAAATGGTTATGCCTGGTGATAACGTAACAATCGACGTTGAATTGATCCACCCAATCGCTATCGAAGACGGAACTCGTTTCTCAATTCGTGAAGGCGGACGTACTGTTGGTTCAGGCGTTGTAACTTCAATCCAAGCTTAATTTGATTGATCGAAGAGCAAAAGCGTACGCGCTTTTGCTCTTTTTTTGACTTTTGTAGAAAAAAATCCGCTCTCTTTAGCGTTGATGAATCCGTTACGGTTCATCGCAGCTAAAGAGAGCGGTGCTTTTTATTTTATTAGATTTTGCTTCTTCAAGAAGGCGTCAAATCCTTGGTCAGGACGATTGCTGTAAAAGCCAGCGAATTTTTCTGACCATGGTTTGGTCTCGCGGGCTTCTCCAAAAGCAGTCATCGTTTGATCGTACGCTTCGATCGCCTCATAAGAATAGTCCTGATAATGGTTGTAATGAATGACCGCTTCTTCTGGCAAGCGAGGTTTGACCTTCATTTCTACGATTGGTTTACCGATGCTCAAGCCAGCCACAGGATAGACATATTCTGGTAAGTGCAACAATTCAGCGATTTTGGCGCTGTCTTTGCGGACACTGCCGGAAATGACGGTGCCTAAGCCCAGTGATTCAGCAGCGATCGCACCAGATTGCAAAGCGATGCTGGCATCAGTGGTAGCGATCAATAATGGCTGATAGCCCTCATCGATTGGATAGGGAGTCTGCTTTTCGTCAGCAACTTTTTTGGTTCGATTTAAATCAGCTAAAAATAGCAGAAAGAGTGAACTTGCTGCGATATGAGGATTGCCAGGATTCCATTCGACCATTTGTTGGCGGATCTGCGGGTCGTCGATCACTAAGATCGAATAGGCTTGCCCGTTCATCCAGCTAGGTGCTTGACGAGCCGCAGTCAAAATCGTGGTTACTTGCTCTTGGCTCAAGCGGTAGTCAGGGTCAAATTGTCGGTAAGTGCGGTGATTGTGCAAAAGCTCAATGGTTTTGTTCATAGGTTTGCTCCTTTAACTGTTGGGTGATTTTTGTGAATCGTTCTTGAAATAGCGGTAAATCATCTTTGGCTAAGCTGGTATAGTTCAAACGCAAGCCATTCGTATCGTTACTGAAAAGAAAAGCAGGTGCTACTAAGCAATCGTTCGCCAAAAAGAGTGACCAATCTTTGCGAGTCAATGTGCGGTGACGCCAAGTCAACCACAGGTAAAGACCACCTTTCGTCGGCTGCCATTGCCAATCCTCCTGAAATGCCTGCAAGAGTTGGAGTAAGTCTTGCTGACGCTGGGCCATTTCTGCAAGCAGTGTCCGCTGTTGCTGGTGGTAATCAAAGGAGCGTAAGGCGATGTTGGCAAGGACTTGCGGGAAGATCGTGGTATCGATCGCCATCCGTTTTTTCGCTTGGGCAAATTGGTCGGCTAACGCTTCTGGCACCAAAAGCCAGCCGATTTTGATGGATGATCCTAGTAATTTGGAAAGCGAGCCTAAATAAATGACGGTTTCGGGAGCCATGGATTTTAGCTTGGGCGGTACTTTATCAAAAGCCAACTCGCTAAAAACATCGTCTTCTATGATCGGTACTTGGTAGGTCTGGCAAAGGCGGATGATCGCTTGGCGCCGATGGTCACTCATAGTATGACCCGTTGGATTTTGGAAGGTGGGATTCAGATAAACAAATTTGATCTTCTTTTCCTTCAACACTTTTTCCAATGCCGCAGGCCGCATCCCTTCGCTATCTTGCTTGATCCCGATCAGCTGGACATTCATCGTGGAAAACATGGGGAGAGAGAACAAGAAAGAAGGGTCCTCTGTCGCGATACAATCCCCCGCATGCAATAAGACTTGCATTAGCAAGGTGATTCCTTGTGTCGATCCAGCAGTGATCACTAGTTTTTGTCCGTTGGTGGGCAAATTGAAGGAATCAGCAAGGTGCTGCAATAAGATTTCTTGCAAAGGTTCATAACCCGTCGGTAATACTTTGGTGCTTTCCTTGCGAATCTCTTCCCAGGTAAAGGCAGGAAACGTGAAATCGGGGATCAGATCGGCAGGTAGATCACCTGTGTACAGATCCAGCACATCCTTCTCGGTGCGCAAATGCTGAATCTGTTGAACGTAAGGGTCTTGCTGCAGATAAGGGCTGCTTAAAGACGAGCGCAAATAAGAAAGTGGCGTTTGGCGGTTCCCCCAACGACCTTCCAATACACGAGAGCCGCTGCCTTGTTTTCGTTCGATCCATCCTAAGCTTTTCAATTCATCTAACGCTTTGACGACGGTGGAACGATTGACGCCAAAAGTCTGGGCGAGGCTGCGCTCTGGTGGCAAACGATCCCCAGGTCCGTAGGTTCCCGCTTGGATCTCTTCAATAAAATGGGTCACGATCTGCTGGTAAATCGGTTGTTTCTTTTGTTTGTCGATACTTGATGAAGCCATCCTGCACCACCTTTTTCAATTGGATGGTTTAAAAATAAGCCAAATGGCTCTTTTCGTCAAGGGGAAGATTGACTATACTTAGCAAAAAGCACAAGGAGATGAGGAAGATGGAAAAAGTCCTATCAATTGCTGGGTCAGATTCAACCGGAGGTGCCGGTATCGAAGCAGATTTAAAAACATTTCAGGAATATGGTGTCTTTGGTTTTGCCACGATCGCTTCGATCGTCACGATGGACCCACAAGCAGGTTGGAGCCATGAAGTAACGGCGATGGAAACAGCGCTTGTCGAAAAACAAATGATCTCTGCTTTTGCAGGTGATCCGATGGATGCTCTAAAAACGGGCATGTTAGGCAATGAAGACAATATTGTCCAAGCTGCGCAGATGATCCAGCAGCAGCAAGTCAAAAATGTGGTGATCGATCCTGTCATTGCTTGCAAAGGGACTGCAGAAATCTTACAGCCAAAAAGCGTCGATGCCATCATCACGCATTTGTTGCCGTTAGCAGATGTTGTCACCCCTAATTTAGTTGAAGCGGGGATTCTTTCAGGTTTGGGTGATTTGACGAGTGTGGAGGCCATGAAGCAAGCTGCTGAAAAAATCCATGAATTAGGTGCTAAATACGTCGTGATCAAAGGGGGGCATCGCTTGCCAGGAACAAAAGCCATTGACCTTGTTTATGATGGGCGATCCTTCCTTTTATTAGAAAGAGAAAAAATCGCTACTGATTTCAATCACGGGGCAGGCTGCACCTTTTCAGCGGCGATCGCTGCTGGTCTTGCAAAAGGAAAACCCGTCGTGGAAAGTGTTCGCTTAGCGAAAGCCTTTGTCACAGCGGCAATCAAAGAAGGAGTGGTCATCAATCCTTATGTGGGCCATGTGTGGCATGGTGCCTATACCCACGCCCAAGACCGTATGCAGGAGGAAGCGCCGCAATAATAGATTTTCTTCTATATAAATAGGAAATGAAGAAGTGCTTAAAAGAAGCGGTCAACGCTTCTTTTTTTGTGTTTCGAAACCAAAAGAAAATTTTCTGAAAGAAATGCAAAAGAATCCCGGTTTTTCCATAAAAAAAGCTTGCAATCAATGTTTATCCGTAATATAATCATAAAGGTGCTGTTTACGTAAATACGTAAGTCACACTGGCAGCAAAGAAATTTTCTGCCGGCTACGAAACGAGAGGTTGCGACACGCCCGGACGCTTTGCCATGGACGAGCGTGACGGAAAATTTTCGTGGAGCTATGTCTACTTTTCAAAATAGGCGAAGGAGGGAAAACAATGGCAAAACAAAAAATTCGTATCCGTTTAAAAGCGTATGAACATCGTATTTTAGATCAATCAGCGGATAAAATCGTAGAAACTGCAAAGAGAACTGGAGCTGGCGTATCTGGTCCAATTCCATTACCAACTGAACGCAGCTTGTACACGATCATCCGTGCGACGCACAAATACAAAGATTCACGCGAACAATTCGAAATGCGTACACACAAACGTCTAATCGACATTGTGAATCCAACACCAAAAACTGTTGATGCTTTAATGAAGCTAGACTTGCCAAGCGGTGTTAATATCGAAATCAAACTATAATAATTAAGATGGAGGTGTAATCATGACCAAAGGAATCTTAGGGAAAAAAGTGGGAATGACTCAAATCTTCACTGAATCTGGCGAATTGATTCCAGTAACTGTAGTAGAAGCTACACCAAACGTAGTGCTACAAGTGAAAACAATCGAAAATGACGGCTACGAAGCAATTCAAGTCGGCTACCAAGATATGCGTGAAGTTTTGTCTAACAAACCTGCGAAAGGTCATGTTGCAAAAGCAAACACGGCTCCTAAGCGCTTCATTCGCGAATTCAAGAATGTAGAGCTAGAGGGCTTAGAAGTAGGATCAGAAATCAAAGTTGATATTTTTGAAGCAGGAGACATCATCGATGTAACCGGCACTTCGAAAGGTAAAGGATTCCAAGGCGTTATCAAACGTCACGGACAAAGCCGCGGACCAATGGCTCACGGTTCTCGTTACCACCGTCGTCCTGGATCAATGGGTCCAGTTGCACCTAACCGTGTATTCAAAAACAAACGTCTTGCTGGACGTATGGGCGGAAATCGCATCACGATCCAAAACTTGGAAATCGTACGCGTAGACGCAGAACGCAACGTTATCTTGATCAAAGGTAATGTACCTGGCGCGAAAAAATCATTGATTACAATCAAATCAGCTGTGAAAGCTAAATAAGTAGATAGGAAGAAAGGAGGAACTAAGGAATGCCGAATGTAGCATTATTCAAACAAGATGGAAGCCAAAATGGCGAAATTACATTGAACGAAGAAATCTTCGGAATCGAACCAAATGAATCAGTTGTCTATGATGCAATCATCATGCAACGCGCTTCATTAAGACAAGGAACACACGCTGTGAAAAACCGCAGTGCCGTTCGTGGCGGTGGCCGTAAACCATGGCGCCAAAAAGGAACTGGACGTGCCCGTCAAGGTTCAATCCGTTCACCACAATGGCGTGGAGGTGGCGTAGTCTTCGGACCAACACCACGTTCATACAGCTACAAACTTCCTAAAAAAGTTCGTCGCTTAGCAATGAAATCTGTATTGTCAGAAAAAGTTGCTTCAAATAACTTGGTAGCAGTAGAAGGATTAAGCTTTGATGCTCCAAAAACAAAAGAATTCAAACAAGTTTTAGCTAACTTGACAATTGACTCTAAAGTATTGGTAGTTTTAGAATCTGAAAACGACTTTGCCGCTTTATCTGCGCGCAACTTGCCAAAAGTTTCTGTAGTTACTGCTGATAACATTAGTGTTTTAGACATCGTTTCTAACGACAAAATGTTAGTGACACAAACTGCTCTTACTCAGATCGAGGAGGTGCTTGCATAATGAACTTACTAGACGTTATTAAACGCCCAGTGATCACTGAAAAATCAATGCTTGCCATGGATGACAAGAAATACACTTTTGAAGTGGACACAAAAGCTAACAAAACTTTAGTAAAACAAGCTGTAGAAGCTGCCTTTGACGGAGTGAAAGTGGCAAACGTGAACATCATCAACGTTCGTCCGAAATTCAAACGCATGGGTAAATATGCAGGATATACAAAAAAACGTCGCAAAGCTGTTGTGACTTTAACTGAAGATTCTAAAGAAATCCAAATTTTCGAAGCTGCTGAATAAGCAACTCACGCATAAACTTTACATGGGAGGGAAAAAGACGTGGCGATTAAAAAGTACAAACCTACCACGAACGGCCGTCGTAATATGACAAGTTCTGATTTCGCTGAAATCACAACTTCAACACCAGAAAAAACATTGTTAGCTCCTTTGAAAAACAATGCTGGTCGTAACAACAACGGACGTATCACGGTTCGTCATCAAGGTGGCGGTCACAAACGTCAATACCGTTTGATCGATTTCAAACGTAACAAAGACAACGTCGTTGCTACGGTTAAAACGATTGAATATGATCCAAACCGTTCTGCTAACATTGCGTTAGTACATTACGAGGATGGAGTAAAAGCATACATCTTAGCACCTAAAGGATTAGAAGTTGGCATGACTGTCGTTTCTGGTCCAGATGCAGATATCAAAGTAGGGAATGCATTACCACTAGAAAACATTCCAGTCGGTACTGTTATCCACAACATCGAAATGAAACCTGGTAAAGGTGGACAATTGATTCGTTCAGCTGGAACAAGTGCTCAAGTACTTGGTAAAGAAGGCAAATACGTATTGATCCGCTTGAACTCTGGTGAAGTACGGATGATCTTAGCATCATGTCGTGCAACAATCGGTTCTGTTGGTAATGAACAACACGAATTGATCAACATCGGTAAAGCCGGTCGTTCTCGTTGGATGCGCAAACGCCCAACTGTACGTGGTAGCGTAATGAACCCTAATGATCACCCACACGGTGGTGGTGAAGGTAAAGCACCAATCGGACGTAAAGCACCAGTTTCTCCTTGGGGACAACCTGCACTTGGTTACAAAACACGTAACAAAAAAGCAAAATCAGACAAACTTATCGTTCGTCGTCGTAAAACTAAGTAATATACTTGACCGTGTGTCGCACATTTTGAGAGGAGGTACACCATGGGTCGTAGTTTGAAAAAAGGACCTTTTGTCGATGACCATTTGATGAAAAAGGTCGAAGCACAAGAAGGCGCTGAAAAGAAAAAAGTGATCAAAACTTGGTCACGTCGTTCTACAATTTTCCCTAATTTTATCGGATTTACAATTGCTGTGTATGATGGACGGAAACATGTACCAGTTTACATCCAAGAAGACATGGTAGGACACAAATTAGGTGAATTTGCACCAACAAGAACTTATCGCGGACATGCTGCCGATGATAAGAAAACAAGACGCTAATTTTGAGGGGAGGATATCCAAAAATGGCAGAACAAATCACATCAGCGAAAGCAACTGCTAAAACAGTCCGCGTTTCTCCTCGTAAATCTCGTCTAGTTATTGACTTAATCAGAGGGAAAAGCGTTGCTGAAGCAATCGCGATCTTAAAGTTCACACCAAATAAAGCAGCTGGAATCATCGAGAAAGTCTTGATGTCAGCTATTGCCAATGCAGAAAATAATTTTGACTTAGATGTTGAAAACTTGATTGTTTCTGAAGCATTCGTAAACGAAGGACCAACGATGAAACGTTTCCGTCCACGTGCGAAAGGTTCAGCTTCACCGATCAACAAACGTACAAGTCATATTACTGTAGTCGTATCAGAAAAATAAGGAGGGACAATCAGTGGGTCAAAAAGTACATCCAATTGGAATGCGTGTAGGCATCATCCGTGACTGGGATGCTAAATGGTATGCTGAAAAAGAGTATGCTGAATTTCTACATGAAGATTTGAAAATCCGTAAATTTATCGCATCTAAACTTGCTGATGCCGCTGTGTCTACAGTTGAGATCGAGCGTGCAGCAAACCGCGTGAATATTTCAATCCACACAGCTAAACCAGGTATGGTTATCGGTAAAGGCGGATCTGAAGTCGAAAACCTAAGAAAAGAATTAAATAGCCTAACTGGCAAACGAGTTCACATCAATATCGTTGAAATCAAAAAACCAGATTTAGATGCTAAATTAGTAGGCGAAGGAATCGCACGTCAATTAGAAAACCGTGTTGCTTTCCGTCGTGCTCAAAAACAAGCGATCCAACGCACAATGCGTTCTGGCGCTAAAGGAATCAAAACACAAGTTTCTGGCCGTCTAAATGGTGCGGATATCGCTCGTTCAGAAGGTTACTCAGAAGGAACAGTTCCACTTCATACATTACGTGCGGACATTGATTACGCATGGGAAGAAGCAGATACAACATACGGAAAACTAGGAGTTAAAGTGTGGATTTATCGTGGAGAAGTTCTTCCAACTAAAAAGAACACTGAGAAAGGAGGGAAATAAACATGTTAGTACCTAAACGTGTAAAACACCGTCGTGAGTTCCGCGGAAAAATGCGTGGCGAAGCGAAAGGCGGAAAAGAAGTAGCATTCGGTGAATACGGCTTACAAGCTGTTGAATCACACTGGATCACAAACCGTCAAATCGAAGCTGCCCGTATCGCAATGACTCGTTATATGAAACGTGGCGGGAAAGTATGGATCAAAATTTTCCCTCACAAATCTTATACTGCCAAAGCTATCGGGGTACGTATGGGTTCTGGTAAAGGGGCTCCTGAAGGATGGGTATCACCAGTTAAACGTGGTAAAATCATGTTTGAAATTGCCGGTGTACCTGAAGAAGTTGCGCGCGAAGCGCTACGTCTTGCTTCTCACAAATTACCAGTGAAAACGAAGATCGTAAAACGTGAGGAAATGGGTGGTGAATCGAATGAAGGTTAAAGAAATCAGAGAATTAACCACTGCCGAAATGCTAGATCAAGAAAAACAATTGAAAGAAGAATTGTTCAATCTTAGATTCCAATTAGCAACAGGTCAATTAGAAAACACTGCACGTATCAAAGAAGTACGTAAATCGATTGCACGCATTAAAACAGTATTGCGTGAACAAGTTAAGTAATAGTGGAAGGAGGCCATTTAGCGTATGACTGAAGAAAGAAATCAACGCAAAGTTTACCAAGGTCGCGTGGTATCAGACAAAATGGATAAAACTATCTCTGTTGTCGTTGAAACAAAGAAAAACCACCCTATCTACGGCAAACGTCTGAACTATTCTAAGAAATACAAAGCACACGATGAAAACAACGAAGCAAAAGTTGGCGATATCGTGAAAATTATGGAAACTCGTCCATTATCAGCTACGAAACGTTTCCGTCTAGTAGAGATTGTTGAAAAGGCAGTGATTATCTAATCACACGAGATTTTCCTATATAGATTGTGAATTGCAAAATCTGAAAGGAGGATACACATCGTGATCCAAGCAGAAAGCCGATTAAGAGTGGCGGACAACTCAGGTGCCCGTGAAATTCTAACGATCAAAGTCCTTGGCGGATCTGGTCGTAAAACTGCCAATATTGGTGACGTGATTGTTGCTACGGTTAAACAAGCAACGCCAGGTGGGGTTGTCAAAAAAGGTGACGTCGTTAAAGCCGTTATCGTTCGTACTAAATCAGGAGCTCGTCGTACAGACGGTTCATACATCAAATTCGATGAAAATGCTGCGGTTATTATCCGTGACGATAAGAGCCCTCGTGGAACTCGTATCTTTGGCCCAGTTGCCCGCGAATTGCGTGAAGGCAACTTTATGAAGATCGTTTCCCTAGCACCAGAAGTATTGTAATAGTGATTCTTATCTAAAGGAGGTGCGAAACAAACATGTTTGTTAAAAAAGGCGATAAAGTTAAAGTTATCACTGGTAAAGACAAAAACAAAGAAGGCGTTGTGCTAGCAGCGTTTCCTAAAAATGACAAAGTCGTTGTTGAAGGTGTCAATGTTGTCAAAAAACACCAAAAACCTTCTCAAACTGCTCCTCAAGGCGGAATCGTTGAAATGGAAGCACCAATTCATGTTTCTAACGTGATGGTGGTTGATCCATCGAACGGTGAAGCTACGCGTGTCGGTTACAAAGAAGTTGACGGCAAAAAAGTCCGCGTTTCTAAGAAAACCGGAGAAGTTCTTGATAAATAATCTGATGAAGGAAGGAGGGGCTAACAGATGAACCGCCTTAAAGAAAAATATTCAAAAGAAGTTGTCCCATCATTAATGGACAAATTTAACTACAGCTCAATCATGGAAGCACCAAAAGTTGATAAAATCGTTATCAACATGGGTGTCGGTGACGCTGTTTCTAATGCTAAAAACTTAGACAAAGCTGTTGAAGAATTACAATTGATCTCAGGTCAAAAACCATTGATCACAAAAGCGAAAAAATCTATCGCAGGATTCCGTTTACGTGAAGGAATGCCAATCGGTGCGAAAGTAACTCTACGCGGCGAAAGAATGTATGAATTCTTAGATAAACTAGTAAGTGTGTCATTGCCACGTGTCCGTGACTTCCACGGTGTGAGCAAAAAAGCGTTCGACGGACGCGGAAACTACACTTTAGGTATCAAAGAACAATTGATTTTCCCTGAAGTAGATTATGATTTGATCGACAAAGTACGTGGTATGGATATCGTGATTGTAACAACAGCAAACACAGATGAAGAATCTCGTGAATTGTTGACACAATTAGGCATGCCATTCCAAAAATAAAAAAAGGAGGCGAACTACGTGGCTAAAAAATCAATGATTGCTAAAAACAAACGCCCTGCTAAATTCTCAACGCAAGAATATACTCGTTGTGAACGTTGCGGACGTCCACATTCAGTTTATCGTAAATTTCATCTTTGCCGTATTTGCTTCCGCGAACTTGCCTATAAAGGACAAATTCCCGGCGTGAAGAAAGCTAGCTGGTAAACTATACTCGCATAAAGGAGGTAAATTATCCCATGGTCATGACAGATCCAATTGCAGATTTTCTAACGCGCGTGCGTAACGCAAACATGGTTAAACACGAAAGCCTAGAAGTACCTGCTTCAAAAATCAAACGTGATATCGCTGAAATCTTGAAACGTGAAGGTTTCGTCCGCGATGTTGAATACATTGAAGATGACAAACAAGGCGTGATCCGCGTATTTCTTAAATACGGTAAAAACGGTGAACGTGTTATCACAAACTTAAAACGTATCTCTAAACCAGGCTTGCGTGCTTATGTCAAAGCTGACGAAGTACCAAAAGTATTGAATGGTCTAGGAATCGCGATTATCTCAACTTCTGACGGTGTAATCACTGACAAAGAAGCTAGAGCAAAAAATGTTGGCGGCGAAGTAGTCGCTTATGTATGGTAATTTAAAATATTCCACAAGGAGGTGCCTCTAAGTGAGTCGTATCGGTAATAAGATCGTCGTTCTTCCTGCTGGTGTTGAAATCAAGCAAAACGGAAACGACATTACAGTTAAAGGACCTAAAGGTGAATTAACACGTACTTTCTCTTCTGATATCACAATGAATATCGAAGGAAACGAAGTAACATTCACTCGTCCAAATGATAGTAAAGAAATGAAAACTATCCACGGAACTACCCGTGCAAACTTCAACAACATGGTTGTTGGTGTTTCTGAAGGTTTCCAAAAAGCGTTAGAATTAATCGGGGTTGGGTACCGTGCTCAATTACAAGGAAAAAAACTTGTATTGAACGTTGGTTACTCTCATCCAGTTGAAATCGAAGCGCCAGCTGGAATCGAAATCGAAGTTCCTTCAAACACTTCTGTGATCGTTAAAGGATCAGATAAAGAAGTCGTTGGCGAATTGGCTGCCAATATCCGTGGCGTTCGTCCTCCAGAACCTTACAAAGGCAAAGGAATTCGTTATGTTGGCGAATTTGTACGCCGTAAAGAAGGTAAAACTGGTAAATAGTCGTAATTCTTTACGACTAGCAGCTTAGGCTAGCAAAATTAAAAGAGGTGACAAATTGTGATTACAAAACCAGATAAAAACAAGACACGTCAGAAAAGACATCGTCGTGTACGTAACAAAATCTCTGGTACTGCTGAGTGCCCACGCTTAAACGTGTTCCGTTCGAACAAAAACATCTACGCACAAGTAATTGATGACGTAGCGGGTGTGACGCTAGCAAGTGCCTCTGCCTTAGACAAAGAAGTTTCAGGTGCAACAAAAACTGAACAAGCACAAGCTGTCGGTAAATTAGTCGCAGAACGTGCAGCAGCAAAAGGTATTAAAGTAGTAGTCTTTGACCGTGGTGGATACCTTTACCATGGCCGTGTAGCAGCTTTAGCTGAAGCAGCTCGCGAAAATGGACTGGAATTTTAAGAGAAGGAGGAACACCATTCATGGTTTATATTGATCCAAAACATTTGGAATTAGAAGACCGCGTTGTTGCGATCAACCGTGTAACTAAAGTTGTTAAAGGTGGACGTCGTCTACGTTTTGCTGCATTAGTTGTTGTCGGTGACAAAAACGGACACGTAGGTTTCGGTACTGGTAAAGCGCAAGAAGTACCAGAAGCAATCCGTAAAGCAATCGAAGACGCGAAGAAAAACTTGGTGGAAGTACCAATGGTTGGTTCTACAATCCCTCACGAAGTTATCGGTGTATTCGGCGGCGGACGCATCCTTATGAAACCTGCTGTAGAAGGTTCTGGGGTAGCTGCTGGTGGACCAGTTCGTGCCGTATTGGAATTAGCTGGGGTAGCTGATATCACATCTAAATCTTTAGGTTCTAACACACCAATCAACGTTGTTCGCGCAACAGTTGAAGGTTTAAAACAATTAAAACGCGCTGAAGAAGTGGCAGCACTTCGCGGCAAATCAGTAGAAGAATTAATCGGTTAAGGAGGACACTATAATGGCTGAATTGAAAATTACTTTAAAACGCAGTATTATCGGACGTCCCCAAAACCAACGTGATACTGTAAAAGCGTTAGGTCTTACAAAGTTGAATTCAACAGTTGTAAAACCTGCTAATGATGCAATCAAAGGCATGGTTAACACTGTTTCTCACTTAGTGGACGTTGAAGAGGTCTAAGGATCAGCAGATCTAGTTTGATTAAGGAGGTGCCAAACCTATGAAACTTCATGAATTAAAACCATCAGAAGGCTCACGCCAAGTACGTAACCGTGTCGGACGAGGAACTTCATCTGGTAACGGTAAAACAGCTGGACGTGGACAAAAAGGTCAAAAAGCTCGTTCAGGCGGCGGAGTACGTCTAGGATTCGAAGGTGGACAAACACCATTGTTCCGTCGTTTACCAAAACGTGGCTTTACAAATGTGAACCGCAAAGAATATGCAGTCATCAATCTTGATGTCTTGAACCGCTTTGAAGACGGTGCTGAAGTAACACCTGTTGCTTTACACGAAGCTGGAATCGTCAAAGACGAAAAAGCTGGAATCAAAGTATTAGCTAACGGAGAATTAACGAAGAAATTGACTGTGAAAGCAGCTAAATTCTCAAAAGCAGCTGAAGAAGCAATCGTTGCTGCTGGTGGATCAATCGAGGTGATCTAATGATCAGACTATTGAAGGATGCCTTTAAGGTTAAGGATATTAGATCCAGAATATTGTTCACCGTCTTAATCTTGTTTGTCTTTCGTCTGGGAACACATATTACTGTGCCAGGCGTAGACGCAAGTCGCCTAAATACCATCGCGGATCTACCATTTTTAAACATGTTAAACTTGGTAAGTGGTGGCGCCATGCAACAATTTTCGATTTTCTCGATGGGGGTTTCGCCTTACATCACTGCCTCAATTGTCATTCAGTTGTTGCAGATGGATATCGTCCCTAAATTTGTTGAATGGTCGAAACAAGGTGAAGTGGGTCGTAAGAAATTAAATCAGGCAACACGTTACTTGACGTTGGTATTAGGCTTTGTCCAATCCATGACATTAACGGCTGGATTTAACTATTACACTCAACTCGGGTTTGTAAACAATCCTAATATGGCAACCTATATCGTGATCGGACTGATTTTAACAGCCGGAACGATGTTAGTCACTTGGTTAGGAGAGCAGATCACCGAGCGTGGTATCGGAAACGGTGTGTCAATGATCATCTTTGCGGGGATCATTTCACGCTTACCAGCAAGCATCAAAGAATTGATTGAAGATTACTTCATTAACGTGGATCAATCGGATATCTGGCTAAATGCTATCTTTATGGCGCTGCTTGTGATTGCTGTGTTGATCGTCATTACTTTAGTAACGTATGTTCAACAGGCAGAACGCAAGATTCCGATCCAATATACAAAACGGGTAGCAGGAGCGCCTACCAGCAGTTACCTTCCTTTGAAAGTAAATGCTGCCGGGGTTATCCCAGTTATCTTTGCCAGTTCTTTTATTACAACACCAAATGCGATCATTCAAGCATTAGGTAGTTCATATAGAGGAGAAACTTGGTACGAAGTGGTGCAAACGATCTTTAGTTACAACACTGTACCGGGTGCGATCATCTACACTGTCTTGATTGTTGCGTTTACCTTCTTCTACGCATTTGTTCAAGTGAACCCTGAGAAATTAGCGGAAAACTTGCAAAAACAAGGAAGTTACATTCCGAGTGTGCGTCCTGGTAAAGGAACAGAAGAATATGTATCGCGTTTGTTGATGCGATTAAGCACGGTTGGATCGATCTTTTTAGGATTGGTTGCTTTACTTCCAATCATCGCTCAGATGGCTTGGAATTTACCGCAATCGATCGGACTAGGTGGAACGAGTCTATTGATCATTATCGGTGTGGCACTTGATACTGCCAAGCAGTTAGAAGGGCTTATGCTGAAACGGAAATATACTGGTTTCATCAATTAAAGTTATTGAAGTGTTGAGGATTTCCTCAACACTATTCAAAAACTTACAGGAGGAATTAGAATGAACTTCATTTTAATGGGATTACCTGGTGCTGGAAAAGGTACTCAGGCAGAACGTATCGTTGCTGAATACGGTCTTCCTCATATTTCAACAGGCGATATGTTTCGGGCTGCGATGGCGAACGAAACAGAACTAGGCCTTAAAGCAAAATCATACATGGATCAAGGCGCATTAGTTCCTGATGAGGTTACAAATGGGATCGTTAAAGAACGTTTAGCTGAACCTGATACCGAGAAAGGTTTCTTATTAGATGGTTTTCCTCGTACATTGGATCAAGCAAAAGCGTTAGATGAGATGCTTGCTGACCTTAACAAAAAACTTGATGCCGTTATTGATATTCATGTTCCTGAAGAAGTTCTTGTAGAACGTTTAGCCGGCCGCTTCATGTGCCGCAATTGTGGGGCAACTTATCATAAATTGTTCAATCCTCCCAAAGAGGAAGGAACATGTGATCGTTGTGGAAGTCATGACTTCTACCAGCGTGAAGATGATAAGCCTGAGACGGTCAAAAATCGTCTAGCTGTCAATATCAAAAGCAGTGAACCAATTTTGACTTATTACAAAGACAAAGGGTTATTGCAATCGATTGATGGGGATCGCGACATCGACGCTGTATTCGAAGATGTTCAAAAGATCATTGACTAATCATAGATTGCCCGAGTCCAACTTGCAGCTTAAAACTTTCTCTTGAAATCTTTGACAGGATATGATAGAATATGTCAGTCCGACTTCTACTTTTTATTAAGTAGGAGCATAGTTTGAGAATATCAGGTGGGAACCGAGTTTCCGCCATTTTATCGTGTGAAAATCACAAGTACAAGGAGGTACTGTGCGTGGCAAAAGAAGATATGATTGAAGTCGAAGGTACAGTCGTCGAAACTTTGCCGAATGCAATGTTTAAAGTAGAATTGGAAAACGGACACCAAGTTCTAGCGACCGTTTCTGGTAAGATCCGGATGCACTACATTCGTATTTTACCTGGAGACAAAGTGACGGTGGAATTATCCCCGTATGATCTGAACCGTGGCCGCATTACTTATCGCTTTAAATAATTGTACTCCGTAAAACCACAGGAGGTATTATCATGAAAGTAAGACCATCAGTAAAACCAATGTGCGAACATTGTAAAGTAATTCGTCGTAAAGGACGCGTTATGGTGATTTGCCCAGCAAATCCAAAACATAAACAACGTCAAGGATAATCGGAGGTGTAACAAATATGGCTCGTATTGCAGGAGTAGATATTCCTCGTGATAAACGTGTGGTCGTTTCACTTACTTATATCTATGGTATTGGTAACACGACTGCAAAACAAATTTTAGCTGACGCTGGCGTGTCTGAAGAAGTTCGCGTTCGTGATTTAACGAATGAACAAACAGATGCTATCCGTGCGGAAGTTGATAAATTAAAAGTTGAAGGTGACCTTCGTCGTGAAGTGAACTTAAACATCAAACGATTGATGGAAATCGGTTCTTACCGTGGAATCCGTCATCGCCGTGGATTGCCAGTTCGTGGACAAAACACGAAAAACAATGCACGTACTCGTAAAGGCCCGTCTAAAACAGTCGCAGGCAAGAAAAAATAATTCCTAAGTGAAGGAGGTTAAAACTTCATGGCAGCAAAAAAAGTGAGTCGTAAACGCCGTGTGAAAAAGAATATTGAAGCGGGTATTGCACATATTCACTCAACATTCAATAATACAATCGTAATGATCACTGATACTCATGGTAATGCATTAGCATGGTCATCAGCTGGTTCATTAGGTTTCAAAGGAAGCAAAAAATCTACTCCTTTTGCCGCTCAAATGGCAGCAGAAACAGCTACCAAAGCAGCAATGGAACACGGATTAAGAACTGTTGAAGTAACAGTTAAAGGACCTGGTTCTGGACGTGAAGCAGCAATTCGTTCATTACAAGCAGCAGGTTTGGAAGTGAGTGCGATCCGTGACGTGACTCCAGTCCCTCATAATGGATGCCGCCCTCCAAAACGCCGTCGTGTTTAATGAGTGCTGCTCATTTTGAGTGTAACAAATACGTCATTGAACAAGACACTTTTCGTTTTGAAAGGGGTAATAGATAAGAATGATTGAATTCGAAAAACCAAGAATCGCAAAGATTGATGAAGACAAAGATTATGGCAAGTTCATCGTGGAACCTCTTGAAAGAGGCTACGGAACTACACTAGGAAATTCCCTACGTCGTATTTTATTATCTTCTTTACCTGGTGCGGCAATCACCAATATTCAAATCGATGGAGTTTTACACGAATTCTCAACTGTTAAGGGTGTTCGGGAAGACGTTGCTCAAATCATCTTGAATATTAAAGGTCTTGCATTGAAAATGTACGGGGATGAAGAAAAGACCCTTGAAATTGATATTTCAGGACCTGCTACAGTAACTGCTGGCGATATCATCGTTGATAGTGATGTAGAAATCCTTAACAAAGATATGTATATCTGTACCGTTTCTGAAGGTGCTACGTTCCATGCTCGCTTAACAGTGAAACCTGGCCGCGGCTACGTTCAAGCGGACGAAAACAAAAAAGAAGACATGCCGATCGGCGTTCTTCCAGTCGATTCAATCTATACACCAGTACGTCGTGTCAACTACCAAGTAGAAAACACACGTGTCGGTCGTCGGGATGATTTCGACAAATTAACGATGGAAATATGGACTGATGGCTCAATCGAACCATTGGAAGCAATGAGTTTGTCTGCGAAGATCATGACTGAACATTTAGACATCTTTGTTAACCTAACGGATGAAGCGAAAAACGCTGAAATCATGGTTGAGAAAGAAGAAACACAAAAAGAAAAAATGTTGGAAATGACGATCGAAGAATTAGACTTATCTGTTCGTTCATACAACTGTCTAAAACGTGCAGGAATCAATACTGTACAAGAATTGACAAACAAATCTGAACCAGAAATGATCAAAGTAAGAAACTTAGGCCGCAAATCTCTTGAAGAGGTCAAAGTGAAATTACATGATTTAGGTTTAGGACTACGTAAAGACGATTAAACCGTTTTCGATTACGTTAGTTCGGTTCGTCTGACCGATACAACATTCGAAAGTGAAGGAGGGAAACCACGTGAGTTATCGTAAACTAGGACGCACATCTAGCCAACGTAAAGCGATGTTGCGTGATTTGACAACTGATTTATTCATTAACGAACGTATCGTTACGACTGAAGCTCGTGCGAAAGAAGTTCGTTCAACTGCAGAAAAAATGATCACTTTAGGTAAACGTGGTGATTTGCATGCACGTCGTCAAGCAGCAGCATTCGTTCGTAATGAAGTTGCAAGTGTACGTGAAGAAAACGAAGAAGTAGTTATTGAATCAGCATTACAAAAATTATTCAATGATATCGCTCCTCGTTACACAGATCGCCAAGGTGGATATACTCGTATCTTGAAAACAGAACCAAGACGCGGAGATGCTGCACCAATGGTTATCCTAGAACTTGTTTAAAATCACACTTATCATCACTTTATAGATGTTTACTAAGAGTGTTATGATGTTGGAAGAAACTTTCCGAGTCTAGCTCAGCGCCTACACCTCGATGTATTTCGAGGTGTACGCACTCATCATAAAGTGCTTTTTTTTTACTTTCGATTACCTGTCAAGACAGATAATGGCAAGTGAAAAAAAGATCTGGAGACAAATCGTGCGTGAATCATTGAAAAACGTGCGCTTTTTTGGTAGTGTTAGAAAGAATTAATCGCAAATGAAGGAGTCTATCATGAAGCCAATCATTGAATTGAATGCTATTACTGTGCGTTATAGCGAAGAAGAGCGTGCCGCGTTAAATAACGTATCCTTTTCCATCAACAAAGGGGAATGGGTGGCGTTGATCGGCCATAACGGCTCTGGTAAATCAACTTTAGCAAAAACCATCAATGGCTTGATCTTGCCGCAAGAAGGCAGTGTTTCTGTCGGCGAATTGCCTTTGAATGAAGAAAATATCTGGAATATTCGAAAAATGGTCGGTATGGTCTTTCAAAACCCTGACAATCAATTCGTTGGTTCGACGGTGGAAGATGATGTGGCTTTCGGTTTAGAAAATCAAGGAATCCCGCGAGAAGAAATGCTGGTTCGTGTCAAAGACGCTCTGGAACAAGTACGGATGAGCGAGTTTGCGACCCGGGAACCCGCGCGTCTTTCTGGTGGTCAAAAACAGCGGGTAGCCATTGCTGGCGTCGTTGCATTGCGCCCAAATATCATCATTCTTGATGAAGCCACTAGTATGCTAGATCCAGAAGGTCGTGAAGAAGTGATCGCAACGATCAAAAAAATCAAAGAAAAAAACAATTTGACCGTGTTATCGATCACCCATGATATCGATGAAGCAGCCAACGCCAATCGGGTGCTGGTGATGCGTCAAGGAGAGCTCGTCCGCGAGGGGACACCCGCAGAGATTTTTTCTGCAGGTCCAGAACTGATTGAGCTAGGCTTAGATCTGCCATTTCCTGAAAAATTAAAGGCGGCACTAAAACAGCGGGGCGTCACGGTACCGCAAGCGTACTTAACTGAAGAAGGGATGGTGGATTGGCTATGGACATCCGTTTTGAACAAGTAGGATTCACCTACCAACCGCATTCTCCGTTTGAACAGCGGGTTTTGTTCGATATCGATTTAGAGATCAAAGAAGGCTCTTATACCGCCTTAGTCGGTCATACAGGGAGCGGGAAATCTACGTTGTTGCAGCACTTGAATGCATTATTAAAACCAACGACTGGCACGGTCACGATCGGTGAGCGAGTCATCAAACCCGAGACAGATAACAAAAATCTAAAACCGTTACGTAAAAAAGTCGGGATCGTTTTTCAATTTCCTGAATCCCAATTATTTGAAGAAACCGTTGCGAGAGATATCGCTTTTGGACCGAAAAACTTTGGGGTCTCCGAAGAAGCAGCCAAAGGTTTAGCCCAAGAATACATTCAATTGGTAGGTTTAGATGAAAGTTTTCTGGAACGTTCACCATTTGACCTTTCAGGGGGCCAAATGCGCCGTGTAGCGATTGCTGGGGTCTTGGCTATGGAACCAGAAGTTTTGGTCTTAGACGAGCCGACAGCTGGCTTAGATCCACAAGGACGCAAAGAGATGATGGAAATGTTTGATCGCCTGCATCGGGAAAAGAACATGACGATCATTTTAGTGACCCACTTGATGGATGATGTGGCAAACTATGCTGATTATGTCTATGTGTTAGAAAAAGGCCGTCTCGTCAAAGCAGGCACGCCGTCTGTTGTGTTTCAAGACACTGCCTGGCTGCAAGAAAAGCAGTTGGGTGTACCGACAGCAACCGCATTTGCGGAGCAACTACAAGCCAGAGGATTGGCATTTGAGCAGTTGCCGCTAACAGCTGATGAGCTGGCAGATGTTTTAGTAGCAAAGGGGGCGACTGCCCATGATGAATAAACTGATTTTCGGTCGTTTTATTCCCGGGGACTCCTTGATCCACCGTTTAGATCCACGGGTCAAATTGATTGCTAGTTTTTATTTTATCGCGATTATCTTTTTGGCGAATAATTGGCAAAGCTATTTATTAGCGGGGGCTTTTACGCTTTTTTGTATCTCTTTTTCAAAAATTGATTTTGGCTTCTTTATTCGCGGCGTACGTCCTTTGATTTGGCTGATTTTGTTTACCGTGGCGTTACAGATTTTATTTACTACCGGCGGTGACGTCTATTGGTCTTGGTGGATCTTTAACATCACAGAATTTGGTGTCCAAAATGGGATCTTTATTTTTTGTCGTTTTGTTTTGATCATTTTCATGTCGACTCTGTTGACGTTAACGACGCCCCCATTAGAGCTTTCAGATGCGATCGAATACATTTTGCGTCCTTTAAAAGCGATCCGTTTCCCTGTCCATGAAATCTCACTGATGCTGTCGATTGCGTTGCGCTTTGTACCAACCTTGATGGATGAAACAGAAAAAATTATGAATGCTCAGCGTGCCCGCGGGGTCGATTTCGGCGAAGGGGGACTGTTGCAGAAGATGAAGGCGATCGTTCCTTTATTGATTCCTTTATTTGTCAGCAGCTTTAACCGTGCGGAAGATCTAGCTACCGCTATGGAAGCCAGAGGCTATCAAGGCGGCGAAGGGCGTACCAAGTATCGTATTTTGCACTGGCATCAACGGGACACATTGGTTGTCATCGTTTTTGCGCTCTTTACAATAGCATTAGTGTTCTTAAGAGGATAAACGAAGACCTATGATTGAAGTCAACCCACGAAAGGTTCTTAACGAAGCAACGAGACTGCTGGCAATCCCAGCGGCTGGTTCGAAAAGGCCTGTCGATCGATCAGACTTTTCTCATAGGCCTTTTTTTGAAAAAATAGAAAGAAACAGGTGATTCAATGGTCCGCTATAAAGCGACGATCGCTTATGATGGTACGAATTTTCAAGGATTTCAGCGTCAACCCAATGGACGAACGGTTCAAGAAGAGATTGAAAAGACATTAACGAAGATGAACAATGGGCAACCGATCCAGATTCATGGCTCTGGCCGCACCGATGCGGGGGTCCATGCGCAAGGGCAAGTGATCCACTTCGATTTCCCTCAAAAGCGTCCACTGGAAAAAATGCGCTTTGGATTAGATACCCAAACGCCAGAAGATGTTGCGGTAAAATCGGTGGAGATCGTTGACGATACCTTCCATGCCCGCTACTTAGTCATTGAAAAAACCTACCAGTTTCGGGTAGACATTGGGAAACCCCGCAGTCCTTTCCGCCGCCATTATGCCAGCTATTATCCGTATCCGCTAGATTTGGAAAAAATCCAACGAGCGTTGCCAGATTTTTTAGGCACCCATGACTTTACCAGTTTTTGTGCGACGGGCAGTTCCGTCGATGACAAGACGCGGACGATCCATGAGGCGTCCATGGCGGTCAATGACGCTGGAGATGAGTTGATTTTTACCTTTCGCGGCGATGGATTTTTGTACAAGATGATCCGGATCATGGTGGGCACATTGCTGAAAATCGGCAATGGACGGATCGCACCTGACAGCATTCCTGCAATCATTGCGCAAAAAGACCGAAATGCGGCAGGTCCCACGGCTCATCCAGAAGGATTGTATTTGGTTCATGTTGCTTATGAATAAGGAAAAACACAAGCTTCGCTGCTCTTACACAACAAGAGATAGCGAAAGCTTGTGTTTTTATTTTTTCTCAGGCAAAACAGAGGTGGTTTCTTGCCAATCTTCAGTCCTTGCCGTCGCGTTTTTAGGCGCAGCAGTGGTGGGTGTTTTTTCCAAGGTACCGGCAGCGACTAAGGCGGCGATGGCTACCAAAAATGCGAAAAGCAAGTAAAGCAGCCAGCTCCAAGCAACGTGATAGCGATTGCCGATGCCTAAAAAGACCATTTGTCCGACAGGTCCCCCTAGCATCACAATGGTGGAAAAGATCCCGCTGCTGATGGCGAGATGTTCTTCATCAATCTCACGAATCAGATGTGCCGAAAAGCGAGGATTGATTTTTCCAATCAGATAGCCTTCAGCAAAGAGCAGCGCAATCATGAGCCAACGGTTATGCAGGAAGAGAAAATTCAAGGTCAACAGACATAAAACGAAAGAGGTATACGCAATCAAGCGAACCAGACCGGTATTCTTGAACCAGTCGGCAGCAAACAAGGCGCCAGCGACCATACCGATCGAAGTAGCGATGCCTGCCATCGCAACGGTGTTGCCATAAGTGGCAAACCAAAGCGCAAGGTCATCCAACAGCTGGAGATTTAGTAGACCGCTCGTACTAGCAGCTAAGGTATTGATCAGTAAGGCAAAGAGGATCATCTTTTTAAGAAAAGCCGTACCAGTCAATAATTTAAAAGTATCCGAGAAATTCTGAAAGAGTGGTGTTGCTGCTTGATTGATTTTCCCTGGCACCGCATAGAAGAGCGAGCGGTTCAGGAAGATCACGATCGCGGCTAAGAAAAACGTCACGGCATTGATCAAACCAAAAGCCGCAAAATTATTATTCAGTAAAATGATCCCCCAAGCACCGATGCCTTGAAAGACGATTTGAACGGTGGTTTGACACGCCATTTGAAAGCCCATGGCACTGTCTAAGGTATCAGCAGGCACAAGACGGCGAACATAGGGCAGCTGTAACCCAGAACAATAAGCGCCCAAACAATCAGATACAATGTTGATGCCTAGCAAAAGGAAGAAAGACCATAAACTAGGCGGCAGTTGGATCAAAAAAGCGAGTGCCACAAAAAGGACTCCTTGTAATAGTCGACTGCTGATCATCCATTGCACTTTGTTTTTGGTACGATCGGCTAGATAGCCGGTCAGGATCCTTAAGAGATCAGGGACTAACAGTGCCATGGAGGCTAAGGAAACAGCAAGGGCATTAAAGGGTAATGTACTGGCATAAACTACAAAGACGATATTAAATAAACTCATGCCGATGCCGCTGAGTAAGGCGGCGTTGACTAAGGCACGATAGCCGTTGTTTTGTTGATATTCTTTCATCGAAATCATCCTTTCACGTTCTACGTTGTAAAATCAGTATAGGATGCTTTATACTAAGAAGAGAAAATAATCCACTATAGTGGAATTTAAATGTACCAGGAGCGTACCAGAGGTTACTGTCACGAGTGGTTAACAGCTAAAAGAGTGGCATGTAAATAAGGTGCCGCAGATTTTGTTCCTCAACATTTTATAGGTTTGAATCTAAATTTGAATCTAGAACAGGAAAATTTAATTGCGGAGCTTCATTCGTGAAGTGGGATTGGTTTGGTGTTTGTAGACCGATCGTTGTGAGGAGGATGGTTATGGAAGAAGGAAAACTGTACCGACAATTGCGCAAAGAGCGCGGCTATACGATCGCTCAAGTGGCGGATGAACAAAACAGTCGCTCGTTTATCAGTAAATTTGAGCAAGGTGCTTCAAGTATCAGTATTCATCGATTGGAACGCTTATTAGAAAATATCCATGTCACAGTGGAGGAGTTTTATTATTTGCGTACGCAGCAAAAGGGCGTAAAAGGTCACGACAACCTGATGAGCTTTCCCAGCTATATGACGAGCGAATTTATGGATTTACTGGATCGAATTTTAGGGATCAACAAAGAAGCTTATTTGAGTAACGCCCACGCCCAGAGAAGCAAAGAAGGGCTGGAGGAAATGCGTAGCGAGCTGATCGCCGCTTCCAAACAGCATTCTTTTGTTTTTCTGTACCTTGAGATCACAAAGGAGATACATGAAATCAATCTCTCAGGTCCTAAACCCGATCACTCTTCTGGCGACTATATGGAAAAGCTACGCACCAAAACCCGCCCCGTCATTTCCTACCTTACGAAAGTAGACAACTGGGGCGTTTATGAGATTTTGCTGTTTCGTTATTTTCAATTCTTGTTTCCTGTCGAAACCTCCTATCACTTACTGCAGATCGCTATCTCTCGCACAAAAAAAGAACAAGGTTTGTCCTTGATGCGAGAAATTCAAATGGATTTGATTTTTAGTTGTTTTACGACGTTTGTCAATTTTCGCCGCCTGGAGTGGGCAAAAGAGGTGTTGACCATTGCAGAGGAATTATTGGCAGATCGCGGAGACATGCTAAACAGTACGCATCTTCTTTGCTATCAAGGATGGTACTGGTATATTTATGGCGATCAAGAAAAAGGACTGTTGAAAATCGATCAAGGGCTTTCGATCTTTCGCGTCTTAAAACAAACCAAAATGGTTAAATTATGGGAGCGATCGTTGCACTCCATCAAGAAAAATGCGGAAGAACCCAACAGTTATCTTATGTTTCGCTAAACGCTCTAAGGGCTAACGGGCTAGGCATTGCTCCCCGAATCGAAGGGGATCTAGCGGGTAATGGATGCTAAGACCACTAGAGCGAACAACTGCGGAACCTGAGCACAAAAAAGAACCAAACTCACCGATCATTGAGGGACACCCATAAGTCAGCTGTTGCTCTAACTTAAGGAGATCGCCTCAAAAAGACGAGTTGGTTCTTTTTCGATTAGGTTTCTGGTGGTTGATCCATGAGTTGGCGTTGGTTGTCCAAGACTTGCTTTTTGGCTACTTGTTTCTGGTAAAGCCAAGCAAACAAGATAAACAATGCGATGCAGCCAAAGAACAAGCAAACACCGATAACAAAGCCTTGCGGTAAGAAGGAGAGTTCCAAGTGATGGGTGCCACTTGGGATCGTCACACTGATAAAGCCATCTTGAAAGGCCGTGATTGGGACTTCTTTGCCGTCAAGCGTAGCAGTCCAGCCCTTGTCATAAGGGATGGTTGTTACAAGCTGCTGCTCTTTTTCAGTCGTGATGTCGGCTTTGGCACTGCGTTTGCCGACAGTCATAGCGACCCCTCGTTCTTGGATCGCATCAATTGCTTGTTGGTAGGCGTTGGTATCCAAGGTCACGACTTGCGGGTTTTGGAAGGAGATTTCAGGCGTTCCGTAGAAGCTGACGGTGAATTGAACCGTCGTATCGGTCTCATAATGTCCTAAGTCGTAGTATTGACCGTTGATACTGATTTGCGTTTCTCGCTGCTGACCGTTGACTGTCACGGTGGCAGATGAGCTTTCCAATTCCCCAAAGTTGGCAGGGAAGAGACTCAAGTATGCTTGCGAGTTCGCTGGAACCTCCACTTGCCAAGTCACTTCTTTTGCGACATTGCTTTCTTGTTCGGTAAATTTCATATACATGCCGTCATTGGTGATATCTGTATTTTTACTATGGATCACCGTGATCGGCTGAAAGGCAAAATACTCTAAATTTAAATCGGCCAAGCCATTGAAAAGATTTTTCTGGCTCGTCAAGTTGTCGCTTTGCGGCTGTTCAATCGATTCGATGGTCGGTTCAGCCAAGAAACCTAGCGGTAACGCATTTTGATTTTCATAGAGCTTGTATTCACCAGATTCTCCGACTCGTTGAAAGCCGTATTTGGTGAGATTTGGCTTGGAGATATTGTATTTGATTCCTGTAAAAGCATCCATCAGCAAGGTATTATTCGGATAGCGGATATTTAAATTGGTGCCGCGAGACCGAAAGCCCAGCTTATCCAGGTAGCTTGAGGAATTGCGGTTACGAATTGAAGAAAACATGCTGACCCCGCTGTAGCCATAATTGATACTGTCGTTGGAAGAAACAGGATCAAGGTTTTCTAATCGGAAAAAGGTATCATTGTCTTCGTTGGCTTGAGTGACTAGTTTTTTGATGTCCGGATAAGGTTCTGTATACAAACTACGAGAAGCATAGTTCCAATCATTCAAAATTCCGCGAACCATGCCGCTGGTATTGACGGCCATTTCTCCGCAGACGAAGATCAGCATCAAGATCGTCACTCGTTTTTGTGTTAAAAGACCTAATTGCCCGAACCCAATACATAACAAGTAAAGAACAAAGAATATGATCGTTAGCGCAAAAGAAGTAGCGGAAACATATTCATAGGTTCCAGGCCCTTTCAATGCGTAGGAGAGGGCAAATACCACGATCGTAGAAAGACCAATAATGAGAAACAATCCGCGATCTTTTTGCTGCAGCTGCTCCCATCCGTATCCCGCCAGCATGATCACTAAGAAGGAGAACAAATAGGCATAACGGAAAAGGAACATATTTGGGGCATGCATCCCGTGCCAAAAAAGATTCATCGGCACGATATAAAAACTGGCGATCAAAACAGCAAACATGCCAGCGTATAAGAATTTATCTTTCCAGCGGATTTTCTTCGAAACAAAATATAAAATACACAACAGCAACGGCAATAAGCCGATATAGATGAAGGGAATGGAGCCGTATTTTGTCGTATCGTAAACACCGATCATGTTTTTCATCACGAGATCAAAGACATCGGTGGCTTCGGTTTTAAAGGAAGAAATCGTCGTCAATTCTTCCCCGTTCGACCGCAAATCTAATAAGGCAGGTAAGATGATCACCATTGAGGCGCCGCCAGCTAACAAAGAGGTGATGCCGTAAGGAATGATCGCCCCCCGAGCTTGCTTCCAGTTGCGACCCAATTGAACCAAGAAATACATCACGGAAAAGAGACCGATCATAAAGCCCATGTAAAAACTGGATAAAAATAACAGCAGATAACTGATAAATAACACGACTGGTTTTTTCTTTTTCACTAACCGGTCAATACCTAAAATCACTAGCGGTAGATAGATCATGGCATCAAGCCACATGATCAGTTCCGAATGGGCGGTGATGAAGGACATCAAGGCATAACAGACGGCTAAGGTCACATGCTGCCAACGTTGGATCTTAAAGGTTTGGCTGGCATAGAACCAAAACGCCAAGCCCGCACTGCCGATTTTGATCAAGGTTAAAAAGTACAGCGCATCTGGCATTAGCTGATTTGGGAAAAATAAGACGAGGGGAGTGAAGATTCCCCCTAAATAATAGGAGATCAATGCCAGATAATTTAAGCCTAAAGAGGCGTTCCATGTATAAAAGATACTTTGCTTGCCTAAGAGCATATTGCGAAAGCTGGCATGAAAGTTTGAGAATTGCGAAAAGGCATCACTGGCTAAGACACTGCGGCTGCTGCCAGGGTAGATGCCGATGGTCAAATAGATCACTGCCATGATAAGAAACGGCAAGAAGAAACTAGCAAGCATATAAGGCCAATGTTGTTTGGCAAATGTTTTTATTTTCGTCACAAGAAGTCACCTGTTCTTTATCAATTTTTTCTTAGTTTACCACAGGTGAATCGATTAAAAAAACAAAGACCTGTTTTCTTTAATGAAAACCTAAGTGAAAGCGCACCAAAGAAAAAAGGGTACAAAAAAAGCCGTTCAAAACGAACGGCCGAAAAGGTCTAATTATACGCGCTCAACTTTTCCAGATTTCAAAGCACGAGTTGACACCCAAACTTTTTTAGGTTTTCCGTCAATCATAACGCGAACTTTTTGCAAGTTAGGTTTCACAGTACGTTTTGTCGCATTCATTGCGTGAGAACGATTGTTTCCACTTGTAGTTTTACGTCCAGTAAAGTAACAAACTTTAGCCATGTGGTTATTTCCTCCTTTGCCTTGATGTTGGAGCGCTATTTCAGCTCATACCATCTGAGTTTATCACAGAAAGGTGAAAAAAGCAAGAGTAATTTTCAAGAAACATTGACTTTTCCCGGTAAACATTGTAAATTAAACAAGGTCGAAATGCAAGACGTTTGGTCAGAAAGCCCCTTTTCATATGTCTCATCCTTTTATTTGCGGTACAGCTATGATAAAATATGTAAGAAGAAAGATGGGTCATGCCCATTGAAGGAGGCTATAAAATGGCTGTAAAAATTCAAACCTCATCAGGTATTATTGAAATCAGCAATGAAGTCATTGCAACAGTGGTCGGAGGCGCAGCAACAGATGTGTTCGGCATTGTTGGTATGGCTAGCAAGAAACAAATCAAAGATAACATCAATGAAATTTTACGAAAAGAAAATTATTCTCGCGGTGTCGTTGTCCGCCAAGAAGAAAACGGCATTGCAGTGGATGTATACACGATCGTCAGCTATGGAACAAAAATTTCCGAAGTTTCCCGCAACGTGCAGGAAAAAGTGAAATACAACTTAGAAACGATGCTAGGTGTATCTGCGAACTCGGTGAATGTATTTGTTCAAGGCGTACGTGTACTGCCAGATTAGGCAAGGGATCCGTTCATGGCGGATGATTTTAAGGAGGACTATCTAAGTGAAGGTAACGAATATCAGCGCAAGTCAGTTTCAAGAAATGGTGCAGGCAGGCGCGGCTCGTCTACAAGTTAATGCAGAGTTTGTCAACTCATTGAATGTGTTTCCTGTTCCAGATGGAGACACCGGGACAAACATGAATCTATCCATGACCAGTGGAGCAAAAGCTGTCGCAGATGCGACTTCAGAAAACGTCGGCGATCTTGCCGCTACACTTTCAAAAGGACTATTGATGGGCGCACGTGGGAATTCCGGCGTCATTTTGTCTCAATTATTCCGCGGTTTTTCTAAAGCTATCCCGACCGCAGAAACACTCACTGCACCAGAATTGGCTCAAGCCTTTACTCATGGAGTAGAAACCGCCTATAAAGCAGTCATGAAACCTGTGGAAGGAACCATCTTGACTGTGGCACGCATCTCAGCTGAATATGGCGAGAAAAAAGCACAAACTACCGATGATTGTATAGAAGTGATGAAAGCCGTGGTTCACGGCGCAAAACGTTCATTGGCGAAAACCCCTGATCTATTGCCCGTCTTAAAAGAAGTCGGCGTGGTAGATAGCGGCGGTCAAGGATTGTTGTTCATTTATGAAGGCTTCTTAAATGCGTTGACGGGTGAATACCCGGCCGATGAAATCTTCGAACCTTCCCCAGCGGCTATGGACGAAATGGTCAATGCCGAACATCATCGCAGCGTTCAAGGGCACTTAGCGACAGAAGATATCACCTTTGGTTACTGTACAGAAATCATGGTGAAGATCGGTGAAGGTCCGACTGTAGATAGTGAATTTGATTATGAAACATTCCGTAATTACTTAAACGAGTTAGGGGATTCCTTATTAGTGGTCAATGACGATGAGATCATCAAAGTCCATGTCCATACGGAACATCCCGGCGAAGTTATGAATTATGGTCAAAAATTCGGTTCGTTGGTGAAAATCAAAGTCGATAACATGCGTCTTCAGCACGAAACGATCTTGGAACACGATCAGCAAGAAGCAAAAACTGCACCAGTAAAACGTCCGCGGACACCATTTGCGATCATCGCGATCGCGGCTGGCGAAGGCTTGAAAGAATTGTTTACTAGCCTAGGCGCTTCTTATGTCATCAGTGGTGGCCAAACGATGAACCCAAGTACAGAAGACATTTTGGTGGCAATCAATGAAGTCAATGCTGATCAAGTGATCGTATTACCGAACAACAAAAATATCTTTATGGCTGCGCAGCAAGCAGCGGAAGTTTCCGAGATTCCAGTAGCGGTTGTTGAAACACGGACGATCTCTCAAGGGATGACGGCGATGCTAGCCTTCCACGAGCAATCCACACTAGCTGAAAACCAGCAAGCGATGACTGATGTCTTAGCAAGTGTTGTCAGTGGCTCAGTGACCCATGCGATCCGTAATACATCAATTGATGGCATCGAAATCACAGAAGGCGACTTCTTAGGAATGGTGGACGGCAAAATCGTTGTTTCTGTTCCCGATCGTTTCTCTGCTTCTATGACTACCTTAGAAAAAATGATCACAGAAGATACTGAGATCGTCACCATCATTATCGGTGAAGAAGGCAAAGCCAAAGAAGCAGCGAAAATCGAAGAAGCGATCGTTGAACTGCATCCTGAGATCGAAGTAGAGATCCATCAAGGAGATCAGCCGGTTTATCCATATCTTTTCTCAGCAGAATAAACAAATTAGGCGGCGGGGGCAAAAATCGTAGATGATTTTTGGCTCCGTCTTTTTCTATGAATGCAGGAACCCCTACAATGAATCAAAATCACTTTTGGAAAAGGAGGGTACCTATGCTGAATCAGCCACTTACGGTATTAAAGGGTGTCGGAGAAAAACGCGCCCAAGACTTGGCGAGTTTAGGGATCGAAACCATTGAAGACCTGCTGAAGTATTATCCGTTTCGTTATGAAGACATTCAAGAACGGCAATTAGCGGAGATTCAAGACCAAGAAAAAGTAACGATCAAAGGGATCGTCGTTTCCCCGCCGGTCGTCAATCGCTTTGGCTATAAAAAAAGTCGGTTGCAATTTCGCATGATGCAAGACCACGATGTCTTTAATGTCTCCTTTTTCAATCAGCCTTATTTGAAGGACAAAGTAGAGGTTTCAGAAGAGATCGCCGTCTATGGCAAATGGGACGCCAAACGCAAAGGACTGACGGGGATGAAGATTCTTGGCAGCAAAAGCGGCGAAGACTTTGCCCCCATTTATCATGTCAATAAAGCCGTGCGTCAAAGTGTGTTGATCGAACTGATCAAACAGGCATTCCTTGATTTTGGTGATCAAATCACAGAGATCTTGCCTTTGTCATTGATTGAAAAATATCGCTTGTTGGATCGGAAATCCGCGATGTTTGCGATGCACTTTCCTAAAGATCCGCAAGAGAGTCATCAAGCGAAGCGTCGGGTGATTTTTGAAGAGTTCTTTTTGTTCCAAATGCAGATCCAAGGACTGAAGAAAAGCGAAAAAGCCGAGAAAAACGGCTTGGCGATCGATTATGATGTGCAACGCTTGAAAGAGTTTACTCGTAAACTGCCCTTTGAATTGACGAATGCGCAAAAGCGCGTGACCAATGAAATCTGCCATGACCTGAAAAGTCCGCAGCACATGCAGCGACTCTTGCAAGGAGATGTAGGAAGCGGGAAAACAGTCGTGGCGGCGATCGCCCTCTATGCCACGATGACGGCTGGCTTTCAGGGCGCACTGATGGTGCCGACTGAGATTTTGGCCCAGCAGCACCTAGAAAGCTTGAATCAGCTCTTTGACCCCTTAGAAGTGACCACCGCTCTTTTGACAGGCTCGACCAAACCAAAAGAACGGCGAGTCATCTTAGAACAATTAGCAGCCGGGGAGATCGACATCATCGTTGGGACCCATGCGCTGATTCAAGAAGGCGTGGACTTTGCACATCTTGGCTTAGTCATCACCGATGAACAACACCGTTTTGGAGTCAATCAGCGAAAAGTCTTACGGGAAAAAGGCTATCTGCCTGATGTGCTCTTTATGACCGCCACACCGATCCCACGTACGTTAGCGATCACGGCTTATGGCGAAATGGATGTTTCGGTGATCGATGAAATGCCAGCAGGACGGATTCCTGTAGAGACTCGCTGGGTCCGTCCGCCGCAGTTTGAATCGATCTTAGAGTGGGCGCAAAAAGAATTGGCACAAGGGCATCAGATGTATGTCATCTGTCCTTTGATCGAAGAATCCGAAATGCTGGATGTCAAGAATGCCACGGAGATTTATGAGCAGCTGCAAAGTTACTTTTCTCCTACTTATCAAGTGGGAATGCTGCATGGGAAAATGAAGAATCAAGAAAAAGACAGCATCATGGAAGCTTTCAAAGAAAATCAACTGCAGATCTTGGTTTCCACGACGGTCATCGAAGTAGGGGTCAATGTCCCCAATGCGACAGTGATGCTGATCATTGACGCCGATCGCTTCGGGTTAGCCCAGCTTCATCAATTGCGTGGACGGGTAGGGCGCGGTGCTGATGCTTCTTACTGTATATTGATCGCAAACCCGAAGAATGAGACAGGGGTCGAGCGAATGAAGATCATGACAGAAACCACCAACGGCTTTGTAGTCAGCGAAAAAGATTTGCAGTTGCGAGGACCAGGAGAAGTCTTCGGCAATCGACAATCGGGCTTGCCAGAGTTTGCGGCTGCCGATTTGGTCGCGGATGCCCATATTCTAGAAGTGGCACAAGTCGAAGCTGCCCAGCTTTGGCAAAAAAATGGCTGGCAGCTGTTGCCAGAATTTTCGGCATTGGCGAACTATTTGGCAGCAAAAAAAGCAGACAAACAATTTTTTGATTAAAGAATATGCTATACTGATTGGGAAAATGAAGGGAGTGGCAGCGAGATGCGGATTGCTGTTGATGCAATGGGCGGAGACAACGCCCCAAAAGCGATCGTAGAAGGAGTCATGCTGGCAAAAAAAGACTTTCCAGAGATTGAATTCCTCCTTTACGGAAAAGAAAATGAAATCAAAAAATACATGACGGATGATAAAAATGTCACCATTATCCACACGGATGAAAAAATCAATAGTGATGATGAGCCTGTCAAAGCGATCAGACGAAAAAAAACCGCCTCAATGGTCTTGGCAGCACAAGCGGTCAAAAATGGTGAGGCAGATGCGATTTTTTCAGCTGGAAATACTGGTGCCTTATTAGCCGCTGGTTTGTTTATCGTCGGTCGGATCAAAGGGATCGACCGTCCCGGATTGATGTCCACGATGCCAGTGATCGGCAAAGATGCTGGCTTTGACATGCTGGATCTAGGTGCCAATGCCGACAATAAACCAGAGCATTTGGCAAACTATGCCGTCTTAGGGTCCTTTTATGCCCAAAAAGTTCGCGGGATCAATCGACCACGGGTCGGCTTGTTAAATAACGGAACGGAAGAAACCAAAGGCAGTGAATTAACGAAAAAAGCCTTTGAACTGCTTTCGCAAGACCCGACGATCCACTTTATCGGCAATGTCGAGGCTCGGGAATTATTGGATGGTGCAGCTGACGTCGTCGTGACAGATGGCTTTACTGGAAATGCTGTTTTGAAATCGATCGAAGGAACCGCCTTGAATTTGATGGCGCTGTTGAAACAATCGATTCTCGATTCTGGTGCCAAAGGGAAATTAGGCGCATTATTATTAAAAGATGCGTTGCGGAAAGTGAAAAATGAAATGGATTATGCGAAACACGGCGGTGCCGTATTGTTTGGGTTGAAAGCCCCAGTCATCAAAACCCATGGTGCGACAGGACCAGAAGCGGTGGCGTACACCATCAAGCAGATCCATACGATGTTAGCGACAGATGTCGTGGCACAATTGGTCGACCATTTTGAAGAAATGCCGACTGACAAAGACGAAACGCAATCATAATGCAATGATTGTAATGAAATTGCAAAAATATCTAGACAAAAAGCATAGAAAGCAGTACAATGTTTGTTAGCCATTCTATGTTTTGTGCAAACGCGTGGAGGTGAAGCCAGTTGACACGAGATGAAGTATTCAAGAAAGTTGCGGTCGTGATCGCCAATCATTTTGAAATTGACGCAGAGAACGTAACGGATACGATGAGCATTAAAGACGACTTGAACGCTGATTCGATCAGTGTGATGGAATTCGTCCTTGAACTAGAAGATGAATTTGGTACCGAGATTTCTGATGAAGATGCCGAGCAGATCGAAACAGTCGGTGGAGCGGTTGATTATATTTCAAGCCATCTTGCTTAAGACAGACATAAGAGCTAAGTCCTAGATGACTTAGCTCTTTCTTTCTCATAATTGATCCGCAGTGATTTTGAGCGGCTTTTCTTTGGTAGTGAAATCTAAAAAACGGTCGTTAAACCTGACATGACGGCGTTGAAAGCATAATGTAAATTTTCTGAAAATTCAGTGTATTAACTTTTCTGGGACTTGCATTATTGGTGGCATTTCTATATAATTATTAAGAATATATTATACAATGTTAAGAAAGCTTTTGGAAATGAAATGCATGTTCCTTCTTTTTTTACATTAAATTGCAAGACATCTTAGAAAGTAGAGAGGGGTATTCGATTGTCCAGAGATAATCAATTACTAGATGTTCAAAACCTTCACACAGGTTTTCGTATTAAAGACGATTACTATGACGCAGTAGATGGTATTTCTTTTACACTGGATCGCAATGAGATCTTAGCGATCGTAGGAGAATCTGGTTGCGGCAAGAGTACGTTAGCTACAACGATCATGGGGCTGCATGACCCAAACAACACGAAAATCACCGGAGAAATCTTATATAAAGATTTAAACTTGTCAAACTTAAACGAAACGCTGTACAACAAAATTCGCGGAAATGATATTGGGATGATTTTCCAAGATCCATTGTCTGCACTGAATCCTTTGATGCGGATCGAAGATCAAATCAAAGAAGGGTTATCCTACCATACGGATATGACCGCCGAACAGCGTCAAGCACGAGCATTAGAATTATTAGAACAAGTGGGGATTCCCAATCCACCGCGAGTAGGACGTCAATACCCTCATGAATTGTCTGGTGGGATGCGTCAGCGGGTCATCATTGCGATCGCGATTGCTTGTAAACCACCAATCATTATTGCGGATGAACCAACGACCGCGTTGGACGTGACGATCCAAGCACAGATCCTTGATCTACTAAAAGATTTGCAAGAAGAAACACAGACGGGGATCATTTTGATCACCCACGATTTAGGTGTCGTAGCAGAGATGGCCGACCGAGTAGCCGTGATGTACGGGGGTCAGTTTGTGGAAGTCGCAACAGCCGAAGAGTTGTTTGCCAATCCGAAACATCCGTACACCCGCTCATTGCTTAACTCGATCCCTCAAGAAAATTCACAAGACAGTGAACTGCACGTGATCGAAGGCGTAGTTCCTTCATTGAAAAATATGCCACGGACGGGTTGTCGGTTTGCCGCACGGATTCCTTGGATTCCTGAAAGCGACCACGAAGCAAACCCAGTCTTGCATGAAGTAGCACCTGATCATTTGGTCCGTTGCACATGCTACAAGCATTTTCATTTTAGAGACGAAGAAGGAGAAGTGTAGATGACAGAATTAATTACAATTAAAGATCTGAAAGTCCACTATCCTATTCGCAGCGGATTTTTCAACCGCGTCACAGACCATGTGTATGCCGTTGACGGTGTGGACTTCATCATAGAAAAAGGAAAAACCTACGGATTGGTTGGTGAGTCTGGTTCTGGTAAATCCACGACGGGGAAAGCCATCGTTGGGTTAGAAAAAATCACCAGTGGCGAAATCATTTATGACGGGCAAGACGTGACCAAACGTTCCGTCCGCAAAAAAATGAACTACAACAAAGATGTCCAAATGATTTTCCAAGATTCAATGTCCAGCTTGAATCCTAAAAAACGCGTGGTAGACATTATCGCCGAACCATTACGCAACTTTGAACGCTTAAGCGATCAAGAAGAGAAAAAACGAGTGAAAAGCCTTCTGGATATCGTTGGGATGCCAGAAGATGCCCTATACAAATATCCTCACGAGTTCTCTGGTGGACAACGTCAGCGGTTAGGGGTTGCCCGCGCGGTAGCATCCAATCCAAAACTGATCGTCGCCGATGAGCCGGTTTCAGCCCTTGACTTATCCGTTCAAGCGCAGGTACTGAACTTTATGAAACGGATCCAGCAAGAATTTGGCTTAAGTTTCTTATTCATCTCTCATGACTTAGGGGTCGTAAAACACATGTGTGACAATATCGCCATCATGTATAAAGGCCGCTTCGTTGAGATCGGGACACGGGAAGACATCTATCAAGACCCGCGTCACATCTATACAAAACGTTTATTATCAGCGATTCCTCAAATCGACGTAAAAAATCGCGATGCTCACAAAGAAAACCGCCGCAAGGTCGAGTTGGAATATGTGACCCATCAAAAAGATTACTACGACGAAACTGGCAGAGTGTATGACTTGCGTAAAATCACCGAGTCGCACCAAGTCGCATTGAAAAACGGGGGTGCTGAATAATGTGGAAAACAATTCTACGTCGTTTGTTGTTGATGATCCCGCAAGTCATTATTTTGAGTATCTTGATTTTCTTGATCGCACAAGCAATGCCTGGGGATCCATTTACCGGTTTGATCAATCCAAACCAAGATCCAGCTGTTATTGAGCGGATGCGTGAAGCCGCTGGTTTGAATGACCCATGGTATACCCAATATTTCCGTTGGATCGGAAATGCCTTAAAAGGGGACTTTGGTCAAAGTTTCATCTTTAAATTACCTGTTTCAACGTTATTAGCAGGACGTATCAGCAATACATTGTGGTTATCTTTATTGACGGTCATTTTGACTTACGTGATTGCCATTCCTTTAGGGATGTGGGCAGGACGTTACCAAAATTCATTGCTTGATAAAGTCGTCGTTGTTTACAACTTCTTCAGTTTCGCCGTACCGTTGTTTATCTTTGCGTTGATCGCATTGTTCATCTTCGGTTACCGATTGGCTTGGTTCCCAACGGGTGGTTCCGTTGCACCGGGGGTCAGCGGCATGGCTGAGTTTTGGAGTCGCTTGTATCACCTACTATTACCGGCGATCACTTCTGCATTATTAGGAACAGCAGTGACGATCCAATACTTGCGAAGTGAAGTCATTGATTCGAAATCATTGGATTTCGTTCGTACCGCTCGTTCAAAAGGGGTACCAACGAATAAAGTCTTCTCACGTCACGTTTTCCGGAATGCATCGTTGCCGATCGCATCACAAATGGGCTACGAGATCACATCATTGATCGCAGGTTCTGTGGTTATTGAGAAAATCTTCGCTTACCCAGGTGTCGGAAAACTGTTTATCGATAGTATCGTCCAACGGGACTATGCCGTGATCACTTCACTGACATTGATCTTAGGACTAGCGACCTTGATCGGTACGCTGCTGTCAGATATCATCATGAGTATTGTCGATCCAAGAATCAGAATCCAGTAATAGGAGGGGATAAATGTGTCTGAAAAGAAAGAAAAAGTACTAAAACAAGAGAGCATCCCGCCTATGGGATTAAAAATGATTTTTCGCGAATTCTTAAAAGATAAAATGGCGATCTTTTCATTAGTGTTGTTAGTCGCAGTTTTATTGTTCGTGTTTATCGGCTCAGCAGTTATCGACCAATCACAAGTGATGCGTGTCAGCATCCTTGATAAATACGCTGTACCCGGCGCGATTTCGCCCAACGGCGGCACCTACCTTTTAGGGGCGGATGAAGGTGGCCGTGATGTTTGGGGACAATTGATCATCGGTGCGCGTAACTCAATCTTGATTGGTTTTTCAATCACGATCATTACGTCGATCGTTGGGGTCGGACTAGGGATCATCTCAGGTTACTATGGTGGCATCATTGATAACATTTTGATGCGTATTGTTGACTTCGTTATGATTTTGCCGATCATGTTGATCATTATCGTTATCGTATCGATCGTACCTCGTTACAACGTTTGGACCTTTATATGGGTCATGAGTGCCTTTTACTGGGTCGGAAAAGCAAGGCTCTTCCGAAGTAAGACCCTTTCAGAAGGCCGTCGCGACTATGTTAGTGCATCGAAAACCCTCGGAACCAATGACTTTGTCATCATGTTCCGCGAAATCATGCCGAACCTTAGCTCATTGATCATCACCAACTTAACAATGAACTTTGCAGCGAATATCGGTATTGAAACGACACTAACATTCTTAGGTTTTGGTCTGCCGACCAATGTTCCAAGTTTGGGAACACTGATCGGATATGCCAGCAGCGGTGATGTGCTGGTCAACAGACAGTGGATCTGGTTACCCGCATCAATTCTAATTTTAGTCTTGATGTTGAGTATCAATTACGTTGGTCAAGCATTTAAGCGTTCAGCGGATGCGCGTCAACGACTAGGATAAACAAGGAGGATACAGGATGAAGAAAAATATTTTTGGTATGGTCACTCTTTTGTCAGTGTTAGCATTGGCAGCTTGTGGCAGCAACGGCGGCGGAACCGATTCTTCTGGTGGCGGTAATGCAGCGACAGAGACAGAAGATATCAGCACAATGCCAGTCGAAGTCAGCAATGATGAAGAAGCAATCGAAGGCGGTACATTGGATGTTGCAGTAGTGATGGATACGCAGTTCCAAGGGTTATTCGTACCTGAGTTTTATCAAGACAGTTATGACAGTTATTTCATGGAACCAAGTAATGAAACATTGTTCTTATACGATTCTGACTTCAAAATCGTTGACGGCGGTGCAGCAAATCTTGAGTTAGATGAAGACAACAACACAGCAACGATCACATTACGTGACAACTTGAAATGGTCAGATGGCGAAGATGTTACCGCTGATGACGTGATCTTCTCTTATGAAGTAATCGGTCATAAAGATTACACAGGTATCCGCTATGATAACAACTTTACCAATATCGTTGGTATGGAAGATTACCATGATGGCAAAGCTGATACTATTTCTGGTATCACCAAAGAAAGTGACAAAGTCGTTAAAATCCAATACAAAGAAGTTCACCCAGGTATGTTGCAAGCTGGTGGCGGAGTGTATGAATCTGCTCTACCAAAACATGCATTTGAAGGTATCGAAGTCAAAGATATGGAATCAAGCGATCCAGTTCGTAAAAATCCAGTTGTCTTTGGTCCTTATGTAATGTCAAATATCGTTGCGGGAGAGTCTGTTGAATACGTACCGAATGAGTACTACTACGGCGGCGCACCTAAAATGGATAAATTATCATTTAAAGCTGTTCCTTCAGCATCAATCGTAGAAGGATTGAATGCAAAACAATATGACGTTGTTTATTCAATGCCAACAGATACGTATCCAACCTACAAAGATGTAGATGGCTACCAAATCTTAGGTCGTCCTGAACAAGCATACACTTACCTAGGCTTTAAATTAGGTACTTGGAATGAAGAAGAAAACAAAGTAAACTACAACCCTGAGTCTAAAATGGCGGATAAATCATTGCGTCAAGCAATGGGTTACGCAATCGATAACGATGCTGTCGGAAGCCGTTTCTACAATGGCTTGCGTTCAAATGCAACGACATTGATCCCACCAGTATTCGGCACACTGCACAACACCGAAGTAGAAGGCTACACATTGAACATCGACAAAGCAAATCAATTACTTGATGATGCTGGCTACAAAGATGTCGATGGCGATGGCATGCGTGAAGACAAAAATGGTGAGAAATTAACCATCAACTTTGCTTCAATGTCAGGTGGCGAAACGGCTCAACCATTGTCTGATTACTACATCCAACAATGGAATGAAATCGGACTTGATGTACAATACACAACTGGTCGCTTGATCGACTTCCAAGCTTTCTATGACAAGTTGAAAAACGATGATCCTGAGATCGATGTCTTCCAAGCAGCATGGGGAACTGGTTCAGATCCTTCTCCAAGCGGACTTTACGGCCCGAACGCAGCATTCAACTACACTCGTTTTGAATCTGAAGAAAATACAAAACTTCTAGATGCAATCGACTCAAAAGATTCATTTGATGATGCAAAACGTAAAGAAGCATTTGATGCTTGGCAAGAGTATGCAGCAGACGAAGCGTTTGTTATCCCTACTCTTTACAGAAACCAAGTAATGCCTGTTTCAAACCGTGTCAAAGACTTCTCATGGGCTTATGACATTGACCACAACAGATGGGCAACAGTTTCAGTTACAGCTGAATCTCGTTAATCAATGATCGATGAAAAGACGTCCTTTCCAGGACGTCTTTTTTTCCTGTTTTTTTGCGGGTATCTTAGGAAAACAGGCTTTTTTATACAGGAGAAGATTAAGTAAATAAAATTTTATTACAGTCTTTCCAAGAATTTGGAGGAAACATTTCATAATTCGGCAAAAACCAGTATAATAGGGAAGTGTCGATAAACTAATGAAGGAATGTGACAAATGAATACACAATTAACGAAAGAACTAAAAGAAAAGTTTGATATTGTGTTCCATGATGTAGATCTGCTTGAACAAGCGTTTACGCATTCATCTTATGTGAATGAGCACCGCAACTTGCACTTGTCAGATAACGAACGTTTAGAGTTTTTGGGCGATGCTGTCTTAGAGTTGATCGTTTCACGGTATTTGTATCGTGAATTGCCAGATCTGCCCGAAGGTAAGCTGACGAAGCTACGGGCGGCAATCGTTCGCGAAGACAGTTTATCCATGTTTGCCAAAGATTGCCGATTCGATGAATACATTCGTCTAGGCAAAGGGGAAGAAAACTCTGGCGGTCGTAAACGACCTTCTTTGCTTTGTGATCTATTTGAAGCCTTTTTAGGTGCGTTATACTTGGACCAAGGACTGGAAAGTGTCAGCGGCTTTTTGACGAAAGTTGTCTTTCCAAAAGTAAAAGCAGGTGCTTTTTCCCATGAGATGGATCACAAGACCCGCTTGCAAGAAGTCTTGCAGCGTGGCGGCGATGTTTCTATCAATTATCGTTTGATCAAAGAAGCAGGCCCCGCCCATGAACGGATTTTTTGGACGGAAGTCTATTGCGATGATACCTTGATCGGAAAAGGACAAGGAAAATCGAAGAAATTATCAGAACAGGACGCCGCTGCGAATGCCTTGGCGGATCTTGAACAGTAAGAGAGGACTGGCGGAGTGTATTTAAAACGAATAGAGATTGCCGGCTTTAAATCCTTTGCCGACCGCACAGTCATTGATTTCGAACATCGAGTGACTGCAGTCGTCGGACCAAATGGCAGCGGCAAGAGCAATATTACCGAAGCGATTCGTTGGGTTTTAGGAGAACAATCTGCCAAAAATCTACGTGGTGGCAAAATGCCTGATGTTATTTTTGCAGGTTCTGACACCCGCAGAGCGCTAAATATAGCGGAAGTGACGATCGTTTTAGACAATAGCGATCATTACTTGCCGATGGATTACAGTGAGATCAGCGTGACTCGCCGCTTGAGAAGAACCGGCGAAAGCGACTTTTTCTTAAATAAACAAGCTTGCCGCTTAAAGGATATCCAAGAGTTGTTTATGGACTCTGGGTTGGGGAAAGAATCATTTTCGATCATTTCCCAAGGCAAGGTAGAAGCAATTTTCAGCAGCAAACCAGAAGACCGTCGTGGAATTTTTGAAGAAGCGGCGGGGGTATTGAAATACAAACAGCGGAAAAAGAAAGCCGAGCAAAAATTGTTTGAAACGGAAGACAATTTAAGCCGTCTACAAGATATCATTTATGAACTAGAAGATCAGTTGGTGCCTCTGGCAGCCCAAAGTGAAGCAGCCAACCGCTTTTTAGCGTTAAAAGAAAAATTGACGACGGTCGATGTGGCCTATGCGGTCTTAGAGATCACGAAAGCAAAAGCAGCGTGGGAGACAGCCAAAGCTCAACTGAGTACCTTTAACCAAGAACTGGCGCAGATTTCCGAAAAGATCAACCAAGGGGAACTGTCGCTACATTCTTTACGGCAACAACGTACTGCTTTTGATGAAACGTTGGAGCGTTTGAATCAGCAGCTTTTAGAGGTCACCGAAGGACTGAAGCAAGCCGAAGGGCAAAAAGAAGTCTTGGATGAACGTTCAAAGCATACGCAAAAAAGCTCTGCCGAATACCAAGAAACTTTAGAGGAAGTCACAGAGCGGGTCACACTTTTAAATGAAGAAAAAACGGAACTGATCGGCTTGCTTTCACAAAAGAATCGTAGTGTGCAGGAAGTTGAAGCAGCGATGCTGGCGTGTCAGCAAGAGCAGGAAAAGTACCAACGTTCAGCAAAAGAAATCATTGAAGAATTGCGTAGCCAATATGTCGAAGCCATGCAAGAGCAGGCAACGATCGGAAACGAATTGAAATACTTGGAGCGTCAATACCAGCAAGAAGCCGCGAAAAATCAAACGGCGTTAAGCAAGCAGACGCAAATGAATACGTCGTTGAAAGAAAAGACGACGGAAGCGCAAATCGTGGAAGAACAGCTGACGCAGGCTAAGGCGATTTTAGAAGAACAACGCAAGCAATACATCCATCTTCAAGAAAAAGCTCAGACCAACAAAAAACGCTTTGATGAAGAACAAAAGAAAATGTATCAGTTAATGAGTCAAGTGCAGCAGGTACGAGCGAAACAGCGCAGTCTGCAAGACATTCAAGAAAATTATAGCGGCTTTTATCAAGGCGTTCGCTTGATTTTGAAAAACAAACAGCAGATCAGCGGTATCGTTGGCGCAGTAGCGGAGTTAATCGATGTGCCGCAAGACTATACCGTGGCGATCGAGACCGCATTAGGCGCCGCTGCACAGCATGTCGTCGTTGAAAATGAGCGGGATGCGCGAGCAGCCATCACGTATTTGAAAGAAAATCGAGGGGGGCGTGCAACCTTCCTACCGCTGACGACCATCAAAGCCCGTCATTTGCCAGATTATGCCCGCAATCAAGCCAAGCAAGTGTCTGGATTTATCGGCGTTGCCAGCGAATTGGTCCAGTCGCCCGAACACGTCCAAACTATTACGGATAACTTGTTAGGCAGTATCTTGATTGCCGAAGACTTGCAAAGTGCCAATGCGTTAGCACGGGCATTGAACTATAGCTATCGGGTCGTTTCCTTAGAAGGGGATGTCATGAATGCTGGCGGTTCCATGACGGGTGGCGCAACGAAGAAAAATGCCGGTAGTTTGTTTAGCCAAAGCAACGAGCTGCAACAATTGACGGCACAAGCGGCGCAACTGGATGAGCGGCTTTTAAAAACGGAAAAGCAAGTCCAGCATTTTGAAGCAGCGACCAAAGAAGCACAAGCAGCATTAGAAGAATTGCGGACGCAAGGAGAACAGGCTCGCATGACGGAGCATGAGCTGCAAAGCCGCTTACAAAATCTTGAGAATGACCTGAGCCGCTTGAAGCAAGAGCAGCAAGTGTTTGATTTTGAACATCGCGAAGTGCAAGCCTTCTTTGAGGAATATGATGAGAAGAAGACGAGCTTGGAAGAACAGCAAAAGAATATTGCAGCGCAATTGGCGAAAATCGACCAAGATATTCATCAAATGAATGCCGAAGAAGACTTGATCGAGGAAAAACGCCAAACCTTAGCACAAGAAAGTGCGCGCTTGCAGGCAGCTTTCGCAGTTCAAAAAGAACAAGTGGCGCATTTGCAGCAAAAAATTGCCGCTACGAATCAAGCATTAGAAGAAAACGAAGCGCGTCAACACTCCTTAGAACGGCAGTTAGCTGCCTTGACAAGCAACGTCAGCGATCATGAGTTTTCAGAAGAAAGCATTCTTCAGCGAATTGAAGCCTTCACAAAAACCAAGCATCAGGTAACAGCGGAATTGACGGTGATTCGTGAACAACGTCAAGTCGTTCAACAAGAAATCGGCGCATTAGACGAAGCCCTGAGTGCTGAAAACTTAACGCAAAAAGAAAAGCTGTCAGAAAAAACCGAAGTTGAGATCGAAAAAAATCGCGCAGAATTGGTGATGGATAATCGTTTGTTGTATTTACAAGAAGAATACAATCTCACCTTTGAAAAGGCAGCGCAAGATTTCCCTGAAATTGAGGATGCAGAACAAGCCAAAGTCGACATTCAGGAACTAAAACAAGCAATCGAGCAAATTGGTCCAGTCAATTTAAATGCGATCGAACAATATGAGCAAGTCAATCAACGGCATTTGTTCTTGACTAGTCAGCGAGACGATCTGCTGTCGGCTAAAGCACAGCTGTTTGATACGATGTCTGAAATGGATGAAGAAGTCAAAACCCGTTTCGGCGAAGTCTTCGATGCGATCCGTTTGCAATTCAAACAAGTATTTCCTAATATGTTTGGCGGCGGTCATGCGGAATTAGTCTTAACAGATCCGAAAGATTTATTGAACACGGGGATCGAGATCGAAGCCCAACCACCGGGCAAGAAATTGCAAAACCTCAGCTTGCTATCAGGGGGCGAACGGGCGCTGACTGCGATTGCGTTATTGTTTTCCATTATTCAAGTTCGTCCAGTACCGTTTTGTGTGCTTGACGAAGTGGAAGCAGCATTGGATGAAGCCAATGTCTCTCGTTTCGGGCATTACTTGAGTGCTTTCCAAAATGATACGCAGTTTATCGTCGTAACTCACCGCAAAGGAACAATGGAGGCAGCAGATGTGTTGTATGGTGTGACCATGCAAGAATCTGGAGTGTCGAAGACCGTGTCCGTGCGCTTAGAAGAAGTGCGTGAAGGCGGTAGTTTTGCAGCAGATCAAGCATAGAGGAGGAATGGTATGATTAAACTGATTGCGATCGATTTAGACGGAACGTTATTGAATGATAATAAAGAAGTGACTCCTCGCAACAAAGAGGTACTTGCTCGTGCTAAAGCACAAGGCGTGAAAATCGTTATTTGTACGGGACGTCCATTGCGGGCGATCCGTCCCTATTTAGAAGAATTATCGCTGAAAGAACCCGGCGACTACAGCATCACCTTTAACGGCGGTTTGGTTCAAAAAAATGAGACTGGCGAGATCATTGAAAAAGCAGCGATGCAGCTGGCAGATATCCATGAATTGGTTTCAGTGGCGGAAGACTTGAATTTGCCTCTAGACGTGGTATCAGAAGAGATCGTCTTGAGTTTACCCACTTCAGCAGCGCATCCATCGATTTATGGCTCGTTGAATCCTTTATTGGATTGTCGTCCTTTTGCCGTAGCTGATCTGGATGAATCGATGCTCTATAATAAAGCGGTGATCGCCTACCATCAGGAAGTCTTGGATCCTAAGATCCCTGAGATTTCCTCAGAGATCCGCGAGAAATATGAAATCATCAAAAGCCGGAATAACCTGTTGGAATTTATGCCTAAAGGAATCACCAAAGCTTATGGTATCAGCCTATTGGCGCAAGATTTAGGGATCAAGCAAGAAGAAGTGATGGCGATCGGTGATGAAGAAAATGACTTGCCGATGATTCGCTATGCAGGGATTGGCGTAGCGATGGCCAATGCCGTGCCAATCATTAAAGAGGCGGCTGACGTTGTCACCGTTTCAAACCAAGAAGACGGTGTGGCAGCAGTGATTGAAGAATATGTCTTAAAAGGAGGTGCGTAAGATGGGATTTTTTGACAAAATCAAAAAAGCGTTGATTGGAGAAACCAAAGAAGTAGAGCAAGAAGCCGACAAACCAGTCGTTGATGCTGATTCACCAGAGGATCAGCCTTCAGAAGAAAGACAGCCAGCACAAACTCCTGCTGAACATGAAGCTTCAGAACCAGTGGCACCTGCAGAAGCCGCCGACTCCAGTGATTTGGATGTAGAGCAAGAAACTGCGGAAACTTTTCCACAGCAAGAAGCAACGACAGCGAATAAAGGAGAAGAAGCACCAAGTATTCCAGAAGAAGTGGCTAAGGATACACCATCAGAGGAAGTACCAGCTTCTGAACCAATCCTTCAACCAGCGCCAGAAACGGAAAGTGTGCAGGATAAATACACCAAAGGATTGACGAAATCACGGAAAACCTTTGGGCAACGGATGAACGAATTGTTTGCCAACTTCCGTACGGTGGACGAAGACTTCTTCGAAGAAGTGGAAGAAACCCTGATCGGCGCAGACGTCGGCTTTGATGCGGCGATGAAGATCGCGGATGCATTGAGGCAAGAAGTCAAATTGCGTAATGTGAAGAAAACGGCAGATGTCCAAAATGTCATCATCGAAAAATTGGTTGACCTATATGGGGAAGCGGGTGTCGGTGAAGTCAACGAGTTGAATATGCAGTCAGGGTTGACCGTCATTTTATTTGTTGGCGTGAACGGTGTTGGAAAAACCACCAGCATCGGGAAATTAGCCCACCAATTCAAAGCCGAAGGCAAGAAAGTCTTATTGGCTGCAGCGGATACTTTCCGTGCCGGTGCCATCGATCAATTAGTGGTCTGGGGTGAACGGGCTGGTGTTGAAGTCGTTCGTGGCAATGCAGGAGGCGATCCAGCAGCAGTCGTGTTTGATGCGATGGAGCGCGCAAAACGAGAAAATGCTGACGTTTTATTAGTAGATACTGCTGGTCGTTTGCAAAACAAAGTCAATTTGATGAACGAACTAGAAAAAATCAAACGGATCATTCAACGAGTGGACCCAACGGCCCCTCATGAAGTCCTGCTCGTGTTGGATGCAACAACGGGTCAAAACGCGATGAATCAAGCAAAACAATTTAAAGAAACGACGGATGTTTCTGGTCTCGTCTTAACCAAACTTGATGGAACAGCCAAAGGAGGGATCGTCTTGGCGATCCGTAACGAGCTGCGGCTGCCTGTCAAATTAGTGGGACTCGGAGAAGGCATCAATGATTTAGAACCATTTGATCCAAATGAATTTGTCGTTGGCTTATTCAAAGGCTTGATCAAAGAATAAAAAAACAGAGCCCTGTGTTAGGTGATACACCTACACATGGCTCTCCTTTATTGTTGCTTTTGTGAGATCAAAGGGAAGAGAAAACGGGTCGTCGTCTCTTTCCACGAGCTTGACTTGTGACGGAAAGCTGAGAACACTTGGCGTGGCAAATGTGGGTACAGCGATGCACGACTTTGCCAAAAAATCAGGAAAAGCAGTTTGAAGGCTTCGTTTTCTTCTGCACTGTCTAAAAACTTTGGGAAGTATCAGGCAGAATACAACGAGTTCAACGGTAGGGAAAGTTTATTTCTTAAGTTCCCCTTGGCGCTCAGTGATCATTTTTTCCAAGTTGTTCAATGTATCGATATCTTTATTGGTTTCGATAAAGTTCGTAATCAAGTTCAATAAAGATTGATCAGACAATTCTGCTGCTAAGAAGTCTTCTTGGGTCACATTCGGAGAATACAACCGAGTCAAAACAGTACCGCTGTAGCCGATATCCGCTACTTTCAATAAGTCGTGGTTTTTTAGTTTACGTACGACTGCTTGAATGGTATTCTTGCTTAGATCTTGCTGTTGGACAGCAATGTCATTTGCAGAAAGAGGTTTGTCTGAATTCCAAAAGATATTCATAATTTGACGTTCGCGTTTGGTAAGATTAAGTGGCTTCATTCACTATTCTTCCTTTCAAAAAAGAGTAATATGGACATAATAATTTACTGTTCTATAAGCAGTATACTTTATTTTGAAGGTAAATATCAAATTTATTCAAGTATTTTATAAATTCTTGGTAATTTTAGTAAGAGATATTACAAGTGAGGAGCAAATTTCTGCATTTTTCACCAGTTTTCACTATAATAGATGGAAAGAAATAGCATTTGAGAAAAAATTTAGTAGAAGAACATAGAGGGCAGTCGAATGAAAATAAAAACATTGTTATCACATAAAGAGCTTTTTCCCTATTTATTGAAAGGACGCTACGGGATTGAGCGTGAAGCACAGCGGGTGAGGCTCGATGGGACGTTTGCAGGTACCGATCATCCTAAAACGTTAGGCAATCGACGCTTCCATCCGTATATCCAAACGGATTTTTCCGAAAACCAACTGGAACTGATTACGCCCGTTGCTGATTCCGTGGATGAATTGTTCCGTTTTTTAGGGGCTATTCATGATGTGGCGTATCGTTCGATGTCAGCAGAAGAAATGCTCTGGCCATTGAGTATGCCACCGGCTTTACCAGAAAAAGAAGAAGACATCGTCATTGCTAAATTAGACCAATTTGAAGATGTGCTCTACCGCCGCTATTTAGCCAAAACATATGGTCGCCGCAAGCAAATGGTCAGTGGGATTCATTTCAATTTCGAATTTGCGGAAGACTTTTTGCAGCAGCTGTATGCTTTGTCTGAAACGAAGGAAAGCTTCCAGACGTTTAAAACGGCACTTTATTTGAAAGTAACTCGCAATTATTTGCACTATCGCTGGTTTTTGACGTATTTCTTTGGGGCGACCCCTGCATCAGAAGCCAATTATTTTACGACAGAAAACGGACCGCAAGAACCAGTCCGCAGTATTCGCAATAGCCGTTATGGCTACACGAATCACGAAGACGTCAAGGTATCTTATGCTTCGTTAGAGACCTATCTTGCAGATATTGCCAAATTAGTGGAGACAGGAAAGCTTTCAGAAGAAAAAGAATTTTATGCGCCAGTGCGTTTACGTGGGGGAAAACGGGTCGCAGATCTAGCCTCAGCTGGTATCCGTTATATTGAGTTAAGAAATATCGATATCGATCCCTTTGCCCGCTATGGCATTTCCAAAGAGCAAGTCGCGTTCTTACATTTCTTCTTATTGTTTTTAAGTACAAAAGAAGAAGGTAACAATGCCGATGCGTGGATCGAAGAAGGCAATCAGAAAAATGATCAGGTCGCATTAGAGCATCCCTTAGCGCCATTGACTTATCAGCAAGAAGCGCAAGCACTGATTGCTGAAATGATGGACTTTGCCCAAGCCCTTGAGCTGCCGCATCCGCCATTTTTGGATCAGCTTTCTGAAATGCTGGCTGAACCAGAAAGAACCTTCGCGGGACGTCTTTTCTCAGCAAGTCAAGCAACCAGTCAAGCGCAGACAGCAACATTGCTGGGACAAAAGTATCATCAAGCTGCTTGGGAAAAACCGTATCAATTAGCTGGCTTTCGAGCAATGGAATTGTCGACCCAGATTCTCTTGTTCGATGCGATCCAAAAAGGAATCGAAGTGACGGTACTGGATGAAACGGATCAATTCTTGAAATTAGCCGTGAAAGACCACATCGAATATGTTAAAAATGCCAATATGACCAGTAAGGATCAGTACATCGTCCCATTGATCATGGCGAATAAAACGGTCACTAAAAAAATCTTAGCCGAAAATGGCTTTCATGTACCAAGTGGCGCTGAGTTCGCTTCGGCAGAAGAAGCGATCGCGTTTTATCCTCAGATTGCCCACAGCGGGTTTGTGGTAAAACCGAAAACCACCAACTATGGGATCGGTATCTCGATTTTCAAAGAAGGTGCCTCTTTAGCGGATTATCAAGCGGCGGTCGCCATTGCCTTTGCGGAAGATGATTCGATCCTCGTTGAGACTTTTTTGTCAGGGACGGAATATCGGTTCTTCGTGATCGATGGGCGAGTCGATGCGATTTTACTACGTATCCCTGCCAATGTCGTGGGTGACGGCAAGCGCACGATCACGGAACTCGTCGCAGAGAAAAATCTTGATCCATTGCGCGGCACCCATCATCGGACCCCATTAGAGCTGATCCAATTAGGGGAACTGGAACAACTGATGTTAAAAGAGCAAGGGTATCAAGTGGATTCAGTACCCGAAGAGGGGCAGATCGTTTATTTGCGAGAAAACTCGAATATCAGTACTGGCGGTGATTCTATCGATGTGACGGATGACTTCAACGATGATTACAAACAAGTAGCAGTCGATGCGGTAGCCGCATTACAAGCATCTATCAGCGGAATCGATCTGATTATTCCAGATAAAACCAAGCCAGCCAATGAACCGGGGGCTTATGGAATCATTGAAGCCAATTTCAACCCAGCGATGCATATGCACGTTTATCCATACAGCGGGAAAGGCCGACGCTTAACTATGTCTGTTTTACGCCTGTTGTTCCCTGAAGTTTTCGAGAGCTGATGGAAGTACAAAAAGCAAAGAACTGCACACTTTGGAAGGAGAGTTCCTTTCAAAGTGTGCAGTTTTTTTTATTAGGATTCAAAAGCAGCGATCTCAATCGTTTGTTTTGTTTCTTCCACCTTGAGACCCGTTCGGGCTTCCCACCATTGTTTCATTTCTTTTTCATACGTGGTAGGAAAACGTTGGATCAAGGTTAATAACGGTACGCCTTGAATCGAGGCGTAGGGAAAGTTTAAAACCAGATTGTACTTCAGTTCCGACAGGAGGCTATAATATTGAAACATCATAAAGTTCATTTCATTCTTATCCTCCAGCAGGAGTACTTTCGGAGCGCGATCCAGCATAAAACCCAAGCTGCGCATCATGAACAATACGCCATCTAGATGGCTGGATTCGATCGTGGGTGCCGTTTTTAACAAATCGATATGCAGATCCAAAGCATCAAGCAGTTCTTTCTTTAATGAAAGGTAGGGCGGTGTTGATTGTTCCATGATAGTTCCTCCTTTTAATGGAAAAGACGTTTCCAAAATGACGTTTTCTCTGGTTGTTCCTGCTCTTTATCCGATGGAGCGGCAGCTGCAGGGAATTTTTTTTCGATATCGATGACGTCTTCATTGACGGCTTCTTTCCCAGCAATCAGCAAGCCGATACTGTCTGGACCGGCATCTTGGGCATCGGAGACGATCCGAAATTCCATCTGTTGCTTGGTCAGTAAAGTGATGTAATCGGTCTGGATCGATTCTGGCAATTTTCCATTAAGCAGCACGAGCGCTCCTTGATAATCTGGTAAGGCGTTCAAGAGCGTTTTCTGGTTGTCCTTCTTCTTCATTTCTGTTACTGTCATACTAAGATAACACCGTTCACGAAACGTGCCTAAATACTTGCGCTGTTCATCTGGGTTGACGCGAGGCGTCCCATACATTCCTGTATCAAGGCGTTTTTCTAATTCGTCTGACATTGAAGTATCCTCCTCAAAGCGTTTACTTATGCTTATTATAGCATATCCAGCAAATAGCAAAAGAGGGGTGCGATCGTGAGAGAGTATTGACAGAAAGTAGGGATCCTATGACAACAAAAGAACGACATTTGCTATTGTTAGCAGAAAATCAACGGTTGGAGACACCGAGGCTGCTCTTGCGTCCTGTTTCCTTGGCGGATGCAGCGGACATGTTTGCCTATGCAAATGATGAAGAAACGACGACCTTCGTCTTTGCTAGACATGGGTCGGTTGAAGAAACAAAACTACGCATCGCCGAGTATTTTGTTGCTGCACCCTTAGGAAAATTTGCGATCGAAGAAAAAGACTCAGGAAAAATGATCGGGACCATCGATTTGCGGGTAGAATCAGAAAAAGAGATCGCTGAGCTCGGTTATACATTGAGTCGCGATTATTGGGGGCAAGGGATTATGCCAGAAGCGGCAATGGCACTGCTGCATTTCGGTTTTGAAACACTCGAATTGATTCGAATTTTTGCTCGACATGATGCCCGAAATCCCAAGTCTGGACGGGTCATGGAGAAAATTGGGATGAAATTGGAAGCAACGATCCCAGCTGCCCGCAAATCGGGTGAAGAAATCATCGATGAAGTCACGCGTGGCATCACCCTTGAGGAATGGAAAAAACGTATCATGTAAAGGAGGGCTCTCGTCATGGAACTGAACATTGAGCCAGCAGCAATTGAAAAAATAACCCCTTATGTGCAGCCAGATGATCGTCTCTACTTGGATTTTGAAGACGGCGTTGGTCCGTTTCCTGCAACGGAGATCACCTGCCGTTTGGACATCCATTTTCGCCTGATCATCGTGCCGCAAAGCTATCCAGAAGAAGGATTGGCGATCTACGACACCCCTTTAACGACACCCTTAGGCACGATTTGGTTGAAGCAAGGGGCTCAGGTGTATTTAGAAGAACAGACTCGGATGCAGGTGGAACCGACCTATCAACGGTTGCAATTGATTGGAAATAGCGGGATCTTAGCTAACGATGTCCAATTGTTACGGATCGAAAAGCAGACGGCAGGCCACTGAGATGGGCACGCTGGCGGTTATTAGTGACTTGCACGTCGATATCAACCAATTATGCGACCCCCATCTGCAGCTGATCGCTGATTATTTGCAGCAAAATCAGGTGACCCATCTGCATCTGGCAGGAGATGTGGCGAATAAAAAACAACGGCTATTAGACGTGGTCGCATTTTTTCAAAGTCGACAGGTGCCAACGACCTTTCATTGGGGCAATCATGAAATGGTGGACTTGACGGAACAAGAGATCGAGGCTTTCGATGATCCCGCCTTTCTTAATTTTCAGACGTATCGCTTATCAGAAAAAACACTGCTGTTGGGAATCAATGGCTGGTATGACTACCAATATTCTGATCTGACCAGTGAATCTGAGATCTTGCGGCTGAAAAATCTGTTTTGGTATGACCGCATGATTCAACGAAAGGGATCGGATAAGGAAATCAGCCAAGCCATCAATGAGCGTTTAGCGGAAACATTGGCCCATTTGCCGCAAGACCAAGAAATTCTTCTTTCTACGCATTTTGTGCCCCAAGAAGCGTTTATTGTGCGGCAGACCGGCAAGTACGCCCGCTGGAACCACTTAAATGCGTTTTTGGGGTCGCCTGATTTTGGCGCAGTGATCGATCAGTACGCCAATGTGCGGGCAGTCGTCTTTGGGCATACCCATCGACGCTTTGAGAAAAAAGAACTTGCGGGAACCAGCTACTATTGCCGTCCCTTCGGCTACTATTATGAATGGCAGTTGACCCGACGCTTCGTTTTGGAAAATCACTTAGCAGAAGCATATTCTCCAACGAAAGTTCGGACGCTGCTGCGAAACCATCATGAGGCATTTGAGGACTATAAAACGGCGCATCTTTTAGAGGAATTGGCGCAAGCGATCACGCTGCTGCCGTATTAGCGCAGCAAACGAGTTCTGCTTGTTTTCGTAATTGATTTTCCAAGCAATTTAAACCATTAGAAGAAACACACAAAGGAGAAAAATCATGACATTTGAAGAAATCTTACCAGAATTAAAAGCCGGCAAAAAAATCATTCGTGAAGGTTGGGGCGGCTTTGAACTTTATGTGACATTCGTTGAAGGCGAAGTGTACGACAATGCCCCAGTCACCCCTTACTTTTTGATCAAAACAGCGGATGAGGGATTCTCGAGTTTCGCACCGACTGTTTGCGACATTCTTGCGGAAGATTGGAAAATCGTGGAATGACGGCAGCGTGGATCGATGACAAAACGATTGTGTTTGTCACAGGGGCTGCTTCAGGCATCGGCAAAGCGCAAGCAGAGGCGTTTCTTGCAGAAGGCGCTCAAGTATTTGGTGTTGACTGCCAATCGTTTCCCGATTCGCTTTTAGCCCAGCCCCGCTTTTTCGGCACATGTTGTGACTTAGCGGTGAAAGAAAATTGTCTTGCAGCGGTCCAAGCTTGTGTGACGCACTTTGGCGGTATCACAGTCTTGTTAAATACAGCAGGAAAGCTTGACGGCTATCATACGATCGCTGAGACGACGTCAATGGAGTGGGAGGAGATATTTCAAACCAATGTCTCCAGCATGTTTTATTTAACGAAAGAAATTTTGCCGCTGATGCAAGCCAATGGCGGCGGAACGATCATCAATATGGCGTCGATCGCTGGAATGGTCGCAGGTGGGGGCGGGATCGCCTATACAACCGCAAAACACGCGATCGTCGGGTTTACCAAACAGTTGGCATTGGATGTTGCAGATCAAGGGATCTCGGTGAAGGGCATCGCGCCCGGTGCGATTCAAACGCCGATGAATGCGGCTGATTTTGCCGGTGACGGGAAAATGGCGCAATGGGTGGCAGAAGAGACGCCGGTCAAGCGTTGGGCGCAACCAGAAGAAGTTGCAGCACTGACCCTTTTTCTTGCCAGTCCGCAAGCTAGTTACTTGCAGGGGGCGATCGTGCCCATCGACGGTGGTTGGACCTTGAAATAACTAGCCTGAGCCCATTAGAGAAGGACGCCAATGAAGGAACAAGCGATCCAGAACTTGTTTGCAAAAAATCGTGAATGTCGACAACTGCTTACGATCATTGAAGCGTTGCAGCTGTCGGATTGCTGGCTGTGTGCTGGGTACCTGCGGAATTATTTATGGGGTTTTCTCAGTGGAAAAATAGCGGAGGTGCCAATAACCGATATTGATGTCGTGTTTTATGATCCGACTGTAAGCATAGAAGAAACAGCAGCGATCGAAGCGCAACTGCGCCGTTCGTTTCCCGAATTTCCTTGGGAGGTTCGAAACCAAGCGTTGATGCACCAGCACAATTTTGCCGAGGAGCCGCCTTATACAAGTACCTTCGATGCTTTAATGAAGTTTCCAGAGCGTTGTACAGCGGTAGCGGCACGAATGAATCAAGGCAAGCTTGAATTGATGGCGCCTTTTGGCTGGCAGGATATTTGCAGTTTTCGGGTGCGTCCAACACCGCATTTTGCCCAAAATGAACAGTATCTTGCAGTTTATCGACAACGCCAAGCGATGAAGCAGTGGCAGAAAATTTGGCCGCAGCTCTCGATTGAAGAGGGGAAGAAATAAAAAAGAACACTCGCGTGATGCGGCGATTTTCAAAAGTTAGACGAAAAAGCTAACTGATGGGAATCGCTGCATATGACGCGAGTGTTTTTTATTAACGTAAAGCCAATGGTTGCGCCAAGCGGTTTCTTAAAAAGATACCTAGATAAGCTGCGGCAACGGCTTTGATGATCCCAGGGATAATAAACAGAACAAAGCCACCGTTAAAGGCAGCCGGCCATGCCATGCCCGTGCTCCATTTCAGCCACAATGTACCAAACAACAAAGTTGCCAGCGCACCGACAATATTGCCGATCACTGCTCCTGTGTAGCGAAACGCTGTTTTTTCTACGATCAATCCAGTAAGCAATCCATTAAAGAGGAAGCCGACTAAATAGCCACCAGTTGGTCCTAACAAAACACCGACACCGCTGGAAAAACCAGCGAAAACGGGCAAACCAATCAATCCTAACAGCAAGTAGATGATGATCGCCATCGTTCCAGTTCGCGTGCCGAGGAAAGTCACCGCCAGCCCGATCGCAAAGGTTTGTCCTGTCAATGGGATCAAACCTAATGGAATCGTCAGTTGGGAAAGACCAGCAATAATGATCGCAAATAAAGCGGCATGGATTTGTTCACGTAATGATAATTTCATCGAATCCTTCTCTCTAATAATAAATTCGTTAACCTAAAAATAAATTATTTGGTTAACGAAATTATAAACGGTGGTTTACCAAAAGTAAAGAAGAATCTTGTTTTTTTAGTGTCCTTTTTTAAAAAGAACAATCAAGTTCTTTGAGGAGAGGAAAGGGGCGATCTCTTCCAGCTCATCTGTTGAGAAGGGCAGTGCTTGAACGAGCCGGCAGATCGTTACTTCTGTCAGAAACGGCAGCAGTTCTTCGATTTCATCATAAGCCAAGCGTTCTGCTGCGGCAACGTTTGGCTGTTCCAGGGCGGTCAGCAGGAGTTCATCCAGATACGGCGCAGGTAAAAAGGGCAGCAGTTCTTCAATCTCAGAAAAGCGGAAGTCAGGATTTTCAAGCCAGCCTTTGATTTCTCCCGCCAAAAAGTTGGGGGGTAAAAAGGGCGCCGCCTCTTCCCAAAAAGCCATGGAATAGTGCTTACCTTTCAGGAGCTCTTCTACTTGGGGCTTTTTCAAAAACGGCAGGAGTTCTTCCAGTACCTCTTCGGGGATATTCTCGGCACCATTTAGCAGGTGCTGCAAGTCTGCGCTGGTCAAATGAGGTGCTAGCCTAGGCAATAAGTCTAAATCTAAAGAAGTTTCTTGAAACGGTTCTTCTTGAATCAACGCTGACAATTCTTGCGGTTTGATCAGCGGAGCTAGTTCGGCGATTTCTTCTGGCTGTGCCGTTCCTGCTTGATAATGTTGCACCGCAGCTGCTGGCTTCCCTAACAGCTCATCGATGGATAGGTCTAAAATCGCTGCTAGCTGCGGCAATTTTTCAATGTCCGGCAGTGAGTTGCCCCGCTCCCAATTACTGACCGCCTGATAGCTGACAAGTAACTGGTCTGCCAAGTTGCTTTGGGTCAGGTTTTTTTCTTTGCGTTTGGCAGCGATCTGCTGACCGATTTTTCTCATGTTGAATTCACTCATAAATGAATTCCCCCTTTCATGCTCTAAGTATAGTTTCTCAAAAGGTGAAAACGCAATCAAGCTGTGATTGAGTAGGCAAATGCCGACTCAATCACAGCTTGAGTTTACGAATGGATCAACTGAAGGAGGTGTTCACCAAACGCTTGTGTCGTTAAACAGACCGCTTCTGGCATCAACTGCGCGAAGTCGGCAGTGACGTGTTGACTTTGCAAGGCTTGTTCAATGGCTTGTGTTAGGATTTGGGCTGCTTCTGGCCAGTTCAAATGTTCTAATAGCATGCACGCTGACAGCAGCAGCGAACAGGGATTGGCTTTGCCAAGTCCTGCGATATCCGGTGCTGTTCCGTGGGTAGCTTCAAAGATGGCTGCCCCAGTAGCGTAGTTGATATTGGCACCGGGGGCGATCCCGATGCCGCCGACTTGTGCAGCAAGTGCATCAGAAATGTAGTCGCCGTTCAAATTACAAGTGGCAATGACGTCGAATTTTTCTGGATACAAAAGGATCTGTTGTAAAAAGTTGTCTGCGATCACGTCGTTAACAACGATTTTCCCAGCCGCTTTTGCCGAGGCAAGGGCGGCTTCGGCTGCCTTTGAGCCGTTTTCTGCTTTGATTTTGTTGTATTGATTCATTGTAAAACACTGGTCGGCGTATGTGGTCTCTGCAAGCTGATAGCCCCAGTTTTTAAAGCCGCCTTCTGTAAATTTCATGATATTGCCTTTATGCACCAGTGTCACCGTGGGCCGCTTTTGAGCGATCGCATACTCAATGGCAGCAGCGATCAAGCGCTGACTGCCTTCTAAAGAGATCGGCTTGATGCCGATAGCGGCAGTTTTAGGAAAACGAATCGCCTTGACAGCAAAGTCTGCTTGCAATGTCTGGATCAGACGCTGCGTTGCGTCGTCGTCTTTGGCAAATTCGATGCCAGCATAAACATCTTCAGTATTTTCTCGAAAGATCACCATATCGGTTTTTTCTGGCTGCTTTAAAGGCGAAGGGACCCCTGTAAAATAGCGAACAGGTCTGACACAGGCATAAAGATCCAGCGTTTGCCGCAAGGTGACATTCAAGGAGCGAAAGCCCTCGCCAATTGGGGTAGTCAACGGTCCTTTTAAGGCGTATTGTTGAGCCTTGATCGTATCGATGGTTGCTTGCGGCAGCCATTCCCCCGTCTGTTCAAAGGCGGCTTCTCCAGCTAAAACTTCCAGCCATTCGATGTGGCGTTGATTGTCATAGGCTTTATTTACAGCGGCATCAATCACAGGTTGCGCAGCCTGCCAAATCTCGGCACCGATGCCGTCTCCTGCAATGTAAGGAATGGTGATCGTCGTTGCTTCATGGGTTGTTTGGTTAGGCATGGGCAGTTCCTCCTAATTCAGCTTTTTTTCGAATGACCATCGGTAAAATTCCTTGATGCTTCCAATAGCGAATATCTGCAGGGGCATCAAAGCGCAGGCGGGTCATAAAGGAGACAGTCCCTCCGTCGATCCGTTGCGCAGTGACTTCGATCAGCTGCTTGACCACTGGCTCTTCTGGCAAAGCGATCGAGAATGTTTCGCTGCCGTCCAAATCAAACGATGCGGCACTTTCACCAGCAAGATATTCAAGCGGAATGATCCCCATCATGACCAAGTTGCTGCGATGGATTCGTTCGAAGCTTTCTGCTAAGACGACTTTAACGCCTAACAATTGTGTTCCTTTGGCGGCCCAGTCGCGAGAAGAACCCATGCCATAATCTTTACCAGCTAAAATGATACAGCTTTGACCAGCTTTTTGGTAATTCATAGCTGCGTCAAATATCGACAGGGTTTCCCCTGTTGGAAAATAATGCGTGACACTGCCAGTACTGCCAGGCACTAGCTGGTTTTGCAGACGGATGTTGCCGAAAGTCCCCCGCATCATAATCTGATGATTGCCGCGTCGCGAACCAAAGGAGTTGAATTCACGATACGGAACTTCTTTTTCTTGTAAAAATTTTCCAGCTGCAGAATCCATACTGATGCTGCCAGCAGGAGAAATATGGTCAGTGGTGACGGAATCACCCAATTTTGCCAAGACTTTCAGATCAGCTAAGACATCTGGTTTAGGCAACTCTTTGGTCAATGTTTCAAAGTAGGGCGGATGAGCGATGTAAGTGGATTGCTCCTCCCATTCATAACATGCGCTCGTGGTGGTTTCGATCGCATTCCAGCGTTCATTGGCATCAAAAAGATGCTCATAGGCAGCGCGAAATGCTTCTGGTCCGACGTACTCTTGAACGTAAGCATTGACTTCTTCATTGCTAGGCCAAATATCAGACAAATACACCGGCTCGTCATTGACGATAGCTAACGGTTCTTTTGTGAGATCTTTGCGAATGCTGCCAGCGATGGCATAGGCAACAACTAATGGCGGTGAAGCCAAATAATTGGCTTTGATCTGTGGATGGATTCTTCCTTCAAAATTTCGATTGCCTGACAGAACCGATGCCACCAGTAGATTTTCTGCGTCAATTGCTTCAGCGACCTGCGCTTCTAAAGGACCTGAATTTCCAATACAGGTGGTACAACCGTAGCCCACTAAATAAAAGCCGAGTTGCTCTAAATACAGCAGCAAGCCACTGTTTTGCAAATAGGTGGTCACGATCTGGGAGCCAGGTGCAAGGGAGGTTTTGACCGTACGAGAGACGGTCAGACCTTTTTCAATGGCTTTTTTAGCCAATAAGCCTGCCGAGAGCATGACGAAGGGATTGCTCGTATTCGTACAGCTAGTGATCGCCGCCAATACGATATCGCCGGTCACTAATTTGTCAGGTGCAGCATCTGGCCAGGTAACGCTGGCTGCTTTTTGCCATTCGTCCTCTGAAAGACCAAAGCCCTTGGGACCGACGGCAGCCGTGACCGATTGTTCAAAATCCTGACGGACTGCTGGAAGCAAAATCCGATCTTGCGGGCGCTTAGGGCCCGCTAATGCTGGCTGAACTTCTGCTAGATCGATGGTGATCGCCTTAGTATAGGTCGGCACGATCGTTTCATCATAAAAGAAATGGTTGGCTTTGGCGTAAGCGGCAACGAGTTCGATCAGCTCGCTGGAGCGACCGGTCGTTGCTAAGTAGTTCAAGGTCTCTTGATCAATCGGACAAAAACCGCAAGTCGCACCATATTCGGGAGCCATGTTTGCTAACGTTGCTCGATCAGCTAAACTTAAATGACGATAGCCAGGACCGAAGTATTCGACAAATTTTCCGACCACTTTTTCGATCCGCAGCACTTCAGTTACTTTTAGTGCTAAATCGGTGGCGGTGGTACCGGCAGGCATCTCGTTGATAAATTTCACCCCGATGACTTCAGGCGTAGGGAAGAAAGAAGGTTCGCCAAGAATCGCAGCTTCCGCTTCAATACCGCCAACCCCCCAACCGAGAACCCCCAAGCCGTTGATCATCGTGGTGTGAGAATCGGTTCCTTGCAATGTATCAGGAAACAGCAGTCGTTGATCTTCGTGTGTTTTTTGCAAGATCACATCAGACAACGATTCGATGTTGACTTGATGAATGATCCCTGTTTCAGGCGGTACGACTTCGAAATTGTCGAAAGAACCTTGCGCCCATTTCAAGAATTGATAGCGTTCTGCATTGCGTTCAAATTCCCGCTCCGTATTAAAAGCGATCGCCCCAGGAGTACCGGCTTGATCGACTTGCACAGAGTGGTCGACGACGAGTGTGACGGGGATCTCAGGATTGATGTCTTCTGCGGCACCGCCTAAAGCGACCATCGCATCCCGCATGGCAGCCAAATCAACGACTGCGGGTACCCCAGTAAAGTCTTGCAAAACGACCCGCTCTGGTTTGAATGGCACGACACCAGTAGGGGTTTCTGCCTGCCAGTTCGCTAAAAATGGTAAATAATCCTCTGTAATTTCCTCGTCTTGATGACGAGCAACACTTTCCAATAAAACTCGAATGGAGTAGGGCATGCGAGATAAATCAGCCCCTAAGTCTTGGGTGATTTTCGCTAAGTCAATATACGTGTATTGCGTATTATTGACGGTGAGTTGAGATTGCCACTTCATAAGAATCCTCCTTTTTACGAAGATAAACGTACTTATTAGGAATAATTATACGTTGATAATTTAAAAAATCAATTAAATTTATGAAAAATATTTCATTTTCTCAACATCGTGCTATAATGTGTGAAAGTTTGTTAAAAAGCAACGATTTTATAGGATGGCTATTTTAACGATGTTTGTATACGGTTAAATAACATTGTAATCGATAGTTTGTAGAAAGATTGGAGGTAACATCACCGTGGAAAGATTAGAAAAGAAAGAGAAGATGTCCTATCTTGCATCACAATGTCAGAAATACAATTTGATAGATGTGAATCTTTATTCAGAATATGATGTGAAACGTGGACTGAGGGATTTAAATGGCACGGGGGTCTTAGCAGGGCTTACGACGATCTCAACCATTTATCCAGAAAAAATCATTGCTGGCAAGCCAATTGAAGCTTGTGGTGAGCTGCGTTATCGCGGAATTGACATCAACGAGTTAGTTGCAGGGTTCGTCAATGAAAAACGCTTTGGCTTTGAAGAAGTTGCATATTTATTACTTTTCGGCGAACTGCCAAACAAAACAGAACTTGCGGCCTTTCATTGCCTATTAGCAGAAAAACGTACATTGCCGACCAATTTTGTTCGTGACGTCATTATGAAAGCACCTTCTTCTGATATCATGAATAGCTTATCTCGCAGTATCTTGACACTGGCAAGTTACGATCCACAAGCAGATGACATCAGCATTGAAAATGTATTGGAACAAAGTCTGATGCTGATCAGTGTCTTTCCGCTCTTGGCAATCTACGGCTATCATGCCTACAATCATTACAATCAAGGGGAGAGTATGTATATCCACCGTCCGACCGAAGAGTTGAGTACAGCTGAAACGATTTTGACTATGCTACGTCCAACGAAAGAATATAGCTTCCAAGAAGCCCAAACATTGGATATGGCACTGGTTTTGCATATGGAACATGGCGGCGGGAATAATTCGACCTTTACGACACGAGTCGTTACCTCCAGTGGGACGGATACCTATTCAACGATTGCTGCAGCGCTAGGTTCTTTGAAAGGGCCTAAACATGGTGGTGCTAATATCAAAGTGACAGAAATGATGGGAGATTTGAAGCGCAACGTTGCTGATCTTACCGATGAACAGGCGATCCGCAGCTATTTGGAAGCAGTCTTAGATAAAGAAGCATTTGACCGTAAAGGATTGATTTATGGCATGGGCCACGCGGTATACAGCGACAATGACCCCCGTGCGGCGATCTTTAAAAATTATGTGGCAAAACTAGCGCAAGAAAAAGGATCAGAAGCTTGGCAAGAATATCAATTGTATACGATGGTCGAACGTATTGCTCCTCAAGTCATCAATGAAAAGCGCAAAATCTACAAAGGAGTCAGTGCCAATATCGACTTTTTCAGCGGGTTTGTTTATAACATGTTGGATCTGCCAGAAGAACTGTATACACCAATGTTTGCTATCGCGCGGATCGTCGGCTGGTCCGCCCATCGGATCGAAGAGCTGGTCAACGCACAAAAAATCATGCGTCCCGCCTACAAAGAAGTGTCAAACGATCGGGAATATATCGATATAGAGTCAAGATAGATCAAAACAGCAGGGAGGAAGCTCGCTGCTGTTTTTGTTTTGGACACTCGAAAAGAGGAGAATTGAGCCGTTTTTGCGTATTTTTACTAGAGAGCAAATGAATGGCTTGGTTCATTCGTTCATTAGAAAAATCAAGTTTTTCTCGTTTTTCATATAGGAATGCAAAAATTGATTACAAAGTTTCTTGCATTTTTTGTATGATAGAGGGAAGAATAAAGGAGGAAAGTTCACGAATGAAAATAAAAAAATGGATGGCGATTGCCATTATTACCAGTCAATTTTCAACAATGCTGCCAGTATCGGCTGCGGCATCTGTTTTGACGAACGAGTCTACTGCAGGTCAAAATACATCTGAGTCAACGGTTCCGGGAGTGAACGGGCCAACCATGGGCTTGGTCCCTGAAGATGCCGCAACGGTACCAGGAGAAAACGGCGAAGTAGTTCCAGGAGAGTCAACACCAGCTCCTGAACAGCCAACACCAGAACCTTTGCCAGAACCAGAACCAACCCCGACACCCGAACCAACACCAGAACCAGAAGAGCCGATACCAAATCCTGATCCTGAGCCGAATCCAGAACCAGAACCAACACCTGAGCCGGCGCCAGAACCAGAAGAACCAGAACCAAATCCAGAACCAAATCCAGAACCAGAACCAGAGACAACACCAAATCCAGAGCCAGAATCAACACCAAGCCAGCCTTCGCCTGACATCAAAGAAGTACCGAATGTACCAGAGTTGACGGTAACGCCGCCGCAAGAAGATGAGCCAGCAAAATTTGAAGTCACGCCAGTCAAAGAAACGTGGGACTTTATTATGGAGATTGGTGAAGATGCCCGTAAAGTTGGACAAGAAGAAGATCTTTACGCATCGGTCATGATTGCCCAAGCGATTTTAGAATCTGGCAGCGGAAGAAGCCGTCTGAGCCAAGAGCCTTTTTATAACTTATTTGGTATTAAGGGGCTTTATGAAGGGAATGGGATTTCCTTCCAAACGCAAGAAGACGATGGCTCTGGTAATTTATACACAGTTCATGCCACTTTTCGCCAATATGACAGCATCGAATCTTCTTTGAAAGATTATGCGAAATTGTTGAAAGAAGGATTGGACCACAATCCGAATTTTTATAAAGGTGTTTGGAAATCAGAAACGAAATCTTATGAAGACGCCACGGAATATCTGACCGGACGTTATGCATCAGATACACAATACAATGAGAAGCTGAATGCGCTGATCGAAGCGTATGCCCTGACGAGTTATGACAAAGAGAAACCAGAATTACCGACAGGCAGCGAAAAGATGATCTATCCTGTCAGCAATCCAGTTGTCTCCTCTGTCTTTGGTCCGCGAGGCAATGGGTTTCATCGTGGAGTGGACTTCGCCGCACCACAAGGAACGCCAATCATGGCTAGTCTTTCAGGAACGGTGATCCGCTCAGAATATCATTCTTCATGGGGAAATTATGTTGCCATCGAGCACAAAGATGGGCTGACGACATTGTATGCCCACAATCATCGCAATTTAGTGGAAGTCGGTCAAACGGTCGAACAAGGCGAGGTGATTGCTTCTATGGGAAGTACGGGGAACAGTACAGGCCCGCACTTGCATTTTGAAGTCAGTCTTTCACCAAGTTTAGCGCGACACCAACTGATTGATCCGTTGGAAGTTTTGTCAAAATAACACGAAAAAAAGAGAGCGTTGTAGATGCTTTCTTTTTTTTGTCAAGAAAAACGAATCATTTCAGGAAAATTATGCTTTGAGATTTTTTTAGCGCATTCATTTTATCTTGCACGATAAATTTATTCCGAAAACAAGTGTTTTTCTTTGTAAAAAAAACAAAAAGAATTTATGCTAGAAAGGTAGGGAAAAAAATTCCCAAGAGGAATGTCCACTTTAGACAAGGTCGTGTATGCGACTTTGCGATGTCTCTAGTATCCTTTCTTATTTAACCAAGGAGTGTGAAAAATGACTGACGATCAGCAAACAACGAATGTGTCTAATGAAGCAGCGCAAGCAAGTCCACTGTCCTTTGAAGAGAAAGTCATTGAAACAATTGTTGGTGTCGCTTTGCAGTCAATTGATGGCTTGATTAGTGTAAATGGCAGATTTCTTTCAGATATGACCGAAAACCTTGAAGAACAGCCGCAAGTCGCTTCTGGCATTGATGTGGAAGTTGGCAAAGAAGAGGTTGCAGTTGATTTGGAAGTAATCGTGGCTTACGGCAAAGATATCCCCAAACTCTTTGCGCAAGTCCAAGAAGTGGTCTTAGAAGAAATTAGCCGCTTGACTTCTTTGAAAGTCAAAGAGATCAATATTCGAATCGCCGATATCGTCAAACAGGAAACGATCGATCAAATCGAAGGTTGAGCACCAAACAAAAAATCGAAGTACATCAAAGAGAAAGGAAGAATGAACAAATGATATCACTATATACAACACCCAGCTGTACGTCATGTCGTAAAGCCCGTGCATGGTTGACCGAAAATGAACTGCCATTTAAAGAGAGAAACATTTTTAGCGATCCATTAAATAGTGATGAACTAATGGAGATTCTTTCTTTAACGAAAAATGGAACGGAAGACATTATATCTACTCGTTCAAAAGTGTACCAAAAGCTAGACATTGATTTAGAAGAGTTGAAGCTAGAAGAGTTGCTTTCATTGATCGAAAAATACCCGAACTTATTGAAACGACCAATTATCTTAGATGAGAACAAGCTCCAAGTGGGGTACAATGAAGAAGACATTCGTAAATTCGTGCCACGAAACTTACGAAAGATCATTTTCAAACGACGCCAAACAGAGCTGCTCATGTTTAATTATCGCCAAAAGCAAGAAGAAGGCGAATCTGTTGCGAACTTTATCTAAAATAGGAACAAAACCGGCAAATGAATACAGCGATGTATCATTGTCGGTTTTTTGGTGTTTTTTTAAGGGTCTTCTTAAAGGGATCCGTAAATCCGTTGAGTCCACAAAAAAAACACGATTCCCAAAAGGAATCGTGTCGGTTGGAATCTTAAAGTTTTTGGTTGTAGAATTCAACGACTAGTGCTTCGTCAACTTCTGCAGACAATTCATCACGCTCAGGTAAACGAGTTAATGAACCTTCTAATTTTTCGCTATCAAAGCTTACAAATGACGCGCGGCCAGCTGTTGCTTCAACTGCTTCTTTGATTGTTGAGATGTTTTGTGATTTTTCACGAACGCTGATGACTTGTCCAACTTCAACGTGGTATGAAGGGATATCAACGCGTTTGCCATCAACTAAAACGTGACCGTGGTTTACTAATTGACGTGCTTGACGACGAGTAGTTGCTAAACCTAGACGGTAAACAACGTTATCTAAGCGTTGTTCTAGCAAGATCATGAAGTTAACACCGTGTTTACCTTCTTTGATTTTGCTTGCTTTGATAAACAATGTACGGAATTGACGTTCGTTCATGCCATACATATGACGCAATTTTTGTTTTTCAGTTAATTGCATGCCGTATTCTGATTTTTTGCCACGGCTGTTTGGTCCGTGTTGACCTGGAGCGTATGGGCGACGTGCCAATTCTTTTCCAGTTTCTGATAAAGAAATTCCTAAACGACGAGAAATTTTCCATGATGGTCCTGTATAACGAGACATAATTTAGTTCCTCCAATAAAATAGTTTGGAGTAAAATAATCCGTTGAAAAACTCACATTCGTGCAGTTCGTTCTTCAATCTTCACCTTTGCAGCCGCGGTTACACAATTGCACCCGAGGGGCAACGAACTGGTGACGAGCTGTTATTTTCCTGCTGCATTATTTTACACAAGGAATAGTATACGACAAACTAGGGGCAAAAGTCAAGATGGAGCTGGCTTTGGATTTGATGAAAACAAAGCTTGAAATTTTTCATTAATTACTTATATTTTCAAATATCTCTTTACAAATCAGCATTTCGTCATTAGAATATGGAAGTATTGTGCAAATTATAACGAAGTAAAATTTTTCATAAAAGGAGTAGAAAAATGAATCCAGTATCCCCATTATTTGAGAAGATCGATTCATCCATAGAAAAGAAAATCGATTTGATCAAGAGTAGTTATTTGCGTTACGCTGTACGTGCGATGATGGCTTGTTTATTCTTGACCCTCGGAACAGCTATTGCTTTTGCGATCGCTATGAAAGGTGAATCAATGGTTCACGGGTTAGGGAAAATTTTGTATGCATTTATGTTTAGCTGGTCTTTAGTCATGATTCTTTATATGAACGCAGAATTAGGAACATCGAATATGTTGTATATGACTGTTGGGGTTTACCGTAAACGTCTAAGTATTCCTTTGGCATTGAAAATTTTGCTTACGTGTGTCTTGTTCAACTTGATCGGCGGGGTGATCTTCGGCTCGATCGTTGCGCTAACGGGACCTTTTCAAGGGCTGACCGCAGACAACTTTATGCTGACCTCGATCACTGCAAAATTAGAAAAATCCACTATCCAAATTTTAGTGGAAGCGATGTTCGCTAATATCGTGGTAAACACAGCCGTGTTGGTAAGCATGCGGATGAAAGACGATGCTGGAAAAGTCGCAGCAATCATTTTCATCATCTTTATCTTTGCTTTCTTAGGCTTCGAACACGTCATCGCTAACTTCCCAGCGTTTACCTTAGCTTTTTGGGCTTCAGGCGGACACTTGGCAGGCATGACTGTCGGCAGTGTGATCCATAATTTAGTTTTTGCCTTTATCGGTAACTATATCGGCGGTGGCTTGGTCATGGGACTTGGCTATGCATGGTTGAACAACTCAAAATCGACCTATGTCGACTAATCAGAACCTACAAAAAGAAGCAGCGATGCTTCTTTTTTTCTTTTCTCTAACATTTCTCCAGGAAGAAGCTATCATCCCTTAACGGAGCGTTGAAATCAGCGGTCATTTGTGTTAAGAATAAGTATGTACGGTTTTTCTTGCTGTTTTTTGTAAAAATGACCGCAACCAAGACCAAAATCTTAGTTACTTCTTAATAGAAAGCGAGCCTTAACCTTTTATGAATCGGAAATTCTTTGCCTTTGATATTGATGGAACCTTGCTTGACTCGAACAAACAGCCACTAGACAGTACGCTAAAAGCCCTTGACCTTCTGCGAGATGCTGGCCATTTCGTGACCGTTGCCACTGGGCGCAGTCGTTTTCACGCCCAAGACATTATTCGTTCGTTGTCCTTTGATAATTACATTTTATGTAATGGGGCAGCCGCCTTTCTTTCGCATCAGCAGGTGTATAAAAATTTGCTCGATGAAACGCAACTGGCTGCTTTCGTGGCAGAAGCCCAAGAGCTTGGGATCGATACGGCCTTTGTCGGGATGGATACAGCGAAACGAGCGTCTTCGTTGGATATTGCTAAAATGGAAGCAGCGATGCATTCCTTTGGTGCCCAACTTCCTGAGTTGGACATGGACTTTCCTGAAGAAAAAGAAGTCTATCAAGCATTGGCTTTTTACGGAAAAGAGTATGAGCATTTCTTTGACGAGAAATACAGCAAACTGCGTTTTGTACGTTGGCATGAAAACAGTGTGGATGTCGTTCCAAAAGAAGGCTCCAAAGCAGCAACGATCCTGTGTGTCGCAGAACAATTAGGGATAGCGCAAGAAGATGTGATCTGTTTTGGTGATGGCCAAAACGATCGTGAAATGCTGACTGCCGCAGGTGTCGGTGTGGCAATGGGCAATGCGGTCCCTGAGATCCAACAAGTCGCAGATATGGTGACCGCTAGCAATGATGAAGATGGTATCTGGTTAGCCTTGAAAGAATTACAACTGATTTAAAAAGGAATCCTTTAGACATAGCACAGTCGATTTGCGGCATCTGTGCTATGTTTTTTTGTTTTTTCTCGGTCGCAAAGAAAATAAATTGGTACAATAGAAAAAAGGGGGAATGCAGCAAATGAAAATCGCATTGATTGCTCATGATCGAAAAAAAGATGTAATGGTAAAATTAGTGACTGCCTATCGAGAAATTTTAGCGCAGCATGAACTTTTCGCAACAGGAACTACGGGGAAGAGGATCGAAGAAGCAACCCAATTGCCTGTCCACCGCTACAAATCAGGGCCGCTGGGAGGAGACCAGCAAATTGGCGCCATGATTTCGCAAGATGACTTGGACATGGTGATCTTTTTGCGCGATCCTTTAGCCGCACAACCCCATGAACCAGATGTAACGGCATTGATTCGCTTGTCAGACGTGTACGAGATTCCTTTAGCCACCAATATGGGAACGGCAGAGATCTTGCTGCGCGGGTTAGCAGCTGGCTTTGCTGATTTTCGACAAGTGATCCACGAAACGGACAATCGTCCCCTGTCGTTATAAAGATAGTAGAAGAATTGAAGAAAAAGGATGTGCAGAATTGAAAGCAATCTTAAAGGATTTTTTGACCTATGCAAAAATGAATACTCGCTCGGATGCCACGAGTCAGACCATCCCAACGACGCAGGGACAAGTTGAGTTGGCTCTTTTATTGAAAGATCAGTTGATCGAGATGGGATTAGCGGATGTTGCTTACTATGAAAAGAATAGTTTTGTGATCGGACGTCTACCTGGTAATCCTGAAAAAACGGCGATTGGCTTTATTGCCCATGTAGATACGGCAGATTTCGAAGCTGAAAATATTCAACCGCAGATCCATGAAAATTACGATGGCAAGGATGTTTGTTTAAATAAAGAAAAAGCCATTTATATGACAACTGCTGAATTTCCTAATCTCAAAGACTATGTCGGCGAAACGTTGATCACAACGGATGGAACGACCCTGCTGGGTGCAGATGATAAAGCTGGTATCGCAGAGATCATTGATGCGCTGCGGATCTTACAAACGATGGATGCGCATAAGCGTGGCGATGTCTGGGTCGCTTTTGGTCCTGATGAAGAGATCGGGACTGGCGCTGATCGCTTTGATGCGGCGGATTTTCCAGTAGCATTTGCTTACACGATGGACAGTGGTCGCGTGGGCCATATGGAGTATGAAACCTTTAATGCGGCTCGTATCGATATAACGATCGACGGTACGAGTGTGCATCCTGGGACTGCCTATGGTCGTTTGGTCAACGCCTTGAAAATCGCGCATCAAATCGATGATGCCTTACCAGCAGAGGAAGTTCCTGAACGCACCCGCGGGTATGAAGGCTTCTACCTGCTGCACAATTTGACGGGACATATTGGTCGAGCAGAAGTTTCTTATATCATTCGTGATCACGATCATACGCTTTTTGAACAGCGAAAAGCCAACATCGTGGGGATCATTGATGAACTGAACACAGCCTATGGGCAAGAACGTATCACCTATACGCTGTATGACCAATATTACAATATGGGGGATTTGATCAAGAAAGATCCCCGCAGTATCGAAGCTGCCCGAGCAGGGATGCAAGCGATTGGTGTGACGCCGATCGAAGCACCGTTTCGTGGCGGGACCGATGGCTCGAAAATCACCTATAAAGGGATCCCAACACCGAACTTATTTGTCGGCGGTGAAAACTTCCATGGCCAGTATGAATTTATTACCGTGGAAGCGATGGAAAAAGCCCGTGATTTGATCGTGGCGATCGTAGAACATGTAGGACAAGAGGGCACCACTGTTTCCTAAGAGAATTAAGCGACACGCTAGACTGATGCGAAAGAGTCTAGCGTGTTTTTTTGTTCTGCTGCAGGGAAGAACCGCAAGTGAAAGAACCTTTTTTTTCTGGACCAAAACCCTTATAATAGAAAAGAAGCTAAAAGAGAAGAGGAAAAATGTGTGCGGGTATTATTCATTGGAGATGTAGTTGGTTCATTGGGAAGAGAAACGATCACGGAGTACCTTCCAAAATTAAAAAAGGCGTATCGGCCACAGGTGACGATCGCAAACGGCGAGAATGCGGCGGCGGGTCGTGGGATCACTGGTAAAATCTATAAGAAATTTTTGCAAGATGGTGTCGATGTCGTGACACTAGGCAATCATACATGGGACAACCGTGACATTTTTGAATTTATTGGCGATGCGAAGAAAATGATTCGTCCAGCCAATTTTCCAGAGGGAACACCGGGCGTCGGCATGGTATTTGTGAAAGTCAACACCATTGAATTAGCGGTAATCAACATGCAAGCTCGCTCATTCATGGTAGACCTTGATGATCCGTTTCGCAAAATGGATGAACTGGTTGCGATTGCCCGCAAACGTACACCGTTTATCTTTGTGGATTTTCATGGGGAGACCACCAGCGAAAAACAAGCGATGGGCTGGTATTTGGATGGCCGTGTTTCGGCAGTCGTCGGCACGCATACCCACGTCCAGACCAATGATGCGCGGATTTTGCCCCAAGGAACGGCTTATTTGTCAGATGTCGGCATGACTGGTCCTTATGATGGGATCTTGGGGATGAAACGCGAACCAGTCATTGAAAAATTTTTGACGGCGTTGCCGCAACGGTTTGAAGTGATTGAAAAAGGCCGCAGTATTTTGTCGGCTTGCTTGCTTGAGATTGATGAAGCCACTGGTAAAGCAAAATCGATCCGTCCGATCCAAATCAGTGAAGATCGCCCGTTTACAGAATAGGAGAAGCATGGAAGAGCAATTAACCAAAGAATCAAACGTTGCCCAAGAGTTGGCTGCTTTGCAAAAGCTTTTGTCTAATCATCCGATCGTTCAAGAATTTCAAGAAATTCAAGTACGAGCCTTGCAAAACCAAGGGCTACTGGAGTTGGAAGAAGCGCTGAAGCAAGCGCAAAAAGAAATCGTTCAATTTGAGCATTATGAGAAACCCGAAGCAAAAAAAGCTGCGGAGCAGCGTTATGCGTCATTGACAAACGAATACGAGCAGCACCCCTTAGTGGTTGCTTATCGCCAAGCGTTACTGCAAGCAGATGAATTGCTGCAATATGTCACGACGGAGATCCAAAAGAAAATGAATAAAGCCATCGAGGAGGATGAAACCAATGCCTCAAAAAACTAAAAATACCCCGATGATGGAACAGTATTTAAGCATCAAGGCTCAGTACCAAGATGCTTTTTTATTCTATCGTTTAGGGGATTTCTATGAATTATTTAATGAGGATGCTGTCAAGGCAGCACAAATTTTAGAACTGACGTTAACCAGCCGCAACAAAAATGCGGAGGAACCGATCCCTATGTGTGGGGTGCCTTACCACGCCGCCAGCAATTACATCGACACCTTGATCGAGCAAGGCTACAAAGTAGCGATTTGTGAGCAAGTGGAAGACCCAAAAACCACCAAAGGAATGGTCAAACGCGAAGTCGTTCAACTGATCACGCCGGGAACGGTGATGGACAGTAAAGGCCTATCCGCCAAAGAAAACAACTTTTTAACAGCTGTTTTGCAGCAAGGGGAGCGTTTTGGCTTTGCCTATGTCGATCTAAGTACCGGTGAATTAAAAGCAGCGCAATTGGAAGATGAAGAAGCCGTCGTCAATGAGGCCGCCGCTCTGCAAACGAAAGAAGTCGTTTTGTGCAGCGAGATTCCTGAATCATTGCAAACGATGCTGACCAATCGCTTGAATGTCGTGTTTTCTAAGCAAGAAACGTTGGAAGAAAATGCCGAATTTCAATTTTTAACGGAACCTCTCTCCCAAGGGTTAGAAAAAGTAGTCACAGGGAAATTGCTAAGTTATTTGGCGATTACCCAAAAACGCAGTTTAGCCCACATTCAGCAAGCCGTGGAATATCAGCCCGATCATGCCTTGAAAATGGATCATTATTCCAAATTCAACTTAGAATTGACGCAGTCGATTCGAACTGGCAAAAAACAAGGGACTCTTTTGTGGTTGTTGGACGAGACAAAAACCGCAATGGGTGGCCGTTTGTTAAAGCAATGGTTAGACCGTCCCTTGATCCAGCCAAAGAAAATCACTGCCCGCCAAGAAATGGTCCAATCGTTACTGGACAGTTTCTTTGAGCGAGCAGATCTGCAAGAAGCGTTGACGAAAGTCTATGACATGGAACGCTTAGTCGGACGGGTCGCCTTCGGAAATGTCAATGGCCGCGATTTGCTGCAGTTGAAATCTTCTTTGGAGCAAGTGCCTTTGATCGCGCAATTGCTGCAAGGCATCAACCGTGGCGAGTGGAATGACTTGCTGCTGGAATTAACGCCCTTAGATGATTTGGTTGCACTGATCGAAGCTGCGATCGATGAAGATGCCCCGTTACAGATCACGGAAGGCAACATTATAAAAGACGGGTTCCATCAACAATTAGATGAATACCGTACAGCGATGCGTAACGGCAAGCAATGGCTGGCGGAATTAGAAGCCAACGAACGCCAAGCGACGGGAGTCAAAAACCTGAAAGTTGGGTTCAACCGCGTCTTTGGCTATTACATTGAGATCACGAAAGCCAATCTAGTGAATTTAGATACCTCTCGCTATGAGCGCAAGCAAACGTTAGCCAATGCGGAACGGTTTATTTCCCCCGAGTTGAAAAAACTGGAGACTTTGATTTTAGAAGCCGAAGAGAAATCGGTGGATTTGGAATATCGCCTGTTTCTTGACGTCCGTGAAGAAGTGAAAAAGAGTATCACCCGTCTACAAAAGTTAGCCAAAGCCGTCAGTGCGGTCGATGTCTTACAAAGTTTCGCCACAGTTTCGGAACGCTACCAATACGTGCGGCCGACAGTAGCGAAAAAACGAGCGGTATCGATCATCGACGGCCGTCATCCTGTAGTGGAAAAAGTCCTTGGTCACCAAGAGTACATTCCGAATAGTATCGTGATGGATGAAGAAACAGAGATCTTGTTGATCACAGGCCCAAATATGTCTGGGAAAAGTACGTACATGCGGCAGTTTGCCTTGCTAGTCATTATGGCGCAGATCGGCTGTTTCGTACCCGCACAATCTGCAGAGATGCCGATTTTTGATCGGATCTTTACTCGCATCGGTGCCAGCGATGACCTGATCGCCGGTCAAAGCACGTTTATGGTGGAGATGATGGAAGCCAACCAAGCGCTGCGTCATGCAACGCCTAACAGCTTGATTTTGTTTGATGAGTTAGGGCGTGGGACTGCGACCTATGATGGGATGGCATTGGCACAAGCCATCATTGAATATATCCACAAAGAAGTTCATGCCAAAACACTGTTCTCCACCCATTATCATGAGCTGACGGTTTTAGATGAGGAATTGGCGCACTTGCGCAATGTCCATGTCGGTGCTGTTGAAAAAGAAGGCGAAGTCGTCTTCTTGCATAAGATGATGGAAGGGCCCGCAGATAAAAGCTATGGGATCCATGTAGCCAAAATCGCTGGACTGCCAAGTGCACTCTTACAGCGCGCAGCCACGATCTTAAAAGCGCTGGAAGAACATGAACCGACGGTACAGCCAAAACTCGTCGTCGAAGAAAGTCAGCAGTTGTCGTTGTTTAGTGAAGTATCTACGGAAGAAATCGGCGTCATCGATCAGTTGAAGAAATTGAATCTGTTGGAAATGACCCCGATGGACGCTCTGAATACATTGTACGAGCTGCAAAAACGAATTTAGAAAGAAGGTCAGCAGATGGGAAAGATCCAAGAGTTATCCGAACGTCTGGCGAACCAAATCGCGGCAGGAGAAGTCGTTGAGCGACCGGCTTCTGTCGTCAAAGAATTAGTTGAAAACGCCGTGGATGCCGGCAGTACCCAAATCGATATTTTTATTGAAGAAGCGGGCTTGCGTAAAATCCAAGTCATCGATAATGGCGAAGGAATTGCAGAAGAGGATGTCTTGACTGCCTTTAAACGCCACGCCACCAGTAAAATCCACAATCGGGATGACTTGTTTCGAATACGTACCCTCGGGTTTCGCGGGGAAGCTTTGCCTAGTATCGCTTCGGTTTCGATCCTCTCGATTGAAACGGCAGTCAAAGGCGCCCAACAAGGCTCCTTTGTGCGCTTAAAAGGCGGCGCTGTTGAAGAGCATCTGCCTGCCAACTTGCGGCAAGGAACCAAGATCACTGTGGAAAACCTCTTTTACAATACACCGGCACGTTTGAAATATGTCAAGACGCTGCAAACGGAACTAGCGAACATCGGCGATATCGTCAATCGGATCGCCCTGAGCCATCCAGAAGTGGCTTTTCGTCTCGTTCATGAAGGCAATAAGATGTTGAGCACCACTGGAAGTGGGCAATTAAAACAAACCATCGCAGGGATCTACGGGGTGGAAACCGCCAAAAAAATGATCGCGATCGATACTGAAGACCTCGACTTTAAAGTCACTGGCTTTGTGTCGCTGCCAGAAGTCACCCGAGCCAGCCGCAACTATTTATCCACGATCATCAATGGTCGTTATATTCGCAACTTCGCTTTGAATAAAGCGATCGTTGCTGGTTACGGATCAAAATTGATGGTCGGTCGTTTTCCATTAGCTGTCCTTGAAATCAAAATGGATCCCTTATTAGTCGATGTCAACGTTCATCCGACTAAGCAAGAAGTTCGCTTGTCAAAAGAAGAAGAACTGACCAAACTAATCAGTAAAGCCATCAATGAGGCGCTGCGGGAAATCAATTTGATTCCTAACGCGGCTGACAATCTGCGTTTTAAGAAAAATGTTGCCGATCAGCCAAAAGCCCAGCAGCTTGGCTTGGAACTGGAGTCAGCAGGAAATTCGACTTCTGGGTTGTCTTATAATCGCGAAACAGGGAAATTTGAGGTGCAGAGCAACACTTATCAACAGACTGTGGATAACTCTGTGGAAAAACCTGTGGAGGAAGGTGGAAAACTTCCAGAAATGCCACAGGAATCTAGCGACAACCTGTTGGAAGAAACCGAGGAAACCTTTCGCAGTTTGGAAGAGACGCTGCCAAATAAGCCTGTCCGAAAACCATTTGTGGAAGGCCAGACGGAAACAAAAGCGTCGCTGCCAGAAGCGCCAGTCTTTCTCCCAGATGAGACGCCAGAACTTACGGCGCAGGATCTGCAAAGTCAAGCGACTCTGCATCCTGAAATGCATGGGGATGACCGCAACTACCTAAAAACGGTCGAACGGTTGCTGGAAGAAGAACCAGCGAAGGAGCGTTTTCCCCAATTGGATTATTTTGGGCAGATGCATGGGACCTATTTGTTTGCCCAAAGCGAGGCGGGGCTATATATCGTCGACCAGCATGCGGCGCAAGAACGAATCAAATACGAGTATTACCGCGAAAAAATCGGCGAAGTGACCAATGACCTGCAAGAATTGTTGGTGCCGATCGTTTTGGATTATCCCAACAGTGATGCACTGCAATTACAAGAACAAAGCGACAAGCTGGCAGAAGTCGGGATCCATCTGGAATCTTTTGGGACCAATAGTTTCATCGTCCGAGCGCACCCGACGTGGTACCCTAGCGGTGAAGAAGAAGCCATCATCCGCGAAATGATCGATATGTTATTGACGACAGGAAGTGTCAGTGTCAAAAAGTTTCGTGAAGCAACCGCGATCATGATGAGCTGCAAACGATCCATCAAAGCCAATCACTATTTGAATGAAGCACAAGCTAGGATCTTGTTGCAAGATTTAGCGAAATGCGAGAATCCCTTCAACTGTCCCCATGGTCGTCCGGTGCTGATCCATTTCACCAACAGCGACATGGAGCGGATGTTCAAACGGATTCAAGATCCTCATCGAGCAAGGAGTGGCATGGAATGATTATTTTGGCTTCACAGTCGCCGCGGCGCAAAGAATTATTAGCAGAGTTAGTCTCGGAATTTGCGGTCATACCAGCAGATATCGACGAGTCGGTCCGACCAAACGAAGCTGCGATCCCTTATGTCCAACGGATGGCAGCCGAAAAAGCGGCGGCTATTGCACAAACCAATCCTGAAGATCTGGTGATCGCGAGCGATACGACGGTCGTGGTGGGTGAAGAAATCTTAGGAAAGCCAGTCGACCGTAAAGATGCTCGGTCGATGTTGCGAAAAATGAGCGGACGTACCCATTGGGTGCATACCGCCGTCGTTTTGCAAAAAGGCAAACAGCAACGCCAAGCAGTGGTTTCGACGGAAGTTGTGTTTCGTCCCTTGACGGATCAAGAGATCGACAAGTATCTTGCCTTAGATGAGTACCAAGACAAAGCGGGCGCCTATGGGATCCAAGGGGCAGCCAAAATATTTGTCTCATCGATAAACGGCGATTTTTATACGATCGTAGGATTTCCTGTCGCTACGGTCTATCAGTTGTTGCAAGAGTTTACGGAGGAGGAATAAGGATGGATGTTTCTGGTAGTTGTCTTTGCGGCAAAGTCACGATCAACTTGACGGGAGTTGCGAAAGAAATCACGGTTTGTCATTGTAGTCTCTGCCAGAAATTTCACGGCGGACCGATGTTTGCTCTTGCGCCATGCGCTGAGGACCAGATGGCTCTTCAAGGAGTGAAGTGGCTGCGACGTTACGATTCTTCTGAGTGGGCACAGCGAGGATTTTGCAGTCAATGCGGCTCGAGCCTGTTCTTTTACCTCAATGAAACACACACCTATTTTTTTGCGGCTGGGTTGTTTGGCAACATGCCAGAAGCTGTCTTAACCGAAGAAATCTATACAAAAGACCAACCGCATTTTTACCATTTTGCGGAACCAACGACTCGTTGGCAAAAGCTGCAAAACCCTTAAACAATTTGAGCAAGTCATTTTACATTCGCTAAGAAAAAAGGCATGATAGAGCATACAGGATGAGTCTAGAGGAAAAGCAGGTGAAAAAATGACAGATAAAAAAGAATTAAAAGAAAAATTGTCGCCGATCGAATATGCGGTGACCCAAGAAAATGCAACCGAACGCCCCTTTACTGGCGAGTATGATGATTTTTATGAAAAAGGGATCTATGTTGATATCGTCAACGGAGAACCATTGTTTGCTTCTACTGATAAATATGACGCAGGTTGTGGCTGGCCGTCCTTTTCGAAACCGATCAGTCGCCAAGATATTCAAGAAAAAGCCGATTTTTCTCACGGCATGCATCGGGTAGAAGTCCGCAGCAAAGAAGCTGACTCTCATTTAGGACATGTTTTTTCAGACGGTCCTCAGGACAAAGGCGGTTTGCGCTATTGTATCAACTCGGCAGCATTGAAGTTCATCCCTTTAGCAGAAATGGATGAAAAAGGCTATGGCGAATTCAAATCACTCGTTGAGTAAGTATTAGGAACTGTGTGCGAAAAAAAGACGCAGCAGCATGTCTCGTTTGAAAAAATGCGACTGAAACAACGGTTTTTCCTCCGTTTGTTTCCTGCTAAGCCTTTTCCTTCGTTCACAGTCCTTTTTTTGCCCTCTCGTCTGTGCTACAATAAAGGGAACATATGTACAGAAAGGAAAGCACATGTACGAATATATCATAGGAAAAGTAACGGATATCTTTCCGGCGTATATCGTCGTTGAGACCCATGGCATCGGCTATCAGATCGCTTTTGGCAATCCGTATTCATTTAGCGGCAAGTTGAACCAAGAAGTAAAAATCTATCTGCACCAAGTGATTCGTGAAGATGCTCATAGTCTCTACGGCTTTGCCACGATCGAAGGCAAACAGTTGTTTTTAAAATTGATCAGTGTCTCAGGTATTGGACCAAAGAGTGCGTTAGCAATCATGGCCAATGAAGACCATACAGGGTTGATCACGGCAGTCGAAAATGGGGACGTCAATTATTTGACTAAGTTCCCAGGTGTCGGTAAAAAGACGGCGCAGCAAATGATCCTAGACTTGAAAGGCAAAGTGGCTGAACTGGTTGGAGAAGAAGCGATCGTTCCTCTAAGCGTAGCAACGACTGCTTTAGATGAAGCGATGGAAGCCTTGAAAGCATTGGGTTATAGCGAAAAAGAAGTCAAGAAAGCCGAAAAACAATTAGCGGCGAATACCACAAAATCGACGGATGAGTACTTGCGGGAAGCTCTCCGATTGATGATGAAAAAGTAAGGAGCAAGTAGACGATGGATGAACGAATTGTTTCGCCAGAAAGCACAGAACAAGAAGAGATCATCGAAAAATCCTTGCGTCCGCAAACCCTTGCCCAATATATCGGACAAGACAAAGTCAAGCAGGAGCTTTCGATTTATATCCAAGCGGCGAAAAATCGAGAAGAGGCGTTGGATCATGTCCTCTTATATGGTCCGCCAGGCTTAGGGAAAACAACGATGGCAATGGTGATCGCCAACGAGATGCAGGTCCAAATCAAGACGACCAGCGGTCCTGCTATCGAAAAACCAGGGGATTTGATTGCGATCTTGAATGAGCTGCAGCCGGGGGATGTTCTGTTTATCGATGAGATCCATCGCTTGCCTCGTGTCGCCGAAGAAATGCTTTATTCGGCAATGGAAGATTTTTATGTGGATATCATGGTGGGGCAAGGGACAACGGCTCACCCAGTTCATTTTCCGCTCCCGCCATTTACCTTAGTCGGCGCAACGACGCGGGCGGGGATGCTCTCGGCGCCACTACGGGATCGCTTCGGGATCATTTCTCATATGCAATATTATGAAGACCATGATTTAAAAGAGATCGTGCAGAGGACTGCGTCGATCTTTGAAACGGATATCGTGGAAGAAGGGGCGATCGAAATCGCCCGCAGATCCCGAGGCACTCCACGGATCGCCAACCGGTTGCTTAAACGAGTTCGCGATTATGCGCAAGTGCAAGCAGATGGATTGATCGATCGCACCGTTGCTGACCAGGCATTGGCGCTTTTGGCAGTCGATCACGCTGGCTTGGATTATATCGATCAGAAATTGATCCGCACGATGATCGAATTGTACCAAGGCGGCCCGGTGGGATTAAGTACGATCGCTGTCAATATCGGGGAAGAAACCGAAACAGTGGAAGATATGTACGAACCGTTTTTGATCCAAAAAGGATTTTTGAAACGCACCTCGCGTGGGCGGATCGCAACGCCGTTAGCCTATGACCATTTTGGCTATCCCCAAAGAAGTGAATAGAACGAAGCAGCAATCAGCGATGGTTGCTGCTTTTTTGTGCTTTTGGTGAAACGTTTCTTTTTATTTTTTAATGATTTCTGTGAATTAATCGATGTTGAAAAAATACAATATTTGTGAAATTTGATTAAAAGGAAATGTTTGTAAAAATGATTTCTTCTGAAAAAGCTGATATGAAAGCTTTTTTATTTGTGAGGAACCCAACGAAATTTGTGAAAAAAGAAAAGCTGAAAAAAATAATTGGAAAGGCTTGCATTTTCGATTGGCAGCGGATATAATCTTTTTGTAGAAACGTTTCACCAAAATGTGGAGATATACGTAGTGTTGCGAGGATAGAAAGAAGGAGATTTTGTGTATGAGTAAACTGCAAAAGTTTTATAGTCAACGGCAGCTTCACTGGATGGTTTTTCCCGGCGTGGCATTTATGATCGTATTTAATTATATTCCGATCTACGGAATTATAATCGCTTTCAAAAACTATACGGTGATTGACACGATTTCATCAGCACCATGGGTCGGGTTAGAGAATTTCCGTATCATTATGAATGACAGTTTTTTCTGGGAAGCGGTTAGAAATACGTTAGCCATCAGCTTATTGAAATTAGGTTTAGGTTTTGCGATCCCGATTGTGTTAGCCATTATGATTTTTGAAATGCAAGATGGCCGCTTGAAGAAATTTATTCAAACGGTTTCATACATTCCCCATTTTTTCTCATGGATCGTGCTAGGTGGGATGATGATTTCTTGGCTGTCAACGAACGGCTTTATCAACCAAGTGCTGATGTCCGTAGGATTGATGGACAAAGGGGTCAATCATCTATTGGATCCAAGCAAATATTGGTGGATCGCGGTCCTTTCTGATCTATGGAAAGAAGTCGGCTGGGGAACGATCCTTTACTTGGCAGGTATGTCGCGGATCGATCCAACGTTTTATGAAGCCGCACGAATCGATGGTGCCAGCAAGCTAAGACAGATTCGTTCGATCACATTGCCATTACTGACACCGATCATCTCCTTAAACTTGATTCTGAATGTGAGCGGTATCTTAGGGTCAAACCTAGATCAAACATTAGTTTTAATGAATTCACAGAACCAAAACCGTTCAGAAGTCATCAACTCCTTCGTTTATAAAATGGGGTTGACGCAAGGTGATTTCTCTTATGCAACTGCTGTCGGCTTGGGGATCGCGGTCATTTCTGTCATCTTATTGGTGATCACGGATCGAGTGACCCGCAAGTTGAACAACGGCAATTCAGTTATCTTATAGGAGGAAAAAACATGATCAAAAGAAAAGCAAAAGAAAACACGTGGTTTTACTTCTTCAATACCGTGATCTTGATTTTATTCTCATTGATGATCATCGTACCGATTTGGAATATCTTGGTTTCCTCCGTGTCTTCTAGTTCTGGATTAGCGGGCAACGGCCTCGTGTTATGGCCCAAAGGCTTTACCTGGGAAAACTATCGGAAAGTTTTTTCTGACGCAAGTATCCCCCGTGCCTTCTTGATCTCAGTGTTAAAAACGGTTCTTGGGGCTGCGACCCATACCTTGTTTTGTGCGATCGTGGCTTACGGATTGAGTAAATCACGCTTGGTCGGCCGCAACATCTATACAACGATGGGGGTCATCACCATGTACTTCAGTGGTGGGATGATTCCAACGTACTTGCTGATTCGCTCGCTAGGATTACTGGATTCTTTCTGGGTCTACATTATTCCAGCCTTGTTCAGCTACTATGATGTCGTGATTTTAATGAACTTTTTCCGTGAGATTCCGCCTTCACTCGAAGAATCTGCGAAGATCGACGGTGCAAGTGAATTCCAAATCTTCTATAAAATCTTCTTACCATTAACGAAACCGGCCTTGGCAACCATCATCTTGTTCAACGGGGTTGGCCAATGGAACGATTTTATGACGACAAAACTGTATATCACAAAAGAGTATCTCTATCCGCTGCAAATGAAGATTTATGAAATCATCGTCCAATCCAACTTGAGTACGATGACTGAAAGCGGTAGTACCGACTTTATCGTCCAAGCAACGACCCGTGGGGTTCAGTTGGCTACGATCGTCATCACGACAGTGCCAATTTTAATTATATATCCATTGCTTCAAAAACACTTTATCGGCGGTATGATGGCCGGTGCAGTAAAAGAATAGAAAGAGGGATAGACATGAAAAAAGTAGTAGGCGGTTTATTGGCAGCATCAGCATTACTCAGCTTAGCAGCATGTGGCGGCAGCTCAGACAATGCCAGCAGTTCGGATTTTTCTATCAAAGATCGGTATGAGTTAGATGAAAAGACACCAGCATGGAAACTCGATACCAAAGAAGAACCAACCAAGATCACATGGTACATCAATTCAGACTGGACAGCTTTGCCATTTGGTGAAGATGTGACGACAGCCCAAATCAAAAAAGATTTGAACATTGATATTGAATTTATTTCAGGGGATGATTCGAAATTAAACGCTTTGATTTCAAGTGGTGATATGCCTGATATCGTGACGTTGATGGATAAAACCAGCCAAGCAGCCACAAAAGCTGATAGCTGGGCATACTCATTGAACGATTTAGCGGAACAATACGATCCGTATTTGATGAATGTCGTGACCGAAGATACCTTCAAATGGTTTGCTTTAGATGATGGCAAAACTTATGGCTATCCAAACTATTCCAACACAGCAGCAGACTACGAAAGCGGCAATATTCCCGTCAACGACAACTTTGTGATCCGTGAAGATGTTTATGAAGCATTAGGCAAACCAGATGTTTCGACTCCAGAAAACTATGTGAAAGTCATGAAAGAAATCAGCGAGAAATTCCCTGATTTAACACCAATGGGCTTCACAACGATCGGCGAAACAGCAGGACCATTCTTAGATAAATTGCAAGATTTCTTAGGTGTTCCATTAGAAGATGAAGATGGTGCGTTCTACGACCGTAATTTAGATGAAGAATATATCTCATGGTTGAAAACCTTCAATCAAGTGTATCGTGACGGCAACATCAGTGATGACAGCTTTACCGATGACGGTCCAACCTATGATGAAAAAGTAAAACAAGGGGACTATGCAACGATCTTAGTCGCAGGAACGAGCGGACAAGGTGGGAACTTCACTGAATTCATGAAAAACTCTGACACACGCTACATCGCAATCGATGGCCCTGCCAGCACGTCTGGTCGTGAAGCAACCTTGAACCAAACAGGAATCTCTGGCTGGTTGATCAACTACATCACAAAAGATGCGGCGGATCCAGCAAAAGTAACCCAACTCTTCACGTACTTGATCGATGAACCAGGACAAATTTTGACAAAATTCGGTGTTGAAGGCGTGACGTATGAATACAACGATGAAGGCAAAATCGATTACTTGCCAGAAATCAAAGAAATGGAACAAACCGACAACGAAGGCTACAACAAAAAATATGGTATCAGCCGTTTCAACTACTTTAACAATGACCGTGTCAATGCACTGAAAGTCAAAACCGAAAATGCGTTGACTCAAATGCAAGAGTGGGGCGAAGGCAAATTGTATCCACACTTTGTGATCGAAAATACGGATCCAGATGCTGGAACTGCTGAAGCACGTTCAAACACAGCCATCAAAACCAAAATCAACAGCACGATCATCTCATTGATCCGTTCAAAAGATGAAGGAACATTTGACAGCACACTAACCGACTTTGAAAGCTTCTTAGATTCAAACAACTGGGATGCAATCAAAGACATTAAAACTGAAAAAATGGCCGAAAACCGCGAACGACTAAAATAACCCCCATAGGAGAGGAAAGGAAGCCAAAAAAAAGACCTTTCCTCTCCTTTGCTTTGAAACACTGCGATTGGCTCACGTAGTGAGACAGAGCAGATGATGAAAAGTACTAGGCGACCGCAGGGAGCGTAGTGTCCATACAAAGAAGCACTGCGATTGGCTCGCGTAGTGAGACATGCAAGCTGCACTTAGTGTGTTTTACTTAGTGCAACTGTAGGCGAAGCGAAAGCGGAGACGAGCAGATGATGAAAAGTACTAGGCGACTGCAGGGAGCGTAGTGTCCGTACAAAGAATCACTGCGACTGGCTCACGCAGTGAGACCTGCAACCCAGAAAACCGTACGTTGAGAAACGACCCAAAATCACAAGAAGGCAAGAAACAGGTTTACGCAGCACCCGCAGCACAAATCAGCAAGTTTTGATTGGAGGATCATAATGAATCGACTATTTTCTTATGAAGGATGGTACTATCGGGTCTTTGCTTTTCTAGCAGATATGATCATTGTTAGTTTTCTCTTTATGATTCCAGCAATGACGCTGATTCTCGCAGGGCCAGCATTGATCGCGCTGTATCGGACGATCGATCAATTGTACAAGGAACGAGATGTCCCGATTTGGCAACGATACAAGCAAGCATTCTTAAGCAACCTCAAACGTGGTCTCTTCTTAGAAGGTCTTGTTATTGCGTATGTCGCAGTCTTTGCCGGTTTGATCTATTCCTTGATGATGCTTACACCTTACTTTGGCGTTTTAGCCGTGATCCTCGTCAGCTTGGCTGCGCTGTATCTCGTCGTGTTCGTTCTCTTGTACAGTTTGTTTGCGCAATCATTGCAAGAAACAGCGAAAGAAACGGCCTATGCGGTTCTTAGCAGTACGGCGAATGCGATCATTTTACTGGTGATCCCAATCATTGTTTTTGTATTGTGCAGCAAAGTAAACCTATTCTTATTTGTTTGTTTAGGCATTTCAGGATCAGCCTTTGTACAAGTGTTGTTTTTCAATAAAGTATTAGCGAAGGGAGAAGAGACAAATGACTGAATCGACCGCAACTGATCAATCCTGTTTTTGGGCTTCGGTCCAACAAGAACTTGACGCCCTTCCGCTAGCCTTTGAAAGAACCAAACAAACGCCTTTGCTAAAAGGGATCGATTGTTTTACGATTTCTTTTCAAAGTCTTGGTAATGAAACGATCTATGGGCATCTGCTGCTGCCAGAACAAGCGGCAGATTGTCCAATCGTGATTGATTTTTTAGGCTATATGAATCATGTGCAAGAACCCTTCCAATTCGCTCATTGGTTACTGATCGGCTGCGGCTGTCTTGTCATCGACAATCGTGGACAAGGGGGACGCACGCAAGATCAAGTTCCTTATGAAACCACGCAGCATGAAGCACCTTTTGGACGCGGCATCTTGAAAAAAGAAGATTTTTATATGAAGCGATTGGTCGCAGATAGTTTGCGCACACTAGAAGTCCTTCAACAGATACCGGAAATCGATCCGCAGCGCATTATTTTAAGAGGCGGCTCACAAGGCGGCGGCATCGCCTTATTGGTCAACGCATTAACGAACGTCCCAATTTTTGCGACGTTTGCCGATGTGCCAAGCCACTCCAATCTTGTCCATCGGATCGAACAAAAAACAGGAAGTTACCATGTGATTCAAGAGTATATCGAACAATTTCCAGAAATGCGGGAAACGATCTATCAAGTCATGAGTTATTTTGATTTGAAGTATTTTGCTCATCAGATAACTGGTCCTGTTTATACATCGGTCGGCAGTGCTGATCCAATCTGTCCCATGGAAGATTTCTTCGTTTCCTATAAAAAGATTCCTGGACCGAAAGAATTGCGTATTTACTTAAATAAAGGGCATGGCGGCGGCGAAGCGAAACAAATCCGTCGTGAAATGCAGCAAATCAAAAAATTACTCAAAGGAAATGAATGAAGATGAAAGTAGCAACCTACAATCTACGAGTCGATACCGACTATGACCAAGAATGGCAATGGCACTATCGATCGGAGGCGGTTTGCTCCTTGATCGATTACTACGACTGGGATGTTCTGGCGATCCAAGAAGCTCGTCCCAGCCAATTTGCAGATTTAGCAAAGTTAGCGCAGTATGCTTCCGTCACTGCTGAACGAGATGGTGATGGCTTAGGCGAAGGCATTGGACTGTATTATCAAAAAGAGGCTTTCGAGTTATTAGCTTCAGGTTCGTTTTGGTTGTCATTGACACCGACTGAACCAAGTATTCATCCAGAAGCTGCGTATTCACGCTTATGTGTTTGGGCAGTCTTACAGGAAAAAAAGAATCCGCCGTTTCTTGTCATCACGACCCATTTAGATAATATTTCAGAAATGGCTCGTTTTGAAGGGATGAAAGTGATCTTTGAGCAGCTGGCAGATCAAATCGAACGCTATCCTGTATTGCTGATGGGCGACTTGAATGCGGAGCCAACCGAGCGGGTGCATCGGTACTTAGAGCAACATTTTCAAAATGCCAAAGAACATGGACAGAAGCCCCATCACGGGCCAAAAGGCTCCTATCAAAATTTTATTTATACGTTACCATGGCAAGAACTAGAAGAAATTGATTATATCTATACGAAAGGCTTCACGGTGGTCAAAACCGCCTGTCTAACGGATTCTTGTGATCGTCGTTTTCCCTCCGATCATTTTCCTTTAGAAGCAGAAGTCCAATTTGAAGAAAGCAAAGGATGAATAAAAATGGAACAGCAGAAATTAACCGAACTACTTTCAGAAATGACCTTAGATGAAAAAATCGATCAGTTGCTGCAACTGGCAGCGGCTTTTTATTCAGATAAAGCAGAAGAGAAAACCGGCCCAATGGGCGACTTAGGACTGACACAAGAGAACATCAACAATGCGGGAACAACGCTAGGTGTTTCTGGTGCAAAAGAAGCGATCCGCGTCCAAAAAGAGTATATCGAAAATAACCGCTTGAATATCCCAACGATATTGATGGCGGACATCATTCACGGCTTTCGGACGATTTTTCCGATTCCATTAGGATTAGGTAGTTCATGGGATTTGGCAGCAGCGGAGAAAATGGCGGAAGTATCTGCCAAAGAAGCAGCTGTTTCTGGCTTGCATGTGACCTTTTCACCGATGGTGGACTTAGTAAGAGACCCGCGCTGGGGCCGTGTCATGGAATCGACGGGGGAAGATCCTTACTTGAACAGTCGCTTTGCTGAAGCCTTTGTCAAAGGCTATCAAGGGGATGATTTGCGAACGGATTTCAACCGCGTGGCTGCGTGTGTCAAACATTTTGCGGCTTACGGTGCGGCTATCGGCGGTCGCGATTACAACACGGTCAATATGTCAGAACGCCAACTGCGAGAAAGTTATTTACCAGGCTATAAAGCAGCCCTTGATGCCGGTGCCAAGCTGGTGATGACCTCCTTTAATACGGTAGACGGCATTCCAGCAACGGCCAATCGCTGGCTTTTCCGTGATGTTTTGCGAGAAGAATTCGGGTTTGAAGGCGTTGTGATCTCTGACTGGGCTGCAATCAAAGAAGTGATCGCTCATGGCGCAGCGGAGGATGAAAAACATGCCGCTGAACTAGCCATCAAAGCTGGGGTCGATATCGAGATGATGACGACTTGCTACACCGATAACTTGAAAGAGTTGATCGCAGAAGGCACCGTTGAGGAAGCCTTAGTCGATGAAGCGGTGCTAAGAATCTTGACCTTGAAAAATGAACTAGGGCTATTTGAAAATCCATACCGCGGCGCTGATGAAGCCGCTGAAGCAGCCACTGTTTTGTCTCAAGAACACCGAGAAATCGCCAGCGATATCGCAAAGAAATCAATGGTATTGTTGAAAAATGAAGGTGTCTTGCCGTTGCAGAAAACCGAAAAAGTGGCGATCGTGGGTCCAGGTGCTCACTCCCGTGATCTATTAGGGGCTTGGTCTTGGCAAGGGAAACAAGAAGAAGTAGTGACCTTAGTGGCGGGTGCTCAAGCCTTGGGTGCGGATCTGTTGATTGGTCAAGAGCCCTTTGATTATTTTGCACCGTCTGAAGCGGCGATCCAAGAAGCGATCGAATTAGTGAAGGCAGCCGATAAAGTGGTCCTAGCACTAGGAGAGCAGGAATGGATGAGCGGCGAAGCTGCCAGCCGCAGCGACATTCGCTTGCCGCAAGCCCAATTGTCCTTGGTTGAAACCTTGAAAGAATACAACGAGCAATTGATCGTAACCCTTTATAACGGTCGTCCTCTTGATTTGCAAGGGGTTGATGCAGCCAAAGCGATCGTTGAGGCTTGGTTCCCTGGAACCGAAGGCGGAAACGCACTTGCTCAGATCCTGTGGGGAGAATACAATCCAAGCGGCCGCTTGAGTATGTCATTCCCAGAAACCGTTGGACAAGTTCCTGTGTATTACAACGTTGACAATACCGGTCGTCCTTATGAAAGTGCACCGGATGAAAAATATGTCTCAAAATATTTGGATGTCTCCAATTATGCCAAATATCCATTTGGCTTCGGCTTGAGCTATAGCCCAGTTGCGTATTCTGCGGTGACGTTGGATCAACCGACCATGACCAAAGATCAAACAGTCACGGCATCCATCACGGTTACGAACCAAGGAACAGCAGCGGTCTGGGAAACGGTCCAATGCTACATTCGCGATTTAGTCGGTGAAGTGGTTCGCCCAGTGAAAGAACTGAAAGGCTTTAAGAAAATTTGGCTAGAGGCTGGCGAATCAGCAACCGTTCAATTTGAGATCACGGAAGAACTGCTGCGCTATGTCCACAGCAACCAACAAGCAAGCAGTGATCCAGGGAAATTCCACATCATGATTGGTGGGAACAGCCGAGACACCCAACAAACAACCCTGCAATTAGTTAGGTAAGATAGGAAGGTTTCTATGACGAAAAAAATAGTGATGAATAACGCAAATACGACCGTGACATTTTTACCAAACGGTGATTTATATGAGATCCAAAGTCACGGTGTGATGATCAATCAGTTGAACGGAAATGCGCTAGATGGCAGTTTGAATCAAATCTATCTACGTCTGCGTGAGGCGGGGGAGTTGTCCTTTATTCCCTTGATCGGTTCAAATGCTAACAGTGCCTTTGCTTACTCAGACAAACAGCTGACTTGGACTGGAACGTACCAGTCTATCAGTTACCAAGTAGATTTCCAATTGGCACAAGATTGCTGGTTCTGGCGAGTTCAATTGAGTGGTTCTGGGGAAGCGGAATTGGTTTACGGACAAGATCTTGGTAACGCAGCCAAAGGTGCTGTTCAATCCAATGAAGCCTACGTTTCGCAATATATCGACCATCATGTTAGCCATGATAAGGATCAAATCGTGCTATCTTCTCGCCAAAATCAACCACAAAATGGTCAATTTCCATTGGTGGAACAGGGCAGCTTCCAAGCCTTAAAAGGCTTCTCGACGGATGGCTATCAATTTTTCGGTCGCAGCTACAAAGAAACGAATCAACCAACTGCACTCAGCCAAGAGACATTAGCCAATGAAGTGTATCAATACGAATTTGCCTATACGGCACTGCAAACGCAATGGTTGACAATAAGTGAGACACCTACGGAAATCGTTTTTTACGCAGCGGTCAAAGCCAATCAAGCGACGGCAGTCAATGAACCGCAGTTTGCACTTGAAACGTTGAAAGAAACGTATCAAGCCTTGTCCTTCGACTCGTTGCAAGCAACGGCGCAGCCACGAAAAAACTTTGATCAACCGCTCACAGGGCTGACATTTACCACAGAAGAAATCAACGAGCGATTTCCTCAGCAAGAAGCAGTGGAAATCGTTGACGAACAGCTGTATTCCTTTTTTACCCCTGACTATCACCATGTCGTGTTGAAGGAAAAGGAAGGACAGATGGAACGCTCCCATGGACATATTTTGATGAGCGGACAAGATCTGATCGTCGATCAACCCATTTTGAGCACGACCGTTTACATGACGGGGATGTTTAACTCCCAAATCGTATTAGGCAATACGAACATGAACAAATTGTTGAGCAATAGCCGCAACTCATTGAATCTTTTCAAACGTTCCGGTCAGCGGATCTATTTGAAAGACGGCGATCAATGGCGGATTTTAACGATGCCATCTGTCTTTGAAATGGGCTTGAATTCGGCGACGTGGTACTACAAAACAGCAGATGATGTCATTCAAGTAACGACTTTCACGAAAGCAAATGGACGCACGATTGCAACGACCATCACTAGTGAACAAGGTCGTGCCTACACCTGGGCCATCACTAATCAATTTGTGATGGGGATCGATGAAGCTGTACCGACTGCTACCATTTCGCAAGATCAACAATTGCTCACCATCAAAGGAACAGCGGATTCACCGATTGCGGAAACTTATCCAGAATTGACGTATTATCTCCATGCGGCTCAACCTTTTGAACTGACCGATGAAACGATTTTCAATGTGGCAGCCGACGATAGCACGACCGTATTGACCTTTGCAGAACAGGCGACGGTTTCCTTCGTGATCCAAGGCACACTGACTGGTGAACCCTTTGTTTCCGAAACATTAGATCGCCAGCAAGAAGACACTGCCTATACGACCTTTGTCGATGATTTGTTGAATCAGTTTGAATTGAAACATTCGCAGGCGGACGTCGCATCCTTCAATCACTTGGCACGTTGGTACACCCATAATATGCTTGTTCATTACTTGTCTCCTCATGGCCTTGAACAGTACGGTGGTGCTGCTTGGGGGACTCGAGACGTTTCCCAAGGACCGACTGAGTATTTCTTAGCACTTAATCGTCCTGAGATGGTGGCATCCATCATCGAGCATTTGTTTGAAAATCAATTTGCAGATGACGGCAACTGGCCACAATGGTTTATGTTTGATCGCTATGAGAAACAAAAAGCTGATGAGAGCCACGGAGATGTGATTGTCTGGCCAATGAAAGTCGTTAGTGACTATCTCGAAAAAACCAAAGATTTTGCGATTTTGGAAAAAGAACTGCCTTATACGGATCGCACAACCTTCTTGAAAACCAGAACCAATGCTTCTTTGTTTGATCATTTGAAAAAAGAAGTGGCGTATATCGAAGCGAACTTTTTGGAAGGAACGTACCTGTCTTGTTATGGTGATGGCGATTGGGATGACACCTTGCAGCCAAATAACAGTAAGTTGAAGAAACAAATGGCCAGCAGCTGGACCGTTGCCTTGACCTATGAAGTATTGAAAAAATTAGCCAACCAGTTGCAGTCAGTTGACCCAGAGTATGCCAAACATTTAACGGAACTGTCTGCGGGAATCAAACATGACTTTGAAAAATACATGTTAGCTGATGGGACTTTGCCAGGATTTGTCTATATGGAAGATAGCGAGCACGTGGAACTGATGGTCCATCCGACTGACAAGAAAACCGGTATCCAATACCGCTTGCTGCCGATGCAGCAAAGCATGATCGGCGAGCTGTTATCTCCCGAACAAGCCGATCATCATGTGGCGATCATCAAGGAGCATTTGCAATTTCCAGATGGGGTGCGCTTGATGAATCGTCCAGCGACTTATGCGGGTGGTGTCAGCACCAACTTCAAGCGGGCAGAACAAGCAGCCAATTTTGGACGAGAAATCGGTTTACAGTACGTTCACGCCCACATCCGCTTTACAGAGGCCATGGCGAAATTAGGTCGAGAAGAAGAGACTTGGCAAGCACTTGGGGTCATCAATCCGATCCAAATCGCTCAACGGGTCGAAAATGCGGAAATCCGTCAAGCAAATGCGTATTTCAGTAGTTCTGATGGCGATTTCAAAACAAGGGTTGAAGCCCAAGAAAATTTTGGTAAACTTAAGGAGGCAACAGTCGGCGTCAAAGGCGGCTGGCGCATCTATTCTAGTGGACCGGGGATCTATATGAATCAGTTGATCAGCAATGTGTTAGGCATTCGGACCTTTGTTGATCACGTTGAACTTGATCCCGTCTTGCCAGCGGAATTAGCAGGATTGACACTGACGTATCGACTCTATGATCGGCCGGTCGAAATCGTCTATCATTCGTCAAGTACGCCGAAAATATTGATCAACGGCGAAGAAATGTCCACTGAGTTTGCGGAAAATCGCTACCGCCAAGGTGCGTTTGTCCTGAAGAAAGCAGCGCTTTGCGCCAAATTAAGCGAAAACCAAACCAATACGATCGATATTTATCGTTAAGAAAGGAGAAGCCATGGTAGGAATCAAAGATATTGCCCAAAAAGCGGGTGTCTCCATATCCACCGTTTCGTATGCATTGAATGGCAGTCCAAAAGTGACCGAGGAAACCCGTGCGCGGATTCAAGCGATCGCAAACGAATTGAACTATGTTCCGAACATGGCTGCTCGCACACTGAAACGCAGACAAACCAACATCATCGGTGTTTATCTCGCCGATTATGCCGGAAGTTTTTATGGGGAATTGCTAGATGGCATCAAGAAAGGGTTGGAACTTTTCGGCTATGAAATGATCGTCTGCAGCGGCAAGAAATCACACTTGTTTATTCCTGAGCGGATGGTGGACGGTGCCATCATTTTGGATTGGACGTTTCCAGCAAAGGAAATCGAGCAATACGCCCAACGAGGACATCAAATCGTCGTGTTAGACCGTGTCTTGTCTCATGAAAATATCCATCAAGTCTTGTTAGACAATAAAGGAGGGGCGGCGCTGGCGATCGATCGCTTGATCGCTGGACAAAGCCAAAAAGTCTTCCTCTTAGCAGGGCCAGAAAAAGGCTACGACAGTCGGGAGCGCTTGGAAGCCAGTACGAAAGAATTGACGCGCTTTGGTATTCCTTATGAAGTCATTCCTGGTGACTTCACGGAACCTTCTGGTTATCGAGCGGCAAAACAGCTCTTAGCAAATGATCCCCAGTTTCCCATTGATATCTTTGCCTTCAATGATGAAATGGCGATCGGTGTCTACAAATATGTCCGCGAGACCGACTATCGCATCGGAAAAGAGATCCGCATCATCGGGTTTGATAACACGGAATTAGGCGCTTTTGTGCAGCCGCGCTTAGCGACGATCTCCTATTCGAAACATCGATGGGGCATGGTGGCAGCTGAGAAAATCGTACAATCGATCCAAGGGGAACCAGTGGCGGACGAGCATATTTATACCACTTTTGTGGATGGTGGATCATTTATTTAATTGATCAATTAAAGGAAAAATAGTTGAAAAAGCCTCGAACAAGGTACGCTGTTTGAGGCTTTTTTTGCGTTATTTCAAACGATAACACTCCTTTTTTTATCTAAATCAGTGATTTATAAAAAAAATAATATTTTTTATTTTGTTATTTTATGTGTGCTGGAATTTTTAAATAACGTTTTTTATTCATTTTTTGATTATAACATTATCATTAACTACGGAGAGAAGACGGGAAGCGTTCTTTTAACTTACTATTTTTGGCTTATATAAAAGACCTTTGGAACATTAGTTTTTGTCAAATATTTTAACTTTCTATTTATTTTTCTCATCTTAATTTAATTTATGGTGTTGATTTATCCCTCGTTTTTTGTATGATTTATGAAAGAGAAAAGCAGTTTTTTGAAAAGAATCGATGATTCATCCTGATAATTTGCGCTTTTTTTCAATCGATGAGTAACAGATAGCTATAAGATGTGGAAGTTACAAAAATCAGAATTATGAAAAATCAATTATAATCATAATTTTGAATGGAAGAAAAAAAGAATTATAATTCTCTTTCGCCAACTCGCTAAACTAAGAGTTGTAACACAGGGCGTGCACTGCGCGATACGTTTATTTTTTTAAGATAGGAGGGATAAAGTGAAACGGTTTTTAACAACTTTACTTGTTTTTCTACTAACATCAGGTCCGTGTTTTTCATATGCAATGGTAGTGGCACAAGCCGAAAGTGTTACAAAAACAAGTGAAGAACAAAGTATGTCTTCTTCTGACCCTGTCGTTTCATCGATCGACAGTCTGGAAGAGACGAACGAAACTGAAGTGCAAGCATCTAGCGAACCTGCTTCGACAGATTCGTCTACAGGAGCCACTGACACAGCTTCAGCTGAAACAGAAGCTTCATCGGAAGCTGCAGAAGAAGTACAGGTGACCTTTCTGACAGACACGGAGCATGTATTTGCTAACGGGGAAACCCGCACTCAGATCAGCAAAAACAAAGGGGAAGCACTAAAAGAAAGTGATTTACCAGTTTTTGAAGATGATACTGCTTTTGAAGGTTGGTCGTTAGATGGTACGGTCTATACAAGTCAAGCGCTGACCGAATTGATTCTCACGGAGAATCAAACCTTGACCGCTGTTTTTAAACCGACTGTTAAGGCAAGAGCGGCGGACATCTCGTTGGCAGAACAATCGATCAAAGAGATCATTGCAGAAGCCGATAAAACGAAAGTGATCGCTGTACCAAGTCCAGCTGGAGATGATTCAGCATATGCAGAATACACCAATAGTGCTGAAGGGATTCGTCAAGCGTTGTTCGATATGTATCAAAACGGCAATGGCCAAGAATTTGCTTTGTATGTTGGTTCGGGTGGATCGTTGTCACTGCCAACGAATCTGACTTCAAAGACGATTCCAGCCACAATTGATAATACCAACATGACTTTCTATGCACTACAAGGAAAAGTCAGCCGCTTGATCATCACAGGTCATGGCGATGATCCCATCACAGATGCGACAACGTTGACTTCTGGTAGTCGAACAGTTGCACTTGGCACGGACATCTACTTCGGTTCTGATGTAGTGATTCGAAACCTCAACTATACGGGGACGAGAATGTACATGAATGGGCATAGTCTTTCCTTGAACGGTGGTTCCACCGGCAATGGCCTAGCTATTTATGGAGGAAGCAACAATGGCGACCTTACTGGAAATCCGACGATCACTGTAAATGCGACAGGCTCTGGAACTTGGAACATCTATGGTGGGAATCAAAGCGGTGGTACATTGACTGGGAATACAGCGATTGTCGTAAATAATACGGTGGGCGGCATCAGTACGATTGCAGGAGGTGCCAATATTGGTACGATTGATGGGAACACGAATGTTGCAATCAATCGCTTGAATGGGACATTAGGCAGTTATTATGGCGGTGGTCTTGGAACAAATGCTTCCAATACAGCCAATGTGACAGGAAATGTTGAAACGACGATCCAGACGACCAATACAAGCTTTCGCTTAAGTGCTTTTACTGGTGGCGTTCAATATGGAAATATCGGTGGTACAATCCGCAGTACGATCTCTGGTGCAGGCGGTTGGTCAGGCACAGCCAATCGTTTCATAGGCGGTTCATTTTATGGCAACATCGGCTCTGATCGTTCTAAGGATGCCATCGTGACTAACCTAGATGCTAGCAGTTATTCCACTGGACGTAGTGAATTTGAAGGTGGCAATCGGAATACTGGTACCATCACAGGGAACATCGTCAACACCGTGAAAGCAGGACCGAGTGCCAGCGTCGGGGGGATTGGTGATTTTAACGGCGGCGGGGGAAACAACGTTAGTACCTTGACTCAAAGTTCAATGGGGGCTTCGAATACGACGACGTATGACAATTATACCCCGGAACAACGAGCAGCACTGGCAGAAGCAGCGGCAAGTTTTAAAGTTTATGGCGATATCACTTCTCATCTAGTCAGTGGTTCCTTTTCAAATGGTGCGATTTATTCGACGGCAGCTGGTCGAGGCGGCTATGTTGAAGGAAATACGACGATTGAAGTTGGCACGATCACTTCGGATGGTAGTCCTGGGGGAGATGGGATTGCTTACACAGGAACCAGACCAACGAATCTAGATTACTCAACAACCAACAAAACAAGAGGAAACGCCTCTGGTTGGGACATCGTTGGTGGCGGTGGTTATCCTGGTACGGCTTGGGATATCTATATTAAAGGAAATACCAAAACGATCTTAAATAACACGGTTGCTCGCTGGACCTACGGTGGCTCCTTCTCAGGTGTCATTGAGGGGAATTCTTCCAATACTTTGAATTCGGGGATCGTCGATACGCTAGAAGGAACAGGGTATACTGGACGCCGCGTTTACGGAGATGGACGAACGACAGTAAATAATGGGCAAGTAGACTGGTTTTTATCTGGTGGCGGCTGGGATGACTTATTAGTGACCGGCAATGTCGCAGTAACGGTTTATGATGGGGTGATCAATGCTTCACTCGGTGCCTCTTATGGTGTCGCTTCTTCCCACACTATTAACGGAAACTCAGATAATCGAGTGTTTGGCGGGAACTTCTCAGGCACCCCGCGTACAGGGTCTAATGGTTTTTCAGGCGGTGTTACGAACAATGGACGGTTATTAGGAAATGCTAGTTTGACATTGGATTTGAGAGATTACGATGGTGAGTTTGCCCTTCCTTCAGGAACGAATATCTCAGGAGGTAATCCGTTTAACAGTACGAATATCGTTGGGACCGACAGCTCCAATACGATTACATTGAACATATACACAAAGCCGGGCTCAGATGCACTGAATGGTGCAACGATCTATGGCGATGGTGGACGGACTGCTAGCAATACAAGAAGCGGCAAAATTTATATGAATATCCAGGCAGAAGGATCAAGTATCGGGAATTTATACACCACGTACTATTCCAATATTTCTTCCAGCCAAATTTTAAGAGATGTCGAAATGCGGGTTCAAGGAGCCAAAAGTATCAATGGGATTTCAGGCGGAAATGCGTCAGACAACTTTACGAACACGATCGTAGCCAACAGCAGCAATCAAGTGAAGATGAGCTTTGGTGAAAATGTCGATGGGACAGCTTCTTATCAAACTGATCCAATCGCTGTGACGGGTCTGGGAATCGTCAACTTTACCGAATTGAATGTGACAAACGGCATCAAGCTAATGGCCAATGGGGGAGACATCAAAAATGGCCGTTCAGCCACTGCTGCGAATCACGCAACGACCTATCATCAGTTCGGTGACATCCATCTTTCCAAGGATGCCGGTATCGGTATTTCTTCTGCAACGAATTTGATTTCAGGCGCGAAGTTAACGGTGGAAGACAAAGGGACGATTGAGTCACCGCCGGGAACGGGGCGAATCAATCTTTCAGATTTCGCAACACCAGATACGGACAAAGATCATTTAACGTGGCTGAAAACGACGACCAATGATGCAGGTTCTCGAGTCAACAGTCAAGGGACGTGGTTTGGAGCGGTTAGTGCCTATCAAGTACTGACTATAAATCCAACTGCTGCTAATGCTGCAGCGATCACGCCAATCAACTTCAGCGGGATCGAAAAAGCGACTGGGAAAACCTTCATCGGGGACAACGATGTGACCAATGCAGCCAACGGGTACGGTATTGCGATACCAGGTTCGATCATTAACTACGAAGTCGAAACACCGGGAGTCGCTAACGGGATTGGCGCCATTAGTCACAATGTAACGGCAGTCAAAGAGAACAATACGCCGCTGACCTTGCAAGCATGGGGAACTGAGCAGGCGGGGACACAGGTGCAAAAAGGGCGTTTATTGATTCCCTACACGGTAACGGAATTGCCAACATTGACGTTTACACCAGAAACCCAAACGTCCGGTTCATGGGTCTATGCGGGGCAAATCAAATCCAGCAAGCTGGATAGCACGGATCAGCAGTTGACGGAACAACCAGATTCAGAGCCAGTTGACTGGACGAGTCCTGATGGGGAGTATAGTTACGATATTAGTGTCCGCTACTCAAATAAGGCGGAAGTCCAAGCCCGCAATGTGATCCTTACAGAGCAAGAGGCACAATCGCTGACCAAAGAACAAGCCGTGACTTATCTCGAAGCCAGCGGGCGTCCTTTCTTTAAGGATACGCTGACAGATGAGGTCTTAGCTGCGATTCAAGAACCGTTAGAAACAGCGGTCTACCGCAAACAAGCGATCACTTTTTCAGTAGGGGAAAACGATCAGAATCAGGAAGAAACTACCGTGAATCTGGTGGTGGTCAAAAATGAAAGTGTCATTTCTGACGATCGGCAATTTGCCGTCTATGCAAAAGATGTCCGGTTGACCTTACCGGAAGCAATGGCGCTGACCGATGAAGCAGCACTGGCAGACTATACCCAAGCAACGACGATCTTTGCGGATAATCGGGCAAATATACCACCGACTGTCGATCCGCAAGCTTTTGCCGCGATCCAGCAAGCAACGGAAGATGAGCTGTTGAAAAATGTATCAACGGCTTACCATTATGAAGCAGGCAGTCAACGGGCAGAAAAAGTCGTCAATGTCGCAGTTGCCGGCGAGCTTATTTTAAGCAGTGTGCCAACAGACTTTGATTTTGGGCAGCAGAAAGTTGCCACAGAAACACAAGATTATTGGCCAACGATCACAGGTGAGCTAGCGGTGAAAGATACGAGAGGGTCCGAACGGAGTCCATGGCGCTTGACGGTCAAAGAGCAACAGCCATTAACGGATGGGACAGATCAATTAACCGATGTCTTCCGCTTTGTGACAAACGGTCAAGAACAGATGATAACCAGTGGGGAAATGATCATCGAGGAAACGGAATTGACAGAAAATGGCACATACGTCGTGAATCAGCACTGGGGCGAAAGTCAGAATGAAGGAATCAAGCTTACCGTTCCAGTCGAACAGCAAAAAGTTGGGGACTATCAAGGAACCTTGAGCTGGCAACTGGTTTCGGCACCTGGCAACCCATAAAGGCAGGAAAACAAATGAAAAAAATCATGATCGGTATTATTGCTGGCTGTCTATTAATATTTCCTCAGCTCGTTTCAGCAGCCGAAGCAGGTGCTTATGACAGCAATGGCATTACTTCCTTTTTCGGCGTCTATGAAGAACCAGTTGAGGAGCCAGAAGAGCCCGTAAAAGAACAGCTAGGGAATAAACAAGTTAATCAAAAAGGCAACAATATTCTGCCGGCAACAGGATCAGATCACTTCAATAGCTATCAAAGCAGTGGTCTTGTCGTTTTGTTGGCAGCAGGAATCATTTTAATCAAAAGGAGAACAAAAAATGAAAAAACTTTTCTTGACGGCAGGCATTCTATTGATGAGCACTGCTCTGTTACCAACAACCGTTAATGCCGCTGAATACACTTCAAATGGAGCAATCACTTTTGAAGCGGACCCGAATCCAACCAATCCAGTTGATCCGACCGATCCAGAAAAACCAGTGGATCCCGTCGATCCAACCGATCCAGATGGACCAAATCCTGGAACAGCTGGACCATTATCGATTGATTTTGCTTCAAGTTTTCAATTTGGCAACCAACTGATTACTTCTGAAACAAAAGATTATTACGCACAGCTGCAAGAGTTCACAGCTGGCGCTGCTGGACCAAATTATGTGCAAGTAACAGATAAACGAGGAACGCAAGAAGGTTGGTCATTGAGTGTTGTGCAAAACGGACAATTCAAAACGGCTGATGACGAAGAGCTAGTCGGCGCTTCATTATCGATCGCCTCAGGTGCAGCAACTTCAGTCACCGATATGCAGTATGCACCAACAGTTACTGCAAGTCATACCTTTGTACCCGATAGTGAAATCACCTTGGTCAATGCACCTGTCGGAAAAGGAATGGGAACTTGGATTTACAAGTTTGGGAACGATGCAACGGAAGGGTCAACGGCAGTAAAATTAAACGTACCAGGCAGTTCCGTAAAATTAGCCAAAGAGTATCGGACGACATTGACTTGGAATTTAAAGAATGTCCCTGAAAGCAATTAAAATCACTGATTTTCAGTAAAAAAGATAAAGGAGTGTCAAATAGAAATGAAAAAAACCGCATGGGTCTTTTTAAGTCTTGCCGTATTGGCAGCAGCGAGTGCAGCAACCGAGGTTTCAGCAGCCGAAGCGGCTTCTTACACATCAAATGGGGCGGTTGATTTTATTCCAAATACCGATCCGACGAACCCAGTCAATCCAGAAAACCCAGATCCAGAAAACCCGGTCAATCCTGTTGATCCAACCGATCCCGATGGACCAAATCCTGGAACAAATGGCCCGTTATCGATCGATTATGCCTCTAGCTTAGATTTTGGTGTCAATAAAATCTCCAATAAAAACGAAATTTATTATGCACGAGCACAAGGGTACTTGAATGACGATGGCACAGCTTCTGCATTAAAAACTGCCAATTATGTCCAAGTAACTGATAATCGCGGTAGTAATGCCGGTTGGCGGTTGTCTGTGAAGCAAAATGGACAATTTAAAAATGAATCGACGTTGAATCAAGAATTGACTGGTTCTGTCATCACTCTAACAAGCCCTGCCGTTAAATCAAATGCGATTGGCGTCACTGCTCCAGTGGCAGAAGCGACAATCACGTTGGATGCAGCAGGTGCTGAATCATTGGTGATGACCGCAGCAAATCAAACAGGTGCTGGGACATGGGTCAATGCTTGGGGAAGTGTTGAGTCGATCACTGAAATAGACAAAGATGATCAAGAAGTACAAGCCGATATTACCAAAGCAGTCGCACTTTCTGTACCAGGCAGCACCCCAAAAGATGCCGTTAGCTACACAACCACATTGACTTGGGTATTATCAGATACACCAGGAACGGAAGGATAAGGAGTATAGACATGAAAAAAACATTAGCATTTCTCTCAGTATTAGGCTTAAGCCTAGCAGCACCAGTGCTGGCACAAGCAGCGGACAGTGCAGATTACAACTCAAATGGACAAATCACCTTTGAACCAAATACAGATCCAACCAATCCAATCAGCCCAACAGATCCAGATCCAGAAAATCCGATCAAACCAGTGGATCCAACGGACCCAGATGGACCAAATCCAGGAACGAACGGACCGCTATCGATTGATTTTGCTTCAAGCCTTTACTTTGGCACACAAAAAATCACCTCAAAAACAGAGATCTACCATGCGGAAACTCAAAAATATGTGGATTCAGTTGGTGATAATCAAGAAGGACCGAATTTTGTCCAAGTGACAGACAATCGGGGAACAGAGAGCGGTTGGACATTGAATGTTCGCCAAAATGGTCAGTTCAAAACAGCGGAAGATCAAGAATTGACTGCTGCGCAAATTCGTTTGACGAAGGGAACTGTAGTAACTCCTTCATTGTCACCAAAACCATCAAATGTGAGCGCAACGATCACATTGAATCCAAACGGTGCCCAATCCTTAGTGATGAGTGCCCAAGATGGCGAAGGGGCAGGGACCTATTTAATGAGCTGGGGCGATAGTTTAGCTGCAGCCATGGATAGCATTGAGTTGGAAGTTCCAGGCTCAACGACGAAATATGCCAGCCAATACAACACCACGTTTACTTGGTTACTAACAGACACACCAACCAACCCATAAGTACCAGCTTTCTCCTTGAACCCTTTCGAGGTTCAAGGAGAATACATAGAAAGAAGGGACATCCATCATGAAAAAAATCAAACAGCTTTTGGCGCTCCTATTCGCAAGTATTTTCTTTTTTGTACCAACCATAGGAACCGCTTCTGAATTTAACTTTGCCGTCAATCCAGTGATTCCAGAGAATCAAATCGATAAAGAAAAGACTTATTTTGACTTGAAAATGGAGCCGGGAGCGGTTCAAACTGTAGAAGTCCAATTGCGCAATGACACCGATCAAGAGGTCGTCATCGCGCCAGTGATCGCTTCAGCTACCACGAATCTAAACGGGGTCGTGGAATATGGCGAAAACGACATTGAAGCGGACGAAACCTTGCCTTATGATATGGCTGATTTGATTGAAGTGGAGGAAGAGATCACGATCCCGAAACAATCCCAAATCACCTTGCCCTTAAAGATCACCATGCCTTCAGAACCGTTTGAAGGGGTTATTGCCGGTGGTTTGACCTTGAAAGAAACGACAGAGGAAACCGATACTGCTGACAGTGAAGAAGACCAAGGGTTAGCCATCAAGAATGAGTATGCCTATGTCGTTGCGATTTTACTCCGTCAAAATACAACAGAAGTCACGCCGGATCTAAAACTGCTGGATGTTGGACCGGGACAAGTCAACGCCCGCAATACCATCAATGTTACGTTGCAAAATCCTGAAGCAGCTTACTTAAATTCCTTGCGGTTGATCAATGAAGTGAGGAAGAAAGGTGATAGTGACGTCTTGTATGCTTCAGATACCTCACGAATGCAAATGGCACCTAATTCAAACTTCTCGTACCCAATCTCCTTGGAAGGACAACGTTTAGAAGCAGGGACCTATGTGTTGACTTCCGTGGCCTACGGTGGGAAAAGCGATGAAGGACAATACAAAGTGGAGAATGAAGAAGGCGAGGAAGAAAGCTATCTCTATAAATGGAGCTTCGAAAAAGAATTCACAGTGACGGGAGATGTCGCTCGTGATCTTAATAAGAAAGATGTGACGATCGAAACAGATTACACGTGGCTTTACTTCTTGATCGGCGGTCTGTTGCTGCTGCTCGCCTTACTGCTGCTTTTATGGTACCGACGAAAGAAAAAAAATGAAACGGATGAAGCGTGAGCACCTTGAGAAATACTTGATCGATGGCTTGATCATCGCAGGTATCCTCTTGTTGGCACTTCCTTTTTTAAAAGAAAGCATCGTCAGTTGGCAATTACGCACAAGCGAATTGACGATAGCGACCCAGCTGCCGACAACGATTCCAGAAGAAGAAACGATTCAAATGCCGGCTCTAGGGGATGTATTGGCTCCGCAGTCGGCAACGATCACCGGGTACGGCTTTGTTGCAATTGAAGCGATCGAGTTCCAGCAGCCGCTATTGGTGGGGATAACCAATCAGCAGCTGCTGAAAGGCGGTGTCGTGATGTTTCCGGAACGTTTGTTAAAAAATAACAATTTTGTCGTTTTAGGGCATCATCTCGGTAGACAAAGTTTGTTATTTGGTCAATTGCTAGAAGCACAGGTGGGGATGGAAGTGTCCGTAACCTACCTCGAGGAACGCCAGCAGTATATTATTATCGATAAAAAAGTCGTAGATGAATCCGACTTGTCGGTTCTAACAGATGACCAGACACCAAAGTTGACATTGATTACTTGTCCCACACCTACTCGAACAGAAGAACGCTACGTGCTGACAGCGATTCCTGTTGAGCAAGCAACTGCCGGACAGTCGCAAAACACAGCGACCATGGGCAGTACGTCACAAGACGCGAGAGTGATGGCTAAAAAACAAGAAATGCTATGGAGACAACAATCTAAAAAAAATTGGTTTCTTTTATTTGTTATTTTATTTATAATTAGTGGATGTCTGCTTGGCGTTCACAAACTGTTGAAACGTTCAGCGCCGTAGAAAGAGCATCAAAAAGAAGCTCTGTTGATAAGGAGGGTGAAGAAATGAAACGCAGATTTGGTTTTGTCATTGGTGCCTGCATGATTATTGGAATGATCGATCTTGTCACAGAACAAGTTGTTTTTGCGACTATCTATAATCCGCTAGACCCCTCAGAAGAAATCGTCCCAAAGGATCCGCCAGAAGAAATTACGGAGAAAGCAGATGAACCGCCTGCAGAAAAGGAAGAATCCAAAGAATCACCGGCTCCTGAACCGGAACCTGTTCCGAAAAAAGAACAGGAACAATCCGCATTTCCAGAAAGCAGTTTTTTGGAAAAACAGAAGCACTTAGCACAACGAGTCATGTTGGAAGATGTTTTTGCGTCGGATCGTTTGGCTGTCGATTTAGCACTGCCGGGAAATAATACGGATGGTGACGGGGATGACAAACCTTCGTATCTTGCCAGCTTATGCTATTTATTTTCAGGAAACGTTCTTTATGGCCAAAAAAATAACGGAGGCTTGAAAACGCATGTTTGTGACATTTTTGAATAAGGCGGACAAACGAAAATTGATGATGCTACAATATTTGGAAAACGCAGTCGCTCTTTCTGAAACGAAGGAAACATTGATGGACCAATTGACCATGTCGGAATTTCTGATCAACAAAACCGTTCAAGAATTGAATCTTGATTTTTATGAACTAGGATTGAATGAGGAATTTGAGATCGTGACCGATGGGACGGTCATTAAATTGAATGCCTCCGGGCTGGCAACTTCTGACACACTACTGACCTATTATCTAGATCAAGCGTTAAAATTTTCTATGTTGAAAGAATGCTTTTTTGAGCAATTGTCTTCTTTATACGAATTTGCTACCAATCACTATCTAAGTCATAATCCCGTCTATAAAGAATTTAAACAATTCAAACTGATCTTGAAAGAATACGACATTGAAGTGACGAAAGAGTTTCAGCTGGTTGGTGAAGAAAGTGAGATTCGGGAGTTTATTTTTCTCTTTTTTATGAAGGAATATTATTTGAACCATTCCCCTTTCCCAAAAGGTATCTTGGACAAAGAAAAGACGTTTGATCGATTCAATGAAAGTACTTGGCTGAATCCAGAACAGTCTGCCCGCATGCGGATTCGCAAGAAACATTATCTAGGCATTGTTTTGGCGCGGATGTCTAAAGGACATTACATGCAAAACAATGTGGAAAATGATTTAGTCTTACCCAAACATTTAGTGATTATTGAAGAATTGAAGCGCTGGTTACAAGAGATCTTGACGATCACCGATCAAGAAGTGCTAGAACGTGAAGCACGAGATATTTTGCGCTTTTTGATCGTTGAGGGCTGGCTGATCGACAACAATAGCTACATCGATCAAGAACAAACCTATATCCAACAATTAAACGAGCAATTTATTCAAGCCGTCCAACAGCAGTTTTCCTTAACCGCGGACACGTTGGCACTTCTTCATGCTGAAACGACAACGATCCATTATCAGCTCTTGTCGTTTTCCTTTAGTTCTCGCTATGAATACCAATATATGGATGTGACGTATTTTCTTGAAACCTATCCAGAATATGCTGCCTTTTGCCGTAACTATCTGGAAGAAAGCCGCAACCGGCCGATCTTATGGAACAATAAAGAGTTTTTGTTTTTCAGGTATCTGATTCTGTTGATTTCCACGATTCCGCTAAAAGAGATTTTGGTTCCCTTGTATGTCTGCGTGGACTTTTCATTTGGCGATTCCTACAATCAAATGATCCAAAAGAATATCGAAAAAATCCTCGATTTAAATGTCCAATTCCAAAGTTACCCAGATGATCATACGCATCTGATTCTTTCAAACTTACCCTTTTATGGTGCATTGGGGATCGACCATATCTTATGGCTGGCACCACCTAGACCCATCGACTGGGCCAATTTCACTGAAAAAGTCAGTGTGATTCGAAGAGAACAGTTTCAAACCAAAATGGCACAATGAGCAACCTGCCGTTTAACTATCGAAAGCAACGTCTGCCTCAAATGGAGGCAGGCGTTTTTTGTAGAAACCTGTCCTATTTAAAAAGCGCCTAGAATCTATTGCTCTGATGAAGGTTTCGGGGAAGGTCTGTGAAAAAGGACCATTTGATAGGATTTTTTTTTGCAGGAAAATTTGGTATGATAGAAAGAGAAGAAAAAGAGGTGCCCTATGATGGATGGGAAACAAACGAAGGCTGTGATTGGCCAGACATTGATCACCCTTTGTGAGACCAAAGAAGTGAATAAAATCAGCGTACAGGAGATCGCCGAAAAGGCGCAAGTCAATCGGCAGACGTTTTACTACCATTTTCCGGATAAAAAAGCTTTGATCCAATGGATCTATCGGCAAGATGCCCTGATTTTTTTGACGACAGAAGATGTCTCCCTTGATAACTGGGAAGAAGCCGCCTTGCGCATGCTGAAAGCAATGAAACAAGCGCCGGCCTTTTACCGCAAATCACTGGCTTATGACCGCGAAATCTTAATGAACGGATTTCTACAGATCACAGAACCGCTTTTTCAGCGCTTGTTCTTGGAGGTCGATCAAGAGCAGCAATTGACGAAACAAGACATTCTATTTTATAGCCGGTTCTTTTCCTACGGCTGCGGAGGCATTTTGGAAAACTGGATTCATAACGACTTTCCAGAGACCCCATTAGAAATTGCAACGCAATTGTTTCGTTTGGCGAAGGATGTGGAATTTTTTGGCCACCAAATCTATGAAAAAGAGGAGCAGTGAGCGATGACGAAAGTTTTATTTGTTTGTTTAGGTAATATTTGCCGTTCCCCCATGGCAGAAGCTATTTATAAAGCAGAAATAGCAAAACGCAATTTGGATTGGCAGATCGATTCGGCAGCGACCAGCTCATGGGAAGTCGGACATTCTGCTCATCCCGGAACCAAAAAAAGATTGCGTCAAGCAGACTTATCCAGCGAGGGACTCATTTCACGGCAGATCACGGAAGCAGACTTTGCCAAATTTGACTGGATCATCGGCATGGATCAAAGCAATGTTGAAACACTTCAAGCGCTGGCACCTGCCGATACCACCGCAAAGATTCGTTCGTATTTGAGTGTTGTTCCTGGCAAAGAAACCGCGGAAGTACCAGATCCTTATTATACAGGAGATTTCGAAGAGACCTATCAACTGCTACAAGAAGGAATTCCTTTTTGGCTAGAGGTTATTTCTTCTGAAAAATAAGGCGTGTTCGCTTGTATTTTACCAAAAATTTGCTAAAATAGAACCATGGAAATGCGAACGTATGTGTGGTTTTTATAAACTGCTGCAACGCGCAGAAAGGAATGTCCAATGGAAAAGAAACCATCGCCCATCAAACAATTGGGCAAACTCATTGTGATGACATCCACAACGTTGCTGGATACCTTTTTCAGTGATGATGCTGACAAGAAGAATCAGTCTGAAAAAGTCAAAGAAATCCAGCGAACGCTGCAAGAGGCAGCCGCTGCCAAGCACCTGGTCGTGCTGCAAGTAAAAACAGAGAAATTGGGTGGTTTTGAAACCGTTACCGGCTGGATCGTCGGCAAAACGGTAGCAAAAGAACAAGTTGTCTTGAAATTACAAAGCGACCGTCAGCAGCTGCGGATTATTCCCCTGCATCATGTGCTGAAAGTTAGCACCTTGAATACAAAACCTGGCTTGTAGACAAGCCTGTGCATAGCAAAAAAACCGCTGCGTCATTAGACACAGCGGTTTTTTTATTGCTGGTTAAGCGTGCTTGTTTTTGACTTCTGCGAGTCGCCAAGCGGTCATCACAGCGATCAGTTCGTAAGGGATCGGCTGTGCAAAAGGAAACTGAACCGCCCCTTTACTGGTTTTGTAGGGGTGTAGGTCTTCTTGGAAGGCCGTGATCGCAGAAGGCGTGGGATAAAAGCCAAGATGCTGTTTGGCGCAGGCAAAATGCACGATAGTTTCTCCCTGATGATAGGTAGGCATTTGATAACTGATTTTTTCAACCGCTTCAGGTAAAACGGCTTTGATGGTTTGACGGACCTTTTTTAAAGTCGCTTGTCGTTCTGCTGGAGCTGTTGCAATGTATTGGTCAACTGTCGTAATGGCTTTTGTCATAGGACACCTCCTGGCTTTAGTATACGGCAAACCCCGTAAGAAAAAAAGGAGCCTGTCAGTGGGTAGCTGACAGGCAAGGAGTAAAAATGAAAAGTGTTAGTTAGGGTTGTTTGTTGGGTTATGTATACTATACTGTCCAAATATGAATTTTTTGTGGAGAAAAGATTGGAAAGTGTTTAAGTTTGCTGGCTGCGAAAAGAAGCAAAAAAAGACCCGTCGGTGGGTGGCCGACGGGAAGGAGTTAAAAATGAAAAAGTGTTAGTTAGGGTTGTTTGTTGGTATACATAGAGTATACGAGATAAATATGAATATTTTGTGACAAATCTTTTCGGAAGTTCTTAAGAAACCGTAACGGTTTGATTACAGAGAAAGGTTCTTTTCATCAAAACGGTTTTTCAAGGTACGATACAAATCAATGTATTGCCGATCATCTGCCGCATAATCCCAAATATAACTCATTTTTTCTGGTTTGAGTTTTTTCATCAACTGATTGGAACTAACGATGACATCATAGTTTTCTTGCTGGTTTAGATCATAAGGTTCTGCTGCTACGAAGGTCAAGTCATGTAAGAATTGATTCAATCCTTGAACGACTAAGAAATTGTCTTCTAACGCAACCCCTACCCGTAAACGATTCGAATAACGGATTTGATCATAAAACGGCAGCAGGGCGTGGGTATACATCGTTGCCATCTGCTCTTGGTTTTCATCGTTGATATAGTCCACCGCGGATTCTTCGCGATAACTCGTTAAGAATTCATCGATTTTTTGCTGCAGCTGCTCTTCAGCAGACCCGCGATTGATCGATGGCGTCAGCAAGCGATAGATATTTGGAAACGGCTGACGGAAAACGTAGTTGCCGAAAGTCACATTGATTAAATTACCCACGACCAATGGCTCATCTAACAGGCCAGGTTGTGAAGCAAAGAAGGTTGCTTTCATCTCTGCTAACAAGTCTGCGACTAATGGATAAACTGGGTTTTGTTTGCTTGAAAAGAATTGCAAGGTTTGTTGCAACGCTTCTTCTTCAGGACTCAAATAGAATGGGAAGATTTGCGCCATCAAGTAAATAAACCCTGATTCGCCTTTTAATTGTTTGTCTGTCATTGAAACTTCAGGATCAACGACTTGTGTCAAACGCTCAAAATCGAAATATGGATTATTTTTCATTAGGAAATTGTACCGCTTGTCGTATTTGGCAAAATTTCCTTTTTTGATTCGTAAAAGAATCAAGGCGGCGAAATACTTCAACTCTAATCGGCCAAGATAAGAATGAGTCATTGGGAAGTACTCCGTGAATCGATCCACCATTTTTTCTGTCTCACTCTCAGCGATCGCAAATGGCCATTCTATTCCACGAGTACCTAACCAAATGATATTGAATAGGGAGAGCCGCACAAGACGCTCATCGCCCACCAAGTTTGATTCAGTGTACGTAAAGCGAAGCTGAAATTGCTTCAAATGTTTTTTTAGATGTTCAAATTTGCGAGACACCGTTGAACGACTGACATCGTATTTTGCACAAAAATCCGTGATCGTAGGATGGTCTTCATTCAGCATGTAAAGAACATATAAGAACGGAACGCTTTTATTCAATAAATAGAAGCGGTATTCATCGATCGTTACCGCGATATTCTGAGGCTGTAATTTACCGCCACGACCGAGTATCGACATATGATCCGGAGTTAACTCAGTTAGATCTTGGTCGATCTCAGTCAACTCTATAAAAGCTTGTTGGTAGCTTAACTCCATTTCCTTTGCCAATTGTGCGATTGGGTGGCTAGGGTTTTGCAGAGTCAGCATACGCCGGAATATTTTAAATTTAATTAATGTTTGCGGGTCCATCATAAGTTCTTCATAAAACATAGGTATCCTCCTTTGTGGCTCTATTGTATCTTTTTTTTACGAAACTGTCAGTCTTTTTAATCAAAAAAATAGCCTACCCTTTAAAAAAAGGTAGGTTATTTTCATCTTTTTAACTAATTTAGGCTGAAACAGGGTCTTTTTTGAACCACGACCATAGCAAACCGATCAAAAATCCGATCGCAGCCGGTACGACCCACCCCATCCCGATTTGGAAGAAGGGCAGATATTCTGACGCAAAAGACAAGATTCCTTGCACGAAAGCGTTGTTGGTAATCAGTGCAGGACTTGCATTTAAACCGTCGATGATTGCAGCGATCAATGTGAAGTATGTCGTCATTCGATAGACACTGGCACGATGATGAAACAAGGGACTGATGATCGCCAACAAAATCAACGTGATCGCCAGTGGATAGATAAACATCAAGACTGGAATAGAAAACTCGATGATATTGGTCAAGCCGACATTGGCGAAGATCGCTGGCAAGATACTTGTCAAAGCGATAAAGAACCCGTAGCTTTGCTTGGGAAACAATCCAGCAAAGGTTTCGGAAAAAGCCGTGATCAAACCAATGGCAGTTTTTAAACAAGCGGAGATAACGATCAAAGCCAACAGCAGACTGCCGACAGTGCCAAGGTAATGGTTGGCGATTTGTGCTAAAGCGATCCCCCCGTTTTCGCTGATAGGAAATTGCCCTAGACTTTTGGTTCCCATATAAGAAAGTAAGGTATAGATGATCCCCATCAACACGATGCTGACAGAACCAGAAAGGATCGTGTCTTTTGCGACCGTCGTAGGTTTTTCAACCCCCATATTGCGAATCGTCGAGACGATGATGATCCCGAAGGCTAAAGATGCCAGCGCATCAAGGGTATTGTAACCGTTGGTGAAACCAGTAAAGAAAGCATCGCTTTGATAGCTAGGATAGATCGGCGCATCGCTGATGGTTCCTAGAGGTTGCCAAAAAGCAAAAAACAGCAAAACGCCTAGTAAGACCAGAAATAATGGATTCAAAAATTTCCCTACATAATCTAAGATTTTGCTTGGTTTACGAGAAAACCACCAGGCAGCGCCAAAGAAGAGGGCAGAAAACAACGCCAATAACCAAGTTTGCATGTCAGATGAAACATGGGGAGCGATCCCGATCTCATAAGAAGTGGTAGCCAAACGGGGCAAAGCAAAGAACGGCCCGATCACTAAATAAAGCAAAATCGTAAAAATAAGTGCGTAGCGTCGATTGATTCGAGAAGCTAATTCAAAAACACCGCTGCTCTGGGAAACCCCAATGGCGATCACCCCTAAAAACGGTAAGCCGATCCCTGTTACTAAAAAGCCAAGATTGGCCAAGCCGACATTCGCACCGGCTTCTTGTCCCATGTGGACTGGGAAAATCAGATTTCCCGCACCAAAGAAAAGACCAAAAAGCATTGATCCAACATACATATAATCCTTAAACTGTAACTTTTTTTCCATAAATGAAAGCTCCTATAATTCCTTAGTTTTAAAAAAAATAACAAAGTTTCTAACAAATAGCAATGGTTTTTTGTGATTTTTTGATAAATTCTGACAATTGTCGTTTAGAGAATAAAAAAACACTTAGCATTAAATTCTTCCAAGCGTACTGAAAAAGGACGAAAAAGCTCGGAAGAAGATCGCTAAGTGTTTCAAGACAGAAAATTAATTCAACACACGGGAAAGGAATTCTTTGGTGCGCTGTTCTTTTGGATGAATAAAGATATCTTCAGGTGTCCCTTGTTCGGCAATGACACCTTGATCCATAAAGATGACCCGATCAGATACTTCTTTGGCAAAGCCCATTTCGTGGGTAACGATCACCATCGTCAAGCCAGTATGAGCTAACGTATTCATGGTCTTCAACACTTCACCGACCATTTCTGGATCCAGTGCAGAAGTCGGCTCATCAAACAACATGACATCTGGATTCATCGATAAGGCACGGGCAATGGCTACCCGTTGTTTTTGTCCGCCTGAAAGCTGGGAAGGCTTGGCGTTGGCATATTGAGCCATACCGACTTGCTCCAGATTTTCTTTGGCAGTCGCTTCTGCTTCTTTGCGATCACGTTTCAAAACAGTGACTTGTCCCGTCACGCAGTTTTCTAATACATTCATATTGTTGAATAGGTTAAAGGATTGGAAAACCATTCCTAGATGCGTACGGTATTTCGGCAAGTCATAGCCTTTTTCCAGCACATTTTCACCTAAGTAGATGATTTGCCCACTGGTTGGTTTTTCTAACAAGTTGATGCAGCGAAGAAGTGTGGATTTTCCTGAACCAGAAGAACCGATGATCGTGACAACTTCTCCTTTATTAACAGACAAACTGATGTCTTTTAAGACTTCGTTGTCGCCAAAACTCTTTTTTAAATGGTCAATTTCAATGATTGCTGACATGTTCTTCCTCCTTATTCGTTCGGGTTGATGTCTTCTAATTTGACATACGCACTGGGACCATCCATTTTGCGTTCAACAAAGCGCAAGATCTGGGTGGCACTGATGGTCAAGACTAAGTAGATCACACCGATGATCGCAAATGTTTGGAAGTATTGGAAGTTCGTTCCAGCGGCTGATGTACCTTGGAAGAAGAGGTCCGCAACACTGATGACACTTAAGACAGCAGTATCTTTGATATTGATAATGATCTCATTTCCGGTAGCTGGTAAAATATTGCGCATTACTTGCGGCAACACGACTTTGATCATGGTTTGCCAATGGGTCATTCCGATGGCTTGAGCTGCTTCAAATTGACCGTCATCTACAGCAAAAATCCCTCCACGAACGATTTCAGACATGTAGGCACCCGTATTGATAGAAACGATCAGCACAGCTGCCAGCGTGCGATTCATGGAAACACCAAAGGCTAGAGCCGTTCCGTAGAAAATAACCATTGCCTGAACCATCATTGGGGTACCGCGGAAAACTTCGATATAGATGGTCAGCAGGCCGTTGACGATTCGTTGGAAGAAACGTCCTACTGGATTTTCTGAAAGCGGCAATGTTCGGAAGATACCGACTAAAAGACCGATGATCAATCCGATGATCGTTGAAAGGATCGCGATGAATAAGGTCAAGCCAGCGCCTCGTAAAAAGAGCATGCCGTAATCATCAATGATTTTTTTGAAATCAGCGATCAGACCTTGATCCGCCGTTTCTCCGCTGGCATCTGCAGGCTGATCTAAGACTGCTTGATCCATCAGGGAAACCCGTTCTTCTTCAGAGATTCCTGCAAGGATCTCATTGACTTTTTCAACATCGGGATCGCCTTTGCGCATCCCGACTGCTACTTGGACGTCTTCTGGATTGGTTTCAAAACCGGCTCCTTCATCGAACTCGACCATCTTCAAATCAGGATTTGCCCCGACGGCAGTGACGCCTTCTGGTCGTTCGCTGACGTAGCCGTCAATGATGCCCGAAGCTAAAGCAACGCGCATGGAGGAGAAGTCCCGCATGGCTTGCTCTTTTTGAACCTCAGGGATTTGATCAATGACCGTATAATGGAAGGTATTCAGCTGAGCAGTGATTTTTGCCCCCGAAAGATCGGCGAGGCTTTTGGCATCGGCGAATGCTCCATCTTTCCGTACTACGACCACCAAGTCTGATTCATAGTAAGGATCGGTAAAATCAATTTGCTCACGGCGTTCGGCCGTTGGTGACATACCAGCGATGACGGCATCGATAGTCCCCGCCTGTAAAGCTGGTGGCAGACCGTCCCATTGGGTTTTAACGATCACTAATTCCTTGCCTAAACCTTCAGCGATTCGTTTGGCGATCTGGACATCGTAACCGCCGGCAAACGCCGAGCCTTCTTCCCCAGAAATCGGCACGGCACCATTGGCGTCCGTCGTTTGCGTCCAGTTGAAGGGGGCATAGCCTGCCTCCATACCGACACGGAATTGTTCCGCAGGCGTTTGGTCATCCGCTTGCACGGTTAGGGGCAGCTGAATGAGGGTTAGACAGAGGGCGAAGACCGCCCAGATCCAATTATTTTTTTTCATTTTATCTCTTTCCTTTCACGAGTTGGACAAGCAGGTAAGGATGAAAAAGCAAAAAAACAGCCGTACTCCATGATTGGAAAACGGCTGTTGACAGGTCATCGTCGACAAACCTTTCACAAAACATAGCGCAACTTAGACAAGCTAAGACAGTCCGCAAATTGTTCATTTGCGGCCCAACAAAATCGATGCAAGCAAAACCGATCTTGTTTCGGCGATGTTCCCTAGCTCTGCTGTAAACGTGTTGCTTCACTCAGCAGGATTAATGAACCTCGCGACCTCTACCTAAATGTTAAAGGGTACTCGTATTTAATTTGATTCTTCTCAGAGTTTAGAAGAAAAGCACCCAAATGTCAATTCTTTTTAACAAAAAAACGACCATTTCCCTATTTTTATCAAAGAGAAAGCGGATCGTTTTTACGAGTGTCTATTGGAACCCTTAAGCGACTTTCGCTTTTGGTTCACGGCCTAAAACAGCTTGGATGACTGTCAAGCCAAGCAATAAGCCAAGTGCTAGATAGATGAGGCTTGAGTATTGTGTAACGCCCCAATCTTGTCCTAAGGTACGGTAAACCACAAGGACGATGGCTTGAATGATTGCTGTGATGACATTTAAAAAGCCAAATGCCCATAAATTGCCATTTTCTTTACGTGCTAAATAGAAGATAGAGAAATATAAGCTGACTGCCAACCAACCGAAACTGATAATGATCATTGCCCAATAAATAATAGCTGCTACCAATGTATTTCACCTCACTTTGATTCGTGACTAGTTTACCACGTTTTTTGTTCCTTGTCATGAAGGAATCTCTTTCTTTGTGAGGCAAAAAACAAAGAGCAAAAGCAGTAATGAAAAGATCGTCTGCTACATTTGCTATTGGTGGGTTTGCTGGAAAAGGGACGATTTTTCTCACTGGGGTTATTTTCAGCTGTGTATAATAGAAATAAGTTGTTTTTTGCAAAAAAATACGAGTTAAGAATCAATTAATAATTAGTTAATAGCTGATTTAGATCTGCTTGCTAGAATGATCACAGAAGCAAGCAAGGAGGAAGTAGAAATGGAAAATGTTCTTAAAATCAAAGGATTAAACAAGCGTTACGGCAAACAGCTGGCGCTGCATGATGTCGATCTAACGATCGCCAAAGGAGATATTTATGGATTGGTAGGGAGAAATGGTGCTGGGAAGACGACCTTACTAAAAGCGATCGTGCAGCTGATCCAACCCACCAGTGGCAGTCTGCAGTTGTTTGGTGTTGAAGGCGGCAAAGCCTACATCCAGATGCTGAAACGGGTCGGTAATGTGATTGAGACTCCAGTCGCTTACGACCAATTGACCGCAGAACAAAATTTGAACTATTATTGCAAAATCAGCGGGGTGGTGGAACCTGATGCCGTTAGTAAGGCACTGGCATTTGTTGGTTTGACCAATGTCGGCAACAAGAAATACCGTGATTTTTCTTTAGGAATGAAACAAAAACTGGGCTTAGCGATTGCTTTGTTGAATCAGCCAGATTTTCTAATTTTAGATGAACCGATCAATGGCTTGGATCCTGTCGCGATCGTTGAATTTCGAGAGCTGCTTTTACGATTGAATCAAGAACGCGGCATGACGATTTTGATCTCCAGCCATATTTTAGAAGAGCTGTACTTAGTGGCTACACGCTTTGGGGTCATTAGTGAGGGGCGTCTGATCAAAGAGATGACCAAACACGAATTCGATCTGATGGCGAAACGGTTTATTCAATTAGAAGTCGATGATGTAGCCACAGCTAGCCGCTTACTGGACAGTCAACTGATTTCTGAATATAAAGTTGTCAGTGACCACAAGATCCACATCTACCAAGAAAATGTATTGATTCGTGATCTAATCCGTCAATTGGTTTATGAAGGGATCGCTATCGACCAGATTTCTTTTGAAGGGGAAAACCTAGAGTCGTATTTCAAAGAGTTAGTGACAAGTGAAGGGGGAAATTAAGATGTTGAATTTTATTCGGGCAGATTTGTATCGTTTATCTAAAAGTAAAAGTTTTTGGATCACAGAAGGAATTATTTTATTGTTGGTGATTTTAGCGGTTGTTTCAAATGGTGACGTGGGAGTCACCCTGGGAGATAGTACGCAAACCACAGGCAGCCTTGCCGAAATGACGGGCTTTCTTGCGATCCAGACCAGCCTGTCTTCCATGTTATTGTATTATTCACTGCCGTTAGTGATGCAAGTTTTAGGGAGTGAGTACACGAAAGGGACGATGAAGAATATCATTACCGTCGGTGTTTCTAAACCCGCCTATCTTTTTGGAAAATTCTTGGTGTATGCGTTGGTACTTGTCTTGCAAATTTTGGCTATTTGCTTAGTGAGCTTTGTTGCGGGAACGATCATTGGCGGTACCGGCTTTGAAGACATCTCTCAGCTAGAAAACTTAGTGTATTATTTCGCTGGCTTTGTATTGATCTTACTGGCTACCTCATCTTTTGCCTTGTTGGTGTTGTATTTGACCAAAAATACAGCAGTCAGCGTGTTGGCGACGATCTTTATTCCGATGGGCTTTGCGATTGCACGTTTTTCTTTGCCAACCTGGAAATTCTTAGAATACTTGGATTTCCAAGGCGGATTAGAGATGGTGACTATGACCACTTTCAAAACGTGGGAAATGGTTCAACCAATTTTTGTTGGGAGTCTGATTAGTTTGTTGCTTTGTCTTTTGGCTGCACATCTGGTGTTTAAGAGACAAGAATTATAAAGAAAAGAAAAACGTCCAACAGGACCGACCGCAAAAGGTCAGACTGTTGGGCGTTTTTGTCCGTGTAGCCAGTGTTTAATGGGACTTAGCAGACTGCTGCCAAGCCAAAGTCAAACGAAACGTCTCTTCGGTTGTATCCAGTTGAATCTTGCCCTCTAATGCATGAGTCAATGCCGCGATAATATACAGACCAAGTCCAGCTTGCTGTTTGTGCCGTGAAAGGTCTTCCGTATAAAAGCGGTGAGTCAATTTTTCTGGGTGCTGGATCGGTGTCCTCAGCTGATTTTCCTGTTGGAAAACGATGCGATCTCCTTGTTGTTTCAAGCGGATCGTTCCCGTTTCATTGCCATGTTCCAGCAGATTACCAAGGACATTTTGAAAAATACGCTGCCAACTTTTTTTATCTGAAATGATCATGATATTGGGTTGGATCGCAACCGTCAGTGATAAATGGTTTTCCTCAAAAGAAGGATAGAGCTGGAGCAGTTCCTCCTCCAGCAAACGAGAAAGATCGAATTCTTCTAAGGTCAAAGCCAGTTGATTGTCTTTGAGGCGCTGATAGGTCAATAACTGTTCCAGATGATTTTCGACTTTTTCTAGGTTACTGCTGACTTTTTCCAACAGCTGCAGCTGTTGGTTGTTGAGGGTCGTATCGGCTTGCAGCAGTTGTGTGTAGCCGCTGGCGACCGTTAAAGGTGTGCGCAAGTCGTGAGAGATATTTTGAATGGCTTGTTCCAATTGCTGGTTTTCTTGCAGCATTTGATAGTGTTGCTGCTTATTTTTTCTAAGTATCTGATTGTTTAACAAGGCGATCGCTTTTAAAGCGGGCACTCGGGTCTGCAAATGGATCTCTTGATTTGTTTCGATTTCGCTGATTCTTGCTAATTGTTGGTGGTACTTTTTCAGATCATACAGTAAAAATAGCCAGTAACCGATCAATAAAGCAACGATCAAGGCAGCGAAAAACTGAAGTATATGCATGGGGTTCCTCCTTTTTAAGCTAACTTGATGCCGATGCCCCAGACAGTATCGATATACGCTTCCTCTGGATCGAGTGTTTTGATTTTGCTGCGTAAATGGCTGATATGGACATTGATCGTGTTTTCTTCACCGTAATAGGGTTCTTGCCAAACAGCTTCATAGAGCATTTCTTTCGTATAAACTTTTTTGGGGTTGGCTAAGAGCAGGGAAAAAATCTCAAACTCCTTTTTCTTCAACTGAACCGTTGCTTCTCCTCGTTGCAGCTGAAACGAGTCAGGCAACAGTTGAATGTTTTTATACGAGAGGCTGCTGGCAACAGGAGGGGCTTGTTTATTTGTGCGCAACTGAACAATAATACGGGCTTTTAATTCTTCGACATTGAAGGGTTTGGTCAAGTAATCATTGGCACCCGCCAGCAAAAGGGTGGAAACATCGGCTGGTTCATCTAAGGCAGTCAAGATAATGACGGGGACCGTGGAGGTTTGGCGAATCTCTTGCAAGACTTGTGTCCCATCTTTACCAGGGAGCATTCGATCTAGCAAAATCAAGTCGAAAGCATCTTGCTGAAAAAGTAGCAGACCTTCCGTGCCTGAATAGGCTTGCTGGACAGTATAGTCAGCTGCTAAAATAGTAGCCAACATTTCGCTGATCTCATTGTTGTCTTCGATAATCAAAATTTTCATTTGGTTTTCCCATTCTCCTTGCATTTGTTGCATCTATTATAAGCAATTCCGCACGAAAAAGCATTAGTTGCTTTTAAAAAAGAAAATGGCTGATTTTTCGCAAAAACGGTTCTTTTTCGGTTAGAATAAGAGAAAAGCCATAAAGGAAGTTAGAACGATGAAGGTATCTATTGAGCAAGCAATCGCAGCGGTCACCGCCGCATCATCCGTGACCTTTTTGACGGGGGCTGGTGTTTCGACCCCATCTGGCATTCCTGATTACCGTTCCTTAAAAGGGGTCTATCAAGGAGTGGCACAGCCAGAGTATTTGTTAAGCCATGACTGTTTAGAAAACGAACCGGAAACATTTTATCAGTTCGTCAAGCACCTCTACCATCCTCAAGCACAGCCTAATATCATTCATCAAAAAATGGCTGAGCTGCAAGCGAAGAAAACCGTCTGGGTCGTTTCGCAAAACATCGATGGCTTGCATGAAAAAGCAGGCAGTCACCAAAGAATCGATTTTCACGGCTCTTTGTACAACTGTTATTGCCGAAAATGCGGCAATCAGGTACCTTGGCAAGCGTATTTGCAAGATTGGCACCATGCAGGGTGCGGCGGTCAGATTCGGCCAGCGATCGTGCTTTACGGGGAAGGATTTACTGATGAAACCATTGAAGGAGCCATTCAAGCCGTTGCTCAAGCCGACCTGACGGTGGTCGTGGGGACTTCGCTGCAAGTCTATCCTTTTGCAGGGCTAGTCGATTACAGCCAGCAGGTGTTGGTCATCAATAAGGAACCATTGGCGATCCCGAATGAATATGGCATGTTGACCGCAGCAGCCGAAACGTTTTTCCAGAAAATTGAATGAAGGAGTTTATGATATGACACAACGTACCGAAAAAGAGAAAATGATTGCTGGCGAATTGTACTTTTCCCCAGATCCAGAATTGGTGGCAGATCGAAAATATGCCCGTGAACAAATGAACCTGATCAACCAAGAAACTGATACAAAAATCAAAGAGCAGTTACTAAAAGAAACTTTCGGCTCTGTGACTGGTCGAATCTATATCGAACCGAATGTCCGCTTTGATTATGGCTACAATATTTCTGTCGGCAAAAACTTCTATGCTAACTACGACTGTGTGCTATTAGATGTTTGCCCGATTACCTTTGGCGACAATTGTATGCTGGCACCCAATGTTCGGTTGTTTACGGCGACTCATCCATTACATCCGGTCAAACGAAATAGCGGCTTAGAATTAGGGGCACCGATCGTGATTGGCGACAACGCATGGATCGGTGGTGCGGCCACGATTTTGCCAGGGGTCCGCTTAGGCAACAATGTCGTGGTAGGCGCTGGCAGTGTCGTTACCAAATCATTCCCCGACAATGTCGTGCTGGCGGGAAATCCAGCACGGGTCATCAAGACGATCGACTTAGAAGAAGAAAACAACCAGCAAGATCCCTTGGCTGTTCAGCGGGCAGCGATCGATGACATTGATTGGCAACTCACGCATCTTTTGGAAAAACGTATGAGCACGGTCAACGAAATCGTACAATTGAAGAAAAGCAGTCAATTGCCAGTATTAGATGAAAATCGTGAAGAGAAAGTGCTGGAAAACATTCGGCAGGCGATTTCTAATCAAGCCTATGAAGAAACGATTTTGGCTATGTTTCAATCAATTATGAACCACTCAAAAACCTATCAAGAGAATCAATTGGAGGAATGAGTATGGATGGAGGAACACGTCGAGAAAACATTTTAGCGGCATTGAAGCAAGCGGACAAAGCGATCAGTGCCAGCAAACTGGCAGAATCCCTCGGAGTCAGCCGTCAAATCATCGTTGGGGACATTGCCTTATTGCGAGCAGCTGGTGAAGCGATTGTGGCTACGGCTCGCGGCTATCGTCTCCAAGCGCTGTTGGATGAGGCAGGACATGTAAGTAAGCTAGCAGTGCAGCATCGACCTGAACAAACGGAAGAAGAATTGCGCATCTTTGTCGCTTGTGGTGTGGAAGTGGTCGATGTCATCGTTGAGCATGAGATCTATGGAGAGATCACTGGCAATTTGCAGATCCAAACAGACCAAGACGTGACTGATTTCATCAACAAAACCAAACATGCAGAAGCCCGCTTGCTCTCAGATTTAACCAATGGGGTACACTTGCATACGTTGCGCTACACCGATCCTGCGGCTCTGGAAAAAGCCAAACAACAGTTAGCAGAAAAAGGCATGCTCTACCAAAATTGAGGAGTGAAGTGATGCAAGATGTCTTATTGATCATTGACTTGCAAAATGGGGTCTGTCAAACAAATGACCAAACAATTGACCATTTGTCGGAATTATTGCTGTTCGTCAACCAACGAATCCAACGATATCGTAAAGAAGAAAAACCAGTTATTTTTGTTCAGCATGAAGAGGAGACGTTGCCCTACGGTAGCAAAGCATGGCAACTGCACCCAGCATTGGCCTATGAACCAACGGATCGTTTGATTCGAAAAAAACACGCCAATAGTTTTTTTCAAACAGATCTACAAGCGGTCTTACAGACAAACCAAGTGCGTAGTATCGAATTTGCTGGTGCTCAGACGGAATATTGCCTTGATGGCACGATCAAATTCGCGCATGGTCTGGGTTATCAAAACGTCGTGTATGCCCAAGCCACAACGACGTATCCAAGCCGAGGACGATCAGCAGCTGAAATCATTGATTGGTACGAAATGATCTGGCAAGGACGCTTTGCGGAAGTCTTGGCAAATCCTCAGATGAAAAAATTGTGATTTCTTGTTGACAAGGCGTTCATTTTCCAGTAAAGTACTCTTCAACAAGAATAATGAATCTGTTGAGAAGGAAAGTAACCGCGGATACTTCAAAGAGAGACTCTGGTTGGTGGAAAGAGTCAAGTCAGAAGCGATGAAAAATGGCCTTGGAGGATTGATTGTCGATAAGTAGGCAATCACGGATGCGCACTACCGTTACAAAGTGCACCAATCTCTAGCACGACTAGACGTTGGGTTGAGGGAAGGGAAACCTTCTAAACAAAAGGTGGTAACACGAGTATTCGTCCTTTTACTAGCAAACGCTGGTAAAAGGACTTTTTTTATACCTAAAATCAAATAGCACCACACACGAAGAATTGGTAAGTACAAAAGCACGTTTTTTCAACAGAGAGCTTCGGTAGCTGAAAAGAAGCATCAAACGACTTTTAGAAAATGGCCAAGGAGTGATTCGTTCCGAGCAGTAGTTTGCAAGGCGACGACGGTAGCGACCGTTATCTGGCTAGAGTATGATCGTACTCGAAAAGGAGCTGTATGTGAGTGCAGCTTAAACTGAGGTGGTAACACGCAAAAAGGCGTCCTCAAACAAGTCACAGGTGACTTGTTTGAGGACGCCTTTTTTTATTGAAAAAGACAAGAACTAGGGGGAAGACGATGATTTCATTAAAAGACATATCAGTAACATTCAATCAACCAAAGAAACCCGCGATCCAAGCGGTCAAAAACGTATCGATCGAGATCGACAAAGGGGACGTTTACGGCATCGTGGGCTACTCAGGCGCCGGGAAAAGTACACTCGTCCGTGTGATCAACTTATTGCAGCGCCCAAGTAGCGGCAGCGTCGTCGTCAATGGTACCGAGCTGACCACGCTTTCTGCGAAAGCCCTGCGAGAAAAACGGAAAACGATCGGAATGATCTTTCAGCACTTCAACTTGATGGACAGCCGCAATGTTTTTGATAACGTGGATTTCTCCTTAAAATACGGGGGACGGTCCAAACAGGAACGTCATCAAAAAGTAACCGAGCTGTTAGCATTGGTGGGATTGGAAGAAAAAGCCCAAGCGTTTCCTAGCCAACTATCTGGAGGACAAAAACAGCGGGTCGCGATTGCCAGAGCGTTAGCGAATGATCCAGAGATCTTGCTTTGTGATGAAGCAACCAGCGCCCTTGATCCGAAAACGACCTTACAGATATTGGCTTTGTTGAAAAAATTAAATCGAACCCTCGGCTTGACTATCGTGATCATTACTCATGAGATGCAAGTCGTCAAAGAAATCTGCAACAAAGTGGCAGTGATGGAAGACGGCGAAGTCATCGAGCAAGGTTCAAGCGTTCAGATTTTCAGTCAACCAGAAAAACCATTGACCAAAGATTTCATCCGAACGGCGACGCACATCGACCAAGCCTTAGAAACGATCCTTGGCAGTTCGAAGTTTTCTTCCTTGGCACCAAATGAATGGCTGGTGGAGCTGTCCTATGTTGGCGATCAAACCAATGAACCACTGATCGCCCAATTGTACAGCCGCTACAAAGTGACCACCAATATTCTTTACGGCAACGTGGAGATCTTGCAAGAAGTGCCGATCGGCAGCTTAGTCGTTAGCTTATCTGGCGAATACCATCAGCGTAAACATGCCTTAGAATACTTGAAGGCTCAAGGAGTTTACACCAATATTTTAAAAGAAAATCATGCAGAACCATTAAACAATGTGATTAAAGGAGGATTTTAGATGGCTGCCTTATTAGAAAGATATTTTCCCAATGTTGTTGCGATCCAAGATGAATTTGTGAGAGCAACGATCCAAACCTTGTATATGGTTTTTTGGACCTCTTTGATTGCGGGCATCTTAGGTATCTTGTTAGGGATCGTCTTGGTAGTAACTCGACCGAATGGGATTTTAGAAAATCGACCGCTCTTTGAATTTCTCGATAAAGTCATCAATGTGGTCCGCTCGATCCCCTTTATTATCTTATTGACGTTACTAGGAACCTTTACCCGATTCCTTGTTGGAACGACCATCGGCGAAACAGCAGCATTGGTTCCTCTGATTGCTGGGATCATCCCCTTCTTTGCTCGGCAGATCGAGATCGCCTTGCTAGAAGTTGACCCCGGTGTCGTAGAAGCAGCTGAAGCGATGGGCACCAGTCCTTTCGGTATCATTTTTCGGGTCTATTTACCAGAAGGCGTGGCGGGAATCATTCGGGTCTCTGCATTGACCGTGATCAATGTGATTGGATTGACCGCCATGGCAGGAGCTGTTGGCGCTGGTGGTTTAGGCAACTTAGCCATCACCCGCGGGTACAACCGATTCCAGACCGATGTCACGATCATGGCGACCTTGATCATCTTGGTATTCGTTTTTATCAGTCAATTTGTCAGCAACCTACTCATTAAACGAGTATCACACTGACCACCACTTACGTACAAATAAAAAATCAAGCAAGTCTATGGAGGAAGCAAAAATGAAAAAAATCGTACAATCAATCGTCTTAGGGGCAGCATTATTATTTATTACTGGATGCGGAAACAATGGCAGTGCCGCAGCCAATGACCAAGAAGAAGTGACGGTGAAATTAGGGGTGATCGGGGCGGACACCGACGTTTGGGATGATGTCAAGGATCGTTTGAAAGACGAAGGCATCAATTTAGAATATGTCCAATTCTCTGATTACAATCAACCCAATGCAGCTTTAGCTGATGGTTCCATCGACCTTAATTCATTCCAACACCAATTTTTCTTGGACAACTATAATGAAGAATTTGGTACTGATCTCGTATCGATCGGCAATACAGTCAATGCGCCATTAGGCATTTATTCCGACAAAGTGACGGATGTCAACGATTTGGCGGAAGGAGCTAAAGTTGCGATCCCTAATGATGTGACCAATGGTGGTCGGGCATTGCTTTTATTACAATCAGCTGGATTGATCAAAGTGGATGAAGCAGCCGGACAAACACCAACGGTCGCGGATATTACAGAAAACCGTTTGAACTTAGAAATTTCAGAACTTGATGCAGCGCAAACCGCACGGGCACTTTCGGATGTCGATGTTTCGGTCATCAATAGCGGCATGGCGGTGGATGCAGGATTTGTACCAACCGAAGATGCGATCTTTTTAGAGCCTGTTGATGAAACGGCCCGTCCTTACGTCAACATCATTGCCGCCCGTAAAGAAGAGGAAGACAATGAAGTTTACCAAAAAGTGGTCGCTGCTTACCAAACAGAGGATACGAAAAAAGTCATCGAGGAAACGTCAAAAGGATCAAGCGTTCCTGCTTGGGAAACCTTTGGGGCAAAATAAGCACCATGTAATTTGATAAAAAACTGAAAAAGCATGTATAAAAAGGAGAGATTTGATTATGACAACAGCAACTATTACGAAAGCAACCATCAAACCATTTATCCAAGAGCGTTTAGCCGCTTATCAAGCCTTGGCATTAGATATCCACAATCACCCAGAAGTCAGCAACTATGAGTTTTATTCAGCCGATGCCCTGATCGCCCAATTAGAAAAAGAAGGCTTTGCTGTTAAAAAGGATGTGGCAGGCCATCGCACCGGCTTTGATGCCCGCTATGTCAGTGGGAAACCGGGTCCGACGATTGCCTTTTTAGCCGAGTATGATGCGTTACCTGGCATCGGTCATGCCTGCGGACACAATCTCTTCGGGACTTATTCCGTCTTAGCTGCCAGTGCTCTGCAACCTTTCATCGATGAGCTAGGCGGGGAGATTCGAGTCTATGGGACGCCAGGAGAAGAAGGTGGAGAAAATGGTTCCGCTAAAGGCAGTTTTGTCCGTGAAGGGTTCTTCGATGATGTCGATGCCGCTCTTTGTGTCCATCCAGCCCATCGCTATGGCAAAACGACGGCTTCATTAGCCAATGATCCAGTGGATATCAAGTTCTATGGTCGGGCTTCCCATGCGGCAGCTGCACCAGAAAAAGGCATCAACGCGTTAGAAGCATTGCTGCAAGTCTTTAACGGGATCAATGGGTTGCGCCTGCATTTACCAAAAGATGTCAATATTCATGGTGTGATCACCGATGGCGGCGTGGCAGCCAATGTCGTGCCAGAATATGCAGCCGGTCGTTTTTATTTACGAGCTGCCAATCGAGCAACCTTGAATGATGTCTACGAGAAAGTCGAAAACATCGTAAAAGGAGCCGCTTTAGCTACGGGAGCGACCTATGAATTTGGTTTGTTCCAAAACTCCGTCGACGATGTGATCGTGACACCAAGTTTTGATGAGATCTTCTTCGCCCATGCCCAAGAAGCGGGCGTACCTGCCGATGAGATCGATACGGAAGCCAAAACAAGCCTTGGTTCGTCTGATGTCGGCAATGTCAGTCAAGTGATCCCGACGATCCAACCCACCGTTTCGATTTCAGATGACTACATTGCGGGTCATTCGGAAGAATTCAAAGCCGCTGCCAAGAGTGAAAAAGGCTTGCAATCGATCGCCATCGCGGCGGAACTTTTAGCGCTGACGGCATTAGACCTTTTTGAGCAGCCAGCGTTATTAGAAAAAATCAAAGCCGATCATCAAGAAAGCCTAGCGAAAGGCAATTAATGCCAAAACCGTGAAGGAAGATAGTCAATAGTATAGAAAAAAAGTCTCTGCCGCAAAATGTCGGTAGAGACTTTTTAGTTAGTCGATGACTAAAATGCCTTCTTTCAATGAAAAAGGATTTTGTTGATTGATATGATCGTAGAACATGACCCCGTTCAAATGATCGATCTCATGCTGAACGACGATCGCAGGATAGTTCTTCAAACGAACTTTTTTCTTTTTGCCGTTGATGTCGTAATAGCTGATCGTGATCCGGGCATGGCGTACCACGTAGCCAGGGACTTCACGGTCCACGGACAGACAGCCTTCGCCTTCACCCAAACAAGCTTCTTGCACGGAATGACTTAAAATTTTGGGGTTGTATAGAACATCTTTAAAATCAGGTTCAGTTTTTTCTGGGTCGCTGCTAGGGACGAGGACCGCTGTGATTCGTTTTGAAATATCTAATTGAGGAGCTGCTAGACCAACGCCGCCTCTTAATTCAAGTTCTTCTGCCTTGACTGGGTCTTGGCTGTTTTCTAAAAAGGTCATCATTTCTTTTCCCAGTGCGATATCTTCTTCGCTCAAAGGAAAAGGTACTTCTTTTGCTACTTCACGCAAGGTTGGATTGCCTTCGCGAATAATATCATCCATTGTAATCATTGATGATGTGATTCCTCCTACTATGTAAAAATGACGAAAGCAAGTTTCGTTCCTAATAAAGTGTACCATAAGTGTAGAAAGAAGGGCATAAGAAAGTTTAAACGGTAAAGCTTTCTTATTAAATGAAACGATATTTCTATATTAACGATTTAATTATGAAATATAGTTGCAAATGGGAAAAGAATCAGTTATAATGCTTTTATAGAAAACGGTATCACGAAAGTGACCCATCAAGGAGGCAAAGAGATGTTCGGCTTTTCTGTATTTATGAACGAAGACTTGACGGCAGCAGAACTTGAGCAGATGACTGCGATGGCATCAGGCTTTAAAGGGATTTTCACCTCCATGCACATACCAGAAGATGATCGCAGTACTTATCGGCAGCGTTTGACGGACTTGGGAGGTTTCGCAAAAGACCATCAGCTGTCTTTAATGGTAGATATTTCTGGAAACGCATTAGCAGAAGCGGGCTTTTCCATCGACAATCTGGCGGAACTAAGGGAGATCGGTGTCACTGGTTTACGAATGGATTATGCGATCGACAATCAGCAAATCGCAGCTTTTTCAAAAGAAATGACCATCAGTTTGAATGCCAGTACATTGACGGAAAAAGACATTCGAGAGCTGCAGGCGTATGGAGCCGATTTTACTCGTTTGGAAGCTTGGCACAATTATTACCCCCGACCAGAAACGGGACTGGATGTTGGCTGGTTTCAGGAGAAGAACCGCTGGTTGAAAGCACAAGGCTTTTTCGTCCAAGCCTTTGTTCCAGGGGATGCCAAGAAACGCGGACCGTTATTTCAAGGATTACCCACACTGGAAAGACACCGGAACTGGTCGCCTTTTGCCGCAGCGATCGACTTATTGGCAACTGGCTCAGTCGATGCTGTTTACATTGGCGATGGCATGGTTTCTGAAAAAAGTGCCCAGCAGTTTGCGACGTATCTGCAAGAAGCGCGGATCGTTTTGCGGGTCAAAGATCTTGGTTCCACTTACTTTGAACACGTCTTAGGGAATCACCAAAATCGTTACGATGAAGCTCGGGATGTCTTGCGCAGCGCCGATGCCCGTTTCAATGCCATTCCAGAAGTCAAACCTGAACTTAGTCAAGAGCGGCCAGTGGGGGCTGTGACGATCGATAACCAAGAGTACTTGCGCTATATGGGAGAGATCCAGGTGTGCAAACGACCTTTGCCGGCAGACCCAAAAGTCAACCTCGCCGCTCAGGTGATACCAGCCGATCTGCCGTTGATCCAACAAATCAAAGCAGGGATGCGATTTAAATTAGAAAGAGATGATTCCGATGAATAAAATCAATTTAGACAAATTAACGACCGAACGACGCAATAGTGAAACGAGCAATTTAGATGAAATGACGATTTTAGAAGCGTGTCAAAAAATGAACCAAGAAGATCAAAAAGTTGCCTATGCGGTGGAAAAAGAAATTCCTAGTATTGAAAAAGTGATTGAACAAACCATCGTCGCTTTTAAAAAGGGCGGACGCTTGATTTATCTTGGCGCTGGGACGAGTGGTCGATTAGGCGTCTTGGATGCGGCCGAATGTGTCCCAACCTTTGGAGTATCACCTGAGATGGTGGTCGGTTTGATCGCCGGTGGCGAAGAAGCGATGACGGTCGCTGTCGAAGGAGCAGAAGACTCCTTAACGCTAGGCAAACAAGACCTTATCGATTTGAAGTTGAACCAAAATGATATGGTGATCGGGATCGCTGCCAGTGGCAGAACCCCTTACGTGATCGGGGCGCTTAACTATGCCAATGAGCTCGGTGCCACAACGGCTACGATCGCTTGTAATAAAGATGCGGAGATCTCTCAGCATGCCAGCTTTCCAATCGAGGTCGATTGTGGACCAGAATTTCTTACAGGTTCGACTCGTTTGAAATCAGGAACTGCCCAAAAATTGATTTTGAATATGATTTCGACGTTATCGATGGTAGGGATCGGCAAAGTCTACAATAATTTGATGGTCGACGTGAAAGCGACCAACGAAAAATTGGTGGAACGCTCAAAACGGATCATCATGCAGGCGACTGAAGCTGATTATGAAACAGCCGCCGCGGCATTTGAAGAAGCAGATCAGAATGTCAAATTGGCGATCGTGATGCTGTTGACTGATAGCACGAAAGACGAAGCACAAGCAAAACTTGCCACGGCACAAGGGTTTGTCAAAACGGCGTTAGGAGGAGAAAAGTAATGGCAAAAGAAACACTGACGGTAGAAGAGTTAGCGGAGAAGATTTTTCAAGAAGCCGGCGGAATGGACAACGTAGAAACAGTCAATCACTGTATGACTCGCGTACGAATGACCGTCCGCGACCACGACAAGGTCGATCAACAAGGGTTAAAAGAGATTCCCGGTGTGATGGGTGTGGTCAATGATGAGCAGCTGCAAGTCATTATCGGACCAGGGAAAGTCAACAAAGTAGCCAATGCAATGGTGGCAAAAGCTGGTGTTGATTTAGGGCAAGAGATCCCACCGCAAAAATCAGGCAAAGAGGCGTTATCAGAAAAAACGGCAGAGATGAAAGCAGCCCAAAAAGCCAAACAAAAATCATCGCCATTAAAGTCGCTGCTGAAAGATATTTCTAATATCTTTGTTCCAATGATTCCAGCCTTCGTTGGTGCAGGACTCGTCGCAGGGATCGCTTCTGTCCTGACCAATATGATCACGGCTGGCCGATTAGATGGAGATACTTGGAATTATTATGTCATGATTTTAAACGTCCTCAGAAATGGGATGTTCACCTATTTAGCGATCTTTACTGGGGTCAATGCAGCGCAGGTCTTTAAAGCCAATCCAACCCTTGGTGGCGTGATCGGCTCGATCATCTTGCTGACAGGTATGAACCCAGAAGCCCCGATCCAAAACTTGTTCACTGGCGAAGCTTTAGCTGCCAACCAAGGAGGGATCATCGGTGTGATCTTCGCAGTATGGCTTTTGGCGAAATTAGAGGCAGTGCTGCATCGAGTGATTCCTGAAGCGATCGATATTATCGTGACCCCGACGTTGTGTTTGCTGATCATCGGTTTGACGGAGATTTTCTTGATCATGCCATTGGCAGGTCTGATCTCTGACAGCTTAGTCGGTTCGATCACTTGGGTCTTGAACGTGGGCGGTGCTTTCTCTGGGTTTGTCTTAGGGGCGGCCTTCCTACCAATGGTCATGTTTGGTTTGCATCAAATTTTGACCCCGATCCACATTCAAATGATCGAAGCAACAGGCAGCACGCAATTATTACCGATCTTAGCCATGGCTGGTGCTGGTCAAGTCGGTGCAGCTTTAGCCTTATGGGTACGACTACGTAAAGACAAAGAGCTTTCTGAAATGATCAAAGGCGCATTGCCAGTTGGGATCTTAGGCATCGGCGAACCATTGATCTACGGAGTGACGTTGCCATTAGGTCGACCATTTATCACTGCTTGTATTGGTGGTGGGATCGGTGGTGCGGTCATTGGCGCTTTGACAAATATCGGCGCAACGGCGATTGGACCGTCAGGGCTAGCTTTGATCCCCTTGATTGCCAACGGCCGTTGGATGGGCTATATTTTCGGCTTGTTAGCAGGCTATGCTGGCGGCTTCGTTGCCACCTACTTCTTTGGGATTCCGAAAGATCGCTTAGAAGCAGTCAAAGAAAGCGAGGCAGAAGAAGCAAAACCAGCTGCAACCGTTACTGTGCGACCGCAACCAAAACAAACGAGTGAAACGGCTGCAAAGGAAACGACAGCAACTCCATCAAAAGAACCGATCGATACCCCTTTATACGCAGTAGCCACAGGCACGACAAAAGCGATCAGTGCATCAAGTGATCCGGTATTTTCGCAAAAAATGATGGGCGACGGGTATTTCGTCTTGCCAGACAATGGTGCGATCTATGCACCAGCAGCAGGAACCGTCACGACGATTTTTCCCACGAAACATGCATTGGGGATCAAGACTGCCAGCGGGCTAGAGATTCTGCTGCACATGGGTGTTGACACCGCCGAATTGCAAGGAGCACCTTTTGAGATCCTGGTGGAGGAAGGCCAAGCCGTGACACCAGCTACCCAAGTTGCCCAAGTCGATTTGGCACAGTTGACGGCTAAAGGCAAAGCTTCTGAGATGCTCGTGATCATCACCAATATGGAGCAAGTAACCAATATCGAAGGGTTACCAGGAACAGAAACAAAAGCGGGTCAAGCCGTCATGCATGTGGCAACGATAAAATAATGTTAAAACCTCTATCGGATAAAGATAGAGGTTTTTTTTAAGAAGTTACTAAATAGATTGCGAAAAATTTTCCTTTATGTTACAGTTTCGTTACAAAGGGAGTGATCCCATTCGAGGAGGCAATGAGGATGAAAAAAATAATTTGGTTCGGACTAATGACGCTGGCTTTTTCACCACTGATGGTTCATGCAGATGAAACAGCTACGAGTGAAAGTGGCAATCAGGCTGCCGTTAGCGAGACGCTTTCATCAGAGGAGCAATCAGGAACGGATCAGACACAAGCTGCTGTCCAAGAAAGTACAGTAGAAAATCAAGAGACGGATCAATCCGCTGCTTCAGAAACTACGACTACCGAGAATCAAGAACCAGTCGATTCCGAAGCTGTTATTGCCTCGATCCAAGCAGAGACGGGGACGCAAGATGTCAGTGAGATCAACACGTTAGCCGATGAACCTAGTTCGCTGCGTAGCGCCTTAACCCAAGGGATCACTGAAGGAAGTGTGACCGCATTTACCCAAGAACAGTTGGACCAGTTGACAGATGAAGAATTGACCAATGGCAATCGCCTGGCGCTACGTTATTCCAGTGATGCGATGGGCTTTGATATTGCTTACTTAGCAAAAATCATCGGTGCCTTGTTTGTCGATCATACGTTATCCTGGGAAGCCATTGAGCCGCAATTGGCTTTTGATGCGAATAGCTACGCCAGTTTTGCTGACTTGATTCCTGTTGTGGATCAGCTGCAGGAATATTTACGGGTCGTCTATCCAGCAGACGGAGTCTTTTTACATTTGAATCAAGCCGTTTCCAACGAATGGATGATCTCAATTTTGACCAATTTAAATCAGATGGAACAAGAGATGCAAATCGATCCAGGTGCCTTTGTCCCAGGACGGATCTCGTATATCATTCAAGCGGCAAATGATTCCATGTATCTGCCTACAGGCACGCAAACGAGTACGACTGAAGAAGCGACCGCAACATCGACGAGTGCTCAAGAAACAGCGACAACGACTTCTTCGAAAGAGGCCAACGCTACTGCCGATGGTGAAAAAACATTACCTAAAACCAATGAAGCGCCAAGCTATACCTTACTGATCGCAGGTGTTATCCTGCTGCTGATTGTTTTCTTGATTCTATGGCGCCGCAAGAAAAAATGATTGTTATTTATAATCGTCAGAATGAAAAAATAGCAACCTTCGTTTTCCATCAGGGAAACGAAGGTTTTTTGTTTTCAGAAATTTCATTGGTTATTTCTTTTCAAATAACGCCCTTTATAAAAAGACCAGAATCGATTCCTTCATAAAAAAGTCAAATTTAAATTCTTGCATTCTCTGGTGAGGGGTGTATAATGACACAGTGTCATATGACAACGTGTCATATCGAGAGCTGTGATTTATTTTAAATTAGAAAGGAGTTGCTTGTGATGCCGACCGATACATTTTTTCACTTGCCGCCAGAAAAACAAAAGCGCATCTTAAATGCGGCGAAAAAAGAATTCTCAAGACTGCCGCTCAAAGACGCCTCGATCGCCAACATCATCAAAGATGCCGAGATTCCTCGCGGGAGTTTTTACCAATACTTCGAAAACAAAGAAGATCTTTATTACTATTATTTCCATACGTTGAAAAAAAATAGTCAGCGAGATCTGCTGAAATCGATCCAACATGAAAACGGGGATCTGTTTGCGGGGTTCGAATGGTACTTTTCACGGATGATCGCCGAGGTTTTCAAAGGCAAAAACGCAAACTTTTACCGCAATTTATTTATGAGTATGGATTATCGTTCCTTCCATAAAGTCGTGCCAGAGATGCAGCACAAGATGCATCAAGAAAACAAAGCCGATCGGCAGAAGCAGCAAGCCATCTTTTTGTCAGAGGTCGACAAAGATTTATTGAAAGTCAAAGACGACCATGAGTTGAAAATGCTGATCCAGCTGCTGATGCATACCGTCTTTTCGACGATTGCCGAAGCCTATCGCCAATCAGCGTTTGATCCAGACTATGATCCTGCCGAAGCGATCGCTGATTTCAACAGTAAAGTCCGCTGGTTAAGAGAGGGCGCAAAAAAAGAAAGAGGGGAAACCTATGATTAAGCTGATAAAACGCGTATCCGTCATTTCCATAATCATGGCAGTGGTGTTTATGGTGATCCAAGTCGTTTCTGATTTGTATCTACCGACATTGACTTCCAATATTATCAACAATGGGGTGGCGACAGGCGACATTGATTACATTTGGAAAACCGGCTTTTACATGATCGGCTTTTCATTGATCAGTATCATCGCCGCTTTAGGAAATACGTATTTCGCAACAAGAGAATCACAAAAATTAGGACAAAAACTACGTTCGGACATTTACCAAAAAGTTGAGAATTTTTCTTCTCGTTCTTTCGATAAATTTGGGACCGCATCATTAATCACGCGGACCACCAACGACGTCAACCAAATTCAAATGGTGACGCAAATGTTTTTACGTATGATGATCAATGCACCGATCACACTGATTGGGGCGAGCTTCTTGGCCTACCAAAAAGATGCCCAGTTAACACGGATCTTTTTAGTCGTTATTCCTATCATGCTAGTATTAGTCGGCGGTATTATGTATTTTGCCGTTCCTTTATTCAAAAGTATGCAAAAGAAAACCGACCGTTTGAACTTAGTCTTTCGTGAAGGCTTGACGGGGGTCCGGGTCATTCGGGCATTTGACAAAACGGATTATGAAGCAAACCGCTTTGATCAAGCCAACAAAGATTACACCCACACCGCGATTAAAGTAAATACCATCGTGGCCTTGATGATGCCTTTGATGACGTTGATCATGAGTGGAACGAACATTGCCATCACATGGTTTGGTGGTCATTATATTGCCGAAATGACCTTAGAAGTCGGGAACCTGATTGCGTTTATGACTTATGCGATGCAAATTTTGATCAGCTTTATGATGCTGTCCATGATCTTCGTGATGGTGCCAAGAGCCCAAGCATCAGCTGATCGGATCAACGAAGTCTTAAATGAAGAAGATGAAATTCTCGATCCAAAAACACCAGCGACATTGAGCTTACAAGGGGATCAAGCAACCTTGACTTTTGACCATGTGGCGTATCGCTACCAAGGCGCTGAGAAATTGGCGTTGGAAGATATCGACTTCCAAGCAAAATCTGGTGATTTTGTTGCCATCATCGGTGGGACGGGCTCAGGGAAAACGACATTAGTCAATCTCTTGCCTCGTTTGTACGATGTGGAGTCTGGTGCAATCAAAATCAATGGGGTCAATATTGCAGAAATCACCCAGCATAATCTACGAGAAGTCGTGGGCTTTGTTCCGCAAAAAGCGGTACTGTTTTCCGGTACCATTCGTGAAAATATGAAATATGGAAAACCTGATGCGACAGACGAAGAAATCTGGCAAGCATTAGAGATCGCCCAAGCCAAAGATTTTGTCTCCGAACTGGCAGATGGCTTAGATAGCCGTGTAGAACAAGGCGGCGGCAACTTCTCTGGTGGACAACGTCAACGTTTAGCGATTGCTCGTGCGTTAGTGAAACAAGCAGATGTCTATGTCTTTGATGATTCCTTCTCCGCATTGGACTTCAAAACCGATGCAAACTTACGAGCAGCGCTGAAACGCGACATGCAAGACAGCATCATGGTCGTGGTTGCCCAACGGGTCAGCACCGTCATGGATGCCGATACGATCTTAGTATTGGATGAAGGACAACTCGTAGGGAAAGGGACCCATGAATCATTAATGGCAGACAATGAAACCTATCAAGAAATCGTTTCTTCACAATTGAGAGAGGAGGATCTTGCATGAGTGAAAAGAAAACAACAACACAACACCGTGGCGGACCAATGGGTGGCGGCCCGGGCCGTAACATCGGTGCCAAAGGACCAAAACCAAAAAACTTTTGGGGGACGGTCAAACGGCTTTTCGGGTACATGTCGAAACGCTCCATCGCTATCATTGCCGTCTTCGTTTTAGCGATCGCAGCCGTGATCTTCCAAATCCAAACACCGAAAATTTTAGGGGAAGCGACCACTGAAATTTTTAAAGGGGTCATGATCGGTACGCAGCAGATGCAAGCCGGCCAACAGGTGACAGAATTTCCTATCGATTTTGAGAAAGTTGGTCAAATCATTTTGATCGCGATCGGCATGTATGTGATTTCAGCCGTCTTCAACTTTCTACAACAGTTTATTATGACCCGTGTCTCTCAACGAACGGTTTATGAGCTGCGTCGAGACTTAGATGAAAAAATGAACCGCTTGCCGATCTCTTACTATGATACTCACTCAAATGGGGATATCATGTCACGGGCAATCAATGATATGGATAATATCGCAAGTACCCTGCAACAAAACTTGACCCAATTTATTACGAGTGTCGTGACCTTTATCGGGGTTTTGTGGATGATGCTGACGATCAGTTGGCAACTGACTTTGATTGCTTTAGCAACGGTTCCTTTAAGCTTGATCGTCGTGATGATCGTCGCACCAAAATCGCAAAAATTCTTTGCGGCCCAACAAAAAAGTTTAGGATTGCTCAATGACCAAGTCGAAGAAACTTACGGCGGTCATACAGTAGTCAAAACCTTCAACCATGAAGCTGCCGATCAAGTCGTTTTTGAAGAAGAAAATGACCGTCTGTATTCTGCTGGTTGGAAAGCCCAATTTATTTCAGCGATTATTATGCCCTTGATGAACTTCATTAAAAACTTAGGCTATGTCTTCGTGGCTGTCCTTGGTGGAATCAAGGTAGCGAATGGGAACATGACGTTAGGGGATGTGCAAGCATTCTTGCAATACACCAATCAATTCTCTCAACCGATCACTCAAATCGCTAGTTTGCTAAACACCATCCAATCAACCGTTGCATCTGCCGAACGGGTCTTTGAAGTCTTGGATGAAGAAGAAATGAATGATGAGCCTTCTGGTTTACCAGTGGAAGACAGTGAATACAAAGTTCGTTTCGATCATGTTCAATTTGGTTATGCCCCAGACAAATTATTGATGACCGATTTTAATTTGGATGTCAAAGCTGGTGAGATGGTGGCTATCGTAGGACCAACCGGCGCTGGGAAAACCACGCTGATCAATCTCTTGGAACGTTTTTATGATGTTTCTGGCGGTAGCATTCGTTATGATGGCAGAGATACCCGAGACTTGACTCGTGATGAATTGCGTAGTAATATCTCGATGGTGCTGCAAGATACGTGGTTGTTTACCGGCTCCATCTATGACAACATTCATTATGGAAATGAAAAAGCGACCAAAGAACAAGTGATTGCTGCGGCGAAGGCTGCCCATGTGGATGATTTTGTTCGCAAATTGCCAGAAGGCTATGATACGGTCTTGAATGAAGAAGCCAGCAACATCTCCCAAGGTCAACGTCAGCTGATCACGATCGCCCGCGCCTTCTTAGCGGATCCGGACGTCTTGATTTTGGATGAAGCAACTTCTAGTGTCGATACGCGGACTGAGATCTTGATCCAGAAAGCAATGGGGCGTTTGTTAGAAAATCGGACCAGCTTTGTGGTTGCTCACCGTCTCTCTACGATTCGTGATGCTGACAATATCATCGTGATGAATCACGGATCTATTGTTGAGACTGGAAACCATGAGGAATTGATGGCGCAAAACGGTTTCTATGCAGACCTTTATAACAGTCAATTTTCAGAAGAAGTGGCGTGATCCACTGTTTGTAATGAAAGAAATTCTTCCCCAAATGATGATAAACAGACCGCCAAAGGTTGACTGAAAGAAAGCAGTGATTGTCACTGCTTTCTTTTTTTTATGAATTTATATGGCTTTATTTTAAATATTTATTGCAATTATCTAGATAAAAATGTATATTAATACATAATTTCGAATGATCCAAGACAAGGAGTGAAACCAATGAGTCATCTTTTTCCTAATTACAGCCGTTTGCCCATCGATATCCAGCAAGGCAGCGGGAGCTATGTCGTAGATTCGCAAGGGAACCAATATTTAGATTTAACGAGCGGTATCGGGGTTGTCAATCTCGGTTATGGACATCCCAAAGTGCAAGCCGCTTTGATGACACAAGCAGAGCAGATTTGGCATGTGCCGAATTTATATGACAGCCAACTACAAGAAGAAGTTGCCCAAAAGCTGACCCAAAACCAAAAGAACGTATCAGACGAGCCGTATCTGGCCTATTTTTGTAATAGCGGCGCTGAGGCGAACGAAGCAGCTTTAAAGCTGGCTCGCAAAGCGACTGGCCGTAGCAAAGTCATCAGTTTTGAACAATCTTTCCACGGTCGGACCTTTGGCGCGATGTCTTTGACTGGGCAAAGCAGTATTCACGATGGGTTTGGTCCGCTGGTACCAGAGATGGTGTATGTACCCTTTAATGACCTTGAGGCATTGCAAGCCGTTTTAGATGAGCAGACGGCAGCCGTGTTTTTAGAATTGATCCAAGGCGAAGGCGGCGTGATCCCTGCTGAGGTGGCATGGGTCCAAGCCGTGGCAGCCCTTTGTCAGGAGCAGGGAGCACTGCTAGTGGTGGATGAGATCCAAACCGGGATGGGACGGACAGGAACGCTGTTTGCGTTTGAAGGATACGGCATTGAACCTGATCTTTTTACCGTAGCCAAAGGGCTTGGTAACGGGATCCCTGTCGGAGCGATGCTAGGCAAAAGTCATTTGCAAACGGCTTTTGGACCAGGTAGTCACGGTTCGACCTTTGGTGGCAATAAATTAGCGATGGCCGCTGCTAGTGCCGTTTGCAGTGTGTTGCAAGAAGAGGACATTCAAGTCAATGTTCAATTGCGCCAGCAGCAGTTTTTCGACGGATTGCAAGGATTATCTAAAGTGCAGGCGATTCGTGGGAAAGGATTGATGATCGGTATCGAATTAGCAGATTCGGAAAGCTTGCAATCCGTGTTGACCCAACTGCGGAAGCAAGGCCTCCTCGCATTAAAGGCGGGAACCAAGGTTTTGCGCTTGCTGCCACCCTTAACGATCTCGCAAGAGGAAACGCAAGCAGCCTTGGCGATTTTACAAGCGATCTTAGCATAATTGTATAAAAATAGATTTTTTGGGCATTTTTTCTTATAAAAACCGAATAACAGCGAGTTTATTTTGAATAGTTTTATAAATAATCATTGACAGAGCGATGGGAGTTTCTTATAATCTTAAGTAAATTCTTTTGAGGAGTGACGTGTTTGAAGGCAGCAATCGTTGGTGTAACAGGGTATACCGGAATTGAATTGATTCGTTTGATCCAGCAGCATCCCCAATTGGAGGTGGGCACCTTGCATAGTCATTCTATGCATGAAAATTCATCAGTTTTGTATCCTCATTTAATTGGACTGACAGAGCGGTTGATCGAACCTTTTGATGCAGAAAAAATCCAAAAGGAAAATCAACTCGTGTTTTTTGCGACTCCTGCTGGAATCAGCAAAGAACTCGCAGCGACTTTTGTCGCAAATGACTTTCCAGTGATTGACCTTTCTGGTGATCTGCGATTGAAGGATCGGGATAGCTATCAAAAATGGTATCACCAAGAAGCTGCCCCTGCCGAGTTGTTGGCACACGCGACCTATTCGCTGCCTGAGTTTGCAACGACTCCTGGCAATTTGATCGCCAATCCAGGCTGTTATGCGACTGCTGCCATTTTAGTGGCTGCGCCGTTGGTTCAGCAAAAACTATTCAGCGGCACGTTGATTTTTGATGGCAAGTCGGGCTTATCGGGTGCTGGTAAGAAATTGACCGACAGCAGTCACTTTGCAACCGCTGCGGATAACATGACGATGTATAAGCCAAATCAGCATCAGCATATTCCCGAGATCATGCAACAGTTTCAACAATGGGATCAGGCAATGCCGCCGATCCAATTTTCTACCAGCTTACTGCCTGTCAAAAGAGGGATCTTTATGACGCTTTATGCGCCTCTCAAAGACGCGATTTCGCAAGAGGACATCTATGAGCAGTACGTAAAAACATATCAAGACCATCCGTTTGTCCGAGTGCAACCGTTAGGAAAGCTGCCCGAGCTGCGGCAAGTGACGGGAACGAATTTTTGTGACATTGGCCTATGTTTCAATCCGCTGACCCAAATGTTGACCGTTGTCGCAGTGATCGATAATTTAGGCAAAGGGGCTGCTGGCCAAGCGATCCAAAACTTCAATCGATGGGCAGGGATACCAGAAACGACCGGTCTTATGCAAGCTCCGTTATACCCATAAAATAGCCAACAGACACGTGAGAATACTCGTGTCAGCCAGTGGACAATCCGCAAAAAGGTGGCAGTAGGAGGAAAGAAAATGAAAGAAATCGAAGGAACGATCGCAACCCCAAAAGGTTTTTTTGCCGACGGTCTGCATTGCGGTCTGAAGAAAGAGAAAGTCGATCTTGGTTGGATCGTCTCTGAAGTGCCAGCCAGTGCTGCGGCAGTCTTTACCACCAATCAAGTACAAGCGGCACCCATTCTCGTTACAAAGGAAAAAATGCAAGCAGGCACCTTGCAAGGCGTGATCGTCAATGCGGGCAATGCCAATGCTTGTACCGGGGAGCAAGGTTTAAAAGATGCACAAGAGATGGCAGAATTGGCAGCAGACCAGCTGCATACGAGTCCCGAAGCCTTTGCGGTAGCCTCCACCGGAATCATTGGCAAGAGCTTACCGATGGAAAAAATCACTGCAGGGATTCAGCAACTAAACAGGCAAGGGGATGCCCACCAATTCCAAAGAGCGATTTTGACGACGGATCTGACTGAAAAAAGCAGTGTCATCCAATCAACAATCGCTGACAAAACGGTGACTGTTGCGGGCTGTGCCAAAGGGTCTGGTATGATCCATCCCAATATGGCTACGATGCTGGCCTTTGTTACGACGGATGCGGCGATCGCTCCAGCACTCTTGCAAGCACTGCTGAAAGAATTGACCGACGTTACCTTCAATCAAATCACGGTCGATGGCGATACATCCACCAATGATATGGTGTTAGTTTTAGCCAACGGGTTAGCCAAAAATCCAACGATCGAAGCTGACACGCCAGCTTATCAGGAGTTTAAAGGGATGCTCAAAGCAGTTCTGACCGCACTAGCCAAAGCAGTTGCGAAGGACGGAGAAGGCGCCAGCAAATTGATCGAAGCTCATACGAGTGGAGCTGTGACCGATGAAGCAGCCCGAATGATCAGCAAAACCATCGTCGGTTCGCCGCTGGTCAAAACAGCCCTCTTTGGCAAAGACCCAAACTGGGGGCGTATCTTATGTGCAGTGGGTTATAGTGGGCAACCCATCGATCCAGCAACGGTATCGATTGCATTAGCCGACATTCCCGTCTTTGTCCAAGGGACACCGGTAGCTTTTGACGAAACCATCATGCAAGAACAGTTGGCGGAAAATGAAGTCAAAGTCGCTGTCGAGCTGAAAGAAGGGGCAGGTGTTGGCACCGCTTGGGGCTGTGATCTGACGTATGACTATGTGAAAATCAACGCACTATATCATACCTGAAAGAAATCAGGTACTAGACAAAAAGGAGCGAGTAGATGGAAACGATCGTAGTAAAAATCGGCGGTGTCGCCTCAGACAATTTAACCCCGTCATTCTTTGAGACGATAGCAGATTGGCAAGCTGCGGGCAAAAAAGTAGTCATCGTCCATGGCGGTGGTCACTACATCTCAGAAATGATGGAGAAAATGGCGTTGACAGTCACGATCAAAGACGGCCTGCGGGTGACCGACCCCCAGACGCTTGAAGTAACTAGAATGGTCCTTTTGGGACAAGTTCAACCGCTGATCACGACCGCTTTCCAGCAAGCTGGGTTCCATGCCGTAGGACTGAATGCTGGCTGTGATCAACTGATTCAAGGAGAAGTCATTGATGAAGAAAAATTAGGACAGGTGGGGAAGGTTCAACAAATCAACGCTGCTTTCCTGCAGCTCTTGACAGAGAAAAAACATGTCCCGATCTTGGCACCGCTAGGAATTACCCCAGAGGGGCAATGGCTGAACATCAATGCCGATGAAGTAGCGTGTCAGGTTGCTGCCAGTTTACAAGCCGAAAAACTATATTTGTTGACGGATGTCCCTGGGATCAAGCAAGAAAGCAAGTGGTTATCGGCTGTTTCTTTTGAAGAGATCCCCCGTTTGATCACCGAAGAAGTAGTCACAGGCGGCATGCTGCCAAAACTAAAAAGTGCGCAGAAAGCCTTGAAAGCAGGGGTAGCTGCCGTTTGTATCACCGATCGAATCGATCGTTTAGGAACCCAGATCCTCGCGGCAAGTCCAGCCGCAGCTGTCTGTAGCTGAAGCCATTAGCAACACCCAAATGCCTCTTCTCTACTCATAAAAATGCAAAATTCTGACTTTTCTGTGCTTTTCTTCTTATTTTCTCTAAAAAAAGAATAAAATAGGTAGGGATTTCATTTGCTAGAATTTCGTTTTATCAGTACAATGAGTACATATGTAAGTAGGGGGAGAAACAATGACAGATTTCTTATTGGGGAGCAGTACGAAGTTGCTGACTGTTGCAATCCGGGTAAAAGACCGCGATCAAGCGATTGCCTTTTATCGGGATGTACTTGGTTTTGAGTTGAAAAGAGAAGAAAATGAATTGGCCATCTTTGGTCTAAAAGGATTAGATAGAGAAGTTTTATGGTTGGAAGAAAGCCCGCGTGCCAACGATCACTTCGGCGAGATCAAAAAAATGCAGCGCATCGTCTTAGCCGTATCCTCATTAGAAGAAGCGGCAACTATCGCGAGCAATGCCCAACAAAAAGCGATTGCTTTCGAAGAAGCTCGTTATGAAGCGAATCAATTAGGCTTTATTATAGCTGATCCAGAAGGGAACAAAATTGAAGTCTTATTTACAGCACCCGCAGGAACTGCGGTACCAAAAGACGAAGCAGAATTGATCAAAGCGGCACCTGCAAAAGCGGCTGGCTTATCAAAAGAAGCTCATTTTGGCAAGCTGTATTTAAACGTCAGTGATCTAGCCAAAGAGCAGCTTTTCTTAGAAGAAAGCTTAGGCTTGAAAACAAAAGAAGCCGAAACGAAGGAATTTATCCTCAATGATGGTGACTTCCAAGTCGGCTTGACTGAAGCACAAGGTGGTACGATCGATTTGCCGACCCATGAGGTGCTTGGCTTAGACTTCTTGAAAATCTCCATCAGTCAAGAAGATATCGATACATTGGAAAAACACTTGTCTGAGAAGAACCAAGAGTTCTTCATCGACAAAAAACGGAAGTTGTTGACGACCTACGATGCGATCGGTATCGAATGGTGGTTTATCGTTAAAAAATAATAGGTTATGAAAGAAAAAGCAGAGAGGCCGATTCTCTGCTTTTTCTTTTCTTTTGTCAAAAAAAGAAACTTTTGTTTTTATTTCGCACGAAAGAGTGCAAAAACCTGTTACATCGATTTGAAGACCAATCATTGAAAAAACGGTAGTTTATCTGTATTAGCAGAGCAGGTCCAATCTTTTTGGCTTTTCTTGTTTTGTTATTTAATAGTTTAGGCGCTAGTTTTAAAACTTAATATAATAGCCATTATGATTCAAAAAACCTAAACATTATATTGAATTGTGGTTATTCTTAATTTATAATAAAAAAGAATCGAGATTCGATGGCTCTGGACGCAGAGATTGTTCGTTGTTTATTTTGTATGCGGTTTCTATTGTGGGTGCGACAAGGTGGAATTGGGAAGACAAGGAGTAGATGTGATGGAAAAAAAGTGGATACAGCGATATTTTGCTCAGTGGGATCTGCAGATGATGGTACTGCCTGCGATCTTACTGGTAGGCATTTTTAGTTATATCCCAATGTACGGGATTTTGATGGCGTTTCAACAGTACAATATTTTTGAAGGTATGACAGGCAGTCCATGGATCGGCTTTGATAATTTTCGGCGCTTTTTTAGTGAACCACGTTTTTGGGAAATTTTACGGAATACCATTATGATCAGTGTGCTAAAGATTGCTATTTGTTTTCCAGCACCGATTTTGTTGGCATTGATGCTTAACGAGGTCAAGAACGTTGCCTTCAAGCGTGTGGTGCAGACGATTACTTATCTCCCACACTTTTTATCATGGGTGATCGTGGCGGGGTTTACGATGTCGATTTTATCGATGGATAACGGTAGCTTAAATATTGCTTTGGAGAGTTTAAACCTGATCGATGAACCAATCAACTTTTTATCGATCCCTCGCTATTTCTGGACGATCATCGTTACGACAAATCTTTGGAAATCGATTGGCTTTGGCTCGATCGTCTATATGGCAGCCATTGCTGGGATCGATCCGCAACTGTACGAAGCAGCATCACTAGATGGCGCAACGAAATTTCAGCAAGTCTTTTTGATCACTCTGCCTTCGATCGTTCCAATCATTACGATTTTTCTCATTTTGGAGATCGGCAACTTATTGAATGCGGGCTTTGAAGATTTGCTTTTACTGGGGAGCAATCCAGCTCTTAGAAATGTGGCGGATGTCATTGATACCTATGTGTATCGGGTAGGGATCAGCAACTCTCAATATTCATACGCAACAGCTGTTGGTTTGTTCAAAGCAGTCATTAGTGTCACTCTTTTGAGCGGAGCAAACTTTTTCGCACGCAAAGTGGGTCACAGCTTATGGTAATCAGCAGAGGAGGAAATGAACAATGAAGAAAAATTGGGGCGACCAAGCGATGATGATTTTTATTTACCTCTTCTTGATAACGCTTGCATTCTTGACGTTTTATCCCTTCTGGAATTCGCTGGTGATTTCCTTTAATTCTGGACGTGACACGGTGACTGGTGGGATCACGTTTTGGCCAAGAGAATTCACGTTGGAAAACTATCAGATCGTCTTTCAAGATCAGCGCTTGATGAATGCCTTTTTCATCAGTGTCTTACGGACAGTGATCGGGACGTTTGCATCGATCATGCTGACAGCGATGGCAGCATATGGAATGTCAAAAAGAGAACTGATGGGGCGAAAATTTATTACGATTTTTTTCATCCTCACGATGTTCTTCAGCGGCGGCTTGATTCCAACTTTTTTAGTGGTACGTTCACTTGGACTGATGGATTCTTTTTGGGTAATGATCATTCCTGGTCTGATCAGTGTTTGGAATATGATCATCTTCCGTACGTTCTTTCAGCAACTGCCGAAAGGATTGGAGGATTCAGCGAAAATTGATGGTTGTGGGTATTGGGGCACGTTTTTCCGAATCATTTTGCCGTTATCAGGTCCAGTCATTGCCACTTTGTCGCTATTTACCGCCGTTGGGCATTGGAATGATTGGTTTATGCCAAGCATCTACATTACTTCAGATCATCTCATTCCCTTGCAGACCTTTTTGCAACGAGTCTTGAATTCGAATACGGTGAGTTCGCAAATGAGTCAAATCGATTCTGGCTCAGCAGCACGTTTGGCGGAAATGACTGGTGTCACTGGCAAGTCCTTATCAATGGCAATTATGATGGTGGCGACTTTGCCGATCGTAATGGTTTATCCGTTTGTCCAAAAGTATTTTGTAAAAGGTGTATTGATTGGTTCGTTGAAAGATTAGCAGAGCAGGAGGAACTCTCTTGATTAGAGGGGAGAAGGAACGAAACGTTGAAAGGGGATAAAAGAATGAAAGCAAAGGTATTAAAAAGCGTGCTGTCAGTGACTGCGATGAGTCTCTTACTGGCTGCTTGCGGCAGTGAGTCAGGGACAAAAGAAAGTGATGGGGCGGCAGCGAATGACCGTGACAGTTCGGAGGTCTTTGAATTAGGTAGTGAACCGTTGGAGATCACGATGTTTGGTAATTATGATTGGTACACGATGGATCGTTGGGGAGATGATCCAGCAACTGCTGCTATCAAAGAACTGACCAAGGTAGACATTCGTGCAATCGATGGTGGCGGGAATGCAGCACAGCGGCTAAGCACAATGATCGCTGGCGATGATCTACCTGATTTTATTTGGCTTGATCGAGGGTCGGATGTGGAACGGCTGCGAGAAGCGGGTGCCTTAGTGCCATTTGATGATTACTTGGATAAGTATCCAAACTTGAAAGAATGGGCGGGAGAAGACATCCTGAACATGCTTCGTTCAGAAGACGGCAAACTTTATCAGTTTCCCAACTGGTATAGCTCGGAGCCTTTCGGGAATGCCGGTTATGTCGTCAATAAAGAGATCCATGATGCTTTAGGTGCGCCAGAATTGAAAACAACAGAGGATCTTTATGAGTATTTGAAAGAAGTTCAAACAGAGTTTCCTGATGTCATTCCATTTGAAACAGATGTCAGCGGACAAGGAATCAATGTCTTGTACTCCGCATTTGCAGAAGGGCGTTCACCAGCAGATATCCGCATTCGCGCTGTTCCTGAAGGCGACGTATTGACCTCGATCTTTGCCAATGAAAACTACGTAGAATCGATTGAATATGCGTCAAGACTGTACCGTGAGCGCTTGATGACCCAAGATACCTTGACCCAAGATGCAGATATGGTGGCAGAAAAAGTAACCAGTGGTCGTGTAGCTGTCTATGCGGCTGCCAGCCCGTCCAACTATGCTCGCGATGCCCATTACATCTTGCAAGAACAAAACCCAGATGCGGGGTATTTCTATATCGAGCCGATTGCAAAACCAGGACTAGATCCTGACAATATTTTCCCAGGTTCCTATGAAATGCTAGGGTGGAATGTCAGTGTCATTACTAGAAATGCAGAAGACCCAGAAAAAGTCTTTGCCTTCTTAGACTGGTTGACAGGACCGTTGGGCCAATCGATCTTGATGTTTGGTCCAGAAGGCCAGTATTGGGATGGCTTTGACGAAGAAGGCTATACGCAATTTACGGATGCCTATGCAGAAGACAGTGCAGGCGTTTCAGAGATTGAGCAAGCAACATCAAGTTTCCAATGGAACGGCAACTCCGCCTTTTTAGACAATACCAAAACAAAATTTGAGTTAAATCTTCCAGAAGATCAAATGAACTGGGCAACGAAATGGCAGCATGCCATCACTTGGGACACGCAAAAAGACGACACGGAATTTGCGGCGATCAACCCGATGCCAGACTCACCAGAAGGAATTATTCAGCAACGGATCAACGATATTTTTGAAGAAGCCAATGCTTCAGCGATCTTTGCTGACAGCGATGAAGAAGTGCGTGCCATCTTTGCTGAGGCGGAAGCCCAAGCACAAGCAGCGGGCTATCAAGAGTTGCTGGATTATCAAACAGAGAAATGGCAGCAAAATCTACAAAACTTAGCCCGCTAGAGGGTAAATCAGCTGATTAGAGAAAGGAGGCGGACTGATGGGAAATGAACGATGGTATCGTTGGTATGGTGCCAGTCAAGCGATAGCTAGTATGTTGCTTTTGAATGGCTACTGGTTACTGTTCAATCTGCCCGTTCTATTGCTAGCTTTGGGGCTGATTTTCCCCAGCTCTCCTCGTCAGTTTCTTTTCTCTTTGGTTGGTTTGATCATTAGTTTTCCTAGCATTCTTTTGCCAGCGACCTTTGCTTTATTTGGGGTCATGCGGCGCTGGTTGTACTATCAAGAACCACGACAGGCCATCGGAGGGACCTTTTGGCGGCTCTATCGGGAAAATTATCGGCGCAGTTTTGCCGCAGGCCTCTTTTTCGGTAGTCTCGCTTTGCTGCTGTTAAGCTCTTATCGCCAAATCGATTCCTTTCAGCTGCCCGTATTGGCTGTCGGTTATTTGTTTTTAAGTATCATTTTACTCGTGTGGTTGCTGTATTTTATCTGCGACAGTGTGCATTTGGCGGCACCCATGCGGCTCGCCTTGATCAAAAGCTTTTTCATCATCTTTTGGGCACCGTTGCAGACACTGATGTTGCTAGGGCTGTTGAGTGGCCTCGCTTTACTGCTCGTCTTGATCAATCCCTTACTCGCGGGATTGATCGTAGGGGGACTAGGTAGCCAATGTGCCTGTTACAGTTATTTGAGAATCATCCAAAAGGCGCAAGCAAAAGCTGCACCAGCTGACGAGTAATCTATGTAACACTGATTAGAAAAAAATCTGAAAACTATCCTTAATGGGTAGTTTTTTTCATTGGAGAAAAGTGCTAAAGTTAGAAGCAAGACAAGCCTGAAAGGAGCGAGTAGGGAGCGATGACAATGTACCCTAAAACAGTACAGCTCATTCAAGAAAAAATGCCGACCGTTTTCCCAGGAGCGGTGCTGCGTTTTATCGCTGGTGAAACCCAAGAGACCCATGTATTCGGACAGGCAGCGCTTCTTCCGAAAACCGAACCTATGACGAAAGATCATTTGTTTGATTTAGCCTCATTGACGAAAGTCGTTTGTACAACGAGTGTTCTGTTAAAATTGTGGGATCAAGGAAAAATCGAAATGGAGGCGCCGCTTACTCGTTGGCTGCCAGCGTTTAAAGACGATCGGGTAACGATCAAGCACTTGCTGACGCATACGGCAGCCATCAACACGTGGATTCCTCATCGAGACCAGTTGGATGCTGCTGCCTTGCGCAAGGCGTATTTGCAGCTTGAAAGCAGTGATACGATCGGTCAAACGGTCAGCTATACGGATACTGGGACGATTTTGCTGGGCTTTTTATTGGAGGAGCTGTATCAAAAACCAGTGACCGAGATTTTTCAAGAAGAAGTCTTGACGCCTTTAGGCATGAAGAACAGCGGCTTTCCGCCTTTTCCTCCTTCACAGCTGCCATTGATCGTGCCTACCCAGCAGCAGCCAGACGGCAGTATCCTTAGAGGAATCACCCATGACCCAAAAGCACGAGTGTTGGGAAACCATGCCGGCAACGCCGGGTTGTTTTCTACCGTGGATGATTTGACGCTGTTCGTTCAACTGTTATTGGCAAATGGTCAGCAGCAAGGTGCGCCGTTTTTCTCAGAAAAAGTGATGCAGGCGCTGGCTCAGAGGCAGACGCCTGAAAGCACAAAGCCCCGCACCTATGGCTGGGACTTATTGGGTGCGCCGTACCAATTATTTCATACAGGCTATACAGGCACGTTTCTCGCAGTAGATATTCCTAACAAAAAAGCGTTTATTTTCTTATCGAATCGGGTCCATCCAGTGGATCATCGAGAAAGCTACTTGGGTCATCGTGACGAAATCCTGCAATGTTACTTAAAAGAATCTGCCGAATAAGCGGATTCATGCTATAATATGCACGAACAACTAGAGAGGGGAACAATTATGGAACCATTGTTTATGAAACCTGTTTTTCAAGAAAAAATTTGGGGCGGCAGTCGCCTGCATTCTGTTTTTGGTTTTGATTTACCGAGTGACAAAATCGGTGAAGATTGGGCGATCAGTGCGCATCCTCATGGGGTGAGCGTCATTGAAAATGGTCCTTTTAAAGGCAAAACATTGGCGGATCTTTGGCAAGACCATCAAGAACTGTTTGGTCATTCAGACGAACCAGTCTTTCCATTATTAATTAAAATTTTAGACGCGGAAGATGATCTATCCGTTCAAGTCCATCCTGATGACACGTATGGGTTAGCCCATGAAGGGGAATTAGGGAAAACGGAATGCTGGTACATCATTGATGCCGAACCAGGTGCGGAAATCATTTATGGCCACCATGCACAAACCAAAGAAGAACTTGCGGAAATGATCGAAGCGGGTCGTTGGGATGATTTGTTAACAAAAGTCCCTGTGAAAAAAGGCGATTTCTTCTATGTGCCAAGTGGAACGATCCATGCCATTGGAAAAGGGATCATGATCTTGGAAACCCAGCAGAGTTCGGATACGACTTATCGGGTGTACGACTATGATCGTACCGATGATCAAGGACAAACTCGGGAGCTGCATATCCAACAATCGATCGATGTGACGACGATTCCTGCACGGACGCCAGAATTATCGATCCGTGAGGTCAAACAAGGACAATCAGCAGTCGTTACCTATCTTGAAACGCCATTTTTTAATGTGTATGAGTGGGAAGTACGTGGAAAATTATCGTTGGCACAAAAGGCCGATTATACCTTGATGACCGTGATCGATGGGTATGGGCATTTGATGATCGACGGTCATTCCTATGAACTAAAAATGGGCACGAGCTGCATTTTGCCAAACCCGATCAAGAAATGGGAATTGGTTGGTGAATTGACTGTCATTGCCTCTGAACCTGGAAAAAAATAAAACGATCAGTAAGTGACGTGAGCCGCACGAGCAAAACAGCACACGTTCCTGATTTTTCGTAAGGCTGAACTCGTTCAGCTGCCTGTCATCATTGGCGATTTTTCCGCTTTTGACTGACAGGTTTTTTCGTATGGACACTCACGATAGACGTCTGAGGAAGATTTGTTATAATGGCAGTAATGAAGGATAGGTGAAAAGAATGGTTTACTTAGATCATGCAGCAACGACACCGCTGCATCCAGAAGTGATCAAAGTGATGAGTGAAACGATGCAGACATTTTTTGGCAATCCATCAAGCATTCATCATTATGGTCGAGACGCCCACACCCAATTAGAATTGGCTCGTCAAGCGATCGCTCAGCAGCTAGGAGTCAAAGAACATGAGATCATTTTTAATAGTGGTGGTACCGAAAGTGATAATACAGCAATCATCGGTACAGCCTTTAGCAAACAAGCACAAGGCAAACATATCATTACGACCCAGATCGAACATCCGGCGGTCATTGAGAGTATGCGCTATTTAGAAGGCTTAGGCTTTGAGGTGACCTATTTGCCCGTAGATCAAAAGGGGCAATTGGCCGTCAGTGAAGTTGAGGCTGCCTTACGTCCCGATACGATTTTAGTATCCATAATGACGGCAAACAATGAAACGGGCAATTTGCTGCCGATTGCAGAAATTGGGGCCCTTTTACGGGAGCATCCCGCCGTGTTTCATACCGATGCCGTGCAAGCTTATGGCAAGATCCCGCTTGAAATCAATGAAAACAGTATTGATCTTCTAAGCATTTCTGCTCACAAAATCAACGGACCAAAAGGGATCGGCTTTTTGTATAAACGAGATGGCTTGTCGCTGCCTGCGCTACTCCATGGCGGCGAGCAAGAAGAAAAACGGCGAGCAGGGACGGAAAACTTAGCAGCCATCATGGGAATGGCCAAAGCAGCTTCTTTGCATACCCCCGAAGCGCAGCAAGCAGCGGCGGAACAATATCAAACGTTTGCCGATGTACTGATGGAGACCTTAGCAGCACAAGGCGTCGATGTTCAGTTGAATGGTGATCCAGCACACAAATTGCCGCATATTTTGAATCTGCGTTTCCCAGGTGTCAGCAGTGACTTGCTGCTGATGAAATTGGACTTAAAAGGAGCTGCGATCTCGACAGGCAGCGCTTGTACGGCGGGCAATGTGGAGCCCTCCCATGTGCTCGAAGCGATGGTGGGCAAAGAGCATCCAGCTATTCGGGAATCGGTCAGAGTCAGCTTTGGCTATGGCAACACATTGGCGGAAATCGAAGCATTTGCTCAGCTATTAGCAGAAACTGTCTTAGCCACGAAAAAGTAGGAGAACAGCTAGCAATCTCGCTGAAAACTATTTATAATGAAAGAAATGATGTTAAAGAGGTGAAGAACATGGCATTTGAAACAACAGCAACCGTTTTAGGCGCAGCAACCCAATACCGCATTGCTCCTGAAGCAAAAAAATATACGTTGCGGGACAATGGCTTTACAGAAACGAACGGCGGCAACTTCCAATTGATTCGCGGCCTTGAAGCAACACCCCAAAGCAAAGAAGGCTTTAAATTAAAAATCACTGTTGCAAAAGATCTGCAAACCTTCAAGATGTCCATCACGACAGCCAATGGGTTAAAAGCAGTCAACATTTTCAAAGATGAACAGCACAAAATGCTGCAAGAAAAATTTTACTTTTTAATGGATGGTTTTATCAGCCGCGGGTTGTTTGTCAAAGCGTAAGCTTTTGTCAAAAGCAGCTACATCATTCAAAGGGCAAGAAGTGTGTCACTCCGCCAAGCAGGCATGGGATTGATACACTTCTTTTGTATCTTTGGCGGTTTCTTTTTATACTATAGAAAACAAACCTAAGCCGTTCTCAGAAAGTGGATAAATTGAGACGAGAAAGAAGGAATCCAGATGAAACGAACCTTAAACAAGCAATCAGTGTTAGCCGTTGGCATGGGGACTTGGCATATGGGGGATGACCCAGCTAAGGAAAAAGCCGAGATCGACGCGTTGCAAGCGGGCATCAATGCTGGAGCGGCTGTCATCGATACCGCAGAAATGTACGGCGAGGGAAACGCAGAAACGCTAGTTGGCAAGGCGATCCAGCCCTTTACACGAGGGGATCTTTATTTGATTTCAAAAGTCTATCCCTGGAATGCCTCCGCAGATGAATTGCCGAAAGCTTTAGACCGTAGCTTAGCGCGTTTAGGCACCGACTATCTTGATCTGTATCTGCTCCACTGGCGAGGAGATGTGCCGTTAGCAGAAACAGTTGACGCACTAGAAGCTGCCAAAGCCTCTGGAAAGATTCGTGCATGGGGCGTCTCTAATTTTGACGTGGCAGATATGGAGGAGCTGTTGCGGTTAGAAAACGGCGATCAATGTGCCGCCAACCAAGTACTCTATAATTTAGGTGCCCGGGGGATCGAATACGATCTTTTGCCTTGGCAGGCAGAGGCTGAGATTCCTGTGATTGCCTACTCACCCATTGCTCAAGGCGATCGGCTAGGACACCACTTCAAAAATGATGAAGTGTTGAAAGAGCTGGCAGAAGCCAAAGGCTGCACGATCTTTCAGCTGCTTTTGGCATGGACCCTTCGACAACCCCACGTCTTAGCGATCCCCCAAACCAGTGACTCGCTGCATATGCTGCAGAACATTGAAGCTTGCAAAATCGTTTTTTCCCAAAGCGAATTGGCAGCAATCGATGCGCGGTTTCCTGCACCGACGAAAAAGCAGCCGCTAGCGATGATTTAAAGACGCTGATCACAGAAAAAGCACCAAGGTAAGGAGCGACTATGAAATTTTTTACGTCTGATACCCACTATTTTCATGCAGCCTTGCTCGGGGACAATGACTTTGCCCCACGCCCCTTTGAGACAGTGACGCAAATGCATGAAACGATGATCGCCAGCTGGAATGAGGTCGTTGCGGATAAAGATGTCGTCTATCATTTAGGGGATGTCGCGATGCACCCTGATTACGAAGCGGGCTTTCCAGAAATTGCTGCGCTGTTAGCACAGCTGCAGGGCAAAATCGTTTTTATCAAAGGCAATCATGATACCAGAGCTTTCTTTGCGTACTTGCGCAAGCATGATCCTGGTTGTTTGGGAGCCGAAAAGTATGCGTTTGAAGATGTCGGTGTCTTGCTGAAGTTTGCTCATCAGCAATTTATACTGACCCATTATCCTATGCTGCTGGGGATCACCAAAAACAGCCGCAATCTGCATGGGCACATTCATCATCACAGTGTACCGATCGCTGAGAATCTCAACGTAGGAGTCGATGCACCAGAATTGGCGTTTCTGCCACAGCCGCGTCCTTTTGGTCGGCCAGTTTCCGAAAATGAACTGGCGGTGTTGTATCATGCAAAACAACAAGAACTTACTAAGCTGGCTCGTTAACAGATAACAAAAAAAGCAAGCGTCCAAACAGATTTGGGCGGCTTGCTTTTTTTGTGATGACTTTGACAGCAAGCTTTGATTAAGGAAATTTTTTTGATAAAAATAAACTTTATATGTAAAAAATAATCGATTCCAAGAGTTATTATTTGATGGATATTTAAGAAATGTGTATGCTTTAAGTAGAAAGCAGTAAAGGAGGTTGCCAATGCGTAAGATTTCTAAAGTGATTTTTATCATCGGATTGCTTTTACTCTTACTTGTCTTTTATTTTGGGATCATCGCCAATCAGCAAGCGGCTTCATTGCCTGTTTACTTGATTCCTTTGGATGAATATCCTTGGGTCGGATCTTCCATGAGTATGCTGCTCTTTTGGTTATCTGTTGGCTTTGCCATTTTTACCGTGATCGCGCTCTTTGTCGTTTTGTTTTATCCAAAACGTTCGGACCGCTTGATCATTTCCCATAAGACAGGCGATTTAGTGATTCAGAAGAAGGCGTTAGAGCATTTTGTGCTTGAACGGGTGAAACAAGCAGATTTCATCCATCAGCCATCCGTAAAAATCAAAATCGTCAAGAATAAAGTATCCGTAAAAATCGATGGAGAAATGAAACAAACAGCAGCCATCCCGCAAAAACAAGAAGCATTGGTTGGTGAGATCAGCAGCAGTCTGCAGCAGCTTTTCGGTATCGAAAGCAATATCCAAACGGAAGTTGTCTTAAAAGATACGCAAGAAACGCCAGCAGCCCATGACCAGCCGCGTGTAGTTTAGGAGGAACAGGTATGAGTGAATGGTTCTACCACTATAAGATCCCGCTTATCTTTGCAGGTTTCGGTTTGATCCTAGCGATCCTGTTTCTAACGATCGGCTTTTTGAAAACCATACTGCTGGTGCTGTTTACGGCACTAGGTATGTATCTGGGATTTTATCTCAAAGAAGTCGGATTCTTTGAACAATTTCAAAGACCGCGCCGTTAACTTTGGTAACATTATTAGTTTAATTTATATCAAGATTATAGTAGGAGGAATGTACGATGGAAAACCAAACAAAACCAACAACAGGTGTTAAAGGAGAATTAACTTACGAAGATAAAGTGATTCAAAAAATCGTAGGCATTGCATTAGAATCTGTAGACGGACTCTTAACAGTCGATGGCGGTTTCTTCTCAAATATTGCAGGTAAATTAGTCAACACCGATGATGTGACTTCAGGGATCAACGTTGAAGTTGGGAAAAAACAAGTGGCAGTCGATCTTGATATCGTTGCAGAATACGGCAGCGACATGACCACGATCTACGACCAAATCAAAGAGGTTGTTTCAACACAAGTCAACAAAATGACGAATTTAGACGTCATCGAAGTAAACGTGAACGTAGCAGATGTCAAAACACGTGAACAATTCGAAAAAGACTCTGAAACAGTTCAAGACAAAGTAAGCAGTGCGGCAGAAACAACTGGCGACTTTGCGTCAAAACAAACACGTAAAGCCAAAGGTGCCTTCAACCGAACAACGACGCGTATTCAAGAAAACAACGAACCACGCGTTCAATAATAGTAAGATAAGCAAAAGACTAGCTTCGGCTAGTCTTTTTTTGTCGCAAAAATGGCGTGTTTTTGCAGCTTCAGCCGGTCAGAACATCAAAGCCAAAAGCTCCAATAATGGATTCCTTCTGCTTGAAAGACATCGTTAGGATAGCTTTTCTCATAATGGGCTTTTTCGGGGGAATCATTAGGATCGAATACTTGAATCGTTCCTTCTTTGTTCAAAGCCAATACCATGATATGTCCGGATGTCGTAAAGGTTCCTGCTTGAACCGAGACCACAACGGGGATGCCTTGTGTCATTTTCTCATAGGCAGCCGCAAAGGAACTTCCTAAATCGGCAAATTGGTAACCAAAAGCTTCGGCAAACTGAGGAAAGATTTGCCAACTCGTTCCTTGTTTGGGAAGATAAAATTGATCGCCAGCCCACTTTAATAGTTTGTCAGGATTCGACGGATGATCCGTCCAAAAAGAATCGATCATCGCTAAAGAAGCAATAGCGCACCCGTTTGCTGCAAACGTATTTTGCGCTTCTCCATATCCATACGTGTCGTTGCCCCAGCGTTGATCGGTTTGTACAATCAACGGCACTTGCTGCGTGTCTGCCATCGCTTGTTGAATCGCTTGATTGGCTTGGTGAGTGAACTCTTTTGAGACAAGCGCTGTCTGATCAAACGCAGCATCCCTGACCTGATCAATCACGTAATGAATGACAAAAATACCACCGATGAGAAAAAGTAGTAGCGCAAGGCTCTTTCTTTTCTTTCCGTCGTTTCTCCTAGTTTTCGATATCCCTGTGTGTGATCTCATGAAATGCCCCTCCTCGTAAAGTAGTATCTAAAAGAAGTATAGTCTTTTTCTGATAGCGGCATTTCTACATTTCCTGAAGAATTCCATACGATTTTATGACAAACGACCGTTTAAAAGGTGAAATGCGGCTTCTTAGCATTCGCTTATCTAGTTGTCTTTGAACAATGGGAGGCGTTTGGACGGCTGTCGATAAGATACACAAAAAGCAGCGCTTCTTCTATTGGGCTGAATGGGGGGAAGAACGGACAGCGGGTATCCTCCAGATGACTTTTCTAAAAATGATTTTGCCCCTAGTGATTTATTACGCCAAGAACAGCAGTAATAGGAAGACGGCCGTGGATCGAATGAAAGAAGAACTTATCTAGTAACAAGGAATTTATAAGAAAAGACAGCAAACAGTGAACTTTTTTGTGTTTTGTTGTATAATGCAAATTACTGAAAAGTTGCGACCTTCAAATCGTAGATGATTTCAGAATCTATAATTGAAATGATGGTGAAACGATCATGTCTAACGAAAACACCCGTGTGGTGGTTGGAATGAGTGGCGGGGTAGACTCGTCAGTAACAGCACTTTTGCTGAAAGAACAAGGGTATGATGTTGTCGGGATCTTTATGAAAAATTGGGATGATACCGATGAAAACGGTGTTTGTACCGCAACAGAAGACTACAAAGACGTAGCCAAAGTGGCTGCGCAAATCGGGATTCCTTATTATTCAGTGAATTTCGAAAAAGAATATTGGGACCGTGTATTTGAATATTTCCTTGCAGAATACCGTGCCGGACGGACACCTAATCCAGATGTCATGTGTAACAAGGAAATCAAGTTCAAAGCCTTTTTGGATTATGCGATGGATCTTGGTGCCGATTATGTAGCAACTGGCCATTATGCACAAGTGACCGTTGATGAAAACGGCGTAACTCATATGTTGCGAGGCGTGGATAACAACAAAGATCAAACGTATTTCTTAAGCCAATTGTCACAAGAACAATTGAGCAAAACCATGTTCCCACTAGGCGGCATGGAAAAATCAGAAGTACGAGCGATCGCTGAACGGGCAGGTCTAGCAACAGCCAAGAAAAAAGATTCCACGGGTGTCTGCTTTATCGGAGAAAAGAATTTCAAACAATTTTTGAGTAATTACTTGCCAGCGAAAAAAGGCAATATGGTTACATTAGATGGCGAAGTCAAAGGACAACACGATGGCTTGATGTACTACACCATCGGACAACGTCAAGGCTTAGGTATTGGCGGCGGCGGTGCCACTCAAGAACCATGGTTTGTCGTAGGAAAAGACTTGGCGACCAACACTTTGTATGTGGGGCAAGGATTCCATCACCCCGCATTGTATGCAGATCGCTTGGAAGCAAGCCAAATCCACTTTACTACAGAACAAGACCGCGGCACGGAATTTTCATGCACAGCAAAATTCCGCTACCGTCAACAAGATGTACCAGTAACGGTGCGTCTATTAGATGGAGATCGAGCAGAAGTGATTTTTGACGAACCAGTACGCGCCATCACTCCTGGACAAGCAGTCGTTTTTTATGACGGGATGGAATGCTTGGGCGGCGGTTTGATCGATGCAGCCTACAAAGAAGCCAAAGAATTACAATATGTTTAACCACTAACACAATCAGCCCTAGCTAAGACTACTGAACCAATCAGTTGCACTTAGCTAGGGCTTTTTATAAATCAATTCGAAAAACCGATTAGAGCGAGCGCTTTCCATTTTAAAAAAATAGTCAAATTATGCTATAATTTAGATAGAAAATGAATGTTTTTGATGTATTGGCATTTTTAAAAGAAAGGAGGAGGAGCATGAATCGTACAAAAGCCAATCTCATGAAATGGGGGTTTGTCGTTAGTGTCGTAGGGGTGGTGATGCTTCATCAGACTCAGGTCATTTCAAGCCAAATCAACCATCTTGCCTTAGCCGTACTATGGGGGTTAGCCGGGTATTTGATTGTTTTTAAAAAGTTCTACTTTTTGTCCTCTCAAATTGCGGGGCATTCCGATCAGTATAATCAAGCAGAAGTCAAGTGGGGCAAAATTGCGGGAGTGGTCGCCTTCTTTATTGCGCTGATCAATTTGATTTTAGTCTTTGTGTGAGTGTGGCGGAAAAAAAAGCCGCCAAAAGAAATCTTTGACGGAAACTGGGTTGCTTGGCTCATGATCGATCATCAAATTCGGCTTGGTGTGCTTGAAAAAAGCGGTAATACTGCTGGACACTAGCTAACTGGGTCCACTTCCGAACATCGACGGGCGTTTGATCCAAATCATAGATTTTGGCTTCCTTTAAAGATAAAACGAAAGGACTATGGGTAGCAATAATGAATTGACACTGTTCATAGCGGACAAAATCTTCCAGTAACTGCACCAGTTCCAGCTGACGCTCAGCAGAAAGAGAATTTTCTGGTTCATCTAATAAGTAAAGGCTGTTGGGACGAATCTTTTCTTGAAAGAAGCGAAAGGCACTTTCGCCATTGGAATATTCTCGGACATTGTCGATCAAGTGCTTGCGGGTGAATTTGGACTGTGTGTTGGATCGTGCAAGATTGATTTTCTTCAATTCATGGTAATCGTCAAAACCCGTGAAACGAAAGTCTGCATACTTTGCTTGGTAGTATTCTTGGAATACTTCTTCTCGGCGATGATCGATCCCTTGATTCAAATTTCGAATAGCCAGCATGTAATCAAAGACATCATCGCTGGTCAAAAGTACTTTTTCTTGCGGTTCGTCGATGCTGCCAGTAGTACAGTAGGCTAAGTAGTCCTCGAAAAAATTCGAGCGATTATACGCAGCAAAGCGCTGCGCGTGGATCTTTTCGGCAATCACGTTCAATGCGGTGGTTTTGCCAGAACCATTGCCGCCATATAAGATCGTGACCGGTTCAAAATCGATCTGTTGAAAAAGGCGGGCACTGAGAATCTGAAAAGGGTAGTAAGAATCATAAACGGTTCGTTTGATGGAAAGGAAAAAATCAAACTCGGTCTCTTGATCGGGAAAAGTGATTTGTTCGAGATACATGGGGCACCTCCTGGCAATTTCGTGGTTGTCATTATTGTAGCATATCCATCGCAGACAAATTTTTTTTACGAGGTTAAAATAAATCTTGTTTGATATTTTTTTAATCTTTTGATGTTATATTCACAACAGGAAACATCTGTGCTAGACTATAGGGGCATAGAAATGATGTAATCTTAAACAACCGATAAATCGTACAAAAAAACGAGGGTTTAATGAATTTTTAAAGCAATGTTTAAATGCTGAAACTTATTCCTTGCAAGTTTAAGTAAAAGTGACTAATATGAGGAAGGAATCGTGAAAGGAGCAATGGAATGTATCAAGTAGTAGTCATGTATGGGGACAATGAACCGTGGTGGTTTTTTGAGGGATGGCAGTCAGATATTCAAGAGGCGTTCACATTTGCAACTTTCAGCGAGGCGCAGTCATTTTATGAACAAAAATGGCAAGAAATCAGAGAAGAGTATTCGTACATAAATGCAAAATCAAACTTTATGACGGCTTTTTGGAATGAAGAAGACGAACGCTGGTGCGAAGAATGCGACGATTACCTCCAACAATATATTGGACTGGCATTGCTTAAAGAATATCAGCAAGTCGTCGATGAAAGCAGGAAAGATTTTTATGAAACAACTAATTCTAGCGGAAAAGCCAAGCGTTGCCAAAGACCTCAGCAAAGTTTTGGGCTGTGAGCAAAAACATAAAAATTATTACGAAGGACCCAAGGCGATCGTTACTTGGGCCCTTGGTCATTTATTGGGCTTGAAAATGCCTGAAGATTTAAACAAAGAGTGGGCATCATGGCAGATGGAAACGTTACCGATGATCCCTAAGTCCATCGGGATCAAGCCGTTGCCAAAAACCGGTCATCAACTAAAAGCCATCAAACAACTGGTTCAAAGAAAAGATGTCGGGGAAGTCGTGATCGCTACCGATGCGGGAAGAGAAGGGGAGCTAGTCGCTCGCTGGATTTTGGAGTGGGTTCGTTTTGACAAACCAGTTAAGCGTTTGTGGATTTCTTCGCAAACCCCTAAAGCCATCAAAGAAGGCTTTGCAAAATTGCAGTCAGCCAAGCACTACGACAATCTTTACTACTCCGCCCTTGCGCGGGCAAAAGCCGACTGGCTGGTAGGGTTGAATGTCACCCGGGCATTGACGGTCAAATATCAAGACAATCTTAGTGCGGGTCGGGTCCAAACCCCTACCTTAGCTTTGGTGCGCAGTCAGGAAATGCAAATCGAGAGTTTCCGTCCGCAAACCTATCATGTGATTACCCTAAACGTAGGCGATGCCAAGGCCCGCCTGCAGCAAAAAAATCCCTATCAACTAAAAGAACGCAGCGACGCCGAAGCATTGGTCAAGCAAATGAGTCAACAAAATGGTCGCGTGACAGCGATCGAAGAAAAGGTCAAAACAGAAAGTGCACCATTGCCATACGATTTGACCGAGATCCAACGAGAAGCCAATCAGCGTTATGGATTTTCAGCCAAGAAGACCTTGTCGCTTGTTCAAAGCTTGTATGAAACCCATAAAATCGTCACTTACCCAAGGACGGATTCCAAGTATTTGACCAATGATATGAAGGCAACCATGAAGGAACGCCTGCAGGCAGTTGCGGATTTTGCCCCAGAAGTCAAAGGATACTTGAAAAATGGCGGACAAGTGGTGCAGCAAGCTGTCTTCAATGATAAAAAAGTTACCGATCACCATGCCTTATTGCCAACGGAACAGCGGGCACGTTATGAAAAATTAACTACCGATGAACAACGGATCTATCAAATGATCGTTAGTCGTTTCTTGATGCTCTTTGCGAAACCCCATAAAAAGCAGCAGCAGAAAGTGACCGTGACCTTTGGTTCAGAAACCTTTGTATTCAACCGCAATACCGTGTTAGAAGCGGGATGGAAAACGACTTCTGAAGAAGAAACCAGTGATGTGGCTTGGCAAAAAGGCAGTACCGTCAAGCCTGAGTTTACCATCCAGAAAGAGTTGACTACACCACCGAAACCGTTGAATGAAGGAACTCTTTTAGGCAAAATGGAAAAACACAGTCTTGGTACGCCGGCAACCCGTGCGGAGATCATTGAAAAGCTGATCAAATCTGAGCTGATGGAGCGGACCCCAAGCGGCTTGCAAGTATCGCCAAAAGGCAAGCAGCTGTTAGTCTTAGTCAATCCATCCTTGGTGACACCAGAATTGACGGAAAAATGGGAGAAGGAACTGGAAGCCATTGCGAAAGGCACCTATTCTGCCCAAACCTTCCTCGCACAAATCGAAGCAGACACAAAACAACTGGTCAAAGAAATCAAGCAAAGCGAAAGCAAGTACCAAGATTTCTCATTGACCCAAAAACGGTGTCCCGAATGCGGCGAACCCTTGCGGGAGAAAAATACCCGTGATGGCAAGATCTATGTTTGCTCCAGTGGCACCTGCAAGTACCGTCGTCGGAAAGACCCGAAAGTTTCAAACCGACGCTGCCCGCAATGCCACCGAAAGATGGAGATCATCGAAGGCAAAAACGGCGCCTATTTCCGCTGTAAATTCGATGGGACCACCGAAAAAATGGCGGATAAAAAGGAACGCAGCAAAAAGCTGTCGAAACACGAAGAACGCCGCTTGATGAACAAAATCAATCAAGAAGAACCGCAAGAAAGCCCATTAGCAGCTGCTTTAAAAGCTGCGATGGAGAAGAAATAACTGCATGAGGTAGAAAATGAAAAAGAGTGAGGACGATTTTGCTGTCCCTCACTCTTTTTTTGCATCCCTTCACTCATTTAGGCATTTTTTTGACGGTATTCTTTCGGTGAGATTTTTTCTTTCTTCTTGAACAAAAAGGAAAAATAATTTGGGTCATTGTAGCCAACATCAAAGGCGATCTCAGATAGCCGTAGATTGGTCGTTAACAGCAGTTCCTTAGCTAAGGTCAACCGTTGCTCGGTCAAGTATTCGATAAACGTAGAATCAGTGGCTTGCGAGAAGATGGTGCTGAAATGTGCTGGACTCAAATGAACTTTTTCAGCAACTACATTTAAGGAAATATTGGGATCAGAAAAGTGCTCACTGATAAAGGCTTTGGCTTGATTGATGACGCTTTGATATTTCGCCATTGCAGGATTGATGGGTTGTTGGGTCAATAATGGCAACAGTTCTGCCAGAGTCGTTTGATAGTTCTCTGGCTCATGGGTCAATGCCGCTAGATAGTCTAAGTCATGGGCGTGTTGAACGATCTGGGGCAGCGAATGACTGTCTTTTTTCTTCAACAATGCCAGCAGTTCGACTAAGACGAACAAACGGTACATTTGCGTTCGCTCAACGGTTCCTTGAGGCGCCATCAATTCAGCGATCAGCTCAGGGATCGTCTGTTTCCCAGCATTTGCCAGCCGTGAAGCAAGGTCGGTTTTGAAAGGATTGGTGGGGGATAGTTCCCCTTCGCGAATGTCGTCTTCATAGCTGATGATTTTTTCCTTGCGGATGCTGCCATAGGTTTTTAGCATGTCACGAGCTTTCTGATAAGAAAGAGAGATACCCGAGAAGCGATCTGCTACCGGTCCGATCGCCACTGCTACTTCTTCCCCAGAACCATGAACGAGGCTTTGAGCGATCTGATAGGCTTTTTCTAAAACTTGTTCTCGGTCATGGTCAAAAAGCAAAAACTTGATGAAGCGGCTGGAAACACTGGAGAACAAGACGGCATCGTCTTGTTCATAGGCTTTGGTCAGCTGCTGGCTAAAGCGAGTGTAGTCAGAAAAGCTTTGATTGAAGGGGGTTTTTGCTAACAGCACACAAAACTGTTTGCCTGAAAAGCGTCGGCCCAGTTCTTCTGCTTGCAAAAAGGCTTCTGAGATCGTGATCTTTTGTTTAAAGAGGTGATTCAGAAAGTGATTCTTTTTGATTTCCATTTCGAATAAATCGTCTTCTTTGGATAATTGCTGATGAGTGGCTTGTTGTTCATCTAAGTGTTGAACGACGGTTTTGATGGCTTGTTCTAATTCTTCGTTTTTGATGGGCTTGAGCAAGTAATCGTCTGCTTGCAGCTGCAGTGCCGTTTTTGCATAGTCAAAATCATCAAAGCCGCTAACGAAAATAATGCGAACTTGCGGCAATAATTTCTTGGCTTCTTTCGCAAAGACCAAGCCGTCCATAAACGGCATTTTGATATCACTGATAATAATATCAGGACGCAGATCAAGGATCGAAGCCAGCGCCAATTCGCCATCTGCGGCTTCATCGCTATAAACGATCGGATATTGTTTGGCAAGAGTCATGATTTGGTGGCGCAAACTATCGCGGATCAGATGTTCATCTTCAACTATGAACACTTTGTACATGGTTGGGTTCCTCCCTTTTTGGTACTGTGACGTTAATCGTGGTGCCTTCTTGGTATTGACTGTGGATCATCAGTTGCGCTTCGCTGCCGTAGTTCAGCTGGAGACGGCGATAGACGTTATATAGGCCATAGCCGCTCTCAGAGGCGGGATCAGTGGTTTCTTTAAGGTTACGACGAATCTCCTGCAAACGCTCAGGGTCGATCCCAACGCCGTTGTCACTGATGGTCATTTGAATCTGGTGAGGCAATTCTGACACTGTGATTCGAATCATGCCGACACGACGGACAAACTTGGTGCCATGATATACGGCGTTTTCAACAAGGGGCTGCAGGACCATTTTCAAAACCTGTAGTTCTGGACTGACGGTCTGATCTTCAATGGTGTAAGACAGCATCCTGCCATAGCGGATCTGCAAAATCTTCAAGTAATCGTCCACATGCCGCAATTCTTTTTCCAGCGGAATCCAGTCTTGCCCTTTGCTTAAGGAAATGCGGAAAAAATCTGACAGCGCATAGGTCATTTCGGTTGCTTGCTCGTAACGGGCAGCTTCAATCAAAGAAACGATCGCATCTAAACTATTATAGATGAAATGTGGAGTGATCTGGGCTTGTAAGACCCGCACCTCACTTTGGGCTAAGTGATACTGCTTCAAGGCATTTTCTTCCAAGAGCCGAGTCAAGTCATCTGCCATTCGATTCAAGCTACTCGTCAGAGTCCGCAGCTCTGGGGTTTCGGGCAGTTCTGCTCGGTAGCTCAAATGTCCTTGGGATAGTTCATTGGAAAGGTCTAACAACCGATCCAGCGGGTATTGCAGATTGTCACGAACAAAGCGGCGGTTTTTATTGATGATCGCAAAGATGATCAAAAGCAACACGACCTGAAAAAGGATCAGCAGCAACACGGATTGGACCAGTTCGTGATTGGTTTGGCTGGCTAAGCTGATCTCTACCCCGACAAACTGCTGCAAAATATCGGATAGCAAATCGATCACCGAATCCACTTGGATCATGACGTATTGGTTTTGTTCCACCGGTTCATCGTTCAGAATATTATCGATCAACTGTTGCTGATAGGTTTCTAAAGAATCGAGCGTTCGAAAGGCGACTGCTAAAATATTGAGCTCTTTGGCAGTGCTGGTATTTTCTTGAATGTGCTGCAGATCGCTCCTTAGTTCATCGATCACATTGGTTTCTTGGACTTGTGCGACGGTTTTTTGACCAAAGACTAAATCCCACATTTCTTCCAAGACAATGGCATCGACTTTTTCCGATAATTGATTGGCTTCTTCAATATTGTTGATGGTGTTTTGGTAAATAAAAATCTGCCGCGAGTAAAAGACACTGCTTACTACGAGGGGGATAAAGGCGACGAGGATCATCAGTTTGTTGGTCTGCTGGAAGATGCCCTTGATACTTTTTGTTTTCATCTTCATCTCCTCAATAATTTCTTGGTGGAATCTGATCAAAGTCCATATCACTGGAAAAAACTGTTTCATGGACATAGATTTCACGAGGAATAGCATCGGCGCCGCGAGCCAAGTAGCGCGAGATGGCATTTTTGACGAACACACCAGCATCTGGGTTGCATTCAACGACACAATTGACGATCCCTTGCTTCAATTTGTCGATCATTTCTTTTTGGGCATCGATCGATACGATCACCAAATCCTTCCCTGGCTCAATATCGGTTTTTTCGAGGGCTTCAAGAGCGCCAAGAGTCATCTCGTCATTGTGACTGAACAAGACATCGATCTGCTCCATTTTGCCTTCTGCGATGTATTGTTCAATGACTTCTTTGCCTTTGCGGCGAATGAAGTCACCATTTAGCTCATCTTTGACTTGGATCGTTACATTGTTGTGGGCATAATCACGCTTGATGGTTTCTCGGAACCCTTCTGAGCGCAAATACGTCGGAGAAGTAGCATCCAGTCCCGTCAATTCTAAAACATTGATCGTTTCATTTTGATGTTCTTTATAATAATTGCTGACGTAGAGACCTGCACGATTGCCCTCGGCTTTGAAGCTTGGCCCGATATGAGTCAGAAACAAGGAGGGATCGCTGACGTTGACATGACGGTCCACCACGAAAACGGGAATCCCCGCTTGCGCAGCTTCTTCCAAAATCGGTTCCCAATTGTTTTCCTGAATCGGGGTAAAGACGATGGCATCGACTTGATACACGATAAAACTGCGGATATCTTGAATCTGACGTTCTTGATTCATATAGCCGTTACGATAGAGCACTTCATAGCCTTCCTTCTCTAATTCAGTGCGAATCGATTCGGTGTGGCGTTTACGCCAGCTGCTTTCCGTTCCCGATTGAGAAAAACCGATCACGATACTTTCTTCCGATGTTTCAGCGGTCGTTTCTTTGACTGCTTGGCAACCAGCCAAGAAAGACAAACACAACCAAAGGAGTAACCCAATTTTTATATTCCTCATTTTTTTCACCTCTATGGTCTATTCTACTAAAAAATACGGAAGCGCTTTACACAAAATATCAAATCAAATAAAAACCAAGGGAATCTTAAAAAATCCAAGATTACGAAAAGAAATGGGGGCAACTGAGTCGTTTTTTCTCAAGAAATCCAAGAAACCTCGAAAAAATCTAAATGTAAGCGATTCCTTAACTGGCTATACTGAGAATGTAAGAAAAAGACATGGAGGGATCACAATGAAAGGTACTTTTGGTAAATTGGTCGTCCTAGCATCCACCTTATTGGTTGGCGGATTGTTAGCAGCTTGTGGGAATGGATCAGACAGCGGGGCAAACGGTGACGGAGACAAAGGATTTGTTGGGATCGCGATGCCGACCAAATCGGCAGAACGGTGGATCGCAGATGGCGACAACATGGTAGAAGAATTAGAGAAGCTCGGCTATAAAACTGACCTGCAATATGGAGAAGACAAAGTAGAAAACCAAGTGGCACAAATTGAGAATATGATCACCAAAGGCGTTGATACTTTAGTGATCGCCTCGATCGATGGTTCGGCACTGACAGACGTGTTGGAAAAAGCCCATAACGAAGATATCACAGTCATCGCCTATGACCGTTTACTGATGAACTCGGAATACGTCGATTATTATGCCACCTTTGATAATTTTGGAGTCGGCGTGCTGCAAGCGTCTTATATTGAAGACAAATTGGGTCTCAAAGACGGTGAAGGACCATTTAACATTGAATTATTCGGCGGCTCTCCAGATGATAACAATGCACTGATCAATTATAATGGGGTCCTTTCGGTCTTCCAACAATACTTTGACAGCGGACAGCTAGTCGTTCCTTCTGGTCAAACCAACTTCAACCAAATCGCTACTTTGCGTTGGGATGGTTCAACTGCGCAAGCTCGGATGGACAACTTGTTGAGTGCCAACTATACGGATCAAACATTGGATGCCGTTCTTTCACCTTATGATCCAATCAGCCTAGGAATCATTTCATCGCTTAAAGGCGTTGGCTATGGTTCTTCCGATAAACCACTACCTGTGATTACCGGTCAAGATGCGACGGTGGCAGGGGTGAAATCGATCATCGCGGGCGAACAGACCCAAACGATTTTCAAAGATACACGGGTGTTGGCGAAAAACACGATCGAAATGATCGAAGCCATCACCAATGGCGAGGAAGTGCCAGTCAACGATACGGAAACCTATGACAATGGCGTCAAAGTCGTACCAACCTACTTGTCAAATCCCGTTTCTGTGGATAGCGACAACTACAAAGAAGAACTGATCGATACCGATTACTATACAGAAGAAGAGCTAGGCATTTAAGCAAGAAGCGCTGATCCAGCGAGAAAAGATACATGGTTTCCCCGAAAGCAGTAGGGAAGAACGAATCATCCCCAATATTCGTTCTTTCCGCTTTTCTTACAAAGGCAGCGCACCACTTTTACATAAAAAGGAAAAGGGTGAAAGAACATGGCAGATAATATTTTGATGATGAAAGGCATCGTCAAAGAGTTTTCAGGGGTTCGCGCCCTTGATAACGTCAACCTCTCGATCGAGCGAGGAGAGATCCACGCACTGTGTGGAGAAAATGGCGCTGGCAAGTCCACGCTGATGAATGTCTTAAGCGGACTCTATCCTTACGGCAGCTATGACGGAGAGATCTATTATGAAGGGGAGTTATGCAAGTTCAAAGATTTGCGGGACAGTGAGGACAAAGGAATCGTTATTATTCATCAAGAGTTAGCATTAAGTCCTTACCTGTCGATCAAAGAAAATATCTTTCTAGGAAACGAACAAGCCAAACACGGCATCATTGATTGGGATCTGACCGAAAAAAAAACAGACAACCTCTTAAAGATCGTTGGCTTGAAATTAGACCCGAATACGCTGGTTTCACAAATCGGTGTCGGGCATCAACAGCTGGTGGAAATTGCCAAAGCATTTTCAAAATCCGTCCGATTGTTGATTTTAGATGAGCCAACCGCGGCGTTGAATGAAGAAGAAAGTGCCAATCTGTTAGAGCTGATCAAAGAGTTCCGCAACCAAGGGATCACCTCGATCATCATCTCTCACAAGTTGAATGAAATCGTCAATGTGGCGGATCGCATCACGATTTTACGTGACGGGCAAACGATCGAGACGCTGAGTGGTGCCGAAATCTCTGAAGAGCGCATCATTCGCGGCATGGTTGGGCGAGATTTGACCAATCGCTACCCAGAGCGGAACCCTACTATTGGTGAACCGTTTTTTGAAGTCAAAAATTGGACGGTCCATCATCCAATCGACCATACCCGTGTGGTGAATGAGAATTTGAACTTGATGATCCGCAAAGGAGAGATCATCGGCATCGCCGGTTTGATGGGTGCGGGACGGACAGAGTTTGCCATGAGTGTCTTCGGTCATTCCTACGGCAGTTCGATTTCGGGGGAAGTCTATAAAGACGGCCAACCGATTTCTGTCAAAGACGTGCCAACCGCCATCAAAAATGGGTTAGCCTATGTGTCGGAAGATCGAAAAGCGCTGGGTTTGAATCTGCTGATGGATATTCGCGAGAATACCACCATTGCTAGTCTTGCCAAAATCAGCCACCAAGGGGTCATCGATAAAGAAAAAGAAGTCACGATGGCTGAAGAATTCCGCAAAAAAATGCGGACGAAAACCAATTCGATCTATCAAAACGTCGGCAGCTTGAGCGGCGGGAATCAGCAAAAAGTCGTTTTGGCAAAATGGCTGATGACCACACCAGACATCTTATTTTTAGATGAACCGACCCGTGGGATCGATGTCGGGGCGAAATACGAAATCTATACGATCATCGAAGAGATGGCAGCAGCTGGCAAAGCCATTTGCATCATCTCCTCGGAGCTGCCAGAACTATTAGGCATGTGTGACCGAATCTATACGATGAACGAAGGCCGCTTCACTGGCGAGGTCCTGCGGGAAGAGGCGGATCAAGAACGATTGATGAATCTAATGACATTAGAAGAGAGTGGGGTTTGAGATGGAAACAACCAATAAATTAAAAAAAGAACGCAGCCATTCGCTGAAAGAAAAGGCACTGGAAATCTTTAGCAAATACAGTATGATCATTATCTTAGCAGTGCTGCTGGTGGCCTTTCAGCTCATGACCGACGGGATTTTCTGGCGGCCGCTGAATATCACCAACCTCGTGTTGCAAAACAGTCATATTCTCGTTTTGGCAGCTGGTATGCTCTTGGTCGTCTTGTTAGGACACGTTGATTTATCCGTAGGGTCCGTGATGGCGTTTGTCGGTGCGATTGCAGGCGTCTTAATGGTCAATAACGGCATCAGTCCTTGGCTGGCAGTGCCTCTTTGCTTACTGATGGGCGCAGTGATCGGTGCCTGGCAAGGGTTCTGGGTCGCGTATGTCGGTATCCCAGCATTTATCGTGACCTTGTCTGGTTTACTGATGTTTCGAGGACTGACCCAAGTCGTCTTAGGGGGTCAATCATTGGCGCCGTTTCCCAAGGCATTCCAACAAATTTCTACTGGGTATTTGCCAGATATTGCAGGCGGTCAGATCCATTTACTTTCCATGATTTTAGGTGTAGTGATCACGGGCATCCTGATTTTAGGCCAATGGCGGACCCGTGAGCGTCGCAAAAAAAATCTTTTTGAAGTGGAATCAATGGCAGCCTTTGCCTTTAAAGCCGTCTTTACTGCGGTCGTATTTCTCGGCGCTACCTATATCTTTGCCTCTTATCAAGGGTATCCGATCATTTTGATCGTCTTAGGGGTGATCGTGGCTGCTTATGGCTTTTTGACTAACAAAACCGTTGCTGGTCGTCAAATCTATGCAACCGGCGGCAACAAAAAAGCAGCCGAACTTTCTGGGATCAAGACGAAGAAAATCACCTTCTGGGTCTTCGTGAACATGGGGATGATGGCAGCTTTGGCGGGCTTGGTTTTAGCCGCTCGGTTGAACGCAGCCACCCCGCAAGCAGGAACGTCAATGGAATTAGATGCAATGGCCGCAGTGTATTTCGGCGGTGCTTCCACCTCAGGCGGTATTGGTACTGTGATGGGTGCGATCGTTGGTGGGCTCGTGATGGGTGTCTTAAACAATGGGATGTCGATCTTAGGAGTCGGTGTCGATTGGCAGCAAGCCATCAAAGGGTTGATTTTGCTGCTGGCCGTCGTGTTGGATATCTACAATAAGAAAAAGAAAATATCGTAGGAGGGCCTGTTTATGGAGGAACAAGCACAAAAGACGATTTTATTGATTTGTACCGCCGGTATCACTACGGGTCTCTTAGTGAAAAATATGCAGCGAGCTGCAGATGAAAAAGGATTAGCCGTGCATATCTATTCGGCACCAGCCATCATTGCTGAACAGATCCTGCAGCAGCAGACTGTCGATGCCTTGCTGATCGGTCCGCAGTCGAAGTACGAAGTCAATCGATTGAAAGACTTTCTCATGGTCAAAGCGGTGCCTTATAAATTGATCAAAGAAACAGATTACGAGTTGTTAGATGGCGAAGCTGTCCTTGCAGACAGCCTGACCCTCTTGCAAAACGATCGCTAACCAGCAGCTTGGCAAAAAGCTAGGTGGTCAGCAGTTGAATAGGCTCCCCAGAGTAGTGCTTGTCATCCCCCACAAGCACTACTCTTTTTGTGGTGCTTTTCTGCCTACACTAGCCAAGAAAGCCCCTCTTAAGCAGCAATGCGTGGCAAGCCCGTTGGTTCGTTTTCTCGTGTTTAGGACATCGCATCATAGACAAACAAAAGAGAAGTTGAGGGGGAAGAGGACGAAGCTGACACCACCCGTATGCTGTTTAAAGGCAAGTGATGGGCGAGTGTTTCACGTACTTAAAGCATTGAGGCTGTGGGCGGTAGGAGGGGGGGAATGAGCTGCTTACACCGCTTCTGGTTTCTCGTTCGCAACTAAGCGTTTCGTAGGAAACACAACGAAACCCAAAAACAGACAGTCTGCTGACTGTCTGTTTTTAGGGGATACAAATAAGGAATAAAAGTGGATATTAGTTAAATGCGACTGCCTAGGGGGCAAATCCGAGAACAGTGCATGGTAACTACAAATTAAGGAAGTGTGATGACATTTTCTGAATCTTTGTCGAAGAAGTGTGCTTTGTTGATGTTGAAAGCCAAATCAACCGTTTCACCTGGACGGTGGAAGTCACGAGCATCAACTTTCGAGATAAATTCAGTCGCACCTACGCGTGTATAAAGCATCGTTTCTGCACCTAATAATTCAGATACGACTACTTCGGCACGTACAGTTGCTTCAGGAGAAGCTTCCAATGCGATTTGTTCACTGTGAATATCTTCTGGACGAATACCAAAGACTAATTGTTTGCCTTCGTACCCTTTTTCCACAAGAATCTTGTTCTTGCCTTCAGGAATACGTAAGTTCAAGCTTTGTCCATCAGAGATCATACCGTTTTTCAACGTAACATTGAAGAAGTTCATTGCTGGTGAACCGATAAAGCCGGCAACGAAAATGTTTTTCGGTGTGTTGTAGACTTCTTTTGGTGAACCGATTTGTTGAATGAAGCCATCTTTCATGATAACGATCCGGTCAGCCATGGTCATCGCTTCTGTTTGGTCATGGGTTACATAGATCGTCGTTGTTTCTAAACGTTGGTGTAATTTTGCGATTTCCGCACGCATGGCAACCCGCAATTTCGCATCTAAGTTTGACAACGGCTCATCCATCAAGAAGACTTTAGCATCACGGACGATGGCACGGCCTAGGGCAACCCGTTGACGCTGACCACCTGAAAGGGCAGCAGGTTTACGATCTAAGTATTCTGTCAATCCTAAGATCTCAGCGGCATTTTCTACCCGTTTTTTAATTTCTTCTTTGTCGTATTTACGCAATTTCAAACCAAATGCCATGTTGTTGAAAACAGTCATATGGGGATACAATGCGTAGTTCTGGAAAACCATCGCGATGTCGCGGTCTTTTGGTGCCACATCGTTCATTACTTTTCCACCGATGCTCAATTCGCCTTCAGAAATATCTTCTAAACCAGCGATCATTCGAAGCGTTGTTGATTTTCCGCAACCAGAAGGTCCAACGAAAACGATGAATTCGCGATCTGCGATATCTAAATTAAAATCAGTTACCGAATACGCATCATTATTATCATATTTTTTGTGGATATTTTTTAAGGCCATTTCTACCATTGGGATTACCTCTTTCCATTTAGTTTACATGAACATCATAAATGAAAACGCTTCGAAGGTGCAACGGAAACATGCACAAGAAAAAAACGTTTTCTTGTGCATGTTGTTTAATTGCTCTGATGGGTGAACTGATCGATCAATAAATAGCAAAGCAGCAGATCATCCATATTTTTTAAATTTAAGCGCGTCAGTGTTTGAAACTTATCGATCTTATATAGGAGAGAATTCCGATGCATGAACAGTTCTTTGGCTGTGGAGCTTGCATTGCCTTGATTGCGCCACAGGGATTGAATGATCGTTTCGGTCTCTTCTTCAAACCAATCTAGATACAAGGTACGAAACAAGGAAATATACTCGGAAAAGCCGTTGCGAAAAAGAGAGAAGACCACTTTGGGCAGATCCATACTTTTACTGGTGGTTTTCGTTTTTAACTCATTTTTGAACAGGCTAGACTCACTTGCCCATAAGGCAGTGAAATCGTGGCGTGGATGATGGAAGGGACCGACGAACAGCTGGGAATAGCAGTCGAAATCCATATCCAAAGCGACGAATAAGCCGTCGAGATCTTCGATGGGCAAATTGGCACCATCTTGTTTTTCTACGATCACTGCATGGTCTTCGGTGAGGAAAAAAAGATCCACCACGCTAGGGAGCATTTGCTGAATCTCTGCGAGCCATTCGGATTGCAAAGAGTCGATGGTTCGGGTGAAATGAACTTGCAGCAAGCGAATCCACTCTGGCTCTTGAACGGGCTGATGTTCAAATAAAATCGGATACCATGAATGGTTTCGGTTATCGATTTCTGGTTGCAAAGAGCCGTTTCCCAGTTGGATCAGCAATTTTTCACTGTCACTTAATTGGTCAGTTGGCAGCCAAATATATTTTTTGCCGAAGGCGATGGATTCGATATCCTTCGTTGTGGCAACTTTGTCATGCAACGTTGCCTGGGGGAAACGTGCTTTGATGTCATTAAAAGAAAAAATGAGAAAGACCTCCTTTGAGATACTCTACGTATTCTTCAATTAGTATAGCATGTTCTAAAATAACCGTTCAAAATTTTCCCAGGAAAAAAGCACAGCCCTTCACCGAAAGCTCTGCCTTCTCATGGCAGGAGGGCGGCTTTTTTCTCCGAAGCGATTGCTTCTATAATCCTAACAGTTGTTTTTTCTTGAATGCAAATTCTTCTTCAGTCAAAATTCCTTCGTCGACCAACACTTTTAGTTCGCGTAGTTCAGCAATGAGCGCTTCCGTCGGCTTCGCAGCTGGTGGTGGCGATGGGTTCGTTAACGGGACCGACCGCTCCCGAGGGAAGTTGGTGAGGTAGCGCTGTATGATCCGAGCAATCACCAGGTCTTTTTCGGCAAAGCAAAGGGAGTGATTCGGTTCCATTCGTCTGAATGAATGGGTTTCTCTGATCGCTCCGCCGCCAATATACAATTCTAAAAAGCCATTGCCTTTCCAAAGACCTGATTCAGCAACTTCTTTCAAATTGACACTGGTAATTTGGGGAATCTGCAGAACCTGTTTCGCTTTCTTCTTGTAATCGATGATTGTAAGGGTATCTTCTGAAATGACCCAAGCATCACGATAATGATAGGAAAGTAATTTGATTTTTCCAGCCTCTTCATCCACGTAACTTTTGGCTGATTGCCCACCAAGTGCTGCCAAATGATCCGTTAAAAATTCATAGGCTTTTTGGGCATCGATTCGATTGGTGAAATAGAGTAATTGAGAATTACCTGGTACCTGCAGTCGGAGGTAGTCCACTAAGAGACCTTTGCCTATATGTAATTCCACATCGGCAATTTTTGCCATGGGGATCTTTTCATCTGGGATTTTTGGATGGGTGTTGTTTATCCAGACGCCTTTTTTCGTAATGAGCCAACGACAGCTGGCATCATGTCTGCGATTTTCTCGATATTTTTTTGAATACAAAATAATGGGTTCCTCGTAGGTTTCATAAGGTGTTCTCGTCAAAATACTTACCTCCTTTAACGTAATAAGCAACATTTTATTCAATTATACAACAAATAGTGTTTTAATTCGTTTTATTCTGATGAAAATAAGGGGAATTTATCATTTACCTTCTTTTCGTTAGGTTTTTTTAGAAAAAAAGCCATAGCAGCAATTGACACGGAAGCGGTTTCTTGGTATCTTAGATGTACGGACAACTTTTGGAAGATGGGATTAAAATGGCGAATAAGTACGAACAACTTGCGGATATCTTAAGAGAAAAGATCCGCTTAGGCACCTATCAAGAAGGCGATGCGATCCCTTCAGAAGCAACCTTACAGGAAGAATTTCATTATAGCCGCCACACGGTGCGCCAAGCGATCGCTGTTTTGGTCAATGAAGGCTATTTAAGAAAAGAACGGGGCTCAGGCACCTACGTTTCAAAACCTGAGACTGTCAATCATAAAAACCGCAAAACGATTGGGATCATCATGACCTATTTGTCTGATTATATTTTCCCTTCGATCATGCGCGGCGTGGAACAGACATTGCGGGAGCAAGGCTATTCACTGCTTCTAGGATCAACCAACAATGACCATGAGCAAGAAAGAGCGTGCTTGCAGCAAATGATGGATCAAGGGGTAGACGGGTTGATCGTTGAGCCAACGAAGAGCAGCCAGTACAACCCGAATCTTGCTTATTATGTCGCCCTCCAAGAAGCCGGGATTCCTCTCGTCATGATCAATGCCTATTACGAAGAACTAGACTTGCCGCATATTTGTGTCAACGATACACGTTCTGGGTTTTTAGCAACCAATTATCTATTAGAACAACAGCATCAGCAGTTGATGATGATCACGAAAATCGATGACTTACAAGGGAAATATCGGATGAAAGGGTTTGTCAAAGCCTTGACCCAAGCCAAGCGGACGTTTGCAGCAGAAGACGTCTTGACGTATACGACGGAGACGAAAGAAGCCGTTATTGAACAAGCGATCCAGCGCTTGACGGCTGCCGATAATCAAGTCACAGGCATCGTTTGTTACAACGATGAGATCGCGCATCGCTTGATTAAAGCATTGACGGCTGCTGGGAAGAACGTTCCTGCTGATTTTTCGATCGTGGGTAACGATGACTCGCCCCTTAGCACCTTGTCCACACCGACGATCACCACACTGACTCACCCGAAAGAAGCGATGGGGGAATTGGCGGCACAATGGATCACTACAGGTAAGGCAACAGAAGCACAACGCTTTTATTTTGAACCGGAGCTGATCGTTCGCGGTTCAGTCAATAACCAAAAAGGAGAGTAAGAAGATGACGCAACAAGTAAGGCAAGCAATTATTGACGGACGCACGTCTCTTGGGATCGAGCTAGGCTCGACACGGATCAAAGCTGTCTTGATCGATGAGCAGTTTCAGACGATCGCTTCAGGCAGCTTTGAATGGGAAAATCAATTGGAGCAAGGGATTTGGACCTACTCACTAGAGGCGATTTGGCAAGGACTGCAAGCCAGCTACCAAGAGTTGGCGCACAACATCCAGCAGCAATTCGAGGTACCTTTGACGACGATCGGCAGTATCGGTTTTTCTGCAATGATGCACGGCTATATGGCCTTTGATCAGCAAGGCACGCTGTTGGTACCTTTTCGGACATGGCGCAATGCGATCACGGAAGAAGCAGAAAAAGCCTTGACGGCATTGTTCCAATACAACATCCCGCAGCGTTGGAGTATCGCGCATTTGTATCAAGCGATTTTGAATCAAGAAGCCCACGTCCCAGAGGTTGCTTTTTTCACTACCTTAGCCGGCTATGTCCATTGGCAGCTGACAGGGGAAAAAGTTATCGGAATTGGCGATGCATCAGGGATGTTCCCAATCGACAGTACGACAAAAAACTATGATGCGAATATGCTGCATCAATTTGATGCACAAATCAGCAGTCAGGGGTATCCTTGGCAGATCAAAGACCTTTTGCCGCAAGTGTTGACAGCAGGCGAACCAGCCGGCACATTGACGGCAGAAGGGGCAAAAAAACTCGACCCAACTGGTACTTTGCAAGCTGGCATCCCGTTATGTCCGCCAGAAGGCGATGCGGGCACTGGCATGGTTGCCACGAATAGTGTGGCACAGCGAAGCGGGAATGTTTCAGCCGGGACGTCTGCTTTTGCCATGATCGTCTTAGAAGAACCCTTAACTAAAGTGTATCCAGAGATCGATTTGGTCACGACGCCTTCTGGTGATTTGGTGGGGATGGTCCATACGAATAACTGTACCTCGGAGATCAATGCCTGGGTCAAACTTTTCCGCGAATTTGCCGACGCAGCTGGAATGAAACTTTCCACGGAAGAATTGTTTGCGACCTTATTCAACGAAGCATTGAAAGGGGATTCAGACTGTGGCGGGATGCTTTCTTATGGTTATTACTCTGGTGAAAATATCACTAAGATCCCTGAAGGACGGCCGCTTTTCGTCCGATCGCCAGAGAGTTCTTTTACTTTAGCAAATTTCATGCGCTTACATCTGTTTAGTGCCTTTGGTGCGATGAAGATCGGGATGAAGATTCTGGAAGCCGAAGACGTCGCTATTGATCGAATCGTTGGTCACGGTGGGATCTTCAAAACGCCAGAAGTTGCCCAACGTGTCTTGGCAGCTGTCATGGAAGCCCCGGTCACGGTCATGGAAACGGCTGGTGAAGGTGGCGCCTGGGGGATCGCCCTTTTAGCAGCATACCTTCGCCGTCACACGCCAGAACAATCCTTGGCAGCATTCTTAGCAGATCAAGTGTTTAAAAATGACCACGGCGTGACGTTAGCCCCAACGGAAGCCGACATTCAGGGGTTCACCGTCTTTACCCAACGTTACCAAGCAGGGTTGCCGATCGAGCAAGCGGCAATCGATGCGTTGATTTAAAAAGAAAGAAGGGAATTTTGTGTTAGAAGGATTAAAAGAAGAAGTCTTTCAGGCCAATTTGGCATTGCCGAAGCAAGGATTGATCAAATACACCTGGGGCAATGTGTCAGCAGTGGATCGCCAACAGCAATTGTTTGTCATCAAACCTAGCGGTGTTGACTATGAAACCATGCAAGCCAGTGATATGGTGGTTTGTGATTTTGAGGGCAACGTAGTGGAAGGAGCGAAAAATCCTTCCTCCGATACGCCAACGCATGCCGTTTTATACAAAGCATTTCCAGAAATTGGTGGAATCGTCCATACCCATTCTACATGGGCGACGAGCTGGGCTCAGGCAGGACTCGATCTGCCAGCGATGGGCACGACCCATGCCGATACGTTTTATGGGGCTGTCCCATGTGCCCGCTTTTTGACGCAAACCGAGATCGATGAAGGTTATGAAGCACAAACAGGACAGGTGATCGTCGAAACCTTTAAGGAACGCGGCATCACGCCAGAAGAAATTCCTGGTGTCTTGCTTCACGGTCATGGACCGTTTACCTGGGGCAAAACGGCGGATGCGGCGGTGATGAACGCAGTGGTCTTAGAAGAAGTTGCTAAGATGAATTTTATCACGCGTCAGCTGAACAGTTACGCACCCGAATTGCCGCAGCGGGTCTTAGACAAACATTATTTGCGCAAACATGGAGAAAATGCCTATTACGGGCAAAAATAACGAAAAAGGAGCAAGTAGAATGTTAGAAATCGGGAAAAAAGAATTTTGGTTCGTCGTAGGATCACAGCACTTATACGGAGAAGAAGCATTACAAGAAGTACGGGACCATGCAGAAGAAATGGTCAAAAGCTTAAATGACAGCTCAAAGCTGCCTTATCCAGTCGTTTTACAAGAACTCGCTGTTACTGCCGATACGATTACGAAAATCATGAAAGAAGTCAACTATCGGGATGAAGTCGCTGGGGTGATCACCTGGATGCATACCTTCTCACCAGCAAAAATGTGGATTCGCGGCACGAAATTATTACAAAAACCATTGCTGCACCTTGCCACTCAATACAATGAACAAATTCCATGGGAAACCATCGATATGGACTTTATGAACTTGAACCAAGCGGCTCATGGTGACCGAGAATATGGATTTATCAATGCCCGTTTGAAAAAGCAAAACAAAATCGTTGTCGGCTATTGGAAAAATGAAGCCATCCAAAAAGAAATCGCTGCTTGGATGGACGTGGCAGTCGGCTACAATGAAAGCTTCCAAATCAAAGTCGCTCGTTTTGGCGACAACATGCGTAACGTTGGGGTGACCGAAGGCGATAAAGTCGAAGCACAGATCCAATTTGGCTGGACCGTTGATTATTTTGGGATCGGCGATTTGGTACAAGTCGTCGATGCGGTGACTGACGAAGAAGTCGATGCACTCTTTGAAGAATACAGCCAGCTGTATGATTTCGATTATGGCGATTACGACAAAGAAGAATGGGCACGTCATGTCAAAGCCCAAGCCAAACAAGAAATCGGTCTGCGCCGCTTCCTTGAAGCAGGCGGCTATACGGCATTTACCACGAACTTTGAAGACCTATATGGTATGCAGCAGTTGCCTGGTTTAGCTGTACAACGTTTGATGGCAGAAGGCTATGGGTTTGCTGGTGAAGGGGACTGGAAAACCGCCGCTATTGACCGCTTGATGAAAATCATGGCCCACAATAAAGCGACTGGCTTTATGGAAGACTATACCTATGAGTTGACACCAGGAAAAGAAGCCATCTTGCAATCCCACATGATGGAAGTCGATCCAGTATTAGCAGCCAACAAACCAAAAATCGTGGTTTCGCCATTGTCGATGGGGGATCGTGAAGACCCAGCCCGACTCGTCTTTGACGGCCAAGGCGGCGAAGGTGTCGTGGTTTCGATGGCCGACTTTGGCACCCACTACAAATTATTGATCAATGAAGTCGATGCCTTTGAGCCAACTGAAGAAGCACCAAAACTACCGGTTGCACGAGTAATGTGGACACCAAAACCAAACTTCCACGATGGCGTCAAACAGTGGATCGAAACAGGCGGTGGCCATCACACCGTTGTCTCACTTGTCCTAAATTCTGATCAGATCGAAACATGGGCGAAGCTTGTGGGATTAGAATACGTAACGATCAAATAAGTACCCAATCACAAAAGAAACCGTTGGCGATGGTCGGCGGTTTCTTTGCGTTTTTCTTAAGCTTTCTTGCCTTCTAGCTGCAAAGTGCGGATAAGCAGACCCCTGAAAGCACCAGCAATCAGCAAAATTGACTTTTAAATATAGGGGGCATAGACTTTTATGTAAGAGTGGAACAATGGACTAAAAGGAGGAGCACAATGAAGACAACCTACGATACACCAGAGTATTATCAGAAAATGAACGCTTGGTGGCGAGCAGCCAACTACCTTTCCGTTGGTCAGATTTATTTGAAAGACAATCCCTTATTGCGCCGCCCCATCGAAGAAAAAGATTTGAAAGTGAATCCGATTGGTCACTGGGGAACGATCGCAGGGCAAAATTTTATTTACACCCATCTCAATCGCGTCATCAATAAGTACGACTTAAACATGTTTTATATCGAAGGACCAGGCCATGGCGGACAAGTCATGGTTGCGAATGCTTATTTAGACGGCAGCTACAGCGAGATCTATCCAAAAGCCACCCAAGACGAAGCAGGGATGAAACATCTATTCAAAACCTTCTCTTTCCCAGGTGGGATCGCTTCTCATGCGGCACCTGAAACGCCAGGTTCGATCCATGAAGGCGGCGAGCTAGGCTATTCCATCGCCCACGCTACCGGAGCTATTTTAGACAATCCCGATGTCATTGCAGCAGTAGTGGTCGGTGATGGCGAAGCCGAAACTGGACCATTAGCGGGCAGCTGGTTTTCAAATACCTTTATCAATCCAGTCAATGATGGCGCAATTTTGCCTATCTTGCATTTGAATGGCGCCAAGATTGCCAATCCAACGATTTTGGCTCGTAAAAGTGACCAAGATCTCACGAAATATTTTGAAGGCATGGGTTGGACCCCTTATTTCGTAGAAGGGGACGATCCAGAAGCCGTTCATCCGCAATTGGCACAGAAAATGGATCAAGCCATCGAACAGATCCACGCGATCCAAGCAGAAGCCCGCAAAGGTTCTGCGGAAGAAGCCGCTATGCCTCATTGGCCAGTTTTGATCGTTCGCACACCGAAAGGGTGGACTGGACCGAAAGTCTGGGATGGTGAGCCGATTGAAGGGGGCTTCCGTGCCCACCAAGTACCGATCCCTGTCAATGCGAAACATATGGAACACGTGGATGCTTTGACGGATTGGCTGCAGTCATATCGTCCAGAAGAGCTTTTTGACGAAAACGGCCGCATCAAAGCTGAGATTCAAGAGTTGGCACCAAAAGGAGAGCAGCGGATGGCGGTCAACCCAATCACCAATGGGGGGATCGATCCGCAACCGCTGCGCTTACCAGATTGGCAAGCACATGCCATTGCGATCGAGACACCAGGGGAAACGACTGCCCAAGATATGATGGTCTTTGGGAAATTTGCCCGTGACATCATCAAAGAAAATCCCGACAACTTCCGCATCTTTGGTCCAGATGAAGCCAAATCCAATCGGTTAAACCATGTGTTTGAAGTCACGGATCGCCAATGGTTGGAGCCAAAACATCCTGATTACGATGAATGGCTGTCTTCAGTGGGGCGTGTGATTGATTCACAATTATCAGAGCATCAAGCAGAAGGCTTCTTGGAAGGCTATGTGCTGACGGGTCGTCATGGCTTCTTTGCCAGCTACGAGTCATTCTTAAGAGTCGTTGATTCTATGATCACGCAACACTTCAAATGGTTACGAAAAGCCCATGATCTTGACTGGCGCAACCCGTACCCCTCATTGAATTTGATTGCTTCATCAACGGTCTTCCAACAAGACCATAATGGGTACACCCACCAAGATCCAGGGATCATGACCCATATTGCAGAGAAAAAAGCCGACTTTGTGCGGGTCTACTTACCAGCCGACGCCAATAGCTTGATGGCTGTCATGGCAGAAACGCTCGCTTCTGAAGAAAAGATCAATCTAGTGGTCTCTTCAAAACACCCACGTCCGCAGTTTTATTCGGCGGATGAAGCGAAAGTGCTTGTCAAAGATGGCTTGAAAGTCATCGACTGGGCATCGACAGATGAAGGACAAGAACCCGATATTGTGATCGCAGCTGCTGGGACGGAACCGAATTTGGAAGCTTTAGCTGCTGTTTCGTTGCTGATTGAAGCCTTCCCAGAGTTGAAAGTCCGCTTCATCAATGTGGTCGATCTATTGAAATTGCGTCGTCCAGAAGTCGATCCTCGTGGGTTGAGCGATGAAGCATTCGAAGCCTACTTTACGAAAGACAAACCGATCGTGTTTGCTTTCCACGGGTATGAAGGACTGATTCGCGACATCTTCTTTGGCCGTCGCAACCAACAGCTTCATATTCATGGGTACCGAGAAAATGGCGACATCACGACACCGTTTGATATGCGGATCCTTTCTGAATTGGATCGCTTCCACTTAGCCAAAGACGCCGCCGAATGGGTCTATGGAGAAAAAGCAACGGACTTTGCCCAAAAAATGGCAGACACCGTTGCGTATCACCATGACTTTATTCGAGAAAACGGCTATGATATCGCCGAAGTCGAAGAGTGGGAATGGAAACCATTGCGTTGATTTATTCTCCACAACGCCAACGTAAGACAGTTTAAGAACAAAAAAAGCACAAAAGAAACAAAACGATCCGCAACAGGGTCGGGACACCTTACCAAGGCAACCCGACCGACTGTCTGCGGATCGTTTTTTTAAAAGACGTCGAAACCGTAATTTTTGATATGCTGTTTCAACAAGGCGAGATAGTCCAAAGCCATCTCACTCAGTTCCATTTTCTTGTGTTTGAGGTAACCTAGTGTCATCGCATCATCGACTTCCAAAGGAATCGCAACGATTTTTTCATCATTCAGCTCACTGCTGATGATCCCAGAGCTGATGGTATAGCCGTTGAGACCCACCATCAAATTGAAAATCGTGGCACGATCGCTGATGCGGATGTGTTTTTTGCGTTGTAAAGTGCTTAAAATCTCTTCAGAAAAGTAGAAGGAATTGGTTTCCCCTTGTTCGTACGACAAATAGGTATAAGGTTCCAAATCAGCTAATGTGATGCTTTTTTTCTGAGTCAGGGGATTTTCTCGGCCGATGAAGACGTGAGGTTTGGCTTCAAACAAAGGAATGAATTGCAGGTCTTTTTCGTGGATCAAACGGGTGAGGACCGTCGTGTTAAAATCATTCAGATAAATGACCCCCAATTCGCTCTTAAACGTCTGGATATCATCCAGTACATTTTGTGTCTGGGTCTCTCGCAAGGTGAATTGAAATTCATCTTCCCCTAACTGTTTGACCAGCTCCACGAAGGCGTGGACGACGAAGGCATAGTGTTGTGCGGAAACACTGAAAACATGCTTGCGATGGCTGTCTTTGCGAAAGCGTTCGTCCAAGAGATTGACTTGGTCTAAAACATTTCGAGCATAGTTGAGAAAGGAACGGCCATCATCGGTCAAGGTCACCCCTAATTTACTGCGGTAAAACAGCTGCAGATCATACTCTTTTTCCAACTCTTTCATGGCTTGAGAGAGGGATGGCTGACTGATGAAAAGCTGTTTGGCGGCTTCATTGAAAGAGCCAGTTTCTACGATTTTTTCCAAATATTCAAGCTGCTGGATACGCATGGGATACAACCTCCTTTTTATGTTATAGGTATTGCCTATGGAATATATAAGTTTATAAGTATTATCTATAGTATAAGATGTTTGCTAGAATAAATCTAACAATTTTGAAAACTTTGTATAGGAGGAATGGATATGGCAACAGACAAATTTCAGCTTGTGGGGTCATTGTTACGACCACAAGATTTATTGGACTACAAAAATCAAATCGAGCATCGGGAGGACATCCGCTACCCGTTTTATGATGCGTTTCCTGGCTACCAAGAAACGGAAGCAAAAGCGATCGCTGACATCATTGCAGCGCAAAAAGAACACGGCATCACAGTCATCACAGACGGCGAACACGGCCGCTCGATGTGGCACCTGGATTTTCTCTGGGGATTAAAAGGCGTTGAGCGCTATATCTCCGATCATGGGTATGCCTTTGAAGATTTGGACGGTGGACATTTTGAGACACGTAAAGACATCGGCATCCGAATCACAGAACCATTATCTGGCAAAAACCATCATTACTTGACATTGTTTAAAGAAACCAAACGCCAAGCTGGCGACCTGTCAGTCAAAATCACCGTCTGGGGGGCTGCCCACGCGTTTACCGAGCTGACTGTCTTTAACGACCTCGTTGGTGAAGGTCAGGTGTATCCAACGAAAGAAGCCTTGCGGGAAGGGCTGCTTAACGCCTACAAGGAATTCTTGCAGGAATACCGAGAAGCCGGTGGTGAGATCGTTCAGTTCGATGATTGTTTATGGGAATTATTTGCCGAAGACAATGACAAGAGCTTCTTCACCCAAGGCAATGACGGCTTAGAAGCGTTAGCCGATGAATTTGTGGCGATCAACAACGAAGTCGCTGAATACGCCCACGAATTAGGATTAAAAGTCTGGACCCACAATTGTCGCGGCAATTACCAAAGCCGCGCGGCCGCCAGCGGTACCTACAAAGCGATCGCCGAAAAATTCTTGCGTGATCAGCATTATGACCGCTTTTTCCTAGAGTGGGACGATGACCGTGCTGGTGATATCTCGGCTTTAGAAGCGCTGAAAGATCGTCCAGAAGTGGAAGTTGTCTTAGGCTTATTATCCAGCAAAACCGCCACATTAGACGATGAAGAGCGAGTGATCGCTTTATTAGACAAAGCCAGCCAAATCATTCCTAAGGAGCGGCTTTATCTTTCTCATCAATGCGGCTTTGCCTCTTGTGACTGCGGCAATGAGCTTTCGACTGAACAGCAATGGGCAAAAATCAAGCAAGGACAAGCCTTAGCTGAAGCGTACTTCGGTTAAGCAGCTGCGTCTTCTTTTCCCTGAATCTTCCCCTCGAAATCGGTGCATGCGACAAAGTTTCGAAAATTTCAGAAAAAATGTTTGACATTTTCTTTAAGAGCGAGTAAAGTAAGACACAACTTAATGAAACAGACATCGAAAAGAAGAGTAGCAAGGCTTGCTGTTTGAAGAGAGTCTCTGGTTGGTGCAAAGAGATAACGCATGGTTGTGAAACACATCTTGGAGTCGTTTTTCCGAAAGAAAAGTAGGAGAGACCGGGTTTGCCCGTTACAGCAGCAGTCATTGATTGATGACTTTCTGAGTTCAGTTGCTGTGAAGCACTGATAAACAAAGGTGGAACCGCGTTGATAACGTCCTTTAGCTGTAATGGCTAGGGGACGTTTTTTTTCTCTTTTTTTGCGGCTCACCGAAAACCGAAAGTGGAAGGATCACAAGGACTGCATGAGGCCTTTTCCTGCGAAGGAAAGGCAAATTGAGGTGGAACCACGTATTAAGCGTCCTCTGGCAAATGCCAGTGTGCGCTTTTTTTGTTTTTCTTTTTTAGAAAAATGAAACTTGCCAGTTGCCCCTCACCAGCCAACGTACAGCGCCACATAAGCATCGGAGCAAACCGTCGCTAAGCTGTTTCGCTGCCAATCGAAATTGAAACCTATCAAGGAGGAAGTCACCATGTTTGAGTATTTAGTCAATGTTATGCCCCAACTGATTTCAGGAACTGGAATCACCGTTAAATTGTTCGCACTGACCTTAATCGGGTCCATTCCCTTAGGCATCTTGTTGGCCTTTGTTTTAGCCAGTCGCCTGCGTATTTTGAAATTGATCGTGCAAGTCTACGTTTGGTTGATGCGAGGAACGCCTTTATTGCTGCAGTTGATCTTTGTTTTCTACGGTCTGCCGATTTTAGGGATCGTCTTTGATCGCTTTGAAGCAGCCTTGATCGCCTTTATCATCAATTACGCTGCTTATTTTGCCGAGATTTTCCGTGGAGGGATCCAATCGATTCCAGCAGGACAATACGAAGCCGCGAAAGTCTTGCGTTTGTCCCCGATCCAAACGATCCAAAAAATTATCATCCCACAAGTCGTCAAGATCACCCTGCCATCTGTCGGCAATGAAGTCATCAATCTTGTCAAAGACACATCCCTCGTCTACATCTTGGGCTTGTCAGACGTGATGCGAATCGGAAAAATCGCCATGGAGCGAGACAGTACCTTGCTTCCGTTAGTTGGGGTTGGCTTGATCTACTTGGTGATGACGGGTGTCTTCACGTTATTGTTAAAACAAATCGAGACCAAACTGGACTATTACCGTTAGGAGGAACCACGTATGTTAGAACTAAAACAAGTATCAAAATCATTTGGCGCCAAAAAAGTCATCGATCAGCTAGACCTGACGATCGAAGACGGCAGTATCTTAGCGGTGGTCGGTCCTTCCGGTGGCGGGAAAACCACCTTGCTTCGGACACTGGCTGGGTTAGAAACGATCGATTCTGGAAGCTTTTTACTGGATGGCAAAGCCTTTGATCCCACCGACACAAAAGAACAAGAACAAGTCGTCGGTGTCGTCTTCCAAGACTTCCAATTGTTTCCGCACTTGTCGGTTTTTGAAAACATCACTTTGGCACCAAAAATGGTGCTAAAACAAGACAAAGCCGCGTATACAGCAAAAGCCGAACAGTTGGCAGAAAAACTAGGGTTAAGTGACCTATTAGCTCAATACCCCTTCCAGTTGTCCGGGGGGCAGCGGCAACGGGTGGCTATCGCACGAGCGATGGCGATGAATCCCAAAGTGTTGGCCTATGACGAGCCTACCAGCGCCTTAGATCCAGGCTTGAGACAGCAAGTCGAACAGCTGATCTTGGATCTGAAAAAAGAAGGAGTGACCCAGATCGTGGTGACCCATGATTTGGTTTTTGCCGAAAATATCGGCGATCAATTATTAAAAGTAGCAGGAGAATAAGGGGGAGAACAAAATGAAAAAATTACTATTAACGGGAATCGCAGCAGCAAGTGTATTTTTATTAGGGGCGTGCGGCAGCAGCAATGACACCACAACCAGTGCCGCTGACAAAGAAGAAGTGATCGTCGGCCTAGACGATACCTTCGTACCGATGGGCTTTAAAGACGACCAAGGCAACATCGTTGGGTTTGATGTGGATTTAGCCACAGCGATTTTGGATCTAACAGGAACCAAAGTCAAATTTCAACCAATCGATTGGTCCATGAAAGAAACCGAACTAAGCAATGGCACCATCGATATGATCTGGAACGGGTATACCAAAACCGCAGCTCGTGAAGAAAAAGTATTGTTTACAGATACTTATATGGAAAATAAACAAGTCTTGGTCACAGCGAAATCAAGCGGCATTACTAGTTTTGATGATATGGAGGGCAAAGTCTTAGGTGCCCAAGAAGGTTCTTCTGGTTATGAGACCTTCAATAACCAACCGGAAGTTTTGAAGGATTTCGTAGACGGCAATGACGCAACCTTGTATGCCAGCTTTAATGAAGCCTTTATCGATCTAGAAAACGGTCGGATCGACGGTCTTTTGATCGACCGTGTCTACGCAGAATATTATTTGACTCAAACAGGCAAAACCGATGACTTCAACGAAATCGAAAGCCCCTTTGAAGCAGAAGATTTTGCTGTAGGTGTGCGTAAAGACGATCAAGCCATGGCAGATAAAATCAATGATGGCTTGAAAGAATTGCAAGACAATGGCACCTTTGCTGAAATCTCTGAAAAGTGGTTTGGTGAAGACGTCACACCAAACTAAAAACAAGTCAACAAGAGGCACTGGCTGCTTAGCAGCTGGTGTTTTTTTATACATTCATTTCTTTTGCGTATCTAAGTAAAGAAGGAATGAATGAAGTATATACTTGTGTATACATAAGCGTGCTCATGTTATAATGATAGGTAGTAAGGAAAATCCGATAAAGAGGGGGGAGCCGAGTGGAACATTATAAAGAGACCGCTCATTTGATTAAGTGGGGCAACGGACAGGGGGTTCGCTTGTCTAAGAAAATGATTCGGAAATTGGATCTCCAGGTAGGTTCTGAACTAGAAATGGAACTGGCAGAAGAAGTCAATGGCAAAAAACAGTTAGTTATTACAGAAAAGCAGTCAGTAGGAGCGTTGTCCCCAGAGGAGAAACTTCGTTTAGTCGATTCTTTGCAAGGCATTTTAGCAGATTCATTTGAAACACCTGACGTTGTGGACATCAAAAAAGTAAGAAACGAACGGCGTAGGAAAAAATATCTGGGAGAATAAAATAAGCATGACCAAATACAAAGCCAAACGAGTCGTGATTGACACCAATGTGATCCTTGACTATTTATTAGGAAGAGGGTCTAAAAGCCATCAAGAAGCCATCAAACAGATATACAACAGTTCCATTTATGGACTTTGCGAGGGCGTGATTACGGCAAGTACCTTAACGGATCTTTTCTATATTCTCGATGGAGCAGCAGGAGTCGATGCTCGGAGGGAAGTCAAAAAACTGATCCAAGTGCATACCGTCTTAACAGTTACGGAAGCAGATTGCCTTCAGGCGCTTGATTCAACAATGACAGATTTTGAGGATGCTGTTTTAGCAGCTTGTGCGAAGCGAAATCAAATCGACAGTCTAGTAACGACCAATACAGCTGATTTTGAATCATCGGGACTGATTGTCTATACAGTCGCTGAATTTGTGCAGCAGCTAAAAAGAGGATGATCACTGCTATATCTGGCAGACATCCTCTTTTTTCCTTAAATTCCAACAGCTAACCAAAATTTCTCACAGGAAAACTTTTGTTCGCCTTCTTTTTTCGTTATAATAGGGAAAGATGAAAAGAGGGATAGAAATGGCGCAAAAAAAACGCGCAAAGAAACGCAAAACAAAAAAACAACAAAAACAGCAAGAGAAATTAATGCTGGTCGGCGTCGGCCTGCTCTTTGTCTTGTTTTCGATATTTGGCTTTTTCCATTTAGGTTTTTTAGGAACCTTGATTGCCAACGGGTTTCGGATCGTTGGCGGAAACACGTACCAATTTTTGAGTGTTGCCCTAGCCGCTTATGGTGTCTGGTTAGCGATCAAAACGACCGATGCTCGCTTTAAGAGTATTCGGCGAGTGATTGGCTGTGTATTGGTGTATTTTGGTTTACTGATCATCCTCCATGCGCAAATCTTTAGTAATGTGGTGGGAGAACAAGCCAATATCTTCCAAACGACGTGGATGACGCTGTTAGGCGATATTCGGCGCAGCCAAGTGACCCAAAATGTCGGGGGCGGAATGATTGGCGCCATGCTCTATGGGGCGACCTATTTTCTTGTTTCCCAGATCGGCAGCTACATCATCGCTGTTTTACTCATGATGATTGGGGCGTTCTTGTTCAGCCAAATGAGCAGCCACGAGTTAGTCGAGCACCTGCAAGCAGCTGGTGACAAGCTGCAGCGGTTGTTAGAAGGCTCTCCAGAAAAGCAAGCCGAACGAGAAGCCCGCAAAGCGGAACGAGCAGCAGAGAAACAAGCTGCGAAAGAAGCAAAAAAAGAAGCCGAACGAGCAGCAGTCATGGCGGAGATCAAAGAAAAGAATCAAGTCCGACCAATGACAGAAGACGAAAAATCAGCAAAAGAACAACAGATGCAAGCGCCAGCTGATTTTGAACCAGAGCAGCTGAGCTTTGTACCCATCGACCACTTCCAGGAATTGCCGCAAGCGGCGGGACCAGAGGCCGCTCAAGCACCACATCCAGCAGGAAACAAACCGGGACCAAGCAAAAAGGTCAATGAAGACGGAGAGATCCTTGATGATGATGGTGAAGTGTTGGAATTTGAGATTTCCGAAGAAGCTGAAAATCGTGATTATGAATTGCCTTCAGCGCAATTACTCGATTCGATCCCTTCAACGGATCAAAGCAGCGAGTACAAAAAGATCGAACAAAATATCGGTGTGTTAGAAACCACCTTCCAAAGCTTCGGTGTTGACGCAAAAGTCGTCAAAGCCAGCTTAGGACCAGCAGTAACCAAATTCGAAGTTCAACCAGCAGTAGGGGTCAAAGTCAGCAAAATCGTCGGGTTGACCGACGATATCGCCTTGGCCTTAGCTGCCAAAGATGTGCGGATGGAAGCGCCGATCCCAGGGAAATCATTGATTGGGATCGAAGTTCCAAACAGTGCAGTTAGCATGGTTTCATTCCGAGAAGTGATCGAAGCCCAACCGGATCATCCAGATAAACTATTAGAAGTACCTTTAGGACGCGATATTTCTGGCCGTGTCCAAACGGCAGACTTAACGAAAATGCCCCATCTCTTGATTGCCGGATCGACCGGGAGCGGGAAGTCCGTAGCCATCAACGGCATCATCACCAGTATTTTGATGCGGGCAAAACCCCATGAAGTCAAACTGATGATGATCGACCCGAAAATGGTTGAATTAAATGTTTATAATGGGATTCCCCATCTCTTGACACCTGTCGTGACCAATCCCCGCAAAGCGGCGCAAGCGTTGCAAAAAGTTGTCAAGGAAATGGAAGAGCGCTACGAAAAATTTGCGGCAACTGGGGTCCGAAACATTACTGGCTACAACGATTTAGTGATCAATAAGAATTTAGAAGACGGCGAAAATCGTCCGATCTTGCCATTCATTGTAGTGATCGTCGATGAGTTAGCGGACTTGATGATGGTTGCCAGCAACGAAGTCGAAGATGCCATCATTCGTTTGGCGCAAATGGCACGGGCAGCAGGTATCCATATGATCCTAGCAACGCAACGACCAAGTGTGGATGTCATTACAGGGATCATCAAAGCCAATGTTCCATCACGGATGGCCTTTGCGGTTTCCAGCGGTGTCGATTCGCGGACCATCATTGATGGGAACGGAGCCGAAAAACTGCTAGGACGCGGCGACATGCTGTATCTGCCGATGGGTGAGAACAAACCGATTCGGGTCCAAGGGGCCTTTATCTCCGACCAAGAAGTCGAACGAGTGGTTGAATTCGTGACCGATCAGCAAGAAGCCAATTATGAAGAAAAAATGATGGTCACTGAGGAAGAAACGAGTACCGGCAGCAGCGGACAACCGCAAGATGAGCTATTCGAAGATGCCAAAGCCCTTGTGGTGGAAATGCAGACCGCCAGCGTTTCTCTCTTGCAGCGACGTTTTCGCATCGGCTATAACCGAGCGGCTCGGTTAGTGGATGAATTAGAAGATCAAGGTGTTGTTGGCCCTTCTGAAGGCAGCAAGCCGCGGAAAGTCTTGATCGAGCCGCAACCAGAAGACATTCCTACCTTTGATGAATAGGGAGAACAAGACCAATCCAATGAGAGAAAGGCGAGATAGCAATGAAACGCAAACACATTCTTTACCGTGATGTTGCCGATAAGCTCAAAGAAGACATCATGTCGGGTCGCTACCCGATTGGTTCATTTTTACCGACGGAAACAGAATTGGAAGCCACCTTCAATGTCAGCAAGATCACTGTCCGCAAAGCCATCGAATTGTTAGCGGCAGATGAGTATGTGGAAAAACGCAGCGGACGTGGGACGACGGTTTTAAGCAATCGCCCTTATAACAAGCTGTCAAAAGGCACGACGTTTAGCCAATTGCTTGAAAAGACTGGCAAGGAATACACGAAGAAAAACCTCAGCTATGAATTAGTCGAACTTGCGCCTGAGCACCCCGCGTATTCTTTGATGGGCAAAGAAGTCATGCGTTTACGTCGTATGTATTATTTTGACCACCAACCCTTTATTTACTATGAGTACCATTTGCCAAAGCAGCTAAAGGGTACCTCCATCGAGGTCTTTGAAGAAAAATCATTGTATCGCCTATTGGATGAACATCGAATGATCATCGATCGCTTTCAAGATGCGTTCGTGGCAACGACCTTGACCGAAGAGCAACAGAAGTTTATGATCACGCCAGAGGTCGCTGCCTTGAAACGAACCCGTTATTCGTATGATCTACAAGGAGAAGTGGTAGAATATACAGAAGGGATCTATAACACCGCCTTGCATCCGTATATGATCGAGTTTGAAGCCTAGTCATTGATTAGGCTTTTTTAGCAAAAAGTGGTACCAAAATCAGAAGTGGAGCGTGAAAACTATGAGAAAAATCGCCTTTTTAGGAGCCGGTAACATGGCAAAAGCTATCATCAACGGCTTGATTGCAGCAAACCTGTATGAACCAGCAGAGATCCTGGTTTATAACCATCGCTACGAGCCGACTTTGGCACAATTAGAAAAAGAAACTGGGATCACTGGGACAACTAAGCTAGCAGATGTCACCGAAAAAGCGGAGATCCTCGTCTTAGCAGTTAAACCTTTTGTCTTTCCCCGCTTGCTTGCTGATTTAAAAGACGGCTTGACCAAGGAGCATTTGCTAGTATCTATTGCCGCGGGCGTGACGATCGCGCAAATGGAAGAAATCATCGGTGCGCACAAAATCGTGCGGGTCATGCCAAATACCCCTGCACTGGTGGGGGAAGGGATGTCTTCTATCAGTCCCAACGGTCAAGTGACGGAAGCCGAAGCCAACGAAGTCAAACAGCTTTTTGAAAGCCTGGGCAAAGCCGAGCAAGTACCAGAAAGCATGATCGATGCAGTCATTGGTGTCAGCGGTTCTTCACCAGCCTACACGTATTTGTTCATCGAAGCTTTGGCAGATGGAGCAGTAGCAGAAGGAATGCCGCGTCCGATGGCGTATGAATTTGCTGCTCAAGCGGTATTAGGCGCAGCGAAGATGGTACTAGAGACGAAGGAACACCCAGGTGTCTTAAAGGATCGTGTCAGCTCGCCAGGGGGCACAACGATCCAAGCAGTCAAAACCTTAGAGGAAAATGGCTTTCGGGCGGCTGTCATCAAAGCAGTGCAAGCAGCTGCTGACAAAAGTCGGGAGATGTCTTGATCCCCAGTGAATGAGGAAAAAATCTTAGCAAAACGAAGGAGCGTTTATGAAAGAACTTTTGATTTTTGATTTTGATGGATTGTTAGTCGATACTGAAAGAGTCTATTTTGATGGGTGGTTGGCGCTATTTAAAAAGTATGAGCTTCCGATTACAGCCGCTGATATTTTTGGTTGGCGTGGTCAAAGCTGGCAACAGACTGCCACTAAATTAGCCGACCTCGTAGGCGGTCAGCAGCGGGTGCAGGAATTACGAGCAGAACGGGAAGTCTATATTGCCCAGCAAATAACCGATGGCACCTTCAAAACCAAACCTTATGCGAAAGAAACCATCGCCTTGGCTCGTGAGAAAGGCTTCCAAACGGCATTAGCCACCTCGACGATGAAAAAAAGAGCCTCTGAATTGTTGACGCATTTCGATTTGTTGCAGGCCTTTGACTATCAGACCTTTGGCGATGATGTCTCCGCCCATAAGCCTGATCCAGCACCGTACTTGCTGACTTTAGAAAAAGCGCAAGTCGCAGCAGAAAAAGCTTTAGTCATGGAAGATTCTCTTGTGGGAGCAACAGCCGCGACGCGTGCGGGCATCGATGTCGTGCTGATTCCCGATCAAAGCTTTGATCAAGTCTATTCCCCAGAGGAAAAAGCAGATCTTCAATTATATGGCGAAGCTACCTCATTGAAATATGTGTATGAGTTATTGGCAAAGGATCAACTGAAATAATGCCTAAAAAAGCTTCCTTTTTCGTTGCAGAAAAAGGAAGCTTTTTTTGTATAGGAAAGGCCTGTAAAAAAACAGAACAAAGGATATGAGTGGTGTGTTTTTCGCCATCATGGTAAAGTTAAAGAAAGTTTAACAATAAGCGAAAAAAAACAAAAAGTAAAGGGGTTTCATTTTGACAAAAACGTCCATTTGTCAAAAGGACTTTTCTTGGTCGATCCTAGCCGTTGGCGGCGGGGGAAAAACATGGTAAATTATCCTTCGACGAAGAACTAGTGGGGGAAGAAAAAATGAATAAACTAAAGAATGTTTTCTATTTATATAAACTGGACTGGAAACGAATTTTCAGCAATCCAATCTCTGCATTTTTGATCATTGCCTTAATGATTTTACCCTCGCTTTATGCGTGGTTCAATATCAAAGCCCTCTGGGACCCATACGGCAACACCAGTGAATTGCCGATCGCCGTTTACAGTGCGGATAAAGGGGCAGAATTTCAAGACAAGCACATCGATATCGGTGATGAAGTCATCGACACCCTCCATGATAACAAACAGTTAGGCTGGCGTTTCTTGGATTCAAAAGAGGACTTGGTAGAAGGGGTCAAATCAGGAAAATATTACGCGGGTATTTATCTGCCAGCTGATTTTTCAGATGATCTGATCAGCTTTACCAGCGGGAAAATCGAAAAACCGACCATTGAGTATTATAGCAACCAAAAAATCAACGCCATCGCACCAAAAATCACCGAGAAAGGAGCTAGCAGCCTTCAAGAAGAGATCTCACAGAACTTTATTGAAACCGCCAGCTCTACGTTGATAAAAGTCTTCAATGAAATCGGCTATGACATTGATTCCAACTTAGTCAGCATCAACAAAGTCAAATCCATGATCTTAGATACCGATGACAATTTGGCTACGATCGATGGCTATACGAAAGAGATCGTCACCTTGCACGATAAGTTTCCAGAAATCAAAGAAAAGATCGCAAAAGCCGAAGAATTTACCGATTATATCCCGCAAGTGGATGCCATGGGGGAAAAACTGATCGGCTTAAACGATAAGCTGCCTGCATTGAAGAAAGAAGCCAGCATCATTTTGACCTTGCAAGAAAAGATCCCAGAGATCCAAAATGCTGGCAAACAATTGAAGATGATCGACGATGATTTCGATGACATAGCCAGCACTATGACGGATGGCATCGACACCGCCAAGCAAGGACTGCAAGTCATTGAACAAGTTCAAGCCGCGTTACCACAGATCGAACAACTAGGCGACCAAGCCGCCAGCTTCGCCACCGCGACCAAAGATGGGGCGCAACAGTTCAAAGATGCCTTGCCAAGTATCTCTAGCAGTGCGCAAGTGACGATTGAATCAGCTAAACAAGTTGCTTCGACAACAGCTAAATGGTCCGAAGAATTAAACAAGTTCATCAATGAAGAACAATTAGAAAAAGATCGGGAATCAATTATAAAAACGATTGATGGATTGCAACAAAATATTCAGCAACAACAAAGTATGCTAGATGCCTTAATTACATTTTTAGGAAATATTGAAGGCTCAGTTGAAAATGCACAAATTCAAGGCGTGATTGGGCAGTTAACTGACGCTAAAGAGCGTTTGACGAATGTATCCCAACTATTAGATGGTGCAAAAAAAGCTGTTCAAGAAGGTAATGTCGCTGGATTGAAGGAATATCTAGCTAACATAACTAAAGCAGCAAATGGGATAGAAAGTTTATTGAAGGGTATTGATGTACCATCTATCACTAAAACCATCAACGACATTCTAACCAAACTAATCGAAACCATCACCACCGCCGAAGATGTCTTGAAAAAAGCCCAAGAGATCGATTTTGACTCGTTGCTGTCTTCCACCAAATCAGTGGTCAGCAATGCCGTGACGATTTTGGAAAAATACCAAAAAGAATTGCCTGCCATCAAGCAAGAATTGCACGATGCCAATACGATGCTGAATGGTCACATGGATGAAATCGTCAATGCCATCAACAAAGGAGCCGACCTGTACAACAACGAATTGCCAGTCGTCGAAGAAAAATTAGGGTTGGCCGTAAACTTCTTGCAAAACGATTGGCCAACCATCAAATCAGAAATCAGCTCTACGATGGCAATGGTGGATGAAAAACTGCCAGAAGTTGAAAAAGCCTTGGATGCGGCTGTCGATTTGATCAATAACGATTGGCCGAGCATCAAAGCAGGCATCCACAAAGCCGCTGATGCGATCCGAGCAGGAGAAAATGAAGTCGATCTTGGGGAAGTCATCAAATTATTGAAACTTGATGCCACCGATGAAGCCGACTTCTTCAAACAACCAGTGGAATTAAAAAGCAATGAAATCTATCCAATCGCCAACAATGGTTCAGCTAGCACACCGTTTTATACCGCATTGTGTTTGTGGGTAGGGGCATTATTGTTGTCAAGTGTCGCTACAACGGAGTATCATTTAGAGAAGAAAGACAAAAAACGCTTTACCCAACGTGAAACCTTTGTGGCACGAATGCTGACGTTCTTGACGATGGCAGTCGCCCAAAGTTTGATCGTGACCCTAGGAAATATGTTTTTATTAGGCGTTGATGTCCACAATCCAGTGTACAGTGTCTTCTTCGCATTACTCGTCGGACTCGCCTTTATGATGATCGTTTACGTACTGGCAGGACTGTTCGGCAACCTCGGGAAAGGGATCGCCATCATCATTTTGGTTCTCTCCATCTCAGGTGGGGGAGGAAACTACCCGATCCAAGTTTCTGGGAAGTTCTTCCAATTCATTAATCCGCTGCTGCCATTTACCCATGCAGTCAATCTGTTAAGAGAATCAGCTGGCGGGATCTATTGGCCAAATGCCGTGCCACAATTGGTTATTTTAACGATTTTGTTCCTGGTCTTTGGGATCGTCGGTACTTACGCGTATCCTTATCTAGTCAACTCTACGAAGAAATTAAGCGACATTTCCAAAGAAAGTCATTTCTTCCACTAACATCGAAAAGCAGAAAGAGCATTTGTTCTTTCTGCTTTTGTGCCATCACGTGAAATTTCTAATAATCAAAAGAGGGAAAAAGGGCCGTTTTTTCATCTGATTTTCATTGACTTTTCGCGGTTACAAGAGTAGCATACAGTCTTGATAATTCAATATTTGTGAGGATATCGTTACAAGTTTAACGAAGGATTTTTTCATGAAAAGGAGTGTAGAAAAAGTGGAGTATTTGAAACGTTTGTTGGTCGGACGTCCATTGAAATCCGCAGAGAATGATGAACAAAAACTGAGCCGGACGGCGGCCCTTGCGTTGCTATCTTCTGATGCTTTGTCTTCGATTGCTTATGGGACAGAGCAGATCGTTGTCGTATTAGTGGCACTTTCCGCTGCTGCTATCTGGTATTCATTACCGATCGCTGCTTTTGTTATTATTCTTTTGATTTCATTGACCTTGTCTTACCGTCAGATCATTCATGCATACCCTCACGGTGGTGGGGCGTATGTAGTAAGTAGTGAAAATTTAGGGAAAAATGCGGGCCTGATTGCCGGCGGCTCACTGTTGATCGATTATATGCTGACAGTAGCAGTATCCGTCTCAGCAGGGGCAGAAGCCATCACTTCTGCTGTGCCAGCGTTGTTCGGCCATCAAGTGGCCATTTCTGTCGTGATCGTACTCTTGATCATGATGATGAATCTGCGAGGGCTGCGAGAATCAGCTAGCTTCTTGATGATTCCTGTCTACACCTTTATCGCAGTGATCACAGTCTTGATCGTGGTCGGTTTGTACAATATCGTAACGGGTGCGCAACCGTTAAATGCAACCGCACTACCGGGAGCTGTCGTACCTGGGGTATCCGTGGCCTTGATTTTACGGGCTTTCTCATCAGGTTCCTCTTCTTTGACGGGGGTCGAAGCGATCAGTAATGCTGTGCCGTTTTTCAAAAAACCACGGGCGAAAAATGCAGCTGCGACCTTGACAATCATGGCTGCGATCTTAGGGTTCTTCTTCGTCGGTATCACTTTTATCAACTATTGGTACGGTATCGTACCAGAAGCAGAAGTGACCGTCCTATCTCAAATCGGCTCTGCTGTTTTTGGTCATGGGTTTATGTACTACGTTTTGCAATTTGCCACAGCGCTGATTTTAGCAGTTGCCGCAAATACTGGATTTTCCGCCTTCCCCGTGTTGGCGTATAACTTAGCCAAAGACAAATATATGCCACACATGTATCAAGACCGTGGGGATCGTCTCGGCTACTCAAACGGGATCATCACCTTAGCTGCTGGTTCCATCGTCCTATTGTTTATCTTCCAAGGATCGACCGAGCGTTTGATTCCGTTGTATTCCATCGGGGTATTCATTCCTTTTGCACTATCCCAAAGCGGAATGGTCGTCAAATGGAAAAAAGAAGGCAAAGGCTGGTTCTTTAAATCGATCGCCAACATCATTGGGGCTTTGATTTCTTTTGCGATCATTGCCATCTTGTTCGTGTATCGCTTAGGCGATATTTGGCCATTTTTCATTATCATGCCGATCCTCTTGTATATCTTTTACAAGATCCATGATCATTATAAAAAAGTCGCAGAACAGCTGCGATTGGAAAAACAAGAAGCACTGCATGTCTATGAAGGAAATACCGTGATCGTTCTCGTCGGAAATGTTACCCGAGTAAATATCGGCGCATTGAACTATGCCCAATCGATTGGTGATTATGTCGTGGCGATGCACGTCTCGTTGGATGAAGATGTGAAGAAAGAAAAAGAGATCGAACAAGAATTTAAGCAAAAATTTCCAGACGTGCGTTTCTCCGTCGTTCATTCTTCGTATCGTTCGATTGAAAATCCCATCTTGCGTTATGTGGATCTAGTCAGCCGCAATGCAGCCAAACACAATTACACAACGACCGTCATCATTCCACAGTTTGTCCCAAGACGTCGCTGGCAAAATATTTTGCACAACCAAACAAGCCTGCGCTTGCGTTTCAGACTCTCTTGGCGTGAGAACATCATTGTAAGTACGTACAGTTACCATTTGAAGAAATAACAAAAACGCTAGTTTAGCGACCTGATTCCCAAAAGAAATGTTTGGGTCAGCCGCTAAGACTAGCGTTTTTTTTTAGCTATAAAACATTTTCAGTTTGATATCCTGATCGTAATTCCCAAACCCCTTGCCAAAGAGGGTACAACCGCCGACATGCTCGGCATCTTCTTTGACTTCCACTTTTAAGTGCCACGTATCTTCGTAGGCAGGTATATCCTTGATCGTAATGTCGGAAAGAGGAACACCTTCCATGTAGGTTCCGTGATCCATGATGCGGATCGTCTTCAATAACCCGTACTGATTGAGATTGTCTGGATACCAATCCGGTGTATACTTGCCGCGAATATCTGCAAAATCCCCTGGGCTAGTCCATGTACCAAGCTCCACACCATTTAAGCTGAAGGTGATGTCTGACGGCCAGTTGTTATTGGAAAAAGGAAATTCAGACGAAACTTCCATTGAAATCTCCATCATTTCAAGTTTTTCTTCTCTTGCTAAGAAGTTTGGCGATTGGTATTCAACAAATCCTTTCGTAAACCACAAGATGCGGGCATCCATTCGTCGGGGATCCATGAAAAACTTCGGTTCATCCACCATTCCCACAAAATCAGCTGAAGTAGCAAGCCCGCACGTTGGTTCTACCGAATAATTTGTATAATGACCGATCGGTATCGCCGTTTCTTTCGTATCAAAGGCATTAAAGATTTTCTCAGGAAAGTTGATATCGATATGGTCCACTCTCAAACTGGAAATCTTTTTTTGTCCCACACGCTCTGTTTTGATGATTTTGGCTTCTTCTAATTTTTTGATGTGCATCGTAATGATAGCGCTGCTTAAGCCTAGCTCTTGTGCCAACTCTTTGACATTCATCTTGTTTTTAGCCAGCAATTGAATGATTTTGATTCGCACGTTACTGGCAAGTGCCTCATAGACAGGCAATGCTTCTTGATTGATTTCTAATTGCATCGTGTCACCTCCGCTTAAACTGTTTGATTTACTTGAATGTTAACATATTTGCTAATTTGTGTAAATAGCGTTGTTTATTTCGCTAGTTATTAATATATTTATTAATTAATATAGATATTATCCTAAATAAATTAATCAAAATATTGTTGACAGCGATTACAAATCAAGTTATGATTTATTTGTAAATTGAAAGTGTTTGCAAACGCTAGAAATGAATAATGCAATTATAAATGCTGGGATAGCAAATAAGAGAAGGAGGATAGGCGTGTTCGGCTTCAAAGACCAAAATTCAATTTCTATGAAAGAGGGAAAAACATGAAGAAGAAACTTATTATTATTGGTGCTTTAGTTGCAGTCGTTGCAGTTGCCCTTATTGGTTTTAATCGTTATCAGGCAGCGGAAAAAGAAAAATACACGATTAATTTTTGGTCACCCCTTACTGGTGATGATGGCGCTTATATGGATCAGATCGTAAATGAATTCAATGAACAATCAGGTTCCGATTATACAATCAATCATGTGATCACGTCTGATATGTACACTAAATTAAGTACGGTTGTAAGTTCTAAAAGTGGGATTCCAGATTTGACTTTGATGCATTCTTATAAAGTAGAGGAATTTGTCAATTCCGATATTATTGATCCGGTTGATCGTCTGGTTTCTTATCAACCTGAGTTAGAAGAAAGCAATTATTTAGATACGGCGTGGAATGCAGGGAAAATCGGCGATACTCAATATACGATCCCATTAGATATCCATGCCAGTGCCATGTATTACAATCAAGATCTTTTAGAAAAATACAATGTCACTTCTTGGTTAGACGATAACATCGTGACGTTTGATGAAATGATGTCATTAGCAGGGCAGATGGAAGAAGGCGATTATGTCGTAAATAATGCGTTACTTTCTTGGGTTATCTTAGCGCAAATCCGTAACTTAGGCGGCGCGATTTCTGACGATGCTGGGAACCCGACGGTGAATACGCCAGAAATGAAAGAAGCGTTAGAAAGAATTAAAGCGTTAACAGATGCGGGCCTGATGACACCTTATGGAGAAGATGGGTATTTGATGTTCCAAGGCGGAAACGTACTCTTATCAACGGATGGTACTTGGACTTCTACCGCTCATGATGCGGTTGAGGGCTTGAATTGGGGCGTAACAAATATTTATTCGACTTCAGATGACATCGCAACCAACCGAGCAGCTTCTCATATGTTTGGCATGTTGAAGAGTGAAAGCAGAACAGAAGAAAAAGAAGAAGTAATCGCACAATTTTTAGAATTCGTTCGTACAAACTCGATCGAATGGGCAAAAGCCGGTCAAATCGTTGCAAGTAAAGATATTTTAGAAAGTGATGATTACCAACAATACCCACAATCATTCTTTACTTCTACACCAGAGGAAGAAGAAACACTTTACATCTTTGACTACGTTTATTTCTCTTATGTCTTAGAAGCATTAGATGTTTATAGTACAGATATCGCTTACGGTGAATTAGATATGGATGAAGGATTAGAAACGATGCAACAATATGTCGAAGATAAGATTGCAGAAGTAGCTAGATAAGTGAAGGGGGGATAATTCTATCCCCTTTTCCAATTTTTAGAAGGGAATGAAAGGAATGAAAAAAAAGAGCATTAACTGGGCATCGATCGCATTCATTGGACCACACATGGTACTCTTTATTATTTTTGTATGTATTCCAACGATCTATGGTATTTATGCTTCATTTACGCAATGGAATTTGATCTCTGATCCAGTCTGGGTCGGTTTTAACAACTATAAAACATTATTGTTTGATAGTTCCTCGACGTTCTATACCCAATTTTGGAATGGTTTGAAAAATACCTTTATTTTCGTTTTGATCATGGTGCCGTTACAAATCATCATTCCACTGATGATTGCAGCTGCATTGCAACATAAAAAAGTGAAGCTGAAAGGACTTTTTCAAGCAATTCTATATATTCCAGGTCTTATCTCTGTTTCAGCAGGTTCTTTGATTTGGTCATTGATTTTCCACTCTCGATTAGGTGCCGTCAATAATATTTTTGGGTTCGATTTCTCTTGGGCTTCGCGACAACCCTATGCTTGGATCTTAATTTTTGTTGTCAGCATTTGGGGAGCGATCGGTGGTAACATGATCATTTATCGCTCAGCTTTAGCAGGTGTCAATGAAGACCTTTATGAAGCGGCAGAGATCGACGGAGCGGGAGCATTCCAAAAATTCTTGAATGTGACCTTGCCATCTATTCGCTTTCCACTATTATATACGATCGTGATGACAACTGCTGGAGCATTTAATGTCTTTGCACAGCCTTTGATGATGACAGGTGGAGGTCCAAACCAAAGCACGACTGTATTGATGATGTATATCCGCTCACTGGCTTTTAGTCAAGGAGAATCAATTGCAGGAATGGCTTCGGCAATGGCAGTCATCTTAGGATTGATCATTATGTGTGTGTCCGTATTTCAATATTTTCTTTTAGATAGAAGCAATACTTAAGGGGGCAAAAAAATGAATACACAAAAGAAACATATACCTAGTATGGTCATCGCATATTTGTTTCTGATCGTTTTATGTATCATCTGGGTTATTCCATTGATTTTTAGCTTCGCCACTTCTTTTCGTTCTCAAACCGAAATCGTCTCCACTGGGTTTCGTTTATTACCCGTAAACTGGATATTAGATAACTATGTAGCGATTTTGACTAATACGTCTACTGCACCAATAATGCAGTGGTTATGGAATTCAATGTTTATCGCAGTCACGCACACTGTTTTAGTTGTGATCGTTGTTTCAGTGACCGCTTATGGCTATGGCAGAATGCGGTTTAAATACCGTGATCGTATCTTTTATCTTTTGATGGGGATCTCGATGTTTCCCGGTGTAGTGAATTTGATTCCGTCTTACAAAATCATTGAAACCTTCGGCTGGGTCAACTCTTCTCTTGCCATGATCATTCCAGGCTTAGCAGGGATGGGAAATATCTTTCTTGTGCGTCAGTTTATGAAAGGTATCCCGCTTGAATTTGACGAGTCAGCACGAATGGATGGTGCAGATGAATTTACAATTTTTGCAGAGATCATCGTTCCTTTGATCAAACCTGTGTTGATCGTTGCAGGCCTCTTTTCTTTCACAGGTTCATGGAATGATTTCTTGTGGCCAGTGATCGTGTATACGGATGTTAGTAAAATGCCGATCACAGCCGGTTTGCTATTACTACAAGACATTTATGGCAACTACCGAATGATTGGTCAATTGATGGGCTCGGCATTGATTGCGATCATTCCCACCGTCATGCTGTTTCTATTTGCTCAAAAATACTTCATTGAATCTATGAACTTAAATGCAGGAATAAAAGGATAGTGAAGATCATGAATCGAAAATTGGAAAGAAATTTACTACGTGCCAGTGCGGTCTGGGATGTCTGTATTGGTCTTGTAACGATGTTTGGGTATTATCCTTGGTTTGAAGAACAAGGGATCGCAGCATTTCAAAATCAAAATCAGTATGAATACTTGCAGTCAAGTCTGGTAGGAATGATATCGAAGGTAGTTATGATCGTTGCGTTAGCGACAATTTTGATGGGCGTTATCAGTTGGATCAACGCGAAGAATATGCGAGACAAACAAATAAACAAAGGAACGATACGTTGGATGATCGCCTGTGTCATCATCCATTTGATCATCTATGATGTGATCGGTGTTGTCCTCTATTTACTAGCTACGACGATGTATATGTCTAAAAACAAAGCAATAAAAATACTAAAAACGGAAAACGGAATTATTTAAGAAGGTGTAGAATTTATGGCAGAAAATTATTTGGAACCGATTGTATTAGAACGAGCAGACCCATGGATATACAAGCATACCGATGGATATTATTACTTCACTGGATCAAAACCAGGGTATCAGGAAATCGAATTAAGACGCGCAAAAACCTTGAAAGGACTGGCTGACGGTGAAGTAAAAGTCATCTGGACGGCTCATGCCGAAGGCCCCATGAGTGAACTGATTTGGGCACCAGAGATTCATTTTATTCAAGGAAAATGGTACATCTATTTTGCTGCTGCAGATCATGGAGAAGTCAGAAATGATCAGCATCATCATCGGATGTTTGCGATCGAAAATGCGAATGAAGATCCCTTTGCAGGCGAGTGGGTAGAAAAAGGACAGATCAAGACGCAATTTGAGAGTTTCAGTTTAGATGCTACGGTATTTGAACACAGGAACCGATTGTATTATGTCTGGGCACAAGCAGATCCAAACATTCCAGGCAATTCCAATCTTTATTTATCAGAGATGGAAAATCCTTGGACATTGAAAGGAAAGCAGATTCTGCTGAGCATTCCTTATTATGAATGGGAAAAAATTGGCTTCAAAGTGAACGAGGCACCAGCTGCTTTGATTAGAAATGGAAAAGTGATCATTACTTATTCAGCCAGTGCGACGGATGAAAACTACGCGATGGGACTGTTGTGGGCAGATGAGGATAGTGATTTATTGAATGGGTATTCTTGGCATAAGTTGAAGGAACCAGTCTTTTCAAGTTCTGAACAAAATTCCCTATACGGACCAGGACATAACTCCTTTACAGTCGATGAGGAGGGGGAACAAGAGATCTTAGTGTATCATGCAAGACCAGAAAAAAATGATTACAGTAATCCTTTAGAAAATCCCAATCGACATGCGTATGTCCAACCGTTTACTTGGAAAAAAAATGGATTACCTGATTTTGGCGAACCCGGTGTAGTCAAAGGATAGATAAAAGAGAGGGAAAAAATGAATACAAAAAGAAAAATGCTCTGTTTAACCATGTCCGTTTTTTTTACTAGTTTATTTCTTGCTGGCTGTCAAACAGGAGATGCTGCTGAGCAACTTTCACAAAAGGAGTGGGAAACAACGACAAAAAATCGAGTGTCGATTCATGACCCATCGATTACTTCTATTCATGTTGGTGACCAAGAGCTGTTTTACGTATTTGGTTCGCATCTCGCCCAAGCGAAAACAGAAGATTTACAAACTTGGGAAGTGCCTTTCACTCACGAATATGAATCAATGGAAGACAATATGATCTATGGTAACACAAAAGAAAATCTAGCTGAGACTTTTGAATGGGCAGGCTATGATGATGCCGATTCACAAGGTGGTTACAGCCTTTGGGCACCAGATGTCATTTGGAATGCTGATTATGAATGGTCAAATGGAGACAAAGGAGCCTACATGCTCTACTACTCAGCTAGTTCTACTTGGCGGCGTTCAGCGATTGGATTGGCCGTAGCTAAAACGATCGAAGGACCCTATAGCTATGCGGATACCGTGATCTATTCTGGCTTTACAGAAAAAGATTCGACAGATGGTAGTGAACGCAATACCAACTATCAAAATACCCATTTGGCCAAATTGATCAAAGAGGGGAAAATCAGTGGGTTCAGTGAAAACTGGGCGATCGAAGATGGTCTGACGTATAACACCGATTATGCGCCAAACGCCATTGATCCAGCGTTGTTTTATGATGAAGAAGGGAAACTATGGATGACCTATGGTTCTTGGTCTGGCGGTATCTTTTTATTGGAAGTTGATCCAGCCACTGGAAAACCAATGTATCCTGGGGAAGATAGCACGACGGAAGATGGGCGTATCATTGATCGCTATTTCGGGATCAAGCTTTTTGGCGGCTATCATCAATCAGGAGAAGGTCCCTATATTGTATATGATGAGGAAACCGATTATTATTACCTATTCGTCACTTACGGTGGTTTAGCAGCAAAAGGTGGTTACAATATGCGACTGTTTCGCGCTGAAAAACCAGAAGGACCTTACCTTGATGCCCAAGGAAATAGCCCAATCTTAGAACAAGGGGACCAAAATTCAAACTACGGCATCAAATTGATTGGCAACTACCAATTCTCGTTTCAACAAATGGGGTATCGAGCAGCGGGACACAATTCGGCGATCATCGATGAGAATGGTCAGTGGTCCTTGGTGTACCATACGCGCTTTAACAATGGAACCGAAGCCCATGAAGTGCGGGTCAACAGAATGTATATGAATGAGGAAGGCTGGCCAGTTCCAGCACCCTACGAGTATCGAGGCAATGAACAAGTAGCGGATGCTTTGACAGAAGATGACATTATCGGGCGCTATGAAATCATTAACCATGGTACCGACAATGGAACGACCATGCTAAAAACGCAGACGATCGAGCTTCAAAAAGATGGAAGCGTTACTGGTGACCTGACCGGAACTTGGACGTACGATGCGGGATACTTGGCATTGACTTTTGAAGAAGCGACCTTCAAAGGAATTTTATTAACTCAGGAAATAACAGAGTTTAAGCAGCAAAAATTAACGTTCTCAACGATTGGCGATAATAATGAGTCCATTTGGGGAATCAAAGAATAGGAGTATAACAATGACGATTAATATTCAAAACACAAAATCAGGAACAACGATTAGCAAATATATCTACGGTCATTTTGCAGAGCATCTAGGCCGTTGTATCTATGAAGGATTATACGTTGGAGAAGATTCGCAGATCCCAAATAAAAATGGGATGCGGATCGATGTGGTTGAAGCACTGAAAAACATTCAAATCCCTGTGCTGCGTTGGCCAGGCGGCTGCTTCGCCGATGAATACCATTGGAAAGACGGGATTGGTCCTAAAGAAAACCGCAAAACGATGGTCAACACTCACTGGGGCGGCGTGACTGAAAACAATCATTTCGGGACCCATGAATTTTTTGAATTGATCAAGCAGCTGGAATGTGACGCGTATGTCAACGGCAATGTCGGCAGCGGAACGGTGCAAGAAATGTCGGAATGGGTGGAATACATCACGATGGATGGCATTTCTCCGATGGCTGATCTTCGCAGAGAAAATGGCCATGAAGATGCGTGGGAAATGAAATTCTTTGGCGTAGGAAACGAAAACTGGGGCTGCGGCGGCAATATGCGGCCAGAGTACTATGCGGATCTGTATCGTCGCTATCAAACCTATGTCCGCCAATACGGTGACAAAAAAATCTACAAAGTTGCTGGCGGAGCGAATGTCGCAGACTATCATTGGACAGAAACGCTGATGAAAAACGCCCATTGGTTGATGGACGGCCTAAGCTTGCACTACTACGTTCATCCGCAGGGCTGGGAAGAAAAAGGTAGCGCCTTGGAATTTGATGAGGCAGAGTGGCAAGTGACCTGTGAAAAAGCAGCTTACATGGATGAATTATTGACCCGCCACAGCGCGATCATGGACCAGTATGACCCAGAACAGCGTGTGGGAATCATTGTTGATGAATGGGGCACTTGGTTCTCAGCAGAACCTGGGACGAATCCAGGCTTCTTATACCAACAAAATACGATTCGTGATGCCATGGTCGCAGCGATCACCTTGAATATTTTCCATAAACATGCCAAGCGAGTGCATATGGCAAATATCGCACAAACCGTCAACGTCCTGCAAGCGATGATTTTGACAGATGGCGAACAAATGGTGAAAACCCCAAGCTATCATGTCTTTGATTTGTACAAAGTCCATCAAGATGCTGAAACCATTGATAGCCATGGAACTAGCAGCGATACCATTACGTATACGATTTCGAAAAAAGAGGATACGATCCATCTATCGGTTTGTAATTTTGCTACCCAAGGCACGGAAGAATTAACCTTCTCCCTGGAAACAGCGATCAATGAAGTGAAAGAAGCTCGTTATATCGTGGGGGACAAAATGAACGCACACAATGATTTTGATCATCCTGAAGATGTGGTGATCCAAGACTTCACCGCTTACGATGTTGAAGAGAACAAAGTCAGCTTGCGGGTGCCAGCAATGAGTGTTCTAACGATCTCATTGACAGTCTGATCCCATGACTTGTAAAGGATGCGAAGTGAAAGATGCTGCTGCAGCAGCACAGGAAGACATTGAATCCTTGATTGCAGAACAACTTTCTTTAGAAAGCGACTTGGCTTCGCCGGAGATCGTCAGTAGGAGAATCGCTGTTTGTGAGACTTGTCCATTGCGATTGAATCATACCTGTACCAAATGCGGCTGCTTTTATCGGTTTCGCGCAAATTTAGCTAAGAAAAACTGTCCTGCAGGAATGTGGGAACAAACAGGACAGCTCGTCAAGTAGCTGTCCTGTTTGTTTCAATTGGTCAAAAGGATCAACAGATAAACTATTTTTTGATTACGCTTACATAATCGTTGTAGATACGCTATGATAAAACGAAAAACACTGTTAACAAAGTGGAAAGTGAGCGAGTGATTCAATGAAAATAAATCAACCTGCAGCGCTTGCTTATTATGAAGCTGCGAACCATGGCACAGAAGATTTCCCATTAGCATATTATCCTAATTTAGTGAGTGTTTGGCGAGAATTCTTTTTTGTGCCACATTGGCATAAAGAAATCGAAATTTTATGTGTCCATCAAGGACAGCTAGAATTAGTCGTTAATGGAGTCTCACGCAAGATTAAGGCAAATACGATCGTACTGATTCCTCCCAACACTTTACACACTGCCTATCGAATCGCACAACAAAGCTGCCGTTTTTCGTGTATCGTTTTTTCTGAACAATTAATCACGAGTCGACAATCAGATAGAATTCAAAGTCAACAAATCGATCCTTTTTTGAGACAAGAAGGTGTTACTTCTTATGTGGATTTTCCAGATAAAAGTCAACAAAGTCTCACCTTGTTTCAACTATTTGATCAATGCTTTATGGGGAAATCGTCCTATCGTGAATTACGTCTGAAAGGGATTGTTATCCAACTCTTGTCATATCTATTAGAAGTTGGGACCGACCAGCCAGCAAAAAAATCAAGCGAGCGCCTCCAAGAAAAACGGGAAAAAATGGTTTTATCTTATATTCATAGTAATTATCATGAAATGATCCAATTACAAGATTTGGCCGATTCTGTTTCCTTAAGTAAAGAGCAATTTACACGATTTTTTAAACAATCATTTCGAACTTCCCCAATGGCTTATCTAAATCATTATCGCTTGATCCGATCGGCAGAATTGTTGCGAGAGACTGATTTGACCATGGTGGCGATCGCTCAAGCTGTCGGTTTTTGTAATAGTAATCATTTTTCTGTGTGCTTCAAAAAGATGTTTGGTGAGACCCCTACACAATATCGGAAAAATGACATGATTACGATAGAACACGCCATAAAATCGAAGGATAGCCCTCTGTAATCCAGCTATACTGAAAAAAAGGAGGGTTCAAAAATGTCGTTTTTTTCAATAGGTGAGAATTACCTCGAATTTCAAAATGGAAATGAAGTCGTGCGCATTATTGCTTGGGGCACGAACAGTTTGCGGGTGGTGAGTGCACCGTCTGGTGAACTAGATTTATCCTGCTGTGCATTATTAACACAAGATTCTAAGGCCGAGGTTGCGATTGAGGGGGATGTAGGATCTATCGGTAATGGAAAAATCCACGCAATAGTCACCAAAGAGTCAGGCTGGAACAACTATGGCAAGATCACTTTTTACAATCAAAAAGGCGAAGTGATTTTGAAAGAAGCAGCATCTGGCGGTGCGCTCTTGAAAAAGGCGCGGTTTTTCAAGTCGATTATTGGAGGAGATTTTCAACTAAAAGCTACTTTCGAAGCCAATCATGAGGAGAAAATCTATGGTATGGGGCAATATCAACAGGATATTTTTGATCTAAAAGGGTGTAATTTAGAATTAGCGCATCGAAATTCACAAGCTTCGATCCCCTTTTATTTATCAAACAAAGGATACGGCTTTTTTTGGCAAAATCCAGCAATCGGTTCGGTCTCTTTTGGTAAAAATACGACCGAATGGCGTGCCGAAAGTACGAAGCAATTGGATTACTGGATCACTGCTGGAGAGACACCAGCTCAAATCGAAGAACAATTTAGCCAAGTGACAGGACGGGCACCTATGATGCCCGAATATGGTCTAGGATTTTGGCAATGTAAACTTCGCTATGCGACACAAGCGGAAGTAGTGGCGATCGCTAGGGAACACAAAGAGCGGAACATTCCCGTTGATGTACTAGTGATCGATTATTATCATTGGCCGCGCTGTGGTGATTTTCGCTTTGATGAAAATTTCTTTCCAGATCCCAAGGCGATGGCAGAAGAAGTACGAGATAAATATGGAATCGAGCTAATGGTATCGATCTGGCCCCAAATCGACACGCGTAGTGAGAATTTTCAAGAGATGAAAGAAAAAGGCTTATTAGTCAAAACGGATCGCGGCATTGATGTACAGATGTTGTTTCATGGGAATAACATTTTTTATGATCCAACAAATCCTAAAGCTCGAAACTATGTCTGGGAGAAAGTATCAAAAAATTATGTCAATAACGGCATTCGCTTGTTTTGGTTGGATGAGGCTGAACCAGAATTTGGTACGTATGACTATGATTCCTATCGTTATTATGTAGGGAGTGTGCTGCAAAAAGGCAATATTTACCCCCGTGAGTATGTTCGTGGTTTTGATGAGGGAGAAGCCTCCTCACAAAAAGAACATTCAATCAAATTGGTTCGTTGTGCTTGGGCGGGCAGCCAACGATATGGGGCATTGGTTTGGTCCGGCGATATTCATTCGACTTACCAAGACTTTCGCAACCAAATCGTTGCTGGCATGCAAATGGGGTTAGCAGGCATCCCGTGGTGGACAAGTGACATCGGCGGATTTCATGGTGGTTCTGTGACAAGTCTAGATTTTCAAGATTTATTGATCCGCTGGTTTCAATATGGGACTTTTTGTCCAGTCATGCGATTGCATGGTTCACGTACTCCCCATAAAAAAATCTTCAAGGCAGATGGTGAAGAAACAGAGCAAACCGGAGCAGCTAACGAAATATGGGCGTTTGGGGAAAAGAACTATGAGATTATGAAAAAATTTATTGGAATTCGTGAATTGATGCGGGACTACTCGCGTGAATTGATGCGCGCAGCTCATGAAAAAGGAACGCCAGTCATTCGCCCAACTTTTTATGAATTTCCAGAGGATCACCAGGCATGGGAACTGACAACACAGTATCTCTATGGTTCTGATATTCTAGTAGCGCCCATCGTTGTAGCGCATGCTACTGATCGTGAGGTATATTTGCCAACAGGAGCAAAATGGACCGATGCTCGAGATGGAACTATCTATGAAGGTGGACAATGGATTGTCGCACAGGCACAAATTGATTCCTTACCAATCTTTTTACGAGAGGGAAAACAGAGTTACTTGATTCATGAAGTGTAACTGGAAATGGTTACGGTGAGTTGTTTGTAAGACTAGTAGGTACCTTGTTGAGAGGGTAAGAACCATATGAATAGAAAAGCAACACAATGTGCTCGGCACATTGTGTTGCTTTCATTGAGAGGACTATTGTAATGGGCTTTTGAGTAACAAGACACCATGAGTAGGAACCTCAGCATCGGCAATTGTTTGTTCTTTTTGTTGCCATAACTCAGTGCCGCTTTTAATTGGTAGTAAAGCAGCGATCGATTTTGGGATGGTTTGCGTTTGATCAGAAACATTGAAAATGGCATAGTAGACGGCTGTGTCGCTCAACGCCTCCCAAATGATCCACTCTTGATCACGATAGAACTCTTTTTTCGTATGGATTCTTCGATACATTTCTAAGACTTCAATATTCGTCAATAAACGTAACGTAAAGGGATCGATGTCTGGTAAAGTACCACCGAACATCAATGGAGATTGGAAGATCGTCCATAAACTCATCAATAAGTATTGCTCGTCTTCCGTAAAACGTGTCCAACTATCACCACCGCCACCATCAACTGCCCGAATGCCGATATGACCCAACGGCAGCATATCACAGTCAGGCCAGTTACCTGGACGGACGAAAGGTGCCCACTCTGCTGCTCGGTCAAACATGGCGTAAAGGGCGTCCCAATGATCCCAAAAGTCATCCGTCAAGCGCCACATATTGGCATGATTTTGAAAGAAACTACCATTTTTGAGGGCAGCTGGTCCGGGAGACAAAGAAAGGACGATCTCTCGACCCGATCGATCGATCGCACGGCGAATCGCTTTGATTTCTGCTTTATGGGCATCACCGTAAATTTTCGAATCGCCGATATCATCCACCTTTATAAAGTCAACACCCCAAGAAGCATATAATTCGAGCAAAGAATCATAATAAAGCTGTCCTTCAGGCAATGAAACATCGACCCCATACATATCGGAATTCCAAGGGCAGATTGAATTCATAGCAATGTCCCGTGCCCGTTTATCTGTTCCTTTGATCGGCGTATTTTGATGAACTGCTTGTCGTGGAATGCCGCGCATGATATGGATACCAAACTTCAGCCCTTTTTGATGCAGATAGTCACCAAGTTTTTTGAAACCAGCGCCATCTTTTGCTGAAGGGAAACGGTTCTCAGCAGGAATCAAGCGAGAATAGTCGTCCATACACAACGGATAAAAATCATTGTACCTTGTAGACTTTGCTTCTGGTTCGCTCCATTGAATATCCACGACGACGTACTCCCAACCATAAGCTTTCAAATGCTCTGCCATAAAATCTGCATGGGCGATCACTTCTGCTTCGGTTACAGAAGCGCCATAGCAGTCCCAAGAATTCCATCCCATTGGGGGTGTTTGTGCAAAATGTAAAAAAGACATTGATTTCCTCCTAGTACGTTTTTCTTATAGTATAGTAAGCAATAAAAAAGAGAGGGAAAGTTTTGTCTACTAGAAATAAAAAAGAAAGAAATCGTCAACGAATGAAAAAGGAGTTGATCAATGGTGTTTCCACAAGAAACAAACTATGCGAAGATTACAGCATACTATAGTGTTGCCCTTGAGCGTTTTTCCATGGATCCACATCAACACCCAGCGTGTGAGATCATGTTTGTGACCAAAGGGAAGTGTAAGATAAAGGTGCAAGATCAAGTAATTGTTCTGGAAAGAAATGATTTCGTTTTCATAAACGCGTTTGTGGAACACGCCTTACTCGTTGAAGGAGATTCCTGCACCTTACTGAATATTGAATTTCTTCTGAGTGAGACACCGTCCGGCCTTTGTGTTCGTGATGTTTTTGCATACATCAAAGGAAATGTACAATTGAATGAGCCTTACGCGAAAAGTCGCGATGTCCGCCAATTTGGACAAGCGATCAAGTCATTGCTGCAGCTGCTAATGATCGATGATACTCAAGAGCAACCGTCTGCTGAACGGCAATTTACGATCGAGCTCTTGTTTAAGCGGATGTTGATGGAATTAGCCTTTTCATTACGTACGAAAGAAACCAAACGGGGCAATTGCTATGTGAACGCTGCGGTCAACTATATTCAACAGCATTTTGATGAAGATATTCAAGTCTCCCAAATCGCAGCGGCTGTGGGGATTACGAAAGCCTACTTGCATAAACTCTTTCATGAGCAACTGGGAGTGACGGTCAACCATTTTCTCACCAGTGAGCGTCTGAAGCAGGCAGCATTTTTACTAAGCAATAGTCAGCTGCCAATCGTCGAAATTGCCGCTCAAGCAGGATTCAACAGTAGGCAGCACTTTACCAATACCTTTAAACAGAAAAAAGGCATGAGTCCTAAAGTTTATCGTCAAATCTACACCCATCAAATCAAAGAAGAAGCAGGACAACATATATTAGGGGAACATACAGCTTTTTTAAGAATGAAGTAAAGACAGATAGTTAGAAAGTGTGAAGCGATTGAAGATAAAAATGAAACTTATGGTAACGATCATTATTGCGAATGTCGTTACTTCGTCACTGATCATTCTCTTTTTTTCTAATACCGCGAATAAGATCATTGATAAAAATATGGAGATCCAAGCGAAAGAGATCGAGGTCTCTATTTTACGTAATATCCATACGATCAGTACGGATCTTAATCATATCAATTATAAATTGATTATGGATGGCTACGACACGTTGAAAGAGGCCAGTGAACAACCACGGATTACGAGAGACACCTTTGAGAGCATCAAACTGACCATGGAATTGAAGGAGATCGTGGAACCATTGTATCAATTTCAACCTTATTTGCTGGGAATGGCGATTTATTCCAAAGAAAATCGGTTGATGTCGTTTGGGTTAGTTGATCCAGTTGTTGAAGAAACGTTGATTGGTTACACCAATGAGGCCGCTTATGCAAGAGAAATTGATGATTCGACTGTTTATATCAAAAATGAAATCAAAGTCGGGCAAGTAGTCCTAGGGCACTTGGTGGGATTTCTTCATACAAGCGAGTTTCTTAATGATCAATTAGAAAACCTCCCAGCTGGGACGCAGATCGCCTTGTTAGATCAAAAGCAAACGGTGCTTGCTGAAGTTGGCACCATTGATGAAGACCAAGCCAATTTGTATGAGAAATCATTCTATAGTGAAGAAGTCGAAGCGTGGTTTCATCTCCATCTCCCCAAAAAACCATTTTTGGGACCGTTGACACAGAATTTGCGACTGATGATTTTCCTGTGTATCGTGATCGTCAGCATGAGTATTTTTGTGGCTACGCTGATTATATTAAAACTGTCGAAACGAATCGATCAATTAAACCAAGCAATGGAGCGGGTCAAGAATAAGGACTTATCGACCACTGTTGAGATTCAAGGAAATGACGAATTAAAACAAATGAGTATAGTCTTTAATTCGATGGTTGCCAATATCAATACTTTAATGGAAGAAAATAAAGCCAGAGAAAAAGAGAAAAAAGAAATTGAAATCGACTTTCTACAAGCTCAAATCAACCCCCATTTTCTGTCCAATACGCTAAACTCGATTACCTGGATGGCTGAATTACAACAGGCTAACAATATTGCCCATCTTTCGAAATCACTTGTATCATTGTTGCATGCCACGATGTATAAGGGACAAGACTTGATTCCTTTGTCTGAAGAAGTAGCCCATGTCAAAAGCTATGTGTCCATCCAAAAAGTTGCCTATATTGATAGCTTTGATGTTCATTGGGCGCTTGATCCAGCGATTTTATCTTGCCGTATCCTCCGATTTATTTTGCAGCCCATTGTTGAAAATAGCATTTTGCACAATTTTGTTGGAACGAATAGCGAAAAAGGGCAAATAAAAATAAGTGGAGAAAAAAGGGGAGATAAGCTTTGTTTAATGGTTGAAGATAATGGTAATGGACTAACAGAAGAAGCGATAAAACAGATAAATGAGCGAGAAAAAAGCAATGGAAAACACTATTCGAAAATTGGTATCCATAATATCGATAAACGAATCAAGCTTTACTATGGTCCAGACTATGGTATCACATATGAAACAGAGTTAGAGGTTTATACCAGGGTCATTATTGAGCTTCCTATGATTGGAGAAAACGACGATGAAGAAAATAGCCCTCTTGGATGACGAGTTGATTTCACGCAACAAAATAAGTACTATTTTACAAAATTTCCCTCAATTTGAAATTGTGCTCAGTACGGCAAATCCTTACGAATTGTTAAATTATTTGGAGATTTATTCTGTAGATCTCATTTTTTTAGACATGAATATGCCAATTATGAATGGTTTAGCCTTTTTAGAACAATTGGAACTGATCGATCGCACGACTAAAGTGATCGTGATGAGTGGCTATGCCGACTTTAATTATGCGAGTGGTAGCATGAAATATGGGGTCGTTGACTATCTTTTGAAACATGAATTGAGCGAGGAAGTGATTTCGGAAGCGCTGAAAAAAATCAATTTTTTTACAGACGAGCCAATGGCTGCGCCTGCTTACGAGACACCCTCTCTACGAGACTTTTTTCATGGAAATACAAGCTTCTTGATGCAACAGTATCCGCATTTTGTAACTGAAAAAATGGTAGGACTTGTTATGATACCTATCTCTATCAGCAAAAATGTTTGGGACAAAGAAAAGTATAAACGAAAAGTGAGCGCTGTTTTAGAGCAATTGATTTTAGACACAAAGAATGAAACCATAGAAATGCTCTCTTTTGTGACTGATGATGGGAAGCTTTTTATGCTCTACTCGTTTGCAAAAATCAAATCCTATAAAGCGATCAATGATTACTTGGAAACGATCAAAAATAAGTGCTACCATGCTGCCAAGCGCTTACTAGATGTTGAACTTTTTCTCCTGCGATCCCCAGTAAGCAATCGACTGTCGGAGGTATTAGAACTATTTAAGAGCGATGAACGAATCTCAGATTTACTCTTTTTTTCACGTCCGAATGAGTTGCTGCATTTTTCAAGCCAAGAATGCAGCAAAAACGTCTTTCAACAGCATGAGATCGCTTTGTATCTGAAAAAAATCTATTTTTATACCAAATACATCGAACCAGAGAATATCGGATATTATAGTAAAAAACTGTTTGAGTATATAAGAGAAAAACGGGTCGCACGTTCGCTGGCCTTAGAGCTAATTGCACAAATTGATTTTCAAATCAGTTTAGCGATGAGTAATAGCTTTAGACAGCCGATGGAAACGATGATTCAAATCAATTATTATCAACAGTTCGATACGTTACTAAGAATCGAAGCAGATTTTTTTGAAGCCATTTCATTAAGTGTAAAAAATTTCCAAAAAGAAGTCTTTAAGCCTGTTGACGAGCCGGTAAAAAAATGTATTCTTTATCTTCATCAACACTTCAAAGAACCGATCAGCTTGCAGACCTGCGCCGAAGCGATTGATTTAAATTATTCCTATTTAAGTAGGGTGTTTAAGCAGCAATGGGGACAGTCTTTTTCAAAATACTTGTCTGAGTTGCGGATCGATTATGCAAAATTATTGTTGAGTACCTCGTCTTGTAGTGTCAATGAAGTCGCAAGGCAAAGCGGATTTGCGAACTATAATTATTTTTTTCGTGTTTTTAAAGAACGTGTAGGAATCTCTCCATATCAGTTTAACCGCAACATTATGGACTATGAATGAAGCGGATCATGCAAAAATGGTTGGCGAGTAAAAAAAAGAGAGTAGAAGTAAAAATTGTTAATAAAAGCGTTTTCATTTTCGACGTTATACTTAGTGTAACAAGAGTGAAAGGGATGAGAAAATGAAAAAATTAGGTTTGGTGTTTTGTTCTGCAGCATTGATCGGATTGCTCTCTGGATGCGGGGGAGGATCTTCAAGTGAGGGAGATGGAGAGTCGTCAAGCAACCAGTTAAATGTGTTAGTGGTAAAACATGGCTTGACGCAAAAGAACAAAGATATTGAGTGGTTGAACAAACTAGAAGAAGAACTTGAGCTGACCATAAAGTGGGAGGAAGTTTCCGCTGATTGGGATCAGAAAAAAGCCCCAATGTTGGCTTCTGGAGATATTCCCGATTTGATTCTGGGACCAAATGTTGTGACGGATGCGGAATTTGCGAAGTTTCCTGGCTTGTTCACCGATTTATCTGATCACTTAGATGCCCTGCCAAATGTTCAAAAGATGTTTGAAGAAAAACCAGAAACAAAAGCACTTGCTACTCAACTGAATGGAGAGATCTATGGCTTACCAAAATACCAGCGTTTTTGGCCTAAATCTGCTTCTCGTCAATATATCAATCAAACGTGGCTGGACAATCTTGGGTTAGACGTACCTGAAACATGGGATGAACTATTCGAAGTGTTGGTCGCATTCAAAGAAAACGATGCGAATGGAGATGGGGATGCCAGCGATGAAATTCCAATGGATTGGAGTCCAGTTGGAACCGGCGGTTTTGGCTATTTCCAACCAATGCAGCTTTTAGCAAGTACGGGTATCGTTGTTTCTGAAGGAGGAAATACCGGCTACTTTGCTGAAAATGGACAGGTAGGCAACTTCTTTGTTGATGAGCGTTACAAAGAAACAGTGGAATTTTTGAACAAGTGCTGGGAAGCTGGCTTGATTAATCCTAAGGCTTTTTCTCAAGATTATAGTGCCTATCAGTCCACTGGTAGAGGAGAAGGCGAGACGGCAAAAGTCGGTTTTACTTGGGGCTGGGAAGCTTCAGACCGATTTGGTAATCAGTTAGCAGATCAATATACATCAATGGCACCATTGATTCAAAAAGCTGGAGTGGAACCGACATGGAGCTATGAAACCTCGCTTAATTATGGGGTAAACTTTGCCGTTGTTTCCTCTCAAACCAAAAATATGGACGGAGCCTTAAAATTCGTCAATGCGCTATACGATCCAGAAATCGGAATCCAAGCATTGTTTGGGTCATTGGGCACTAACATCGAAAAAGACGGGGACACTTACCGCGTCTTGCCACCTGCAGATGAAAATGTCGATCCAGGGACATGGAAGTGGACAACAACTTGGGCGGACAATAGTCCAATGTATATTTCAGACGCTCTTGATGTCGAACTTGGCGCAGATATGAAAGCAAATGAGGTCCAAGATGAAGTGTTGCATCCTTACGTGGATAAAATCGTTCCTGAAGAACAAGTAGTACCATTCAATCTCTTGAAATTTAGTAATGAGGATGCTACAACACTAGCAAACAACAATACAACGATCCTCAATGAAGCAATGACAAAATTTGCTAAATGGGTGACAAAAGGCGGCATTGAAGATGAGTGGGAGCAATATGTCACAACCTTGCAAAATAGCGGCTTAGATCAAAATATCGAGATCGTTCAAAAAGGATTTGATCAATATTACGGGAATTAAGTGAGTGGTGAGGCTGGTCAGAGTTGAGTAAAGCAATCGCAAGTTCATGCTTGAATAACAAAGACCAGCCATTTACCTAAATCTATCAAAGGAGTGAAGATCATGGACACAGTTCTCGTGAAAAAAAATAATCGGCTACTCTCTCATTTCAGTCGACAATGGCAGCTATGGTTGATGGTTTTACCGGCATTAGCGATCATTTTGGTTTTTAATTACATACCAATGTATGGTATCCAACTAGCATTTCGGGAATTCGATTTTACGAAGGGACTCACTGGTGGCGAATTTGTCGGTTTCAAGTATTTCCAACAATTTTTCGAAAGCCCGATGTTCCAAACCGTGATAGTCAATACGTTGCGGATCAGTGTGACAACGCTGATTTTTGGGTTCATTGCCCCCATTTTATTGGCATTGATCATCAATCAAATCAGAAACCCTAAAAGAAAAAAAGTCATGCAAACTGCGGTTTATTTACCTCACTTCATTTCTACGGTCGTGATGGTAGGGATATTGCAAGTCTTTCTTTCACCAGAAACAGGTGTTTTAGTCAACCTCTTGAACTTGGATTCTTCTGTCAACTTAATGGGGAGCGACAGTACGTTCGTGCCCGTCTATGTCATTTCTGAGGTTTGGCAGCACTGTGGCTGGAACAGCATTATTTACTTAGCGGCACTTTCGAGTATCGATACGCAACTCTATGAATCAGCAGATATCGATGGCGCCAATCGTTTTCAAAAAATCCTCCATGTTGATATACCAGCATTAGTGCCAACGATGGTTATTTTGTTGATTATGAATATGGGTGGGGTTTTAAATGCTGGCTTTGAGAAGATTTTCCTGATGCAAAATAGTTTGAATTTGAGCGTCTCAGAAGTCATTTCTACGTATGTGTATAAAATTGGGATTTTAAACAGTCAATTTAGTTATTCAACAGCGATCGGGCTATTCAATAACATCATTAATTTTCTCTTTTTAGTTTTAGCAAATGGTCTTTCGAAAAAATACACGAACCGTAGTTTATGGTAAAGGGGTGGCTATATGAATCTATCACTAACAAACAAACCTAAATCAGATCTTCTTTTTAACCTAGCGATCATCATACTTTGCTTGAGTATCTTTTTGATTGTCGTCTATCCGCTCTTTTTTGTCGTCATCGCTTCAATTAGTGATTCCAACATGGTTTCTAAAGGATTAGTCACACTCTTTCCTAGGAATATCAGCTTTTTTGGTTTTGAAAAAATTTTACAAGATGCTAGGATCTGGACGGGCTATCGCAATACCTTGATTTATACGTTAGGAGGAACGGCGGTCAATTTAATTTTTACTTTGCCCGCAGCTTTTGCCTTATCAAGAAAGGAATTTAAACCTCGAAAACTTTTGATGTTTCTCTTTACCTTTACGATGTTTTTCAATGGTGGCTTGATCCCTACGTATTTACTTTATCGAGATGTGGGGTTGATCGATAGTATGTGGGTCTTTATTATTCCCTCGGCAGTCAATGTCTATAATTTGATCATTGCAAGAAGCTTTTTTGAGACAAGCATTCCGGATAGTCTCTATGAAGCAGCCGCTCTAGATGGTTGCTCCTATGCAAAATTTTTTGTTACTGTAGCGCTACCGCTATCCAAAGCAGTCATTTCTGTGGTGGGTCTTTACTATTTGGTCCAACATTGGAACGATTTCTTTACAGGACTCGTATTTATTCGCGACTACGAAAAACAACCTTTACAGATCGTTCTGCGAGATATTTTATTATCAAATCAAGCATCTGCAGGTGGTGCGGGCGCTTTGGGTGATGGCTACGGACAACAATATGCAGATCAGATCAAATATGGCGCCATCATTGTTTCGACCTTACCGATTTTGGTGATCTATCCTTTCCTACAGAAATACTTTGATAAAGGAGTCATGATTGGTGCAATGAAAGGGTGAGTACATGAATAAGCTAGTCAATTTACATGTGAGCATTGGGAAAAAAGGCTTACTGTTATTTCTGTTGCATTGCTATTGGCTGCTGTTTACCTTATTCGGCTTAGTTCTTTTCGGACTATTGCCAGCAACCAATGCGGTTTACGAACTTTGCAATGATGAAAAATATCAAGAAGCAAATGCGATAAAATTGTTTCAGTCCTTTGCAAAAAGCTTTCGAAAAAACTTTTGGAGAATGAATCGATTAGGACTCTTTATCCTTCCTTTAGCAGCCCTTTTTTCGATTGACTTGATGCTAATGAGACACTATGTCTTTACCGAAGCCGATACAACCGTTTATTTGTTGATCCAACTTCTGATAGTGATTAGTCTCCTTTTTTTAGCCAATCTCTTTTGGTTTTTTCAACACGAACGAGCTTGGCAACCCATGCTTAAAAAAAGTTTGATTCTAATGCTTGGCAAACCTGGATTGACCGGTCAAATTTTCGTCCTTATGGTCGGGATCAGCTGTTGCTACTACCTACTACCGGGTTTATTCTTCGTATTTGGTGTTACACCGCTGGTTTATTTTCAACTTAATTTGTTTAAACAAAAAGATGCGTATGTCTTTTTACCTGAAAAAAAGCATACGACTGTCTAAGCTCGTACATTTACCATAAAATCTCAAAATAACAGAACAGGAGAACGAAATGAAAGAATTCGCATTAAACAAGATCCAGCTCACGGACGAGTTTTGGCAAGGATACCAAGAGCTTGTTCGCAAAGAAACGATTCCTTACCAATACCAAGTCCTAAATGATGAAATCGATGTAGATGTTCAAGCAGAACGGGAAGATCCCAATTTGCCAGCTGGGAAAAGCCATGCATTGGCGAATTTTCGCATCGCTGCAGGGCAAATGGAAGGGGAACATTTTGGCTGGTTTTTCCAAGATAGTGATGTCTACAAATGGATCGAGTCGGCTGGGTATAGCTTGTTGAATACTAGCGATCCGCAATTGGAAAAGACAGTAGATGAAGTGATTGACTTAGTTGCTGCTGCGCAAGAAGCGGACGGCTACTTAAATACCTTCTTTCAATTGACCCGACCGAAGTTAAAATACCGTCAGCTGTATTTCAGTCATGAACTTTATTGTGCCGGGCATCTAGTCGAAGCGGCTATCGCTTATGATCAAGCAACAGGCAAGGATAAATTACTGACCGTGGCAGAGAAAAATATCGCCAATATTTGCACGTATTTTGGGCGGGAGCCTGGAAAAATTCAAGGTGCTGATGGCCATCAAGAGATCGAATTGGCTCTGGTGCGTTTGTATGAATACACCGGTAAACAAACCTATTTGACATTCGCTGATTTCTTTCTTGAAGTACGTGGGGAAGATCCTGCCTTTTACGAAAAAGAAATCTTGAAAAACCAAGCGGATGGCTTATCGGATGAAACGCCAAGGGTAGACCTCACCTATTTACAAGCCTACGATCAACCTAAAAAGCAGCATGAAGCCAAAGGGCATGCGGTACGAATGCTGTATATGGCAAGCGGGATGGCAAAAGTCGCCCAGCATACCCAAGATCAAGAATTAATTGATGCTTGCGAAGCGATCTGGGAAGACATCGCCTGTAAGAAAATGTATGTGACCGGTGGCGTCGGCTCAACCGTTCACGGGGAAGCCTTTGTCGGTCCCTATGATTTGCCAAATGATACGATGTATTGTGAAACCTGTGCAGCCATTGCATTGGTCCAATTTTCTTTTGAGCTGTTCAAACTAACCAATGAACCAAAATATTTAGCGACGATGGAACGAGCGTTGTATAATAGCGTCCTTTCTGGTGCGGCAATTGACGGCAAACACTTTTTCTACGTGAATCCTTTGGAGGTCAATCCCCAACGAGATCAAGAAAATCCTGGCAAAGGTCACGTCAAAGCCCAACGACCCGATTGGCTCGGTTGTGCGTGTTGTCCACCCAATTTTGCACGGATGGTCGCTTCGCTGCAGCGCTTGGTTTACACCTGCGATCAAGAGAAGCTTTACGTGAATTTATTTGTAGCAAGCCGTTTAGAAGAACCTGATCAATTTACGTTTGAACAAACGGGCGGGTTTCCTTTTACAGAGGACCTCACGATTCGCTATCAAGGCATTCCAAAGACGCTCATCATCCACAAACCTAACGGACTAAGTAAGTTTCAAATCGATAGTGAACACGAATGGCAGGAGACGAACGAGGCAATCATCTTTGAGGCAGTCGAAAACGTGACGGCCAATATCCGTTTTGAACAACCATTGCAAATCTTGCGTGCGAATCCTCAAGTTATTCAAGACATCAATCAAGTCGCATTGCAACGTGGTCCCTTCGTGTATTGCATAGAAGAAGCCGACAATGGTCAAGCACTCTGGCGTTGCCGCATCGACCCACAGGCGCTGGAGGCGACCTTTTCGAAAGAGGATACGTTGTTGCCAACTACTTTACGTTTGGCGATCAAAGGCTACCAAAGCGAAGAATGGTCGGGAACAACCCTTTACGAAGAACGAGCGGAAACGGTCATACCTCGTACGTGGCAACTGATCCCATACCATTTATGGGGCAATCGGGGCATAGGCGAAATGCGCGTCTGGCTGCCGCTCGTTGGAAAGAAGTAAGAAGTAAGCAGGGCCAAAGAGCTTCCCTAAAAGGAGGCTCTTTTTTTCTATGTAAAAATAACGGGGAAAGTTCGCTGTATATGAGTACGTTATTGTATTTTTGATGTACTCAATCAGGTACGCTATAATTATATCAAGAAAAGGAGGAGTGGCAATGGCTAAAACAACGATGAATCCTAGCACTGCTCGTAAAAATTTTTATCAGTTATTGAAAGATGTAAATGAAAACCATACTGAAATTGAGATTATTAGTGATCGAAGTGGAAACAATGCGGTGTTGATTGGGCTAGGAGACTGGAGAGCGATTCAAGAAACCCTTTTTCTTGAGCAAACAGGTACTCTAGAAAAGGTACGAGACCGCGAAAAAGACGACAGTGGCTTTACGGATATCGATGATATTGATTGGCAAGCTCTTTGATGAGGAGCGATACGGTCACAATCAAAAACTCTGCGAAAGTGGATCTAAGGAAAATCAAACAATCGAATTTAAAAAAACAGTTTGAAGAAGTGATTCAGGCCTTGAAGGAAGATCCATATATGCCCACGCAGTCTTTTGAAAAGCTGAGACCTACACATGAAGGCAGATATTCACGTAGGCTGAGTAGGCAACATCGAGTGGTTTACAAAGTTGATGAGAAAAATAAAGTTGTGGAAATTTATTCTGCATGGACACATTATGAATGAAGTGTGAAGAGCTGATTTTTTAGCTAGTTGACCAAGAGCTTCCCAAAAAGGAGGCTCTTTTTTTTCTAAACTCAACCTTCTTGGATTTGTTGCATGATTTCTTTAATTTGTTCCTATATTACTATCTTTGAAAGCGTTATCGTTTTAGTGTAGGAATGTTGGCGGGTTTATGTAAAACAAGGAGGAAGAAGTGTGACAAGGAAAATCAGTAAAGTTGGCGCATCTTTGTTGGTATTGGCAGCGGCAACGGCAATCGGTGGCTGCACCCAAAGTGAGGCGAAGACAACTGGAAAAGTCGTTTACCAAGAAACAGCCAAAAGTACGTTGGAAAAAGCGATGGACAATCAACCGGAGTCGTCTTATTGGTTCCCAGAGGATTTGTTGGCATGGTCTTTTGAAAAAGATCCAGATGCGAAATACAATACCAGCGTTGTTCCATTAGCGCACCGGGCAGCTAAAGAGACGTTGCCGAAGATGAATGACACGCAAACGGCAGAAACCAAAGTCGTGGCGCTTTCGATCATGAATAGCAGTACGAGCGGCAATGCACCACGTGGGATCAATACCTTTGATGCCAATGTCTTTTCTTATTGGCAATACATCGATCAATTGGTTTATTGGGGCGGCTCTTCTGGCGAAGGGATCATCGTACCACCAAGTCCTGATGTGACAGATGCTGCTCATAGGAATGGCGTGCCAGTTTTAGGAACGATCTTCTTTCCGCAAACTGCCCATGGTGGGAAGCTGGAATGGCTAGATACGTTTTTAGCTAAGGATGAGGACGGCAACTTTCCGATCGTAGAAAAAATGATCGAAGTTGCCAATACGTATGGCTTTGATGGCTGGTTCATCAATCAAGAAACCGATACGGCGGTCACTAGTTTTGATGATGCAGCGGAAGGTGTCGAACAATCGGGGGCTGATGGTAAAGGACTAAATGAAAGCCACGCCAAAGCGATGCAAGAATTGATCGCCCAATTCAAAGAACAAGCCGACGAGCATTTAGAGATCATGTGGTATGATTCCATGACGAGTGATGGGAAAATGGATTGGCAAAACGCTTTGACAGATAAGAACAAAGCCTATTTGGTGGATGCAGAGATGAACCCATTGGCAGATAGTATGTTCTTGAATTTCTGGTGGACCACTGACAAACTGGCGGACAAGGAGCTGTTGAAGGCCTCCAATGAAAAAGCCCGTGAAATCGGTGTCGATCCTTACGATCTTTTTGCTGGGATCGATGTACAAGAAAATGGCTATTCAACGCCTGTGCGCTGGGATCTGTTTACGGATGAAAGAGGCGTTCCTTATACCTCATTGGGCCTGTATGTGCCTAGCTGGACCTATTCTTCTGCTAGTACGCCGGATGATTTCCAAAGCAAAGAGAATGCTTTTTGGGTCAATAACACGGGCGATCCTCGGGAAAGCCAGCTGCCAGAAGCGACAGAGTGGCCTGGGATCTCCACCTATGCCCTGGAACAGACCGCTATCACAGAGCTGCCTTTTGTGACGAATTTTAGTTTGGGGAATGGCTACAACTATTTTATCGAGGGAGAAAAAGTGTCCAGCCGCAATTGGAACAACCGAAGCTTGCAAGCTATTTTGCCGACCTATCGTTGGGTCTTTGACCATGGAAAAGACAATGATTTGGCTGTATCAATCAATTATGCGGAGGCCTATAATGGCGGAAATGCACTGAAACTACGTGGACAGATGACAAAAGGTAGTACCAGTCACATGGCATTGTATCAGACAGCATTTCCTGTGACGAAAAAGACGAAGTTGACGACGACTGTCAAAGCAACGGTACCGACAGCTCTTGATTTGGTCGTGACTTTAGCTGATGGTTCAACACAAACGATCAAAGGAGACAAAGAGGTCGCAACAGACTGGACGACGATCACTTACTCATTGAAAGACATCAAAGGGGAAGTGACAGCGATCGGTTATGACATAACCACGAAAGATACCAGTGATGTCTATGAGTTGAATCTAGGGCAATTAACGATCGGAGATCAGAAAGCGGAGAAATTCGCTGCCGAAGCATTGACGGTTGAGGATGTGCTCTTTGATGAAGAAGAGGGCAACTATGCGGGGGTCCGTTTAACGTGGGAAGCTGCCAAGGACAAGACAGCTGCGGTTTATGAGGTCTACCAATTGAACGATGACGGCTCACGCTCTTTCTTAGCAGCTACGCCAGCAACCAACCACTATTTGAATGCCGTTGAACGACCAAAAGGGACGAAAACCAAGTTCGCGGTGGTGGCAGTGGATCGCTATGGCAATCGCGGCAAGCTATCCGATACGGTGGAGATCACTTGGCCGAACAATCAGCTGCCAAAAGCAGCCTTTACAGCCTCTAAAACCTTAGCGGCACCGGGGGAAACGATCACCTTCACGAATACCTCATCTGCGAATGCCGAAGCATTTGAATGGACGTTTGAAGGCGGCGATATCACCAGCAGTACAGAAGAAAATCCCCAAGTGACCTATTCGGAACCAGGTACCTACAAAGTCACGCTTGTTGCCAAAAACGAAGCAGGAGAGACCCCTCTGGAAATGGCGGGATTGATCACGATTTCTGCTGATGCGCCGAAAGAGTTAATGCTGCTTTCAAAAGATGCCGAAGCAACTGCTTCATCGTTTGTCAATGATGCCGAAGCACCAGCTTTTGCCCTCGATGGTGATTTGAGTACGAAGTGGTGTGCGACAGGCAATGCGCCTCATGAGTTGATGATCGATCTCGGTCGACCACAAACGGTCAGTGAAGTACGCCTCGCCCATGCGGAAGCTGGTGGAGAAGGCCCAGACATGAATACGCGGGCGTATACGGTGCTCGTAAGTGAAGGCGGCAAAGACTATGAGCCAGTTTCACGAACGTTGAAAAATGAAGCGGGCAATAGCACCAATACGTTTGCCGTCAAGAAGGTGCAATATGTAAAAATCAGTATCGATAAACCAACACAAGGAGCAGACTCAGCAGCCCGAATCTATGAAGTCGAAGTATACGGAATGGATAAATAGCAAAAAAGAGCAGGGCGTTAACCCTAAGAAGGGAAGCGGCTGAAGCGATACTTTCCTGAAAAATGACCGAACCAAAAAAGCCGTTGCGACCAATAAATGGTCACAACGGTTTTTGCTTTTTCCCAATAAGTTTAGCGTGAAGTACGGCTGGCTGGATCTAAGCGGCGTTCAATAAAGCTCAATCCAAGATCCGTAATGATCGCCATCAAGGCAGTTGGTAAAGCACCGGCTAAGATGATCGATGCACCATCCGTCGCATTGGTTCCACGGATGATGATGTCCCCCAGTCCACCAGCACCAACGAAAGCCCCAATGGCGGTGATACCGATCGCCACGACTAAGGCGTTTCGAATCCCTGCCATGATCACCGAAACAGACAATGGCAATTCGATCATATACAATCGCTGCCAGCTAGTCATCCCCATCCCTTTGCCGACATCTAACGTATTGCGGTCGACTTGGCGCATGCCAGTATAGGTATTTTTGATGATCGGTAACAAAGAATAAAGGAAAATCGTTAAAATCACGACATTCACACCTAAGCCCATGCCGATCATTAAAATCGAGATCATCGCTAAAGATGGAATCGTCTGGATGATATTGGCGAAACGAATCACCCAATCTGCCAAACGCATTTTTTTAGAAATCAAGATCCCGATTGGAATCCCGACGATCGAGGCAAAAAGTACCCCGTAGATTGAAATCAAGAAGTGACGAATGAACTGGGCAAAAACATAGCCGCCATTTTCTTGAAAATAGAAAAGAAATTGTTGGAATAAATTCATGTCTGCCATTTCGTCACTCTCCTTCGAAGTAATTATTTTCTTCTAAGAAACGTTCGGCAACTACCGTTGGTTCTAGAAGGTCATTATCCACTTGGTAATTCAATTCTTGCATTTTTTCGGTATCGATTTTGCCTGCTAATTTGTTCAGGGCATCGCCGATTTCAGGTGTTTCTTTCAACAATTTGTCATCGACGATCGGTGCGGCATCATAAGGCGGGAAGAAGTTTAGATCATCTTCCAGCATCACGAGATCGTAACTGCCGATCCGGCCGTCGGTTGAGTACCCTAAAACGATATCCATTTTTCCGTTATCAACAGCATCATAGACGAGGCCGATCTGCATCGGTAGGATGTTTTGGAAAGAGAACCCATAGGCTTTCTGGAAGCCATCGTACCCATCGCCGACCCGTGTGATCCACGCGGTATCGACCCCTGCAACCAATTGATCTGCGACATCTTTCAAGTCACTGACTTTTTCCAATCCGTATTCTTCGGCAGTATCTTTTCTGACAAGAAAGACATACGTGTTATCAAAGCCGTAAGAAGGGAACCAAGTCTGTTGGTACCGTTGCTCAAATTCTGATTTGACTTTGTCAAAGGCGGCTTGCGGATCAGATTCTGGTTCCAACCCTAACGTCGTGGTCAAGTCAGTTCCTGTGTAGCGGGCAGCTGAGATCGACGCATCGCCATTCATCATCGCTTGGTGATTGATGGTCGTTGTTGCTAAGTTGTTAATGACGGTTGTGTTTTTATCCGTATAGTGTTCGACCATACCGGCAACCACCGCGCCAAGAATTTGGGCTTCGGAAGTGATGCCACCTGTGATCGCCACGGTATTCTCATCAGAAGTCGAGGCTAAACCGGGAAAGGAACAGCCGGACAGTAAAGCGACACCTAAGGAAAACAACAGCGCTAATTTTGAAGTTTTTTTCATTACGCATCCCCCCTTAAGGCAGCTGGTGTCAGTTTGTTTTCTAACAAACCCAGTAACCAGTCAGCTAATAAAGCAAAGATCGTCACTGGAATCGTTCCAGCAAAAATCAAAGGCGGTTGGTAATTGTTTAGTCCGCTAAAGATCAAATCACCAAGCCCACCGGCACCAATGTAAGAAGCCAAGGTAGCCCAGGCTAAAACATACACGGCCGATAAGCGGATCCCTGCCATGATCGTTGGGATCGCTAGGGGTAATTCCACACTAATGATCGACTGTAAGTTGGTCATTCCCATCCCTTTGGCAACATCGCGGTAATTCCAATCGACTTTTTTCATTCCAATGTAGGTATTTCGCAAAATCGGCAACAAGGAATAAATGAAAAGAGCGACGATGGCAGGGACTTTTCCGACACCTAAAATCGGGATCATCAATGCCAATAGTGCCAAAGAAGGCACGGTTTGCAGCGCACTGGTGATGCCGATCACGACCGTTGCTGCTTTGGGGAAACGGGTCAAGATCACACCGATCGGTACAGCAACAAGGATCCCTAAGAGCAAAGCAGCAAAGGAGATATACAAGTGTTCGAGACTTTTGGTGACCAATTGGCCGCCATATTCATTAAAGAAGCTTTGCATGCGCTAGACCTCCTCAGTTTCTTCAGGTTTCGCCGACTCAATGGCTTCCATGATCGATGGCTCATCGCCCCAAATCACGTCATAAACGATATCAACTAAGGAAGCACGGGTCAAAATCCCGACTAAATGTTTGTCGGCATCTACTACCGGCACATATTTTAAGCCGCGTTTTAAAATGCGTTGCAAGGTATCCCGCAACAAGGCGGTTTCACGAACGAAAAAGACATCTTTGTTCAAGATATCGCCGACACTAGTAACTTTGCCACGGTTGCGGTCGATGGATTCGACATCGATGTAGCCTTTTAACACGTTGCTATTGTCGGTAACCAGCAAGGTATCGACCCGTTTTTCCCGCATCAAGTGAATCGCTTCTTGTAAGGATTTTTCTGGTGTGATAGCGATCGGGGTATTCAACATCACGTCTTTGACTGGCGTCGTGTCAGGTTTTGCTTGCAACAAGCGGTCTTCACCGATCAATTCTTCCACAAACGGTGTTGCTGGGTGTTGCAGAATATTTTCTGGTGTATCAAATTGAATGACTTTTCCTTCACTCATGATCACGATGCGGCTAGCAAGTTTCAATGCTTCATCCATATCATGGGTAACGAAGACGACGGTTTTTCCAAGCCGTTCTTGCAAGTCTTTGACCAAATCTTGTAGGGAATCACGAGTGATTGGGTCTAGTGCGCCAAAAGGCTCATCCATTAAGATGACATCTTGGTCAGCTGCCAAGGCACGGACAACACCGATCCGTTGCTGTTGGCCCCCAGATAATTCGTTGGGGTAACGGTCGAGCATTTCTCGCGGCAATTCCACCAAGTCGATCATGCGCTCGGCAGTTTTGTTGCGTTCTTCTTGGCTGACTTTTAACAATTTTTGAACCAGTGTAATGTTTTCCCGAATCGTCATGTGAGGCATCAAACCGATGCTTTGGATCACATAGCCGATTTGACGGCGTAATTCCACTGGGTTGATCTCTGTAACGCTTTTTCCATTGATCAAGATTTTTCCTTTAGAAGGATCCGTCATACGGTTGATCATCCGCATACAAGTCGTCTTTCCGCTACCACTTGTCCCGATGAAGCAAATGAATTCGCCTTTTTCAAAGGAAAGATTCACATCTTCAACAGCGACTTTACCACCTTTGTAAATTTTGGATACCTGCTGAAACTCAATCATGATGTCACCTCTATTTTTATTTAAGCAATCTGAATAATGGCTTAGAATCTGTACTAAGTATGCCGAAAAGTCCCTTGTTATTCAAATAATCTGCCCATTTTTTTCATAATTGTATAGACAAAACCGAAAATAGCGCCAGAAGCAAGTCCAAATTAAGGAGCGATGCATAGGGAAAAGAAACGGCGAAGATCCCCCGTTATTTTTCATTGGGAAAAAGGGTGCTTTTTTGCAGAATGCCTTGGCAGCAGTCTCTTTATTTTTTTCTAAGAAAGGGCAGAATAAAAAGCTGTTTTTTCAATTTTTATAAAAACATGCTAGAATAGAGAAGAATTTAGGGAAAGAGAGGAACAACATGCTTACAACTGAAGATTTTGATTTTGAATTACCGGAAGAACTGATCGCCCAAACGCCATTAAGCGATCGCTCAAGTTCCCGTTTATTAGTGGTTGACCGTGAGACTGGCAAATTTGAGGACAAGCACTTCTATAACATCATTGATGAATTGGCACCAGGGGATGCCTTGGTGATGAATGATACACGGGTATTACCAGCTCGTATCTATGGCGAAAAACAAGAAACAGGTGCCCATCTGGAAATCCTTTTACTGAACAATATTGAAGGGGATATGTGGGAAACCTTGATCAAGCCAGCCAAAAGAGCCAAAGTCGGCACGAAGATCACCTTTGGCGACGGACGATTAGAGGCAGTGGTGGAAGAAGAGCTCGATCACGGCGGCCGGATCATTCGTTTTCAATACAAAGGGATCTTTTTAGAGATTCTGGAATCACTTGGCGAAATGCCGTTACCGCCTTATATCAAAGAACGGCTTGAAGACCCAGACCGCTATCAAACGGTTTATGCCAAAGAAAACGGCTCAGCTGCTGCACCAACTGCCGGCTTGCATTTTACCCCAGAATTGCTAGAGCAGATCGCAGCAAAAGGTGTCAAGCTGGTTTATCTGACTTTGCACGTTGGTTTAGGAACGTTTCGTCCAGTGAGTGTCGATAATATCGCTGATCATGAGATGCACAGCGAATTTTACCGTTTGACAGAAGAAGCTGCCGCTCAATTGAACGAGGTTCGGGCAAATGGCGGCAAGATCGTTGCAGTCGGAACGACTTCGATCCGTACGTTAGAAACCATTGGGACTAAGTTTGATGGGCAAATCAAAGCCGATAGTGGGTGGACGAGTATTTTTATCACGCCAGGCTATCAGTTTAAAATCGTGGAAGCTTTTTCTACCAACTTCCATTTACCAAAATCAACCTTAGTGATGTTAGTCAGTGCCTTTGCAGGACGCGACCTAACACTTTCTGCCTACCAACATGCCATCGATGAGCGGTATCGCTTCTTTAGCTTTGGCGATGCGATGTTCTTAAAATAAACAAAAAAAACTGAGCGACGTAAGCGGCTCTTTAAGTTGAAACAATTTCTCAACTTTTAGAACTGCTTTTTTGTCGCCCAGCTTACTACTAGAGGAAGGTATAAGTGGTGGTCGCTTTTTGTGGTCCATGCAAAGCAATGTTTCTCGAAAATTTGTTTTCATTTACAAACTTACACATGTTTCGTGTATTCCGATACAAAATGAGACGTATCATTTTTCGATATGGAAATGTTCGATCCTTGTTACGTTTTTCTTCTTGTTACTTTACACGTTTGGTACTAGGTGAAACTTGTACGTTCAACAACTTTTAGTAGATTGAGTTTGCGATATTTACGAAAACCACCAACAGAGTTGCTACCTTCCTTACACGTATACTATAACACGAAACGGAAGCGTTTGCAAAAGAAAAAGGTCGTTTTCCTCAAAAAAAAGACCGGCGAACCGATCTTTTAAGCAAGTGCTCGTTTAGGCAGATTGTCATAAAACGCTGCTTTGGTTGCACTGATATATGGCGTCAGCCATAAGTAGCCGATTCCTGCAGTCATGATGGCCAAAATGTGCCAGCCGATGAAGCTCAGATCAAGGATGAACAGTTGACCTTTGTAGCCTCTCATTAAATGACGGCTACCTGTGATGCAGCTGAGAAAATCTGGTCGCATGCCCGTTTCTTCATAGGTATCATAAAAGACAAAATACGCTTGAGAATAAGAATAAGCTTTAATGATCCCTGGAATGATAAACAGGAATGTCCACAGTGTCGTGAAAATAGTCGACAGAATATAGATGACGATGATCCCTAACACGAAAGCGCCACTGAAGCCGCGAAAGACATCAGAAAAGGGCTGGATCGATTGCTTCTTACCGCGTAAAATGTCAAGGAAAGTCCAAGAGATCCCAGCACCGAATAAGGCAGAAAATAGACCGCTGATCAAACCGCCGCCGCCACTGCCACCACTGCCGCCAGCGGAATTGACTGCATCGGTAGAACCAAGATCATTGAACATACCGCTTTGATACAATGGAATAACAGTAAGGACGATAATGACGAATGCGATAGCGATCGAGATCAAAGTCGGTACAATACACATCAAAACACTGTCTTTCCAGCGTCCTCGCAGCATTGCTTTTGCTTCTGCTTTTAGTTCTCTATTTGATTTCATTTCAAAAAACCTCCCTTCAATATAAATAACATGATAGCAAACTTTCGCTAAATCTTCAAAAAAAAGTAATAGATGTTTCGCATGACTAGGAGAAAATACTCTTAGTTTCTTTAAACTTCCTTGCAAAATGTAAGGGCAACCCTTATCATAGATAGCGTTGCACAGTTAATCGAGTATAGAGAGAAAGTAGGGAAATGAATGACGGAACCAGCCATTCGTTATCGTCTGATAAAGAAAGAAAAGCATACCGGTGCCCGTTTAGGCGAACTGATCACGCCTCACGGAACCTTTCCAACGCCAATGTTCATGCCAGTCGGCACATTAGCAACGGTCAAAACCCTTGCCCCTGAAGAGTTGAAAGAAATGGGTGCAGGCGTCATTTTAAGCAATACCTATCACTTGTGGTTACGTCCAGGAGAAGACATTGTTGCAGAAGCAGGCGGCTTACATAAATTTATGAATTGGGATCAACCAATCTTAACAGATTCTGGTGGTTTTCAGGTCTTTTCATTAGCCGAAATGCGTAACATCGTCGAAGAAGGTGTCCATTTCAAAAACCATTTGAATGGATCGAAAATGTTTTTATCTCCTGAAAAAGCGATTGATATCCAAAACAAATTAGGGTCAGATATCATGATGAGTTTTGATGAGTGTCCGCCATTTGATGAAAGCTATGACTACGTCAAAAAATCGGTGGAACGGACGTCTCGCTGGGCGGAGCGTGGCTTGAAAGCCCATGCCAATCCAGATCGTCAAGGCTTGTTTGGGATCATTCAAGGTGCAGGCTTTGAAGACTTGCGCAAGCAAAGTGCCCAAGACTTGATCAGTATGGACTTCCCAGGGTATTCCATCGGCGGCCTGTCAGTTGGCGAACCAAAAGCGGAAATGAATCGCGTGTTGGAATTTACGACTCCTTGGATTCCAGAAAACAAACCACGTTACCTGATGGGCGTTGGGGCAGCTGACTCCTTGATCGATGGCGTGATTCGCGGTGTCGATATGTTCGACTGCGTTTTACCAACACGGATCGCAAGAAACGGTACCTGTATGACTTCAAAAGGTCGTTTAGTCGTGAAAAATGCGCAATATGCCCGTGACTTTCGACCAATTGACGAGAAGTGTGATTGCTATACATGTAAAAACTATTCTCGTGCGTACATCCGCCACTTGATCAAATGTGATGAAACCTTTGGTATGCGTTTGACGTCTTACCACAATGTCTACTTCTTATTGAATCTGATGAAAAATGTCCGTCAAGCCATCATGGATGACAACTTGTTGGAGTTCCGTGAGCATTTTATTGAAGAGTATGGGTTCAACAAGGAAAATGCGAGGAATTTCTAACATTCTCTACTAAAATGGTGGGAATAATAGAGGAATTCTGATAAAGTATCTTATAGGAAAGAAAATAAATCGAGGTGAAAAAAATGGCACAATCTTTACCAATGCTCTTTATGCTGGTTGCTTTAGTGGCAATGTGGTTCTTTATGAGTCGTTCACAAAAGAAACAACAGCAAGAGCGTAAAAATCTTTTAGAAAATATGAAAGCTGGCGATGAAGTCGTAACCATCGGCGGACTCCACGGCGTTCTTTCTGAAGTCAACACAGAAAAAAGCACCGTGATCATCGACTGTGAAGGAATTTTCTTAGAGTTTGATCGTTCAGCGATCCGCACAGTGAAACCTGGAACTGTTGCATCCGTTGAAACACAAATCGAACCGGCTGATGTCGAAGACGCAACGAGCATCCAAGACGAAACCAAAGAATAAGCACAAACGCACCGTCGCTTTCTCAGAAGCGACGGTGCATTTTTTTTAGTAGTCGGACAGTTTCTAAAATAAAACAAGCACCGCAGCAAAACAGAGATCGCTCGTTTTGCTGCGGTGCTTTGATTGCCTTCGTTACTCGATCGGAATCAGTTTCTTTGACGCTTGTTTGCCTTGGTCTTTTGGCAACGTCAATTTCAAAATTCCTTCAGCGTAAGAGGCTTTGATTTCATCCTCTTTGACGTTTTCTAACAGGTATTGTCGCCGAACGCTTGTCAAGCTGCGCTCGCTGCGAACCAGACGTCCTTTTTCATCTTCGGTCGCATGATCCGTCTGGTGTTGTCCCGTAATCGTTAAAACCCCATTCTCATAGGTTACTTGAATATTTTCTTTAGGGATGCCAGGCAGTTCTGCTTCAACGAGAAATTCCTTGTCATTCTCGTGAATATCGGTTTTGATCAGGTTCGATGGAAACCCATCAAAAAAACTGCGGCCAAAATCTTCAAAGAAATCAAAAGGTGTCATACTGTATGAATCTGAGCGGCGTGGCACAATCTCATGTGTCATAAGAATCATCCTTTCTTTATTCTTTTGTTTTTACACTTTTTATTTTATTCATTTTTTAGCGAATTTCAAGTGATTTACTCGCTTTAAAAAAATCTTAAAAAACCTTTGATACCAACGTTTTACTCCTTGGTTTTGGCGTGTTTTTACATTGCTTCGTTCCTGTTTTCCCCCTCATTTCGCCTGCTTTTTCTGCGTGACAGTATATACTTAATGATATATACTAAAAGCGAAGTGGAGGAGGAAAAACATGGCACGTTATAGAAAACGAATGCTTGTTGCTTTGATCTATGCATTGCTGTCGTCGATTGCCCTAAATCTCTTTTGGTTGCCGGGAAATATTTATGCGAGTGGGATCACTGGTTTATCGCAATTGTTGTCGCAGCTTTTAGATGAGCAGTTGAATCTGCAGCTTTCGATCCCGCTTTTGGTGCTTTTTTTTAATGCGCCATTGTTAACGGTTGCTTGGGTCAAAATCGATCGAGAATTTACCATCATGACGGTTTGTACCGTCGTCCTGTCTTCTGTTATGATGAAGGTAGTACCGGTCATTGCTTTAACGACCGATCCGGTGATCTGTGCCGTGTTTGGCGGATTGCTGCACGGGGTGTCGGTGGGCTTGACATTGAACGACGATTTTTCAACGGGTGGGCTTGACATTTTAGGGATTTTAGTGAAAAAAGCCACTGGTAGAAGTATCGGCAGTTTCTTTATCGGCTTCAATGTCAGTTTGCAGCTAGCAGCTGGGCTGATCTTTGGCTGGCCTTATGCTTTTTATAGCGCCATTTCCTTCTTCATCAGTGGGCGGATGGTCGACTACGTCAACCTGAAGCAGCGGCGTGTGCAGCTGCTGGTCGTTACAGAAAAAGCAGAACCCGTCATTACGACGCTGCAATGTGCCTTGCAGCGAGGCATCACGGTCATCAACGATGTCGAAGGTGGATTTGATCATCAACAGAAAAAACTATTATTACTGGTCATTTCCCATAGAGAACTCAAGACCGTCGAAGGCATGATCCAAGGAATCGATGAACAAGCATTTGTCAGTGTTTCTTCTGGCGTCAGTGCCAATCGATCGTTTTATGAATGGTAGCAAAGTGAAAGAAAGTAGGAGAGACGTTGAAAAAACAAGCAGTATTTCAAGAAGTTGCCCAGCAGATTGCGCAACGGGTTCATGAAGGTATGTACGTGACGAGCCAAAAACTTCCTTCCGATTATGATTTAGCAGAGGAATTTCAGTGCAGCCGTTTAACGGTGCGCAAAGCCATCGATTTATTGATTGCCCAGAATTTGTTAGTGAAAGAAAAAGGCAAAGGAACCTATGTCATGAAACAGCCCAAGATCCAAAGCGGCTCCGGCGGTCTTCAAAGTTTTACTGAAACTGCAAAGGTCCAAGGGAAAAAGACCCGTACGGAAGTTCTGCATATCGAAACCGTCAAAGAACTCCCGATAGAGATTGGTCAGCTGTTTGGCGATTATGGCAAGGAACCGATCGTTTATTTGGTGCGCTTGCGTTACTTTGATGATGAGCCGATGACGGTGGAAAATCTTTACGTACTGAAACGCTATCTGCAAGAAGGCACCGCAGAACTCACGAAAGCACAATTAGAGTCGTCTTTATATCAAGTTATTGAAGCCAACATCGAGATTGGTTATTCCCATCAAGAGGTGGAAGCTGTGAAAAGTCCTGCCGATATTGCGAAACTTTTACAGGTGCCTCAAGAGGAACCGATGCTTTTGGTCCATTCGATGACCTATTCCGCATCAGCCAAACCGATCTTATACGATACATCCTATTACCGAGCAGACAAATATACCTTCAAAAATACATTAGTGCGTCAAAAATAAAATCAATCCTTTAGAGGTGAAGACAATGGATCCACTCACAGCAAGTATTGAAGCCAATTGGTCAGAATTTCTCACGCTTTTGAGCGAGGTGATGCAGATCGCAAGCGTCAAAGGTGAGTCGGCGCCCCATGCGCCTTATGGCACCGGACCACGAGAAGTGTTAGCATACATCATGGAAAAAAGCGCAGCATACGGGTTTCAAACAACGGTCATTGATGATGCGATCGGCTATGCCCATTGGGGACCAACGGATACCGACTATATCGGTGTGTTAGGACACTTGGATGTCGTCCCGGCAGGTTCTGGCTGGAGCTACCCACCGTTTGCACTAACTGAAAAGGACGGCAACTTTTATGGCCGTGGGATCTTAGACAACAAAGGCCCGATCATCAGCTGTTTGTTTGCCATGAAATTGTTGAAAGACCTTGGGCATCAACCGCAATTACCGCTGCGGATCATTTTCGGTACAGATGAAGAAAGCGGCATGTCGGATATCCCGCATTATCTATCGGTTGAGCAGCCACCGCGTTTTGGTTTTACGCCAGACTGCAAGTATCCAGTGGTTTACGGCGAACGAGGTGTCGTCAATGTGCAACTTGATTTTCCATTGCCCGCCCAAGAACAGCAGCTGTTAGCGGCGTTTTCTGGCGATCAATTCCGCGATCATGTGCCAGACCACCTATCGGTAACCATAGGCAGCCAGTCCTTTGAAGCACTAGGCAAACGCTCCCCTAGCAATGCCCCTGAGCTAGGGGACAACGCCATTACAAAACTTGCGCAGCAAGCAGCACCGCAACTAGCGGCGACACCGTCCGTGCAAGCAGCTTTGCAGTGGATCACCCAAAGTTTTCACCAGCAGCACTATGGCGAAGGCATTGATTTGGTACTAGAAGATGCTGATTCAGGAAAGTTGATCTTGACCCCTGTGGTTCTCCAAAAATCCGCCAGTGGATTAGCGTTAGAAGTGGCCTTTCGTTATCCGGTATCGGTAACAGAGGAACAAGTGCTCGCTGGGGTGCAAAAGGCATTGCCAGAAGGGGCAAGCCTTACGATCCTTCGCAGCATTCCGGGGTTCTGCCGATCAAAAGATGCCCCCGAAATCCAAACGCTATCGACGATCTATCACCAAGTAACGGGCAATGATCCAACCCCCGTGACCACTACAGGAGCAACCTATGCCCGCAAGATGCCAAATATCCTTGCTTTCGGTCCGTCTTTTCCAGGGCAAAAAGGGATCGCTCATAACCAAGATGAGTACATGGCGGTTGCCGATCTACGGATGAATCTTGAAATTTATCTGCGCAGCTTACAAGCACTGACAAAATAAGCGAAGACACGAACGAAGAAGAGTTTTTCCATTTTTTTGAGAAACTCTTTTTTTAGTATAGACATAGTAGTATATACCGTATAGAATATACTTGAAAGCGCTATGAAAAATGGAGGGATATTTATGTGGGGAATGATTGCTACATGGCGGATGGCACACGATGGCGTGCTCGCTGCTAAATCAATATTAGAACAACAAGGCTCCTGCCAAGATGCAGTAGAAACAGCCATTAAAGCAGTGGAAGATTATCCATTTTATAAATCGGTGGGGTATGGCGGGCTGCCCAACGAAGAAGGCGTGTTGGAAATGGACGCTGCCTTCATGGATGGTGATACCTTCAAAATTGGTGCCGTCGCTGGGATCGTCGATGTGGAAAATCCTATTTCCGTGGCACGCAGCCTAAGTGAGGAAAAATTCAATAGTTTTCGGATCGGCCAAGGAGCGGTCGCTTATGCGCTTGCCGAAGGATTCCAGCCCAAAGAGATGCTGACACCGCGAGCCAAAACCATTTGGGAAAAGCGCAAAGCAGAGATCGCTGCCAACAACCTCGATCCCTATGACGGCCACGATACAGTGGGAGTAGTTGCGCTGGATGAACACCAAAGCATGGCAGCAGGAACCTCTAGTTCTGGTTTATTTATGAAAAAAAGCGGTCGTGTTGGCGATTCACCTTTATCTGGATCTGGTTTTTATGTGGATAGTGAAATCGGCGGTGCCGCTGCCACAGGGTTAGGGGAAGACTTGATGAAAGGCTGCCTTTCCTACGAAATCGTCCGTTTGATGGGAGAAGGGCTAGCACCGCAAGAAGCATGTGATCAAGCCGTTTACGACTTTGAAGCGCGATTGAAGAAGCGCTACGGCAAAGCCGGCGCCTTCTCGCTGATCGCCTTAGATAAACAGGGTCGCTGGGGGGTGGCAACCAATGTAGAATTTACCTTTAGTGTCGCAACCACCAATCAAGAGCCTGCTATTTTTATGGCAACACCAGGACCTGAGCAGACAACCGTGATCGAACCCATCACGAAAGAATGGTTGGAGGCGTATGAAGAACGGATCAAAGCGCCGGTCTAACAACCGCGATTGAGAAAAACAAACATTGGAGGAATGGATATGGCAACGAAAAAAATCTATTTGTTTTGTGAAGCTGGAATGTCAACGAGTATCATGGTCAATAAAATGATGGAAGTCGTCAAAAAGCACAACATGCCTTTGACGATCGAAGCATTCCCTGCGATCCATGCAGAAGAAAAAGTCGAACAAGAAAAACCAGTCGCTATTTTGTTAGGTCCACAAGTACGACACTTAGATAGCAAAATGAAAGCAACTTTCGAGCCAATGGGGATTCCAGTCGGCACGATCGCGACAGAAGCATACGGCATGATGGATGGCGAACGAGCGTTGAAAGATGCCTTAAGCTTGATCAAAAAAGCCAAAGCAAAGTAATAAAAGTGTTGGAGTAACAGGGGACTACGTGTTATCTGCCAGATAGCACGCAGATGGGAGGAAGAAAAATGCAGAAATTTTTAAACTGGTTAGAAAAAGTGTTAACACCGATGGCAAAGACGATCGGTGAAAACAAATACTTGATTGCGATTCGTGATGGTTTCTTATTATCCACACCGTTGTTGATCGTGGGTTCACTCTTTTTAGTCTTGACCAATTTTCCGATTCCAAATTGGAACGAGATGATGAGCAGTTTGCTGGGAGACAATTGGGCAACGATGTTGAATATGCCAGCAACAGCCAGCTTTGACATTATGACGATTTTAGCCGTTGGTGGGATCGGGTATAGTTTGGCAAAACAGTTTAAAGTTGATGCCATGCAAGCAGCCATTATTTCACTCGTTTCTTTTTTTATCGTGACACCATTTACGACCGTTTTCACACCAGAAGGCTCTACGGAAGTATATGAAGTTGGCAGCCTGCCATTACGATGGATGGGTTCTAGCGGTTTGTTCTTAGGGATGGTTGTTGCCTTGATTTCCACCAGAATGTTCGTTGCGTTATTACGCAAAGGGTGGACGATCAAAATGCCTGACGGTGTTCCCCCAACTGTGGTGAAATCCTTTGAGGCGTTGATTCCCAGCTTTGTGATCGTGACGGTCTTTATGATCGCCAACTGGTTAGCAAACTTGACGTCTTATGGCAATCTCCAAGAGATCCTCTTTAAGTTCTTACAGACACCGTTGTTAAGTTTAGGAAATACTTTAGGTGCCATGATCATAGCTTACCTATTTTTGCATTTTTTCTGGTTCTTTGGGATCAATGGTTCTAGTGTGGTCGGCGCTGTCTTCAATCCTATCTTACGGGCATTATCTATTGAAAACTTAGATGCTTTCAAGAATGGCGCAGAAATTCCTAACATTATCACCGGTCAATTTCAAGACATGTTCGCGACCTTTGGTGGGGGCGGTTCGACATTATCTTTGATTTTAGTCATGATCTTAGTCTGTAAAAGCCAACGGGTCAAAAAACTATCACAGTTATCGTTAATCCCAGGTATTTTCGGGATCAATGAACCCATCATCTTTGGGTTACCGATCGTCTTGAATCCAGTTCTGCTGATTCCTTTTGCTTTAGTGCCAACGATCAATATTATTATCTCTTACTTCTGTATGGATCTTGGGTTAGTCAACTATACCAATGGAATTCAACTGCCATGGACCACACCACCGATTATTTCTGGTTTCTTAGTCAGTGGTTGGCAAGCGTCCGTGTTACAAGTCTTGTTGATCCTCTTAGGAATGGCTATTTATTATCCGTTTATCAAAGTCTTAGATAATCAATATCTAAAAGAAGAAGCGGATACCGTTGAACAAGAAGAAGAGGAAATCAATTTTGATGATTTCGATTTTGATGATCTGTAAGAAAAGAGGCACCGCTCATGAAAAAAATAATTTTGATTCTTAATCATGTCACTGCAGGGATGGGAAGTGATGAAAATGCTCAGTTGCCGCCAAGCGGTAAAAAAGCTGCCCTTGGTCCAGGTCGAACCTTGAATCCACTTTTTCAAGAGCAAGACGCACAAATCGTTGCAACACTTTATTGTGGTGACCAATATTATCACGAGCATCAAGAAGAAGTGAATAAAAAATTTGTGGGGTTTGCTAAAAAATTTGACGCCGATGCCGTTCTTTGCGGACCTGCGATGCATTATCCTAATTTTGGCGAAATGGCAGCAGGATTGACGAAAGTATTCAATGCACAAGGAATTCCAGGGGCTGCAGCGATGTCAGAGGAAAACCCAGCAGTGGCAATCTATGTCAAAGACATCTATATCTTGAAGATGCCGAAAAAAGGCGGAATCGGATTGAATGATTCCTACAAAAAGATGGCGCACGTTGTTTCCCAGCTTGCCCACGGGAAGCCTCTAACAGAAGTAGACCAAGAGGATTTGTTTTAAAGAGAAAGACGATCAGCGTTGGCTGGTCGTTTTTTTGTGTGTGAATCAAGCCAAACGTGTTCGATGTAAGACATAAATCGACTAAGCCTGTTGATGATTTATTTTGATTTACGTAGAATAGATACAAGTTAGGAGGGATTCGGTTGTACCATACCGCATTTGGAGTATATGGAATTTTGTTTCAAGGTAATTGCTTGGCCGCCATCAAAAAGAAGGCGGGACCTTATCAAAACCGCTATGATTTGCCGGGCGGCAGCATGGAGGCAGGTGAGTTGCTGGAAGACACGCTGTGCCGAGAATTTAAAGAAGAAACCGGCATGACTGTCACTAGCTATCATCAATTTGGAACAATTAATTTTCTCTATCCTTGGCGATACAAAGAGACAACAATGAACAATCATATCTGTGTCTTTTATGAGATTCGAGCAATCGTTGGAAAACTTGAAAAAAACGTTCACCAATTTACTGGACAGGATTCATTGGGAGCAGTTTTCTTACCCATCGAGCAGCTAAATGAAGAAAATGCATCACCTCTTGTAATAAAAGCTTGTGAGGTGTTTAAACAGAAGGCATTTACGGCAAGAAGCCAACGCCTAATGAAATGGGATGTATTAGAGGACCCTTCTTATGAATAATCCTTTCAGATCGTAAGACGTTTGACAGAAAAAGTGAAAAGAGCAGATGATCATATTTAGTAGGGATAAGGTGTTTTCGTAAATCCCTCCATTGTTCAATTTAGCACATGACATTTTTCTTAATAAAAACCGAAACTTTTGTCCACTTCTTTTCCTTAAAACCTCTTGAAAACGCTTAATTTAAAGGGAGTTTAATAAAACTGTGAAAAAAATCACAAAAACTATTTACAAACGAAAAAAGATGTTGTATGATCTGTATGTGAAGTAGTTAACAAACAAAACATGTTTAAAAACTAGGAGGACATACAATGGCTAAGACATTGGAAAAAGAAGTGACAATCGACGTACAAGCAATGATTGACGATTTAGCAACGAAGGCAAATGTGGCGTTAAAAGAAATGGAAAGCTTTGATCAAGAAAAAGTGGACCACATTGTTCATGAAATGGCAATGGCAGCATTAGACAAACATATGCCTTTAGCTAAAATGGCAGTAGAAGAAACTGGCCGTGGTATCTATGAAGATAAAGCGATCAAAAACATGTACGCTTCAGAATATATTTGGAACAGTATCAAACATGACAAAACAGTCGGCGTGATCAATGAAGACAAACAAAAAGGCTTGATTGAAATCGCTGAACCAGTTGGTGTCGTTTGTGGGGTAACACCAACAACTAACCCAACATCTACAACGATCTTTAAAGCAATGATCGCTTTGAAAACACGTAACCCGATCGTTTTTGCTTTCCACCCATCTGCACAAAAATGTTCAGCAGAAGCTGCACGTATCGTTCGTGATGCAGCCATCGCTGCTGGGGCACCTGAAAACTGTGTGCAATGGATCGAACATCCATCAATCGAAGCGACTGGCTTATTGATGAACCACCCAGGAATTGCGATCGTATTAGCAACTGGTGGCGCTGGCATGGTCAAAGCAGCATACTCAACTGGTAAACCTGCATTAGGTGTTGGACCAGGGAACGTACCTGCTTATATCGAAAAAACAGCGAAAGTGAAACGAGCAGTCAATGACTTGATCGTGTCAAAAACTTTTGATAACGGAATGATCTGTGCCTCTGAACAAGCAGTGATCGTTGATAAAGAAGTCTATGCCTCTGTGAAAGCAGAATTTGAAGCACATCAAGTATATGTTGTAAAAGCAAAAGAATTACAAAAACTTGAAGATGCCGTGATGAACGAAGGGAAATATGCCGTAAATCCAGCAATCGTTGGTCATTCAGCAATGGATATCGCGAAATTAGCAGGCATCAACGTACCAGAAGGAACAAAATTATTGATCGCTGAACTTGACGGTGTCGGTGCTGATTACCCACTATCAAGAGAAAAACTTTCTCCAGTTTTAGCAATGATCAAAGCAAACAACACAGAAGACGCGTTCGAAAAATGTGAAGCAATGCTTGATTTAGGCGGATTAGGCCATACAGCGGTGATCCACACTGAAAACGAAGACTTGCAATTAGCATTCGGCCTACGCATGAAAGCTTGCCGTATCTTAGTTAATACACCATCTGCAGAAGGTGGTATCGGAAATATCTACAACGAAATGATTCCATCATTGACACTTGGTTGTGGTTCATACGGGAAAAACTCTGTATCACGAAATGTTTCTGCTGTGAACTTGATCAACGTGAAAACTGTAGCGAAACGGAGAAATAATATGCAATGGTTTAAATTGCCACCAAAAATCTTCTTTGAAAAGAACTCTCTAATGTACTTGGAGAAAATGGAAAACGTTGAACGTGTCATGATCGTTTGTGACCCTGGTATGGTTCAATTCGGCTATTGCGATACGGTTCGTGAAGTACTTGCTCGTCGTAAAAATGACGTGAAAATCGAAGTCTTCTCTGACGTAGAACCAAACCCATCAACAAACACCGTTTACGCTGGAACAAAAATGATGGTTGATTTCAAACCAGATACAGTGATCGCCCTTGGTGGTGGATCAGCAATGGATGCTGCCAAAGGCATGTGGATGTTCTATGAGCACCCAGATACTTCATTCTTCGGCGCGAAACAAAAATTCTTAGATATCCGTAAACGGACATACAAGATCGACAAACCAGAAAAAACGCAATTCGTTTGTATCCCAACAACGTCTGGTACTGGTTCTGAAGTAACCCCATTTGCGGTTATCACTGACAGTGAAACACACGTGAAGTACCCATTAGCTGATTACGCATTGACACCAGATGTTGCAATCGTTGACCCTCAATTCGTAATGTCAGTACCTGCTTCTGTTACAGCAGACACTGGAATGGACGTTTTGACTCATGCGATCGAATCTTATGTGTCAGTAATGGCATCTGATTACACTCGTGGATTGAGCTTACAAGCAATCAAGTTAGTCTTTGACTACTTAGAAAAATCAGTGAAAACACCTGATATGGAATCTCGCGAAAAAATGCATAATGCCTCAACAATGGCAGGTATGGCCTTCGCCAATGCATTCCTAGGTATTTGTCACTCAGTAGCCCACAAAATCGGTGGTGAATATGGTATTCCTCACGGACGTACAAATGCGATTCTTTTACCGCACATCATCCGTTACAATGCCAAAGACCCACAAAAACATGCAATGTTCCCTAAATATGACTTCTTCCGTGCCGATACAGATTACGCAGACATTGCGAAATTCTTAGGCCTTAAAGGCAAAACAACGGCTGAATTGGTTGAAGCATTGGCAACAGCTGTTTACGAATTAGGACAATCTGTGGGTATCGACATGAGCTTGAAAGCGCAAGGCGTCACTCAACAAACACTAGATACAACAGTTGATCGCATGGCTGAATTGGCTTACGAAGACCAATGTACAACAGCAAATCCAAAAGAACCACTAATCTCTGAATTGAAACAAATCATCGTTGATGCCTATAACGGCTAAACAATGAATCAAGAACACCCTGCGGTATCTTAGCTGCCGTAGGGTGTTCTTTTGTCGTCTCTTTTTTTGGAAAAGTAAGCCGACAGTTGCCGCTTCCTTGCCCAGATCAGTTAAGAATGCGAAAAATAGCAAGTGAACAGGGGGGATCATAAAAAAGGAGTGGATTTCTCCACTCCGTAAAAGTCTCGTTTTTTCAGGATGTCACCAAGGCTGCTGCTTTTTTTGCTTAAACAGATATACTCGTTACTTGCTGCCGTTTTTCTTCAAGCGTAGCATCTGGAAGCTTTGTTTTTCCAAGACGACACGCAAAATGCCGTCATTCAATTCCGCTGTTTTTCCATTGACGGGCACAACGTTGTTCGGGGTTGCTTCGGTATTGACGGCATGCAAGTCTGGATGGTGCAAGACTTGATGGGTAGCGATTTGCAATGAATCATATTGACGCAAGTCGCAAGTGAATTCATTGGCATCCTGCAAATCCTTATTTACTAAGAAAAAGGTCAAATAGTCATCTTCGTTTTCGATCGCAATGGCATCCACATAAGAAGCTTTTCCGTGGCTGCTATCGAAATCAGCCCCTCGAAGAATACTATGCAACACGTGACCGCGACCATAGTTGCTGATCATTTCATAGGGATAAAAAATCGTTTGTTTCCAAGCGGCAGTATCGGAAGTCATGATCGGTGCGATCACGTTGACCAGCTGTGCCATGCAGGCGATTTTAACGCGATCTGCGTGATGAAGCATCGTGATCATCATGCTTGCGACGAGTAACGCATCTTCAAAGTGATAGACGTCTTCTAATTGTGGTGGGTGTTGACTCCAAGGTTCAATTTTTTGATCCTGTTCATTTGAGTGATACCAGACGTTCCATTCGTCGAAGGAAATATTGATCGTCTTCTTGCTTCGGCGTTTGGCTTTCACTGCATCACAGATTGCTGCGACTTGACTGATGAACTGATCCATTGCGACATTGCTTGCTAGATAATCTTGGCTATCGCCGTTACGGTTGCCATAATATTGGTGCATGGAAATGTAGTCGACTTGATCGTAACAATGACTTAATACTGTATCTTCCCACATGCCAAAGGTCGGCATCGTGAGAGAAGAACTACCACAAGCGACGGTTTCGATCGTTGGGTCCACCAAACGCATCGCTTTGCCAGCTTCTTCTGCGAGACGGCCATATTCATCGGCTGTCTTATGTCCTTCTTGCCAAGGACCGTCCATTTCATTGCCTAGACACCAAAGTTTGATGTCATGAGGATCGGCCACCCCATGGGCACGACGGAGGTCACTATAATAGCTGCCGCCTTTTAAATTGGTGTATTCGATCAAGTTTTTCGCTGCTTCGATTCCTCGTGTCCCAAGATTGATCGCCATCATCGGTGCCGTATTGACTTGTTTGGTCCAATCCATAAATTCGTTTAAGCCGAACTGATTGCTTTCGATTACCCGCCAGGCCAAATCAATTTTTGCTGGCCGTTGCTCTTTAGGGCCGACGCTATCTTCCCATTTATACCCAGAGACGAAATTGCCTCCTGGGTAACGGACGATCGGCACATTCAACTGCTTGATCAAGGCAGCGACATCTTGACGAAAGCCCTGATCATCGGCAAAAGGACTTTCTGGTTGATAGATCCCTTCGTACACACAGCGCCCTAAGTGCTCCACAAAAGAGCCGTAGATCCGTTTGTCGACTGGTGCCAAAATAAAGTGTTTGTCTAAATACATCGTAGTTTTCTTCAATTTTGCAACCCCTTTCTTTTCTTTCATTGTAGCGATAGTCCATGAAAATAAACACTACATTCTGTCTTATTCTATTGACGTTTTGTCCGTTTTCTTTATACTAAAGTCAAGTAGGAAGGAGTGAGAAGTTGAACGTAACCTATTCAGGATTTCAAATGCACAATGCTGTTTCCGATCATATTTATCGACCCTCTGGCTTAAAGCATTATCTTTTCGTGTTGACGTTGTCTCCAATGGTTTTCACTTTTGAAGATGGTCATCAAGAAACTAGTGAAAAAGGTAGCTGCATTCTTTTTCCTCCAACCGTCTATCAAGATTATCGTGGCAAAGAAGATTTTTTTAATAGCTTTGTTGAGTTTCAAACGGATCAGGTGATCGAAGAAACCTATGCGATCCCTTGTAACCAACTGTTCCAGCCGAAAAATATTCAACAAATCAACAAATTGATCCAAAAGATCAATCATGAATCCTTGTTGCCACAACGGCACACGGAAGAATTGATCGCGGCGTATATGACAAATCTATTGGTCTTACTTGAACGCAATTTTGAAGAAAGCATCCCGCAACCACAAAACGAACACTATCAACTGTTTCAAGCGATGCGGTTGAAAATGTTAGTCAATTGCGAACAGCAATGGGATTTTTACCAGTTTAACCGAGAGCTTTCCATCGGTAAAAGCCAATTCTATAAGCTCTATCAACAATTTTTTCATACCACGCCCAAAGAAGATTTATTGCAAGCTCGGTTTCAAAAGTTTTTTTATTTACGCAGCAACGAAACACTAACGATTCGAGAGGCGGCGTTTCAATCTGGGTTCCAAAACATCAACCATTTTAATCGGCTCTTTGCGAAGCGCTATGGCTGCGCACCGTCAAAGTACCAACAGGAGCAATAGGCAGGTCTGATCGGTAAAAACGCAGAAAAAAGTCCGACGAATTCTTGACGGATGAAAGAGAAAACGGGACAATGTCATTAGGAGGTGGCGTATGGATACAGAAACGATCGTAAGCGAACTTTCTAAACGTTCAAGTGAAATGGAAGCGCTACAAAGAAAATTGAGTCAAAGCCAATTAATGAATAATGAAGCGGCACAAACGTTCATTTTTGACTTAAAGGATTATTTAGATAGCTTAAAGCTCGTAACAGATTTAGTACCGTCAGCGGCCACTACAACAGTGGAAGTTGACCAGTTGTCGTACGTCTTAGGTGAACAAAATCAAAGCATCCAGCAGCTGCTGGTTATTTTGGAAGAAGCCGAAGCAAATGACGACCAGCGCTTTTTCGGCAAAAGTGCGGGAGAAGTGCGGCGGATGATTGGCAGTCTGTCTGGGATCCTGGAACTAAACGGTCTGTTGCTGCAAGACAATCGTGGCTTTCAGCAAGTCGTGAAGGAAACTGGACCGCTTCAGGTGACTGAAACAAAGGAAGTCCCTGAGAAAAAAGGGTTTCTCCAAAAGCTTTTTGGGAAATAAGCACTGATCGTCGATCAAAACATGAATCACTTGTACCCAAAAAACGGCACTTCACAATACGTGAAGCACCGTTTTGTGGTACAAGTATTTTTTTGCTTTTTGCCAATAGAGACGGAGGGATCAGAAGGTACCGATGCTGAAACCTTAGACTGAAATCGAACTTCTGGGGGGACATTCTTCAATCCCGTAAATCAGAAAGGTGTTTTCGGTAGCTTTTCTACTAGCATTTGCCAGTAATTTTTTGCTAGTAGCTAAGCTGAATGGTTTTTCTCTGATCCCCTTGGCTCATTGCTACTTTGTCCGCTGTGATAGTGACATCAAAGGGTGGAATCTGATCAGAAAAGGCATTGCCTAAACACGCAACGAGCCATTCCTGTTGTCCGGCGAGAACGGTTTTGCTTATTTGAGGGATGACTGTTCGACTATAAAGTAGATTCGTGTTGGGTTCTGGCATCAAGAGGGTACCTTCTTGATGCGTCGGGAAGCTTTTGATACCGACACAGCCAACCGAGCTTTGATAAAAGGTGCCTTCTTTGCTAGAAAGCGCAGCACCATCAGCTGGTGCTGCAAAGCTGCCATTGACCAGTTGCAACCTTCGATCCGTTTGAATCCGATGGTAACGCAGATGCCAAGGATACATCGGAATCACAAAGGTTTCGATGACGACCTGCTCGTAGGGGCGCCAGCGACTATAGACGTAGTCATCTTTAATCGCAAAGGCTTCGTAACCAAAAGCTGTTTTAAAATCCGTCTGCCCCTCTGAGATCGCCAATGTATTATCATAGGCACCTTGTTTCAATAAAACGGTTGCTTTCGGTACGCTAAACCCAAACGTTGTCGAATAGACAAACTTTTCGTATTTGGCATTGCCGTGAGCATGTTCGTGGGAATGTTGCCCCGCAGTGAAAGCTTGCAATTCTGTGCCTTCTTGGTTATGCACCAAAAGCATCCGACTATGCGGATTGCGCACCGGTGTGGCAAAGGTTGGCACCTGCTCCTCAAGCGTCCAAAATTCAGCATCCGCTGGGATGGCCAATACACAGAAATTTTTGAAAGCCCAATAAGGCGATCCTGGTGCGTTATAGCCTTCAGCCATATTTAGGTTGGGGTAGGCATAGCCAATACTTAAAAAGCCTTCTTGCGTAAAGATTGGTTGGCGAAACCAGTAACGCATGTTTTGTAACAGTAAATATTTTCCTTCATTTTTTGTGAAGCCTTCATATTCTATATCGGCGAAAGCACCGACAGCAAAGAAACTTGATTGCGCAAACCGATACGTTAGACTACGACCAAAAGGCAATGCCGCACCGGTTTTCGTGAACCACTGTTTAAAGGATTGCGCAAACGTAGCGGCTCTTTGACGGTAGCTAAACTGATACGGGCATTGGGAACGACAAGTAAGAACACTGTAAAGGAGTCCGTAGTATTGCATCCCAAAAGGAATATAATAGTCGATTTGGTTTTCATAGCCATCAAAATACCAGCCGTCTGCTAAGTAATACCTCTCGATCTCTTCTTGATCAGCCAAAAGGGTGGTTTCAACAAAAGGCAATGCTGCCATTTCAAAGAAGGTATTAACTAAAATCCGAAAGAAGAGCCAATTGGTTTTAGGGATCGTGTGCTGATTGATCTGATTGAGCCAATCAAAGAGATTTGTTTGCTCTCTTGGTGTGAGGAGATCCCAAAAGACGGGTTTGGTAAAAATCAAATAGCTAGCAAGGGCACCCATTTCCACAAACAATTGGTCGTAGTCATGCAGTTTTCCCCAGTACTCCTGAGAGGTCGGGGTGGTGCCTGCAACGATCCCGGCATTGGCTTGTTGAAAAAGTTTTGGGTAACGAAGGCACGCTTCTTCTTGGCTGAACAATGGGCCCAATCCCCAGAGTGTCCGTAAAAAGCCTTCGACGTCACTCTTTTCCTGAGTGTACACTGCTCCTGAATTTCCTAGGTGGACCCTCCCGGGAGTTCCTTGTTGTGCCATACATTCGTATACGGGAGTGACCAGATCAACAAGGGCCTCTTCTAGATCGGTTTTGGTTCGAAGAGGGTTCTTACTTAATGCTTCTTGGAAGTTTCTCATGTAAACAGCTCCTTTTATTTGTTATTTTACTTTATTTAGTAAAATAAAGAAATGGAAACTGTTACATTTTTCGATTTTAAGTAAAAAAATAGTAAAAAATCGCTGGAACCAGTTACATTTTTTTGTCGACATCGCTATAATGGAGAAAATACGAGAGGAGCTACATGCAATGACCCAGATTTCCTTAACGATTTATGACCAAAAGCATCAAGTAAAAAAAGGCAAACGAACACCTGAAAGTGAACCTACCCTTCTTCAAGCGTCGGCGGAAGACTTTGTCACGTTGGCATCCCAAGAGTATTGTTACGAGGACGGAGATAAAATCGTTGTCTCGCTCTCACGCAGTGGACAATTTGTGTGGGTCACACTCGATGAAACGCTGGCGACTACTTTGGTGTACATCAAAGGCAACGAGTGGATCTACCCCGTACATCTTAGTGAAAATGCCAAAGAAGCCGCACCAGAAGGCCGTTTTGCTGGGAAAAGCCATTATTTGAGTGTGCGGGTAGCAACAAAAGAAGAACTAGCGGCTTACCGCAACGTCGCCTTAAACCCTCATGATCAAAAAGAATTCTTGGGTGCCTATCCGCATGCCCATGCCAATGTTGAAACAAGAGATGATGCGACGTTTTTCGCTTGTAACGCCATTGATGGTATTTTTGCCAATACGTCTCATGGCAATTATCCCTATGGCTCATGGGGGATCAATCAACAAGCAGATGCCGCTTTGACGATCGACTTTGGTCATGAGGTCCGCATCGACCAATGTGCGCTTACGTTACGGGCGGATTTTCCCCATGATAGCTATTGGCAACAAGTCACGTTGGCGTTTTCCGACGGGAGTCAAGAAATCTTGCAGACGGTCAAAAGCAGCCAGCCTCAACGGTTTTCTTTCCAGCCGCGAACGGTCACTTGGGTGAAATTGCATGAGCTGATCCAAAATGACGATCCCTCACCATTTCCAGCGTTGACCCAAATCGAAGTCTTCGGACGCTCCATTCAGGAGGAAAACGCGTGAATCCAGCAGATGTAAAAGAAGAAATTTTACAGGCGGCACAGGCTTATCTTGAGACTGGTGAGATTCCCTATTTGCCTTATCAAGGCTATCAAGAGTATCTCGAATCGGGGAATCGTGTTGCCTTCGAATCCCATTATTTTGCCCGCCGACGGATGTTGGTGGTTTTAGGACTTGCTTATGAAATGGAGCGTAAGGCAGCGATCAAAGTGCTGTTGGAGCAAGTGATTTGGGAAATCTGCAATGAATATACATGGTGTCTGCCAGCGCATCTGCCGATTGTCGATGGTCAGTTTTCTTCGCAAGCGCGCCACACAGTCGATCTTTTTGCAGCTGAAACTGGGCAATCCTTAGCAGAGTTGTTTATGTTGGTTGGGGGAGACCTTTCACCAGTCATCACAGAGCGAGTGTTGTATGAGATCGATCAACGGCTTTTTTTACCCTTCGAGGAGCAAACCTGGGAGTGGGAGACAAAAGAGAACAATTGGTCCGCAGTTATTGGTGGCTGTCTTGGAATGACGGCGCTCTATGTATTGCCGAGAAAAAGCGAGCGACAATTGCGGATGATCAAACGATTGGATACTGCGATGCAAAGCTATCTCAACAGCTTTGGCGAAGATGGTGCTTGTGTAGAAGGCGTCGGTTACTGGGCGTATGGGTTTGGTTATTTTCTGTATTATGCGCAATTGTTGGCAGAAGTATTGCAAGAAGATACCTACCTAAAGCAGCCTAAAACCAGAAAAATTGCCGCTTTTCCTTATTACACGATGATTTCTCCAGGGCATTACATTCCTTTTTCTGATTATTCGGCGATCGAACTGCCTAGCGGCTTGGTCAGTTATTGCTACGAGCATTTGGGCGTGGCGGTTCCCCAATTATCGGGGGTCAGTCCGTTAGATTTTGATCCTTGCTACCGGTTTGCCCACAGCTATCGAAATTTGTATTGGCATAACGAAGCGATCACACGAGAAACGAATGCCTCGTTTCATCACTATTTTGAACAAGCACAGTGGTTCATGGCAAAAGATGTGCAACAGGATCTTTTTTTTGCTGCCAAAGGGGGGAGCAATCAAGAAAGCCACAATCATCTCGATGTCGGTCATTTTGTATTAGGAACGACAGAGGAGTTGTTTCTGACGGACCTTGGTGCAGGGGAGTACACCAAAGAGTATTTTGACGAGAACACGCGCTATCACTACTTTCCCGCAGCCGCAATCAGTCATTCGCTGCCAATCATCAACCAGCACACCCAACGCCCAACAGCCGAGGAAGCAACGGTGCTACAGGTTAATGACCAGCAATTTGACTTAGACCTCAGTGTGTTCTATCCGAAAGCAGCGGTCACTGAATACCAGCGGCGCTTCGTGGTCTCGCAGCAACAAGTAACGATCGAAGACCATTTTGTCTTTGACGAGCACCAACCAAAGAATCTGGTGGTGGAAAACTTTATTACGAACATAACACCAATGGTGCAAGATAAGACCGTTCAACTAATGACAAAAAAAGCACGCTGTGTTCTTCGTTTTACCAGTGATAAGATCCAAATACAGCCAGTCACTTATCATGACCACCATGGTGTACAGGCACAAGCGTATTTGATCCAAGCCGAATACGCGCTTGAGCAGACAGGGAAAATCAAAACGACCATTAAAATAAAAAAAGGGTGAGAAGGATGCGGTGCTTCCTTGCAATGACGTTGATCAATGCAAGAAGACACCGCAGCTTCTCAGCCTTCTTTTGGTTTTGCGGTAGATTGACGAATCACCAGCTGTGTACTTAAAAAGATGCGTCTGGCGATCCCAGGATTTTCGATGCGGTTATAGAGTAGCTCTAACCCCGTTTCACCCATCTCTTCAGTAAATGCTTGGACTGAAGAAAGGGGTGGAGAGACATAGCGGGACACCGAAATATCGTTGATGCCCATAACACTGATGTCTTCAGGAATCTTGATTCCATGAGCCGTTAACGTATGGATGACCCCGATCGCAAAGGCATCATTGGCTGCCAAAATCGCAGTCGGCAAGCGGTCTTGCCACAAAGCCAAAGCCTGCTCCGTTAATTCTTCCCCCGTTTGGACATCCAACCGACTATTTTCTTTCACGATGAAATAATCCTCATCAAACAGCTGATAATGCTGCATCATATCGACATAGGTGTTGACCGTTGGCGTTTTGTACCGCCGATACCCATACATATTTTGACTTTCCTCGGCGCCGATAAAGGCGATTTTTTGATGACCAAGTCCCATCAAGTGAGAAAGAGCCAACTCCGTTGCTTGCGTAAAATCGGTATTGACAGAATCGTAGTCATCCAGCGGAAAGTTACTGCCAATCACACAGAGGTTGGGGTGTAGCTCATGGAGTTTCTTGACCCGCTCTTCTGTAAACTTGCCGATTGCCAGTAAGCCGTCGACGGACTGGATCACTGACTCATCAAGGTTGGAGATTTTTAACAGATCACAACCCAGTTCGGCGGCGCGTTTTTCCACACCCAAACGAATCGACATATAGTAAATGTCTTCTAATTCTTCATCATCCATCCGCCACTGAACGATCCCGATCGATTTGTTGTGTTTTTTTGGTACATCCACTGGTAGTTCACGCTGCTTTTGCTTGTTTTTGTATTTCGTATAATTTAGTTTTTCAGCTGCCTCGAAAATCTTTCGTTTGGTTTCTTCGGTCACTGAAAGACTAGGATCGTAGTTCAGAACCCGTGATACGGTTGATATTGATACCTCAGCTATGGTCGCTATGTCGGTAATCGTAGCCATAGAATCCCTCCTCCAATGCTTCTCCTCTTCAGTATATTTCTTTTTAGTAAAAAAACCAAGAGAGAAATTGCCTTCAAGTAAAAATTTTACTTTTTTTAGGAAAAACTATTGATTATTTTCCTAAAAAAAAGTATGATTTGAAATGAAGAAAGCGTTTTAAAAATGAGGGTGGCATGAATGAAGTGGATTAATTCGTTATTTATCCTGGGTCTACTTATAGGGTTGACTGCTTGTTCTTCAAATGAAGCAACGCAGACGCAAGCATTTTCCCAAAGCAGCGAAAAGCAATTAAAAGAACGAGCGCTTTGTTATTCTGACGAAGATTTTTCGCAAGGTGTCGTCCCGTTGCATGAATTCGTGAAGCTATCTGGCACCATCGTAAAGAGTGATGCGAAAACAGCAGACATTGAGAAAGGGGATCGATTTATTCTAGAAACAGCGGCTGGACAGTACCAAGTATTCAATGAGCAAAGTCAACAACTGAAACTGCAAGATGTGGTGACGGTCTACGGAGAATATTATGGTTTTATTAAAGCGACATTGATTGAAAGGAAGGATGCGGATGCAATCACAGAAGCTGCAGCAATTGAAAAAGAATAAATTTGAAAGTTATGAAGATGTAGCAGCCGGCTTCAAAACGATCATGGATCAACTCAAACCCGCTTTTGCAAGCAGTCGTCCCGGTCATTTGGCTTTAGGCAGCCATGGGACTGTCTATGAGAAAGAGGTACAGGAACTTGAAGCGTTCTTGCGACCGCTTTGGGGACTCGCGCCTTATCTAACCCAGCAAGAAGATTCATTCATGGAAACCTATCTCTCAGGAATTATTGCGGGTACAGATCCAGAGAGTCCCGATTATTGGGGTGTTGTGGAAGACTTCGACCAACGAATCGTGGAAATGGCTTCGCTAAGTACCTTTTTACTATTAAATAAGGAAAAAACGTGGGATGTTTTATCCCAACGCCAAAAAGATAATCTCCATGCGTGGCTGATCCAAGTCAATCAACGAGAAATTCCCGCAAACAATTGGCATTTCTTTCGGGTTCTCGTCAATGTAGCCATGAAGCGTTGTGGCAGCAGCTTTTCCCAAGAAAAGATCGATGCTGACTTGGCATTGATCGAGACCTTTTATTTAGGGGAAGGATGGTACTGTGACGGAGTAGCCACTCAAATCGATTACTATGTATCTTTTGCGATCCACTACTATAGTCTTCTGTACTGTCGATTTGTCCCTGAGGATCTTGAAAGGGGAAGGAAGTTCAAACAACGAGCCACCGAGTTTGCTCAAACCTTCAAGCATTGGTTTGCAGCAGGTGGAGCTGCCGTTCCTTTTGGTCGAAGTTTGACGTATCGCTTTGCGCAAGTTTCTTTCTTCAGCGCATTGGTTTTTGCGGATGTTGAAGCATTGCCATGGGGAGAGATCAAAGGGTTGATCAGTCGTCACCTGCATCAGTGGATGCAGCAAGACATTTTTACTTCCGAAGGGATACTGACGGTCGGCTATTCGTACCAGAATCTGATCTTTGCCGAAGGCTACAATGCACCAGGTTCACCTTATTGGGCGTTAAAAATCTTTCTTTTGTTAGCGGTACCAAAGGAGCATCCCTATTGGCAAGCCACCCCAGCGCCATTAGTGATCACTGAAAGAACACTGGCTCATCCCATCAGTAAGAACTTTTATCAACACAATCAAGACTTGACCCATGCCTTGATGTTTCCTGCAGGACAATGTATCAACTATCAAAGTCATGCCAGCAGCAAATATAGCAAATTTGTCTACTCAACGACGTTTGGCAATAGCGTGCCCAAGAGCAATTATTGGTTTTATGAAGGAAATTATGACAACACATTGGCTTTATCAGAAGATGACCATTACTTTCGCACCAAAGGATTGGATCGCCAGTATCAGCTTTTACCTGATCGGATCATTCATGAATGGAATCCATGGGAAGACGTCCAGATAAAAACAACAATCATTCCACTGATAGGCAGTCACCTTCGCATTCATGAGATCAATTCTCAGCGCGCCCTTTCTTTCTATGAGGGTGGGTTTTCATCACCGAAAGAGGCAACTACCATCACTGAAAAAACCGCAAGCAGCGCTGCGGTACGAACATCGATCGGCTATTCGAAAATCGAGGCGATCGCTGGCTATGAAACGAGCGATGTCATACGAACGGAGCCAAATACGAACCTCTTGTATCCTGCAACGTGGCTGCCGTATTTAACTGCTCAACGACAAGCAGGAAAGCACCTGTTCGTTTCCCTCGTCACCGGCTTGCATCCACAAGAACAAGAACAAGCAGTGACCGTCGAAGTGACAACAAACAACATTACGATCAATCAATCCGGACATATGATCCAGGTTGAGCGAATAGGAGGAAAAAATGGAAACCAGCTATGACGTACAGCTATCACAATGGGTAGCCGAGCAAATCGACTTCACCGTTAATCAAGTAAGAAAGAATACTAAGACCTTTGACACGTTGGTCCCACCTGCAGCAAGTGAACAGCTTGTCTATCGACCAGAAGCCAACCATGATTGGACGGCGAGTTTTTGGACTGGCATGTTGTTTTTGAGTAAAGAACTGACGGGATCAACAGAATTTGATGAAACCATCGAAAAACAACTGCACTCTTTCCAAGAACGATTGGACCAAAGAATTGGACTAGAAACCCATGATATCGGGTTTTTGTATAGTTTGACTGCGATTGCCGACTATCGAGTGAACGGACGGGAATCTTCGAAAAAACTCGCGATTGCCGCCGCCGATCTATTGATGGCCCGTTACTCACCCAAAGCCCAGATCATTCAAGCGTGGGGCAATCTCGATGATCCGCAACAACGAGGGCGCATCATTATTGATTGCTTGATGAATTTGCCGCTATTGTATTTTGCTTCCCAAATGACGGGGGATGAATCCTACAAACAAGCAGCCTATGCTCATGCCAAGCAGACCCAGAAATACATCGTGCGAGACAACGCCACGACGTACCACACCTATTACTTCGACGTTGAAACTGGAGCGGCGATCGGCGGCAATACCCAACAAGGCTATGCCGATGATTCCTGCTGGGCGAGAGGGCAAGCGTGGGGAATCTACGGATTTACGCTGAGTTACCTTTACACCGGTGATACCAGTTTCTTGAAGACTGCTCAAGACCTTGCGGATTACTTTATTGCTGAATTACCGGCGGACAAGGTCAGTTATTGGGATTTAGTGTTTAACGATGGTAGTCAGGAAGAAAGGGATAGTTCGGCCGCCGCCATCGCAGTCTGTGGCTTGCTAGAACTGGCGAAACATTTACCGATCACGCAGCCAAACCAAGCCGCCTATCAGGAAAACGCCTTGGCGATCTTGGCGTCGTTAGCCCAAAACTATACAACGATCGACCATCCCGAATCAAACGGACTATTGATGCATGGGGTTTATGACAAGAATTCCCTCAAAGGGGTCGATGAATGCATGATCTGGGGCGATTACTATTACATGGAAGCGCTGATGCGGGTGTCACAAAGTTGGTATTCCTATTGGTAGTTTTAGGGGCGACCCTTTAAAAAAATGTTTAATGGAGGAATGAACATGCACTTTTTGAAAAAAGGTTTATTAGCAGTAACGATGTTTGGGACAATCGCAGCCTTGGCAGCGTGTGGAGGCGGAGCGACAGATGATTCCGCTGCTTCTGAAGATGGCGACATCAAATTGACCGTAACCACTTGGAATTACGATACGACACCTGAATTCGAAAAACTATTCCGTGCCTTTGAAGAAGCGAATCCAGGCATTACCGTTGAACCTGTCGATATTGCTTCAGATGATTATGATACCAAGCTAACGACGATGCTCTCTTCAGGAGATACGACAGATATTTTGACCATGAAAAATTTACTTTCTTACTCTAATTATGCGTTGCGGGACCAATTGGTGGATCTCACCGACCATATCGGATCATTGGATATTGCCCCAGCGCAAGAAAGCTATGACATGTATGACGTAGAAGGCAAAACCTATGCACAACCGTATCGGACGGATTTTTGGGTCTTGTATTATAACAAAAAAATGTTCGATGAAGCAGGCTTAGACTACCCATCAAACATCACCTGGGACGAATATGAGGAGCTTGCCAAGCAGCTAACAAAACCAGACGAACAAATTTATGGTGCGTATCAACACACGTGGCGTTCCACTACCCAAGCGATTGCAGCTGCCCAAAATGGCGCCAACTTGATCGATCCTCAATACGACTATTTAGAAGAATATTATGATCGTGCATTGCGGATGCAAGACGAAAAGGCGCAAATGGACTTTGGGACAGCAAAATCAACGAAAGTTACGTACCAATCACAATTTGAAAATGAAAAAGCAGCCATGATGTACATGGGAACTTGGTATATGGGTGCATTGATGACCAATATCGACGATGGCAAGACAGATGTCGAGTGGGGTATTGCGGAAATGCCGCAAAATGAAAAAGGGGAAGTAACGACATTTGGTTCTCCGACTGCTTTTGCCATCAATAAAAATTCAAAACATCAAGAAGCCGCGCAAAAGTTCTTAGACTTTTGTTCTGGTGAAGAAGGCGCCAAAGTATTAGCAGAAGTCGGTGTCGTTCCTTCGTATAAGACTGACGCCATTGATGAACTTTACTTCTCCCGTGAAGGCATGCCCGCCGATGAAGTATCGAAAAAAGCCTTCAATCCAGAAACCGTCGCGATCGAGTTTCCTGTCGATGAAAATGGACCAGCGATCGACAAAATCTTGCAAGAAGAACATGACTTGATTCTTGTAGGGGACGAAACACCAAAAGAAGGCATTGCGAATATGGAAAAAAGGGTGAAATCTGAAACCGAATAGTCCTAACGAGAGAAGGGACTTGGGCAAAAAAGTTCCTTCTCTTTATTAATGAAAGGGGGCCTGCTGGCAAGCAGCAGGAGACAAATATGGAAATAACCTCAAAATCAAAAGCAGCCAATAAGTTGAAACGCAAAAATACGCTAACCGCGCTGTCTTTTATTGCACCGAACTTTATCGGCTTTTTCTTATTTACCTTAGTGCCCGTTGTGTTCTCATTGATTCTGGCTTTCATGGAATGGGATTCCTTTAGTTCGCCTGAATTTGTGGGAATGAAAAATTTCAGCAAAATGCTAGGGGACGACACCTTTTGGATCTCGTTAAAGAACACCTTTCTCTATACGATTGGCGTCGTTCCATTGACGTTAGTATGTTCCTTAGGCTTAGCGATTTTATTAAATAAAAAAGTACGTGGAATGAAGTTTTTCCGTACGGCCTTCTTCTTTCCTTATGTCACCTCGTTAGTTGCGATCGCTGTCGTGTGGAACATGTTGTTTCACCCAACGATGGGACCAATCAATCAGTTTTTGAAATTTTTTATTGAAAATCCTCCTGGTTGGACCTCCAGCTCTGATTGGGCTTTGACGGCGATCATCATAGTCAGCGTCTGGCGTGGCATGGGGTATTACATGATCTTATACTTGGCAGGGTTACAAAGTGTGCCAAAGGAATTGTATGAAGCGGCTTCGATCGATGGCGCCAACAAGTGGCAGCAGTTTCGCAACGTGACGTTGCCGTCCTTGCGACCTACGACCTTCTTTGTTTCGATCATGCTGGTCATCAACTGTTTCAAGATCTTCGATTTGGTCCAAGTCATGACTGCCGGCGGACCCGGTCGAGCCACCAATGTCTTGGTGTATCAAATTTACAACGAAGCGTTTGTGAAATTTAATTTTGGTTACGCATCTGCGATCGCCATGGTCTTGTTTGTGATCGTTTTGGGCATCACGGTGATCCAGTTTAAGTGGAACCAAAGACAAGAACGGGTGTAAGGAGGGAGTACAGATGGAAAATACACTGAGTAAAAAGAATGTTCAAGCCAAACCAAAACAAAAAGCCAAGCTGTCGGTCGGCAGTGTCTCCTTGATTCTTTTATTAACATTTCTCGCGTTAGTGACACTGATCCCGTTTCTCTGGATGATTTCTGCTTCTTTTAAGACCAATAACGATGTTTTTAGCGTACCGATCCAATGGATTCCAAAAAGTTGGCACCCAGAAAACTATACGGTGATCTGGGATCGCATTCCTTTGCTGACTTTTTTCAAGAACACAGCATTTTTGAGCGTCATCATTACCTTGATTCAACTGTTTACCTCTAGCTTTGCGGCTTATGGGTTTTCGAAGATGCATTTCAAAGGACGCGACCTGTTGTTTCTGACATACATCGGTACGATTGCGATTCCTTGGCAATCCTATATGATTCCTCAGTTCATCATGATGCGCCAGTTCGGGCTGACAGACACGCTTTGGTCTTTGGTCCTCTTACAAGCCTTCAGTGCCTTTGGCGTCTTTTTGTTGAAACAATACTATAGTAGTATTCCTGACTCATTGTGTGAAAGTGCGCGGATCGACGGCCTGAGTGAGTGGGGGATCTATCGAAAAATCATTCTACCACTGACGAAGCCCGCTTTAGCGAGTCTGACCATCATCACCTTCGTCAATACATGGAACGATTATATGGGACCATTTATCTACCTCTCCTCAACCGAAAACAAAACCATTCAGTTAGGGTTGAAAATGTTTGTCGGCTTATATGATGCCGAGTACGCCCTGATCATGGCAGCATCTGTGGTCTCCATTTTGCCAGTAGCGATCGTCTTTTTAGCAATGCAAAAATACTTCGTAGAAGGAATCGCTACTTCGGGAATGAAAAATTGAGGTGATCAATCATGTTTACCAAACCTACCTTTGAAAACAATCTTTACATGCGGATCTTCCGCTGGCTATATATTGGCTTTGCCCTGAATATCAGTTTTTGGGTCGTGAATACACCCTACACCCTCACGGCAATGTTCTTGGCAGTCGATCCTAGAAACCTCCTTTGGTTTGCATTGGCACTCTTGCTGATTGGTCCAAGCATGATCAGCCTCCTGGCTGCGATCGATCGCTTTGCAGAACACAAAGACATCGATCCAGTAAAAGATTTCTGCTACTTTTTACGAACCTTTGCCGTGCGCGGGTTTCTCTATTGGCTCATCGGCTGGCTGGGAAGTGTCATTGCGATCGTGGATATTCTGTTTGCGGTTCAATTTGAAAGTGGCAAATGGCTCGTTCCTTTCTTTCTTTTGTTAGGGATGCTTTCCATAGCTCTAAGTATCAACGCTTGGTACTTCCAAGTGCGTAATCCAAAAGCCGCTAAGAAAGATGTCCTGCGTACCGCACTTTTCTTCACTTTGAAAAAATGGCCTGTTAGTTTGTTAGCAACCTTTTTGTTTGTTGCCGTTTTTGTCGCCTTGATTTTGAAGCCGCAATTTGGCTTTACTCTTTTTCCAGTCCTTTTTTTCGGACTCCTTTATTTAAACTTACGGAAATTTCAGATAAAATAGAAAGAAAGTCGTCTACGAATAAAGGAGACGACTTTTTTTAGGAGAAAGGGGGGCTTGAAGATGGCAGAAACAGTCACACTTCAACCGATTACGGAAGAAATGATTGCTGAACTTTGGTCGATCAGCTATGGGCCTAAGGCAGATTTAGAATGGAAAAAATGGGACGGACCGTATTTCCAAGACCCCGTGTTGACGTGGGAAGAATTTCGAACGGGGTTTGGTGCTAGCTGCATCGACAACCCGTTACGTAAAGCGATCAGCTATCAAGGAAGAATCGTGGGGATCGCGACCGCTTACTGGGAAGACAATACCTTGCAGCAGTGGTTGGAATTCGGGATAGCCATCTATGATGCTTCCCTTTGGAATCAAGGGATTGGCAGCCAAGCAATTCGCCAGTGGATCAATGAGTTGTTTGAATCACAGCCTCATATCCAGCGTGTCGGTTATACCACGTGGTCGGGCAATCACCGCATGATGAAACTAGGAGAAAAGCTAGGGATGACCAAAGAAGCCCAGATCCGCAAAGTCCGTTTCTGGGAAGGCACCTATTATGATTCCATCAAGTATGGCATCTTGCGAGAAGAATGGGCACAGCAGAAGTGAAGGTAGGGGATGCGACAGCCAATGTCGTATTCCTTTTTCTTTTTTACAACAAATCAAAAAAATTTCTAGCATTACAGACAATAACCATGTACTATCTCTATGTAATACTTTATAATAATTCCAATGTACAGATTAGAAATATTTTAAAAAAGTCGGGAATAGCGTTTGAAGTTCATTCTCAATTAGTCTAAAATAGTGAGAAAGAAAAGATACTGGAGGGAAAGAAATGTCAGTTTTAGAAATCAAAAATCTACACGTCCAAATCGAAGATAAAAAGATCTTAAAAGGCGTTGACTTAGTGTTAAAAACTGGAGAGATTCATGCCATCATGGGACCAAACGGTACAGGGAAATCAACCTTGTCCGCTGCCATCATGGGCAACCCGAATTATGAAGTGACAGAAGGGGAAATTTTGTTCGACGGCGAAAACGTCTTGGAAATGGAAGTGGATGAGCGAGCTCGTTTAGGTCTGTTCTTGGCGATGCAATACCCAAGTGAAATTCCAGGCATCACCAATGCGGAATTTATGCGGGCAGCGATCAATGCCAAACGTGACGAAGACGACAAAATCTCTGTCATGGATTTCTTGAAAAAATTAGATGAAAAAATGGATTTATTGAATATGCCAGAAGAAATGGCGGAACGCTATTTGAATGAAGGCTTCTCTGGTGGAGAAAAGAAACGAAATGAAATCTTACAATTGTTGATGCTAGATCCAACCTTTGCGATTTTGGATGAGATCGACTCTGGTCTAGATATCGATGCCTTGAAAGTCGTAGCAAAAGGCGTCAATGAAATGCGCGGCGAAGGCTTTGGCGCTTTGATCATCACCCATTACCAACGTCTGTTAAACTACATCACACCAGACGTGGTTCATATCATGATGGAAGGCCGTGTCGTGATGACCGGTTCGGCAGATTTAGCCAAACGCCTAGAAGCAGAAGGCTATGCTGGGATCAGTAAAGAGTTAGGGATCGACTACAAAGAAGAAGAAGCGTAAGGAGGCAAGGTAAATGGCAAAATTACAGGATTATCTTGAACAAGTCAACGTTTTTTCAGCGTTAAAAGAAGAGCCTGAATGGATGTTGGAATTACGCCAAGCAGCCCTTGCGAAAGTGGATGAACTTGCGTTTCCAAAAATCGAGCGGGTGCGTTACGAGCGTTGGCCATTGTTCAATATCGACGAACAAGCACTTGCTGGTGAGTACGCTTTGTCAGAAGAAGAAGTGGCAGGCGCAGTTCCCGCCTTTGACGCGATGGATAACCATCCGACCCTCGTTCAGTTTGATGACACCACCATCTTTGAGCAATTACCGCAAGAGTTGATCGACAAAGGCGTGATCTTCACTGACTTGTTTACAGCAATGAAAGAAGTACCAGAGTTGGTCAATCAATACTACATGACCAAAGCAGTGCCAATGGATGAAGATAAAATGACCGCAGCACATGCGGCGTTTATGAATAGCGGCATGTTCTTGTATGTACCAAAAAACGTGGTGATCGAAGAACCCCTTGAAGCGATTTTCTATCACAATGGCAATAGTCAAGCGCATTTCTTCAAACACATTTTGATCGTTGCTGATGAGCACAGTGAGTTCAGCTACTTGGAACGTTTCCAAACCAAAGGCGACCAAGCGAAAAAACTGTCTGGCAATATCGTAGTGGAAGTGATCGCCAAAGCAGGTGCGAAGGTCAAATTCTCTGCGATTGATCAGTTAGGTATCAACATCACTACGTACATGAATCGTCGCGGCTACGTATTACGAGATGCGATGGTAGATTGGGCGATCGGAGTCATGAATGACGGCGACGTCGTGGCGGACTTTGATTCTGATCTTGTAGGCGAAGGCGCGCATTCGGAAGTCAAAGCGGTCGCAATCAGTGCTGGGCGTCAAACACAAGGAATCGACACCCGTGTTACCAACAAAGCACCGCATTCCATTGGTCATATCCTGCAACACGGCGTTATCAGAGAACGCGGCGTCTTAACCTTTAACGGTATCGGACACATTTTAAAAGGAGCCAAAGGGGCGGACGCGCAACAAGAAAGCCGTGTCCTAATGCTTTCAGACCAAGCCCGTGGCGATGCTAACCCAATCCTTTTGATCGATGAGCACGAAGTAACAGCCGGACACGCAGCCAGTGTGGGACGGGTCGATCCAGAAGAAATGTACTACTTGATGAGTCGTGGGCTGCGCAAAGCAGAAGCGGAACGTTTGGTGATTCGTGGTTTCTTAGGCTCCGTCTTGACCGCGATCCCAGTCAAAGAAGTGCAACAAGAATTGGTTGCCGTTATCGAAGGGAAGTTACTCGCATGATCGATGCCCAAAAAGTGAAACAAGCGTTTCCCATCTTGGATCAGCTCGTAAATGACGAACCATTGATCTACCTCGACAATGCCGCCACTACGCAAAAACCAGAGGCGGTGCTGCAGGCGATCACCGATTATTACCATCAAGACAATGCCAACGTTCATCGTGGGGTCCATACCCTCGCAGAACGGGCGACCCATTCCTATGAAGGCGCACGGGAAAAAGTGCGCCGCTTTATCCATGCGAATGAAACGGCGGAAGTGCTGTTTACTCGAGGGACGACCACTGGTTTAAATTGGGTCTCCCGCAGCTACGGCGACCGTTTTGTCAATGAAGGCGATGAAATCGTGATTTCCTATATGGAACATCATTCCAATATCATCCCTTGGCAACAATTAGCAGCCCGAAAAAAAGCTACCTTGAAATATATCCAGCTGACGCCAGAAGGCACCTTGGACATGGAAGATGCCAAGAAACAGATCACAGAAAAAACCGCTATCGTTTCGATCGCTCACGTTTCCAATGTTTTAGGCGTGATCAATCCGATTGCGGAGCTAACCAAATTGGCGCATCAGCACCAAGCCGTCATGGTGGTGGATGGTGCTCAGGCTGTTCCACATATGACAGTTGATGTCCAAGCACTGGATTGTGATTTCTATGCCTTTTCTGGCCATAAAATGTGCGGACCAACTGGCATTGGTGTCTTGTACGGCAAGCGGCAATGGCTGGATCAGATGGAGCCCGTCGAATTTGGCGGGGAAATGATCGATTTTGTCCATCTGCAAGAAAGCACGTGGAAAGAACTGCCGTGGAAATTTGAAGCTGGTACACCAAATATTGCTGGTGCGATCGGTTTAGGTGCAGCGGTGGATTACTTAACAGAAATCGGCTTAGAAAACATCCACGCCCATGAAGCAGACTTAGCTGCCTACGTTTTGCCAAAACTGCAAGCCATTGAAGGCTTGACCATCTATGGCCCCCAAGAAGCAGCGAAACGCACGGGAGTGATCGCCTTTAATCTAGCAGGCATCCATCCTCATGATGTTGCCACCGCTTTAGACATGGAAGGCATCGCGGTACGGGCAGGTCATCATTGTGCCCAACCCCTCTTGAGCTATTTGCAAGTCCCAGCGACTGCACGGGCCAGCTTTTACCTGTATAATACAAGAGAGGACGCCGATCGACTGGTTGACGCCATCAAGCTGACGAAGGAGTTTTTCCAACATGGCACTAACGAAATTAGATAATTTGTATCGACAAGTCATTCTGGATCATTCCAGCCACCCACATCATCGGGGCACCTTGGATGATTCAACGTACAAAGTCGAATTGAATAACCCTACCTGTGGCGACGTGATCCACTTGGAGCTCGCTGTCGAAGGAGACACCATCAAAGACATCGCATTTACTGGCGAAGGCTGTTCCATCAGTACCGCCAGTGCATCCATGATGGGGGATGCGATTATCGGTAAAACACTAGCAGAAGCTGGTGAGCTATCAGGCTTGTTTTCTGAACTCGTCCAAGGAAATGACATTCCTCAAAGCGATCGCTTAGGCGATGCTTCCATGCTTGGGGGGGTGGCGAAGTTTCCTGCACGCATCAAGTGTGCGACCTTAGCTTGGAAAGCCTTAGAAAAAGCCATTGCTGCTGACAGTACACAAGCATCTGTCAGTCACAGCCACGCCAATGAATCTGACACTGAAGAAACCAGCGAATAGACAACCGCACTACAAAAGGAGTGAGAACCATGGGTGTACCCGAATTAGAAGAATATAAATTTGGCTTCCACGATGACGTGCAGCCTGTTTTTAGTACCGGCGAAGGATTGACCGAAGACATCGTCCGTGAAATCTCACGGGTCAAGCAAGAGCCAGAATGGATGCTTGAGTTCCGCTTGAAGTCTCTTGAAGCCTTCAACAAGATGCCCATGCAAAACTGGGGCCCAGACCTGTCTGACATCGATTTTGATGCCATCAAATATTACCAAAAACCAAGTGATCGTCCTGCCCGTGATTGGGATGACGTACCAGAAAAAATCAAAGAGACCTTTGAACGCATTGGTATTCCAGAAGCCGAGCGGGCATACCTGGCTGGCGCTTCTGCTCAATACGAATCAGAAGTCGTTTATCACAACATGAAAGAAGAGTTTGAAAAACTTGGCATCGTCTTTACCGATACCGATTCAGCCTTGAAGGAATACCCTGAGCTGTTCAAACAATACTTCTCAAAATTAGTCCCACCAACCGATAACAAGCTTGCTGCTTTAAACTCAGCCGTTTGGTCAGGTGGTACCTTTATCTATGTACCAAAAGGCGTTCGTGTCGATGTGCCATTACAAACCTATTTCCGGATCAATGCCGAAAATACCGGTCAGTTCGAACGCACATTGATCATCGTTGACGAAGGCGCCAGCGTTCATTACGTCGAAGGCTGTACCGCCCCAACCTATTCAAGCAATAGTTTGCACGCAGCCATCGTTGAAATTTTTACCCTAAAAGACGCTTACTGCCGCTACACCACCATTCAAAACTGGTCAGACAACGTCTATAACCTAGTAACCAAACGGGCCAAAGCCTTAGAAGGTGCTACCGTTGAATGGATCGATGGCAACTTAGGTGCCAAAACAACCATGAAATACCCAAGTGTGTATCTTGATGGCAAAGGCGCACGGGGCACGATGCTTTCCATTGCCTTTGCAGGTGCCAACCAAATCCAAGATACTGGTGCAAAAATGATCCATAACGCACCAAACACCTCCAGCTCCATCGTCTCAAAATCAATTTCTAAAGACGGCGGTGCAGTAAACTATCGTGGACAAGTCACCTTCGGCAAGAAGAGCGCAGGCTCTATCTCCCATATCGAGTGTGACACTATCATCATGGATGACCTATCGAAATCCGATACCATCCCATTCAATGAGATCCACAACAGCCAAGTGTCCCTAGAACACGAAGCCAAAGTCTCCAAAATCTCAGAAGAACAACTGTACTACCTAATGAGCCGCGGTCTCTCCGAAAGCGAAGCAACCGAAATGATCGTCATGGGATTCGTCGAACCATTCACCAAAGAATTACCGATGGAATACGCAGTCGAATTGAACCGGTTGATTAGTTATGAGATGGAAGGGTCTGTGGGGTAATGGAGTTGAATAAGCTAGAAATGCCTATTTGCAGGTGTTTCTGGCTTTTTTTATTTTTGGTGTGTATAAAGTAACACCATTTGGATATAAATTTTTAGAGAGATTTAACTAGTATGCAGTTATTTTTGCATTGTTAAGCCTAAATAAAATAATTAGTAGCGCCCAATTTTGAAAGTATACATTTGCTGACTATATGAATGATAAAGGTAAAGAGACAAAACTATGGTATGTTACAAAAAATGATTTTGGAAAAGATACAGCAATTGAGTCTGTTTTAGTATTTGATAAGGATAATAAAATTAGCAGATATAAGAATACTAAGTTAACTATCGGCGAAGTCTCTAAGATGACAGATGAAGAGATATTAGAAAAAGTTAAGCAAGATGAATTTGATTATCAATCAGTTAGAATTCAAGGTATACGAGAAGATATTGCAATGGCGGAGGAGCTATTAGAGAAAAGCGACAGTTCCATAGTAAAATCAGGAAAAGAATTCCTATCCAAGATGAAATCAGATAATAATTTGAACCCAATTGATATCGAACCATCAGATTTTTATTTCAATATTATCACTGATTCATCAGGAAATAAGACGGAGAAGGAAGAGTTTTCATTTATTATTCATGAAGTGAGTTACCCTGATTCTAGTTATACAGGATTATATAATGTGGAAGGAGATTTGTATGCGATTGGGGACAATTATGTAAATGATGAGACAATCAATGAGGCAATCGCCAACAAAGAATATCAAATGCGTACAGTGCAAAACGAGGTAACTTATGAAATTACGGCTCCGACTGTAGTACGAGCGCCCCAAGTTTATGAAAGTACGTATAATTATTTTCCTATTGAGCCTCTGGGATGGTCTATAGCCTTCAGAACAAAAGATTTAGTATCACTTCAATTTGATCAACCAGATACGGATATTGAGAATATTATCATTGATGAATAATCTTTTGCTCCTTATTTTTTATGAATGAGGAGCTTTTTTACTTTTTCTACAAGAAAACGTATTTTTTGAAATTATTGAAAATATTCCGCGATTTTTATTCGAAACGCTAGAAAATGGACAATGTGACTAAAAGAGTATGATATCATAAGTGAAAACGCTCACTAAGGAGGTTGTATTATGCTTTATTTAACTGTTCCATTTGAACAAAAAGAGTTGGCTAAACAATTAGGTGCGAAGTGGGATCCAAAAGAAAAAAAGTGGTATGTTGAAAATCAAAATGACTATGTAAAGTTCAAAGAGTGGGTTGATGGATGTATTATCGTCAAAGACAACTTTTTAATTGTTGAAGGTCAGCAGTCGTGTTGGAAGTGTCATAAAAATACGAAGGTTTATGCTGTAGGAGCTTTATCACATAATATTATTGATTTAGACAGACCAACAGTCTCAGTTCAAAAAGATACTGGTTATGATCTCCAGTTATGGGCATTAAATGATGAAATTCCTAAAAAAATAAGAGAAGAACTTTCGACAAAGTTTGGATGTAAATTTAAATACTCTTACACAGAAAAGAGAAACTACTTTGCTAATGTTTGTTCTCATTGTGACAGCTTACAGGGAAATTTCTTTTTGTATAATGAACCAGACAGTCCGTTTGGATATATGAATGACAGCGAATTGACACTGTATAAGTATGACTTGAAGGAAGATGTGGGCTCTTGGTTGGTGCTGGACAGGAGCATTTCACCAGATTATTTTTATTTGAGACGGTGTAAATCTGCTAATGTGACATGATTTTTCGGTTAGTGTCAAATTATTTTTTGAGTTTGCTTTGTAAATGAGTATAAAAAAGCTGTTCTTTTCAAAACTAGAATAACTTAATGGCATTAAAAAAATGTCAGATGTTGAAGTGCTTTGTCGAGCATCTTTTTGAGTTTCTGCTACCTAAATGTTTTTGTTATTGTCTCTTAATGATTGATGTTGTGTTCTATTGCCGCTTGAATACTTTAACGTCTTGATATAAACCATTGTTAAATAGTTCTGGTGATTCTTCATAAAAGATTTTTCTTGCCTCAGCAAGGGTACTTCCTTTATTTTTTGTTGTTCTTTATATTATACGCTGTTGTCATTTAAATGTATAAATCATTCTTAAAGATTACATGAATGTTATGCAAAAAAATCAATCAACAGAATATGTGTCACAGTCTATTACTCCAAAAGTAATCATTATCTTTTGAAAAGATATCCAAAAGGCATTTATTTATAATCTATGTTAAAAAATATGTAAATGTGTAGTACAATGATGAGGTAGCGCTATCAAAGAAAAAATTAATATAAAAAGTAATACTAATAGAAATACTATAATAATTACGGAGGAATCAAATGTTTAAAAATGGTTCGGAGTGGATAAGAGCGGATTTTCATCTTCATACCAAAGCAGATAAAGAATTCTCATATAATGGAGAAGATGACCGTTTTATTAGTGAGTATATAGAAAAACTAAAACAAGAAAATATAAAGCTCGGAATTATTACAAATCACAACAAATTTGATCTGAGCGAATTTAGAGGATTGAGGAGAAAAGCAAAAAGAGAAAAAATAAGTATTTTACCTGGAGTCGAACTATCTGTGAAAGAAGGAGCTAATGGAATTCATTGCCTAGTCATTTTTAAAGAAGAAGATTGGATCAATGGAAAATCGGAATTCATAAATGACTTTCTTAATGAGGTATTTAAAAATATAGACAATAGAGAAAATGAGAACACTCGGTGTAATAAAGACTTGTCAGGTACCATTGCTACTCTGGATTCATACCATAAAGATTACTTTATCTTAATGGCTCATATTGAACAAAAAAGTGGATTTCTTCAGGAGTGTAATGGAGGTCTAATAGGATCTTTAAGCAAGAAAAAAGAATTTCAAAATAAAGTTTTAGGGTTTCAAAAAGGTAGAACTAGAGACAAGATGGCTCAACTCGAAGAGTGGATGGGGTATAAATTACCTTATATTGAAGGATCAGATTGCAAATCGATTGAACAAATAGGTAAGGGAGAAAAATCTTATATTAAAATTGGAGATGGGAATTTTGAATCAGTTGTACTTGCGTTTAAAGATTATGAAAACCGAATATCACTCTCTGCAAATGATTACAATCATGGGTATATAAAATCTATTGAATTTACTGGCGGAAAAATGGATGGTCAAAAAATAAACTTATCACCGGAGTTAAATAGTTTAATTGGTATTAGAGGTAGCGGCAAGTCAAGTATCATAGAGGCTATTAGATACACTTTAGATATGTTACCATCTGAAACTGACGAGATCTATAAGGCAGAAGTTGTAAAAAACCTTCTTGGATCGGGTGGACAGGTAACAATTGAAGTACAGGACAACTATAAGAAAAATTATAAAATAAAAAGAATTTTAGGAGAAATACCGCATGTCCTTGATGAAAACGATCAAGAAATTGGCGTTACAATTAACTCCATTCTCCAAACACCATTATATTTTGGTCAAAAGGATCTGTCTTACATGAACAATGGATTTGAATTAGATTTGTTGAACAAATTAGTTGGAAAGAAAACAAAATCATTTCGAAGGGATTTGACACTAATCAATGAACAGTTGATTGATAAGTTCAGTAAAATATTCAGCTTAAATGATCAAGTTAATGCGCTTCCCGAGCTAAGAAAGAGCCTAGTAGATACAAAGCACAGAATAGAGATTTTTGAAGAAAAAGGCTTATCTGAAAAGCTATCTAAACAGGTTAATTTTCAAAAAGATGAGCGAAAGATAGCTAATGCATATCAGTTGATAAACAAATTTAAAAAAGAGGTCAAATATTTAATAAATTCCAATAATATCAACGAGTTGGAAGAACTAAGTCCACTTAGTTCTGATGAAGTTCCAGAGTTGTTTGAAAAAGTATCAACGGAAATTATAAAGATTATCGAAGTCAAAGGTGAGCTTGAAGGGATTATCTCTAAGATAGATTCTAGCTCTGAGCAAGTAAATATATATTTAATGGAGATTCAAGAGATCATAAAATCACTCGAGGAAGAATTTGCTGAAATTAAAAGGGAAATTAATATACCTAATTTAAATCCAGATGATTTTGCCAAATTTAAAGTTGAAGAAGATAATTTATTAACCTCTATTGAGCAAGTTGAAAAGGAAGAAAAAAACAAGAGCATAATAGAAACCGAAATTAGAGAAGCATTAAATGCAAGAAACCAATTGTTGCTTAGTGAATTTAAATTATATGAAACTGAAATAAACACAATAAATGAAAGTCAAGATGCGTTGGAACTAGGCATTGAGTTTAAAGGTAATAAAGATATTTTTCTTGAACATTTATCTCAATTTTTTAAAGGATCTAATATAAATCAGAATACTTACAAAAATATAAGTGAAGAACATTCTGACTTTGCGTCTCTATTAATAGATATTTTAATAGATGATGCTAAAAAAACTTCTGAATTAGTAACGGATACACAATTAGCAAAGATGAAAGAAAAAATCAAAGACAACTATAGTGAATTATTAAAACACCGAACCCCAAATCAAATTGAAATTAAATATCATGGCAAGCCTTTAGCAAAACATTCAATTGGTCAAAGAGCATCTGCATTAGTGCTTTTCATTTTGTCTCAAAAAGAAAATAATTTAATTATGATTGATCAACCCGAGGATGATTTAGATAATCAGGTAATTTATAATGAAATAATTACCAAAGTGAAGGAAAGAAAACCTGAAGTTCAGTTTATTTTCGCTACACATAATGCTAATATTCCGGTATTAGGTGATTCGGAGCAAGTAATTGCCGTTGCTTACGATGAAAGTCTGATAACTCTAGAAATGGGTAGCATTGATAATAAAGATATTCAGAATAAGGTTGTTGATATTATGGGAGGTGGGCAAGAAGCATTTAATAAAAGAACCCAAATATATAGCTTGTGGAAGAAAGAATGATTTTTTATTTTCTTTCTTAAATTAAAATGTTATTCCTGAGATGATATTATTTATTAAATATTCCACCAATGAGACATAACCTGGTTGTGTCTCATTGGAAAAAGGCGCTATCCATTGTGAATCTAAGAGAAATGCACATTTCTTTTTGAGCCTTTTTCTTTCACTCGTTTTAAATAAGACATATATATTTTCGCAGTAAATTGATTTAGAGTAGTTAACCGATATCTAACAGCAAAATTAACACCAAATCAAAAAAATCATACGACTCCCATAAAGCTAAATAGATTTAAAAAACTTGACTTGATAGTATTTAGAAGCTGTTAAAACTTTTAGAAAACACTATCCCTTTGCTGGAAAGCAGTGTGGGATGAAAAAACAACTATAAACGTTTGTATAACAACGTTTATAGTTGTTTTTTATGGAAATTAGCGATCTTGAAGAAAATGACGAAACCTTTTTAGTGTATATAATGTAATTATAAGTGAATAAGATGGACTTGATTTTATGTTGTTATTTTATAGAATATACTGTATTAAAAGTTATGGATAGAGATACCATAAATAAGGAAAAAAACATGATATTCTAGATAACGTGAAACAAGAGGAATTGTTTTTGAAATAATTCAACTATCCTCTTGTAATGAATAAAATGAGTTAAGAAGCAATAGAAGATAAGACATAGAAAATTAAACTTCGCCTGTACAATCTTCTTCTGTTGAAGAATTAATAAAAGGCTTGAACGAAACACACCATCAATTATTTTTAAGGTTAATTTCAAAATAATTTGTAGTGCTGTTAACAAAAAAAGAGTCACTTTTGTAATAATAGTAATTTTTCTAAATTGAAGACTAAATGTATTTCTTATTCAATTGATGCTACAATTGTAGGGAATACATAACTAGAAAAATTAAAATGAAAAGTATATATAATGACTTTTATTGATTGTATTTGAATTATAAATAGTGCTAGATAGGAGAAATAAAAAAATGATTACAGGAACGATTAAGAGTAAAATTGACAATATTTGGACAACATTATGGACTGAAGGAAGTACCAATCCATTAACTAATATAGAACAGTTAACTTATTTACTATTCATGAAAGATTTAGATCGTGCGGAACTAGAAAAAGAAAAAAATAGTAAAGTATTGGATTTAGAATACACATCAGTATTTCCCAAAAAACACCCTGAATATCGTTGGCATACATTTAAAGACCTAGGTGATGCACAAGAGATGTTCAATTTGATGCAACAAAAAATTTTTCCCTTTATAAAAACTTTAAATGGTGAAAATGATGACACTGCTTTTTCAAGATATATGAAAGATGCAATTTTTCAAATTAATAAACCGGGAACATTACAAAAAGTAGTAGAAGCTTTAGAAGAATTACCTACCGAAGATCGAGATATGCAGGGGGACATTTATGAGTATCTTTTATCTAAACTAGCAACTTCTGGAACGAATGGACAATTTCGTACTCCACGTCATATTATAAAGATGATGGTAGATTTGATGGCTCCTACACCTCAAGATACAATAAGTGACCCAGCTATGGGTTCGGCAGGTTTTCTAGTTGCAGCGAGTGAGTATGTTCGAAAACATCATCCAGAATTATTTTTAGATTCAATATTAAGTAAGCATTATCACAATAATATGTTTCATGGAAATGATATGGACAGTACGATGTTAAGAATTGGCGCAATGAACATGATGCTTCATGGGGTGGATAATCCGCAAATTAAGTATCAAGATTCACTTTCACAAGATAATTTAGAGCGGGAAAAATATTCTCTTGTATTAGCTAATCCGCCATTTAAAGGTTCTTTGGACTATGACACAACAGCGAATGACTTGTTAGCTTCTATTAAAACTAAGAAAACGGAATTACTCTTTTTGACTTTATTCTTGAGAACGTTAAAACCAGGTGGTCGAGCTGCAGTCATTGTTCCCGATGGTGTTTTATTTGGTTCTTCTAAAGCTCACAAAGATATTCGGAAAGAAATTGTTGAAAATAATAAATTAGATGCTGTGATTTCAATGCCAAGTGGTGTATTCAAGCCTTATGCAGGAGTTTCAACTGCCATATTAATTTTCACTAAGACTGAAATTGGTGGTACAGACAATGTTTGGTTTTATGATATGCAGACTGATGGCTATAGTTTGGATGATAAGCGTAACCCAATCAAAGAGAATGACATACCTGATATTGTCAAGCGTTTCAAAAATCGTGAAGAGGAAATGGAACGTAGACGCACAGAAAAATCATTTATGGTTCCGGTTGAAGAACTGAAAGAAAATGATTATGACTTAAGTATTAATAAGTATAAAGAGATTGAATATGATGAAGTGGAGTATGAAGAACCTCTAGAAATCATAAAAAAAATAGAGATAATAGAACAAGAAATTGTTCAAGGAATCGATAAACTTAAGGATTTGATCAGATGAAAAATAAGAAGTTGGGTGACTATGTAGACATAGTTAGTGGATATGCCTTTAAATCTAAAGAGTTTGATATTAAAGGTGTACCAGTTATACGTATGAGTGATTTATACCAGAATAAAATCAGAATTACGGCAAATACAGCTAGAGTAGTTGACATCAATATTGATGAAAAGTTTTTGATTCAAAAGGGTGATATATTGTTAGGCATGTCGGGTTCAATAGGGAAAATGGGGATTGCTGATATAAATGGAAAAATGTATTTAAATCAACGTATTGCGAAAATAGTACCGAAAAATAATGAAATCAGTCGAGTTTTTCTTATATATTTGATAAGACAAATCTGTGAGAGAATGAAGCAAGATTCAGTAGGAGGAACAGTTCCTAATATTAGTCCTAATACGTTGAAAAATTATGATGTATGGGTTCCATCAATTGAGAATCAAAAAGAAATAGCCAATACTCTAAATCTAGCTTCAAAACTAATAGAAAAACGCAAAGAACAGATTGCTGAGTTAGAGCGACTAAAAAAGAATACTTTTATTAACATATTTCTTCATAATGAAAATCTAACTAAGTGGGATAATGTCTGTTTGAAAGAATATGTGACCATTGATACTAAAATGATTAAAGATTTTACTATATATCAAAACTTTATATATATTGGAATAGAGAATATTGAGAAAAACACTGGAAAATTAATTAATATTTCTAGAGTTAAAGAGGTGAATATTACAAGTGGAAAGTACCTTTTTGATGAAAGACATGTTATATATAGTAAAATCCGACCTAACTTAAACAAGGTTGCTTTGCCGTATGAGAAAGGAATTACGAGTGCAGATTCTTACCCATTATTAGTAAAAGATGGTATGAATAGAATATACCTAGCAGAACTTTTGAAATCAATTGATTTTTTAAATTATGCTAAAAAGCAAAGTTCGCGAACAAATATTCCAAAAATAAATAAAAAACAATTAGAAAATTATCAATTTAAATTACCACCAATTAAATATCAAAACAAATTCGCTTCCATAGTCGAAGAAATCGAATCACAAAAAAAAGTCATGGAAGAAAGCCTACATGAAATGGAAAATAATTTTAATGCTCTGATGCAAAAAGCATTTCGTGGTGAGCTCTTTCCTGAGCAATAATTTCAGACATTGAAAGAAGGGAGGAATAAAATGGGGAATTTTGATTTTTTATTAAAAGATAAAGATTATCGGGGGTTTGCTCAAGCTAGTATTGACACAGAAAAAGCGATGAATGTTAGCACGATTATGGCAGCAATTTGCTGCCGACGTGCACTTGAACTTTCAGTTAAGTGGGTTTATCAATTTGATAGTGAGTTGAAAGTTCCTTATCGTGATAATCTATCTTCATTAGTCAATCATCGTGAGTTTCAAGATATACTTGATCCCAATTTACTGCCTGCTATTCGTTTTATTATTAAACTAGGGAATGTTGCTGTACATAATAATGCTACAGTCAAACGAGAAGAGGCTGTATTAGCTATAAAAAATCTATTCCAATTTATTTTATGGATTGATTATTGTTATGGCGAAAATTATCAAGATAGGACGTTCAATGAGGCTGTCCTTAATTTATCAACAACTATCAAAGAAAAAGAATCGCCGCGTCAATTAGGAGAGCTAACAGAAAAAATTAATGTGACTGATCCGCCACTTAAAGAATTGCAGCAAGCTCTACCAGATGAAACACGTGTAGATTTCATGAACAAACGAAAAAGTACAGTTGAATCAGGAAACTACGATTTCCATGTTGATAAAATTTCTGAAAGTGAAACACGTAAACGATATATTGATATTGAGTTACGACTTGCTGGTTGGAAATTCGATGAAAATATTGAAATTGAAGAGAAAATTGAAGGAATGCCTAATAAATCTGGTTTTGGGAAAATCGATTATGTTTTATATGGGAAAAATGGGCTGCCTTTAGCAATTGTCGAAGCAAAAAGAACGATGAAAAGTCCTAAAGAAGGGCGACAGCAGGCAAAACTTTATGCTGATCTTTTAGAAAAAAAGAAAGGTCAAAAACCTGTTGTTTTCTATACAAATGGGTTTGAAACATGGATGATTGAAGAACCCTATCCAGCTAGAGAAGTATCTGGTTTTTATACACAAGATGAGTTGCAGCTAATCATTGATCGAAGAGAAACAAAACGATCATTGAACTCAATAACTATTAACGATGACATAACGAATCGTTTTTATCAAAAAGAAGCAATTATTAATACTTGTGAGGCATTCGAGAATAGGCAACGTGAATCACTGCTAGTGATGGCGACAGGAAGTGGAAAAACAAGAACGGTTATCTCTATTGTTGATGTATTAACACAGGCAAATTGGGCTAAGAATGTCTTGTTTTTAGCAGATCGAACTTCGTTGGTAAAACAAGCTTTTCGTAACTTTAATCAGCTGTTGCCAAATCTTTCATTATGTAACTTATTGGAAGCGAATACGGAGAAGAATAATCCGCGTACTAGTCGAATGATTTTTTCGACATATCCAACAATGATGAATGCTATTGATTCAGTTAAACATGAAGAAAACCGGCTGTTTACGGTTGGACATTTTGATTTGATTATTGTTGATGAAGCTCACAGAAGTATTTACCAAAAATATCGTGCTATTTTTGATTATTTTGATTCCCTAATAGTAGGTCTTACTGCAACACCTAGAGAAGATATTGATAAAAATACCTACGACCTCTTTAACTTAGAGAATGGTGTTCCGACGTATGCTTATGATTTAGATAATGCAGTAGACGATGGTTTTTTGGTGAAGTATAAAACGATTGAAACAGAACTGAAAATTCCAAATGAAGGCATTCATTATGAGGACTTAACTGAGGAAGAGAAACAGGCGTTTGATGATACTTTTGAAGATGAACCAGAAGTTAAAGATATTGATCCAGAAGCAATTAACGAGTGGCTGTTTAATAAACATACGATTGACCTTGTTTTAAAAGAAATAATGAACAAAGGAATACAAGACTCTAGCGGTGATGAGATTGGAAAAACGATAATATTTGCGAAAAATCATCGTCACGCAGAAATGATAAAAGAGCGGTTTGATCTCCTTTTTCCTTATAAAGGAGATAGTTATACTGATGTTATTGACTATAGTGTTAATTATCATCAAAGTTTGATTGATACTTTTTCAGTGAAAGAAAAGTATCCTCAAATTGCTATTTCTGTTGATATGCTTGATACAGGTATTGATGTGCCAGAGGTAGTGAATTTAGTTTTTTTCAAAAAGGTTAGATCGAAAATCAAATTCTGGCAAATGCTCGGGAGAGGGACAAGACTATGTGAAAATTTATTTGGTCCAGGACAAGATAAAGATGGTTTTCTAATTTTTGATTATGGTCGAAATTTTGAATTTTTCCGAGAAGATAAGCAAATAGGAGAAGCTAGACTGGTGACTCCATTGACTCAAAGGCTCTTTAATTTAAAAGTTGAATTGATTTATGAACTACAAGCCATACAGTATCAAGAATCTTCATTTATTTCATATCGAACCAAACTAGTTAATCAGTTATTTTCATTTGTCCAACAACTAGATCAAAATTATTTTATGGTTCGTATGGAAATCAAACATGTGGATAAATTCTCACACTCAGACTCATGGAAAGCACTAACTATTTTAAATGTTAATGATCTAAAAAAACATATTTCACCTTTGATTGAACCGGAAAAGGATGATGAACTTGCTAAGCGATTTGATTTATGGGTATTTACTATTGAATTATCTACATTAACAAAGAGCAATGCAACACGAGCAATTCGACAGGTAATGGAAAGTGCTCAAGAACTTCAAAAACTGGGGACAATACCTCAAATTTTGGAGCAAAAAGAGTTGATTAAAAAAATCCAAGAACCAGAATTTTGGGAGCAACCAACTCTTGAAGCGTTGGAAGAAGTTCGCTTAGCATTAAGAGAGCTAATTCGTTTTATTCCAAAGTACACGCAAAAAGTCTATTACACCAATTTTGAAGATGAAATTATCTCGATACATGAAGATGATGCACCACTTCTAAAAGTAAATGACTTACGTAGTTACAAAGAGAAAGTCGAAAATTATATCAGAACGCATTTGGATAACATTGCTGTCTACAAGTTACATCATAACCGTCCATTGACCAAGAAAGATGTAGAGATGTTGGAAGAAGTTCTCTGGGAGAAATTAGGTTCAAAAGATCAGTATGAAGAAAGTTACGGAGAAAAATCTGTGACTCTCTTAGTAAGGGAGCTGATAGGACTAGACAAAGGTGCCGCCAAAGCTGTATTTTCTGATTTTTTATCTACTGAAAATTTGAACTCACAACAATCAGAATTTATTAAATTGATTATTGATTATGTTGTTCAGAATGGTTATTTAGAAAAAGCACAACTTCTGGAAGATCCTTTTAAACGTATCGGAACTATTGTCAATTTATTTGGTGATAACCAGAGGCAAATTCAGACACTAATTCAATCAATAGATTTAATTAATGACAATGCTAAGATTATCAATTAATTTTATAAAATAAAGATTTTTTGATGAACCTGGATTGTTTAAAAATAAGATTGTTTTTGTTTGTCTAAAAACCTTTTTTTCAAAAAAACTATAGAGTTATATGTATTACTGTGAAAATAAAATTTATTATTATTAAAGGAGGAACAGTAGTGAAAGAAATTAGTTTAGTAGAAGAAAAGAATGAGGATGAGAGTATTTCAAACGATGAACTATTTAATATAAGTTCTTGGGGAGCAGATTTATCTTTTAGAGAAATAATAATGATGTATGATGAAGGTGAGTTGCTTAAGCCTGAGTTACAAAGGAATTATGTCTGGACAAAATTAGAGGCAAGTCGTTTTATAGATTCCATATTGCTTGGTTTGCCTGTACCTAGTATATTTTTTGCAAAAGTTGAAGATGAAAAAAAACTAATAATTGATGGGTATCAAAGAATCATGACTATTTATGATTTTGTAAAAGGAGTTTTCAGCGGAAATAACCAATCTTTCAAGTTATCTAATAGCGAGGCTATTAATAAAAGATGGCGAAATAAGACATTTGTTGAATTAACTGATGATGAGCAAATTAGAATAAGGGCAACTACAATTCATGCAATTATATTTGAACAAAAACAGCCTAGAAATGATAGTGGAATGTATCAAATTTTTGAAAGAATAAATACAGGAGGAAAAACATTAAAATCTCAAGAAATAAGGAATTGTATTTATCAAGGAGATATGAATTCCATGCTAATAAAATTGAATAGGGAAGAGATATGGAGAGAAATTTTACAAAATGAAAAATTAGATTCTAGAATGCTAGATATTGAGTTGATTTTAAGGTTTTTTTCTATGAATCATTTGTATAATAACATCCCTGATGCTCATACCATCAATCTTACAAACTATTTAAACAGTTATATGTCAGATAAGAAAAATATGCATGAAGATCAAATTAAGAGTTTTACAGAAATATTTATTGACACTATGAATCAAGTTTTTGAAATATTTAATGACTTATCTTTTAGAAAGCCAGCTAAAACAAATAGAAAAATTAAAGTCAATCCTGTTATATTTGATGCAGTTTCAGTAGCTACATTAAGAGTAATTGAAAACAAATTAGAGTTAGCGCCAAAAGAAGTGATACTAGATAGATATGGTAAATTATTTTTAGATGAAGAATTTATTGATATGATTTCGAAAAGGACAACAAATATTGATAATATAATTGGTAGGGTAAATAAGGTTTATGTTGATGTATATGGTGGGGAAATATAATGAAGCATGACATTTATAATGATTCTATGTTTAATGAGGAAGTTCAAGAAAATTTAGCTGTTGTTTTAACAGAGTTAAATACTATTAAACAAATTATTAATAAAGATCATTTTGCTTCCGCTAATCCTTATTTGATAAATTATTCAATCGTTAGGTCAAGTGGAACTCTTGAACAAAGCTATAAAACTCTAATTTATGATTTTCTAAGAGTAGAAGAAAAAGAAAAGTTAAATGTCTATCTAAAAAAAAATATTGTAGATTCTTCTTCTAACCCTAATTCAGGGAATATAACGAAAATGCTCGCAGGAATGGATGGTATGTGGTCAAATAAATTCAATGAAAATATAAATTTAATTAGCAAGGAAGGGGAACACAAAGCAAATTTAAATAGTTTGGTTCAATCAAGAAATGATTTTGCTCACGGAGTGAATCTTTCTAGTATAAAGATGGAAACAGTTATTAAAAATTACGAGTCAGGTATATATATATTGAAAGTTTTAGACTGCATATTAAATGAAATTGAAATGGATATCTAAAGGTTGAAATAATTAAGTAGTTCAATACGTTCTCTTAATGCATGCTTTTTAAAAACTAACACCCAAACTAGCACCAATCCCGAAAAATCATCAGAATTTCATGGCATCGCTCAAAACAGCGAATGTTGATCTAACAGCATTTAGAAGCTGTTGAAACTTGTAGAAAACACCATCCCTTTGCTGGAAGGGTCTGTGGGGTAATAGGGGAACACCATTACATTCAGAGCTTCATTGACTTGATTAGTATCTTACTATTTTCCATAAAATAATATGACAAAAAGGAGTACTCTTAGGAGCGCTCCTTTTTGTCGTTTTTTTTATTTGATAAAAGAAATGTGGGGCACCACAAAAAAACCTGTGTCGAAAATCACACCATGTCTATTTTCCTTACCTTATCTGGAACTCAAACAAATGAATTGGCTTGATCGTTGTACTAACAGAAGAAAATACCAACTAGGAGATAAAAAAGATCAACAAAAGTTGATCTCACTTACTCTTTATAATGAATACTTCCATCTGGCTCTAATCTTGGTGTAAGTGCAACACTTTTTCCACTAGCACCTGTAACTATCGTTTGAATATACTGCACTTGTGTCTCAGGATCGGTAATAATAAAGATTTCATTAGTGCTTTTTTTATAGACTTTTTCAACTGTAAACTCTGTATTGGTGGTCATACATTCACTCCTTTAAAATTCAGTACCAACAAAGGTATCAAACTCAAAAATTATTTTTTAAGTAAAAAAGGCAGCTAAAGAGTTCCCTTTTTTCGATATATTCTGTTTATTTCTTCCTGTCTATGCCATAAGTAGCGAAAGCAGGGAGAAAGAGGACTGCCAAGAATATACCTACCAATTTGAATACTTTAGGAACTTTACTCACTAAAAAACGCCTCCTTGATAACAATGATCATAGACTGAATTAGTTATTAGACGTGTACAAAAAATAAAGAAAAGACCATTTTTGCAAGAAAGGAACCAGCGACAAAAGCAAGCGCAATCAACAAAATTTTCCATAGACTTAATCGAGTACTATTCTTTTTCATCGAATCATCTCTAGAAAAAGAATACCACTATAAATAAATAATATCAAAAAAAATTGATACTAAATAAACAAACGTCCAATTTGTTGAAATAAAAAAATACGCTAAAGGAGTAGTAAGTAATATGCTAATGCGTGGTCATGATCATCCATGTGATACCGTATTTATCTTCAACCATGCCATAGAGCGAGGACCAGAATACTGGTGCAAGGGGATCAATCACTTTTCCGTCTATCGAAAGGCTATTGAAAATAGTAGTAACTTCATCTGCTGATTCTTTTACAAGACAAAAGGAGAAAAAATCATTTGCTGGTCTATTTAGTCTGCCGTCTGTCATCATGATTCTCTGACCGTCGATGATGATTTCTGAGTCCATAACGAAATCATCAGGTATCTCAGGATCTAAACCTGAATCTACCGGAGCTTCACTCGCATAAACGATGGACTTAATTTGAGCGTCTAACGCCTCTTGATAAAATTTTATTGCATTTTCACAATTTCCTTGAAAACTTATAGCTGGGATAAGCATACAAAAATTCTCCTTTTTAATTTTTATTTATAGTATCACAAAGAAGTTACTCGCTTCTTTCAGTTTTTTCGTAGAGATCGGAAAATTTTGAATTGGTTATCCAACAAAGGAGCAGAATACGTCGCTGCAATTAAATGACAAAATAATGTCTTGGAAAAATCTCAGTAGGTTTTTCTACGTTATATTTGATGGACATTGTATTGCCCACACCATATCTCATTGGAACAGGAATACTATTTTCTGAGATATAATATTTTCCATCAATGAAGTAGCTAAAAGTTGCAAGTTTTGAATTGCGAAAATCCATCAGGTCGGGAAGAACAGTAGTGAATGCGACAATATTTCCCACGACTTCCTTTTTTTCAATTTTACCCATAGCTAATCACGCTCCTACTATAATTTTTATAGTGACAATTATAACATGCAGAAGTGTGCGTGAGGTGACATCAATGTCAATAATTCTTAATTTAAGTTCAAATAAACTGTTTAATCATTAGATAAGTATGTAAATATGACGATTAACTTGATTTTGTCTAGTCAAATGAGTATTTTCTGAATTTGTCTGATAAATGGTAGCAGAATATGTACAAATTAGTTTTTACTGTTGTCATAGCATCGCTGGCTAAAGTAAATTTTTCATCGATAGAGGTAAATAACTACAAGTTAATCACCTCAAATAAAAATATAAATATGAAGTGATCTAGATTATAGAAAACAAAGATGTGAAAATAAAACAGTGAAATAAGTACTATAGTAAGAATTAATCTTTTCATCAATCATTGAATGAGGGAGAACAACAAAAAATCTGAGATAGAATAAAGTTCATTCTATCTCAGATTTGTTTTTGCACAATTTATAAGCCTATGATGAAAAAGGGCTACTTTTTTGCTGTGCATGATCGAAATATTTATATTTCGCCTTTTCATCTGTCAAGGAATACCTGGAAAATCAAAATGTTAAGGCTTTGAATTTTTTGGAGAGCAATTCTAAAGACTCAGTCTTTTTTGAAAAACATTCCTACTACAGTCACTATGAACATTAGTCCGAAGGTAAGCAAGAAGTCCCTGAACGCTTCGTTTAGTGGTGTTCTCAAGAATATAGTTGAGATTAAAAAATATCCGATTGGAAGAATTGACGCTATAACAACACATATGAGTATAAAACCAATTATTTTTTTCATAAATCTATATTACCGCTTTTATCCCACATTTTCCAGCACTGAAAATAATTTGAGCTGGAATTCCACCAGGGACTAATTTTCCTAATATTTTTTTCAAAGCAGCTGTTCCTAATTTTTTTCCTAAGGTCTTAATGATTACTTCAGACGCTTTCTTCCATGCTTTACTAGCTATTAAATTTTTTACCTGAGGCGTGAAAATTTGTTTTGCAATATCTAAACCTACAATTTTTTCAAATTCTTTTTTCATACAATCGACAAAGTTTGCTTTTCTTAATTGAGGTTGTTGCTGACCAAAATCTTTTTCTAACATATCATAGAATTCATTATTACCATATTTTTCTCTCATAACAGTCAAGTTGATCTGAACAATATTTCCTTCACGGTCCGTCACAGCAGCGTGTTCATATATAAATTCTAAATCCTCTGCGTATTGATTAATAAGTTCTTGTTCGATTGCTTCTGTTTCCACAGAAGTATTGATCTCGTTTGCAGCTACAATTTGTAATGTTCCAAAAAAGGGCGAAATTACTATGAAAAGTGAAGCGATAAAACAAGCGATCTTTGATTTTTTCAGAAACGACATATTGAACCTTCTTTCTTGTTTTTTTAGTTATACAACAAAAAAATAGTAACACATAAATAAAAATATAACAATAATATTTTATATTAATAGTATTAAATTATCTGAATGCTTTAACGATGAAGAGGACACAAAAATGTTGATTACATCTAAAACTTTTACAAGTCGAAAGTGTAACCAACTGACAGTAGGAAAATAAGCTGTATGGCGGGTGTTTTTATTTAATTGCTTGATGAAGATACGCTTCATATCAGGAAGTCTACTGTTATATTTTGTTTATATATAAACCTGATTTTATTGTATTTTTTATGAATTTATTCATAATCTAAAATTTTCATATAAGCGAAATTTACTGATAAAGGGTCGATTTCCTCTCTTATTTTTAATAGATAATCCACGGAATGCTTCAACTTATATAGTTAAACGTTAGATATCGTGCATAATGATGGAAGGTATGAAAAAATACTCATTTTGAAATTGGGTAGATACTTTTCTCTATCTAACTTGGATTAATGATCTTCTATTGAGTCCCGATTAGTATAAATATTTTTGTGGAAAAAAAGTTAATATAACTAAGAGAAAAGACAAAGCCGCAGTATTTGATTAGCCATCGCCATCAAGTGGACAGGGAATGGTTCAAATACTACGGCTTTTTAAGGATGAATTTCATTAGTATCAATTTAATATTCTTGAATCAGTATTATTTCTCCGCGTTTTCTTTAAAGTAGTCATCAATGTACGCCTTAATTTTTTCAAAATCTTTAGTCAGAAAAAATTTAGAAGGAACTTTTATGATGGGGAGGTTATTTTCATTATCAAAAGGAGCGAATGGATCAGGAAGGACCAAGTAATCAACAGTATCTTTATCTCTCAGATAATTGATTGAAACGTCGTAAAACGGTGAAAAATAGTCTTTGAGACTTGTGTCTCTTTGATAAAGAACACCTGGAGTTAATGGTGTGTAAGATAATCCGTTGCTCAACACTAAGACAAAACAAATTTTTTTCATAAAAAATCACCTTTCCATTCGATTAAATACTGGGCCATCCCAACAGTGAAGGATTCGTTATTCATCTGGTAAATCCATTTTAATAGACACATGGATAAAAAAGTAGTGAGTAATAGAAAAATAAATCAGTTGTTGGGTAGAAGGGAACCAGCAATCACAAGTTGTTCCTTTACTTTAAAAAACAAGAGATAGGAAAATACCAAGAACAATTATGATTAAGATTTCTAATGCTCCTTCCAAAAATAAATTGTTGTTTTTTAAAAATATCGTTTTCTTTTTATAAGGAAACCAAAATGACTGGTTTGCATAGTCTGGCGGATATACGGAATCTAAAATACCACTGATAAAAAGTAATGGAATAGCTTTGAAAATATTGTCATGGAAGGCTAAATAAATATAGTATGTTAACAAAGAAATTTGAGCGATCCGCAGATGTCTTAGGTTGGTAACTGTATAGTTCATCAAATCATCCTTTCGTAAATGATTATCTCATATTGAATGATTTGGTTAAATTAAAATTATAAAACGTTTATTTATTTTAATATTGAAAAATAAATTCTTTTAATTTAATAAACAATTTATAAATATCCTAAACAGAGGATGTTTAATGAATTGTCAAATGGGATTTTCAGCTATTTATTTTAGAACGTCTTAGAGAGGATTCGTTTGAAAAGAGTTTTAGGATAATAAGTTAGTCTATTAAATCATTAGCAAAGTATGCACGTTGGACGAAATTAGTAGATTAATCAACAGTGATTTTTTAGATAATGGTTATTTTGCTAAAACAAAAAATTACCAATTTTGTCTTTAATGCTTTAAGAGCAAAATATGCAATGATATACTAAAATAAATAACCTTAATGGAATAGACACTAAACGGAGACTCTAAAATATGACCAACCAACTAATCATAGAAGATCATCATTTCAAGAAAGGTGAGCTATCTAGCATAACGACGGCATATATAGATCAGTACCCAGTCGTTTACATACTCTACAACCGAAATGAAAAGAAAAGACCTGTTGCGTACATTGGTCAAACGGTTCAAGTGAACAAACGATTGAAGCAGCACTTGAATAACTCTAAGCGCAGAGAAATTAAAGAAGTCTTGCTGATTGGACATGAAAAATTCAATCAATCAGCGACCTACAATATCGAAACCAATTTGATCAATCACTTCATTGGGGATGAGCAGTTTCAGTTACAAAATGTCAGTCAAACAAGACAGGTGCAGATGCATAAGTATTATGAAAAAGAGTATTATGATGAAGTGGTCTTCCAAGAGTTATGGGAAGAATTGCAAAGGCGTCAATTGGCGAAGCACTCAATCGATACGATTCGCAACAAAGATGTATATAAATTATCCCCTTTTAAAGAACTGACGCCAGAACAGTTAGATATAAAACTTGAAATCATTGAGTACTGTAAACAAGCGATTCAGCAGGATGAGACACAAAAAGTCTTGATGATCGAAGGAGAAGCTGGAACGGGAAAGAGCGTCCTATTGGCATCTCTCTATAACACCCTTCAAGACTATACAAAGTCAGAGCCTGTATTAAAAGGCACCGATAACTATTTGTTGGTCAACCATTCAGAAATGTTAAAAACCTATCACACAATGGCAGAAAGTTTGCCAAATTTAAAAAAGAATCATATGTTAAAGCCAACTTCCTTTATTAATAAAACAGATAATCAGAAGTTGCACCCAGACATCGTTATTGTGGATGAGGCCCATTTGCTTTTAACGAAGAAAGACAGCTATAACAGTTTTCACTATGAAAACCAACTAGAAGAGATTATCAAGCGAGCAAAAATCACGATTTGTATCTTTGATCCGAAGCAAGTATTGAAAATCAAAAGTTATTGGGATCAGGACAAATTGTATCAGTTTCAGAAAAGGTACAATGCTTCTCGCTTTCAGCTAAAAGATCAATTAAGAATGAGAAGTAGTCCACAAATTATTCAATGGATCGATGATATCGTAGAAAAACGTGTAACACCGATTCCAGAATCAACAGCATCTTTTGAGCTTCAGATTATGGAAACCCATGATGCGTTGAAGAATAAAATCTTTTCTCTCGATAAAAAGGAAGGTCTGTCACGGATCATCTCAACATTCGATTATGTTCATAAAAAAGACGGAGCTTCTTATCTTGTAGACCCTGGTGGGATCAACCTGCCATGGAATACGACCGATACGAAGCGAACATGGGCGGAGCGACCAGATACGATCAGTGAAGTCGGTTCAATCTACACCGTCCAAGGGTTTGATTTAAACAATGTAGGAGTCGTCATTGGTCCTTCCGTTGATTACGATCCAGAGACCGACCAGCTTGTCATCGATATCGATAAATACGAGGACAAAGGGGCGTTTACGGGACGTGACGATATGAACCAAGAATTGACGAAGAAAGCCAAAGAAACGATCATCCTTAATTCATTGAATGTATTAATGAAACGAGCAATCAAAGGGCTTTACATCTATGCAATCAATCCCAATCTCCGCCAAAAACTCATAACCCTACAAAACGAAAGGAGCCAATCCTACCATGCAAAACCAACCCTCTTCAATGGAACGGATCAATAAATTCCGAGATGATCGCAATTGGCGACAATTCCATAATGAAAAAGATCTAGCTATTTCTATCTCCATCGAAGCCGCCGAATTGTTGGAGATTTTTCAATGGAAAACACCTGAAGAAGCCACTCAAGATTTCGAACATCTAAAAGAAGAAATTGCCGATGTTCTGATTTATTCTTATATGCTGGCAGACAATTTGGGCCTTGATATTGATGAGATCATCAAAGAAAAGCTGGAAAAAAACAACATGAAGTATCCGATGAAAGAAAGTAAAGATTCGAAAAAGAAGTATAATGAATTGTAACAAAAAAGAAGCAAGGACGCTGCAAGTTCTTGCTTCTTTTTTTTGATGGAATAGGAGCAACAACGGCTTTCTGAATTTATCAGTGATTGGTTACGAACGTCAAAAATCTGTCATAATTGAGAAAGTTGAAGATAACTTCAAATTGGTTACAATTTTTCGGAAATTTGAAGTTATCTTCAAATAAGCGCAATTTTTTTATAAAAATGAAGTTAGATCTACTGTCTGCAAGAGCAAAAACAAGATTATCCTATCCGAAAATGAAGGCAAGGTCATCGGGAAAAAATCGGCAACAATGAAGGTCATTTTCTATCAAAAATATTTCTCCCCAAAAACCTAAAAAACCTATTGCCCCCCGAGCCCACTTACTGTATAGTAAACAAGAATATTTCATGAAAATAACCAAAAATAACTAATTAAAAAGAATTTGTTATTGAAAATTGCGCTTAAACGATGCCGGAAACGGAATGTAAGAAGGAGAAAACAATGACGTATCTAACAAACAATCTTGTGAATTGCATGATCACTTTAGGGTTTATCTTCATCCATCTATCTTCAAATGTTATCTCATCCAGAAAACTAAACGTGCAATACATGAGCTCCTTTGCCGCTGGGGTAGGGATCTCCTATGCGATCGTTCATCTATTGCCCCATTTGGCTTATTTTCAAACGGTGTTGATCGATGAATTTGGCTGGGATTCGGGGATTTTTTATAGTCATGGGGTCTATGGCATCGTTTTGTTTGGCTTAGTCTTCAGTTACGTGATCTACAAAATCGATGAGCGGACGTTTATGGTGTTAGAAAAGAAAGACATCACCAGTGCCAAAAACGCCTTTTTTTGGTCGGATATCGCTTTTCATGTGATTTACAACATTATGATCGGCTATATCGTGATTGCCAATACGCTATCAGAGCGTTTTTACATTTTGACCTACTTTATTGCTTTTGGTTTGCATTTTCTTATGAACGATTGGCTGCTCTATCACCATCATGGTGCCCTCTATAACAAATATGGCCGCTTTGTGCTTTCCTTCAGTATTTTCGCGGGAGCTGCGTTCTCCCTCTTTGTATCATTGCCCTACTATTTGGTGGTCATCATTGAAGCCTTGATCACCGGCGCTTTGCTGGTGAATATCATCAAATTTGAGTTACCTAATGAAGGGGAAGGCAGTATTCGTGGGTTATTGGTAGGCACGATCTGCTCTGGAATTTTATTTGTATTCGTCTAGCGCGAAAAGGAGGACTGAATCATGGATGATTCGGTCCTCCTTTTTTTATAAATACGCAAAGTAACAGATAATTCTATATGAATCGAAAAACATCACAACAGTTTTTATATTTTTGACCATTATTTACAATTTTATTGCGATGTTCGCTTGCTTTTCCAAAAGACATTCTATAGAATGTAAGCGAATAGAAACCAAAAAAAATAGGCACCCCGTAATTCTGTTGGCGCAGACTTACGAGGCCCTGATCAGTCACTTCTCTAAACAGGATGACCAATCAAGTTGCCATAGTTGATCGCCAAAGGCATCAACGTGTTTATTGTACCCGATTTTCTTGTCGATTTCTAGTAGATTCAGGCAGGTTTTTGGGCAAAAACCGTGGGATGCTGGACGCTTATTTTGCTATGCCAAAGGCATTGGACAATCTTGTCCAATGCCTTTTTTGTCGTTTGAAACGGTTCATGCGCAGGATCGTTTGCGGCAAATAACAGGTGTGAAGATCAGTTGAGGACAGTCGCATGGAAAATAGGCAGTCATAGTTGAGAAATCCAATGCCATGCGTTCTTACTGTGTTCATAGAAATAGCGTTCTGGCGATCAGCACTTCAATCCTAGGTTCTTGAAGGTGGCAAGCCTTGGTTTCTATTCACACTTCGAAAAGATACCTGAAAGCAATCTGTCAGCGTTCTTTTAAGGTTAAGGAGGAAGCTTATGAAGGATTCGTTAAAGAAATTTATGGAAGAAAAAATGCTGCCATGGGGAATGAAAATTGGCGGTGAAAAGCATCTAGTTGCCATCCGTGATGGACTTGTCACCACGATGCCTTTGATTATTATCGGTTCCATTTTTGTTATTTTATCTAACGTTCCATGGGAAGGCTTTAACCTATTTGTTACGAGTATTTTTGGCGGGGAATGGCGCAGCAAATTAGACTTTGTCGTACAAGTGACCTTTGGTGTGATGGCGCTGTTCAATTCCTTTGCTATTGCGTATAGTTTAGCAACCACTTACCGCGTCAGCGGTTTATCTGCCGGTGTATTGGCAGCTTCGGTTTTTCTTTTAGTCACTCCGATTGAAGATGGCGGCATTCAAATGTCTTATCTTGGTAGCCGCGGGCTGATCGTAGCAATCATCACTAGTCTAATCACGGCGGAGATTTTCCGATTATTCGTACAAAAGAATATCGTGATTCGCATGCCAGAAAACGTTCCCCCGGCGGTCAGTCGCTCCTTTATTGCATTGATCCCCTCATTCTTTTGCCTCTCGCTTTTCTGGGTGATTCGTTTATTAGTGGAATCATTCGGCAACACGAATGTTCATGATCTGCTGTACAGCCTTGTGGGACAACCACTATCTATCATTGGCGGAGGCTTTGTAGGCGGTCTGTTTGCCATTATGTTTACGTCATTGTTTTGGTCAGTGGGTATCCACGGGTGGGACTTGGTCTTGAGCGTCTTGCAGCCGACATGGATTCAAATGATCGATGAGAATCGAATCGCTTTTCAAAACGGCGAAACGATTCCGCATATCATCAATTATACCTTTATGAATACCTTTGTCTGGATTGGCGGTAGTGGGGTGATTTTGGGCTTAGCGATCTTGCTATTAGTCAGAAGTAAAAGCAAGTATTTAAAAGAGTTGGGGAAACTCGGATTTCCATCAACGGTTTTCAATGTCAATGAACCCATCATGTTTGGATTGCCCGTTGTCATGAATCCATTGATTTTGTTCCCTTATATTCTGACGCCGGTCGTTTGCTATATCATCTCTTATACGACAGTTGCCATGGGGATCGTCCAACCTGCCGTCGTTTTGGTGCCCTGGTCGATGCCGCCAATCATCGGCGGTTATCTAGCCACAGGCGGACATATTTCGGGGGCAATCTTACAACTGGTGAATCTGACGGTTTCTATCGCCATCTATTATCCATTCTTCAAAATGCTGGATAATCGGACATTAGCCAGTGAACTCGGTTCAGAAAGTGAGGCGTAAAATGAAGACAAAACGATTATTGAATTGCACGGCAGCTGATTTTAAATCATTTGATAAAGACCAGCTATTGGAAAGTATCCGAGGAAGTGCGGGGCGGACGATCGTTGCAGAAAATGATGTCCAAATCGATCCAATGTCTAGAGGAATCACCAATGCTGAATTCGTCGCTGCATTTGGGGCAGATTTGATTTTACTGAACCTATTTGATTGCGGAAATGGCGCTATCAAAGGATTACCGACAACGGATGACCCCATTCGCTTTTTGCAATGCTTAACGGGGCGGCCTGTTGGGGTCAATCTTGAGCCTGTCGACGATTGTGCGGAGCAGATGGAACAGCTGACAACTATCGCGACTGGGCGTTTGGCAACAAAGAAAAACATGGCTCGCGCAGAAGCACTTGGATTTGATTTTATCTGTCTGACAGGAAATCCTTCCACTGGCGTTTCAAATAAAGAGATTACAGCGGCAATCAAACAAGCAAGAGCCGTTTTCTCTGGGATCATTATTGCTGGAAAAATGCACGGAGCTGGTGTCAATGAACCCGTGTTAGATGAAGAAATTGCGTCTGCGTTCATTCAAGCTGGAGCCGATGTTATTCTTGTACCCATCGCGGGCACGATTCCTGGGCTGAGTGAACAACATATGAGTGATCTAGTGGCCTTTATCCACCAAAAAGAGAAGTTGGTCATGGGCACCATTGGCACTACACAGGAAGGTGCAGATAAAGGTACGATCCGTGCCTTGGCATTGACTAGCAAACGTGCCGGCTGCGACCTTCATCATATCGGAGATGCAGGTTTTTCTGGGACCGCTGATCCCGAGAACATCTTGCAACTATCCATCGCCGTCAGAGGCAAGCGCCATACCTATCACCGGATGGCCGTCTCAGTGAATCGATAGGTGGAACAAATCGGCACATGCCTATGAAATGCAAGAAGTGTTAGAAGAATTTTTCGTAGACTAATGAAGTAAGACCGAAACAGAGAGGAAGTCTGCTGTTTCGGTTTTTTTTTATGTATGTAACCTACATAGTAAGTCTTTGAAAAATGAAAGAAAGCAATTGGTTTTTTGTTTTCCTAAACGAAATCTATATTTAATAAACGAATTGGCGAGCAGTTGTTTTCTAAAGTACCTTTGATTAAAATAGGCACAGCAGCTATCATATACTAACTAAGCAAAGGAGTATGCTACATGGTAATAGGCAACAAAGTCACTTTAACCCCTGCGGAAATCAAAGATAAAGAAGCGGTCTATCAATGGTGTTTTCACTCTGAAACCACAAAGTATCATTCCGGACCACCTTCTTATCCTAATGCACCGATCGCCACTGAAGCAGAGTTTTTTGAGGACTATCAAGAGTATTACTTTACTGGTGCCCAACCGCAAGATGGCAGAGGCTTTTTGATTCTACATGCAGGTGAACCGATTGGCTTTATTAGTTACTCCTCGTTTCATCTAAAAGACGGCATAGCAGAACTGGATATCTGGTTGAATCGGAAAATTCATTGCGGCAAAGGATTTGGCACCGATGCGATCGTCACCCTCGGTGATCATTTACATGAAACATTCGGCATTCAAAAATTGATGATGCGACCATCGAGAAAAAATATTGCTGCAGTCAAATCTTATGAAAAGGCTGGTTTTACGCAATCTTCCCAAGACCTTGCTGACTATTTGTTGGAAGAGTATCTTACTTTATATGCCGAAGGGGATTATGGGGCAGAAGAAACGGTGACATTGATCAAAACGTTTCCGTCAACTGCATTGAGCTGATCTATAACAGTCGGCTTCAAACGGTTAAAGGTTATTTCATGAAAACAGTCCATTTCACTTTGCAAGCAAGGGGAAATAGACTGTTTTTTTACCTTTTAGCAATTTAAGGTCATTCAAAATACTCGTTCTTCGCTCTGTCTTCTAACTTCGTTCGCACGCTAAATTCCTTTCTATGCAACAGTTATCGAAAAATCGCATAAGCCCTCTATCCTTGCTATTCCAGCATTTAGAACAAAACATAAAATAAACATAGTTTTTTTTCAAAATTCCGAGAAACAGCGAGAATGTTTGTGCTATAATGGTCGCTCACTGAAAAAATTCAACAGAATCTGGGAGGGTATAGCATGCAGGAATACATTACGATCCACAACGCCAGGCAGAACAATTTGAAGGGCTTTGACTTGAAGATTCCCAAAAGAAAAATCACGATTTTCACGGGTGTCTCTGGTTCAGGCAAGTCATCGATCGTCTTTGACACGATCGCACAAGAAGCTGGGCGACAGCTGAATGAGAACTTTTCGAAATTTGTCCGCAACTTTTTGCCAAAATACAGCCAGCCCGATGCGGACGCCATCGACAATCTTTCGATGGCGGTAGTAGTTGATCAAAGCCGTTTAGGCGGCAATTCCCGCTCTACATTAGGGACGATCACAGATATCAATCCTTTGATCCGCTTGCTTTTTTCTCGTCTTGGTCAACCGTATTTAGGTCCTGCATGGAATTTCTCCTTCAATGATCCTCATGGGATGTGTCCCACTTGCGAAGGGATTGGGCGCATCGTCGGCTTAGATTTAGAAAAGGCACTGGATCTTGAAAAGTCCTTAAACGAAGGGGCGATCTTGCTTCCTGGCTATAAAGTTGGCTCTTGGCTGCTGAAGTCTTTCACCAATACGGGCTTTTTTGACAATGACAAGCCGTTGAAAGAATATAGCGAAGAAGAAATGAACCGCTTTTTGTATGCCCAAGGAGAAAAAATCGATTCCTTGTATATGGAAGGGATGAGTTCCACGTATGAAGGCTTAGTCGCTCGTTTTAATCGCTCCAATATCAAAGGTGGCAATGAAAGCTCCGCTGCTACCCAGAAGAAAATCGCTTCTTTCATGAATGAACAGAAGTGTCCTGACTGTCAGGGGAAACGATTCAATCCACAAGTACTCGCGTGCAAAATCGCGGGCTATTCGATTGCGGACTTTTTGGCGATGCAAGTGGATGAACTATTGACGGTTCTTCAAGAAATCTCGGAGGAGAGTGTCCAACCACTGCTTCAAAACATCCAAGCGAGAATCACTGATCTAATCAATATCGGGTTGGATTATGTTTCCTTAGACCGTGAAACGACGACCCTTTCTGGTGGGGAAAGTCAGCGGGTAAAAATGGTCAAACACTTGTCTTCTAGCTTGAACGATGTGATCTACATTTTTGATGAACCGAGTATTGGGCTGCATCCAAGAGATGTCCATCGATTGAATGAATTGTTAGTCAAACTACGGGACAAAGGGAACACCGTCATCGTAGTGGAGCATGATCCAGACGTCATTAAAGCAGCTGACCATATTATCGATGTTGGTCCTAAAGCGGGGAAAAATGGCGGCTATATTACCTACGAAGGAACCTTTGAAGGATTGCTGCGCTCAGATACACTGACTGGCAAAGCATTTGGACAGATGGTGGACTTTAAAGAAGCACCTCGCCAGAGTCAGCAGGTTATCGAAACGAAAAAATCGACGCTGCATAACTTGAAAAATACAGCACTGCGGGTGCCATTAGGAGTATTTACAGTGGTGACCGGTGTTGCTGGTTCTGGAAAGAGCAGTTTAGTGAATGGGGTTTTTGGTAAAGAATACCCCGAAGCCATTACGATCGATCAATCAGCGGTGGCGGGAAATATCCGCTCCAATCCAGCGACCTATTCTGGGATCATGAATGACATTCGGAAGTTATTTTCCCAAGAAAACAAGGTCTCAGCAGGTCTTTTTTCCTACAATTCCGAAGGCGCCTGTGAAACGTGCAAAGGCCACGGGACCATCAAGATGGAACTGTCCTTTATGGATTCCGTCGAGGTTTTGTGTCAGGCCTGCGGCGGCAAACGGTTTAAAGAAGAAGTCTACCAGTATCGCTTGAAAGGCAAGTCGATCGATGAAGTCCTTGCCATGAGCATCACAGAAGCGGTGGAATTCTTTGAGGAAAAAGCGATTCAAAGAAAACTAAAACAGATTTTGGCTGTGGGACTAGGATACATGACCCTTGGACAGCCATTGAATACCTTGTCTGGTGGTGAATGCCAACGACTGAAGTTAGCAAAAGAATTAAGCAAAAAAGGCAATATCTACATTATGGATGAACCAACAACCGGATTGCACATGGCAGACATCAAGAGCATTTTGGCAATCATCGAACGACTAGTGGAAAAAGGCAACACGGTGATCGTGATCGAACACAACCTTGAGGTCATGAAAGCAGCGGATTGGCTGATCGATGTCGGTGTTGATGGCGGGATTCGCGGTGGCGAAGTGTTGTACGAAGGGATTCCAGAAAAACTGATCGAGTGCCAGTCCTCGATTACAGCCCAGTATTTATTTTAATGAGAAAACCAAAATAGCCGCAAGCAGCTCTTTCATCGAGCGCTGTTTGCGGCTTTTTTTCTTTTTCCTCCAGCAAAAAAGAATATGATAAGTCTAAAAAGTGAATTTCTCCTCGTTATTTTTTTCATTTTTAGTAGGTTTTTTGATTAAAAATATATAAATTTGAGTATATAATTACCAAATAGTGTGCTATTTATGTAATAGTATAGAAAAGAATTTCTTGAAAAAAAGGAGTGGGATGAATGAGAGAGTTGCAATTGGCCTTCATCAGCAACCGTACGACCGCGCGCTTGTTTCGGCTGCTGAGTACGATTGAGCGAGACCGTGTGTTCACGATTGGCGACTTAGCAGAGCGCAATCAGGTGACGCAACGAACGATTGCCAATGATATCAAATACATGAAAGAATATTTTGGGGACAGTATTGCCCTCGTTTCGGGCAATAGCGGGTTTGTTTTCGAAGAGAAAAAGCCAGCAGACTATCAAAAAAGAAAGCAAAGCTTGTTAAAAAATGAATGCTTATTTGAAATTATCGGGAATATTTTCCATGGCAAACTATCTAAGGTGGATGAGCTGGCACATCATTATCATTTTTCAGAGAGTACGTTTCGGCGTCTACTCAATCAGCGAAACCCTATTTTAAAAAGCTATGGCTTGCAGTGGGCATCTAATCCCTTAACGATTGAAGGAAGTGAAGCCAACTTGCGTAAGTTTTTCAAAGATTTTTATTACGAAGGTGTGGAAACGATCTATACGTTGGTTCCAGATCAAGCCTTGCATGACTTGATCTTAGGTCAATTGGAGGACAAGTTCGGCTATTATGAAATCGGATCTGGGGCGACTCCCGCAGCGTTTTACTACACATTTTATATTGCCATCAAGCGTGCGAGCCTCGGCTATCGTATCACTATGCCGAAAGAACTCGTTAGACAGGCGTATAAAGGGAACAGTTTTTCCAAGCTATACGCACTGAAGGAAGGCATTGAAAAAATCTATCAGGTTCAGCTGCCTAAAGAAGAATTCGCTTGGATCTACTTAGTCACCTTGTGCAAGCGAACCTTGGATCAAGAAGAACGAGAGGAAAAGTTTTACCAACAATTTCATCAAGGCGAAGCCATCACAACTGTGACGGACTTGTTTCTTCAAAACCATGAGGTGCCCCAAGCACAAGCCAAAACGGTTGCGACTTTTTTACGTTCTTTCTTTTTATCGAGAAAAATTAACCATGCGATTGCGCCGGTTTTGAACAAGGAAATGGATGATATCAAAGAGGTGATCATGCGTTCCAACAGTGAGAGTTACCAAAAGAACTTACAATTTCTTAAGGAGCAGAGCAAAAAACTCTCTTTGTCTACTGCCTACTTAGAAGACATCTGTGTCAGTTTAACGATTTATAGCGAGCTGATTTTCGATTATTATGCACCAGCAAAAACCATTTATTTCCTCTTAGAAGGGGATCATTTTGTGTGCCAGCATATCCAAACCCGAGCGATCCAGCGATTTGGCAGCAAGCATAAATTGACGTTTGTTCAACTGCAATATTTAACAAAACATACGCTTCATGCTGCCCATATCGATTTGATCGTGACCAATTACAATCGCTACCTCGTTGATTATAAAGTCAAAACAGATTACTTATTGTTGAAATCTCTCCCGGATGATCGCGATTGGGAACACCTCGAAAGGAAAATAAATCCCCATCAAAAACCGCTCTTTTAAACCAATTGCTGTGCTGGTCACGCGTTCAAACAGGTATGTTATTTATTCATCTATTTCAGGTGTTTATGAAAATAATGATTTTCCTTTGAGAAACGACCACGCTATTCTTAGTTTAGTAAGGAACACGCGTGTCATACTTACAAATAATTTGTCCCAATAACCTTCGTTTTTGAGAATACAGAACTCGTATGTAGTTATTATTTTATGAAAACTTAATCTAACAACTTTCTCCAGACATTTGATTCATCAAAATGTCTTTTTTTGTCGTTCCCTCAAAAACGAAGAATATTGAGACAGCTTTGCGTGAAAAAGCAAGAAGCTATTTCCTAGGTTTCAGCTTTCTTAACGCAACAAAGACTTGAAGAAAGGAGGATATGATGAAATTACTTACATTGTTTTCGGCCGTATTACTACTGAGCAGCACGGGCGTCAACACGACGATGGCGTTCCAGCAAGTTGCTTATGCAGAAACAGAGTCACTTTCTGAAGGGACGCAACAATCTTCTGGGGAGGAAACCAATAATTCTGCTGATCAATCGGAAACGCAAGAGTCAACCGAGCAAAGCAGCGAGGAACAAACAACCTCATCGGAAGCCACCGATGATTCAACGACCGCTAGCCAAGAAGAAGTAGAAGAAACTGAAGCACTGCCCGAAGCAGAAACGCCAGACAGCTCAGAAGATGAAGAGGAGCCTGAATCTGAAAACGAGCAAGTCGAAGGGTTCGATGCAGAAGCTGCAACCATCCAACTGACTGTAGCAAGTGAGGCGCAATTGCGGGCAATTTTACTTGGGGAATCCTTCACCGATGAAGAGGGCACGGAGTATCGTTACGAAGAAATCGCCAATGAGCAATCGCTAGTGCTTACTTTTGCCAGCAACTTGGCATTAACTGAGCCAATCAGTGGGATCCAACGGACGAACGTTACTTTTCGTAGTCAAGAGATGCCTGTGATCGTTTCACAGACGGCAGCCGAGAACCTGATGCAGTTTGCAGCACCTGTTCAACTGACTTGGCAAGGGGTGCAGCAACAAGGCATCCAGTCAGCGCAAGGGCTGGCTCAAACAACTGGGGCATCAACGATTACTTTTGAAGATACCCAACTGGAGCTGACCACTACCGCAGGACGCGTGGTGAATAACAACCAAGCACAACTTCATTTCAAAGGAACCAATGTGGTGACGACAGCGACGTCTTCTATTCCAACCTTGTTCACGGCGGAAAGGCTTTTGGTTGAAGGACAATTGACGATCAATCATCGCTCCTCAAATGCCACACCGATTTTTGAAATGAACCAAGTAGCAGTCGCTAGCCAAGCTGAAATTTCTGTCACTCGCAGTACCAACAGCAATACTGGCACCGTCTTTCACATGACGGGTACCGCAGCAAGCCTTGATTTTGGTCAAGGAAGTGTGACGACGATCCGCCAATCTGGTGCGATGGTCTCCTTGCCAAATGCCAATCAAGATAGCCGATTGACGTTAGCCACAGGGGCAACTCTGGATGTTGGTACAGGACAAGGACTTTCCGGGAACTCTACCAGTACGTTAGGAGAGATACGGTTACAAGCAGGTAGTCAGTTAAAGCTATCTGAGTATGGAACAGTCAGTACGACACCCGCCATCAATGTCGGACGCCGCTTCGTCGTTGAAAATAGTACCGCAGACCAACCTACCATCATCGAGGGAACGCGGACGGGCACAACGACCGGGGCATTTATTCAACTTCGAAGTGCGAATTCTGCCATCGATTTGGGGGAGCACACACAAACCAAGGTCTCGCAGCATGGACCAATGTTTACAGGGGTGGCGAGTTCCACGATCGTGATCCAAGACCATGTGAAAATGAACAATCAGCATAGCAACGGGTTTAATGGCAACATAGCCGTTGACAGTATTTCGATTGGTGATCAGGTGGAAATAGCCATCAGTGAACCTAGTAATGCCACTGTTGGTCAAGCGTATCGCACCTTTTTCGCAACGTCTTCGGTTCAAGTCGGCAGTCATACAACAATTGACGTACCGAGAACGCGAACGACCTCTTCAGCGAGTACATCGAATGTCGTCATCGGTTTAGCATCGAGCAACGGAAAAATCACCATTGGTGACTATTCAGAAATAGCTGTGAATCAGCGTGGGGCGTTCGTCAATGCAAGCTTGGCTCAGGTAACTTTAGGGAAATACGCGAAACTTACTGGTGTGTTAGGTCATGGCTTCACCGCTGGAACGATGGTCGATCAATTTGAGCTGCTTGAAGGGGCTGAAATCACGATTGCTGAGCATTCAACGAGTGCAGCAGCCAATGCGTTTTCCGTGCAACGACGCTTCTTTCTAGGAGAAAAAGCGACAATCAACTATTCTCGCACGTCATCGGCCGCCAATCCTTTCATTGCATTGGGTTCAACGTCGGCGGCATCCCAATTTCTATCAGAAGCAAATGCAACCATCACCCTTAATCAAGTAGGACCATTGGTTACTGGTCGCAGCACAACAGATATCTATATTGGTGAAGCAAATACGATCAGCCTACAAACCGCACAAGGCTTTACCGGCGGTACCTCATCTGCTGCTTCTTCAACCATTCGCAGGTTGCATGTGGGCGATCACTCTGAGATCACCGTTTCTGGACGAAGCAATGCAAATGTTGATTTTTTCCGCTTTAGAGAAGAAATCAAACTTGGACGTGAAGCGAAAGTAACGGTCAATCATACTACACGACAAGCAGCACGAGCGGTCTTTCGTTTAACCTTGGCGAACTCGAAATTTACGATGGAAGAAGCAAGTAAAGTCGAAGTTGATACGGGGGGACGATTTTTACAAGGCGTCGGAACGACGGATCTGCTATTTGGCGAAAATTCCTATACGAGAATCAACGCAGCGAGGGGAATGACAGGAAACACCACTGTTCGTTCCGTTACGCTGGGACAACATGCTGAAGTTCATTTGACAGAGCCAACAACGACGGCGATTCAAAATTCAGCTACAAGTCAAAATTACGCCAGAATCCGAGTGTCACAAAGAGTGGAATTGCAAGACAATGCCACCATGACGTCAAGAAGAGATCGAACGACTTCAGATTCCCGCTTTATATGGTTGACGGCTAGTAATTCATTTGTTCGGATTGGCAAAGGAGCTACCCTTGACGTGGATCAATCTGGAGGAATCTTTAGAGTCACGACTTCCTCTAATTTCATTCTCAATGATGACGCGACCTTTAAAGGGGTTGCGAGAGGATTAAATACGCAAGCGGGAGGGAATGCCTCAAGCAATCATTCGAATTCATTTGCGAACATCATGGTAGGGGCCAGAGCTAATTTTTTCATGACTGATAATCGAACAGGCATGGGGACATCAGCAGAATTTATCAATCGACCACTAGTCAATGTCCGTAATTCATTTTCCGCAGAAGAAGACGCTACGGTTGTATTAGAAACCATAAGAAATAAATCTGAAGTTCTTTATTTCAGACTAGCCAATGCACGATTGAATATAAACAATGTGAATTTGTTTGAAATTAGTCACCCTACGACAAGAACTGGTCAAGCCAATGCGCAATTGCAGCGTTTGATCCGCTCCGCACAAAATACGGTTGCGAATGGTTTGCGAATCAATGTGGCGAGTCAAAAACTAGCAGTTTGGGAAAATGCTTCTTTAGAGGCACCAACGGAAGAATTTATCAATATTTCAGGAACGATGCGAATCAATCGAAATGGTGGGAATACCTTCCCCTATGGAGGCACAGGAAATGGCGAAGCACGTTCCAGATTGCTGAGTGGCGAACAATTCGATGGTTCCTTAGAAAGTCTTGAAACACAAACAGATATTTATCAAGTGATTGCGAAAAATAATTACAATAAAATTCGTTTTTCAGAACCAGAAGGCCTCGTTGCCCGAATTGATGCATTGAGTGATCAGTCGACTGAAATCACTGGTTCTATGTACGAGGATACCGATATCACAGTGATCTCCTATACCAATACTGACGGAGAACTTGTCGAATTAGACAAAAACTCTGAACGAATCGAATGGGGCGACTATCGTGATGAAAATCAACTGTATCGCTATTTCCGTATTCCACTAAGAGAAAATGAACGATTGGAAACCGAGACAGAAGTGTCGATTTTCTTATCAAAACCGTCGATTGAGACCTATGTCGATGTGACCGCTCGTCAAACCGTGATTAAAGGTGTGAACTTTGAAGCATACAATATCACCTTAGATCGCTATAAAATTAATGAATTAAGCACGCAAGAAGAATTAGATGCTTTGATCCTTCAAGAAAGTCGTGCGCAAGCCGCAAACGTCTTGACGGAAGCGGATATGACGGATGACTTTCGCATCGTAGAAACGGATCTTACACGAGAAGTGGACGAAGATGGTAGCTACTTCGCTGTTCTTGAGGTGGGGAATAAAGCCTACCAGCTGACAGTCGGTATCGATGTGACATCGAAACTGGAGCATATGCGAGTGACGATCCCGACCAAAATGGTCTTCGAATCCTTGTACAACACAGCGGAATCGAATCGTAATTTTGAAAGCCAAACGTATGAGATCCGCAATCAATCGCCACTTGCCGTGGATACCTACGTCAATCAACTGGCGATCGATGATAGTGCCAGTATTGTCTTGTTAGAAGCGGGAGAAGATCCTCTCGACTATGCCGAAAGTGAAAGCGAAGAAGAAGACCCAACCCTGACCTATGACGATATTTCAACCCCGCTGTTGCGATTGAATCTAAAAACGGAAGAAACACAGATCCAACTCTATGAAGCGATGGAGGAACAACACTTGGTTCGCCTAGAAGAAAGAAGCCGCGTGCCGATTTCCTTAACGGGGGACTTCTATGGAGACTATCCCCAATGGATCGTTGATACAGAAGCCGACCAAGGTGGGTATTATGAAGACTTGCTCGTACCGAAGTATCGCATCGTCTTACGCTTTGTCCCACGAGATTAAAGAAAAAAGATCGTACCAAACGCGAAGGAGGTGAATCCATTGGAGCAAACGAATCAAACCGAAACGAAGGATCGATGGAAATGGATCTTGTGGTTGTTGCTGTTGCTAGTACTTATCGGTGGGATCGGGTACTACTTTTACCAATCAAAAACAGCAGTCCCTTTGATCAGTGCCGACCTGTTGCCAGAATCTGGCGATGCCACCGATCAGCGGGTTTCTGAACGAGCGCAGGAGATTGCGGATGCGAATTATTTCACGCTGCAAATCAATCCAGAAGCCATTTTTGAAAATGGTCAAAGCACAGGATCCATCGAGATCGTCAATCCAGGCACCAATGTGTACCCAATCGCCGTGGATATCTCTTTACTGTCGAGCGGAGAAGTCATCTATTCTTCCGGTGCGATCTATCCAAACCAATTTGTTGAAAATGTCGCCTTGGCGACACCGTTGGCCAAAGGGGAATATCCCGCCAAAGCCACGATCAATATTTACGACCCTGAAAGCAAAGAAAAACAAGGGGTCACTGAAGCTGAATTAACGATTATCGTTAAGAATTAAAAAAAAGGAAAAGTGAGGAAATAAAAATGAAAAAATTTGTAGCAGCTATTCTAAGTACCGCAACAATCGCAGGAGTAATCGCAAGCGGCACCACCGCTTTTGCGACACAAACCATTGACGGACGTGAAGGCGATACGTCAGGAGATGTCCAAGTAAACGGGATCATCGGATCATTCGATAACACAACCCCTGGACCAAATCCCGACGATTTGAACCAATGGATCAATGTGACGATTCCAACGACTGCTTTGTTCTATACAACAGAAGAGTCAAGCCACAAAGAGATCGTTTCACCTAGCTACACTGTGACAAATAACTCAGCAGTTGGTGTGATCGCTTCTGTTGCGGGTGTCGATACACCATTGAATATGGATGAAGTAGACTTGTTAAACGTAAATGGTATCGAGTTGTTTGAAAACGGCACACCAACCGTAGCAGAAACAGAATTATTTACCCTTGAAGGCAACCAAGGTACGAATGAAGGCACGTTTGCGTTCACTGGTGAAGCAACACCGACCGATGCATCAGAAGAATCAAATCCAAGTTTCAAATTGGTCTTGAGCTTTGCGCCGGATGTAGAGGAAGACTAAGAATTGAAATCCCAGTAAAGAAGGGATCTATCGTATGAAAAAACGAAAACGAATCGTTCTTTTCGTCGCTGTGTTACTGACTCTGACTGTCTGGGATCTATCGGAAACCAGCGTCGCAGAGGCGACGACAGGGCAAGTCTCCGTGACCGGTCGAATCGGTGAAACGGTGACGCAAGAGGAAGAAGCAGACGATGACAATAAGAAAACGATCGTAGCAGATGGTTCTCAAATCGGACAAGGAAAATTACCACAAACAGGTTCATCAAACACAAGCAGTTTGATCATTCTTGGGTATACACTCCTAGTACTGTTTGTCGTCGCAGTAACAAGAAAAAAGAAACACGGTGAAAGCGTCGCTCCTTAACTATAGGCATCGCTAGAAGCGTAAAGGAGAAACTGTGGGGAAAACTTACAGTTTCTCTTTTTTTGATGAAAGATTTAACAAAAAATGGACCAAAAGAAGAAACAGTACTTAGTGATACCACAAACGCTGTATAAGTGAGGTCAGTGATAGCTTTGAAAGAAGGATACAGAAGATGAAAATCAAGAAAGAAGCGTTTGAAAGAACCATCATAAATAGTGAATACATCGGGTACTATACCCATCTGCTGAGTGCAGATAGTTGCCCGTATCACCAAGGAAAGCAACTCGATACCATGCGTTACTTACTAGAAAACGATCGTATAGAAGAAATAAAAGCCAATGCTCGCTATTTATTTCCTTTACGTAAATATAAATTACCCAGCAACCTGCAAAAAGAGTATCAATTATTGGAAGAAAGTGTCTCCTTTATCTCAAGTTTAAATACTCATCTGCTGATTCCTCAAGCAGCCATTGAGCAAAGTCTTTCAATCAAGGCAGAAAATGGAGCAAAAGATCAAAAAGAGCATTACAAGCAGCTGGTTAGAGGATTGCTGGATATTCTGCATTGACGCCTGTGCCTGGGGGCTTTTTCAGCAACTAGAAAAAATAGTGAATGAATAACTAGAAGAACAAGCTGAGCTTTAGGAAGAAAATAACGGGGCTTGTTCCCCTCAAAGAAAGGAGTAAAAAAGTATGACGGTATTTACTTCAAAAACAGAATACCTTGATGGATTTCAAAAGAAATTTGCGGAGTCACACCGCGCCAATGGCGCTTTAGCGGCGTATGTTGAAAAGCAATTGGCCCTCCTTGATGAATTGGTAGCAGCCATTTCACCAGAAACATTTTGGGCGATCACCCCAGATATTCTGGGCATCGACGCCAAACTGGTCTTAGTCACAGAAATGATGCGATTCGACGATTTTTCCGACAATGAGATCATTCGAATCGTTGAAAATGATTACCGCTTTTATCTAAAAGAACTGTGTGGTTACAATCTAGGAACAAAAGCGAAACATTCTCTGGTTTTCAATGTGAGATGAATCAAGGAGGGGAATGGTAGGAATCACTTCTAGCAAGACGAGTAGGTAAGAAGTGATGACTATTTTTAATACTTTTGCAATTAGGGAAGGTGAGCGATTGAAATAGAAGGGGTGTATCGAAAAAAGAGTGAATAGACAAAAAGCATTCAGGAATTGACTTCTTGAATGCTTTTTGTCTATCCACCTATCAAAAAAAGGTCTTTTCTTTGATTTCTACTTTCTCTCATGTGAAATCACCGTTTAAACGATGCCGAATCAGCAAAAATTCTGCAAATAAAATTATTTGTGTTATATTTGAAGGGCATCTGTTCATTTTTTTAATAATCGTTTATTTTTAATCACGTATAGTGAGAAAAATAAACGATGTGGTGGCTATTTTTTTCGCTTTAATTGATCAGCTGGGGCAGGTTTGTCCAAATAAAACCCTTGTTGAAGGAAAATCTCTTCTTCAAGTAGGTACTCATGGATATCCGAGGTTTCGACCCCTTCGACAATAAATTGGATTTTACGATTGCTGGCGATATTTCGCCAGAAGTCGATCAAAAAGAAAATCTCTTTTTGGGACAGGACTCGCAACGAGATAGGCGAAAACTTGATCACATCGATTTTATCCAGCATCGGTGCAATATTTGTCAGTGAATGAATGCCTGTCCCTACATCATCCAATGCGACAGAAAAGCGCATCTTTTTTATTTGGTTGATTTTGTTCATAAGAAAGGACTTGGGATCACAAGCGATAGAAGGTTCTGTATCGTCTTCGGTGATCTCAATCAAAATACGATCATGGTAGGGAGCTAAATCAGCTAACATCAAAAAGGTTTCTGGGTAGCTGAGTTGTTGCGGGTGGATATTGAGACTGATTTTTGTTTCTTCGTTCGGATGAAGCAAGCTGAAAATTTCATTTCGATACCACTGCAGTAAACGAGTATGTAATTTTTTGTATTTGATCACTTGCTGGAAGAAGGAAAGGGGAAACCTATTTCTTTCGGTACTTCTCAATAATAATTCGTAGCCAATCACTTTCTGACTATCTGCTTTCATTTGAAAGATAGGCTGGGCATCAAAATATAATTGGGGAAATATCGATAAGAGTTCTTGTTCTATTTTCTCAGACATTGGTTTCTGCTCCTTTCTGGGGTCGCTTTATTTTTGGTTTCATGAAGTGCAGGAAAAAAGCTTATTTCGTGCGCTGCATCGTTAAAGAATCGAGCCTTTCAAAATCATGGGCGAACGATTTTAAAGAAAAATCTATGAAAGAAAGAAGGAGTAGTGTGTTTGTCCATCTGATTTATGCTGCGATCTATTCTGTGTTAGTCGTGAGCTTGCTCATTTCGTATGATTTGTTTATCAAGAACTTCAAAGAATTGAATTTACGCCTGTCGTTTAAAATTCTTATTGGTATTGTTTTGTTTATTTCGCAAGTCTACTTTATTATATCATTTTCTTTGAACAGTATCGGTTATGTTGCGTATGAATATACGATTCCAATCTTTATTTATTATTTTGGCATTCTCAAAGAAAAAATCTATCTGGTTGGGTTAGTACCCGTCATTTTGCTGACCTTTTTTGCATTGATCAATAAATTTGAATGGGAAGCCATGCTCTTTATTATCGGATTAAATTACATCATTTTAATCGTTACGGGCTTATTAAAGAAAAGATTTTATGGACAACCAAATCACACGGCATTTTACCTATTTTCGATTTTCGTTACAGTTGTCTCGCCGATGCTCAACGCCTTGCTTTTTTATCGCCGCGAAATTAGGGTTTGGGATGTAGTGTCTTTAGGCATTGGATCTGTGGGGATCGTTTCTTTATGGAAGTATTATTTGCAGAATCAAAAAAATTTCCTGGAAAAAATTAACACAAAAATCATTGAACGCAATTATGATGAGTTGACCAAGGTGAAAAATTTCCGCAGTCTGAACGAGGATATTTCAAAGCTGGCGCTACTTGAGAAGGACCAGCTCGTCGTGGTGATGATGGATTTAGATCATTTTAAGCGCATCAATGATCACCATGGACATCAAATCGGCAATCAAGCCCTATCCTTCTTTTCGGAAAAACTGATGACGTTTCTCTACCAGAAAAGTCCTTCCCATTTAGTCGAAGTCTATCGATATGGCGGCGAAGAATTTTTAGTCCTATTTAAAGAGAATACTTCTGATGCTGTGAAAAAAATTATTGAAGAATTCCATTTGTTTTTAAGCAATGAACAGTTGAAATTAGAAACCGCCCAACTCACCCTTTACTTTTCGGCAGGGATTTCAGAAGCAGCCTCTGCGTTAGACATTTCAGAAACCTTTTACCAAGCAGATCAAGCATTGTACGAAGCAAAAAGGAAGGGCAGAAACCGCACGATTATTTTTTCTTGAGACGTTTGCTTTTCTAAAGAAGGTTTCGCAGTCTTTTCTCAAGTAGATCGGGAGTTGTAGGAAACCAAAAGGAAAGACAAGGTCGTATGATTTTTTTAGACGAATAATTTTCAGAAGAAGTTTTAATAAAGAGACAAGGTTCGCAGGCTTCTTTTTCCAGCGTCGTGTCTTTTTCAAAGGGAAGAGAGGAAGCAATCTGGTAAGTATAACGGTTTACTAAACGGTTTGCCGATTATCTTGAGAGGTTAAGCGAGGATAGAAAGGCAAGTAGAGTGCTTTTTAAGAAGTGGGAAGAAACCACTTCTTTTTTTGCACCAATCATTGGGCAGCCGCGCTTGGCAGCATCGACTTGGTTTTCTGGCGTGTTTACAGTCTTTAAAAGCAATGGTATATTTATTTGATAAGTAAATAAAATTATTTTTTGCTGTGCGTAACGATTACTGACTAAGGAGACTTCCCCATGAAACCAATTCGGCGAATACTGTACCAAAGTGTTTTGTACGTAGCTATTCCTTTGATCGTGAGTCTACTGATTGGCTACCTAGCCAAATGCTCACTCCTGATTCCTGCCTCCATTATTTATGGCGTTCTTTTAGTGTTTATGATCCCTTCCGACAGCTTTTTATCAAGCAGCGTGGACTACCAAACGAAAAGCATGAATCCAAGTTTTCGTCCTCCGCCATTAAAGAGAAGGTTTGAAAGTGCGCCAGAGATGATCAATTTCCTCTTCGTTTTAACGGCACTGGTTTTGTGTTTGCTGCTCTTATTGGTTGGGTAAAGGGAATTCATAGAAATCATGTACTAAGAAGAATGACAAAAAGAAGAGGAGAACAGCGATGAAATTACTCAAACAAATCAATTTGATGGATGATCAAAAAACAATAAAGAGATTGAATCTCGCGGCGATCCCTAGTTTTATTTTTTTCTATGTGTTCTTTACACTCTTTGTCTTAGGTGGTCATGGGTCAAATGCTGAAACTTCGTTTATTTTCGATCTTTTGATCTTAATGGTTGCATATTTTATTCTCATCATTATTCATGAATTGATCCATGGTGCCTTCTTCAAGCTTTTTGACCCTAAAGGGAAGGTAAAGTTTGGGTTCAAAAATGGCGTAGCATATGCCACGAGTCCCCATTCCTTTTATTCAAAAGGGAAATTTGCCATCATTTTATTGGCGCCATTCCTTGGCATTTCTGTGGGTCTCTTTCTATTTTATTTATTTGGCTGGTTGACGGCATCTCTTTTTACCTTGATTGCTGCCGCACATGCCGCTTCTTGTGTGGGAGACTTTTACTTTCTTTTTCTGATTGTTAAAGCACCAGCGAACAGTTGTGTAGAAGATACTGAAGTGGGGCTGAATATTTATCAAGGAGAGTAGTTTATTTTTCAATTGATCTTGTCAAAATCAAAGAGCAAGAAAATGTATGCTAGAAAATCTCTTACAAAAAAACAAACACCTCAAAAGTGTTTGTTTTTTTTATAGGACTGTTTATAAAAAACGTATATAGCAAGAAGACTGTTCGGCCGACAAAAAGACAACTTGTTTTAAACGACCGTTTTCTTATTAGCGCTTTACCGATACAACGGTAAGCTGCCAGCGACTTTATTGATACTCTTTTTCTTGCCTTTTAAACAAAGACCAAAATAAGCCAGTGTTTCTGTGGGAATTTTCTCAAGCGTCTGACGGTATTGCTCGTAAGAATTGGTGGTCTGAGCAACGTCGGAAAAATCAATGATGGTTACTTCTGGATCCGCTTGTTGACTGATCGATTCACGAATGGTCTGCAACTGTTCCTTGTTCGTTTTTAAGATAGGAATGGGGAAGTTGACAATGCCAAGGTGTTTTCTGCCCGTCGAATCGTAAATATCTTCTCCGATTCCTTCGGGAAACAATTTGCCTAAGGTTGCGCCTAAAATTGCTGCAGTATTTGCAACTAAGCCAATCGGTAATTGTTCATCGATAATCATGACACATTTTTCTTGGTTATTCATACGTTCTCACTCCATCTTCTTGGTAAATTGTTTGGTAAGCTTTCGGGGTGACCCCAATCAAGCTTTTAAAGATACGGGTAAAATGACTTTGGTCACTAAAACCTGTCAGAAAAGCGACTTCTGCAATTGCTTCTTGTGCTTCTAGTCTTTTCTTGGCAGCACTGATGCGCACCGTACTTAAATATTGAAACGGCGACAGCCCATACGCTTTGGTAAACTGCCGAATCAAGACGTACTGATTCATTCCAAGAACGTCACTTAATTCACTCAAGGACAATTTTTCGGCATAATGTTGATCGATATAGGCTTTTGCCGCTGCGGCTTTATTTGACACCGGGTCCGTTTGTTCGTGGGTGAAATCCGCATACGGAACAAGCAGGTCGTGAAGCAGACAAGTAAAGCGTTCTTGCTTTTCAAACTCATCACCGCGATCCGACAGCAACAGCTGGTGAACTGCATGAAATTCCTCTTTTTCTTTCACTTGGCGAATGACCGGTTCAGGAAAGTGGGGCGTCAATTGAGTGTTAAAAATTTTTTGTACTTGTACCGCCATGTTCTCCGGGGTTAAGTGGATATTACGGTAAACCAGCTTCTCCTCCGTGAGTTGCTGGCAGCGGTGGGCAGCCTTTGGCGGAATCAAAATCAAGTCGCCTGCTTCAACGATATAGCAGGTATTTTGACAGGTGAATTGACGCGTCCCAGCTTCCATCAAGCCAATCACATAATATTCGTGCCAATGGTTAGGAAACTCCTGCTGGATGCCGTTAAATAATAAAGCCTCTACACCAAGGGTGCTATCTTGAATGATTTTTCGTTCATTTCTCATCTGCATTCTCCTTTTTGTTACTATAACAAAAGTGGTTTTTGGTGAATAGAATGATATTGACTTTTGACTATTTTTCTTGATGGAAGACACTTGGTTGGGACTGAGAAAAGGGGCTGGAGAAGGTCGGAAAAGAGTGGATCAGGCTTGAAGAAAGAACAGCGGGTTATTTTGACGATTCTATGGAATGAATCAAAGCAAATGGACCATGCACCGTGAAAAAAATAACGATAAATCCTTGGCATTTGAAAGTTTTATTGATGGAAGTATGGTACCATTTGACTGCAGTAAAGTTTGTGACGGTGGCTATCTTTGAAAGGTGGTGGTGCTTATGAATGTAAGTACTAACTCTTCAGAAAGGAGAAGCCTTTTTGTCCACAGCGGAAGCAATCGGGCTAATGATCAGTTTTGGTACATTTACCGCCATGCTGATCTTTGGTATCCTAGCCGCAGTGAAAAATGACAAAAAAAAATAACCGTCGACTTTAACAGGGAAACGGTTATCTTTTAAGTTAAAAAACCTGTCGCCGTCTTAAATGGCGCTGCAGAGGGGTTGTGGCAACAACTCCTCTTTACATAGTTAGTATAGCAAGAAGAGAGTGATTTTTCAACTTTAACAAGGATATTTTCAAACAAAATCGATAAGCGACATAGGCAAAACCTTATTCTCAATTGGAATAAGGTGTTCGATGTAGTCATTTTTGAAAAGTGTTCGAACATCTAAAAACGAATGCAATGTTTAAAGAAAAGGGAAGCATTATTATCGAAACTAGCGGCTAATAAGTTCCAGATAAATTCTGGTACATTTATTGCCATGCTGCTCTTTCGTATCCTAGCCACAGTGAAAAATGACAAAAAAATAACCGTCGACTTTAGCAAGGAAACGGTTATTTTTTTACTAATAAAACCCTGTCGCCTTCTTAAAAGGTGCGAAAGAGGAGTTGTGGCAACAGATTTCTTCTATACAGATCACTATCGATCATATTCGTGAATGCTAATCTACCAATCGCTCGAGATCGTAGGAAAAACCGTTTTGCTTACTTAGTTCCTTGTAAAACAAGCCACTTTTCTTTATTGTACGTTTCTGTGTGGCTAAATCTAAAGAAACTAAGCCGTAGCGGTTTTTATATGCATTGATCCATGACCAACAATCAATGAATGTCCATAGATGATACCCTTTTATATTACAGCCATCTTGAATTGCTTTCCATAAATAGGCGAGATGATCCTGGATAAATTCAATGCGATAGTCATCAATCACCTGTCCATTTTCATCCATGAACCGTTCTTCATTAGCAACACCCATACCGTTTTCTGAGATAAAGGATTCAATATTTCCATAGTTATTTTTGATGTCCATACATAAATCATAAATTCCTTTTTCATAGATTTCCCATCCACGATATTCATTCATTCGACGACCAGGCATAATATGCGGTTCAAAGAACCATTCTGGTAAGAATGGACTTTCTAAATTAACGGCAGAAGTTCTTGCTTTGACACGGCGTGGTTCATAGTAGTTTAGACCAAGTATCTGCGCGGTATTCTCTTCAATAATTTTTAGGTCTGTGTCATTGAAATCAACGGGTAATTGGTCATATTCTTCCAGCAAAGAGACTAGTTTTTCTGGAAATACTCCTTTGACCATGGGATCTAAGAAACTACGAGTATAAAAAAGATCCGCAATTTCTGCTGCTTTTTTATCTGCTGAATTTTGGCTTCTTGGGAAAGTCGGACTCAAATTGAGAATTACTCCGATTTTGCTAGATAGCTGGTATTTTTTAAAAGTTTGAATGGCTTTTGCATGGGCTAATATGGTAAAGAACGCTGCTTGAGCACCACGCTTAAAATCAATGAGATTTGGATAGTGAAAATCTTCTAAATAAGAGCCCAAGATTGGCCCCAAAGGTTCGTTAAAGGTGAACCAATGATAAACTAAGTCGCCAAACGCTAGAAAACAGGTATCAGCAAAATTTACATAAGCTTCAACAACTTCACGTGATTCCCATCCCCCTTTATCTTGTAATTTTGCGGGCATATCAAAATGATAGAGATTCGCAAAAACTTTGATATTATTATTTTTCATTTCGGTAAAAAGATCTCGATAATAGGCTATCGCTTTCTCGTTTGGTTTACCAACCCCATCATTTGGAAACATTCGTGCCCATGAGATAGACACCCGAAATGAATTGTGCCCGGTTTGTTTCATCAATTGAATATCTTCGTGGTAACGATGGATATGGTCTGTCGTAATACTAGGTCCAATTCGTTTATAAAAACGATGAGGTTCTTCGTGAAACCACCGATCCCATACGGTCTCTGCTTTTCCTGTTTCTCCACGCCCTTCAGATTGTTCTGCTGACCAAGCGGATCCCCACCAAAAGTCATCTGGAAATGTTAACTGAGTTTGTCTTGACATTATCGTTTCCTCCTGTTCGTTTTTAATAGTGTAACATTGCTTTTAGTATAAATAAATACTTTTCGTTAAAAATATATATCTTTTCATGATGGGTATGTTTTTAGCTGTAAAAAGACAATTTTTTATGTTAAAGTATAAGTAATAGAGATGAGTATGAGGGAGTAAGTTATGAAGAAACAGCCAAAATATATGGAGGTTTATACGGAGGTAAAGAAAAAAATTGCCAATGGAACCTATCAAATCGGCGAAAAATTACCTACAGGCGATGAACTTGCGCATGAGTATCAAACAAGTAAGCTCACTGTGAAGAAAGGTATTGATATGCTAGTATCAGAGGGAGTTTTACGAACACGTAGCGGATTCGGAACGGAAGTTCTACGCAGACCAATTGATAATTCGAAAGTGTTTGGACCAAATGAAGGTCTTTTTGATTTAGTAGGGGAAGAACATGTGACTTCTGAAATCCATACGTTCTCAATTGAGTTGCCATCGAATGAAGTGGCAGAAATTTTAGAAATAAATCAAAAAGAGTATGTCTATAATATTATTAGAAGTCGTTTTATTGATGAACAACCGTACTCTATTGAGCAAACGTTTATGCCACTTTCTGTTATACCGGGGTTAGAACCAAAGCATTTGAAACGTTCTGTATATGGCTACATTACAAATGAGCTTGGTCTAGAGATTAAATCTTCCCATATTTGGATCAAAGGTGATGTGGCAAATGACTTCGATGCGGAAATTCTTTCTGTAAAACCAGGCGAGTTTATGATAGAGGTAGACAAAGTGGTGTCATTGTCATCTGGTGTACCGTTTGAATATTCTCTTTCGAGACATTTATACAAAGATTTTATTTTTGAAGCAGTTTTTGTTGAGAAGTGAAGACCAACGAATTTCGTTGGTCTTTTTTTGACTTTTAAAAAAAGATATATAATTTTAAATAAAGATATTTACTTTTTTAAAAAGCTGGTGTATGATCATCCCATAAGCAATCGCTTACAACTAAAAAAGGAGACTGATCGGGATTATGAGTAAAAAAGATGCTATTTTTGAAAAGTTCGGAATAATAGCCACAAGGCTAGGGAACCAGATTCATCTTCGAACACTAAGGGATGCTTTCGCCACTTTTATGCCTTTTATGATGTTGGCGGGATTTGTTACATTGATCAACTATGTTATTTTAGAGCCAACAGGATTTATGGGAAATATCATTGATCCAGCAACATTAACGACGATTCAAGAAATCGGGACTTCCATTAGTAATGGAACGCTAAGTATAACGACGCTATTAGTTGTTGCGGCAGTTTCTTATCATATGTGTGTTAGCAGAAATTATACAAATCATATTGCTGCTGTTCTAGTCGCTATTTCAACGTTTATTGTTCTCACCCCTATGATGACGATGTTTACACCAGAAGGAAGTCAAGAAGCGCTGGAGGTAGGTGGGGTTATTCCTGTCACTCATACTGGTGCGTCAGGAATGTTCGTTGGAATTTTTGTGGGCTTAGCTGCTACGGAACTCTTTATTAAGTTATCAAATAACAAAAAGTTACAAATTCAGTTGTCAGGAAATATCCCACCAGCTGTGTTGAAGTCATTTAACGTCCTTATTCCAATCATGATTACCGTGACTACCTTCGCAATTGGTTCATTTGCTGTCAATCAATTATTCAATATGGATGTTAATTCGTTGATTACTACTCTAATCACTGGACCTTTAAGTAGGGTAACGACAGGTTTACCAGGGTTCCTCTTAATTACCTCAATTGCAAATCTATTTTTCGGGTTTGGAATTCATCAAGCAGTGATATCAGGTTCACTTCTCGATCCGTTCTTAATTCAAAATATGCAAGAGAATATGGCTGCTTATGCGAATAGGGAAGATATTCCACATATCATAAACATGGCATTTAAAGATACGTTTGCTGTTATGGGAGGATCAGGAAATACTATTGCTTTGCTAATTGCTATTTTTATCTTTAGTCGTCGTAAAGACTACAAAGACTTTGCAAAATTATCCGTAACTCCTGCACTATTTAATATCAGTGAACCGATCATTTTTGGTTTACCAATTGTTTTCAATATTAGTTTGATTATTCCATTTGTATTGGCGCCGATTTTTTCTCTAACAGTTGCATATTTTGCGACAGCTGTTGGTTTGATTAATCATGTAGTCGTGCAGATACCTTGGACCACTCCTCCCGTCATATCTGGATTTTTAGCAACTGGTGGCGATTGGCGAGCATCAGTCTTGCAAATTGCGATCATTGCTGTGAGTGTTTTTATCTACTTACCATTTTTACGTATCGATGAAAAAGTTACCTCAACAATAGGAAATGAAGAGGCAAATGATTGAGAAGAGGAAACTTCACAAGATTTTTTGAAGTCTTCTCAAACCAAAGGGAAGAGAAACAAATAAATTGAACAAATTTGTATATCAAAAAGAGACCACATAGATACATGTGAGTCTCTTTTTTTTGTGGAAATATCAATCAGTGAACTTGTGAATAGAGGGAAAGAATTACCTGAAGAATTTTTTTTACAAATCTATTGAGTTTCCATTCTTTTTCTCACGGTTTTGGCTAACTTTTCAATAATATACATTGCCGGTATCTGGGTTGTAATATCAGCTTCATTAATTTTTTCTAGCGAAATATTATAGGTTATTGAAATATCAGCTAATTTAGAAAGTGTTGAATTAGAGCTGCTGGTAATTCCTATTACTGAGCTTTCTGATAGATTCAAATGATTTAAATATTGAATGATTTCTGTGGTCTCGCCGGAAACGGATAAAGCGACGATACACATTTTTTTTGCTAACTCAGTGGATAGGTAATTAATAGGATAATTACTAGGATCTTCAATGCGAATCGCCATGTTAAATAGTGACGAGAAATAAAGAGAACCATATTCAGCAACAACATTTGAGGAGCCTACGCCAATAAAAATAATCAGCTCTTTTTCCATCAATAAGTGAACTGCCTCATCAAATTTATCTTCAAAGAATTTGTCTTGTGTCCGTGCTAAAAAATTCAAGAGTTCACTCTCAAAATCAAGTGTTTTTACCTCTTTTTCTTCTTTAAGAGATTCGAGATACGCACTAAGGTAAATTTTAAATTCAGAAAAACCGGTACAGCGAAATTTTTTACAAAAGCGTAATACGCTGGCAGTACTCGTATGACTTTTCTCAGCTAATTCTCGAATACTCATGGAAGCAACTGCATTTACCTCTGAAATAATTGCTTTATATACCTCAATATCCGTTTCATTTAAGTCTGGTTGATAGTCAAGAAACAACATAGTAATCCCCTCCTGTTACAAATTGTAACAGGATTGTAACCGGTGTCAATCGTCTGTTTTTGTAACCGTTTACTTAAAAGCGGTATTTAAGGGGATAAAAATAATCTATACTGACCATGTAGTTAAGTTAAAGGAGTGTTTCAGGATGGATAAAGGAATAAAAATTGCAACAATTGGCGGTGGATCAAGTTATACACCAGAATTGATAGAAGGATTTATTAAACGATATGCTGAATTACCGATTTCAGAATTATGGCTTGTGGATATTGAACAAGGAAGAGAGAAATTAGAAATAGTTGGGGAACTTGCTAAACGTATGGTAAAAAAAGCGAACCTTCCAATGAAAATTTATATGACTCTTGATCGTGAAGCGGCATTAAAGGATGCGGACTTCGTTACGACGCAATTTCGTGTAGGTCTTTTGGAAGCGCGAGCGAAAGACGAGAGAATTCCTTTAACATATGACACGATTGGACAAGAAACGAATGGTCCAGGAGGGCTTTTTAAAGGATTACGCACGATTCCTGTTATCTTAGAAATAGTGAAAGATATGGAGCGCCTTTGCCCAGAAGCATGGCTGATCAACTTCACTAATCCAGCTGGCATGGTGACAGAAGCTGTCTTACGCCATAGCAATATGCGTAGAGTAGTAGGTTTGTGTAATGGACCAATTGGAATAGAACGTGGCATTGCAGAAACATTAAAAGTACCCAAAGAAGAATTATATGTTGAATTTACTGGGCTAAATCATATGGTTTTTGCGAAAAAGATTTATCATAAAGGGATTGATGTGACCCAAAAAGTACTTACATTGATGACGCAAGATACTGGCGATGCAGTTGGTCTGAAAAACATTGCTGATTTAGAATGGGAACCAAATTTTTTCCGAACACTTGGCATGATTCCCATCGGCTATTTAAGGTATTACTATCAAACAGCTACTATGTTGTCTGAGCAAAAACGATCAGCAGAGAAAGAAGGAACTCGTGCAGAAGTTGTGCAGAAAATCGAGCATGAGTTGTTTGAACTTTATAAAGATGAACATCTAGCAATCAAACCACCTCAATTGTCAGAACGTGGGGGCGCTTATTATAGTGAAGCAGCATGTAATTTAATTAATTCCATCTATAATGACAAACGTGATATTCAAACGGTCAATACAAGAAATAATGGTGCCATCAGTGATATCGATTGTGATTCAGCGGTTGAAGTAAATTGTTTGATTACAAAACAAGGACCGATCCCTTTGACTACAGGTGAATTACCTATTCCTATCAAAGGGCTAGTTCAACAAATTAAGTCTTTTGAACGTATAGCGGCCCAAGCAGCTGTTACGGGAGACTATAACACTGCTTTATTAGCGATGACGATCAATCCCTTAGTTCCAAGTGATAGGACAGCAAAGAAACTACTTGATGAAATGCTTTTGGCACACAAAGAATATCTGCCGAATTTTTTTAAAGGAGAATGACAATGAATATAAAATACTATGTTGAGGCAAATTACCAGGAAGTCAGTAAGATCTGTGCAAAACTCATTTTAGATGTCTTGAAAGAAAAGCCAAATGGGTTATATTGCTTTGCAGGTGGTGATACACCCGTAGGAACGCTTAACATCATTGCAGAAGCAGCAATCAACAAAGAAATAGATTTATCCCAGGCAAAGTTTATTGAACTAGATGAATGGGTTGGAATCGATCCGAAAAATGAAGGCAGTTGTCTATCCTATTTAAAAAGAAACTTATTCAATCGGGTTCCTATTGACCTAAAGCAACTTCACACATTTGATCCTTTAGCCGATGATTTAAATGAGGAATGCAAAAAAGCTGATAAATTTATCGAGGAGAATGGAGGATTAACACTGAGTTTGCTTGGGGTTGGAGAAAATGGTCACTTAGGTTTTAATGAGCCTGGTTCGTCCTTCGAAGATAAAGCTCATATAGTGAACTTAGACGAATCAACCCAAAGTGTTGGGAAAAAATATTTTTCAGACGAGAAAGTTGATCGTACGAAAGGAATTACGTTAGGGATAGGACAATTATTACAATCTGGAACAATGATCGTACAAGCTAGTGGAGCAAAAAAGAAATCTGCGATACAACAGTTTCTATGCGGTACGATTACAAAAGAGTGTCCAGTTACTTCTCTATGGTTGCACAAAGATCCTGTATTGGTGGTTGATAAGGAAGTCGTGAACTAAAAGGAGGAAAAAAGATGCAGGTCATTGAGAACAAGGTATTGCCTATATTGCTGAAAATAGGCAATAGTAAACACTTAGTTGCTATAAGAAATGGGATTTCCATGACGATTCCTTTTACTATTGTTGGAAGTATCTTCCTAATCATTGGTAACTTTCCAATACAGTCATGGATGGATTTTGTGTCAAATTGGGGGCCGCAGTTGAATGCACCAGTCAATGTTACGTTCGGAATTCTTGGACTGATATCTGCAATTGGCATAGGCTATCATTTAGGAAAAGAGTTTGGTGTTGATGCTATTTCTAATTCGATGCTCACAACTATCGGCTTTCTTCTAGCAACATTAAACGATGACTGGACGATAAATTTGGCTAATTTTGGTGCTAGTGGTATGTTTACCGCGATCATTGTTGGGGTATTTGTCACTCATGCTTTTAAATGGTTTGTCACTCATAATATTGTAATAAAAATGCCAGAAGGTGTGCCGCCCACTGTAGCAACTTCTTTTGCAACGTTAATCCCAGGGGCATTTATTCTGACCGTTATATGGATCGTCAGAACTTTATTAGGGGTTGATATCAATGAAATCATTACTATTGTTTTCCAACCTTTAATGCAAGGGATGGGAACACTCCCAGGCATGCTGTTATACACACTTCTCGTTTGTTTGCTATGGATATGTGGAATCCACGGAGACAATGTTTTGTCTGGAATTGCGACCCCTGTTTTCCTAAGTTATCTTGCTGATAATACGGCAGCTTTTCAAAGTGGTGCAGAAGTACCTCATGTTTTTGCCGATGGATTTTGGATTGTCTTTATGTGTTTAGGCGGAACTGGAGCAACACTCGGTCTAGTGTTAAATATGCTCCACTCCAGAAGTAAGATGTATAAGTCGATTGGACGATTATCTTTGCCGTCAGCTATTTTTTGTATCAATGAACCGGTTATTTTTGGTTTGCCTATTGTGATGAATCCTGTAATGCTTATTCCGTTTATAGCAACGCCTATGGTCCTATGTATCGGTACGTATATCTTAATGAATATTGGTATAGTAGGACCGATTGTTATTCAAGTTCCATGGACTATTCCTCCTATTATTGGTCCTTATTTAGCTACTAATGGTAGTATTGGAGCAGCCGTTTGGTCTTTTGTATCGATTTTCATTTCATATTTTATTTATATGCCATTTTTCAAAATATTGGAAAAGCAGCAAGTGAAAAATGAAACCGCAGAGGCGCAAGAAACGGGAACAACGATTCCTGTGAGTATAAGTGAGTAGATAGAAGAAGCCTATTTTCCATCATCCATTAAGATAAGTATTTTTAGGTATTAGAAAATAACTTTAAAAAAGTATATTGGAAAAAAGACGATTGTCCTTCATGATTCTGATAGTTTCAATAATAAAACAACAAATAGCATCAGTATCTAAGCGAATCAGTAAATGATTCGCTTTTTTTAATGTTGTATTTTTTATCATTTGCTTCTATCAATAAAACCTTCTCGAATACTTTATTGGATGTTATGGTAATCCTTGAAATCTCCTCTTCGGTCCATCGTTTAAAAAAAACGGAGCTTCAGTTGTACCGAGAAATGATGGCGATTTCATTTTGTGCAAGCTATAGTTTAGGTGGGGGTAGCAAATATGATTCATTTCAAATTGACGTATCTGTTTTCAGAACCAAATATTGAGGCGTTTCTTCAGTTGACGAAGTGGAGGGATGAGGAATTTCTGGCGGAGATTGCCAAGATCAATCAAATCACTGAACAGCGGTTGAATCAACGAATCATGATTCATGAGGGAGAAGTTTTGATTCCTTCACTGATTCAACGAAAGTGGCCGGAAATTCTTTTCGATATCCAGAAGAATACGTTGTTTTTTTCGGAAGAAGAGCGGCGGTCCATGATTTATCTTCTGACTTTTTCAGCAGTGAAAGATTTATCCGTCTATCAGTTTCAAGAGCTTTTCTATGTCAGTAAGAATACGATTTTGAAGGATCTAAAGGGGATCAGAGAGGAACTTGCAGCTTTCAAGATTCAACTATTGTACTCTCGAAAATATGGCTTTTATCTAGAGGGAGAGGAATATCAGATTCGCGCTCTTGCCTTTCGAAAGGTCAGCACGTTATCCAATACGAAAAACGGGAACTTGCTCTTATTTGAGGGAATCTATGAGCAGGATAAAACGATCTATGTTCAAATCAGAGATCGTTTGTCCGCAACACTGACTGATTTCAATCTGGTGATCGTTCCGAGTCGCTTCGAAGAAATGCTTTATTTTCTTAATTATCTATCCTTTCGGATGGCAGAAACGGCTGTTTCTTTAGCGGAGACAGAAATACCGTTGCTCCAGTCGTTGCATGTCCATCAAGTCAGTCAGCAGTTTTTAGCAGAATTTCCTGACATCAAAGATCGGAAAACAGAAGAACTTTATGTAACGATCCTGTTGAAAACGATTCTGCAAGGAGATATCGAAGATACTTCATTAGAGTTTTTATTGGAATGTGCCAGTAAGATCATTCATGAAATGGAACGGCTGGCAGCTATCGAGTTTGTGGACTATCGCACCCTTTTGATGAACACATTCTATCATCTTGTCCCAGCGTATTTTCGAATCCGCTACGGTTTTCCACTGGAGAATGTACTGATTGAAGAAATCAAGCTGCAATACAATGAGTTGTTTGAACTGACGAGACGAGCACTGGGTTCTTTAGAAGACCTAGTCGGCACGATCCCTGATGAAGAAATCGGTTATTTTACGATTTTGTTTGGTGGAGAAATCAGTAAACAAAAGGCCAAACGTGATTACTTCCAACTGAATGCATTAGTCGTTTGTCCCAGTGGCATCAGTTCATCCTTGATTTTGGAATCAGAATTAAAGGAACTGTTTCCCCAGATCCATTTTTTGCCGGCTCGTTCGATCGAAGAGTATGAAAATGTTCGGTTTAATGAAGAGATTGATCTGATTTTTTCCAGTGCGCCGATCAAAACCAAACGACCCTGTTATGTGATCAATCCGATTATGACACCCATTGAGAAGGATGAACTGGTTAAAAACGTACAAGCGGCATTTTTCCCTTCAAAAACTGGATTGCATTCCATTGACGATGTGTTAGAAGTGATTTTGCCCTATGTTGATTTAAAAGCAGGAATCAGTAAGCAAAAGCTGAGAAAAATTTTGCAAAGAAAAATCAATCGAGAATTGAATAGAAGGGAAGACCAACGTCCGATGTTATCAGATTTATTAACAGCAGAAACCATCCAATTTACCGAGGTGCCGCTGACTTGGCAAGAAGCCATTCGAGCAGCTGCTGCGCCATTAAAAAAGACCAATAAAATTGAGGAGCAGTATATTACCGCCATGATCAATAAAGTGGTGGATCACGGTCCTTTTATCCATATTGGAAAAGGCATCGCTTTGCCTCATGCACGTCCAGAAGATGGGGTCAATGCCATCGGGATGTCGTTATTAAAAGTCAAAGAACCAGTGCTTTTGAATGATGATCCGCAACACCCCATTCACGTGTTTATATGTTTGGCGGCGGTTGACAATGAACTCCATCTAAAAGCGTTAGCGAGTTTAACTAAAATTTTGTCGAATAATGAAAAACTAACTGCGTTACTTTCCGCAACCAATGCGGATCAAATAATTGAAGTGATTAGAGAAGGAGAAGATGAAAAATGAAATTTGCAGCAGTGTGTGGGTCAGGATTAGGATCAAGTTTTATGGTGGAGATGAATATCAATTCTGTATTAAATGAATTGGGTGTCTCAGGTGTGGAAGTGTCCCATTATGATTTAGGAAGTGCCGCACCCGATATGGCGGATGTTTTCTTCGTTGGTGGCGATTTAGCCGATAGTGCGCAGCATCTAGGTGAGATCGTGGTGTTAGACAGTATTATCGATCTCGATGAATTGAAGCAAAAGGTTCAAGCCGTTTGTCAGGAAAAAGGATTACTATAAAAAGGAGTAGACAGTCATGAACGAATTTTTAGATATTCTTGTTGATATCGCGAGTACCCCAGCGATCTTAGTTGCGCTGATCGCTGTTTTGGGGAATGTGCTGCAGAAAAAAGACATTGCCACGATCGTCAAAGGGGGCATCAAAACCTTTGTTGGGTTTCTCGTGGTCACTGCCGGGGCTGGGGTGATCGAAAGCTCTCTGGCGCCATTTGGGGAGATGTTCCAAGCAGCCTTTAACATGCAAGGGGTCGTACCTAATAACGAAGCGATCGTTGCGCTGGCTTTGACGACTTACGGCACCTATACCGCACTTATTATGTTAGCCGGAATGGCCTTCAATATTTTGATTGCCCGTATCACTCGCTTTAAATACATTTATTTGACTGGGCATGCCACGTTGTATATGGCGTGCATGATTGCGGTGATTTTGAGCGTTACTGGAATGAATACTTTTAATCTAGTTTTATTTGGCGGCTTAGCGTTAGGGATCTGTAACACGATTTTCCCAGCGATCGCACAACCGTTTACTCGAGAAATTACTAAAAATGATTCCGTCGCATTGGGGCATACGGGGAACTTCGGCTACGCATTGAGCGGGTTGATTGGGAAATACGTCGGTAATAAGGAAAATTCCACAGAAGACATCAATTTTCCGAAAGGTCTGTCTTTCTTGCGGGACTCTACTGTTAGTATCACGATTACGATGGCTGTTGTATACGTGATCGTAGCAATTTTTGCTGGGAGTGAATTTATTACAGAAAATCTTAGCAATGGCACGAACTCGATCATTTATTCGTTGCAGCAAGCAGGTTCGTTTGCCGCTGGTGTCTTTGTGATTTTAGCTGGTGTCCGTCTGATTTTGGCAGAAATCGTACCAGCCTTTAAAGGGATTTCTGAAAAGCTTGTTCCTAATGCTATTCCTGCATTGGATTGTCCAATCGTCTTTCCTTATGCGCCAAATGCTGTTCTGATTGGTTTTCTAACCAGTTTTGTCGGTGGGATCGTTAGTTTGATCATCATGGTCTTCACAGGAACAACCGTTATTATTCCAGGGGTCGTACCCCATTTCTTCTGTGGCGCAACGGCAGGTGTTTACGGCAATGCAACGGGTGGTGTGCGAGGCGCCGTCATTGGGTCCTTTATTCATGGGATCATTATCAGTTTTATGCCGATCTTGTTGATGCCAGTCATGGGGGATCTTGGGTTCCAAGGATCAACTTTCTCTGATACCGACTATGGGGTTGCAGGGATCTTCCTAGGAAACCTAGCCAATATGGGCGGTCAAATCGCCATCTTCTCAGGGATAATTGCGGTAGTCGCGGTCTTGATCGGATTGACGATTTTCAAGAAAAACAGTCGGGCAAAATCTGTTTCTGAATAAATAGAGGATGGAGGGATAAATAGTGGCAATCAGTGAACAAAAATACCACGAGCTTGAAGAATTAGCGGCAAAGATTCGTTTAGATACCCTTTGCAGCATCAAGAAAATGGGGCAAGGCCATCTGGGTGGTTCCTTTTCAATTGTTGAATTATTGGCCGTTTTGTACGGCAAACAGCTGCGAATCAATCCACAAGATCCACAGTGGGCGGATCGTGACCGACTCGTCTTGTCAAAAGGGCATGCTGGCGCCGCCTTGTATAGTGCATTAGCAAATACGGGCTATTTTGATCGGTCGTGGTTATGGACGATCAATGAGGGCGGCACGAGACTGCCTTCCCATCCGGATCGCTGGAAAACGCCAGGGGTTGATGCCACCACAGGTTCACTGGGACAGGGGACTTCCATGGCTGCCGGGATCGCGACAGGCCTGCGCTTGGCAGGCAAGGACAATTTTGTTTATTTGATCGTTGGAGATGGCGAACTAAATGAAGGACAGTGCTGGGAAGCCTTCCAATACATTGCCCACTTTAAACTGAATCACTGTATCGTCATTATTGATGACAACAAAAAACAGCTAGATGGGCCAACCAAAGACATTCTTGATCCCTTTGATATCCAGCAGAAGATGACTGCTTTTGGCTTTTATACAGAAAAAGTTCCAGGGGCAGACATGCAAGCCATTGATGAGGCAATCGAGCGCTGCAAAGCAATCGAAGACCAAGCGGTTTGCATTGTCTTGGACAGCGTGAAAGGACAAGGCGTTCCTTTCTTTGAAGAACTAGATGCCAATCACTCCGTGAAGTTTACCACGGATGAGATCAATCAAGCGGCAGAAGCGGCAATCAAAGAATTGACGATAAAAATCGAAGGAGGACGCTAAGGCATGTTTACATTAAGCAAAACCACTGCTGCTGGTAAAGAGCTGCGAACTTGTGTCGTTGACACATTGGTGGAACTCATGGATGAAAATAACCAGCTAGTTGCGTTAGATGCCGACCTTGGTTCTGCCAGCGGCTGGACCACGATTGCCAACAAACATCCCCAACGCTTTATCAACATGGGGATCGCGGAAGCCAATATGGTTGGTGTCGCGGGTGGCTTGAGTTTAACTGGTTATACACCTTTTATCCACACCTTTGGGCCATTTGCAACGCGTCGGGTATTCGATCAGCTGTTTATTTCTGGCGGCTATGGCGGCAATACGATCAATATTTACGGTTCTGATCCAGGGTTTGCAGTCGGGCACAACGGCGGCACCCATACGACATGGGAAGATGTGGCTTTGATGCGAATGATTCCCCAATCGATCGTCTGCGATGCAGCGGATGAAGTCCAAATGGCGTGGATCATAAAAACCTTTAGCCAATTATCAGGCATTCATTACGTACGAGGCAATCGGAAAGCGGTTCCGATGATTTATGAAAAAGGCTCGACCTTTGAACTAGGAAAAGGCAATATTTTAAGACCAGGCGATGAACTGTTGTTGATTGCCAGTGGCCAATTGGTTTCTGAAACACTGCAAGTGGCAGAAGAATTAGCAGAAATAGGAATTAGCTGCGAAGTGATCGACATGTTTACCATCAAACCAATCGATAAAGAATTAATCCTCCGCGAAGTTCAGGGGAAACGGCAAGTCATCACCATCGAAAATCATTCTATTACCGGTGGACTAGGAAGTGCCGTCGCCGAAGTGCTTGCTGAAACAGGCAGTGCTGTCCCCTTAAAACGTATTGGTGTCAACGAACGATTCGGTCAAGTCGGCACACCCGATTTTTTGCAAAAAGAATATGGCTTAGATGCTGCTTCAATCAAGCAGCAAATCGTTGAAGGGAAGGTCAGGGGATAGAAAAAGGAAGCATCAACGAATCAATGGTTGATGCTCCCTTTTCATTCCTTTCAGATCTTGTAAAAAAAAGTCAAACAGCGCGTCAGTCCTGCTGTTTGATGCTTTTTTATGAACTAAGACAAAAACCAGCGCCGTAAGTTTTCTGCTTCGGTTAATGGAAAGTAGAAAAGCTTACTTTCGGTGAGAGTATCTTCGGTTTTGATGGTTAGCTGTGACTTGCCAAGCCCTCTTTTGTGCTGCCAATGCGTGGTGGTGACAGTGAAATCTTGGATTTTATTTTTCTTCAGATAAGCGGTCACCTTCGTAAGACCGCGGATCGTTTGGCACAACAATACGTGGTTATCTAAAAATTGATAGCCTTGTATTTTGCCTCGCCAGATGCTTGATAACACGAAGGAGCCAAAGAACACGAAGAAAATCAGCGCTAACCACCAGAAAAAGAAGGCGGAGATTCCTACAGCAAGCAATCCGATCAGCAGCGGCCAACGGCAGAAGTACCAAAAGTTGGGTCGTGGATTTTTCACTAGAGCGGTTTGTTGAAACGACCATTCGGGTAAAAAGCGGGTCAATGTTTCGGTCAGCTGCGCCTCTTTCAAAATGGGGAACAGATAGACCGTATCGTCGCTTTCTGACGAACTGCCAGCAGCCAGCAGTAATTTGACGGAGCTTAGATGAAAGATTCTTCGATAAAGATTTTGTTCGACACTCAGCCCTTGGATCCTAGCGAGGGGAATCGTTTGGTGACGTTTAGAAAACAAGCCTTGCGTGATCAGCAGCTGTTGTTGGTTCGTTTCCACCGTAAAGCCATAATAACGGAAAAGATTCCTGGCGATCGCAAGGAAGAAAAACAAAATCAGCAGCCCGAGTAAAATTGCAGCACCTAATAAAAGGCCAAGTTGCTGCAATTCCGATGCATAGGCAAAGAAATTGGGAATGTTGTCGATCACGTTGTAGCCGATGACTAGAACCAAGGTGAAAACAGAAAAATCAGTGAGAGAAAACAAGAAAATCTCCTTGAATTTCAAAGTGAATGTTTCTAGCGGCGGCTTGGCTGACTTCTCAGCTGAAAACGCAGCATAATCGTCGGTTGGTTCTTCTCCAATAGCTGCATGGGCATTCGGCTGTTGTGGTGTCGCCGCCTTTTTTGACGCTTCGATGGAGGCAATGAGAGCCAGTGGCAATGCGGGGAAAAGAATTTCGGCTTCGCCACTCGAACTTGCGGCGCTTTCCAACTTCACTTCAGCTAGTTTAAACGGACGTAAATAAAAGTAATGATTCTCTTGAATCGTTTGGATGCGTTCAAATGGCAAAATCGTTTGTTTTTGGATAAAGAGTCCTTTGTTGACTAGTACACTCGTTTGATCGATTTGAAAGGTAAAGCGAGCGTAAGACAGTACCGCAAAAAGGAGACAGACCAGTGAAAATAGCAGAATGCCGCCCAGAATCATCGGAAAAGAAGGGGCGTCGTTGAATAATTTGAATACAAGCAGAAATGCTAGTACCAGAAAATTTTTGCAATTTTTGAACCAATAAAGACCGACACACAGCAACGGCAGTCGTTGTTTTTCATAGATCATCTTTGACCACCTCGACTAAATTCATGATAGTTTCTCGTAAGCGTTCGGCTTGCGCCACTGGCAAGCCTTCAATGGTGTGGTTGGTGGCAGCCGTATGGATCTGTAAGGAGACTAAAGCGTATTTTCGCAAAAAGATCCCTTGGTCTGTTTCGATGTGCTGGATTCGACGGATCGGAATATACGTGGTGCTGCGAAATAGATAGCCACGTTGAATAGCGATATCCTTTTCTTGGATCTCGTAGCGATGGAATTTGTAACGGTAGCTCATCAGCACAAAAGAAAGCAGATGACTGATCAAAGTCAGTGCCAATAGGCTTGACCAAAGGGCGAACACCCAGAAATGAAGCCAGTTTTGCATGGATAAAAACCAAAAAGAAGCAGCGAAAAGTAAACTGAAAATGATTAGTGAAGTAATTGTCCGCAACCGCCAAACACGGATGATGGTCTGAGGCATTTGTTCATTTAATAAGGGATAATTCAAGGGAAACGTCCTTTCTATAAAAAAATGACTAATAAGTATAAATATAATGGTGCAGTGTAAGAAAAACAAGTGGCAAGGGAGAATTCAGAAAGGACAGCTGGCTCGATTGCGAAAAGATGTGTGAGAAATCTTCTTATAAAACAAGGAAGAACTGTCGTCTAGTAACCTAAAAAAAAACCGTCTTAGATGACGGTCCTAGGGGGATCACATTCAGATGTTTTCGTTTAAAACAACCAATCATTGGTTAAAAAACTTGGATTACAGTGATCGCTTAGAAATACCTTATGAGTAAAACGAGAAATTCTCTCTTTATCTCAGTCTTTATTTATCGAATAGTACGAACGATTTTTTCGGACTTCATTGAAAATGAAGAGAACAAAAAGCAAGGTAAGGAGGGCACATACTATCCTAATTATTGACGAATCACCGATTTCTTCAAGCAGCAGGTAGAGCACAAGACCCAAAGGCAAAACATAAACACCTGTCCAAAAGGCGCATTTGCTCATTGATTTTGAGACTGCCTGACTATCTGCTTGTGCTTTTTGGTTTTCAGTCAAATCATTGTATCCAGCTATCAAGAAGCCCCATTTTTGTTTGCGAAACTGAACACCACACAAAAAGCATCCGAGAGCAAATACAACGACCAAAAGATAAATCAACCAATACAAGTTTTCTCACTCCTTTCTTATCGTTCAAGAACGATCGTTAGGTTTCGTGTTTCAACACCACTTACTCAGCTAAACGTCGAACCATCGTAATATCTGTTTCCAAATAGCCCATTTTTTTGTATAGCTGATACGCAGACTGATTATGGGCAAAAACGTGCAAGCCGATCTCAGTGATGCCTTGCTGGATCGCCCACTTTTCCAAAGCCTGTAACGCTTTGGTGCCATAGCCTTTTCCTCGCTGGTCTTCCTCGATGATAAAGTCATAGATGAAGGCTTTCTGGGCAGCTGTGTTGACCCAAATCACCCCGATCGGTTCACTAAAATCAGCTGCAAATAAAGAAAACAAGTGATTGTTTTCGGTGGCAGTCCCTTGAGGAAGCAGGGAAGCAAAGCTTTCTTTGGCTAGGGCGAGGGCCTCGTCTTTGGCCCATGTGCCTGCTTGGACTTTGTCGTTGGCGTATTCGAAAATTGCATTGGTTAAGTAAGCAGCATAGTCGCTGTCTTTCATTGGGATTAAGTTCATCTATTTCTCCTTTTGTCCTTTTCGGCTCTTCTTAACCTACAGAATGATTGTAGGCAATGAGAAACAAGGAAATTTGATATGAAACGGTTTGTTTCCCCTTCAGTTGAGACGCTCTGACAGCGGGTCTCGTCGTTGAAACAAAAACAGGTCATCCGGTGCAAACTGGTGTCGTGCATCGCAAGTATAGCCTCGTAGCCAGTCAATCCCATCGATGCGGCGAACGTAGAATCCTTTGGGGAAATCGTCGGTTTTTTCCAAAGGCACAGAAGCGATCGTGATTGCGGAAGCTGGCACTTTTCCTTGGGATTTCAGTCCGGTACTATTTGCCAGTTGACGATAGCTAAGACGAAAGTGTAAGGCCATTTCCAATGTACAACAAGTCAATCCATAAGAAGGCGCAGCTGCAAAAATCTCCGTCAAAGAGCCGCCTTGGGGGAGTCCCAGTTCTTTAAGGGGAACAATCACACAAGCAGCACGCTGTTTATCGGCACTGAAGGAGAGCTGGGGATGGCGCAAGAGCTGGTTGGCATACGCGTTTAAGTGAATCTGATTTTCTTCCAACTGCTGGCAAAGGCGGTTTAGCGAAACCCCGCCATACTGTACGATCACTTCCTTCAAATCAAACACTCCTTTCAATAGGGATCTTTTTCCTAAAAAATCAGTTCGCGCCCTCGTTCTCGGACAAATTGGCATAAATCGCAGCAACTTCTTCTTGGTAACGATTCTTTAGTCGAGGGGGACTTAAAATGCGTAGGCTTTTTCCAAAAGAGAACAAATAGGGCACTACCCAGCTTTCCTCGGGCAAATCAACGGTAACCACAGCAGTGCCTTCCTCCGTCAAAGTAATATCCTGATGATCGAACTCATCATATACCCGATAAAGAACGTCGACTTGAAAGAATAGACGCGCAGGATAGGTGTCAACAGTCAACTCAATGGCAGAATCAGGCGCAGTGACTGGGAAAAAATGCTGGTCAGTGACGTGGACTTGACTCATGCGGCTGATTTTAAATGTCCGAAAGGCATTCTTTTGCTGGTCGAAGGCTTGCAGATACCAAGCTTGCGAGCGAAAAAGCAGTTTGTAAGGCTGGCAGATGCGTTTTTGCAGTCCCTGTTTACTGGTATAGTCAAAGGTGATCACGTGGTTTGTTAAAATACTCTTTTTTAATAAATCAAACGTGTCGTTGCCGTTTTCTCGCCGATGCCAAGTGGAAAAATCCACTTCTAGCCAATCAGCATCGGGCTGCTTAAACAAGGATTGCAGTTTTGCCAGCGATTGCCCACTGATCTGTGGCGTCAGCTGGCGAATCCCTTTCAACGCCAAAAGCAGGTTTTTCCGTTCTTCCTCTGATAATAACACTTTATCCAACACAAAACTGCTTAACAGATAAACGCCGCCATTTCGACCCGTTTCGGTATAGATGGGCACGCCAATACTGCTTAGGGTATTGATATCTCTGGTGATGGTGCGAGTCGAGACTTCAAATTGTTTGGCTAATTCAGAAGTGGTTGCTTTTTCATGATTCAACAGGTGGTAGATAAGGCCGAATAGGCGAGTCGTGCTCACTTGGTTTACTCCTTTTATAAAAAGATGATAAAACACTGACACAAGGTGTCTAGGTTTCTATCGTATCATAAAGACAAAGAAGGAGGAACGCTAATGAAATTTTCGATAATGGCAACGGAAAGAACCAATAATTTTACTGATCCAGCGATTCAAGCAAAAATCACTGGCTTATGGGAGAAAAACAGCGAGGCGGTCAAGAAAGCCGCAGAAAAAGGAACGGTCATCGCTTGCGTTTACCACGAGTATGAGTCAAACTATCAAGGAGACTATGCCGTTTCGCTTTGTTTCGAAGAAACGGAGCAAGCAGACTTTGATACAGAAAAATATACTTGGAAAAAGTATCCGATCGATCGGCGCGATGCGCAGGGCATTTTGACTACTTGGCGTCAAATCTGGTCTGAGGAAGAAAACCAGCAGCTGCAGCGCAAGTATTCCTTTGATTTTGAACAATATGCGCCAGACGGCGAAGTAACGATTTTTATCGCCATTGCTGAAAGCGACAAAGAGCAGCTATTTTCCTGAATAGGAGGACAAACAATGAGACAATATGAAAGCAAAGCAGCGCTGACCCAAGAGATCACAGAACGTTACCAAAAATTTCGCCAAGAATTTGATGAAATTCCTGAAGCCTTGCGAAATCAACGGATAGCAAGTGTCGACAAGACCCCTTCAGAAAACTTGTCTTACCAAATCGGCTGGGTCAGTTTGTTATTGTCATGGGAAGCACAGGAACAGCAAGGGATGAGCGTTCACACACCTGCTGAAGGGTACAAATGGAACAACCTTGGCGGATTGTATCAATCTTTTTATCAGACATACGGCAGTTTGACCTTAGCACAGCAGCAAGAGCTCTTAGACCAAAAGGTGACGGCCCTTTGCCAGTGGATCGAAGGCTTATCCGATCAGGAATTGTTTGAAGCAGGGCAGCGGGATTGGGCAACCACCAAAGCACAGTGGCCAGTCTATAAATGGATCCATATCAATACAGTAGCACCCTTTACCAATTTCCGAACGAAAATCCGAAAATGGAAAAAGGAAGCACTGCATTGATCAATAAAAGAAGCAAGCGGGTTGAGCGTTTTTTAGCAACTGAGGGAACAGCTAACTTAAAGAATTGTTAAACAGTTGATCTGTGAAGATCAGCTGTTTTTTTGTTTTGTGTCATCGCAAGAAATCACCTGGAAAGTCTATGCTAGCTTATTGTCTAGTCGGTTCAGGTTAAGAAATAAACTGTTATTTTAATTCCTAAAGTGACGCGAAGGTGACAAAAATGAAACGCCAATTCGTAAAAGGGTATGCTATATTTTAAACAGTACTTGTTTTTTTACAGAAAAAAGCGGGGAGTCGATGGCGTATCTTACGCAATCGCCGCCAATTGGTTTTATAGAAAAAACACAAAACCATTCCCAAGTCTGATGCAAGTTTGCTGAATATTCAGCAAAATAAAAGTAAATGACCAAGAATAGAAAGGGTGAGGATCATCGAAAACAACCAAACCATTGGCTTGACGTCAGGAGAAGTCAAGGCGCGGGTGCAGCGCGGTCAAGTCAATAAGACAAAAAAGGATACGACGAATACGTACCCGAAAATCCTTTTTACCAATATCTTTACCTTTTTCAATTTGATCAACTGTGTCCTATTCTTTCTCGTCTGTTTGACGGGTTCTTACCAAAACGGCTTGTTCGTCTTTGTTGTCTTCAGCAATGTGATCATCAATCTCTTTCAAGAAGTTCGTTCCAAACGAACGCTGGATAAGCTGGCATTGCTAAAAGTTGCCAAAGCCGATGTTTATCGGGATGGCAAGCTGGAGAACTTGCCGATACACAAACTCGTAATGGATGATGTGTTACGACTGAAAAGCGGGGATCAAGTGCCGACGGATGCCAAAGTCATTCAAGGATCTTTAGAAGTCAATGAATCCTTGCTGACTGGTGAAATGGATACGATCTACAAGCAGCCAGCAGACGAGTTGTTTTCTGGCAGTTTTATCACTGCTGGCGAAGCGTTATGCCAAGTGATCCACGTAGGCGCTGACAACTATATCGCAAAAATCAACAAAGAAGCCAAAACCATCAAACGACAAAAATACTTGATCCAAGGCAGTTTAAACAAAATCATTCGTTGGATCAGCCTGATTTTGGTCCCATTATGTACCCTCTTGTTCGTCAAACAGTTCTATTTTTCTCATGCAACTTTCAACACCGCCATCTTACGGACGGTGGCGGCAGCTGTGGGAATGTTCCCCGAAGGTTTGTTTTTATTGACCAGTGTCACATTGACCATCAGTGCCGTCTATCTGGCGCGCAAAAAAGTGATGGTGCAGGAATTGAACTGCATTGATGCCTTGGCACGGGTCGATGTTCTTTGCTTAGATAAAACGGGCACGATCACCGAAGGCAAGATGACGGTGGAAAAGACGATTTCCTTTCAATCGGACACACCGTTGGCAGAAATCACTGGTAACTTAATGGCGCAGCTACCCGATCAGAACCCAACGGCAATGGCGCTGCGAACCTTTTTCCCAGAAAAAACGACGTACCAGATGCAGCAAGTCGTCCCTTTTTCATCAGATCGTAAATTCAGTTGCGTCACGTTTGAAGGACAAGGCACTTATTTCATCGGAGCTGCGTCGATTTTACTAGGAACCAACCATGAAGCTGTCTTAAAACAGGAAAGGCAGCTGGCAGAAGAAGGCTACCGAGTGATCGTTTTGGCCCACAGTACGCAAGGCTATGAGGAGGCAGGACTGCCGACGGATATTGAACCGTTAGGATTTTATTTACTGTCAGACACGATCCGTGAAGATGCCAAAGAGACCTTGGAGTATTTTCGTTCACAGGCAATCCAATGCAAGATCATCTCTGGCGATGATCCAGTGACAGTCAGTCAAATCGCGAAAAAAGTCAATCTACCAGGAGCAGCTGATTTTATCGATGTGTCAAAATTAACTGCGACCGAATTAAAAGAAGCTGTCAGCAACTATCAGATTTTTGGTCGAGTGACGCCGCAACAAAAGAAAGAAATGGTGCTCTACTTGAAAGAACAAGGGCATACCGTCGCGATGACTGGCGATGGCGTCAACGATGTTTTGGCGCTAAAAGAAGCCGACTGCTCCATCGCAATGGCTTCTGGTGTTGATGCTGCGCGTCAAGTGTCAAATCTGGTTCTTTTGGAAAATCAATTTGATGCTTTGCCATCGGTCATGGATGAAGGCCGCCGAGTGATCAATAACATTACCCGCTCAGGTTCATTGGTGCTAGTGCAAGTCTTATTCTCCATCATGATCACCATGGGGACGTTGTTATCAGGAACGACCTATCCTTTTGAGCCGATCCAATTAACGATCATCAATGCCTGCTTTGTCGGCATTCCGACCTTCTTTTTAAACTTTGAACCAGACTTCAATCGGATCAAAGGGGACTTTATGACGACGATTTTCAAAAATGCTTTTCCAACAGCCTTGACGATTACGGTAGGAACTTTGCTGATCATCAACTTTGGCTATTGGTTCAACAGCAGCAGTAAAGCTCTATCGATCATGAGCATTATTTTTACTGCTTGGAACTATCGCTTGATCCAGAAAAAAGTCTATCCAGCGATCAACAGCTATCGAACGATGATTTTTTTCAGCACTCAGATCTTGTACTTTGCTGCTTTGATCGTCGGTCGCGACCTCTTTAACCTAGGCAATACCAGCTATCTCAACCTCATTCTCTTGATTGCCTTGTTGAATTTTTCCGCCTACATGCAACGCTTTGCGGATAAGGGCATCGAGTTACTGATGCGAAGGTATACGAAGAAACGTAAAAGCTTGTCAAAAGAAATGATTCAGTAAATGGTAGAAAAACTGATTGCTTAAGTAGCGCTTGTAGCTTGCTAAGCAATCAGTTTTTGTTTATAAATAAATTTCTTTTATTTTCAAGGAGTCTAAGTCTTGCTATGAAACTCGTTTCATACCGTACAATCAACCAAGGGACCTTTTCAGAAAATTTATCGAAAGTGAATCAGTAAATTTTCTATGGTAGACTTAGGTCAATCGTAAAACAAACAGATAGGAATGAAGGAAATGGCAACGATACGCGATATAGCAAAAATCACTGGTTTTTCGATCACGACAGTCTCTCGTGTGATCAATGGCCATCCTTATGTCGATGAGCAAAAGCGAGCAGCGATTTTGGCGGTGATGGAAGAACTGGATTACAAACCGAATAAGATCGCCCAAAAGCTCAGCTCGGGGAAAACCTATAATATTGGGGTCATCGTGCCGTTTGTCAATCACGCCTTTTTTGATGGGATTCTAAATGGCATTATGGAAGAAGCCTTTGCTAAAAAATACAAAGTGACGTTATTGCCGACCAATTTTGATCGGAAATTGGAACTAGAATATCTAGAAGAATTCGCTGCAAAAGGGTTTGACGGATTGATCGTTATTACCCGTGCAAATCATATCGAGACGTTTTATCCCTACATGGAAAAAGGACCGATCGTTTTTTGTGAAAATTCGACCGGTACTGCTGTTCCTTTCGTTGCAATCGACTTGGTCGGCTCTGTGACAGCTAGTATCAATTATTTAAAAGAACAAGGCGTAAAATGCTTGGGACTGACGCTAGGGCGCAGCAAACGCCTCAGCTGCAATTCAGTCAACACGATCGCAAAAGCCAAGGAGCTGTTTCCTAATTTTTCTGAAGCAGATATTTATTGGGATTGTATCAAAGCACAAGATGGGATTCCCGCAGCTGCATTTTTTAAGGAACGAGGAATCGATGGGGTGATCACAAATGGGGACGAGATCGCAGCGATGATCTTAAATCAATACTCCCACGGGACAGCACCCATCGTGATTGGGCAAGAAAACCTGCTCATCAGTCATATGCTGCACTTTTCTTCCGTTGAGTTTCATCTGGATCAATGCGGCAAAGAAGCCTTTCGCTTGTTTCAAGAAAGAAAACAAGAGCAGATCATTCTGCCTTACGAACTTATTATTCGTGAATAATCATCGTTATAAAAAAACACACCTTTTCGTCGAGAGGTGTGTTTTTGCCTGCTTTTTAAAGGGAATTTGAGGAAGGAAAATAAAAAAATAAATAAAAAATCAATTTTGAATGCTTGCTTTTCACAGAGTAAAGGGCTACCATTGGTCTGTGGCTTTTTCGCCACAAAAATAGGAAACGTATCAGACAAGAGTACTTGGGGAAGATTCTCTTGGGGGAAGCCTGATACGTTTCCTTTTGTTCATTCTAACACTATTTATATATAAAGTAGAGAGATATTGAGTAGATAAATAAAAATACTGCTGTAATTGATGAATAGGAAAAAGGCAATCTCACAGACGAGTATCTCTGGAGCGATTTCCTACAACATGCTGGATGGCAAATTGCTCCATCATGTTTTGATTAATTATAAAGTATCAACTAACTAATTGTGTTGCACCCACTAGAAAATTACATAATTTCGCAACACCTGTTTCAGCTGTTTCTTTGATTAGAACAGTCGCAGTATTTTCGTAAACATGAATCACACTAACTTCTTGTAAACCGGTAAAGCCAATAACATTTGCCTGATAGTTTTGACCAGGGAACACTTGGTATTTTTCCATGTTTTTATCTCCTTCATTAATCTTATTTCAAAAGAATAATAATTAAAATTTAAGAAAAAGTAAAGTGAAACGATTTTTCATTCAAAAACTCGTCCTTTCGGCTGTTTATTCGAATAGAAATCAATTTTTTCTGTAATTTTTCATTTGGTTTTTCAATAAATATACGATGACTAGTTGAATATTATTCAAAGAATCGTACCAATTTAGCGAGCGATCGACTACAAAGTTGAGGGAAAGAAAGCCAGAAATCCCCAGCTATATTGTTTGTTTTGTCCCGTCTTCACGCTTATAATAAAGGTAGGAAGAACGATCGGCGTCACCACTTCCTAATTCAATTGAAAAGGGCGTGCAAGTTATGGAAAACGTATACCGAAATAACTTTGTCAAAAGAACTATTCAACTGATGTTTGCACCAAAAAAAATCAGAAAACGTCCACCCGAACAATGGATCAAAATGCCTACCGACCGAGGTATTCGGAGAAAGGACGCGTGATCCAGCATCTCGCAGCTATGCGTGAAATAGTGTTTGAAGAAAGTAGAAAACAAAGGCAACCCTGTTTGTGGGTTTGCCTTTTTTATTTTACCAAGTAGTGATAGCGTTCGTTATTTTTCCAAAATGATATCCAATAGGAAATAACATTCATCGTCAGAAATCGTGATCATAAACTGTTTTTCAATTTCTGTTAGTGCCGTTTTGATTGATCTTAATGTAGCTTCATCATGTTTGTCTGTATCAGGATAAGCCAATTCATTCCCTTTTAGTAACAAACGTTCAATCAAATAAGCCGTATGAACCAATGTGTTTAAGATGATCGAGTTGGAAAAAGTCATGCCAAAAGCTGTTTCTAATTGGACGATCAAAGACTTTAAAGTGTCTTTGAGTTTAAAACCCGAAAGCAAGTAGAGGTATTTGTCTACGGATTCGATCCCCATGTCAATGACGATATCACGTGTGTAAAGCTCTGACGTAGCAGTTTGCTCTTTTTTTAATACACCACCAGCAAGTTTGATTAGCTTGTGCAGACCATTATTTAAGATAATTTCTTGCAAGGAGATGAATGGGATAAAGGCAATTTTAGGATCTAATGTACCGACCATTGCGAGAATTTCGTAATCGTTATGTTTATCAATGAATTCGGTGACAGATCGCGCATCATTGCCACTGATCGGTTTGATATCCACGTCGTAAATACCGAAATTCTGAAAGCTGCTCTTTAAATTTGTTTCTAAAAATTTGGCAGTTCCTTCACCAGTACGGCAAACGGTATAAATGACTTTTCGCTTTTTGATACCAAAGTATTGATTGATTTTTTGCTGAATACCGTGGCTTCTTTTTTTCTCCAAATCAGCCAGTGACATTGCGGTCAAAGCCAGTTCCATTGAAAGCAATTCTTTGTTTTTTGCGGCTTCAAGCAGTAACAGAGTATCGATTCGTTCAAGAATAAATAAGTTCTTACCGGTTTCTTCTTTGATTTGTCTTTCAATCCCCGTCATGGAGCCCATATCGACAAACAATAAACAGTTTTCATAGTCTAGCTCCACAATCAATTGCTTGATTTTATCATAGACTTCTTTTGGGGCAGCCTGAAGGGGCATATCAATCGGTACTATGATCTCTTTACCTAAAAGCTGGTTGATCGTATGGCTTAATTCAGTCGCCACTCGGTCACCATGTGCACAAACGAGAATACCAAAATCGCTCGTAGGTTTTTCGTTGTTTTTTATCGATGTAATTATTTCCGATAGAACAAGAATGTCATCTTCAGAGAAGAAGAGCGAATATTGGTTTTCTAGCTTTCGTATGATCCTTCTCAGTGCATTCGTCACTTTTTTATCAGCGATTTTTTTGCTCAGATCCAAAGTCGGTGCTTTTCCTTCTGCAGAGCGACTGTACAAGTACAAAGCAAAGGCAGTACTGATAGTGTCGCTAATGATAATGTCACATTCTTCATACAAAATATCGGAAACGATCAACATGATATTTTTTATGTCTTCATTCAAAAGGAAAGTGAACTGCTCGTTCATCAGCCGTTGCTTAGCGATTTTTTGGCTGTAATCATTAAATGCTTTGGTGATTGAGTAGCCGTCTTTCTTTTCTTGGAAAAATTCCAGAAAATCATAGTCACCTTCAATAGGTTCATGCAAGAAAGAATCACTCCCAAAAATAAAAGCTTCTCGGTCGATCAATGTGTTGATGATCTTTTTTTCTTTTTGAGTGGTCGAAATAAAAGCAGACATGACTGAAGGCGGGAAGAACTCTTGGGTGATCAAGACTTTTTCAGCCTGTGTCTTTTTCTTTTCTAAAAGCCCTCGGGCGACGGATAGCTGGATATCGCTTTTCAGTTGTCCGATGTTTCCAATTGGCGTGTAGGTCAATAAGGAGGCAACGGCTTTTCCATCAACAGTGATCTGAGTGTTGATTTTTTTACTTTCACGGTCATAGAGATGAAAAATAAGCTCCAGGCGTTCTGAAAGATCACGATTGTTCAAACTAGGCATCTGAATGGAAACCGGAATACGTCGTTTAAAGGTATCCAACAAAACAGAATTCGGTGGTTCAGTGGTGGCAATGATCAAGAGCGCAGAAGCATACGTTTTATCTTGCGTTTCTCCTAGTTTATAGTAACTGCCTTTATCAATATATTGGAATAGCATCTCTTGACCTTCAGGAGGCAATCGATGGACTTCATCAAGGAATAATACACCGTTATCCGCAATCTCAATCAAGCCTTTTTTATCTGCATCAGCTCCGGTATAAGCGCCTTTCTTACTTCCAAATAGCTGACCCAGCAGCAGTTGCGGGTTGGTGGAATAATCCGCACAATTTAGGGTGACAAACTGTGCTTCTTGAGAAAACACCCCTTCTTTTTTACCATGCTCGTACATTTTTTCAGCAAGTAGGCTTTTTCCTGTTCCTGATTCACCCAAGATCATCGTATGTAATCCTCTCGGAGGATAATTGATTGCGGCTTCGGCTAATTGAATAACGGGTGCTAAGCTTTTATGGGCACCAATCAGTGTCTCGAATGGACGGTCTGATGATTTACTTTTTGACAAAGCGACGATCTCCTCAATACTAGAAATCGCTTGCAATGGAATATACGACAAAGAAAAGAGCTTCTCAAGGGTACGCTTGCAGAGAAAACGAGTAGGTTTTCCTGTGATTTTGATCAGTTTGTCTTCTTTTACTAATGCATTTAGATCAGCCGAGACATTGTTTCGCATCAGTCCTAATTGCTTTGCCACAAACATTGCGGTGATTCCAACATCTGGTTGTTTTACTAAATCTGATCGCGTCAAATCGGCAGTTACTTCTAAACATAAAGCATATATTTTATCTATTCGTTTCATCAATCGTTCACCTCATGTCTAACTATACCGATAATCTTCGTAAAAGCAATACTCCTTCCTAAAGGGATATGTCTCTCATGCATTGCTGGATCGACTCATGTGTATTGAAGCGTATCGCAGCGAAACATTTTTCTAAAAGCGAACAATTATGTGTATTGGATGTGTCTTATTATCTTTGGGAAAGCCTGTTATTTCAGTAAATGAAAAAGTTGGCACGCAAATTGCATAAAGAAAAGTGAAAGGAGCGAGGATATGGAAAACAAAATAGGCGTCTTATTAGCAAGCCATGGGAAATTTGCTCAAGAGGCATTGAACAGCTTGAAAATGATTTTGGGAACGGTAGAAAATATCGAAGCAGTAGCTTTAGAACCAGGCACTGATCTTTCTGGATTTGTCGAGGTGATGGAGGCAAAGATCGATAAATTGAATACCGAGGACGGTTTGCTGATTTTAAGTGATATTTATGGCGGCACTCCTAGTAATGCTGCAGCAATTATTTTATTAAAGCATCAACAGGAAAACTTTATCGCCTATTCTGGATTGAATTTAGCGGTCTTATTGGAGATCGCTAATAATCGTAATCAGTCATTTGTGAAGTTCGAAGATAGTATCCAGCAAGTGCTGCCGCTGATTTTTAAGAAAATCGAAGTGGCACCACTAGAAGCAACGACAAAAGAAGAGGAGGAATTATAAAGTGGCTATTGAACTAGTTAGAATCGATGATCGGTTGATCCATGGACAGGTTGTGACGACTTGGGTCAAACAGAAAAAAATTGAGCAAATTTTGATTGTTAATGATGATATTGTAAATGACCCTGTTCAAAAATCAGTTTTTGACATGATGGCACCGCAGGATGTTTTAGTGAAAACATTTGGTGTAGATAAGTTTATCGAGGTTTACCACAAGACGACGATCAAACGTAGAACGTTGATTCTACTGACCAATTCGATTGATGCACTTAGTCTTTGTACAGGAGAAGTTGCCTTTGATACGTTGAATGTTGGTGGGATGAAAAACAAACCGGGCAGAAAGCAATATACCAAAGCTGTTTCTTTATCCGAAGAGGAATTGAAAGCCCTTCAACTTATACAAGAAAAAGGGGTCGCTGTAGAAATTCAGATGATTCCTTCGGATAAGATCATCACCTTAAAAGACATTGAAAGGAGTGGAAAATAATCATGCTGATACAGTGTTTAATGTTGGCGATTTGGGCAGGTATTTGTACGGTTGATGAAAGAACTTTATGGACAGGTACACCGAAAGCAATTCTAGCAGGATCTGTCGCAGGTCTGATTATGGGAGATGTAACGACAGGGTTAGTGATCAGTGGAACGTTGCAGATGATGTGGCTTGCTAATGCGGCGATTGGGGCTTATGTACCACCGAATGAAGCGACAGGTGCAATCATTGGGGTGGCAATTGCAAGTATGACTGGTGGAGGCTTGGCTACAGGTTTAGCAGTTGCTGTTCCTACGGCATTGTTGTGTCAGCAAATTATTATGTTGACGAATACTGTCAATATTTTCTTCCTTCATCAAGCGGATAAAGCCGTTGAAACTGGCGATTTTGACAAAGTAGCACGCTATAACTATTTGGGGATTCCGTTGAGTTTTGTTGCTGGAGCGGTACCAGTCTTTTTGGCCTCATACTTTGGTGGACCAGCGGTGGAATCTGTTCTTGATTTCATACCGGAGCAAGTGTTTGATGGCTTGACTGTCGCAGCAGGTATTATTCCGGTTGTGGGGATGGGAATGCTACTTATGATGATGATGGGGAAAAACATGTGGATCTTTTTGCTATTGGGCTTTGTTTTCTCAGCATATTTAGGATTAGGGACAATTGCCATCTCATTGATTGGGATTAGTTTAGCAGCATTGTATGACTTGATTATCAATAAAAATGAAAAAGAAGCAGTCAGTGTAGAAACAAGTGAGGGGGACTATGATCTATGACGAACAAAGTACAACAAGATGACGTGATCAAATCAGAACTAAGAAAATCATTTTTCCGATCAAATTTGTTGATGGCAACAAGCAACTTCGAGCGGATGCAGGCATTAGGTGCATATTATTCGATCGTTCCAACGTTGAAACGGCTATACGGGGATAAGCCTAAAGAGGAGCGTGTGGCAGCGATTCGTCGGCATCTGGAATTTTTCAACACTAACCCATATGTTTATGGTCCTATTTTAGGGATTACAATGGCGATGGAAGAACAGACACCGAAGACCCAAAAGGAGTCAGTTATTGCGGTTAGAACGGGACTGATGGGTCCGTTTGCCGGGTTAGGGGATAGTTTGTTAGCAATGACTGTTGTTCCGATTTATATGAGTATTGCATCAGGGTTAGCGATTGAAGGCAATCCAATTGGTCCGATCTTATTCTTTGTTTTATTCTCCTTAACTATTTGGCCCATCAAATACAAAGGATTGATGCTTGGTTATGAAAAAGGCTCGGCTCTTTTAACGGGGAAAGACGGCAACAACATTTTGAGACGTCTTTCAACTATGGGGAATGTCGTAGGTATGATGGTCGTGGGCTCGTTGATTGTCACAACCGTTCGAATCAACACTGCAATTGAATACACAGTGGGAGAATCAACGATCAATGTTCAAGAAATGCTTGATGGCATCATGCCGAATTTATTTCCATTCCTGTTGACTATCGGAATTTACTATCTTCTAAAGAGAAAGAGTGCAAAAAATGCCGTTCGCATTATTATTGCTATCATGGTTGCTGGGGTAGCACTTTCTCTGCTGGGAATTTTGGCATAATCAACAACGGCTGCTAGTGAATGTCAGCAGTAAGAGAGGGAAGGTTCTATGGAAACAATGCTTGTCAACGGCAAAGAAAATAACTGGTCGGTGGATCTTGAACAGCCGATTAAAATTGATTGGGCAGCACTTGATATCGACTTACTAAACGCAGAACTGATCATCTATCATGAAAATAAACAGATGTATCGATCAGCCGTAGGTAGTGACGAAGCATTTCGATACTTAAAGTTGTCCATATGTGGTAAAGAGCGGAAAAAATTTGTTGTTAAGCTTTTGGATTTGTCGGAAGAGACCGCTGAGTCAGTAGTAAAAGCGGCGACAGTTTTTTATTCAGCTAATGGACAATTAGAAACGGCTTCTTGGATCACACGCTTAGATGATCCGATTGAAAAAGAACAGACCTTTTATCGTCCACGAGGCAATATCTGTTTTGAAAGACAACTGGTGATCAAGAATAAACAGGCAGATACCTTTTTAGATATCGCAGGACTTGGGTATTATGACGTTTATATTAATAACAAGAAAATCAACGATTATTTTTTAAATTCTGATGTAACCAATTATTCGGCTTGTGTATATTACGACACGTATAAAATCAACGATTTTTTACACCATGGTCAAAATCTGATTCAAGTGTTTTTAGGAAATGGTTGGTATACAGCGGCCCCATTGAAACTTTTAGGAAAATACAATATGCGTCATCGTCTAGCAGTCGGCAAACCGATGATGATTTGCCAAGTAAGTCAATATCAAAATGGAACGATTACTGAGTGCTTATGCTCTGATAGCAGTTGGCAAGCATCGGCGACAAATCTCGTGTTTGATAATCTTTATATTGGGGAAATAAGAGATTTTAGCGGTCGCTTCATGGCTGCACACGAATGCCGAAAAGTTGACTTGACGACAGTTGAAATACCAGGTCCCGGTGGAATACTTACTCCTAGTTTTATTGAAAAAATCAAACGAGAATCTGGACTTACACCCAAATCGATCATTAAACAGGACAATCATTACTTGATCGATTTTGGTCGGATCATTTCGGGGCAAATCAGATTGGCTGTTACGGCAGATAACCAGCAGATTTGTATCGAATATGCCGAAAAAATAACTGAATCGAATGAATTGGACTATTCTACAACGACGACCAGTACGTATGGGGTAGAGGATCCTGAGATGCAGATTGCTGCGGAAGACCCTGTGATTCAAAAGGATCAATTTACGACAGGTATGGGTGTGACTATTTTCGAGAATCAGTTTACGTATCATTCTTTTCGCTATGTTTCCATCTATGAAAAAAGAGGTGCTTCTTTCGAGATCGAGAAAATCGAAGCATTTCCGACTTATACAGAAATGAGTCAAATCACAACATTCGATTCTTCAGATGAATCCTTGAATCAGCTTTTTGAGGCACATGTTCAGACGAAAAAAAACAATATCCATTCCTATTATGAAGATTGTGCGCGGGAACGTTTAGGTTACGGTGGGGATATAGCAGCCTTGTTGGAGTCACAACTTACGTTATTTGATTCCGAAAATCTGCTGAGAAAAGTATTGGCTGATTTTCTCTACGACCAGACGATAATCGGTGGAATCACGCAAACAGCACCTTATATGGGGATTCAGACCTATGGACCAAGTGATAAAGCTGGGTCTTTGGGATGGCAGTTGGTCTTACCAGAAATAGCGATCAAATTGATCAAATATTATGGGACTCACTTCTTAACAAAGCCTATTCGAGATGGGTTGAAAAAGCACTTGAATTATTTGCTAAGCTTTAGTTATGACTATATCAAGCAATGCTGCCTTGGCGATTGGGGTGCTTTAGAGACTAAGATAATCAACGGTAAAGAAACACCACCTGATCGAGAATTTTGTTCTGCTGTAATGTACTTGATTTTATTGAAGAAGTATCGATTATTGTCGTCTAAATTAGCTTTTTCATCAGAACAAAATGAACAGCTCAATGAAAGAATCGCTCAATCGGAGGCGCAGATCAATGAGGAGTTCAAAAATCCTGATGGTACTTTTCAAAGTGGCAGCCACTCTTCGTCCATCTTTGCATTAAAAGCTGGTTTAGTAAAAGATGAAGTTGTGTTTATCGAACGTTTGGCGGCTCAGATTCAAGCAGCGGATTCGCTTATTACTTGCGGTATTTTTGGCATGGCATGGTCATATGAAATCTTTTCAGATCAACCACAGCTGATATATCGTTGGTTAACTAGAAAAAAACACCCGAGCTTTTACAATATGATCCATCAAAACAGGGGTGTATTGAGCGAATATTTTGAAGCGATGCCGGGTTCTTCGCTGAACCATGCAATGTTCTCATCCTATGGCAGCTGGTTTGTCACAAATCTACTAGGTCTGAAGGTAACAGAGGACAGTGAGGGTACTGACTGCTTGTTCTTCTCCCCTTATGTGCCAGAGGATTTACATTTTGTTAAGGGAAGCTATCGATCCATACATGGAATGATCACCACTTCTTGGCAAAAATCCGAGACGATTGTCACTTGTCAGCTTAAAGTACCTAAAGCCATAAAAGTGATATTTGGCGCACAAGTTCAAGTTCATCAAAAAGATAGTTGTGAGCAGGGAGATCAATACGTTTTGACGATTGCTCCAAGCTAATTCAGAACGATGAAACGGAATAAAGTAAAAACGATCAGAGAATGGTTCTGATCGTTTTTATTTTTCACATGAAGAATAGGAGGAATACCAGAAAGAGGGGAAGTAGCATTTAGGTAGTCTGTTTCGCACATAGATTCTGTTAAAATAAACATAGAGGTTCAAACATGAAAAATAATTTTATAATTTTTAAAGAAGGTGAAGGCATGGACTACCAAGAAATCGCGCGTCATTTTCAGACAACATCGTTTGATCCCCAACCGTTTGTGCAAACGGCGATCGATGATCGAAAGGTAAGGGAGAAGCTAGTGGAGAATGTCGTTGATGGTCAAAATCATATCAATGAGTATTTTAATAGTTATTTGATTATTAAAGAAGTAGCCATTAAAAACCCTGAGCTGATTTATGATGAGTGGGAACGGATCTGGGCACTGCATACCCACAAAAATTCCTATCATCGGTGGATCGCCCATGATCTGATCACGCAACTTCTGGTGATCGATCATGAAGACAAGTTTGAAGCAATCAAGCGAGAATATGTACTGCTGCCCAAAGAAGAAAAAATCAGTAATTACAAGAAGATGTCTGAGAATATCCAAAAGGCTATGAAGCTCAAAGACCTCAGCAAAGAAATTTCACTGTTATGGAAAATTAAGTACATGTGATGAATGAACGGATAATCAGGTTGATGGTATTGCTTTCTATTAGCTAAATCATAGAAAAAACAGGCTATCTTTTTGTGATTCAAAAAAGAGCAGATGTATCAGTAGCAAGCAGCGATTATGAAGTTTAAAAAATTGATATCTCTGCTTTTTTTAGCCTGTAGTTGACTGATTATCCGATAATGAGCGCGCGTATTTCAACATGTCGCTGTATGAAATAACAGGGAAATCTCCCTTAAGTCCTTGTAAGAAGCCAAGTGAAACTTTATACTAGAATGTAATACTTATTCAAAAAAAGGACAAATAAAATGAGGACATGAGCTTTTATGAAGAAATATTGTAAGGAAAATGTGCTAGAAGCGGCGATGACGCGTTTGGAATATATTTTTGATACGTTTCCCCATGTGTATTTCTCTTTCAGTGGTGGAAAAGATAGCGGGGCCATGATCCAGTTGGCTGACCAAGTCGCACAGAACAAAAAGAAAACCTTTGATCTGCTGATTTTAGATATCGAGGCAAATTATGATGCTACGAGAACGTTCATGGAAAAAATCAAAGCGTTACCAAGTATCAATCAAACCTTCCACTTCTGTTTGCCCTTTTACGAGGACAACAATACCAGCGTCTTTCAGCCACAATGGCTGATGTGGGATGAACAAGAACGTGAGAAGTGGGTACAGCCGATGCCTAAAGATACGATTTCACTTGCTGATTTGGATGAATCATTGATGGATATCTATCAGAGTGCAAATATGAACCCTGATAAGTTTTTACGAAACTTTGCTCATTGGTACGCAAGCTATCATCAGTTTGAGCCGGTTGCTTGTGGTGTGGGGATACGAACCCAGGAAAGTCTGTATCGGTATCGATCGATCACATCGCCAAAGTATAACTTTCGGAAGCAATGCTGGATCAAACGGCAAGTAGCAGATTCAATGGTCGTTAATTTTTACCCAATCTATGATTGGAAGACCGAAGATGTCTGGGGAGCCTATGCCCATTTTGACTGGCCGATCAATGGCTTTTATGAAAAGTTGTATGATCATGGCGTTCCGATCCATCAAATGCGGATCTGTCAGCCTTACGGTATGCAGCAACGTAAAGGCTTGTACCAATATGCTTTGGTGGAACCGGAAACGTGGGAACGCGTCGTCAATCGTGTGTCAGGAGCCAATTTTGGTCGATTGTATGCCCAGACAGGATTGCTGGCGCATTACAATACGAGAAAGCCCAGTCATATGACTTGGCAAGAGTATGCGGTCTTTTTACTGGAATCAATTGGACTTTATTCAAAGAAATTACAGGATCATTATTACCGCAAAATCACGATTTTGATTGATCATTATCGAGAAAAGCACGGGATCGAAGTGGAAGATATACCCGATGTGACCAAACGTAAGGACTGGCTGAAAAACGAAGTACTCTGGCATGACTGGAAAGGGATCGCTCGTGCGTTAGAAAAAAATGATTTTTCTTTGAGTACGCGACAATATAGTTTGACGAAAAAAGATGAGTCTGAATTGTATGAGTTGGCGATCGATTTTGGGGCGGCTTTGGGGATCGAGCATTTACCCAAGTATCAGTTAAAAAAATTGAATGCCAAATACGAGTATTTAACGAAAAAAATCACCTAACGATGGACGAGTGCGTCCTTAGAGAGGAAGGGTTTTGTGAACGAACGATTGGTTTTATTTTTTCCACCGTATAAGAAAAGCCAATTCTATCAATTGATGGGGGCTTTTTTTGCGGAACGGGTGTATCAGCAGCAATTTCCGTACTTAGTCAATGATGAGAACTGTTACTGGTACGTGATTCTTGATGACGAAAAACGGGTGACTGCTTTTTCTTATTATGAAAAAGGCGCCAACAAAGTGGAACTAGGGGAATTCTATGAAAAAGATCCAGCCGCACAATTTAAAAAGTTTCTTTTACGGAAGATGCTGGTGGATATCAGCCGCAACTACCCAGAAGCAGAGATTCTCGCTTCTAGTAACCAGCCTAGTGAAATTGCACTTTTGGAGTCAAAAGGGTTTGCGGTCTATCGACAAACAAAAAATTATTCATTTCTAAAAAGGAGTGTAGTACCTCATGAGCGATATCGATTTTCCAGTGTTAGCGGCGAAGCTGATCCCAGTCAGCAAGATTCACGCGAATACGTATAATCCCAACACCGTGGCGGCTCCAGAAATGGATTTACTGGAACTGTCGATTCGAGAAGATGGCTTTACGCAGCCATTGGTTTGTTACCACGATAAGGAGCAGGATAAGTATATTTTGATCGATGGGTTTCATCGGTACATCGTAGCAAAAGATCGCTTGGAATTGCCAAGCGTTCCGGTCACGGTGATCGATAAGCCTTTTGAGAATCGCATCGCTTCAACGATTCGCCACAATCGAGCACGTGGTACCCATGGCATCGAGAAGATGGGAAATATCGTGCAGCAGTTGGTGGCTAACGAGTGGTCGGATGAACGAATTGCCAAGGAATTGGGGATGGACCGCGAAGAGGTCTTTCGCTTTAAGCAGCGTTCAGGTTTAAAAAGTGCCTTTTCTAACCATGAATTCAGCAAGTCTTGGATTGAGTTTGAAAAAAGATACTATAAAGGCAAAAAAGAGACCTGAGAGGTTGAAAAAACTATTTAAAAAAGCTATCTATTAGAAGATAGCGATTCGTTAATAATTCTTTTTAAATTTTGAATAGGTGTTTTTTACAACGATAACGATCAAATTGACCACCATCGACAAGCAAAGCGTCCCTAAGAGAATAGCTAGGATCACACCTAATGCGTCTCTTAGAAAGCTGAAGATCGCTTCAATGATAAACATGGTTTTTCCTCCTTTTCTCATCGTCTATTTTTTCTGACAATTGCAAAAACAGCTTCCTTGAGCAATAACTACCCAAAGACTTTGCCCTGCGGGGTACATGCCTCAGTTTCTTGAGAACCCGTCGCTTCAAAATTGAGTATACTTTGTAAATAATGAAAAAACGTTTCTATTTTTTTCAATCGGAGAAAAAATCGGAAATGTTAAGAATAACGACACCTTTTCTGATTTTTCTTCGGTTTACATCAATAATCGTATCAGGTTGCATAAAAAAAGTAAAATGATAACAAAAAATCGAATCGAGAAAAAAGATACTATTTCGTAACTTTATAACCGTAAGCGAATTCAAAAACCTTGCTGCACCAAGTCTTTAAAACGTAAAGACTTGGTGCGGCTCTTTTGTTTCCACTGCTTCTTTGTTTTTGAAATAAATTCTATCACTTTTTTTAAAAGTATAATTGCATAAAAATCGATCGTATTTAAGCCTATTTTATAACGATTACAGTAAGCACATTTTCATCTCAAATACAAACTCCTTTGTGATACTTGGAGAAAGTGTCAATGGTTGCCTTGACAGTAAGCCGATCGTCATCCGGGTATCTGGTAAAGGAAGCGATAAAATTTTTACTTGAGCACACGTTTGATCAATAATTGAACGAGGGATCAGACTGCAGTACCCTGTTTGTTCAATCAAGTAAGGAATCGTGGTGATGTTGCTGACATACTCCCAATGGAGCGATGAAACACAATGGTCAAGATAGCGCTCAATTTTTCTACGCACAGGACAGCCAGTACCGGAATGGTATAGATGAATTCCTTCAAGGTCGGCTAATTCTTTGATCGACAATGGATTCGTGGTTGAAGTGATGCAACACAGCTCTTCTTTAAACAGTTCTTCATAAACGAAATGATCTTCGTGAGGAAGTGAGCATAGTGCGAAGTCAATGCGGTTTGCTTCTAGTGCCTCGGATAATTCTATCGTTGATCCCACAATGATATCGAATTTGATTTTTGGGTATTGCTGGGAAAATGTATGGATCAGCTCTGGTAAAACCAAAATATCATAAGGCTGAACGATGCCCATGCGCAAAGAATATTCGACATTGTTCGAAGCGTTGAGTAACTGTTCTTTAATGCCTTCCCACTGAGCAATCAGTCCAGGAACCGCCTGCTTCAACAATTCACCTTCCAATGTCAATACATTGCTTTTTCCTTCCAAAAATAACGCTACTTCTAATTCGTCTTCTAACTTTTTGATATGGTTCGTAACGGTCGACTGGGCATAGTTTAGTTTGGCGGCAGCCTTCGTGAACGTACCTTCTTCGACAATTGTTTTAAAGGATTGTAGTTCCTTGATAAAATCCACGTTTGTTCCCCTCTCTTTTTCCAAATTATACAAAAAAAAGGAATTGGGATAATTTCTTTTTTTTCTAGTAAATAAAAAAAATAGATACAAAGGTTATTTAAAACGTATATCGTACTGTTGGTAGCTTGTTACCACTCTAAAATAACTTCACTCACATTAAGTCACTAGTAAAATCAGATGCTTGTTTTTTCCTTATCAAAAAAACGAATAAGATACTCTAAAAATCTGAATTTCTCAAAGATTGCTCATGGCGTTAAAATGCAAAAAGTAACTTGCTTATACGACATTTTTTTTGGGGAAAACAATTGAGAGGAGATAAGTCATGGAAAGAAGATCACAACAATATAGGCAAAAAAAGAAAAGGATCCTCCTTATGAATGGTGCAGCAATGACGGTTTTGTGCGCTATCTTTTTTGTGGGCTATACTATTTATTCGAATAAAATTAAGGAAGAGCAAAGCGATCTGGAGCTAGTAGTTACAAACTACGAAAAGGCTCTTTCAGAGCAAGATTTTTCCAGCTATATTCAATTATTTGCTGATGAATCATTCGAGACTTATGGGGCAACTAAAGAAGAAATCACGCAACGATACCAAGCAATTTTTGGTGGGATTGGAACGAAAACACTTAATTTCGATGCAGTTCGCATCAAGAAAAACAAGTCAGGAGAAATTACGTTCTCTTATCAACTAGTGGTAGCTACACAATCTGGGTCATTTACAACAGATGACTATCAGCTAGTGCTTGAGCCAAAAGAAAATGGGTATCGAATGGCATGGGATCCGGATTTGATTTTCCCCGGAATGAGTGAAAAAGACACAGTACAATTCAATGTAGATGAAGTCATTCGAGGGGACATACTCGATCGCAATGGAAAAAAATTAGCAGAAAACTATGATTATCAACAACTCGGTGTCAACCCGAGCAAATTAGGGACTGATACACAAAAACAAGAAAGTCTGGAGTTGATAAGCGAAAAGTATGATATTTCTATGGCTGTCATCGAAGATAAGCTTGCGCAAAAATGGGCCAAGGGAGATACTTTTGTTCCTTTAAAGACGCTAGAAACAACCATTAGTCATTTGGAAATTGCTGATTTGCCGACAGGTGTTTTGATAGGCTATACCAATAAACGTCATTATCCATTAGGGGAGGCAACCGCTCATTTATTAGGGTATGTTGGGAAAGTAACTGCTGAGGATATAAAAGACAAACCTTATTTGACAGAAAATGATTCTATTGGTCGTTCTGGTTTAGAGGCTGCTTATGATGCTCAGTTGCGAGGAAGAGATGGTGTATCTATCGTGATTGTCGATGAGAAAAAAAGAACTAAACAAACTTTGCTGAAGAAAGAAAAAGTGGATGCTGTTGACTTGAAGCTCACAATAGATGGTCAAGCACAGCAAATTGCTTTTGATTCTTTAAAAGGAAAACCTGCAACGATAGTTGTTTCTGAACCAAAAACAGGGCAACTGCTAGCAGCTGTCAGTTCACCATCTTTTGATCCAAATAAAATGGTTCTAGGTATCTCTGAGAAAGAGTATCAGACATATGCCGATAATGAAGATTTACCATTTATGACCCGCTTTACGAATCGCTATGCACCTGGGTCGACATTTAAAACAATCACAGCTGCTATCGGCTTAGATTCCGGAGATATCACTTCTACTGAGACGTTGCAAATCAATGGATTAAAATGGCAAAAGGATGCAAGTTGGGGTGGCTTTTGGACGACTAGGGTCAAAGATACTCCCAATGTTGATTTAAAAAAAGCTTTGGTCTATTCGGATAACATATATTTTGCACAAAAAGCATTAGGAATGGGAGAAAATACATTTCGTAATGGATTAAATCGATTTATATTTGGTGAAAAATTGGACTTACCGTTAGTTATAGAGTCTGCAAGTATTTCTAATGAGGAGAAGTTTTGCTCAGAAATTTTATTGGCAGATACAGCTTACGGACAAGGAGAACTAATGATTGCGCCCATTACGCAACTAACGATGTATAGCGTATTTATGAATGACGGATCGATCGTTTATCCGCAGCTTCTGCAAGGGAAGGAGGTTAAATTAAAAAAAGAAGTCATTAGTGAGCACGCAGCAAAAACTGTTTTGACTGATCTAATCGATAGTGTGGTATCACCGGATGGGTATGTTTACAGCTTGTATAATCCAAATTATACATTGGCTGCAAAGACGGGAACCGCCGAAATTAAAGAAAAACAAGACACCTTAGGTAAAGAAAATAGTTTCTTACTGTTTTTCGATGCTCAGAATCAGCGCTTTATGGGATTAATCCTCTCAGAAAATGCCAGAGAAAATGGAACAGCAGTGGAAAAAGCCGCGAGTATTGTGGATTATTTGGAAGAAACATATTGATGAAATAAGTAATCAATAAAACTCATTTAAAGAGAGAAAAAGTAAGAAAAAAGGTAAGAAACTGCCGGATTGTTCTGTTTTTTCTCCACATAGAAAAAAACAGACATCCCTAATCATAAAAAAAATGGATACTTAGGGATGAATCAAATACCGGATAGCATAATTTTCTATTCTGGATACAGCAAACAGAGTTTACCAGTGATCCAAATCGCAAGGGTAAAAGAATCGTTATGAATGAGGTCGATTAAAAGAAAGGGGTGAGTAAAATGAGGAAGACTATAAACTATCTTTCTCTCCTGTTTTTGTTTATTCAAGGCTTCCTGCTTCCCCAACAAGTATCAGGTGTTGAGACAATGAATGATTCGCTTTTAGAAACACAAATACCTGCTACTTTGGAAGATTCATCCGCGACAAGAACAAGTGAAGGTATAGAAGTATTACCTGAAGTCGGAAAAACAGAAGGTTCTAAAGAAGAGAACTTGTCATCAGAATTACCAGCGAGTACGAATTTAGCTACGGAAACACGAACTGTTGAGTCGGATTCAACGGGGAATCAGTCAAGTGGGAGTGAAGAGGATGAAGTTGATAAAAACTCAAGCTTAGTGTCCTCAGATGAAGCAAAACATTCAGAAAAAGATTCAGCGATTGCAAGAGGAAATCATGGTAGCGCACCTTGGGAATTAACTTCAGATGGAACATTATTGATTGGTTCAGGTACTTTTGCTAACAGTTCAGGCGTTTCACCGTGGCTTTCATATGCAGCTCAGATTAATCGAATTGCTTTTGTCGGGCAAGTAGAAGCAGCTACTAATAGCAGCGGACTTTTTAAAAGTTTGTCAAATGTGAAGGTTATAAGCGATTTACAGCAGCTTAATACTACCAATGTCACGAATATGAGCAAGATGTTTATGGACATGCGTAGTTTATCTGCACTCGATGTTTCAAGCTTTGATACCAGCAAGGTAACTACCATGAGTGAGATGTTCAGTTTGATGGATAAACTCACCACTTTAAATGTTTCAAATTTCGATACTCGAAGTACCGTCAGTATGAAGAATATGTTTTATGGCGCCTCAGCTTTAGCAAGCTTGGATGTTAGCTATTTTGATACAAGCAGTGTGAATGATATGAATGGGATGTTTAGTAATCTTATGCAAGTAACTACTTTAGATGTTTCAAATTTTGATACGAGCAATGTAATGACGATGAATGGAATGTTTTATGGAATGAGCAGCCTCACCGCTATTGATGTATCAGGTTTTAACACCAGTAAGGTCACCAATATGAGCGGTATGTTCGCTTCAATGAGTAGATTGAAACATCTTGATTTAGAGAATTTTGATACAAAACAAGTAAAGAATATGCTCATGATGTTTTTGGGATTATCAGAATTAACAAATTTGGATGTCAGCAACTTTGACACAAGCAATGTTCAAACGATGGAAAGTATGTTTTATAACGACAAAGGTTTGACACGGCTAGATCTTTCTAGCTTTAATACTACAAAGGTAACCAATATGAAGGGGATGCTTTTTGGGATGGATAGAATGAGCCAACTGAAGCTTGGTTCGAATTTCAATTTTTCAGGTATGAAGGAAGCAGATTTACCGATGATTTCAAAAAATGCAACTTATACAGGAAAGTGGCAAAATATTGGTTCGGGAACACCGAATCAGCCAAAGGGGAATCATATTTTTACTTCCGAAGAGCTGATGGAACAGTATGATAATCAGTCAATGGCAGATACTTATGTGTGGCAACCGCAACCTAAATATCAAATTTCTTCTGCTAAAGGTAAAGGAATTGTAATAACCCAAACCGAAGCAAACACGATAAGTGATGAAGAAATAATAGATAAATTGGCATTGACGATTGTTGATCCAGAAAATCCTCAGATCAAAGCGAAACCGATGCTCCTAAGGCGAACGATTCAAGAGGAATTGGGGATCTATCAAGTAGTTGTAGGCATTGAAGATAGTTGGGTAGAAGCTTCCTATACAGTGTACGTCGTAGAAGACAACGCTCCAGGAATTCAATATAATTTGGCAGTTTACAAGAAAAACGTTACGATCCCATTCTCAGAAAAGAAGCAGCTGACTTCTAATAGACTGAAAATTCTCGTTGATTTAAAAGTTTATGATGCTTATTACGACATTGAATTTGCGGATGACGACCGTTTGATTTCCTTTACGCAATCTTCGATAAACCGTTTACTGGAGGACACGGTTGTTGATGGTACCCATCGAGTGGAACTGACATTAAACACATTACCACGACCTAATAATGCCGATTCCTATTCAACAACGGGCGACGTGCAGGTAACAATTACTGATGACCGTGAAAAGTGGATAAAGGTGACTGTTCCTACGAAAATGTTTTTAGAAAGTACAGAAACTGATAAGTATCAAACCATTTTCTCGGAGAGTTATGAGATTGCAAACAAGTCGGAAGTTCCAGTAAAAGTTAAAATTGCCGACTATCGTACGACTGCCTCTAATCAAAGTCCCGTAGGAATTGATCGTCTTTTACTTAATACGGTTCCGTTGATTCAAAACGGGGTAATCAATACTGATTTGGCAGGAAAAGACCTCGCAGTTTTAGCCGGATTTGATGATTCTGACCCAACAAACGATCAAACCAAAGTTGCGTTATCATTTTCAGGTCAAACGAATCAAAATGAAATACCCACAGATGGGTCAGTAAAAGTTGACCAAATACTGATACTCTCTTTAGAGCCACAATTTTAATATCGAATGATTATTACTAAGCAATCATTAATCGCATTTGATTAATAGTTTATATAACTGTGCTTCCTATTATTCTAATTTTTTTTCGCGCTGAAAAAAAGAGATACGCGGTCTTTTTTTCATAGAGGTAAACTAGGATGCATTGAAGAAGTAAGTAGTACGAGCAGGAAAAATGAAAAGGAGACAAGTGATTAAATTTGGATAAAGACTCAAAACAAACATTTACACATAGAAAAAGAAAATGGCTGTTACTTTTATTATTGTTATTAGTGGTTGGGGGAATCGGTTTTTATTATTGGTTCTCACATCGAGCAATCGTTATCGAACCACAAGATTCCTTTCCAGAAGTGACAAAGGCATCAAAGATGAATGACCAGAAGTTAAAAGAATATGCGAATCAAAGAGCGGATGAAACAGCGATGACTGTCAATGTTTACCCCGAGGTAACGATTAGCTCTGCAAACAATCAAGGGCAAATGTGGGTTCAAAACTTGCCAACCAATGTTTATGGGCAAGAAGCAGAGTTAATTTTAGCAGAAACAGGAGAATTGTTGTATTCTTCTGGAATGTTGGAACCTGGTTATCAAAATACGACTGTTACATTAGAAAAGTATCTTGAAAAAGGGGATTACCCAGCACAAATAAAATTAGCTTTTTATAATTTGAAAACGAAAAAGCTTGAAGGAAAAACAACCGTTGATGCGACAATTCATGTCGACTAGGCGACCTAAAAAGAAGTGTCTATTATCTTAGGGAAAAAAGAATAGGAGCAAAAAAATGAAAAAAATGAACAAAAAATTGATTGTGGCTACTGCTATTTTAATAGGAGGTGTTATCTTATTGCCGATTCGTTCTTTAGCGACTGAAACACAAAACGATGATGGAACAACGACAATTGAAAAACAAACTACTGCAACGATTCCGGTCGGTGGAGAACTAGGAGCAGTTGATTACACTGATCCAGTAACAGATATGCCGGAAGGAGATTCTCGCTGGATTAACGTTACGGTTCCAACTAAAATATTTTTTTGGTCAGACGAAGCAACAAATCATAAAACAATAACTTCCGGCAGTTATGCAATCAAGAATAACTCTGGCCGTCCAGTCCAAGTAAGTATCAATGACTATCTTGGTAATAATATGGGAATTGATACTCTTCAATTGAACGACAATGTTGGTAGCAACACAACCGTTGATCTATTTACAACCGTTGGAAAACTAAGTAATGTTTCCGGCTATGTCATTGCTAACTTAACCAGCCCTAATGATCACACAATGACAGGCCCATCAGAAGTGGCTATCAACTTTACAGGAACCGTCAATTCTTATGCCTTAACGAGTCAACCCATTAAAATTAATCATACATTGGAGCTTGAATTAAAAGCGCTGGATAAAAACGGTAATGTTGTTAGTAGATAAAATGACTAAAGATGAAGCATTGAAAGGTTGGTTAAGGGAAGAAAGTAGTGGAAATCGAGTGAGAACCTTTGGTAACTATCTTTTATACTACAAGAAATTACTGAGTCGTAATAAGCAACATAAACAGTTGTTTTATTATGGTCAGAACATTCTAAGTGAAGTTGCTAGTTATAGTGAATACAAAGTAAACAGTCCTATTTTATCGATTATCCAGTTATTGAAGTTAGATGCCAAGCTTCAGCTGATTGATTTCTATCTAGACATTTTGGATGAAAAAATGATGACTGAACAAGAAATCATTCGTTTAGTTGAGACTGATCATCAGAGCTACAATCAAGAGCTTTTCGGTTATCAAAAAGGAAATTACGATGAATTACCGTACTCGTTGATTTTTTTAGACTCTCATTGAAAGTAGATTGATGATCAGTCCATGGGAAGAAAGCTTCGTTCAATTGAATCCATATAATAGAAAAACTGACGGTTTTCCCTTTAAGAAGACCGCCAGTTTTATTAGGTCAGATAGGTGGTGTAAACCCTGGCTGAATCAGCTGTTCAATCGTTTTGTGGATGATTGTCCAGTCCGAAAGGGTAGGAACATTGGAAATTCGTAGTTGCTGAAATTTGGTGTTACTTTTCAGATGCAAGTCAAAATTGCTAACGATCAAATCAATTTCTCGATTGATCAATTCTTGTTCATCAGGAGCCACTTCAAAAAAATAACTGATTTCTGTATGGTCATTTTTGAATAGCTCTGTTGATGCGGCTAAAAAGGCATCTAATCCAGCACCACCTTGAAAAGCAAAGGCCACTTTGAGATGTTTTTTCAACTGATTGCTAGAAGAAAGTTCGCTTAACAAGGTCAACGTAACTGCGACATGCTCTAAGTGAGTAAACGAAAAGAAACGACTTTGTTCATTAAACTGTTTCAACCATTTATTCCAAGCAAGGTAGTCCGTCTTGAATGTCGCTTCAACAAAGGTTTTGATCTGGGGATCGGCAAATTCGTAATTCGCAGAAATCATCGTTAACAAGCGGAGATTTACGAGATATGCGATGATTTTGTGTGATGCTGCAGGAAGGATAGCTATTCCAGGTTTCTTTAAAAATGCAGCAACTTCTGCGAGAATTTCTGGTTTCTCTGTATGGTGAAAAATGTAATCCGCTTCGCTTTCCCCATTAATATCCATCGTACTATACGAAATGCAGTGGAGAGCATTGAGGAAGATCCAAAGGAGTTCTTGTTGCGGCAAGTGGATGATCCGGTATTTTTTCAAATAATGTTCGTTTAATATTTTTGAGAAAACAGCGAAGCGTTCTTTCTCTAATAGATTGCGTTCTAAAGACGGTGGCAATGTCAAAAAGTAAGAATAGCGCCACCTACGCTTGGCAATACTTAGCCATAGGGCAAGTCGATAATGACTGTAATGCAAATCTTTTTTGTTGGCTTCTTTTGCTTTTTGGACCAGAAGACGCGCATCTGCAGGGCTGTCTTTATCTAAGATCGTGCTATCGCCATAAGCGGAGAAAAAGACAAACAGACAAAAGCGAATATCGGCTTCGGTACCGATAAAATCAAGATGATTCGTTGCGATGGTCACAGAATAGGTTTGTAAAGATTTGTTCATATAACTGATCGTTCGCAACAGATGACTGCGGGAATAGCCAAATTCGATCGTTGCTCGGTGAATAGAGTATTTTTTATTATCAATGATACTAGAGATGATTTTAAACTCCAACGTTTCCATGCCCAAAAGCTGAATGGCAGAATTGATTGAAGCATTTGGTGCATACTCAATCGAAACGATGTTGGATCCAGAAAGTTTGATCTTGACCAGATCTTTCGGCAAACAGTCGCTTAAAATACTTAATTCTTTAGAGACTGTAGGCAAGGAAAGCCCCAATAATGTCGCCAACTCTTGCGGGTGATACCCTGAGGGTGCTGCATTTAGCACTTGCAGAATTTTTACTTGACGAGAAAATGCCTTATCTCGATGTAAGTTGATGGATAAATTTTCTAACATTGATGTCACCACCTCTTTCAAGACCCTGTGGGAGCGATCAGCGATCGAATATAAAAACCATTCGTTTTAAGTAAATTATATAATACTCTGGGCCAATCATGAAGTCTTATCCCTTGAAAATTGAAGGAATTCATGTTAAAGATGCGGCGCCCACATATTTTTGCGAAAGACAGTCATTTAAGGGAGTTATTTTATAGAAAACACCCCTGCCAGTTGCAGTCAACCTAAACTTGGACAGATTGTAACGGAAGTAAGTGTGAATAAAGTTTGGAAAAAGAAAAAGGAGAAAAAGTAAAAATGAAAAAACGCGTAGTTATAATTAAGAGCGGTTTAATAGGGATGCTGATTTTAGGGACAACCTTTCCGATCAAATGGCCAATCGTTCATGCAACAGAAAGACAACAAATACAGGAACAAACGCCACCGCTACATACAATTGATTCATTGCTGACAGAGCCAGCAGTAGATATGAATAGGGGAGAAACAGCTGCGTCACAAGAAGCGAGTGCTGCTGATATGGTATCCTCAGAAACGAATGCGAGCCAAACAGAGTCCACCAATTTAAAGGAAGATAGAAGCCAGCCTTATACAGCTGTGAATAAAGAAGATGCAGAAATCGAAGCTAGTGGAGCATCCAAAGCAGAAACCAATTTAGGAAACACGAAGAATCAAGTCGTATCCGCAGAACAAGCCAAGAGTACAGAAAATTTTACTTATGACCTTACCGTTGAGTATGATCCCATCAAGTATAAGGCACTAGACTTAGTTCTACCGATTCCTGAAAAATATGCGCAGCAAACTTTGTACCAATATCCTCAACTGGATAAAAATTTTTATGTCTATAAAACGAATGAAATTTATATCTTGAAGGGCTTGGGGTTCACACAACAGATACTAGGAAATAACCCGCTACACATTTCATGGACAAGTTTTACAGGTTTTACAATCAACTATTATGGTCTAACAGCGATTTTGGAATACAATGACGCTAACGGTAACCTTTTGTTTACAGCAACATATAATATTCGCTTTACAAATAGCCATCTGACCATTAAATATGTGGATGAGACTGGTATGGAAATCTATCCTTCCCAAACGATCAATGATAGTACTAATGAGCCTTATGATGTCTCTACAAGTGCGTTTATTCCACAAATTCCGGGGTACATCCTTGATACCAGTCAACTGCCAACGAATGCAAAAGGTGTTCTTCCTCGTGGCGAAGTAACGGTGACGTACGTCTATCAAAAAGCACCGACTGACTATACCAATCTGACCGTGAAAGATACCACGATTTATGAACAGGATACATGGACAGCGGCGGATAATTTTGAGCAAGCTATTTCAAAAGAAGGCAAAACTTTGACTTATGAGGAATTTATTGCTGAGGGTGGTCGTGTTTCCGGACAAGTAGATACTAACAAAGCCGCTACGTATAAAATCAGTTATCAATTGAATCATGTGAGTAAAGAAGCAACGATACTCGTAAAACCACGATTCACTGCGATTAAGGTTCATGATTCTTCGATATACGTCGGCGATGACTGGACCGCAGAAGATAACTTTGATCAAGCCGTAGATCGGGATAACAACCCAGTTTCGTTTGCGGATGTGAACGTTGAAGGAAGCGTAGATACTAAAAAACCGGGGTCCTATGAGGTAGTTTATCGTTATGATGGAGTAGCATCAAAAGCTGTGATCACCGTCAAAGCCAACCAAACCAAGGTGACTGCCCATGACAGCGAGTTGTACACAGGGGACAACTGGAAAGCTAAGGATAATTTCGATAGTGCAACAGATAGAGACGGTTCATCTGTTGATTTTGGGGAAATCACTGTCACGGGGACAGTCGACACAACGCAAGCAGGCAAGTACGAGGTCACTTACAGCTATCACGGAATAGAAAGCAAAGCCACTATCACTGTTAAAGCCGATAAAACGGCAGTTAAAGTTCACGATAGCGAGTTGTACACAGGGGATAACTGGACAGCTAAGGATAATTTCGATAGTGCAACAGATAGAGACGGTTCATCTGTTGGTTTTGGGGATATAACTGTCACGGGGACTGTCGATACAACGAAAGCAGGCAAATATGAAGTCATTTACGCCTATCATGGCTTAGAAAGCAAAGCCGTAATCACCGTTAAAGCCAATCAAACCACAGTTAAAGTTCACAATAGCGAGTTGTACACAGGGGAACACTGGACAGCTAAAGACAACTTCGACAGCGCAACGGATCGGGATGGTAAACCTGTTGATTTTGGGGAAGTCATCGTTACAGGAAAAGCAGACACAACAAAAGCTGGCGAATACATGGTCACTTACAGTTATCATGGCTTAGAAAGCAAAGCCACTATCACTGTTAAAGCCGATAAAACGGCAGTTAAAGTTCACGATAGCGAGTTGTACACAGGGGATAACTGGACAGCTAAGGATAATTTCGATAGTGCAACAGATAGAGACGGTTCATCTGTTGGTTTTGGGGATATAACTGTCACGGGGACTGTCGACACAACGAAAGCAGGCAAATATGAAGTCATTTACGCCTATCATGGCTTAGAAAGCAAAGCCGTAATCACCGTTAAAGCCAATCAAACCACAGTTAAAGTTCACAATAGCGAGTTGTACACAGGGGAACACTGGACAGCTAAAGACAACTTCGACAGCGCAACGGATCGGGATGGTAAACCTGTTGATTTTGGGGAAGTCATCGTTACAGGAAAAGCAGACACAACAAAAGCTGGCGAATACATGGTCACTTACAGTTATCATGGCTTAGAAAGCAAAGCCACTATCACTGTTAAAGCCGATAAAACGGCAGTTAAAGTTCACGATAGCGAGTTGTACACAGGGGATAACTGGACAGCTAAGGATAATTTCGATAGTGCAACAGATAGAGACGGTTCATCTGTTGGTTTTGGGGATATAACTGTCACGGGGACTGTCGACACAACGAAAGCAGGCAAATATGAAGTCATTTACGGCTATCACGGCGTAGAAAGTAAAGCCCTGATCACCGTCAAAGCCGATCAAACCACAGTTAAAGTTCACGATAGCGAGTTGTACACAGGGGAAAACTGGACAGCCAAAGACAACTTTGACAGCGCAACGGATCGGGATGGTAAACCTGTTGCTTTTGAGGATATCAATGCCACGGGAACTGTCGATACAACGAAAGCTGGCAAGTACGAGGTCACTTACAGCTATCACGGAATAGAAAGCAAAGCCCTTATTACCGTCAAGGCGGATCAAACGTCCCTGAACGTTCACGATTCAACGATGGATCAAGGTGATGAATGGCAGCCAGAAACAAACTTTGATTCTGCCACTGATCGTGATGGCGAAGAAGTAGCGTACTCAGAAGTAGAAGTTCAGGGCAAAGTGAACACCGATAAAATTGGTCAATACATGGTTTCCTACCAATACGGAGCAGTGACCGCCCGTGCTGTCATTACTGTACAAGCAAAAGTCAGCCAAGCGCCTAACGAAACACCACCAACCGAAGCACCAGAAACGGATCTTCCAGAAGAGGAGTGTCCTGAGACAGAAATACCTGAGACGGAAGAATCTAATTCAGCGACTGAAGAGCCAATACAGTCGGGACCTGAGACCGGGGAATCAGAAACAGCGGGTGTGGGAAAAAATGAAAATGGTCCATCAGAACAATCAAATGAATTCTCAGCTACCGGCCGCAAACCACCACTGAAAGAAAGAAAGTACTCAACAGCTAAGCAACTGCCGAAAACAGGAGAAATAAGTAGTGTCTTCCTAAGCGTTATCGGGATTTTATTCTTAATCAGTGGGGTGATCCTTTTTTATCGAAAAAAATCACAGAAAAAATAGCAGTTGGATCAACAAAACAACTTGCTAAATTTGAACTAGATAAAAGTGTAATCCAAATGGCTACTGAATTTTAACTTGTTCATTTATCTGCTATGATAGTTTTCTAATAAAGGGATTGTTGAAAAGTATTTTCAACACGCATTTGGGTAGATAGTTTAGAGGAATGACAACTTCGATAGTAAAGCATATTAAAGGAATAGAGTGACAGCAGATAAAGGTGCTGTTACGCTATTCCTTATTTGTTAGTAACAAATGATTCAGGATACAAAATTGGCAATATTCGTTTTGCGATAGCTGTTTGGTGAAACGCCTACCCAATTTTTGAATTGTCGACTAAAGTGTGCGGGGTGCGAATAGCCAAGTCTTTCCGAGATACTTTCTATCGTAATATCAGGGATAGTTAACAGTCGTTTGGCTTCTTTTAATTTAAGTGAGTCCAAATAATTTTTTGGTGAAATACCGTAAATTTTTTTAAAAGCTTCAAGACCATAACTTGGAGACACATTCGCTTCAGCATAAATTTTTTTAATCAAGATATCGATCTTTTCAGTATTTTTTCTTTCAAAAAAGTGATGAAAATTGTGATTGATAACTTCTGCAATACTTCTAGCGATACTAAGCGTTTGAATGTTGGCATTTTTTTTAGGATCCAGTTCAGTGAATCTTATAAGTTCAAAAATCAGTTTTGTTAAAATTTGAATGGTTAAGATTTTATCAGAAAGTGAAAAACTAGGTGCTTTATCATAGAGATCGATCCATTCATTGATGATTACTTGGAGTGTAGTGTTCTCAGCTGTGTGTTTTTCGAAGATCAAGGGAATATTCTTCATTAGTACATAGCGTAAAACGGGTTCATCGATATCGAAATGTGCGGTAAAGTAGCGTAAGCCATTTTCTGAGTAACAGGCATTTAAGTGGAGCATACCCGGAGGGATAATCAAGATATCTCCTGCATCCAATAAATACTCCTTTTGGTTGATCGTGGTTTTCTGCTTCCCAGATAAAATAAGTAGGATTTCAAAAGCATTATGAGAGTCTAAGTAGCTAGTCCAGCCATAAGGAACTTTTTGTGTATGTGCAGAAAAGAAACGGACACTAGTATCTAAATTCGGTAGAAACGCTAGATGATTATATAAGCTCTTTTTCATAGTTTGATCTCCGTGGTTTTTGGTAAGTTTAACGTGGTAAAAACCATTTCTAAATTTATTAATAAAAGTATACTTTAGATAGGAACTGAATGAAAGTGGTTTCAAAAAAAGGGGATGATTTTATGATTCAAAATCCAATATTAAAAGGCTTTAACCCAGATCCATCAATTTGTAAAAGAGGGGATACTTATTATATTGCCACATCGACATTCGAGTGGTTTCCCGGTGTACAGATATACGAGTCGAAAGATTTAAAGAACTGGCGTTTACTTGTTCGTCCGTTAAATAGAATAAGTCAGCTGGATATGGTTGGTGTTCCAGATAGTGGTGGCGTCTGGGCTCCTTGTTTGACATACGAAGACGGAAAATTTTGGTTGGTGTATTCAATTATGCGTGAACACCGTGCCTTTAAAGATGTCCGCAACTATTTAGTAACCGCTGATGATATAGAAGGTCCATGGAGTGAACCAATCTTTCTAAATGCGAGTGGTTTTGATCCGTCGCTTTTCCACGATAATGACGGGAAAAAGTATCTATTGAATATGATCTATGATTTTAGAAATGATCATCCTTGGAATTACGGAATCGCTATTCAGGAATTTGATGAGGGAAAAGAACAATTGGTAGGAAAACCAGAAATTATTTTTAAAGGAACCCATTTAGAGAAAACAGAGGGGCCACATATTTATTTTATCAATGGTTATTATTATCTTTTCACAGCGGAGGGAGGATCCCAGTGGGGGCATTCAGTTACTGTGGCCCGCTCGAAATCATTGTATGGACCGTATGAAGTACACCCTGATAATCCTATCCTGACCGCTTGGTATTCTCCCGAAAATGATTTGCAAAAAACGGGACATGCGTCATTAATTAAAACGGATAGTGAGGAATGGTATATCGCATACTTAGCAAGCCGTCCAATTAAACGAAAAGGAAAAGGCTTATTTGAAGAAAGAGGATTTTGTACCTTAGGGCGTGAATCGGCATTAGCAAAAATTGAATGGACACCAGACGATTGGCCGATCGTGACTGGTGGAAAAGTTGCGCAAAAGTATGTACCCAAACCAAACTTACCAGAGTGCCCTTGGTCCAGCAAACCTAAAAAGAATTATTTCACTTCGGGGATTCCTTCTGAGTTTCAAACCCTAAGAATTCCGTTTAGCCAAAAAATGGGGCAGATAACAAAGAAAGGATTGATTTTATACGGACAGGAATCCTTGTATTCAGTTTTCGAACAATCCTTACTTGCCCGTAGATTTGAATCTGTAAATTTTATAGCTGAAACGGCGGTTGATTTTTCCCCTTCGTATTTTCAACAAAGTGCTGGTTTGGTCTGTTACTACAACAGTAAGAATTGGACCTCACTACAGGTAACGGCTAACGAGCAATTAGGGAAAGTTTTGACAATTTTAAAATGTGAAGGAGCAACACTTAGTTGGCCCTTGAGAGTTCCGATCGTTTTAACTGAAGAAGGGAATGTGTATCTGAGAGTTAAGGTCAATGCTCGTTTTTATCAGTTTTTTTATTCATTGGATGGGAAGAATTGGAAAGAACTTTCTTTCATGTTTGATACTTACAAACTTTCAGATGATTACATTACAAAACCATTCTTGGGACCTACAGGAAGTGCGTTTACGGGTACTTTTGTAGGCGTTCACTGCAATGATTTAACAGGGATGAGGCAAGAAGCTGCTTTTGAATATTTTAGTTATCAAGATATAGAGGAAGACGAAGTCACTAAAAATTAAGGATAGAGGAGAAGAAGATGAATAGGACAAATATGGTGTCAAGTGCTGGGATCCGGGTAAAACTTCAAAAAATGGGCTCATTTTTAAGCGGTATGATCATGCCGAACATATTAGCTTTTATAGCTTGGGGACTATTAGCGGCATTATTTATTCCCACGGGTTGGCTTCCTAATGAAAAATTTAATGAAATCGTGCCACCTACGCTAAACTATTTGCTACCATTGCTAGTAGCGTATACAGGTGGGAAACAAGTGTATGGCACTCGAGGGGCAGTAGTAGCTTCAATGGTGACAATGGGGTTGATCGTAGGTGCTGATGTTACGATGTTTTTAGGCGCAATGATAGTAGGACCGAGTGCTGCCTGGGGGATGAAAAAAATCGATTCCCTTTATGAAGAAAAGGTAAAAACTGGGTTTGAAATGCTTGTTAAAAACTTTAGTGGGGGCATTTATGCTGCTATTTTGACAGTTATTGGCTATGTATTAGTAGGTCCAATATTCAATACATTGAACTATATGATGACTGATGCAGTCAATGTACTCGTTGAAAACCATCTTTTGCCCTTAGTAAGCATCTTTATGGAGCCAGCAAAAGTCTTGTTTTTGAACAATGCCATTAACTTTGGTGTTTTTGCACCAATCGGTTTAGAGCAAGTAGCTGAAAATGGTCGTTCCATGATGTTTGCAATTGATAATCCAGGTGTTGGGCTAGGTATTTTGTTATCATATATGGTTTTTGGAAAAGGAACAGCTAAGAAAACCGCTCCTGGGGCCATCGTTATCCATTTTTTTGGAGGAATAGCAGAAATTTTCTTTCCTTATGTACTGATGAATCCATTATTGCTGATTCCAGCTATATTAGGAGGAATGAGTGGCGTTGCAACCCTAATGATTACGGGAGCAGGAATGATTTCCCCAGCTTCGCCCGGCTCTATCTTTGCCTTCATGGCTGTGACTCCTCGGGGGAGCCATTTTGGTATTTTATTAGCAATCACTGTTGCAACTGCGGTCACATTTATTGGTGCTTCCGTTGTTCATAAATTAACAAATCGAACGTCGGATAAGAACAATGAAGAATTTCTCCTAGCAGAAGAAAAGACCAAGGAAATGAAGCAAAAAGGGAAAATTAGCAAAGATTTTTCAATAAAAAAAATTATATTCGCTTGTGATGCAGGAATGGGCTCTTCAGCAATGGGGGCAGCGATCGTTAGAAAAAAAGTTCAAGAACTAGGTTATGATATTGAGGTTACAAATGTTGCTATTCGTGATTTAACAGCAGATGAAACGACATTAGTGATTACTCAAAAAGAGCTTCAAGAAAGAGCAAAAAAAGCTGCACCATCTGCGCACTTTCAGTCAGTAGATGAGTTTTTGAATAGCGAGCGATACGATGAGATTCTCGCTGATTTAAGACAATCATCATCTTTGGACAAGCTAGTGTAAAAGTTAATGATCATAACGATAAAGATTACTATCAATTAACAATTTTCGTTCCAAATAAAGGAAAGAACAATAAATAATCGGAAAAATCACAGGAAGAGTTAGGATATAGTTCTCTTCCTGTGATTTTTTGCTACTCGTATTTACATAATTTTCCTAATCTACCCTGATTTGAACTAAATATCTAGAAGAATCTATTCGTTCAAGAAATGACCTCATCCTTCTCCAGACTAAGATAGCGATAAAAAGTCGAGCGCTTTAAGCCTGTTTGGGCACAGATATCCACAACGGCTTTTCCTTCCTTTTGATAAAGGTGCAATGCGTGTTGGATCAGTGCGGGATCGATTCGTGGACGACCGCCAATATTTCCTCTAGCACGTGCGGATTCTAAGCCTTCTTTGGTCCGTTCAACGATGATGTCTCGTTCGAATTGGCTGAAGGCTTGGAAAACAGTCATCATTAATTTTCCTTGAGGGGTTTGTGTATCAAAATTTTCTTTGATACTGATGACTTTTACACCTTTCTTTTCAAAAAAGTAGACGAGATCAATCAGGTCTTTGGTACTTCTTCCTAGCCGCGAGAAACTTTCAATAATGATTTTATCGTTTTCTTTCACTCGTTTTTTTAGTTTATTTAATTCAGGACGATTTGCGCGTACACCACTGATCTTTTCAGTATAAATTTTGTTGCATTCATACCGGTCAAGTAAATCCAATTGACGAGAGAGATCCTGTTGTCTTGTGGATACACGGGCGTATCCATAAACCATATTTGTCATACAAATTCCTCCAGTTGCACAAAAAGAGTCTACATAGAGAATACCTTGTTTGTTCACTTAAGTACATATTCTAACACCAACTTAAGTAAATTTGGGAAATAGGAAGGTTTTTTTATAGACGCAAATATTGTACTATAGAAAAGAAACCAGTCGGTGAAGGAGAAACACGGAGGGCAAAATGAGAGAATTGCAGTTAAATTTTATGCTAAACAAAACGACCGTTCGATGGCTTCAAATGTTAAATACCTTTGAGCGAGAACGGACTTGTTCCATCGCAAGTTTAGCCAACAAGCTTGATGTGACCCAACGGACGATCAGCTCTGACATCAAGGAATTGAAAAACTATCTGCAGGAGGCAGCGGAATTTACTCTTGAAGCCAATGGCTATCATTTTAGGGAAACTGATCCGAAAAGATACTTGTCTCAAAAAAAGGAGCTTGTTGCAGAAGAAGGCATGTATCAAATCGTGGAAGCCATTTTCCACGGGGAATTCTGTTCGGTTGAAGAGTGGGCGCAGCGCTTGTATGTATCAGAAAGTACGATGCGTCGTTATTTGAATACCGCTTCTGCGACGTTACGAAAGTATCATTTGGAGTGGATCTTGCAACCGGTGAATTTGAGTGGATCAGAAGCCAATATTCGCAAGTTTTTTAAAGATTTTTATTATGAATCAGATGTCACGCCGCATACGCTCTTGCCCCCCAAAGAACTGATCGCGTTAGTCAGTGATGCCTTCTCAAAAATTCCCACAGCGCTGGTGAATACAGGCGTTTCTCCGAGTGATTTTTATTATAGTTTGTATATTGCGATCAAGCGCTATCAACTGGGAAAGACTGTTCAGATTCCTCGATCGTTGGCAGCAATCGTCGAAACGCATGAGGCGTTTGCCGTAATGAAGAACCTAGCGCCTAAAATCGAAGCGCTATACCGAGTAAGACTACCGCAACAAGAAATGATGTGGCTTTATTTAGTGACCGTGATGAAACGAACTTTGACCGAGCCTGAAAAAGAGCAGCAATTCGTTGCAGCGTTTGGGCTGTATCCTGAACTCGAAGAACTGAGTCAGCGCTTCGTGCAAGAATGGGGCATTTCCTTTCAAGAGCCTCAACAGGTCCAGATGATGATCCACGCCTTTTTTCTGTCAAAGAAAATCAATGAGCAGCTGGCGCCCGTTTTAAATCACTTGCTAACAGAAGTAAAAACTGAAGCGCAAAAGCATGGTTCTGCTGCTTATCAAAAAAATCTGGCATTTATGAAGCAGCACCAAGCGATTCTAGGATTCAAACAGGAGTATCTGTCAGATATTTGTGCCGCACTGACCCTTTATAGTGAAGCAATTAGGGAGCTTTATGCACAAAAAGTCAAACGGATTGCGTTGATAATAGAAGGTGATCTCTATGCCTGTCACACGATTCGTGCGCGCTTCTTGCGTTATGTCGGCAATGATCATCTGGTATTTTTTCCAAAAATCAATGAATTGACGACCGATTATTTGAAGGGAAATGCCATTGATCTTGTGGTTACAAATTATAGTGAATATTTATCAGAGTTCATCTTATCGACAGATTATCTTTTGCTCAAAGCAATCCCCGATCATCAAGATTGGCAAAGAGTGATTGAAAAAATCGATCCTCAGTTAGGGCAAGCGTTAAACGCTCCCACAGCCTAATATACGTGTTGCAAAAGAGCATGACGAGGACATGTGTGGATAAATTAAAAGGAAAAGCCGCAACCGTTGCGATCAACGGTTGCGGCTTTTATTCGTTCATCTAATAAAAAAGGGAGTTATCTGAAAATAGGCCCACTGTTCCTGAATACCAAAAGATTGGGTTATTTTGGTGAAAGAACAGCCTACGTTGAAACAGTTAGTTGGCATTTACTAGTTTATCAAAAATTGCTTCAAAGGTTTTGAACGTATCACTATCTAACTGACAAAGCCATAAAAGGTAGCTTTTTTCTTTGAATGTCCATTCGATCGAAGGGTAAGAGGCAATCAAGGCTTGGTATTTCTCTCGTTGTTCACTGGTAGCTAATAACCAGCGCTTCTCAAAAATCTTTTTCTCTTCCATTTTTTATCTATCCCCCATAAAGAAACGTTGCCTGAAACTTCACTAACGGGCAACGTAAATCTAATGATATGCAGATCTACGTTTAGTATACCAAAGAAAAATGAATTTTTTTAGAAGATGTGTAAAATTACATATAATTTCTTTTATTTTGCTTTTTTCTGACATTTTTTATAGAAAAGAGGCATTCTGTTGAAGATAACTGTTGATAAAAATGTTTCAGACAATGCTAAGAATGAGTAGGCAAAAACAATGTATCCATCGTATTGAGTCAAGTGGTTACAGGTAATAACAAAAATGGACGATCCTTTTTAAATCATAAGGAATCGTCTTTTTTTATAACGATTTTTTTTGCACAAACTTTCAAAATGCCTTATTTGAAAAGAAAATGAAAATCAATTTATTCACACAGGTTTGCAAATCTTGATTTATTGCTCGATGAGCAACCATGTTAAATTTAACCTCGATTAAAACAATAAAATTTCGTCAAAAAAACATCTTTTTTTAAATCTTATCTATGATATTTAGTTAGTTTTATCGAATAGGTTGTTCCGATAAGGTCTAAGACAGATTTTTTTTGAGGGAGTAAGAAAGGACGCTTGATAAAAAGTGAAATGAATCTTTAACGTACGAAAGAAAGAATAGAGAAGCAGGGGTGACTTATGAATAACTAATTTAGTGATGAAGTCACAGGTTTGTTAATGATCAGTCATCGGACAATGTTCTCCATTCTAGCAGCGGTGATTGGCTCAGAAGAAAATGCGAAGTCATTCTATGACAAACTACCTGATGAGGAAGGTTGAATTAGTACAAGCATAATTAACCAGAGAACATGAAGAAATACACCGATAGAAAGCTATATAGGTTGAGTTGGAAGGGAAAATAAAATGAAAAACAATTTTAAATTGAAAGCAACAGGTTTATTACTCGTTTGCCAAATGACTTTATCATCATTACCAGTGGTAGCGATGGCACAAGAGCACGAGGATTTGGAAGAAAATTATAACATAGAAAAACTAGTGGATGGGTTAGAAGAGAAGCAGCCAGAGGCAGCAAAACTAGCTGAAAATGAGCCAGTCGATCCACAAGAACAACATTTAGCACCAGATGATACCCAAAAGTCAGAAGCTAGGGATATGACGGACACAAACGCATTCTCTGAACAAGTACTACAGATGAATACTCAAGGAAGCCCCATCTATTCTTTGAAGGGTCTTAACAAAAGAGAAACACTCAATACAACTGGAAGTAGTGCTTATATTTTTAATGTATGGATAGAGGAAGATGCGAATGGGTTACCTGTATTCAATCATGATATCAGTAAGCATTTCATAAATTATGGCGCTAGGGTTACATTTAGCAATGGACAGTCGGCTCAGACATTTAAAAATGCTGCGACAGGTTCCCATATGATTTGGCAAGTAAATTTAAATGACCAATTGAGACCGAGACGTGGTGATACTTATACGATCAGAGATCTTAATCCATCAGGTAATCCGATCCATGCGGCAGCTACCGGCGTCTTGATGGAAGATCGCTATTATGAAGATGATCGCCAATTCGGGCAAAGTGTCTATGATCTTTTTGTAGGGGATACTTTTGAGCAACTACAAGAAGGTGTAACACAGCAAATAATTGCATCTACAAGAAGTAACTTAGAGGATCAAATGTTTCCTAGTGAAGAGAAGCAAAGATTGTTAGGACTTTTAAGTTCAGCAGAAGATATTTTAGCCAACCAGAAAATTAGCGACACCACTTTAAATGGTCTAACGACTGAATCGACACAAGCAAGCGGTGAGGCTGAACCAAATGCGACGATTTCCATTCGCGTTGGAGAAACAGAACTTGCAAGTGGACGTGTAGGAAGTGATGGCAAGTATAGCGTAACGATTGAAAAACAACAAGCGGGCACCGTGGTTACTGCGCAAGCAAGATTAGGCGATATCGAATCAAATATTGCCGAAACAACCGTTATTAGAGAAGGAATTGATGAAACAACGATTTCTAAGCTAAATACTGACTCCACAAGTGTGACGGGAACCGCAGAGCCAAATGCGGAGATCACGATCAAAGCTGGTGATACCGTGATTGCAAATGGACGTGTTGGCAGTGATGGCATCTATTCGTTAACGATTGAAAAACAACCAGCAGGTACCGTAATCACTGCGCAAGCAACCTTAAATGGCATTTCATCAAATATCGCAGAAACCATGGTTGAGCGAGCAACGATCGCCGAAACAACGTTGAATGAAGTGACAACCACAGACACGACTGTTAGTGGAACAGCCGAACCCAATGCACAGGTGGAAATCACGATTGGTGATGAAACCAAAAATGCCACTGTCGATAGTGATGGAAAGTTTTCAGTAGAGATTGATCCGCAAACAGCAGGAACCATTATTACTGCCCAAGCCAGCATCGATGGATTGCAATCAAATATTGCTTCAACGATCGTTGTCAATGATCCAGCAAACACCGAAGGCACGATCACACCAGATACCTACAATATTTCTTCTGGCGAACAATTCCTGAGAGGGACGTATACCGGTGATGTTGCATCTGCCCGTGTGTATGTAAATGGATCATCCGTTCGTGGTGGGAATTTTGCTGAGGGTTCGTTTGAATTCTTTATCGGCAATCGCATCCAATCCGTAGATGATGTCGTAGAAATCGAAGCCTTGGATCAATATGGCAAAGTACTTGATCGGACAACCGTTGAATTGACTAGAGATTTGGCTGGCACGATCACACCGGATCAATACCGTGTTGGCGAAGCAATGATTACTGGGACCTTTACGGGCGATGTCAACTTTGCACGATTAGTAATCAATGGAACGCCTTCTAATGCATGGGGTGGTACCTTCAACGCCGATGGCACCTTCTCGTTTTATGTAGCGAACCTTGGGATCAAAGCTGGCGACAAAGTTGAGATCCAAGCGTTGAACCGCCAAATCAACGGCAACACAGAAGCTATTGAAGTGCTAGAAACGAAAGAAGTAACGGTTATTGATCAACTTCAAGGGACGATCACACCAGATCAATACAGTTACACCGATACCATGATCACGGGAACCTTTACTGGAGATATCAATTTTGCCAACTTGGTGATTGATGGACAGTCTGTAGGGAACTGGGGTGGCACATTCAATAAAGAAACTGGCCGCTTTGAATTCTTTGTTCACGCACAATTTAGAGAACAAATCAGAACAGCAGCAAAAGTTGAGTTGCAAACTTACCATCGTGAAACAGTCGATGGACAAACGATTGATCATAAGCTGGTGTTGCAGCCGGTAGAAATCGTCAGAGCAACAGGTACGATTCAACCAGCAGCCTTCAAAGTGACAGATAGTGAAATTACCGGAACCTTTACTGGTAATGTGAATTTCGCCAACTTGATCGTTGATGGGCGTTCAGTTTCATGGGGGGGTACCTTTAACACAACAGACCAAACCTTTACTTACTTTGTCAATCAAGATACACGTAATTTAATTCGCGATGCAAAAACAGTTGAATTGGTTGCTTATCATCGGGAGGTTGTTAATGGCCGTCCGGTGGACACCGAATTGGATCGCAGTGTAGTCACTATCGATAAAGAATTTACTGGAACGATTACACCAAACCCATACAAGCTGGGGGATCGAATCGTTACGGGGACCTATACAGGTGAGGACATCAACTTTGGTCGACTAGAAATTGATGGCATGATCCTCTGGGTGAGCGGTTTTGCAGATGGAACCTTTACCGCCTACTTGAACCAAGAACAAGCCAACAGCGTGACGAAAGACAGCCAGATGACGATCTATGCATTGCATCGCTTTGCTGACTTAAGTACCCAAGAGATCGCACAAGCAACCGTTTCGATCACAGAATAAGAACCAGAAATTACGAGAGACCCTTGTACCTTGCCTGTTGCAAGGGTCTCTTCATTGATAGAAAGAGAGAAAGCAAATGAACATGAAGAAAAAAATCGTTACCCTCTTTAGTCTTGCCCTCATGGGGAGTTTTTTAGCGGCTTGCTCGACGGATGACCAAGCAAAGACGGATACTACCCAAGGCAGCGAACCAATTGAACAAATCACGGACCAAAGCAATGCCGAGCCGCAATCGATCATTGGTGGATTAAAGATCATCATCGACAAACAAGAAATCAACCATAAGAAAACAGAAGATGGGGAACAAGTTTTACATACATTTACCATCACAGCAGAAAACATGGGCTCAGTTGCCGCAGGTCTAGGTTCGATTGATTTTCTTTTAGAAACTGAAGAGGGAGACCTTCTTGAACTTGATCATACCATGGCGATGTTTGGCAATGAGATCGCTGTAGGTGAAACCATCACTGGACAAGTTTCCTTTGCTTTAGAAGAGGGACAAGTGGCGAAAAAACTGATTTATAAACCTGGTGAAGAAAATTTAGCAGAATGGGATGTTAAGAGCGAATGAAGATAAACGTTATTGGATTGGGGTATATCGGGCTGCCCACAGCACTTACTTTTGCAAACCATGGGATTGAAGTCGTTGGGGTAGATGTGTCAGAAACAGTCGTTCAATCACTTCAAGCAGGTCAGGCACCCATCGAAGAACCCGACATTGATCGTTATCTAGCACAAGCTTTAACGAAAAAGACCTTCTACGCACAGCTGGTACCAGAAAAAGCGGATGCCTTTATCATTGCCGTACCAACGCCAAATATCGCCGATCAATTTGGTAGTTGCGACTTGTCCTACGTGAAAGCGGCGATGGCTGCTATCTTACCCTATCTTGAAAAAGGCAACACAGTCATTGTTGAATCGACCATTCAACCCCGCACGATGGAAGACATCGTTGGACCATTTTTTGAAAAAGCAGGTTATACCATTGGAGAAGATCTCTATTTGTTGCATTGCCCAGAGCGAGTTTTGCCAGGGAAAATCTTTGAAGAGCTGGTGATGAACAATCGAATCATTGGTGGCATGACGAGCGCTTGCACCCAACAAGGCAAACGCATTTATCAGACCTTCGTCAAAGGAAACGTGCTGGAGACTTCTGCAAGTATCGCTGAGCTATCGAAATTGATGGAAAACACCTATCGCGACTTGAACATTGCACTAGCCAATGAATTGGTCCAAATTGGGGATCGCCTAAACATTGATGCACTCCAAGTGATTGCGTTAGCCAATCAGCATCCACGGGTCAATATCCATCAGCCGGGACCTGGTGTCGGCGGCCATTGCTTAGCGGTTGATCCGTATTTTGTGGTTGCGGCAGCACCTGAAGACGCGAAGTTAATTCAATTGGGGCGCATGATCAATACAGAGATGCCTGAATTCATTATAGAAAAAGTCGAAGAGATTTTAGCGATCCATGGTGGAAACAAGATCGCGGTCCTAGGGTTGGCGTATAAAGGCAACATTGACGATGCCAGAGAAAGTCCGGCTGTTGAGATCGCCAAAAGACTGAAACAAAAGAAAGCTCTGCAGGTCACTACCTATGATCCTTATGTCGCCACTTCTGATGTTGCACACATTGAAGCAGCACTAACAGACAGTGATCTGGCATTGATCCTCTGTGACCATGATGCCTTTAAAGACATAGCGCCGGCAGCCATTCAAGCGATGAAACAAAAAATCGTTTTTGACACGAAAAATATTGTGACAGATAAAACGAGGTTCGATGTTGCCTATTCTCTTGGGGCATTACCAAGCGCCCAGTAAATGGTTTGATTGCTATTTATGTTATTGAAAGGGAAAACCAATGAATAAAGAAATAAATATGAAAAAATTGAAGCAAGTCCTTCAGCAACGAATAGGCTGGATCCTCATGATCATTAGTATTCCCTTACTAGCTATGTTGCTTTATCTAACCCTGTTTGCTGAACCCATTTATCAAAAAAGTGCGCAGTTGCTGATTAGTCAGTCAGAAACGACATCTGGCAATCGTCTGGAAAACCAGACGATTCAGGCAGACCTTCAGCTCGTCAGTACCTATAGCACGATCATTATGAGTCCTCGCATCTTAAATGAAGTTAGTGAGGCGTTAGAGGGAAGCTATGATGTGGCTGAACTGTCAGAGATTTTGAGTGTATCGAATGCCACTAACTCGCAGATCATTGAAATCAATGCCTACCATCAAAGCCCGAAGATCGCAGCTGAAATCGCCAATACGACCGCCAGTGTTTTTAGTGAAGAGATCCCTAGGATCATGAACATTGATAATGTCACGATTTTGGCAGAAGGAACCGTTTTGTCACAAGAAACGCCAGCTCGTCCAAACAAATTTTTGTTGTACAGTTTGACCACTTTTTTAAGTCTTCTTTTCGCTTTTACTTATGTGTTTCTTCTATTGGTTTTTGAGCGCAGTTTTGCTTCGAATACGGAAATCGAAGAGGTCTTAGGGTTAAAAGTCATCGGTGAGATAAGCAAAGAAAAACGAGTTGCTCCGTTTAAAACCATCCAATCGAGAAGCCTTAGAGGAAGGAAGCGTGTGTGATGCGTAGCATGAAGGAAAATTATTCCATCATCAGCGAACAAGTAAAATTGATTCGCGAGAATGTCGATTATTTGTGTCAACAACAAGAAGCTCAAACGATTTTGATCACTTCAGGAGAAAGTGGCACGGGAAAATCCACTGTCTCGGCAAATTTGGCGGTCGCCTATGCCCAAAAAGGGAACCGAACCTTATTGATCGATGCGGATCTGCGTAAACCCACCCAACATTATTTGTTTTCACAAGAAATGCACGTGGGTTTATCCAACTATATTCGACGGGATATCTCGATCGAAAGCTGTGTTCAACAAGTGATTTTAGAAGATTGCGAATTTTCAATCATTACTAGTGGCGCCATTATGTCAAATCCCAATGATCTGCTCGCTTCTTCGAAAATGACCGCAGCCTTGCAAGCGGTCAAACAACGATACGATGTGATCATTATTGATACACCACCAGTCAATGTCGTTTCGGATGCCTTGATCCTAGCCAAGAAAGTCGACGGTGTGCTTTTAGTCGTTCATGCGGATAAAACAACCAAACAATCCGCAAAAAATGCCGTCAAAAAACTGCGCCTAGTCAATGCCAATATCTTAGGTGTCGTGGCGAATGGCACGGATACGACCGAAAATTACTATTATTAAGGAGGGAAATTTTGTGGAAAGACCCGCTTTAGATAAGCAGCCAACGATTCAGGCTACTGGCTATTTACGCTGGAAACGCACGATAGAAACCATCTTTAGCTTGGGCTTATTAGTCATCCTTAGCCCGCTTTTATTGCTGATTTGTATAGGGATCAAATTTTCTAACTGGCAGGCACCGATTATTTTTAAGCAAGTTCGTGTGGGGAAAAATGAGACCACGTTTGTGATGTACAAATTTCGAACGATGGTGCCTGATGCAGATCAATTATTAGGGCAATACCTCGATAAAAACGAAATTGAAGGGGCAATGTTCAAGCTGAAGAAAGATCCGCGAGTGACGCGCTTAGGCCGTTTTCTAAGAAAAACGAGTCTTGATGAACTGCCCCAATTGATCAATGTCTTGAAAGGGGAAATGGCACTGGTCGGTCCCCGTCCTCCTTTAGAAAGAGAAGTCGTCAGCTATTCAGAAAAAGACAAGCAACGATTGTCTGTCACACCTGGATGCACAGGGTTGTGGCAAGTCAGTGGAAGAAACGAATTAAGCTTTCAAGAGATGGTCGCATTGGATCTTTATTACATCAATAACCTGAGCTGGTTATTGGACTTGAAAATAATTATGAAAACGATTGGCGTTGTTTTCTTACCCAAAGGAGCATTCTAATGGAGCAACAAGTACGTGTATCACTTTTAGGCAGTAATCTCGATTCCTTAAGCTTTCAGGAAACCATTACTAAGATCGAGGCGATGATCGAACAGGGGACACCCGCACAGCATGTTTCGATTAACGCGGGAAAAATAAACTTGATGCGAAAAGATCCCTCGTTGCGATCGATCGTCAATCGGGCAGCTTTGATCACGGCTGATGGTCAGTCGATCGTCTGGGCAGCGAAATATTTAGGTTGCCCAGTACCAGAAAGGGTAACAGGCATCGATCTTTTTCGTGAGCTGGTCAAATTGGCAGCCGAAATAGGCTGGCGTCCTTATTATTTGGGTGCAACTGCCGAAGTCGTAGAAGCCGTCGTCAAACATGACCAACAGCTTTATCCCGACCTGAACGTAGCTGGGTTTCACCATGGCTATTTTTCCGAAGATGAATCATTGGACGTGGCAAAAGAGATTGCACGGACGCAACCAGATTTGCTGTTTGTCGCTTTTTCTAGTCCGCAAAAAGAGATTTGGCTCGATACATTCAGTGAAGTATTGCAGGTGCCCTTTGCGATGGGCGTTGGCGGCAGCTTTGATATCGTCGCAGGCAAAACCAAACGGGCGCCTTTGTGGATGCAGCGGTCAGGGTTGGAATGGTTTTATCGCTTTGCGCAAGAGCCAGTCAGGATGTTTGATCGCTATATCATAGGAAATCTACGCTTTTTACAGTATGTGTGGGGAGAAAAAAGAAGAAACGCATGAAATCAAAACAGCAAAGCAATCACCGCTTCTTCATGGGCATTGTCGCCATCTTTCCAATTATCGATGTTTTAAATGGTTTATTTCTTAGTTTAGGCATTCCTTTTCCTATTGGCGTGTTCTATCGTCTACTGTTCTTTTTGTTCTTAGTGCTCATGATTGTCACAGAAACGATCCCTCTTCATTACTATACGTATTTGACGTATGGGTTTATCGCTGTGACGCTTACGATTTTTCTATTACAAGCACTTTTTCTAGGGTACAGCTGGCAGTGGGTGATCGAGGATCTTTCCGTGTATATCAAATACCTCTTATGGGTATTGATTCCTTATTATGTCTATCAACGAAAAAACGACTTCTCCAAACTGCACTACGACAGCTTGTTTATTGTCATTAGCGTCTGTTTTACCCTCGGTTTGCTGATTCCTTATTTTTTAGGGCTAGGCTATCAAACTTATGACAATTCTGATGCTGGGTACAAAGGCTATTTCTTTGCCAATAATGACACGAGTTTTGCCTTTATTGTTTCCATCACCTTTACACTGCAAGCACTGATCGTTTCGATCAAAGAACAAACCCACAAACGCTCGTTTTTCTTCGCCAGCTTATTTGCAGGGAATTTGGTGTGCTTGGTTCTCGTGGGAACCAAAACAGGTGTCTTTTATGGAATTGGCGCGTTAGTGTACTTGCTCCTGCGATTGATCATAGGGGTGGAACGAAAGGCTCGGTTGCAACAGCTATTCATTTGGCTGATCAGTTTTTTTACGATTTTTTGGTTGTTCATACAAGGCTTGCCGCTACTGATCCAAGCCGTCGAAGGAACCTATCTTCGCATGGTGTATTTCTATCATCTTTTCGATGGGGACTTGATCCGCCTGTTTTCTAGTTCAAGAAGTGATTTTTTGATTGGCGGGATGGAGGCTTTCTTAAAGGATGAGGCACGTCACTTTACCATGATCTTTGGTCAAGGCTTTGAATACCGATTGGCACACTTTGGTCGTCTTGGTTTAATTGAAATGGACTTCTTCGACACCCTTTTCGGTCAAGGATTGTTAGGGACCGCCTTATTGCTGCTGATGCTCGCCTATTTTGTCTACTTGGCCTTTCAGCCGCAAAAACGCTCAGTTTATAGTTTTGCCTTGATCGTGGTGCTTTTTTATAGTTTTTTTGCCGGGCATGTTTTGTATTCGGCATTGTCTTCCACCTTTTTAGGATTGATTTGTGGAGGCATTATTTTAACAGAGAAAGAGTGAACAACTGATTGAAAAAATTACTTTTGAGGCTGGGCTTTTTCTCCCTCGGTTCGTTAGGTTCGGCGGTCTTAAACTTGGTGCTTTTGCCCGTAACGACCAGCTTTTTGACACCAGAAGAATATGGGAAGACCAGTATGTTTTTCCTTGCACAGACCTTTTTGATATACGTGATCTATCTCGGCTTCGACCAAGCCTTTACAAGAGAATACCATGACCACGAAAACAAACGCGAATTGCTGCAGCAAGCGATGCTCGTGCCATTGCTCGGTTCACTTTTCTTTCAGCTGATCCTAGTGGTTTTTGCGGCAGATTTCTCGCAGCTTTTGTTTGAATCCCCACAGTACACCCGTGCGATTTATTTATTTGCTCTTTCGTCGGGACTGCTGATTTTTGAACGGTTTCTTTTGTTAACGGTTCGAATGCAAAACAAAGCGATCCAGTTCTCCGCATACAGTATTTTGGTGAAATTCATGGTCTTGATCATCACGTTGCTGTTTCTCTTTTTTGGTCCGCCGACATTTATTACGGTGGTCTATGGCATGCTCTTCGGTCAGATTATCGGTGATTGTCTGTTGATTTTGGCAAACCTGGCGCTTTTTATGCCGCTCATTCGCCAAATCGATCGCAACCTGATCAAAAAGCTGAGTCGTTTTGGCTTGCCGACGGTGGTGGGAACCTTCCTCTATAGTTTGTTGATGATTATCGACAAAATGATGCTGCGCTATTTTGCTGATTTTACTGCATTGGGCATCTACACGGCTGCATTCAAAGTGGCAAGTGCCTTGATGATTCTACAAGTTAGTTTTGCCAATTTTTGGATTCCCACCTCCTATGAATGGTTCAAAAAAGGCAAACCGTTGATCTATTACGAACGCGTCAGTCACTTTATCATGTTCGTCTTGTCGATTTTCTTTTTACTGATGGTCTTTTTCAAAGAAACGATCGTCATCTTATTGTCGCAGGACTACTTAGAAGCCCAGTACTTGTTTCCCTTGCTATGTTTTTATCCCTTGATGATGACGATCAGTGAAACGACCAATCTCGGGATCGTTTTTTATAAGAAAAGTCATTTGAATATTGCTGCCTCTTTGCTGGCGGTCTTAGCCGCCTCCTTTTGTCATCTCCTACTCGTACCGACAATTGGCGCAACAGGAGCGGCTTGTGCCACGGCATTAGGGTACTTGGTCTTCTTTTTTGCTCGTACATATTTTTCGATGACCTATTGGCAGGGGTTCTCAGTCAAACGCCAAATCAGCCTTTCGATCATGCTGTATTGCTTTGCGCTTTTTACAGCATTCAATCGGATTCTTTGGCTGGAAAAGAGCCTCGTTTTGCTGCTGATGCTCTTCGTCGTTGTTCTTTATCGCAAGGAACTAAAGCAAGTAACTAGATTTGTACAAGAAAGGAAAATCAACAAAGCATGAATATCTTACTTATCGGTCCAGATCCAGCAGCAAAAGGGGGGATCGCAACGGTCATTCATAATTTCCAAAAAGCAACAGCGCCAGAGGATGTGCGTTTTGTCGTTCATAAGACTTGGTCGGAAAAAGGAAAATATTGGACGCAGCTCAAAGCGTTTCTGACGTTTCGTCAGCACATCAAAAAAGAAAGGTGCCAGATCCTTCATTTCCACGTTGCGCAAAAGGGCAGTTTCTATCGCAAGAGTTTGCTGTTGTTGCTAGCACCAAAACATTGCAAGACGATTTTTCATATGCATGCTTCGCAATTTGACCAGTTTTATCAAAACAGTCCTTCATGGGCAAAAGGGTGGGTCCGTTTTACCTTGTCTCGGGTGGATCAGCTCGTAGTGCTCAGTAGTAGCTGGGCAGCTTTTTACCAAACGATTACAGATACCCCCATCGAGGTCCTGCCAAATGCCGTAGCGGTGCCAGAGGAATCCCTGTATGATCCCACCGCCAAATGGATCATCACTCTTGGCAGGATCGGGCAAAGAAAAGGCAGTTTTGATCTGTTGGCAGTTGCCAAAGCAATGGCTGTTTCCTTCCCCGAGGTTCGCTTTATGTTGTTTGGCGATCAAGAAAATCAACAGGTTGCCCAACAGCTCCAAGAAGAAGCTCTCACCAATGTGTTCTTAAATGACTGGGTAGCAACCGATGCGCTGCCAGCTGTTTTTCGTAAGGCAGCCATCCATTTTCTCCCTTCTTATCACGAAGGCTTGCCGATGGCGATCTTAGAAACCATGGCGGCAGGTATCCCAAATGTAACGACGAAGGTTGGGGGAATCCCAGAGTTGATCCAATCAGGTGAAAACGGCTACCTAGTAGCTGCCGGTGATAGTCAAGCAATGATCGAGACATTGAGCGGTCTGTTAGCTAACGAGGAAGAACGAATCAAAATCAGCCAACAAGCCAGAGCAACGATTGAGCAACAGTATGCCTTAACGCCATATATGAAGCGCTGGCAGAAGATTTACAAAAAGCAACTTGATTAATGCTCAAATTGCTGAAAAAAAGGAGAGGTACGATGCAAAAAATAAAGGTATTATCTATTTTTGGTACACGACCAGAAGCCATCAAAATGGCACCGGTCATAAAAAAACTAGCAAATGATCCACGCTTCCTATCAAAGATCGTCGTGACAGGGCAGCATCGAGAAATGCTTGAGCAAACATTAGCGGCGTTTGAGCTGACCCCTGATTACGACTTGGCTATCATGCGAGAAAATCAAACCTTGTCCAGTATCACCAGTCGTATTTTGGAAGGACTCGAAGGTATTTTTCAATCAGAAGAACCAGACGTGGTATTGGTTCATGGCGATACGACGACGGCAGTCGCAGCTGCGCTGGCCGCTTTTTATCAGCAGATCTTGATTGGTCATGTGGAGGCGGGGCTGCGTACCGGCAACAAGAATGATCCGTTTCCAGAAGAAATGAATCGCCGGTTGATTGATCAACTAGCAGATTTTCTCTTTGCACCGACGGATCAAAGTCAGGTTAATCTGTTAAAGGAAAACCACCCACACGACCGCATTGTCGTTACTGGTAATACGTCTATTGACGCTTTGTACCATACGTTAGCACAAAAAAAAGAACGAAAACCAATCAGTGAGAAAAAAATCCTTTTAGTTACGATGCACCGGCGAGAAAACATTGGGCAACCCATGGAACAAGTGTTTCGTGCTCTAAAACGCATCGCTGTTGCTTATCCAGCACTGACGATCGTCTTTCCGATGCATAAAAACCCCCGTGTCCGTACACTAGCCAAGCACTATTTAGAAGGGCAGCAAAATATTGAGCTGATCGAACCGTTGGATGCCCCTGCATTCTATCAGTTACTGGCAGGCAGCTACCTTGTTTTGACTGATTCAGGAGGGATTCAAGAAGAAGCGCCCTCCTTGGGGATTCCTGTCTTGATCGTACGTGAAACGACGGAACGCCCAGAAGGGGTGGCAGCAGGGACTCTGAAACTGATTGGTACCCATGAGGAGCGTGTGTATTCAGAAATCGTTCATTTATTGTCTGATGAGGCAGCGTACAAACAAATGGCGCAAGCCAAAAATCCCTATGGAGATGGAGAGGCGAGTGAGCGGATCGTGGCTGAATTAAAAAGTTATTTCGAGTAGAGGAAGGCGAACCTATGAGACAATTCCAATCATCTTTTGTCATTAGTAAAACGACGCTAAGATGGCTACATTTGCTAGAACATATGGAGCATACTTCTCATACACCAATCCGTGGATTGTCAAAAGTGATCAAAAGCTCTAGCCGAACTATCATTGAAGATTTACAAAACATTAAAGAATATTTCGAGGATGCTATCGACATGGAAACGTCAAACAGCGGCTATCAGCTGCAAGTCATCGATACAGAAAGCTACTTAGAAAAAAAGCGGAATTTGATCAGTAACGAGCCGTTGTTTCGCATCTTTGAGAGCATTTTTTTAGGGGAGATATTAACCATCAATGAGTGGTCAGACATTTTGTTTATTTCCCCTGCCACGTTGATGCGTTACTTTCGAAAGATCGACCCGATTTTAGCGCAGTACCAGCTAACGTTAAACAAAACCACCGTTGATCTTATTGGTGAGGAAGTCAATATTCGCCATTTTTTTCTGAACTTTTATTATGAATCCGATAGTACGCCGCATACCGTATTTCCGCCGTTGATCATTCACGAGATCGGTTTAAATTTGAAAAAAGAAGAATTCGACAGCAATTTCTCTAATCTTGCCTTTGAGGAAATTAGTTACATGCTTTATATCATTTTAGAGCGAACCTCTCATGGCCATTACGTCACGATCGATCCAACCATCGTCAAGCAGTTTCGTAAAGAGTATTATCTTGAGCTGAAAAAATTAAAGACGATGCTATCGAACCATTTGCAAACGACGATCGCCGAAAAAGAAATCATCTACTTTTATGCGTTATCGATGGGAAAACGGACGGTGTTTGATATTGATATGGAAAGGGACTTTTGCAACAAGTTAGGCAAAGACTCGCAGATCCTGCAACTAACCCAACGTTATCTAAAGGAGGCAGGCGTACCGCCGTATGCGCTGGAATATAGTACGGTTTTGATCCAGTCGTTTTTTGCGACGATCTTACTAAAAAATAAACTTTCACCGGTCTTGAACAAAGTGATTCCCGATTTGATCTCATTTGTAAAAAAACATTTTCCAGAGGAAATGGCACAAAACACAGCGTTCTTACAAAAACAATTCAAACAACTGAAGTGTCTGTCTTTAGACATGATCGTAGATATCAGCGCAGTGTTTACCATTCATATGGACTGTGTGAAAGAATTGTACTGGGGGAAGCCTAAAAAAATTGCGTTCCTGTTAGAAGGGAATCAATTTATCTCGCAACGAATTCAGGTCACTGCTCGTAAGTATCTAGGCAGTTATCAGAAACTCTTTTTTCCGAATGTATTAGATATCAATCCCGGCTATTTTGAGGCGAACCAATTTGATATCGTCGTCACAAATTATAATGAGCATATGTCGAATTTTTCTTGTTCTGGCGTGTATTTATTGTTCAATAAAATCCCGAACTCAACCGATTGGCGCAGACTCATGTCATTGATCGACTTTAAACTTTAACAATGGTCCAGGTGCAAAATAATTCTCAGATGAAAGATAGGAATGATGCAATCATGATGAAAAAAGGACATATGACACCAGAAGCCTATTTAAAAAATTACAGCGAACTTTGTTACTTGCAGGAATTTCCCCTAATCAAACAAGTATGTACAGAGTTGCAAACACGATTCAAAGAAATTTGCTATACCGAGTACGATAATGTGCTACAACAAATGGCGGATTTGCTAGAAATCGATGCCCAACTGCAAATGTTTTTAGATTTTTTCCGACACGACTTTTTTAAAGAAATCGAATTAGCAGAAGAAGAGATCGTCGAAATGATCAAAAAGGACAAAAATGTCTATTACCGACAAATGGCAGGGATCGGTACGAACCAGAAAGCCCCTCATGGGTTGATCTACCTCAGCGAGAAATGAACACTCTGATCGGCTTGATCGATCAGAGTTTCAACTACTCGTTGTGTAGGAGATGTTCTTATAAAATAACGATTTGCAGCTGCAACGATTCCGCAAAATAGTGCCTAAGAAAATGTCCTACGCGTTGTTCAAAACGACCAGACGCAAGATTCGTGGATTGATTTGGTTAAGTAATCGATTCCAATCCGTGGCATCTGGAAAAGATTTTAGCAGGATACACTCGACTTCAAGCAAATATTCCATCGTATATTCCGAATAGTTGGTTACTAGCAGATCAATTTGCTTTTCCTTTAAATAGGCTGGGGAGAGTTCGCTGGCATCAGGATAATACAACGTGTGGAAGCGTCCTAGATATTTCCGTACGATACTTTCGGCATATTCGCAGACATATTCATTTCCTTCAAAAATCACGGCGATCGTCCGTTGTGTCCCCCAATTTTCTTCTTTGATCGCTTCCATGTGAATCGTTAGACTGGCACAAAAGTCTTCGAGATAGGAGGGCGAATACAGCTTTTTGACTAGCTTATGCTTTGCCAAAAATGCATAGTTTCTCTTATATTCGTAGGAAAACTTGTCTTTGACGAATTGGGTAAGATCGTCAATATTGACGTTCATGATGGGAGAGAGCATGTCGCGTATTTTCACGATCGTAAAAAACGACTCTAACCAGTGTAAGTCTTTTTGTTCATCGTAGGAATTGCCGCGGTTGATGGCATAGAAATCTTTTGCCACTTGTTTGATCTCAGGCCAGCGATTGTAGGTTTGGCAAAATTCTTCGATCGAAGGATGATTGATTTTTCGGCGACAGATAAGGCAAAGAAGCAAATAAATGATTTCATCTTCAGGTAGGCGATAATGAAAATAAGAATAAAGGATCTCCGTCAACGTATCGGGTGAAATCAATGAATCGTAAGCATAAAAAATCTCCTTCAGCTCAGGAGAAAGTTCGACCTGCAACCCTTTCTTGCTGCGTTCCAGCGTAATGTAGAGAATATAGGAAAAGTAAGAAAAGGTAGAAGCTGGCTGTTTTTTTGAATGCAAAAGATTCGTGATCTCAATCACGGCATCTTGGACATCCAATGACGGGAAGATCGTATTGACATTGATATCGGACTCGTAATAAAACAGACAAAAAAAGCGGCGAATATCGATCTCAGAACCCACCAGTGTGACTGGATTCGTTGACAAACGAAGGTTGAAGGGCTTTAATAAACCATTCATTTTTTTTAAGTAGCCAAGCAATGCTTGTTCAGAAAGATTAAGGGTCAGGCTCCAATCTAGCACCGATTGTAATTCATCGAAAAAAATACTTTCTAAAATCATAAAAAAAGGTTCATCTTTGACTAGATTTTGTTTTTGTTTGATATATGCCTCGGGATCCAGTTCTTCAAATAAATAACCAAACTTCGAGGAGTAGATTTCGATTGCATCATTGAAATGTTCACGAATCATAGCAATGTCCGCAATGATCGTGCGAGTACTGCTTTTTGTTACTTCTGATAAATCGCCCAATGTTGAAGACGGATTCTTCTCAAATTCATTTAATAATTGCAATCGTCGAATTAAAGAACGATTTTTGATAAATTTTAACTGAAAATTTTTCATAGATGCCCCCGTTGAATTTAAAAAAGAATTAATCATATTATAAACAATTGGTTAAAATACTTCAATTTTTATGTTTATTTTTAATTTATTTGACTAAATACAAAGTTTTTATTATTCTAATGGATGTAAACGTTTGAAACTATTTGGAACAATGTAGGTTTTTTCACCGACAGGTGAAAATTGCTATTTTTTTTTAAAGAGATTTGACGCTATAGTGAGACCATAGTCCGATGCTTAGGAGTATTTGTTTTTTCTCAAGAGGAAACCTGTGAATTGTTGGTTGGATCAAAAGAGAGAAGATGGAAAATAAATGGAACTAGCAAGTGCGTGAATGTGCCATCAATACCTAAAAATGCAGTGTAGTTGAAGGCTATCCACGAATGAGATAGAAGGAAAAGACATTGATTGGTTGAAGAAAATCTACGGTTACTAGAAGAGGGAAACTGGGAACGATCGTACAGATAGATTACGAGGAGGCTAATATGCTGGCAGAAAAGATAGCGGGAGCAGAAGAATATTTGGCGCATTTTCAAACAGAGCTAGAAAAACAAGGGGTGTTACGCTTTTTTCCAAAAATAAATGCCTTTTATCATCGGTTAGCAAAAGAGTTTTTAATGATTTTTCATAGCAAGGAAGAAAACCTGTTTGTTCAATGGGGCCGTCTATTGGCGATTGATGCACAATTGCAAATATTGATGGAAATCAGCAACAATCGCAAAGAAGGATTGTTAGATGACCTTGGGATGAGTGAGGAAGAAGTCATTGAAATGATTGAGAATGACCATAAGTATTTTTATCGTGAGATCACGGGGGCAAAGCTAACGCAAAAACCTAAAATGGGCTTGATTTATTTGAGCGAACATTTAGCAGAGTCCTGAACATTCATTCTTGGTGCGCCGAGTTGTGAGGTTTGGGAGAAAAGCGTGCAAGAAATGGAAAACGATGACGAGCAATAGACTATTGGGGAAGTTTTATAGATAGAGCGTTTTTGGGGATAGAAATGAAGAGTAGTAGTGGGGCGAAACGGACGATTTTCAGGTGGTAAGGACCCTTGAGAATAACCAAGAGCAAAAGGGCTACTCAAACAACGCAGTGGGGAAGGCAATTGGTTGGTCTTCCTTGCTTGAGTAAGAGCTTTTTTAGAAACGTTAGACTGACTGGTCAGGATCGTGGCAATGACGAACGCTGGTTGACCTTTTCGGCGAAACGAGGTACCTTGTAAGACAAGTCATAGTAAGACAAGTCATAAAGAATACAAAAAGCGCATGAAGGTAGGACATCATGGAATGAAACTTTTTATTATTTTTGCCTACTTGTCGGTAGGCATATCGGTGGCACAATATGGCATGTATTATTTCTTTCCCAGTATATCTGTGATCCTTCGCAGCTGGTTTCAATTGGGACAAATCATTCTTTTGTTGGGTTATTTCTTTCTGCTGGTTATGTATTTTTGGGTACAGCGTGGCAGAACAAGGAAAGAGAAGCAATCTTTAGGAGAATGATCGAGAATTAAACAGCAATGATCTGCAAAGAAGCGTTTTTACAGTAGGAAGAAATCGCTTGTTTGTAAGAAAAAGTATACATAAATAGCACGTCGGAGACGAGCCTTTCGCGGGCTCTTACTTAACATAAACAAATCTGCAGCAAACGTTTGCTTCTTTTGGTGAAACCAAGAAGGGCTCGTTTGCTGTTTTTTTGTGCTAACAATCAGGCCTGTTTTCAAATGTCCAGTAGAGAGCTTTTTTCAAGGAAATGAAAAATTCTTAAGGGGGAGGCCGGAAGAATCGATTCGTTCTGTAAATAGTAATCAAAAAATGGATGAACGAAGAACTATATACGAGAGAGTCAATAAAATGCTTCATGGAGGAATGGCTGATTTGGCCAAGCGGCATTTCAAGGGAGTATCGAAGGATATTAGATAGAGAAGATAAAGCAATGGACAGAGACGCCAAAGTTTTTAGCGCTGCAGTAGCTATTGGAGTATGCGTTGGTTTGGCTGCATCTGTATTGGCAACAACAGAGTACCGGGAAAGGGCTGGATAAGTGAAAATGAATGGGAAAGGTGGCGCTCCGAAAGAAGAACCATAGCTGATGATCCGCCAATCGTCGAGGAACCACCCAACTGTTTTCCGTGGAGAAATACCAAACGAGTAGGAGATGACCACTGACAGGCATGCTTCATGTTCTTATCAGTTTAGTGATTCTAAGAAAACGACATAGAAGAAAGAATACCCGACAAACGTAGCTTGGGGATCAGATGAAAAAGAGAGGAACGTTCTTAATAAGGATAATCCCCCCTCTTTTTTTACCGTTATTTTATTGTGGCTTTTATATAATGGAGAACTGCAGGTGCTTTGGAAACTGATATATGATTTTTCTATGGTAACAAGCATTTTGGTAGATGTTAAGGATTTCTCGCTTTAGCCAGATTCTATGGTGAATTATTTATTTAAAACGGGGGTTTGTTTTTTTATTTAGGCATAGATTTCATCAGCCAGTGAATTTATTGATTTTTCCCGCATCACAAAGATAGCTATAATGAAGTATATCGAGGATAAAAACCAGCGTTTTTGGAAGCCAACTGAAACAAAGACCAATCGACTTTGTTCAAGGTTAACGTCTAAGTAAAGGTGTCTAAAAAAGGGTGGTTTTTAGGCTTGATGATGTCAAAAAGGGGGAGGGAGAATGAAAAGAGCGAGGGGGAATTTTTGGGTCAAACTGATGATCTTCGCTGCTTTTTTTCAAGTGATCAGTGCTTCGACGATTTTAGTTTCGGCACAAGAAGAGCGTTCCGTCGATACAGAAGGCTCAGTCCAGTTCACGGGTGTCTATGAACCAGACAAACCAGAACCTTCACCACCGACCGGACCGACACAACCTGGCGGGGATGGGGGACGTTTGCCGCAGACAAATACCCGAAAAAGTTCCAGTGCCACGGCACTCGGATCATTGCTGCTATTGATCGCTGGCTATTCAACAGTGAAGAAGACACGCAGGTACCAAAAAGAACGAACAACCTCAAGAACACAAGAAAAGTTGAGTAATAGAGAATAAGGGAATGATCTTATGAGATTTTTGCGATTTGCAACGAGCACCGTACTTACCGCAACCCTTTTGACTGGTGGGATCCAAGGGACCGCCGCTGAAGTAAGAGTCGCTGAAACCGATGGGCAAGTCAGTTTTGTGCCCAATGATCGAGACCCGACGGAAGTGTTACCGCCTGATCCAGGCCCCGATGGCCCCGATGTGGAGATACCGCCGATCGGACCAGATGGACAAACAGGACCATTGACGATCGCTTATGCGCCGACTTTGGATTTTGGTACCCAAGAAATCTCCAACCGAGATGCCGTCTATTCGATGGTGGCAGAAAAGCAACAATTAGCGGATACCCAAGGGGAAGAAAACCAAGTACCGTATGTTTCCTTCGCCCAAGTACAAGATACCCGTGGGTCAAATGCTGGCTGGCGTTTGACTGTAGCACTAAGTGCGTTTGAATCAGGGACGCAACACAACGAACTGCGAGGGGCACAAATCATCTTTGCCTCACGAGAAGTTGACTACAATAGCCACAATCAAGAAAACGCACCGGACGCACATGAAGCCGGCTTGCGTTTGGATGCCAATGGTTCAGCACAAGCTGTTCTGACTGCTGATGCCGGCAAAGGGGCAGGCACTTCATCCGTCGTTTGGGGCTACCAAGATGAGTTGAATGCGCAGGTCCAAGCCCAGGCGCCGGTGGTTCGCAATGAGGCGATCCAATTGTTCGTCCCGGGAGCGACTGCTAAAGATGCAGCCTTGTATGTGGCGACTTTGACGTGGCAATTGACGACCACTACCTCGCAATCAGGAGAAACAGTTCCAACGGCGCAAGCCGATGAAACAAACTAAAAGAAAAGAAAGAAGGAATAAAAATGAAATGGATTCGATTAGCAACAGTCGCAGCACTGACCTCTACAATTTTCGCAGGCGGTGTACAAGTAGTAGCAGAGGAAGAAAATAATCAACCAAAAACACCACTTTTTGAAGTAGAGACACCAAATGAGGTTAACTTTATCGAAGGGGAAGAAGACATTGATGACGTTGAAAACCCACTTGAATACCCACCCGTTATCATTGATCCGCTTCCAGTAAAAGGTCCATTAACGATCGTTTACGTGCCAGAAAAATTCGATTTTGGTCAACAAGCCATTACTTCATCTGCAGCTGAATATTCTTTGATTGCTGAAATGCAAAACGTAGATGAAAACCATCCTCTTGCGGCCGGACTTCCAGACACAGTTCCTTACGTTTCCTTGGCACAAGTCAGTGATACACGAGGAAACAGTGCGGCAGATTGGACATTAAGTCTTGCTTTGACAGAGTTTGTCGGTCAAGATACAGGGGATATCCTTTATGGCGCCCAACTTCACTTTATTGATCCGCAGATCAAACACAATGATGGTACCGGGCCTGCTGAAGAAGCGCCTGTAGCACCAGTAACTGAAACTGGTGGCGATCGTGTGATTTTAAATGCTAATACGGATTTAGCATCGAGCATTCCAGTCATGACCGCAGGACCCAACCAAGGACAAGGACGCTCCTCTGTCTTCTGGGGAGACCAAGACAAAATGATGGAGCAGTTTAATGAAGATGATTTTAACGACACGATTCTGAATGATCGTATTCAGCTACATCTTCCATCAGCTGCGACGCCGCAACAAGACACCTATACAGCAACCTTGACCTGGACACTATCTACCACAGTTAGTGCAGATGGTGAAAATGGTGGCAATGGCGGCGATGAAGACGACAACGTTTTAAATCCAGAAGAATAATCTTCAAAGCAACGCAACAATAATGTGAAACAACTGGCAGGAGTAGACCGTTATTCCTGCCTTTTTTGGAAGGAGAAACAACAGTGATTGAACAACCAACAAACCAACGCTGGTTGCGGCTTTTGACTGCAATGATCGTGCTATGCTCATTGATTGCTTGGCCGACACCAGTACGAGCAAATGATGACATTGAATCAGAGTTGAATTTTTTTGTAACCCCGATATTCCCTGACAGTCAGATCGAAGGCGGTGCTAGCGGTTATTTTGATCTGAATTTAGGCGCAGGGGAACAAGAAGAATTGCAGCTGCGCATCCAAAATACATCGGAAGAAACCATCGAGGTCGAAGTATCCGCTCATACTGCTTTCACGAATGTCAATGGGGTAGTAGAATACGGTCGTGATGCCGAAGCTCCTGACCCGACATTGCCTGCCTCGATTGCCGAATTGATTGAAGCACCAGGGGTCATCACCTTAGAAGCCCAAGAAGAACGGATCCTTACACTGCCTCTGACGATGCCTGAGGAAGAATTTGAAGGGATTTTGGCTGGGTCGATTCGGGTAGAAGAGGTCCGCGATGCTACGGCAGCAGAGTCGGAAACAGAAGGCATCGGGATTCGTAATGAGTTTGCCTTTATTTTAGGAGTCGTCGTAAGCAATAACCGCTCGTCAACGGATCCGGGACTTGAATTGCTGGACGTTTTTGCCAGTCAAGTCAATTATCGGAACGTGATCAGTGCCAAGATTCAAAATTATACACCGACTTTCGTCAACCACATAGAAATTGATGCCGAGGTTCGTGCCAGCGGTAGCGACACCGTCTTGTATGAAACACAGCGCACAAGTATGCAGATGGCACCAAATTCGCAGATGGATTTTCCGATCCCTCTAAATGGCGAGCGTTTCCGTCCGGGAGACTATGTCCTGACTCTGACGGCCCGTTCACAAGGAGAGGAATGGCATTGGGAAGAGCCCTTCACGATTGCGGCTGCTGATGCGAGACGTTTAAATGAGGAAGACGTGACATTGGAACCAGAAACCAATTGGTGGCTGATTGGCGGAATCGCCGCACTTGTTTTGTTATTGATCATCGTTGTTGTTTTAATCATTAACAAGAAAAAAAAGGCAAAGGAAGGTGGGGATCAGTAAAATGAAAAAGAAAACACTAAAGATAGTACTATCGCTTATGGTAGGACTATTTAGTGTTTACTTGTTTTTTCCGTCTATTCGTGTGTTCTTTTTTGAACCACTACATGCATGGCAAGGAAGAGAAGGTACGTTAGGCGAGGTGTTCACTGGATCTTCTTTTGAAGAATCTTTAGAGGATCAAGAGGAGTTGGTGGTTTCTTTTCTGGAAGAAATCCAGCAAGCTTATGTTGGAGAAGTGTTTCCGATCATGTTTTTAACAAACCTCCCACTAACAAGCATCGATATCCAGCTGCCTGCAGCCACGATCATAGAAGAAACATTTTTAATGGAAGAAATAGTGATCACCCAAACCGAAGATCCCGAGCAATGGCTTCTGAACTCCGAAGTGCCGTTGACGTCGTTTAGTCTACCACTGATGATAGAATCCGTAGGTACTTATGAAATAACGGTAGCAGAGACAGTGCTTACCTTGAACGTGGAAGAAAGAAAATCCGGAGATGAGGGGGAGAGGCCCCCTATGGAAACGGACGACCACCCGAGTGGCACTAACTTAGCAGCGGATCCTGTCACATCAGATGGTTCATTTTTTGATGACATCGAGGTGGATGAAGGCAATCTTGATCTTTTGGAAGATAGGCGAAGAGAACAAGAAGTAGGCTCCTGGCTAGAATTTTTAGAAGCTGTCATGGACCCAGAGGTGAATCATATAAAGTTGATTGACAGCTTTGAATCTAGTGATAATCCGATTGAAGGTATAGCTTCAGGCGTATCAGGAAGTACAATTAATATTACGAGTGGAGAATCTTATGTCTATATCAGCCAACCGGAAATCTCAAGAACTCTTATTATTGATGGACAAGGAAAATACCAAATTGATTTTCGTGCGGTTGCTGTTGGCTTCTTGGATAGTACGATGGTACCAGAATCCCCTTGGGATATTTCGTATCAAAATATTACCCTTTATCATGGGAATTTTTACGGACCTATGAACGTTACTACTTTGGATGCTAATAATCAAGCCATATCCACCATGCGGTACCATAATGTTGAAAACATTGGGAATCAGCTTTTGCATTCCCCGGGTACAACCGCAGTGCTTTCAGGAAAGGTTACCTCACATCAAGCACGAAGCTACCGTTCGACTTTTAATGAAAATTGGCAGATCAATGCTTGGAATCAAGCAAATTTTGAAGTCCATCGACTTTTGATTAGTCCCAATGCAGAAGTAGAATTGTCGACGATCAGTTCAGGAAATTTATTTTATCATGGTTTTAATCATCCAGAACTGATTATTGGAGAGAATGCCAAAGTTTCCATGAAAGCAAACTTTGAGGGGAGTAGAGGGGAAGCCGATGGTGTGAATGTCTATTTTGGAAATAGTGGTGGGAATCTGACTGTTGGCAAGGGAGCCGAATTAAAACTTGACACTCAGATCAACGCCTCTGCGATTTCCACACTTCATGGAAACCATACCATTGATCTCTTGGAAGACAGCAAGGTGCATATCCAATCCTTAGAGAATCGAAGCCACACGAATGGATGGAATTGGAATATTCTTTCATTTCAAGGAGGCAACACCCATATCAATCTAAAGGAACGTAGCATGTTAAAAATTGATGCGGAAAATCAACCCAACTTATCGGCACATGTTGTTGGCTTCTGGGAACCTCAAAACAGTATCACTGTTGGTAAAGATGCTGTTTTAGATATTCGTTCGGACAGTCGCAATGATTCTCAAAATTTGATCTTTTTTGGAAATCTTTCGAAGTTGACGTTCAATGAGGCCCGAAAGGTCAATTTAGAACGAACGGCGCCGCTTTCTTTTAATAACGGAAGTTTGATCAACTTAAATGGAACCAATGAACTGGAAATCGAATTTCAAGGAATCAAACAATGGCAATACGGTGAGTTTGATGAGGTGCAGTCTACCCATGAGTGGATGCCTTTGATTCATATGAGTACCAACCTTACTTGGATCAATCCAACAATCAACAGTGTCGTAACTTTGGATCCAACAGTGGAACAAGGGGTACGTAGTCATTTTTCGACTCATAGCCAACGATTGCTTTTCGAGCAAGTTTCTGAAGTTGAAATAGAGTTGAATCCATTAACGGAAGATCCAACCTTATCAAATTCTCGGATCATCTCTGGAAGAGCAAATCCCAATAGCTATATTCGTTTTGAGCGGGAAGCATTTATGCCCGAACCAAATCCTTCCCTTGGTACTGTAACGGATCCAGATGGACGCAGAGAATTCTTTCACGTCCAAGCTGATGAAGAGGGAAACTTTCAGTTTGATTTATCCGAATTTCCAAACTTCCAACATTTTCGTCACGAAGAGCTAGTGACAGCCGAGGCGTTTTTGAATGGGAGATGGGGAAAGGATTCGGTGATTGTAGAGAAAATCGACATTGTGGACCCGCGGGATCCTTTTCGCCCGGATGAAACGGTCGATCCTGTGAATCCTCCTGTTTTGCCAGAAAACCAGGGATTTGTCAGCATCGACTTTATTTCTCAATTCGATTTTGGAGAAGTACCAATTCTTTCAAGTACCACTCGATATCCAGCAAAGCCGCAGGCGTTGCGGGAAGTTTATGAGGATGTGCATGAAGGGGACCGCCCCAATTATATCCAAGTATCGGATCGGAGGGTCGCTACTACTGGTTGGACACTGAGTGCTCGCTTATCTGAAGAGGGTTTTGTGGGTACGCATGATGAAAGGCAACGACTAAGAGGGGCAAGCGTTTATTTGTCAAATATCCATATGGTAACCACTGGTTCGAATGAGTCGGAGACGCCAGACTATCAAGAAGCCATTGAACTTATTGCAGGTCAAAGTAAAACCTTGGCTTCGGCTCAAGAGAATCGTGGTGGAGGGACGTGGATCCAACATTACGGCTCAAGTGAAACCATGGAAAACAGTGTGGAACTGGAAGTCCCGCTTGGTGCCAACCCCCAAGCAACTGCCTATCGCGGCACGATTTATTGGGAATTAAGCTTTGTTCCTGGACCTGAGTCATAAAAGTTTGAATAAGAAGGAAGCAGAAGCTGCTGGAAGTCGCCTGCAGCTTCTCTTCTTTCGAATGTGTGGGGAGGTGAAACGATGAGAAACAAGCCGTCTTTATTGATGAACAGTTTATTTTCAATGACGTGCAAACGGCAATTGACGATTTTGCGGCAGTTGGAATGTTGCGGTCCTTTAAGCGGGCAACAGCTGGCACATGCTTGCGGCGCTTCTCGGCGGACGATTATTTCAGACATTGAGGAACTGCGCCAACTCTTTGGGGCTTCGACGATCCTCACATCTGCCAGCAATGGCTATGAATTGGTGATCCAAGAATTGGCAGAGTATCAGGAAAAAAAGCGAGCATTGTTGGCGGATGACCCAAATCTGTTGTTTCTGCATTTCTTGTGTCAGCAAGAACCGGGGATACCTGAAAAACTGGCTGCCATCACCGGGTTAGGCAATCAAACTTTTTTGAAACAATGCCGCCAGCTTCAGACCTTGTTCGCTGCTTATGAGCTGACTTTGAATAAAAAGCAGTGGTGCCTAGAAGGGGCAGAAGGAAATATACGGTATTTTTATAAAGCCTTTTATTTTGCGGAAGAGGAACAGCCCCACCAACTCTTTGAGCAGCTGGCTGAGACGTTGACACTGCGGTATCGTCCGTCCTTGCCAATCGATCCAGTGGTTTCGCTACAGTGGATGAAGGTCTTTCTTTTGCGGGCGCAACAAGGTGGGCGCTTGGAGGAAAATTGGGAAATGGCTGACTTTTGTCGGTTGTTTCTAGAAAAAACGGGCTTTGTCATCGAAGGCTTGGAGGTCTGCAGGTCCTTGTCGCAGCAAGAACGGTGTGTCCTATTGTTTTTGATGATGGCAGATGAAGGGGTACTTTCGTTTTTATTGAAACATCCGTGGGTCGAAGAAACGGTGCCCTTTGATCCAATCGATAGCTTGCGAGAGACGTTTCCTAAGCAAGCAGAGACATTGAGAGAAGATCGCGTATTCGTGCAAGTGACGTTAGCAGTCATGTTACTGGATCGGCTCTTCCATGTGCCACCTCCTTTACAGCGGGATCGTCAAAAGCCAGCAGTGTCTGGTATTGGAAAGTCTACGGCACTTTCTAGCGCTGCTTCTCACTATTTGGTGACATTGGGGGAGACGTATTTAAACAAGCAGCAGTTAAAAAACAAACAGCTGATGATCACCTATCACTTGAGTGGAAATGAGAAAATCAAAGGCTGGATCAAGCAACGTCTGAGGGATTGGCTGGTTGCACAAGGAGTAGATGTCGTCGTCGAGGCTACGAGTGAGCTGTCGATTTTCACCGCCCGCCAGGTGTTGGTCACTGATCAACCGCTCTTTTTGCTAGAATTGGAACAGCCCATCTATCGGTTGGAACGACCGATTGAGCCAAACTCCATCGAACGCCTCGGCAAGGCAATTTTAGCTGATTTTCTTGGTTCATGTGAAGGCTCGATTCCTAGTGAAGAGCTTCCAGCAGCATCTGCTGTTCGCTAAAAGCGGTAGAGTCAACGGTAGAATCAGTCAAAGGCTACGTACGACGTAAAATTATGGTAGAGGAGCAACAGGTATCATGGGTCGATTCCAAAAGCAATGGGCACTTCGTGTGTTGGGAATAGGTTGTCTGCTACTGCTGCTGTTCTTTTTCTTTTCAAACTACAAAATTGCTCGGGTCAGCGGTGAGTCGATGGTCCCCATCATTCAAAACAACGAGTTAGTCCTTATTCAAAAGAATCAGCTGCCCCATCGCTATGATCTCGTGGCTTTTGAGCATGAAGGGCGGCTGATCGTAAAGCGAGTGATCGGGGTTCCTGGCGATTCTTATGCTCGCAGTGGCAATCGCTTGCTATTGGGTGCCTCGGGTTCCTATTATGATTTTTCCTATACTTTTACGCTGACGCAAGAAACGGCGAGGGAACTGCCAATCGGAGGCATCTTGCAACCAGGTGAGTATTTCGTCGTCGGGGATGCGATCATGCACTCGATCGATAGTCGTGAATTTGGGATGGTGACGAGCGAGGCGCTTCGTGGAATCGTCTTGAATTTATTTTAAGGGTTCAACGAGGTCAGTCAGCGTGTCGGATTGAAAATCGAGACTTATTTAGAGACCGAAAGCTGGAAAGGGGGATGTCCGTGAAGATGGTTTATGGCAGTATACTGTTGCTTTGTTTTGTGGCGATCGGGGTACTTGCTCAACGGGGATACCTCGAAATCTTTGTTCGAAGGCTTGAGCGGCAAACAAACATGACGGAGTTGGAAAAAAGAAAACTGGCTTTTTTTAAGCATAAGATTCGTAATGAACATCCGTTAGCGTTGCTAATGGTCAGTGGTCTGTTTCTTTTAAGTCTGCTGCTTTTTACCTTTCCCCATTTTTCCTTACAGACGCAAGTTCGTAGGATTGAAAAGGAAAGCCAGCAGCTGAAACAGGAAATCTTACATTTACAAAAAGAACAGATGGAAGGGATGCAACAATCGTTATCGGTGTACCCGTCTGCGGGGCTCCCTTTTGAAAGCCTTGCTTGGCAGACGCTGCTGATGGCGGATGATCGAGAAGCACGTTTTCAGCTAGAAGAAGAATTTGGGGCGCAAGTGACGCCCTTTTTAGGACCGACAGTCGTGCTGATCCATATTGATCAACCGCTGCAAGAAATCACCTTAACGAGTGCCAGTCATTTGCACTCGGTTGCCGATTTTTCCACTTGGGAGGCCAACTTGGAACGAATCATCGATGATCTATCACAGGCACAAGGCGTGCAACGGTGCCATTTCGTTTTACAAGTAGCAGATACGCCCAATACGTCATTTGAACAAACGATCGTCCGCGATGCCCAGGGACAGTGGCAAGTACTCAACCGAAAAGAGCTTGCTCAAGCTTCAGACACGGGCGCTTAGAAAGAAACAATCAAAAGAGTTATTGATGAAAGGGAGGGATTCATGGGATGAGTAAGAAGAAGGGGCGTGGGTGGTTTTCTGCTCAGACGCTATTCGATGAAATGAACCAAGTATCATTGAAAGAATTAAAAGGATTTGAAGAAACGTATGAGAAAGACAACGGATCCGCTGAGGCAGCTGTTGCCAGTGGACCAGCCAAAGAAATGATCGCCGATACCTCAAAAAAGAAGGCTACGAGTAACGATCAAGGGATAACGGATACCAGTAGTAAACCCCAAAAAGGCAAAAAGCAGGGGCAACGAAGCGGGCAGGCGCTGGCACCGTCTGCCTCAGCACAAGCAGGGCTAGAGGAACGATCGGCGCCAGAAGAATCGCCTAAGCACTCTGTGCAATCTTGGTCGTCAGAAACGGGCATGCCACATCCGACAAGCAGTAAAGGGAAGAAAAAGCGTAAAAGCACCAAAAAGCGCAATGACACCGTCAATGCGCCCTTACATGGCTATCAAGAAAAACGCTCCTTTGAAGAGTTTAGCACAGAAGCCAACAAGGAGCAGTTGGAGCTGGAGCCTGACCTACCAGCAGATATGAGCTTTGAACAAACCCATCAAGAGTTAGCATTGGCACGAACGAGAATCACAGAACTTGAAAAGCGGCTCCATGCAGAAACCTTGCATCGCTCTCAGTCGGATATCCAGCAAGTGAAAGAAAAAGCGATTTTTGAACGCTTGGATTGGGCAAGAGAAAAACAATGGTATGAAAGCAAAGCCCAAGAACAAAAACAGCTGCTGCTCCAAAAAGAAGAAGTCATCACAAATCTGGCGAACCAACTCGCTGAAAAAGAAGCACAGCTGGAGGAGCAGGCTCGAAGCCCTCAGGAAGAAGAAGCCGCTGCGCTTCGCAAAGCGGTCAATGAGCTGCAAAAAGAAAACCAAGAGTTACAAAAAGAAAATCAGCAGTTTCAAGCGGAGATGCGAGAGATCTTGCTGTTTGCTAGAAAGAAAGCAGACCGGACACTTGAAGAAGCACAGGTTGAAGCAGAACGGATGATCTACAACGCCGAAATGCGCTTGAATATCGCCCATCGTACGGCAAAAGAGATCCTTGATGAAGTGAGCGATACGAAAGAGAACATGAATACTCTCTTTGATTATTTGTATGAACAAGTCTATTCACTAGCAGACAAGCAAGTATTTGAAAAGTACCAAGAATAGGTTTGCTTCGGATCACTAGAAGCAAGCAGATAGTACTGTGAACGTTACATAACGTTAGCGATCTTCGCTTTGGGCGGTGATCGCTTGAAACTTTTCTTTGTTTCTCAACGACATTTTGATTGGGAAATGGATTTGTTCTGTACCGGCTGCGATCGCTGATTCATAATACCAGCACTTATGGTCGATCAACGCCATCGATTGCTGCAAAGCGTCTATCTGCGCTTGCAGCGCTTTTTTTTGTTCAAGAAACATTTTATGGCGTTCTTGCAGCGAGTCATCACCAAGGCGTGTCAATTGTGCATAATCTTTGATCTCTTTAATGGTCATGCCTGTTTCCTTCAGACATTCGATCAATTCCAGCATCTCAATTTCGGTATCTGAAAATAAACGGTAGCCAGATTCTTTGCGCGCTAACGTCGGCAAAAGGCCTTCTTTGTCGTAATAGCGGATGGTTGACGTGGGGATATTTAAGGCTTTCGCAACTTGGGATATCGTATAGGTCATTTTTTTCACTCCTTAACGTTGACTTTAAAGTTAACTTTAATGTTAGTATGACAGTAAGCAAAGGAAAAAGCAATGAGGAGGAAACAGAGATGACAGAAAAAAACATGAAAGCTGCTGTATTAAAAGGACCAGAAACGATCGAGGTCAAACAAGTACCTGTGCCGAAAGTGGAAGAAGGACTGATCGAGATCCAAGTTTCAGCGTGCGGCGTCTGCGGCAGTGACGTGCATATGTGGCAAGCAGGGAAAGGTTGGGGCAAAACAGGAGAGTCCGATTTTATCATGGGTCACGAGTTTTGCGGTGTCGTGACGGATGCAGGCGATAGTTCCTTTAAAATCGGCGATCGCGTTGCTTTTTGGGCAAATCTTTATTGTGGGAAATGTGATATGTGCCAAAAAGGGCAAGAGCATTTGTGTCGGGAAGTAAATGGCACCAATTATATCGGCTTTGTCTGCAATGGCGCCTATGCCGAACGGTTTGTCGGAAAAGCGTCCAATGCTTATAAATTGCCAGATACAGTTTCAGATACAGCGGCTAGCTTGATTGATCCTTTGATGGTTGCCTATCATGCCGTCCGCAAATCCAACATCAAGTTAAATGACAAAGTCTTGGTTTCTGGAAGTGGGATCATCGGGCAATTGATTGGCGAATTGGCAAAAAAAGCTGGGGCTTCTTATGTGGCGATGTCCAAAATCAACGATACAAAAATAGAGAAAGCCAAGGAATTGGGAATCTTTGACGATTACTTTGACGCCAAGGATCCAAACCGTGGGGAAGTATTGAAAGACGCGTCTGCTGGTGGGTTCGATTTGATTTTTGAAGCAGTCGGTTCCAGCAGTTCCTTAGCGACGTGCATTGAGGCTGCTCGTCCTGGTGCAACGATCGTGGCGATCGGAAATTCCGTTGCTCCCGAAATTCCTTTTTCATTAAATCGGTTGGTCTTGCAAGAAATCAAGCTCATCGGCAGCGTTTCATGCACCCGCCAAGAATTTGAACAAACGATCGACTTGATTGCTAGTGGCATGATCGATCCCACAAAATATATCACGGATGAATACCCATTGGAAAAACTGCAAGAGGTGCTAGAACGCCAAACGTTAGAAGATGATCCGTTGGTCAAAGCGGTTATGAGGTTTTAAATCCGATCCAGAGAAGAATGCCAAATGAAAATCGGGCACCGAGTATTGAACAAACATAGAATGATAGCTGATTCTGCTTAACATCTACGAGGTGTTAAGCTTTTTTATTTGAATCTGCAATAGAAAATCTGTTGCGCACAGGCAAAAGGTTGTGTGTATACATGGGTGTCAGCACTTTTCTTATTTGTCGCGTGTCGCAGTGCTATCATTTGATCCAGGAAAAGAATGGTGCTTGCCTTGCTACGGATTGAAAGAAAGCCCGCAGCAAGTTCAAAAAAGCGAAAGCGAACTTTTCTAACAATGGATGTTTCGTGCCACATCTTATGTTTTCAGAAAGAAGTTCATTTGACGTAGCGAAGAAAGGGGTTTCTGTTGTATGGTAGAATGAATAGAGCCAAGTCAGAAAAGGAAATGAGTGAAGAGATGGCATGAGGGAACTTCAGATGTCTTTTATTACAAGCCCGAGTACAAAGCGTTGGATGCAAATATTAACGATTATTGAACGAGAACAAGTTTTTAAAGTTGGGGTTCTTTCTGAGCGATTGGCTATTTCTCAGCGGACATTGGTGAAAGACATACGCTTGATCAAAGAGCATTTTGGCGAATGCATTGAATTGGTATCAAGCAATAGCGGATTTCATTTCGAAGAACGAAATCGTGTTCTTTTTAAAGAAAAAAAAGAGCAGCTATTAAATCAGGAAATTTTATTTGAGATCATTGGGAATATTTTTTATGGAGAAGTAGTTGATCTGAATGAATTGGCCTATCGATACAATTATGCGGAAACAACTTTACGGCGGTTTATTGCACGTGTGCAACCAGCCTTAAAAGAGTATGGACTTTCTCTAAGTTTCACACCGGTTACTTTGGTAGGCGATGAAGCAAGTATTCGTAAATTCTTTTTTGATTTTTACTATGTAGGTGAGCCTACCCCTTATACGATCAGACCACCAGAAGGTCTGCATCATATGATTCTCAAGGGACTTTCTGATAAATTGGGAAAATATGAAGTAGGGACTGGTTTGACGATCTCAGCTTTTTATTCGTTGCTGTATATAACGATTGTACGGGCGCAAAAAGAGCACTATGTTTCGATTCCTGAATGGGCAAAAGAGCTTGTCTATCAAGAAAATGATTTTAAATTGCTTGAGATTCTAAAAGAAGTTATTTTCAAAGAGTATGGGGTATCTTTACCCAAAGAAGAACTTGCTTGGCTTCACTACATGATTATATGTACGCGAACAATCAATCAATACGATCGAGAAAAAACTTTTCTAGCTCGATTTAATTTCTGGCCAGAAGTAAAGCCAATCGCAAAAGCATATTTTGCTGGTGTGGAATTTAAGGGCTGGGATCAGTCACTGCTAGAAGATTATTTAACCTCCTTTCTGGTGTCTAGAAAACTCAATGAAGTGATTTGTCCATCTTTGAACAAGCGACAAGCTGAAGAAGTCACCTCAATAAAAACATACCATCAAGAGTCCTACTACAAAAATAAAGCATTTTTGGAAAAGTACAAAGAAGAGTTAGCTTTTGCAACAGAATTTATGGAAGATATTGCTATCAGTTTTACAACGGTAAGTGACTTACTGCTCGACTATTATCAACCAAAAAAAAATATTTTATTTCTTATAGAAGGGGACTCAATGGTCGTTCAAATGATTCGACTACAAGCAATTCGGCTCTTTGCAAACAAGTATCAAGTCATTTTTCTTTCATTGCACGAATTAACAGGAGAACGATTAAAAGCGGACCAGAAGGTTTTGATCGTCACAAATTATCGCCCCTATGTCCTGGATTATGGTTTGACGGATGATTATATCTTGTTAAGTAGCATACCAACGAAGAAAGACTGGGAGCGAGTGATTTATCGATTACATCCTCAAACTAAAAAGTGCCCTCTGTGAAGTGATCCAAGTGAAGCAATAGGGAATGGGAAGTTAGGGAGTATTTTTAAGAATAGATTGACCGCTCTTGTCATTCAGCCAAGTGCGGTTTTTTTATCCTTTATTTATCTAACGTTTCAATCGCCTGATGAATCGCTAGCAAATCAGGGACGGTGATTTGCGCATTGATCAACAGGACGGGTCCTTTTTCAAAGGTTTCAGACAATGGAGTGGTGCTTAGACAGAGATCGTAGTCGTCGTCGACAAACTGATCACGAATATCAAGGTTGTAGAACCCTTGAAATGGCGCTTTGATCAGTTCTCTGATGGTCAGTGAAATCGCCAGCGGCAAGTCTGTTTCCAGTTTGATCTTGATTTTTTGCTGAAAATCAGCTGGCGGCAAAATCAACGTCCACGCCGTAGCGACATAAAGAGAAAAGCCACTGCGTTTCAGCGGATCTGCTTGGTAGAACGAAGTTTTCGTCACTAGCTTTTCGGCTTGCTTTTGTAAATCAGGAAAATGTTCGGTTAAAAACTGTGCAGTATTATAGCCAGCTAATGTATGGTCGACTGGCCCAAACAATTCGATCGTTAAAAGCCCATTCAAGAGGGTATTCACGATCCTACTTTTGCAAGGACGGGTCAACTTGGATTTTGGTGCGAAAGCGGTCATCGACAAGAGCAGTTTTTGGATGCTGGTCGTTGGTTTTTTTGGGGAAAACGCAGCGTCCAGTTGCGCATCGGCAAACGTTCGATCGAGATTGGATGCCAGCCATAGAAAACAAAAGCGGCATTCATTTGCATCAAGAAGGAAGTGTTCCGCTAGTTCTGACGATAAATGGCTGTAAATAGCGGTCTCTTCATCAATCAGAGGGTGAAACAGGGAAAGATCTGACCCAATCAAGGGCGGTTTGATCGCCACTGCTTCTGGCGAAATCCGTTGTCCTTTGCGAAACCGCAAAATAGTGACGGCCAAAATGTACGTGGTCATTTTCAATTCGATCGGGTTAAAGGGAATCTGGTTGTTTTGGTAAAAGTCTTGAGCGATGGTTTCGCATTTTTTCTGGGAAAGACCAGTAAAGGGCCAATGCAGACCAGCAAATGTTCGCCAAAAGAAGACCATCATAAAGTAGCGGATACGGGCTTCACTGCCTACGAGCCGAACGGTCCCTTTTTGCTTTTGCAGCTGAAATCCCAATGGAGCAAGCAGTTTTTGCAACGCATAGATTCGTTTGCGAACGGTTGATTCGGAGAAGTAATGATCAGCGGCGAATTGGATCAAATTGATCTCATTTTGCAGCAAAAGAGTTTCCAGCAAATAAAAAAAGGGATTCGCTTCCAGCAACTGCCGACTCAATCGCTTGTAGTCTCGCTTGGTTCCAATAAATGATAACCCCAAGCCGTGTTTGGCAACCAAAAGCGGTGAGGGATCGTCTTGCAAGGAAAGCGAGCGTTTGCTTAAAGTATCGAAGCTTTTTTGGATGGAGCGGCGATCCAAAGCCAACGCTTGACTGATCTCTTCAATGGGAACAAAACGTTTTTGAAGATACAAAAACCGCAGCAAGTCGATATCTCTCTTGAGGGTGTGTCCAAAAAATGGATAAAAGCGTTCCATAATCCAAGCTCCATTCTAAAGGTTTCTCTATGTACTCGATTCTTTTATGATAGCACAAAAAACGTGATTTTTTTGCAAATGAAATCGGCATTTTTTTGTCTCCTTTTCGCAGCAAAACCTTCTATACTGTTTTCTGATAAAGACTCGCTTTCCTCCTCAAGGATTTTTGTGAGGAAAGCAGTGCGGAAATAAAGGAGCGAAAGCGATGAAACACAAAAGAGGTTGGCAAAAGCATGCAGGGATTTTTTTCCTGTTGTTGATGGGGTTTCTTATAGGCAGTCTGACTGTAAACAGTGAAACCACCACGTATGATTTTGACTATCAAACCGATGCGACCGGGCAGTATTTGACAAATGGAACGGCGCAAGGAGATACGTACAATTACAAGTATGGACAGGCGCCGGGGGTTGCTTTTGATGAAGAGAACTATGTCAATTATGCAGATGAAGCGTATCTGAAAAAGAGTGTCAAAGAAGCAGCGGGTCAAGGACTATTTGATGTAACGTTAGCTGTCAAAGGCAACCAGACCAGTACCCCTGTTGATCTGGTCATGGTGATCGATTATTCTTCCTCTATGACGGGAGAAAAATTGACCAACGCCTTGTTGGGGCTGCAGCAGTTTGGAAATGAATTGGCTGATTCGCTGGCGAATGGTTCCATTCGGATCGGGATCGTTGCCTACAATCGGGAAATCTACACCACCAATGGTTTTTCTACCGATATCGCCTACTTAGAACAATTTCTGCGGGAGACGGCCGAAACCCATTCTGGCACCTTCATGCAAAAGGGCTTGCTGGCAGGGCAACAGCTATTACTGGAAGAAAGTCGACCAGAAGCGGAAAAGCTGTTTATCCATATTGGTGATGACAGTGCCAATCGTAGTTATTTGCCAGCAGATGATGCAACAGTTTATCAAAATACTGGCGCAATCCGTGATTACAATGGCTATCACACGGAAAGCTATGTCGAGTCATTTCAAACATCGGCTACTGCTTACCATACGACAAGTAAAAATCCGTCAGATTCGCAAGCCATTCCTGTTAGCAGTACGGTGGTGACAGACGAGACTCTTGGCACGATCGTTGCGCTTAAAAAATCTGGGTTTACCTATTATTCGGTAGCAACGGCGCCTTCCGCACGAGGGGAGTACATTGGGCGTAATCTGGCGTCTGCACCAAGCAATTACTTAACGACGGATGAAAACCTGAGTGGATTGGGTTCAGCATTGACGGAGATCGCCAATCATATCGATAAAACGATCCCTGATGGAACGATCACGGATCCGATGGGCGAGGGCATTCTTTTGCAAGGATCTGGCAAGTTTGATGCCGATCAGTATCAGTTAGTCGGGTGGCGCAAAAATGCGCAAGGAGAGTGGGTCGAGGCGCAGGAAGTTGCAACTGGAGTAACCGTTTCTGAAAAGAATCAGACCATTACGGTCAGTGGGGTAGCTTTAGGTGAAAATGAAAAACTGACGCTGACCTACCAAGTTCGTCTGAATACGGAAGCCCCAGATTTTAAAGGAGAGAAGTGGGTGTTGTGCAATGGCCGTACGACCTTAACCCCAGCAAGCGGTGATGAAGCATTAGATTTCCCAATTCCTTCCATCAAAGCACCCAGTGTTTCCCTTGCGGTTCTTAAAAAGTGGGTCAATGTTTCAGCAGATGAGATTCCCGACCAAATCGATTATCAAGTCAAAAGAACCACCACTACGGCAGCAGACAGTTGGCAGCAGTCAGACCGTTTGACCCTTGAAAAAGCCAATGATTTTCGAGCATCATTTACAAAGGTACCCGTTGCTGGTCAAATGGCAGATTTACCAAAATACAACAATCAAGGGGAAGACTTCGTGTATTGGGTTGAGGAAGTCAATGTCCCCGACGGCTTCGAAAGCAGTGTGACGACTGAGGGAGATACCCTTGTAATCACCAATACAAAAAAAGAAACCGAACCAAGCACGACGGAACCAAGTACGACGGAACCAAGCATCACGGAGCCAAGTACCACCGAACCAAGCACGACGGAACCAAGTACATCGGAATCAAGTACCACAGAATCAAGCACGACGGAGCCAAGTACGTCGGAATCAAGTACCACAGAATCAAGCACGACGGAACCAAGCACCACAGAACCAAGTACGACGGAGCCAAGTACCACAGAACCAAGCACGACGGAGCCAAGTACCACAGAACCAAGCACGACGGAGCCAAGTACCACAGAACCAAGTACGACGGAGCCAAGTACCACAGAACCAAGCACGACGGAACCAAGTACCACGGAGCCAAGTACAACGGAACCAAGTACAACGGAACCAAGTACAACGGAGCCAAGTACGTCGGAATCAAGTACCACAGAATCAAGCACGACGGAACCAAGCACCACAGAACCAAGTACGACGGAGCCAAGTACCACAGAACCAAGCACGATGGAACCAAGTACCACGGAGTCAAGTACGACGGAACCAAGCACGACGGAGTCAAGTACGTCGGAATCAAGCACGACGGAACCAAGTACCACGGAGCCAAGTACGACGGAACCAAGTACGACGACCACAAACAGTGACGGTGCCACGCTAGTAAATCCCCATGAGAGCCAGTCTACTGAAACAAGTGCTAGTAGCGAAACCACGAAATCTTCCAGTCAAGAAAAAGCAAAGGCTCTTCCTCAAACGAATGAGCAACGAGCTGCATGGCTGGTGATTCTAGGCGCAATCATGGTAGGCGGTGTGTTTACAAGCGTACTGAAAAGGAAATAGGAGTTAGCTCTAACTTATAATTCTATAAAGTCAGCTAGACAAGTGTCTAGCTGTTTTTTTGTGCCTTAGGCAGTTGAAATTGGCGCTGTTACTAAAAAAGCTGTGGCTTATTTGTGAGTATAACTAGAAATTGATAAAGGAGAAACAATAAACAAAAACGTAGCGGAACTATTTAAAATAACATTTAATATTTACCTTTGAGAGCTTGCGAAATAGATGAATATTGATAGAAACTCAATATTTTTGCACCCTCGTGTGCAAATGCTGGATAAAAAATAGGTGGTAATTTTGTTAGAATCAAACAAGAAACATTGCAACGTTTCGAAGGCAGCGCTTAAGGAGGGACCTACGATTTGATAAATAATTTATAGGAAATTTGCTAAAGGAGATTAAGCCCGTGAACAGTCTTACATTCCAATTGGTAACGAACTCAGTGAATCGAAGAAGCCTGATACTATTGGCGTACATGGAAAACGAACAGATTTTGAGTGTCAAGCAGCTCTCAGAAAAAGCGAGTATTTCTCGGCGGACGATCTTAACGGACTTAAAAGCACTACGCACATTTTTTGGTGATACGATCTCTCTTGAAGGGACCCATCACGGGATGAAGTTAGTGATCAAGGATCATGGTGAGTACTATAAAAAACGACGCTCTTTCTATGAGCGAGAACCACTGATTTTATTAGTACAAGCTTTTTATGCGGGACAAACGTTTCCTTTTCTAGCTTGGATACGAGCCATGCATATTTCAGAATCAACGGCAAACCGACTCTTAAAAAAATTGCAGCTGATTCTTGATGAATACGGTTTGGTGGTAACCAAAGCACCGATTGGGCTGGTGGGAGAAGAAATCAATCAGCGAAAGTTCTTCTGGGATTTTTATTGCGAAACGCACTATTTTGAGTTGCCAGTCATTGATCATCAGCTCCAAGAAACGCTTTTAAAAAGAATTGAACAAAACGTGGGGATCGTTTCAAGAAAGAAGCTCCTCAATATTATTCGATTGTCTTTTCAGCGTGCCACTTTTGGAACCTTGATCGTTGATCCTGAGGTCCTAGCAGTGATCCAGCAAGATCCGCTTTTTCTGACGATCAAGGAAACACTTCAAGAAAGTAGTAGTCTTCAACCCATCGCAAAAAAACGGCTCCTTCAGGAAGCGTGTTTTATTTACCTAATGCTCTATGCGCAGTGGGCGCTTCGGGGGAAAACGAGGATTCCCCTCAATACCTTTTCAAAAACGAGTAAGCGATTCGTTGAACTTTTTGTTGCTTTTTTTGAACAGCACAATTCTTACCTTGACGAACCTTGTGCAATTCAACAGGTCGTTGAAGATTTTTTAGTACGACAATATGCAAAAGTTGGTTTAGCACCTATCTACCTAAAAAATCCGGATAGTACGAATCAATTTGTGTTTTCTTTGCCTTTTGATCTGTATGAACCTTTGATTAGGTTTATGGAAGTGAATGAGATTCCGCAATGTTTCAAAAATCAATTTTTGACGGACTTTTGTTGTTCCTTCGTTCTTTATCTTTTTGGCAATCAATTGATTCGGGTTTCGCAAAAAATCGTGGTGTTGCTTGCCAATAATTATGTGATCGATGAATGGGTCTATAGTATTTTTGAACATCATTTTAGTGGTCGAATGGCTGTGCTCTATGAAGAGCAATTAACATCGGAACAGATCAACCAACTTGACTGTGATATTTTGATCACCAATATCATCCCATTTGATTACTCCATAGAAAAGCAACCGCAGGTCTTTTTTTTGCCTAAATACATTGGGTATAAAGAAGCGATTAAAATGGTTGTCTCCATCCTAAATGAAGGATTGGAGGACTTCGTCTGTGTCTGAAGTATGTTTTTTGGAAGAGAAAAAGGAGCGAGAGGAAAATGAGGGAGAATACATGGCGCTTCGTAAATTGAGGTATTTTATTGTACCAATGTTGCTGTTAAGTTGTCTGCTAGTCGCTGATTTCGTAGAAGCCAAAGAAGTGTCCACCGCTAGAACAGAAGGGGTCATCCGTTTTGTTGGTGGCCAGGAACCTGAAAAGCCAGAGCCCAAACCGCCGACAGGGGAATGGCGAGCACCTGAAGAAGATTCGTCTGATAGCGCAAAAAATGATCGTTTTCCGCAAACGAACAGTCACCAACGACTACTTATTTGCTGGATAGGTCTGCTGCTCGTCATCTTGAGTGTGGTTGTTTACTTGAAACGATGCGCAGGACGATCCGCTAACGAGAAAAATGGCCTTTAGGCAATACGGTCGCGCGCTTGTTTTAGGATAAGGCAGTTGTGGATTTTGAAGAAAAGGAAAGATTAGTAAGTCATCTGGCAACCAATTCTAGCGAAAAAAGGTTTATGCATCGATCAATAGTAATAATCGTAGATTCTTTCTACGAATAATAATAGGAAAAGGAGTAATTTTTTATGAAACGTATTTATTTAGCAACAATCAGTATCATGAGTATCGCTGTGTTATCTGGGGGAGTGACCGCAGCAGCAACACCCATCCTGCAAGGAAATACCGAAAATGAAGTAGATTTCATCCCTGGAGAAGAGGAAGAGATCGATGTTGAATTACCTGAAAAAGAGCCAGAGGTAGAAATTGATCCGATCGATCCAGAGGTAACCGGTCCATTCACTTTGGTGCATGTGCCAAAGCGCTTCGATTTTGGGACCCAAGTGATCAGCACAGGCCCTGGAAAATCCGCCATGCTTGCGGAGCTAGAACGACTGTCTGATGGGTCAGGAACCGCGCCATATGTCTCTTTTGCTCAAGTATTGGATACCCGTGGTGGACATAGCGGTTGGACGTTAAATGTCGATTTGGATCAATTTACAAGTACAGATGCCACTTTGAATCATAAATTACGTGGGGCTTATATCGAATTTCAAAATCCGCAGATTCGTTCGAATGCATTAGATCCGGCTACTTTCCCAACGGCACCTAGCGATCAATTTAACCATCAAACCATCGACGTTGGGACGGAAGGCAACACCTTGATGTCTGCAGCTCCTGGCCAAGGGGCGGGTCTTTCAACGGTTCAATGGGGTGATCAAACCCTGCTAAATCAACAGCATGCAGCTGGGGAAGAGGATATTCTCAATGAAGCGATTTGGCTCCATATACCGACAGGAGCGAATCCGCAAGCAACTGCTTATACGGCTACTCTGACTTGGCATTTAAGTGCCATTCCTGGGAATTAAGGGATAAGTTTTTTGGAAGAACACAGCAAAGAAGCCAGTCTTTTAGCTTGGCTCAAAAGCACGAATAAGGGCACATGGATTTAACGGATCATTTTACCAGTAAGCGTGATAGCGAATAATCAGCGTGTTGCGACTAAGGAAAAACGAATCGGGAAGTGGGCAAGGGATATAGGGAATAGGCAGGAGACGAGTCGTTCCTGCCTATTTTGAAAGGAATGATTCATTATGAAGACACAAAGCAAGAGATCAATCAAAAATAGGCTAGTAGCTGGGTTTGTTTTACTGGTGATGGTACTCGTTGGATTGCCGATGACAGGTTGGGCAGAAACACAATCAGAATTGCCATTTCATGTGGTTCCTAATTTACCGAAAAGCCAATTACCAGATGGGAATAGTGGTTATTTTGATCTAGAACTAGCGCCAGGGACCGATGATGTTCTAGGAGTGACGATTCAAAATCGCGCGGAAAAGGAAATCACGATCGAAATATCCGCACATACGGCGTTCACTAACGGAAATGGCATCGTGGAATATGGCAAAGATGCCGCAGAACCTGATCCGACTTTGCCTTATTCGATAGCTGATCTAATCGAATCACCTGGAGAGATCATTTTATCAGCCAAGGAAAAAAAGACGATCGAGTTACCCATACATATGCCTGAAGAAGCCTTTGCTGGTAGTCTAGTCGGCGGTTTACGTATTCGAGAGGTCATCGCAGAAACGACTGGATCAGAGGAAGAAGGTGTCGCGATCCAAAATCGGTTTGCTTATATTCTAGGCGTCGTTGTCCGCAATGAAGCGTCTATTATTGAACCAGAGCTTGCGTTATTGGATGTGTTTGCCGGTCAGGTCAATTATCGCAATGCGTTTCGGGCAACGCTGCAAAATCCGTTGCCGCGTTTTATCAATCGCCTAGAGGTAGAGGCAGCTGTTCGACGAGCGGATCAGGAAGACGTTTTATATGAGGCGCAGCGTGAAGGGATGCAAATGGCGCCCAATTCACACTTTCATTTTCCCGTTTCATTGCAGGGGGATCGTTTTTACAGCGGAGAATATGTAATGAGCCTAACCGCTCGAGCTGAAGGCGAGGAGTGGACCTGGGATTATCCGTTCACTGTGGAAGCAGACACAGCACGACAGTTGAATCGTGAGGATGTCACCATTGAAGAGGAGCAAAACTGGTGGTTGATCAGCGCATTAGGACTAGTGATCTTCCTTCTTGGAATAATCATTTGGCTGTTATGGAAGAACAAAAAGCCGACCATGGATACGTAAGAAGTAAAGGAGAGCATGGAATGAAAAAGCAAAACTTGAAGTATTGGATTCGCTTGCTGCTTGTTTTTATGGGATTACGCTTGATGAGTGTCCCTCTCATCGTTGTTTTTGCTGAAACCGAGCCGCCTTACCTTGCACAAACGCTAACGGATGAGGGCGTTCTTGAGGAGTTTGCCGCAGAAACCTCTGAGCCTGAAGGGACGGTGCAGTTCAAAGAGCCTAAATTTGCTGGTAAGGTAGGCCAACCGCTTACGATCGATTTGGTCAGCGACCAAGCAGTGGCAGAAATCTTCCTAGAATTACCAGCAGAAGTCAAGCTGATGACTGATGTATTGGCTCCCGGACAAACAGCAGTAAAACAAAGCGATCAAGGCTGGCAGATCAAAGCAAGTCAAGCGCAGCAGACATTTTCTGTCTTGGTCGTTGCTGAACGTCCTGGAAGTTTTGTTGTAGCCAGTACAGGGAGTGAAGCGATCGTTGAAATAGCTGCCGCAGAGACAGAAAATGAGGAAACACCAAAAGACATGGAAAACGAGTCCCAAAAATCGCCAGAGAAGGACAGTGATCCTGCTGAACAAGCAGCAGACGACGAAAGTTTGCAGCAAGCGTCGTTGCTGAACGTCCTGGAAGTTTTGTTGTAGCCAGTACAGGGAGTGAAGCGATCGTTGAAATAGCTGCCGCAGAGACAGAAAATGAGGAAACACCAAAAGACATGGAAAACGAGTCCCAAAAATCGCCAGAGAAGGACAGTGATCCTGCTGAACAAGCAGCAGACGACGAAAGTTTGCAGCAAGCGTCAGAAGTGCAGGCGGCTAGTGCGATCGTACCAGCGCCTTTGATGGTGGCACAGCTTTTGTAGCGAACATGGCGGAGTTTAGTAGTGCTTTACAAGATCCAGCCGTATCCATTCTTTCCTTACAAGCGGACCTTGTCCAATCTACTTCCAGCATAATGACCATCGATCGTCCGATAATGATTCAAGGAAATGGCCATACATTGACCTTCACTAACAATAGTGCCTATTTTCAATTATTAGCCGTTAACGAAGAAACGATTTTTCGTATCGAAAATCTCACGTACCAAAAAACAGGCAACACCGCTTTGATTCAGACCACCAATGCGTTGAGCCGAAACTGGGTCGTTGAATTAGAGGGAGTGGAAGAAGCCTCGGAGAATCGGTCGCCTTTTATTTTAGCACGAGAAGCGAAGGTTCACTTTACTGGTGGGATCAATCGCTTTGAAGCAATGACGATGGCTTCCGATACCTTGTTCAATCTGAAAGAAGTGGAGGTAGGAAATCAAGCACAAGTGATTATTGATAAGCCGAATATGTGGATTTTTTATACAGCACCAGATATTCAAGATCCTAAGTTGTTGATCGATGAGGGTGCGCAAGTGAGCATTATTACGCGACTAGGTGATGCGAATACAATCGATTTACGTGGCGATAATGGTCAGATGGTACTCAATCATGGTGCTCGTTTAACTATTCGCAGTCCAGGAACGACTGCTGCTCCGACCAATGGTAATAATAATGCCGTTATTCTGTCTGGGAGAAATCCTCGCTTTATCGCAGCAGAGAATTCAGTTTTTTCAATCGAGGTTACAGAAAGAAAACGCGGGCTTGTTCTGACTGGAGAGCAGCCAGAATTGACGATCCAATCGGGTGCAAATGTAACGATAAACACAATGAATGCGAGCGCCATCCTCTTAAATGGCTTCTTTCCCACTGTTACGATCGCAGGAGATGAAACGCAAGTGCGGGTAAACAATGAGACGGCAACAGATGCCAATGCGATCGAACTATTAGGCGATGACAGCAATTTTTATCTGATTGATGGAGGTACGCTCATTGTAGAAAGTCAAGGAGTAGCGACGGACACTTCTGAAGAACAAAATATTGCACTACTCATGAAGGGCGCTGATCCAAGAATGATAGTGGGGGAAGCTGCCTTATTGCAAATTGAAACGACACAAAAAAGGCGTGGCATATATCTGACTGGAGAGAATCCTGAGTTGACGGTCCAGAACGGTTCAAAAGTACGCTTGACAGCCGAAAATGCAAATGCTTTACGAGTCAACGGAAAAAATGCCGACGTCACCATTAGTGGCGAAGACACACATGTACGGATTTTTAGTGAGATTGCAGCGGCAGAAGGAGCAGCAGCTTTTGTTTTAACGACACCGTCGAATGCGGCAGAAGCTGGCGTTCTTACTTTGAGTCAATCAGCAATTTTAGAGGTTGAAAGCATCACTGCTAGTGCGATCAATATCACCAGTCTCAACTTTACCTTTGAAGTGCAAAGCGATGGACAACTAATAGCTAGCAGTCATGAGGCTGACGGTGACCATGCTGTGATTCGCTTTTTATACTTCGGTATGGTGACGTTTCATGTGACGGATGGTGGAATAGTAACTGTTCATAAAAAAGGGGGCAGCGCACCCTTGATCCGAATTCCTAGTGGAGGAAATTCTTTTGAGATCACTGAAGGCGGCATCGTTGATCTTTATAATCCAGGAAATGGCAACGCGCATGATGGGAATGTTGCTGGAGGAAACCAAGGGATTTTTTATGCCAGAGGTATCCATGATAACGGGACAGAGAATAATTTTTCAATCGTAGGTGTCGATAGTAAATTTATGTGTGTAGCAGATAGTGGTCCGGGGATCGACATGCACACCTACTTCAATTCAACGATTTACGTTGAACAAGGATATTTCCAAGTGGAAGGGCGGACAAGTACCCCGGATGGTGGGGTGTTTCGTTCAGGCAAACTATCTGTCTTCTTGAATGATCCAGTCTTTTTTGATTTTCGTAACGATCGGCTTGATGGAGGAAACATCTTTAGTGTTTCTAATCTTTCAACATTAACGGCGACGAATAGTGACTTAGCTGTCTGGAAAAATGGGTCAAATCTTTTAGGAGATCCCGATCTAAATTTCCCAACCCTTGATTTTGCTTTTTCAGGAGCTGATTTTGGCATGTTAGGTTTGACGAATAAGCCCGAGATATTGAATACGGAGACCTTTGGCAATCAGGGACTGACAGCGTACTCTCGCGTAAGTTCAAACAATGCGCGTTGGGCGATCGTTGATGAGTTGCGAGTGCCGACGAATGCGGACAAAAAAATTCATGGGCGAGTCAGCTTGCCTGTTGGGTTTGACGGGACTCGACCAGCTTGGGACGATGAAGCGAAAGTGACCGTTGAAATTGAAACAGCAGATGGTCAGAAGGAAGAAGTCACTGCAAAAACCGTCGGACATACAGAAGAAACACCAGGGATCAGTATCTACGGAGAAGAGGCGCAAGGAGGAATTTTTGAGATTCCTCTTGAGGCTCCCTTGGAAGCAGGAACCATCGTCCGAGTCATCGCCGTCGAATTAACCAGCGGCGAACTGACAGAAGGTGCCCAGCATCAAATACGGACCGAGTCTGTGCAGGTTTTCCCCATTTTGCCGCCAACGCCCGCAGCTTTTGCTTCCTACGTTCTTCTTGAAGAAACAAACGAGATCCATGGCCACACGGAAGACACAAAGGTTGAGCTAAGTGCTACCCATAATGGTATCTGGTTTGATACAGAGGCGGTGGTTATCGATGAAGAGGGAACGTTTACGATTGATGTAAGTGATCGGCAGTTAAAAGCAGGGGATGAGCTCCAAGTCTTTCTGAAAGATTCTGCTGGTTCGGCAAAAGAAGCTGGAGTGATCAATCCGCCGTCAACGAATGACGAACAGGGCAATCAGAATCCAGCTTCAGAACTCGTTTTTCGGGATGCTGTGTTTCCCGCTGCAACTACCCTGCGAATCGCCCAGACTGGCCCACTGCCACCGGTTGATCCATTGGAACCGGATGTAGAGGTGAACCCAGAAAATCCACCGATCATTCCTGAAGACCAAGGATTACTTAGTCTTGATTTTGTTTCTCAGTTCCGATTTGGTCAAGCGCCGATCCGCAGTACCAAAGGAACGTATCACGCATTGCCTCAGCAAATGATTGCTGCTGAAGGGACAAGCGAAACTAAGGAACGTCCAAATTATGTACAGATCACGGATCAGCGTCAGGATACAGAAGAGACGAGTTGGCGTCTATCTGCGACTCTTAATTCGCAGGGCTTTCGGAATGAAGACAATGAGCCTTTGATCGGTGCTCAAATCAGCTTAGCCAATCAACGGCTTATGACGACTTCAGAAAATTCCAATGCTAGTATGCCAGAGCTTTCAACGATGAAGGATAGGGTAACATTGGCGCCAGGCGAAGCGCAGCCTCTACTAACTGGCGATAGTCAGAGTACGGGAACATGGGTCTATCGTTTTGGTGATCAAGAGACGGCAGCCACCAGTGTCACCTTAGAAGTACCTGCTGGTGCAAATCCCAAGTTGGGACGGTACCGTGCAACGATTGAATGGTCGTTAAGTAGTGTGCCAGAGTGAAGAACAAATACTACTCGTCAATAGAAACGAATTGAAAAGACGTGTGCGGCGTTCAAGTGCCGCACACGTCTTTTCAATTATAGAAGGAGTTTTTTTCGGTGTTTTGCAACGCAAAATTATGGATGATTTTTGGGTTGATGATTTTCAAGAAATTGTTCCAATCATCTGCATCTGGGATCGATTTTATTAGGAGGCATTCAACATCCAGAATATACTCTTCCAAATACTCTGCGTAATTCGTCACGACTAGATCAATCTTGTTTCGTTCCACATAATCCAAAGAAAACTCACTGGAATCAGGGAATTGTAAAACATGATATCGACCAAAATATTTTACAGCAAAAGCATTGATGTGAAGGCAAATATGCGCATCCCCTTCTAAAAGAAAGGCGATCCGGCGTGGGTTGCCCCAGTATTTTTCTTTTAATCCTTCAAAGTACAAAGTGAAGCGGGCACTGATTGCTGGCAGAGCGGTCGCTTCAAAGAGAGGCTGTCTAAAAAGAAACCGTGTATTTTCCTCATACTCTTTAGGGTATTGTGTTTGTGCGTAATTGGAAATTTCTTCCATGCTTTGATTGTAGGTAGGGGATATCAGCTGCTTTATTTTTTCCGTAATAAAGAAAGAATGGAGAAAAACAAAATCTCGGGACTGATCATGATCGGAAATCTGCTGGAGCTGGCAAAAATTGGCAGTCAGTTCTTTTAGCTCAGGCCAATGGTCAAAGCGGGTAACAAATGATATTTCCCTGAGATAGTTGTTTATCCCACGGTTACTTGCTAGTAGAGCGAAAAGATAGACCAGCTCCTCTGACGGTAAAGACAAGGAAAAAGCGGTTTGGAGTCGTTGATTGAGGGGCTGGATTTCTTGGAAGAGTTCATCTGCCAAGACGATCTTTTTTAATTGTTCGGAGACAACGACAGTTTCTCCCGCTTGATGACGCTCAAGGATAATATACAACCAATAACTGATATACCAAAATGAAGCTGTATTATTGGTTTTGCCGCGTATATTGCGAAAAAAATCTAAGACGATATTTTGCACAGCAATGGTTGGACGTACCGTATGAGGCGTAGCATCCGACTCATAATAAAAGGCATGGAAAAATTTGCGAATATCCGCTTCTGATCCGATCAGACGGAAATTCTTATGATCAACAGATAACTGAAAGGGCTTCAGGGCTTTTTCAAAAAGTGTCAAATAGCGTAAAAGGGAACTCTCAGAAAGATAAAAATAGTCTGCCCATTCGGAAACTGTCCGATATTCTCCCTTAAACAGATGCTCAAGAATAACGAATAACGGTTCATTTTGAAGGAGCGCTCGTTTTCGTTCCAGATATTCTTTCGGTAGTAATTCATGAAGAGAATAGCCATTCGACGTGGATTCGATCATTAGCGTACTTCCAAAGTAGCTCCGTAGCCCCTCCATATCATAAATGATCGTGCGCCTCGAACTCTGGACAGCTTTTGACAACTCACGATTCGAAAGGGTCTTATGCCGTTCCAAAAGATTCAATAGTTTCAACCAACGATTGGTGGTCGTAGAAGTAATAAACGTCATCTGAAAATTTTTCATTCGTAACACTCCCATACGGTCTGTTTGATGGATCATCGCTCACGTCTGATTATGGAATATGGATACGGGCAAGGCAAGGGAAAGGTTTTTAGATTCAAATTATTGAAATGGGCGCAGAGTATAAGGAGAATTTCACCAATTCAACTTTGCTTTCCCTAGCTTTCATTGTATATTTAGGTGAAAGCGTATTTAGGAGGTAGCACGAATGGAAAATAAAGGAACCTCAGTCAGAAGTCTTTTGTTGCGCTATTTAAATAATCAGAAAAAACAAGACAATAATTACTTTATTGCACAGGCGATTCTAAGAAGTTTTTCGAAAATCCCTAAGATGACCATTTATGAACTCGCAGAAGAATGCTTTGTGTCGACTGCAGCGATTTCGCGATTCATTCGAATTTTGGCTTTTTCATCTTATACGGAATTCAAACAAGCGGTTGAAAAAGAGATCGATATCGTCAGCGATTATTCCAAAAAAGTGATCCAGCCCGTGGAACAAAGGGAGGAATTTCTGGACGAATTCACCTCAAATCTTTTGATCAATTTGAGGTACGCCAAAGAACATCTCTCGATTTCAGAACTTGAAACAGTGGTCTCTGCGATCCATGAAACAGAAAACGTTGCTGTGTTTGGCTTAGAATTTGCTGCTTTTATGGGACAGCATTTGCAAAGCAAATTAGCAAGCATGGATAAAATTATTCGGATTGGTTTTACAGTGGAAGAGCAATTAAAAATTGTGGAAGAAAGCTCGCCAGATAGCTTGGTTTTGATTTTTTCGATGGAGGGTGGTTTCTTTTACTTTAGTGAAAAAGTGATTGCAGCCTTGAAGAAAAAGGGAATCAAAATTATCGTCTTTACGTTTAAGCATTCTCCAATCATTGAGCGAAGTGCAGACCAAATTATCCTCTGTGGAGAGATCAACGAAAACACCGAAGGACGGATTGCTATTCTATATATGATGGAGTTATTGATTTATATGTATATGAAAAAGTTCTATTTGCCTCGATAGTTTCATATTTTGAAACAAGACCTTTGGATTTGAAACCAGAGGTCTTGTTTTGTTGTCGTTAGAATTAATTCTGAATGGTATCGTTTTCTTATAAGGGAAAGGTGGAAGGAACAATGGTCAAAAAAGATTTTTATTGGGGGGCATCAACCTCAGCATTTCAAGTAGAAGGAGGCTTTGGTGAAGGTGGAAAAGGGATTGCAACAACAGATGTGCGTCACGTACCGGAGGGAATTGCAGATTCGAAGATCGCGTCCGATCACTATCATCATCTAAGCGAAGACATTGAATTAATGGCAGACTTAGGGATCGATCTCTATCGTTTTTCGTTCAATTGGACACGTGTCATGGGGAATGGTGATCAGCCGAATCAAGAAGGCATCGATTTTTATAATCGTTTGATTGATGGGTGTCTTGAAAAAGGAATCACACCTTTTCCTACTCTCTATCATTTTGAAATGCCGCAAGCATTAGTAACCAAATTTGGCGGATGGAAATCAAGAAAATGTATTGATTACTTTGTTGCTTATGCAAAAGTTTGCTTTCAGCATTTCGGTGATCGCGTCAAGCTGTGGGGAACGATCAACGAGCAATTGATCGTCACAGCAGCTTCTGATTTAAATGGCAATCACGAAACGGATGCAGATGAAAAAATGAAGCAGATGTATCAAATGAGTTATAATATGTCGCTAGCTGAGAAAAAGACAATTCAAGTTTTTCGAAAAATCGTAAGAGATGGTCAAATTGGTCCCGTGTGCTCTATGCAAGTTGTTTATCCTGAAACACCTTCGCCAAGGAACATCTTAGCAGCTAAGAACGCCGAAGACTTTTTACAAAATTGTTTTCTCGACATGTCAGTATTCGGCGAGTACCCGAAAAGCTACTGCAATTATTTGAATGAAAAAGGTTGGTATCCAGAAACGGAACCAGCTGATCGAGAAATTTTGAAGAAGAATAAACCAGATCTTATAGGGATAAACTATTACTGTAGTACCTGTATTCGTGCCGTTGAACCGGGAGAAGATACAAGCAAACTACCACCATTTTATCGAAATGAGCGATTTACCTTAGGGAACAATCCTTATTTAACGAAGACGAAATGGATGGAATTTGGTATTGACCCTGAAGGATTATATATAGGTATGCGGTCGATTTACGAAAAATATCATTTACCAATGATGGTAACTGAAAACGGTTTAGCGTATTCTGATAGTATTGAAGACGGGCAAATTCACGATGTCTATCGTATTGATTACTTGGAACAGCATATTAAGCAATGTGAGCGTTTTATGGAGGAAGGATATCCTTTATTGGGTTATAGTCCTTGGTCACTACTTGATTTGGTTAGTTCACACCAAGGGTTTAAAAAGCGATATGGTTTGATTTTTGTTGATCGCACAGATGAAGATCCGAAAGAATGTCGACGAATTCCCAAAGACAGTTACTATTGGTACCAAAATAAAATAAAAAACACTAAAAAGGGGTAAGAAAAATGAATGCATTTATCCACTTTATGGAAAAAAGATTTATTCCCGTTGCGAATAAAATTTCTTCGAATCGCTATTTAAAAAGTGTGAGTACAGGTTCGATGTCATTACTAGGCGTTATTATGTTAGGTGCCATCTTTACAGTTATTTCTAGTTTAAGCTGGGAACCGTATCAAAACTTTCTATCAGTGACCAACATTGGAACAGTGATGAATTATATTACAGCTTACACAATTGATTTATTAGGTTTGTATATGGCATTTAGTATTGCCTACTGTGGATCAGGAATATTCGGGATCAAAGAACAAGCTTTGGGGACGGGGTTCATCTCATTGGTATGTTTCCTGTTATTAACGCCACTCACTGAAAATCCCGAAGCAAGAGCTTCATTTTTAAGTACCAATTATTTAGGCGCGCGCGGGGTCTTCGTGGCAATTTTCGTTTCACTGATCACGATTCAACTGATGAAATTGTTTGTGGAAAAAAATATTACGATCAAAATGCCTGATGGGGTGCCAGAAATGGTGACCAAGTCATTTACTTCTTTAATTCCAGCAGTTGTGATTGCGTCACTTTTTGGAATTGTTAAATTTGGCTTTAGTGTAACTAGTTATAATTCGGCGACAGATTTTGTTTATACATTGCTTCAAGAACCATTGCAGCGATTGACGGGTTCCTTAACTGCCTTTTTGATTCTTATTTTGATCTCGAATCTCTTATGGTTTTTCGGGATCCATGGTTCAATGACCGTATTGCCGATTCTCATGCCGATTTTCTTGGGTTATCTTGCAGACAATAGTGCTGCTGTGGCGGCGGGAGAAGCAGTCCCTCATGCCATTAATTTTGGATTATACGATTTGGCATGTTTAGGGGGCAGCGGTGCAACGATTGGTTTAGTGACTGACATGTTTTTATTTTCCAAGAGTAAGCGCTACAAATCATTTTCAAAAATCGTATTTCCAAGCGGTCTTTTTGGTGTAAATGAACCAGTTGTCTTTGGAATGCCGGTAATGTTGAATGTGATGCTTTTGATTCCGTTCTTATTGACGCCATTAGTGATCACTTCTCTTGGGTACGCATTGATTTCCATGGGAATCATTACCGCACCGATTGGCATCCTAGGGGCGGGCTCGTTACCTCCGCTGATCCACGGCATCGTTCAAGGGAGCCTCTCTTTTGGTATCTATCAACTATTTGCAGTTGCTATTTCTATGGCTATCTATTACCCGTTCTTTAAAACCTTAGATAATCAAGCAGTTCAAGAAGAACGTTTAGCACAAGAACAAGCTGGATAAGAAACTCGCACAGGATTTACAGTTAACCATAATAACAACAAACGAGCGCAAGAGTGAAGTGATTCTTGCGCTCGTCGTCTGTGAAACTATCGATTGGAGGACAACTCAGTGAGAGAGACAAGAGAAACACTTTTCAAATTTACAGAGACAAGGAAAAAACAAATTCAGAAGATCGTAGAAAACATGTCAGTTATGGAAAAAATTGGTCAGCTTTTTTTCGTGATTGGACAATCAGGTTCTGTAAAGGAATTGACGGCTTTTATTAAGAAATACCAACCGGGAGGAATGATGTATCGCCCCGACAATGCTGAAAAATTGAAGGATCAGCTAAGAGCAGTCCAAGATGCTAGCACAATACCGTTATTTCTTTCAGCAAATTTAGAGTCAGGTGGGAATGGTATTCTTACGGAAGGGACATGGGTCGGTAATCCTATGCAGATCGCCGCTACAGATTGCACCGAAAATGCCTATTACTTAGGAAAAATTGCTGGGCTGGAAGCGGCTCGAATTGGTATTAATATGGCTTTTTCACCGATTGTCGATATTGATTATAACTTCAAGAACCCAATCACGAATACTCGCACATTTGGAAGTGATCAAAAACGAATTATTCGCATGGCTCAAGCGCAGATAGACGGTTTTTCTGAGAGTAACATCATTCCAGTGATCAAGCATTTTCCTGGGGACGGTGTTGATGAAAGGGATCAACATTTACTGAGTTCGATCAATTCACTCTCCGCGAATGAGTGGATGGAATCGTATGGGACTATTTATCGCCAGTTTATTGAAAAAAACGTCAGCTGTATCATGGTGGGACACATTTATCAGCCTGCGTGGGAGCGAAAACTTTCACCAACGATCAGAGAAACCGAATTGATGCCTGCTTCTTGCTCGAAACTTCTAGTTAACGGGTTACTAAGAGATACACTGGGCTTCAATGGTTTGGCTATCACTGATGCAACACCAATGGTCGGTTACACGACGATCATGCCTCATAGAGAGCGACTCGTTGCTTCAATCAATGCAGGAATCGATATGTTGCTTTTTAATAAAAATATTGATGAAGATTATGAAGTAATCACATCTGCTGTAAAAGAGGGAAGCATTCGTATGGAACGTTTGGATGAAGCAGTCGCACGAATTTTAGCAGTCAAAATGTACCATGGTTTATTGACTGAAGTAAGGGAAGAGACAGTCAATAGTACTCCTAAAAGTGTCATCGATCGTACTGAATATCAGTGGGTAACGAAAAAAATTGCTGATGAGTCGATTACATTGGTCAAAGACAGAGAAAAACACTTACCACTCACCCCACAACGATACCCTCGAATCCGTCTCGTTATTTTGGGTGATTCTGACGACGGTGGATTTAAAGAGGGAGGACGAGTGGGTCCGCTTTTTAAAGCTGGATTAGAAGCTGCTGGATTTGAAGTCAACCTTTTCGATAATCAACAATTGGATTTCCAAGAGGTTTTCGAGGCAGGGGTTGAGGATCTTAGAAATAAATTTGATTTGGCATTGTATGTTGCTAATGTTGAGACCGCCAGCAATCAGACAACAGTTCGTTTGGATTGGAATCATTTGATGGCCGCAAATGCTCCCTGGTATGAAAAGGATCTCCCTACCATTTTTGTTTCTACTGCCAATCCCTATCACTTATTTGACATCCCTTATGTTTCAACTTTTATCAATGCGTATACAGGAAATCCAGAAACAGTGGAGGCTATAATCCAGAAATTGCTAGGGAAAGAACCGTTTAAAGGTAAGAGCCCGATCGATCCATTTTGTGGGGACTTTTTAGCTAGAGCAAAATAACTTTTATAAGAAGGAGGAGAAAAAATGAGACAAAATCGATTACTGAATGATGGCTGGCAATTTCACTTAGGTGAGATAGAAGAGCCAATGAAAACAGTCAGAAAAGCCGCAGCTATCGGTGGCTTGGCAGCTCCGCTTGAAAATGAAGCGGGGGATACTGTTTTGATAGGTGCTGGTGGAGAACATTTTCTACGGCTGATTGCTCAAGGTGATCGTGAAAAAGGCTTGAGAATGTTGGCGAACACTGCTTTGGAAAGTGAACTTGACGAAGATTGGGTATCTGTTGATCTCCCTCATGATTGGAAAAATGAACTTCCGTATGTTAATGATCCCGATTTACTGATGAGTGGATCAAAGCCAGATGGCATTGCCTATTACCGTAAGACTTTTGCGTTAACTCTAGATGAAGTGAACGAAAAGCAAGTGACTCTCCACTTTATGGGCGTCATGCGTATGGCATCTGTCTGGTTTAATGGTGTATTTCTAGGTGATCATTACAGTGGATACTCTGATTTTTCTTTTGATGTCTCTGAACTGATACGCATCGGCTCAGAGGGAGTGAATGTGGTGTTGATCAAAGTGGATACGACGAAAGGCGCGGAAGGCTGGTGGTATGAGGGAGCAGGTATATATAAGGATGTATATTTAGAAATAAAACCAAAGCTTCAGATTGTGGCAGAAGCATCGTTTATCGAAACAACTGAAATAAACCAGCAGGAAGCGCTCCTTAAAATCACCATTGGTCTTGCTAACCATCATTTTGAGAAAAAACAAAAGATAACGATCAAAAGTCTGGTGGCTGATCAACAAAATATCCATGAGTGTAACGTAGATCCTTTGGCGACAACAGAATGGAGTTATTGTCAAAAAATCTGCGCGCCTCAGCTATGGTCTCTCGAGAATCCACATCTATACCAAGCTACTTTTCAACTATTTGATGGCGAGAACCAAATCGATGACTATCAGCTTTTTTTTGGTATTAGGACAGTCGCATATACTACGAAAGGTTTTCTGCTTAATGGGGAACGTAAAGAATTAAGAGGGGTCTGTGAGCATCAAGATTTTGGTGGTCTAGGTGTCGCATTACCAAAAGATATTTTACGGTATAAGCTGTTGAAAATGAAAGAAATGGGGGGAAACGCCTATCGCAGTGCACATCACTTTGCTTCTAAAGACCTCCTTGAATTATGTGATGAGTTAGGTATCATCGTTATGAACGAGAACCGCATCTTGGAATCTAGTGAGTGGCGGACAAATGAGCTGGCAAAAATGGTGAAGCAAACACGTAATCATCCTTCTCTTTGTTTTTGGTCCCTTTGTAATGAAGAGGTGATTGGTCATACGCCGCTTGCTTACCGAATGGCACAAAAATTAGCAGCTGTGATCCGAACCCATACTTCGCAAAGTCTTATTGTTTCAGCGGAATTACTTAATCCTGCTGGTCAGGTGGATGCTTCTTATATGCGTATTTTTGATGTGAACGGGGTCAATTATCCTGAGTCTGCTGTAAATGGGACAGGTTTAGTTGCTGTAAAGGAAAAGTATCCGCTATTTTCATATCTTAGTACGGAAAGTGCTTCTTACTTTTCGACAAGAGGGGTCTATCAAGATAACAGCGAAAAATGTCATACTTCAAACTTTGGTTCTCTTTATTCTATGGTCTTACCTGGGAAACGAAAGCCTGAAGAGCCAGGAACCGGTGGTACGGCTAAACCGACAGAAGTACTGCGTTACTTAGAAGAACATGCCTATATGGGAGGTGTCTTCTTGTGGACATTTATGGATTACTACGGTGAGCCAGCACCGTTTCGCTGGCCTGGGATCAGTTCTCAATTTGGAATTACAGATACGGTCGGATTTGAAAAGGATTCTTTTTATTATTATCAATCAAGGTGGACTGAAACACCAATGGTTCATGTGTTTCCTCACTGGAACAAAGAAGGGTTAACAATTGACCAAGGGGTTACGGAGGTGAGGATTTTTTCTAATTGTCATACTGTTGAGTTGTTTCTGAACGGGAAGAGTTTTGGAAAGAAAAAAAATGATAAAGATGGCCTATCTTGGCATATTCCTTATGAACCAGGTTGTTTAAAAGCCATTGGTGTCAAAGAGGAACAAACAATTGAAGCAACTCGAAAAACAAGTGGTCCGACTGATTCTGTCACAGTTAAAGAACGATTCTGTGGAGCGGACTACTCTCTATTTGAGATCCAAGGAATCGATTCAGAAGGGATCGAGGTGCCAACTGCAGACGAACTTGTAGCGGTTTTGGTAAAAAATGGCACAATCCTCGGACTTGCTAATGGCGATCCCGCAGATCTAGACGGGTATAATTGCCAAGAGAAAAAACTTTTTTCAGGAAAATTAATGGCAATCATAAAAAAAGAACCAGGAAAAGTACCGCTTATCCAAGCAGCACTAAAAAAAGTTGAGTAAAAGAGAAGCAATTGAAGGTAATAGTAGTTAGCCTTGGTGCTCACAGATTTTTACGGAAAAAGAAAAAAGCCGACCCACAACCTCGACAGTTTATAAAGTCATTGGTTGGTGGTTCGGCTTTTTCATCAAGCTGTTGCAAACTGGCTGTTATATAATTGGGCGTAAAGGGAATCTTGTGCCAATAATTCTATATGGGAGCCTTTTTCGACGACGGAGCCGTCTTTCATCACTAGGATCAAGTCAGCGTTTTTGATAGTAGAAAGACGATGGGCGATGATAAAGCTGGTTCGTCCTTGGGTCAAACGATCCATCGCCGTTTGGATCATTTGTTCCGTCCGCGTGTCGACACTGGAGGTGGCTTCGTCGAGGATCAGGATCGTTGGGTCTGCTAAAATCGCCCGGGCGATCGTCAATAATTGTTGTTGTCCTTGTGACAGTTCGCTTTCGGAGCCAATGACGGTATCGTAACCGTTGGGCAGGGTCCGCACGAAGTGGTCGCATTGGGCGGCTTTCGCGGCAGTCAAGATGTCTTCCCGAGTGGCATCGGGATTGCCATAAGCGATATTTTCAGCAATGGTTCCTTGGAACAGCCATGTATCCTGCAGCACCATACCGAATTTTTTCCGTACTGCCGGTGCCGAAAAGGACATCATGTCTTGATCGTCCAGCAAGATCTTCCCACCATTCAATGGATAAAAGCGCATCAAAAGATTGATCATGGTGGTTTTTCCAGCACCTGTTGGTCCGACGATCGCGACCGTTTGTTTTGGTTTGACGGAAAATTCGACGTTTTCCATCAAGAATTTGTCCTTGTTGTAGCCAAAGGAAACGTGTTGGAAATCGATTTTTCCTTTGATGGTTTGTGGAACTGGCAGTTGTTGGGTCGCAGTTTCTTCTTCAGGATAATCAAGGATCTCAAAAATTCGTTCGAGAGATGCTAAGGCACTTTGCAAGGTGTTCATAATATAAGAGGCTTGCGTGATCGGTTCAGACACTTGGTTGATGTATTGTAGATAGGCTTGTACGAGACCAATGGATAATTGCCCTTGCAATACCATCAGACCACCAACGACGGCGCTTAAGATAAAGCCGATTTGATTGATAAAGCGCACGAATGGATTGATAGCTGCACTGACGAACTGTGCTTTTCGAAAGGCTTTAAATTGGGCTTCACTCAATTCCGCCATTTCCGCTTCAACGGCAACTTGTTGGTTGTAGGATTTGATCAGCGGATTTGCGGTATAAAACTCTTCCGCACGACTGCTAACTGCACCTAATGTTTCTTGGTTTTTGGTAAAGTAGCTCAAGTTTTTTCGTGCGAGAACGGTGGTCACAAAAGCACTCAAAAGCAAAATCAGGACCACGCCGATCGTCAGCAATGGGCTGAGATATAGCATGGCGATCAAGCCGAAGGTAATGCTGATGGTTGCGGTGATCAACTGCATCAAACCGACTTGCAAGACTTCAGATACTTTATCTAAATCGAGAATCACTCGGCTTAAAATATCGCCAGTATGATGTTTGTCGTAAAAACTGATAGGCAGGCGATTGAATTTGTCACTGATTTGTTTGCGTAAAGTCAAGGTCAGGGTTTCACTGACACTGGCCATCGTATACTCTTGCAGCAAGGAAAAGAGACTAATCAAAAGCCACGTTCCCGCTAAAAGGACGACTGGACCTAAAATACTTTGCCAAAAATCACTGATCTGCCAGCCTTCTTGTTGAAACAAGGCAATCAGATTATCCAGTCCACGCCCCAAGATCAAAGGGGCGATGGACATCAGTAAGGAAAAGAACAAGGCGGAAGCGATAATCAGTAGAAAGCGGGCTTTTTGTTCCATCAGCAAACGCAGCAAGCGTCGGCTTGTATGTTTCATGTTTTTTGGTGTATCCATTGTTTGTTTACTCATCCTTCATTCCTCCCATTCCTTGAGATGAGGCAAACTCTTGATAAGTTTGGCAATTGCGTAATAATTCTTCGTGGGTTCCTTTACCGACCATTTTGCCGTTATCCAAGACAATGATTTGATCGGCATTTTTGACGGTCGATACCCGCTGAGCCACGATAATGACGGCGGCATCTTTCGTGTATTCTTTCAATGCACGCCGCAAATTGGCGTCTGTTTGATAATCCAAAGCAGAAAAGCTGTCGTCAAAGAAGTAGATTTCTGCTGGCTTTGTTAGCGCTCGGGCAATACTCAATCGTTGCTTTTGACCGCCAGAGAAATTGCTGCCTTTTTGAGCAACTGGACTTTCATAACCTTCAGGCAAGCCTTCAATAAATGACTTGGCTTGAGCAACTTCAGCGGCTTTTGCCATCGCCTCATGGGTTGCCGGACGATTGCCGAAACGCAGGGTTTCTTGAATCGTGCCGCTAAGCAACAGCGCTTTTTGCGGGACATAACTAATTTGGTCCCGTAATTCGGCTTGTGAGATCTCTTTGATGTTGCGGCCAAAAAGCGTGATCGAACCAGCAGTCACATCTTTGAAACGCAACAGCGCTTTGGCAATGGTGCTTTTGCCAGAGCCAGTTCCGCCAACGATCGCTGTCGTTTTGCCTCGGTGGATCTCAAAACTGATATCTTCTAAGACAGGTTCTTCGGCGCCTTCATACGTAAACTGCACCTGATTGAAAGCGGCGATCGTTTCTGACACGGCGGTCTTGTTTAAGGTTTGGTCACCGTCGATCAAATCAATTGGTTCTTCCAAAACTTCTGTGATCCGTTGCAAGGAAGTCAAGCCTTTAGGCACCATCACGATCACCATCGCTGCCATAGTCAAAAACCAGAGACTCAGGATCGTGTATTCGATGATGGCAGTAATACTACCAATAGCAAGGTGGCCCTGCAGACTTTGATAGCCGCCGTAGACAAGGATAGTCGAAATCGAGAGTCCCATTACTAAATTGACCGTCGGATTCAAGACAGCAAAGAGGCGATTGACTTGGATCATGGTTTTCGCATATTCCGTCAGTGTTTGATCTGTCCGTTCTTTTTCGTAAGCAGCTTTGTCGAATGCTCGAATCACCCGAGCGCCAGTAAAGGTTTCTCGTAAGATCCGCATCATGTTATCGACTAGTTTTTGCGTGATTTGTGATAATGGGATCGCTTTGCGAATCACTCCATAAGCGATCATTGAAAAACATAGGATCGCTACGATTGGGACCCAAATCATCCGTAAAGAGACGGTGCCGGTTAGAAAAATTGAAGCAGCGACGATCATTGGGGCTGGCAAAATCATTTGCAGCGCCATCATCAAAATTTGTTGGATGTTGTTGATGTCGCTGGTGGTACGTGCCAGCAAAGTGGGCGTACCATAGCCATCAACAGCGGATACAGAGAGTTCTTGTGTTTTTTTGAAAAGGCGCATCCGCAAAAAATGCCCGAATTTTCCTGAAAGGTGGGCAGATAAATAACTACCGCCTACAGAGACGATCACGGTGCCGATGGCAATGGCAAACATCCACCAGCCATTGTGCCAAATGGCTGTCGTGTCGACTTTCAAGATCCCTTCATCAATGATTTTAGCCAAAAAATACGGCAACAGGAGTGTGCCGAAGGATTGGACCAGCATCAAAAGAAATAAACTGAAAAAGAAGCGTCGTTCTTCTTTATAAAATAACTGTAATTGTTTCATGATTTCCCTCCAAAAATGTCGTTCTATGGTAGAATAAACTGTAACGTTACGTTACAGTCAAGCAAGGAGTGAAATTTTTTTGAAAAAACAATTGACCATCAGTGAGATGTCCGCTTATGCTGGCGTGAGTCGGCGCACATTGATTTATTACGATCAGATCGATTTGTTCAAACCGCAATCGATTGGTGAAAACGGCTATCGCTACTACGGCTTTGAACAATGCCTTGAGTTAGACGTGATTTTGCTCTTGCGTTCTTTAGACATGCCCTTGCAAGACATTCGACAATTTTTGAAAAACCGCAACCCTGAATACACGCAAAAGGAACTTGTGGAACGGCGAGGAGAAGTTCGTGCCAAAATCGCTGCGCTACAAGAATTGGAACGAACCTTCGATCGCTACATCCAGCGCTATGAAAAAGTACAGAAAGCCGATTTTGAGACCTTTTCGATAGCGCACCACGAAGCAGAGGCGTTTATCGTTTCTGAAGAGATCGCTGGCGATGATCCAGAATCTGCTTATCAAGTGTACGCCCGTTTTTATCCGCTAGTGGATTATAAAGATGCCTTCAGTGGCTACCCCATCGGCTTTTTAAGTGCCGGAACGACATTAGAGGATCAGACTTTTCACGCATCGCCTTATCGGGCATTGATCTTGATTCCCCAAGATCGGCTGCATCTCTATCCTGAAAAGCTGATTATCACACGTCCCGCTGGTACATATGTGTCTGGGTTTGTCAGTGAGGGAGAGGAACAAATTGCTGCTTTTACCCATCGCATCCAAGCCTTTCTAAAAGAGAATCATTTAAAGATCGATGGCGATGTTTGGGAATTGTTATGGCAAGATGAAGTCTTTACCGCCCAAAAAGAATTGCAGATATTTGAAGTGATGGTTCCAGTGAAGCCCGAGTAATGGACGAGGCACGCGTATCTGTAGAAACCGAAAATCAAGATACGCAATCGCAATGGTTGTTGCGGGCATTTCAATGGAAGCAAAATGGAAGCAAAGGAGATGGACGAAGCCAGATCGTATCCCTACAAAGAGCCCTGTGAAGCGTTGAAATTCCCATTTTCCTTTTTTCTCGTTATACTTGAAAGAACAGATGAGAAAAAAGGGGAAATTTTAATGAAAAAAGAAACAGGATTACGCTCGCTTTATGCGTTGATTGGTGTCGCCATTTTAGGATTCGGGGCGGCATTGCTGCGGGTCGGCGGAGTAGGGCTAGACCCATACACAGCTGCCAATATCGGTGTCGGCGAGCTACTAGGGTTATCCCTTGGGGTCTATCAATTGATGATCAATATCGCTGTCCTAGTATTGATTTTTATCTTTGGCCGTCGCCATATCGGCATCGGGACGGTCATCAATATGGTGCTGACAGGATTTTTCATCGACTTTTATACCAACGTTTTTGATTGGTTATCCGTCGGTCCCAATAACTGGTGGCAGCAAGGCTTGTTCTTGTTGATCGGGATTATCTTCTTTACCTTCGGTGCTTCGTTTTATATGTCAGCGAATTTGGGCAGCGCCCCCTATGACGCGATTGCCCCAACCATCGTCGATCAGACGAAAGCCAACTATCGAGTGGTGCGGGTGATTCAAGACGTTGCCTTTGCCTTGATTGGGCTCTTCACAGGCGGACCTATTGGAATCGGAACCTTCATCAGTGCCTTTTTAGTGGGCCCACTGATCAAATTCTGGGACAACCGTGTCTCTCAGCCATTCATCGAAAGCAGTGTCAAGAAAGCGATTTTTAAATAAAAAAGGTCTGCAGCAAAGAGAAGTCGAAGCGATTTAGTCGCCCACTTCACTCAGCTGCAGTTTTTTTTCCATTTGATCAAGGAATTCTTGCATAATTGCTTCTCAGTCGCTAGAATAAAAAAGCCGAGGAGGGGTAAGTATGCAATTACCAACACCATTTATTGAAAAATACCAACGGTTGCTAGGAGAAGAAGCACCAGCTTTTTTTACCGCTTTAACCGATAATCAGCCAGTCAAAGGCTTTCGCTTGAATGTTGCTAAGCCGCACGCACAAGCGATGCTGGCAAAATATGGACCAGCCGCTGTACCCGCCCCCTATGCAGAAGCTGCTTATATTGGCGAAGTCAAAGGCCTTTCGCTGCTCCATCAAGCTGGCTATGTCTACAGCCAAGAACCTAGTGCGATGATCGTAGCAACGATCGCAGCCGCTCAACCAGGGGAGCGGGTCTTAGATTTATGTGCGGCACCAGGGGGCAAAACAACGCAGCTGGCAAGCCAATTACAAGGAAAAGGGCTGCTTGTAGCAAATGAGATTTTCCCCAAGCGTGCCAAAATCCTATCAGAAAATGTGGAGCGTTGGGGCTTTCCGAATGTAGTCGTCACCAATCAGGCACCGCAAGAATTGAGCCGCCATTTTCCTCAGTTTTTTGACAAGATCGTAGTGGACGCCCCATGTTCTGGTGAAGGGATGTTTCGTAAAGATCCCGTCGCCTTAGAAGAATGGCAAGCAGAAACACCTGATCAGTGTGCGATCAGGCAAAAAGACATTTTGGCACAAGCCGTTACGATGCTAAAACCGGGGGGGCAGCTGATCTATTCCACCTGTACCTTTGCCCCAGAAGAAAACGAAGCGATGATGGCTTGGTTAATGGAGGAGTATCCCTTCACGATCGAAGCGATCGACTTGGACAATGTATCTCATGGGCGCAGGGAGTGGGGAGCTGCACCTGGGATTGAGAAAACCATCCGCTTATGGCCGCATTTAAACCAAGGAGAAGGTCATTTCGCTGCGAAATTGACCTCGCTAGCAGAAGCAGCGCCAGTGAAAAAGAAGAAAAAAGGCAAAGGAGCGACAGCCAAGAGTCCATTGGATGCAGCGACTCAAAAGTTGTGGCAAGCCTTTCGCAAGGAGTTTCCTTTTTTACAGGCACTGAATGCGACGCCTCAGCTGCTAGGAGAAAACCTCTGGCTCGTTCCTGAAGAAATGCCTTCTTTAAAAGGGATCAAGTTTATGCGCCCAGGTTTGCACGTCGGCGTCGTTAAGAAGAATCGGATCGAGCCAAGTTATGCGTTGGCATTGGCGATCCATGCAGAAGAAGGGGCACCGACAGTGCCGATCACTTTGCCGCAATGGCAGCAGTATGTGGCAGGTGAAACCTTGAGCGTGCCAGGAAATGCTGGATGGGTGATTTTGACAGTCGATGAGATCCCAGTCGGTTTTGGAAAACAAGTCCAAGGAACCGTAAAAAACTTCTTTCCTAAAGGATTAAGATTCAAAGCGATTTAAACGAAATAGTGTTTTTATTTCAGTCCTCGTGCTATGATGGAAGTAGCAAAATAAGGGAGCTGATCGATATGAAAACATCATCAAAAGTAACGATTGGATTAAGCATTGCAGCGATCGCTGGGATCACTACTGCCGTCGTTGTATCAGACAAAGTATTCAATAAAGTACGCTTCGCTTGCAACCGACACAAAGTAAAGAAATTTGTCGATGACAAATTCAACGGCAATGAAAAATTGCTGGATGTCGTAGACGGCTTGTCTGACAATGAATTGGATTCGTTGTTAGGTGTGATGAAAAAAGTCAATGAAGGCCGCAACAAAATCTCTGTTTACGGAGACAATATCAAAGATTCGACAGAACATGTCAAAGACAAGTTGACGAGCTTTGTTGATTCCGTCTTTTAAGCCAATCATTCCATTTGAAACTCGCAGGGACATCGGTCTTTGCGAGTTTTTCTCGTCTTTCTAAGCGTTTTTCGTTATACTAACAAGGAAATGCACGAAATGGTGCGAGGTAGAGGAGTGAAAGTGAAGTCGTGGAAAAAACAAGTACCTTGACTGCCGAGGAAAAAGCCTTCTTTATGGAAGAAGCAATCAAAGAAGCCCGAAAAGCAGAAGGGTTGGCAGAAGTACCGATCGGTGCTGTCGTCGTCTTGGATGATAAAATCATTGGTCGTGGACACAATCTACGAGAAACGCAGCAGCAAGCCGCAGCGCATGCGGAGATGTTTGCGATCGAAGAAGCCTGTCGCACTGTCGGAAGTTGGCGCTTAGAACAAGCGCAGCTGTTTGTGACCTTGGAACCATGCCCGATGTGCAGTGGGGCGATGTTATTGGCACGGGTGGAAGAAGTGTATTTTGGTGCCTACGATCCCAAAGGCGGCACTGCTGGTACATTGATGAATTTATTGGAAGATGAGCGCTTCAACCATTGGTCCTATGTGGAAGGCGGCATTTTAGAAGAAGCATGCGGCCAGCTGCTAACAGATTTTTTCCGAGCATTACGAGAAAAGAAAAAACAAAAAAAGGCTGGCAATCTCTAACGAAATACGTTATACTAAGTTTTGCCGAAAGGCTAGGACAATGGAGGTCTTGTGAAGCGTGTCAGATCCGGAAGGAAGCAGCACTAAGCAGGATTCTCCATGTGTCTGATTGAAAAACTGCTTGTTATTGAAGAAAGCAGTAGTACTAATTGAATCGATGATCATTCAACCCTGAGACAGACTGTCTTAGGGTTTTTTATTGTCTGAAAGTCTTTAGTTGAGTCTTCTCTTTGATAAATTTTCATGATCAATTTTTAGCCAATCTAGTAAAAAGTGAATCACGATTGTTTGATTGTAGGTGAAGAATTGCTGATTAGCTAGTTACTTTTTTACGACTTTCTTGTGTATTTTCGAAGGTAATCAGAAGTTGATCGTTTTAAAGTATCAAATTTATTTTCGTCATATTTCGCAATGTTCACCAGAAATGCAATCGTTTGATTTTGTTCGAAAAAAGTTTCATAGTGGTTAAGCTTGAAAAAAACATCCGTTGCCATGAAAGCCGTTCGTTTATTGGCATTATGAAAGGGATGTTTTTTGATTAAGTTGATTAGAAGGATTGCAGCTTTTTCCTCCATTGAGGGGTATAATTCTTTTGAAAAAACGATTTGTTGCGGTTGTTTTACAGCCATGGCTAATCCAGATGGATCACGCAAGCTGATCTCTTCATTTGGTGTTTGACTTTTGATAAGCACGACATTCATTTTTATGATTTGTTTTTCTGATAAGTAGATTGTCAATGATTTGCGAGCTCCTTATACATCTCTTCATATTGAGAAAAAGATTGATCGATTAAACGATTGATTTCGAGTTCCTGCTCAGAAGGTAATGACTTTTTTGTGATTGCAGCAGCTAATTTGTCTTCATCAACAAATACGTAATCATTTTCTTGAATTCCTATTTTTTCTAATAATTCTTTCGATAATGTTAAAACAACTGAATTTCCGCTTTTTCTAATTTTTCGTTCTTGAATACTCACTTTACTTCTCCTCCTTATATCGTATATACAGTATATACGATAAACGAGAATTACTCAATAATTGTAAGATCGTATGTTAGTACTATATATTTTGAATCGTATTTGCTTGGAACAAAATCATTCCAACAATTGAGCAAAACATGGCCGTACTTTTTGACAAATGTCTGTCTATTTATTCCATTCTTTTCCAAGCATTCCAATGGTTTCCCAGAGATTTTATGCTATGCTTATTTTGTAGAGACTTCCGTCGCCTTTCTACTGGCAACCCTTGATGCCAAGAGAAATGGATAGTGATTTCAGGCGACGTATTTGAAAAGAGGCGCACAATGGAAAAAATTACGATTATCCATACGAACGATCTGCATTCCCACCTAGAACATTGGCCGAAGATGCGGCGTTATTTGGATCAAAGAAAACGAGAAGCGGATACCACCGAAGAGACAGTGATCGCAGTCGACTTAGGCGACTTTGTCGATCGCTGGCATCCTTTGACAGAAGCAACTGACGGCAAGGCGAATGTCGATTTGATGAATCAAGGACATTACGATGCGGTGACGATTGGGAACAATGAAGGGGTCGGTAATCCCAAAGAGGTCTTGCAGCATTTGTATGACCAAGCAGAATTTCCTGTCATTTTAGGCAATTTATTTGATAAACAGGATTTACGTCCGCCGAAGTGGGCACAAGAATACAAAATCATGGAAAGCAATCAAGGAGCCAAAATCGGCCTGATCGCATTTACAGCACCGTTTCCGCTGACATATGCCCCCAACGGTTGGGATATTCGCGAACCCTTGGAGATTTTGCCTTCATTGGTGCAGCATTTGCGTCCCGAGGTCGATTTGCTGGTCTTGATGAGCCATCTAGGCATCAATGCTGACCGCCAGATTGCGAAGGATTTTCCAGAACTAGATGTTATATTAGGTTCCCACACGCACCATTTGTTTGAAAAGGGCGAAGTCATCAATGGGGTTCAAATTGGTGCAGCTGGCAAGTTTGGTTTTAACATTGGCGAAGTCGAAGTGGTCTTAGATGATCACCATCGCCCAATCAAGCATCGCGCCCGTGTGATTCCGACTGATTCGCTGGTGGCTTTTCCGCAAGATGAGGAAGAGATTGCCGAATATCTATCGATCGGTCATCGCTTGTTGCGGGCAAATCAGGTGGCAGAAATTCCAGCAGCGTTTACGAGGGATTGGCAAAGTCAACATTCCTTGGTTCGGGAGGCACTTTTGGCATTATGTGCCAAAGGACAAACGGAGGCCGCCATCTTAAATACGGGGCTATTTTTAGATGATTTGCCGCAAGGGCGGGTCGATCAAGATCAGCTGCACACGATTTTGCCCCATCCGATGCATTTGATTCGGGTGACGCTGCAAGGCGCGGATGTCATTCGATTGGTCTTAGAGATGGAAAAAAATCGCAACTTTTTGCGCAATTTCCCAATTATGGGAATGGGTTTTCGAGGGAAGATTTTTGGTGAACTGGTTTATGAAGGCATCCGCTTTGATGAAAAAAACCACCAAGTATTGTGGAAACAAGAGCCCGTCGATCCTGCTCAAAGCTACACGTTGACCCTTGTGGATCACTACTTGTTTATTCCGTTTTTCCCGACGATCGAGATTGCTGGAACCGTTGAGTTTCTTTTTCCAGACTTTATTCGCACAGTGGTCGGAGATTACCTGAGTCAGAAATACCCCATTCAGTAGTTCGTCACTTCTCCAGCTGGTTTTTGAGAGAAAACCGCGACTATCATTGGGGAATAAAACAAGGTATAATAAACAGCAGGTGGTGAAAAAATGACCGAAAAACAAACGATCACAGATGAAATGACATCTGTACTAGAAGAAATTATTGAAGAACCAGCGAAACAACCGCAAAAAGGCGAGTTGGTGACTTTGTTAAATGATGAAGAATTAATGATTGGCAATCGACAATACAAACTGGTCATGGATTATCGTGAAGGCTTCAATCCAGAAAAGCTTGGCGAGCGTTACAGTGAAGTGTTGGCACGTTATGACTATATCGTAGGGGATTGGGGTTATGAGCAGCTGCGTTTGAAAGGCTTTTTTGAAAAGGATAACCGCAAAGCATTACCCGATCAGCGTATCGACATGCTGGAAGACTATTTGTATGAGTATTGCAACTTCGGTTGTGCCTATTTTGTGATCCAACGAGTTGGCGGCAAGAAAGAAAAAAGTACCTCCCGAAGACGTAAGAAAAAGCCAGCTCAAACGAATCAAAATCAAACTACACAACAAAACGCCCATATAGAAGAAAAGCGTGAAGCAATTCCGCAGAAGAAAAGCAAACCAACGATTAAAAATCGTAAACCAAAAGAAAAAAACGTCAAAAAAACCGAAACAACTACGGTGAAAAAAGGCAAAAAAGAGTTTACGATTCGACAAAGGGAAGAATAAGATGAAATATAAAGGCTATTTGATTGATCTAGACGGCACGATTTATTTAGGAAAAGAGCCGATCCCTGCTGGGAAACGCTTCGTAGAATCCTTACAAGAAAAAGGACTGCCCTATTTATTTGTGACCAACAATACGACCCGCAGTCCCGAAGTCGTGGCACAGCGATTGGCGGATGAATTTTCGATTCACGTGGCACCAGAAACGATTTATACCGCAAGCTTGGCGACGATCGATTTTATGAAAGATCATGGCAAAGGCCGCAAAGTATTTGTGATCGGCGAAGCGGGGTTGATCGATTTGATCTTAGCTGCTGGGTTTGAGTGGGAGGAAACCAACCCAGATTATGTCGTGGTTGGCTTAGACAACCACGTGACCTATGAAAAATTTGTTTTAGCAACGTTAGCGATCCAAAAAGGAGCAACCTTTATCGGGACCAATCCCGACAAAAATATCCCGACGGAAAGAGGTTTATTACCTGGTGCAGGTTCACTGATCGCAATGGTGGAGACTGCCACCCAAACGCAACCGATTTTTATTGGCAAACCAGAAGCCATCATTATGGAAAAAGCGGTGGCACACATCGGCTTATCAAAAGATGAGGTCTTGATGGTGGGAGACAATTACGAAACCGATATTCGCTCGGGGATCCAAAACGGGATCGATTCTTTGCTCGTATTATCTGGCTTTACCCCGAAAGCGGCAGTTCCGACATTACCAGTAGCACCAACCTATGTGGTGGATTCTTTAGATGAGTGGGATTTTGAACAATGAAAAAACAAGTGTGGCTTGAACGCTTAGGATTTGTCTGCTTGTTTTTGTTTTTGGTCAGTCTAGCGATCACCCTAACGATCAATTTTCGACCGTTATATTGGTTTGATGTCGATCACTTGAATCTGCTGGATTATACCTCGCTATCAAGAGAAGAGTTGTTGAAGAACTATGGCTTATTGCTAGATTTTCTAAACAATCCCTTTGCAAGTACGCTCGCCTTGCCAGATTTTCCAATGTCTGAAGCTGGCGCTGGGCATTTTTACGATGTGAAACAGTTGTTTCTATTAAATTATGCCGTGATGATCGTCACTTTGCTGCCGAGTATCTGGTTCGTCAATCGGTTACGGCAAAAACAACAGCAATGGCGCTTGATTCGTCCCTTTCAATGGGGGATGATTTTGCCGCTGATTTTCGGGTTTTTGATGGCTGTCGGCTTTGACCGCTTTTTCGTTACGTTCCATGAGATTTTCTTCAGTAACGACGATTGGCTCTTTAATCCAGCCACCGATCCGATCATCAACGTGCTGCCAGAAACGTTTTTCATGCATTGCTTTATTCTCTTTTTCGTCTTGATTGAAGTCTTCTTTTTTGCCTTCTATTGGTGGGGCAAACGAGGCTTGAAAAAAACAGCGTAATGAAAAAAAGACCAACGATCCCCTTCCTTTGAGGGAGGCGAATCGTCGGTCTTTTTTTTATTGCGTAATGTAATGAGATTTACTTGGGTGTTGATGGGCTAAGCGACTTGCGGCAGAAGCTGCGATGGCACCTACGATATCATCTAAAAAGGTGTGAACGCGGGGACCGTCGTGCTTGTTCAGTTCTTTCAAAATACCCGGTTTGACTTTATCAATGTATCCGTAGTTAGTAAAGCCGATCGAGCCGTACACGTTGACGATGGATAGAGCGAGGATCTCATCGATCCCATAAAGCCCTTCGTCTTCTTTAACGATTTCTTGCAGTGGATGCAGCAGTTGATTTTCTTCTGCCAAAATATCCAATTGGACCCCCGTTAAAATCGTGTTGTGGACTTCCCGCTTGCTTAAGACAGCGTTGACGCTTTCGATACACATCTCCAAGGTGATGCCTTCAATGTAATCTTTTTGCAAGAACATCACCAGTTCACCGATGTCTTGCAGCGAGACACCGCGGTCGGCCAACAATTCTCTTGCTTTGTCTTCAAGTGTTTTGCTTTCTAATACCATATAGTTCCCCTCCATGTAAATATAGTTTATTCAAAAGTCAACATGCGACTGATGGATTGCGATCATAAGTAGTGCCCTATTCCAGTTGCAGGCCATGCCATTTGGGTGTTAATCCCTTCTAACATCCACTGAAGCACAAGTGTTGGCTAGTTCTGCTTTGGCTGCCACTGCCCAAGGATGGGGGACCACCAAGTCACCAGCAAAAAGCCAGTCCATATAATACCCAGCGGCGGCTTCCAAGGAATCATCGAGACGGTCTAATAAGCCGATTAAGAAAGGCGCTTGATCTTTACGATCCCATTTGATTTTGTCGGCTAAAAAACGAGTAGATCGAGACGACGATAATGGGCCTTTAAGGTGGTATGACAGCTGATGGCGGACAGAATGTCTGGATCAGACACCTGAAAAACCGTTTTTGCCAACAAAGCGGATTGCTGCTGATGCAGCAAAAAAGGTGCTTGCCGCTCCGCATCTAAGATCGGTTCGCCTACCGCTATCTGCAAGGCGATTCGCTGGTCATGAGGGATGACGACGCTGACATCGTGCAGCAGTGCTGCCAAGTAAGCTTTCTCCGCATTGACTTGAAACCGTTCTGCCAATCGTTTGGCTTCTTGGGCAACGGCTAGATTGTGGACCGCCGTTTCGGCATGATCGAAGGCTTCCAGATACTGAACCATTTGCTCAGTGAGGGTCTCTCCCTGTAAAGGGAGAGTATAGGCGGCAAGTTGACGTTGACCAGCTTGTTTCATGTCAGCTACTCCTTAAAAAGACTTGTACTATGGGCAGGTTGTGTCCGCGTTTTGGGATCAATGTAGTGGAGCGCATTGTTCACCGCAGTTGGGGCTTCCCCGAAACCAGTAGCGATCAGGTCGACTTTTCCATCGTATAAAACGACATCCCCACAGCCATAGATCCCAGGAACAGACGTGCTCATATCTGAAGAGACGAAGACTCCTTGGCGGCTGCTTTTCATGCCCCAATCCTTGATGTTCAATGTGGAAGAAAAACCGTAATTGACGATCAAAGCATCCAATGAAAGGCTGACTGTTTCATCACCTTTGACTTGCTGCAACGAGACACCAGTCAAACGTTGCTCTCCTTGGATTTCTTGGATCACATAAGGAGTCAAAATGTTGACGGCAGAAGCCTGTAATTTACTGACGCTATGTTCATGGGCACGAAATTCAGGACGGCGATGGATCAAGTAGACTTCACTAGCGATCGGCTCCAGCATCAATGCCCAATCGATGGCAGAATCGCCGCCACCGGCGATCGCTACTTTGCGTCCAGCATACTTCATCAAATCGGTGACAAAATAGTCTAAGCCGTATCCTTCAAACCGCTCGCTTTCTGGCAAAGTCAGTTTGCGCGGCTGGAAGGAGCCGTTTCCTAAAGCCAAAATCACGGCTTTCGAGTAATGGATTCCTTTGTCGGTGGTGACTTCGATATAGTCTTCTTGTTTTTCGACCGACAAGACGGTTTCTTCTAAACAATATTGGTGATTGAAGGTCGTCAACTGTTTTTCCAGGTTTTGGACAAGATCGCCCGCTTTGATTTTCGGATAACCTGGGATATCGTAGATGTATTTTTCTGGGTATAAAGTAGCAAGCTGACCGCCTAATTGCGGCAAGCTGTCGATGATCTTGGTTTTGGCGTTACGCATACCGGCATAGAAAGCAGAAAACATTCCGCTAGGTCCCGCGCCGATAATCGTTATATCAAAAATATCCATGTTATTCCTCTTTTCTAACCACGTTGGGGTGAAGCGTGTTCGTAGTGTACGAATAGCTTCATTATAGCAAAAATTATCCAAACTAGCATTTTTTCAATTTTCTGCTATCATGGATTTATGAGAGAGAAGGAGGAGTTAATGTGTCTGAATTTCCACAGTTAGCATTAGAAAAACAAACTGGCCATAAAGCAGTCATCAAAACCAATCGTGGGGATGTAGTTGTACAATTGTTCCCAGAATTGGCACCAAAAACAGTGAAAAACTTCGTTGAATTAGCGAAAAAAGGGTATTACGATGGGATCATCTTCCACCGTGTCATTCCTGATTTTATGATTCAAGGCGGCGATCCAACTGGTACAGGGATGGGCGGCGAAAGCATCTATGGCGGCAGCTTTGAAGATGAATTTTCAAAAGAATTGTTCAATCTTCGTGGCGCTTTATCCATGGCAAACGCTGGTCCGAATACTAACGGCAGCCAGTTTTTCATCGTAAACAATCAAAATGTTCCTAGCAACATGTTAGGTCAATTAGAAGGTGCTGGTTATCCAGCTGAAATCATCGAAGCGTATCAAGCAGGTGGTACTCCTTGGTTAGATTTCCGTCACACAGTCTTTGGTCATGTGATCGAAGGAATGTCAGTCGTTGATGAAATCGCTGGCGTGCAACGAGGACCACAAGATCGTCCAGTGCATGATGTAGTGATCGAAACGATCGAAATCAGCGAATAAAACAAAAGAACCCAAAAGCAGTTTCAAAGGTCATCCTCAAGGAGATCGTTGAAATGGCAGCTTTAGGGTTCTTTTTTTCATAAGAAAGAGTTAACCGATCGGTTGGTCTTTAAACGCGGCGGCGATTTGATTGAGTGCTTTTTCTAATAGCTCTTTAGGACAGGCAAAGTTCAACCGCATATGGTGACTGCCGCGAGGACCAAAGATACTTCCTTGATTCAATACGACATTGGCTTCTTTGATCAGTTTGCGCTGCAGCTGATTGTCTGTTAGGCCATAGGCAGAAAAATCCAGCCAGATCAAGTAAGTACCTTCGGGTTTTTGAAAGGTCACTGCTGGGAGTTGTTCAGTCAAAAAGTCGCAGACAAAGGTGCGATTTGCTTCTAAATAGGACAAAAGTTCTTCTAACCATGCTTCAGATTCACGATACGCTGCTTCAGTAGCGACCAACCCAAACGTATTGATTTCCCCTTGAACGTTGCGTTCTTGTGTTTTTGCAAATTGGCTGCGCAAGGTTTTGTCTTTGATGAATACCATCGAATTTTTGATCCCAGCTAAATTAAAGGTCTTGGTTGCTGAGGTCAAGATGATCGAAAAATCGGCAAAGCTTGGCTCGACTGTTTGGAAAGAGACAAATTGATTTGGTGCAAAAACGATGTCTTGATGGATCTCATCACTGACAACGATCACCTGGTGCTTTTGACAAATACGGCCGATCGTCAGCAGTTCTTCTTTTGACCACACGCGACCGCCAGGATTATGAGGATTACATAGAAGAAACAATTTTACCTTCTTTTCGATGATGGTTTGTTCCATCGCCTCAAAATCGATGACGAAGTGGCCATCTTTTTCCAATAATGGTTCTTGAATTAAGGTCCGCTGATTATTTTTGACAACATGGGCAAAGGGATGGTAGACCGGATCGTGGATCAATACGGCATCTTCTTCTTGCGTATAACTTTGGATCGCCAGTGCAATACTAGGGACGACACCGCTGTTAAAAAGGATCGCTTCCTTATTGATGGTATAACCATGACGTCTTTGCTGCCAATCGATGATGGATTCAAGCAGCGAATCAGGGATGGTGGAATAGCCATAGATCCCTTGGGCAACTGCTTTTTCTAACGCTTTTTTCACAGGTTCTGGTGCTAGAAAATCCATGTCGGCTACCCAAAGTGGCAACAAGTTTTCTTCCTTATAGGTTTTTGCAATGGTGTCCCATTTGACGCTATTGGTATTTAAGCGCGGATGAACTTTGTCAAAATTGATCATGCGTTTCCCTCCTATATTGTGCAACGTTGTTTCTGATGCTTCAAATCTACCACTAGTTCAAGTATAATGAAAGTGGAAAAGAGAGGAAAGACTATGAATTATCAAATCGGGAACATTATAGAAGGAACAGTCACTGGGATTCAACCCTATGGTGCATTTGTTTCGTTAGATAAGGAAACACAGGGATTGATCCATGTTTCAGAGATCCAATCTGGGTTTACCAAGAATATCCATGAAGTCTTACAGATCGGGCAAAAGATCCGTGTACAAATCATTGATATTGACGAATACAGCCAAAAGATCAGTTTGTCCCGCCGTACATTGGAAACGAGTTTTGTTCAGCCCCCCTTTAAGCGTAAACGCTACTTTACAAATAAGAATAAGCGGATCGGTTTTCGTACGATTGGAGAAGCTTTACCAGTGTGGGTGAAAGAGGCCAAAGAAATGTTAGAAAAAGAAAACAGCAGCAGATAATCGTGCATATTTTCTGAAAATGTGCTAAAATTAGTTTACAAACAGATGAATAACTGAGGTGGGTATTTTGGGATCCAAAAAAGTAGCGGGTACAGTTATGATGCACTTAGCAAATGGTTCGAAACGATTTTTGATGCAAATACACGAAGGCACTGCGGAATTAGCGTCAACGGATTTTTCTGAAGATAAAACCGGCTTGGCTACGATCTTACAATTGTTTAAAGACCGTATCCACCTTGATGTGACAGCGATCGAACTCGTTGAACTCACAAATGGCAATATTGATACGCAAAACATTCCTTTATTTGTTTTTGAAACACAAGAAGCAGGACAAACGCAACAGCTGCCAGAAGGGTATGCGTGGGAAGAGCCCAATATCTTTCGTAAGATCATTGAAGACTACGAGATTGAAGGCGTTCCGTTCTTTTAGCACCTGAATATTAGCGAAAAAACTGAAGACCGTTACGACGGTCTTTTTTTATTGAAAACTTTTTGTAAATAAAATGAAATATTTCCTTGACCTGAGTCAAGAAGAATGGTAAATTAGTCAACGTTGGCAATTGAGCCAGCGGGTCAAAACAACAGTTGAAAAAACTTCAAAAAAAGACTTGACCAAAAATGAAACAGATGATATTATAACGAAGTCGCAATAATAAAACAGTTAATCAATGTTGATACATCAACAAAATTAATTGAAAAAAGTTGTTGACAAATAACAAATCATTTGTTATTCTAATTAAGTCGCTGAGACAGCCGCTACGAAGTTGAAAAGCAACGAGCGAAAAAAAACTTTTTAAAAAAGAGTTGACAATTAAATGTCACTCTGATATGATATAAAAGTTGCTAACACAGCACGGTAGACCTTTGAAAACTGAACAAAGCAAGCAAACGAACCAATGTGTAGGACGTTTCAATTTATTGAAACAAATACATGCAAGCAATAGCTAGCAAAGTTAATTTTTATGAGCTTAATGACCGTATGGTCATTCAAACAAATCATTATGAGAGTTTGATCCTGGCTCAGGACGAACGCTGGCGGCGTGCCTAATACATGCAAGTCGAACGCTTTTTCTTTCACCGGAGCTTGCTCCACCGAAAGAAAAAGAGTGGCGAACGGGTGAGTAACACGTGGGTAACCTGCCCATCAGAAGGGGATAACACTTGGAAACAGGTGCTAATACCGTATAACACTATTTTCCGCATGGAAGAAAGTTGAAAGGCGCTTTTGCGTCACTGATGGATGGACCCGCGGTGCATTAGCTAGTTGGTGAGGTAACGGCTCACCAAGGCAACGATGCATAGCCGACCTGAGAGGGTGATCGGCCACACTGGGACTGAGACACGGCCCAGACTCCTACGGGAGGCAGCAGTAGGGAATCTTCGGCAATGGACGAAAGTCTGACCGAGCAACGCCGCGTGAGTGAAGAAGGTTTTCGGATCGTAAAACTCTGTTGTTAGAGAAGAACAAGGATGAGAGTAAAATGTTCATCCCTTGACGGTATCTAACCAGAAAGCCACGGCTAACTACGTGCCAGCAGCCGCGGTAATACGTAGGTGGCAAGCGTTGTCCGGATTTATTGGGCGTAAAGCGAGCGCAGGCGGTTTCTTAAGTCTGATGTGAAAGCCCCCGGCTCAACCGGGGAGGGTCATTGGAAACTGGGAGACTTGAGTGCAGAAGAGGAGAGTGGAATTCCATGTGTAGCGGTGAAATGCGTAGATATATGGAGGAACACCAGTGGCGAAGGCGGCTCTCTGGTCTGTAACTGACGCTGAGGCTCGAAAGCGTGGGGAGCGAACAGGATTAGATACCCTGGTAGTCCACGCCGTAAACGATGAGTGCTAAGTGTTGGAGGGTTTCCGCCCTTCAGTGCTGCAGCAAACGCATTAAGCACTCCGCCTGGGGAGTACGACCGCAAGGTTGAAACTCAAAGGAATTGACGGGGGCCCGCACAAGCGGTGGAGCATGTGGTTTAATTCGAAGCAACGCGAAGAACCTTACCAGGTCTTGACATCCTTTGACCACTCTAGAGATAGAGCTTCCCCTTCGGGGGCAAAGTGACAGGTGGTGCATGGTTGTCGTCAGCTCGTGTCGTGAGATGTTGGGTTAAGTCCCGCAACGAGCGCAACCCTTATTGTTAGTTGCCATCATTTAGTTGGGCACTCTAGCGAGACTGCCGGTGACAAACCGGAGGAAGGTGGGGATGACGTCAAATCATCATGCCCCTTATGACCTGGGCTACACACGTGCTACAATGGGAAGTACAACGAGTTGCGAAGTCGCGAGGCTAAGCTAATCTCTTAAAGCTTCTCTCAGTTCGGATTGTAGGCTGCAACTCGCCTACATGAAGCCGGAATCGCTAGTAATCGCGGATCAGCACGCCGCGGTGAATACGTTCCCGGGCCTTGTACACACCGCCCGTCACACCACGAGAGTTTGTAACACCCGAAGTCGGTGAGGTAACCTTTTTGGAGCCAGCCGCCTAAGGTGGGATAGATGATTGGGGTGAAGTCGTAACAAGGTAGCCGTATCGGAAGGTGCGGCTGGATCACCTCCTTTC
>NZ_CP119393.1:1095000-2947500 GCF_029215545.1 Enterococcus casseliflavus | reverse complement strand
TTCCATTTTTTGTGGTAAAATAAAGAAAAGGAGGCGATTTGGATGTTACGTAATTCTCAAAATGTACTTGTTGCCTTAGATGGGTCGGATCAGTCAGAAAAAGCGTTCCAAGAAGCACTCGCGATTTGTCGTAGGAACAAAGCCAAATTGTATGTCCTCTCTGTTATCAACAATGCTGAGTTATCCACAAGTGCCTATGCTTTTGCGAAAATTTTTGATCAAGAAAAATTACGTGTGGAAACGGACATGTTGAAAAAAATCTATGATGCCAATCAACATGGGGTGGAAGATGTTGAGGTGATCGTTGAAGTCGGTGATCCAAAACGCTTTATCATTCATGCAGCAACAGAATTGTACCCGATTGATTTGATCATTATCGGTGCAACTGGTAAAGGTACATTGACCCGAGCTGTCGTGGGCTCAACCACCGATTATGTCGTCAATCATTCGAAATGTACGGTGTTGGTCGTGAAGTAAAAATTTAAATTAAACGGAAAGAATATGTTATTTTTTAAGCCAGCATAAAGCGTATCCTTTTAAAAAATTCAGTGTAGTTGAAAAAACCGCTCTCTTAGCTTTAGGAGAGCGGGTTTTTTATTGTAAAAAAGAAGTGTCTAAAATTGAGCTGTGAGCACCGATTGAAAAATCCATTTTGCTCGTTTTATAAAAAATATTTATTTAAATTGATAAAAATGACTATTAGAAGAGATAGTTTGTTACACTTTTAATAAGCAATGGCTGTAGGAAAAGTAATGGAGAGAGGGGCTGATAATTTACTGAGTTCCGCGATTCAGCTGGTTGCAAATGTCTATCATTGGAAAGGAGAATGAAATGAAGCGTGTTGCAGAAAACTATTTGGTTGTTTTTTCGATTCTTTTGCTGATTATATGGCTAGGCTTGATCCAAGTGAAAGAATATTCGCAAGAAGTAGCCCTGTCGATCATTTACTTTATTAATCTATATACGCTCTTGTTTAAATTTAAAGATGTAGCGAGGATAGTGAAAGCAGTTGTATCGGTCCTACTATTGGGTTTTACGATTTTATTTCTTTTGTATATCGCAGGGAATTAGGGGCGTACGAATGATTAAGTTAAGAAATTATCGCTATACTTTGGGAATTAGATGCACAAAAAAAGACAACGTCCGACAAACGTTGTCCTACCAAAGCCACTTGACGGGCTTGAACCGTCGACCTCATCCTTACCATGGATGCGCTCTACCAACTGAGCTAAAGCGGCGTGTTATTTAACACAAGATATAGAATACCGTAAAGGGGCTGCTTTGTCAATGAGATTTTCGGATATTTCTTGAGAAAAACACTTTGCGGGAAGGGAAGTTTCTAAAAGGGGATTTTCTTGAAAAAAAGGATCAAAAAATTGATTTTTGCTCTTGCTAAATTATCTGACTATTTGGTATAGTACAGATAGATTCTTCCGGCATAGCTCAGTTGGTAGTAGCGCATGACTGTTAATCATGATGTCGTAGGTTCGAGTCCTACTGCCGGAGTATCAAAAACGACCTTCGTTTCGGAAGGTCGTTTTTTTGTTGGAAAGAGTCCGTTCTTTTGTTGGTTGTGGATAGCCTGGGGATAATGGGTTCCCCAGTTTTTTTCCAGAACACTCACTCCGCTGAGGAAATCTTCTGTAATAGTTCCTCGTATAAATCCGTCGTTTCGGCGGCTTTTTTATTTGTGTAAAAAACGGTTGGGCCATCGTTAGTAGTGACTTTTAAAATGGGCGTCACCTTCGTGTCGACAAACATTCTGGCAGGTTCGCCGGCAACGGTAAACTTACCGATTTGGTAACTGGCGGTTCCTACACCCATGGTACGAACACGAGGAGACGGCAATTTTTCGATCAATTCCACTGTCTCTATATCTGCCAAAGAGACCGTAGTTTTCCCGGACATTGGTGCATCGAATGTGACTTCTTGTCCTTGCACTTCACCGGTGATCGCATCAGGAGCGAAATCTAAGCGGTACATTGGAATGATGGTACCGACCATTAACACAAGTAAGAAGACAGCGGTGATGCCTGCGACGATCTGTCCGCTGCGTTTGCCTAGATTGATGCCGATATTCATCCCAACACGGTCAGGAACGAACAGTCGCGCATCATTAGGATTGATGTAAAAACCATATCGCCAGTAAGCATCTTCGCCATAATAGCGCGGTTGTGCTGCCGGTTCTAAGAGCTGATCTTGTTTTTTACGCAGATCTAGCAACAAGAAGAAGGTAAAGACGATCAAGAAAACCACCAAAACAACAAAGAGCACTAAGAGGATAGTACTGAATGCTCCAGTGGCGGACATGGACGCCAGCGGGACAGTCAATAAGAGCAGTGTAATGGTACAAGTGACAGCGATCAATAAGGACCAATAGCGCTTTGTTAAATCATTGATGTGCTGGTCGATAGCTGAATCACCGCTGATCCCGCGAACGGGTAAGCGGCTGATGATCACCCAGAGATAGAGGAACAGCGCAAAAATTGCTAAGGAGACACCGCCCATCAAGTATCCTGTAGAAAGATCAGGCAACTGCCATGCTTGGTACAAACTGATCATCAACAAAATCCCCGCAGGAACGAGGCTATACCACGGCAGCATCCGCTTATTTTTGGTTTGAACGAGTTTCGTATCGATCCGAATCGGATCGATGGGTAGTTCCCATCCATTGGTAAGGATCAACTGCCGCATTTTTCCGATGTAATGTACTTGTACCAAGTAAGCTGTCCCCAGCAGAGCGGCCATATAAAGCCAGAACAGGGTAAGGATGATGGAGTCAGATAAATTGAACAAAAAAAGGAGACTTGCTACACTAAATGTACCAACGATTTGTAAGATACGCTTGCGAAATTCTGTGATCAAGCTGTGGACGCTAGGATCATCCAGATGCTCAGGGGCAAGGGTATTTTCGAGTAAAACATTTTTGTGGGGTTTACTGATCAAGCGTAAACCAAATGCGGTCGTCCCACAGAGGACGAGGGCAATAATGAAAAAAAGATAAGTCATTTGCATTCATTCCTTTCAGGAAATTGGTCCAGAAGTTGTTGAACATCCGTTAAAAGCGCTTGCTTGCTTTTGCCGTGTAAGAGAGCGATTGCTAGCTGTAGCTGTAAGTTTTGGCGATACTCCGCTTCTTGTCCGGAAGTAAACGGTGGTGGCGCGGCAACGGCGGTTCCTTTGCGGCGATCTGTGACTAACAAGCCTTCTTCTTTGAGGGAATTGTAGGCTTTTGAGATCGTCATGGTATTGATGCCGATCTCTTCGGCTAATTGACGGACGGATGGCAGCAATTCGCCAGCGGCCAAATCGCCTTTTGCGATACCGACAATGATCTGCTCCCGCAACTGCTGGTAGATGGGTTGGTTGCTTTGGGTTTGAATATCAAATATCATCGAAAACAGCTCCTTTGTATTATATATATTAATACAAACTATACAAAATAGCAACTGGTAATCAAATGAACAAGAATCGTTAGAAAAAAGTAAATAGCTTGTTACAGTTCTGTTTCATGGATCAGGTATCCTTTGACAGATACAACTTAGAGGAGGAACTTTTTATGAGCCAATCGCAAAGAACGGCTTACTTTGATAATGCAAAATTTTTACTGATGATCTTGGTCGTCTTCAGTCACTTGCTGCAGCCTTTTATCGGCGATCAGAAGTTTTATCATGACCTATATTATTTTATCTTCACTTTCCACATGCCAGCTTTTGTTTTTCTGGCTGGGTACTTTGCCAAACCGTTGACGAAGGGACACAAGCTTCGTGAGTTGATGAAAAAGTTCTTGCTGCCTTATGTCTTCTTTCAGGTGTTTTACACCGTCTATTACTGGTTGATCGGTCTACGGGAGTCGCTAAAAATCCAACTGTTGAATCCGCAATGGGCACTTTGGTTTTTGCTTAGCATGTTCTTTTGGCAGCTCTCGCTGTTGATCTTTCAAAAAATGTCCAAAAAGCAGGCGATCCTGCTGAGTATTGGCTTGAGCATCTTTGCTGGCTACGTGCCGTTTTTAAATCAAGTGTTGACCTTGCAGCGGACCTTTGTCTTTTTGCCGTTTTTCATTATCGGGTTTTATTTTCCCAAAAATGAGATGCGCTTTTTATTGAAACCAAAGATTCGGACCATCAGTTTGCTTTTCTTACCGATCATCTACACCTTTATCGCGTTTTTTCACGGGATGAACAAGTACATGGTTTTTGGTTCCAAGCCTTATGACGATTACTTGAGCTATCCGTTGTTCGGCGGTCCCTTGCGTGCGGTCTTTTTCGTGATCGGGCTGATGGGGATCATCGGCTTTCTGAGCCTCGTGCCTAGAGAGCACCTCTTTTTTACGAAGTGGGGCAAAAACACCCTGCTGGTCTATCTTTTACAGGGGATCTTCATCAAGGGCTTGCGGGCATTAGCGATCACCGACTTGAACCTGTCGGTATTAGGCTTTGTGACGTTGGTGTTAGCCAGTGTTTTACTGACGATCTTGCTAGCTAGTCGTCCGATCCGCTTCCTTTATGCACGATTTGAACGAGGACTATCCTTTGTTTTACTTGGCTTTTTGCTTTTGATGCTAACTCTTTAAATCCTTGATACGAGCAATCGCTCTTAGAAAGATGATCCTTTCATTTTTCTAGGAGCGGTTGTTATTTGAGAGGCAGAGGCGTAAAATGGAAGGAACGGAAAGTGAAAGGATGAAGAAATATGTCAGAAATTTCAAAAAAGACCACCGCTGCCTTTGCGCAAGCGTATCAAGACAATAATAAACAAACGGCACTACAACGGAGTGTTGTGAAAAATGGGATCACCGCTTCTGCGGAAAACGTGTCAGCAAAAGTCAACAATGTGCCAGTTTTTTCAGTTGATGTGACAACCGGGAAAGTCTCAAACCAAAAACAATCAGGCCGCTGCTGGATGTTTGCCGCATTGAATACATTCCGTCATAAGATGCTGAATGATTTCAATTTAAAAGAATTTGAATTGTCGCAAAACCATACCTTCTTTTGGGACAAATACGAAAAAGCCAACTATTTCTATGAAAATATTTTAGCAACTGCTAACGAGCCTTTAACAAGTCGCAAAGTTGCTTTCTTATTGCAAACACCACAACAAGATGGTGGGCAATGGGACATGATCGTTTCGATTTTCCAAAAATATGGTGTCGTACCAAAAACGGTCATGCCAGAAAGCAGCAACTCTTCCAATTCTCGTGACCTAAACAATTACTTGAACAAAAAGCTGCGTAAAGATGCGGTTGCTTTGCGTCAGCTAGTGGCTGAAGGCAAAACAGCTGAAGACATCCAAACAGCCAAAGAAGCGATGTTGGAAGACATTTATCGTTTCTTAGCGACTTCTTTAGGCACACCGCCAGAAACCTTTGATTTTGAATACCGTGATGAAGACAAAAACTATCACATTGATCGCAACTTAACACCGCAAAGCTTTTATGAAAAATATGTCGGGGTGGACCTTGATGATTATGTCAGCATCATCAACGCACCAACTGCCGACAAGCCTTACAATCAATCGTATACCGTAGAAATGCTAGGCAACGTGGTTGGCGGCAAAGAAGTCAAATACTTGAACGTCGATATGCCGACCTTCAAAAAATTAGCGATCGCTCAATTGGAACAAGGGGAGTCCGTGTGGTTCGGTTGTGATGTCGGTCAATCTTCTACCAGAGATACTGGGATCATGGCATTAGATGCGTATGATATCAACGACCTATTTGACATCGACTTTACGATGACCAAAGCAGAACGCTTAGATTTTGGCGAAAGCTTAATGACCCACGCGATGGTCTTGACTGGCGTTGACTTGATCGACGGCGAATCAACCAAATGGAAAGTCGAAAACAGCTGGGGTGAAAAAGTCGGAACGAATGGCTTCTTCGTTATGAGCGATGCGTGGATGGATGAATACACCTATCAAATCGTGGTTCGCAAAGAGTTTCTGACAGCAGAACAATTGGCTGCCTTTGAAGCAGAACCAACAGTCTTAGCACCTTGGGACCCAATGGGGGCATTGGCGTAAGACAGCAATTTCTATTGACCTCTTGAATATTCTCTGAAATTTTTCAAAAAGACGAAATGAAAAATAACGAACCAGTTGCCGCAATCCAACCGTTAGGAAAGTAGAAATCCTAACAGTGTGGGGTTGCGGCATCGGTTCTTTTTTTATTTTCTGACAAAAAAGCGGTACCATCCCAGAAAAGTGGGAACTTATTTATTGTAAGATGAAGCAAACTTCTTTAAAATGGAATAGTCACTAATGATGCCACACGTCTCATTAGAGTGAACTGTTGAAGAATGGTCACTGGGAACCTTTACTTCCTCTGACAGACTTTGTCATGTTTATTGAACAAAAGGAGGATTCAAATGACAAATCTGTTAACTATTATTGTTGTTCTACTTTTTGCTGCCCTTATTTATGGGTTCTACTTATTGCAAAAGCGTCACGTGAAGTTTTCTACGCGGGTCTTTGCGGCGTTGTTCGTCGGGATCGTTTTTGGTGGCGTGCTGCAGCTGATTTTTGGGACAGGCTCTGACGTTGTCACGCAAGCTCTTGACTGGATCACGATGGTCGGTAGCGGCTATGTAGCTCTCTTGCAAATGCTGATTATGCCCTTGATCTTCGTTTCGATCGTTGGTGCTTTCACCAAGATGAAAGAAAGCGAAAAAATCAAGAAGATCAGTTTTACGGTTCTTGCGACTTTGCTAGGGACAACGGCGATCGCTGCCTTGATCGGAATTGTGATGGTCATGGTCTTTGGTCTTGACGGTGCCAGCTTTACCGAAGGGGCAACGGAAACAGCGCGGATCGCAGAATTAGCGGAACGTTCGACACAAGTCCAAGATCTATCGATCCCACAACAAATCGTTTCCTTCATCCCAAGCAATGTCTTCGCCGATTTTGCGGGTACTCGTTCGACAAGTACGATCGGGGTCGTGATTTTCTCAGCCTTTGTGGGGATCGCCTTTCTTGGTGTCAAACGTAAATCACCGAAAGAAGCGGAAACTTTTGCGAATTTGATGGACAGCTTATATAAAATCGTGATGCGTATCGTCACGTTAGTTTTGCGCCTGACACCTTATGGCGTTTTGGCATTGATGACTAATGTATTAGCTTCAAGTGATTTTGAAGCCATCTTGAACTTAGGCAAATTTATCATCGCCTCTTATGCGGCTTTGATTTTGGTCTTACTTGTTCATTCATTATTGCTGATCGCTGTTCGGGTCAATCCAGTAACGTATTTCAAAAAGGCCTTTCCAGTCTTGAGCTTTGCCTTTACTTCTCGTTCAAGTGCGGGTGCCTTGCCATTGAACATCGAAACCCAAACCAAAGCGTTAGGTGTTGATGAAGCCACGGCTAACTTTGCAGGCAGCTTTGGGTTATCGATTGGTCAAAACGGCTGTGCGGGTGTTTATCCAGCGATGTTGGCAACGATCGTTGCTCCAACGGTTGGGATCAATGTCTTTGATTGGCAGTTTATCCTGCTGCTAGTTGCAGTAGTTACGATCAGCTCATTCGGCGTTGCTGGTGTCGGCGGTGGCGCAACCTTTGCTTCATTGATCGTCTTAGGCTCAATGAACTTGCCGATCGCCATCGTAGGCTTAGTTATTTCTGTTGAACCATTGATCGATATGGCACGGACACTCGTTAATGTCAGCGACAGTATGGTTGCGGGAATGGTGACCAGCAGTCGTATCAACGAACTGGATCGTTCGATCTTAGATGATTCTGCCGCCGTGATCGAAGCCGAATAGAAACATTTTGTAACAAGCGAAAGCAAAGAAAGACTGCGTGTGGTCTTTCTTTTTTTTGTCCGTTAAAGCTCAGCTCATAGAAAAATCTAGGTTTCAGTGCACTTAATAGCGAAGTTTCTGCTATACTTTTAACTAGAACATCGCGGGAGGGATAAGCAATGACACAATTGATTCAACTAGAACGAGCAGCAAACGTCAGAGAACTTGGCGGCTATCAAACGACAAACGGCACGACGATCAAACGAAAAAAATTGATCCGCAGTGCGGCGATCAATGAATTAACTGCTTCAGATCAAGCAGTACTGGCAAACTATGGGGTCAATCAGGTCATTGATTTTCGCTCCATCGCTGAAGCCAATGCACAGCCTGATCGACCGATCGCCACAGCAAAGCAGCTTTTTTTACCTATTTTTAAAGAAGACGAAACGATGGTTTCCTTGTCGCCAGAAAGCTTGAAGCAACGCTTGGAAGATGGGGAAGATGCCGAAGAGCAGATGAAAAAAGTCTACCGTCACTTTGTTGAAAGCGACTATGCCCGCCAACAATATCGGCAGTTCTTTGATCATGTGATCGCTAATGCGGAAGGCGAAGGTGCAACCTTGTTCCACTGTACCGCTGGCAAAGATCGCACAGGCTTTGGCGCCTTTTTATTGCTGCATGTGTTGGCGGTGGCACCAACGACGATCAAAGAAGATTATTTAGCGACCAATCGCTATTTAGCCCCAATGCTAAAAGAAAAATTTGCCCCAATGACCCAGCATTTGCCGCAAGAGCTGTTAACAGCGATCACGGTTTTGATGAGTGCCAAAGAGAGTTTTCTTGATGAAAGCTTGGCTGCGATCGATCAGCATTTCGGTTCGGTCGATCAGTATCTCCTGCAGGGACTAGGGGTGACGAAAGAAGAGCAAGCGTATTTGAATGCCCAACTGACTGAGTAAAGAAAGGGAGATCCGTATGGAGGAAGCATTGTTCGCAGCAATCGGGATGACCGGCTCGCTGACGCCCATCAGTGGTGGGGATGTCAATCAAACGTATCGTTTCACTACAGCAGAAAATCGCTATTTTTTAAAAACTCATCCTCATGTTTCATCGGTGTTCTTTCAAGCAGAGATCAACGGCTTAGCTGAATTAGCCCCTTTCGTGCGGGTGCCAAAAATCGAACGTCTCGGTCAGACTGAAGAGAGGGCATTTTTATTGATGGAATGGATCGATGGTGGGGAAGGACAGCAGCGACGCTTAGGTCAAAGCTTGGCTCGGCTTCATCAGCAGACGCAGGAGTCTTTTGGGTTTTACGAAGACAATTACATCGGCTTTTTGCCGCAAGTCAATCCGAAAACCACCGATTGGCTTGATTTTTACACAGTCTGCCGTTTGGATGTGCAAGTCGAACTAGCGAAGCTAGGTAACCGCTGGCATGCCAAACGGGAAGCTGCTTATCTGCGTTTGAAAGAATTTTTGCATGAGAATTGGCGTGATCGCAGCGTCACACCTGCTTTATTACACGGTGATTTTTGGCGGGGGAATGTGCTGTTCGATCAGCAAGGAGAACCAGTGTTTCTTGATCCAGCAGTCGCTTATGGGGATCGAGAAATGGATATTGCGATGTCCCAGCTCTTCGGTGGTTTTCGTCAGGAATTTTTGGAAGGCTATCAAGAAGTCTATCCATTAGATGAGGATTGGCAAGAGCGACTGCCAGTGTATCAATTGTATTATTTATTGGTCCATTTGAATCAGTTTGGCGAAAGCTATGGACCAAGTGTCGATGAACTATTGAGTCGTTTTTAGGAGGCAATTAGAACTATGGCAGCAAAGTATCAAACCACACATGAAGTGGCGTATTATGAATGTGATGTCAACCAAACGATGACGTTTCCAGCCATGCTAGGCATCGCCATCAAGACATCAGAGGAACAAAGTGCGGCGTTAAACCGCGGACCAGAAGTCATCGCTAGTTATGGCTTGACCTGGATCATCACCAGCTATCACATAACGGTGACTCGTTTGCCGCGCGTAGGAGAGCAGATTCAAGTGGCGACCCAGGCAAGAGAATACAATAAGTTTTTCTGCTACCGTTACTTTTGGTTATTGGCAGAAGATGGAACGGAACTGGTCAAAATCGAGGCGGTTTTTGCGTTGATGGACCCTGAGACGCGCAAAGTCAGCAGTGTACCAGATGAGATCGTGGCGCCTTTTGGCAGTGAAAAAATCAAGCGAATCAAACGCTATCCGAAGATCACCCCTATCACGCAAGGACAATTTTTGCCGTATCGGGTGCGTTTCTACGATATTGATAGCAATCAGCATGTCAACAATGCCATGTATTTCAATTGGCTGATGGACGTCTTAGGCTATGAGTTTTTAACAAAACATGAAGTGACACAAGTGACGATCCGTTTTGATCGGGAAGTGGCTTACGGCCATTTGATCGAAAGCCATTTTCAAATCAATGAAAAGACAGTCGATGAAGCCGGCGAGGCTGTGCCACTGCAAACGATCCACGAGATCAAGATCGGTGAGGATACTTACTGCGAAGCCATCTTTACTTGGCGAGAAAAATAAAACAACCCTTTTGCCTCCATTAGCGGAATGGCAAAAGGGTTTTTGTTTGGTTAATTCTCCATGAAATCAGGCAGTTCATCCATGGTCAACCCACGGTTTTTTGCTATTAGCAATTTGATGCGGGCTTTTTGGCTATTGATGCTATTGCAGAAAATCACCCCAAGAGCTTGCAATTCGATCCCGCCGCCTAAGTAGTCATAGACCGGCTCGGCAACGCCGTTGAAGCAGCGAGAAACTAAGACGACTGGAATGTTTCTAGCGATCAGTTTTTTCAAAGGCTCTATGGTTTGCGGCGGCAGATTGCCAGCGCCTAAAGCTTCGATCACTAGTCCATCGATCAGCGAGTCGGCTAAAGCATCGAACAATTCCCCAGTCATTCCCGCATAGGCTTTGACGATCGGAAACAGACCATCGACACGATCAACATCCAAATGGCGGTTATTTAACAGCTCTTGCATGAACAAGATACGGTGCTTTGTGACTAAGCCGATCGGACCTAATGTCGGGGTGCGGAACGTCGCAATATTGGTGGTGTGGGTCTTCGTAACATAACGTGCGGAATGGATCTCATCGTTCATCACGACTAAGACGCCTTTTCCTAAGGCATCAGGTGATTTCGCCACCCGAATCGCACTTTCAAAGTTATAAAGCCCGTCACTGCCGATTTCATTACTTGAGCGCATGGCGCCAGTCACCACGATCGGTAACTGACCGCCGATCGTGGTATCTAAAAAGAAGGCTGTTTCTTCCAGCGTATCGGTTCCGTGAGTGATCACGACCCCATCGACACCGCTTAAATGCGCCAGCTGGATACGTTCTTTCAACTGCAGCATTTCTTTTGGGGTCATATGAGGACTGGGAATATTAAAAATGTCTTCGACGATCAATTCAACATCGTCGTCAATGTGGATCGGTGCATCCATCAGCGGATTGCTGACATCAGGGCTGACGCCGCCTGTCAGGGTGTCTTCTTTCATGGCGATGGTGCCGCCAGTGTGCAACACGAGAATTCGTTTCATTTTTTCATCACCTGCAATGATTTATTTACTCTTAACTCAAAACTATTGTATACTATTAAAATAAGAAAACAAGGAGCGATGGGAAAAAATGATTCGAATTGGTTGTACCACATTTAGTGAACATGGCAGTCTCGTGCAAAGAAAAAACTCGAAATTATTTGAGTATGCCCGTTATTTTCCGTTAGTTGAGCTGGATACCACCTATCATTTTTTGCCAAAAGAAAAAGACGTGCGCAACTGGTTGACCCAGATTCCCGAAAATTTCCGCTTTGTGTTGAAAGTCCATCAAAGTGTGACCACCCAAGGGGATTTGCCAGATCAGTTGACCATGACCGAAGCACTGCAGCTTTATAAAGAAGCGATCGCGCCAATGGTAGAAGCAGGCAAACTCTTTTGCCTATTGGCGCAGTTTCCCAACAGCTTTAAATGTACGAAAGAAAATGTCGCCTATTTAGACCAAGTGCGAGAATGGTTTGCGGGCTACCCAGTGGCGATCGAGCTGAGAGACAGCAGCTGGTATCAGCCGAAACTGTATCCTGGAATGATCGATTATATGAAGCGAAAACAGTTTTCCTTAGTAGTTGTTGATCAGCCGAAAAAGCTATTGACCACCATTCCCCTTGATCCAACCGTGACCAATTCCGCGTTTGTTTTGTGCCGTTTTCACGGACGCAACGACAGCGGCTGGACAGCGACAGGACCAGATGCCAAAAATCTGCGGACCTTGTATCGCTATGACCAAGCCGAACTAACGGAGTTAAAACACGCAGTCCAAGCCATCGAAGCCAATGCCAAAGAAGTCGCAGTGGTCTTCAATAATAATGCCGGTCGTGATGCCGCTGACAATGCTCGCGCATTGATCGATGCGCTGCAGATCGATTACGAAGCATTAAATCCTAATCAGTTGAAATTATTTTGAGGAGTCATATGATAAAAGCAATTTTTTTTGATATTGATGGCACGCTGATTGCCAGCAACGGCAAGGCGCTTGCCAGTACCCGTGAAGCCATCAAACAAGCCCAAGCCAATGGCGTCCTCTGCGGCATTGCCACCGGACGTGGTCCGGTTGATTTAGAGAAGGTGATCGATTACTTGCTGTTAGACATGTTTATCACCTATAACGGCCAATATGTCTACACGAAGGAAAACTTGATTTATGCCAAACCTTTTCCAAAACAAACGCTGGAAGCGATCGTAGAATACGCAGATGAAAATTACCGCCAAGTCATGTTTGGCGGAGAAACCCAAGTGGCTGGCAGCTTAACGATCCGCTTAAGCCAATCACCCGTCATGCAGCGCTACTTGCGCTATGTACCGAAAAAATTTCCCGTCGGCTTTTTAAAGAAAGTCTTGCAGCGCTTTAGTCCCAATCGCAACGCCAAGCGCTATGAATCGTTGGACATTTTACGAGAGCCCATCTATCAGTGCATTATGCTGAGCCCTGAATCAGAGCGCGAAAAATTACGGTCCAAGCTGCCGCAATGTGATTTTAAGCGATCCAATGCTTATTCTGTTGACATCGTGCCGAAAAACGGTTCGAAAATCAAAGGCATCAAAGAGTTTTTGGCCTATGAAGGGATCGCGATGGAAGAAGCGATGGCATTTGGGGATCATTTTAATGATGTGGAAATGTTAGAAGGCGTGGGGATCGGGGTTGCGATGGGCAATGCCCAGCCCATCACTAAAGCCAGTGCTGACTTTGTGACGGATACCAACGATCATGACGGCATCAAGAAAGCCTTGATCCATTTTGGCATCATTGCCGAGGATGCCCAAGCCAGGGAATAAAAAAATAGGCAAGTAGCCAATCTATGAAGCAACGTAGAAGACAGCGCAGAACCATAAAACAGAACCATGAGAAAAAGCAGAAAGAAGCGAGCAAAATGAGTCCATTTGAAATGACGGAAGAGTTTCATAAAACCTTTGATCCAACGCGACCGCCATATCCACAAGCTTTTTCAGCGGAAAAAGCCCAGTTTCGTGCTGGTTTTAAAATTGAAGAATTAGTTGAGTTCCTTTATGCTGCCAGCAACAATGACGAAGAGACCTTTCAAGCAGGTCTGGAGCATTTGCATCAAGCGATCGATCAAGCCCAAGCCAAGCTGGCTGCCAAACAACAGCCTGTCAGTGATTCCCTAGTAGAACAAGTCGATGCGCTCTGTGATCTGCTGTATTTTACCTATGGCTCTTTTTCACTGGTAGGGGTCGATCCAGCGCCGATCCTGGCTATCGTTCATGACGCCAACATGGGGAAACTTTTTCCAGATGGGCAGCCCCATTATGATCCTGAGACCCACAAAGTCATGAAGCCTAGCGATTGGGAAGAACGGTTTGCTCCTGAACCGCGAATCAAGGCAGAAATCAAACGCCAATTGGCACAAAAACAAGCGCAAGCCCAAGAATCGTCAGAATAATAAAGAAACGTGCCAGTTGCCCGTTCCGATTGCTTATCAGCAAAAGGAGTGATGCAACTGGCACGTTTGGTTTAATCAAAGAAAGTGTAGTAAAGGGTTCTGACAGCGGCTTTTTCTTGTTCTTTGTGGATGCCGAACATGATGCTGACCTCAGAGGACCCTTGGTTGATCATCTCTAAGTTGATATTTTTCCGCGCAAGGGCAGCGGTACTGTCGGCAGTGATCCCGACCCGCTGACGCATCCCTTCACCAACGACGACGACCATGGATAGATCGTGGGTCATTCGCAGTTCATCGGGATCGATCTCGTAGGCGATCTTGCGCAGCAGTTCTTCTTCCAATACTGGATTCAACTGGTTGGAGCGCATAATGATCGAGATATCATCGATTCCTGAAGGCATGTGTTCATAATTTAAATCAAATTCCCGGAAAATCTCTAAGACCCGTAACGTGAACCCAACTTCGCGGTTCATCAAGTATTTGCGGATATAGATCATACAAAAGCCTTCGTCACTGGCAACGCCGATCACCGGCTGATCCAAATTGTCTCTTTGGTTGGTGATCAAGGTGCCGGGATGACTTGGGTTATTGGTGTTTTTGATCACCACGGGAATTTTCGCATGGTATGAAGGCATCAACGCCTCATCGTGCAACACAGTAAAGCCGGCATAAGACAGCTCCCGCATTTCTCGGTAAGTCACTTCTTTGATGGACTCTGGATGATGAACGTAGCCTGGATGAGCAGAAAAAATCCCATCGACATCGGTAAAGTTTTCGTACAATTCTACTTGCAGACCAGCCGCCACGATGGCACCAGAAATATCAGATCCCCCTCGAGAGAAGGTACAGATTTCGCCGGCTTCTGTGTAACCAAAGAAGCCAGGAATCACTAAGATTTCAGGACTGTCGCGCCATTGTGCGATCTTAGCGTACGATTTGTTCAAGATACGGGCGTTTTGGGGTTCATCCGTCACCAGCAACCCAAGTTCTTGTGGATTCATGTAGCGAGCAGCTAACCCACGGCTTTGTAAAATCCCTGCGATCAATTTGGCGTTGTTGTCTTCGCCGCTTGCCAAGACCGTATCATAAAGATGCGGATTGTCTTGGGTAGGCAGCGTTTGAAAAGCCGCCAAAGATTGCCAGATGCGGTCTAAATGGACTTGTTCGATACCAAAAGGGGCGGCGATCGCTGTATAGCGGGCATAGATTTCTTCTATTAAATCAGTAATTTCTTCTTGGGCACACAGACGGGTACAGACTGCTAGTAAAAGATCGGTGACTTTCTGATCGTCGCTGGAACGCTTACCAGGCGCTGAGACAACAACAAACCGTCTTTTAGGATCACTTTCAATTATCGCAACAACTTTTTCGACTTGTTCGGCTGAGGCAAGGGAACTGCCTCCGAATTTCGCTACTTTCATTTGACATTACTCCTGTTCAAGCTTTTTACTAGAGTACAGTTTCAATAGGGAGAAATCAAGCGGTTTCTTGAAAAAAATCGGAAAAATCAGAAAAAAAGTCACTTGTTGATGTAAATTTCACGATTTGTTTTCATTATCGATGGAAAAGCCGTGAATGATTTTATTCAATGCGAAAAAAGTCGATCTTTTTTGCCTCAATCTAATGCTTGATTTTTTTCTTTATGCTATAATCTAGCGTAGATGCTTTTTTATAAAGGGACTGTCTGTCCTTTTTATACTCAACGAACTTATCAATCAATCTGCTGATCAGCAGATTTTAGACGAAACATGTATATTTGAAAATTGGAGGAACCACAAAATGGGAACTAATATCATCTTTGGAATTGTCATTGCCATCATCATTATCGCAGCGGTCTTGTATGCAATTGGCTTTTTCATGCGGAAGAAAAACCAAGAAAAGCTAAATGACTTGGAAAAACGCAAAGAAAATCTGTTTGACTTACCGGTGATCGAAGAAGTCGATGAAGTAAAAAGAATGCACTTGGTTGGTCAAAGTCAAAACACCTTCCGTGAGTGGAACCAACAATGGACAGATATCTCCACAAAATCTTTTGCTGAACTTGAGAGTCAAATCTTTGAAGTGGAAGAACTAAACGAACGCATCCGCTTTTTCAAAGCAAAAGGGGCGATTGTTCAAGCGGAAGCGACCATGGATGAGATGGAACGCCAAGTAGAAGAGATTCGCGCCGGCTTGAAAGAATTACGAGAAAGTGAAGAACGAAATTCACTGGAAGTCCAAAAAGCGTTGGACGTTTACGAAGACTTGAAGAAGAAGCTACGGGATCAAGGCGAAGAATTCGGTCCTGCTTACAATGAGCTGCAAAAACAAATCAAAAACATTGAAATTGAGTTCACCCAATTTGTTACCTTAAATACTTCAGGCGATCCTGTGGAAGCACGGGAAGTGTTAGACCAAGCAGAAAAACACACCTATGAAGTAGAAGACTTAATGAAACGGATCCCAGCGGCCTACGAAGAATTAAACCGTACCTTCCCAGATCAGTTGAAAGAAATCCAAGATGGCTACAAAAAATTATTAGAACAAAAATATGTGTTCCCAGAAGCAAACTTCCAAGAAGAAATCAACCGTGTGAAAAAACGAGTTGAAAACTCCATGAACGATCTAGCGAAAACAGAAGTCGCTTCCGTTGAAGTGGCAAGTCGTGATACTGCAAGTGATATCGATGCCTTGTATACGGTGATGGAACGTGAGATCAATGCCAAGAAATATGTCATGAAAAATCGCCAAATCATTGAAGACTATATTGACCACGCAACGAAGAACAACCGTCAGTTGTTGATCGAGTTGGATCATACGGCACAAAGCTATACATTGAATCATAATGAATTAGGTCGCGTCCGTGGTTTCCAAACGGAAGTCGACGAATTGGCTCGTCGCAATAACGAGTACCTACCACAATTAGAAAAGCACGAAATTCCTTATTCAGAAGTGCAAAGCTTCTACAAAGATGCCTACAAGATTTTGGATGATGTGGAAAGCCAGCAAGTCGAAATCGATGATTCCCTTGCGGAATTACGTCGTGGCGAAAAAGTTGCGCAAGAAAAAGTGGAAAGCTTCGAATTCCGTCTACGCAACTTGAAGCGGTTTGTTGAGAAGCAACGCTTACCTGGTTTGCCAGGTGAGTACTTAGAATTCTTCTTCGTGGCAACAGATCGGGTGGAAGAACTAGGCAAAGAATTGAACAAGATTCGCATCAACATGCAAGAAATCAATAAATTGGTTTCTGTCTGTGAAGAAGATCTTGATCTTTTAGATGAACAAACGAAAGACTTGGTGGATGCTGCGGCATTGACTGAGCAAATGATGCAATATGCCAACCGCTATCGTCATTCTCATCCAGATATCAAGGCAGCAATCGACAAATCACTTTACTTGTTCAGTAAAGAATATCGCTATCAAGATGCGCTAGATGAAATCGGCACAGCGTTGGAACGAGTAGAACCAGGTGCCTTCAAACGGATCGAAAACTTCTACTTCAATAACCGCGACTTAGTATAATACGAAAGCCAGCAGTGAAAAACTGACTGGCTTTTTTCATGGAAAGAATGGCTCGCTGCATGATTAACGCTTACGAAGGAAGGGAAAGTTTCCTTTAAATAAAGCCAAAGCCAGCGAGTCACCTTGAAACTCAGCCCAAGAGCAGTTATAATGGGAAAGAATTTTTTTAGAGAAAGGGTCCTATCATTGATCTATTTTGACAACAGTGCAACAACCGCTATTTATCCACAAGCTTTAAATACATATGTCCAAGTCAGTCAGCGAATCATCGGCAATCCCTCAAGCCTGCATGATTTAGGAAATCAAGCCAATCGCCTGCTACAGCAATCACGTCAGCAGATCGCCGATCTGTTAAACGTTTCTTCCAAAGAGATCGCATTTACCAGTGGGGGGACCGAAGGAGACAACTGGGTCATCAAAGGGACTGCTTTAGCGAAAAAAGCCTATGGGAATCACCTGATTATTTCCAGTATTGAACACCCTGCCGTCAGTGAAACAGCGGCTCAATTAGCCGAATTAGGATTTGAGGTCAGTGTGGTACCTGTTGATGCGCAAGGCTTTGTCAACGTGTCAGAATTAGCAAACATGATTCGCAAAGAAACGATTTTGGTTTCGGTGATGGCGGTCAATAATGAGGTAGGATCGATTCAACCGATCCATGAGATCGCAACCGTGTTGGCGGACTACCCAACGATCCATTTCCATGTAGATGCCGTCCAAGCCATCACAAAGGTCCCGCAAGAGCAATGGTTCAATGAGCGAGTCGATTTTGCCGTGTTCTCTGCACATAAATTTCACGGACCTCGTGGCGCCGGATTTATCTATTGGAAACAAGGCCGTAAGTTGGCGCCATTGATGACTGGCGGTGGGCAAGAGCAAAACCAGCGCAGCGGTACCGAAAATGTACCAGCAATCGTTGCCATGGCAAAAGCCCTGCGTTTAGCGACGGAACACAAGGCTGAAAAGCCGAACCATGTTCAATTATTAAAAGGCTATTTGCAAGAAGCACTGGCTGGCTATGAGAAAGTCACGCTTTTTTCTGGCACTGAAGGGTTTGCGCCACATATACTTTGTTTCTCATTAAAAGGGATCAGAGGAGAAGTCTTAGTCCATGCCTTTGAAGAAAAGCAGATCTATCTTTCGACGACGAGCGCTTGTTCCTCCCGTAAAAAGATGGCCAGCAGTACGCTTCATGCGATGCACGTTCCGGAACAGTTAGCGACATCCGCTGTTCGTATCAGTTTAGATGAGAGCAATACGATGGCAGAAGTCGAGCAGTTTCTAATCGTCTTCCACCAGTTGTACCAAAAATTTTCGAAAATCAATTAAGCACGACATAGCACTATAAAATCAATCCAAATCAAAGGAGTTTTCTCGTGAATTATTCAGAAATCATGGTTCGTTACGGCGAACTGTCAACAAAGGGCAAAAATCGTCGTAGTTTTATTATGCAATTAGCTTCAAACGTCAAACGTACCTTAGCCGATTATCCCCATGTCAAAGTTCATGCCGAGCGAGATCGCATGCACTTGCTATTGAACGGTGAAAACAGCCAAGAGATCATTCCTAAGCTGCAAAAAGTCTTTGGGATTCAAAACTTTTCCCCTAGTATTCGGGTTGAAAAAGACATTGAGGTATTAAAGAAAGCCGTTCAAGACGTTATGGCAGAGATCTACACCGGTGTTGAGACCTTCAAAATCACAGCTAAGCGCAGCGATCACTCGTTTGTGCAAGATAGCAACCAGTTGAATTTGACCTTAGGTAATGCGGTGATCGACCGTTTTCCTGATATCAAAGTCCAAATGAAAAAACCAGACATCAATCTGCGGGTGGAAATACGGGTCGATGGCGCCTATCTGTCCTATGAAACGATCCAAGGAGCAGCCGGCTTACCCGTTGGCACCAGCGGTAAGGGAATGTTGATGCTTTCTGGTGGTATCGATTCGCCAGTTGCAGGCTACTTTGCCATGAAACGCGGTGTTGAGATCGAAGCAGTCCATTTTGCAAGTCCTCCTTATACGAGTGAACAAGCATTACAAAAAGCCAAAGATCTAACGAAGAAGCTTGCGCCTTATGTGGGAAGCATCCAATTTATCGAAGTTCCGTTTACGGAAATCCAAGAAGAAATCAAAAACCGTGTGCCACAAGGCTATTGGATGACCATCACCCGTCGGATGATGCTGCGTTTGACAGATGCGATTCGGGAAGCTCGTCATGGCTTGATCATCTTAAATGGTGAATCATTAGGACAAGTCGCTTCACAAACTTTGCATAGCATGGTCGCCATCAATGAAGTAACCAATACGCCAATCGTGCGCCCAGTGGCAACGATGGATAAATTGGAGATCATTGAAGTTGCCGAAGCCATTGATACCTTTGAATTGTCGGTTCAGCCGTTTGAGGATTGCTGCACAATCTTTGCACCTCCTCAACCAAAGACGCGCCCAAGACTGGATAAGGTACACCAATATGAAGAGCGTCTCGATATCGAAGGGATGATGGAACGGGCGATGGCTGGGTTGAAACTGGAAGTAATCACGGCAAATCAAGAAAAAGCAGCAACGGAATTCGCTGAATTTTTATAATAAACCCCCGATTTTAATGCTACGACCACAACTGTTTTTGAACATTTGTGGTCGTTTTTCATCGAGTGGGAGAGTTTGTGAATATTTTCTTGCTATTGAAAATGGAACATGCTACACTCAATATGTGAATCATTTAACAAGGAGGGTGGATAGGATGGAAGCATTAAGAGATAAAAAACTTCCGAAAGCGACGGCAAAACGTTTGCCAGCTTATTTACGACACTTAAAATTACTGGATGCCTCTGGTATTCAGCGAATCAAATCGAAAGAGTTTGCAGAAATCACGCAAGTTCCTTCAGCCACGATCCGCCGAGATTTTTCTCATCTAGGAGAATTGGGCAGAAGTGGCTATGGCTATGATGTTCCTTATCTGATTGAGGTATTGAGCTATATCTTAGAAACCAATGAAGAGAAAAAAATCGCCTTGATTGGTTATGGAAATTTAGGAAAAGCGTTAGCCAACAACAATTTTCGCAGAAATGAAAATCTTTCCGTGGTCGCGGTTTTTGACAATGATCCAGAAATGATTGGTCAGACCATTAGTGGGCGTTATGTCTATGGAATGGATCAATTGGCGGAAGTCGTAGCAGAAAAAGGGATCACCGTAGCGATTTCGACCGTTCCTAGTCGTTATTCACAAATGGCGATCGATGCGATCGTGGATGCTGGGATTACAGCAATCCTGAATTTTGCCCCTGATCCCGTCATCGTGCCAAAAGAAGTCAATATCCAATACATTGATTTGACAACAGAATTACAAACCTTGATCTTTTTTGATACGACTTACTCGCAAAAATCGAAAGTCTGAGCAAATCCTTTTCGTTTTTTGACAATCTTTCTTATACTGGGAGAAAATGCTATAGGAGAGATGTTATGCAAGTTACACGCAAAGAAACGGTTTATGAGATGCCCGGCAACCAACCAAAAGTAGGGGATAAAGCAGCTGATTTTCGCTTGAAAAGTTTAGAGGACAAGGAATACACACTGACTGATTTTTTAGGAAAACCAACGATCATCAGCGTGGTTCCCGATATCGTGACACGCGTCTGTGCATTGCAGACCAAGCGTTTCAACCAAGAAGCAAGTCAATTGGATGACATCCATTTTGTGACGATCTCTAACAATACAAAAGAAGAACAAGCACAATGGTGCGGCCAAGAAGGCGTCGACATGATCATGCTTCATGATCCAGCGAATACCTTCGGCGAGGCCTATCAAATCATGATCCCAGACTTCGGACATTTTGCCCGAGCAATTTTCGTTTTAGACCGTGAAGGCGTGATTCAACACGTTGAGATCGTGCCTGAGATCTCCCACGAACCGGATTATCAAGCAGCCATTGATGCGGCGAAAGCAAACCTCTGATTGACTTTCAAAAAAGTTCATTGTAGAATGTAGCAAGATGAAACAAGAATCTATGATAGCAAGACAATGTTCAAGAGGAGTATCAGTGACCCTGGCGGTCAGAGAGAAGTCGGTCGGTGCAAGACTTCCCCAGACACTGAAAAGGTAGCTTGAAGGTCTTTGATCCGAACCACGGTTTGTTTCTTGCAGACAAAGCCGCACAGTAAGATCAAGCGCGTCGTGAACGTTACCTCACGTCAAAGTGGCAGAGCAATCTGCAATTTAGGTGGTACCGCGTATCAGCGCCCTAATGCCTCGGCATTAGGGCGCTTTTTGCTGTGAATCACTATGATTGGCTTGCGGAGCAAGACAGAATAGATGATGAACAGTACTAGGCGACCAAAGGGAGCGTAGTAACCATACTAGGAATCACAATGAGTGGCCCACAAAGAGGGACAGAGCAGATGATGAACAGTACTAGGCGACCAAAGGGAGCGTAGTAACCAAACTAGGAATCATAATGAGTGGCCCACAAAGAGGGACAGAGCAGATGATGAACAGTACTAGGCGACCAAAGGGAGCGTAGTAACCATACTAGGAATCACAATGATTGGCTTGCGGAGCAAGACAGAACAGATGATGAAAAGTACTCGAAGTCACCAAAATTGGTTCACGAAGCGAGCGAGATCGTTTGCCAAAAGCCCTAAGACACAATAGAGGATCACGGAAGCGAGCCTTGACCTCTGTAAGCAACTTTTTTACGAACAACAAGCGAGGCGTCAACAAACAGCTGATAATCATCTCTACCACGGAACTAATCCTGAACGATTCAAACCTTGTCATGCTTTACCCAGCAACAGGCACCAAAAACCCGCACCAACCATTACGCTTAAAAAACGTAACTTTAGGAGGACCAACAATGACAGAAACTGAAAATCTATCCACCAAGTACAATCCCCAAGAAGTAGAAGCGGGGCGCTACCAAGATTGGTTAGAACATGACCGTTTTAAACCAAGCGGCAACAAAGAAGCAAAACCTTATTCTATCGTGATTCCACCACCAAATGTAACAGGAAAATTGCACTTAGGTCATGCCTGGGATACCACGTTACAAGACATCATCATTCGTCAAAAACGGATGCAAGGGTATGACACCTTATGGTTACCAGGTATGGACCATGCCGGGATCGCTACCCAAGCCAAAGTAGAAGAAAAGCTGCGGGAACAAGGGATCTCTCGCTATGACCTTGGTCGGGAAAAATTTGTTGAACAAGTATGGGATTGGAAAGAAGAATATGCCGGTCACATTCGGGAACAATGGGCGAAACTAGGTTTATCTCTAGACTATAGCCGTGAACGGTTCACGTTAGATGATGGATTATCCGAAGCGGTTCGCAAAGTTTTCGTGACGCTATATGAAAAAGGCTTGATCTATCGTGGCGAGTACATCATCAACTGGGATCCGCAAGCCCGCACGGCATTATCTGATATTGAAGTGATCCACAAAGACATCGAAGGTGCTTTTTACCATATGTCTTACGAATTAGCAGATGGCAGCGGTGTGGTGGAGATCGCAACGACTCGTCCAGAAACGATGCTGGGGGATACAGCAGTCGCGGTTCATCCAGAAGATGAACGTTATCAAGTTTTGATTGGTAAAAAAGTGATTTTGCCTTTGGTCAATAAAGAGATCCCAATCATCGCAGATGAGTACGTGGACCAAGAATTTGGAACTGGGGTCGTAAAAATCACTCCTGCCCATGACCCGAATGACTTTGAGGTCGGTAACCGCCATGACCTACCACGGGTCAATGTCATGAATGATGACGGAACAATGAACGACTTAGCAGGTACTTATGCAGGCATGGATCGTTTTGCTGCTCGTAAGCAAATCGTGAAAGACTTAGAGGCGTTAGGTCGTCTGATCAAAATCGAAAAAATGGTCCATAGTGTAGGGCACTCAGAACGGACAGGCGTAATAGTCGAACCTCGTTTATCGACACAATGGTTCGTAAAAATGGAACCATTAGCAAAACAAGCCATCGACAACCAAGAAACCGACGATGCGGTGGACTTTTATCCGCCACGTTTCAACCAAACATTCTTACGTTGGATGGAAAATGTCCATGACTGGGTGATCTCTCGTCAGTTGTGGTGGGGCCATCAAATCCCAGCTTGGTACCACAAAGAAACGGGAGAAATGTATGTAGGACTTGAAGCGCCAGCAGATGCCGAAAATTGGCAACAAGATCCAGACGTATTGGATACCTGGTTTAGTTCTGCTTTATGGCCGTTTTCAACAATGGGGTGGCCAGATGAAACCAATGAAGATTTCCAACGCTACTTCCCAACCAATACATTAGTGACTGGCTATGACATTATCGCATTTTGGGTAAGCCGTATGATCTTCCAAAGCTTGGAATTTACTGGCAAACGACCATTTGAAAATGTCTTGATCCACGGATTGATCCGTGATGAACAAGGTCGCAAAATGAGTAAGTCGCTTGGAAATGGGATCGATCCGATGGAAGTCATTGAACAATACGGTGCCGATGCATTGCGTTGGTTCTTATCAAATGGCTCTGCACCGGGACAAGACGTGCGTTTCAGCTATGAAAAAATGGATGCCGCTTGGAACTTCATCAATAAAATTTGGAATGCTTCCCGTTTCGTCTTGATGAATGTCAGCGAAATGACTGCCGAAGACATTGATTTTTCTGGTGAAAAATCAGTGGCGGATCGTTGGATCTTGACGCGCTTGAATGAAACGATTGAAAAAGTCACTGACCTTTTTGAACGCTTCGAATTTGGGGAAGCGGGTCGTCAATTATACAACTTTATCTGGGATGATTTCTGTGACTGGTACATTGAAATGTCGAAAGAAACCTTATACGGTGACAATGAAGCAGCGAAACAAGTCAATAAGAGCATCTTAGTCCATGTTCTTGATCAAATTTTACGCTTGTTGCACCCAATCATGCCATTTGTTACAGAAGAAATCTGGAGCAAACTGCCGCATACAGGGGAATCATTAGTTGTTGCTGAGTATCCACAAGTGGCACCAGAATGGACCGATGAAAAAGCGGCGCAAGGGATGGAAGTGTTGAAAGAATTGATTCGTTCGGTTCGAAACATCCGTGCAGAAGTAAACACACCACTTTCGAAACCAATCACTTTGCTGATCCAAGCAAATGAGCCTGAGATCGAAGAATTCTTGATCGCCAACAAAAACTATATCGAACGCTTTTGTAATCCAGAAGAACTAGAAATCTCTAACAGCTTACAAGCCCCTGAATTGGCGATGTCAGCTATCCTATCGGGTGCGACGATCTACTTGCCGTTAGCTGGGTTGATCAACATTGAAGAAGAAATCGCGCGTTTGGAGAAAGAACTAGCGAAGTTCACCCAAGAAGTTCAACGGGTACAAGGCAAACTGGCGAATGAACGCTTCGTTGCCAATGCACCAGAGGAAGTCGTAGCACAAGAACGCAGCAAAGAAGCCGATTATCTTGAAAAACAAAAAGCAGTCCAAGAACGGATCGAGCAATTGCGCACGATTCAATAGGAAGCGTCGACTGTCTGCAAACAAGCATCTCTTGTAGATGCTTGTTTTTGCGTAATCGATAGAAACCGTCAAACAAATTTCTCGTTTAAAGGAAAGAAATTGGGAAAGCTGTGGGATTTTTGATAAAATAAGAGCGAGGTGAAGGAGATGACAAGCGAAGAAGCAACAGCGTGGATCCATTCGCGTTTGGCATTTGGGCAAAGACCCGGATTGATGCGTGTCGAAGCATTATTAAAACGAATGGGCAATCCTGAAAAAAACATAACCATGATCCATATCGCCGGCACGAATGGCAAAGGATCAACCGTCAGCTATTTGCGCAGTCTTTTAGAAGAATCTGGGCAGCAAGTGGGGACTTTTACTTCCCCGCACATTGAAGCGTTCAATGAACGGATCGAAATCAATGGACAATTTATATCAGATGAGGATTTGGTCGCTTGGGTGGAAAAAATCCAGCCGCTGGTTGCTGAAATCGATCGTGATGAAACCTTGACGGGCATCACTCAGTTTGAGATCATTACTGCCATGGCATTAGGCTATTTTGAAGAAAAAAACGTCGATGTTGCGATAATGGAAGTTGGCCTAGGGGGACTTTTAGATAGTACCAACGTTATTTCCCCGATGTTGACAGCGATCACGACGATCGGCATGGATCATATGGATGTCTTAGGCGATACCATTGAAAAAATCGCTGCCCATAAGGCGGGGATCATTAAACCACAAATTCCCCTTGTGACTGGCAATATCGTTGAAAGTGCGCTTTCGGTGATCGATTTGAAAGCTGCAGAAGCACAGGCACCTGCGTATCATGCAGGGCAAGAGTACCGTGTGACCTATCGTCATCCTGATGAAGAGTGGGGCGAATTGTTTGATTTTGAAAATGAGCATGGCAAAATCAAAGGCTTGAAAACACCGATGTTAGGCCGCCATCAACCAGAAAATGCCGGTGTTGCGATCCAATTGTACAGTCTGTATTGCGACCTACGGCAGCTGCCATTTTCAGCTAAAGAAATTCGCAATGGGCTAAGAAAAGCCTATTGGCCCGCCCGAATGGAACGAATCAGCAGTGAACCACTGGTGATTATCGATGGCGCCCATAACGTGCATGCCATGGCTCGCTTGGTGGATACGATGAAAGAAGAGTTCAGCGACTATCGCATCCATGTGCTGTTCTCAGCCTTAGAAACCAAAAACGTCAATGAGATGCTTCAGCAATTGCTATCGATTCCCCAAGCCGAGATTTATTTAACGACCTTCGATTTTCCCAAAGCACTGCATTTGGCAGACGGCTATCAGGAACTCGATAACAAACGAATCTCGACGGTTTCTTTATGGCAGTTTGGTTTGGCAGAGTTATTAGAAAAAATGACCAATGAAGATTTGCTACTGGTGACAGGATCGTTGTATTTTGTTTCAGAAGTTCGTGAATTGTTGTTGGCAATAGGAGGAAGAAATGGCTAAGTTACGTGGTGTGATTTTCGATATGGACGGCTTGATTTTTGACACGGAGCTGCTCTATTACCAAGCAACTCAAATCGTGGCGGATCAAATGGGGATTCCCTATACAAAAGAGTTGTATTTAGCTTATGTGGGGGTCTCGGATGAAGAAGTCTGGGCAGCTTACCATGAGCGATTCGACGAAGCCTTTGGCCATCAAATGATCGAAGACTTTATCCAAGCGGCTTTTCAGCAAACACTGGAAATGTTCCAACGGGGCGAGGCTGAATTGAAGCCAGGTATCCACGAGTTATTGCATTATCTTGATGAGAAAAAGATTCCCCGAGTGTTGGCGTCTAGCAACCAGCGCAAAGTGATCGATACCTTGCTGGAAGCAGCAGGCTTAACGGCGGAATTTCCTGAGATCGTCTGCTTTGATGATGTCACACGGGCAAAACCAGATCCTGAGATTTTTGAAAAAGCCCATGCATTACTGGCGGTACCAAAAGAAGAATTGGTGATCCTTGAAGATTCGGCTAACGGTATTCATGCTGCTCATGGGGCAGGGATCCCAGTCATTATGATTCCCGATTTGATCGCGCCGACGACCATCATTGAAGAAAAAGTCTTGAAAGTCTTACCATCACTAGAGGATGTCCCAGATTTTCTAGAAACCGCCTTTTCAATCTAACTGCGATTTTTTGCGCACCTGATTCATGAAATACTCTCTCCTTTGCGTATCTTTTATTAGACCGACGCAAAGGAGTTTTTTTATGATCAATGAAACAGTGATTCCCCAAAGCTCGTTTCCCCGAGAGCGTTTAGTAGAATATGGAGTGGATGCCCTTTCGAATCAAGAATTATTGGCCATTTTGCTGCGAACTGGCTCACGTCCTCTGAATGTCCTCGAATTATCGGCCAGTGTCTTGAATCGTTTTCAAGAATTGTATGAACTAAAGCAAGCGACGATCGATGAATTACAAGAAATTCGCGGCGTCGGACAAATCAAAGCCATCGAGATCAAAGCGATGGTTGAATTAGGTGTGCGAATCCAGCGCTCCGCTCAACCAAAGTATGGTAAGGTCAACTCTAGTATGGCGATCGCCCATCAGTTGATCCAAGAGTTGAAGGATTGTCGTCAAGAGCATTTACTAGGGCTATATTTGAATACGAAAAATGAGATCATTCAGAAAAAAACGATCTTCATCGGATCGTTGAATCAGTCGATCGCTCACCCACGGGAGATTTTTCATTGGGCGGTACGCTACAGTGCCGCCCGAGTGATCGTCGTCCACAACCATCCCAGCGGCAGTCCCCAAGCCTCAGAGGCAGATCTGCTGTTTACACGCCGCTTGATCAAGTGCGGAGACTTGATGGGGATCGACATATTGGATCATTTGATCATTGGCGACAATGCCTATGTCAGTTTGCGAGAAGAGGGGCTGTGGCAACAGGAAGACGTGTGAAAATAAGCCGAGTTTGCGAACATTATTAAAAATAAAGGTGAATTGTCTAATCGTCTGTCTTGCAAAAAAATACGGGCAAGTGTAAAATATTATTGTAATTTTGTTTGCTGAATAGATGTTGAAACGCACGTTAGGCCTCTATCGCACAAAGGCAATGTTACACACAATTAAGTGCTTATGCACGAGGAGGTTTTTTTAATGGAACAAGGTACAGTAAAATGGTTCAATGCTGAAAAAGGGTTTGGTTTTATCTCTCGCGAAGACGGTACAGACGTATTTGTACACTTTTCAGCGATCCAAGGTGAAGGATTCAAAACTTTAGAAGAAGGTCAAGCAGTAACTTTCGACGTGGAAGATTCTGATCGTGGACCTCAAGCAGTTAACGTAAACAAAGCGTAAGCTTTCAAACAAACTGCCAGTAAGAGCACTTTGAAATCAAAAACCCCAAAAGACCATCGATTCGATGGTCTTTTTTTTGCTTTTTATAACGGAAAGGAAAAAGGGCTCTATAATTTATGGGACTGATGAATCAGAATTAATTCTTCAGCCCCATTTTCATTTTAGGTATTAAAAAACATATCGTTCTCTAGTATGATTAAATCACCACAAAATAAACAACTGAGAGGACGATATGCTATATGAATGATTCTATCAAAAAAATGCTGAGAATAATAGAGAAAGATTTGATGATTACAGAGGTCTCTTACGAGACCCTTCAGAAGAAAAAGACGTTGGTCGTCGATGCTGTTCTCTCGCCTACTCCTCGTGCTTGTAGAAGTTGTGGTTCTACTGTGGTAGATGGAAACGGGAAAGCAATTATAGTGAAAAATGGGAAGAAGGAAACGATTGTCCGTTTTGAACAATACAATCATATGCCTTTGATTATGCGCCTAAAAAAGCAGCGCTATACCTGTAAAAACTGTCGCACCCATTGGACTGCTCAAAGTTATTTTGTCCAACCCAGACATTCAATCGCAAATCATGTTAGATATAAAATTGCTTCTTTACTGACTGAAAAAGTATCTTTATCTTTTATTGCGAAAAGCTGTCAGGTATCTTTGACCACCGTTATTCGTACATTGAAAGAGTTTAAAAGCTATTTACCAAAGCAATCTAAGAAGATTCTCCCAAGAGTATTGATGGTTGATGAATTTCGTTCGCATGCTTCCATAGAAGATAAAATGAGCTTTATTTGCGCAGATGGCGAAACAGGAAAACTAATAGATGTTTTGCCTACGCGTAAATTACCCCGATTAACAAGTTATTTCTTAGGTTGTACCAATCCGGAAGAAGTAGAATTCTTGGTGACAGACATGAACGCCGCCTACTTCCAGCTCACCAAACGTGTTCTGCCAAATGCGAAAGTAGTGATTGATCGGTTTCATATTGTCAAACACATGAATCAAGCGTTCAATGAGTTGCGTATCCGTGAAATGAATGAACTTCGTAAAGCCGGACAGAAAAGCCATGCAGAAAAACTGAAAAAGAACTGGCGCTTTTTGCTAAAAAATCGTGCAAACATCAACCATTATGAATACAAAACATGGAAAAGTTTCCGAGCACCAAAATACCCATTTCTTACTGAAGCAATGATGATTGATCGATTGCTTGAGTTTTCTCCGCCCCTAAAGGAGGCGTATCCCTTTTTTCATGAATTAGTTGAAGCCTTTCGAGACAAAGACCCTGACTTATTTTTCTCCTTATTGGCAGAACTTCCCGAAACGTTAGATGACAGCTTTCGGGAAAAGCTTCAAAACCTTCTTACCCATGAAGAAGGCATCACCAACGCAATGATCTATCCTTATTCCAATGGAAAAATAGAAGCGAAGAATACCCACATAAAGACAATGAAACGAGTATCCTACGGATTTAAATCATTCGAGAACATGAGAATTAGAATCTTTTTGATCAATCAATTAATCAATGTAAGATAACAAAAAATCTGAGCCAGAATGTGGTTCATTCTGACCCAGATTTGATTTTGCACAACTCATCAGTCCTTATTGACAAAGAGCCGGAAAAAGGGCAGTTCTCAGTAACCTGAGAACTACCCTCGCATGTGAGACTATAAATCGTCCGGCGTCATGATCATCGAAAGGATCATTGGATGACGCTCGGTTTTTTCAAATAGGAATGGCTGTAACGCCGAAGACATCGCTTCTCTTAATTTATGTTCTGTTGGGTCTGGTTGGTTCAAGACTTCCCGCAATGCACGGAAGAGGATCTGCTGTGCTTCGTTGATCATCTCGCCAGATTCCCGCATATAAACAAACCCACGAGAAAGGATATCTGGTCCAGCAAGGACTTCTTTCTTCGCCACATCGACTGTCGCGACAGCTAAGACGAGGCCTTCTTCTGAAAGAATGCGACGATCTCGTAAGACGACATTTCCGATATCACCGATACCGCTGCCGTCAACATAAACATCATTGGCATTGAAATGACCAGCCAAGCGAGCGGTATCCGCTGTTAAGGCCAACATGTCACCATTTTCCATAATGAAACAATTTTCTTTTGGTACACCGACATCTTGTGCCAACTGGGTGTGGATGTTCAGCATCCGAAATTCCCCATGGACAGGCATAAAGAATTTTGGCTTCATTAGACGCAACATCAGTTTTTGTTCTTCTTGGCCACCGTGACCAGAAGTATGGATGTTGTTCAATTTGCCATGGATCACGTTTGCGCCAGCTTCCAACAACAAGTTGATCAGCTGATTGACACTCGTGGTATTTCCTGGGATCGGTGAGCTTGAGAAAATCACGGTATCATCTGGGTGAATTTGGATTTGACGGTGAGTCCCGTTGGCAATCCGACTCAAAGCAGCCATTGGCTCTCCTTGAGAACCCGTACAAAGGATCATGGTTTCGTTTGCAGGCAAACGGTTGATCTCATGAGATTCCACAAAGGTTCCATCTGGCACCTTGATATAGCCAAGGCGCTGTCCGTTGACGATTGCATTTTCCATACTGCGTCCAAAAACGGCGATTTTACGTCCAGTCGCAACCGCCGCATCTGCAGCTTGTTGGAGACGGAAAATGTTGGAGGCAAAGCTGGCAAAAATGATCCGACCATCGATTTTTTCAAAAATCTTTTGGATCGAGCTGCCGATCGTTTTTTCTGATTTGGTAAAGGTCGGAATCTCTGCATTGGTACTATCGGAAAGGAGGCAAAGGACGCCTTCTTCACCAATTTTTGCCATTTTGTGCAAGTTTGCTGGTTCGCCCACAGGCGTAAAGTCAAACTTGAAATCGCCAGTTGCGACGATATTGCCAGAAGGCGTTTTGACAACGACACCTAAAGCATCAGGGATACTGTGGGTCGTTCGAAAGAAGCTGATGGATGTTTTACGGAAACGAATCACCGTATCTTCATTGATTTCGTGTAATTCCGCATCCCGCAATAAGCCATGCTCATCTAATTTGTTGGTGATCAAAGCAAGTGCCAAGGGTCCCGCATAGATCGGGATATTAGCTTCCCGCAACAAGTAAGGGATTCCGCCAATATGGTCTTCGTGACCATGAGTGACGATCAAGCCTTTGACTTTCGGTAAATTTTGAACGATGTAGCTATAATCGGAAATGACATAGTCGATCCCAAGCAGTTCATCTTCGGGGAATTTGATTCCCGCGTCAATTAAGATGATCTCATCTTGGAATTGAACCCCATAACAGTTTTTTCCGATTTCGCCAAGTCCACCGACGCCGAATACGCCAGTCTCATTATTTTTCAGCGAAACTTTCATCTTAAAACTCCGCTAATTTGAAATCAGCGTTTTCTTTTTCGTAAGCTAAATGTTTTTCATCTAGTTCTTGAACGAACTCGATGTTGTATGGGGTATTTTGTTCAACCAGACGGCGTGCGATCACTGCATCGTCTGCTTCAATGTACAAAGAGTGGGTTTGTTCTCTCTTTGGGTTGCGGTCTTTTGTTTCTTGGTAATAAATTTTGTAAATCATATCTTTTCTCCTTTATCTGCTTTTCGCAGTAGTCTATTTGGTTGATGAATTCGCTGCATCACAAAATCGAGGTCCGAATAAAGTGACCTGAAAAGAAGGCTTCGAGAGCCGCTGCATGCTTTTTTCAGACAATCGTTGTGAGAAAAAAGAGAAAGCCTCGTCTTTGCTTTCCAAATGTCGTCATAAAAAATTCACCGGGTTTGTAAGTCGTTCCACTACAAGTATCCCTAGTTTATCACAGAAAAACGAATAAGTATAGAAACACGTCATTTTGAAAAGGCTTACTGAAAGAAAATGAAAGGACTATCGCTGAAGTTTGCTTTTTTTCGTTGAAAGTGCATTACAATAAGAATATTCCTATGCTATAGTAGAAGTAATGAAGTAAAAAAGGAGGGGATTTTTTGAAATTAATGTGGCACTACACGATGAGAAACAAGAAACTGCTGGTTTTTAATTTCATCTGTGTTTTTGGTTTTATTTTGATTGAATTAGGTTTGCCGACGTTATTGGCAAGAATGATCGACAAAGGGATCGCCGCTGGTGATCGCGACTACATATGGAAAATGGGTGCGGCGATGATCGCGATCACCATTGTGGGGATCACGATGAACATTTTGTTAGGCTATTTCACGTCACGTATCACCACTAACATTGTGGCAGATATTCGTGACGATCTTTTTGAAAAAGTCCAAGGCTATTCACATACCGAATATGAAAAAATCGGGGTTTCATCATTGATCACCCGTGTGACCAATGATGCGTATCAAATCATGCTGTTTATGCAAAGCATCTTACGGACAGGTTTGATGACACCCATGATGTTTGTGGTCAGCTTGTACATGGTCATGCGGACAAGTACACAACTAGGGTTGTATGTTTTGGGGGCATTGCCGATATTGCTGATGGCCGTCATCGCCATTGCCAAAATCTCGGAACCCTTATCCACTAAACAACAAGCCAATCTAGATAAAATCAATGGCATCTTGCGAGAAAATCTCTCTGGTTTACGAGTGATCCGTGCCTTCGTCAATGAAAAATTTGAAGAAAAACGCTTTGGCAAAGTCAACCAAGCCTATGCTTCTAGTTCTCGCAGCTTGTTTCGCTTGATGGCAACGGCACAACCAGGCTTTTTCTTCTTATTCAATATCGTGATGATTTTGATTATTTGGACGGGAAGTATTCAAATCGATCAAGGGCAACTGCAGGTCGGTGACTTGATTGCATTTATCGAATACATCTTCCATGCGCTGTTTTCTTTCATGCTGTTTGCGACTGTCTTTACGATGTATCCACGAGCGGCGGTTTCTGCTCGTCGAATCCAAGAAGCGTTAGATGCGACTTCTGAAATCAAAGAGCCAGAACAGCCAGTGACAGAAACTAAGACGAAAGGCTTCTTGGAATTCAAAAATGTTACCTTTGCTTATCCGGGACATGCGCAAAGTCCAGTGATCCGTAATGTTAGCTTTACCGCTTCACCAGGGGAAACCGTGGCGTTTATCGGTAGTACTGGAAGTGGAAAATCAACCTTGATCCAATTGATCCCACGTTTTTACGACGTCAGTGAAGGCCAAGTCTTGGTGGATGGTGTTGACGTTCGGGATTACAGCTTAACGACGTTGCGCAACAAGATCGGGTTTATCCCTCAAAAAGCGTTGCTATTTACAGGGACGATCGCAGAAAACCTACGCTATGGGAAAGAAGATGCCACGCAAGCAGAGCTGGAACGAGCAGCCGAGATTGCGCAAGCGGCAGATTTCATTTCTCGCACACCAGATGGCTTTGATGCTCACTTGGCAGAAGGCGGAACCAACTTCTCTGGCGGACAAAAACAACGCCTAGCGATTGCCCGTGCGGTGATCCGCCAACCAGAGATCTATATTTTTGATGATAGTTTTTCTGCATTGGATTACCAAACGGATGCAAAATTGCGGGCACGCTTGAAAAAAGAAACCACAGAATCGACCGTTTTGATCGTTGCTCAACGAGTAGGAACGATCATGAATGCCGATAAGATCGTCGTCTTGAACGAAGGCGATGTGGTTGGCATCGGCACCCACAAAGAACTGCTGCAAACTTGTCCAGTATACTACGACATTGCGGCGTCACAATTATCAGAGGAGGAGTTGGCACAATGAAAGCAATCTCTTCTTTAAAACGGTTAGGTGCTTACATCAAACCGTACAAAGTACAATTTATCCTAGTCTTGCTGTTTACTGTTGCAACCGTCGGCTTCAATGCGGCAATGCCGTATGTTTCTGGATTACCGACGACAGAGATCAGCCGCAACATCGCTGCAGGCGAAGGCGTTAATTTTGATTACGTGATCCTTTGCTTGATCTGGATCGCAGTCGTCGGTGTCGGTTACTGTTTCTCACAATTGATGTCAGGGCTGCTGATCACCAACGTTGTCCAATCTGCGATGCGAGATTTGCGGCAAGACATTGAAGAAAAAATCAATCGTCTGCCCGTTTCTTACTTCGACCGCAACCAGCAAGGGAATATCCTGTCAAGGGTGACCAATGACGTGGATGCCGTCAGCGGTGCGATGCAGCAAGCCTTGATCGGGATCGTCAATGCCTTCTTAGGAATCATTATGGCGGTTTCTATGATGTTTTATATCAATACTTACATGGCATTGGTTTCATTGATCATGATCCCAGCCTCCTTATTGATTTCTCGCACAATCGTCAAAAAGTCGCAAAAAGACTTCCAAGGCATGCAAAATGCGTTAGGAGATCTGAACGGCTACGTACAAGAAAACATGACTGGATTCAGTGTCTTGAAAGTGTATGGACGGGAAAAGCAAACACTTGAAGGGTTTAAAAACGTTAACCACCAGTTGCGCTATTACGGCTTTCGTTCTGCCTTTGTGTCAGGATTGATGATGCCACTGGTGCAAATGACCGCTTACTTTACCTATATCGCAATGGCAGTCATGGGGAGCTTTTACGTGATCAGCGGCGTGATCGTTGTTGGTCAGCTGCAAGCGTTCATTCAATACATTTGGCAAGTCAGTCAGCCAATGGGGAACATTACCCAGCTGTCTTCTGTCTTGCAAAGTGCCTCAGCAGCAGCAAAACGGGTTTTTGAAATCCTAGATGAGGAAGAAGAGCCCGTCAATCAAACGGATATCCAATTGCCAGAACAAATCAGAGGCGACGTGACCTTTGAACATGTCGGCTTTGCCTATGATCCGAAAAAACCGTTGATCAAAGACTTGAACTTTGAAGTCAAAGCTGGACAAACCGTGGCGATCGTGGGACCAACAGGTGCTGGGAAAACCACTTTGATCAATTTATTGATGCGTTTTTATGATGTCAATGAAGGGGCCATCAAGATCGACGGCATCGACACGAAGAAAATGGAACGTCACGATGTTCGGTCTCTATTTGGGATGGTCTTACAAGATGCATGGTTGTACGAAGGCACGATCGGCGACAACATTCGCTTTGGGAAATTAGATGCCACCGATTATGAAGTCGTTGATGCAGCGAAAACCGCCAACGTCGATCACTTCATTCGCACGATGCCAGACGGCTACGAAATGATCATCAATTCTGAAGGGGACAATGTCTCCTTGGGACAAAAACAATTGTTGACCATCGCTCGGGCTGTCATCTCTGATCCGAAGATTTTGATTCTCGATGAAGCCACCAGTTCGGTGGATACCCGCTTAGAAGCGCTGATTCAAAAAGCAATGGATAAAGTGATGGAAGGTCGTACCAGCTTTGTGATCGCCCATCGTTTGTCAACGATTCGTGAAGCAGATCTGATCTTAGTGATGGATCAAGGGTCGATCATTGAAAAAGGCAATCACGAAACCTTGTTGGCAGCTGGCGGCTTTTATAGCCAACTGTACCAAAGTCAATTTTCAGAAGAAGCAGAGTAAGCCCAAAAGAGCGTCCAGTCAGACTGGCGCTCTTTTTGCATTGTCGCAAGGGTGGTGCTATAGTGAAAAAAGAAAGTGCAGATCCGTTTATGGATTGGAAGGAGAAGTTGATGGACAAAGAACAATCAGGGAATGAAACCCACAAAACAGTTTCGCCAGCCTCGTTGCAAGGAACACCTTGTTTTGTGGCAAAAAATGCGACGATCGTAGGAAACGTGACACTAGGAAAAGAGAGTACGGTCTGGTTTCAAGCAGTGATTCGAGGCGATGCCAATCGCATCGAAATCGGCGCGCGTACCAATATTCAAGATGGAACGATCATCCACGTTGATCACGATGCCCCGACGATCGTTGAAGACGATGTGACTGTTGGGCATCAGTGTATGCTTCATGGCTGTACCATCAAAAAAGGGGCGCTGATCGGCATGAGCTCGATTGTTTTGAATCATGCAGTGATCGGTGAAAATAGTTTGTTAGGTGCCGGTTCATTAGTGACGGAAGGAACCGTCATTCCGCCCAATGTGTTGGCATTTGGTCGTCCGGCACGAGTGATCCGCCCGTTGACAGAGGAAGAAATCGCCAAAAATCAGGCAAACATCACGCATTACGTGGAAAATGGGTATGCTTACCAACAGGGCGAATATGGTGAAGTCTGATGATGAACCAAAAGACGAAAAAAGGTGTACGAATTGCTTCGTGCACCTTTTTTTATGCAAGCTTATTTCAATTTGTTTGATTCCATGATCTCGTCGATCAAGCCGTAATCTTTGGCTTCTTGTGCGGTCATGAAGTTGTCACGATCGGTGTCGCGTTCAATCACTTCGATTGGTTGACCGGTACGTTCTGACAAGATTTTGTTCAGACGTTCGCGGGTTGCCAAAATGTGGCGGGCAGCAATTTCGATCTCAGTTGCTTGTCCTTGTGCGCCACCTAATGGTTGGTGGATCATGATCTCTGCATTTGGTAATGCAAAGCGTTTGCCTTTTTCACCAGCGGTCAATAAGAATGAACCCATAGAAGCAGCCATCCCCATAACGATGGTTTGAACATCGGCTTTGATAAAGTTCATCGTATCAAAGATCGCTAGACCAGCAGTAACGCTTCCGCCAGGCGAGTTGATGTACAAGTAGATGTCTTTTTCAGAATCTTGCGCGTCCAAGAATAAAAGCTGAGCAATGATCGAGTTTGCTAAGTCATCGGTTACTTGACCACTCAACATAATGATCCGGTCTTTTAATAGACGAGAATAGATGTCATACGCTCTTTCACCGCGAGATGATTGTTCAATGACTGTAGGAATTAAATTCATAGTGATAGTCCTCCTAAAAATCGTTATAGATATAGTTTAGCATAAAGTTTTCGCAATATCTAAGAGATAGTATACCGATTAGGTCAAGAAAGGTCAAATAAAAAGTTCGTTATCTTTTTTGCGAAACTTTCAAATATGATACAATATGAAAAAAGGAATGAGGAAGGATCGAAGAATGGCAGTAGCAATAGCAGGTTTGATCGGCGTCTTAGTGGGCGCATTGTTAGTAACCATCATTTTTAATTTACGCATTCGGTATGAGGAGCAAAAAGAAAAACAACGCCGTTTGTTGGAGCATAAAGTCAAAGAAATCGAAACGTTGGTTTTATTGAATCAAAAAATCAGTGAGATTCTACAAAAACGGGTCATGCTGATGGATGAGTATGTCAGCTTTGATGCCTTTGACGACTGTTATATCACCATCGATGATTTTGCCTATCTACAATCTTTTGCGGCGCAAAATAGTTTTTATCTACCGAATTTTTTCTTGGAAGAATTTTTCAAAAAAATCGGGACACGTCGGGTGATTTTGTCGCCAGAGGAAACCGTTAAGATCGGTGGGTATACGTATAAAGGCGGTCGGATCATTATGGAAAATTTCCTTGATCAATTGGTTGAAATGGTCAATGAACGTAAAAACCAAATGAAAAATATGACGAGCGAACCGTTGACCTATTTTTCAAAAACGATTTGATTCTTCTGGTCAGTCGGTCGCCTTGGTTAAGGTAACCAAACCAGAGTATCGACGATTGCACTTTTTCAACTGATCACACACACTCTTACTGCGATCATAGTAAGGGTGTTTTTCTTTGACCGAAACAAAGCGTTATTATTCATTAAGAGTATCGAAACAAACAGAGGCTTTTTGGTTCTAGGAGATTCCATGGTAAAATAAAGAGTGAGAATGGAGTGAAAGAATGATGGTACAAATCGTTGCCCACCGCGGGAGTAGCGGCAACCGACCTGAAAACACGCTACCAGCATTTGCGGAAGCGGTGCGGGTCAAAGCTGATATCATTGAGTTAGATGTACATCTATCAAAAGATGGCGGCTTGATCGTCATGCATGATGAAACGGTTGATCGAACGACCAACGGCAAAGGTCGGATCTGTGACCTGACGGTTGTTGAACTAAAAGACCTCAATGCTGGCAGCTGGTTTTCTGAGGAATTCCAAGCCGCCAAAATCCCCACGCTAAAAGAAGTGTTGGATTTACTTGCAGCGAAGAATTATCGTGGCATTTTGACGATCGAATTAAAAACCGATCATTATGAGTATGAAGGAATCGAAGCCAAAGTATCCGACTTAATGAATAGTCAAGAATGGCCCTTTACTCATTGGTATTGTTCCTTCAATATCGAGACCTTGGATCGGATGCATGCGATCGAACCGGATGCGACCCTTGATTTTATTATGGGACGCGGGGAAGACAAACCACCGTTGGCGCTCAGCCGACCGTATATCGAAGGAATTCATCCTGCCTATCGCTGGGTTCAAGAGACAGCAACGGTCTTAACTGATTTTCCGATCGCGATCCGTCCGTGGACTGTCAACGAAGAAGCGGCGATTCGCACCTGCTTGGCTCTGGGGTTGACGGGGATCATCACCGATTTTCCAGAAAAAGCTCGGGCAATTGTGCAACAGGTCCGCGAGGAAACAAAAGGATGAAAAAAGTCTTAGTAATTGTGGGACCGACCGCAGTTGGCAAAACCGCCTTGAGTATCCAGTTAGCCCAAAAATACCAAGGGGAGATCATCAGCGGGGATTCCATGCAAATTTACCGTCAGTTAGATATCGGTACCGCCAAAGTGACGAAGGAAGAAATGGCAGGGATTCCTCATCATTTGATCGATATTCGTGCAATGACGGAAGCATACTCTGCCGCTGATTTCCAGCAAATGGGGCGTGAAGCCATCGAGACGATCCAGCAGCAAGGAAAGCTGCCGATCGTTGTAGGGGGAACAGGGCTATACATCCAAGCGCTGCTGTATGACTTTCGTTTAGGGGCAGAAGAAGGCGACCCAACGATTCGTCAGCGTTACGAACAAGAAGCAGCAGCCATCGGCAAAGAAGCTTTATGGCAAAAGCTGCAGGCGGTCGATCCCTTGGCAGCAGCGAAGATCCACTACAACAATGAGCGGAAAGTGATTCGTGCGTTGGAGGTTTTTGAAACGACTGGCGAAAGTATCGCTGCACCAAAAGAGACACCACAAGCTTTGTACGATTTCTTCATGATCGGGTTAACCACTGAGCGAGAAGTGTTATACCAGCGAATCAATCAGCGGGTGGACTTGATGATGGATCAAGGCTTGATCGAAGAAGCAAAAGCTGTTTTGCAGTATCCAGAAACGCAAGCCGCTAAGGGGATCGGCTACAAGGAATTTTTGCCCTATTTACAAGGGCAGGCCACATTGGAGGAGACCATTGAGCAAATCAAGCAAAACTCACGCCGCTACGCCAAGCGGCAGCTGACGTGGTTCAATAACCGAGCACAGCCCCGATGGATTGATTTAGTGAGGCAACCTGAAGAACAACGTACCCTTGAAACAGAAATCGACCAATGGTTGGAGGAGAAAAGATGAGCCAAGAACGTGTGATTCTTGTCGGAGTAGAAACGGAGAAAAACTATCTTCATTTTGATTCGTCAATGAAAGAATTGAAAAGCTTAACAAAAACCGCCAATGGTGAAGTTGTTTTTTCACTGGTGCAAAAACGGCAGCAAGTCGATCGACAAACCGTGATTGGCAAGGGGAAAGTTGCGGAATTGCAGCAGTTGGCAGAAGCACATGAAGCAGATCTAGTGATCTTCAATCATGAACTGACACCAAGGCAAAGCCAGTTGATCGGTGATGCGCTAGAAGTGCCAGTGATTGATCGCGTCCAGCTGATCCTCGATATTTTTGCGATGCGTGCCCGTTCCAAAGAAGGAAAGCTGCAAGTAGAATTGGCGCAGCTGGATTATTTGCTTCCACGTTTGATAGGGCAAGGAAAGAACATGTCTCGGCTGGGGGGCGGAATCGGAACGAGAGGGCCAGGGGAAACCAAGCTGGAGACCGATCGTCGACACATCCGCAACCGCATCACCATCATCAAACGGGAATTGAAGGAAGTGGCCGCCCATCGAGACCGGACACGCCAAAAGCGCAAAGACAGCCAAGTCTTTCAAATGGGCTTGATTGGTTATACCAATGCCGGAAAATCAACCATTTTAAATATTTTGACCAGTGCGGATACGTATGAACAAGACCAGCTGTTCGCAACACTCGATCCGTTGACGAAACGCTGGCGGATGCCGGAAGGATTTGAAGTCACCATTACCGATACGGTTGGCTTTATCCAAGAATTGCCGACCCAATTGATCGATGCGTTTCATTCCACACTGGAAGAAAGTCAAAACATGGACTTCTTGCTGCATGTCGTCGATGCCAGTTCCGAAGAACGGGTCCAGCAAGAGGAGACCGTCTTAAAATTAATGGAGGAACTTTCTTTGACCCAATTACCGATGTTGACGGTCTACAATAAGGCGGATCGCATCGACGCCGATCAGTTTGTCCCAACGCTCTTTCCCAATGTCTTGATCTCAGCAAAGAGTACCAAAGGCAAAGAACGCTTGACTCAGGCGATCAAAATGGAATTGATGCAGATCATGCAGCCTTATCATCTAGTGCTGCAAGCCGATGAAGGCAATGCGCTGAATCGTTTAAAACGGGAGTCACTAGTGTTGAGCAATGCCTTCGATGAAGCAACACAGACCTATCATATCAAAGGATTTGCGCTGGAGGATACCTATCCACTACGCAGAATGGCGCAAGAACAAGAATAAACAGAAGCGGTGCAGCTGATGCACCGTTTTTTTTGTGGTGACAAAATTATGGAAGTATAAGTGGTTTGGCTTCCTTCGAGTGCAAAACCCGAACATTTTTGTCTAAGGCACCATTTCTTCCAGAAAAAGGACTGCTTGAACATGCGATCAAATCAAGGGCCCAATGAAAAAATCAAAAAAATTTGCATTCATGTCACTTTTTCTAACATGAGGGGTTGACACGCAAAAAAAGAATTGGTATAGTTTCCATAAAGTTACGCAGCATCATTGAAACGGAGGGGAGCCAAGTTATGCGGGAAAAAGAATTGCGGCGCTCAATGTCAGTCTTTCCTATCGGAACAGTCATGAAATTGACCGATCTCACCGCCCGTCAAATTCGTTATTACGAAGAACAAGAATTGATCCACCCGGAACGCAGCGATGGCAATCGACGAATGTACTCGCTGAATGATATTGATACCTTGCTTGAGATCAAAGACTATCTTTCCGATGGACTGAACATGGCGGGAATCAAACGAGTTTATGAAATGAAAGTTGCCAAAGAAAAAGAAGCGAAGAACAAACCGCCGCTGACCGATGAAGATGTACGTCGAATTTTTTATGATGAACTCTTGGCTCAAGGTGGATTGAATCAACAACAGCCATACCAGCAAAAAGGTCCACGAATGTAGAGCACTTGTAGATCATTGCTGTGATATAAAAAAAGAATTGGGAAAAAGGAAGGGATACTATGCCAAAATTTGAAAGAACTGCCGAAGACATCAAACAAATCGTAAAGGATGAGAACGTGCGCTTTTTACGCTTGATGTTTACTGATATTTTAGGAACGAACAAGAACGTTGAAGTACCTGTAAGTCAATTAGATAAAGTACTGGAAAACAAAATGATGTTTGACGGTTCTTCTATTGAAGGATTTGTCCGTATTGAAGAAAGTGACATGTATCTGTATCCTGATTTGTCGACCTGGATGATCTTCCCTTGGGAAAGTGAACATGGCAAAGTGGCTCGCTTGATCTGTGATATCTACAATCCAGATGGCACCCCATTTGCAGGCGACCCTCGCGGCAACTTAAAACGGGCATTAGCTGACATGCAATCCCTTGGTTTTACTTCTTTCAATCTTGGACCAGAACCCGAATTTTTCCTATTCAAATTAGATGAAGCAGGCGAAATCACAACGGAATTAAACGACAAAGGCGGCTATTTCGATTTTGCCCCAACCGATCTAGGGGAAAACTGCCGTCGCGATATCGTATTAGAATTAGAAAGCCTTGGCTTTGAAGTTGAAGCGTCTCACCATGAGGTGGCACCAGGGCAACACGAGATCGACTTTAAATATGCGGATGCAGTGGAAGCATGTGACAACATCCAAACCTTCAAGCTTGTCGTGAAAACCATTGCTCGTAAACACGGCTTGCATGCGACCTTCATGCCAAAACCATTGTTCGGCATCAACGGTTCAGGCATGCACTGCAACATGTCCTTGTTCAAAGGTGATGAAAATGTCTTCTTTGATGAAGAAGGACCAATGCAATTAAGCCAAACAGCGTATCACTTCTTAGGCGGTTTGATCGAACACGCCCGTGCTTACACAGCTGTCTGCAACCCAACCGTCAACTCTTACAAACGCTTAGTGCCAGGTTACGAAGCGCCTGTATACGTGGCATGGTCAGGACGCAACCGTTCACCATTGATTCGGGTACCAGAATCAAGAGGCTTGTCAACGCGTTTGGAATTGCGTTCAGTTGACCCATCCGCTAACCCATACTTAGCAATGGCTGTTTTATTACAAGCAGGACTTGATGGCGTTAGACGTGAGTTGACACCACCACCAGCTGTCGACCGCAACATCTACATCATGAACGAAACAGAACGGGCAGAAGCACAAATCGAAGATCTGCCATCAACGATCCACAATGCCATCAAAGCATTGCGCAAAGATCAAGTGATGATCGACGCTTTAGGCAAACACATCTATGCCAACTTTGTCGAAGCAAAACGATTAGAATGGGCAGCCTTCCGCCAAACAGTCTCCGAGTGGGAAAGAGAACAATACTTGGAACTCTATTAAAATTGCAAAAAAAGCCGCTAGAGATAAACAATCTAGCGGTTTTTTATGATGAAACCAGCGTTTATCCTATTGACTCTGGTTTTTATTTATTTCCGATCGTCAATAGCTGCTTGATCAAAATTTGAGAAAAAAACCATTGCGAAGCTAGAGCGGTTTTGTCTATAAGAAGCGTAACTCCTGACCATTGGGAAAAATCAAAAAATACCAGTCGGGCGAGGACTGGTAAGAGGAAGAAAAATAGTTTTGGTATAAAGCTAGCATAGTCGGTCAAAGTAAAATGAACCTTAAAAAGTAGAAAGTTTCTTGTAAGAAGTTCTCATTCGTCAAAGGTTTCCAGCTCAGACAGTATTTTTGCGGGGACTTCTGATTGAGGGACTTCGTTGGGACCAGAAATGATGCGGGTCTTACTGATTTCTGCTTTGACTAAAGTATTTGGAGCCAATGGTTTTACATTTTCGCCCGTCAGGTCATAGGTCATGAGTTCTTTTTCACCATTTTTCTTTACGAATTCAAAGGTGTATTTGTAGGTGAAAGAGCCATCGATTTTTTCACCAGAATCGCTGTAGGTCTGTGTCTTTTCAGGGACTTTGTTGGGCGTGATAGCATAAGCCGTGATGCCGCGATACGTTGTTGCGTAGTACGTGTAGCCAAAATAGCCGGCTACGACAATAATCAAAACGCCAAGCGTTACTAGTAGTTTTTTCATGGGTGTCATTCCTTTCCATTACTAGCATCACTATAGCATGTGGCCACTAAAAGCACTCATCGAAAGGGATAACAATATTGTAAGTTTAGCATTTTTGAATAAAAATCCTGTAACTTTCTGTTTAACAATTGTGATAATGAAAAATATTTCTGAAACCTTCCTGCAATATTGTAATGTTATTCTCTTACTTGTGCCCGATAGCGGGACAAATAATCAAAAGAGAGGTTTTTTCATTTGAAAAAATTTGCATTTACAGTTGTTGCAGGATTTGGTTTATTCGTTGGCGGAACAGTTGTTTCAGCAGCAGAACAAACCCATGTTGTCAAACCAGGGGACACTCTATCTGGGATCGCTGCTACTTATCAAACAACGGTCGAAGACCTTTTAGCTTTAAATAATTCGATCGAAAATCCAAATATGATTTTTGATGGCGAAACATTGTTGGTTTCTAACGATGGCCAATCAGTAGAAAACAAAGAAACAAATACGAAAGAAAGTACAGAAAAAAGTGAATCTACAGCGACTGCTAACGTGAGTCAAACTCGTTCAAGCGTTCCTGGTGCTGGTTCTGGTGTCTTGAATCCAGTGGATGGGATCAACTACTTCAATGGTGTGAGAGAATCGTACTACTCACAAAAAGTCTTGCCAGGAGGCGGATTGAATATCCCAGGTCGCCATGTAGCATCAGACGGAACCATCCGTGATGCCGATGGGTACATCGTTGTTGCCAGCGATAATCAACCGAAAGGATCGACTGGTCAATCATCTTTAGGTGCCTATAAAGTCTATGACACAGGTGTCGGTCATAGCGGTATTGATGTTTATACAAATTGGTAAGCAAGTAGAATACGAGTAGAGACGAGCGCATTTTAGAGCTCGTCTTTTTTTGATTGGCGAGAAAAAATCGTCATCTGGTCTAGACTAATTATTGTAATCAAACACAACCTGTGGTATTATTGGACTATACCAAATAGAAACGGAGCGCTGATCATGGAAATTATTCGCGTTAAAGATGCTGCTCAAGGCGGAAAGAAAGCTTTTGAATTGATTCAAGAAGGTATGGCAAATGGCGCCAAGGTCCTAGGCTTAGCAACAGGAAGCACGCCAGAAACCCTTTATGCAGAAATGACTGCCAGTGATGTCGATTTTTCAGAAATGACTTCAGTCAACTTAGATGAATACGTAGGACTAGGCGGCGAAGACGAACAAAGCTATCGCTACTTCATGAATGCTCATTTATTCAATAAAAAACCATTCAAAGAAACCTTCGTACCAAACGGCAAAGCGGAAGACTTAGAAGCAGAATGCCAACGCTACGATAGCGTGATTGCGGATCACCCAGTTGATATCCAAATCTTGGGTATCGGTCAAAACGGACATATCGGCTTCAACGAACCTGGTGCATCTTTTGAAGGAACGACCTCAGTCGTTGATTTGACTGAATCGACCATCAATGCCAACAAACGCTACTTTGATAAAGTCGAAGACGTCCCAACGACGGCAATTTCAATGGGGATCGGTTCGATTATGCAAAGCAAAAAAATCATTTTGATGGCATTTGGCGAAGTCAAAGCGGATGCGATCCAAAAAATGATTGAAGGACCCGTAACCAACGAATTACCGGCTTCTGTTTTACAAAAGCATGATGACGTGATCGTGATCATCGATGAGGCTGCTGCCAGCAAGCTGTAAAACAAAATCAGCCCTTTTCAGAAATAAGTCAGAAGGAAAAATGAGCCATCCTCGCAGCTTCCCCCTGCGCTTGTGCAGTAGCGCCAGCGCAGCTGCGAGCAATGGTTTGTAGCTTACTTGCTTATTTTCTGAGGGGGCTTTTTTTATTTGACTGATTCGGCGCTGTTTTTTTCTTTTTTTCATCAGAGATGCTATAGTTAAAAGAGAGAATACGAAGAAAAGAGGGATGCAAATGGTTGATATGCATTTATCCATTCCTGAAGTAGCGCTGAGATTGCTGCTGGCAATGATCATGGGAGGAGCGATTGGGTACGAGCGGCAATACAAAAGCCGACCAGCTGGTCTTAGAACCCATATCTTGGTTTGCATGGGGGCTTGTGTCATTGCCTTGATCCAAGTGGAGATCGCCACAGGTGCCATGCGAGATGCGCTGGATCATCCAGATTTAGCAGGCGTGATTCGTTCAGACGAAGCACGATTGATCGCACAAGTCGTCAGCGGGGTCGGTTTTCTAGGCGCCGGAACGATCATTGTGACGAAGCGCTCGGTGACGGGGTTGACGACGGCTGCTTCCTTATGGGCGATCGCAGGTTTAGGAATTGCCATCGGGATGGGCTTTTACACCATCGCATTAAGCAGTTTTATCGGGATCTTCTTTGCATTGACGATCGTTAAGCGGATCGTCCGTGTACCAACAGCAAAAAAATTAGAGATCCAGTACATCCATCGCACCGAGACCAAAGAGTTTTTGACGGAGTACTTCCAAGAGAAAAATATCGTGATCGAAGATGTCAATTTTGATGTCAAATTTATGGAAGACTATCGCATTTATACCAACATTTATACGATTGATCTCCCCCGAGGGCTAGGCTTTTCTGAAGTGATCGAAGAATTGTCTGTCTACAAAAATGTCACGAAGATCCGCTTAGTGGATATTGCTTAATCGGTATTGAGCAAAAAAGCAGCAAGACACCTCACATTAGTGACGTGCTTTGCTGTTTTTTTTATGATGCGGTAGACATTTTTAAGTAAAAGAAACATACAGTCAAAGTAACGATCACTATTGAACTCAGCAAATTGACCCCTTCATTCGTTACAAAGGTAAGACCGCCGACTTGCTTGGTTGCAACGTCGTGGTGGACTTTTTTTTCGGTGTATTGGTGACAGACAGGGCATTGATAGCGCACCTGAATCGTTGCGCCCAGTAAGCTGTCCAAGAGACTACCGCCAAAGCCTAAAGCAGTCAAGGTCAACCAGAGATCAAAGGAGAACGGCTTGCCGTTCAACCATAAGGCTGCTGCGAATAAACCAGTGATGGCGAGACTCCCTGCTAGGGAAGCGGCAGTTCCCAACCAACTGACACCGCCGGAAAGTCCCGGTGGTAATTTTTTTCCCGTTAGTAAGTGACGCGGTGAACTTGGACTCAGCACGCCGATTTCTGAGCCCCAAGTGTCAGCCGTACAGCTAGCGATTCCCGCCACAAATCCCCAAAGGAATAGCGGTTCTTTCGTCCAAAAGGCAAGCAGTAGAGCAAAGATGCTTGGTGCGATGTTTGCAAAGACTTGTTTTGCATCACGGCGAGCACCTTTGGCAAGCACAGCTGACTCTGGCTGACTGCGCATTTCCTTTAAAAGACCAATGATGCCAGAGCTGGCAAAGAAAAAGCCAATCAAAAAGATGCTGTACCACGGACCAAAGCCAATGACCAGTGTGCCGCAAAGAATCGCAGCCAGTGCGCCAGAAACAGTTAGCCACTGAAAGACGAATGCTGCCGCTGCAACGAATATGCTGGCAAACAATCCCAGCAGGAATTGATAAAAGAAAACCATTTGAACACTCCTTTTTGCTGAATAGACTCGACGTTTTATAAATCACTTCGCTATCGAAAAGGCAACCCAAGGGACCAGAATCAGGTTGCAGAAGTGAGGAGGACAATTCTCGAAATCTGTCCGTTGTATATTAATATATGAGAAGTTACTATTATCAATAAGCAAACGGTCATAGAAAATTGCTCTTCCTAGATAGAAAGCAATTATTTTTTTTAGTGTAAGTGAAAGCGATTTCTAAGTCCGTTTTTGTGACAATCGTTTAAGGAGGTATATATGAAGATTGCAACAAGTGTCATCGATAGTCAAGAAAAAAATCACTGTTTTTTGATTCGAACAAATGGTTGTTTAGTGAAGATCATGTTCTTGACTGACGAAATTATTCGGATTCGTGCCAGCTTTGATGAGGAATTTGATGAGGCGTCTTACAGTTTAGTGTTGACAGGCTGGGAAGATCGCTTCGATCAGTTGATTGGAGCAGAGCGTCAGCGAGTCGATTTACAAGAATTTCAGGTCATTGAAGAAGAAGACAAGATTGAGTTAATCGGCAAGAAATTGAAAGTGTTTCTCTACAAGGATCCCTATCAATTGGTGATTTACGACCAAGAGGATTTGGTTTTGCACAAAGATATCGTCGATCTTGCATTGATGGAAGATGCGAATAAGCGCAAAATCCACACCAGTGAAATAGTAGAGGGAGATTGCTTTTACGGATTTGGGGAAAAAACAGGTGCTATAGAGAAAAGTCATACTTTTATGGTTATGAGTCCTCGCGATACGATGGGCTATGACCCTAAAAATGCCGATTCTCTTTATAAGCACATTCCCTTCTATGTAAAAAGCAATAAGCGAACAAAAGTTGCCAGTGGTTACTTTTATCACACCACATATGAATGTGATTTTGATATGGGGCGCTCACATAGTAATTATTGGAAGAAACACAGTCGTTTTCGAGTAGACGGAGGAGACATTGACTTATTTTTTATTGCAGGACCAACGATCAAAGAAGTGGTTCAGCGCTATACCTCGTTGACTGGACGGTCGGCGATTCTACCTAAATATGCATTGGGCTACCTAGGTTCATCCATGTATTATTCTGAACTGTCTAAAGATTGCGATCAAGCGATCATTGATTTCATTGATACCGCTAAAGAAGAATCGGTACCGATCGATGGCTTCCAGTTGTCTTCAGGCTATTGCAATCATGAGGGGCAGCGCTACTTTTTTACGTGGAACAAGGAGCGATTTAAAGACCCTAAAGGATTCTTCGCTGAGATGGAGAAACGGGGCGTCACGACCTCGCCTAATGTCAAACCCGGGATTCTCTTAACGCACCCATTCTTTCAGGCACTTCAAGAAGAACAAATTTTTGTGAAAGACAGCATGGACAAAGGTAAAAATGCTTTAGGTACTTGGTGGGGAGGAAAAGGAGTTTTCGCTGATTTTACCAATCCCCATACACGGAGGATTTGGAAAAAGTATTTAAAGGAACATGTCTTATCTTACGGTGTAACCAGTGTTTGGAATGATAATTGTGAATATGAAAGTATTGTCGATCAAGATGCTCGTTGTTTTTATGATGGGAAAACCGGTACCATTGGTCAGCTGCGTCCAATCATGGCAAATCTTATGTGCCAAATCACAACCGAAGCCATCATAGAAGAGCACCCGAACACCCGACCCTTTGTGGTTTGTCGGGCAGGGCATGCGGGAATTCAGCGTTTTGCCCAATCTTGGTCTGGGGATAACCGAACGAGTTGGGAGTCGCTAAAATACAACATCGCGACAGTTTTAGGAATGGCGCTTTCTGGGGTGACCAATTATGGCTGCGATATCGGTGGCTTTTATGGGGATGCTCCTGAAGAAGAGTTGTTTGTCCGCTGGGTCCAAAATGGAATTTTCCAGCCCCGCTTCTCGATTCATTCAACCAATACTGATAATACGGTGACTGAACCCTGGATGTTTTCAGCAAGTAAGCAACGGATTGCGGAGGCGATCCAATTTCGATACAAAATGATTCCTTATTATTATTCATTGATGGTGCGGGCGGCTGAGACTGGTTTGCCAATTATTCAACCAACCTTTATGAAATTTCAAGAGGATGCCAACTGTTATGACAACGGCATTGATTTTGTTGTCGGAGAATCATTACTCGTAGCGAATGTCGTTGAAAAAGGCCAAAAAGTCCGTGAGGTCTATTTGCCAGAAGGGGCAGTTTATTATGACTTTTATTCACGACAGAATTACCAAGGGGGCCAAACACTAGCCATTCCTGTGACGATCGATAGTGTACCGTTGTTTGTGATTGGTGGGGCGATCACCCTTTTTGCAGCGAATGAAGTAAGAAATCTTCATTCTGAGGCGGTCACTGATCTAGAGATTTTAGTGGCACCAGATCAAGCTTGTCACTTCACCCATTATGAAGATGACGGGAAATCATTGGCTTACAAGACAGGCGCCTACTTGAAAGAAGAGATTTATGTGGAACCTGGAGAACAGGTCAAAGTGACAGTGAAACGAACGGGTGACTATCCAACGCAGATCGAAAAGATTCTTTTAAAAATCATCAACCACGAAAAAGCGCCTTTTTGGGTAACGATTGATGGGCAGCTTGTTCCTCATTTTCAGCATCGTAAGCAATTCGAGGCTGCGAAGGAAGGCTGGTACTATAGTCAAACCATGGGTCAAGTCTTTATCAAATACCCAAATCCAAAAGCAGATTATCAAGCGGTGATCTCCTTTGAAAACTTTGATTTGTTAGGGATGTAAGAAAAAGAAATGTAAAAACGAGGAGGAAAATAAATGATTACACAGGTATTAGGCGGATTGGTCATTTTGTCGATTTTATTTATGGCTTTTTATTGTATCAAGGGCTATAACATGACCGTTGGCTTTTTCTTAATGAGTGCGATTTGGATCGCCATTAGTTTTGCAGGAAATATGATTGAGCCCAATAGTGCTATGGAGGGATTGACCGCAGTTGAAGTGCTGACGGATGTCTTCCAAGCGGGACCCGAAGCATATGGACGAAATGTTTTAGTCAATGTGTTGTTCGGGGCATTCTTTGGTACCGTTTTGATTGAAACAGGGATTGCTTCTACTTTGATTCGTAAGACCGTGGAATTAGGGGGCGATCATCCGCGAGTGACCGTCAACTTGCTGTGCTTGGTTACAGCTGTATTGTTCACTTCGTTAACTGGTGTCGGACCATACATTGCTATCGGGGTAGTTGTTTTACCAATCATGCTGGCATTAGGTATCTCACCACTTGTTTCCGTTTTTGCTTTTATTGGTTCAGCGGGAGTGAGTGCCTCCTTCTTGAATGTAGTGAATTTCCAACAGTATCAAACGATTTTCGAAACGACGAGTCCAGAATTTGCGAATTATAGTTACAATGATTATTTCCCATTTGCGATCGTGGCAGCGACGATTTCTTTGATCGTGATCTTGACGATCGTTAATGTGAAGATCGGGAAAGCCAAAAAAGTCTATTCTTGGGATGCAGGTCAGTCCACAGCCAAAAGTGCTCCTGCTCTTTCACTGATTTCCGTTGCTATGCCTGTGATTTTGTTGATCGCATTTAATCTACCCGTGATCCTTTCCTTTATTTTATCCAGTTTGTTTGCACTGATCACTACAGGGCATCTAAAAGGTGGCTTTGTGGAGGCCAGTCGGAAAATTGCCAAATATGGGTCTGATGGGGCGATCAGTGTTGCACCGATGATGGCGTTCTTGTTAGCCATCGCCACTTACAATGCGGCAGCTGCGTATGTTGCTCCCTATTTAGGCGCATTATTAAGCCCAGTGATTCCTGCAACCACATTAGGATTGGCGATCGTGTTTGGTGTCTTTGGTGTCTTAGGGCATTTTAGAGGGCCGATGAATTTAGTAGGAAGCGGTCTTGCACTTTTACATGTCGTAGCTGCGGTAACAAGTTGGCCGATTCAATTTCTCTATCCATTGTTTATCGTGACAACGATCATTCCCCAAGGACTAGACATTACCCTTTCAGGAGCAGTCTGGGCATTGGATTATGCCAAAGTACAGTCCAAAGATTATATGCGTCTTGGGATCCCAACATCAGCGACCCTATGTGTCATTATGGCAATCGTTGTCTATCTCATGTACGGATCTTTAATGTAAAAAATCAGCACAAAAGGCTAGAAAAGAGTGGTATAGAACATGACAAGAAGAGTACGGATGGGAATTGACGTGGGTGGAACCCATACAAAAGCGGTAGCGATCGATAATGCGACGCATGAGATTATTGGGAAATCTTCCGTCAAAACAACCCACGATGATGTTTCAGGAGTGGCAAAAGGTGTCATTCAGACCTTTCAAAATTGCTTAAAAGAAAACAATATTGCTCCGGAAGAAGTGATTTTTGTTGCCCATAGTACCACGCAGGCGACCAATGCATTAATTGAAGGTGACGTGGCGAAAGTAGGGATTTTAGGGATAGCCAAAGGCGGCTTAGAAGGATTTCTCGCAAAGAAACAATTAAACATAAAAAATATTGTTTTAGGAGAAGGCAAAGAAATTCAGATCGCTAATGAATTTCTGAAACTAAAAGAAGTATCAGAAGACAAAATCGGTGACAAAATTGCTGCGCTAAAGCAAGAATCTGCGGAGGTCATCGTTTCTTCCATGGCGTTTGGGGTAGATGATATCGGTCCTGAGGAGCTGGTTTCCAATGTAGCGAAGCAAAAAAATATTCCTTCTACGATGGCATCAGATATCACGAAGCTATATGGCTTAACGCGGCGAACCCGTACGGCAGTGATCAATGCCAGTATTTTACCAAAAATGCTAAATACCGCAACATCAACCGAAAATGCCGTTCGACAAGCAGGCGTAACTGTTCCGTTGATGATCATGCGTGGTGACGGTGGGGTGATGGAAATCACTGAAATGAAGCGTCGTCCCGTATTGACGATGTTGTCAGGACCGGCTGCTTCGGTCATGGGTTCATTGATGTATTTGCGGGCTTCAAATGGGATCTATTTTGAAGTTGGTGGAACGACCACCAATATCGGTGTCATCAAAAATGGACGGCCCACGATCGATTATTCTATCGTGGGTGGTCATGCTACGTACATCAGTTCATTAGATGTACGAATCCTCGGCGTTGCAGGTGGTTCAATGGTTCGCGCGGATAAAAATGGGATCATTGACGTTGGCCCACGTTCTGCACATATCGCAGGACTTGATTATGCCGTATACACCGATACTGAGAAAATCAATCAGCCAAAGGTCGATTTCTTTTCGCCTAAGCCTGGTGATCCTGCCGATTACGTCCGAATTCTTATGGAAGACGGTTCAGCTGTCACCATTACAAACTCTTGCGCAGCCAATGTCTTGGGTCTGGTAGAACCGAATCATTTTTCTTATGGAAATATTCCTTCTGCACGTAAAGCAATGCAAGTATTGGCGGATTATTGCAAGACGACAGTGGAAGATATCGCGAACCAAATCATGGAAAAATCTTACCAAAAGATTGCACCGGTCATCAACGAACTGGTAGATAAATACAAGCTAGAAAAAGACCAAATCTCCTTGGTAGGAGTAGGTGGCGGTGCCTCCTCCTTGATTACGTATTATTCCAATAAAGATCAAGTGAAATATGATATCCCAGAAAATGCGGAAGTGATTTCTTCCATCGGTGTTGCTTTAGCCATGGTGCGTGATGTCGTTGAGCGGATCATCCCATCGCCAAGTCCAGAAGACATTCGTGCCATCAAACAAGAAGCACTAGATAAGGCCATCGATAGTGGAGCAAGTGCAGAAACGATCGAAGTTCATATTGAAATCGATCAACAGACGTCAAAAGTGACCGCGATTGCGACTGGTTCCACCGAAGTCAAAGCCATGGATCTATTAAAAGAATGTTCGGAAGAAGAAGCATTGGCTTTGGCTGCCAAAGACATGCGCTTGACGGAACAGCAAACGACCTTGTTGGCGAAAACAAATGCCTTCTTCGTGTTTAGTGAAGCGACACATGACGGTCCCACTCAAGTTCGCATCTTAGATAAAAAAGGCTTTATCAAAGTGCAACGAGCGAATGCTTTGGCAGCAAAAGCAACGATTGCCACTTACCGAGAGGCAGTGGCGAAATTGTGGGAAGAAATGTCTGTTTATCAAAGTGAGATCATTGTTCGACCAGAGTTTTATGTCTGTTTTGGTTCACGAGTGATGGACTTCTCTGCTTCAACGCTTGAACAGTTAGCATTATTGATGGGCATTGAGCTAGATGATTTACAAGGGGACACAGAAGTTTTACTGGTCGCAGGAAACATCAAACAAACATGATCAGGTGATCAATGATGAATCCCACGACTATTTTAAGACGACCATTGCAGGAACTAACGCAATACGATGACGAATTTTGGGCGAATTATCTATTCATGACCGATCCCTTTGCCTGCAAATACCAAGGATCAGATCATGTGGAGCTGATTGAGCAAGCACGACAATGTGGCGAAACTGCTGCCAAAGAATTTTTAGAAATGTATGGTCACCCCTTTGATAGGGGGACCATCTGCAAACAAAACAAGCTATTGTTGCGAAATCAAGTGCCCTTAAATGCTAGTGGAATGATCTTAGGGCAGTTTCAGCCACCTAATCAATTATTCATCAATGAGGCAGCAATCACACAGATAGCAGCCTTTTTAGAAAACAGGGCAATCAAGAGCACCGACACAGAAATTGCGAACCTGGTTTTCGGACATGAATTTTTTCACTGGATCGAAGAGCAGCAACAAGCATCGATCTACACGAGAACGAAAAAAGTTCAGCTCAGAAAGTTTTTAGGGATACCGCAAATCGTTAACTTGCGTGTCTTGAGTGAAATCGCTGCGATGGTTTTTACGAAAGAAATAAATGATTCAAAATTCAATCCCTGTCTCTTGGACTGTGCATTGATTCAGGGAAAAGGGGACTATTATGAGAGTGAAAACATTTCTTTATCTTGAAAAACGACCCGATGATTACTTGATCCATACCGAAGAAGCAACGATTCAACTACTATTTCTCACGGAAGATATTGTCCGAATCCGCGCCTCTTTTGATCGGACATTTATCGAAAAATCGTATGCCTTAGTAATGACCGCTTGGGAGGATCGCTTGGATTCCTTATTGAAGGAGGAGCGTAAGCGAGTCGCAGCGGTTACTGTCCCGTGTGAAGAAACGGAAGATACCTTGATTTTTCCTGCCAAAAAATTAAAGGTGATCATCCACAAAGCACCTTTCCATTTCAGAATCTACAACCAGAATGACGAATTGATTTACTCTGATTTGCCAGAACGGGCTTTTGAGATCGACCAGCTAGGCAGAGCGTACCATTATAATAAAATCGAACCAAAAACCGATCATTTTTATGGTTTTGGCGAAAAGACAGGGCACCATGATAAAAAAGGCAGACGAATGCGCATGTCCGCCAAAGACGCAATTGGTCACGATCCAGAGTTTGGTGATCCGTTATACAAGCATATCCCTTTCTATATTCGTCTGAGTGAAAGCAACCAAACAGCGATTGGTCTCTTTTATAACAATTCTTATGAGTCTGTATTTGATATGGGCAATGAGATCAGTGGTTATTGGGACCCCTATAGCTATTATCAAACAGATGGTAACGAGATTGATCTCTTTTTTATCAACGGTCCTTCAGTAAAAGAAGTTGTCAATCGCTACACCGATCTAACCGGCAAGCAAGCTATGCCGCCTAAACACAGCCTAGGTTTTACTGCATCTACGATGTATTATGCAGAACTTGACAAAAATTGTGACCAAGAAATCTATGGTGTGATTGAAAAGCATCGTGCCAATGGTATGATGATCGATAATTTTAAGCTAGCTTCGGGCTATTCCTCTGGTGAAGAAGATAATCTGAGGTATGTGTTTCATTGGAATAAAACGCGTTTTCCTGATCCAAATGCGTTTTTTAACAAAATGAACCAGCTAGGAATCAATGTTATCGTGAATTTGAAACCGGGTATTTTAGAAAAGCATCCCTTTAAAGAGGAATTTGAAGCAAATGATGTGTTTGTGAAAGACTGCGACGGTGAACAAGATTACTATGGTCGCTGGTGGGGTGGTGAAGGTCGTTTTGTTGATTTCTTAAAAGCATCAGGGCGCAATACATGGAAAAAAATGTTGAAAGCATCGATTTTAGAAAAAGGGACAACTACCGTCTGGAACGATAATTGCGAATACGATGGGATCGAAGAGAAACAAGCGCTTTGTGGCGAAGGAGCAGAACGAGGTCAAATTGCAGAATTAAAACCGATCCAAGCCAACATGATGGCCTATACGGCAAAACAAGCGATCAAAGAAGTTTTTCCCAATAAGCGACCGTATATCATCAATCGAGCAGGCTATGCCGGGATTCAGCGTTATGCGCAAACTTGGGCGGGAGACAATCTCACTGACTGGCGGACGCTCCGATACAATATCGATACGATCATCGGGATGGGTTTGTCTGGGGTAGCAAATACTGGCTGTGACATTGGTGGTTTTGCTGGCGGTGCACCAGATGCAGAATTATTACTGCGCTGGATTCAAAATGGTATTTTTCAACCGCGTTTTTGTATCAATTCTGCCAACGATGATAACACAGTTACGCAACCATGGATGTATGACAAAATGAATCCATTGATTCGAAAAGCCTTTCGCTTGCGCTATCAAATGCTTCCTTACCTCTATTCCTTAATGTATCAAGCCCATCGAACGGGTGATCCGATCCTCAGACCGTTGTTCTACGAATTTCAAGAAGACCCTAACTGTTATGCAGATCCTTTTCATACCTTCATGGTTGGTTCATCGCTTTTAGTTGCCAATGTTTTGGAAGCAGGTGCGACAACGCGAACCCTTTACTTGCCAAAAGTTAGTCAATGGTTCCAATTAAACGAGCAATTCACATGCTATGAGGGTGGTCAAGTGATCACGATTCCAGTCGGCTTAGAAGATATCCCGATGTTTCTTAGAGCAGATGGTATCTTTGTGACAAGTGCTGATGAGCATCAACGGGCGACTGATACGGTGAAACAGATCGAACTACTAATAGGTGAAGGAGAAAATCAACGATTCGATTTGTACGAAGATGATGGACACAGCAATGATTTTGAACAGCAGCATTACAAGCTAACGACGATCAAGACAACTGGCAGAGAAAGAAAAACCATCCACTTTCAAACAACAGGTACTTTCGACAGTACTATCGAGTATTATCGCTTGAAGGTGATAACAAAAGAAAAAGGTGCTTATTGGGTCACCTTAGATGGGCAAAAGCTGCCACAATATCTAAGTCGTCAAGATTTTGAAGCAGCAACAAATGGCTGGTATTACGATCTTCAAGAACGGACAAACTGGATAAAATTCCCACGACCAAGCAGGCCATCTTTTGAAGTGATCGTTTCAACGGAAACGTTTGATCTGATCGGAATGAGTAATGAGTGAAAGCTGAAAAAAATTAGGCAAATGATTAAAAAGTGTTATGTTACTTTTATAGTAATTTTTTAGATATGATTTAACTGTTTGTTGGACCGGATTGTTTCAGAACCCTAGAAACCAGCTCTATCAGCACAAATAACGATTGGTTTCTTATCAATGGGAGGAAATGCAAAAAACAGCTGTCAATATTCATTATTTGTTATTGTAAACAGACAATAGCTTAGATAGAATACTCGTATAGCGAAGGCAGGAAGGTTCATCTTATTAACCGAACGAGTCGAAGATCTATCCATTAGGGAAGCATCAGAAAAATGGAAGATTCGTTTACTAGATAAGGGTGTTTAGATGGCAGAATCAATGATCGTAAAGAAAAAAATTTCCAAAGCATTTAAACAATTAGTAGTGGAGATTGGTTTCGAGAAAGTAACTATTTCAAAGATTATGCTAGCAGCCAATATACGTCGTCAAACGTATTACAATCATTTTCAAGACAAATATGATTTGACCGATTGGATTTTTCAGCAAGAAGCCATTGAAAAAATAGCAGATAATTTGGCTTATGAAGACTGGATGACGACATTACAAGACTTGTTCGTTTACTTTGAAGAAAATAAGCGATTCTATTGTAATGTGTTATCTTTTCAAGGTCAAAATTCTTTTCAAGAGTATTATGTCGAACACTTAAAGGGCTTGATCAGTAAGATGTTGGATATAAAATGGGGCTACAACAGTAAAAAGAAAGAAAATCGTGAGTTTATCGAAGAATTTTATGCGACTGCGTTTATGGCGATGACGACAAAGTGGATGTCAGAAGGCTGTAAACCAAGTGGACGAGAATTTGCGAATAATATGAGCAGCTGTCTATTTGATTAAGCAAATAGACAGCTGTTTTGTTTTATCGAGGCAAAAGAGGCGAGACTTAATGCCAACCAAAGGCATCGGTCGGAAGATGCAAGTACTCTTGCCACTTTTTGTTTTTCAAGGAAAAAAAGGAAAGCGAGAGACCATCCGTATCATAGGCGGTCAAAAAGTTGCCCATTTTTTTAAAGGAAGCACGAATCTCTTCAATTTCTAGTAATTGTTGGACATCGTTCATAAATATTGCCAGTTCCAAAAGAGGGATCGCCCCTAAGCCGTTGACCAGCAGAGCGATGTCTTTTAGCTCTGCTTTGGAAAATTGCTTGCTGAGTTTGTTGACTAATTCAATAGCGATTCGTTCAGAAGAATGGATCTTTTCAGTTCGGTAACCAGACTCTCCATGAATACCGATGCCAAATGCTAGTTCGTCCGAAGCTAAATGATATTGCTGACGAATGTGTGCGATAGGTGAGGGCGGAGCAAAAGCAACCCCTAGTGTTTTGATCCTTGGGACGATCTGTTCCCCTAATTCTTTCAATTGTTTTAATGACAGTAGTTCTTCTGAAGCAGCCCCCAATAGCTTGTGGACAAAAATCGTTCCAGCAACGCCTCTACGGCGTTTGATAAAGGTATCACTTTCAATCGAACAATCGTCGGAAACAAGCAAATGATCCACTTTCATCCCAGCTTCGGTAGCCCATGTTTGCGCCTGTAAGAAATTTTGAACATCTTTAGCAAAGTTTTTAATGATCAAGATGGTCCCATGTCCGTTGTATGATGCCTTGATACCACGAAAAATCTCCTCTGCTGAAGGAGGCTCAAAGATTGATCCCATAATAGCACCATCCAACATGTTTTTTCCAATATAGCCTATGTGGGAAGGTTCATGACCACTACCGCCACCACTTAATAAAATAACTTTATTAGTTGGCAATTCTCTTTTTAGGAAAATCCCTGTGCGGGGAATCCAGCGCAGGCGATCATGATAGGTATAGGCAAATCCAGCAAGAATCTGTTTCTGTATCTGTGGTTTTGATCGAATAAAACGATTCATTGACGCCAGCTCCTTTTACTTAAATCGTAATTCGATTATACGCTTTTTTTGAGTATCGAACTACTATAAAGGTAGGGTTGAAAGCGGACACATTAGTGTTTCTGTCCGTTGTAAACTCAACGGGATAACAGTAAGATTATAGATAAGAAGATCAACAAAAAAGCATGAATTCCATTAAAAAATTGGAAAGCTATGTGAAGTGGAAAGACGGTTTTTTTTACAAAACAGTAATATCGATTTTTTCAAGAATGCTTTTTGTTTTTAAAAGGAATAATTAAAAATAACAAACGATCAAGATGGACTATGAGAAACTTCTAGTGGATGGTTTGGATGACAGCTTGAGTTTTCCATAGTGTTCTGTTCGTAGCCGAAAGGAAGTAAGCGATGAAAAAAATTATGAATCAACCGACAGATGTTTTGGCAGAAATGATCCGAGGAATTGTTCAAGCCAATGAATCAACGATTGAACAAGTCCCAAATACATTTGTCGTAAAACAAAAAGAACTCGCCAAACAAGTTTCTTTAATCAGTGGTGGCGGAAGCGGGCATGAGCCAGCTCATGCAGGCTTTGTCGGTGAGGGAATGTTACAGGCAGCTGTTTGTGGGCAAGTGTTTACTTCACCTACGCCGGATCAAATTTACGAAGGAATCAAAAGTGTGAATACCGGCAATGGTGTCGTTTTGATCGTGAAAAATTATTCTGGCGATATTATGAACTTTGAGATGGCAAAGGAACTCGCTGAACTAGATGGCATTGAAGTTGGTACAGTGGTCGTTGATGATGATATTGCTGTCGAGGACAGCACCTTTACGCAAGGAAAACGTGGTGTCGCTGGCACAGTTTTTGTGCATAAAATTTTAGGTGCTGCTGCCAAAAAGGGATTGTCCCTCGATGAGCTAGTGGCACTTGGCAATCAAGTTGTCCGTCAATTAAAAACCATCAGCGTCGCACTGAGTGGTGCCACCGTACCAGAAGTGGGAAGTCCAGGCTTTACACTAACAGAAACAGACATCGAGTTTGGTGTGGGGATTCATGGTGAGCCTGGTTATGCTCGGGAAACGATGTGTTCTTCAAATGAGATCGCTCAAAAAATGATTGAGAAATTAGAAAAGGCTTTTTCTTGGGAAAATGGGGAGAAATTTGCTGTGATGGTTAATGGATTGGGCGGTACACCATTGATGGAGCAATATATTTTCTATCAAGATGTACGGAAACATTTGGATCGTGAGCTCGATGTGGTGTTTTCAAAGGTCGGCAATTTTATGACGGCAATCGATATGGCAGGTATCTCATTGACCCTATTAAAATTGGAACCGGAATGGGTGGCTTATTTAACGGAGCCGGTAGCACATACCGCTTGGTAAGAGGGGGAAAAGAATGTTTACAAAAGAAAATTCATTAAAAACACTTCGTCTTTTTCATCAAACGATTCAAACAGAAAAAGATTATTTGAATGCACTAGATACAGCAATCGGTGATGGCGATCACGGAAGTAATCTAGCTCGAGGAATGACAGCAGTCATAGAGACGTTAGAAAAGGAACCTGTAGAGGAGGTGTCAGAGGTTTTTAAAAAGACAGCGATGACTCTGATCAGTAAAGTGGGTGGCGCATCCGGACCCCTCTATGGCACGGCTTTCTTGGAGATGGCGAAAACGAGCGCCATGATGGAAAATCCCAAAGCGATTCTTGAAGCAGCGCTTAGTGGTATCAAACGTCGAGGACAATCTGAAGCTAAAGATAAAACGATGGTAGAAACTTGGGAACGAGCGATCGTAGTTCTGGAAGCAGAAACCTTGTCCTTTGAAGTCGTGAAAGAAGCTGCCGAAAAAACAGCGGATCTTGTTGCCAAAAAAGGTCGTGCTTCTTATTTGGGGGAACGATCTTTGGGACATATTGATCCCGGCGCAATGTCCAGTGCCTTTCTTTTTGGCGCAATGATCGAAGCAGGTGTTTTTGATGAATAAAATCGGCATTGTACTCGTCTCTCATGTTTATGAAATTGCTTTTGGCTTACAGCGTTTGATCAAAGAAGTTGCTCCAGATGTTCCCATTACTTTAGCAGCTGGCTTAGAGGACAATGGAATCGGGACAAATGCAGAAACGCTCGTAACTGCGTTTGAAGAGAACCAGGGCCAGATACTGTTCGCTTTTTATGATTTAGGCAGTGCCAAAATCAATTTGGAACTTGCGGAGGAATTGACCGATAAAACAGTTCACTTATTTGATACTGCGCTGATCGAAAGTGCCTATACTGCTGCTGCATTATTGCAAGTTGCTGCTTCTGAGCAAGAGATCATAGAACAATTGACTGCACTAAAAATAAAATAAAAGAAATGGAGTGTCGTGTAATGAGAAAAGCTTTTATCAGTCCAGCAAAATATGTGCAAGGAGAAGATGAATTGCTTCGCCTAGGGTATTTTGTAAAAACCTTTGGGAAAAGTGCCTTATTGATTGCCAGTAAAGAAGATGTCGCAAGGGTCAAAGAAAAATTAGATCAGACGGCAAACACCTATGAAATTGTTTTGGTCGAAAGTGATTTTCACGGCGAAGCGACTCGGGGAGAAGTGGCTCGTTTAAAAGCAATCGCTGCTGCAAACGCCTGTGACTGTATTATTGGTTTAGGGGGCGGAAAAGCTATTGATACGGCAAAATGTGTGGCAGAGGGCCGCAACTTGATCATCGTTCCAACGATCGTTGCAACCGATGCACCAACCAGTCATTCTGCAGTTTTGTATACAGAAGAGGGCGCATTTGATGACTACGCGTATTTTGTCCAAAGTCCGAGCGTAGTTTTGATCGATACAGTCGTGATCGCGCAAGCACCGACACGTTTTCTTGTCTCTGGAATCGGAGATGCCTTATCAACTTATTTTGAGGCAAGAGCTACTCAACGTTCTTTTTCTAATGTCAATGCTGGATTGCCTTGTGGCGCACAAGAAGGCTGTCCACCGGCGAAAGGAACCAAAGCCGCTTATGCGTTAGCGAAGCTGTGCTATGAAACGATTTTAGAAGATGGTGCCAAAGCGAAGCAAGCTTGTGAGCGTAATGTGGTCACGCCAGCATTGGAAAATGTGATCGAAGCCAATATCCTCCTTTCTGGATTAGGCTTTGAAAGTGCCGGATTAGCAGCGATCCATGCCATTCATGATGGCTTGACTGTTCTTCATGCTGCCCATGACGCCACCCACGGAGAAAAAGTCGCTTTTAGCACGATCTGCCAACTCGTTTTAGAAAATGCACCTCAAAAAGAGTTGTTTGAAGTAATCAACTTTGCGCTATCGATTGGCTTACCTGTTTGCTTGAGAGACTTAGGGGTAGAAACGATCAGTGACGAGGAGTTAACAGAAGTAGCCGAAAAGGCTTGTATCCCTGAAGAATCGATTCATTCGATGCCGTTTCCAATTACGGTTGAACAAGTCAAAGCAGCGATCGTCGTAGCAGATAAGATTGGTAGTGCTTGTAAGCAAGATTCTCAGCCTCAATAACACAGATAAAACGATAACAAAAAAATAAACCATTCAATCAGGAAGTAGGTTGCATGATCCTAGTGATGATGCAACCAAGTCTCGATTGGCTGGTTTTTTTTTGCATTTTTCTTTTTTTAGCGAATTTTTTAATGAGCGCTGTTTGGCTGATGACAGCGGAACCTCAAGGTACGGTCATTCAGATTTTTTTTGATTTGAAAACATCTTACTATATCTGGTGCAAAAAAATAGTCAGCCTGATAGCTTTTTACTCGTCAAATGAGAGCGTTTCATTTAAGCTAAGGGAGAGAGGTGATCCAATGAAAATCGTTATCATAGGCGGGTCCTTTGGGGGTGTCAGCTGCGCCCGTGAAGCACGCCGATTATACCCTGACGCAGAGATTTTATTGATAGAAAAAAAAGCCCATCTTGGGTTTGTTCCAAGCGGTTTGTTATTGCTGATCGAAGGCAGGATCGCATCGCTGGAAGAAGCATTCTTTTGTACGAAGGAGCAGCTTGAGGCAGAAACGATCGACGTTGCCTTAGAAGAAACGCTTCTGGAGATTTTTCCTTCGGATCATCGGATTCGAACGGATAAGCGAGAACTAAGTTATGATCGACTCGTCTTGGCAGCAGGCTCCAGTCAAGATTCCACTGTTTTGCCACAACCAGAAGAAGCACTACTGACCTACAAGGAATATGAGGCAGCCAAGCATTTCTTGCAGCAATTGCCCCAAGCAGAGTCGATTACCATCGTAGGTGCTGGTCAAGCGGGGATGGAAGCGGCGAATACCTTGACTGCGATCGGAAAAAAAGTCAGTGTGATCGAATCAATGTCATATCCTTTATTCAAGTACTTTGATCACGATTTTTTGCAGCCCTTTTTAACGGAGATCGAAAAAATCCCCAACTTGCAGCTGCATTGGTCCAAGCCAACTTTGGCAGTCGTTAAAACGGAAACAGGCTTTCGGATCGAAACCGCCGATCAAGGCTATGAAAGCGATCTGGTATTGACGACAGTCAACGTTCATCCTCGCTTGCCAGAGGCATTTGCGGTCTTTGAATTACACAGTGATCAAACCATCTGGACAGATGCTTACTTGGAAACTTCTGCCACGGATATTTTTGCGGTCGGCGATTTGATCCAAATTCCCAATGCTATTACGAAAGACACGGTCTATATGCCCTTAGTCAACAATGCCGTTCGCTCAGGGATCGCAGCAGCTCGCAATCTGGCAAGCAAAACCATCCCGTTTCGTGGCGGATTGCGGACAGTCGGTACGCAACTGTTTGGGTGGTACTTAGCAAGCACCGGCTTGACCGAGTCGGATCGGTTTTTCTTCGAATCTCCGATCGTCTGTCATACGTTTACTGCCGCCAGTTCCTTGTTTGATCCAACACAGGTTCATGGAAAAGTGATGATCGAACAAGCCAGCGGCCGAATCGTTGGTGCGCAGCTTTTATCAAAAGCCAATATTTTGGAAAAAATCAATTTACTAGCGTTTGCGATCGAGCAGCAGGCAACGATGGAGGAGTTGACCCAAAAAGACTTTTTCTTCCATCCACGGTTCACTAATGTAATCGACGAAACTTTTCTATGGTCGGGAAGTGATGCCGATGAGACTTGATCAGTTATTAGAAAAAAAAGAAGCAAAGCAATTGCAGCTGATCAAAAAGCTTTTACTGGTGGGCGGAAAAATGGAGCTGCACGAGCTGGCGAGCTATCTTGGCATCAGTAAGCCTTCCTTGGAAAAATATGTGGAGGAGTTGCAAGATGAGCTGGCTCACTACCAAGAGCAGTGTCAGTTGTATTATCGAAAAGGTGTCCTGGTCTTTGAAATGAGTCCCACTTTTTCCCTCAATCAAATCGAATGGGCGTTTTATCGTTCAGCATTGAAATTTCAAATCCTCGAGCATCTTTTGCAGCATCAAGAGGTGACCACTGTCCAGCTGGCACAAAAATTAGCGGTCAGCGAGTCATCCTTGTTTCGCAAAATCAAAGAGCTAAATGGCTTGCTAGCAGAATTCGAGTTAGAGATCTGGCAAGGAAAGCTGATTGGGGAAGAAACGCAAATTCGTTATTTCTATTTTGAACTCTTTTGGTATGTCCATTCTTTCGACAGTCAGCCGCTGCCGATCGATGAAAAATACGTCGGTCTGATCACACGAGGTCTGAACATGACCTTCACGAAAGAAGCACAACAGCGCTTGTCCCTATGGCTGAGGATCATGAAGGCGCGACTGAAAATTGCTACTCAATCCTTTCAAGTCTTACGGGAGAAAATGGTACCCTACACGAAAGATCCTTTGTTTCAGCAATTACGGGAGTTGGTATTTCGTGGGTTTGGCCATTACGCATTAGAAGTCAGAGAAGAGGAGGCGATGCTGCACTTTGTCTTTTTACTGTCGTTCTCGGTGTTATCCGAACACGATCTGCAAGTGTATATGCTGCAGCGTTCTCGGTTTACGCCAACTGCCTTGACGGATACCTTGATTTTGGAACATATTTTGCATCTCTACCGCCCATCGTTTGTTCCCCGTGAAATCGAAGCCACTTGTTATGGTCACCTGCTGCAGATCCACAGCCGCGTGTATTTTTTCAAAGGGGATGTGGAGGTTTTTGATCGAGAAAATATTTGGCAGTTAGAAGCGCAGCTATCCAGTCGTAACATCCAGCAAATCAGTCACGAACTATTGGATAAGGCTTTAGCAGAGCTTGATATCAAGCCATCTGATAAAAATAGTTTGTTGATGATGACGATGGTCAAATACTTGAGTGTGATCACGATCATCGATTATCAAATCAATCGGGAGTTTCGCGTCGGGATCGCTTTGAAAATGGATGAACTGTTTAAAGAAGCCCTCTACTACATGTGGCTGCTGTATCTCAAAAATTTGAATGGCGTAGTCGTAGAACGCTATCGCCCAGAACAAGAATATGACTTGATCTTGGCAAATTATGCTATCGAGACGAAAACACCGACTTATCGAATCAGTGAACTAGGTACCGCTTATGATCGGGAAACGATCAAAAAAATGATCCGCGAACGCTTTCAATAGTGGATTTCGTCAATTTCTTAGAAATTTGAAAAAAAATTGACGAACCACATAGCGAAAGTTCAGCTAAAATAAAAGCAAGTCAGAAAGCGCTAACAAGAAAAGCGTATAAAAAACTAAAGGGAGCGAATCAAATGGCAGAAAAAAATTATGTAATGGCGATCGACCAAGGAACCACTAGTTCAAGAGCAATTATTTTTGATCGTAATGGGAAAAAAATCGGTAGTTCACAAAAAGAGTTTCCGCAATACTTTCCAAAATCGGGTTGGGTAGAACACAACGCCAACGAAATTTGGAACTCTGTCCAATCAGTCATCGCAGGGGCATTTATTGAATCAGGTATCCGACCAGAAGCAATCGCCGGCATCGGGATCACCAACCAGCGTGAAACGACAGTGGTTTGGGACAAAACGACAGGCCAGCCGATCGCAAATGCAATCGTTTGGCAATCCCGCCAATCTTCACCGATCGCTGACCAATTAAAAGCAGATGGCCATACAGAGATGATCCATGAAAAAACTGGGTTAGTCATTGATGCGTATTTCTCAGCGACCAAGGTGCGCTGGCTTTTAGACAATATCGAAGGGGCACAAGAAAAGGCGGATAATGGTGAGCTACTCTTCGGAACGATCGATTCATGGCTTGTGTGGAAACTGACAGATGGACAAGTCCATGTCACCGACTACTCCAATGCTAGTCGGACGATGCTTTACAACATTCATAAATTAGAGTGGGATCAAGAAATTTTGGATCTTTTGAACATTCCAAGCTCGATGTTACCAGAAGTCAAAAGCAACTCAGAAGTCTATGGTCACACCCGCAGCTACCATTTTTACGGCAGTGAAGTACCAATCGCTGGAATGGCTGGGGACCAACAAGCCGCCCTCTTTGGGCAAATGGCCTTTGAAAAAGGCATGATCAAAAATACTTACGGCACTGGGGCATTTATCGTCATGAATACGGGTGAAGAACCACAATTGTCTGACAATGACCTACTGACGACCATCGGGTATGGCATCAACGGCAAAGTCTATTATGCCTTAGAAGGAAGTATCTTCGTTGCTGGATCAGCGATCCAATGGCTGCGGGACGGTCTACGAATGATCGAGTCTTCTCCGCAATCAGAAGAAATAGCTGCCAAAGCAAAAGGCGATAATGAAGTGTATGTGGTGCCTGCCTTTACTGGATTGGGTGCACCTTATTGGGATTCAGATGCAAGAGGAGCCGTCTTTGGCTTGACTCGTGGGACGACGAAGGAAGATTTTGTTCGGGCAACATTGCAAGCTGTTGCGTATCAATCAAAAGATGTCATCGACACGATGAAAAAAGATTCTGGCATCGATATCCCATTGCTGAAAGTCGATGGCGGTGCAGCCAAAAACGATCTATTGATGCAGTTCCAAGCGGACATTTTAGACATTGACGTGCAACGAGCTGCGAATCTGGAAACAACCGCATTAGGTGCAGCTTACTTGGCAGGGCTAGCGGTTGGCTTCTGGAAAGACTTGGATGAATTGAAATCAATGGCAGAAGAAGGGCAAATGTTTACACCAGAAATGCCAGCAGAAGAAAGAGACAATTTGTACGAAGGCTGGAAACAAGCGGTGGCAGCTACTCAGACCTTCAAATTCAAAGCGAAGAAAGAAGGCGAGTAAGCCATGACCTTTTCACATAAAGATCGGAAGCAAACCATTCAAGAAGCGGCAAAGACCACCTATGATGTATTGATCATCGGTGGTGGGATCACTGGCGCGGGGGTTGCTGTTCAAACCGCAGCCGCTGGGATGAAGACGGTGCTTTTGGAAATGCAGGATTTTGCCGAAGGAACGTCTTCGCGGTCCACCAAACTCGTTCATGGCGGTATTCGTTATTTGAAAACCTTTGACGTGGAAGTGGTCGCTGACACCGTGCGGGAACGGGCGATCGTGCAGCAAATTGCTCCGCATATCCCGAAACCAGATCCAATGCTTTTGCCAATCTATGATGAACCAGGGGCAACCTTCTCCTTGTTTTCTGTCAAAGTGGCGATGGATCTTTATGATCGCTTAGCGAATGTGACAGGCAGTAAATACGAAAATTATCTGCTGACGAAAGAAGAGGTCTTAGAACGCGAACCTCAGCTGCAGGCGGAAAACTTAGTCGGTGGCGGTGTCTATCTTGATTTTCGCAACAACGATGCCCGCTTGGTGATCGAAAACATCAAACGAGCACAAGCCGATGGGGCAGCAATGATCAGTAAAGCCAAAGTCGTCGGCATCTTACATGATGAGCAAGGCATCATCAATGGGGTAGAAGTGGAGGATCAACTGACAAACGAGCGCTTTGAGGTTCACGCCAAAGTCGTGATCAACACGACAGGCCCTTGGTCAGACATCGTTCGTCAATTAGACAAGAATGATGAGCTGCCGCCACAAATGCGTCCGACGAAAGGTGTCCATTTAGTGGTCGATCGGGAAAAACTAAAAGTGCCGCAACCAACCTACTTCGATACTGGGAAAAATGATGGTCGGATGGTTTTCGTGGTACCAAGAGAAAATAAGACCTATTTTGGCACAACCGATACGGATTATACAGGCGATTTCGCCCATCCAACGGTCACGCAAGAAGATGTTGATTATCTACTGACCATCGTGAATGAACGCTTCCCTCACGCTCAGATCACCCTTGATGATATCGAAGCGAGCTGGGCAGGATTGCGTCCGTTGATTGTGAATAATGGCGGGTCTGATTACAATGGCGGTGGTAAAGGCAAACTATCGGATGAAAGCTTTGAGCAGATCGTTGAAAGCGTCAAAGAGTATCTTGAAGATGAGCGGCAGCGACCAGTCGTAGAAAAAGCCGTAAAACAAGCACAAGAACGAGTAGAAGCCAGCAAAGTGGATCCATCGCAAGTTTCTCGCGGCAGCAGTTTGGAACGCTCAAAAGACGGACTATTGACGTTGGCAGGGGGAAAAATCACCGATTATCGCTTGATGGCGGAAGGAGCAGTCAAACGGATCAATGAATTGCTCCAAGAAAGCGGTGCATCCTTCGAGTTGGTGGATTCAACCACGTACCCAGTTTCTGGTGGTGAGCTTGATGCAGCCAATGTAGAGGAAGACTTAGCGAAGCTGGCTGACCAAGCGCAAGCCGCTGGATTCGATGAAGCCGCTGCAACGTATTTGGCTCATCTTTATGGGTCGAATCTTCCCCAAGTGTTGAACTACAAGACGAAGTTTGAGGGCTTAGATGAAAAAGAAAGTACGGCCTTGAACTATTCCTTGCATGAAGAAATGGTTCTGACGCCTGTCGATTATCTATTGCGTCGGACCAACCATATCCTATTTATGCGAGACACCTTAGATGAAGTCAAAGCCGGTGTCGTTGCAGCTATGACCGACTTCTTTGGCTGGAGCGAGGAAGAAAAAGCAGCCCATGTAGCAGAATTGAACCAAGTGATCGCAGAATCAGATTTAACAGCCTTAAAAGGAGGAAAAAAAGATGAATGAAACAACCCAGATCTTTAGTGAATTTCTAGGAACGGCTATTTTGGTTTTGTTAGGGGATGGTGTGTGTGCGGCTGTCAATCTGAAAAAGAGTAAAGCAGAAGCCTCTGGCTGGATCGTGATCGCAATGGGCTGGGCGACAGCGGTAACGATTGCCGTTTACGTTTCAGGGTACATGGGACCTGCTCACTTGAATCCAGCCGTTACATTAGGCATGGCGATGACGGGGAATTTTTCTTGGAGCTTGGCTGTACCGTTTATGCTGGCACAAATTGCTGGTGCGATCGTAGGGGCGATCCTCGTTTGGCTCAACTACTTGCCATTATGGGATGAAACAAAAGACCAAGGCGCGATTTTAGGTACCTTTGCAACAGGGCCTGCAGTTCGTAATTTAGTATCGAATACCATCACTGAAGTGATTGGTACCTTTGTCTTAGTCTTTGGCTTATTGGCTTTTGGTGCCAATACCTTTACGGATGGATTAAATCCCATCGTCGTTGGGATCTTGATCTTAGCGATCGGGCTGTCGCTTGGTGGACCAACAGGCTATGCCATCAATCCGGCACGGGACTTAGGACCACGGATCGCTCACCAAATCTTGCCAATCAAAAACAAAGGGACTTCCGATTGGGGCTATGCGTTAGTACCAATCATCGGTCCAATGATCGGGGCAGCGATCGCTGCTGGTTTGTTTATGATGTTGCCATTATAAACGATGTTATTTTAAGGATGATGCCTATTGGTATCATCCTTTTTTAATCTTTAGCGATTGTCATTGAATTTGCTAAAAAAACATGGTTAAATGAAAAAGCTGAAACAGAAAGAAGGAAGGAGCTTTTACTTGAAAAAAATTCTGCGCTTTTTCATGTGGGTGGCGATTGTCCTGATCGGACTCTTAGCTGCCGTTTTTCTGGCTTTTCAACTCTCCCCACGACCGGGGGCTTTTTTGATCGGTCATCTGTTTAACCAAGAAGTGACCATCAAGGATGAGGCAGCTTATCAAAAAAGTTTGCCGAATGTGACGGTCAAACAGGACTTGACGTATCAATCGGATTATCAACGTAGTACCTTTGATCTATATTATCCCAAAGAGGCACAAGAAGGCCCTGTTCCAGTCATTTTTTGGGTCCATGGGGGCGGCTATGTCGGCGGAGACAAAGAAGGGGTCAAAGAGTTTGCGACCTATGTCGTCGATGAAACCAAAGCCGCTGTGATTTCGATTAATTATGAATGGGCGCCAAGTTTGCATTATCCGGGACAGGTCAAACAATTAGCCCAAGCGGTAGACTCGATCAAAGCAGATGCCCAAGCATACCCCATGCTTGATTTCGATCAACTCTTCTTTGGTGGAGATTCTGCAGGTGCCCAAATTGCCGGGCAATATGTGGCGCTGCAAACCAATCCAGCGTATGCGAAGGAAATGTCCTTTGATCAAGACATTCCTGCATCGGCCCTGAAAGGGTTTATTTCCTATTGCGGACCGCTTGATTTGAAGCAGATCGCTGGGACTTCTTCAGATGATCGCTTTATGAAATTCTTTGTCAAAACGGTGGCTTGGTCGTTATTAGGAAAAAAAGAATGGCAAGATAGTCCCCAACTGCAGGAAATCTCACTGGTGGATAAATTGACGGCTGATTTTCCACCAACGTATATCACGGATGGCAATGCCTATTCCTTTGAAGACCAAGGCATTGCCTTTGCCAACCAGCTGCAAGCTCTTGATATTCCCGTGACGAGTCGCTTTTACAAAGGGGATTCGGAAACGGTGACCCACGAATACCAATTTGATTATAGCTTGCCCCAAGCACAGGCCTGTTTGACAGAAACGTTGACCTTTATCAAAGACCAGTTGGCTCACTAAAAAACACCTTGTTTCTCACCCTCAATTGGCGAGAAACAAGGTGTTTATTTGTCAGCAGATCAATCAAGTCCGATGAAGTAGTCATCGTCTTTCATCGCTTCCACGGAACCAAGCAGATACCCGTTCCCAACTTGTGAGAAGAAGTCGTGGTTGCTGGTACCAGTTGAAATACCGTTCATGACGATTGGATTGACATCGTTGGCGGTATCTGGGAAAAGCGGGTCTTGACCTAGATTCATCAAAGCCTTATTGGCATTGTAACGCAAGAAGGTTTTGACTTCTTCGGTCCAGCCGATCTCATCGTATAATTCTTCGGTATAACGCTCTTCATTTTCATACAACTCATACAACAAATCGTACATCCAGTCTTTCAGCTTTTGCTGTTCGTCTTCTGGTAATTCGTTGAAACCTAATTGGAATTTGTAGCCGATATACGTGCCGTGAACGGATTCGTCACGAATGATCAATTTGATGATCTCCGCTACGTTCGCTAGTTTGTTATTGCCTAAGTAGTAAAGGGGTGTATAGAAACCTGAATAGAATAAGAAGGTCTCTAGAAATACACTGGCGATTTTTTTCTCTAGCGGTGTGCCATTTTTGTAGATCTCATTGATTCGTTCGGCTTTCTTTTGCAAATATGGATTGGTGTTGGTCCATTCAAAAATATCAGCGATCTCCGCTTTTGTATTCAGGGTGCTGAAAATCGATGAATAGCTTTTTGCATGGACAGATTCCATAAATTGGATGTTGTTCAAGACCGCTTCTTCATGTGGGGTGCGGACATCTTTACGCAGTTGATCCATACCGCTTTCTGATTGAACGGTATCTAATAAAGTCAAGCCGCCAAAGACGTAGCCCACCGTTGTTTTTTCTAATGGAGATAGCGTCCGCCAGTCATCAAGGTCATTTGATAAAGGGATCCGCGTATCTAACCAGAATTGTTCTGTTAATTTTTCCCAAGTGGATTTATCGATGATATCTTCGATCTCATTCCAGTTGATTGCTTCATAGTAAGTCTTACCCATAGTCGGTTCCTCCAATAATCGTATCAAGACAACAGCCGACCCGCTGTCAAGAAAGAGCAGGGGCAGGCGGTTGGTTCGTTTTCAGGCAAAAGTTGGATTAGATGACGCAGCTTTCACATTGGTTGCTGCCGATCTCTTCTGCATCATCTGTAAAGGTCCGTACATAGTAGATCGATTTGATGCCTTTGTGGAAAGCGTAGTGACGCAAAATGTTCAAATCACGGGTGGTTTGTTTTGTCGTTTCTTTCCATTCGTAAAGACCTTCTGGAATATCTGAACGCATAAACAAGGTCATACTCATACCTTGATCGACGTGTTTTTGAGCAGTTGCGTAAACATCGATCACTTTGCGCATATCCATATCGTAGGCTGATTTGTAGTAGCCGATCGTCTCATTGCTCAAGTAAGGTGCTGGATAGTAGATCTTGCCGATTTTCTTTTCTTGGCGTTCTTCGATCATCCGTGTGATTGGGTGGATGCTGGCACTCGTATCATTGATATAAGAGATCGAACCATTTGGTGCAACGGCTAGGCGGTTTTGGTGATACAAGCCGGTTTCTTTGACGGTTTGTGCCAAGGCTGCCCAATCTTCACCAGTTGGTAAAAAGACGCCTTCGAACAATGCTTTGACTTTTTCCGATTTTGGTTGGTAGTCACCTTGGATATAATCGGTGAAGTAGCTGCCGTCTGCATACGCTGATTTTTCAAAGTTATGGAAAACTTCGCCTTTTTCTTTGGCGATGGCATTGCTTTCAACCAATGTCCAATAGTTCAACAACATGAAATAAAGATCAGTAAATTCAAGGGATTCTGGTGAACCATATTCCATTTGATTTTTTGCAAAATAGGTATGCAAGCCCATTGCGCCTAAACCGATCGTGTGGTTCAAGGCATTCCCATTTTGGATCGATGGTACTACGTCAATGTCAGACGCATCAGTAACAAAGGTCAAGGCACGAGTCATTGCTCGAACAGATTTCCCAAAGTCAGGGCTGTCCATCAAGTTCACGATATTGGTGGAACCTAAGTTACAGCTGATATCTGTTCCTAAAACTTCGTATTCTTGTTTGCCGTTGATCTCAGATGGTGCTTGGACTTGAAGGATCTCGGAACAAAGATTACTCATGATGATCTTGCCATCAATTGGGTTGCTGCGGTTTGCTGTATCGATATTGATGATATAAGGATAACCAGATTCTTGCTGCAATTTAGAAATTTCGTTTTCTAAATCACGGGCTCTGATTTTGGTTTTGCGAATCCGTGGGTTCATGACTAAGTTGTCGTATTCCTTGGTGATATCGACATAAGAGAAGGGTACGCCATATTCTTTTTCGACACTGTAGGGACTAAAGAGATACATCTCTTCATTTTTGCGCGTCAATTCGTAGAATTTGTCCGGTACGATCACGCCTAATGATAAGGTTTTGACACGGATTTTTTCATCCGCATTTTCTTTTTTCGCTGATAAAAAGCTGATGATGTCTGGGTGGAAGACGTTCAAGTAGACCACGCCAGCCCCTTGCCGTTGACCCAATTGGTTTGAGTAGCTGAAGCTATCTTCAAACAATTTCATTACAGGCATCACACCACTTGCTGCCCCTTCGTAGCCTTTGATAGGCGCGCCGGCTTCCCGCAAGTTTGATAACGTGATCCCGACACCGCCACCGATTCGTGAAAGTTGCAGCGCGGAGTTGATCCCACGACCGATCGCGTTCATGTCATCAGTGATTTGGATCAAGAAACAAGAAACCAACTCACCGCGACGTTTGCGTCCTGCATTCAAGAAAGAAGGGGTTGCTGGTTGGTAACGTTGGTAGATCATTTCATCTGCCAAGCTCATTGCTAACTCTTCATTGCCATCCGCAAAGTAAAGGGCGTTGAAAGCGACCCGATCTTCGTAACGTTCTAGATACGCGGTACCATCATTCGTTTTTAATGCGTATTGGGAATAAAACTTGTAAGCAGCCATAAATGATTTGAAAGTAAAGTGTTGCTCATCTAAGAATTGATACAATTGCTCAATAAAGGCAGGGCGATACTTTTTGATAAATTCCTCTTCTAAATAATCATTTTCAATCAAATAATTGATTTTGTCCATTGCAGTCGCAAAGGTTAAGGTATTTGGTTCAACGTTTTCTTTAAAGAATGCCGCTAAGGCTTCTTTGTCTTTATTTAATGGAATTTGACCATCTACTGGACGGTTGATCTCATTATTCAATTTGAAATAACTGACATCTTTGATTTCTTTCAAGCTCATAAATGGCTAACCTCTTTTCTTGTTTTGTTCGTATAAAAAAGGACTTGCGGTCTGGACGACTGACAAATCCCTCAAAAGCATCACATTGAGAAAAATCTTAGCTCGCTAATTGACGTAGTTGATCTGGACGGAAACCGATGATCGTTTGCGCATCAGAGGTAATGACTGGCACACTTTGGAATCCTTGTTCTTTCAAAAATTCTAATGCTTCAGGCTCATTATCAATATTGATTTCTTCAAAGGCAATCTGATTTTCACTTAAAAAGCGTTTCGCCATTTTACATTGCATGCAGTTATTTTTCGAAAATAGTTTGATATTCATAATTGTTTCCTCCGAGTTGTAATAGTTATAAACCTAGTATAAATAAGTCTCGGAGAAAGTCAACGAAAAAACACTATATCTTGTGCTTGTGAATTCGACATACACAATTTATAGTGTTTCCGTGTTTTTTATGCAAGGGAAAAAAGCGGAAAATACTTAGAATTACAAGGTTTTTGCGTAATTAATACAGGGGATATGCAATCAAAATGAGTAAAAAAAATCCTTATTGTGAAGGAAGATTCAAAGTGAGATCCAAAACAGATTGACTTCTTATGGAAATGGCTCTATTATAATGATAATCATTCTCAATTAAAGTAGGTTAATTATAACAACACTTCACAAAAGGAGTAAGAAGCAATGAAAATGGCGCAAACTCGGGCTTCTGGAACATACAAAATCGACTCGTTGGCAACCACCAAAGAAATCACGGCTCATTTAAATGATCTTGGTATTCGCACGGGCGTTGAAATCGTTGTGGTACAAAAAGATCGCAAAGGCGGCATCATTTTACACCAAGGGACGCGGATCGCTTTAGATGAACGGGTCATGGAACAAATCGATGTCACAGAAACCCAGCAGCAAACCATCATTACCTCTTTGGATCAGCTACAAGTCGGTGAAAGCGGGAAGGTCAATCAGATCGCCGCCAAAGGTGCGGTGCGCCGTCGATTGATGGATATGGGGCTTACGAAAAACGTCCATTTGGAAGTGGTGAAGCTGGCTCCTTTGGGTGATCCGATGGAGATTCGGCTCCGCGGCTATGAATTGTCTTTGAGAAAGCAAGAAGCAGCGTTGGTTTTTGTCGAAAAAGGAGTCGAAGCGTAATGATCTATCACTTTGCATTAGCAGGAAATCCCAATAGCGGGAAAACGAGTACCTTCAATCAATTGACCGGTGCCAAACAAACAGTGGGGAATTGGCCAGGCGTTACCGTGGAACGAAAAGCGGGGCGACTGCGAAAAGACCGACAAGTATTGATCCAAGATCTACCAGGGATCTATTCCTTGTCGCCGTACACACCAGAAGAACTGATTTCTCGCAATTATTTGATGGAAGCATCATTGGATGCGGTGATCAATATTATCGATGGAACCAACCTGGAGCGCAACCTGTATCTAACATTGCAATTATTAGAAATGAATGTCCCGACTGTGGCAGCCATCAACATGATCGACCTATTAAAGAAAAAAGGCTTGCAGATCAATTTCGAAAAGCTGGCTTACGGTCTAGGGGTTCCCGTAGTAGGGATCAGTGCTTTGAAGCAACGCGGCTTAACCAAAATGATCGAGGCAGCGAAGCATGTAGCCAATACACAACCGCTTCCTCCCCGCTACGATGCTCGTCTAGAAGCTGGCTTGACCGAGATCATGGCGATTTTGCCAGAGACGATCCCTCAGCAGCAAAAACGCTGGTTTGCCATAAAACTCTTTGAAAAAGATGAAGCGATTCAGACGATGTGTAAACTGACTGATTCCCAGCAGGCAGTCCTTCAGGAGACGATTTCGATTTTAGAGCTGATCTTTAAAGACAGCAGTGACGCCATTCTCGTCAATGAGCGCTATGGCTTCATTGAAGAATTGTTGGCGCTGGCAGTCATCAAGGAAACAGATCAGCACTTAGCCTTCAGCGACAAAATCGACCGTGTGTTGACCCATCGCGTATTGGCACTACCGATTTTTGCCTTCATTATGTGGGGAATCTACTATTTATCGATTCAGACGATTGGTACGATTGGTACTGATTGGGTCAATGATGTATTATTTGGCACCTGGATTCCCGAAACAGCAGCGCACTGGCTAGAACAGCTGCAAGTCGCCCAGTGGCTGCAAGAACTGATTTTAGACGGCATCGTGGCAGGTGTCGGTGCGGTCTTAGGCTTTTTGCCACAGATCTTCGTGCTGTTTTTTTGTTTGGCTATCTTGGAGGACTGCGGATACATGGCACGGGTGGCATTTGTCATGGACCGCCTGTTTCGCAAGTTTGGTCTATCTGGCAAGTCGTTTATCCCCATGTTGATCGCTACCGGTTGCGGGGTGCCCGGCGTGATGGCAAGCCGAACGATTGAAAATGAAAAGGATCGTCGGTTGACGGTGATGGTCACGACCTTCATGCCTTGTTCTGCCAAATTGCCGATCATCGCATTGATTTCAGGAGCCTTTTTCCCTCAGTATAGTTGGGTCGCCCCATCGGCCTATTTTGTCGGCATGGGTGCTGTGATTTTTTCAGGGATCGTCTTGAAAAAAACGCCTTTATTTGCAGGTGATCTGGCACCATTCATTATGGAACTGCCAGCGTATCACTTGCCGCAGCTCACAACGATTTTGAAAAGTGCCTGTGATCGAGCCATTGCTTTTGTGAAAAAAGCCGGGACGATAATTTTTGTGGCTTGTATCTTTGTCTGGTTTACCTCCAGCTACAGCTTTGCCTTGCAGCGGGTCACAGAAGACCAAAGCATTTTGGCCTTTTTCGGACGACTTTTGGCGCCGCTTTTCGCTCCCCTAGGCTGGGGAACCTGGCGAGGCGCCGTGGCGACGATCACTGGCCTGGTCGCCAAAGAAAATGTGATCGGCACCTTTGGGATCCTTTACGGACAAACCGGGGAGTTGTCAGAAAGCGGGACGGAGATTTGGCAAGTGTTGCGCGGCGATTACACTGCTGTGGCGGCATACTCTTTTCTCGTCTTTAATTTACTATGTGCCCCTTGTTTTGCTGCTATCGGTGCGATCCACCGTGAAATGGGGGACAGCAAGTGGACGTGGTTAGCCATTGGCTATCAATGCGGCTTGGCATACTGCGCCAGCTTGTTGGTCTACCAATTCGGGCACGTCGTCTTTGAAGGCGGACACCTCACGCTGGGTGTTTTCGCGGCAATCCTCATTGCTGGGCTATTGGTATTTGCTCTGTTGAAGAAACCATTCCGCGGGAGTGTACCCTTGATCCAAGTCGTAGGAGGCGAAAAATGATTGCTACAATAATTCTAAGCGGCCTGATTTTTGGCTATGGCACCCGTGTAGTGTACCGCATGGTGAAAAAGGATCATTGTTCTGATTGTCATAGCAGTTGTCCCGTGAAGCATGAGGAAGCAAAGTAGAAAATAGCTTCAGGAAGCAAAAATTTCTGAGGTCAGAGCTACTATAGAAAAGAATAAAAGAAGCGAATCAAACAACTCAGAAGCGAATAAAACAGTTCGATCACGATCGGGCTGTTTTTTTATTCTTTACAAAATGACCTATTAAAGGAATCTCAAATATAGTATAATTATTTAATGAAAAGATATTATTTAGTGGGGATCGCAGGAAAGGGAGCAGGGAACCTCGTTAGAACGTAAACGAAGATAGGTTTTTGATAAAGCAGAGTGAAAGGGTGAGGGCATGAGACAACAACGAAGACGGGAGCGTCAGAAACGCCAGCGGATCATTGTGGGGGTAAGTACAGCGTTGCTGGCAATCATACTTGGAGTGATTTATCTAGTGATTCAAGTGACAAGCATCCCCGAACAGCGTCATACAGCAGAAACGACAAAGGCAACAAAGCCAATGCAAGAAACGAGTAGTTCTACCGAAACAAAGCCAGCAGTAAAAACCATCACAGTGACAGCTAGTGGCGATATGCTTTATCATACACCTGTTTATTTAAGCGCTTACGATGGGAAGCGTTATGATTTTGACAATGATTTTGAGCAAGTCAAACCGCTGATTGCATCGGCGGACCTTGCTTTAGGTGATTTTGAAGGAACCATCAATCCTAATAAACCGCTTGGCGGTTTTCCCTTATTCAACGCCCCTATCGATGCCGTTGCCAGTATCAAAGACGCGGGCTTTGATGTGATTGATCTTGCCCATAACCATATTTTAGATACAGGGATCGAAGGAATCAAAACAACGGCGGCTGCTTTTCACGACCAAGGCTTGGCAACGATTGGTGCCACGGTCGACAATAGCGGAATCCTGGTCAAAGAAGTCAACGGGATCAAAGTTGCTCTCTTGGCCTATGCCTATGGCTTCAATGGCCTTGAAGAAAGCTTAACTCAAGCAGAGTATGACACCTATTTGAAAGACTTGTCGTTAGATAAAGTGGAAGCAGAGATCAAAGAAGCGGAAAGCTTGGCGGATATCACCATCGTGATGCCTCAGTCTGGTGTCGAGTATTCTTTAGAACCAACGGAAGAACAACAAACTGTTTATCGGAAGATGATCGATTTTGGTGCTGATATTATCTTCGGCGGCCATCCGCATGTAGCAGAACCAACCGAAATCATCGAAAAGGACGGTGAAAAGAAATTTATCATTTATTCAATGGGAAACTTATTGTCGAATCAACGTTATGAAACCGTCAATAACAACTATTGGACCGAACGAGGCGTTATCCCAGAAGTTGAAATCTCCAAAGAAGGGCAGCGGACCTATTTAAGCAAGATTGCCATGCATCCGACTTGGGTCTCCAAAGAACCGATCCCTGATCGTACCTATTATGATCCAGAATACGGCGTCTTGCAGGCCTTTGATTTTCAAGTCTACCTTGCCGAAAATTATCTGCCAGATGGGCAATATGCCAAAAATGTCCCTGAAGAAAAGCGCCAGCGGATCGAAACCGCCTACCATGAAATGCTGGAGCTGTTGGATTTGAAGTGGGAGTAGTGAGGGCAAGAAAGCAATCTGGCTAACAGGTTGCTTTTTTATTGGCTATCGAAGAGTATGAACCATGAAATGAAAGTCGATCTATTTTTTAAAACATGACACCAGATCACCATTTATGAACAAAAAATGACACCTCAAGCTGATAAAAATAAGTAATAATGTCAACATAAAGTATTCAGAAATCATTTCCAACTCATTTCTGAATAAATAAGAAAGGAAAGTAGGGTGTATCATGAGAATTATCATATTGACGAAAAATATATCATATGAGATTGATTTGCAGCGGGAGCTGCAGATTTTGAGCCATGAAGTGTTCGTGGGCAGAAGTACCGAAGAGGAGGAATGGTTGATAGAAAGTGCCAAGTTATTTGACTGTTTATTTGTCAGTGAAACAATTGCTGATCCAGAATTTTTATTGCTCAATCAGACATTGGCTCCTTATTATCAACAGCGGATCGTTCGAATCTTGCCAGGGAATGACGAACAAGAAATGATACTGGAAAAAGCGGAAAATGCGACCTATCTTAATCGGTCATTTGTCGAGTTGAGAGAATTTTTGGCGGCTTTGCCACCAAATACTCGCAAGTTAGAAAAGGCATCAGTAACGAAGGAATCGTTCCCTAAATTTCTTAGTCTGCAAGAACAGATCTTTTTCAATAATCTAGCAGAAGAGCAATTTATCAACCGAGAGGACCTTTGCTGGAAAATTTGGGGCAACGGCGGCACGAATTCCCGAAAATCGCAGCTATCGATTTTGGCGAAACGAATCAATGAGAAATTAGATGAATACGACTATACTGAAAAACGCGTCCGTACCGCTTGGGGCAAAGGATATATCTTGCAATAAAAAAGCTAAAAATGGGTTTAACTTTTTATGCCTGATAAATAGGCCTTCAGGTAAATTTGCCTATCTTGTAGAAACGACTCTGTGTTCAAAGCGAGTCGTTTTTTATATAAGTATATTAGCAATAAATGAAGAAGGTTATGGAAAAATATGATAATGCTTTTTTTTAGTGATAAAATAGAGATAATCAGTAATGGAAAGAAATACTGGGTAAATGAAAAAAGCATTTGTAGAAAATTGATGGAATACCTTTTGGAGGAGGAAATATCGTGAAGCAGGTTGAATGTGTGCTATTTGATTTAGATGGAACTTTATTGGATTCAAAAGAATGTAGTGTGAAGGCGACAAAAGCAGCTTTTAAAGAGATGGGACTCAAAGTACCCAGTGAAGTAGTCATTGAACATTATATGGGGATACCGATCGAAGAATCATTTTTTAAAATGTCTGAACAGCCATTAGATCAAGAAACCGCAACGGAATTGATTCGGATTTTCCGAGCCTATTACCAAACCTATGAAGAAAGTACCTTGAAAGTATTTCCAGAAATTCCCCATGTCTTAGAAATCTTAAACAAACGAAAGGTACCTTGTTTCGTCGTTTCAAGTAAGAAGACAGCGGTTGTCAAACGAAACCTAGCTGCTCAGGACCTTGTCGCGTTCTTTGAAGAAATCATCGGCTCTGATGCGGTGACCCACTACAAACCTCATCCCGAAGGAATCAATAAAGTCGTGGCACACTATCAATTTGACCCGACAAAGACGATCATGATAGGAGATGCTATTTTTGATATCCAAATGGGAAAAGCCGCGGGTGTCAAAACGATCGCCGTTACGTGGCGCAGCCACGATCCGAAAAAGCTTTCTGAAGAAAACCCAGATGCTTTGGTAGACGCGCCACGTGAGATTTTAGATTTTCTATATGCATGATCCTTTTTTGTGCTCACAGTGTAAGAGGACGTTTTAGCCTCGCTTATATCTTGGCATGATCCAAAAAGAAAGGACAGATCGTGCTTTTACAACATGCAATTTGAGAACTTTGACCAATGATCGAAACCAGCGATCATTGGTTTTTTGTGCTGTCGTGGGAATGAAGGCGCCACAGCATTGGTTAAAAGCATTCATTTCCATTCGTTCTTTTGGTTGATCGTGTAATCATCGGAAAATCACTGCAAATAGATTCCTTTTGATCTTTCTTCTTGTTGATACAGCAATGCTGGTACGCTGGATTTTTCTCTCTTATTCCTCTGCTAGAGCAAAAAGGAATTATAAGCTTGGAGAAACAAAAAACTATAATGAGAGTAACTGATTTTCTTAGATCATGCATTGGAGGTGAGCGCAGAAAGGGATGCCACCCAAGGATTTCATGTGATTTGAAATACTAGAAGATAAAGCCTTTGTTTTATGTGAAGGGATGTAAGGGCAACTAACGAGGATGGAAATCATTACGATCAAATGAGGGATCAATGCTATCATTGAAGAAAAGCCATGGATGGAAAGGAGTGATTCTGTGTTATCAGAAAAAATAAATGACCCGAAGGATTATCTGTCTTATTCAAAGGAAGTATTGTTAAGCGCTGGGGTACTGACAGCCTATCCGAAACTTTTTACTTATTATAAGGAACTTTGTGTTGACTTCGAAGACATTTACTATGATCGAACAAAGAACTTATTTGATACCTTTCGAGCGCTTCTGGCTGTGGACGCACAGATCCAAATTCTACTGGAACTTGTGACCAATACCAAAACTGACTTATGTCAAGAGCTGGGGATGAAGGAAGAGGAAATTATCAGTATGATCAAGCATGACAAACGGTACTATTATCGCGAGCTTACGGGTCATGCAACTAACCAACTACCTAAATGGGGGTTGATTTATTTAAGTGAAGAGTAAGCTACGCAAAGGATAAGTCACCTTAAAAGTGATCAAATGAAAGCCATTTGACGATCATCAAGGATAAAGGGCATCGAGAAAAAACGAGAGCGTGTTTATGTATGAGTCAGTAAAATAGTCTAGCGAGGTTATCTTGTGATTTGTTATACTAATAGCAAGCGGCTGATGGTGACATCTTGGATTCAGCAAATATGTTCATGTGAGCGTTTTATTGATTGGGTTAGGAAAGAAGGAATGAAATGACGAAGAAAATTGTCTTTTTAGATGTAGATGGAACATTGTGCGATGATGCGGGAAACGTACCAGAAAGTGCTCGCCAAGCGATCACAGCGGCACATAAGAAGGGGCATGAGTTTTTCTTGTGTACAGGTCGTTCAAAAGCCGAAATCACAGAAGATGTACTGGCACTGCCTTTAAGTGGAATGATTGGTGCCGGCGGCGGTTATTGCGAGGTGCACGATGAGGTGATTTTGCACAAAGTTTTTGAAAAGGAAGCCTTATTAAGACTGATCGATTTCTTAAAAGCAAACCAAATCGAGTATTACTTGGAATCGAATCAAGGATTATTTGCAAGTACCAATTTACGAAATCGGTTGATTGAGATCGTCTTAGCAGGTGAGCCTGTTGAAAGTGAAGCAGGAAAACAACGCGTTCAAACTATTCAGTGGTTCCTTGATTTACTGATTGAGGACGAAGCGAAAATCGATTACGATGACGTGAACAAAGTTTCCTTTATCAATCATTCCATTCCTTATGAACAGGTTCATGACCAATACCACGAACAATTCCAAATGATTCGCAGTACAGTTCCTGTTTTTGGCAAAGACAGTGGCGAGATCGGCATCAAGAATATCCACAAGAAAACAGCCATCGATTTTCTCTTGAACCATCTAGGGATCGATAACAAAGATACCTTGGCGTTTGGTGACGGCCATAATGATGTCGAAATGTTTGAAGCCGTTGCGACAGGAATTGCGATGGGCAATGCCTGTGAATAGCTATTGGCAGTAGCTGACGAGCTGACGGCTCGTCCAGAAGACGGCGGGATTGCGCAAGCACTCCAAAAGCACGGTCTGGTGTAACCACTAAGAAGCAGATGTCTGCACAATTCTTTTGTTTCCTAGAGGAATTGATCAGGAGTTGAGCGACGTTGTTAAAGTGACCTGTAAAACCAACGATTGACAAGGAGGCTGGGTAAATGAAGGAAACGACCTTTTTTTGTTATCTTGAACAAGCTTTGAAAAACCTGAAGGCGACAGAAGCCCTGCGTTTTAATATCGAAGGCGAAGTCAAGCGGCTGATGAAGGTGTACAGTGAAGCAGAAATTTGTGAGAAAGTAAAAGAGGATCCCTTTAAAAAGTAAGGACATTTTCTTATGAAACACAGCGAATAGAACAAACACCCAACCTCGTGAAAGGCACAAAAGCGATCAATGCTTCCTTTCAGGGAGGAATACTCAGGCAACTAGTTGTTGTATCAAAAAAGACTGATTTCAATTGAATCAGTCTTTTTCGTTTTTCTCAAGCAGTCAGATAAGCCACTAAAATAGCAAACAGGTCGAACAAGACATGTGTGCCCCAACTAGTCAGGATCGAGTTGCTCTTGATGGCAGCTTGGTTAAATAGCAAGCGCGCCACCCCTTGAATGAAAAGAATATGAACCAAGGTATGGAAAACATTGCCGTTGTCATAAGTGCTGTAATGAACCAAGCCAAAGATGATCGCGGAAAGGATGCTGGCAACTGGCAAGGTACATTTACTAGAAAAAATCGCTAAAAAGAAGATGGAAAAGAGTTCTTCTCCAAGTAACATGATTGGAATAACTAGCAGAGTCAACCACTGAAAGCCTTCGTTCACAGGGTTTCCGTGAAGATCCCACTTTAGTCCGTATTGCAAAACGAGAGAAACGAGAAAGCTGATCAGGATGTTTAAAAGAAAATACTTGCTGATCGTCTTCACTGGCGCGATGGGTTTTCCAAAGAGCTGCTTGACTGCTTCTTTACCGTAAACTAGCCGTAATGCCCAATAGCTGGCAATCGACAATGAGAAGATGCTGACGATGGCAGGGGCATACAAAAGACCGACCAAACCGATACCTGCGAGGACCGTTCCTAGTAAAGCGTTGTTCCATGAGATTTGTTTTCCTATAAGTTTGTTCATTTACTTTTCTCTCCTTATTAAGCTATAGAGCATGTACTATTTAGCTGTTTTCTCTGATTCTTCTGCTGTGTGTTTTTTGTGCCGTAATATAAGCGATAAGTACAACAATGAACGTTTTGGGTGATTTTCATATCATCGCTTCATTTGCGCCAATTCTTTGTACGGTACAAAAGATAGAGTAATCGATAACGAGTTTCTGAAACAAGATGGTCGTATATTTCGGACTTTTTTATGGTTGAGCAACTAAGTGATGGAGGATGCACAAGTACTAAGTTACTTCATTAAGAAAGGAAAACTGACTTCCAGATTCGATGGAATAATCGTCAACAAAGAAACGACATCGCTATGTTCTCTTGAAATCGACTAAAAATTCCAGAATATTTCGAAAAATACCATTGCTTATTTATGGCAAAACCATTAGTATTATTAGAAAAACTGATGGTGAATCGATGATAAAGCGTGACTTTAGCAGTGAGAAAGCCGAATCAGTGGCATGAAATAGGAGTGATAAGTGTGGAAGAGTTATGGAATGTATTAAAACCAGCCGAACAAGTCGAACTGAAATTAAGAAAATTGTATACGCAGCATCATTTTTCACCTTATCACTCGAACAATTTTGAAGAGTATCGCAACTATCAGCAAAGTGATCAGTTCTTGCGTGGTTCTTCCATCATCACGTTTACAGGCACGGATGGCAGGACGATGGCGCTAAAACCCGATGTCACCTTGTCGATTGCCAAAAATACACCTTCTGGAGAAGCGCGCAGAGTGTATTATGTGGAAGATGTCTATCGACAGGATCGTCAAGCAGGGGAATACCAAAAGATCGATCAAATCGGTTTGGAGCTCATTGACCAAATCACATGGGAAGATCAACTGGAGGTTGTAAAACTGGCTTGGGAAAGTTTGGCTCAGGTGGGAAAAGGGACCTTGGATCTGTCTCATATGGGGATTTTGGATGGCATCTGCCAACGCTTCCCCGAAGCGGATCGACAAAAGGTACTGCACTGCCTGCGGGACAAGAGTTCCCATGGCATGGATGCACTGACTGAAAAGGCTGGCTTGTCAGCAACAGAAGCTGAAAAATTGGCGAAACTGGTACGTTTGTCAGGTGATTTTGAAACCAAGTATCAAAAAGCCAAGGAGCTGATGGCTGATTATCCCCAAGCACAAGCTGGTTTAACAGAACTAAAACAACTGTATCAAGCATTGCAAAAAGAACAACTGTCAGCCTCCATTCGGATAAGGCTGGATTTTTCAATTTTAAATGATGCCGATTATTACAGTGGCTTGCTGTTTCAAGGATTCATCGAAGAAGCAAGAGAGACGATTTTATATGGCGGCCGTTATGATCGCTTGATGAGTCGCCAAGGCAAAGAGCAAGGGGCGATCGGTTTTGGTATGAAGCTCAATCATGTAGGGCAAAAGTTGCCGACTGACAACGAAAGTTCAGGCTATTTGAACATTGCGCTACCTAAAGGCCGCATGGGGGATGCCGTATACGATTTATTCACGAAAGCTGGAGTCGCTGCGCAAGGCGTCTTCAAAGACAATCGCCAACTAATTTTTTGTGATGAAGAAAACAAGCTGCGCTTTTTCTTAGTCAAGCCGAGCGATGTGGCGATCTATGTGGAGCACGGAGTGGCGGATATCGGTGTCGTAGGCAAAGATATTTTAATGGAAAGCAAGGCAGAAGTCATCGAATTTCTTGATTTGCATATGGGGGTCTGCCGTTTGGCAGTAGCTGCGCGTACGGATTTCGAGGAAGATTTCTCCCGACCGCTGCGGGTCTCCACAAAATATCCGCAGATCACCCGCCAGTTTTATCAAGGATTAGGTCGCTCGGTGGAATTGATCCAACTGCATGGATCCATTGAATTGGCTCCTTTGTTAGGTCTCTCCGATGTGATCGTTGACATCGTCGAAACGGGGACGACACTAAAAGAAAATGATCTAGAAGTGATCCAAGACATCGCGCCGTCTTCAGCGCGTTTAGTGATCAACCACGCCACGTGGCGTTTCAAGCAAGAACGCATTCAAACAGTGATTGAGAAGGTGAGGGAGCAATTATGAGAATTTTTTCGACCCAAAAAGATACGATCGAAACGATTGTGGCAAGGAAACAGTCGGAAACGAAGGATGTTTCAACCGTTGTCGCCCAAATCATTGCCCGTGTTCAGCAGCAAGGAGATCAGGCGTTGTTTCAATTAATTGAAGAAATCGATCAAGTGACCTTGTCTTCCTTAACCGTCAGTCTTGAGGAGGTTGAAACGGCTGTCCAAGCCGTCTCCCCTGAGCTGCTTGAGGTGATGGAACAGGCGAAGGAAAACATTTTGGCATTTCATCAAAAGCAAGTCCAGCAAGGCTTTGTCTTGACGAAGGAAAATGGCGTTGTGATGGGACAGCGGGTCTTGCCACTAGCAAAAGTCGGGGTCTACGTTCCTGGCGGCACAGCAGCTTATCCTAGTACGGTTTTGATGGATGTCCTGCCCGCAAAAATCGCCGGGGTCAAAAAAATCGTTATGATCACACCGACGGACAGCCAAGGAAAAGTTCCAGCTGCTATCTTAGCGGCAGCTTCCGTTGCTGGAGTGGATGAAATCTACAAAGTCGGTGGTGCCCATGGCGTAGCGGCATTGGCTTATGGGACAGAAACGATTCCCAAAGTCGACAAAATCGTGGGACCAGGAAATATTTATGTCGCCACAGCGAAAAAAATGGTGTACGGCGAAGTTGATATCGATATGATCGCAGGGCCCAGCGATGTGCTGATCATCACCGATGCCAGCGCAAATCCTCGCTGGCTGGCAGCGGATCTTTTGGCACAAGCCGAGCATGATATCTTAGCGCAAGCCATCTTAGTCACAACAGAAGCAGCCTTGATTGAACAAGTCCAAGTAGAGCTTGACTTGCAGCTGAAGGAACTGCCCCGAAAAGACATTGCTGCTGCAGCGCTTGAATCTAGCGGAAAGCTGATCCTAGTCAAAGATTTGACCGAAGCTCTTACCATTGCCAATCAAATCGCCCCAGAACACCTTGAATTAGCAGTGGCAGATCCTTTTGCTTTGTTGGGACAAGTAGAAAATGCGGGCAGTGTCTTTTTAGGACATCATACACCAGAAGTGCTGGGAGATTATTTTGCTGGGCCAAATCATACCCTACCGACGGAAGGGACCGCCCGTTTTTACTCACCGTTATCAGTGGATGATTTTATTAAGAAAAGCAGCTACTTGTATTACCCAGAAGCAGCCATGAAGGCGGCTGGTCCAGCCGTAGCATTGTTCGCAGAAACCGAAGACTTGATCGGCCATGCCCGTTCGATCAATGTACGAAGAGAGGGAGAAAAATGACCTTTTTACATCAAAAGTATCACAAGCTGACTCCTTATACACCAGGGGAACAAGTAGACGAGCAAGCCGTTATTAAACTGAACACCAATGAAAGTCCTTATCCGCCAGCGCCAAGTGTTCAAGCAGCGGTTGCCGATGCCGCCCACAAGCTGAATCGTTACTCGGATACTGCTGCTGAAGTGGTGACAACCCCTCTGGCTGCTTATCTTGGCGTTACACCAGCCCAGCTGTTTCTCGGTAATGGCAGTGACGAAGTTTTGTCCTATCTCTTTCAAGGCTTCACGGAAAACGGCATCGCCTTTCCCGATGTGACCTATGGGTTTTATCAAGTGTATAGTGCCTTGTACCAAGTCGCTGCCACCGTTGTTCCGCTGCAAGAAGATTTCTCGATTGCGTTAACGGACTACGATTCGCTCAAAGGGACCGTTATTTTTGCCAATCCCAATGCGCCGACTGGGGTTTATCAAGAACAAAGTGAAATTTGTGCCTTTCTAAAACGGCATCCCGATCGCTTAGTGATTGTCGATGAGGCCTATCTCGATTTTGGCGGCTCTTCAATGGTTTCTTTGATCGATCAATACCCAAATCTCTTGGTTGTGGGGACGTTTTCGAAATCTCGGCAGCTGGCAGGGGCACGCCTAGGCTTTGCGGTTGCTAATGAAGGACTGATCCAAGACTTGAATCGGTTGAAATTTAGCTTGAATCCTTACAATGTCAATAGTTTGACCCAAGCCGCTGGTGCAGCCGTTTTGCAAGAACAAGCGTATGTCGATGAGAAGATCCAAGCAACGATCCACGTGCGTGAGTGGAGCAAGCAAGCCCTAGCGAAACTCGGCTTTGAGCAGACCGACAGCCAAGGAAATTTTTTGTTTGCAAGGCACCCTGCGATTGCTGGTGAAGAGTTGTATCAGGCACTGAAAGAGCAGAAAATCTTCGTCCGCTGGTTTAATCAGCCCCGCATCAAAGAGTATTTACGGATCACGGTAGGAACGAGGGCCCAGATGGAACGATTGATGACGGTGTTAACAACGATCATAGAAGAGGTGAAGGAATGAGAAAAGCAGAAGTTACCCGCAATACGACTGAAACCAAGATCCACCTGCAGTTGACGATCGATGGTACTGGTCAGCAATCAATCAAGACTGGTGTGGGGTTTTTAGACCACATGCTGGAATTATTTGTCCGCCACGGTCGCTTTGATTTGACGTTGGTCTGTGATGGTGATACAGAAGTAGATGCCCATCACACAACAGAAGACGTAGCCATCGCCATTGGCCGAGCGTTTTCAGAAAGTCTTGGGGAGCGACGAGGCATCAAACGCTATGGCAGTATGCTGCTGCCGATGGACGAAGCCTTAGTCATGACAGCGATCGATATTAGCGGTCGTGGCATGGCAGTCGTAGAGTTGGCGATACCGAGCGAAAAAATCGGGCAGCAGTTTGATACGGAATTGGTTGAAGAATTTTTCATTGCTTTTGCCCGTGAATTAGGTGCTACGATCCATCTCCATCAAATCGCTGGCAAAAACAGCCACCACATTGTGGAAGCTTGTTTTAAAGGCTTTGGGCGGGCTTTAGGTGAAGCAGTAGCGATCAATCAAGCAGCCCCAGATGAGATCCCTTCAACCAAAGGGACGATCCAGTGATTCATGAGGGGAAAATGATTACGTATCTTCCACACAGAGGGATGAGATAAGGAAAGGGGCGTATTATGTTAGCAATCATCGACTATGGGGTCGGCAATTTGTTCAGCTTGTCTCGTTCGCTGGATTATTTGGGGGTTGACTGCCAAATCACGCGTTCACTAGCAGAATTAAAAGCTGCCGACCGCATTCTTTTACCCGGCGTAGGCGCTTTTGGCGATGCCCGCCAAAAGTTGGCAGAGTTGTCGCTGATCGAACCGATCCAAGAATTGGCAGCAGCTGGCAAACCCTTTTTAGGCATTTGTTTAGGGATGCAGCTGTTGTTTGATAGCAGTGAGGAGTTTGGCACACATGCGGGGCTGGGTTTGATTCCAGGACGGATCGTTTCCATGCAAAGCGCCTTTGAAGAAGCCAAACAGAATCTGAAAGTGCCGCAGATTGGTTGGAATCGGCTGACTGTCAGAAAGGAAAGTCCTCTCGTCAGCGGGCTAGGGGAACAAGACTTTGTCTACTATGTCCACAGTTATTTTGCTACTGATTGCCAAGAGTATGTCATAGCAGACAGTGACTATGGTCTAGCAATTCCCGGTATCGTGCAAAAAGACAATGTCTTCGGCACTCAGTTTCACCCAGAAAAAAGTGGGGCTGTCGGGTTGAAGATTTTAAAAGCATTTACGGAGGTGCCGCTATGAAAATTTTTCCAGCAATTGATCTGTTAGATCAAAAAGTGGTCCGTTTGTACCAAGGAGACTATGAGCAAAAAGAAGTGTTTGGGGATGATCCAGTGGCATTTGCTCGTTCATTTGAAGAAGAAGGTGCCAACTATCTGCACCTCGTCGACTTAGATGGTGCCAAAGCTGGCAAACTCCATTACTTTGATGTCGCAAAAAAAATCGTCCAGCAAACCAATCTGTTTGTCGAAGTTGGCGGCGGGATTCGTGAGGAAGAAACGATCCAGCATTGTTTGGCAGCAGGCGTTCACCGGGTGATCCTCGGCACGATTGCCCAGAAAGACCCAGCATTCACAAAAGCGATGCTCAAGAAATACGGCAATAAGATCGCGATTGGGGTCGATGCCAAGGAAGAAAAAGTGGCCGTGGAAGGCTGGCTCGAGAAAACGGCAACAGACGCGTTTACTTTTTGCCAACAATTGGTGGAATGGGGCGCGCAAACGATCATCTTTACCGAAATCTCGCGTGACGGTACAGGAGAAGGCATCAATCTGCCGCTATACGAAAAACTCAATCAATTGGATTGCGACATCGTGGCTTCTGGCGGCGTGGCTTCATTGGCAGATATTAAAGGATTAAAACAGTTGGGCATCTCTGGCGTGATCGTCGGGAAATCCTTATATAACGGCAGTCTCCAATTGGCGGATGTCTTAGCAGCAGGGGAGGCAGAAGCATGATCGCCAAACGAATCATTCCTTGCCTTGATGTGCGAGATGGGCGAGTCGTGAAAGGGGTCAATTTTGCTGGCTTAAAAGATGTCAATGATCCAGTGACTTTGGCGCGCTTTTACAATGAACAAGGCGCCGATGAGCTGGTTTTTTATGACATTACTGCTTCTGCAGAAGAACGCGGCTTATTCACGGACATTTTGCAGCGCGTGGCGTCAGAAGTGTTTATCCCCTTGACGGTGGGCGGTGGCATCAATCAAGTAGCAGATTTTGAACGAGTCTTAAACTGTGGCGCCGACAAAGTCAGCGTCAATTCGGGGGCGCTTCGCAGACCAGAGTTGATTGCAGAAGGCGCGAAACGCTATGGCAGCCAGTGCGTTGTTTTATCCGTTGATGTTCGCCGTGTCGGTGAGAACTGGCATGTGTTTGCCAAAGGCGGACGGGAAGATACAGGCTTAGAAGCATTGGCATGGATTCGCCAAGCTGAGCAGTTAGGTGCTGGTGAACTAGTCATCAACAGCATGGATACCGATGGCGTGAAACAGGGGTTTGATTTAGACTTGCTGAAAGCTGTCAGCGAAATCACCAAATTACCGATCGTCGCATCGGGTGGTGCTGGCAAAAGTGCCGATTTTATCGAGCTGTTTCAATTGCCAAATATTGAAGCAGGGTTGGCGGCCTCAATTTTTCACTATGGCGAGGTAAAAATCCCGGCGCTGAAAAAACAATTACAGGCCGTCGATATTCCCGTACGAATCGTATAGCGTTGGCGTTTTGATAGGCAATAGAAGGAGTGGATAACATGGTGCAAGTACGATTTGATGAACAAGGATTGGTTCCAGTGATCGTGCAGGATGTGGAAACGAATGAAGTCTTGACCTTGGCTTATATGAACCAAGAAAGTTTGACCTTGACCTTGAAAGACCGATTGATGACCTTTTATTCCCGCAGTCGCCAAGAATTGTGGCGCAAAGGAGAAACCAGCGGCAATTACCAGCATTTAGTATCATTGACCGCAGATTGTGATCAAGATGCTTTAGTCGCCAAAGTAAAAAAAGACGGACCTGCTTGCCATACAGGCACAGAAAGCTGCTTTACAGAGGTGCTTTATGGTACAGAATCCTCTCCGACCATCGATGCGTTGTATGAGCTGATAAAAGGTCGTAAAGATACGCCGCAAGAAGGCAGCTATACCAGCTACTTGTTTGAAAAAGGCAGTGAGAAAATCTTAAAAAAAATCGGCGAGGAAGCAACCGAGGTCGTAATTGGGGCGATGAAGGAAGACCGTCAAGAAACCGTTTATGAGATTGCTGATTTGGCGTATCATACATTGGTTTTAATGGCAGAAATGGGGATTGATTTAGCGGCTATTCGCCAAGAGCTTGCCAAGCGTCATGTTGTGGATAAGAAAGTCAAACAAGAACGGATGCAATAACGGTCAGGATTTTTCAGTAGAAAGAAAGTAGCTGACGATAAAAAAGAAGCCCTTCAGCCATTGCTTGAAGGGCTTCGTAACCGTGGCGATAAAGTTGATCTGCTGGTTCTTTGAATGAGCACACAAAATGGCTATTTGTTTTCCAACTCTTCGATCAATTCTTTCATTTCCTTGATTTCTTTTTCCTGTGCGTCAATGATTTTTTCTGCAAGTTCTTTTACTCTTGGATCAGACAAATCGGCATTTTTACTGGTTAAAATCGCAATCGAATGATGGGGAATCATGGCTTTCATCCAGGCCGTATCTCCCACGGCGGTTTGGCTTCTGACCATAAACAGTGAACCAAAAAAGAGTACAACACTGACAACTAAAATTCCGATATTCATTTTCTTGTTGTCATACATCTTCCACATAAATAACAGCATGATGATCGCCATCATCGCGCCCATCATAAGTGCCATAAACAGTCGGGTTTGGCTGAAAAAGATATGATCGAGGGCGTAGACATTGAAATACATCATACAAAACATAATCACCGTCGATACCCCAATCATCACCAAAAATTTCCCGTATTTCTTCATTTCTTTCCTCTCCTTTTTGTATACAAAATAAAAACAATAAAGCAATCCAAAACATCATCGTAACAGATGCTTTTTTTTGTTTATTGTTTTGTTAGAATAAATTTACTCCCTAAATCAAGTATAGCGGAGGAAGTAGAATGAGAGAAGCGATATACATTTGAACGAAAACAATGGGTTCTTAGAGTAAAAAAGCGAAAACGGGATTACTCGTCTAGGTTTATTTGTTATAATCAACCTAAGAAATGGATGGTGTATAGAATGAATCACAATGATCGCTTGACGCGTTTACGCTATGCTTTGGATATCAAGGATACCGACATGGTGAAAATTTTTGAACTTGGCGGCGCTTCTTTCACAAAAGAAGAAGTAAAACAATTGTTGAAGAAAAAAGACCCTGAGACCTATGAGATTGAATGTACCAATGAAGCCTTTGAGCGTTTCTTAAATGGTTTGATTCGCTCGCAACGAGGAACAAAGCCAGATGCTGCAGAACCTGTCTTGGAGTTGAACAATGGCAATGTAAATAATTTGATGCTGAAGAAAATAAAAATCGCCCTTTCCCTAACAACAGATGAAATGCTGGACATTTTCCAGCAAGCGGGAGTCAAAGTTTCAAAAGGTGAATTAGGCGCCATTTTACGAAAAGAAGGCCATCGCAATTACAAGCCATGTTTAGACAAATATGCCCGCAACTTTTTAAAAGGATTGACGATCGAGTATCGGGATAACTAGTAAAAAATCAATAATAGGCTGAACTTACAATGGGCCGCCCAAAGAGATGCATGTTATGTGTCTCTTTTTTTGTGTAAATTCAAAAAACAATGTAAATCAGTGATTATAACGCTAACTGAGGCCAAACTTGGAGCATGAAGGAGCAGGTGAAGTGAGCGATCTGTTTGCTTGAATAACCTGTTTGTTAAAACCTGACAAGTTTGGTCATTTCTGATACAAATGTTGACGTGTTCAGAATGATGAACCATGTAATACTATCAAAATGAACAGGAGTATCCTGTGTCTAAAAGTTGTAATTAACAAGTCGTCACCATCATCAGAAGGGGAAGTTTGTCGATAGGTGAAAGATAGGAAAGCGTATCGTATTTAAACGAATATAAAAGGAGAATGTTATGAAAAGGAAATTTTGGGGCTATTTGTCATTGGCGATCTTGTTAAGTCAGCCTGTGTTGGCACCTTTGGCACAAGTTATGGCTGATGAACAGGAAACCATTCCATCAAACAAAGAAATAACGACATTAGGAACATTAGAAAAAGTGGAGGAGACTACTGAAACAGTCGATTCTTCTCGTATAAAAGAAGAAATCAACGGTGACACCACAAGTAACTCAGAATCGCAAGAAGTGGTTAATGATGATGAGAAAAGTGGCTCGACGGAGAGTACAGAAAAAAACCTCCCTGATTCAAGTGAAGACACAGCTAGCTCGGCAACTGAATCATCAGCGGAAATGAAAGAGGTATCTAATCGCAGCGTTTCATTAGACGCTTGGATGCCAGATAAGAATTTGCAAAATGAGGTAGCGAAAGGGTTAAACAAAACAGTTGATACAATCACTCAAGAAGATATGGTGAATCTAAAACAGTTAGATTTTTCTTCTTTAGCCAAAGACACAGTAGTCGATTTTACTGGTTTAGAATACGCTAGCAACTTGCAGGCGTTATATACGACATCTATTATTGCTACGAATGTTCCCAAAATCACTATGGCGGAAAATGCAACATTGTTTACCCGTCCTAATGTACTAGCACAGATTTTTCCAAAAGGATCTTTTTCAAATATCCACATAGGAAATTATGATGCCTATTTGACAGCCCAAGAATTAATTGGGGTTGGTCAATATCTTAGTGGATGGGTAACAGATTATCTGACGGTCTATGCAAGTAGCATGACGGATTTTTCTAAGTTAGAGCTATCTCCAGAACACCATCAAAATTCCCAACTATCTATTATGACTCAGGAGAAAATACTATTAGAGCCAATGCTAGTAAAAGATGGCCAATCTGATGTTCTTTATAAAGACCGTATGATGGTTGATACCCAAGGAAATGCGTTGCTCTCTTCTTTGTCCAACAAAAAGTATTCTTATTCGATTCGGGGGATAGATAAAAATGGCTATAGCTTTCCCTTATATGAAAATGATGGGTTTGAACTGACTGAAGAAGGAATTCAATTTAAAAATATTCCCGCCAATGTTGACTATTTGTCAATCACTTCTCTTGTTCCTAATCGTTTATCCACCGAGAGAGCTGCTAGTACAGGTACCATTCAATATTTAGTGAATTATCAAGTACCTGTGAAGTATGTGAATACTGCAGAAGATGTTACGGTCAAGTATCTTGACGAAAACGGACAGACGCTTGCACCAAATGTCACTTTATCAGGGTATGTAGGCGACCCCTTTACTACGGAAGAAAAGGATATCTCAGGTTATACACTGAAAGAGATCCAAGGGGATAGGATAGGGATCTTCAGTGATGTCGCGCAAGAAGTCGTTTATGTCTATGAACGTAGTGATGCAGCGCCAGTGACGGTCAAGTATGAAGATACAGAAGGCAATGAATTGGCAACACCAACCGTATTGAATGGCAAAGTAGGTTTGCCATATGAAAGTGAAGCCAAAGCGATCCCAGGCTGGTACGTTTCTCAAACACCAACTAACGCTAACGGGACTTACAGCGAAACGGCACAAGAAGTCGTCTATGTCTATGAACGTAGCGATGCAGCGCCAGTTACCGTGAAGTATGAAGATACAGAAGGCAATGAATTGGCAACACCAACCGTATTGAATGGTAAAGTAGGGTTACCCTATACAAGTGAAGCCAAAACGATCCCAGGCTGGTTTGTAGCTCAAACGCCAAGCAATGCTAATGGGACTTATAGTGAAACAGCTCAAGAAGTCGTTTATGTCTATGAACGTAGTGATGCAGCGCCAGTTACCGTGAAGTATGAAGATACAGAAGGCAATCAACTATCTACATCGACAATATTGAACGGCAAAGTAGGTTTGCCCTATACAAGTGAAGCCAAAACAATCAATGGCTGGTACGTTTCTCAAACACCAACTAACGCCAACGGGACTTACAGCGAAACGGCACAAGAAGTAATTTATGTCTATGAACGTAGTAATGCGGCACCAGTTACGGTCAAGTATGAAGATACAGAAGGCAATGAATTAGCAGCACCAACCGTAATGAATGGCAAAATAGGTCTGCCATATGAAAGTGAAGCCAAAGCAATCCCAGGCTGGTACGTTTCTCAAACACCAACTAACGCTAATGGGACTTACAGCGAAAAGGCACAAGAAGTCGTCTATGTCTATGAGCGAAGTGATGCAGCGCCAGTTACGGTCAAGTATGAAGATAAAGAAGGGAATCAACTATCTGCACCGACAGTATTGAGTGGAAAAATAGGTTTACCATACACAAGTAAAGCTAAAGCCATCCCAGACTGGTATGTTTCCCAAATGCCAACTAACGCTAACGGGACTTATAGTGAAAATGCGCAAGAAGTTACCTATGTCTATGAACGTAGTGATGCAGCACTGGTTATCGTAAGATATGAAGACATGGAAGGAAATCAATTAGCTGAACCAACGATCCTTAGTGGAAAAGTTGGCTTGTCTTATGAAAGCAACGCCAAAGAAATATCTGGCTGGCGGGTTTCAAAGACGCCTAAAAATGCAAAAGGTACCTTCAGTGCTGCCGTCCAAGAAGTTATTTATGTTTACAGTGCTGATAAAGAGAATGAGCCGGGAGAAGATTCAGGAAAAGATACACCAGAATCAGAAAACAAGACGCCGGAAGAAGAGAACGGGAATAGCTCAGGAAATAACAGCAAGCAAACAAACAAACAAACCAAATCAAAAAATAAGTTGCCTGCAACAGGAGAACAACTTACAGGTCAACGAATCATGGGCTTTTTGGGAGTCATCACTGTTCTGTTTTCTTTCGTAGTAATTTTGAGACGAAAAAGAAAAACTGAAAATTAAAAGCTTTTCAATAGAGAGGAAAGAGTATCCAGAATTGATTATTTTCTGGATACTCTTTGTTTAACCCTATTTAATTATGAGCGAGAATATGAGATTTTTATCAGTTATCTTTCGAATGTTACGTTCTTGAATTCATCATTCAATCCATCCCGATAGGCAATAGTCAAGACTAATTTTCCTGTTGTTTTGTCATAGTCTATCACGTTTAGTTCTAGAGAGAAGTTCTTAACATTGGCATCAATATAAGAAACAATTTCTTTTTCTTCCTCACCGATTTTTATCGAAAGTGTACTTTCTCCTAATAAATTCGCCTCCTCCAGAGCTGTTTTGGCTGAGCGTATTTCAGGCTGATAGAAGACAGTGTTTGTTTGAGTTAAATAGGTTCTATTTATTCGCAACGGAACGGTGATCTTTCCAAAGTCATTTGAGACAACGATCCCAGCTTTATTACTAGGGGAGAAAAAGACAGCGAGACCTATTAAAATTAGAACGAGAATACTAGCAACACTTGACCATACTATTTTTTTTGATATTTTCATTGATTTCAGTTCATTCAGCGAAGCATGAACACCTGTCCCCCCATTCTTTTTAAATAATGTAAGAAGTTAGCTTGATTATGGCGAAGATACTTTAAAAATAACTGTACTAATTTTCAACTTTATATAAGCGTAATTGATAGAAAGTAAAAGCTTTTGGAATTGTTGAAATGCTCAAAGGCTACCTAACTATTCGATTGTAAATACTCCTAAAAACCGACTCTCTTATTATCGTAGCAAAATATACGTTTTTTTACTTTTATTATTATAAAATAATTTTTTGATAAATTGCGGTTTGGACTGTTTTGTCGTCTTAAACCAGCTGTTAGAAAGAGCAATGCTCTCCAGATGCAGTAACTCGTAGTTCTAAGTAGTTGTAGCCATGCTTTTGCTTATCCTAAATGATTCAGAAGGTGATAGTTTCAGAGACAACTTCTTATAAAATGAAATAAGTAATCAATGAGTTCACACTGAATGAAAATAGATCGTGAAAGGAGTATAATTACCTTAAAAATAAAGTTAAGAGGTATTATTATGTATAAATTTCTTTTAACTAAATTAGACCAAGATGTTTATGAATTGTTTGCGCATTTTTTTGAGCAGGCGGTGGAGCGTGAAAAACTAAATGACCTTGCTGAAAAGACTAACTTATCAAAACGAAGAATCGTCTTAGTTTTTGAGCGAGCACTCGATTTGCAAAAGGCGTATCCTTATTTTGAGATTGCGTTGCATGAAGGTAGAGAGATGACGCTTTATTTTGCGCCGAATTTTCTTTTGTCTAAGCTTTATTCGGTCATGCTAGCAGAAAGCATGCCATTTCAAATTTTAGACAGACTCTTCAGTGATAAATATGTGTCGCTGGAAGAAACCGCCCAACAACATTATGTCAGCAATCGCACGGTTCAAAGAAAACTAAAGGAAGTAGAAACGATTCTTGAAAATTATCACATTCGATTGAACCTAAAAAGAAAACCGCTTTTTGTGGGCGAAGAATACCGCATTCGGCATTTTTTCCACATCATGTATTGGCAGATCTATGATGCAACGAACGCGCGTTATAGTGGATTGACGAAACAAAGTGTCAGTACATTGAAGAAAAAGTTGACAAGTTATCCCAGTTTTTATCGCGGGATTGATCAGGAGAAATTTGTGCAATTGCTGGCATTGAGTATTTATCGTTTTAAAAGAGGCTTTCCTGTAAAAGAGATTCCTCAAGAGATGAGGGAGATGAGGCATCTGACGATTTCCTTTGAAGAATTTAAAGAAGAGCTGATCAAGCCATTGCTAAGAAACAATTTGATTCTAAATGGGCTTCCAGAAACAGAATTTCTCTTCTTGTATTATATGTTTTCTGTCATGACGACGTACTTACCTGAAGAGATTCCTAGTCAGCTAACAATTGGGGCTTATTTTTCTCCTCAAGCCATCGCTGCAGCAAGGCTATTTGCGGAAAACGCTCAGAAAGTTTTTCTCGTTTCTGAAAGCAATATTGATTATTTGTTGGTCAATGCCTTGAATATTCATTCGGTTTCGCTTCTTTTTGCATCGAAAAATAAGATCGATGCCTTTGGAAAAAGCACCACGGACAAAGATTATCGCCGTGTCTTTCCTAAGATTTTTCCGCTTGTTCAGGAGATGTACCAATCGTTAGCGCAACAATCACCAATTTTTGCAACCATGTATGAAGCGAACAATCGCTTGCTTTTTCAATATAGTATGCTTCTTTCTCTGGTAGCGAAAATTGATCGTTCTACGGTTCGTATTTTTCACGAATCAAAATTCGGAAAAATCCAAGAAATCAGACAAAAGGAACGATTGAAACGCTGGTTCGGTTACACACTTTCATTTGTTTCCGAAAATCCCGATTTTGTCGTGACAGATTACCCCGTCAATCGGCAAGCTTTTATTGACCAAAACCCCAACGTCCAATTTTTTAAATGGAATAGTTTTCCAACGGGGGATCGCTGGCTTGAACTGATTGAAGCAGTTGAAAAGTTCCAGAATGAGTTTAGTCAAAAACATACGTAAAACTGTGAATTTCACAGTATGAAAAAAAGGGGGATTCTCAAAACCAGAGAATCCTCCCTTTTTATAGTGGGAAGCGAAAAGTTTTGCACAGCGTTTCTCAGATTTCCTATGTAGTTTGTCAATCGCTCAATCGGCTCTTGGGCTTGTTTACTTTTATGAAACTAAAATTGATACGATCCAACCCGAAGGTATCTAACAGGACTTTATTTGCTTCTAACAAACAAATGATTGGCGTCTCCTTTCCTAAAAAACATGTAATAATGCAGGCATAAAGATCTCGGTCAACAGAAACGTTTTACGAAAAAGCGAAGGGAAAAAAAAGTGTTCGAATCCTCTATTTAACGTAATGCTAGTGATTTCAGCCTAAAGGTCGATTTCCTTTCAATATTTCCATAGAGTACGCATCGACGTATTCGTTACAACGATAAACATATAAACAGGATTTTACATAAGATTCACCAATCAATAGAACAGGAGGGCTAAAGATGGAGTCAGCATTTAAGATCCATTCAATGGAAGAATATTTAAACTTCTACATGGAAGAAACGGAGCGGCTTTTTTTCAAGGAAGAGTTTCCAGAACTCAAAGAAAAGATTCTTGCCAATTGCTTCGAAATCAAACGAGCGATCCAAGAAATCAATCACGAGAACTTTTTTGAACAGTATGCGAGAATCAATACATTAGAAGCAGAGATTTTGATTATTTTGGAATGCAGTGAATTGCGGGGGAGTGACAATGTGGTCCCTTTTGCTGAAGCAGAAATTTTGCAAGTGGCGAAACAAGATAGCAAAACCTATTTTAAAGAAAGATGTGGACGGACATTGATCGCGCCTACGCCCCATTCATTGCATTTTTCCGTGGAGTAGTTTAAGTATCAACAAAGATCATTCGTGAGAAAAAAGTGTTGTAGGAAGTTTGAAGGGAGACTCCATTAAGGTTTGTGCAGGAGTAATTGTTTTACCAAAAGAAAAGGCTGCAGTCTTTTTATGCAACTTTGGAGGCACTGTGGAAAAAAGCTGTACCTTTGATATAAATTCATTTAACAAATAAGTGGAGGTCACAAATGAATGCAATAGAAAAAAGGATCCAGTTTATTGTCGAAGCTGACAAGCTTAAATCCATCCTTAGACAATCGACACTAATCTATGATAGAAACCAACGAGAAAATGATGCAGAGCACACCTGGCATTTGACATTATGTGCACTATTGCTTGCAGAACATGTCGCAACCGAAGGGCAAGTGGATTTGTTGCGAGTACTCAAAATGTTAATTATTCATGACATGGTAGAAATCGAAGCAGGTGATACCTATTGTTATGATGAAGCTGGGTACCTGGATAAAGTACAGCGAGAACGGGAAGCAGCTACAAGTTTATTTTCTACATTACCGAGTGAACAATATGATGAATTTATGGCTTTGTGAGAAGAGTTTGAGGAAATGGCAACCGTAGAAGCAAAATATGCATCGGCTATCGATAGGTTACAGCCTGTCTTGCAGATATACTACTTTGACGGGAATACCTGGATAGAAAATAACATTGATGTTGAACGCGAATTAAAACGAAACGAGGTCATCAAAGAAATTATGCCAGAAGTTTGGGACTATGTTAGAAAACTTATAGATGATGCCGTAAATAAAGGCTGGCTGAAGCAATAAAGAAAAAATCAATAAGCTGTTAAATATGAGCCAAAGTAGAAGAGCATCATAAAATGAACACTAAATGTACTAGAAGAGAAGGAATGGGTATGAGTATCGGGGAAGCAGGGTATATTTTTACAAAGTATTTTATCGTAACAGTGTCTATTCTTACATCAATATATGGGGGCTATTGGGTATACTATGCCTTTGTCCAAACGAAAGATGAACAAGAAAAAGCGCTTGTTTGCTACACGGCAGCAAAAGCATTCGGTGTCACTGCCCTATTGTTTTTCCTCTATTATCTTTTACAGCTGATCGTAAAAGCCGCAAATGTAAAGCAGCTGACAAGGCTTTGGCAGATTCTTCATTTTGGAAGTCGTGATGAGTTTTCTGTAGGAATGGCTCTTTCCATCATGATGGTAGTCCTAGGAGTTTTTCTTTTGGTTGAAAAACGAAACATTCATTTGCGGTAATCATTGAATTTCCTGTGTTTTGGCAAAACATAGGCATAGAAGTTTTTTTTATAAAAGTAGTGAAAAAAATGGCTCAAACGCAAAAGGAGTAAAGAAGAAAATGATAAAACGTTACGATATTAATGAGGAATGGGCGCTTTCGGGCGTGATCGAAGCAGGAAATTTTGTTTTTGTTGGCTATTGCGTGGGAAATATTGGCGAGCCGATCGAAAAGCAGATTGTAGGAGCACTGAAGCAATTAGAAGAGCGATTAAAATTGGTGGATTTGGCACTAGCAGATGTGGTAAAGATGGATGTACTTTTCAAAAATATTTTTGATATTCCGATTATGGAAAAGATTTTAAAAGAAACCTTCCATGGGAAATTTCCTGTTAGAAAATCGATTCAGACAGAATTTGCTCATTCTGGCGAGGTGGGGATTCTTTTTCAAATTGATGCGATAGCTTTTAAGGGATAGTGCGATAAAGAGAGCATTTTAGAAAAACGGAACGTTTCTTTATGGTTACCTATCGGCAAAAGTAATGGTAAGCCAGTGTTTTCTTGAATAACGGTGTTGCTTACGCTTCATTGATTAAAAAGCAGACAAAGCAAAAGGGGGCTGAGGAATCAGTCCTCTTTTTTTAATCTAACACATCTTTTTTAGAATCACAGAACTCCCATCAGTGTGGTAAGTTATTGAGAAGAAAGAGTTAAAAATAGAGTGTAGTCTGACAATAACGTGTTATTTATTGTATTTTGTATACACTTTTAGCGATCGCCCCCTTCATATTCCTTTATTTTCTTTTTATAAAATAGGACTTTTTTTGTATTTTTCAAGCCGTTTATTGTCGTGTCCTGATCCGAGAACCATGTAATAATGCAGGCATAAGGAATGAGAACAACGAACGTATTACATAGAAGTAAGAAGTAGTTGTCAACGGGCAGCTTTTTTGCATTGGGGAGAGTATCGCTGCGCTTATTCACTTAAATTGAAAGAGGGAACAGTAATGAAAAAATCAGCGAAGCAAGAACTATTGTCGCGTCTTCTTGTTAGTTCGTCAGTGTTTATTTTGGGAAGCCCAATTGTCACACAAGCAGTTGTTAGCATCCCTGCTGCGGCCGAAACAATCAGCACTTCAGAGATAGAGGAAGCAACACTGAGTACGAGTGAGAATCTTTCTGAACAGCAAGTTTCCGAACCAGCAGTAACGGAGGAAACGACCACTTCTGAAACGGGTGGCAAAGAAAAAGCAGTTGAACAAGAAACAGTCGAGACAACTCAAGTAGAAGAAACGGAACCTGATCAGCGAACAGAACAGTCTGCAGAAAATGCCAGTACAGAAGAAGACACAGAAAATAGTATGGCGGTTGATGAGAGTCAGGAAGTAAAGTCTGCGCTAGCAGAGAATATATTGTGGACGGGCATGTGGGGGACTGCGCCAGCAACCTTAGATATTGAAGGGGTTTTGACTGTAGGAGCAGGTACATTGACAACTGCGGTGGATCAAGTGATTCCATTAACGGAAGAACTTAAAAATATGGTCATAAAAAAAGTTGTTCTCACAGCGCCAGTCATTTTGCCAGCCGATGTGGCAGGTTTGTTTGAGAGTTACTCCCACTACGGCACCGTGCCCTCTCAATTGAATGAGATTGTGGGACTGACTTATCTTGATACGAGTCAAGCAACCACGATGAATAGTATGTTTTATGGTTATAGCGGATCTACATTAGATTTATCGAATTTTGATAGCACCGGTGTCATAAATTCTTTAGGTGCCGGGATGAACCAGTTTTTAGCAAATGTACGCTATCTAAGAGAATTAAAATTAGGACCAAAATTCAGTTTTGTTGGGTGGAATAATTGGCCAGGCAATTCCTATCCGGTGAACTTGGTTGACCCGAGTGGGATGTACGGATTCCATTCAAGTTATTATACCGGTTACTGGCAAAATGTAGGGATAGGTACCGTAGATGCGCCATATGGTGAACACATATTGAAGTCAGAGGAACTAGTGTTGACCTATGATGGCGCGACGATGGCTGATACCTATGTATGGCAGCCTTGGTTTATTGAAGCCGCACCAGTTACGGTCAATTACTTAGATGAAGATGGTAATGAATTATTGCCGCCTAATGTACTGACTGGCGGAAATATTGGCGATACAGTTGAAGTTGTTCCTGAAGATATTCCTCACTATATATTGAAGGAAGTCCACGGTGATGAGAAGGTTGTCTTTAGTAATGTTCCGCAAACGGTCACGTATATCTATAGTCCTAAAATAGAAAGCAATGAGGAAAGAAAAATTGTCGCACGAATCATTCACTATTTGCATGAAGACGGTACGGAAGTTGCTCCAGATCACGTAGATACAGTTGAATTTACTCGAGAAGTGACAACGAATCTAGCCACTGGCGAAGAAACATTCGGTGAATGGCAAGCAAGAGATGATGATACAACCTTTGACTTAGTCAAGAGTCCAGAGATAGCCAACTACTTTACAGATAGGGAATTTATCGATGAAGTCATGGACGTAAAGGCCGATTCAGAAGATATTGAAGAATTTGTCATGTACTCGCCAAAGATGGTGGAATCTACGGAAACCAAAGAAGTCAAGAGAATGATTCATTATGTGTATGAAGACGGCAAAGAAGCAGCCCCAGACAATGTAGACACAGTCACCTTTACACGAACAGTGACAACGAATGAAGCAACAGGTGACAAAACTTTTGGTCAATGGCAAACTAAAGATGATGATACGACGTTTGATGAAGTGTTAAGTCCAGCAATTGACAAATACAATGCAGACCAAAAAACGGTTGAGAAAGTCATTGAGTTGACTGCAGAATCAGAAGATCTTGAACTAACTGTCACTTATTCGCCAAACATGATCGAATCTACGGAAACCAAAGAAGTGAACCAAACGATCCATTATGTTTATGAGGACGGTAAAGAAGCCGCACCAGACAAAGTCGACACGGTCACCTTTACACGCACAGTGACAACGAATGAAGCAACAGGTGACAAAACTTTTGGAGAATGGCAAGCCAAAGATGATGATACGACATTTGACGAAGTGAAAAGCCCTGAAATCAAGAACTATCACGCAGACAAAACAAGCATAGATGAAGTCAAAGGTTTGACAGCCGACACCAAAGACCGCGAATTGACCGTTACTTACTCGCCAAATATGACTGAGTCAACAGAAACTAAAGAGGTCAAGCAAACGATCCATTATGTGTATGAAGATGGCAAAGAAGCCGCCCCAGACAAAGTAGACACGGTCACGTTCACACGCACAGTGACAACGAATGAAGCAACAGGAAAAAATACCTATGGTCAATGGCAAGCCAAAGATGATGACACGACGTTTGATGAAGTGTCAAGTCCTGAAATCAAGAACTATCACGCAGACAAAACAAGCATTGATAAAGTCACAGGTTTGACAGCAGAGGACAAAAATCGTGAATTGACCGTCACTTACTTACCAAACATGATCGAATCTAGAGAAACTAAAGAGGTCAAGCAAACGATCCATTATGTTTATGAAGACGGCAAAGAAGCCGCCCCAGACAAACTAGACACGGTCACCTTTACACGGACAGTGACAACGAATGAAGCAACAGGGGAAAATACCTATGGAGAATGGCAAGCCAAAGATGATGATACGACGTTTGATGAAGTACAAAGTCCTGAAATTGACAAATACAATGCAGACCAAAAAACGGTTGATAAAGTCATTGAGTTGACTGCAGAATCAGAAGATCGCGAAGTGACTGTCACTTATTCGCCAAACATGATCGAATCTACGGAAATCAAAGAGGTCAAGCAAACGATCCATTATGTGTACGAAGACGGCAAAGAAGCCGCCCCAGACAAAGTAGACATGGTCACTTTTACACGCACAGTAACAACGAATGAAGCAACAGGTGACAAAACTTTTGGAGAATGGCAAGCCAAAGATGATGATACAACGTTTGACGAAGTGCAAAGTCCTGAAATCAAGAACTATCACGCAGACAAAACAAGCATTGATAAAGTCACAGCTTTAACGGCAGAGGACAAAAATCGTGAAGTGACTGTCACTTATTCGCCAAACATGATCGAATCTACGGAAACCAAAGAAGTCAAACAAACGATCCGTTATGTTTATGAGGACGGTAAACAAGCCGCACCAGACAAAGTCGACACGGTCACCTTTACACGCACAGTAACAACCAATGAAGCAACAGGGAAAAATACCTATGGAGAATGGCAAGCCAAAGATGATGATACAACGTTTGACGAAGTGCAAAGTCCTGAAATCAAGAACTATCACGCAGACAAAACAAGCATTGGGGAAGTCACAGGTTTGACAGCAGAGGATAAGAATCGTGAATCGACTGTTACCTACTCACCAAATATGACTAAGTCAACAGAAACCAAAGAAATCAAGCAAACGATTCATTATATGTATGAAGACGGCAAAAAAGCCGCACCAGACAAAGTCGACACGGTCACCTTCACACGCACAGTGACAACGAATGAAGCAACAGGTGACAAAACTTTTGGAGAATGGCAAGCCAAAGATGATGACACGACGTTTGATGAAGTGAAAAGTCCTGAGATCGAAAACTACGCACCAGATAAAGCAAGTGTGGAGGAGGTTTTAGGGGTAAATGAAGCTGATAAAGATTCTGAAATCACTGTCACCTATGCAGTCAAAACGGAAACAAAAATGGAAACAAAGACAGTCAAACAAGTCGTCCATTATAATTATGAAAATGGTGAATCAGCAGTAGAAGATCATACTGATGAAGTAATCTTCACGCGGACAATTACCACAAATCTTGCGACTAATCAAACAACTTACAGTGAGTGGCAAGCCAAAGATGATGATACAACGTTTGATGAAGTGCAAAGTCCTGAAATCAAGAACTATCATGCAGACAAAACAAGCATTGAGGAAGTCACAGGTTTGACAGCCGACGCCAAAGACCACGAAGTAACTGTCACTTATTCGCCAAATATGACTGAGTCTACAGAAACCAAAGAAGTGAAACAAACGATCCATTATGTTTATGAGGACGGCAAAGAAGCCGCACCACACAAAGTAGACACGATCACTTTTACACGCACAGTGACAACGAATGAAGCAACAGGTGATAAAACTTTTGGTCAATGGCAAGCCAAAGATGATGACAGGACGTTTGATGAAGTGAAGAGTCCAACAATTGACAAATATACTGCAGATCAAAAAACAGTTGAGAAAGTCACAGGTTTGACTGCAGAGGACAAAAATCGTGAAGTGACTGTTACTTATTCGCCAAATATGACTGAGTCTACAGAAACCAAAGAAGTGAACCAAACGATCCATTATGTTTACGAGGACGGCAAAGAAGCCGCGCCAGATAAAGTAGACACGGTCACTTTCACACGCACAGTCATTACCAATGAAGCAACAGGGAAAAATACCTATGGAGAATGGCAAGCGAAAAACAATGATACGACCTTTGATGCGGTGAAAAGCAAGAATATTGATGGCTACACGGCAGATGTTACGACGGTCAAAGAACAAACAGGATTGACTGTGGAAGATGAAGATAGGGAACTGACTGTGACGTATATAAAAAATCCAACCGATCCAACCAATCCGACAGATCCATCAAAAGAGCCAGGTAACACACCAAATAATCAGACAAAACCAGAAGCTACGACACCGTCTACTGATAAGAAACCAACGGCTAAAGTACCAGAAACAACAAAAACAGCAACTAGTGGAAAAATTCTTCCGAAAACAGGTGAACAAGCAACACCGTACGGTTTGTATGGAGGAGTGGCATTGGTTGTCGCATCACTATTAGGTCTCTTTATGAAACGCTCAAAAAGAAAGAGTGAGTAAATCATAATAAGAAGGATCAAAGAAACGGTTGAAGAAGCTTTGATCGAGTGTTGCTTATACTGAATTAGAGGTAGGAAACTGCAAACAATTTTCGAATGTGACGATTGTTTACAGTTTTTCTGCTTTACTTCTGTGAATAAAAAGTGAGTGATCTATGAACAGGTACTGATCACAGAAAAAAACTCGGTTCCCATCTTAAAGGGACCGAGTTTGTTTTTTATAAAAATTGTTTTCTATACTGATAAACCAAACTCAGCCCACTCACTATAAAAGCCAGAGCATACTTGTAAAGGAAAAACTGATTCCACATGTAATCTTTTGGAAAGAGAATGTCTAAAAAGACGATCGTTAGCAGCATCGCATTCACGGAGATGTAATAAATTTTTTGCGAATGTTCATCTTCTTTGCCAATTTTTTTAGTGTAAACATAAACCAAAGCAATGCCAAAAATCAGTAAAAGCATACCGATACCTAGCAATAGGTTCCAGTTGGCATTAGAATATTCTGCCCAATTTTTCAGACGGTAAAATAATGCGCTGGGAATATCTGAAAGTGATTTAATGACCATATTTCCTCTCTCCTTCTGTATAAGTAAATAAATCTGTGATGTCCACTTGAAAAACGTTCGCTAGACGATAGGCTAATAAAAGCGTTGGCGTATAGTTGCCTTTTTCCATGACAAAAATCGTTTGTTTTGAAACACCTACTTTGTCCGCAAGTTCTTGCTGAGTAAGCCTAGCTAACACCCGATATTCATATACTTTATTAGCAATAGAGTCGCCAAAATCTTCCTTCAAACGATCACCTCCCAAAACCATTGTAAACCATAGTTATATAAAAGTAAAGTTTAATTATACTAAAGCTAACTATATTTATACTGGAATTGAATGAATTGCCATAAAATAGCCGCCAGAAGTGAAGTGACGGCTGTTTTTTTTAGATATCATCAATGTCCGCTGGTAAACTTGATGCCCAAAATCCCGACTATTAATAAAGCAACGAACACCCAAGTCAGAAGGGATAGTTGGTCTTTGAAGAACACGACCCCCACAATAATCGATCCCACCGCGCCGATCCCTGTCCAAACGGGGTAAGCAATACTTAATGGTAAGTTTTTTACCGCTAAAGCCAGGAAGCCAAAGCTGAAAATCATTCCGAGTAGTGTAGAGACACTATACCAAAAGTGGGTAAATCCATTACTTAGCTTCATAGTCGAAGCCCATACCACTTCAAAAAAACCGCCTAAAAATAAATACATCCATGTCATATACTTTTTCCTCCTCAAAAAAAATAAGCATCCAGTAAACTCTTCAAGGACCTAATGAGTTTACCAAACACTTCTACACCCGGTGGTGGTTTGGATATTCAATTAATGTAACAATAATAAAATCTTAGCTGAAAAGGGAGGGATTGTCAAACTCTCCCTTTTCAGCTAAGATTTTCATTTACTAACCATTGCTTGCATGCATTTCACAATAGTTAGAATCAGCAAAAGGAGCTGGCTTTCCCAGCTCCTTTTATAATGGCTCTATAATTTATGGGACTGATGAATCAGAATTGATTCTTCAGCCCCATTTTCATTTTAGGTATTAAAAAACATATCGTTCTCTAGTATGATTAAATCACCACAAAATAAACAACTGAGAGGACGATATGCTATATGAATGATTCTATCAAAAAAATGCTGAGAATAATAGAGAAAGATTTGATGATTACAGAGGTCTCTTACGAGACCCTTCAGAAGAAAAAGACGTTGGTCGTCGATGCTGTTCTCTCGCCTACTCCTCGTGCTTGTAGAAGTTGTGGTTCTACTGTGGTAGATGGAAACGGGAAAGCAATTATAGTGAAAAATGGGAAGAAGGAAACGATTGTCCGTTTTGAACAATACAATCATATGCCTTTGATTATGCGCCTAAAAAAGCAGCGCTATACCTGTAAAAACTGTCGCACCCATTGGACTGCTCAAAGTTATTTTGTCCAACCCAGACATTCAATCGCAAATCATGTTAGATATAAAATTGCTTCTTTACTGACTGAAAAAGTATCTTTATCTTTTATTGCGAAAAGCTGTCAGGTATCTTTGACCACCGTTATTCGTACATTGAAAGAGTTTAAAAGCTATTTACCAAAGCAATCTAAGAAGATTCTCCCAAGAGTATTGATGGTTGATGAATTTCGTTCGCATGCTTCCATAGAAGATAAAATGAGCTTTATTTGCGCAGATGGCGAAACAGGAAAACTAATAGATGTTTTGCCTACGCGTAAATTACCCCGATTAACAAGTTATTTTTTAGGTTGTACCAATCCGGAAGAAGTAGAATTCTTGGTGACAGACATGAACGCCGCCTACTTCCAGCTCACCAAACGTGTTCTGCCAAATGCGAAAGTAGTGATTGATCGGTTTCATATTGTCAAACACATGAATCAAGCGTTCAATGAGTTGCGTATCCGTGAAATGAATGAACTTCGTAAAGCCGGACAGAAAAGCCAGGCAGAAAAACTGAAAAAGAACTGGCGCTTTTTGCTAAAAAATCGTGCAAACATCAACCATTATGAATACAAAACATGGAAAAGTTTCCGAGCACCAAAATACCCATTTCTTACTGAAGCAATGATGATTGATCGATTGCTTGAGTTTTCTCCGCCCCTAAAGGAGGCGTATCCCTTTTTTCATGAATTAGTTGAAGCCTTTCGAGACAAAGACCCTGACTTATTTTTCTCCTTATTGGCAGAACTTCCCGAAACGTTAGATGACAGCTTTCGGGAAAAGCTTCAAAACCTTCTTACTCATGAAGAAGGCATCACCAACGCAATGATCTATCCTTATTCCAATGGAAAAATAGAAGCGAAGAATACCCACATAAAGACAATGAAACGAGTATCCTACGGATTTAAATCATTCGAGAACATGAGAATTAGAATCTTTTTGATCAATCAATTAATCAATGTAAGATAACAAAAAATCTGAGCCAGAATGTGGTTCATTCTGACCCAGATTTGATTTTGCACAACTCATCAGTCCTTATTGACAAAGAGCCTTTATAATTGCTTTATACAGCTCAAAAAGTGGTGATAGTCACTTTTTTGCAGGATTGCTTGTTGAATATCTTCACGATCCATCAACTCTAATAAAAGACTATAGATTTCTTCGGTATCTTCATATTCGTCTTTTTGAATCGCAAAGAGAAAGACGAATTTAACCAAATCACCATTTCCCCAATCAACGCCATCAGGAATGATCGCCACTGAAACGGCTGAGCGTTTTGCCATCAATGTCATGGGGTGGGGGATAGCAAGCCACTCGTTAATATTGGTCTGATTGATTGCTTCTCGTTTTTTCACACTGTCATAAAAATCTTGGGGCACAAAATCTTTTTGGTACAATTGCTGCGCCATTTTTTTTAGTAAGGTTTCTTTATCTACATGATTTTCATGAAGAAAAAATGCTTTATGAAACAATGAATAGATGCCGTCTTTTGTTTCGCTGAGCGTTTCAATGAACGGTTCGATTTTGTCAATTTCTTTATCTAGCTTGGCCATGTTGATATAAATAGAAGGAACCGAGAACTGTTCTAATGGAACGGTTGTGATCACAAAATCAATCGAAGAAAGATCACATTGTTGTAGCTCGACGTAAGAAAAGCGATCAACGACTTCGATCGTTTCTTGATAGTGCTTGATAATTTTTGCTTCAATAATACGGCTCATGGCTCGACCAGTTCCGCAAACAAGGATGACGCGATGTTTATGATGATTTCTGATAGAACTCCTTTCCATAGCACCTGCGATGTGCAAAGCAATGTAGCCGATCTCATCAGGAGAAAAATAAAAACCGTGTTTCAGGCTTACCGTTTCTAAATGAGTCAAACATAAATCATAAGCCTGTGGAAAAGATTTTCTGATCGTTGCCAGCAATGGATTGCTACGGCGTGCATCCATTAGATTCATGTTGATAAAGCCCTCAATATGAGATGTCAAATCTTCTATTAGCATCTTGTCTGTCTCTAACGCATAGTTTGACGTCTGTTTGATCGCAGTTAATAATTCTTCCACAATGGCTTTCGCAGTTTTCGTGGAAGACTCGCTTGCATCGCCTGTTTCAACTAAACGTGGTGCATTCATCGCAAGATAGTAAATGAAGTATTGTTTTTCTCCAGCAGTCAATTGTATATCAAATGCATGATCGATTTCTTCTAAGAAGTGACCAACAACTTTCTGGGCGTCTTCTTTGAGCGCGGGCACGTGCAAGGGAAATTCGTTGATCTGATGGCCAGCTATAAAGCGACTGATTGCTAAAGCAAAATGAGAAAGAATGTTTTTATGATAGTAGTCAGAGTCTAACAAGTCTAAGGGCGCCAGATGATTTAATGACAATTCTTGCAAGCGGGTCAGATCAATCGTATCAAACAACTCAAGTTCCATTTCCGTAAAGCCCACCAAATACTCTTGGAGATCTTTTTCAATCAACAGATCACTGATTGCTAGTCGTTTGGCGAATTCGTTACCCAAGATTTCAAAGCCAATATTTGGACGATTTACTATTTTTAATTGATAGGTCGCTAAATTGTCTCGAGCCGTTTTTAAGTATGAGTAAAAGGTGTTTTTACTAATAAATAATCGATCAAGAAAATCATCTAAGGATAAAGGGTTTTCATTCTTAAATAAAAGGAAAAGTAGATAGGCTTGTCGTTCTTCACTCGTAGTTAGAAAGGACTCGGTAGTCGACATACTTTCAGTCCACCAGTCATGAAATCGTTCTTTTGAACCAATAGACAACAAATAGCCTTGCCCTCGAATCAACTTGATGGAGGCACCCACATTTGTTAACAAATCATTCAAATTTGCAATGTCGGTCCGAACCGTTCGCTCAGAAATCGAGAAGCTTTTCGTTAACTCCTTCATTGGTAGCGGCGCCGTTTGTCTAGTTAATACTTCCATTAGTTCATCTAATCGTTGATAAGCAAGTTTTGACACTTGTTTCACCTCCGTGCTCTTTCTCATCATACAATAGAAAGAATAAGAATGAAATGCTTCACCAGTACCGAAAATTTCCAGAAGAGTTGGCAATCATTTTGGAAAACGCTTTACTAATGATTGCCACTTGAATTGGAAATTTGTTGTGTTTACATCGTGAATTAGAAACCGTAAATTAAACGTGTACAGAAAATAAACCACACGAATTACGCTAATGGTTTCATAATAAAGGAAAGGAGCAGATGAGATGGATTTTCAGGAAAAAAATATTCTCTTGAATGTGGCTGTTACATCAAAAGAAGAACTGTTTCACGTAATTGCGCATCATGCCTATGAATCAGGGATCGTTACCAATGCAGCAGATACATGTGCGGCATTCATTGAACGGGAAGCACAATATTCAACCGGCTTACAAGAAGGCTTTGCTATTCCACATGCAAAAGCTGAACCGGTTTTGGAACCGACCGTTTTGTTTATTCGTTTAGAGCAAGCCATCGAATGGGAAACCTTCGATGATTCGGCAGTCAAAAATGTGTTTGCTTTGATGGTTCCTAAAAAAGATGAAGGAACGGTGCATCTGCAAATGTTGAGTCGCCTAGCAACCGCATTGCTTGAAGAGACATTCATCCAGCAGATTCAACAATCAGAAGACAAAGCTTATTTAGCAGAATTGATCAAAAAGGAAATGATGGGAGAGAAAATTGTATGAAAATAGTAGGAATTTCCGCCTGTCCAGCTGGATTGGCACATACACCGATGGCGGCAAAAGCTTTAGAAAAAGCTGGTGCGAAACTTGGCTATGAGGTCAAGATCGAACAGCAAGGCTCATTAGGGCAAGTCAATGAGATCACTGCAGCCGAAGCAAAAGAAGCAGATTTCTTGCTTTTAGCGACTGACCAAAAAGTTGTTGGGATGGAACGGTTTGAAGGAAAACCACAAATTCGAGTAAATATCAATACGTGTATCAAAGCACCGGAAGCGGTGCTGAAGAAATGTGTAGCTGCTGTTGAACAAAGAAACGCAAACTAAAGGAAAGAGGCAAGGATGATGAAAAGAGTTCTAGCAGATTTAAAAGGCCACTTGATGAGTGGAATTAGTTTTGTACTGCCATTGATTATTGGTGCTTCACTGGTTGTTGCCATTCCGAAAATGATTGCTCTTGGTATGGGGATCACAAGCTTAGATCCTTATGCTGACACGGAAGGCTTTAAACATGCGCTTTATTTGATTGAACAAGTAGGGTGGACAGGAATCGGCTTGATCAATACTGTCTTGGCTGGTTTTATCGCGTATTCTGTTGGAGATAAGGCTGCGCTAGGTGCCGGCTTTATCGGTGGTGCAGTCGCTTCTAGCACCAATGCTGGGTTTTTAGGGGCAGTTATTGCTGGGTTCTTAGCAGGATACTTAGTGAAGTGGGCGAAAGAACATATCAAATTACCGGAGTCGTTTGCTGGGGTGATGCCGCTGGTAATTTTACCCTTGATTGCTACATTGTCTGTAGCAATCGTCATGGGCGCCTTACTCTCTGAGCCATTGGCGTGGATCAATACTAGTTTGGTTGAATGGATCCGAACCATGATTGAAAATGACGTTAACAAAATTTTACTGGCAGTCATCATGGGGGCAATGATTGGCTCTGACTTAGGGGGACCTGTAAACAAAGCTGCTTGGATGGCAGGAAATGTGTTACTAGCGGAAGGAGTCTATTTACCAGCCATCATCGTGAACGTTGCGATTTGTGCGGTACCATTTGGATATGCCTTAGCAACTTTGTTCCACAAAAATCGATTCAACAAAGAGCTACTGGATGCTGGGCGTAATAACTTTATTATGGGGTTCATCGGAATCACAGAAGGAGCAATTCCTTTTACATTAGTCAATCCATTACGGCTTGTGCCGATCAACATGTTGGGAGGTGCAATTGCTTCTGGTTTGGGGATCGCATTAGGAATGTATGACAAAATGCCACCAGTTGGGGGAATCTACGGCTTCTTCACTGTTGGAAACGGTTGGGCGTATTTGATTGGACTATTTGCAGGAGCAGCCTTCATCGGTTTTGTTGCGCCTTTATTCGTGAATTTCAATAAGCAAGAAGAACAAACAGAAGATATTGCCCTCGATGATATTGAAGTGAGCTTTGAAAATTAAGCAACAAGGCTGATTAGCTAAATAGTAGCAAAAGAAAAGGCACGAGCAGGTGATTTTTCAAGAACGCTTTAAGGTATTTGACAAGGACAAGACTTGGGGAAGAAAACAAGAGTATTTGAAGAGAAACGATTTTCAAAATTCGAAGCATTTATGTAAGGATCAAATGATGCGTACCAGATGGTAAAAAAATTGAGAAAAATTAATAGGCACGAACGACACCCATCGTTACGTGCCTTTTTTAATCACGGGAGAGGAATGATTGAATGAAAAAAACAGTACATGTCGTACCCCACAGTCATTGGGATCGCGAATGGTATTTTACGACGAGTCGCTCGAAAATCTATTTGATGCACGATCTAAAAAACGTCATTGAACAACTAGAAAAGGATGATCCTTATGAAAGTTTCATTTTAGATGGACAGGCTTCTCTGTTAGATGATTACTTGAAATGGCGCCCACAGGACAAAGAAAGGATTCAACAACTTGTCCAACAAGGAAAATTGATCATTGGCCCATGGTACACACAAACCGATCAATTAGTGATCTCGGGAGAAAGCATTGTTCGAAATATGTTATATGGCATGAAAATTTGTGAAGCATTCGGAACCTACATGAATGTCGGCTATGTGCCAGATTCTTTCGGACAAGCAGCTAGTATGCCACAAATCTATCGTGAGTTTGGTATCACTGACACGATGTTTTGGCGCGGTGTCAGTGATGACGATGTTAAACACACAGAGTACAAATGGCGTGGAGAAGATGGTTCTGTGGTCAATGTTTACCAGATCCCAAGTGGGTACTACATTGGCGGTGCCATTCCTGAACGAGAAGCAGAATTAGCAGAGTTCTTACATCAAGAACCGTTTAAAACGACTTGGGGACGCAGTGCAACGGATCAAGTGTATTTTCCAAATGGTTTCGACCAAGCACCAGTTAGAGAAAATCTTCCAGAATTGGTTGATCGAATGAATCAACTGTATCAGGATGAGTATGAGTTACAATTTTCAACGATCGAAAAATACATTGCTGCGGTCAAAGCACGCCATCCTGAGTTGGAAGAAATCGCTGGTGAACTGATCAACGGCAAATTGATGCGAATTCACAAAACGATTTTTTCTTCACGTCCTGATTTGAAGGCGATGAACACTCAGATCCAACATTACTTAGTCAATGTCATGGAGCCTATCTTAACTATGGCTATGCAATTAGGATTTGAGTACCCCGTAGAAACAGTCATAGAGATTTGGAAGTTAATGTTTGAAAATGCGGCGCATGATTCGATTGGTTCTTGTGTTTCTGATACGACAAACGAAGATATCTATATGCGCTATAAGCAAGCGCGAGATATTTCTATGAATATTGTCGAATTGATGTTACGACAGATTTCTATTGCAATCAACAACCCACAAGCAAAAGAAATTACTTTTACGCTTTTCAATACCTATGACACAAAACGTAATGGGGTGATCGAAGCAGAGGTTTATTTGCCGCAAAAAGAATTTGCGATCCTTGACCAGTCAGGTCAGGCGTTACCTTATACGATTTTAGAGCTTACCGACCAAACGGAGTATGTGTTGAATCAGGGGAACATATTAGATCCAGTCAAGGAGATCTATTTGCCGGAGAAAGTCTATAAAGCAAAGATTGCCATAGAAACGACTGACGTGCCGAGTATGGGGTATACCCAGCTGACAATTGATTTAAAAGGTGATACAAGCGCACCATTGCAGGAGATTACAACCAATACGATCGAAAATGAGTACTATCAGATCACTGTCAATAGCAATGGCTCGTTGGATATTCTAGATAAAACCAATCAGGTGCTTTATCAAAATCAAGGGATCATTGAAGAAAATGGCGACGATGGTGATTCATTCAATTATTCACCACCTGTGAAAGATTTTGTGATTTCATCAATTGATGCGCAACCAACGATCTCGATTCAGCAATCAGCAATCTACCAAAAGATTGATGTGGCATTCACGCTGAGGGTTCCGAAGGATTTAGCTGAACGTGCAGAAAAGAAGGTCTCGGCTTCACTGCCGATCCAATTGACGATCGTGTTGAAAAAACAATCGCAACAAATTGATTTCAACTTAACGGTTGAAAACCAACAAGTGGATAGTCATCGGGTATGTGTGCTATTTGATACCGGAATTGCCTCGAAATTTTCGCTGGCTGACCAACAGTTTGGTACGTTGCAGCGCCCCGTTGTGTTTGAAAAAGAAATGGCTCTTTGGGAAGCTAATAAAGAGCAATGGAATGAGCAGCCGATCGCCATAGAAACTTGTCAATCGTTTGTCGGTTTATTCGATGCATCCCATGGCGTATCAGTCATGCCCAAGGGTGTACGTGAATATGAGATCGTGGGGAAAGCGTTTGACACGATTCGCTTAACGATTTTCCGAACCTATGGCTTCATGGGGAAAGAGAATCTACTGTATCGACCAGGGCGTGCTTCAGGAGAATCAGTGATTGCAACACCAGCTGCGCAGTGCCACAAAAAGATGCATTTTGATTTCTCTGTTGCTTACTTTGCTAAAGGATTTGATCAAGCAAATGTTGCACAGCGTGCCAAACAAGCAGTAACACCGATCACTCTTTATCAATCCGCAGAATTCCTGAATTCCCGCTTGATATTTACTTTAGGACCGGTTGAACCAACCTTACCGGCAAACTTTAGTCTTTTTGAGATCAATGGCAATTTGACCCTGAGTGTATTGAAAAAAGCCGAAGATCGTCCAGGTTATATTTTTCGCCTATACAATGGGCTTTTAGATGGGGGAGGACACGCGACGATCACATTCAACCATCCAGTGAACGTAGTAGAAACAGTCGATTTAAAAGAAGCTACAAAAGAAGCACTTGTTGTGGAAAAGAATGTAGTCACTCTTGAAAAAATAGACCATGCAAAATTTGTGACATTGTATGTGGAGTAATCACTACTGAGAAAAAGTCACGCGAAGCGGCGAGTCCGCTTGTGCCATAGAAAAGTGAAAAAGGTTCGTAAGTCTTATCAAAGTATTTACGAGCCTTTTTTAATACTAATGCGAAACAGACGAAAATTTTTATAGGTTGAATGCCAGTAGCGAATGTATGCCTAAGCCATCCCTTCCAAGGTGTGCCAAAATCTCTCCTCTGTATGAGCTTTACGAATGGAGGAAAGTCAGAAGGCGAGTTGTCGATTTTCTTTTAATTCTTATTTCAATCTCAGTTTATGTAGTTTTTGGTATTTCACATCAGCGACGTAGAACGGGCTTTCTTGACAAATAAGCATTCAAAAAATATAGTTAAGTCAAAAGCTGCAAGACAGGAGAATATCATGAAAATTAGAGCCGCAGCATTGTCTGATCATAAAGAACTAGCTCATTTGTCGAAAGTACTAGGCTATCCGATTGAAGAAGAAGTATTGATCGAAGGTCTAAAGAGAATCTTAGCTGAGGAGGATCATCTCTTGCTTGTTGCCGAAATAAAGGGTAAAGCAGTTGGAATGATTGAAGCACAGCCGTATTCAACAGTTTATTCTGCTGGGCAATTTTTTAATGTCCTAGGTTTGGTAGTGGATGATCAAGTGCAAAAGCAAGGCGTTGGCGGGAAACTACTGTCGGCAATTGAAGAAGAAGCCCGACAGCGAGAAATGCAAGGCATTCGATTAAATTCGAATGTTAAACGCCATGCTGCTCACAGGTTTTATGAAAACCATGGCTATCATAGCAGTCATGAACAGAAACGGTTTATCAAGGAATTATAAAAATACAAAGACGCTGGAGGAGTGACAAACGACACTCCAGCGTCTTTTTTTGTATTCACTTTTCAGTTGTTCAATTTAAGGTAGAAAATCTAGATTTTAAGAGATCAATGCCTGCTGCAGCCTTCAGATACAAATGGATAGGTCCTGTAGCAACATGTCTTTAATCTTTTAGTGAAGAGAATAATTTTATTATCTGGTCCACGAATAAATAGAAAACTTTCTATTTCTATGACTTGATTAGTAGCAAGAAAATCATTCAATTATTGAGGAAAATGGAAGTACACTAGATAAACCCAATTAATTGTTAGCATTTTGATCCGTCTTATTATGTGGAATATATTTATCTTTGCTAAAGATCAATCAGATACTCAAACTTTTTTAGTTTTTGATAAGCTGATTTTCTTTTTCTTGATAGTTTCACTTTGCTGAATTTAAATCGTCTTCGATTGGCTGATAGCAAGGATCGATGTAATCGAGTATTGATGATAGATTCAATTTCATGCTCTTCTTCTGTGGTTAATTTGATAGGGGAATTCCCGCTTTTAATCAAAGAATATGAATATTCCAGACAGCTCATTTTATAAATAAAAGCAGTCAATTTTACTTTTTCGACCCTCATTTAATCACCCCTTCTTCTAAAAATATAGTAGTAAAGAAGATACAAAATTGCCATTCGATATTTACTTCGTGTTATGCAAATATTGAAAAAAAGATGAGTTTATGAAGGAAATCCCCTCCATCTAAGGACCAGTTATTATAGCAAAAAAGTTCTTTTTTTATTTGCTGATTTTTAATAACTAGAGGAGATCCCCGTATTGTTATGAATAGCATAGCTATATCAGGGGAATGACATAGAAAAGCAATAATTTATAAAAAGCAAGACCTAAAATTTTTTTAAGATGCTTTTTTTGTTTTTTTTTGCGCGGGATTTTTTCGAATTTGGTGCCTTTAAAAAAAATGATCTTGTCTATCTTTATATTAAAAAACAATTGTTTTTTCTCGGCAGATACTTAGTATGAAAGAAATAATAAATGAATATACGGTTTATAAATAATTGTTATTTTTCTCAAAAATGCATGGCGCTATGAAAATTTCGATTTTGCTTTTTTCGTACCCACTTGTAATCTATTAGATGCAAGAAGCAAACAGAACGCACCGTTTTTTTTTTTCGAAAAGTTGAATCACTAGTTTTAAAAGGTAGGATGAAAGATTTATTTTTCACAAATATCTGTTAGAAGTGATCCAGCTTTTATAAAAGAAAAATACAATGAATCTTCTAAATTGATGACTAATTTTCACTAAAGGAGGGTGGTGAATGAAAACAAAATTAGGTGGGGGAATGTTGGTCTTTTGCATAGTAGTTTTCATCCATTTTCCAACTATTGTTTATGGCACACAAACGCAAGAAGTGAAAACTGAAGGCATGATTAGTTTCATCGGTACATATGAACCCATTGGCGCGCCAGAGCCTAAGCCGCCAGTTCACGTTGTCAAGCCACCTTCAGATGGCAGTTCGGGTTTTGGAAGAACTTTTCCACAAACAAATATGATCACAAATACCTGGTGGAAATCAATTGGATTAAGTTTACTTATGGTTGTCGTTTGTTGGTGGGGGAAAGCTCTGAAAACATATATGAATTAAAAGAAAGTAGGAATGAAATATGAAATTTATTCGTTTAGCGTCAATTGCCGTATTATCTACCACTATTTTAGCCGGTAGTGCGACCAAAGCTTTTTCACAAGAAGTTCGAGATGTAACCTCGAATGGACAAGTTGAGTTTCGTCCGGCGGGTGAAGAGGATGGAGAGCTAGAGGTGGTGAATCCAGAGCCTAATCCAGATGTGGAGATTGAACCCGAAATTCCTGGAACCACTGGAGAATTGTCTATCATGAAAGTAGCAACGATGAATTTCGGTACACAAGTAATATCTAATCAAGATAGAGAATATAACATGGTTGCAGAAATGCAGCAAAAATCTGGAACAACAGGTGACGACAATAAAGTACCTTATGTCAGTTTTGCTCAGGTTCACGATCTACGAGGAACAAATGCCGGTTGGGATCTAGAAGTTAGTTTAAGTAATTTTGAGTCACAAACACAAAACAATATTTTGACGGGAGCTTGGATAGAGTTTGTTGGTTCTCAGATCAGGTACGAAGGAAGCAATAGTTTAAATTCACCTAGCGCTCATGAAGATAATTTAGAACTACTCACAAATGGAGCTGCTCATTCAGTGATGAGAGCGTTAAAAGGTCAAGGTGCTGGGGTTTCTTCAGTTGTCTGGGGAAATCAAGAAGAACTGACGGATCAATTTGCCTCAGAAGATTTTGATCCTAAAAATGATGTAGTAGAAAATGGTGCCATTAAATTGCATGTTCCAGGTTCTACTGCTAAAGATGCGACCACATATAAGGCAACACTGTTATGGGACTTGACAACAACTCCTGACGGCGATGTTGGTGATGGAGAAAATAATATGTAGTAAGAGCAGGCACCAGAAAACTTTATGAAAAATTCTCTACAGCGTTGCATGAATGTGTAGCGTTGTTTTTTTTAGAAAGGATGATTCATTTGAACCATACTCATATATCTACTTATTTACAGCATTTGTCCCTTAAATATAAGGTTTTTTTTCTTCTTTCGATTTTCTTGTTTCCAGCATTGGTCCAAGCTGAGGAAAGTAGCCTGAATTTTCATGTTGTACCGGAATTACCTGCTAGCCAAGTGGACAGCACAAATAGTTACTTTGATCTGAATCTAGCACCAGGTTCAAAAGAGAAATTATCCTTAAAGCTTCATAACGGGAGTGAAGAAACCATTCAAGTACGAATCACCCCTCATACTGCTTACACCAATGTGCATGGTTCCGTGGAGTATGGAAAAAAGGCAGAAGACCCGGATCCAACATTACTATATTCTCTTGATGAATTGATTGAATCACCAGATGTAGTCGAGCTCAGTGGAAATGAAACAAAAACAGTGAACTTATCGCTTCAAATGCCAGACTCTTTCTTTGATGGATTTCTAGCAGGTGGGCTGCGTATTAGTGAAGTGAAGGAAGAGACAGAAGAAACGGTTAGTAAGCAAGAGGGGGTTGCAGTAAAAAATGAATTTGCGTATGTCATAGGAGTTGTGGTCAGCACTACTCGAGATTCTGTAAAACCAGATTTAGAGCTCTTAGATGTTTTCCCAGATCAATTGAACTTTCGCAATGTAATCAGCGCGACGATTCAAAATGTGACGCCAACTTTTGTGAATCGATTAGCCATTAAAGCGAGTGTTCAGCGCGAAGGTGAATCAGAAATTCTTTATGAGGCAAGTGACGAGCAAATGCAGATGGCACCTAATTCCCACTTTCATTTTCCAATTCCTTTGGGAGGCGATCGTTTTGAAGCAGGTAATTATCTTTTGAAACTGACAGCAACTTCTAAAGGGGAGACGTGGTCATGGGAACAAAAATTTACGATTGATTCTGAAAAAGCGCGAAGTTATAACCGCACAGATGTCACGATTGACGCAAGCACAAACTGGTGGATGATAGGATCACTTGTTTTATTTTTTGCGTTATTGGGGATGATCATATACGAATTCTATAAGAAACAGCTCAAAAGAAAGTCAGGAGGCGTGAGGTCAGATGAATAAATTATCTAGGAAAGTGGTAATTTATATTATCGCTTTCAAAATGATTGCACAATCATTCTCTGTACCATTGAACATGGCTTATGCAGAAACGCTTACTGATTTCGATGATGTGTCTGAAACTAATGAATTTCCTTCTATCTTGCAGCCAACAGAAGAGGATGAATTAAAAGATGAAACCTTTCATTTTTCTGATACTTATCTTAAAGGAAAAGTATCAGAACCGATAATCGTAAAAATCTTTTCAAACAGTGAGTATCTATCTGTTCCTATTACTTTGCCAGAAGAGGCACAGGTTGTTGAAGAAAAATTACCAGAGGGAATTTCTATAAAACAAGAAGCACAACTAGGTCGGTGGCTAATTGAATCCGTTCGTCCTCAAGGTACATTTGACATCCCTTTACTTTTCGAAGTTCCAGGGGATTATCAAGTGTCTGTATTAGAAAAAATACTTGTTCTTGAAATAGAAGAAGAGCAACCTACAAATGATGTGAGGGACACAGAATCAGAGGAAAACAAGGGTATTTTTCCTGATGAAGATGGAATCGCTGGACAAGAAAGTGTAGAAACGGGTATTGATTATGAGGCATACAGTGAACATCTTGATCTATTCAATGAAGTTTTTGAGGGCACACCATTAAACGAGAATAGAAAAGTTATCGTAGATGTGAACAATCTGCAAGACTATTTTCATTTTATTGGCAACGCAAAGAATGAGGGTTTTGGCCAAGTGACACTCACGGAAGAAGTAACCAATCAAGCTGGTGCGATAACTCTAAAAGAAAAAATGCTCTCTGGTTATCCCATGCGAATCACTGGCTCGATTAACACTGGCCGTTTAAGTAATACTGGTTTAGGTTCGAGTAGAGGTGGCGATGGGGTCGGCTTTGGTTTTCATGCGGATGACTTGGATGCTGTAGGTGAAACAGGTCAGGGCATGGGACTTGCAGGATTAGCTTCTTCCTTTGGCTTTAAAATTGATACGTATAGAAACAGTAGCGCAACAGCGCTAACTGAAGCGGATCCCTCGTCAATAGATGGAACTTCAAACTCTGCATTTGGTGCATTTGTTTATACAGACTCAAGCTCAGGCATTCTGCGAAACTATCAAGGGAATGAAGCGCCTCCTCGCGTCACAACAAATCCCAGTAATAATTCTTTTCGAAATTTCTCGTTAGTTTACAATCCCGGTGTCGATAATAAAATACTTAGCGTTAGCTATGAAGGAAGAGTATGGCGAGTCGATGTCTCTCAGTGGATAGACACAGAAAACTTATCTTTTATCATTTCTGCTGCGACAGGTGGGTCAGTCAACCTCCAGCAAATTCGACTTGATCGCTTTGAGTATGTGGCAGCAGCTACGGAATATGAATTTATTGAAGGGGATCGGACCAATTTTTTGGATCATTTTCATTTGAGCGGTTCGGCAAATTACAATGACCAATCTGGAATCGTCACACTAACCGAGGATAGGAGTAATCAAAACGGTAGTGTTTTACTTAAAGAAAAATTGAGTAATATGCATCCTTTTGAGTTTAAAGGTCGTGTCAATATTGGGAATGGAAATGGAGGGCAAGGAGCATCGGGGAGCTCTTTGAGCGGAAGTGATGGCGGTGATGGAATAGGTTTTGGCTTCCATCAATCTGAACTTGATACGTTAGGTCAGTCTGGACAAGGGATGGGCATAGCAGGACTGCAAAACGCTTGGGGATTTAAATTAGATACTTATCACAATCGTGTAAATTCTGAATCTGCCACTGCAGATTTAGACGAGTTTCGATCCACTGGTGTTTGGCCTTTGGTTACCCACAATCCACATGGGTCATTCATTTATACCAGAGACGATGGAATGTTGACTAGTCATGTAAGTAACAATAACGATAGTTCAGCAGCGAAAGCGATTTTAAGAAATAATAATAATTTATTTAGAGAGTTTAAAATGACCTACAATCCTGGGGAGTATGATGCGATTTTGTCGATTGAGTACAATGGACAGGTTTGGCACCATGACGTTAGTGAATGGCTATCTAGCGGAAACGTTACTGCTTTGTCCTTTATTATTTCAGCAGCAACAGGCGCCCAGAGCAATCTACAACAGATAGAGGTCGAGTACTTTAAATATATTGTTGGAGAGGGATCGGTCAACGTTGAATACAAAGATATTGATACACAGGAGAATATTTTGCCTGGGGAATCCTTTACGGGCAAGTTGGGTGATTCCACTTTCATCGATCCTAAAAGTAAAGAGAGTGATGAACCATTTCTTAATGGCTATGATTTTGTAGGAATTAGTGAAGACTCCTCTTCGCTGATTGACGAAAACGGATATTACACATTTTCAGATGAAGAAAAGACAATTGTTTATTACTTTACTAGAGCAAAAAATGAAGTCAAAGTGATGCACGTCTCCGAACCAGGAACGAGCGTTTTTAAAGAAGAAACCGTTGAAATTCCCGTAGATCAATACAAAGAATTTTCTGCAGAATCTTTCGAAGGCTATGAACTCTTATATATTCAAAATGATGAGGAAATCTTAGAAGATGTACAATCTCTTACTTTAAAAATTCAAAGAGACTCTCCCAAATGTATCAGATTCGTCTATATAAAAGAAAATGATCGTGTTTCTCCGTTAGATCCACTTGCTCCAGATAAAGAAGTAAATCCTGAAAATCCACCAGCTCTTCCTGAAAACCAAGGATTGTTGAGTATTGATTTTGCATCCAATTTTTATTTTGGCTCTTTTGCAATTTCCGCGCAAGAGAAAAGATATTACGCTAAGCCGCAAAGATTATTATCAGTTGATGGAATGTTCATTGAAGAGGAGATTCGACCAAATTACGTTCAAGTCAGCGATCGCCGTCCAGCAAATATTCGTGGGGGGTGGGCGCTATCTGTGAGTCAAAACGAGCAATTCTATAGCGCTGAAACAGGATCGGAGTTAACAGGGGCAAGCTTTATATTCCAGAATCAACAATTAATTTCAGTACAAGATGGCATCGAACCTGGGTTGCAGCAAACGACACCTATCACACTAATTCCTGGTGGAGCTAAACGCACGATTTTAAAAGCTCAAGAAGCTGAAGGGATGGGAACATGGATTTACCGATTTGGTGATTTTGAAAGTGCTGGTCGAAGTGTGGTTTTAGAGGTTCCTAAGGGTGCAAATCCTGATGCTGCAAGTTATAAAACGACATTAACCTGGGAGTTAAGTTCGGTACCATCTAATTGATTGCTCTCGTGAAAATGATTGTTTCTTTGGGTTATATAGGAAAAAATCAAGTGAAAAGGTCCGCGATGGAGTTGATAACTACTATCCATGCTTCCGTTCGTTTAAGTTTGGGCAAGTAATAAATAGAGAATCAAAATAGCATTTTCGTGCATTTTGATAAATCATCTACACGTCATTCAATAACGATAAATCAATGATTCCTCCCTTTTTTATTGGAGCACATAAATTATTCTGACAGATATTAGTATAGGTGTCTTTCTTTGTTTCGTTGAAGGCCTATGATATTTTTCTGATCGCCTAACAGATCTCTTTGTGGTGAAGTCTACAATCAAGGTATGTTTCTAAAATGATCAGTGTTGGATAGGAATTCATCGTTCAAGTGATAGAAAGTTCATAAAACTTACCAGAGTCCCTAGGTTCTTAAACCTAAATGAATGCTAGTAAAACGAATGATACTTATGAACAAAGCGTTACTGAAGCAAGTATTAGGAATCTATTTAAGTACTAGTTAGTAGATGGAAAGATAGAAAATGATTACAAATAAAGCGAGGAATATGATGCGTGAACTTCAAATTGCCTTTATTACAAGTCCTATGATTAGAAGATGGATGCGAATTTTAACTATTATAGAACAAGAAGAGACTTTTACAACTATTACGCTAGCAGATAGATTGGCAATCTCTCAACGTACACTAGTCAAAGATATTCATTTAATAAAAGAACACTTTGGTGATAGTGTTGCTATTTATTCAAATAATACTGGATTTCGTTTTGTTGAAATCGATCGTCTGATGTACCAAGAGAAAAAAGAAGAACTGTTAGATCAAGATGCACTTTATGAAATATTGGAAAGAATTTTTTATGGTGATTTTGCTGACCTCGATGAACTCGCACATCAGTACAATTATGCAGAAACTACCCTAAGACGTTTTTTGAAAAAGACACAGCCAACATTGGAAGAATACGGTCTTAGTCTAAGCTTTAAACCTGTAAAATTTATTGGAGAGGAGTCTAACATTAGAAAATTTTTCTTTGACTTTTATTATGGCGGCGAACAAGCACTTCAGACTGTTCGTCCTCCAGATGACCTACACGCAATCATTTTAAAAGAACTTTCAGTAGAGCTGAAAACTTATAAAATAGGAACAGGAATTTCAATTGCTGCCTTCTATTCATTACTTTACTTGACAATGGTAAGAGTAAAACAAGAACAGTTGATTAAGGTTCCCGAATGGGCTAAGAGACTCGTTTATCAGGATGAAGATTTCCAGTTATTCGAGTCACTGATCCCGATCATTGATAGAGAATACGGAATTCTCCTGCCGAAAGAAGAGTTAGTCTGGCTCTATTTAATGATTGTGTCAAAACGCACTACAAGTTGCTTGGAATACGAGCAGTGTTTTTTGCTGCGATTTGATCAATGGCCTCAAACTACTGAAATAGTCACTGATTACTTTTCAAATGAATCCTTTAGTCAATGGGATCGTCCTTTGTTAATAACCTTTACGAGGTCTTATTTTGTTGCATGGCAATTAAGCAACGTCCTTTGGCCAATATGGAATAAACAGCAAATAGAAGTGAAACATATTGCCATGCAACAATCATCCTATGAAAAGAACGTGGCGTTCTTGAAAAAACATCAGGAGACATTAAAATTATCTGCTACAGCACTTGAAGAATTAGCTGTTGGATTTACTTTGTTTAGTGAACTTTTAATTCATTCTCATCAACCTCGTCAAAATATTTTATTTTTATTGGAGGGTGATTCAATGGTGGTTCAAAGTATTCGTCTTCAAGCACAACGTTTGTTAGGCGAAAGCTATCAGCTAAATTTTTTATCCTTACCAGAGTTGACAGAGGAGCGCTTAAAATCTAATAAAACAGATTTAATAGTCACGAATTACCGACCATATATTTTTGATTATGAATTGGAGAAAGATTATCTCCTTATCAATACAATTCCAAATCAGAAAGATTGGGATCAACTAATGCAGAAACTAAATACTTTAGTGACAAGTTAACGTGACTAAAAAATGTGTTTTGAAAATAGATATAAATAGTCTTATTAAACTATTTACTAGCGTTGATGATTTTACTTATTCAAAGCTTATGTACAAAAAGCAAAATTGTACACAAATCGAAAAGTTGGAATTCAACATACTTTTTGTGTGCCCTATGATTATTTTACAACTCGTCATATTAAGGTGTTGTGATATTTTTAAGGAGATTCAGGAGGGAACGTAAGGAAGAGCCATGCTCACTAAATCTCATAATAATTACCGATTAATCGATAAGAAGATCAAAATGGCATTCGTTACAGGTAAAGTGAGAACATAAAAAGTATTAGCTAGCGATAAGCAATTCTGATTGCGTAGAAAAGGACGTGAGTTCTCTTCTACGTATTTTTTTGTTTCCCTCATTGATTGAGTTGGTTTTTTAAAAATATTAATTGTTATATATAGAAGGATTATTTCTCTTGTTACATGAATCGTATTAGGAAGTTTTAAATAAAAGCAGGCAAATTACATAGTAATAAGTTTATTTAATGAAGATTTAGATGGCTAAGACATATTAAGATTAAGCACCGATACAAAGCGAAATATTCTTTCTTTTTATTGAAATCAACAGAAGTTCATATAGATGGAAACGTTCTCGAATCATAATGGCTTTATTCTTGTTCTAATTTTTCAGCGAAGTTTCTAAAAATGGGAAATTGTTAATATTTGTTATTTTAAAACTGAAAAAAATATCTTTTTATCTGCGTTTCTGAAAAGTGCAATATGCTATGAAAATTTAGATTTTAATTTCTTCACTACCCTGTGTAACCTTATATGTGTAATGAGGATGCGTAATTTCAGTACTTTAAATAGCGATCAAATCCATTGTTTTCGTTCGTGGAAATGTTCACTATTCATGTTAAACATCCTTTTATATTTTATAAAAGCGAAGCAGGTAAGTAATAAAATTTTAGGATCTATAGAAAAGAACGTCGCATGTCGTCTTAGCTTTCGAAGGAACTACTTAATTTTCAATGATGCTTCTTAAGAAAAATGGTTCAAGGAAAAGAGAAAGGGGGATGAGTACATCAAATAGTTAGCTATCTCACTACATGTATAAACAGTCCTGTTCATTCATTGAAATCATAGCAATGGGTAAGAGTTCAACGCAATGAATGAAAGATTTATCTCAAAAACCGGTCAAACTGATTAAATTGGAGAGTTGTTCAATGTTAAAGCACTCAAAGTTAGTTCAAATTAAAGCAAAACTTAGTAGCTATTATGAAAAAAGCAATATGCAAGGTCAAACGGTCATCTACATTTCGTGGTCAACTGGTCAAAGTAGGGCAGAAGTAAAATCTTTCTGCTCGAAGGATTTTGATAGAACATGGATTAAGGTTCAAAGATTTTTTGAAAGAAATAATTTGAGTATGGTCAAGTATCTCAAATTTGATGTTGTCATCTACTCAAAGAAAATTGCTTATCAAAAATTTGACGAAATGCTAAAAGAAACACCAAGAAACAATTATTTTCGATATGGGATAGCTTTTGATGAGGAATTACGTATTTCTTTGCTGGAAGAAGAAATTAATGGGAACATGATTTTCCAACCGGATAGAGAGCATAAAATTGGGAAAAATAAACCAAATTTATCTTTCAACCATGTAAATCTGAGCAAATATCTTTTTCGAAAATATAAGAAACCTATTATTTTACCCGATCCCCTCAAGGCTATCACCATTTTTAGAACGAGAGGAATAATGGTGAGTGAAGGCTCGGAACTCTATGAGCTTCAGTATCGTGGACCAGGGATCAATGTGAGACAGCATTTGAAAAAAAATATTGTTTCTGATTTAGAAAGAGTGATTAAAGATGGACGCAAATATTTAAGCGATCAAATACTAGATTCAGGAAAATTCATATATGGCTATTTTCCTCAGTTTAATAAAACGCTTATCAACTACAATACGGTAAGACATTTTTCCACTTTGTATGCGTGGTTAGAAGCAGTCGAAGACTTAGAAACCTATGAAGAAGATCTTCCGAAAATTAAGAGTGGGCTTGACTGGGGGATCCAAAACCTAACGACTAATATTGAAGGGCATCTGCTTTTCAAAGATATTATCGATCGAAGAATCGACGTCTTTGAATACAAACTTGGAAGCAATGCGATGGTGCTGTTAGCATTTTCAAAGTATCAAGAAATAACTGGTGATTTACAGTATGAAGAAATTCTTATCAATACGGTGAAAATGATCAAAGAATATTTTATCCAAGATGGAGATACAATTCACGTTCTTAACGAAAAGTTAGAAGTAAAAGAGGCTTTCCGAACAGTTTATTACGATGGCGAAGTACTATTCGGTCTCGCTAGAGCGTATAAGCAAATTCCAGATGATACCACTTTAGCATTAGCGGAATCAATTTTGAAAAAATTAGTAGAAAAAAAATATTATAAATACCATGACCATTGGATAAGCTATGCCGTTAATGAGCTATCAGCTTTATTACCTAAAGAGGAATATTATGAGTTTGGTATTCGAAATGCTACAGAAAATTTGAATTTTATCAACAAACGAGACACTGCTTATCCTACCATGCTAGAACTTTTAGTTGCGGCTGCTAAATTTGTTGATCACTTAGATACAAGTGAACAATATTCACATTTGTTAGAGAAGTTTCCTAAAGTGAAGGATATAAAACCAACTATGGATAAGCGAGCGTTGCATGAAATGAACGTAGGGGTATTTTATCCGGAGGTTGCTATGTATATGGCAAAGCCAAATATCATTGCTGGTGGTTTTTTTGCAAGACACGATAATTTTAGAATGAGAATAGATGATGCAGAGCACTTTTTAAGTGGACTAATCAATTATAAGAATTATATCAAAAGCAATTGAGGTTCACTTAATTGCTAAGTTTATATTTATTTTGAATGTGAACTTAGCAATTAATAGAAATCTTATTAATTACTAAAAGGGAGGAAAAAATGAAAAATCAATTTGATCACGTTCAGTCTTTGAATAGGAAAAATATTAAGAAAAAAAATGCTAAAAATAAGCTAATTTACAATGCTATGATTGCTGGTGTAATTACAAGCGGCTTGTTTGTAGCTGAAACAAAAGTAAATGCCGAGTCTGTAAACGTTACAGATAGCACAGGAGGCTATGAAGAGGTTACGCCTCACATCGGGATTAACTTTGGCTTCACAGATAAGTTTGATAAATTATCTGCGGATGAGGAAGGGATTCACATAGCAACAGCAGGTGAATCTAATACATGGCTAAACATTGGTTTGGTTTCTCAATTTAAGCAAACGATCTATTTGGATCCTGATTTAGCAGACCAATTCTTCTTAACCCCTAATTACACAGACTATATCTCAGGAACAGTTTCTCGTCCGTCAACTTTCTTAGGTTGGGGAGATGTGACTTCAGATATTAAAGATGTATGGGATGCGAGAACCGGCATTATCTCAGGTTATGAAACGATGGGGTATGATCCTGATACCCATTCCATCACCTATTATACCCCTAACTATTTAATTCAGTTGAGTAGTGTGGATATTGCTATTGATCTAAAGATTGATTTGGCAAGATGGAAAGAAGATAATCCTCGAGACAATATGGTGGTTAGGAAGGATAATTACTCTGTTAGAAGTGTAACAACTAGTGCAGACTGGATCGTTATTGGAGGTAGTGGAACAATATCCGGGGAACTTTCTTCTGAGGGAATTTATAACACTTGGATAGAGAACCCGGTAGAGACGACTACATTACTAACTTCTGACGATCAAAATTTTTATGGGAATGGGAAGCAAGATCTCGTTAATGAACATGATACCGATTATTTTGTTGAACTATTAGTCAGTGGTGTACCAAGAGATACCATTGGTATGGATGAAGAGGGCAATTGGGAATACGATTTTGGTAGTTTTCTGCGAGATGGTGATATCGTTACCGCAAGAGTAAAAGGAGTTCACCAATACGTATTGCGCAATGGAAAAAGGTATACAAAGTATTCTGGTATTACTTACCACAGCACGGGAACAGATATTGTAGACTATGAAGATTGGGAAGTAAGTAATCCAATTGTTCATCAAGCGTACACTGGTGAGTATTTAGTTACTGGGTTAAACTTACCACAAAATCGTCAAGCGGGAAGAACGTATGATTTAGTATTGACTATTGAAGGTCAGGAAGTCCTAAGAAGAGAAAATATCTCGAATGACTTCGAATTCTCTTCAATGTGGATTGTGGATGGGGTACCGGTTCCGTTGACTGAAGGTGCAGTTGTTGAAGCATATGTCATTGGAAAACAAGATGGGCATGAAGATAAAGTAAGCTCAACAACTACGATGATTGTTGAAAATATCGATGACTATGATCAATGGGAAGTTCAAGCTGCAAGAATTGATCCATTAAAAGAAGACGATCAATTGATTAGTGGAAGTGTTCCACTTCAGAGTAGAGCGTACGAGAGAAGCTATAACTTAGAGCTTCTGGTGAATGGCCGTCTCGTTAATACTGAAGAAGATATTCCAGTAACAAGTAGAAGTTATGTATTCGCATATGATGTAAATGAATTAAATCTAGATCTTTCTTATGGCGATGAAGTAACAGTTAGAGTTGTCGGACAACAACCGGATGTTTCTAATCCGAGTCAGATAAGAACTAAATCAGTTGAGACAACAGTAAATGTCGATGATACGACTGGCTACAATAACTGGGTAGTCAATCAGCCGAAACTAAATGATATCTATGTTGGTGACAATGTAATAACAGGAAGTCATGACCAAGATGATACATTTGGTAGAACGTATTCACTTGACGTTTATATTAATGGTGAACTTGTAGAGAAGAATGTACCAATCAATGCTAGCGGTGAATTTGAAATTCCACTAGATGCTGAGCTCAATCTTGGTGATGAAGTAAGTATTGTTGTAAACGGACATCAGGAAAATCGTGATGATAAACAGTCTGATATGGTTGCTGTAATTATACAAGAACCTATTGATACTGACTCAGATGCGGATTCCGATTCAGATGCGGACGCAGATTCCGATTCAGATGCGGACGCAGATTCCGATTCAGACGCTGATGCGGATTCAGATGCTGATGCCGACGCAGATGCCGATGCGGATTCTGATTCCGATTCAGATGCGGACGCGGATTCAGATTCAGATTCAGATTCCGATTCAGATGCTGACGCGGATTCCGATGCCGATGCGGATGCCGATGCCGACGCAGATTCAGATTCCGACGCAGATTCCGATGCGGATGCAGATTCCGATTCAGATTCCGATGCTGATTCCGATGCTGATTCCGATTCCGATTCAGATGCTGACGCTGATGCGGATGCAGATTCTGATTCCGACGCTGATTCCGATGCTGATGCTGATTCCGATTCCGATGCCGATGCGGATGCTGATGCCGATGCAGACTCCGATTCCGACGCAGATTCCGATTCAGATTCAGATTCAGATGCCGACGCAGATTCAGATGCCGATGCAGATTCTGATTCCGACGCAGATTCAGATGCTGATGCTGATTCCGATTCCGATGCCGATGCGGATGCTGATGCCGATGCAGACTCCGATTCCGACGCAGATTCCGATTCAGATTCAGATTCAGATGCCGACGCAGATTCAGATGCCGATGCAGATTCTGATTCCGACGCAGATTCAGATGCTGATGCTGATTCCGATTCCGATTCCGATTCCGATGCGGATGCTGATTCCGATTCAGATTCCGATTCCGATTCCGATGCTGATGCCGACGCAGATTCAGATTCAGATTCAGATGCCGATGCAGATTCAGATGCCGATTCCGATTCCGATTCCGATTCAGACGCGGATGCCGATGCCGATGCTGATGCGGATGCAGATGCTGATGCGGATGCCGATGCCGACGCAGATGCGGATGCCGATGCCGATTCAGATGCTGATGCGGATGCAGATGCTGATGCGGATGCAGATTCAGATGCTGATGCGGATGCCGATTCAGATTCTGATTCCGATTCAGATTCTGATTCCGATGCGGATGCTGATTCCGATTCCGATTCCGACGCTGATGCCGATGCAGACTCCGATTCCGATTCCGACGCGGATTCCGATTCCGATGCGGATGCTGATTCCGATGCTGATTCCGATTCCGATTCCGATGCCGATGCAGATGCGGATGCCGACGCCGATTCAGATTCCGATTCCGATTCCGATTCCGATTCAGACGCGGATTCAGATTCCGATGCTGATTCCGATTCAGATGCGGATGCTGATGCCGATGCAGACTCCGATTCAGACGCGGATGCGGATGCCGACGCCGATTCCGATTCAGATTCCGATGCAGATGCGGATGCCGATGCCGACGCCGATTCAGATGCCGACGCCGATTCCGATTCCGATTCCGATGCGGATGCTGATTCCGATTCCGATTCCGATTCCGATTCCGATGCTGATGCTGATGCCGACGCCGATTCCGATTCAGATTCAGATGCCGATGCAGATTCAGATGCCGATGCAGATTCCGATTCCGATTCAGACGCGGATGCCGATGCTGATGCGGATGCAGATGCTGATGCGGATGCCGATGCCGACGCAGATGCGGATGCCGATGCCGATTCAGATGCTGATGCGGATGCAGATGCTGATGCGGATGCAGATTCAGATGCTGATGCGGATGCCGATTCAGATTCTGATTCCGATTCAGATTCTGATTCCGATGCGGATGCTGATTCCGATTCCGATTCCGACGCTGATTCAGATGCTGATGCCGATGCAGACTCCGATTCCGATTCCGACGCGGATTCCGATTCCGATGCGGATGCTGATTCCGATGCTGATTCCGATTCCGATGCCGATGCAGATGCGGATGCCGACGCAGATTCAGATTCCGATTCCGATTCCGATTCAGACGCGGATTCAGATTCCGATGCTGATTCCGATTCAGATGCTGATGCTGATGCCGATGCAGACTCCGATTCAGACGCGGATGCGGATGCCGACGCCGATTCCGATTCAGATTCCGATGCAGATGCGGATGCCGATGCCGACGCCGATTCAGATGCCGACGCCGATTCCGATTCAGATTCCGATTCAGATGCGGATGCCGATTCCGATTCCGATGCGGATGCTGATGCCGACGCCGATTCAGATGCCGATGCTGATGCGGATGCCGATTCAGATTCCGATGCAGATGCGGATGCTGATGCCGACGCAGATTCAGATGCGGATGCCGATTCCGATTCCGATTCAGATGCCGATGCTGATGCTGATGCCGACGCCGATTCAGATTCCGATTCAGATGCTGATGCCGACGCCGATTCAGATTCCGATTCAGATGCCGACGCAGATGCTGATGCGGATTCCGATTCAGATGCGGACGCCGATGCTGATGCGGATGCTGATGCGGACGCAGATGCTGATGCGGATGCCGATTCCGATTCCGATGCCGACGCTGATTCTGATTCCGATTCAGATTCCGACGCCGATGCGGATGCTGATGCGGATGCCGATTCAGATTCCGATTCAGATGCTGATGCGGATGCCGACGCAGATTCCGATTCAGATGCGGATGCCGATTCAGATTCCGATTCAGATTCAGATGCTGATGCTGATGCCGACGCCGATTCAGATTCAGATTCCGATGCTGATGCCGATTCAGATGCGGATGCCGACGCAGATTCCGATTCAGATTCCGATGCCGACGCAGATGCTGATGCGGATTCCGATTCAGATGCGGACGCCGATGCTGATGCTGATGCTGATGCGGACGCCGATGCTGATGCGGATGCCGATTCAGATTCCGATGCCGACGCTGATTCCGATTCAGATTCAGATGCTGATGCTGATGCCGATTCAGATGCGGATGCGGATGCCGATTCCGATTCCGATGCTGATGCTGATTCAGATTCCGATGCGGATGCTGATTCCGATTCCGATTCAGACGCTGATGCCGATTCCGATTCCGATGCTGATGCGGATTCCGATTCTGATTCCGATTCCGATGCGGATGCTGATGCTGATTCCGATTCCGATTCCGATGCGGATTCCGATGCGGATTCCGATTCCGATGCTGATGCCGATGCAGACTCCGATTCAGACGCGGATGCCGATGCCGACGCAGGTTCAGATTCAGATTCCGATTCCGATGCGGATGCAGATGCGGATGCTGATGCGGATTCCGACGCAGATTCCGACGCCGATGCGGATTCCGATTCCGATGCTGATGCCGATGCTGATGCCGATGCTGATGCCGATTCCGACGCAGATGCGGATTCCGATTCAGATTCCGATGCGGATGCCGATTCAGGCTCTGGCAATAAGAAACCGGGTAGCAAATTACCACAAACAGGTTCTTCCTCGATTGCAGCCTCAGTTGTTGGTGGTTTAGCATCTGTAGGTGCTGGACTTGGATTGTGGAATAGAAAGAAAAAGAAAAAGAAATAAAAATAGAAAGAAATAAAAATAGAAAGAAATAAAAATAGAAAGAAATAAAAATTGGATTGTTGATAGAACACACACTTCGTGTTCTATCAACAATTTTAAGGATTAATAGTTTAGAGGTCAATGTGTATGGCTAAAGACACGCTGAAGAAGTATATATCCAATATACTCATAGTATTTTTAATAATTTTTGGGGCAATAGCTATTTTTAGTATTCCTCTAAAGAATCAAATCATTAATATGAATGTAAAACAGTTTTCCATCGAAAATATGACAAAGGAACAAGTGAAGGAAAATCATGAAAAATTAACAGAATTAGAAAATGAGCCCAGTGAGGAAAACAGTTTTGATTTTGAGTCAATCTCATTGACAAGTTTGTCTTCGATTGTCAGATTACAGCTAGATGAAAATAACGAAACAGTAGCTAAGGATAGGACGATGGGCGCAATTTTGATTCCAAGCGTAGGTATTGACTTACCTATTTTTTTTGGAGTAACAGATTTTACGTTAAGTTTTGGAGCAGGAACTATGAAACAAGACCAAGTTATGGGAGAGGGAAACTATAGTCTTGCAAGTCATAGAAGTGAAAGTAAAAGCTTATTATTTAGGCCTTTAGAGCATGTGGAAATCAATGATTTGATTTACATAACAGACTTGGAAAAAGTCTATATCTACAGTGTTTCTTTTAAAGAAATCGTAAACCCAGAAAGTACGTATTTAATTGAAGATATCCCCAATCGGAAGATGATTACTCTAGTGACATGTGATGATGCTAGAGGAACAAGAAGACTAGTAATTCAAGGAGACTTGATAGAGACAGTGGAATATCATAATGATTTTTTTGAATCTACTTAAAAATTAAATTAATGCCTACTTTTCCAATGGAACAAATTGTGTACCAAAAAACTCAATTAAGGTAGGGTGAAAAAATTGTATATCTATTTATCTGTGCTTCTCGTGAGCATAGCCTTATTAATACTCATCTCGTGGAGGATTTTTAAAGAGCGACAATTAAAGAAAACAGAATTAGCGATTGGAAATGATTTGCTACTAAAAAAAAAATTAATAGTCTTTAAGCAAATACAGCAAAGTATAAATATCTGGATCATTTTAGGTATGATTGCCACAATACTCCTTAGTCTAATTGTATTAGGAACATTACAAATGAAAGATAAGAAGTACGTAGAAAATGTTTCGGGAGAATTAACGAAACTAGAAAAACAAGTAGATGAATTATCAAAAGCACAGGAAAAATTTTTGGAACTATCAATCTATAGCTATCCGGAAGAAGGTATTGGTCTTTCTGAGATTGATTGGAAAGCTCTTCTTGCACAGATAACGCCAGAAGAGCGTTTTGTCTATGAAGAAAAAATAGGTAGGGATCTTACCCCCTATTTTGGTCGTACTGTGTCAATCATCACTAATAATGTACCTTTACAATACTTAATTTTGTCAATATATATTGAAGTAAATAATCAGCAAGAACTACCAAAGATACAGGAAAATATCGAAGTTTATTTAAGCGAAGTTCAAGACATAAGTTTATTAAATCAGGCAAACATTCAAATTTTTGATAGCGATACAGAAACTATGATTTCTGATGAAGTATTTTTAAGGACAGATTCTGGTGAACTAGAATTGCTTGAGAAGGGCGATGATAGTGTGGAGCAAGAAAATGAAAATAAGACTGAAGTCAAAGAAAAAGTAGAGCAAAAAGGAGAAGTAATAACGAATGGCTAAGAAAGAAAAAAGTTTTTACAAAAAATTATTAGATGAAATTCAAGAAGTAAATGTTGAGTCTATTGATCTATATGACACTGAGTCTGAGTTAGAAAGCGATAAATTAGTCAAAGAGCACTCTCAGGAGAATAACAATAAGAAACAAGAGCGAACTGAACAACTTGAAAAAAAGGTCAATACATTAGTAGCTGAGAAGAACAATTTGCTTCAAGAACTAGAGATGAGTAAGAAAAACCATCAAAGAATAAATAATGATCTTAGTGCAATAAAAGAAATCCAGAAGCAGCAGGAGAATAATTTAAAAAAGATTACCGAAGATCGAAATAATTTAAAGGAACAATTACGACTAGCTCTTGAAGTAAACGAAACGACTGAAAAGGAATTACAAAAATCAATAAAAGAGAGAAATGAACTTTCAACTAAAGTAAAAGAGATTACAAGTCAAAAAGAAAAAATTGAAAATGACTTGGAATCAAAGAGCAAAGAGACTAAAGATGGAAGTAATTTGAAGGAACAGTTACGATTGGCAATTGAAGTCAAGGAAACGACTGAAAAGGAACTTCAAAAAGCAATAAAAGAAAGAAATGAACTTTCAACTAAGTTAGAAGAAATGCTTAGTCAAAAAAATAAAGTTGAAAGTGAATTGAATACACAAAACCAAGAGTTAAGAACAAAATTAGAAGAGATTGAAAATCAAAATAAAAATTCAGAAATAAAAGAAGCGTATCAAGAGTTAAAAAACAAATTGGAAACTAGTAAGAAGGATAACCAATATCTTACGAACGAACTAAACAAAGCAACACAAAAAGTAATTGAATTAACACAATCATTAGAGCAATACGGCCCTAATCATTTAAATAGTGAAGAATTAGAAAAAGAAAATACAGAAGATTATCGAATTGAACAACTAAAAAGTCAACTAACCAACGTTATTGCTGATACACAAAAAAGATATGATGAATGGCAGGTCGAGAAAGAGCAGTTAAAGGCAACTATCAAAAAAGTCGAAGAAAGCTATGAAGAAAAATTAGAAGAAAAACAACACGAGATTGATACTTTGAAAGATAAGCTTTCTGAGAAAGAAATAGCAGAATTAGTTATTACAAAAAAAGACATTCCAAAAGCGATCCAGGACCTTCAGGAACTAGAGACAGAGCTTGAAGAAATTCAAGAAGTTCAAGAATTAAAAAAAGAGTTGAGTAAACTAACGAAAGAAAAAGAGAAGTTGCAAAAAGAGAAAGAAGAGTTCGAAGAGGAAATTGGTGAAGTATTAGCATTCGCAAAACGAAAAGCTAAAAGAACTGTCGAAGAAGCACAGTTAGAAGCTAATAAAATGATTCGATTAGCAGAAGTACGTGTTAGTGCTATTCATGAGAGAGCAAAAGAGATTCTATTCGACGTAGATGAAACAAAAGAGGAAGTAACAGATCTTTTTGAAGATTTGCAATTTAAAGTAAAACAGCTAGCACATAATAAATTACAATTTAATGACTTTGAAGAATACAAATAATTTTTGTGAAAGAGCATTCTTGCAACAGTCAACAGAAACAAGATGATCATTTCATTTTTATCGGATGTCGGTCATTTATGGAGAACAGTTGCAAAATACTAAGAACAAAGGATATTTAATATAGATAAATTTTTGTGTAATAATCTAACATTTTTGAAAGTAACGTTTATTTGAATAGAAATATGAAAGCAAGCAACAATGAAAGAGAGAATGAAGCGCGAGGAGGTATTAATATGAAAAATAAGAAGATAGGTATCACACTAATCAGCCTAGGTGTACTAGCAGCACAAAATTTTACCACACCAACTTTGTTGGCAAGCAACTTAACTGATCATCTTTCTGATAAATCAGAAGACGCAAGCCAATCCACCTTCTCAAAGGGAAGAAAGCAATCGAATTTTGATTTGCATGAACCCAATATAGAGTTAGTTTCGAGTAAGAGACAAGCGTCTAATGTAACATCGAATATATCAATGAGTACCAGCTCCAAAACCGAATTGTCTAGTGGATATATTCCAATAATAGAAGAGTCAAGTGAATCTTCCGATGAAAGTACCGACTTTCCAGAAGAGTCCCATGGGAAAGATGAAGAGGTGGGGGAAGAAACCACTGAAGAACAAGAGACAGACAAACCTGAAGAATCGCAGCAACCAGAGATCCCAATAGAAGAAGAAACGATTCCGTCTGAAGTACCAGAAGCTGAACAAACAGTACCACCTTCTTCTGAGGCACCAGTGCAGCCAGATCCACCATCTTCCTCAACAAATCAAGAGGAACAAAGTTCTGATCCAGGAGCCAATCCATTTCCACCGAGTGCTCCGGTGACACGACCACCTGCTACAGATCAAGAGATTGACACTATTTTTGAAGGGTTACTCAATGGTGCAGAGAATCAACTTCCAGATGCATTTAGAAGTAGTGAAGTGGCTGAATCAACGTTAGGGAGTTTCACATTGCCGTTATTAGCTAGCTTTGACCACTCCTGGCAAGCTGCTTTGGTATATCAAACAATTCGACAGGTTGACGCAGATGACTTAGAGAGTAATGAAGTCGATACTTGGCTGAAAGAACTTTATAACGAAGTACTGGCGACAAATCTAGAAAATATTGATATGAAAGAATCAACCTATAATTCATTACAGCCTGGTGATATTCTTTATAAGGAAACTACGGAAGGCAATCAATTATTGGGAATTTGGCTAGGAAACGATTATTATGCGACAATTGGTATACAAGAAATGTCAGAAACGTTGGAACAAGAATCTCAAGAAGATGAAGTGAATGAAGACGTTGATTTAAATCAATCAGCGACTCCAGTGGTTTATCTTGAGAAGCTGTCCTATCAACAGTTCGATCAAGAAGAATGGGATGCAGAAAAAATATCATTATTGATTAAACGTGCGCAATCACCAGAGTTGACTGAAGTAGGTAAAGAGTTGGTGAAAAATTATCCAGCACAACTTGATTTCCAATTTAATAATGCTACACATGAATTTATCAACCAAATTAGTGAAAAAGCTCGGAAACTAGGGCAAGAGTATGACGTCTTTGCTTCAGTCTTGATTGCGCAAGCTATTTTAGAAAGTGGCAACGGTAGTAGTCTTTTATCAAAGGCACCCTATTATAACCTTTTCGGTATTAAAGGAAGTTATCGAGAAGGTGCTGTTGTGATGACTACCCAAGAGGATTTAGGAAATGGTGAAATGATTGAAATTCAAGATGCTTTTCGTGTTTATCCAAGTTACGATGAATCGCTAACAGATTATATTGCATTGATTCGCGGAGGCGTTTCCCACGATTCATCATTTTATAAATCAGTCTGGCGCTCAGAAGCAAAAAACTATTTGCGTGCAACTGATGCTTTAACCGGAACCTATGCAACAGACACTAGCTATAATCAGAAATTGAACTCTTTGATTGCCGTTTACGAGTTGACACAATACGATGAGGATCAATCACAACAAAGTGGTGTCTTCATTAAAGGATTAGAAGAAGTTCCGAATGAATATCGGGAGTTAATGACTTTTCCAGCTTATAATGGGAAAGATTATAATACTTCTGGTTCCTATCCTGTAGGTCAGTGTACTTGGTATGCCTTTAATCGAGTGGCACAATTAGGTGGTCGTGTAGATGATTACATGGGAAATGGGGGAGATTGGGGAACTACTGGTCTTAGATTAGGTTATCAAGTTAGTCGAACGCCCAAAGCCGGGACCTTGATTTCTTTTAGCCACGGGACTGCAGGATCGGATCCCAGGTATGGTCATGTCGCATTTGTAGAGGCGGTTGGACCTAATGGTATTTTAATTTCCGAAGCAAACGTTTATGGTGGTACAACGATTTCTTACCGAGTGATTGGCAATGATCTAGCTCGTTCCTCGTTGGTTCAATATATCACACCTAAATAAGTAATAATAAAAGAGGCAAGTCGAAGATGAATGAATCTTAGTATGGAAAGTTGTACGTAAAAAGAGTCAATAAGAAAATGCAGGTAGTAAAGCAGGAAGAGAAAATGCTCGATAGAACCTTAATATCACAAGTCTCACAAGTATTAAAAGATGAACGACAGCTGCTCAAAATGAATGCTTAGTGGTGGCGGCAGTGATGTAAAATTAAAAATAGAAGTAAACTGTTTAATAGTGGACTGGCGGTTATCAGTATTCTTTGGGGGATCTTCTGTTTCCAACTCATTCGGATTCAAGGGGGATTCAATGACTCCGACTTTAACAAATAAACAATTAATGATTTTTAATGAGGTTTCAAATACAAAATCGCTAGGATATGGTTGCTTTTACCTAAAGAGTGGAACTTTTTTTGAAACGAGTGATTTGAATGCATGAAATCAGTTGATTTAAAGGGGACATAGGCTGATGACCGACAGAGGAGAAAGTTTATTTGAAACGAAACATGCAGTAATTTTTCGCCAGAAGTTCCTGAAAATTTAGCAAATGATTTCGCTATCTCGAAAAATCACTTTTTTGTTGTGGGCGATAATACTCAAGCTTCTATTCATGTATTATCTCACCTATTAAACTATTATATCGAGAGGCATGCATTTTATTAGCTTCCAAAAAAATTTTTCACTATTTTTTTTGGAACGCATTAGAAAGAAATAATCACATAGAGAGGACCTTATGAATCATGCTATTCACAATGAAAGAAGAATATAGCAGCTATTATCAAAAAGAATTTGGGAATGCATCAAGAAAAGAAAAAGATTTGAAAGACTATCTAATTGATTTGTTACGGCGTTTAAACCAGCTAACTGATGAAATCTCAAAAGAAAATTTTTGGAGTGTACTGCCAAGAATTTTGGGAATTGATGCAAAATTAAACTTACTAGTTGAATTGATTAAATTTGAAGAACTACCAAGCGAAGAAATCATCCGTATCATTGAAAATGACTATCAAAGCTATTTTAAAGAACTATGTGGGTATGATTTGAGTATGGAAACGAGATATTCTTTAGTATTTAACGTCGCATAAATGTATTTTGTATTTTGCAAAAAAATGAAGTTGTCTGATGGAAATCCTTTATACTGATTCTGAGAAATTTTCTTAAGAATCAATATAAAGGGTTTTTTGTTATCTTCTCGATTCACCAGTACCAGCAGTTCTATTCCTTTCCAACAACAGCCGTTTAATCTCCTCATAAACCTCTCCGGTTTCCGGCGTCACACGTTGACGATTCTGAATGATAAAAAGATCACGATAGCGGTACTCTGGATCAAGTTCCTGCCAAGGCAACTCTTCTGGTAATGAGAGTTTCGAAATGATCGATTTGCCGATGTTTTGTTTTAATAGGGACAAAATCACTTCACTGTTATTGGCTTTGATGATTTGCGGATGCAGGTGCTGTGCGTACAGATAGGTTTCGTTAATGTAATACATCCCCGAGTCGTTTTCTCGCAAGACCCAAAAATCAGAAGCGAGGTTGCCTGCTAACACCAATTCATCGCGATAAACGAATTCTTTTTGGATCAATGGCGAAACGATTGATTTTTCGATCAGGCCGATATGGGCTTTGTTTGATTCGACGGCATCGATCACTTCTTGCGAATTCATGATTTTGATTTCAAAGGCAAACGTTGGAAATTCTGCAATCAGCTGTGCCATGATGCTGGGCAGTAAGTAAACGGCGGTGGTATTCGAACAAGCGAGCACACACGCTGTTTTAAAATTTTTGGTGTCTTTGGCTTGCAAAAAAATAGTGGACAAAGAGCGGAGGGACTCGACCACACGAGGATACAAAAACTCCGCTTGGCTAGTGGGTAAAATCAATTGTTTTCCTTTACGTTCAAAAAGTTTGAAGCCAAGTTCCGCCTCTAATCGTTGGATTTGCAAGGAGATCGTTGGCTGAGTTTTATAGAGCTGTTTGGCGGCAAGACTAAAGTTTCTCGTTTCATAAACAACAATGAAGGTTTTGAGCAATTCAATCATTTTGCGGACTCCTTTATTATTAATAATATTTATAATTAGTATTTAAAAGTACAATTTTACAAATAGTTATCAGGTGATTATAGTATAAGTGTAGAGAAAAAAGAAAGCAAATTTAATTGAAATTTTCATACGTTTAGAAAGGATGAGTTGATGAAAACATCGATCCAGCATTTTTTACATTCATTGCCAATCCCGATTTGCGGCTTGATTTTAGGCACTGTGTCTTTGGGGAATTTATTGTATTCAGAAGGAATGGAGACGGTTGGAAATGGGTTTTGCACCCTTGGTATTTTCATCATGGGGCTCTTCCTTCTGAAAGTATGTTTTACATTTAAGCACACGATGTCAGAGCTGCAAAACCCAATCGTTGCTTCGGTGGCGCCGACCTTTACGATGGCGCTGATGGTGATTTCCACTGTTTTTGAACGGGTCATTCCCAATGCAGTGGTGAATGATCTGCTCTGGTGGGGGGCTATCGGCTTACATTTTGCTTTAATGATCTATTTTGTTGTCGTGCATATTTTGCCTGTTGACCTTTCGCTGGAATACATTTATCCAAGCTGGTTTATTACCTTCGTCGGGATTGGCGTAATTCCTAATACTTCTGCTGTCTTTTTTAAAGAGCTAGGAGAAGTGATCGTCTGGATCGCATTGGTATTGTATTTTGCGCTTTTGCCGATTATTTTAAAGCGAATCGTCCATCAAAAGCTGACGGAACGGGCGGCAGTTCCATTGATCACGATTTTAACAGCACCAGGTTCTCTTTGCTTAGCAGGTTACCTTTCCGTATTTGAACAAGGCTCTGCTTGGTTTGTCGCCTTTATGCTGTTATTGTCACAAACGATTTATTTCTGTGTCGTCGCTTATATGAAAAACATGCTGGCAGTCGGGTTTTACCCAAGCTATGCGGCATTTACGTTTCCTCTTGTGATTTCGGCGACTGCAATGTTCAAATCAGCACTGTTTTTTGCAAATCACCCACTGATATTTGGGTTTCTACAAGCCTTAACGATTATTGAAACCAGCTTTGCCGTGATTGTCGTCAGCTATGTGTTAGGAAAATATGCTGTTCATTTGTATCAGCAAACCAAAGCCCTGATTGCCGATCATAGTTACTAAGAAAGTACAAAAAATCATCCATTTTTTAAGAAAATGCGTAATCTACGCAAAACAATAGCACAAGTATTTGAAAAGAAAGGGAAGGGATCGCACATGAAAAGTACAAGCAGAAAAGTTGTCGTTGTCGGAACAGGTTTCGTTGGAACGAGCATTGCGTATTCCATGATCAATCAAGGACTGATCAATGAATTGGTCTTGATCGATGTCAATCGGGACAAAGCAGAAGGAGAAGCCCTCGATTTGTTAGACGGTATGTCATGGGGGCAAGAAAACATCAAAGTTTGGGCGGGAGAGTACTCGGAATGTAAAGATGCTGATATCGTCGTTATTACTGCAGGGGTCAACCAAAAGCCAGGACAAACACGGCTTGAATTGATCGATGTCAACGCCGAAATTATGGCAAGCGTCACAAAACAAGTGATGGCTTCAGGCTTTGATGGCGTGCTTGTCATCGCTTCAAACCCAGTCGATGTCTTAACTTATCAAGCATGGCGTGTGTCAGGGTTGCCAGCCAATCGTGTCGTTGGTACGGGAACGACCCTCGATACCACAAGACTTCGAAAAGAAGTGGCGGCAAAATTAGCCATCGATCCACGGAATATTCATGGGTATATCATTGGGGAACACGGTGATTCGGAAGTCGCTGTCTGGTCCCATACAACGATCGGTGGGCAACCGATCGTAGAATTGATCAAGCAAAAGGATCGTTTGACCGTTGCCGATCTAGCAGTTCTTTCTGAACGAGTAAAAAATGCCGCCTATGAAATCATTGATCGAAAACAAGCAACTTTTTACGGAATAGGGATGAGTGTCGCAAGAATCGTTCGAGCGATCTTAAATGATGAGCAAGCGATTCTGCCGGTGTCTTCCTACCTTGATGGGGAATATGGCATCAACGATTTATTCACAGGTGTGCCTGCAGTCGTGGACCAAAACGGCGTCCGCGAAATTATTGAATTGACGCTTACCCCTGAGGAAAAACGGCAGTTTGATACTTCGTGTCATCAGTTACGAGCAGTAATTTCCACAATTGGACAAAGCAAGGTCAGCTGATCTTTAGAATACGATTAATGAAATCCTCGTGTTCGTTTTTGCCTAAGCATGGTTCGACTATTTACGGTCGGCCATGCTTTTTTTACATCTAGCCAAGAATGTTAAAAGGAAATGGCGTATTTTACGCGAAACGCCCACTATTCAACTCTCTTTTTTCTCACTCCTTTAAAAAAAAACATCCTCAGTGAATGACAGAAAAAGAATGATCGATCAACCTTACAAACTTTCCGAGTTGTAAAAAGTGACAAAGTGTCACCTTGTGTGGTATTCTTCAAAAAGTGACACTTTGTCAACATTTGGAAAACAGGAGGAAAGAGCAATGTTTCTGGCTATAAAAGAAATGCGTTATTCAAAATTAAGATATGGGCTGATCGTAGGAATCATGTTTTTGATCGCCTATGTTGTTTTTATATTGTCTGGGTTAGCAACGGGACTTAACTGGGATTTTAAAAAGGCCATCGTCGATTGGGATTCATCCGCGATCGTTTTATCAGAAGATGCGAATGACACATTTGCGGCTTCGCAATTGACGAGAGGGGATCTAGACCGTGTAGAAGGGACTCAAAAAGCCCCGATTGGTTTATACAGCAGTGTCATCACGGTCAACGATGAACAAGTCAATGTGACTGTTTTTGGTACACAAGACGATGCGTTCTTGTTACCAGAAGTTTTAGAAGGCAAGTCATTTTCAAAAGAAAATGAGATCACGATTTCAGAAAACTTAGCAGAAGAAGGTATCAAGGTCGGAGACCAAGTGAAAATCGGACGCTCAGATGAAACCTTCAAAGTCGTTGGTATCACCCCAGAAACGTCTTATACGGTGTCACCAGTGATTTATACTTCCCTCGATACTTGGACGAAAATGAAGTTTGCTAATCAACCATTTGCATCTGACAAGGAGCAGCCCATCAATATCATTGTGACCAAATCAAGTGATCCGAAAGTCGATAACCAAGAAGGAACCCAGCTCAAAGTGTTGGCAACGGAAGACTTTATTGAAAAGCTTCCTGGATTTTCTGCCCAAAACTTGACCTTAAATGCCATGATCTACTTCTTATTTGTCGTTGCAACGGCAATCGTGGGGATTTTCATGTATGTGATCACCCTACAAAAAACGGCGATTTTTGGTGTGATGAAAGCCCAAGGGATTCGGACCAGCTTTATTGCTAAATCAATTATTGCACAAGCATTTATGGTCGGTGTGATCGGGGTAGCCCTAGCCTTTGCGGCGGCATACGGCACCAGTTTGTTTTTACCAGATGCCATGCCATTTTTCTTTGAATTCAAGCAATGGCTGCTTTATAGCGGCATCTTGATTCTCGTGGCAGTTCTAGGCGGCTTATTCTCCATTCGGACGGTCACAAAAGTCGATCCAATTACGGCAATAGGAGGGTAACAAAGATGAAAGACATTTTAGTAATGAAGGATATTGTAAAAAAATTTGGCAAGCAGCATACCGAAGTAACGGCATTAAAAGGACTCAATTTTCATGTTCAAGAAGGGGAGTTTGTCAGTATCATCGGCCCTTCCGGTTCAGGAAAAAGTACCTTTTTGACCATCGCTGGTGGCTTACAAAGTCCAACAACCGGAGATATCATCATTAACCAGGTCAACTTTTCCCAATTAAATGAAAAGCAACGAGGGAAGTTGCGTTTTAAAGAGATTGGGTTTATCTTGCAAAGCTCGAATTTGATCCCTTTTCTAACGGTAAAGGAACAATTTTATTTGGTCGACAAAGTTTCAGGAAAAGCCAAGGAAAAGGAACGAATTGATGAATTGCTTGCTTCATTAGATATTCTCGATCTTCAAGACAAGTTTCCCCGCGATTTATCTGGTGGGGAACGACAACGAGTGGCGATCGGCAGGGCGTTGTTTAATGACCCAAGCTTGATTTTGGCGGATGAACCAACTGCCAGCTTAGACACGGATCATGCGTATGAAGTCGTGAAGTTATTGGTGAAAGAAGCGCATGAGAAAAAGAAAGCGACAGTCATGGTCACCCACGACGAGCGAATGATCCAATGGAGTGATCGCATTTTCCGAATGGAAGATGGCAATCTGATCGAACAAAACGCCCCATCAAGAGAAACTGCACAAGTCTGAGTGGAAAAGTAGAGGGATTTGTTTATAATAGAGGGAGTAGATTGCGAATGATGGAGGAGAATCCCTTGCCAAGTACAACATTTTTTCATTTAAAACAAGAGAAAAAAGAAAAAATCGATGCCGTGCTTTTAGAAGAATTCTTCAGCAAGCACATCAGTCAAGTCAAGGTCTCTGCCATCGTCGAAAAGTCGCACATTTCTAGAGGGGCGTTTTACAAGTACTTTCAAAACTTAGAAGATGCCTATGACTATGCGATCGCCGACTATTCAAACCAAATCCATTCCGCGATTTTTACGTTTATCAATCGCAACAAAAATGATTTTTTCAAAGGGATCGAAGAATACTTGGCTTGGTGCAGTCAATGGTCACCTGAAGATGATCATTGGAAAATGATCCACTTATGTACCCAAAGCAATGCCTGGACGAAGCGCGATGCGATCCCTGACGATTCGCCCATGATTCGTCAGTGGTTGGAGCTGTTGGAAGAAAATCGCTTCACGATCCATGATACGCAAGAAGCCGTCAGTTTCCTTTACTTTATTATGGCGGTTGTGATGGATAGTCTAACAGATTTTATTTCGAATGAATGGACCGCAAAAGAGCTGATCAAAGATTTTCGCTATAAGGTGCAATGGATCAAGTATGGAATCAAAGAGGAAAATGACGAAGAATAGACGCTTCGGCAAGAGGATGGAGCAAATGCCTCGCACGGCGGAGAAGTTCATTTACAAAAAAAGAGGTGCCCGACAACTGAAATAGTTATCGGACACCTCTTTTTTGAGGGAATGATTATTTTTTATTTACACGTTTCGCAATGATCGGCAAGATCAAGCCAATCAAAAGAAAGGCGATTGGCGTAATGATATTTAAGGCCAATTGGAAGAACCAAGCTTGCGGATCTGCCGCATAATCAAGTTTAGGAACCATCCCTAAAATGCAGGCAAAGGCCGTGAACAAGAAGCACCATAAGCCGATCCCAAAGCCAACCTTGGTGTTTTTCACGAATTTATAATCGGAAGTAAAGCGATTGGCGTGTTTGTTGACTAACATAAAGGCTAAGAAGACCCATAAGTAACGCAATGGCATGACAACTGAATTCAAGTTCAGCAACCAACGATACAGTTCGGTCATATTGCCGATTCCTAGTGCTGGAATAATGATCAAAATGCTGACTAGGATACCAGTCATAATATACCCATTCACTGGTGTTCCTTTTTTGTTTAGTTTTGCTAAGCCATTTGGTACAAATTCTGAATCAGCATCAGACAATAATATTTTCAATGGGGCATCAATTGAAAATGCCAACGCAGAAATTTGCGCTAACGCATTGGCGATGGAATAAAGAATGACAAAGAAATTGCCGATTCCGTAGAAGTTTCCTAGTCGTTGAAAGGCTTCATAAGCGCCGTTGACCATCAAATCTTCTGGAATATGATTGGCATCAAAAAGCATCCCCATAGCAATCGAGCCGAGCAAGGCACATAACGCCACCATACCGGCTAAAAAGATCATGCCTTTTGGAAATTCTTTGGCAGGATTTTTTGTGTTATTTACGTAAGGCGAGATTTTTTCACAGCCACCTACCGCAAATACCAGCATCGAGATCGTGGTTAAATAGGTAAAGTCAAATTTAGGGATATAGGTTGAAACAGATGACATGTTTGGTGTAGCAATTTCAGCACCAGTCATTGCTGGAGCAGTGACTGCTAAAAGAATAAAAAGAATCGACATCACGAACATGGCTGTTCCCGCGATGTTCCCAATCATTTTTAAGGTCGTCAATCCTTTAGAGGCAATCCATAAAAAGAATAGAAAAATAGCTAAACAAATCAACGAGACTTCCATGGAGCCCATCGTTGATACAAATGTACCATTTCCTTTAAATAACCAACTTAATGATACTAAGATTCCTTGGGGTTTTTGTGCTAAATAAGGCACGTGAACGACCCAATAAGTCCAAGCAGCAAAAAAAGCCAACCGCTTTGTTGAGGTTTCTTTGATCCATGAGGAAACCCCACCACTTGACTCTTTGAAGGTTGATCCTAATTGACCAACACTTAATGCATAGGGTACAAAATAAAGAGCCATAATTAATAGCCACGAAACAACAACAGTCAATCCTTGTTGAGCGTAGTTGTTTACAACATTTCCCAGTCCCCAAACAGAGACGAACGCCATCAGCGCAATATTATACCAGCGTAATTGTTTCTCATTCATCGCTTTCTCCTTCTTAAAATGATTTTTCTGACTGGTTAAAATAGAGCGTTTTTTGAATTTTAGTGAGAAAAAAATTTCTTTCCATAAGCGCTTGATCACTATCAAGTTTCTTATGCATTTTTTCACAAATGTCAAAGGTCAAATTGAATAAAAAAATTTCATTTGCTTCTTTTATCCAGTCGTTGATTTTCCATAGTTAGGATAAACCTCTGAATTCTTTTGGTCAAGAAAAATTAAATTGTTATTTAAAAAAAATAATAAATTTCTGATGATTGAAAAAGCAAACATCATCATTCATTAATAATCTGAAAGAAATCCAACTACATTTAGTCAAGGGCATGGATGAAAGAGGGAGTGTTTCATTTAAATGAATGGACGTACAAAGATGGAAGAAACCCTTTCGAAAGGCTTTTCGCTGGTACTTTTTGGATTGATATTTAAGCAAAGAAAGTAGGAGAGTAGTCGTAGTTTTTTTGGTTTTCTAAGAAAAATTTTACGCGAACATTCTTTCAAAGAAACACGAAAACAAAGTTAGCCGAATGCTTCGTTCCATCGAAATCACTCGTTTTTTTTCGCCAACTTATAGGAGGTGGGTGTTATTCGCTCAAATACTGGCCATAAAAGCAGATAAAAGACGAAGTTTCCGCTGGCATGGAAGAAATCGAACAGTAGTCCTTGAAGGTAATAGGCAAGAAACGAAGGAAACTGATAAAGCCAAACTTCCATCAACGAAACGATCAAGCCATAAAGAAGTCCGCAAAGAAAGGCAAAGAAAGCTTGCAAGAAGCGGTTTTTCTTGATGATCGGTATTTTTCCAATCTGATGAAAAAGAACGATGGTGACAGTAAGTGCAGCCAATTGACTGATCGTCCAGGGACCCATGCCTAGATAGATATTTGTTCCGAGCAAACTTAATAAGGCAATCATCAACGCATCAGATAAACGGTAAGAAAAAGCCACTAAAAATAAAAGGGCACTCATAGGCTGAATGTTAGGGATAAAGACAAAAACTAACCGTCCAACGATACAAGCCGCAGTGATCAGTGCTAAATGAGAAATTCTTTGGATGGAAAATATCTTGGTTTGGGGAGGAAGCATGAGAATCGCCGTCTTTCTAATTGATAATCATTCTCATTGTACATGGAAAATAATAAAATTCAAGATTGAAATACACATTATATAGTACGATAATAAAAAACGAGCACAATATGTTGTGTTTTAGAAGGCGAGGGAAAGAAATGGAATACAAAAAACAAACGATTGAGAAATTGAACGAGGATATCAAGTTGTTCCAAGAAGTTTCGGCGATCACACCAGAAATGACCCAAACATTTGAGGGAATCGCTCGTTTGATTATGCTGGATCGTTATTCATACAAAGATCAAACCCATCTAACATTGCGTAAGGATGATTTGGTGATTTTGACAACGAAAGCTGATCCTAAATATCCTGCGCGAGGAATCGGTGTTGTGAAAGCAATCGATGGGGAACTAGTCTCTATCGAAGTGGAAGAGGCCTATCGCTCAGCGTTAGAAGATATTGATGAACAAGCCAATGGACTTGTTAAAAGAAGAAAAAGTGACATTGAAAAACCGTTAGAACTCTTTTTTGAGCAAGTGGCGCATCGTGTAGCCAAAGGGATTTCTGCCAACGAGTCCCATGACCAGGAGCGCTTCTTTGAGGCGTTTTACCAACAAATCGTGGCGCAAAACCTAATTCCCGCAGGCAGAGTACTTTATGGAGCAGGAACAAATTCTCAAGTTACCTACTTCAATTGCTTTGTGATGCCTTTCATCCATGATTCCCGAAAAGGGATTGCTGTTCATCGACAAGAAGTTATGGAGATCATGAGTCGAGGTGGCGGGGTTGGAACCAATGGGTCGACCTTGCGACCAAAATCAAGTGTGGTCCACGGTGTCAGTGGTCGGTCTTCTGGGGCAGTTTCTTGGTTGAATGATTTGGCAAACTTGACGAACCTTGTCGAACAAGGAGGTAGCCGCCGTGGAGCGCAGATGATTATGATGGCAGATTGGCATCCAGATATTTTTGCATTTATTCTTTCTAAAATTCAAAATCCTGCTGTATTGCTTCACCTAAAAAAAACAATCACAAATGCGACGATCAAACAACTGATCAATGAAAAACTGCAATTTGACCCTCTGACAAAAATGGAAGATAGAATGTTCGCTTATCTAGCACAACTGCCTGAATCGTCAGATAAGGAACATAATGAAATGATCCAAAAGGCAAAAGAAAAATTGCGCATAGGTGGCAGCTATACGGTGAAAGAAAGTGATTTCTTAACTGGCGCGAATATCTCAGTCTGCTTGACAGAAGAATTCATGGAAGCAGTGAAGACAGATGGGTGGTATGAGCTACGCTTTCCAGATATCGACAATTATTCAGAAGCAGAGATGGCGCAATATGATGCAAAATGGGCGGAAGTCGGGGATGTGCGAGAATGGGCAGCTGCTGGCCATAAAGTCAAAACCTATCAAAGGATCAAAGCTCGTGAGTTATGGGAGTTGATTACTTTTTGTGCAACATATTCTGCTGAGCCTGGTATTTTCTTTATCGATAATGCCAACAAGATGACGAATGCTACAGCATACGGACAAAAAGTCGTGGCAACCAATCCGTGCGGTGAACAGCCCCTAACCCCTTATGCGGTCTGTAACTTGGCAGCCATCAATCTCGCAAACATGGCGGATCGCCAAAAGGGCACCGTTGATTTTGCCAAACTAAAAGAAACCGTGAAAGCAGCGGTTCGTTTCCAAGACAATGTTATTGACGTAACGCCTTACTTTTTTTACAAAAATGAGCAGCAGGCGAAAAGGGAAAGACGTGTTGGATTAGGGATCATGGGCTTGGCAGATTTATTGATCTACTGCGGGAAAAAATACGGATCGGCAGAAGGAAATCAATTCGTTGATCAAATTTTCGAGGCAATGGCAGTCACTGCCTATGAGGCATCCATTGAATTGGCGAAAGAAAAAGGCAGCTTTCCCTTCCTGATTGGAAAAAATGACCAAGAGACACAAGCGTTGCGGAAGAAATTTATCGATACAGGATACATGAAAAAAATGCCAGCGCACATCCGCGAAGGCGTGCTGCGATTCGGTATTCGCAACTCTCATCTTTTGACTGTTGCGCCAACAGGATCGACAGGCACGATGACGGGAGTTTCAACTGGTTTAGAACCTTACTACTCCTTTTCTTATTTTAGAAGCGGTCGACTAGGTAAGTTTATTGAAATCAATGCGGAAATCGTTGACGAATACCTGATGGATCATCCTGAACGAACCAAAGCGGAGTTGCCGGCATGGTTCATTTCCGCTATGGAGTTGACGCCCGAAGAGCATGTCGGTGTGCAATGCACCATACAACGCTGGGTGGATAGCTCCATTTCAAAAACGGTCAATGCACCAAAAGGATATACAGTAAGCCAAGTAGCCAAGGTTTATCGAGATCTTTATGAAGGAGGAGCCAAAGGAGGGACCGTCTATGTAGACGGCAGCCGAGATTCACAAGTACTTACCTTAGAAGCGGTTGAAAATGAGCTGACCGCACAAGTTGAACCGCTGTCTGTCGTTCAAGTAGATGAACCCGTCGCCTCTGGTGAAATCTGTCCCATCTGCCATGAGGGAACCATTGAGGAAATCGGCGGCTGCAGTACCTGCACAAACTGTAAAATCCAATTAAAATGCGGGCTCTAAGAAAAAACGAGATTGATAAAATAATTCTTATCCGCATACTGGATAGAAAAACGATTAGTATTTTGACTATTGGAGAGGAAGAAATAGATGAAAAAAGTATTTGTCGTATTCATGCTAGTGAGCACACTACTCGTCGCTACAGGATGCCAACAGGCAAGCGTAACGCCAGAAAGCACGCAGCAAAGTTCCTTGAAGCAAGAACAAGGAACAGCTACGATCGTCATCCAAAATCAAGAAGCTGTGACCTCAAAAGAAGTAACATTCCGAGAAAATGAGTCGCTGCTGGAAGTAATGAAAGAAAACTTTGCGATCAAAGAAAAAGATGGCTTTATCACCTCGATTGACGGCATCAGTCAAGATCAAAAAGCCAATCTATTTTGGGTCTATACCGTCAATGACGAAATGACCGATAAAAGGGCACAAGCGTTGTTTTTAAAGAACAATGACACTATCACATTTGATTTGAAAGCATTCTGATTTGTTTGATTCTAAGGATCTTTATTTATACAGATAGACTCTTGCGTTGATTTTTGAGGTAGTTTTGCATTCAAGTTCTATTCAAGAGTCTATTCCTGTTTTTCTATCATAGTTTGGAGTGGTGGCTTATTTTATTTTAAAATTTGAATAATAGAAATAAAGATACCATTACATACATAAGTTTTAGCCATGATGTTTCTTTCGTATTTTGGCTTTCGTTCCTATTTTTTGTAGAAAATAATTTTTTTATAGTAGAGTGGAAATGGACAAAAATTTGATTTATCCGTTAGCTTAAGTGGCTAACGCTTCTATTCTCTAATATATGGTTTTACTTACTATTTTTCTTGCGAGTGTTTCCCAATCTGCTTGTTGTTCATAAAAACAATGTTATCATTGTATCATCAGATGTGGGTGGCGAACAGTGGTCTAAAACATGAGCGTTGATTACAAATAAGGTTTTTTCGTTCTCTTTGTTTATTGATCAGAAAAGGTAGGAGGAGAATAATGGTTGAGGTACTTTTGATGTGTGGCGTTAGTGGTGCAGGCAAAACCACTTACTCAAAACAAAAAGAGCAAGAAGGCTATGTAAGATTAGCAATAGATGAATTGATTTGGGAAGACTATGGCGTTTATGGTGTTGATTACCCTTCGGAGAAATATGCAAAAGTTTCTTCATTATCTTCAGTTAAATTGAAAGAGCTTACAGTGAAGGCTGTTCAAGAAGGAAAAAACGTAGTTGTCGATTCTAGTTTTTGGGCTAAAAGTCACCGAGACGCTTATAGAGAACTACTGGCAGCATATGATGTGACGATTAAAGTAATCTATCTAAAAGCTGATTATGATACTTTACGAAAACGATTAGCGATCAGAAATAAAGTCCAAACTGCAAATTCCGCTTTTCCTATTACAGAAGAAATCCTTCAACGGTTTTTTTCAGGATTCGAAGAACCGGTAAATGAAGATGAGGTAGTGATCGAGCAAAAGAATATATGAAGTAGCATCAAAACGTTTTTTACTCTTTTTCAATACAGTTAGTCTTATTACTGTGCAGGACACGAAGGACAGTCATGCTAGAAGCAAAATAGTGATTGGCAATTTCTTTTCTTGTTGCATTCTTCGCCAGTTCCAAGGCAATTTGCACCTTTAATTCCTTTGAAAGATAGCAGTTTTCATCCACCAAATTTGTCTGAGCAAAGAATGTCGACTGACATTCTTTGCAGTAAAAGCGTGTACGTACCAAGCGTAATTCTGTTTTTGTTGCTCGATAAGGCAAAAGTTGGGCTTTTGTTTTGTGTGAGCCATTCTTGCTGATTTGTCCTTCATTTTTGATGCCACATTTACGGCAATAGCGTGGTATATAGCTAAGTTTGACATGGATAAGATTGGTGCGAAACCCCTCTTCTTCTATTGTCTCTAACCATTCTTCTTCGAAAAATAAATTTTCATCTGTTAAACCTAACAATTTTCTAGTACAATGATCCATGGAGATATCCTTTCTTGGTGTGGTTTTGTTTTAGACGACTAAATTCTACCAGTTAGGCTATCTCTTTTTCTATTTTTTTACAAAAAAAGTGTCAGTAGAAAATCTGTAGATTTTCCACCAACACTAAATATTGTAGAACCAAAAAACTGAAACAATATGAGTACAATACTGTTTCAACTTTTTTTGCAGCTTTTTATTCATTGACTGATCAAAAGGATCTTGTTTACGTGTTCTCAAATGATTGAATGGACATTTGATTATATAAGATACTACGGTACTTTCTTCTAGACAATATCATCTTACCCAAATAATAGTTAATGAATTAGTAGAAAAGCATAATGTTTTAGAGTTTTTAGGAAATAATTACTTTAAGGCGCGTTCTATAGCATCTCCATGCTTTTTAAGTTATGATAATCAGAGAAAGCGGACAAGGAGAACGACAATGAAAGAACAATTACTCGCGTACTTGCAAAATCAAACAGCTTTTTTCTCTATCGAAAATGTAAGCGATGTCTTTACTGCGAAAGATATTGCCGAGAAGTTTTCCGTCAAGAGAAATACCATCAGTCACTACTTGAATCAGTTAACGGAAGAAGGTCGCCTTGTGAAAATTGCGACCCGACCCGTTTATTTTTTTCATAAGCAGGCATTTGAAATCCAAAATTATCCTTTAACAAAAAACGTGTATGATAGTCTGGCTACTGTGGCGGAAGAAAAGCCTTTTTTTGATCAAAAAGAAGATTTCTTTTCCAGTGTGATCGGCAGCAAAGGTAGTCTGGCAGAAGTCATTGAACAGATCAAGATGGCAGCCTTCTATCCAAATGGCGGGCTTCCTTTCTTGCTGACGGGAGAAAGTGGAACTGGGAAGAGTTTTCTCGTAAAAATGTTCCATCATTATTGTGTGGCAAATGAATTACTAGAAAGTGATGCTCCGCTGATTACGATCAATTGCGCACAGTATGCCAATAACCATGAGCTATTGACGAGCAATTTATTTGGACATGTAAAAGGAGCCTTCACTGGCGCAGAAGAAGATCGCGGAGGTGCATTTGAAGCAGCAGACGGCGGAGTCCTCTTTCTTGACGAAGTTCATCGACTGAATGCTGAAGGACAGGAAAAATTATTCACCTTTCTGGATCAGGGAGTTATCTATCGAATGGGGGATACGGGCCGGCCAATCTCAGTTGATTGTCGGTTGGTGTTTGCAACAACCGAAGATCTGAAACAAACATTTCTAACAACCTTTATTCGGCGAATTCCGATCCAAGCGACACTGCCCGCTTTGGAAGAACGGACGGTTTCCGAAAGGAAGCAGTTGATTTTGCAAGCATTTATTGAAGAACAAAAACGTATCGGTTTGCCGTTAGAGCTCTCACCTCAAGTAATCGAAATTTTAACGACCAGTCATTTTTCTGGGAATGTCGGTGAATTGAAAAGTACAATCAAAATTATTACAGCCAAAAGCTATACAGCCAGTTTAAAACGAGAAGTAAAAAAAATAGCAGTCACTGTGTATCATTTGCCAGAACACTTACTGCAACTGACAGAAGAACCTAATGAAATGGGGACAATGCAACCGGTTCTTATTGATAGCCAAACTCAAATCCAGCAGCTAACTGCGGAAAGTGAACCCGAACAACAAAAGATCATTCAAACGTATGAACAGATATTACTTAATTATGTCCAAGCAGGGCGGGACTTTGCGGCGGCAGCCGAGCCTATTTCAAAAGTGATCGAAAGGCTTTTCGAAAATTTATTGTTTGATCATAAACAGGAACAAAAGCAGCGGACAATGATTTTTGTGACAGAGCATGTTCAGCGAATGATGGAGCAGATCGAGCATTCTTTTCAAATCAGTTTTAATGGCAGCATGGTCTATACAATCAGTTATTATTTATGGTTGCGGAGAAATGTGGAGTGGCTGCCGGATGATCAAGACAAACTTTTATTGACAGAAAACCTATTGAAAAGTGTGAAAAAGCATTATTCTACAAGTGATCGTTACACAGAGAATTTGTTAGGCCTAGTTCAAAAAACATTGGATATCGAGTTAACAAGTATGGACCGAATCATTTTTACACTTTATATCAATGATATGGGGTATTCCAAAGATTCATCGCTTCCCCGCAGCATCATAGTAGCCCATGGTTACGCAACCGCCAGTAGTATCGCGAATGTTGCGAACCGCTTATTGAATGAATCGGTTTTTCAGTCTTTCGATATGCCATTAGAGGTCACACCCAAACAAATTGCGGAAAGGGTTACCACCTATATTCAGAAAAACGATGTATCTAATGGACTCGTTGTCTTGTTCGACATGGGGTCTTTGAAAGAAGTCTATCAATTTATTCCAGAATTGGCGGTTCCAATTGTTATGATGAACAATGTAACGACAAGTGTAGCCATCGCTGTGGGGGAGTGTATCCAACAGAATATTTCGTTGACAGAGATTCCAGAGCGAGTAAATGCCTTTCACCAAAACGAATGGGAAATCATTCTTCCAAAAGTGAAAAAAGAGAAAGTTGTCATTACAACTTGTTCAACCGGAATTGGAACTGCTGTTCAAATCTCTACCTTATTAGAAAAGAGTATTCCTGATCATTTACAGATTCGGATCCTTCCTTATGAATTCAACCAGCTGGAAAACAGTGAACATATAAGACAGACATTGGCAGCGTATGACATTGTTGGTGTTGTGGGAACCACTAAACCTCGCCAAGAGCTGGCTCCTTTTATTTCTTTAGATGAACTAATTTCGGGTGCTGGGACAGAGGTGCTATTAAGTTGGCTAAAAAAAGAATTGGATGAAGAGATGATTGCCTATGTGAACAATCAATTAGTAAGAAATTTTTCATTGGATCGAGTGATTCAATCGGTAACGATTCTAGATACAGAAAAAGTGATTTCTCAAATGGAATTTTTCGTGGGAAATCTGGAGCGCATGTGGCAGCAACGGATCGCCAATGATCGCAAACTCGCGTTGTTTGTCCATACGAGTTGCTTAATTGAGCGTCTTATTAGAAATGAAGCCATTGATACTTATCATGCCAGCGACACATTACTCCAGTGTCATGAAAAACAGCTGAATGAGATCAAAAAAGCGTTTAGTGTCATTGAGAAGGTTTACAGTGTCGCGATACCGGAATCTGAAGTTTGCTACATTTATGATGTTTTGTTTGGAAACACTGATTCTTCAATGGTTGAAGCGGATTTTTAATCGATAAGAAAAGCGTGCCACTTTTTTTGGCACGCTTTTTGCGTTTAGTAAGATGTAACTTGGAGTAAAGTGAGGTGAAAGCAGTGGAACGACTCGTTATTTTAGCATCCCACGGACGATTTGCATCAGGAATCTTGCATTCGTTAGAACTTATCTGCGGTAAAAAACAATCAGTCCTTGCGATTGACTGTTATGTGGACGAAGCATTTGATCTAACGACAACGGTAGATACCCTGATGGAAACATATAAAGAACATGAAGTGATCGTTATCACAGATATTTTTGGCGGCAGCGTGAACAATGAATTTTTGCGTTACATCAAACAACCCAATTTTTATTTAATCGCAGGTTTGAATTTGCCATTGTTGATTGAATTGACGACACAACTTCAAGGGGGAGGTGCAATTTCAGAAACGATCCATCAAGCGCTGGCAAATTCGAAAGATATGATCCAGTTTTGCAATGATAGTGTAGCAAAAGAAATTGAAGAAGAAGAATTTTAGGAGGGACGATATGATTATTTTGACACGAGTCGATCATCGACTATTACATGGGCAGGTCGCATTTTCTTGGACACAAAATTTAGGCGCGGACTGCATTTTGATTGCCAATGATGATGTGCCAACAAATGACATACGTAAAACAACAATCAAATTAGCAAAACCGCAAGGCGTAAAACTGGTGATCAAATCAATTGAGGATTCAATTCATGCCCTGCAAAGTGGTGTGACGGATAAATACAAATTATTCATCGTAGTTGATTCCATCAAAGATGCGTATAAGTTAGCAGAAAACTATCCAGAGATCGACGAAATCAATCTAGGTGGGATCAAAGCCAAAGAAGGCTCTAAAAATATTGGCAAAGCAGTCAATGTATTACCAGAAGAAGAAGAACTTCTCAAGAAAATGGTCGCTAAAGGAATCGCTGTCGATATCCGTCAAGTACCTTCGGATAAAAAAGTCGCTGTCGAAGATGTTTTATAGAGAAAGGAGCAAAAGAGATGCTGCAAGCAATATTACTTGGAATTGTTGCATTTATTGCGCAGTCTGAATACGCATTAGGGACGTCATTACTATCGCGTCCGATTGTCACAGGGTTGTTTACAGGAATCGTATTAGGGGACATAAGCACAGGAATTATTATGGGGGCTACACTGGAATTAGCTTTTATTGGTTCGTTTTCTGTAGGTGCTTCTATTCCGCCAGATGTTGTAACAGGAGGAATTCTTGGCACAGCATTCGCAATTACAGCAGGAGCGGGAACGGAGACGGCTTTACTATTAGGTCTTCCAATCGCAACATTAACGCTGATTCTGAAAAATGTATACTTAGGACTGCTTATCCCTATGATGAATCAAAAAGCTGATTTATACGCGACAGAGGGGAACTACAAAGGTGTGGAACGAATGCACTTATTAGCCGGTTTTGGCTTGTCTTTGATGTTAGCCCTTGTAGTGACGATTTCCTTCATGGTGGGCAGCAATACGATGAGTAAGTTGTTAGAGATGATTCCGTCCTTTGTACAGAATGGATTATCAGTCGCAACTGGCTTGATTCCAGCTCTAGGGTTTGCCATGTTGGCTAGATTACTGATCAACAAACAAGTTGCTCCTTATTTCTTTTTAGGGTTTGCATTAGCAGCTTATTTAGAGATTCCTGTTACAGGGATTGCAATTTTTGGTGCGATAACAGCTGTTGTAGTTGTTAACTTGAGAAACTTTCGCGGACAAGGGCAATCTGTTCAAATGACTTCAGGGGAGGTATTAGATGATGATGAAGACTTCTAATGAGAAACCAGAAATTACTAAAAAAGAGTTGAATCGTGTCTTCTGGCGTTCGTTTCAAATGGAGTTCTCATGGAACTATGAGCGGCAGATGAACCTAGCTTATGTCTATGCAATGATTCCGATTTTAAAGAAACTCTACAAAACAAAAGAATCGATGGCCGATGCGTTGAAACGGCACCTGGAATTTTTCAACACGACCCCGCATATCGTCACGCTTATTTTAGGAATCAATGCGGCGATGGAAGAAGAAAATGTCAGTGATCCCAATTTTGATTCTTCAGCAATCGAAAACATCAAGACCTCTTTGATGGGACCTTTAGCGGGAATCGGTGATTCCTTCTTTTGGGGAACGTTGCGGCTAATTGCTACTGGGGTAGGAACTTCATTGGCATTACAAGGAAATATCCTAGGTCCTATTCTGTTTCTGCTGATTTTTAATGTGCCTCATCTACTATTTCGTTATTTTGCGACTGGTTGGGGTTATAAACTTGGGACAGGATTTTTAAAGAAAATTCAGGAAAACGGTTTGATGGAAAGCTTAACCTATGGGGCAGCCATCATTGGGTTGATGGTCGTAGGTGGAATGACCGCTACGATGATCGATATCAACATTCCGTTGCAGATTGGTTCAGGGGAGAATGCAGTTACAGTTCAAAGCATCTTTGATGATATCGTTCCGAAAATTTTGTCATTGGGTGCATTTGGTGCTGTCTTTTATCTTTTGAAAAAAGAAGTCAAACCGCTGATTATTCTGCTGGGACTAGCAGTCGTAGGTATTTTAGGATCCTTGATTGGACTTTTTTAAGGAGGAATTGTTGTGGCAACGATGATGGATTATATACAAGAAGAGCAAGCAACGTTAGTTGAGATCTTGCAGGGGTTTGTTCCTAAAAAAGAAGAAAAAAGAGCTGCAATCGAGAATTTATTGATTTTGGCAACGGGCTCTTCTGCCAATGCCTGTTTAGCAGCAAAGTATGCAATGGAGAAATTAGCGCAGATCACTGTCACGATTGAAGAGCCATACCACTTTAATCATTACGGCCATCTTTCTAAAGAAATCGAGACAGTTTTGGCGGTTTCGCAAAGCGGAAAAAGTGCTTCTACGATAGATGCAGTGGCGCAGTTGTCCAAGCAAGATATTTATACGATCGGTTTAAGCAGCGATCCCGAAAGTCCCCTTGCTCAAAAAGTTAACGAAAGCATTGATCTAGGAACTGGGATCGAGACCGTTGGATTCGTGACAAAAGGATATGTAGCAACGGTATTGCAACTCTATTTAATAGGGGTATCTATTGGTTACAGCAAAGGTATATTATCCGACGACCAAGTGTCGACTATCAAAAGTCAGTTAGGGGAGATGATCGAGGCCATTCCTCAAGTTATCGATAAAACAATTGATTTTTTTGAGAAAAACGCAAGTATTTTTAAACTAGCGAACCGTTTTGTAGCAGTCGGTTATGGACCAAACTGGGGAACCGCTAAAGAATTTGAAACGAAGTTTACCGAAACCCTACGAGTCCCTTCTCAAGGATTTGAATTGGAAGCATATATGCACGGGCCATATCTTGAAGCAAACCATGAACATGTGCTTTTCTTTATTGAAGCTCCTAGTCTAAATCAATCAAGGTCCCAACTATTGCATGATTATATCGCTTCTTATGTGGGAAAAGCTTATACGATTACCACAGCAACGGCAAAAAATTCCGATACACTTGGGCTGGATGTTGCATGTGAAGAAACGTTTTCTTCTTTGCTCTTAGTTATTCCGTTCCAAATTCTCTCCTATCTCGGGGCTGCTGCTAAAGGGATCGATTTGAGTAAACGTATTTTTGATGACTTTGATCAAGTACTAAAAAGTAAAATTTAGAGGTGGAAAAGATGCTGAAATTTAATGAACAACAACAAATTGACGATATTCAAGGAATGTTAGATCTACGTCCAGAAATTGAAAAATTAGTCGATGCCCTTGACGAAAAAGGCTTTGATGCGATCTATTATCTAGGAATTGGCGGTACCTATGCTTCGGCTATGCAAGCAGTTACTTACATCAATGGAAAAAGCGATTTACCAGTTTATGTCCAACATGCGGCAGAATACTATACAACCGGCAACCGTCGTTTGACGAAAGACTCATTAGTCATCTTGTCCTCTGTTACCGGAACCACACAAGAAGTGGTAAAAGCTGTCGCAGAAATCAAAAAAGTAGGAGCGACATTACTAGGATTTATTGATACAAAAGGCAGTATTTTGGCGGAACAATGTGACCTTGTCATCACGTATCCTGCACCGGGAACAGAACAAATCAAATTCTTTATGGTTGCCGATCGATTAATGAAAAACCATGGAGATTTTCCTGATTACGACACCTACTATCGAGAATTGGATCAATATTTAGCAAAAGGATTAGTAGAAGCTGAAAAGCAGGCGGACGAATTTGGGCGAGCATTTGCGGAGAAACATCGTCACGATGCGATGCATTATTTTATCGGTGCGGGAAATCAATGGGGTGCTGTCTATTCTTATGCTATGTGCTATTGGGAGGAGCAAAGCTGGCTGCGTTCAAAATCGATCCATGCTGCTGAGTTTCTTCACGGAACGTTGGAAATCGTTGACGAAACCACACCTGTCACAGTATTTTTAGGAGAAGATGAGCAACGTCCATTATCAGAAAGAGTAGCTAAATTATTGCCAAGAATTTGTGGAAACTATACATTGATCGATACCAAGGACTATCCTATTTCAGGAATCAGTGAGAAATATCGTGGCCGAGTGCTGTCCCACTTATTGATGCATTGTGTGACGCAGCGCATTGATGCCTATGTCGAACAAATGAATTGTCATCCAATGGAAATTCGGCGCTACTATCGCCAATTTGAGTACTGATAGGAAACAGAGCGGAATAGGATCGATAGAAAGATAACCCAAAAGAACACTGAAATATAATGTTTCTATAGAGTGGATAGGGAAGCTACCTTAATAAGAAAAAGTGATCTATTCTTAAATATCATAAATGAAGAACACCTGAATTCATAATTTAACAATGTATAGAGCGTTTCGTTAACCAAATGTTGATGGAACGCTTTTTTGGTATTTATTGGAGGAGCAAAAAGAAAAGAAAAGAAAAAGGGAAAGAATTTGAAAGGACTTAAACAGTTACTAAAATCTAATACCTTCTGGATGATAATAAACTAACGAAGTGCAATTAAGTTAGTTTAAAGTTAACGGGAAAAAGAGGGAGGCTGAATCAAAAGGTTTCTAATATTTGTAAAAAATGGCAGCAATCTATCGTTGAAAGACGTCTGAAAAGTGGGCGTTCTTCCTAAGAAGTTAGACCGAATTATTTTGATTCTTGAAAAGAACATAGCTGAACTACTTAGAAGCGAAGTGTTTTTGGGGGATAGAGATGAGTGTTAAAGATAGTCATGTAATCTTTCGAACAATCAACAGTGAAGAAGAAAACCCTTGTGCATCTTTTCAAGATAATAAAAATAAACAAAAAAATGGAACAGCATAAATGTTTTCGAAATGCTTTCGCACCAACATTTACCTGTTCCGTGGGTTTGGCACCCAATGGGCCGTGAGGGGCTCGAACCCGCGACCCGCTGATTAAGAGTCAGCTGCTCTACCAACTGAGCTAACGGCCCGTACCAAAAGTACTTCATTATCTTAGCACTCCATTGTTGAAAAATCAATCATTCTTTTGAAAAAAATATGCGCTTTTTTCAGTTGGGAAACTGGCGTTATCTTAATAAAACACCATTTGTTTCCCAAATTCAAATGATAGGAAATTCTTAAAAGATTGATCAGATTGCTTTAAAAACTCAGAAAACCGTGATAAAATGTATCTAGTTATCAAAACTAGATGATTAGTTTGTGATAATCTAACCTTCTGTTCGTCAAAATGGAGGATGACATGGAAAAATTACAAGCAGACATGAAAAATTGGGGCAATTCATTGCTGAAATTCCATCTGCCGAGATGGGAAGAATTGCCAACACTGGAACTGTATATGGATCAGGTGATCACATTGATCGATCAATATTTATCGCCGGTGATCCAAACGGAAAAGCATCCGCTATTGACCTCTTCCATGGTCAATAATTATGTCAAAAAAGGGATGATTCCAGCACCAGAGAAGAAACGTTACAATCAAAAGCATCTCGCATTTTTGATTGCGATCACGATGCTCAAGCAAGTGCTGACGATTCCTGAAATAAAGACGGGGATCCTTTTTCAAGGGAAAGTTGTCGGCATCAGAAATGCCTATAATGTATTTTGTGAAGAACAAGAAAAAGCGATCCACCTTGTCGGCAAAGAAGCGATGGGAGAACCCGAACAAATGACGTCGGAACCGATCCCGATTGAATTAGTAGCCATGAAAGGTGCGACGCGTTCCTTTGCCAACAAACTATTGGCAGAAAAAACGATTGAATTAGAAGTCATTTATTTAGACACACATAAAGGAGAAGCCCATGAATAAAGAGAAAATTGCCCTATTAGTTGATTCAGGTACCGATGTTCCCGCACAGATCATGGAGCAATACGGCATGTATATGCTGCCATTGCAAATTATCTACAAGGATCGGACCTATACCGATAAAGTTGATATTACTGCGGAAGAAATCTACGAGCGCTTGCCGCAAGAGATCCCTAGTACCTCGTTACCTGACGGTGCTGCGATCGGGGAAATCTTTGATCGGATCAAAGCCGATGGGTATGAGAAAGTCTTTGCCGTAACCATCTCCAGCGGATTGAGCGGAACGTTTAATGTCGTTCGACTGTTAGGTGAACAACGGACGGATCTTGAGGTTTTTGTACTTGATACGAAAAATATTGGGATCGGTGCAGGGCTGCAAGCGATTCGTGCGGCAGAACTGTTAGAAAAAGGCGTGACTTGGGAAGAATTGCGGGCACAATTAACGAATGAAGTACCGAAAAACAAAGTCTTTTTCAACGTAGCTACCTTAGAGTATTTACAAAAAGGCGGCCGGATCGGTCTTGTCGCATCCATCTTAGGTAATGCTTTGAAATTGAATCCAATTATCTCTTGTAATGAAGAAGGGATCTACTATACGGTCGCAAAATCTCGTGGACGGAAGAAAAGCTTGGACAAAACCGTTGACTTGATCAAGCAATTCATCGGTGATCATCGCCATGTGCGTTTAGCCGTGGCGCAAGGTGATGCACTGCAAGAAGCCAAAGAGATGAAAGCACGATTAGAAGCCGAATTTCCTAAGGTCAAAGAAATCTTATTTGGACAAATCTCTCCCGCGTTAGTCGTCCACACGGGTCCTGGGTTGTTAGGGATCGGTATCCAGCTTTTAGAAGAGTAAAAAAGAAAGGCCCCGTGCCTTTCTTTTTTTGTGCTTTCCTTAAGAATGAGGCGGCGATTTTTGGGAAAGATGAAAAGCCAGTTTAAATAATGTATAATAAGTAAGAAACCAAAAAAAATTGAGGTGACATTTTTGAAAAAGATCCTAGTCGTGGACGATGAGAAACCAATTTCTGATATCGTCAAATTTAATTTAACCAAAGAAGGATATGAAGTATATACCGCCTATGATGGAGAAGAGGCATTAGAAAAAGTAGCCGAGGTCGATCCTGATCTGATTTTGCTTGATCTGATGTTACCAAAAATGGATGGGTTGGAAGTTGCACGGGAAGTGCGCAAAACCCATGACATGCCGATCATCATGGTCACAGCCAAAGATTCTGAAATCGATAAAGTACTAGGCCTTGAGCTTGGTGCGGACGATTATGTAACCAAACCATTTTCAAACCGGGAATTGGTGGCCCGCGTCAAAGCCAATCTGCGTCGCGGCTCGGCAGCTGCGAAGGAAGCAGACGACAATGCCAACAGCGAATTAACGATTGGTGATTTAACCATTCATCCGGATGCCTACATGGTCACTAAAAATGGTGCAGCCATCGAATTGACGCACCGGGAGTTTGAATTGATGCACTACTTGGCAAAACATCTTGGTCAAGTGATGACCCGAGAACATTTATTGCAGACTGTCTGGGGCTATGACTACTTTGGTGATGTCCGAACCGTTGACGTGACGGTGCGCCGTTTGCGTGAAAAAATCGAAGACAGCCCGAGCCATCCAAACTATTTGGTTACTCGTCGCGGAGTGGGCTATTACTTGCGGAACCCAGAACAGGAATAAGCTATGAAAAATAAGGTTCGCTTTTTTCAATCGGTGAACTTCAAAATCGCCCTGACTTTTATCTTGATCTTATTGATTGCGATCCAGATTATCGGGGCGTATTTTATTCGCGAATTGGAAAGAACAACGGTTGATGCCTTCAAACGCGACATGGAGGCACGTGCCAGCACGTTAGTGGTAACGTTAGGCTCTGAATTGAGTCGAATGGATAATGATGACGGTTTAGATTGGGATTCCATGAATGCTTCCTTGAATCGAATCTTAACGAGTACCAACTCATCGGAAATTTTGGAGATGCGGGTGGTGGATGAGCAAGGGATCATTCGTGCAACCACCAATATCAATGATCGTGGCTCGGTGGGAGAAAAAAATGATTACCGTGATTACGATACGAACCGCAGTGAAGTCCTTTATGATGAATCCAGCGGTCAGCGGGTGTTCAATATCGTCCAGTCGATCCAATCACCGACAGGGGATACCGTTTTAGGAACCCTTTATTTACGGAGCAATCTAGAGTCAAAGTACAATGAAGTCAGTACGACGGCGGTCATTTTTGTTACCGCCTCGCTGATTGCGGCAGTGATTTCGATCATTGTGGCACTATTGGTCTCTCGTTCGATTACCCAACCAATTGGAGAGATGCGGGAACAAGCGATTCGCATCGCTAAAGGAGATTATAGCCGCAAGGTCGCGATTCATGGGAAAGATGAATTGGGACAATTGGCGGAAACCTTCAATCAACTAGGGGAACGAATCGAAGAGACTCAAGAGGCGATGGAGTCCGAGCGAAATCGTTTGGATAGTGTCTTATCCCACATGACAGACGGCGTTGTTGCCACCGACCGACGAGGCAAAGTCATAACCATCAATGAGATGGCGATGTCCTTGTTGAATGTCACTAACGAAGAAGCGATCGGGCAGTCGATTTTGACGTTATTGGAAATCGATGAAGAATACACGTTGCGAAAACTTTTGGAAAATCCTGAAGACATGCTTTTGGAACGTCCTAGCAATGATTTGACGGGAACAAATCTGATCTTGCGCATCGATTTCTCCATGATCCGTCGAGAGTCCGGGTTCATTTCCGGTCTAGTTGCGGTAATGCACGATGTCACGGAACAAGAAAAAAATGAGCAGGAACGGCGAGAATTTGTCTCCAACGTTTCCCATGAGTTGCGAACACCTCTAACGAGTATGCGTAGTTACATCGAAGCGCTGAGTGAGGGTGCTTGGAAAGATCCAGAAATTGCACCGAACTTTCTAAAAGTGACCTTGGATGAAACGGATCGGATGATTCGCATGATCAATGACCTATTGAGTTTGTCGCGGATGGATAGCGGCAATTCGCAACTGCAATTGGAATATATCAATTTCAATGAGATGGTTAATTTCGTGTTGGACCGTTTTGACATGATGGTGACGAATGAAAGCAAAAAATATCTGATTCGTCGGGAGTTCACCAAACGAGAATTGTGGGTGGAAGTCGATACGGACAAAATGATCCAAGTGATCGACAACATCATGAATAATGCCATCAAATATTCGCCAGATGGTGGGATTATTACGGTGAAATTGATGGAGACTCATAACAACATCGTCCTTAGCATCAATGACCAAGGACTAGGAATTCCGAAAAAAGATCTCACGAAGATCTTTGATCGTTTTTACCGAGTCGATAAAGCTCGAGCCCGCCAACAAGGAGGTACCGGCTTAGGGTTGGCGATCTCACGTGAAGTCATCAAAGCTCATGGCGGTGCGATTTGGGCGGAAAGTCGAGAAAATCGCGGGTCAACATTTTACATTATGTTGCCGTATGAACCGTATGAGGAGGATTGGTGGGTATGAGAATCTCAGAAAAAATCATTCGAGCAGGTTTAATCGTGATGATCGCATTGAGTTTTTATTTCTCCTATATGATTTGGCTAAATCCGACCGGGTTCAACAATGCCAGCACCGAAACAGATACTGGCGTCAATCCTTCGGTTCAAACGTACAAACAAAAAAGCGATTTGTTTTTGCCCCTATATCTAACATGGAATGATGAAGAGGATATCAAAGAAACCAACTCTGAAGCGGTGATTCGAGAGATCCAAGAGGTGATCAACGAGGCAACGATCAGTGATTTGACCCTGCGAACCTATGGTGAAGAACAGGCTTTTTCGAAAGCCCAAGAGGTCGATCAAGGAATATCCTTAAACTACTATACGACATTTTACTTGAAAGATTACGAGAAAACCTTTGATAAAGAACTGTCCTTAGAGGACGAAAGTGAAACAGAGGATTTTCCGTTTTCTCGCATCCAGTTTGATCTCGAAGAAAATACGATCCAATTTGTTGACTTTACCCATCAACGAGTAGTTCGAGGCAAGATCGACTGGGATAAAAGCCAAGTAAAACACTTGCTAGCAGACAATCCTCGGGAATGGACGGCAATGAGGACTGATCAAGAACGATCTAGCAATCAATACTATACGCAGGATTCGATCAAGCTAAAAAAATACAGCTACTATTCTTCGACACAGTCTCAGAGTTTGTTCCGAGAAGCCTTTTTCAGCAATCCTAAAAATGTCAAGATCAACGACGAAAGTGTCGATACCTACTATTATGAAGGTGGGCAAAACATGACGGTCTTGCAAGATCAGCAGCAAGTCAAGTTTGAAACCACCACAGACGGTTCCGATGAAATGGATCTGGCAATGTTGAGTGCGGATTACATTATTCGTCTAGGCAATAACTTTGGGACGATCCGCTATTTTGATCAACAAGACAAACACTTGGATTATCGGGTTTTCGTCGAAGGCTATCCAGTCTTTAGTACTGGCGGCCAAGGGGTGATCAGTGTCGCTTTTTCAGAAAGTGGTCAGACCGGCAGTCGTGAAATGACGATTTCTGCCAGCTTGAATGCGATCCAAGTGCCGATTCCTTCTGAAACGGAGATTGAATTGCCTTCTAGTTTGTCAGTCAAAAATGATTTGATTGCGGCAGGGGCTGACCCAGCGTTGTTGCAACAGATCATCGTCGGCTATCAGTGGGGGGAGATCAAAGATGCACCACTGGTTGATTTGACGCCTGCTTGGTATGTCAATTATGACTCGTCTTGGATTAGCTATGATGCATTAATGACAAAATTAGCAGAAACGGAGGAGAATTAATTGGATTTTAAACGAATCGAATGGATTTTTTTCCTCGCTTTTCTTGGTCTGAATGTCTTTTTATTCAATGTTTATAGTGAGGCTCGCAGCGAGCATCAGATGGTTTCACAATCAAACCAAACGATTCCTATCGAACAACGACTCGATTCTGAGGACATTCGGTATTCTGGTGAATTATCAGACGAGGTCTTGAGTGGCTATTATTTGAGCGGTGAACAGACGGATTTTGAGGCAGAACTACGAAATCCGCAACTCAATACTCAGTTCAAAAGAGGGTCGACGGTCAAAGGGCAGCAGTTGATCCATGTCTCAACCAATGGCTTTTATATCAGTGATGATTCTCAAACGGAAGAAACCGTCAATGGTTTCTTGCAACGTAAAGACCAAGTCCTGTTTGGGGATGAATATGACTATTTGGAAAACCTCTCTGTCTTGAACGCCAATCATCCGACGGTGGTGGCGGTCCAGTCGTATGAAGGCATTCCTTTCAATGACAGCTCAAGTCGGATCGATATCACCTTAGAACAAACGGATGATCTACTGCAGATTGCCCGTTATACGCAAACACATATCTCCAATATTACGCCTCTAAGGGAAAAGATGACGGTCTATTCAGAAAAAGAAGCAGTAAATACGCTTTATCTGAACAACAAGCTGCCAAGTCACTCGAAAATTCTCTGGACGGAATTAGCCTATACGATGATTTTGAAGGTTAGGGAAAAAAACGTGTATATTCCTGCATGGTTTATTGCTTTCCAATTAGATGGCGATGACACCATCCAAATCGAAACGGTCAATGCCTTCAGCAATCGGATCATCACGAATAATGCCGTTCAAAAGGTAGAAAATCCATAAAAAAGCGGGTATAATGGAACTCGTTGAAACAACCAGAGAGGAAGTCACGTAAACCATGATGAAGGAAAATGCCTTTCAAGTAAGTATTCTAGCCAGCGGAAGCTCAGGGAATTCGCTCTATATCGAAAGCAATAAAAAGCGGATCTTAGTGGATGCCGGTTTGAGCGGCAAGAAGATCACTTCATTATTGGATGAAGTAGGGCGCAAACCAGAAGACTTGGACGCCATTCTTGTGACCCACGAACATCGGGACCACATCCACGGTGTTGGAGTACTGGCACGAAAATACAAACTTGATGTCTATGCGAATACAAAAACATGGCAAGCGATGGATCCAATGATCGGTAACGTCGCTGTCGAGCAAAAACATATCTTTGAAATGGGAAAAGTGCTGACCTTGGGTGACTTGGACATTGAAAGCTTTGGCGTCTCTCACGATGCTGCAGCGCCGCAATTTTATCGTTTCCATAAAGACGGCAAATCATTCGTGATGTTGACGGATACCGGTTATTGCAGCGATCATGTGCGAGGCATCATCAAAGGCGCCGATGCATACCTTGTAGAAAGCAACCATGACCTAGAAATGTTGCGAATGGGTCCTTATCCATGGAGTCTCAAGCAGCGGATTCTTGGAGATCGCGGTCACTTATCGAATGAAGATGGCGCACTTGTCATGACGGATATCTTGACCGACAACACCAAACGGGTCTATCTTGGTCATTTAAGTAAAGAAAACAACCTGAAAGAGTTGGCGCACTTAACGATGGTCAACACCATGAAAGAACATGATCTAGGTGTTGGAGAAACGTTTGAAGTCTTTGATACCGATCCTGACAAAGCGACGGAATTATTTGCGATCTAATCGATCATCAGAGCGATGAATTTGTTGGGTGGAGGCAGTGGGATGTTTGATGAAGAAAAAATCAAGACTTTGAACGAGCTTGAAATGGCAGTTTATAAATACATTGTCCAGCATTTTGAAGAGATCGATCAGCTGACGATTCGCGAATTGTCAGCTGCATGCCACGTCTCAACGTCGACGATTTTACGATGTATCACGAAATTGGGCTATCGTGGATATTCAGAGTTAAAGTATGCAATCTGTCAAAAAAAGGAACAAGACGCACGAGCGTTTGATCTTTTCTATGATGCAACGATTCAAGTCAATACATTCTTAAAAAAAGTCAATAATGAAGATTACCGTAAGTTTATCCAACCGGCAGTAGAATTGATTCTTTCCGCACGCCATGTGGCGTTTTCCGGTATCGGCACAAGCGGCATTCTGGGCACCTATGGCAGTCGCTATTTTGCCAACTTAGGCATTAATGCTTATAGCATCGTTGATCCCTTTTTGCCAGTACCGTCTCGTGGAATGGAAAATACGTTAGCGATCATTTTATCGGTGTCGGGTGAAACCATTCAAATGATCAAGCAAACGGAAGACTTCAAACGCTATGGAGCAAAAGTACTCAGCATCACCAATGATGAAAAATCGACGATCGCCCAAATGGCGGACTACAATATATCGTATTATATGCCCGTCGTAAGTGGCGGAAAAGAAGTCGATTTGAACCTGACAACGCAAGTCCCGGTGATTACACTGATCGAACTTTTAGCCCATCAAGTCTACAAGCAAATCTAAGCGATCGTAAAAAAACAGCTTCGGCTGTTTTTTTTGTTGGAACATGTTTCATAACTTAGAAAAGCTATAGGCAAGGGGAATATTATCCATTAAGATTTATTTGTAAGCGAATTCACTGGCCGGTGGATGGAATTTTATTTTAGGAGTGATGTGAGATGAACGAATGGATCAATGAGAAATTATTACCCCCAATATTAAAATTTGTTAATACGAAAGCAATCACTGCATTAAGAAACGGTATGCTTTATACGATGCCCTTTTCAATCGTAGGATCGATTTTCTTACTGTTAGCAAACTTTCCCGTCCAGTCGATTGCGGATTGGGTAACGAATAGCGGCTTAGGTGAATACTTCAACCAAGCCTATGGCGCCTCTTTTGCAATTATGGCCTTTTTCGCCGTAATGGGCATCGCCTATTCGTATGTAAAAGCAGAAGGTTACGAAGGACTCCCTGCAGGAATGATTGGTTTAGTTATTTTCTTATTAACTATGGAGTCAAGTGTAACGGATGCTGAAGCAAATGTGACCATCGCAAATGTCATTGATAAAACATGGACTGGTGGACAAGGCATGATCAGTGCCATCTTAGTAGGGCTTTTTGTGGGTTGGGGCTATACTTGGTTCTTAAAACGCGACATCCGGATCAAACTGCCAGAACAAGTACCCACCAATGTTGCAAACTCATTTACAGCGTTGATTCCGGCAGCTGTTTTGACGACCATCGCATTAGGCATTTATGTTTTCTTTGATAAAGTCTTTCAGACAACCGTGGTCGAATGGATCTACACCGTGATTCAAAGTCCAATGCAAGGTGTGACGGATTCTCTTGGCGGTGCAATGATGCTAGGCTTCTTAGTACCATTCTTGTGGTTCTTCGGGGTTCATGGTTCGACGATCGTGGGCGGCATCATGGGGCCGATTTTACAAGCCAATTCATTAGCAAATACGGCTATTCTTGAATCTGGTAAAGCATTGACATTGGAAAATGGCGGACACATCGTGACCCAACAGTTTTTAGATCAATTTATGACGGTAACTGGTGCAGGAATGACAATTGGCATCGTGCTATACATGGTGGCTTTTGCCCGTTCAGCGCAGTTCAAACAATTAGGACGTCTCTCCTTGATTCCGGCATTCTTTAATATCAATGAACCAATTATTTTTGCGACACCGATCGTCATGAACCCAATCATGGTATTACCATTTATTTTGACACCGATGGTTTCAGGCGTGATCACGTATTTTGCACTTTATACCGGTATCGTACCGCTATTTACTGCTGTGCAAGTTCCCTGGACGACTCCGCCGATCATTTCAGGTTTTCTAGTAGGTGGCATTCGGACCGCTATCTTACAATTTGTTGTTTTAGCAATCGGCTTCTTTATTTACTATCCTTTCATTCGTAAGGTCGATAGTTTGAACTATAAACAAGAAACAGAGATCGTTTAATACCAAGGAAGCAGGTTGAATAGAAATGAATAAACTAAGAAGCGATTTTTTATGGGGTGGCGCAGTCGCTGCTCACCAATTGGAAGGCGGCTATCGTGCGGGTGGAAAAGGCGTGAGTGTCGCTGATGTCATGACTGTCGGAGGCAACGGAATTCCTCGCCGAATCACGGAAGGGATCCAACCGGGCGAAAGCTATCCCAATCATGAAGCGATCGATTTTTATCATCGGTATCCTGAAGACATCAAGCTTTTTGCCGAATTAGGGTTGAAGTGCTTCCGAACATCGATTGCCTGGACCCGTATTTTTCCAAAGGGGGATGAGCGCGAGCCGAATGAGGAAGGCCTGGCCTTTTATGATCAATTATTCGATGAGTGTTTACGCTATGGCATTGAGCCAGTCATTACCCTGTCTCACTTTGAAATGCCTTATCATTTAGTGACCGAATACGGAGGTTGGCGTAACCGTAAGTTGATCGATTTGTTTGTCCGCTTTGCAGAAGTTTGTTTTACGCGCTATCAAAAGAAAGTGAAGTATTGGATGACCTTCAATGAAATCAATAATCAAGCAAACTATAAAGAAGATTTTGCGCCATTTACCAATTCTGGTCTGTTCTTTACGGAAGGAGAAGACCGAGAAAAAGTCATGTACCAAGCAGCTCATTACGAGCTCGTTGCCAGTGCAAAAGCGGTGGCGCTAGGACATGCGATCAATCCTACGTTTCAAATCGGATCGATGATCGCGATGTGCCCAATCTATCCGTATTCTTGCGATCCCAAAGACATGATGACAGCCGCGGTGGCCATGCAACGGCGCTATTGGTTTTCAGATGTTCATGCCCGTGGGCACTATCCGAGCTATATGCGCAGCTATTTTGAAAGAAAACAATTTGATTTAGATATCACCCCTGAAGATGAAGCAGCTTTGGCAAAAGGTTGTGTTGACTACATTGGTTTTAGCTACTATATGTCTTTTGCGATCAAAGGCAAGGAGAATGATCCAACCTATGACTATGATGAGAGCCAAGATCTGGTGGACAATCCCTATGTCGATGCTTCTGAATGGGGCTGGCAGATTGATCCCGTAGGCTTGCGCTATGCCATGAACTGGTTTAACGAACGCTACGAATTGCCGCTTTTCATTGTAGAAAATGGCTTTGGTGCGGTGGATACGGTGGAAGAGGATGGACAGATCCACGATGACTACCGTATTGACTACCTAAAAGCCCATATCGAAATGATGAAAGAAGCAGTAGCTTATGATGGCGTCGACTTATTAGGTTATACACCGTGGGGCATCATTGACTTGGTTTCTGCGGGGACAGGGGAAATGAAGAAACGCTATGGTGTGATCTATGTGGACAAAGACAATGAAGGAAATGGAACCCTTGCTCGTCGGAAGAAAGATTCATTTGCATGGTATCAGCAAGTGATTGCGTCCAATGGCACGAAGGTATAAAGAAAAAAACGTTACGCAAAATTTCGGCTCTTTGTCAATAAGGACTGATGAGTTGTGCAAAATCAAATCTGGGTCAGAATGAACCACATTCTGGCTCAGATTTTTTGTTATCTTACATTGATTAATTGATTGATCAAAAAGATTCTAATTCTCATGTTCTCGAATGATTTAAATCCGTAGGATACTCGTTTCATTGTCTTTATGTGGGTATTCTTCGCTTCTATTTTTCCATTGGAATAAGGATAGATCATTGCGTTGGTGATGCCTTCTTCATGGGTAAGAAGGTTTTGAAGCTTTTCCCGAAAGCTGTCATCTAACGTTTCGGGAAGTTCTGCCAATAAGGAGAAAAATAAGTCAGGGTCTTTGTCTCGAAAGGCTTCAACTAATTCATGAAAAAAGGGATACGCCTCCTTTAGGGGCGGAGAAAACTCAAGCAATCGATCAATCATCATTGCTTCAGTAAGAAATGGGTATTTTGGTGCTCGGAAACTTTTCCATGTTTTGTATTCATAATGGTTGATGTTTGCACGATTTTTTAGCAAAAAGCGCCAGTTCTTTTTCAGTTTTTCTGCATGGCTTTTCTGTCCGGCTTTACGAAGTTCATTCATTTCACGGATACGCAACTCATTGAACGCTTGATTCATGTGTTTGACAATATGAAACCGATCAATCACTACTTTCGCATTTGGCAGAACACGTTTGGTGAGCTGGAAGTAGGCGGCGTTCATGTCTGTCACCAAGAATTCTACTTCTTCCGGATTGGTACAACCTAAGAAATAACTTGTTAATCGGGGTAATTTACGCGTAGGCAAAACATCTATTAGTTTTCCTGTTTCGCCATCTGCGCAAATAAAGCTCATTTTATCTTCTATGGAAGCATGCGAACGAAATTCATCAACCATCAATACTCTTGGGAGAATCTTCTTAGATTGCTTTGGTAAATAGCTTTTAAACTCTTTCAATGTACGAATAACGGTGGTCAAAGATACCTGACAGCTTTTCGCAATAAAAGATAAAGATACTTTTTCAGTCAGTAAAGAAGCAATTTTATATCTAACATGATTTGCGATTGAATGTCTGGGTTGGACAAAATAACTTTGAGCAGTCCAATGGGTGCGACAGTTTTTACAGGTATAGCGCTGCTTTTTTAGGCGCATAATCAAAGGCATATGATTGTATTGTTCAAAACGGACAATCGTTTCCTTCTTCCCATTTTTCACTATAATTGCTTTCCCGTTTCCATCTACCACAGTAGAACCACAACTTCTACAAGCACGAGGAGTAGGCGAGAGAACAGCATCGACGACCAACGTCTTTTTCTTCTGAAGGGTCTCGTAAGAGACCTCTGTAATCATCAAATCTTTCTCTATTATTCTCAGCATTTTTTTGATAGAATCATTCATATAGCATATCGTCCTCTCAGTTGTTTATTTTGTGGTGATTTAATCATACTAGAGAACGATATGTTTTTTAATACCTAAAATGAAAATGGGGCTGAAGAATTAATTCTGATTCATCAGTCCCATAAATTATAGAGCCAAAATTTCTGCGTAGCGTTTTTTCTTTAGGGCATTTGGATATAGCCGTAATGAAGCAATAACTGAATAATAATAACTAAAGTGTTCATTCCCACATGGGTGATCATGGAAGTCCAAATACTGCCGGTCAAAGCATAAAGCCCAGAAAAGAACAGTCCTAAGAAAATATAGACTAAGAGATGATTGTCATTGTGGGCAAAGGCAAAGGCTACGGCGCTGACCACTACACCGACCCATACATTGCTGTATTTCCCAATGATGCCAACTAAGGCTCTGCGGAAGACAAATTCTTCCATAATTGGCCCACCGACCATTGCTGCGAGAGCAAAGAGTGGGTTTTGCACCACGATGGCAATGATGTTTTCGGTATTTTGCGAAGCGCTGACTTCTCCGAAAAAGGATTCGATAAAGATGGCTAGATTTTGCAACAAAATCGCTGCGACAATGCCTGTTAGCCCGTAAATAAGAATCGCTGAGACTTTGGTTTTTTTGTGCTCAAACGATAGCGGTTCTGTTTGTTTGAAATACAAGAAAAACATGATCGCTGCACCAGCTAAGTAACCGATCGTTGTTGCTGCTACTTGATGTCCGCTAGGGACGAAGGCGATCGGTAGAAAAAAGACGATGCCGTAAGTAAGAATCGTGGACAAAGAATATTTTGATAAAGACATAGTTGTTTCCTCACACTCCTTTGCTTCATTATAGACTAGGTTGCTTCTAGAAACAAAAAATCCTACTATATTTATCAATCAATTAGAAATGCAAAAAAAATTTAGCAAAAGGCTTGCAAAAATTTGGGAAAATGAGTAATATTGAAACTGTAAGTTAGCACTCGATACAAGAGAGTGCTAATGCTAAATTCTATAACATTCATTGGAGGGATTTATCGTGTTAAGACCATTAGGTGATCGTGTGATTATCGAAGTCGCAAAAGAAGAAGAAAAAACTGTAGGCGGAATCGTGCTTGCATCAGCAGCAAAAGAAAAACCACAAACGGGTACCGTTATTGCAGTCGGCGAAGGACGCACGCTCGAAAACGGTGAAAAAGCTCCTGTTGCTGTCAACGTTGGCGAACAAGTAATGTTCGAAAAATACGCTGGCACAGAAGTGAAATATGAAGGAACAGAATATTTGATCGTTGCTGCAAAAGATATCATTGCAGTAGTAGAATAAGAAAAATAAAAAATACTTGAGGTGATGAAATCATGGCAAAAGAAATCAAATTTGCGGAAGACGCACGCGCAGCAATGCTTCGTGGGGTAGATAAATTAGCAGATACAGTAAAAGTAACCTTAGGCCCTAAAGGTCGTAACGTGGTTTTAGAAAAATCTTACGGTTCACCATTGATCACAAATGACGGTGTAACGATCGCTAAAGAAATCGAATTAGAAGATCATTTTGAAAACATGGGCGCAAAACTTGTTTCTGAAGTCGCTTCAAAAACAAACGATATCGCTGGTGACGGAACAACGACTGCTACGTTATTGACACAAGCAATCGTTCGTGAAGGATTGAAAAATGTCACCGCTGGTGCGAACCCATTAGGTATTCGTCGTGGGATCGAAATGGCAACAAAAGTGGCTGTAGAAGAGCTACACAACATTTCATCAATCGTTGATTCAAAAGAAGCAATCGCACAAGTTGGTGCTGTTTCTTCTGGTAGTGAAAAAGTTGGTCAATACATCGCTGATGCAATGGAAAAAGTCGGCAATGACGGTGTTATCACTATTGAAGAATCAAAAGGGATCGAAACAGAATTAGATGTTGTGGAAGGAATGCAATTTGATCGTGGTTACTTATCACAATACATGGTAACTGACAACGATAAAATGGAAGCAGCGTTAGAAAATCCATACATCTTGATCACTGACAAAAAAATCTCTAACATCCAAGATATCTTGCCATTGTTAGAACAAATCTTACAACAATCAAAACCATTATTGATCATCGCTGATGACGTTGATGGCGAAGCATTACCAACACTTGTATTGAACAAAATCCGTGGAACATTCAACGTTGTCGCAGTGAAAGCACCAGGATTTGGTGACCGTCGTAAAGCAATGCTAGAAGACATTGCGATCTTAACTGGTGGTACAGTGATCACTGAAGACTTAGGTCTTGAGTTGAAAGATGCAACCATCGATAACTTAGGTCAAGCCAGCAAAGTGGTTGTGGATAAAGACAACACAACAATCGTTGAAGGTGCTGGTGAAAAAGAAGCAATTGACGCACGCGTTCAATTGATCAAAAACCAAATCGCTGATACAACTTCTGACTTTGACCGTGAAAAACTACAAGAACGCTTAGCAAAACTTGCTGGTGGGGTTGCTGTGATCAAAGTTGGGGCACCAACTGAAACTGAATTGAAAGAATTGAAATTACGTATTGAAGATGCATTGAATGCAACACGTGCCGCTGTTGAAGAAGGCATGGTCTCAGGTGGGGGAACTGCCTTAGTCAATGTCATCAACAAAGTTGCAGAAATCGAAACAGATGGCGATGCAGCAACAGGTGTCAAAATCGTTTTACGTGCCTTAGAAGAACCAGTTCGTCAAATTGCTGAAAACGCAGGCTACGAAGGTTCAGTCATCATCGATAAATTGAAAAACGCTGACTTAGGCGTTGGTTTCAATGCAGCAACTGGCGAATGGGTAAACATGCTAGAAGCTGGGATCGTTGACCCAACGAAAGTGACGCGTTCTGCATTACAAAACGCAGCTTCTGTTGCCGCATTATTATTAACAACTGAAGCAGTCGTTGCCGACAAACCAGAACCAGCAGCGCCAGCAGCTCCTGCAATGGACCCATCAATGGGTATGGGCGGCATGATGTAAGCAAGCCCTGAGAACTCCTCTTTTGAGGGGTTCTTTTTTTGCATATCTTTTAAAACAAAATTGGAATCAAGAAAAATTTGCCTTTGCCCGATTGGGCCTTTATTCGTAAGCTTTATAAAAATCAGTAATGGATAAGCCGTATGATGAATATTTTCAGAATTAATAGTGGAAAAAGGCTTGCTTAGAAAAATTGCCTTTAACAAAGAATAATAAAATCCTGTGAGAAAAGATAGGCGAGGATAAGCGGATAAATAGAAAAGAAAAAGGGCAAAAGTTTTATGTATCAAAACTATTTGTTGTTTTCCATGTTATTTAGTGGTGTTTTTTTAACATATAATTCAAAAATTACATGTTAGGTGGAAACACATGTCTGTTGATGTTATGCTTACAATTATTGTTCCTGTCTATAATACGGAGAAGCATTTGGACCGGTGTATCGACACAATTTTAAAAAATTTATTCACAAATTTTGAATTGCTGCTTATCGATGACGGCTCCACTGACAGCAGTTTAGAGATTGTAAGTCAAAGAGCAAAACAAGATCCAAGAATTAGAATAATATTCAAAGCAAACGAAGGCGTCTCAAAGACAAGAAATCTAGGAATTCAAACAGCTTTAGGTAAATTCGCCATGTTTATTGATAATGATGATTATATAGAAGAAAATTATATCAGTACGTTTTTAAACAAATACTTAAAAGGAAATTCTCATTTGGTCATTGGTGGGTATAGGAGAGTTAATGACTAAAAAGTGTTGTTCTCAGATTATCCTCGTGACAGCAATTGGGGAAAATATGTCGTTTTATCGCCGTGGGCTAAAATATATGACAGAAAATTTCTAATTAAACATAATATTTACTTTTTAGATTATTCTATAGGCGAAGCTGTCTATTTTAATTTGCAAGTATTTAGCATAACAAATAAAATAGTCGCTTTAAATTATGTTGGTTATAATTGGTATTAAAATGGTGCTAGTATTTCTAACACTTGTCAAAAGGTATTTAGTCAAGATATTGAAATTTTATATCTATTGAGTAAAATTTGTGACATATCAGAATTCAAATCAGATGATTACCTTAAATATTTTATTAAAAGGTATTATATTTAGTTCTTATTGTTCTCAGGCCGACATGTAAAACAGAAAGAATTCTTAAGTCAATATAATAAAATAAAAAATGGATTTCGGAGAAAGAACTGGACAGCAACATGAACCCGCTATCTCAAAAGTTGTCAGGAGAAGCCTTGAAAAATAGAATAGTTGTCTTTAGAGGAATTGAAAAATTTCATTTAATTCCTCTATTTTCGAAAGTATATTGTTTAGGTGAAAAAACTTTAATAAAAAAATGAATCTGAATGAGAGAAATCCTTCATGGAATTTTATCATTCAGGTTTTTTGTAAATAAATGCAGTTAAAATTACTTTATATCATCAAAAATCTATTTTTAATTTAAGTCTAAGAATAACAATCAATGATTGAACAAAATCAACAAATTATTAAAGAACATAAGCTAAAGTATTTACATAAAGCATATATAAGTAAAAGCAGGCTTTGTGTGGGATGAAATAAGCCGGGGACCCGTTGCCATGAAAAAGGAGAAAAAAAGTGTATAAAAAACTGCTCTTAAAAACAAGAATTCGTCAAAACCAAGAGAGACTCTGATTGATACTTCTCTTTATCTAAAGACCAACTATCAAAGAATACATTTTTTCTCATAGCTATCTAATCAAAAATATATATGGGTATTACTTTGCATAACGAACATCGTACCCCATACCGATACTAAATTCTTCAATTAATTGACTATAATTATAAATGCCTTCATGTTCAGCAATAAAATAGTTCATCATAAATCTGTTTGCGGCATATTCCATTTTGGATTTTAAAACAAAAGAAACTTTGTATAATTCGTAGTTATCTCTGTCTTCACATGCATGTCCCAATTCGTGTAACAACGCTTTTTTCTTTTCAAAATCACTCAAATTATTTTTTATTACAATAATGTTTAAAATTGGAACATATTTTCCGTGATCTTCTAGACAATCATCATAGACAATCGTAACATTTAACTTTTCAATTATTTCTAAAATATGAGCATCCAAATAAACACCCTCTTATAATTTTCCGTCTAAGTATGCTTTCGCGATCCTTTCCAATACTTCACGGTCGTTTTCTGAAACTTTTTTCCCGTTGTAGCTCATAACTGAGTTTAGAGCTTCCTTAATTGTTAATTCTCTTTGTTTCTCAGACATACCCATGTGAGGATTGTCGGTCCTGCCTAAGATATAGTCCGTTGATACATGAAAGTATTCAGCTATTTTTGTTAGTTTATCAACTGAAGGTGCGCTTTTTCCCCATTTGGTAATTGAACCGCTTGATAATCCAGTTCGCCTTTCAAGCTCAGCAATGCTAATATTTTTTTGTTTAGCCAATTCCTTTACTTTATTCAAAACATTCATTTTTCACACCTCGGAAAATATTCTTTCTTATTCGTTGACTTAGAAAAAAATCAGTGGTATATTAATTTTAAATCGATTGACGTAATATATAGTGGTTTGAGAGTGCATCAGTAGAACATTAAAAATTACTCTTCTATTTTTTTGTTTTTATTATGGAATATTTTCAGCGTTTTGTCAAGGTTTCAGAGGAAAATATTCTAAAATATCAGGTAATTGAAATAGTAGAACAAATATCATTTTTAGGAAAATAGCTTGGATGACTGATACTTGATTTTTTGACCGCAAGAGCAAAGAGCACCTGTTCTAGGTACTTTAGCAATTCTATGACAATTTGGACATTTTTGATCAATGCCACCACGTTTATCAATAATTTCTTTTGCGATTAATTCAGGTTTGTTTATTTTTTTTAGGATATTATCAAATATTTTAAGGTTAAGCTTTTTGTTGATATAGATCCCCCCGTATCTTAATTAATAAATTTTTAAGTGATAAAGATATTATAACAAATATATCAAATAGGAAGTAGGTGTATTTTTAATTCTATTAAAAGAAATAAGTTGGAGGATTGAAATATGGCAGAAATAAGTTGGATAAAATTAAAAACAATGATGTTTGATGATGAAAAGATCAAATTAATTCAAGCAATGCCACAATCAGATGCTGTTTTAATAATTTGGATAAGATTATTAATTTTAGCAGGGAAAACGAATGATGAAGGAATAATTTATGTTCAAAAAAACATGCCTTATACGGAAGAAGTTTTATCGATTCTTTTTAATAAAGATACCAATACGATACGATTGGCGCTTACAACATTAGAGGAATTCAATATGATTGAAAGGATAGATGGCGGCTTTATATGCATTAGCAAATGGGAAAAGCATCAAAACATTGACGGTATGGAACAAATAAGAAGGAAGAATGCTGAGCGAAACCGCAAATATAGAGAGCGCAAAAAGAAAGAGCAGCAGTTGTTAGAAAAAAATGCTGGCGTGACATCATGTGATACCACAGAGACAGATTCAGAAATAGATATAGAAGTAGATGGAAATAAAGATAAAGAAACAGTAACTTCAAAAAAAGCAGCCATTACTCATGTTCTCCATATGTATGGTGACTACCAAAATGTTCCTTTAAGTGATGATCAATTAAGCAAATTAAAGCATGAGTTTCCAGATGATTGGGAACAACGCATTAAAATAGTTTCTGAATACTGTGAATCAACTGGAAAGACCTATAAGAATTATTTAGCGACAATTAGGAACTGGGCAAAAAAAGACAAACGGAGTGCTAAGAACAATACATCGGAAAATAAACAATATTTAAGAAGAGAAAGTATTCCTAATTGGGCGAATGAACCAACCAACTACTCTAAGGATAAATCAATAATTACAGAAGATGACTTAAGGAGATTTTTAGGAGATACCAATGAAGAAAGATTTTAGTAAACCTGTAAAATTAATTTACAAATTGCTTCCGCCAGAACAGCAGACACTTATGGAATTCTCTCTGAAATCTATGATTGGTTACGTGAAGCAAACAGGAAATACAGAAACTCGAGAAGCTGAAGCAAAGTTTAGAACATTTATGTTTATTTATCGTCACTACTTAATCAGTGAAAAAAAAGTGGTCGAAAACTATTTTGGAAAAAGTTTTTTGCGTGCCTCAACAGATGAACTTTGGCAAGAAGCACAACAATTATATGCTACTTTGAAGAAAGAAAGTCGATGATTTAGAAGCAATGGGTGTTTAACAAGAACAAATTTTCGAGATAAAAGTAAATTGAGGAGGACAATCATTTGGAAAAATGGCGAATAGAAAGAGTCAGAGCAGTGCTGAAGGATTTTCATTATATGGAACAGTATCTCAAAAAGCTTGAATGGGAGATTCTAGTTCCCTATCAGGAAGCTGGTAGAAGGAATAGTAACGAAGAAATTCGTCTGGATGTTTTGACTACCAATTTTTGGACTATCCACACACATATGCTGATTAGAGATTTGAAGCGAAGCAGTTTTGCTGTAAAAAAGTTGTTAGAGGAATGTGATAATGATACTGAAACAATCATTAATGAGTTATACATCAAAAAATTTACTCAATATACCATGCAAGGATTGGTTAATCAGAGAATAATCCTTGTAAGTCTAAGCACTGCCAAAAGACTCCGTGATAGATTTTTTGAAGAATTAGATAAGCAACTTGATTTTTGAACTTTTTTTGAACGTTAGGGATTGGAAAAATAATCTAAAATAATATTAGCAAGTACCATTCTAATGAAAAATCAAAGCTTTTCTCACTAGATCGTTCAAAACAAATATTTGAGTTCTTGAATGACTAATGGTGTTACTAATCGTAAGGATAAAAACAATTATATGTCTTGCTGTTTTTTGAAAGGAAGTTCTGGTAGATGAAAGTGAATAATTTCTAAAAGCTCTAATTCTTTCTTTTATCGAAACTATCAAAAATATGACTCCAGTGACTAACTGATTATTTTGTAGTTTCTTTGAAGTGTCTTTACTGATAGATAACAACATAAAAAATAAAAGAACTGAACGGTTTCAATTCTAACTGAAAGCAGGTGTTAAATGTTAAACGTAGGCGAACTTTCAACTTGGGCGGGATGGATTTTGTCAATAATTGGTTTGTTTGCATTTCTGATTAAGCCAGTTATGTCTAACTTCACCAAAATAACAGAAAATCTAAATAAGCTTGGACATAATCTTGATCTGCTTACGAGAGATCTTGAGGCTAGTAAGTCAGACCGTGTTGCAATACATGATGAACTAAAAAAACATGATGAGCGATTAGACCGTCATAATGATCGTTTAATTGAGCATGGTGAACAAATAAAATCTTTATGGAAGGAGAATAAATAGAGTGAAGATGACGAACAGACAATATGATTCAGCAAAAAAATTTTTAACTCTGGGCATACCTGCAATAACGGCGTTTGTTGTGACGATGGGAGGGCTTTATCATTTTTCGACAGATATTATTGTCGGAACAATCACAGCTGGTGCAACGTTAGCAGGCGTTTTTCTTAATATTGCTAGTAATCGTTATCGAGAGGACAAAAAAAAATATGATGATAGTCAGACAAATGCTGATTAGTTAATTGACATTCGTAACTGTGAATGTATTAGAATCAGAAGATAATTATCATTGATTAGATGTATATGTAAACTTTGATAGAAATACGATTCAAAAAAACATATCTATAAATAGGATTATTAATTTGAAAAAGAGGTGGCAATATGGTATTGAAAGATGTTCATGGAGGACACTGGGGATTAAATATGATGGATCCGGGAGCGATAAGTAATGGCTACAAAGAAGCGGAAATCGCTCATAGTATAAATAATTTGATGGTGAAATATACAGGTGTACCTGACACGTCGGATTACTTAGGAAAAACAGTCTTGGAGAACTTGGAAAATATCGTTGACAATATGAATAAGCGTCCAGGTGATTATCACATTAGTAATCATCTGAATGCATATAACGGAACCGCAAGCGGCGTTGAAGTGTGGTATTTGGAAGGGGATGAGGAGTCGCGGCAGATGGCTGCGAAAGTATCTGCTGTCATTGCAAAAACTACAGGACTTTACGATAGGGGAGCAAAAGCCACAACAGGGTTATATGTGATACGCAACTCAATAGGAAGAACATTGCTTATAGAATGGGGGTTTATTGATAATCAAGACGATTTAAGAAAACTATTACCAAACATGGAAAAAGCAGTACAAGAGGTTGTTAAATTATTCGGGTATAGCGGTAACCTGCCAAAACCTGGAGAACCAAATACACAAATAAAGAAAGTAGGAAAAATTATGTTGTTATTCAGAAGCCCAAACGATCCGAAAGTATATTTCTTATTAGGGAATAATTATGCCCATGTTCAATCTGAAAGTGATTTGAGTAAAATCAAAGAGTTGATGACAAAATACGGTTATGATACGACGGTTTGTACCGACGAAACTCAGATTTCTTATATCAAAAAAGTATCAGTCAGCGAGTAAATGAAGGAATGAGCCCCCTGCCTTTTTGGGGGGCTGTTTTAGAGGTGATAATATGACAAATGAAACTAGGGCACATATTCGCAGTTTGCTCTGGCAATATAAAAAAATCGAAAAATCACTGATAAGATTATCTGAGATCAGTGATACAAAAAAAGAACTGGATATAACAGCCTTGACCAATGAAGGAAGTAAGAATTGGTCGTTGAACCAAATAATTTTTTTTAAAATATTTGTAAATACTGTCAATACGATTTTAGAAAATTCGACAGTTGATGTTAGCGATATCTTTTATGTCAAATACTACAATGGGCATTTTAAAAAAAAACTAGCGGTAGTTTCTGCAGAAACTTTTCTTAGTGAATCCACTATTAAAAGAAGAGATTCGGAGTTTATCGCTGAGATTGCCAAAAGGCTAGGGTGGCTTTCAGTTTGACCTCTTTTATCAAACTTTCCTCGTTATAATAAAGGTGGAAATAAGAAACATGTTTCGAACTCGTGGACGCACGAAGTACATTTCCGCGGAGGTGATTTTTTTGGGAAGTATTGATAACATGATTCAATGGTTCAAAGATCGAGAAGGCAAAGTGACATATTCAATGTCTGATCGATTAGGTCCCAGTAGTTATGATTGTAGTTCAGCAGTGTACTATTCTTTAATCTCAGGAGGCTTTTTACCAGTAGGCAGCATGGGGTGGACAGGAACTTTGCATGATATAGCGTTACCATCGATTGCAAAAAAAGTAAATAGAACGGAATGTAAAAAAGGAGACATCTTTATCTCCAAATATTGGGCTACCGACGGACATACAGGGATTTTTATGGATAATAATATTATTATTCATTGTTCCTCCGGACGTAATGGCATTTATACTACACCAGCTGCTGGTGGTTATATGGGACCAGAGCCTACTGAATATTATCGATTAAACAATACAAATGATGGAAACATACCAAATAAGGAAAGTGAGGATATGCTAATGTGGGTATTTTATCAAGCAAATAAAAATGTACCGGTTCGCTGGTTTAATGGAAAACATGCTTATGCTATTGGACATGAAGATGAAATGAGAGCAATTCGTCAAATTTATCATGCAAATACAGGGAAAGAGGTTCCGTTTCTTACAAATTGGACAGATACTTCACCTTACTACAACCGCTTGGCAAATGTTTTGAATCGCAAGCCTGATTATTAATAAGCAGATAAAGGGAGGAAAGTAATGGCAAACGAAAATATGAAGCTTTCTGAAACTGGTCGTAATTTAATCAAAGAATTTGAGGGATTGCGCTTGACTGCCTATCAAGATTCAGTTGGTGTTTGGACGATCGGTTACGGGCATACTCAAGGTGTCTACTCAGGAATGACAATTACTGAAGCTCAAGCAAATATATTTTTAGACCAGGATGTTATCAGTCACGCATCTGGAATTTTTAAATATATAACCGTTCAACTGAATCAAAACCAGTTCGATGCTTTGGTGAGTTTTCATTTCAATTTAGGCGCAGATATTTTACAAGGAACTGCATTACTAACATATATAAATTCTAAAAATTGGCAACAAGCAGCCAATGAGATGAATAAGTATGTTAATGCAGGAGGAAAACCGCTAGAAGGACTGATTCGTAGACGAAAAGCTGAGACAGATCTTTTTCTAAGGGTGGTAGATGATAGTACAACGAAAGAAAGTGAGGAAATGATGATGTGGGCATTTTATCAAGCAAATAAAAATGCGCCTGTGCGTTGGTTTAATGGAGAACATGCGTATGCAATTGGGCACGAAGATGAAATGAGAGCAATTCGACAAGTGTATCATGCGAATACAGGAAAAGAAGTCCCATTTTTGACAAACTGGACAGACGCTGCACCGTATTATAATCGCTTAGCGAATGTCTTGAACCGTAAGCCAGATTATTAAAAGAAATACAAGAAAATCCTGCTCGGGTTCGTGCAGGATTTTCTTGTTTTCTTCTAAGTCTTTCGAAACTTTTCCTATAAGTGTTTATCTAAGAATATTAATGCGGAACTCTTACTATAGCTCTTTCAAAAAAAGCTGCATAAAAATATACAAATATGGACCACTCTGCAGTTGCGAATATACATCACCAACAGTTCAAATAAAATAGAAAGCGGTAACAATAATCATTTCTTTTCATGGTATACTAAAAAAAATTTGAAGAAGGTGATTTTGTGCAGCTGGTAAACCCTTGGGAAAATATAAAGATAGAAAAACTAAATACTTCAGAGCTCTATTATTTTGATAATGATATTCATCTGCTGTTCGTTCTGATCGGCGATGTTTCGATTCAAGACAGTGATCAGCTATTTGTTTTGCAAAAAGACGATTTTCTAGTTGTTCCTAAAGGAGAAAAAATCTTGATCCAGAACAACAATGCGGAAGTGTTCACACTGACTTTGTCTTATGATTTTCCCATGAACACAAAGGATAATGATATTGAGTATATCTTTCAAGGCAACTCTATTGAAAAACAAAGTACCGTTAACAATGAGATCCGTAAATACATTCATCGCTTGTTGCAATTATTTGTTTATAAAGAATATAACCAGAATGCGTTTGCCTTTCAAAATTATTTTGCGCTGATTGGAAATCTGGAAAAGCATTTTCGAAAAAAAGAGACCATGGATCGTAAAAAAAGTACAACGAAAAAAATTGAAGAAATTAAGTTTTACATCGACAATAATTTTCAAAAGGATATCAAATTAGCGGATATCGCCAATAATCTGTACTTGTCTGAACAATATATTTCTCGAGTCTTTTCTAAAGAAGTTGGGCTTTCGATCAGTGATTATTTAGTGCAGAAACGTCTGGAAAAAGTCAGAAATGAACTGCTTCATACGGAAAAATCAGTGATTGATATTGCTTATGATGCCGGTTTTTCCAATATCAATTCTTTCAATCGAATATTTAAAAAGTATCAAGGCCTGACGCCGACTGATTATCGGAAAGAAGTAAAGCAATCAATCGTTGTCTTATCGAATCCTGTGGAAGAGGAGGAGACGGATCTGGCGGATTTAAAGAAGTTGATCGATACGACAACTTCCCATGAAGGAACCGACACGTATGCCATCCAAATCAGCAATGAGAAAAGTTTTGAAAGCTATGCACCGACTTTTTTGATAAATTTAGGGTTTGCACAGGACTTGTTAAGAAAGGATTTCCATGCAGCGCTGGCACGTGTGAAGAAAGATGGACCATTTACTTACGGACGGATTTGGGGTCTATTGTCGCCGGAAATTATCGGTTGTGACCCAGATCAGCTGGACTTTTCACAGACAGACCATATCCTTGATGCGATCCTTGATGCTGATTTAATTCCATTTCTGGAACTTGGCTTTAAAGGGAAAACAATCTACAAAGATTACACTTCGATTTTGGCGAATCAAGTTTTCAGTAAAAACAGCCTTCACTTAGAAGCGTACCTAAAAACCATTGCTCTGTTTTTGAAGCACTGCATCAGCCGCTATGGTCGGATCGCAGTTGAAAAATGGCAGGTCGAGGTATGGAAACCGCATCCCATCGTCCTACAAGCAATCCAAGCTCCATTTCTTGGTGAAGTCTTTTATGATGATACGCGGTTAAAAATTACGCGAGCCAAGGACTTCTATTGCTTTTTTACCAAGATAAGTGAGCAAATCAAGAAAATCCTTCCGAACATGAAGGTGGGTGGTTGCGGCATTAGTGTCGATATCAAAAATAGTGACGAAAATTTCCCTACATTTATCGAGTTATGGCTAGAACAAAAACAGCAACCGGACTTCTTTAGTCTAGCGGTTTATCCGATGGATGAGATCAAAAGTGATTTTACTGAACAAAGAAGAAGTAATCCAATATCACCGGATATGTACTTTATGTCGCGCCACGTAAAAGCCGTCAAAAAGATATTTAATCGCCTTCAAGCTGATATCCCGATTTATATCACTGAGTTTAATGTCACGATCGTGAATCGAGATCTGATCAATGATACAGCTTATAAAGGCAGTTATATCATTAAAAATGCGATAGAAGTCAGTCCGTACTGTAAAGTGATCGGCTATTGGCTGCTTTCAGATACCTCAGCTGTTGCTGTTGATTGCCAGGAGAAGGAAGTATTTGGCGGGGCAGGTCTCCTAACCCGTCATGCGATTCCGAAAATCGGTTACTATGCGTTTTTATTTTTAGCGAAAATGACAGGGCGAACCCTCTACTATAATGAAGAGCTGTTAGTTACAATGCCTGATCCGTATACGATCAATATTCTGGCGATCAGTTATGCCCATTTAAATTCAGCATACTATTACAATTCTCAAGGAACCTTCCGCAAAGAAAATGTCTATGCAGTTTTCAATAATATGCCAGATAAAAAATATCGCGTGACGATTGATTTGCCGGAGATTAACAAAAGACAACAAGCCAAAATCACTACGCAGCAGATTGGCTTAAAAAACGGGACTCACTTAGAAGAAATGGCAAAAATTGCGATTGAGACTCTTAGTACAAGAGAAGAAGAGGCGTATTTACAAGCGCAAAGTCTGCCAAAAATGTGGATCGAACATTTGCCGCTAGGGGAACAGCTGACGATCGAATTTGCGATGGAAACCCATGATTTGCTTTTTAAACGTATTGTAATCGAAGAATAATAAGTAAAACAAACAGGAAAGTATCACACTTTCCTGTTTGTTTTATTTTCGAAACATAGTAGTGTCATACACATACAAGAGATAAGAAGAAACCTGCGAAGTAACCACAAGGAGAACTTGATATGATTCAATTGTAATCGATTACAAGGTATTTAGATTATAGAAGTAAGCAGATGTGATGACAGAAAACGAGGCGAGTGAAGATGGAAATTTATTTTGTTCGACATGGTGAAACGTATTTGAATAAATACGATCGTATGCAAGGATGGGCGGATACCCCGCTGACACATCAGGGGAGAATAAGTGCTGAAAAATGCGGAGCTTATTTGGCTTCTAAAGGAATCAGCCAGATTGTTTCAAGTGATTTAGGCAGAACGATTGAAACCAGCAAAATCATTAGAACTCAGTTAAACATAACAAAGGAGCTCTATCTCATGCCAGAGTTCCGCGAAACATTTTTCGGTTATTTTGAAGGTGAATTAAACCAAAACGTTTGGCCAAAAGTTGCAAAGTCAAAAGGCTTTGAGACCGTCAACGAGTTTTATGCAAATTTAAAAATCAACGAGGTGATGAATGCTTTTCATGAAGCTGATCCGCAAAAAGATGCAGAGGATTACGAAACTTTTATCACTCGAATCAAAGCTGGGTTGGAAAAACTCGAAAATACGTTTTCTTCTGACAGCAAGATTTTAGTCGTGACTCACGGCAATACGATTCGAAATCTCGCCTATTTAATTGATCCGCAGATAGATTGTGCGGAAGTTGTCTTGAATGCAGCAATCACAAAGATAGCACTGACAAAGCATGAAAAAAAACTGCTCTTTTATAACCAGAGCGTGAATTTATAAGTATAGTTTTATCGAGAACGAGAAAAGACGATCACAATGGGAAGGAATCTGTAGTACGTATTATGCAGACACTAAAGCGATGAGTGACTCATAAATTTAAAGTAAGTCATCGAAGAGCGGGTTAAATTAGAGAAACGAATGGGGAGGTTTCAAAAATGAATTTTATAAATAAGCTTGAAAAGCTGCAAATAGCGGCAGAAGGAATGTCGAATAATCGTTATTTCAAGGCAGTCAGTAAAGGGATGGTTATGACAATTCCTTTCAGTATCACAGGATCGATGCTGACTTTGTTGGCAAATATACCTTTTGATGGTTACCAAAATTTTATTGATGCTAATGGGTTAAGAACATTGTTGCTGCTTCCAGGAATGTTTACTAGCAATATCATGGGGGTCATTGTGGTGTACTTTATTGCCTTCAATTTGGCAAAATCGTTTAAACTTGACGGAATGGTTCCCGGTTTCTTAGCAATCGTTTCATTCTTGTTACTGACCCCTTTAGCAACGATTGATCAAGAAGTACGCGGAGCCATGCAACCAGTCGATTTTATTAGCTTTGATTTTATCGGTTCCAGAGGGATGTTTGTAGGAATCATTGTCGGCTTAGTCGTAGCAAAGTTATACAGTTGGTTTATTGAAAATAATATTACCATCCGAATGCCAGAAAGTGTGCCGAGTTTTGTAGAAAAATCGTTTAGTTCCATCATCCCGTGTTTTTCGATCGCTTTATTGATGGCGGTTATTTCTTGGGGGTTTGCTTTCACAAGTTATGGTAGCGTTCACAATATGATTTATACAGTGGTTCAAGCGCCGATTCAATCGATTGGCGGGTCGGTTGCCGGTGTCTTAGTCGCCTATTCATTGATTGGCTTGTTCTGGTGGTTTGGTCTGCACGGCAAAGCGATTATTTTCGGAGTATATGCGCCGATCTTACAAGCGATGACGACCGAGAACATGATTGCAGCAGCAGCTGGTGAGGTACCGCCTAATGTGATTGATCTTGGTTTTACTTATGTCTTTTTGGAAATTGGCGGGGGAGCCTGTGTTTTAGGACTTGCGGTTTGTTTTATTCTTTTTGCTAAAAGCAGTCAGTACAAAAACATCGGTCGGATCACTAGTATTCCAACCTTCTTTAGCATCAATGAACCCATTACTTTTGGAACACCGGTTTGCTTGAATCCGATATTTCTTGTACCGACCCTAGTAACGCCGTTAGTAACAGGTTTAATTGGCTACTTCTCGATTGTCAGCGGATTGGTACCTAGACCGCAGGGGGTCCATCTTCCAACAGGGTTTCCAACTTTCTTTAATGCAATAGTGGTCGGTGGCTGGAAAATGATGCTAGCACAAGTCATTTGTGTCATTGTTGCCACTGCAATTTACTTCCCATTTTTCAAAGCAGCCGACAATCTTGAATACAAGCGGGAGCAAGCAGAAGAAAAAGAACAAGCGGCAGAAAAAGCAGTCGATTTAGGTGCTGTCGTAACGGAATAAACATAAAGGAGCGAGTGAAAATGAAAAAAATCAACATTTTATTAGTCTGTAATGCGGGAATGAGTACTAGCCTTCTAATTGAAAAAATGGAGAAAGCCGGGGTAGCCAAGGGAATTGACGCTACTGTTGATGCGCGACCAATCGAAGACATCAAAAGTTATCTTCCCGGCAAAGAGGTGATTCTGTTAGGTCCACAAGTTCGATTTAAGGAAAAACAGATTCGCGCAATGGTAGAAGATCAGATTCCGGTTTCGGTGATCGATATGTCTGCATACGGAACGATGAACGGAGAAAAAGTACTACAACAAGCATTAGGATTGGTATCGCAAGCACAGTAACCGAGTGTTAAGAAAAGAAAAAGCGAGTTGCGAATACAGGATTAGTAAAATCAACAATGTATCAGCTGGAGGCTACCCCAATTTTCGAAGACTCGTCAGTCACGTTGTTGCCAATCAAGCAATGCGAAAATTTGCGATAGACAGCAGGAAACCTTAAAAAACAGCACATAGAAGGGATTTATTCCTTCTGTGCAAAGGAGAGTCAACCGATGAATCAAGAACAGTTAGAAGCAGTGATGGGATTGATCATCCATAGCGGTAACGCAAAAAGTGACGCGATGGAAGCTATCAGTGCGGCAAAAAATAGCGACTTTAAGCAGGCGAAAGAACGGATGAAAAGCGCAAAAGCTGCGATTGTAGAAGCGCATCATGCCCAAACCACTATGCTGACAAATGAAGCCCAAGGAATCGCAGCAGAGATTACGCTGCTGACCATCCATAGTCAGGATCATCTGATGACAGCGATTGCGTTTTGTGATTTAGCAAAAGAAATCATTGCGATCCACCAACGGATTGAGCAAGACGAAACATAGATGCTTAATCATTGCTCTTTGCGTGTTCAAAGGTATTTTGTGCAAAATCAACTTAATCTGTGTTTCCTAACGTACCGGACGTTCTTCAAATGAAGGATATGTCCGGTTTTTTTATTGATAGGCCAACAGCGGTAATTCAGTATGAAAAGTATGGTGTTTTTTTGCTTTGGATCGAGATGAAGTTTTTTTTAGTTAAATTTGTGTGTGCAAATTTATTAAAATAAGGAAGTGGATTTTTTTGAGAACGGTTAATCTATAAATGTAAAACAAAACAAGGAGGAACCAACATGACAAAATTACGCTTTGGATTTATCGGATGCGGAGGAATTGCTAATACAAAACATTTTCCAGCACTAGCTAAGTTAGCTGACCAAGTAGAGCTGGTCGCCTTTTGCGACATTATTGAAGAACGGGCAGTTCAAGCAGCGAAAACCTATGGAATCGGTGGTGCTTTCGTTACGACAGACTATCAGGAATTGACTCAGCGCCCAGACATTGATGTGATTCACGTCTTGACACCGAATGTTTCACATGCGGAAATCACAGTGGCAGCGCTGGAGGCTGGCAAACACGTGATGTGTGAAAAGCCAATGGCTATCAATTATGAAGAGGCAAAAAAAATGTTGGAAGCAGCCAAAAGAACAGGAAAAAAATTAACGATCGGCTATCAAAATCGCTTCCGTTCGGATTCATTAGCTACCCATGATGCCTGCGCCAAAGGGGAATTGGGAGACATTTATTTTGCTAAAGCTCACGCGGTAAGACGCAAAGGAGTACCAACCTGGGGCGTGTTTCCGGACAAAGAAAAACAAGGCGGCGGACCGCTGATTGATATCGGGACACACGCATTAGACCTTACTTTATGGTGCATGGATAATTACAAACCAAAAATGGTCTTAGGGTCAACCTATCAAAAACTAAAGGATAATCCAATGGCGAATATGTTTGGTCCTTGGGATCCTGAAACATTTGAAACCGAAGATTCAGCGTTCGGTTTAATCAAAATGGAAAATGGTGCCACGATCTTTTTAGAAGCTGCTTGGGCCCTGAATATGGTGAATCCGAAAGAAGCACAAGTTACCTTATGCGGAGATAAGGCAGGTGCGGAAATGTTTGGCAAAGCCTTTCTTGATCAGGGCTACGTCGTTTTCAATAAAGCCGATCATAATCAATTAGAGCAAACACAACCTTCTGATGCTGGCGGTGTCTTCGGTTTTGAAGGGGCTTCGTTGGAACAAAGAGATGCGGAAGCGAAACAATGGGTCGAAGCAATCTTAAATGACACTGAGCCGTTGGTAAAACCGGAGCAGGCAATCGTTGTGACACAGATTTTAGAAGCAATTTATCAATCAGCAGAAACCGGGCAAGTCGTGGAATTATAGAAGAGGGGAATAGACGATGCTAAAATTTGGAATCATCGGTTTTGGTTTTATGGGCCAGACCCACGCAAAGACGATCGAGACATTGGACTATGCAGAACTGCTTGCAGTATGCGATACCAATGCACTGCAGTTTAAAGAAGCAAGCGATCCTATTTTAACCTTTTTAAAAGCAGATGAGTTGTTGGCTGTCCCTGAAATCAACACAGTCATTATCGCAGTTCCGAATCACCTGCATTTAGAAATGGTCAAAAAAGCAGCCGAAGCCGGTAAAGACATTATTTGCGAAAAACCAGCTGCTATGAATGCCGCAGAATTTTCCGAGATGATGCAGATCACTCAAGCTGCCAATGTCCGCTTTACGATTCATCATCAACGTCGCTGGGACAAAGATTTCTGTATTGCCAAGGAAATTTACCAAAGCCAGACGTTAGGAAGAATCTTTACGGTCAAAAACAGTCTCTATGGGTTTAATGGCAACATGCATGATTGGCATATTTATCCAGAATTTGGTGGTGGCATGCTTTATGATTGGGGCGTTCATTTGATCGATCAAATGTTGACGATGCTCTCACCGAGTCGGTTAACATCTGTTTACGCCGATGTGCAAAACGTCATTAATAAGAATGTTGATGATTATTTTTCGATTATGCTTCGCTTTGACAATGGAGTGACCGGGCAAGTCGAGCTAGGCACCTATATGCTGAGTGAGAAAGAGCATTGGTTTGAGCGCCACTGGTTTATTGGTGGGAACAAAGGAAGTGCGGTTATCGATGGGTTTGATCCACAAGGTACGATCACTCGTACTTCTGAGCTGTTGCAAAGTGTTAGTGGCAAAGTAACCATGACCCCAGCAGGTCCGACCCGTTCATTTGGCCCACCGCCGGAAGGCCGAATCATCAGCGAACCGCTGCCGAAGGTTCATGTGAATCATGAAATGTTTTTTGATAATTATTATCGCTTTGTCCAAGGAGAAGAAGAGTTGGCTGTTAAACCAAATCAAATCTTTTTCTTGATGAAAGTACTGGATGCTATTCGCGTATCTGCCGAAACGAAGCAGGCAGTTGCGCTGGCCTAGTCGCTTGGTCGTTTTATCAGACAAATTTCAGACAGTAGCTACAGAAGGAAAATGATTGAAACGAGAAAAACCCACTTGAACAGGTGGAAAAAAGAAGGAGCAGATAAGGATGAAACTTGGTGTCGTAAGTGCCATATTTGATCAAAGCAATTTTGAAGAAATGATTGATATCGTTGCTGCTAACGGCTTGGAGTGCGTGGAAGTCGCTTGCTGGCCACAAGGAAAAGCCCAAAGGCGTTATGCAGGGGTATCGCATATCGATACGAAACAGTTGACGGATGAACGCATTCGAGAAATCCAACACTATTGCCAAATAAAGGGAGTGGAAATTTCTGCATTGGCGTATTATCCCAATCCTTTAGACGAAAACCTGAATAAAAGGCAAGAAGCGATTGACCATTTGTATACGCTGATTGATGCTTCCAAACGCATGGGAATCAATCTTGTCACAACGTTTTTAGGAAGAATGCCAACGAAAAATATCCGAGAGAACCTTGAGGAAGTGGTCAACGTCTGGCAACCGATTCTTGCTTATGCCGAAAAGCAGAAAGTGAGAATCGCCATCGAAAATTGTCCGATGCTTTTTACAGAAGATGAATGGCCGGGAGGACAAAATCTGATGACCACACCAACGATTTGGCGTCAGGTTTTTCAGCTGCTCGACAGCGAATACCTTGGTCTAAACTATGATCCATCCCATTTTGTTTGGCAGCAGATCGATTATATTCAACCTTTATATGAATTTAAGGAAAAGATTTTTCATGTTCATTATAAGGACATCCAGGTGTATCAGGAAAAACTAAACGATGTTGGTACGATGGCTGTGCCTCTGAGTTATATGAGTCCTAAATTACCTGGTCTCGGCGATGTGGATTGGGGCAAGTACGTCTCGGCATTAACAGATATCGGCTTTGACGGATACAGCTGTATTGAGATCGAGGACAAAGCCTTTGAGAATAGTTATGAGACCGTCAAGAAAGCAGTTGCCCTAAGTACCCATTACTTGCGAAATTTTGTTTAGGAGAAGCTGCTATGGAAAACTATTATCTTGGCATTGATTTAGGCGGTACTACGACTAAATTCGGGTTGGTCACAACCGAAGGCAGATTGAAAAAAGAATGGTGGATTCCGACAGACTGTCGTCAGAACGGAACACGGATCATTCCTGACTGTCTGGCAAGTATTCAAAAAGAGCTGGCATCAGAACTGAAGCAAAAAAGGATTTTAGGTATCGGGATGGGCTGTCCTGGCGCCGTTGACCGGGTCCATGGAACGGTCAGTAATGCTTTTAACCTAGGATGGACGCATGCGCAACCGATTCGTGCGGCCTTTGAACAAAGTTTGTGTCTGCCTTTCTTTCTTGAAAATGATGCCAACGCGGCGGCTTTAGGAGAGAAATGGCAGGGGTCTGGGGATGGCGAAAAGGATGCAGTTTTTTTGACACTAGGAACTGGAGTCGGTGGAGGTGTCATTTTGAACGATCAACTAGTTACCGGAGTCGGCGGTGCCGGTGGTGAGATCGGACATTTTCCTGTGACAAATCCTCATTCGTTTGATTGTTCGTGCGGTAACAGCAGTTGTTTAGAGACGTTAGTCAGTGCTACCGGTATCGTCAAGTTAGCAGAAAGTTATCGGCTTACCACTGCGACTACGTTGAATGATTGCCCTAAATTGACCAGTGCAATCATCTTTGCTGAAGCCGAGAAAGGGGATTTGCTTGCATTAAAAGTGGTGAATGAAGCTGCCAACTATTTGGGACAAGCCTGTAGTATGATTGCCAATCTGCTAAATCCCCATTCGATCATCATTGGTGGCGGGGTAGCAGAAGCTAAGGACTTTTTAATGGACCGTGTTCGTGCACGATTCGAACAAGGGAATTTCCCAGCGGTTCGCAAGACAACGAAACTCAAAAGGGCATCATTAGGTAAAGATGCTGGTATCTTCGGCGCAGCTTATTTAGTCAAAATCAGAAACACTGCTGGCTGAAAGAATAAGACAATAATAAAAATAGTAAAGGAGAAGTTAGTATGGGAATAAAATCAGGTGTAAGCTTATACAGCTTGCAAGACGAATATATGAACAAACGAATGACCCTTGCAGAAATCATCGCATTTTTAGATGAACATGACGTTGAGGGGTTTGAAATCTTACCGGATCAAATGCTCCATGACACACCTCATCCAAGTAAAGAAACGCTGGCTGATTGGGATCGCATCATGAGTAAAGCACAGGTCAAGCCGGTTTGCGCAGATTTCTTTCTTAATACAAATTTGTATAACAATCGTGAGTTGACGCAAAAGGAATGCCTGGATCTTTTAATCGAAGAAATCAAGCTTGCCTCTCGCTTAGGCTTCAAACTCATTCGACTGGTCTCGATGGTTCCAAGTTTTGTGATTGAACCGTTGCTACCGTATGCGGAAAAGTATGATGTGGCTTTCGCGCTGGAGATCCACGCGGGGATGAGCTTTGATATTCCCGAAACAAAAGCATTTATCGATGAAATGAAACGAGTCAATTCACCCTATTGCGGTTTGGTGATTGATACCGGTATTTTCTGTGATCGAATTCCCCGTGTCTTTAATGAATTCAATAAGCAAGTTTTGGGAGTCAATCCAGCTATTATCGACTATTTCAATGCCTTTTTTGATCAAGGATTGGATGGCTCGCAAGCCTTTGATGAAGCTCACCAATTAAAACCAGAATTGGCTGCGATGGCTGAACCAAAAGACATGCCTTACATTATGTTGGCTGACGGTTATGAGAATACATCTCTCTCAGTTTTAGAGGACGTTTTTCCGTATATCAAACATTTCCATTTTAAACTGTGGGAAATGACGGACGAAGGAGAAGAGTATTCCATCGATTATCGTAAGATTTTGACTTACTTGCATGAACATGGCTACGATGGTTATGTGGCGACAGAATATGAAGGCAACCGTTGGATTTTGCCAGGGCACCCAATGGTCGAAAAAGAACAAGTGATTGCCCATCAGAAATTGATTAAGTCGATAATCACTGAATTGGAAGGGGCGACGAGCAATGTTTGATAACAATGTGTTTATTAAAGGATCTTGCAAAAATAAAGTCGTTGAAGGAGAGACGGCTGGGTTTGAATTACAGACGCACATCACGTATTATCGTGGTGTTCCTTTATCAATGGTCAATGATATTCGCGTCACTGTAGACGGTGAAGAAGTAGCAAGAGAAGCTATTCGTTGCAGTGTTGACCAAAAAGATTGGTTCACACTAGATGAGATGACGACGGTTACCACCTATAAGTGGGAGTATGGCGAGCCTTTATACATTTATGTTCAGCAAGTAGGCGGTTTACCCGTAGGTACTCATGAAGTAGAATTAGCTGTGGTGACTCGTACAGCTTACATCCCGATTCCGATTGAAGGGATCTGTAAGAGAGAAGTAGTTGTTTAAGTAAAAAGAGATAGCGGAACCAGCTGGTTCTGCTATCTCTTTTTCTACTCTTTATTCGCAACAGCAATGAAAAAGCAGCAGGTGTGAGAACAGGATATCCCTTTCAAATGATTGTTCCTGTTAGTTGGCTATTTTTCATAGGCTAGAGACTGGCTAGCGCTCTTTATAATTTTTAGTTAATGAAGGATTTGTTACAACCGTTCCCAAAATCCCTGCGCAAAACCAGTAATAAATTCGTAGAGAGCCGGCAGTATCACCGAAATACATAAGACGACAAAGACCATTTTCTGACCATCTGTTAATTGTTTGAGGAAATGGTTTTTTGTGAATAATAAATATGCGATACAGATAACGGCAAGCAGCTGCAATAGATCAAATAAAATGGACAAGAAAATCACCTTTTCTGATTAGATTGAATGGACGATAGAATGATGGATTCTCTCAACATAGAGCAAAGAGTTGAATGATATGGTTCTGAGAAAACGTGAAGATCAACGTTTATAAAGAAACGGTATTTCGACTCCAAAGAATGCGAAGATCCCGCTTAAAAGAAAGTAAGTCAATAAGCCTAGATAAAAAAGGACTTTCCAATTCAATTTCTTTTTCATTCGATCCACTCCTTTTGTGTATCATAGCATAAAAAAACGATAATATAAATAAATAATCTAAAGATGCAAATTTGCATTTTTTAGTAAGTGTAAGCTCTCTCAAGCTACATTTTCGCTATCTTGAAAAACCTGAGCTAAAATAGAAAGGGGGAACAAAATCATGGCTCACTTTGATTTTTAAATGAACAACGAGTCGAAAGAAGGAGACATTTCTTTGAAAAAACCATGGATAAAACGCAAAAAGAAGCAAAACGAAAATGAATTATTAACGGAACAGTCCGTTCAAGTCGAGCAAAGTCAAACGAGAGAAGAGCTGCAAGAAGAAGCGGAGTTTACTTCTTTTTTTGCGGATGTCATGAAGCGAATGCCGAAAAAATCGGCTGCCCTTGTGATGAAAGGCTATGACGGATCAAAAGCCCAGGCGGAAAAAGTGTTAGCGAAAAGCAAGGATCAATTTGATCAGGTGTTTGAGGAGTTTTTGGTTGGCGTAGATGATGAAACGCGGAAAAAAGCCCACCGCACGATCCATGCGGCTTCTTTGACGGCGGCGATCATCGGCTGTTCACCGATTCCCTTTTCAGATGCAGTGTTACTTGTGCCAGTTCAGATGACAATGATGGCCCGTTTGTATCGTATTTTTGGGCGAACATGGCGTGAAGGGTTAGCGAAAAGTATTTCGAAAGAGCTAGTCGTTGTGAGTTTTGGTCGCAGTGCCGTTGGCAATATCTTGAAATTTGTCCCAGCAGTCGGCACCGTTGCTGGAGCTGCAATCAATGCCAGTGTGGCTAGCGGTATTACCGAAGCATTAGGCTGGGTGACTGTCAAGATGCTGAATGATGGGGAAGATGTGTTTGAGCAAGTGATGTCCTTTAAAGGCCAATTTCACACGCTGTTCAATGCGTTGAAAGTTGGCAAGAAATCTAAGTGAGACAAACAGAAGAAGAACGAAGCAGGTCCAGAGGACTTGCTTTTGTTGCTTCTTTTTCTTCACAGCAAATAAATAGTTATTTTAAAGGAGTGAGTAAAATGAAACAACGAGTGACACGGGAAGAAGTCAAAGAACGGTTGGTCACCGATGCGTATTTTCAAAAAGGTCGTTCTGCTTTGAAGACCCGCCAAACGATTTTGACGATTCTTGCTTGGCTGATGGTCTTGGTTCCCTTTGTCTGGCTGGCCATCCCGCTGACTTTACCGAATCTGGCGGATCGGATTGCCTTTCGGACATATCTGGAAGAAGCAGTGACTTTTGATTTTATGGCGTTGTTCTTAGGAATTTCTTTTTTGGTCTTGGTTCTGACGTTTACTTTGTTGACCTTGAGGAACAACCGCCGCTTCAAACGATTGCTGCAAAAGCAGTCGATGCATGATGAAGCTGCCTTGGAAAAGCGCAAAGAGTTGCTAGAAGCATTTTATGAAGAACGCTTCGGGACGAAAGAAGAACGCCATGGGGCAAAATACTATGCGGTTGCACCGGAGCAAAACATCGGAGAAACGGAGATCCAAGAACTTTTCCGTAGAAATGGGGTGGGCTGATGGTTGTCAATTTTGATACTGGGTTTCCGTGGTTGGATACATTTTTAACAGTCGTTTTAATGATTCTCTTCACGTATCCGATTTTAGGCGGCTTTGCTTGGTTCATCGGGGTGATCTGCAATCGTTTTTTGTTCCGTTATCGTCAATTAGAGTGGATACCGATCCCCGAAGAGATCGAGCCGATGATCACGATTATGGTACCAGCTCACAATGAAGAAGTCGTTATTGAAGACACGATTCATTACTTAATGAACAATCTAAACTACAGCAATTATGAGGTGTTGGTGACTGATGATGGCTCAACGGATCAAACCCCTGTGATACTAGATCGCTTGATGGAACAGTACCCCAATCTAAGAGTGTTGTGCATCGAAAAAAACCAAGGAAAAGCCCATGCCTTTAATATTGGGGTAGGATTTGCCAAAGGGGAATTGATCTTGAGTAACGATGCAGATACGGTTCCAGAACCTGATGCGTTATGGAAATATGTCAATTATTTCATCCGCCAAGACTCCATCAATATCTCTGCCATTACGGCGAATATGGACGTTCAAAATCGCACAACCATCGTAGGAAAATCACAAACTGTTGAGTTTTCAAGTATCGTAGGAATTATTAAACGGACCCAGCAAGCTGTTTTCGGCGTTATCTATGCTTATAGCGGTGCTAACACGATGTATCGTAGAGCCGCATTGATGGATGTTGGTCTCTTTCGACAAAATCGAGCCACAGAAGACATCAGTATTGCCTGGGACCACCAATTCCGAGGTTGGCTGTCTTTATTTGCTTCACGAGTGATGTTTTTCATGGAGGTGCCAGAAACACTCAAGATGCTCTATCGACAACGGAAACGCTGGGCGAAGGGCGGTACAGAAGTATGGCTGACCAACTTTAAAAAGGTCTTTTTGCATCCATTTGAAAACATTGGTCGAACCGCTATGTTTGTCGATCAAACATTAAGTATCATCTGGTCATTCTTTTTCTGGTTGTCTTCTGCTTTGTTTGTTTTTTATCTGATTTATTATGGGGCAACTGGGAATTACGAGCGGATCTACCATATGTTTACGATGGCCTTTCTTTTCGTTTGTTTCGAGATGATTGCAGGGGTCATGCAGCTATTTACCAGCCTCCTGGCGGATGATAACCGCAGCAAGCTGAAATATTTCCGTTTTGCCCCTTTTTACATGCTGTTTTACTGGATGATCAATGCCATAACGATCGTCACTACCTTTATTCCAGCCGTCAAGACCATCCTCGGTTACGGCAGCGGCGTTTGGGTCAGTCCCGAGCGAACGGCGAAAAAAACCGAAGAATAAAAAAGATCAAAGCGCTTCGATAGAAGCGTTTTGATCTTTTTCTCTATTGTTGCAAGAACGGGCTATTTGTTATGTAAAAGAAAATGGTATACTATCCCAAAAGGAGCGACTATGAAACTATCAGAAATGCAAAAAGCGATTTATCAAAACAAGATTGATCACCAATTCAATGTCACAAATATTGAAAAAGAGTTTTTGGCTTTATATGGTGAAGTAGGGGAAGCCTTTGACGCGTATCGGAAGCAACAAGAGGTAGGAGAAGAATTGGCGGATGTGGCGATTTATCTTCTTGGATTAGCAGAAATCCTTTCCATTGATCTTGAAACTGAGATTCATAAAAAAATGGCCGTCAACCAAAAGCGTCGTTATACGAGTTATGGCAATGGCTATGCAAAACGAATCGATAATTGATATAAGCACAAAAACTAGTGGATTCCTCGAGTATAGGCCCTTACCGAAATAGAAATGGAAGCAGGAGATAGGATGGAAAAGAATGTAAGCATGCGTGAATTAACAACGGCAGATTTAGCAGAAGTCGTGGACCACTATATTGCCGTATTTTCAGCAGAACCATGGAATGACCAATTGACAGTGCCGCAAATCACCGACTATGTATCATCAATGATGGCAATGAATACTTTTATCGGTTATCGACTAACAGACCGAGCATCGAATGAATTGATTGGTCTTTCATTAGGCTTTATCAAGCCCTGGTATCAAGGAAAAGAGTATGTGATCGATACCTTTTTAATTACTGGCACACACCAAGGAAAAGGTTTGGGTTCCACTTTTTTAGAAAGGATCAAAGAGGATCTGCTCAAGAAAGAGATCCCAACGATCCTGTTAGATACCGAAGAAAGTATGCCAGCAGCGGATTTTTATAAAAAGAATGGCTTTAAACCGCTACCAGATAATGTGAGCTATTATTTATCTCTAGAATAATAATAGGTTGTCAATAAATAAAAAAGTCTGCGAAAAAAATCGCAGGCTTTTTAGTTATGCACAGTTTCAACAGGTTTATCCACAATATGTTGTAGGAACGTGTTTTCGCCTACTAAATATTGGGTGTGTGGTTTTTAGAAAAGGATTTCATGGAGATTCTTATGAACTAATGAGCGTAAAAGTGAAAAAAGTACTGAAACGCTTATAGAATATAGCAAAATTTATCTAGATGAGAGGCTCTGTTGGTACCGATCAGCTAATTTCTATCATCTTCGCGATAGGTCTTGCGATACTGTAGCGGCGTTAAACCAAATTTACGCTGAAATCTTTTGCTAAAGTAGCTCAAGTGATTGAAGCCAACGTGGTAGCAGATGGTTGAGATCGGCTCATCCGTTTCGATCAATAGGTTTTTGGCTTGAGACAATCGATAATCAATCAGATAGTTGATTGGGGTCAATGTCGTGTATTGCCGAAAAAGGGCGGTACAAGTACGTGTATTGATGGCAGCAGCTTTAGCGATCGCAGGAACCGTTAATGGTTCTTGATAATGCTCATGGACAAATGCCAGCATTAAGTAGATAGTTTCTTTCTTTGGTGAAGCAGGTCTTGCAGCCATTAGCTGTGAAAGGGCAGCTAAAAACAATTCATAGAGAGTAAATCGTTGTTCAATAAGCAGAGGCAGACGCACGGTTTGAACAAATGCTTGATGTTGGGCGGTTAAGGTTAAGCGCCGATAGCTGCGGGTGCGATCGTGGACTAATTGTTCAATCGCTTCTTTAAAAGCAGGGTCAGCAATAAAGCCTGAAGAAAAATCAAAGCAGCAATATCGGACGTTTTCTGAAGCTAAAACAGCACCATGGAGTACACGGCTATTAATAATGATCGCCTCATTCTTGCTTAGCAAAATTTGCTCGTCGTCTATCGTATACACGAAGCTACCTTCTTCGACCCATACAATTTGCAGCTCGTCGTGCCAATGCAGAGGCAATTGGTCGCCACGCTTTTGTTGCAAGCAACGTTGATAAATTGCGAAGGAGCGATTTGTAGTTGTATGTTTGGTCGTTTCTTCGTTTTCTTCTGTGCGTTCAAAGTACATACCGCACCACCTTTTTACAGAATAGTGTTAAAAACAATCAGGATATTGACAAAAGTTCACTATCTGATTCGGTATAATACTAACAAAGTAAAGTGAAAGACAAAAGGTGTTTTTATGAAAAAAACAGTTGGGATTGTTTATGCTTGTTCAGCAGCAGCTTTGTGGGCAGTTTCTGGCATCGCTGGACAAATTTTATTTACGAAATATAGTATTTCAGCAAATTGGCTCGTTTCAACACGATTGGTTCTTTCAGGGTGTTTGTTGCTAATCATTGGGTTAAAGGATCGCGCTCGATTGATTTCCCCATTTCGGGAGAAAAAGGACTTCATTCAGCTGCTCTTGTTTTCTTTCTTAGGCATGTTTCTCGTTCAATTTACCTACTTTAAAACGATTGAGCAAAGCAATGCTTCGTTTGCAACGATTATTCAATATACAGGACCTTTCTTTGTTTTACTCTATGCCGCGATAGCCAAAAGGCAGCTCCCCTCTTTAAAGACATGTTTCTGGTTATTGGTAACCTTACTTGGTGTGACGGCTGTGACATCAAAAGGACAGATTGAGCAATTAGCGACTTCCCAATCTGCACTAGGCTGGGGGTTAGCATCAGCGATATCACTAGCTTTTTATTCTATACAGCCGCGTAAACTCTTGCAAAAATATGGGAGTTTACCAATTGTCGGCTGGGGGATGTTGATTGGTGGAGGCTTGGGGAATGTGGTTCATCCAATGTGGCAGATCGATAGTCAACTGAACGTTCAAGTAATTCTTTATTTGCTGGTGGTCATTTTATTTGGAACAGCACTAGCGTACTTGATTTTTTTAACAAGTTTACGCTATTTATCCTCAACACTTGCAACAGTTTTAACAGCAGTTGAGCCACTGCTGGCTGCTTTCTTATCGATCATTGTTTTTCATGATCACTTCACAGTGGTGGAGCTAGTAGGATTTATGGCAGTTATAGGGAGCATCATGTGTTTACAAAAAAAATTGTGAAAAAGACGAGATTCGCCAAAATCGGTGAAGTCTCGTCTTTTTTATAAATCACCAGAAAAAGAAAACGCAGGAGTCTACGCTTTCTTTTTCTGTTCTTCTTTTTTCTTGTCTGTGGTCGGTACGGAATCTAGGGCTTTTTTGAAAATCTCTTCTTTTTTCGTTTTATAGTTATGTTGTCGTTCAGCATACACTTTTTCTTTCGTTTTTGTTTTCATACTCGGTCACCTCTTCCTTTTTTTTAAGTATAGCATGATTTCACAAACTTATGCAAATTCTTGGTTTTCTCCTTGGTGTTATAATCTTTCTTGTAAAATACATTGTGAAAATATTTCTTTTGGCAGAGATGAGGGACTTCTCTATCAAGAAATTCGCATCCGGTTGGAAGCGATGTAACAGGATTTCATCTAAGCGTCGATCACACAGGTGAAAGCAGCGTTCTTTTTGAAACAATTTTTTCACAGAATCCCTCGTGTAAAAAAGGAATGATAAATGGGTGGTTTTAGTATCGATTTTTGAAAAAGGGGATCAGGAAAGAAATGTTATTCAAATAACAGTCTTGTTTTTCAAAAAGTGGGTTTGTTTGCAAAAAAAATCCTGTTTTTATTCGCGAATTAAAATAACGTTGAATGAAATAGTGTTTTTCTGTAGTTTATAGAAATCTTTGTAAATAGAGTGCCATTGAGCAACACCAAAGAGAAAGTGATCAAAAAGAATAACGCAGGAAAATAAATGACACGTTTTATTAAACGTAAATTAAAAAAATACAAAACGAAAACAATATCAAAAAATATTAATTTTTGTTAAAATGGGGTACAGGGGGTGTTTTATTGGAATCTCGGAAAATCAAACGTAAGCGTTTAGTGAAACAAAAACGGTCCCTTTTCGTACAAAAAGGATTGGGTATCACAGCAGCGTTAGCATCGACTTCAGGTGTCTTTACGTCTCTTGCTCATGCGACCGAAACGACGAACGCTTCGTCATCAACCAACACAACTGCTACTCTTGCCAGATCGTCAGCTGAAACGGCGATCAATCGACAATTTAAAACAACAGCTTCACTGAATGTTCGTTCAAATGCTTCAACGAGTGCCTCTATCGTAAGTGGTGTAGGAGCAAATACAACAATCACTGCGGTGGCTCAAAAGAACGGTACCTCAGTGAATGGCAATACAACATGGTATAAGCTATCAACAGGCGGATGGATCTCAGGGGCTTATGTGAAAAGCACCTCAGGCTCTTCTTCTGCCAATACAGGCTCGTCCAATTCGTCGTCTTCTTCATCGGAAAAAACGATTTCGAAATCAGTGAAAACGACTACTGCATTGAACGTCCGTTCAAATGCAACGACCAGTTCTAGTGTCGTACGCGGTTTGAGCAGTAATGCGACAGTACAAGTCGTTGCACAAAAGAGTGGAACATCGGTGAATGGCACGACCACTTGGTACAAATTGTCCACAGGCGGTTGGATCACGGCAGCCTATGTCAAAGATGTTTCCAGTAGCTCGACAGGCAATAGTTCTTCTGGCGGCAACACAAGTGTTTCTGCAGAGACGGCTATCAGCAAGAACGTGAAAACAACAGCGGCATTGAATGTTCGTTCGAGTGCCTCAACAAGCGGCAGTGTCGTTGGCAGCCTAAGCAGCAGCACGACGGTGAAGGTCGTTGCCCAGAAAAATGGCACATCCGTTGGCGGCACCAATGTATGGTACAAAGTATCGACTGGTGGCTGGATCACAGCGGCATATGTGCGTGACGTCACGTCTAGTTCTGGAAATACAAGTAATAACAATAATTCAAACACAGGTTCAAGCAACACTGGTTCATCAAACGGCTCAAGCAATGCGAGTGAGCAAGCCATCAATAAGACGTTCCAAACAACCACTGGGATGAATGTGCGCTCAAATGCATCGACTTCTGCAAGTGTGGTCAGCAGTTTGGGCAGTAATGCGACCTTCAAAGCAGTGGCTCAAAAACAAGGCGCGTCAGTCAATGGCAATACCACTTGGTATAAGTTATCAACTGGTGGCTGGGTATCTGCAGCATATGTCAAAGAAGTCAGTGCGACGACTCCTGGCAACAATAACAACGCAGGCAATACCAATGTTCCAATGAGCGTGAACGGAGCAGCGATCGTTGCAGAAGCTAGAAAACATATCGGCACTCCTTATCAATGGGGAGGCAAAGGACCAGATGTCTTCGACTGTTCTGGGTTTACACGCTACGTCTTCTTAAAAGTGACGGGCAAAAACATCGGTGATTGGACAGTCCCACAAGAAAGCGCAGGGACGATCATTCCTGTCTCGCAAGCACAAGCTGGCGACTTGCTGTTCTGGGGTCAAAAAGGGAATACCTACCACGTAGCGATCGCTACCAGTAATACAAGCTATATCCATGCGCCAAGCACGGGTTATACAGTCACCGAAGCACAATCAGGCTTTTCGACTGCTAGCTTCGCTCTACGCGTGAAATAAATATTTTATTGAAAAGGCAAAGGGTTTGTCCTTTGTTAGAAACGCCCCTAAGAAAGCTGCCATCAGTTTTCTTAGGGGCGCTTTTTGGGTTGGGCGCAGATCTTTTTAAAAGGTGGGGCTTTGCCCTGTTTTTTTGACAAAAAGGCCGATTTGTCAAAATCACTTGTTTTTACTAGTACAAATTTTTGTCAAAAAAAATAGTTACTGATACCATAAAAACGTACCAATATTAGGAGGGATCTACATGAGATATACGAACGGAAATTACGAAGCTTTTGCAAGAAGCAGAAAACCGAAAGATGTCGAAAAGAAAGAAGCCTATATTGTTGGTGGGGGATTAGCAGGACTTGCTGCGGCAGTCTTCTTGATCCGTGACGGCCATATGGCGGGTGAGAAAATCCACGTCCTTGAAGAACTTTCTTTATCAGGCGGTTCATTGGACGGAAAATTCATTCCCCATGATGGATTTGTGACCCGCGGCGGTCGAGAAATGGAAAATCATTTTGAATGTCTGTGGGATCTATTTCGCTCGATTCCATCTTTGGAGGTGGAAGATGCTTCGGTGTTAGATGAGTTTTACTGGTTGGACCACGATGATCCAAATTCGTCTAACTGTCGGATCATTCACAATCGCGGCCAACGAGCAGCAGATGATGGAGAATTTACCTTGTCTGCGACAGCACAAAAAGAATTAACCCAATTATTTATGACTTCAGAAGATCAATTGATCGGGAAAAAAATCGAAGATGTTTTTGGCGATGAATTCTTTGAATCCAATTTTTGGCTATACTGGTGTACGATGTTCGCCTTTGAAAAATGGCATTCGGCGATTGAAATGCGCCGCTATGTGTTGCGTTTTGTGCACCATATCGATGGCTTGCCTGATTTTACTGCGTTAAAATTTACCCGTTACAACCAATATGAGTCATTGGTCAAACCACTACTTGCTTATTTGGAAGAACAAGGAGTTGACTTCCAATATGAATGCACCGTCAGCAATATTGATGTTCGGATCGTGGGCGAGGAAAAAGTTGCTCAAAAACTTGTGCTAGAAAAAGCGGGGGCAATCGAAGAAATTCCTTTATCAGAAGATGACTTGGTCTTTGTTACCAACGGATCGATCACTGAAAGTTCCACGCAAGGGGACCATTATACTCCAGCGCCTATCTCAAAAGCACCTGGTGGCAGTTGGCGTTTATGGAAAAACTTGGCGGCGCAATCGCCTGAGTTTGGTCATCCAGAAGTCTTTTATGAAAACTTACCTGAAGAAAGCTGGTTTGTTTCGGCAACCGTGACTTGGCAGAATTTTGATGTGGAACCTTATTTAGAAAAATTGACCCATCGCAAGTTACGAACAGGCAGAATCGTCACTGGCGGGATCATCACCATCAAAGATTCCAATTGGATGATGAGCTTTGCGACCCATCGCCAACCGCACTTTAAAGAACAAAAAGACCAACAAACGATCACATGGGTGTATGGCTTGTTGTCAAATACACCAGGAAACTACATCAAAAAACCAATTGAACAATGTTCTGGACAAGAAATCGTGCAAGAACTGCTTTACCATTTAGGCGTGCCAGAAGCAGAAATCCAACGCATTTCAAAAGAATCAAGTGTGGCAGTTCCAGTCTACATGCCGTTTATCACTTCTTACTTCATGCTGCGTGAACCAGGGGATCGGCCATTGGTTATTCCAAATGGCTCCAAAAACTTAGCTTTTATCGGTAATTTCGCAGAGACTGAACGAGACACTGTTTTTACAACAGAATATTCCGTTCGGACTGCAATGGAGGCTGTTTATCAGCTATTAGCTGTGGAACGTGGGGTACCAGAAGTGTTTGCTTCCGCTTATGATCTACGTACTTTGGCCAAAGCTGTCTATTATCTGACCGATAAGAAAAAAATTACGGAAATGGAGCTGCCATTTATCGAACGGAAACTATTGGAAGGCTTCGTTAAGAAAACCGAACATACCTACATTGGCGATCTGTTGAAAGAAAACCATTTGATTTAAATCAAACGCAACGACAACGAGGCGATAGAAACTGCTCGTTGTCGTTGCGTCTTTTATTTATGTGTCCAACGCTGTTTGAAGGAATCCTTATTCCTCAGATAAAATCCGAACTTGGATCTCTGTCAAATAAGCTTGCTCGTTGCTAAGGGTCGTTTCGTGAATCGATCGTTCATAGAAGTAGTCATCGATTTGCCATTGGTGCGCTGCAATCAGCTGCTTGAGTTTTTGATAGAACTGCTTCAATCCTTCGTCATCCCCCTGATAAATGGTGGTTAAATAGCAACCTGCCGGTTTCACAAAGGAAGCTCGTTGTGGTTCTTCTTGCCGCACATAAACGTAGTCGATGTCCTGCGTATTGTCTTTGTTCGTCCGAATCATAAAACCGTACTCGTTATTCGAGAAAAGATAAGGCTGTGCCATCAAAAGATCGTAGGCTTGGGTGATCATCTCTGGGATGGAGCTGCCGTTTAATCTAGGACTGAGGGAGAAATATTCCTCTGGCTGTTCCTTCAAGGTGAAGGGGGAAGTTTTTTCTGCAGCCAGGCGCAAATCCGCCGCTTTTCGTTCGATGATTTTTTTGATGTTGGTCAACTGCTGAATTTTTTCATCGATGGTTTGCCGCTTGGCTTCCAATAAGTTTCTCATGGTCTCGGCATCCCCCTGCAGCGCTGTTTGGATCTCTTTTAAGGGCATCGATAATTCTTTCAATGACAGGATCAATCCGAGATCCAAAAGTTGATCAAGGGAATAATACCGATACCCGTTCTCGTCTTTACTGTTTGGTTGAAATAGCCCAATCTCGTCATAATAGTGGAGTGTCCGAGGATTGATCCGCGCTAAGCGTGCCATTTCCGATACTTTTAATTTGGTTTTCATGGGGCTCCTCCTTGACTTTACAGTTACTGTAAACTTTATATTAAAGATAGTCAACTACTGGGAGGAAGATAGAATGAATAAACAAGTAACATATCGACCATTTAAACGAGAAGATCTGCCTGCGCTTGTGCAAGTAATTATTGATAGCTGGAACTACGACAAGCAATTTGACAAGAAGACCGCCAAACACTTTGCTCATGTCTTTTTGTGTTATGAACTTGCTCGTGCGACCTATTCGCGGGTGGCTCTTTTAAATGGTGAAGCTGTCGGCATCTTGTTAGCAGACAGTAAAAGCGGGAAGAAGCTTCATCCAGCGCGCTATTGTGGGAAAACGATTTGGCATGCTGGCTGCTTACTGCTTACGAAAGAAGGGAGAAACACGCTGCTGCATTATGCCAAGGAGGTGGCTGAGTTAAATCAAGCGATGTTGAAAGATTTACAAACTCCTTTTCAGACCGAAGTGGGTTTGTTTGCCGTTAGTCCCAAAACACAAGGATTGGGTGTAGGCAAGCAGCTCTTCACTTCCTTTTTAGCGATGGTCCAGCAGGAAAAAACGGCTCCGTTTTTCCTTTATACCGATACCACCTGTAATTTCGGTTTTTATGAGCATATGGGCTTGAAGCGGGCAGCTGCTGTGAAACGCTGGATCAAAAAACCGATTAAGAAGGAAATCGAGTTTTATATCTATACTTCCTAAGAGTGCAGCGATGCACTCTTTTTTCATTGGCTAGTATGGTAAACTGGAAGCAAAGAAGGTCAAGGAAGTTGTTTTCGTTTTATGGAAACGGCGCTTATTTTGGTCGAAAGCGATGGCTCAATCCGCTTTCGTAAAAAGGATGGGGAATGGGAAAGGATGGTTTATTTGGAAAAAAAGCAGATAGGGTTTATTTTAAGTGATATTGATGGGACGATCTTGGATCATAAGCATCAAATCGATCTGGATTTGATTGAAGAAATCAAACGATTGAAGCAGCAAGCGATTCCTTTTGTTTTGGCTTCCGCTCGCTCCCCGAAAGGAATGCTACCGATAGCTCAAGAATTAGGGATAGAAGACTGGCCCTTGGCTTGTTACAACGGTGCCCTGATTGGAGGGTACGATCAAAAGGGCACACTGGTACCGATTTTCAGTCATGAGGTCAAAAAAGCAGAAGCAAAAACTTTGGTTGCGCGCATCAAAGCTGATTTTCCTGGTGTTTCCATCAATGTCTACTCTGGTGATCAGTGGTATTGCGAAAGAGTGGACCAATGGGCACGAGCAGAAGCGGCGATCACCAAAGAGACTCCTGTAGAAACTTCATTAGAACAACTGTTGGCACAAGAAGCTTTTGAGGTTCATAAGTTTCTTTTGATCGGCACAACGGCAGAAATCCAAGCGCTTCATGCTGCCTGCCAGAACGCTGGATTTTTAGAAAGCGCCTTTTACTTATCCAAAGAGAATTATTTGGAAGTCACTCATCAAGCTGTGGGAAAAGATAAGGCGCTAAATGAATTGGCGGCCTATTTTCAAGTGCCGCTGTCGCAAACCTTAGCGATTGGCGATAATTTTAACGACCTGCCAATGATTGCTTCAGCTGGTATTGGTGTTGCGATGGAGAATGCGCCCGAATTGGTCAAAGCAAAAGCTGATTTTGTGACGACTAGCAATACAGACCATGGGGTTGCTGATGCGTTGCGGCGATTTGTCACAGAATAGATAAAAAAACTAGGTTTTTTGAACAAATTGATTGACTTTCATTTCTACTCTCCTTAAACTTTTAGCTATACCTAAAAAGGTAAGTGTTTGTTGGAAAGAAGGAGAAAAATGAATAAGAAGATCGAGAAGACATTGACCAAATTTGCCGAGCCGTTGGGGCTCTCCGTTGATACTTCCACTGGGGTGATTTATGGAACGTATCATAGTTATAAACTTTTTTTAGTTCAAGAGAATAACAATAGTTATTCTCTAGTGGCTCATTTTTCACTTAGCAAAGATGGCGAACTTCCCAACCAAGAAGAAGTCAAAGAAGTTTTAAGTGAGTCAAAAGAGATCATCGACTGTGTGATCCAAGGATATCAAGTTGCCTATACTTTACGCGGAGCGATGACTGCAGGGAAAACCGTGGACAAGTTACGTACTGCGTTGGACCAGTTGACGAATTTTTTGAAGACGAAAGGCTTCCAAAATGCTTGTACCTTCTGCGGCGCGGTCACTGAGCCGGTTTCGCTGTATGCTATTGGCGGCGCTCCCGTCATTGCCTGTGAAGCTTGCTTTAAGAAACAACAAGAAGCAGTCCTTGCGCAAGAACGGGAAAAAGGGCAGAAAAAAGAAAATTGGTTAGCTGGAACCGTGGGTGCGTTTCTTGGCTCACTGATTGGTGCCGGCGCAATTATTTTATTAGGACAACTGGGGTATGTTGCTGCATTGTCTGGGATCGCGATGGCGATCTGTGCCATCAAAGGGTATGAATTATTAGGTGGAAAACTCAGCACAAAAGGTATTATTAGTAGTATTATCGTCATGATCATCATGGTCTATGTCGGGAATCGTATCGACTGGTCGATCAGTGTAGCAAATTATTACACGGACGTTGATGTCTTCTATGCCTTCCGTATTTTACCTGATTTGATTCGTGAAGGATATTTGGAAGCGAGTCAATATTACGGGAACTTAGGTCTGGTCTATCTCTTTACGGCGATTGGGGCTGTGCCAACTATTATCGCTACGGTACGAGAGGGGAAAGTGACGCGTCAAAGCTATAAAATGGAGTAATCCACGTTTCTATCCAAAGATAAAAAAACACAAAGCGAGATCTTTTTCGCTTTGTGTTTTTTGTTTTTGTGTCATAAATAATAACATGCAGTGTTAACATAAAAAATAAATAATAATAAAATGAGAAAAATAGCTTGCTTTTATAATTAATATTTATTAAAATCTTATTTATATTCAGAGTTTTGTAATAATTCTGAAAATTTTGGATTTTCATAAGGGGTAGGTAAGATGAAGAAAAAATGGGGATATGGTGTCGTCGCTGTTTGTGGAATCGTATTAGCAGGTTGCTCAACAGGAGGGACATCAAGTACAGGTGAAAGTTCAAGTGGTAGTGGGACAGCAGCTGCCGAACAAATTTTTAATGTTGTGGTTCAACAAGAAATGCCGAGTGCCGATCTATCCTTAGCCACCGATACGATCAGTTTCAGTGCTTTAAATAATGTGTATGAAGGGTTGTACCGCTTAGATGCTGATAGTAAGCCCGAACCAGCAGGTGCCGCCGAATTAGCGGAAGTCAGTGAAGATGGTCTGACCTATAAATTGAAACTACGAGAAGATGCCAAATGGTCAAATGGAGAACCAGTAACGGCAGCGGATTATGTGTTTGGTTGGCAACGCACCGTAAGTGCGGAAACAGGTTCTGAGTATGCGTACTTATTTGCGCCCGTAACCAATGCCGAAGCGATAACAGCAGGTGAAAAAGATGCCTCAGAATTAGGGATCAAAGCAGTCAGTGACTATGAATTAGAAATCACGCTGACGACACCTACGCCATACTTCCAATACTTATTGGCATTTCCATCCTTCTTCCCACAAAGCCAAGCAGTCGTAGAAGACAACGGCGATCAATATGCTTCAACAAGCGACAATGCCGTTTACAATGGACCCTTTGTGTTGGCTGGCTTTGATGGGCCAGGAACCGATACAGAATGGTCATATGAAAAGAACGACCAATATTGGGACAAAGAGACGGTGAAACTTGATACCATCAATGTTAGTGTCGTAAAAGAATCATCGACCTCCTTGAATCTATTCCAAGATGGGCAAGCAGACGACGTCATCTTAACAGGAGAATTGGCGCAGCAGATGGCCAATGATGAAGCGTTTGTTTCAGAACCATTAGCCCGTACTTCCTATATCGAGTTGAATCAGCGAGAAGAAGATTCGCCATTCCGCAATGAGGATCTGCGTAAAGCAATCTCTTATGCCATCGATCGTGATGCATTAGTGACATCGATTTTAGGGGACGGTTCATTGGCTTCCACAGGATTGATACCAAAAGGAATGACCTTTAACCCAACTGATAATACTGATTTTGTCGATGAAGCGGAAAGTGTCATTGAATACGATCAAGAAAAGGCCAAAGAACATTGGGAAAAAGCCAAAGAGGCGTTGGGAATCGATTCCTTGAGCTTTGAAATTTTGGCTTCTGATACAGATTCAACCAAAAAAGCCATTGAGTATATTCAAAGTGCGATTCAAGACACGCTGGATGGGGTGAAAGTTAGCCTAAGTCCTGTTCCTTTCTCCGTTCGTTTAGATCGTTCAAACTCAGGTGACTTTGATGTCGTCATGGGTGGTTGGGGAGCTGACTATGCGGATGCTAGTAGCTTTACTGATTTGTTTGTTACCGACAATTCCTACAACCGCGGTCGTTGGACAAGTGAGGAGTACGATGCAGCAGTGAAATCGTCTGCCACGACAAACGCTGGCAATCCAGATGCTCGCTGGCAAGATTTGTTAGATGCAGAGAAAATCATTATGGATCAACAAGGGGTCATCCCTGTGTACCAAAATGTTGAAGCTCATTTACGCGCACCAAAAGTAAAAGGGGTCGTATCACACGGTGCTGGTGCGCAATATGACTACAAGTGGGCAGTTATTGAAGAATAAGCGCCTAAAGAAGAAACTGGTTTTGCGTAAGCAAGCCAGTTTTTTTCTTGGGCTTTGTTCTTACTTACACAATGTTAGTAATGAGAGCGGATGCAATTGTTTATAAAAAAACAAAAAAAGTTGGCAAGGGATCAACGATCGACTTGCCAACCTCGTTTTTTGTTCATCTATTTCACAGAAATCCAGTGAAAGATTATTCGCTAACTGTTACGTCACCTGTTACAGAAGCGCCATCTTCGTCAAGTGTTGCTGAATCTTGGAATTCTTTTGAAGTGAATGTTACGTTACCTTCAACTTTTGCACCGTTCAATACAAAGCCGTTAGCATTCACTTCAACGTCACCTTTGATTACACCGTGAACGATGTTGAAGTTTTCTGAGTTAACGATCAATTTAGGAACAGTTACTGTGTATTCAGCTGTTACGTTGCGGTCTTCATCTTGTGAGTACAATGCAAATTTACGGTAGATATCAGCAGAGTCGTCACCTTTGTCGTGGAATTCGCCATCAACGGTTACATCGTTATCAAATGTCATGTCGCCAGTTACAGCAACGATCCAGTTACCATCTGCGCTCAATGCTTTTTCGATCACTGAAGTTTGGTCACTGATAGAAGCAGTTGAAACAACGTCATCTGATGATTCAGTTGATGCAGCAGTTGAAGCTGCTGTTGATGATGATGAGCTTGCAGCTGTATCGTTATCTGAACTACATGCAGCTAAAAGAGTGCCTCCCATAAGCAATGATGCAGCGATTAAAGTGATTTTAGTTTTTTTCATGTTTCCTTCTCCTTTGTATTCCCATAGTTTTCTTAAAAACAAAATGATTATACCATACCGAGGTGAAGTTTGTGAAACAAAAAACATAAATGAGGAGAATTTTAATAAATAGCAGCTTAGGATTAAAAAAATTTCAAAGAAACTAGGAATAAATGAGTGACGCTTACGAATGAATGAGACATCTTATTCACAAAGAACCCTCCATTATGGAAGAAATGCCCTTCTTCTATAATGGAGGGTCATTACTACATGCGCTTTCGATCCGTCAACTGCTTGAACTTCGATACGATCAAATCCATGATGAACTGATACATAAAAGCATGGGTTTGAAAATGGGTTTGGTGAGGGAAGATGATTGCTTCTTGGACAAAGGGCAGTTCCGAGATCTGTGGATTAGCGGTGATCACGATGACTTTGGCTTTGGTTCGATCGAAGAAATCTTTCCGTGGTGTTCCATTTCGAATTTGCTGTTTCGTTAGGTAGTCACCGGAGTTGGTAAAAATGATAAACAGCGATTCTTCATCAGCGGTCTTGATGATTTCTTCCTGTACAAGATCGTCTTGGAAGGTCCGAATGAACTTGCCGTTGTATGCTAGTTTGATCTGGAAATCAATAGCAGCCGATTCTGAGAATAAAATTCCAAAAGCAAAGACATTTTTATGCGTCACAATGGCTTTTGCGACCCGTTCGATGGCTGGCAGATCAAGATGATGACGCAGATAATCGATGTCTTGTACAACTGCGTCAAAATAGGAGTCTACGCCCTCTTGCTCTAAGGCAGACAAAATATTCGAACGATAATTCAGGGGATTGTTGAAGCGGTTTTCGATAAAGGCAGCGTTGTCTTTTAGATCGCCATAATCATCAAAGCCCAAGGTGCGAGCGAATTTTGAAACGGTTGACTTTGACACATGGCAAAGAGCAGCGAATTCACCAATGCTTAGAGTTTGGATCTGATCATAATGGTTGATCATGGTCAAACCGATATAGTAGTTGGTGGAATCAGTGGGTGCATTATTTAAAAGATTCAATAAACGAATGATTAAGAGGCCCATTTTCTTTCCTTTCTTGTAAGCAGTTTCCAAATTGCGAACTTTCGCAGGTGAGAGAAAAAAATCTGCTATAGTAACGCCATAAAGCGCTTTATAAATCAAACACGGGAGTGAGTCATTTGGCAAAAGATTATTCAAAACTTGCTAGTGAAATTATAGCACAGGTCGGTGGGGAACAAAATATCGTTAGCCTGTATCATTGCATCACTAGATTGCGTTTTAAGTTGAAAGATGTCGAGTTGGCACGAAAAAATAAGGATAAGATTCAGCAGCTTGATGGGGTATTGTCTGTCATTGAAGGAAATGGCCAGTTTCAAGTCGTGATCGGTAATCATGTAGCGGATGTTTTTCAAACGATCATGAGTAAGTATTCGATCCAAAATGCTTTGGAAAGTGATGGGGATGCCGAAGAATCAACAGAAAAACAAGGCAATGTATTTATCCGATTCTTCAATGTATTGTCTGCGATCTTTAATCCAATCATTGTTGCTCTTGCAGGGGCAGGGATGTTGAAAGCTTTGCTAGTTGTTTTTACAACCTATCATTTGATGGATGCGGAAGGAAGCACCTATAAAATATTAGCTGCTGCTGGCAATAGTGTCTTTTATTTCTTGCCTTTATTTTTAGCGATCAGTGCAGCGCGGATTTTCAAAGTCAATATGTTTATTGCTTTAGCAATCGTTGGCGCGTTGCTGGAGCCGAATTTTACAGCAATGGTGACGGAAAACGGTGTGACGGTCGATTTCTTTGGCATCCCAGCTGTGTTGATGGGGTATTCGGGTACCGTGATTCCAGCGATCGTTTCGATCTATATCTACTCGCACTTGGAACGACTACTCAAACGGATCATTCCTAAGAGTATCGAGATTTTTGCTCTATCACTAGTAGCTCTTTTGATCATGGTGCCTTTGACCGTTTTGATCATTGGACCGGTCGGTGTAATGCTTGGGGACGGTTTAGGCAATGCCATGAACTTTATCAGCGACAAGAGCGGGCTGTTGGCTGGCTTGTTGATCGGTGGCGGTTGGACATTCTTAGTAATGATCGGGATCCATTGGGGAGTTGTACCGATTATGGTCAATAACCTAGCGGTATATGGCTATGATACGCTGCGCCCGATGATCGCAGCAGCAACATTTGCGAGTGCTGGGGTTGCTTTAGGTGTGTTTTTACGCTCTCGCAGAAAAGAAACCAAAGGCCTGGCGCTATCTTCTTTGCTTCCAGCATTGCTTGGAGGAATTACAGAGCCAATCGTCTATGGACTTTCGGTAAAATTTAAAAAGCCGTTGATTGCTCAAACCATCGTTGGTGCCCTTGCTGGTGCGTTTATGGGAATGATGCAAACCAAGGCCATCGTCTATGTTTTCCCAGCATTGACGACATTGCCAGCTTTCTTTGGGGACACCTTTGTGTACTATTTGATCGGCATTGCCTTTGCGTTCTTCGGTACTGCTATTTTGACCTATGTATTAGGATTTGAAGAAACGGTAGAACCTGTTTTAGAAGAAGGTGCAGGGCTGCAAGTGATGACACCAGTTGCTGGTGAAGCGATCACACTTGATGATGTCAAAGATGAAGTATTTTCTTCTCGAGCAATGGGGGATGGATTAGCCGTTTATCCATCAGCCGGCGATATTTATGCGCCACTTACTGGTACGGTTGTGACAGTTTTTCCAACTGGACATGCTTTTGGAATCCAATCAGCTGCTGGGACGGAAGTGTTGGTTCATATCGGCTTAGACACGGTTGATTTAGCAAAAGGCGTGTTTGAGATTTCGGTGAAACAAGGGGATCAAGTCGTGAAGGGGCAAAAAATTGGCACCTTTGACTTAGCAAAAATTATTGAAAAAGGATATGATCCGACAACCATGTTGGTCTTTACCAGTGTGATCAAAGAAGATGCATTGACAGTTGTGGATCAAGCGAAAAAAGACGTTACCGCTTTGGTAGCAAATGATTTATTAAAAGGAGCGATTTCATGAGTGTATTTCCAAAAAATTTCCTATGGGGCGGCGCGATCGCCGCAAATCAAGCCGAAGGAGCTTATTTGGAAGGAGGAAAAGGATTAAGTGTAGCAGATATTTTACCAGTTGGTGAAAAACGTATTGAGCAAGTTTCACTGCAGCTTGAAGAGGATAACTTTTATCCGAGCCATGAAGCCATCGACTTTTATCATCGGTACCCAGAAGACATTGAACTGTTTGCGGAAATGGGCTTGAAGTGTTTGCGTACCTCAATTGCTTGGAGTCGCATTTTTCCGAATGGGGATGAGACGGAACCCAATGAAGCAGGTTTACAATTTTATGATGATTTATTTGATGCCTTGAATGAAAAAGGGATCCAACCAGTTGTTACATTAGCTCATTTTGAGACGCCACTGCATTTGGTGACGAAATATGGTGGTTGGCAAAATCGTGCACTGATCGATTTTTTTGATCGGTATACAAAAGTGGTTTTTGCACGCTACAAAGGGAAAGTGAAATATTGGATGACTTTCAATGAAATCAACCATACCCATACGATCCCGTTACTCGCAGCAGGTATCGATGTGTTTTCTTTCGAGACTGAAGAAGAAAAATTACAGGCACTTTATCAAGCAAGTCATAATATGTTTGTTGCAAGTGCCAAAGCAGTTCTGAATGGGAAGGCAGTAGATGAAAACAATCAGATTGGCTGTATGCTGTCACTGAGCCCGATTTACCCTGCGACGTGCAACCCGCAAGATGTTTTTGAATCGTATCAACTGCGCCGTCGTTCCTTGTTCTATAGTGATGTGCAATTGCGAGGAGCATATCCGGAATACTTCGACCGCATCGTGAAGGATAATCATCTGTTGCTGGACATTACAGAAGAAGATCTAGCGATCATTAAAGCGGGGACCTGCGATTATTTAGGCTTTAGTTTTTACCGCAGCTCATTGCATGAAGCAGGCATGAAAATTTTAGGCAATACTGGCGGATTACTAGGGAAAAAGAATCCTTACCTAAAAGAAACTGCTTGGGGATGGCCGATCGATCCGCTGGCATTACGCTATGTTTGCAGCGAATTGACTGATCGTTATCAAAAACCATTATTTATCGTTGAAAATGGAATTGGTTTAAAGGATGTTGTCAATGAAGATGGATCGATCGTCGATGAAGAACGGATGGCCTATTTGAAAGACCATGTAGAAGCAATGGCGGAATCGATCAAAGATGGCGCAACGATTCTAGGCTATACATGGTGGGGACCGATCGATATCGTTTCTGCGGGGACAGGAGAGATGGAAAAACGATACGGCTTTATCTATGTCGATAAGCAAAATGATGGTAGCGGAGATCTTTCCCGCAAGAAAAAAGCTAGTTTTGCGTATTATCAGCAAGTGATCGCCACGAATGGGGAAGCGTTGGCGTACGAATCATTTTTGAAAGGCGGCAAGTAAAATGAAAAGTTATTTTCCAAAAGATTTCCTCTGGGGAGGAGCAACAGCTGCCAACCAAGTTGAAGGAGGTTCTGGAATCGATGGAAAAGGCTTGTCGGTTTCTGATGTCTATCTATTCGATTCCTCAATGCCGAAAGAACGATGGACTGACCAATGGCATATGATGACTCATCAGCAAGTTGCAGAAGCACAGGATCCAAACAGCACGAAATACTATCCGAAAAGACAGGGAATCGATTTTTATCATCACTTTAAAGAAGATATTCGTTTATTTGCTGAGATGGGCTTCAAAGCCTATCGGATGTCAATTGCCTGGACACGGATCTTTCCAAAGGGGGATGAGGTAGAGCCAAACGAAGCTGGATTGGCATTTTACGACGCAGTCTTTGATGAGTGTTTGAAGTATGGGATCGAACCAGTGGTATCACTATCCCATTATGAGATGCCTTTGTATTTAGTGACTGAGTATGGAGGATGGCCAAACCGGCAAGTGATCGACTTTTACGTCCGTTTTGCCAAGACGGTGATTGAGCGATACCAAAAGAAAGTCAAATACTGGGTGACTTTTAATGAAATCAACTGTGTTAAACACCATCCATATGTTAGTGTCGGGATCATTGAAGAAGGTCATCCTAATATTGAACAAGACAAGTACCAAGGGGCGCACCATCAATTTGTCGCCAGCGCAATCGTGACTGACTATTGCCATCGATTGATTCCCGATGCCAAGGTCGGCTGCATGATCAGCTATCAATTATTAACGCCGTACAGCTGTGATCCAGACGATGTCCAAAAAACAGTTGAAAGTCAACGAACCTCACTCTTTTTCAGTGATGTGCAGGCAAGAGGTTATTATCCAGCATATGCCAACCGCATGTTTGAAGAAAAAGGAGTTGAATTGGTGATCGAACCAGGAGACTTAGAAGTCATCCGAGAAAACCCGGTTGATTTTGTTTCCTTTAGTTACTATATGTCCAGCGCAGTCAGCGCACATCCAGAACGCTTGGAAAGTGCTGTTGGGAATCTGATCACTGGTGGGATTAAAAATCCCTATTTGCCAAGCAGTAAATGGGGCTGGCAGATCGATCCCAAAGGGTTGCGAACAGCATTGAATCAACTCTATGACCGCTACCAAAAACCTTTGTTTATTGCCGAAAACGGTTTGGGAGCAGAAGATGTCGTAAACGAAGATGGCACCATCGATGATTTTTATCGAATCGACTATCTGCGTCAGCATATTGAACAAATCAATGAAGCGTTGCATGATGGCGTCGAGGTCTTTGGCTATACGGCATGGGGCTGTATCGATATCATTAGTGCCTCAACCTCACAAATGTCGAAACGTTATGGCTTTATCTATGTTGACCAAGACGATGAAGGCAATGGCACAAAGAAACGCATCAAGAAAGCGTCATTTGATTGGTACAAAAAAGTAATTGCTTCAAACGGCGCAACTCTTTGATTTTTGATTCTTCCAGATAAAGCAATTGCTAGGCTTAATCATAAGGTTTCTTAACAATTTAGCTTTTTTATCAAGAAAAAAAGCCAACTTTATTTGCTATTTTATTTTAACCATGCTATGATGAATAGGTAAAGTTCTGATATGTTAATACTTGTTTATCTTTTCTATTGATACACACTTCAATTACACATCATTTTCTATTACAAACAAATAAACACAGTCGATGTGTAATATGGAGGTATACGTTTATGAATAACGGTACAGTAAAATGGTTTAATGCAGATAAAGGTTTTGGATTTATTACAGGTGAAGACGGCAATGATGTATTTGCTCACTTCTCAGCTATCCAAGGCGACGGCTTCAAAACTTTAGAAGAAGGTCAAGCAGTGACTTTCGACGTTGAAGAAGGCCAACGTGGCTTACAAGCAACAAACATCGTTAAAGGTTAATTGACGTTAACAAGCGAGAATCCATTGGGTTCTCGCTTTTTTTTTGTTTTATTTTATGTAAATATTGAAATTTATAAGGTTTCCAGGATCTGTTACAAGAGAATAGTTGCAGGCTTTGAGGGCCTGACATGGTAAATAGTACATCTTTGTTTTCGATAGTCAACTAACCCTAAGCGTTGCGTTTTACTTATCCATGATTTCTCATTCGATGATAAGCGTATAAAAAGAGGAAAACAGAAAGAGAGGCTATATACCGTATTCAATAAATAAATGCTTTTCACAATAAATGAAAAAGTGATTGAACAGGTTTAGTAGCATCGCTACCAATAAAATCAATGATCGCTAGTGATTCAAATGGCATGTCTCATTTGAATAGAATAAAGAAACAGGTACAGTGGAAAATGCCACGATTCAATGTATGGTCCCCCGTACTTATACAAGAGTAATCGATGTGAAAGGTCGATAATTCTTATTCGTTTCATCGATATTGTCTTGAATGAATTGTAAAAGTAGAATATATTGGTACAAATTAGCTACTTTTTTTATTGGAGATGGGAACAAAGATGATTACATTTCGAGGGGGATTTATATGAAGCCAAAAGAAATACTTTGCCAATGGGTTGATGCGTTTAATCAGGCAGATGTTGAAATTATTTCAGAATTATATGATGACAATGCAATAAACCATCAGGTTGCTAATGAGCCAGTTGTTGGGAAACAAGCGATCAAGCAGATGTTTGAGCAAGAATTTTCTAACGCAAAAATGGTTTGTATCGTTGAGAATATTTTCGAAGATGGACAATGGGCAATTTTAGAGTGGCGTGACCCCTTAGGTTTGAGAGGTTGCGGTTTTTTTCAAATAGTAAATGATAAAATTTTATTTCAAAGAGGCTACTGGGATAAATTATCTTTCTTAAAACAGCACGACTTGCCTATTGAATAAAAGGAATTCCCTTATAGGAATGGTTAGCAGATATGCATGACAGGAAGGTTGATCGCTTCACGTAGAATTCTTAAAGGAGCAACACTGTTTGAAAACAATACCTTTTGTTTAAGTAATGATTAAGAATAAGCTAGTTTACTTCCGTCGGCGCCTAGTTGCGTGGTATAGTTATTGATAAGCGACAAATATTTTTGTACCACACGTTACTTGTTTTGAAGAAATTTATTCAAACCTGGCGTAACTTCAGAGTTACAAGGATACAATAGAGGTTAGGGATTGTATCGTTTAAATGAGAAATAAATAATAGTAGTAATAGTATGCTGCACTTTCAAAGAATAAATATTGACTCGTCAGATAGCCTTCTCGTTTACCCAAACGAGAGGGCTATCGTTCATTAGAAAAGAGAAAGTGTCTTTTTCCTAAAAGAAAGGAAGAAGACACTTTTTGGCTTTATTCTGCTGTGAGGGGGATCGTCAGTTTGCGATCATCGGTTTGATCGTCGAGCATTGAATCGACATATTGCTTCAAAAAGTAAGAATAGGTCGCTAACCACTGATACTCCTCGGAGTCTTTGATAGCAGTTTTTTCTTCGGCTGAGTAAGTATCATTGCCAGTAAAAAGGGCGGTGTTCAACTTCGTGACAAACGCGCAAAGTTTTGTCATCTGGGCATCTGACAGTTCAGACACTGCGGACAATTGGTCACGGACCAGTTGGTCGGTGTCTTTTTCAAAAATACTTTTCTGGTAGTTTTGATAGTTCAGCAACTGTTCATCTGTTTGCTTCGTTTCAGCCGCCCAAGCATCGAGATCAATCTGGCGTGCTTCGTAGTTGATTTCCTTGTCAGAAAGAGAAAGGACACCGTAGCCTAATTCTGCCGTTGAATAAGACCCAGTGACTGCTTCATAAAGCGAATCATTCCCTTCGTTAATGTCTTGAATGTGGATATGACCAGAGAAAACGGCTGGCACGTTGAAGCGTTCCAACAAAGCGACAGTCTCAGAGGCGTTGTCAAGAACATAACCGTCTTGTAAGAGTTCATTATGACTGAACAAGTTATGGTGCAAAAAGACCAGTGGTACTTGCTCCGCTTCTTTCGTCAGGGTTAATTGCTCCTCCAACCAAGTTAGAGTAGCCGGTTTCAACTCACCATTCGTAGTAGGATCATCCCAATTAACCTCAGAATCGTAGATACATGAATCGAGCAAAAAGAGACGATACTTGTCGTTTAACTGAATGCTGTAGCTAAGGGAAGACTTGTCGATACTGTTGGCTTTTTCGTAACCTTCAGCAAAAATCGTTTGAAAATCCTCAGGACTGATTTGATCTGCGTAGTATTCCTTTTCACCTTTAAATGCTCGCGCCCAACCATTGTAAATCTCGTGGTTGCCAGGTAATGCTAAAACCATAATGTCAGCTTCTTGCAATGGTTCAAGCAATCTTGCCAACTCTTGAGCACTTGCTTTCTCGCCATTGAGCGTCATATCACCGGTCAAAATAATTCCCGTGGGTTTCTCTTTTAAGGCTTGAGCGGTGAAGGCCTCGATCGATTGTTCTTGATACGTCATCTCTTTGCCAGCAGCTCCCTTTGTGAAGGTCTGAAAGGCTGCGCCGTTATCATGGAGCGTGGAGGAAAGAAAATGAATATCACTTAAGAGCCAAAACTCACTGTTGCTCGCCTGTTGCAATGGAGTATCGGCTTCATGCACCTTACGAAATTGAAAGAATAACAGGAAACAGGTGACAAAAAGTGTAAGTAGTGCCAATGGCCAAAACCATTTTTTGTGTGTACGAATCGCGATTCCCTCCTCGCTTGTTTTATTTATTATAGAAAGGAATAGGGATCTTGTCACATAAATGGTCTTTTTTTGAATGATTTCTTGTTTTCATAGTTTTTCTTATTAAAAAAAGTGTGATCAAGCTTTAAACCCTGACGAATTAGCTTTACTTTCAATAAAGATAACATTAATTGATTTTATTTTTGATGATGAAAATGAAAAGAAAACGCGGTAATTTATTCAGAAACGTTGATTTAACGGTCTTTAATTGTTTTGTTATTTATCGTTGAGATAAAGGAAGTGTTAGATTGAAACATTTTTGTAACATTTCCTTTATCTGTGTGTCATATCATTATGGTAGAATTCATTTGTCGTTAAATCGAACATTAAACTTTCTTAGACAAAATTAAGTTTTTATAAAGGCAGTTCATCTGTCAAATCAACCAGCTAGTCGGAGGAAAAACGAGTGAAGAATAGTTTGTTATCAGCATTAATGGTGTGTTCACTAACATTAACAGCAGTTGCAGCACCTGCATTAGCATTTGCAGATTCCATTGATGATCAAATCGAGCAGCAAGACCAAAAAATCAATTCTCTTAAAGGTCAGCAAGCTGACGCCCAATCACAAATCGATTCTCTAGAAGCAGAAATTGAAACAGTGAGTGCAAAAGTTGCTTCATTAGAAGCGAAACAAGTTGAGTTAGGTCAGGAAGCTGAGAAATTGCAAGACAAAATCGCAACATTGAAATTGCGTATTGCCAAACGTGAAGAAGCAATCCAAAAGCAAGCCCGTGATGTACAAGTTAACGGTCAAAGCACCAATTTCATTGATGCTGTTTTAGAAGCAGATTCTTTAACGGATGTTATCGGTCGCGTACAAGCGATGACAACGATCGTCAATGCAAACAATGATTTAGTTGAACAACAAAAACAAGACAAACAAGATGTTGAAGACAAAGTCAAAGAAAACGAAAGCAAGATCCAAGAAGTTGCTGCGAACCAAGCAGAACTTAGCCAACAAAGAGATGCCATCGCAGCAAAACAAGCTGATTTAAATGTCTTGAAAGCAAACTTAGCAGCAGAACAAGCAACTGCTGAAAAAGACAAAGATGCATTGAATAAGAAAAAACAAGAAGCAGAAGCTGAAAAAGCACGTATCTTGAAAGAACAACAAGAAGCTGCTGCTGCTCAAAAAGCAGAAGAAGAAAGACAAGCTGCTGCTTTGAAAGAAGCACAACAAGAAGCTGCTGCTCAATCAACTGAAAGCACGACAGAGAATACAACAGCTTCTACTGAAACAGCAACAAGTAGTTCTTCAAGCAACACAAGCTCAAGCAATACCAGCAGTTCTAACAGCTCAAGTTCATCGAACGCAGGCTCTTCAAACACTGGTTCAAGCAATTCAAGCTCAAGTAACTCAGACTCAAACTCTTCATCAAACAATAATTCTACCGGAAGTATTTCTACTGGCGGCGGAAAAGATCATTCAAGCTCAGGTAACATGTATGCTTGGGGTCAATGTACTTGGTACGTGAAAAACCGCGCTCCTTGGGTAGGTACTTACTGGGGTAATGGTGCACAATGGGGTGCGTCAGCTGCAGCTGATGGATACACTGTCAATGGTACACCAGCAGCCGGTGCCGTTGTAGTCTTTGCCGCTGGTCAATCAGTTGGTGGCGAATGGACTGCTGATCCAACTTATGGACACGTAGCCTATGTTGAATCATACAACCCATCAAACAATACCATCACAATCTCTCAAGGCGGAATGGGCTTTGACAGTCCTGGTGGACCAAACACTGCAACAATGAGCGCATCTGGATATACTTACATCCATCGCTAATCAATTCAAAAGCAAAGCATCAACGCAATCGCGTTGATGCTTTTTTATTTGATCGATAGCTTTCTAAATCAATCAGATAAGAGAACTACTCAGAGAGGCAAGACAGGGTTCTCTCAAATCTCATCAAGATTCTATAGAAAGTAGGAGGTTTCTCGTTTTACTATTCAAGGAGTGAGAAACGGCGAAAAGGTTCCTTTTGAAGTTACCACCAGTTCTTCCATTGCACGAGAAATCGCCGTGTAGAGAATTCGCCGGTCTTGATCGGTATGATAATTTTCTTCTGAGACATCATATAAGAGGACCTGCTTAAATTCCAATCCTTTGGCAAGATAAATCGGTAAAACCGTTCCATGAAATGACACGGCCTGTTTATCGAAGAACTGTTTGAGCGCCTCACTGGATCGACTATCTTTGGTGATGATCGTTACTGGTTGCTTAAGTTCCTTTATTATGTCTACTAACGCAACGTCAGGCAGATTGGCATAAAACCGTGGCAACTTTCCTTCTGGTCGAACGGCAGAGATGTTTAAATTGGTTTCTTTTGGTAGCATTTGGGCAAATAACCGCGTGATTGCACCGCTAGAACGATAACTCGTAGTCAGCTGATACGTTTCGAGGAATTTCGCCTGTTGTTGAAATAACGTTTGGATTTCTGATACGGTGATGGCACTTGTAAAGATCGCCTGTTGCTGATCCCCCACGAGGGTAAAAGCGGTCATAGGAAAAAGACATAATAGAAACTGAATTTGTGCTGGCGTATAATCTTGGACTTCATCGATAAACAGATAGCGTAACGCAGGGACAGGTTGTTTTTCGGCGAGCAAATGACGAATCAGCAATAGACAAACGGTATAATCCAAACTATCTGTTGTTTGCGTCAAAGTGATCTGTCCGTGAGTAAAATAGTCGGCACTGTCTGCTAACAATCGTTTCGTATCAAACCAAGTAAGGTCGTTGATTTGTTTGGAAACTTTTGCGTATTTTTTCTTCAGGAGGCGAATGGCTGCTTTCTGAATCGTTTTTTCTGAATCATCCTTTAAAACTGTCCCTAATAGGGAGCGCTGTTCGTCTTCAGTCAAAGAACGAACTTGGTCGTGAACATTTGCTGCTAAGGCATTTTTTTGCAGTCGATCCTCCCAAGCGTAAGCCAATTTCTTTTTGACTGCTTGGATGCGATCGCGCAAGGATGCCTGTTTCGGTGTCTCTTGGAAGAAAGTGTCGATCGTTTCTTCAGAAAAAAGGACGACGTTTTTTCTTTTGATTGGTTTAAACTGAAGCACAAGTTCTTCTGGCAGCTGTTTGCTCAAGGATTGAAGAAAGCGGCTGAAGTCCGCACTGCGCAAAAGGTCGATTGCTTCACTGGGTGTTTGCTGGATGCGGTCAAAATACGCCTCTTCCGATTCTAAGTCAACACTAGGAAATGCTTGGCAAAACTGGCGCATGGTCAACGTCAATGGATTTTTTTCACCGAGGGAAGGCAGCACTTGCGAAATATAATCAATAAACCGAGAGTTCGGGGAGAGGATCAAGACATTCTCTGCGGTCATCTCTTCACGAAAATGGTACAGCAAAAAGGCGACTCGCTGCATGACAGCAGACGTTTTTCCGCTTCCAGCAACACCGTTGACCAGTAGGTTTTTATGCGCTAAGTCACGGATGATGACGTTTTGTTCGTGTTGGATCGAAGCGGTGATATCTTGCATTTTTTGACTATTATTGGCTTCAAGGGCTGCCAGTAACACTTCATCTTGAATCGCGACTGAGGTATCAAAGGCTTGCTTCATGTGATCTTTTTCGATAATAAATTGTCGGCGATGTTCAAGAGCAGCAGAAATCGTCTGATTGTTCACTTGATAAGAGACCGGGCCCAAGCGTTTGGCATAGAACAATTCGGCAATAGGGGAGCGCCAATCATAGATCAACCCTTCCTTATTTTCATTAACAAAACCATTGATCCCAATGTAAAAATCTTCTATCGTTTCCTCATCTTCAAATTGTAGGGAGATTTTACCAAAGTAGGGACTATCCAGTAGACGGTCGATGGCAGCTAATTCACGTTCAGCAGATTGAAGAGCGGCGTTCATTTGGTCGATCTCACGATTCTTACTTTCGATGGCAGCAAAAGTATCTAAACGGTCAGCAAAATTATCAAAGTTTAAGCGAATCTCTTCGCCGATGCTTTGCATCTCAAGGCGATCTTTTTTTCTGCCTTCAGTCAATAAACTGTTCAGCACTGTCTTTCGCGTCAGCAATTGCTGGTACGTGTCTGCGAGATGCTTCTTTTCAGCCTTTAGGTCGTTCATTTAGACTCACATCCATTCTCCAAAGTATCTCAATTATACGGGCATCCACCAAAAATACTAGTCTATTTTTTTGACTCTGGATGCGGTATAATAATAGTGGGAAGAGGCAGCTGATTGTTCCAATGTCATGGGAGCAAGCAGAATGCGTCTATTTTTTTGTTTTAAAAATGGGAAAAAGGGTCATTGCTTGTGTTTTTGAAGGGGCTGTTTATACTGAATATAGAGAAAAATACAAAGCGAAAAATCGTTGAGGGAGTGTCAGCATGTCCAAATTATTGTCACCAGTGAAGCTAGCGAATTTAGCATTGGCCAACCGCGTCGTTATGTCGCCGATGTGTATGTATGAAGTAAAAAAAGAAGACGGTGTTGCGGAGCCTTTTCATTTTGTTCACTACGGGGCACGAGCATTAAGCAAAGTCGGCTTGATCATTATTGAAGCGACTGCCGTTGAACCAGACGGACGAATCACAAACAATGATCTAGGGTTATGGAATGAAGAGCAGCAAACAGAGCTGACGAAATTGGTGGAACTGCTGCATGGGTTCGATGCGCAAGTAGGCATCCAACTAAGCCATGCAGGACGAAAAGCAGTTGATGCCAGCAATCCTTTGGCACCAAGTGCCGTTGCCTTTAACGAACGCTACCCGTTACCGTCAGAAATGACCCTGTCGGAAATCAAACGGGTGCAAGATAGTTTTGTTCAGGCTGCCCAACGAGCAGCCAAAGCGGGTGTCACGATGATCGAACTTCATGGGGCTCATGGCTACTTGATGGATCAATTTCTTTCGCCTCTCGTCAATCAACGCACCGACCAGTATGGTGGTTCCTTAGAGAATCGCTATCGCTTTGTAAAAGAAACGGTACAAGCAGTTCGGGCAGTCTTTTCTGGGTCCTTGTGGATGCGCTTGTCACTGACAGACTATGAAGAACCAGGACGCCAAAATTCGTTGGAAGATTGGCAGCAAGTGGCCCAATGGCTTCAAGCAGATGGCATTGATTGTCTTGACTGTTCCACAGGCGGTGTGGTGGATAAAAAGCCTAACATTCCGATCTATGATGGCTATCAAGTGCCCTTTGCTGCAGCTATCAAGCAAGTGGTCGATATTCCCGTAGCAGCAGTCGGTTTATTGGATAATCCTGATCTTTGCGAATATCTTTTGCAAACCAATCAAGTGGATTTGGTTTTACAAGGCCGCGCATTGATCAGAAATGTCAACTGGTTGGCAGATGCAGCGGCGAAACTTCACGATAAGTCTTTTCAAGCGTACAATGATTCCTATCAACGCGGGGTGAAGCGTTGAATCATCTGATAAAATTCTCCTAGAAGAAAATTCTTCTTAGGAGATTTTTTTATTCTACTAGTATGCTTTACAAACTAGTGACAAACACGTATACTAGGTACAATACTAGTTTGTATAACAAACTAGATAAAGGGAACCAAAGGAGGGAAATCGTGAAAGAGACGCAATTGCTAAAAGGGGTTTTGGAAGGGTGTGTTTTGCAAGTGATTGCTCAAAAAGAGATTTATGGTTATGAACTGGTACAGGAACTGAAGCAAAGAGGCTTTGAAACGATCGTTGGCGGCACGATCTATCCTTTGCTGCAGAAGTTGGAAAAACAAGAACTTATTACCTCTGAGATGAAAAAATCACCTGAAGGACCTGATCGCAAGTATTTCTTGATCACCCCGAAAGGCATAGACTATTTGGCACAATTTAGAGAACAATGGACGAACCTAATGAAGAAAGTCGAAGGATTATTTAAGGAGTGAGGAAACATGGCAAATAAACAAGAGACGACCTATTGGCGAGAGCAAACCAATCTGATCGAGCAACAATTCAATGAGAAAAATCGCCAATTTTTTGATGATTTTCGAAGCTACCTCTTACTTTCCAGCCTTTTTTACGATGAGCATAAAGTCACAGAGCAGGTATACGCGATTGCAATGGATTTATTAGAAGCACAAACTCATGGGGAAGAGGCGCAACACTATTTTGGCAATGATCCGAAAGGGGTAGCAGATGAACTATTGGCAAACACGCCAAAGAGTAATCTCGAAGAGCGTCTCAAATTGGCGTATCTAGCGGTTGGCATCAGTTGGGGCATCAAGTTTATAGCTGATTTTACAAATCAAGGACCACTGGTTCTTAACCTGCTGGATTATCTTTTAACAGGATTGGTAACTGTGGTAGCGGTCATCGGGATTTTTGCGATCATCAGCAAAACCATCTATCAAAAGAAGGGCACAAGCAAGGTGATTCGTTTCGGCTCCCTTTGGCTCGTTGTGAGTGGCTGGATTGGTCTTTCACTGTTGATCAATCTGCTGACCCCAAACTGGTGGCTCCTGACGATCGCATTTCCTCTTGATGTAGTATTGGTTGGCAGTTTGCTGGTAGCGGCGATCGTTTTTGTTGTATCACGCAAAGAAAAAGCTTTTTATCCGATCGTTTTTCTACTGGGGGTATTTGTGTTGCTTGGTTGCCTGCAAAAAGCCATGGCATTTTATCACATTGGGGATCCATCGTGGATGACCGGCGGACTTTTGACACTGCTCGTTGTAGGGTTTCTTATTTTTCTCTGGTGGACCCGTCGAGTGATGAAAAAGCAATAAGCAAAGCCAGAAACAAGTGTGTTGCTTGTTTCTGGCTTTTTTACATGGACAAAAGCATTATCCTGAGGAATCTTTCTGCTTCATGCTACACTTAAAAAAGAAACGGAGGGAAATCAAGATGTTGACAACAGATCGGTTCTTTCACGGCCACGACAAGCAGACCGCTTTTTTTGAAGGCTGGTACCATAAGCACCAAATCGGTGAAGAAGTCTATGCTTTTATTCCAGGTCTTTCGATTCAAGAAGACGGTACCAAAGAAGTGTTCATTCAAGTGATCAATCATGAGGGCGCGCATTACTTCCCCTTTCCAGAAACTGATTTTCAGGTTTCAGAAGAGGAGCGAAAAGTAACGATTGGTGACAATATCTTTAGTGAAGCAGGCATTCAAGTTTCTTTAAAAAATAACGATCTCCAAGTACAAGGAGCAGTAAAATATAACGACCACAAACCGATTCAGCGGACACGTTATGCGCCGAGTATCATGGGGCCTTTTTCGTATCTGTCATTTATGGAGTGCTACCACGGTGTCTTGAGCATGAGTCATACCTTAGAAGGTACGCTGTACTGGAACGAAGAACCAATCGATTTTACGAACGGGATCGGTTATTTGGAAAAAGACTGGGGTACCTCCTTTCCAGCAGCTTATATCTGGGTTCAGTGCAACAGTTTTGATGCACCAGATGTACGGTTCTTTTTCTCCGCAGCCGACATTCCCTTTGCTGGTTTTGCTTTTTTGGGAACGATTTGTGTTCTGCAAGTCGGCAGCCAAGAATATCGTTTTGCTACTTATCATGGTGCAAAGATTCATGATGTCAAACGTACGGAAGACCGTTTAGTGATCCAGCTCAAACAAAAACAGTGGCTGCTGACGATCGAAGTGTTGACGAAAGAAGGCCATTCGTTGTTAGCACCTTCTATTGGGCAAATGAATCGGATCATTCGCGAAAGCGCCAGTACGGAAATTGCCTTGACCCTTTTAGAAAATGGGCAGGAGATCTTGCGGCAGACAGGGACGTCAGCTGGTTTTGAAGAAGTAGCGAATCTGCGAGGATTTCACTATTAAAAAAAGGCGGGAAAAAAGCAGAAAAATTCGTTTCTTTTGATATACTAGTAGATAGTTACTGCGAAAACACGTATCTTTGGAGGGAAACGGATGGAAAAAATAACGAATGAGACACTATTTGAACTGAAAACGATTGCGCAGCCTGCAGTGGGGCAAAATCAGGTTTTTTACTTGGAAACGGCAGTCAACCAAGAGACTAATACGTATGATTCAGCGATTTATAGTATTGACGCAAAGACCAACGAACGGCGTGAGTGGGGCACCGAAGCGACGACCCACAACAACCTAAAGGTCTCGCCAGATGAGCAAAGGCTCAGTTTTGTGACGACCGATCCAAAGAAAGGTGAAAGTACGTTATGGACGATGCCAGTGTCCGGAGGCAAGCCCCAAGCACTTGTCACTGAGAAGGGTCTGGGGGACTATTTTTGGAAGCAAGACGCAACGGCGGTCTATTATAAGCTGGCACAAGAAGAGCCGGTCTCAGAGAATCAAGACGACACAGAAAAGACGGACAAGCAAAAGGAATTTCCAGAAGTAAAAGCTACTACGAAAGTCAATTATTTGGCGGATGGCGTAGGCTTTTTAAAAGAAAAAAAACATTCGATCGTCAAAAAAACGATCGCGACACAAGAAACGGAACTGATTTTTGAGCATGATTCTCCCTTTGTTTTTTCTGGCATCGCGGATGATCAGAAGACGTTGTTCCTCACCTTTGACAAAGAGGAAGAAGATGAATGGGACTATGGCTCGAAGGTTTGTCTCCTTGATAGCCAGACGAAAAAGACAGAAAGTTTAGAAAACATCCTGCCAGAAGGAACCTACACTTTTGCTGCTGCGCGCAATGATCAGCTGTTACTATTAGGCAATGATCTCTCTTACGGATTTGTGACCTTGGATGATTTGTTTTTGATCGACTTAAAAACGAAAGCAGTCAAAAATCTTTCCAAGGAGTTAGATGTTGCCTTTGGCAATGCGATCATCAGTGATTTTCAACAAAAAAATCGTGGCGTAGCGATCACCTGGTTGACGGATGACACATTCCTTGTACCCGTAACAGAACATGGCAAGCTACAATTGTACCGTGCCACGACCCAAGGAGAATGGACCAAACTACTTGATGAAAAAATGGATATCCTCGATGCGGCGATCTATTCAGAAGCCAAACTTGCTGTTGCTTATGCGACGCCAACGATCCCTAGTCGCTTAGCGTTGATTGACTTAACAAATGGCGAAGTAACCGATCTCTATGATCCTAACCAAGCAGTTATGTCACAATTAACGATCAGTAAACCCGAAGCGTTTTGGTACGAAGGAGCAGATGGCTGGCAAATTCAAGGCTGGTATTTGCCTCCGACCGAAACAAAGGAGAATCATCCAGCGATTTTGTACATTCATGGCGGTCCGCAGGTCTGCTATGGGGAAACATTTTTCCATGAGATGCAAGTCCATGCCGCTAATGGCTATGGGGTCATCTTGTTGAACCCTCGTGGCGGGCAAGGATACGGTCAAACATTTGTCAAATCGATTTTAGGTGATTATGGCAATAAAGATTATCAAGACTTGCTGTTGGGGGTGGATGCCGTGGTGGCAAACCATCCAGAAATCGATACGAACACCATCCATGTGGCTGGCGGCAGTTATGGTGGCTTTATGACCAACTGGATCGTTGGCCATACCGATCGTTTTTGTGCGGCCGTTACGCAACGCTCAATCTCAAATTGGATCAGCTTTTATGGGACGAGTGACATTGGACCTGCCTTTGTCAAATTCCAATTGTTGCGGGAACTTGATCAGACCGAAGGACTTTGGAAGATGTCGCCTTTGGCCTATGCCAGCCAAGTCAAGACACCCACGCTAGTCCTCCATGGGGAAAATGATTTGCGATGTCCGCAAGAACAAGGACAGCAGTTTTACATGGCATTGCAACGTCAAGGCGTCGATACGAAGCTGATGCTGTTTCCTCAATCCTCTCATGGTTTGTCGCGCAATGGCTTGCCGAACTTGCGGATAGAACGCTTGCAGGCGATCAGTGAATGGCTTGCATCACATGAGAACCAATCAGTAAATTAACCGAATGAAATCACCTGACAAAGAATCACGACTTGGGCTGCTTGAAAAGCCCAACCAGTGATTTCTTAAAAAATCAGGTGATTTTTTTGCGGGATCAAAAGCTATAGGTTTCTGTTATCTTGCCGCCAATGACAGCGACGGTTGAAAACAAATTCATATGACGTTTTCTTCACGTGTTAAATAACAAAAAGAAGAAATAGTTTTGCTTGCTTCCTGTGTTTTAGTGTGATATGATACAAAACGTAATCGTTACACTTTAAGTGTTCTTTTGGTGTGACGCAAGAGAAAGGAGCTGGTTATTATGAGAAACAATATTATTTTGGCATGTGTGGAGACAGGGGAAAGACTTTATTTGACCAATAAGAACCAGCGCAATACGCCGGAACGTTTAGAATTAAAAAAATATTCACCAAAGTTGCGGCGCAGAGCGATTTTTCGTGAAATCAAGAAATAGGAAGGAAAATAACTGAATGGCAAAAAAATCAAAAATTGCAAAATACAACAAACAAGTACAACTCATCGAACAATACCGAGCAGTACGTCAAGAACTAAAAGCACAAGGAGATACCCAAGCATTGGCCAAACTACCGAAGGATTCGAATCCGACTCGTTTGAAGAAACGGGATATGATCGATGGTCGTCCGCGCGGCTACATGAATAAATTCGGCATGTCACGGATCAATTTCCGTAAGCATGCACATCTCGGAGAAATTCCCGGCGTTACAAAAGCAAGCTGGTAACAGAAAGGAGTCAATATGGAAAAAACGGACTTGTCTAGTGCGTATCGACGTTTAAAGAGCCCGAACATCAAAACAAGGAAACGCGCATTAAAGATCATTCATGAATTTAAGCGAAATAAACGAAAAAATGCATTGCAGCTGCGTGCATAATGAGAAAGTGAAAGAAAGTTGGAAATGACATGGCAGTACCTGCAAGAAAAACATCAAAAGCAAAAAAGAATAAGCGCCGGACCCACTATGGCGTCAAAGCACCAGCGATTTCGTTTGATGGGACAACAGGAACCTTCAAGCGCAGCCACCATGTATCTTTAGCAGAATATAAAGCGCAGCACCCAATCGAAAAGAATTAACGCCGTCTTATGACGCCGTCCAGAAAGCAGGGGGAAAATGGAGATCATCTATCCGTCACTGATTGAAGAAGCCTATCGTCACAGTAAAAAATTTCATCCAGAGATCACCAAAGAGGCAATCTATCGCCATTTTTACGAAGCAGGCTTGATCAAAGAAAACGGCGATCCGACGGAAAAAGCCTTGTCAGAAGGGGTCGTTAAAGATTATACTGAGGACTGGGATCTTACCTTTGAAGAATTTTTGATGCTCTACCCTGTGTTTCGTTCCTTTGACTCAAAGCATTTCAAGAAGATCGAGCATTTTTGGGAAATGGATTTGGCTTTGCAAGAACAAATTCTTGCCCAATGGGAGCAAGAAACCTTCACAGAGGAAGAGATCATCGACCTAACTGCTTTTTTCGAAGAGCGATTACCTTCTAAAAGGAACAGTGAATGAACCGTGAAAGGCGTACATGTGATGAAAAAGACGATCCAGCCATTTTTAAAACTTCTAAAGCCCTATGATTATCTGCTGTTTGTTCTGTTAGTTGTCGGCTCTTTTTTACCGCTTTTTCTATTTGAAGCACAAGCTCAAAGTGATACCGGCGATCGGTATGCAATCGTGCGGATCAATGGAGATGAGGTTGACCGTTTTAACTTAGAAGAAATCGATGCGATGGAAAAAACCTACTATCCAGCAGAAGGTCAGTACAATATCGTCGAGATCAAAGATGGCGCGATCCGAGTTCGTGAAGACAATAGTCCCGACCAGATTGCTGTCAAAACCAGCTGGATCTATCGCAATGGGCAGACGAGCATTTGCCTGCCTCATAAGCTGGTGATCGAGATCAAGCAAGCCGGTGCCTCTGACTATTTAATTTATTAACAGAAAAAGGAAGCCAGCTGAACAATTCCTGTTCAGCTGGCTTTTTTATGAGGATGAGCAGAAGAAGCTGTCAAAACCGCCAATCGACCAACGTGTAAGTCAGCCAGAAACAGCGTTTTTGATACAAGAAAAGCGCAGAATTCCAACTGTCAGAAGAAAGAGGAACTATGGGTGAAAGCTACAATCTCTGTCCAATCGTTCACAAAAATTTCTGCCCAATCATCTAAAATAGTTGGGGAACTGCGGCTCTATTTGGTATACTTAGGCAAGTCAGTTCCTTTGAAGCTTCTTTTTCTAAGGACTATGAACGAGCGATGATACAAATATGACCAATTTTCGGAAGTGATAACTTTACTAGATGGGGGCTTAACGAAGATGGGAAATGAAACAATTTGGGAAAACACAGACAATTTTTATCTGTTATGTCAACCAATCATGCAGGTAGAATCGCTAAGTCAGCAAGAGGTGAACGGCTATGAGGTCTTGCTGCGCAGCGAGAAAAACAACCGCTTTCCGCAACAAGAATTCAGCGCAATGATTCAATCTGAAAGTGGCAACCAGCAGTTGATGGAGTGGTATGCCCAGGAGCTGCGACGGTTGTGCCAAGAAAAGCCGAAAACCCGCTTTAGTGTCAATATTCATCCACAACAGCTGCTGTGGCAGTCAACGTGGACCTTTTTTGAGGGGATGACTGCTCACAAAGAGCAGTTGCAGATCGAATTAACAGAGCATCCTGTAATAGGTCAGCATGATTCTTTTGATTTGTCTACTGCCCTTGCAAAAATCAAAGCCTATGGCTATGTGATCGCTGTCGATGACATCGGCTGTGGCCAAAATACCCTGTCATTGGTCTTTGCCAATCTTGAAAATGTGGATTGTTTGAAATTTTCACTACTGCCGTTTATTCAGCTCGATGAGGAGATCGGGTTTAGTTTCTTGACCTGTTGGTTGAAGGTCGCCAAAAAGTATCAGCTTGAGTTGATCGTTGAAGGCATCGAGACCCGCGATAAGATGGCGCAGCTGCTTGAGATGGGGGTTCATTTACAACAAGGATATTTATGGTCTAAAGGAGAGCGATTGTGATGGAATGTTAGAACGAGGCGTGCTCTTGGCGTTTGGTTTGCCGCTGATGATTGCCAGTTTACTGGTGACCGCAGATGTTTTTGTACGAAGTGTGCAAAAAATATCGGTTTCTCGTCCATTTAAGTATTTTATTATTGGTATTCTGACGTTTACGCATTTGTATTTTATTCTTTCTTTCTCAATGAATTCAGTTGGGTTTATCTGTTATCAATACACAACTGCTTTTATTGCGAGTCATTTTTTCTATGGTGATCGTGGCAAGATCTTGATTTTGATAACGCCGTGTATGGTCGTTTTCTATTTACTGTTTGTCGGTTTTTCTGACATTGGCAAAGCCTTTTATTTACCGCTATTAGGTGTCGGTGTCTTTGTCCTTGATTTTCTCTTATCAAAAATCAAGTCACTGCGTCCGCAACAGCAATTTTATATGATGTATTTTTTGACCTGCCTGCTCTCACCGCGTTTTTCGATGCTAGTCCATCATACGACGACCTATGACTGGGAAGCGATGTTGGCAGTATTTGTTGGTTCTTTCGTGCTGCTAGGAAGTTTTATGTGGTTGCATCGGTTGATTGAGGGGCAAGAATACCAAGTACTGGCAGAGTTGGCGAATAGTAAGATCGATGCGTTGACCGGCTGCTTCAACTATGGGACCTATAACCACGATCTGCTTCAAGCCGTTTCACAGAAAAAGACTGTGACGATCGCCATGATCGATCTCGATCACTTCAAAAAGGTCAACGACCGTTATGGTCATATCGCCGGAAATGAGCTATTGAGAACTTTCGCCTCACGGACGTCCACTTTTTTAGAGGCGCATTTTGCCGAGACCTTTTCCTTTTATCGTTATGGCGGAGAAGAGTTCTGTGTCGTGATCGAAGGGGATGTCAAAGAACAGACCGTAGCTGCGATGACGACACTGTGTCAAACCATTTCTAGTAGTATGTTTCCTGTCGCTAATTTTGAAAAAGGGACGATGTCTTTGTCTTGCGGCGTTGAAGCGAGCACAGTTTGTCATGGGGATATCTTGGCAGCCGTTGAAAGAGCCGATCAAGCACTCTATCTCGCAAAACAAAGTGGTCGAAACCGGGTGTGCACCTTGCCTGAGACGTAAAAAAATAATGGAAAAATAATTTACACAAATTCACAAAGAATTAAATCTTTATGCACAAAAAGTTAGTAATAATAAAGAAATAATGTTATTTATTTACAAAATATACATTTTGATTATTTTATTTATCTTGAGAATCTTCGCATATTAACAAAAAGATTGAAACTATGTATAATTTCTGGTAAATTATTCTAAATCAAGAGTGATAAAAACTGTCAATAATTAATAGTGATTCTTACTTGATGCTTTGTCCGCTTTTCCAATGAAATGTTTCTGGAATTGTCCCGTCGAATCAGCAAGTAAGGGTTCTTTTTTTTAGAAAGGAAGCACAGGAAATGGCAAATACGCTGGTTGTCAATACACTCGCAAATTTAGGCGCAATTATCATCAATATTTATTTGTTATTCAAAATCAGTGACGGATTCGTTGGCCAAGGGACGTTCAAAGCGAAACAGATCGCAGCGGCGATTGCTTGTGAAACCGTCGTGGGGATGCTGATGATGAATTTCTCTTACGTCGTATACGAAACGAGATTTGACCTGCGCTTCTTGCTTTACGCTTTTTCCATGAAGTATCTGGGGTGGAAGGTGACCGTACCGACGATGGTCAATCTAGCGTTAGGACGTTTCTTGTTTGAAGTATCAAAATCTTCTTGGTTGAACTTATACCTTACGTTTTTTTTGATAGTGACACTGACATTTCTGCATGCCTGGGCCAAACGGCGATTTACTGACAAACAAGAGTTGTTCCTATCAATTAGCTACTTGATCGCTATCTCCTTTCTTTTTGGTTTTTATTTGACGGGGGATATTCAAAAAACGACCCTAATTTATATAGTTTATGGCATTCTCGCCTATACTTTGGCGTTTTTCCTTTACTCGATAGTCAATGATATGCAGCGCATTTTGGCATTGGTCAAAATCGATGATCTTACGCAGTTGAACAACTTCCGTAAATTTCAAGAGGACCGCCAACGCCTAGACACGACCGAGGTGGACTTATCGATCGCTTTGATCGATATCGATCATTTCAAAAATTACAATGACCGTTACGGACACCGTGCTGGGGATGTGATTTTGCAAGAAATCGCTCGTATTTTTTCGACCTACTGTACGGCGAGCAATCCGGTCTATCGCATCGGTGGGGAAGAGTTTGCGATCTTGATCCAAGGAGACGCACAGGCTGCTGCTTATCTCCTCGAAAAAATCCAAAAGCGCATCCGTTACCAAGAAATCATCTTGGATGCAGGCGATTCGGTCAGCATCACGTTGTCGATTGGGATCGCACAACGGCAAAAGGGCGAGCTGCTGATGCAAACGCAAGAACGTGCCGATCAAGCATTGTATCGAGCCAAGCGCAGCGGTCGCGACCAACTCTGTCTTTACTGACGGGGTTGGCTTCTTTTCTTTTTTTATTTTCAAAAATACTACCTTAAATGAGGAGCACATATGGAAAATAGTTTAATCATGATTCCTTCGCTAGAACCTGACCACAAACTGCTGGCTCTGGTGGAGAAAATTCGTTTGCATAACCAGCACCTGCCGATTTTAGTCGTGGATGATGGCAGTGGGGCTGCTTATCAGTCTGTCTTTTCGGCGTTGGCACAGCAGTTTGGCTGTCAGGTTTTGACCCATCCAAAGAATCTTGGAAAAGGCGCAGCCATCAAAACCGCCCTCACTGAAGTGCTGACAAACCAGCCAGCTGTTGAATTTATGGTGACCATTGATTCGGACGGGCAGCATGAGTATACCGATATGATGGCTTGCTTAGCTAAGGCACAAGCCCATCCCGACAGTATTATTTTAGGGACCCGATCCTTTGGCAAAGAAGTGCCCTTGCGGAGTAAGTTCGGCAACATTTTGACCCGAAATATCCTACGTTTAGCGACTGGTCTTGCCATCGAGGATTCGCAGACGGGCTTAAGGGTTTTCCCTCGGAAATTCATGACAGATTTGTTGGCGATCTCAGGTGAGCGCTTTGAATATGAAACGCGGATGCTGATCGAAGCCCAGAAACGGGGGTGGCCGATTCTCTCGCAACCGATCGCCACTATCTATATTGAAGAAAATGCCTCTTCCCATTTTCGGGTCTTGGCAGATTCCGTCGCTATCTATAGCGTCTTTTTGAAGTATTTGTTTTCATCTGTGGTCTCCTTCTTTGTCGATGTGATTGCCTATGCGTTATTGATCCATTTCTTGTCTGTCATCGATCTGTCCTCCATCGTGATCGCTTCGTTGGGTGCCCGCTTGATTTCGGCGATCGTCAATTACTACATCAATCGCGAGCTTGTTTTTGGTCAACGGACAAAGAACAGTATGCTGCAGTATTTTTTATTAGTGATCGTACAGATTTTGCTGTCCTCTTTCCTCGTCTACCTGATCTATTTGATCCTGCCGATCGGGGATTCTGTGTTGTTAAAAATAGGCGTCGATTGCCTGCTCTTTTTCTTTAGTTACCATGTGCAAAAAAATGTCATCTTTAAGGAGTGATTGAGGTGGAACAAAAACGTTTGCCTTGGGCGAAAAAAGTCGTTTACTTTCTGGCGTTTGTCTTTTCGCTGATCTATTTATCATGGCGGGGGCTGTATACATTGCCATGGCACGAGTCTTGGTTTGCCCTGCTGTTTGGTTTGCTGCTTTGGGGCAGTGAGATCGTATCGAACTTTACGGGCTTGCTGTTGATTTGGAACAAAAACAAAGCAAAGCCTTTTGAAAAACCGATCGTGCCAGAAGCCGACTATCCAGCGATCGATGTGTTGATTGCTACCCATAATGAAGAAGTGCCGCTTTTATTAAAAACAGTCAATGCGGCAGTTCATATGAAATACCCCGATCCCAAAAAAGTTCACATCTACTTGTCAGATGACACCAACCGTCCAGAGGTCAAAGCACTGGCAGATAAATTTGGCATCGGCTATATCGGATTGACAGGCAATCAGCATGCCAAGTCAGGCAATCTCAATCATGCATTGTCAAAAACCAATTCGCCGCTAGTGGCGACCTTTGATGCAGATATGATCCCTTACTCAGATTTTTTGTTGGAAACAGTGCCATATTTTGTGGCAAATCAGCAGGAACGCCGCAAAGATCAGACCATCAAACCGTTGGGCTTTGTCCAAACACCGCAAAGCTTTTACAATGCGGATCTTTTTCAGTACAATCTTTTTTCAGAAGCGGCGATCCCTAACGAGCAGGACTTCTTTTCCAGAGAAGTCAATGTTTTGAACAACGCCCATGATACAGCTATTTATACAGGTTCCAATACGGTGATCGCACGAGAAGCGATCGAAGCCGCTGGCGGATTTCCGACGGACACGATCACGGAAGATTTTGAATTAGGCGCCTTGATCAATTGCCAAGGTTATCGCAGTTTATCAACACTGCAGCCCATGGCCAGCGGTCTGTCTCCCATTGATATCCCAAGTGCCTTAAAGCAGCGGATTCGCTGGGGAAGAGGAGTGGTCCAAAGTGTCCACAATCTCCATCTTTTTAAGAACAAGACGTTGTCTTTGGCGCAAAAAATGGTTTTCTTAAACAGTTATTTGTATTGGTGGTCGTTTTTGCGTCGGTTGCTGTTTATTTTCGCGCCGATTTTGTACACCGTCTTTAATGTAAGGGTCGTAGAGACCAACTTTTGGGTCTTGCTGCTGTTTTGGCTGCCAAGCTATACGTTCTTGCATTTGGCGATGCAGGATTTGAGCAGTGATATTCGAACGCAGCGCTGGGGCGAGATCCAGGAAACGATTTTTGCACCTTACCTAGTGATTCCTGTCTTTTTACAAGCCATTGGCATCAAAGAGACCCGTTTCAAAGTGACCAATAAAGCAGCAACTCAGTCTAAAAAAGACTTGTTGTTTGTGGTGCCGCATTTGTTGCTGTTGATTTTGACGATTATCGGCTTAGTGAAGTTTAATTACGGCAAATTCGGTTCAGAGATTTTCTATGGCAGCGTGTTGACCTTCTGGCTGCTGACCCATTTCTTTAACTTAACCTTTGCGGTCTTATTTTATCTCGGTCGCCCGATTTACCGAACGACGGAACGGTTCAGAGCCCATTATCCTGTTGAAGTTTCCGACCAAGACGCCAGCTATTCTTTGATGACAGAAAATATCTCAGAAAACGGCTTGTCCTTCGTTTCTGACGTTCCTCTTTATTTTCCGCCAGATGCGCAGCTGACGTTTAAAATCACCCGTAATGGCTACCAAGCAGAGATGACGGGAAACGTCGTCCGCGTTTTTTCAGGCAAGGATCGCTGGGTCTATGGGGTTGCTTTACACCAATTATCAGAAAAAGGCTACTTGGCTTATTTGCAGATCATTTATGATGGCTTCAATCAAAGCCTGCCAGTTCTGCGTGACCCGTGGATGACCTTCTTTGATAGTCTTTTTGAAAATCTCGGTAAGCATCTGCTGCAAGCCAAACAAAAGCCATTGCCGCCTCAGCGAGTGCCTGTCCTGTCGATTGATCAAGAATGGGTCTTTGAAGAAGGAGCCTATACGGTCACAACGTTTGGTTTTGACCAGCTCACGTTGGTAAAAACAGAAGAAGTCGAGATGCCTGCCCGTCTAACCTTGCCGATCAGTAATCTTGTGCTTCACGCTGAAAAAGCAACGCTTCAACCAACAGAAAATCAAGTGATTTATCAAGTAAGCAATCTTTCCGAGCTGCGTTTTACAGCAGCCTTTCAAGAATGGGTAGACAGCTTGCTGAGAAAGGAGGAAGATGATGATCGAGATCCTGCTGCGATTTAGTCTTTTTGGTTTATCATTAGCTGGCTATGCCTATCTTTTTGTACGAGTTTGCCATTTTCCCAAACACATCAGCTGGATCGCTGCTTGCTGTTTGCCGATCCTCGTTCTTTCCTTTGTCGCATATGGTCCAAAAGGATGGTTGATCCGGGGGGCATGGGTTTTATTTGGTCTTGGTTTACTATTATGCGTTTGGCGTTTTTGGCAGGAGCGCCATCAGGTACGTTGGGGCTTGCAAGAGCCCATCCTGCTGTGGTTTTACGGCTATTTTGCTTTGTTCGTTTTAACCTTGCTTCACAGTCATTTGACCCACTATGACAACTTCTCCCATTGGGCGACGATCGTTAAATTCCTTTATACGCAGGGACAATTGCCAACGGCAGCCGATGCCATCATCAGTTTTACTTCCTATCCTTTAGGCAGCTCGCTGTTTGTTACTTATACAGCGATCATTGTTGGCTATCATGAGAATGTCTTGCTGATTGGTCAATTGATTTTGATTTTCTGTAGTCTGTATAGTTTCTTTGCGATTATTCGTGATCCGAAAAGAAAGCTGGCTTTTGCTCTGATCTTCACCAGTATGGCGGTTTTCAATTATTTTAATATTGCGATTCGAATGAATAATTTGTTAGTGGACTTTATCCTGCCAGTGTTGACTTTAGCTGGCATCGCTGGCTTATTCGCTTTAAAAGGCAACGTACTACCGTCGATCGGTTTCTTTCTTTTGATTGGCGCCTCTCTTGATTTGGTCAAAAATAGCGCCGTCTTTTTTCTGCTGATTTTAGGCGGCTATTTACTAGTCTGCTTGTGGCAGGCATCAGTTCGTTGGCGGCAACGGCTGGGCATGATGATTGTAGGATTAGCTGCCATTGGGCTATCTGTCCTGCCGGCGATTCTTTGGAACCTGCATGTCAAAGCGAATTTTCCTAAATCGAAGCATGAAGTCAGCGTGACCGCTTATAAACAGATTTTTGGCGAAAAGGATTCTCAGATACTGCAGCAGATAACGGATGTTTTTGTCAAAACGATCACGGATGTTGCGACGATCTCCACGCAAGGGATTCTCTTGATCCAGGTCATCCTGTTGGGCAGTTGGCTATTTGTCCGATTTATCATGAAAAAACGCAATCCATTTTTCAAAGAACTGCTGTTGATCGATGGTATCATTGGTGGGTATTATTTAGGAATCTATGCCATGTTCTTGTTCTCGATGCCCACTGATGAAGCATTGTCTTTGGCAGGGTTCGATCGCTATGCCTCAAGTATCGTGATTTTAGCACTTGGATTAATGACCTTTTTCATGGTCAGAGGCATTGATCATTTGTATCATGAACAAGCGATCGATCGGCGAAACTACCGTAGTTTTGCCAGCTTGACCACGAAAAAAATCTATCAATACAGTACCTTGATTCTGTTATTTTTTGCGACATTGCTGATCCTTTCAGAGAATAATGGCATGCGTTATACCAATCGTGAATATGCTGCTTCGATTCCAGCACAAGTTTTAGCCGTTACTGGCGATCACTTTGACCTAAACGAGAAAAAATATTTGGTGGTCAGTACTAACAAAGAAGCAGTAGATAGCTACTTAGTTGGCTATGTCGGAAAATATTACTTGTTTTCACCCAATGTCGATGGGCGAGAGAATTTCCTCTTATCCGATGCAGATTTTCGCACGCTATTAAATCAATACGATGAAGTCGTCGTCTTAGAAGAGCACTATACCTTTAATGCCATGACGAAGAAGCTAACAGGCAAGACCTTTGCCCCAGGCGTATATTCGGTGGCGGAGGTGTTGGGGCGTTAAATGTAGATTATACACAAAAAAGCCGATCCTACTCTAGAGAGGATCGGCTTTTGTGGTATCTGAAGGTTGATTTATACGGAATGCACATCAATAAAAGGAACGGCTGACATGCGTATAGGCCCTAAAAAGTTAAACTTTTGCGGTCGTACTTTCTACACATGGTAGTAAGTGCTTTTTTAATAAGAACCAGCCCTATCGTCCATTCTCCGTCTGTCGATAATCACTAGGTGAAATGCCGACTTTTTTCTTGAATAAACGGCTGAAATAGGCGGTGTTTTCAATGCCGATCGCCAATGAGATCTCTTTGATGGAAAGCCGAGAATAGCGCAAAAGGTCTTTCGAATAAGAGATGCGTTTGCTGATCTGGTACTCGATGGGGGGCAAGCCCATATATTTGGAAAACTCCTTGACGATTTGATACTTATTGATATGATACCTTTCCTCCAAAGATTCCAAGGTGATCCCTTGACGGAAATCTTCTTCTAGCTGGTCACGAATCTGCAAAATATAAGGCGGGATTTCACTATCCGAAAAGTCGAGATGATATTTTTGCAGGAGCAGTTCATTGAGCAGCTGATGGATCAAAACAGAGCTTTGGAAGGCAGTTTTCGCATTTGGTTCTGGCTGTAACATCAATAAATCTTGTAAGACCAAATGGATCGGATTTTGGCGGCTGCTGGCAGGATTGGTGTGAAAAACTGGACTGCCATTTTTGAGGAATTCCTCATAAAACGCTGCGACGTTGGCGCCATATAGATGGATCCAGTCCATTTCCCAGGGCTCTTGACTAACGGTGCGGTAGTACTGATAGTCTAGACAGTCGATAAAAAACACATCACCTGCTTTCAATTGATAGCTTTTTCCTTTGTAGCGCAATTCACCGCAGCCGGACAATGTATATTTGATCAAATAAGAAGGCAGGTTCTCTCGTTCTGTAAAGTAAGGTTTGCTGGCTTTGAAATAGCCGATTTCTTGAATGTAATAGAAAAGTTCACGCTGCTTTTGGGTTGAAGTATTGATGTAACGCAGTGAATCGGTTGACCATGAGTGGTTGGCTTTTTCCCAGTAATCCATCGGATCCTCCTTTTTACCAAGATTGTGCAAGTCTTTATCAAAATTGTGTGATGAAACTCGTTGATTGTCAAGCTAAAATTGAGGCAACAAGAATGGATCAGTGAATTGTAATCGATTTATTTTTAAACAAGATAATGAAAGGTGGAGACCAGTGAACACATTTATCGCAATCGATATCGGTGCATCAAGCGGTCGTCTGATGCTGAGCCGTTGGGAAAATGAGCAGATCACTTTAGAAGAGATCCATCGCTTTAAAAACGGCTTTCGTCCTCATGAAGGCTTTGACCGTTGGGCTATCGATTATTTGATCCAAGAGATTTTAGTAGGACTGCAAAAAGTGAAACAAGCAGGTATCAATGACTGCTTCGTCGGAATCGACACCTGGGCAGTGGATTACTGTTTGATCGATCAAACAGGCGAACGTTTAGGCGACCCAGTCGCTTATCGAGATAGTCGCACCAATGATGCGATCGCAACTTTTGGTCAGCGCTATTCTTTGCAAAAACTGTATGAGAAAACAGGCATTCAGCTGCAGCCCTTCAACACGATTTTTCAGTTAGCCACAGAAGAAGCGCAACTGCTGCAAAAAGCCGACAAGCTGCTGTTGATTCCAGACTACTTGGGCTACGTTTTTACTGGTAAGATGGTCACGGAAAAAACCAATGCTTCGACGATGCAGCTTCTAAATGCCAACACCCAAACATGGGATGCAGAATTGTTAGCTGAGATCGGCGTAACTGAAGGCCTATTCCCACCATTGGTTGATGCAGGAACGGTTTTAGGCGCACTGCAAACACAGAAGTTTCCAGCCTATGATTTGCCACAAGCGACCTTTGTCACTGTCGCTAGTCATGATACGGCGTCTGCGATCATCGGTACACCTGGAGAGGGGGCAGATTGGGGCTACATCAGCAGCGGGACTTGGTCATTGCTGGGGATCGAAACCAAAGTGCCCAATGTTTCCCTTGCCGCCTTTGATGAAAATTATACGAACGAATGGGGTGCCCACAATACGATTCGCTTTTTAAAAAACATCATGGGCATGTGGCTGATCCAAGAAGTGGCTCGGCAGCAAGACTATCAGTATTCCTATGCAGAATTGGCGGAATTGGCGCAAGCAACGCCTGCTTTTCAACAGTTTGTCGATGTCAATGATCCTCGTTTTTTGAATCCAGAAAACATGATTACTGAACTGCAAGCGTATTGTCGAGAAACCCAGCAGAAAGTTCCAGAAACCGCAGGGGAACTGGCTCGCTGTGTGTATGATAACTTAGCGCTTTGTTATGCCAGTGAATTACAAAAGCTGGAACAGCTGACAGGTACGACGAGCAAGCTGCAAAAACTGCATATCGTGGGGGGCGGTTCCAACAATCGCTTTTTAAATCAACTGACGGCTGATGCTGCGCAGCTGACGATCGAAGCTGGCCCAAGTGAAGGAACGGCGATCGGTAATCTTTTAATGCAGATGATGAGTGCTGGCATCTTCACGTCGCTGGTTGAAGCACGCCGTGCGGTCAAACACTCATTTCCTTGCAGTGTTCATGAACCACAGCCTTTTGATCACAAGATTTTAAGCAACTATCAACGTTTTATAGAAGGAGTAGGAAAAAAATGACAACGATTCAACAGCGTTATGAAGAAGCTAAGACAGCATATGCCAAATTAGGCGTCGACACGGATGCGGTTTTGAAAAAATTAGCTGATGTGAAAATCTCGATGCATGTTTGGCAAGGGGACGATGTCCAAGGATTTTTGAGTGATGAAGCATTATCTGGTGGGATCTCTGTAACGGGGAATTATCCTGGTGCTGCCCATACCCCAGAGGAGTTGCGCCAAGATTTAGAAAAAGCCTACTCTTTGATTCCTGGAAAACACAAATTGAACCTTCACGCCATCTATTTAGACACCGAGGAAGCAGTGGATCTAAATGAATTGGAGCCGAAGCATTTTGAAAAATGGGTTGCTTGGGCGAAGGAACAAGGCTTAGGTTTAGACTTCAATCCAACCTTTTTCTCACATCCCATGTTCAAAGATGGCTTTACCCTTGCTTCACCAGATGAAGAAGTTCGTCAGTTCTGGATCGAACACGGCAAACGTTCGCGTCAAATCGCTGCTTATATGGGGAAAGAAACTGGGCAAGTCTGTGTCAATAATTTCTGGGTGCCAGATGGCTACAAAGACAACCCGATCGATCGTTTTACACCACGGGAACGCTTGATGACAGCATTAGATGAGATTTTTGCTGAAGAATTGCCAGCGGAATACACAGTGGATGCCGTGGAAAGCAAGTTGTTTGGTCTTGGCGCCGAAGCCTACACCGTCGGTTCTCATGAATTTTATATGGGCTATGGCTTGACGCGCGATAAACTGATTTGTTTGGATGCTGGACATTTTCATCCAACTGAAGTGATCTCCAATAAATTGTCTTCATTGGCACTATTCAGCAAAGGCATTTTGCTGCATGTCAGCCGTCCCGTACGCTGGGATAGTGATCATGTCGTGATCATGGACGATGAATTGCAAGAGATTGGCCGCGAATTGGTTCGCAATGACTTATTGCCAAAAACCAACATTGGGTTAGATTTCTTTGATGCAACGATCAATCGGGTCGCTGCGTGGGTGATCGGGACGCGCAATACTCAAAAAGCGTTGCTAAAAGCGATGCTAGAACCGATCGAAGAACTAAAAGCAATCGAATTGTCAGGTGATTTCACCACTCGTTTAGCCATGACGGAAGAATTAAAAGACTATCCGTATGCAGATGTTTGGAATTACTTCTGTGAAAGCCAAGGGGTACCAGCAGGTCTGGATTGGCTATCAGAAGTGAAAGCCTATGAAGAAACCGTCTTAAAAGCCAGAAAGTAGGAGAACGATGAAAAAGATTGATATTTTACAAGCGAATTTTGTACAAGAAATGATGGAAACGACAGCAAATCTTTACCGTTTAGGGTGGGATGAGCGCAACGGTGGCAATATTTCTTACTTATTAACAGAAGAAGAGATCTTGCCTTTCATCGATCCGCAAAGCGTCTTGCGGGAAATTCCCATGATTTTTGATGCTACGGCACTAGCCGGCAAGTACTTTATTGTGACAGGTTCAGGAAAATACTTTAAAAATGTAGCCGCACATCCAGCGGAAAACCTTGGTGTGATTCGGGTCAAAGAAGATGGGCAAACATTGGAATTGCTTTGGGGCTTGGAAAATGGTGCGGTGCCAACGAGTGAACTGCCAAGTCATTTCATGAGTCATATCGCTCGCTTGTCGGTCGATCCAGAAAACCGAATCATCATGCATAACCACGCGTCGCATCTTTTAGCCATGAGTTTTACCCATGAGTTGGATGAACGCAGTTTCACGCGGACCCTGTGGCAAATGTGTACGGAGTGTTTGGTTGTCTTCCCAGAAGGCGTTTCCATCATTCCTTGGATGGTCCCAGGAACGAATGAAATCGGCGAAGCAACGGCTGCTAAAATGAAAGAAACCCGTTTGGTTCTTTGGCCACAACATGGCATCTACGGTGCTGGCAAAGATATGGACGAAGTCTTTGGCTTGATTGAAACGGCAGAGAAAGCTGCGGAAGTGTACACCTATGTCAAAGCGCAAGGCCCAATTTTACAAACCATTACAGATGAAAATCTGAAAAAATTGGCTGACGCTTTCAAAGTCACTCCCCGAGCAGGCTATCTTGAGGTATAATCAATGGTAGAAGAATAGAAAAGGCTTTCAGTCTTTTCTATTTAAACTATATTGTGAATAAACAAACAAATGGAGGTAGGAAGAATGGCGAATAGAATGATTTTGAATGAAACTTCGTATTTTGGAAAAGGAGCAATCGAGAACGTACCGACAGAATTCAAGGCACGAGGGTTCAAAAAAGCGGCAGTGATCACCGACAAAGATTTGGTGAAATTTGAAGTAGCAACCAAAGTGACGAAATTATTGGATGAAGCAGGTGTCGACTATGCGTTATATGATGGGATCGTGCCCAACCCAACGATCCAAAATGTCAAAGACGGCTTAGCGTTTGTCAAAGAAGCCCAAGCTGATTGTATCATTGCGATTGGCGGTGGTTCACCGATCGATACGGCAAAAGCGATTGCGATTATTGCTACGAATCCTGAATTTTCAGATGTGATTAGTTTGGAAGGCATGGCAGACACGAAACATCCATGCTTGCCGATTTTAGCGGTACCGACAACTTCTGGGACTGCAGCCGAGGTAACGATCAACTATGTGATTACAGATGAAGAAAATCATCGGAAATTTGTTTGTGTAGACCCTCACGATATTCCTCTGGTAGCCTTTGTGGACAGCGATATGATGATGGGGATGCCTAAGAGCTTGGCAGCCGCAACGGGAATGGATGCCATGACCCACGCCATCGAAGGCTTCATCACCAAAGGCGCATGGGAAATGACTGATATGCTGCACATCAAAGCAATCGAGATCATCGGCCGCTCATTGCGAGATTCCGTGAATGGCGATCAAGCAGGACGAGAAGCGATGGCGTTAGGACAATACATTGCCGGTATGGGCTTTTCAAACGTCGGCTTGGGCTTAGTCCACGGCATGGCCCATCCATTGTCCGCTTGGTACAACATTCCTCACGGAGTAGCGTGCGCGTCCTTGTTGCCAACCATCATGAAATACAACAAAGACTTTACGGGTGAAAAATACCGTGAGATCGCGATCGTTTTAGGAATTGAAGGGGCAGAAACGATGTCACTTGAAGACGTCCGCGATGCTGCTTGCCAAGCAATCGATCAGTTAAGCAAAGATGTGGGCATTCCAGCGACCATTTCTGAATTAGGCGTCAAAGAAGAAGATATCCCAGCCATCGCCAAAGATGCCTTGAACGATGTCTGCACACCAGGCAACCCGCGGGATACGACTTTAGAAGAAATTATTGAGCTTTATCGTTCGTTGATGTAATCTTGTTAAAGGTACGAGATCAGAAGAAATGAAAGATACTTCTGCAAGTTTCCCTTAACAACGATCTGCTGATCAGTTGCTGTTTTATTCTGAAGACTTCAGTAAAATTGCGAGGCAAAGCGTTAGATTTTTGAAGAAATCGTTGTGCCCATATACTAGTAATCAAATCAAAAAAAGTGATCATTAGAGTTGGTTCTCTAATGGTCACTTTTTTGCTGTACGCAAGATCACAGCGTACCGATCGCTTCAAAATCATCATCTATCAAGAGCTGAGAGTTTCAGAATTGGTTAGTCAGCCATCTAATCATCTCTCGATAGCACTCATCAGCGATCGCATTTGGTGTCCGATCAAAGTCATGCTGATCTAAGTCGAGCCAAAGTGTTTTGGTATGGGGGACTTGTGCAGCGAAAGCTTCGGATGCGCTGAAGGGAACATCTGGATCTTTTTTGCAATGAACGACAAAGCAAGGAGGAAAGTCTAGGTAAGCGGCAGCAGGGATCGCCAAGGCTGCTAGCTGTTCCCGATTCCCTAAATAACGCTGCCAGTTGCCATATTGACGGGCGGAAAGGTACAAAGGGAATCGTTTTTCTAACGTGCCGTGGGTGATGGGTTGGCTTTCGATCATGGCTTCAGCGGCGAGTGGTGGGACTTTCGGAAATTGTGTGTAAAAGCGTGCCGGCTGCAAAAATTCTTTACAAAACAACTCTTGGTAACCGTAAAATCGGATCAAACCCTTTTGCTCCGAGTGCTTTGTGCGTGCGGTCAGTAAGGTCGCTAAAAAACCGCCGGCGGAGCGACCGAACAAAGCGTACTCATTTGTACCAACGCCGCTGAACTGCCAGCCTTCGGCCAAAAACCACTCAACTGCCTTTTTTGCATGAAGGTAGATATCGTGTAGCGCTACTTCGGGAGCCAGTGGATAATCGAACAGGTAAAGGCTAACATCGGCAGCCAGCAATTGGTGGACATAATCCTGCGGAAGGTCTTCTCGCTGACCATAGAGGAAGCCACCACCATGAAAATACAAAAGGCTGATCCGAGGCTGCGCTGCTTTTAGGATCGTCACTTCTAACGGCAAAGTGCCGTAGGTGTCAAATTGGATTTTTTCTGTTTGCGCAAAGGCATTTTTAGGATAAACCATTGTTTTCTTCCTTTCTCTTCTTCGATAGTATAAGGAAGAGTATAGGAGAAGGAAGCGGTTAAAAAAAACAGCGTTATGACTAAAAATAGAAACGGTTTTGTCGAAAGTGAACAATGATGTCCTTCAGTAACACGCTTACAATAACCGTATAAATCAAAGGAGGCAGAACAATGGAGTTGAAAAAAGAAGTAGCGGCAATGATCGATGCACTATCTCAGATTGGGAGTGATCCAACTGGAGGAATGACTAGACTGCTTTATACCGATTCATGGAAAGAAGCGCAATCATTTGTAGAAAAACAATTAAAAGAAACTGGCTTAACGACGTCCTATGATGCAGTCGGCAATCTCTTCGGCAGAATGGAAGGCAGCCAGTATCCAGAAGAAACGATTCTTTCAGGGTCACATATCGATACCGTCGTTAACGGTGGCACATTAGACGGTCAATACGGGGTCGTTGCTGCTGCTTTAGCAATCAAGTATTTAAAAGAGACCTATGGGCAACCTTTACGCTCCTTGGAAGTCATCTCAATGGCAGAAGAAGAAGGCAGTCGCTTTCCAACCGTTTTTTGGGGAAGCAAAAACTTTGTCGGAGAAGCCAAAAAAGCCGACGTTGAAGCGATCGCAGATTTTGAAGGCAATCGCTTCGTAGCAGAGATGCAACGCCAAGGCTTTGATTTTCGCGACCCACAAGAACCGGTTCGATCAGACATCAAAGCCTTCGTGGAAATCCATATCGAACAAGGCAGTGTTTTAGAAAAAGAAAATTTGCAGATCGGTGTCGTCAATAGTATCGCTGGTCAAAAGCGTTACACCTTTGTTTTAAAAGGACAAGCCAATCATGCAGGAACCACACCGATGGGCTATCGCCAAGATGCTGTGTATGGTTTTGCCAAAATGTGTGCCGCAGTGATCGACCGTGGCTTAGAGCTTGGGGATCCATTAGTAGTGACATTCGGTAAAGTTGAGCCAAAACCGAATACGGTCAACGTGGTTCCTGGTGAAGTGTTGTTTACGATGGATTGTCGCCATACCGATGGGCAGCTATTGGATGCCTTTACTGCTGAAGCAGAACAGATCATTCAAGCGATCGCCAAAGAGCACGACCTGACAGTGGAGATGGATCTATGGATGGATGAACGCCCTGTGCCGATGGACGAGACGATCGTTGCCACGGTGGAACAAGCGGTGAAGCAAACTGGCAAACGCTACAAAGTCATGCATAGTGGGGCGGGGCATGATTCCCAAATCATTGCACCACATTTTCCAACTGCGATGCTGTTTGTACCAAGTATTGATGGGATTAGCCACAACCCAGCCGAAGCAACGACTATCGAAGATTTAGTAGCTGGGGTTGAAGTTTTAGCAGCTTCCCTTTATGAGCTAGCATACAAAGAATAGAAAGCAGGGACACACATGGGATATAAAAATAATAATACGGGCTATTTAGAAGGATTGCTGCAATCACGAGCAGTCATTAGAAAAAATAATTTTGCGATCTTGCCGCATGATGGGCTAGTGAATAATGTCATTCCAGGCTTCGAAAACTGTGAATGTTCGATACTCGGCACACCAAAATTAGGGGCGTCTTTTGTCGATTACATCATTTCATTCAAAAAAGATGGCGCCAACCAATTGGGCTTCGGCGGTCCAGAGATCGAGAGTTTCTTGTATGTCATCTCGGGCAAACTGGAAGTAAGTGATGGCAAAGAAACCCATACATTGACGGACGGAGGCTATATCTATCTGCCTGCTGGAGAAAAACTGTATATGAAAAATCTCCAAGAAGAAGCGACAGAAGTGTTCTTGTATAAGAAACGTTACCAACCACTTGAAAATCACCAAGCCTACAAAGTAGTGGGGAATCTTTCAGAGTTGACACCGATCCAATACGAAGGGATGGCAGACGTCCTACTTTGGGATTTCTTGCCAAAAGAGCTGGGCTTTGACATGAATATCCATATCCTTTCCTTTGAACCAGGGGCAAGTCATGGCTACATTGAGACCCACTACCAAGAACATGGAGCGTACTTACTGTCAGGTAAAGGGATGTATAACTTAGATAATGAGTGGTTCCCAGTGGAAAAAGGCGACTATATTTTCATGAGTGCCTATGTACAGCAAGCGGCCTATGGTGTTGGTCGTGACGAACCATTGACCTATATTTATTCCAAAGATTGCAACCGCGATCCGGAAATTTAAAGGAGTTTAGAAGATGGAAGAGACGGTTATTGTACAGTCACAAGAGTTACAGCAATTGATCCAAAACAAATTAGCGGCTGCTGGTTTGTCTGAAGAGCACGCAGCCATCGTTGCAGAGCATTTGGTCTTTGCCGATGCCAGCGGGATCCACTCTCACGGGGCTGTGCGGGTAGACTATTACGCAGAGCGGATCGCTAAAGGCGGGATGAATCGCACCCCGCAGATCACGTTTGAAGAGACTGGACCGAGCAGCGGGATCGTTCACGGTCAAAATGGCGCAGGGCAGGTCGTCGTATTAGAAGCGACAAAGCATGCCATTGAGATGGCCAAACGTTCTGGGATCGCGGCGGTTGGTGTGCGGAAAACGAGTCATAGTGGGGCACTATCCTATTATGTCAAAAAAGCCGCAGAAGCTGACTTGATTGCATTATCTATGTGCCAATCGGATTCAATGGTGGTTCCTTTTGGCGGCAAAGAAAATTATTTTGGTACCAATCCGATTGCCTTTGCGGCACCGCGAAAGCATGGTGCGCCGGTGGTTTTTGATATGGCAACGACGGTCCAAGCGTGGGGCAAAATTTTAGATGCTCGTTCCAAAGATAAAGAGATTCCAGCAACATGGGCCGTTGATGCCCATGGCAAGCCAACGACAAATCCGCATCATGTTCATGGGTTATTGCCAATCTCAGGACCAAAAGGCTTTGGGTTGATGATGATGGTGGATATCTTGTCTGGAATGCTCCTTGGGCTGCCTTTTGGCAAGCATGTTTCCTCTATGTACAACGATCTGACGAAAGGCCGCGACTTAGGGCAATTTATTTTGCTGATCGATCCGCAACGCTTCACTGATTTAGATACATTTAAAGAGTCAGTCGAAACGATGATCGAAGAGCTACACGCCATACCGGCTGCTGAACAGTTCCAGCAAGTCTATTATCCAGGCGAGATCAATCAACTAACCTATGAAAAATATATGGCAGAAGGTATTCCTATCGAAAAGAACATTTATCGCTATCTCATTAGCGACACGGTTCATTTTGACCAGTATTCTGGGTCAGATGCCTTTGCACAGACAGGAACAGGAAAGTGAGGAGACCCATGTTACACACTATTATTCAAAAAAACAATTACCAAGATTCCATTGTTTTAATGCTTTTGACCAATCGTTTACTGACGATCGAAGGGATCAACAACGCTTCGGTCATGATGGGTACACCTGCCAATAAGGATATCTTCAAGACGGGTGGTCTTTATACCGAGGAGATGAACAATGCGACATCCAACGATATGGTGCTCGTTTTAGACATTGAAGAGGAAGAAATCATCGAAACAGTCCTGTCAGAAATCGATGCCTTCTTATCGGACCAAAGCAATAGCGCAGGAGAAGAAACCCAAAGCGTCAAAACTTGGGAAAAAGCCTTAGATCTTGGAAAAGATGCGAAGGTCGCTGTCTTATCGATTCCTGGTACTATGGCAGCACCAGAAATTGAAACCGCATTAGCAGCAGGCAAACATGTTTTTTGTTTCAGTGATAATGTTTCATTGGAAGAGGAAGTTCGACTAAAGAAAATGGCGCATGAACAAGGACTTCTTTTAATGGGACCAGATTGTGGCACAGGGATTCTCAATGGGATACCAGTAGCCTTCACGAATGCCGTCCGTAAAGGGAAAATCGGTGTTGTCGGCGCTTCGGGTACGGGCATCCAAGAAGTCACCACCATCATTCATAAATTGGGTGCTGGTGTGACACAAGCCATCGGAACCGGTGGACGAGATCTCAAAGAAGCCGTCGGCGGGATCACCATGAAAGACAGCATTCTTGCCTTGGAACACGATCCTGATACGGAGGTGATCGTGGTGATCTCCAAACCACCTGCACCACGTGTCCGCGATGAAGTGTTGGCATTATTAAGAAGAGGAACAAAACCTGCAGTCACGATTTTTCTGGGGGAAGAACCAACGGACCACGAAGAAAATCTTTACCGAGCCTACACGCTGGAAGAAGCGGCACAATTAGCCGTGCAGCTGCTACGTCAAGAACAGATTGGATTAGAGCCAGTAAAAGAGGAAACGGTAGCTGCCGCTTTTGGACCTGAACAGCAAAAAATCAAAGCTTACTATTCTGGCGGAACGTTGGCGTACGAAGCAGCGATGCTGGTCAAAGCAGGATTAAATCTAGAACAAGAAGATGCCCATCAGGAAGGGTACATCTTAAAAGCAGCTGGCCATGAGATCATCGATTTAGGTGATGACATCTATACGCAAGGCAAGCCCCATCCGATGATCGACCCAACAAAGCGGATCGAACTGTTGAAACAAGCGGGAGAAGATCCTGAAACGGCAGTGATTTTGTTAGATATCGTTTTAGGATACGGCTCTCATCAAGATATGGCGAGTGAATTGGCACCGACCATCAAATCGTTGAAGGAAGCAGCGCAAGCAGCTGGCCGGGAGTTAGCGGTGATCGCTACGATCGTCGGAACTGATTTAGACCCCCAAGACAGCAACGAGCAAGCAGAGATTTTAACCGCAGCTGGCGTGATTTTGTGTCAAAGCAATGCCCAAGCAGTCAAACAAGCTTTAGCAATGCTCGGTCACCCATTTTCACCAATTAGTCGTAAGCTGTTGCCAAAAGCAGTGACAACTGCCGATACGTTGCCAGAGTCATCTGAAAAGAGCCGCGAATTGTTGGCGAATGACGCGTTCATCAATGTAGGATTGCGTAGCTTTGCGGAAGCGATCCAGGCGCATCACGGTCAAGTCGTTCAATATGACTGGCAGCCAATTGCTGGTGGAAACGTAACGTTACAAAAAGCCTTACGTTTCTTAGCACAAGTGTCACTATCAGAGTAGGAGGAAGTTATCGTGTACGAAACTATTGAAGAAGCAAACCAAGCCGTTATTGCCAAAATCGTTGCCGGTTCGCCTTTTTTGCTGGATGTCGTTCCAGCAGTCAGTGTCATTCCAGAATTAGGTGAAGGAAAAGTCCTATTGCATGCAGGACCACCGATCCGCTACGACCAGATGATCGATCCGATTCAAGGTGCTTGTGTTGGCGCGGGGCTTTTTGAAGGCTGGGGCGAAACGGAAGAAGAGGTACGTCATTTATTAGCATCTGGGGAAGTTCAACTGATTCCTTGTCACCACGTGCAAGCGGTTGGTCCAATGGGGGGCATCACCTCTGCCAATATGCCAGTGCTCGTGGTGGAAAACAAAACCGACGGCAACCGAGCGTATTGTACGATGAACGAAGGGATCGGGGCAGTTTTACGTTTTGGCGCCTATTCTCAAGAAGTCATTGATCGCTTGCATTGGATGAAAAATACGTTAGCGCCAGTTTTAAGTGCTGCACTACAAACAAAACCCGATGGCTTGAACATCAATGTCTTAGTCGCAAAAGCAATCGCTATGGGGGATGAGTTCCATCAACGGAATATCGCTGCTTCGTTGGCGTTCTTAAAAGAAGTAGCACCAGCGATCGTTACTCTGGAAGGATTTGAAAAAGAAAAACCAGAAGTCATTCAGTTTCTAGCAGACACGGATCAGTTCTTCTTGAATATCATGATGGCTTCTTCAAAAGCGGTGCTTGATGGCGCCCGGACGATTGAAGAAGGCACGGTTGTGACCGCAATGTGTCGCAACGGGCATGAATTCGGTATCCGTATTTCTGGCATGGGAGATGAGTGGTTTACTGGTCCTGTCAATACACCAAAAGGGCTGTATTTCTCAGGATTCAGTGAAGAAGATGCCTCTCCAGATATGGGCGACAGTGCCATTACGGAAACCTTTGGTGTTGGGGGAATGGCAATGATTGCTGCCCCAGCTGTGACACGCTTCGTTGGTTCCGGCGGATTTCACGATGCGTTGAAAACCAGCAATGAGATGTTAGAGATCTCCATTGATACCAATCCGAATTTTCCCGTTCCTACATGGGACTTCAAAGGGATCTGTTTAGGGATCGATGCTCGGAAAGTCGTGGAAACAGGGATCTTACCGGTGATCAATACAGGGATCGCCAACAAACAAGCTGGACGGGGACAAATTGGGGCCGGGACAGTGACACCACCAATGGATTGCTTTGAAAAAGCTGTCTTGGCTTATGCAAAAAAATTAGGATTTGAAGAATAACTCAGGGTCTGAAAACGTGAAAAGGAGCAACCTAGCGATGATACAGGCAAAATGGATCGACCAAGCTTTATTTGAACCCGCATTTATCAATGGCAACTGGATCGTTCACAGTGTGTTTCAGCATAGTTTCAATCTGCAAGATCCTCGTCAGGATCAGCTGATCTGTGTCTCCAAACAAGCGGCTCGCGTGCCCAAAGGGATGATTTTAGCTGCCGACGATTATGCAACGTTGGCGACAGGGTTAGTTGCTGGTACCACTCTTTTGGTTCAGCAACGGGTGATCCATTTTCCGCATCATCGTCTGTCTTTTCAAAAGGCAGCCAAATTTACAACCACCTTTCCAGCTGGCACAGTCCCATTTGATCGAGAACTGTTTTGGTCAACCCTTCAAAACGTCACGGAAAAGACGGGGATTCAAGAAGCTGTTTCAGAAACCATCAGCAGCAATCATCCGTTTTACGACGCAATCGATCAGCTATGCACGCCTTCATTTAAGGAACAACGGCAAGCAGTCGCTTATTTAGTCGGACGGGGTGTCGGATTGACCCCCACAGGCGATGATATGCTAGTTGGTCATTTACTGGCTCGCCGAGTGATGGGGCAAGAAGATACCCGCTTGTTGGCTTATCTACAAAGAAGGCTGTTGACAGTCAATGATTTAACGACTGACGTCAGTAAACACTATCTTCTGCATGCACTGACAGGCGCATTCAATCAATCGGCATCATCCTTGACCAAGTGTACCGATTCAGTGGCTTTTTCCCAAGTAATCAAAGAGATACTAGCGATTGGTCATACCTCGGGGGCCGACTTTTTGGCAGGGTTTGCTCGCAGTATCGATCAATTTCAAAACAATAGAAATGAGGAATTCATATGGCAAAACGAGTGGTCATCGCTCTAGGGGGCAATGCAATTTTAAAACCGAATCAACCAGCGACCGTAGAGACACAGCTTGCAAATATCCAGTTAAGTGCAGAACAGATCGCTAAAATCGAGAAGCTTGACCATCAAATCGTCGTGACGCACGGCAATGGTCCGCAAGTCGGCAATATTTTACGACAAAATGAAGAAGCCAAAGAAGTCGTGCCGCCTTTTCCACTAGATGTCTGCAATGCAGAGTCACAAGGCTTTATCGGTTATTTAATGGAGCAAAGCATCAAAAATAAAATCGAGCAAGAAGAACTGACCAGCAATGTCGTGACCTTATTGACCCAAGTGGAAGTGGCAGCGGATGATCCCGCGTTTGAAAAGCCAACGAAGCCAATCGGCTTGTTCTACTCAGAAGAAGAAGCAAAAAAGATGGCTGAGGAAAAACATTGGGTGATGGAAGAAGATGCTGGACGTGGGTACCGTCGCGTCGTGCCATCTCCACAACCTGTGACGATCCACGGCGTGGAATCAATGGTTCATTTATTGAATCAAAATACCATCGTGATCGCTGGTGGCGGCGGAGGGATTCCAGTCGTAAAACAAGCGGAAGGCTTGAAAGGGATCGAAGCAGTCATCGATAAAGACCGAACCGGGAAGAAATTGGCAGAACAAGTGGATGCCGATGTATTTATGATGCTGACCGACGTCAACAACGTTTATATCAATTATGGAACACCGAAACAAGAAAAATTAACGGGCTTATCCGTAAGTGAAGCGCAAGCATATTTTGATGCGGGGCATTTTGCAGAAGGGAGTATGGGGCCGAAAATGGAAGCGGCGATTGCGTTTGCCAAACAAGGAAAGACAGCAATCATCTGCTCATTGGAAGAAGCGGACTTAGCATTGTTAGGTGAAGCAGGCACAAGGATCGCTGGGTAACACCAGCGATCCAACTGCTTGATTCGCCTATTAGTCGCCTTCTTCCGACAGCTCAAGGGCTAAACGCAGATCCAGGCTGATGCTAGGATCATGCACGTTTTTTCCTAGTAGTTTTTGACACTGTTCGATGCGGTATTTGATCGTGTTGCGATGAACGAACAAGGCTTTGGCGGTGCGGGTGATCTCACATTGATAATCCAAGTAAGCCCGTAAGGTTTTACGCAATTCGATGGTGGCATCTTCTTGCGGAAACGCCAATTCTTTGAGGATCGTACGGCAGAAATAATGGATATCTTCAGGACTCATTTTTTCAAATAGACTCCGCATTCCCCGTTGATGGTAGAAAGAGACGATGGAAGAATCATGTTGGCCTCTTCGTTCTTCATAAGCAGTCTTTGCTTCGATGTAGGAGCTGGCTAAATCATTGATACTTTCACAGACACTCCCTACCCCAAAGGCCATTCGAAATGGCAACCGATTGGTCAAAGCATTGGCGGTCTCGATCAAATGGTCTTCTAAGGCATCACACTTGTGCTGCACGAAAATCGCAAAGTGATTGCTGCCCTTTAAGCGAAAGAGACAAACATCTTTGATGCGATAAGGCAGTTGTTCACTAAACCACTGATAGACCAGGTCACTTTCTTCTTTTAAGTATTTGTCTTTGCCTTTGGTTTCTTTGGTTGGTTCGCAGGCACCATAGATGACACGATAATGGCGGGCTTTGACCAAACCGTAAGTCTTTCCGAGATCTAACCAATCTTTTTGTTCTTGCTTGGTGGATTGCTGGTATTCGATCATCCGTGTTAAAAAGTCACTTTTTAAATCTTCAAAAGATTCTTGCACTTTTTGGTTCTTGTAAAGCATAAACGACAAGACCAAGGCTGCTTGTTCCAGCGCAAAATCCGAGACAGGATAAGGAATCGCCTCAGGATTCAAAATGACTAAATAATGGGGGAAATAAGTGGAGGTTTCAATAGCATAATAAGAAATTTGTGACGTTTTTTCATGAAGATCTTTGATAGGGATCGCCCCGCTTTTTTCACCAGTAAAAACCCCTTTCGTTTGTCCTAATTGATGGATGTAGTACTCCGCGGGTTTTGACATGCGGGTGAAATGCTTGGAGTGGGCAATCACTTGTTTAAAAGGATTCAACAAAATGATCGGTGTATTGACCATTTGGCCAAAATCAGCGATAAAGCGAGCGATGCTGACATCCTTCATCAAGGAAGCAGAGAACCGTTTTTGAATGTCTAACGCATAACTCAGCTGCTCGGTTTTGGTGTTCCACAATAAATTCAAAAGCTGGTGCATCAAACGACCCAGCGGCATCGTGGCAGGTACTTCTACGATGGGGAAACCTAAACTATCGGCGTAGGCGATGACTTCAGGATCGATGACATCTAAAAAACGACCGATCTTGATGCCTAATCCAGCGGCATTTTTGGCTACGAGAGAATCGATCAGCTCTAGAAGCGCTCCTTGATTATTTTTATAAACCATCGCCGTGCTTAAGATAAAGGTATGCTCAGGAATATAGTGGGCGATATCGGGGGTCTCGGTGATTTCGATACTGTCGACGGGAATTTCCGCAGTCAGGGGATCTGTCAATAAACGCAAATTGGAAAAGCGTGGTATAGCAAGCAATTCAGCAACTAACTTCATAGAGAAACTCCTTTTGGAATTGAACAAAACAAACAAAAACATGTCCTTTTTTAGCTTTATTGTACAACAAACTTGGAAACGTTGACAAGGCGTTGGACAGTGAAATCAAAAAGAGAAATGAGGGGAAAAGATGTATAAAGAGTTAACGATCGCACAACGTACGATCATGACACCTGGGCCTGTAGAAGCCCATCCAGCTGTTCTACAAGCAATGACCAATCGCATTTTGGGGCAGTTTGATCCGAATTTTTTGGCGATCATGGATGAGGTCAAAGAAATGATCAAACAACCGTTTGGAACCAAAAACAAAGAGGCATTTGCCATTGATGGGACTTCCCGAGCTGGTTTAGAAGCGGCGCTGATCGCTTTGATCGAACCAGGGGACAAAGTCTTGATCCCCGCCTATGGGCGCTTTGCTTTCTTACTTGGAGAAATCTGTGAACGTGCCCAAGCGCAAGTCAAATATGTAGAAAAAGAATGGACGGCTCCTTTTGCACCCGCAGAGGTCATCAAAGAAATCGACGCATTTCAACCCAAGATCGTGGCGATGGTCCACGGGGAAACTGCCAATGGGCAAATGCAGCCGTTAGCAGAAATCGGGCAGTATTGTCGCGCAAAAGATATTTTCTTTGTCGTTGACATGGTGGCGACTTATGGTGGCGTGGCCCTGTCAGTCGATGATTGGTGTGTCGATTTAGCGATTGCCGGCACTCAGAAGTGTTTAAGTGTGCCGTCTGGTCTTTCATTAGTGACCTACAACGAGCGAGTCGAAGCCGTCCTTAATGCCCGTTACCAAAAAGAATTAGGCTTGAGCAAAACGGATCGAAACAAGCGGCACATTATGAGTAATTACTTGGATTTGAGTCAATTGCAACGCTACTGGAACACAGAGCGAATCAACCATCACACAGAAGCGACGAGTATGATCTATGCGCTTCATGAAGGATTACGGATGCTGCTAAACGAAGGCCTTGATGCAGCCTATCAACGTCATTTGACGAATGAAGGGGCGTTGGTCGCTGGACTGGAGGCAATGGGGCTTTCGATTTATGGCGAAAAAGCAACCAAAATGCCGACAGTTACCCCCATCTTTATTCCAGAAGGTGTTGATGGCGAAGCTGTCCGAGAAGAGATGCTTCACTCCTTTGGTGTAGAGATCGCTAGTTCATTTGGTGATCTAAAAGGAAAAATCTGGCGGATTGGAAATATGGGCTACAGCAGCCGCAAAGAAAATATTTTACATGTCCTAGCCGCGTTAGAAGGGGCACTATTGTACCAGCAAGCACCAATTTCTGCTGGCAAAGCGCTCATCGCTGCGTTAAATTACTACCAAAAAACGACTTAAATTTTTAGCACAAATGCACAACGACTGAAAGCGCTTTGTGAAAAATGACAAATGCAATCGTCGGCAAAAAAACGTACACTAAGACTATCTTAAAGCGCTTTCGTTGACGTGCTTCACAAACTTTACTTGTGTAACTGATGGAGGGAAAAAAATGGAAATCAATAAAGAACGTGGTGGGCTTGCCTACTGGAAACAAATTATTATCTTAATGTGTTCAGGCTGGGTCACTATCTGGATTTATCGCGCTGCGTTATCACCGGTCTATCCGCAAATCAATGAGTCACTTGGCGGCAATATTTCTGATACAGCATTAGGATCGATTGCCAGCTTTTACTTTTTCGGCTATGTAATCATGCAGATTCCTGCCGGCTTTTTGGTGGATAAGATTGGGAAGAAAACAGTTCTGCTTCCAGGATTCGTGGTATTTGCACTGGCAGCTTTACTGATTTCACAAGCCTCTTCAATCTCCATGATCTATACCGGAAGCTTTTTAGCAGGGATCGGCTGTGGGTCATTTTACGGCTCAGCGTATTCTTTGACCTCACAGAACATTCCGAAAGAAAAGAAGAGCTTCTCAACAGCGATCGTCAATAGTGGTTCTGCCGTTGGTTCAGGGTTTGGGATGATCTTATCAAGCTTTATCGTTATTCAGATGAACATGCCTTGGCAAACAATGATGTATTTATCCGCTTTCTTGATCGTTTGTATGACGATCGCTTTTGCATTGGTGATCCGCAGTAACAAAGAAGACGTGGCTTTCTTGGAGAGCCAAGCAGCAGCTGAAGAAGAAACAACGGATCAGCCGAAAGAAAAAGTTTCCCTTTCGACCTTGTTCTCACTGCGGATGCTCTTTACGTATGTGTTATATTTTGCGACGTGTTATGCCTACTATATGACGGTTACTTGGCTACCAAACTTCTTAGGAACAGAACGAGGCTTCCAAGGAGTCGCGATCGGCTTCTCTTCTTCATTGGTAGCATTTGCTTCCATTCCTGGGGCATTGTTCTTTAGCCGCTTGGCAGACAAATACATGCACAAAAAAGTAACTTTTATCGTTATTTTAGAAGTATTGGCGGCGTTGATGTTACTAGTAACGGTGCAAGCGACAAATTCGACCTTCTTAATGATCGCGTTGATCTTGTACGGGTTCCTTGGGAAATTAGCGGTTGAACCAATCATCATTTCTTGGCTAGGGGAAAATGCACCCAAAGTTGGGGTCGGTACGACATTAGGGGTCTTCAACTTTTTCGGCATGATGTCTTCCGTTATCGCACCAACATTGACCGGATCGATCTCGGATGCAACAGGGTCAAAAGTAATGGGCTTTTATATCGCAATTATTTTGTTGATCGGTGGTACATTCTTATTCTTGACTGTAAACTCTAAGAAAACAGCAAAGTAGAAAAGTGAGGCACAAAAGATGAAAAAACGATCCTTAAAAATCAGTTTGACCAACCAAATCATGATTGCAACGGTATTGGGGATTTTTTGGGGCGTTTCCTTTCCCGGTTTAGGTGATCAAATGCAGCTAGTCGGGGACTTCTTCTTGCGACTGATTCAAATGTCTGTGGTCGTGCTGGTCATGGGCTCGGTGATTGAAGCGGTGGGGGGACTTGATCCAAAAGAATTAGGTGGGATCGGCGGGAAAGTCTTCCTCTGGTTTACTGGATCGACCCTCGTCGCCGCTATTTTCGGTCTCTTGTTTGCCTTGATCCTCAAGCCTGGCGCAGGCCTTGATCAGTCCCTGCTGCAAAGTACAGAAACTGCATTAAGTACCAGCAGCATGGAAGAAGTCATCTTAAACTTTGTTCCACTGAACATTATTCAAGCCATGGTGGAGCAGAATATGATCCAAGTGATTATTTTTTCGCTCTTCTTTGGCCTTGCCTTGAGCTTGATCAAGCATGAAAAAAAGAATCAGCTGTTTCTAGATATGATCAGTAGTTTTAATCATATTTTGTTAAAAATGGTCAGCATGATCATGAAGTTGGCGCCGATCGGGATTTTCGGCCTTGTTGCTTCCTTAGTAGAAGATACCGGTATTCGTGTGTTGGGAATGTTAGCCAGTTTTTTATTGACGTTAGCAGCAGCATCTTTGCTCTTTTTGTTTCTTTGGTTTCTCTTGACGTCGCTCTATTGCAAAGTTTCCTTGTTTCGTTTGATAAAGAACATGTGGCGTCTCTCGGTGGTTTCCTTTACGACCACCTCCTCTGCTGTTTCATTGCCGTTTCAAATCGAAGATGGCAAAGAGCGATTTGGGATCAGTGATCGAATCAATAAGCTCGTGATGCCTCTGGGCATGACCTTAAATAGCAATGGGCTCTCCTTATTTTTAGCCCTGGCAATCGTAACCGTTGCTCAGGCGTACCAGATCCAATTGAGCTGGGGGGATCTTTTGCAAGTGGTCTTGTTGTCCTCGTTGGCATGCTTGGGAACGATCGTCGTTCCAGGCGGCGGATTAGTCACACTGGCTACGGTTTTACCTATGTTAGGACTGCCTAATGAAAGCATCGCCTTACTGGCTGGGATCGATTGGTTTTCTGGGATGTTTCGGACCCTCTTGAATGTTGACCCTGACGTCACAGTGGCGTTGATCGTTGCTCATGATGAAGGAGAACTGGATCATGCAGTCTTCAATGGTGAAAAAGCCTCGGTCAAATTAGCAGAAAAAATCACCGATGGCGTATAAGACCAATCATTCTTGTGATGAAACTTTACTCTTTTTTGAAAACGTGCTACGATTGATTCGTTGATAGACGAAAGAAGCTTCCTGAAATACCGTAAACGGTAAACAGTAGCGGCTGATTTTCCGCTCGTCATTCAACAGACAACTACGACAAAAAGAGGAGGAAAAAATATGACAGCATCGATGAAATTGTGGATTGACCTTTTGAATAGCTAATTTAAATCTATTTCAAAAGTCTAGGCAATCGTGATTTCAAGGGATGAGTGTCCTCTTTTTTCCAATTTCTTATTAAAATCAGGGTATAGCGGTAGGCTATGCCCTTTTTTTGTGCTTACGTTTTCCTAGACGGGAAGGACAGACTGATGGAACAATTAAGTGTAAAAATAAACAATCTAATCAAAAATTATGGGTCCAAAGAAGTACTGAACATTGAAGAACTGAGCACCTATCAAACGGATCGTATCGGGATCGTGGGAGCAAACGGGCAAGGCAAGTCTACCTTGCTGAAATTGATTGCGGGAGTCGTCGATCCTGATTCAGGAACGATCCAAAAAGAAAATTCGTTTCACTATTTCCCGCAAATCGCTGAGGTGACTGAAAAGACGGAGGCCCTTGACTGGGCGCTGTTCGGTCGTTTTTCGATCCCAACAAATGAATTGGCGACACTAAGCGGCGGAGAGGAGACCAAATACCGGTTGGCACAAACGTTATCTTCCTATCAGTTAGGACTTTTGCTCGATGAGCCAACGACCCATTTGGACCAGCAAGGAATTCAAGTCTTGATTGAGGAATTGCAGTATTATTATGGCACCCTGATCGTGGTCAGTCATGATCGGTATCTATTGAATCAGCTGGCAACGAAAATCTGGGAAGTCGATCAAGGAAAAGTCACCGAGTATGCTGGCAATTATGACAGTTACCGACAGCAAAAAGAGCAAGCGGCACAGCGTGTTGCCTGGGAGGCTGCGCAGTATCAGCAACAAAAACAGCAGTTGACCCAAGCAATCCAAAAGAAAAAAGAACAAGCGATCAAGAGCTGTCGTATTTCTGAAAAAAAGCGACAGCAGAACATCCGACCAGACCGTTTGTCGTCATCAAAACAAAAAGACACGGTGCAAAAGTCATTGCAAAAAACAGTCAAAGCCATGGAAAGCCGCTTGGATCAGTTGGAAGAAGTGAAGGGCGTCGCCCGGCAGCAGGTGATTCGTTTTCCAGTAGTCCCTGCAGTGGAGCTGCATAATAAACGACCGATTCGTGGGGAGCAAGTAACCATTCAAAGAGGGGCGAAACGTTTGCTAGACAGCAGCAGTTTCCAGTTTGCTGCCGGGAAGAAAATCGCTATCGTGGGTCCGAACGGTTCGGGAAAGTCGACTTTACTAAAAGAAATCATCGCAGGCGGAGAGGGAATCTATGTATCACCGAAAATCGTTTTTGCGGTCTACGAGCAAATGGGCTATCGAAAAAACAGCACCACCCCGCTTTTGACGGAATTGATGGCTCAAACAGACTATCAGGAACCACTGGTCCGCAGTATTTTACACAATCTGGGATTTAGCCAGATTGACGTGATGAAGCCAGTCAATGTGCTAAGCGGCGGAGAAGCGACACGGGTCGAGCTCGCACGCATCTTTACTCAACCTGCCAATGTTTTGATACTTGATGAACCGACGAACTTTATTGATCTGCCGACAATCACCGTCTTGGAACAATTGATTCGCAGCTATCGAGGCATGGTTTTGTTCACATCTCACGATCAAGCGTTTATCGATGCCGTCGCGGATGATGTGTATCAAATCGATCATGGAAAATTAACATTGGTTTCCAGTAACTAGCAGCATTGTCGCTTTTATAACTGTATAAAGAAAAACAGCGCGGGAAAGGAAGCGACCGCCCAACGTTCGATCAACAATCGGCCGTTGAGCGGTCACTACAAAACCCGTGCTGTTTTTTTCGCAATCATCGGTATCGCCTAGCTGTTGCTACATCGCTTAATAAATCTTTTTCGTAAAGTATATTAAGATCAGGGGAGAGATCAAGGTACTCAACAAGACAACGATCACCAAAGGGGAATACAATGCGGACGAAATCAATTGGTTTTGTTGACCAATCTGCAAAATGATCAATGCCATTTCACCTCGGGAAATCATTCCAGCTCCCACCATCCAAGCACTGTTGTTCGAGAATTTCGCGATTTTCGCCCCGACATAACCGCCGACCAGTTTGGTCAAGATCGCGACCACGGTAAAGGCAAGAATAAAGAATAATTGCTCATTTAAGCGGGAAAAATCAACTTCTAAGCCAACGCTGACAAAGAACACCGGAATGAAGACGGCGTAACCTAATGCTTCGACACTGTGTTCCACTTCCTCACGAACCTTCGTTTGACTGACAGCGATCCCTGCGAAGAAGGCACCAATGACCGAGCTTAACCCAACGAGGTCAGCAAGATACGCCATTCCTAAGCAGATGATCAGTGACATGATGATCACCGCGGAATTTGCAAATAGCTTTTCTGCAAGTGCCAATAAGAACGGAGCGATCCATTTCACTAATAGAAAAATCAACACAAAATAAATCAATTCTACCAATAAGGTGACCGGCAGTGGTGTTGCTTGGCTACTTTCGCCGCCCAAAAAGGAAAGGCTAAGACTCAAAACCAACACGACCAAAATATCATCCACGACGGAAGCACCAAGAATCGTCGACCCTTCTTTCGTATTCACCACATTCAACTCTTTCAATACTTCGACAGAAATACTGACTGAGGTGGCAGCTAATACGATCCCGAAAAAGAACGCTTCTGTGGGACTGCTTTGAAAACCGACCCCCGTGGCATACCCGAAGAGCATAGGGAACACGATTCCCAAAAGGGCAACGAGCATCCCTGGACGAAAATAGCGTTTCAATAAAGAAATATCACTTTCCAATCCCGCTAAAAACATCAGCAAAATAACACCAATCTCTGAAAAATCATGAACCAGAATATCTGGATGGACCCAATTGAGTCCTGCGCCTCCTAATAAAACCCCCGCTAACAACTGCCCGATAACAGCAGGAACGCCCATCCGTCTCGCCAGATGCGAGAAGAGGGTCGTCGTGATTAGGATCAAACACAAAATCCCGACAAAATGCATAAAACCTCATCCTTCTTTCCTATAACATACTCCCCTTTAGTATAGCATTCTCTCTTGAATTGAGCCTGTATCAAGCCTTTTTTTATTAAAAGAGTTTCATTAAACCACACGTTTTTTGAGATAAGGAGGAAGCGAAGGCAATCAGAGTTTTTCTGTGCACTCGTCGAAATAAAAAAACATTATTTTCACTTTACTTGTATCAAATTATTGTTTGAGCCAACGGGCGAGCTGCTGAAACACCATTTGGACTTGCGGCTCCTCGACGTTTTTCAAAAAGTCGTGGGGCAAATCATAGACAGGGACAAATTTGCTTTTAGGCACTTTCTTCAAGCCTTTGCTGTAACGAAAAGGAACTTCCTCATCGGGACTGCTGGCACTGCTGAAAATTGGAGGAAATTGAGCAAGCAGCTCAGGATCAATGGCATAGTCAGAAAGAGCTTCAGCTGTTAGACCATAGATCGTGGTGAGTTCTTGCTGTTGAACCCAATAAACATAAGGCAAATAGCGCTGAAACTGCGGATCATCCCAAACGATCTCGGTTTGATCCAAAGAAGGGACTTGCTCTTTGCTTAAGAGCGGCTGCTGCAAGACTCGTTTGTTTTCAATAAAAGAAAGATCGGTATACCCATAAAAATTGACCAGTTTTTCAGGCAATCTCTGTTGTTCCTTCAGTAATTGCTGGGTCAGCGCCAGCATCAAATAACCGCCAGCTGAGCGTCCGCAGAAACAAAACGGGTTATCTTTAAGCACAGTTGCTTGCAATTCTTGAAAATTTTGCCAGTTCAGCGCCAAAATCTCAGCTAACGAGGAATTGGGCGCCAGCAAATAATCGACTGTGAGGACGCTGTATTGCTGCGCTTGAAATAGTGTGATCAGTGATGCGGGAATGTCTTGGCGGGTTCCATAAACAAAACCGCCGCCGTGAAAATAAATCAGGTATTTCTCCGAAGCAGGATAGAGGGTCACGGAAGCACCGGTGGTCAATTGCCATTCTTTTTTCATTTTGCTTGACTCCTTTTTTGAAGCTCTAATAAATAGGTGCCGATCTCGTAATTGACTAATTGGATCGGACTTGTCAGATCGATCTCTAGCAGCTGCTCAATTTTGCTTAGCCGATAGCGAATCGTTTTGGCATGAAGAAACAAGGTTTCAGCCGTATTTTTGTAATTGCGATTCGTGATAAAAAAGGTATACAGCGTTTTGAACAGCTCTTCATTTTCTTCCGAAAGTTGATACAGCTTCGGGGGAATGCTTTGCTGCAGCTTTTCCAGTTGGTTCTCCTTGATAAAGGAACTAAAGATACCTAAGTCGCTATAGGCAATGATCGGCGCCAAATAAAACTGCCGATTGAAGCGAATCGCATCCAAACACTCTGGCAGGATCTCTTTGATCTGTTCCTTGCGCAAGACTTCGCTGACCACCAAGCAGCCATGTTCACCGGCTAACAGGGCATCATCAAAATGTGTCTGCAGCATCTGTTTCGTCACCTGATGGGCGATCGATTGGAAATTATAGAGGATCACCAAATAATTGTGGTGTTCGAAAAAGACGTGGGGTGTTTTCAACGCCCGTAGCTTGTGCAAGACGACGGACTTACGCTCCTTATCTTTAAAGCTGTTGGAAGCAAAGGCAATGCCTTGGTAGAAATCGTAGCGATCCAGTTGCGCTTCTTCTAACAAAAGATCCAGCTCAGCCAAATTACTAGGAGTGTTTTGTAAGATTGCATCGGCCAGATTGTTCATGCGATTGTAGCGTTCTTTCTTCAACAAATACTCCATTTGGAGGCGTTCATAAATGACGTCGATCACATTTTCAATGATCATGACTTTTGCCTCAGGGATCTGCGAATCTTTCTGATAAACGATCAAGGTACACAGATCATTGTAAGGATTGATGATCTCTACTTTTATGGCAGTCACATATTGATTGTTTTCATGAGAAAATAATTCCAAATATTCGTAGTGGTTCTTGGTAAACTCGATGGTTTTCATGGGTTCTTGTTTGGTCACAACGAAATTCTTAAAGGATTGACCGACGGACACATGCACATCTAAATGGGGGATGCGCAACGAACAAGGCTTTTCGATCAATTGATAGAACTCCTGCATGATCTGATCGAAAGAAGAGTGGTTGCGCTCAACTTTCATGAAGCGCTGGCGAACTTCGTAATAGGTACGCAGCAGCTGGGTTTGGTGATTTAGCAATGGTTCGTAAACCGCTAGCATGATGGCTTCATAGCTGACTTCTTGCTGCACTTTGATCAAAGGGATCTGATAAGCAAAGCTAAGCTCAATCACCCAATCTGGGATCATAGGGATCAAGCGATCCACTTTGATCACTAAACCGCTGACACCGATTTGCTGCATTTTTTCAAAAAAAACACGCAGTTCCTCAGGGGATTGGTCTTTGAAGGCATAAAAAGAAGTCAAAATCAATTGATGGGCTTTGCTCCACTTCTCAATGTCCATCGCTTCCAGCACCATGACGGAACCAACGGAATTTGTTAAACCAATGGAGCCAGTCAGGACTTTACTTTTTTCAAAAAGCGGCAGTTCAACCAATTCTTTTAATTTCATAAAATGCTCCTTTTTTCTCTTTTGGATAAAAAGTATAGCATTTTTTTAGAACTTTATCCAATGAAAACGCAAACAAGGCTCGTTAGAATGAGAGTATAAGAAAAGGAGGAGAACAAATGCTGCACACAGTAATCTTAAAGAATAACTACCAAGATTCCATTAACTTAATGTTGCTGACGAATACGATCAATGATCTAGGCGATGTCGAAATGAGTCAAATCATGATGGGGACGGATGCAAACAAAGATATATTAAATAACACTGGCTTGCTTTCTAAAGAGGCAGAAGGTGCTTCACCTAACGATATGATGATCGTAGTCGATAGCCAAAACGAACAGATCATGGATCAAGTAATGCCAGCGATCGATTCATTTTTAGCTGATCTTTCAGCAAAAGATCAAGGCAAAGAAACGCCAGCGGCGGCTTCATGGCAAGAAGCCTTGAGCGCAATGCCAGATGCCAATGTTGCACTATTTAGTATTCCTGGGGAATATGGCGCAGCCGAGATGGAAAAAGCCTTGAAAAATGACTTGCATGTTTTCTCGTTTACGGACAATGTCGCTATCGAAGATGAAGTGCGTTTGAAAAAGCTGGCTCATGAAAAAGGCTTATTGATGATGGGGCCAGACTGTGGGACCGGTATTATTTCCAGCATTCCGATTGCCTTCACGAATGTCGTGGCACCAGGAAACATCGGCGTCGTTGGTGCCTCTGGTACGGGGATTCAAGAAGTGACGACGATCATTGACCGATTAGGCGGTGGTGTCGTTCATGCCATCGGGACCGGCGGACGTGACTTAAGCGACAAAGTTGGGGCGATCACTGTCAAAGATGCCATCGTTGCTTTAGAAAATCATGAACCGACAGATGTGATTTGCGTGATCTCGAAACCACCTGCAAAAGAAGTGCGGGATGAAGTCGTTCAATTGCTGCAAAGTATCAGCAAACCAGTGGTAGCGATTTTCTTAGGAGAAAAACCAGAAGCCCATGAAGGAAAAGTCTATTTGGCACATACTCTGGAAGAAACAGCGCGCATCGCTGTTGATCTTGCCAATGAAGAACCCGTCAAAGCGAACTATTTTGAACGCGTGGCAACCCCAGATGTGCCAAAACTCGCTGAAGACAAAGTGGTCAAAGGTCTTTATTCTGGCGGTACATTAGCTGCCGAAGCAGGAATGCTGATCTCCGAAGCCTTGAATCTAGAAGGCCTTGTAAAACAAGAAGGCTATATCTTGCATTCCCACGGCTATGATGTGATCGACCTTGGTGATGATATCTATACCCAAGGCAAACCGCACCCAATGATCGATCCTGAAGTGCGCATTAAAAAAATCGAAGACTATGCGCAAGATGAGCAAACCGGGGTCATTTTATTTGATGTGGTGTTAGGTTACGGCGCACATGCAGATATGGTAGGAGCTTTGTTACCAGCCATCGAAGCTGCACAGCAAACAGCCCAAGCAGCTGATCGCGCGTTGTACTTTGTTGCTACCGTCTGTGGAACTGAAAAAGATCCGCAAAACTATCAAGAAGCAGTCAACCGTTTGAAAGCAGCTGGCGTCTATGTGGCACCAAGCAATGCTCAAGCAGTGCAATTAGCCCTCGCCTTAAAAGGGACGACTCTTTCTGAAGCAGACAAAGCGGTCAATGACTATACTGGTAGCAAAGTTGAGGTGCCGACAGTTAGCGAAAAAGTGATGGAGCTGTTGACCACCAAACCACGGATCATCAATGTTGGCTTGCAAAGCTTCAATGAATCGATCCTGCAATATGGCGGGAAAACAGAACAATTTAACTGGCGTCCTCGTGCCAACGGCAACAAGAAAATGATCCGCATTTTAGACGCGTTAGAAGAATTTGACGAAAAAATCACAGCTGAAAACCAAGCAGTGACGGATAAAATCAAAAATGCCCAACCATTCTTGATTGATGTCGTTCCAGCTAAATCAGTGATCGCTGAATTAAACGAAAGCCAGAAAACCTTGCTGCATGCAGGACCGCCGATCCAATGGTCGGAAATGACGGGACCGATGCAAGGGTCTTGTATCGGCGCTGCCTTGTTTGAACGCTGGGCGAAGGATGAAGACGAAGCCCGCAGCTTACTCGAAAGTGGGGAAGTCCGCTTTATGCCATGTCACCATGTCCAGGCAGTTGGACCAATGGGGGGAATCACTTCTGGGAATATGCCTGTCTTTGTGGTTGAAAACCGCCTTGTCGGCAACAAAGCCTACTGTATTTTGAACGAAGGGATCGGTAAAGTCTTACGATTTGGTGCCTATTCACAAGAAGTGATCGATCGTTTGGATTGGATCAAAGACGTCTTAGGACCAACCATTGCCAAGGCATTACAATTAACAGAAGAAGGCATCAACTTGAATGTATTGATTGCCCGGTCGATCACAATGGGGGATGAATTCCATCAACGAAATATTGCAGCATCATTGAACTTTTTGAAAGAAATCGCGCCGTTGATCATCCAAACAGAGATCGATGAAAAGCAAAAATATGAAGTGATCAAGTTCTTAGCAGATACCGATCAGTTCTTCTTGAATATCATGATGGCAACTGGCAAAGCCATCGTTGACGGTGCCCGTGTCGATGCCAAAGGAACGATCGTGACCACCATGACGAGAAACGGTGTTAACTTTGGGGTTCGTGTCGCCCAAACAGAAGACCAATGGCATACTGCACCAGTCAATACGCCGAAAGGTTTGTACTTTACTGGGTTTACCGAAGCAGATGGCAATCCCGATATTGGGGACAGTGCCATTACTGAAACCGTCGGTGTCGGAGCAATGGCGATGGTAGCCGCACCAGGTGTAACACGCTTTGTCGGCGCTGGTGGTTTTGAAGATGCGCTAGAAACTTCCAATGAAATGGCAAAAATCTGTTTCGGTCATAATCCGACCTTCTCGATCCCAACATGGGATTTCCAAGGGACTTGTTTGGGGATCGACATCCGCAAAGTCGTTGAAACAGGCATCACCCCAATCATTAATACTGGGATCGCCCATAAAGAAGCAGGTGTCGGTCAAGTCGGCGCAGGCACGGTGCGTGCACCGTTAGGCTGTTTTGAAAATGCCTTGACGGCTTATGCGAAGGATCTGGGGATCGATGTTGACTGAGAAAATTAAAATCAGTGATTATCTAGACCCACTGCAACGATTCGGTCGTACCGGTCGGGTGCATAGCGTGTTTGATCGTTCATTCAATGTGATGATCGGGCAGCAGCTGGTCAATATCAACAACTATCGCAACTATTTGACTGGCTTCGGGGTCTTTTTACCTGATGCATTGTTTGAACAAGTCTTGCCTTTGATCGAAGTCGGCAATCGCGTGCAAGTCCGAGAGCATGGTCTGACTTTTTACAGCAGAAAAGGAACATTTTCTCTTTCATTAGAGGAGAAAGAATTGGTTTCGCTGCAGGTGAAGGAGCTATCCTTCACCTCTGCGGAATTGCAGCTTTTGAAAGAAATACTGCTTCAACAAAAACTAGAAACCAAAATTGGGTTGCCAGAAGATGAGAAAACCCGAGCAGTGTTTGCGGCATTGCGGCAGTCTGTCTCAGATTGGGAACCAATCATTGACCACCTGATTGGTCGCGGCAAAGGATTGACACCTAGCGGCGATGATCTTCTCGTTGCCTATCAAGCGATGCTCTATGCCTTGCAGCAGCCAGAAGCCGAAACGTTAGCGCAAGCATTGGCAAAACCGCTGTCTACGACGGATGTCAGCCTTGCATATATTCAAAGTGCCAGTCAAGGGTATGTCAATTCGGTAATGCTGCAATTATTCCAAGACGTAAAAAGTAAAAACCCGCAGGTGCTGGAAAACGATGTGCAGCAGCTGATGTCCATCGGTCATTCGTCAGGCAAAGATCTTAGCTTTGGGTTGTTGTTAGCGTTGGAGTCATTGTCACTTGAGGAGAAAGAATAGAAAAGGGGAGAAATCATGGAAATCAGTAACCAGAAAGATGCGGTCAAAGTAAGCAATTCTTACTGGAAAAAAGTCGTTGCTATTTTCTTTGTCGGCTGGATTTTAATGTACGCCACACGGACGATCTTCAATCCAATCATGGGTGTGATCGGTGAAGAATTCAATTTAAGTAACACACAACTAGGACTTGCCAATAGTATTTTCTTTTTGACTTATGCCGTTGCGCAAATTCCTTTTGGGATCATCGGCGACAAAATCGGTCGCAAATTAGTGATCGCTCTAGGCTTTGTTTTATTGGCGGTGACTACGTACTTCAGTGGGCTAGCCACAAGCTTTGTTTTGTTTTTAGTGATTCGTGCCATTGCAGGGATTGGTCAAGGTGCCTATTACGGTCCGCAATACGCATTGTCTACCGAAGCGATTCCCGACAACAAACGAACCGTCGGAAATGCCATTATCAACAGTGGGATGGCGTTTGGAACGTCTGGCGGGTACTTGCTTTCTAGTAAATTGGTCTTGGATAACGGGGGCCATTGGAGCCAACCCTTCTTCCTAATGGCGATTCCGACCTTGATCGTCGGTGTCTTGTTTTATTTTGTTTTGAAAGAAAAAGTGATTCGTCCAGAAGATGAAGGACAAGAAATAAAAGAAGAAGGGCCGAAAGAAAAGATTTCCTTGAAGCAGATTTTTTCAAACCGCAATCTCGTGGCAGCCTTTGTTCTATGCTTTACCAGCATTTATGCAAACTTTGTGATCATTACTTGGCTGCCGCAATTCTTGATTGCCGAGCGTGGCTTTGAAGGGGCGAGTGTCGGCTTTATTGCTTCCTTAGTCCCATGGGCATCAATTCCAGGTGCGTTGATTTTTGCTCGATTGAATGATAAAACAGGCGCAACGAAAAAATTAGTCTATTTATTGGTCCCATTGGCGACCCTTTCCGTATTTGCCATTGCCTTTGTAACGGATCGTACCTTATTGATCACTGTCTTGATTTTGTATGGATTGACTGGCAAGCTGGCGCTTGATCCAATCGTCGTGACCTTTGTGACGAAAAACGCACCAAAAGGCGCCTTAGGAACGACTTTGAGTGCTTATAATTTTATCGGGATGTCGGGGTCGATCTTAGCACCTTATGTTACTGGCTTTTTAGCCGATTCTTTAGGATCGATGCAAGTCGGGTTTTACCTGTCTTGTCTATTACTGCTGATCGGATTAGGTGTTTTTGCCGTATTAGCAAAGGAAAATCAGAAGGAGAGCATAAAATGAGTTTGAATGTGATCGCGTTAGGCGGCAATGCTATTTTAGATAAAGACCCTAGTGATGAAGGACAAAAAGCAGTTGTTGCGCAAGCAGCACGTTATATTGCCGATTTTGTCGAAAAAGGGGAAAAAGTCATTGTTTGTCACGGCAATGGACCACAAGTCGGCAACTTACTGTTGCAGCAAAAAGCAGGGGAAAGTGAAAAAAATCCCCAATTGAAATTAGACAGCTGCGTGGCAATGACCCAAGGAAGTATCGGTTATTGGCTGCAAAATGCCTTGATCAATGAGTTTGCCACACGTCAAGCACATCCATCGGTGATCTCATTAGTCACCCAAGTTCGTGTCGATCCAGCAGATCCATCCTTTGAGAAACCTTCCAAACCAGTCGGACCTTTTTATAGTGAAGAGGAAGCCAATGCTGCGATGGCAGCCAATGGTGGGGTATATCAAGAAGATGCAGGGCGTGGTTACCGGAAAGTGGTTCCATCCCCGAAACCGCAAGAAATCGTTGAAAAAGAAGCCATCAAAACATTGGTCGATGCTGGTGTGATTACGATTTGCGCCGGTGGTGGTGGCGTACCTGTCGTTCGCAATGACAATGGGTTTACTGGCGTGGAAGCCGTCAACGACAAAGACTTTACCGCTAGTGTCTTAGCAAAAGATGTGCAGGCCGATCGCCTGATCATTTTGACTGGTGTCGACAATATCTACATCAATTACAACCAGCCGAATCAGCAAGCCCTAGGGGAAATCAGTGTGGCACAAGCCAAGGGCTACATCGAGGAAGGCCATTTTGCAGCGGGCAGTATGTTGCCAAAAATAGAAGCTGCGATTGATTTTGTTGAAGAAGATGCAGCCAGAACCGCGATTATTACCTCAATCGAAAAGTTAGCTGAACTGGATCAGCATACAGGAACCATACTTCGAAAATAAAGAGGGGATCAAAGTGAAAGCAAAAAAACTACCGATGGTGACGCAGATCGTTATTGCCGTTCTTCTAGGGATTCTTTGCGGTTTGTTCTTTGGGCAAGCCGCTTCGTTCCTAAAAATTTTGGGCGATCTTTTCTTGCGTCTGATGCAAATGGCGATCCCATTATTGATCGTTGGACAAATCATTCAAGCAGTTGGGGGGATTGCCCCGAAAGAACTCACTCGTTTGGGTGGAAAAACGATCGCTGTCTTTGGGATTTCCTCCTTATTCGCTGCTGCATGGGGCGTGCTGATGGCGCTCTTCTTTGCTCCAGGCAAAGGGATCGACTTTTCACAAGCTGCCGGCGAACCTCTGCAAGCACAAGAAATTTCTATATCAGAGACAGTGATCAACTTTATTCCCACGAATATTTTCGATGCGTTGAGTAAAGGGTCAATTATTCAAATCATCGTTTTTGGGTTATTTTTTGGTGTTGCCCTCAATCGCTTTATGCAAAAGAAACCTGAGTCAGCTCTTTATGGGCTGATCGTGGATCTGAATGAGGTCGTCATTGCCATCATTCGTTACGTGATGATCGTGGCACCAATCGGTATTTTTGCTTTGATCGCTTCAACGATCAGCTCCCTGGGCTTGCAGATCATTTTGCCATTAGGCAGCTATTTGCTTGTCTACGGTCTAGCCACCGTCACGTTCCTTGGGCTGTGGCTAGTCTTGTTGACCGTGTATTGTCGGATCAATCCGTTACGATTGATCAAAAATATGAAAAATATGTCGGTCATGGCATTGGCGACAACCTCCTCTGCCATCACGCTGCCGATCGCTATGGAAGAATCCCAGAATAAATTAGGACTCAGTAGCCGCATCACCAATTTGGTATTGCCGTTAGGGATGTCTTTGAACAGCAATGGGTCAGCGATGCATATGGCGATTACAGTCATGACGATCGCCCAAATGTATCAAATCAACTTTGACGGGATCCAAATGGTGACGGTAGCTGTAACTGCGACTTTCGTTTCTTTAGCCAATGCAGTTGTTCCCGGAGCGGGGTTAGTTTCCTTGGCAATCATTGTTCCCCAGCTCGGTTTACCAATCGAAAGCATTGCGCTATTTGCTGGTGTTGAATGGTTTGTTGGTATGCTGCGGACGATCTTGAACGTGAACTCAGACGTCTATTCAGCGCTTTTGATCGCTAAGTCTGCTGATGAACTCGATCATCGCGTGTTTAATCAATAAGAGAAGCCGTTGCCAAGCGTGCTTCTCTTTTTCTAAGGAGGAAAAAAGATGGAAGAAATGAGCAGACGTTCTCTGCTGGAATTAGAAGCATTGATGAAAAAGAAACTCTTGGCTGCTGGTTTGCCAGAAGCCGCTGCCAGTGAAACAGCGGCACATTTGACCTTTGCGGATGCGTGCGGGATCCATTCTCATGGTGCCGTGCGGATGGACTACTATGCCGAGCGCTTAGTAAAAGGCGGCATCACGCTAGAACCAAACATGTCTTTTGAAAAAACAGGCGCCGCTACCGGAATTTTTCACGGAGATAACGGCATGGGGCATTATGTGTGCAACGAAGCGATTGCGATCGCCATTCATCTGGCGAAAGAAGCAGGGATCGCTGCAGTAGGAATCGAGCAGACCAGCCATAGCGGGACGATGGCGTATTACGTCAAACAGGCTGCTGAAGCCGACTTAGTGGCGATCGCCATGTGTCAATCGGATCCGATGGCGGTGCCTTTTGGTGGGACCGAAAACTATTTTGGCACCAATCCAATCGCGTTTGCAGCACCACGAGCCAATCATCCGCCGGTGGTTTTTGATATGGCGACAACGGTTCAAGCGTGGGGCAAAATTTTGGACGCTCGCTCGAAGAAGCAGCAGATCCCCGATACTTGGGCCGTAGACGAGCAAGGCTTGCCTACCACCGACCCCTATGCAGTCCAAGGATTATTGCCAATCGCTGGTGCCAAAGGGTATGGCTTGATGATGATGGTGGATATTTTAGCTGGCTCGATGTTGGGCTTGGCTTTTGGTAAACAGGTCACCTCCATGTATGCGGACTTGACGGAAAAACGTCGCTTAGGACAATTCCTTTTGGTGATCGATCCGTCTCGTTTTACGGACACCGAAACCTTCAAGCAAAGCATCGATCAGATGGTGACTGAGCTGCATGCAATCCCGCCAGTAAAAGGGCAATCACAAGTCTACTATCCTGGAGAGATCAGTCAAATACACTTTGAAAAAGCTCAGCAAGAAGGGGTCCTGATCCCCAAAGCGATCATCGATTATCTCGAAAGCGAAACCCTCCATTTTGATCGCTATGGGAGTCAAGATTCCTTTGCTAAATAAAGATTTGCAGAAGACGGTTGGTTCATAGGGGTATTGAACCAACTGTTTTTTTGCTGTGTGGAGCAAAGAGGATTTTTCCATAAAAAATCGCAGCTTTTTGACAGGAGCAGACGAATTCTTTGAGTTGGTTCATTTTTTTCAAAGCATTTCTTAAGCCATTTAACCTTTGATTGCTTGTTTTTTGGAATATGGTAGAATAGGTCGCATAAGTTTAGATCACTCAAGAAATGAGAGAAAAGCGAGGATGCAGCGTGGCAATGAATAAAGTGGTTCTTACTGGGAAAATCGCAGCGATGCCTAGTAAAGAAGCGTTTGATGCGGCGGACGATCAGGGCGTACGTTTTGATCTTGTCATTGTATCTCAATGGCAAAACAGTGAAGAAGTGCATCATGAATGGTTTGCTTGTGTCGTTCATGGGAAACAGGCAGAGACCTTTTTACGGTATACTCAAAAAGGAGCAAGTATCAAAATCAACGGACACTTGCAAGGCTGTCCGTATGAAACAGCAGAAGGGCAAAGATTTTGTGCGGCAGAAGTCGTGGTGGATACCTTTCAAATTTTAGAGTTAGCAGAAGAACCAGCGGCGCCTTTTCCTAAAAAGCGACCATCGACACTTGATGAACCGACGCAAACAAAGTCGATCCGTAATGAAAAAGATCCCCTAAAAACACAGATGCTGGAGTTTTTAAAAGACAATCGATTATTTTAATGACGAAACATGCGGAAAGCAACGGCTTCTCGCATGTTTTTTTACGTAGAGAAAGCGTTGGTAAAATTCAATTATATCTGACTAGCGGTGTTCTTTATTGCGAATCAAAGAGGCGGTTAAATAGAATGGTGATTGTAATAAATGATCACGAAAGTGAAAATAGTATTTCACAAAAAGTGTCGATTGGTTTAGAATAGTTGAAACATATCTTGAGGGAAAAAGCGGCGCTTGCCTTGTTCAACTGCTAGATGCCGCTTTTTTCTGAAAAAATCGTTAATCAGGGAGGGATGTCGATGGGCAAACCAATTATAGGGATCGCTGCGAATGAAGTGCAAGATGCTGGTGATGTGCTGCATCATTTGCCGATCGCCTACACACCATTAGGGTATGTGCGAGCGATCCAGCAAGCGGGCGGACTGCCATTGCTTTTGCCAATCAGTGAGTCAGCTATAGCCAAGGACTATGTTTCACAGATCGATAAACTGGTGTTAGCTGGTGGACAAGATGTTTCACCCAAGTTTTATGGGCAGGAGGCTCATCAGGCAACTGGAAGCGGCTTTTTGGCACGGGATGAGTTTGAACTGGCGCTAATCGATGAAGCGCTGCTGCAAAAGAAACCAATTTTTGCGGTTTGTCGGGGGATGCAGCTGGTCAACGTGGCCTTTGGGGGCACGCTGCAGCAAGACATCAGTACCTTCAGTGAAATCATTCATATGCAGGCGCCGATTCCGAAAGAAGTGCCGACCCATGCCATCGCGACGGCTGAAAAAAGCATGTTGGCTCGTGTATACGGTCAAAAAACAAAGGTCAATTCCTTTCATCATCAAGCGGTGGATCGATTGGCTCGTCCATTGCAAAAGACAGCTTGGAGTCCTGATGGCATCATTGAAGGCATTGAACACGTGGGTCAGCGCTTGTTGGCGGTTCAGTGGCATCCGGACTTTGCCTATGATGCGCTTTTACAAGAACAAGCGGTTTTCAAGTATGTCGTTGACGTGTTGTAAGAAAGAGGGTCACGCAAGGAGGAGAAAAATGAAAAAGAAAATGATGGGTATCACTGCTTTCACAGTATTGGTTTTAAGTGCCTGCAGTACCACGAGTCCCACGACGGATTCTGGACAGCAAGAGGAGCAAGGCGGTGTTGCGCAAGAGATTCAAGTGTCAACCGCGGGCGCCTTATCGACCCTTGATAGCGGGCAATACACGGATGTCAACAGTTCCGATATGATCGGACAAGTGGCAGAAGGGTTATACCGTCTGGATCAAGAGGGGGATCCTGAGCTTGCGATGGCCGCTGAAGAGCCTACGGTATCAGAAGATGGACTGGTTTATACCTTCACCATTCGTGATGCAAAATGGAGCAATGGCGATCCTGTTACAGCGGATGATTTTGTCTACGCCTTTCAATATGTTGCCAATCCAGAGAACGGTTCTAGCAGCAGCAATCAAATGGATGTGTTGAAAAATGGCAGTCAAGTACGTCAAGGAGATGCTGAGGTCAGTGAGTTAGGTGCCAAAGCATTGGACCAGCAGACGTTAGAGCTGACATTGGCAAGTCCGATCTCGTATTTGGATCAGATTCTGGTCGGGACACCTTTTATGCCAAAAAACCAAGCGTTTGCTGAAGAAAAAGGTGCCGATTATGGGTTATCAGCGGAAAATTTTGTCGGCAACGGCCCATTCTTGATCGAAGGGTGGAACGGAACCAATGAATCATGGACGTTAACGAAAAATCCTGATTATTGGGATGCTGAGAATGTCCAATTGACCAAGATCGACGTGCAAGTAGTGAAGGAAACGGCGACTGGTGTCAGCCTTTTTGAAACAGGAGAACTGGACTACACCACCTTAACGGATACTTACGCGCAGCAATACCAAAACTCAGCTCAAGCCAACTATGTGCCAAAGGCGCTAGTGGGGTATTTAAGTGCCAACCAAAAACGAGAAGTCACAGGCAATGTCAAAGTACGTCAAGCAATTTTACAAGCCATCGACAAAGAGGCATTTGCCGAAAATATCTTAGGTGATGGGTCCACTGCATTGAACGGCTTTGTGCCAAGCAACTTTGCCAAAGATCCTGAAACAGACCAAGATTTTCGTGAAGAAAATGGCGATTTACTGCCGTACGATTTAACAGCCGCACAAGAGCTTTGGGCACAAGCCAAAGAAGAGTTGGGACAAGACGAAATCACTTTGGAACTGTTGTCAGCAGATACAGCAGCAGCCAAGAAAACCATCGAGTTTGTCCAAGGGCAGTTAGAAACCAATTTGCCGGGATTAACCATCGATGCCAAGTCGATTCCTTTACAAAACCGTTTGGACTTGCAATCCCAAGGTGAATTTGATCTCGTCTTTGGGACTTGGACACCAGATTACGCGGACCCGATCAACTTCTTAGAATTTTATGATTCGACAGGTGGCTTGAATACCTCTGGGTATGCTAGTGAAAAGTACGACCAAGGGTTACAAGAAGCACGGACGACTTTAGCAAACGACCCAGCTGCTCGTTGGGACTTATTGAAAGAACTCGAGAAACAATTGATCGTCGAAGATACAGCCGTCTTGCCTTTATATCAAGGAGCGGTAGCGTATTTGAAAACAGATCGTTTGCAAGGGGTGCAAGTGTTTCCTTTTGGACGAACAGTATCCTATCGCCTAGCATCTGTCTCAGAATAAACAGGAAGTAAGAAAACAGAGGAACTTTTTTCAACCAAGTGTGCTGACCAAACAACGCTTGTTGAAGAGAGGAGAATCTGTTTTTTTATTTTGCCAAATTCCTTGCAGCGCTTAGGATAAATCGAGAATTCGTTTTCAAAAAAAAGTTGTTGAAAAGCGAGAAATTGAGAAACGCCTTTTTAGAAAAGTCAATCTTTTTGAAAAAAAATTAATAAAAGTTGTTGCATTCTCAGAAACTTATCTGTAAAGTGTTAGGTGTAGTCAGCAAAAATAAAAAGAGAAGGAGGGATTACGATGCAAAAAGTATTTGATAAAAAAACAACCAAATTGAATAAAGTGAATCCCTCATTCGGTAACCATTAGTGTACAGATAATGTCTATAATAACGACGTTTATGCTCTGTCCTTTTTCCGAAGGGACAGAGCTTTTTTGTGTACTTTTTTAGAATGTGAGGGATAAAACATGAAGTATGTATTAAAACAATTAACAACGTATTTTAAAGAACATAAGGTGCGCTATACCTTTGTATTCGTCTTTATGGTGATCGCTAGTGCGATGTATGTCGCACCGATCTATATTCTGCGCTTGTTCATCGATGCGTTGATTCAAGATAATTTTGATTACTCCGTACTGATCCAATATGTGAGCCTCTTCGCGGGAGCTATCTTGTTAGGATATTTGGCGGAATTTGTTTGGACGTTTAATTTATTTATTGGTTCCTACGATTTGCAAAAACAATTACGGGAACAATTGATGAGCCACTTTCTCAAAATGGGGGCGCCGTTTTACCATCGTTTCCGAACAGGTGATTTAATGACCCGTTCCAGTGACGATGTCCAAGTGATGGGGATGACCGTTGGGTATGGTCTGATGGTTTTCTTAAATACTAGTTTGTATCTAAGCTTTATCGTAGCGATGATGGCTGGGACGGTTTCTTGGTTATTGACCTTGATTGCCTTGATTCCAATGCCGCTTTTAGCCTATTACATTTTCAAATGGGGCTCGCAAGTCGATAAGGCGTTTACGGAAGCGCAGAATTCTGTTTCTGAGATGAACAGTGAAGTGCTGGAGATCATTGATGGCATTCGGGTCGTCCGAGCTTATGGACTAGAAGGAGCCACCACGGAACAGTTTCAAAAGAAAACACTGGAAACACGAGCGAAAAACAATATCGTTTCTGAGATCGATTCCCGTTTTGGGCCGCTGATTACCATCATCTTAGCAATCAGTTTTGTGATGAGCTTTGGTGTCGGGGCGTTTCTTGTTGCCAACCAAACGATCACCATCGGTGCGATGGTCTCTTTCCAAGTGTACTTGACAATGGTCGTTTGGCCGATGATCTCAGCAGGAGATCTTGTGAATGTGATGCAGCAAGGTGCCGCATCCTGGCGTCGAATCAATGAAGTGCTGCAGACGGGGGATGAATTAGAAACGCCAGGTGAAGCCGACCTGCAAGCCATCAATACGATCCGTTTTGAAGCATATCATTTCCAATACCCGCAAGCAGCTCGTTATGTGTTAGAAGGACTGGATTTGACGATCACTCGTGGAGAAGTCTTAGGGATCGTTGGGAAGACCGGCAGCGGAAAAACGACGCTGCTAAGACAATTCGGTCACCGCTATCCATACTCTGATCAAGTCCCCTTGATCAACGAGCAGCCGTTGACGGCCTATCAAACAACAGCAGTGCGCAACCACTTTGCAGAAGTACCGCAAGAACATACCTTGTTTTCACGAACGATTCGCGAGAACTTGTTATTCGGACAACCAGACGCTTCCGAAGAAGTATTGTGGGAAGCACTGGAAGCTGCTTGCTTTAGCGAAGACATCAAGCGGATGCCAGAAGGGCTCGAAACGGTCGTCGGTGAGAAAGGCGTTTCCCTTTCTGGTGGACAAAAACAACGCTTGTCCTTAGCACGGGCGTTTTTACGAAACAGTGAAGTTCTCTTACTGGATGATGCCCTTTCGGCAGTTGATGCCAAAACGGAACAAGCCATCATCACGAATTTGAAAACGATGAAGCAGGCACCGACCTCCATTATCGTGACCCATCGATTGTCCGCCATCACCGAAGCGGATCAAATCATCGTCTTAGAAGACGGACGGATCACACAGCGTGGTACCCATCAGGAGTTGATCGAAACCCCAGGCTGGTACCAAGAACAGTATTACCATCAACAGTTAAAGGAGGACGATACAAGTGTTCTCAACGATTAAGCGCTTGCTCACGTATTTGAGCTATTATAAAAAACAATTTACCGTGGGCGCGATCTTGCTGTTGCTGGCAGCAGCGCTCGAACTGACTTCACCACTGATTGCCAAACAGCTGATCGACCGAGTGATGACACCGGCGGTTGACAGCAGAAACCTAAATACGATGCTTTTGATCCAATTACTCGCTGGGTATTTGCTGGTCAATTTGATTGGTTCCCTCTTTCGTTATATCAGCTTGCTGCAATTGCGAAAAATGTCCAACAGTATCGTCAAAAAAATGCGGGATCAGCTTTTTGACCATATGCACAAATTACCGGTTTCTTACTTTGACCAGATCCCAGCAGGTAAAGTCGTTGCACGAATCACGAATGACACCGAAGTCTTGCGGTCTAATTTCTACGTGATCGTGATCAGTAATTTGTTAAGCAACATCATCCAAATCATTGGTGCGTTTATTGCATTGTTTCTTTTGAACCGTACCTTAGGAGCAGCGATGCTGATTTTGATCCCGATTTTAGGAATCTGGCAGCATTTTTATACCAAATATGCCTCTCGTTACAATTTAGCAATGCGGGAATACATCTCACAAATCAGTGGGCAGTTGAATGAATTTGTCCAAGGAATGGCGATCATCCAAGCCTTCCAACGAGAAAATCAGTTGCAGAAAGAATTTAATGAAACAGTAGAGAAATGGTTCAAAACTGGACGTAAATACCTCTTGCTCGATTCAAGTATCGCTTGGGGATTAGGCAATTTGTTGCGAAATTCAACGATCTTGATTTTGATCACCACCTTGGCCGCCTTTTTCCTTGATGGCCGCTTGGCGATCTCAGCAGGCTTGCTGTATGCCTTTATTGATTACATCAACCGCCTGTATGATCCCATCGAAGGGCTTGTCCAAACCATCACCAATGTGCAGCAATCATTAGCTGCTGGACAGCGGGTCTTTGAGTTTGCTGATCAGCCGGTTGAAAAACAACAAAGTGAGCAGCTGACTGTCACGAATGGCGATGTTTCATTCCAACAAGTGACCTTTGGCTACGACCCTGAGCAAGCGATCTTGCACGATATCAACTTTGACGTTGCCGCAGGAGAGACCATTGCTTTAGTTGGTCATACTGGTTCTGGAAAATCGAGTATTTTGAACCTGTTGTTCCGTTTTTATGATCCGCAGCACGGAAAAATCGTTGTGGATGGACAAGTGATCGCTGATTATGATCGTCATAGTTTAAGAGATTCAATGGCGATCGTCATGCAAGATCCCTATCTATTTACTGGAACGATCGCCAGCAACATCGGGATGAACGATCCAACGATCACCGAAGCGATGATTATCGATGCCTTGAAGCAAGTCGGCGCTGACTACCTTTTGAGCCGCTACGAAAAAGGCATCCATCATCCAGTCGTTGAAAAAGGCAATGAGTTTTCTAGTGGAGAACGCCAGCTGATCAGTTTCGCCCGTGCGCTGGTCTTTGATCCGAAAATCTTGATTCTGGATGAAGCGACGAGCCATGTGGACACTGAAACAGAGTCCATCATTCAAAAGGCGATGACCGTCTTGCAAAAAGGGCGGACGACCTTCATGATCGCTCACCGTTTGTCAACGATCAAACAAGCCGATCAAATCTTGGTCCTAGACCAAGGGAAGATCGTGGAACGGGGAACCCATGCAAGTCTTGTCCAAGGGCAGGGAATCTATCAGCAAATGTATCAAATGCAGGCAGAGCAGCTGTAATCAGCGGTGATTGCCGACAACGTTAACCGTAAAAGAAAATCCTTGAGCCTCCTGCATGGGAAGTGGCTCAAGGATTTTTTATATAATGCGAAGGTGCAGCCAATCATCTATGGGGAGTAGGAAGAGGAGGCCTTCGCTTATATATCAGTAGGAAAAGCGGCAAGGTGTTGTCGTAATTTTGTTAAGAAACGCTCGCCGATCACTGATAACGGGCGAGCGTTCTTTTTAATGAGGATGATCTCACCCTCGGACGCGTCGATCAAAGGAAGAAAAGCCAAGCCTTGGCGTTCTGGTTGGGCAACGATCCCCGAGCCGGTTCCATAAAGATCCGTCTGCTGTAATAGCTGGACCATCGTGCCTCGATCGCTGACATGCACCACTTGAGGGCTTGGAGCAAAGTCGATCAAATCTTCGGAAAAAAACGAATAGCGTTCATCTTCTTGCAAAAAGCGTACTTGTGGATAAGGGGCGAGATCTCTTAAGGAAAGCTGCCTTTTTTCTGTCAAGGGATGAGCTGCTCGCAAAAAGACATGGGGGCGAAACCGTCCCAACGCCTCGAAGGACAATTGGGCGCCTTGCAGCAGTCGTTCCAATCCTGCTTGGTTTTGCTCATTCAAATAAAGGATCCCAAATTCACTTCGATATTGTTGCACGTCCGTGATCACCTTTAAGGTCGTGGTTTCTAATAAGCGAAACTGGCGGTAGTCGGGAAATTCCTGCAGCAGCTCACTGAAAATTCCAGCCGTGAAATCATAGTGCTGGCTTGCGATAGCGAAGGTTTGACTCGCTGCTTGCTTGCTGGAAAAACGCGTTTGCAGCTGCGCCACTTGACTCAAGATCGGCTGGGCATGGTCTAGAAATTCCGAGCCTTCGGCAGTCAAGCGGGCGCCTTGATTCGTACGCTCGAAAAGCTGGACCTCCAATTCTGTTTCCAACTCTTTCACGGCTTGGGAAAGACTTGGCTGCGAAAGATACAGCCGTTTGGCTGCTTCACGAAAACTTCCATGGTCAGCGATCGCTTGCACGATGCGCATTTGTTGAATATTCAATTTTTGACCTCCTTTACAAAGATTCAGACGGGGAATGGTCCGCTAATCAATAGTAGTCATGTCTTTTCCTTCTATAGTAATAGAAGCTTCTTTAAAAAATACGACGATAGTTGCTGCTTATTGCTACTTGTGAAGCGGTTATTGCAATTCTTCAGGAATAAACCAATAGCCCGTTTGATTCTCTTCTGCCAGCAGTTCTTTAAAGGCTTCAGAACGATATGCTGCCACCACTGCCTGTGCCCAATCACTGTCTTGGTTGGCTTCTTTGACCGTTGCCACCAGTTCATACTCTTGCAAAATGTCTTCACTTAATAAGCTTTCCTCTGCAGCAATTCCAGCACTATAAACGATGCTGCCGGGAATCACCGCGTAGTCTAAGTCTGCTAAGCTGCGGGGGATTTGCGCAGAATCCATCTCGACGATATCCAGGTTATAAGGATTGTCAGTAATGGTTCTTAACGTCGCGTCAATGGGCGCCACTTCGGGGTCAAGTTCGATCCAGCCAGCTTTTTGCAGCAGCAACAGGGCCCGGGCGCTATTTGACGGATCATTGGGAATCCCGATGGTATCGTTTGCTTCAATCGCTGCTAAATTGTCCTTTCTGCCAGGATACAAGCCAGCTGGAACGGTAGGGATCGGTGTGATACCCACCAAATCGGCACCCGTGTTTTCATTAAAGTTCTCTAAATAGGCGGTATGCTGATCGACGTTTAAGTCGATTTCGCCATCGTTCAGTGCAATGTCTGCTTCCAATACCCCAGTAAAGCCAATATCAGTCACGGTATAGCCTGCTTCTTCTAAAATCGGTTTGATTCCCTGAAGAAACAGTTCGCTGTAAGGTCCTGGTGTCGTACCAACTCTGATTTCTGTCTGCTGCTCTTCGGCATTTCCGGTCACTTCTTCTTGGTTGCCGCAGCCAGAAAATAAGACCAAGGACAACAGACCAATGCCCATACCTAATCGAATCCATCGTTTCATACCTCTTCCTCCTTTTTTATAAAAAAAACCTTCCCAAAGACAATTCTTTGGGAAGGACGATCATTTCGCGGTACCACCTTCATTTGTTTTTTGTTGAAACAAAAAACCTCAGTCAGTTCATCAAATAAACTGCATTGCGCTATCGGGCTTTCTCCGTCGGGGATTGTTCGTCCACGAATGCTCAAAGGTCATCTTCGGATCGTCTTCCTTACTCGTTTCCACCAGTTCCGAGCTCTCTTGAAAGAAAGGGGGGATCGTACTCTTCTTCTCACTGCATGTGTATGAAATTAGTAGTATCTTAGAACAAGATGAGAAAGTTGTCAATTGCTTTCGTGATAGGTGATTCCAATCACTACGCAGGTAGTAGGGGAACAAATGGGGAAGGGTAAGAATAGATCAATAAGGCAGGAAAAGCAGATGAATGGTCGAAATCGCTTGGTTGGGTTAGAATCGAAGCACAAAACAAAAAAAGAGGCGAGGAAATGAAATTACTTTTGATTGGACATACCGGCACACTTGGGCAGCTTTTAGTTGAAGGCTTTCAGCAGCTACCAGAGGTGGAGCTGATCACGGCTAGCCGTAGCAGCGGCGATCATCAAGTCGAAATTGCGGATGCAGACAGTGTCAGCCAGCTATTTGCAGCTACTGGGAAAGTGGATGCCATTGTTTCCGCTGCGGGAAGCACAGTGTTTAAACCCTTTGAGGAATTGACGCCAGCAGATATTCAACAGTCGGTGGCTTCGAAGTTGCAAGGACAAGTCAACCTTGCGTTGATTGGCCAGCATTTTCTCAATGAAGGCGGCAGTATCACACTGACTTCTGGAATTATCAAAGACGAATTTATCCCAATGGGCACGCCTTCAGCACTGGTCAACGGCGGTTTAGAAGCCTTCGTGGCATCGGCAGCTTTTGAGATCGGTCATGGGGTACGAATCAATGCAGTCAGTCCCAATGCACTTGTGGGCTCTTGGGAAACCTTCGCCGATTCTTTCAAAGGCTTTATTCCCGTTGGTGACGCACCCGTTTTTGCAGCGTATCAAAAAGCAGTCTTTGGGATCATGACTGGCAAAACCTTCACTGTGTATTAAGAAAAAGCAGAAGTAGGAAAAACCGCCAAATCAAAGCTGACTTGGCGGTTTTTGTTCTGCTGAAAAAGAAGTAGCAAGCAGTTAAGAAGAGAGCAATTGGGTTTTCAGCTTGGGCATTTCTGCTTTGAGTTGTTGGCGAGCAAAAGCCAAGTCATTGATCCAAGAAGCAATCGCTTCTTTTTCTAAGAACAGAGGCATTCGATCATGGACTGGTTCAACAGAATCGTTCGCGGCAGTCGTTAGAATGATTGATTCGGTTTCGATTTGATCCTCTTTTTGAAGGATGCGATAAAAACCAGCAGCATAAATCACGTGATCTTGCGAAAAGAGAAACTTTTCCTTTTCATGATTCCATTCATAGAAACCAGACATCGGAAAGACACAGCGATGCTCTTGGAAAGGTTTGCGAAAAGTCGGTTTTTCTTCAACGGTCTCAGAACGGGCATTGATCATCAAATGCCCTTTTTTAAAGCCGGTAAAGCCCCATCTTGTCACACCAGCTACAACTTGTTGTTGTTGATTTGCACCGATGGTTACGACATGATTGGAAGGGAAAACATCATTGACAGCGACAGTCTGTTGGCGCTTGCGGGCTTTCGCCGCGGCTTCTTGATAATATTCTGACAATTCGCCAGTTGTTGGGTCAAATAAGTATCGGCCGCACATGGACGGGTCACTCCTTTTTTTGGATTGGCTGGTGCCTTTGTTTCAGTATAAAGACTCAAGGCGTCAAAACCAACTAACTTGCTTCACTTCTCGATTCAACAAGAAAAGGAGCTTAAACATATGTAAAAAGTCAGGAGTATCGCTTGATTTGCTGGAAATCAGATAACAAAAAAAGGCAGTCACCTACTGAGGTTGACAGCCTTTTTTATTCTAGTTGGTTAGCCAATTTTTTTAACTCTCCCGCCGATTTTATTTGCGAAACGTTCAGCATCTTCTCTGCAAGTATAGGTCAATGCAATTGTTTTGTCCCGTGTTCTTTTTCCTTCGGCGGTTAGATAACCATGAAAGATTTTAATCGCATACAATAGATAAACACCTCCTTATCCTTGGTAATAATAACAAATTTACCGCTTACATTCAAGGGATATAGTAAAAGTTTATTTTTTGTTAGTTATTTTATTAAGAATTTATTCAAAGGTTTAAGAAACGATTGAAGGAGAAAGGGAGGAGAGTGGAATAGACCAATTCGTGTTTGAAGGAAAGACGAAGGAACGGAAACGTATAAAATTTTTGCTACTTGCTTTCCAGCATAGAAGGACAAAGAATGAAAGCTATTTTGTTTTGACATTTCAACAAATAGACCAATCGAGGAATAACTAAGATATGTGTCAAAAGTAGAGAATAGAAGCTATTTTCGTTTTTTGCGTGTTATTGATACATTTTCCCCTCAAAAAATGATTTGTAGAAAGAAACGATGACTCAAGCGCTATATAAGCACGAAGCTTGTTGTTTATTGTGCCGGCAAGTTGCTGGTTTGGGGATTAAAAAAAGCAAAAGTTGTTCTTAAAACACCAGTCTGACAAAAATAGCTTTTGTGAGAAGCTCAACGGGGGCTTAACGATCGTGTGAAAAAATTTAAGGAAGCGATTGACAAGTTTTTTTTGAAGTGCTATGATACCGATGTAATTAGATAACGGTTACAGAAGTGCTGTGACCAAGAGGCGTGTTACTGTAAGAAGGCAAACCTCATATTCCACCAAGGGTGGAGTATGAGGTTTTTTAGTGTTTTTAAGGTGGAGGAAATCATGAAAATAAAGAAGTTTTTAAATAATAATGTTGTCTTACTAAAGAAAGGCAGCAATGAAATTATCGGATTTTCTACAGGCATCAGCTTCAATAAGAAGGTAGGAGATGATGTAGAAGAACAAGATTTTGAAAAGATTTTTGTATTGGATACTCATGCAATGCTGGAACATTTTAGCTATCAATTAGGAAAGTGCGATCCGAAATACGTAGCGATCGTTGCTAAAATCGTGGCCTATGCCAAACAGAATTATCGCTTAGCAGTCAGCGACTATATTTATTTGACTTTGCTGGATCATATTGATTTCACTGTTCATCGGATCAAGCAGCAAATGACTTTTCATAGTCCTTTGCAATGGGATATTCGGCGATTTTATCCCGATGAATATGCCATTGGGGTGTATGCTGTCCAGCTTATGGAGCAAGAACTAGCGATCGATGTACCAACAGAAGAAGCGATCTCCATCGCATTGCATTTTGTAAATGTCCAATCACAAAAGAAGGATATGGCGGTTACCAATCAAATCGCGAAGTTTATAGAAGACGTACTGACGATCGTAAAGTATGAGTACAAACAAAATTTTGATGAGAATAGTTTCCATTATTCTCGCTTTGTCACGCATCTGCACTATTTCGCACAAAATGTGATCAATCATACACTACCCAGCTATGAGGCGTCGACGCTCTATGCACAAATTGAAAAGATGTATCCGCAAGCATTTCACTGTGTGGAAAAAATCAAGGTTTATATCAAAAATACGTATGATATCAATATCTCAGAAAATGAAGAAATCTATCTATCACTCCATATCCAGAAATTGACGGAACAAGGAGAAAGGGAGAAAAACAATGGACTATAAACAACTAGCCAATGAAATTTATGAAAATGTCGGCGGTGGTAAAAATATCCAGCACGTGACCCACTGTGCAACAAGACTGCGTTTCACGCTGGCCGACGACAAAAAAGCTGACAGTGAAGCAATTAAACAATTAAAAGGAGTGACTGGACTCGTTCAGGGAAATGGTCAATACCAAGTGATTATTGGGCCGGATGTATCGAGTGTATACGCTCAATTACCGACGACAGAAGCGACGGCTGATCAAAGCAACAACGATCAATCGATCATCTCACGACTCCTTGACTTTATCGCAGGCTGTTTTACACCGATGATTGCAATCATTGCAGCTGGAGGAATGCTGCAAGTGGTCCTTTCACTGTTGGAGTTATCAGGCATTTTAGCAGCAACTGATGATACGTATCTCATATTGTATCAAGTATCGCAAGCAGCCTTCTTTTTCATTCCCGTTTATTTAGGAAATTCTGTGGCCAAACGATTAAAAATTGATCCTTTCTTAGGAAGCTACGTCGGAGCGATTTTTGTGATGCCTGGATTGACGGCCCTTCTTAGCCAAGAAGGAGGAATCTCATTATTTGGGTTACTCGTACCGAATGTGAGCTACAATGCCTCCGTTTTGCCAGTCTTATTAAGTGTCTGGGTTATGTCTTATGTTTATCGGTTCGCCGATCGGATTTTACCGAACAGTGTCAAATTTATTCTACGTCCTTTGATCGCCATCATCGTGATCACACCGCTGGCTCTATTACTAATCGGACCATTAGGTGTGACGATCGGTAACTATGTGTCACAGTTTTTGAACTACTTAACAAACAATTTTGGTCCGTTAGCGGTCTTGTTTATGGGTGCCTTTGCTCAATTGCTAGTAATGACGGGCATGCACACGACGTTGACCCCTATTTTATTAACTTCTCTGGCGACCTACGGGTATGATGATTTGATCGTCCCTGGTATGTTGCTTGGATTGGCTGCCGAAGCAGCGATTTGTTTAGCGGCTGGAATCAAAGCTAAGGATACGGAATTTAAACAAGTGAGTTTTTCATCAGCAATTACTGCCCTGATGGGTGTATCTGAACCTGCTTTGTACGGAGTAACCTTACGTCTGAAAAAACCGATTGTCGGAATGATCCTTGGGGGTGCTGCTGGGGGACTTTATTTCGGTTTGATGAAAATCAATACGCCAGTAGTCATTGCTTCATTTGTGGCGCTTCCATCATACAGCAGTGTGTTTCATGCGCTGATCGGCTCGTTGATTACTTTTGCGATTGCCTTTGCCTACACCTGGCTCATGGTCAAAGATGCAGATTTTCCTAACAATAATCAGCCACAAGCAGTAAAATCTGGAACGCAAGATGCGACACCCGAAGCAACTGATGTTTTTTCTGAAACGAAGAAAGAACAGCCAGCGATTGAAAAAATTGTATTATCACCTTTAAATGGGACTGCTGTTCCATTGACAGAAACCAATGATCAGGCGTTTGCTTCATTGGCATTAGGTAAAGGAATTGCTGTTAAGCCACACGATCAACAGGTGATAGCACCATTTACGGGACAGGTTTCTGCCGTTTTTCCAGGAAATCATGCGATTGGACTTACCAGTACCGAGGGGATTGAACTACTGATCCATATCGGTATCGATACGGTGAATATGCAAGGAAGTGCCTTTGAACGACTAGTCAATGAAGGTGATCAAATCACAGTGGGAGAAACGTTATTGCACTTTGATTCAGAAAAAATCGCTCAGGCTGGGTATGAAGATACCGTTATGATCACTGTTACTAATACGGCAGACTTCTTAGATGTTGTGGCACTTGCCCAACATCAAGAAATTCAAGCTGGCGATCAGTTATTAGCTATTTTTTAACCATTAGAAAGAAGAAAGGATGACAGCAATGAGTTTCCCAAAATATTTTTTATGGGGCGGCGCTTCGGCGGCAAACCAATATGAAGGCGGCTATAATGAGGGCGGAAAAGGCCTCGCTTGTGCTGACTTGATCAGTGGTGGCAGTCATACGACTTCTCGGAAAATCACAGCAAAAATTGAAGAAGAGTTGTTGTATCCAAGCCACGAAGCAACTGATTTTTATCATCATTATCAAGAAGATATTGCATTGTTTGCAGAAGCTGGATTTAAAGCTTTCCGCATGTCTATCAACTGGACACGGATTTTTCCCAAGGGCAAAGACGCTGAACCGAATGAAGAAGGACTGGCCTTTTATGATCGTGTGTTTGACGAGTGTCGGAAGTACGGGATCGAACCAATTGTAACCATTGCTCATTTTGATGTTCCCGCATATTTGAGCCAAGAATACAATGGTTGGGCGAGTCGTGAAGTGATCGACTTTTATGCGAGATATGCGGCGGTATTGTTTGAACGCTATCACGAAAAAGTAAACTATTGGATCACTTTTAATGAAATCAACACGGCCACTTTAAGTATCGGAAACTTTTTATCACTGGGACTGCAAGTTGGTGAATCTGAATTTATCAATCAGCCGGATAATCTACAGCAACGATACCAAGCCCTGCATCATCAATTTGTTGCCAGTGCAAAGGTTGTCGCTTACGGACATGAACACTATCCAGATCTGAAAATCGGCTGTATGATTTCTTATATGCCACGCTATCCTTATACCAGCCATCCAAATGATGTATTACTAGCCAAACAAGAAGAAAATATGCACTCGAAGTTTTGTGGCGATGTGCAGGTCACAGGGAAATATCCTTATTATGCAAAGAAATATTTTGCTGATCATGGCTTTACAATCGAGTTTGCACCAGAAGATCAAGCGATCCTAGCTAAGGGAACAGTGGATTACTACACGTTTAGTTACTATCTAACACTTTGTGTCTCTGCAGATGAGAAAGTTACCAAAAATGGACACAGCATGATTGGCGGCTCTGGCGTAAATAATCCTTATCTAGAGCAGACGGAATGGAATGCGATGATTGATCCAGTAGGATTGAGAATTGCGTTGAATGATATTTATGATCGCTACCAACTGCCATTGATGATCGTGGAAAATGGGATCGGGGTTTCAGAAACTGTTGCTGAAGATGGACAGATTCATGATGATTATCGTATCGATTATTTAGAAAAGCATATTTCTGAAATGGAGAAAGCCATCGATGATGGTGTCGAGTTGATTGGTTACACGATTTGGAGTGCCGTTGATATTGTCAGTGCTTCTACAGGAGAAATGAAAAAAAGGTATGGCATCATTTTTGTGGATAAATATGACGACGGGACAGGGACTTTAGATAGAAAGAAAAAAGACAGTTTCTATTGGTATCAAAAAGTGATTGAACGAAACGGCTTATGATTAAATACTCCAGTACTTGCGGTGAACAAGTGCTGGAGTTTTTTTGCGCATCAATTTCAGCGCGTACAAAATAAAAACCACGCGTAGCTCACGCGTGGTTCCTATCGGTGGTTCATGTTAGTTGCCCCGATAAACAAATTGCCCATCAAATACGGTCGCTTCAACAGTCGTTTGAAGCAATTCTTCGGCAGTCAAAGGCAAGATGTTTTGGGACAAAATACAAAGATCGGCTAAACAGCCAACTTCTAATCGCCCGATATCTTGCCGACTCAAGGCTTTGGCGGCGCCTGCGGTGTGGGCATAGAGGGCATCGGCGATGGAGATTTTTTCTTGTGGCATCAATCCGCCTGCAGGCTGGCCGTTTTTTTCCTGCCGAGCAACCGCATAATACAGCGAGTCTAAAGGGGTCACGTCGATCACGACTGGCGTATCAGTCCCAAAAGCCAAGGTTGCGCCTTGCTCTAGAAAGGACTGAAAAGGAAACATTTGACTGGCACGCTGAGGTCCTACTTCTTCATCGAGGGTCTCATAACCGACTAATAAATGGCTAGGCTGTACGGAGAGTACCAGTTGTTCTTGGCGAACTAGTGGCAGATCAGCGGCATCCATCACTTCCAAGTGTTCCAAGGTATTGGCTTTGCCTTTAGAAAGCGGGTAAGCAGCAGCACTTTCTTGATAAAAGAGGAGTGCTTGTCGAATCGCTTCATCACCGATGGTATGGATGCGCATCGGCCAGTCTTGCTGGTTGGCTTGTAAAATAAAGCGGCGCATCCGTTGAACATCGATCAACGGCATCCCGACATCACCAGCAAAATACGGTGTTTCATATTCCTTTTTTAAAAAAGCCGTGTGCGTACTCGTCACGCCATCAAAAAATTGTTTGACGCCGCCCATTTGTACTTTTTCGGAGCGATAAGTATGGTAAGTTTCTTTCAGTTGCGTGATGTCTTCTCGCATGGCTGGATAAAAGACAGCGCGCAAGGTCGCTTCTGCTTCTGTTTGCCGATAAAGAGTGGGGTAAACCAAATCGTCCCAGCTTTCTCCTGTCAAGGCAACATCACCGATCGTCGTAATGCCGTATTGATTGAGCTGCTTCATATAGGTCAGAAAGGCAGCAGGGCTTTGTGCCTGAAATGACTGTAAGACCTTTGCTAAATAATGAATGGCGATCGCTTCTAAAAAGCAGCCGCTTAATTGTCCGCTGTTTTCGTCAAGTAATGCCTCCCCGCTGATCCCTGCTGGTAAGTTCTCAGGTGTGATCCCTAAAGCAGCGATCCCTTGGCTATTCAACCAAATACTGTGGGCATCACCGGAAATCAGCATGACAGGCGTGTCGGCACAATAGTTGTCGATCGAATCTTTCGTTGGGTAGACTTGCTGACCGAAATCACTGCTGAACCAGCCGATGCCGATTTTCCATCCATGGGTGATGGGCAGCGCGGGCACTTGCTGGGCAACGGCTTCTTCTGTCACTCCCGTAAGATGGGTCAGTACCCCTTGATGGAGTAATGCGGAAAGATAAAAATGAACATGAGCATCAATAAAGCCCGGGATGATCATTTGTTCTTTGAGATCAATGACCTGGGTGTCTTCAGCAAGTGTTGGCAGCGCTGAAAGAGGACCCACAGCCGTGATTTTCTGGTCTTCTATCAGGAGAAAGCCCGCAAAAGTCGTTTTCGTTTTGGTATCAAAGATGTGTTCAGATTTTAGTAATAGTGACAATTATAATCCCAACTTCCATTCAAGGAAAAGGTCGTTGTAAAGCTCAACCGCTTCTTTTCCTAAATATTCATAATGTTCCATTTGTTCCATCGCACTTGGCTCAGGGTAGAAAGCTTTGTCAGCAGTCAGTTCAGCCGGCAGCATAGCTTTGGCCGTTTCACTCGGCGTGGCATAGCCCACGTATTCGGCATTTTGTGCGGCATTTTCTGGTCGCAGCATAAAGTTGATGAAGGCGTAGGCTCCTTCAAGATTACCAACGGTTTTCGGAATCGCAAAATTGTCCGTCCAAATCGCACCGCCGTCATTGGGAACGATATAGGTGACGGCAGGATTTTCCGCCATCACATAAGCGGCATCGCCCGAATACCCGATTCCTAAAGGGGCATCGTTGTTGATCATCAAGGTTTTGATCTCGTCGGTCAAAACTGCTTTGACATTGGGACGGATACTTTCCAGCTTCTTCAAGGCTTTGGCGACTTTAGTCGGGTCTTTTTCATTTTGGGAAAGACCGAGCGTCTGTAACGCGATTCCTAAGGTTTCGCGAGCACCATCCACCATCAATACATCATTTTTAAATGCAGGGTTCCATAAATCCCCCCAGCCATGGATCGAAGAAACATCGACTTCTTCAGTATTTGCCATGATCCCGATCGTGCCCCAAAAATAGGGGATCGAATAGGTATTGTTTGGATCAAAGGCTTGATCCATCAAAAAAGGCGACAGATCTTCCGTTCCCGTCAATTTCTGATGGTCTAAAGGCACTAACAGTCCTTCTTCGATCATTTTCGGAATGATCGATTCGCTAGGGAAAACCAAATCATAGCGTGAGCCGCCTTGTTTGATTTTTGTTTCCATCGCTTCGTTGGAGTCAAATGTATTATAAATCACTGAGTAACCAGTCTCAGTTTCGAATGTTTTGATCAATTCGGGGTCAATATATTCGCCCCAATTGTAAATAATCACTGTATTTTTGTCGGACGACGTTGCTGCCCCCGATTCTTTCGTTAACACCGAAGCACCGAAAAACAGCAATGCGGTGATGCCGATCACACCGCCAAAAAATACCCACAACCTTTTCAATTCATCAATTCCTTCTTTCTTTACAATTTCGTATTTCTTGAGTAGCGTAATTGATTTTTAAAGAAAAGGCAATAAAAAAATGAAGAAAAAATAAACCCGTTTCTTTCAAGGCTTAGCAGGAGGAATGGCCAGGTGGCTGCGGCAGTTTCCAAACATATCATTTGTCAAATTTCTTCCTTTTGCCTAAGCTAGGGAAGTGAGAAATCAAGGGATGGAAAAACAGGAACCTCTCTTTGATGAAGAATGAATGTAAGGAGTGAAGCATCAATGGAAACACGTGCTGTCGTTATTGAAGCCTATGGTGGAAAAGACCAATTAAAAGAAGCAACGGTCCAATTACCAGAATTAAAAGCAAATCAATTATTAGTCAAAGTTGCCGCAACGTCCATCAACCCGATCGATTGGAAATTAAGAGAAGGCTATTTAAAACAAATGTTTCCGTGGGACTTCCCAATTATTTTAGGTTGGGATGTCGCAGGGGATATCGTAGAAATAGGTGCTGACGTGACAGAATTCAAAGTTGGTGATGCGATCTATGCCCGCCCTGAAACGACTCGTTTTGGGACGTATGCTGATTACGCCATCGTGGATGCTGAGTTAGCAGCGATCAAACCAGAAAACCAAAACTACGCAGAAGCAGCTGCAGTGCCATTAGCTGGTTTGACTGCTTACCAAGCGTTGTTTGAACACGGTCGTTTAAAAGAAGGGGAAAAAGTCTTGATCCATGCCGGAGCAGGCGGAGTTGGTACCTATGCGATCCAACTAGCAAAAGCAGCTGGCGCTTACGTCATCACGACGGCTAGTCCTCGTAACCATGAGTTATTGCAAAAACTTGGTGCCGATGAGATCATCGATTACCATACGACAGATTTTGAAGAAGTCTTGCAAGACATCGATTTGGTCTTTGATACGATGGGGGGCGACACCCAGAAGAAAAGTTTCACTGTCTTAAAACATAAGGGCCGTCTGATCTCGATTTTGAGTATTGAAGACGAAGACTTGGCAAAAGAAAAAGACATCTTCGCCAAAGCAATTTGGTTACGAACCAACGGCAAACAATTGGCAGAATTGACAGAGCTGATCGAAGCAGAAAAAGTCAACAGTATCATCGGTGCAACCTTCCCATTGACGGCACAAGGAATTTACGATGCCCACGCATTGAGTGAAACACACCATGCAGTCGGCAAGATCGTTATTGAAAACCAAGACAATTTCATCAGCCAAGACGCAGAATAAAGGAGGCTGAACCGATGCGCTTATGGCATGAAGCGCTGATACCTGCTTTGCCTCGGCAGCAGCTGTTAGGCCAGCATCGTGAAGCAGCAGCCTTACGGGGGCTAGGCTGGGGCAAGAAGCACGCAACCGTCGATTACGTTTTTACCCATCCGCCCTATAAATTGTTTCAATACCATCAGTTAGTGCTGGATGAAATGACCCGTCGAGGCTATCGGCCAGCACCTGAATGGTACGATCCAGCGTATCGTGGCAAAAATCTGCCGCTGGAACCCTCCGTTCAAGCTGTTCCTTTGACTACGCCGATCTATCCAGAACATGATGAAGCATACTTGGAAGAATGCTTAGTGAATCTCCATAGTAAAGGGATCTATCTTTAAAGACCAAACACTTTCCTGAATTTTTGTTCGGGAAAGTGTTTTTTTGCTTTAAAATCGATAACTTACAAAAAGTAAGCATATTGTTCGCAACTTTTTTTGTTCCTTGTTATAGTGAGAACAGAGAATCAGTAATGAGAAATGAGGAAAAGAAAATGACCATCAATCACAGAAATCTTGAATTTGGGTTAGATACGTTTGGCGATCTAGCCTTTGATGATACAACGAAAGAACGGATCAGTTATAGCGAATCGTTGCGCAATATCGTGGCAGAAGGAAAATTAGCCGATGAAGTCGGCATCGATGTCATTGCCTTAGGGGAGCACCATCGGGAAGAATATTCGATCTCAAGTCCTGATACGGTACTAGCGGCTTTAGCGATGGTTACCAAAACCATCAAATTAGGTACCGGTGTAACTGTCTTGAGTTCGGATGATCCCGTGCGGGTCTACGAACGGTTTGCGACCGTTGACGCGTTGTCGAACGGTCGTGCACAAATCATGCTGGGACGAGGATCTTTTACTGAATCATTCCCTCTATTCGGCTATGACTTGCAAGATTATGAAGAACTATTTGAAGAAAAAACAGCGATGTTTAGTGAACTGAGAAAAGGCAAACCATTAACTTGGGAAGGCAAGTTCACGCAATCCTTAAAACATGCCGACGTTTTTCCAAAAATCGAGGGACACCAATTAGATACCTATGTAGGTGTCGGTGGAACCCCTGAATCGATCATTCGTGCCGTCCGTTATGGGTTTCCCGTTATGTTAGCGATCATCGGTGGCGAACCTGCTCGTTTTGCGCCGTATGTTGATCTGTATAAAAAGGCAGCGCAGCAATTGGGGCAACCGATTTTGCCAATCGGCATGCACTCCCATGGTGTGATCGCCGACACCGACGAAGAAGCCTATGAAATCGGCTGGAACTACATCAAAAAGAGCATGGACAAAATCGGTCTTGATCGCGGCTGGCCAGCCATGAGCAAAGAGCGCTTTGACTTTGAAGTCGAACATGGATCTTACTATGTAGGCAGTCCAGAAACCGTGGCGCAAAAAATCGCCCGTATGATGCCGCAAGTCGGTGTAGAACGCTTTGATCTGGTTTACGGTACTGGCGGACAGCTGCAAAAAGACCGTTTCAAAACGATTGAATTGTATGGAACCAAAGTGATTCCACGGGTGAAAGAATTGTTGGCAGCAGGTGATAGCAATGCCTAAAACCATCGGTATTTTAGGCGCAGGCAAGTTAGGCTTAGCGCTCGCAAATCTTGGTGCCCAGGCGGGCTATCGGGTCTTGATCGCTAGTACGAAGCCAGCAGAAAAAATCGCCTTGTCCGTTTCTGTGTTGGCTCCGGGAGCGATCGCAAAAAATGCCGCTGAAGTGATGACAGAAGCCCAAACGATCATTTTGGCAATCCCATTGAGTAAGTACCAACAGCTGCCAGCAGAAGCTTTGGCTGGCAAGCTAGTGATCGATGCCATGAACTATTGGTGGGAAGTCGATGGCAAAGAAACAGAATACTCATCCATCGAGCAGACTTCTTCGGAACGTGTGCAACGCTATTTTTCCCAAAGTAAAGTAGTCAAAGGATTCAATCATATGGGGTACCACGATATCCAAGAGGAATCCTTGCTGACGAGAACAGCTGCTCAAGGCACTGCCAAAAAAGCCATCGCCATTGCTGGTGATGACCAAACCGCCCTCGATCAGACAGCAGAAATCATTGCTGCCTTCGGCTTTGATCCCTTTCCTATCGGTGCTTTAGCTAATGGCATCATGTTAGAACCCGGCAGTCCTTTCTTTGGTGCCAATCAAACCAAAGAGGGATTGACGGCATTGATGAAGGCGTTTTGGAGCAGTGAGAAAGGGCAAGCGTTTCTGGCGCGTCCTTCTGCTGTGAGTAACAAGCAGCAGGCTCCCCAGTAAAAGAGCCGCCTCAAAGTACGCCTGGATACGATAAAAACAACCCTCTTCTCAAAAAAAGAAGAGGGTTTTTCCCATCCAGTCAAATCAGCACGTGGTCGCTAAAAAATACAATGTAATTGTTACGATTGTGATTCGTAAGCAGTGGTTGTTACGTTTACGTCTCTGCCAGACGATCCATAGTGTACATATCAGCCTGTACCTGCTTTGTGCTCGCCTTTGACACCCACCCATGTTTGTTAAAGATCGACTAGCCAGTTGGTTTGTTGGATCTTTCCATCTAGTTCTCGCAGCTGTTTGGCGGTCGCATTCAATTGCTCCGTTAGCGTTTTTGTATCGATCGTGCGCACCAGTCGAATTTCGTTGCGACCCATTCGGGGAGCTGCTTTGGTTTCATCCAGTGCTTGTGTAAGCAGTGCATGCTTGCGGCGCAGCTGTTCTCGCTGTTCTAGTGCTTCCATCAGCAATAACGCACTATCTGCTAAAGAGGCAGTCGCATTTTTCCGATTGATGGCAACGACTAATTCTGAATACTGTTGATTGATCTCATCGTATTCCTTGAACAATTCTGTGATACTGCGATCCAAGGTATCGCCTTCTTGGACTAACACACTGCTAGAGATTTCGTTGCGCAATTGAAACAGACGATTGTTCAAATCTCGTCTTAAAAGTAACGCTTCTGCTAATTTCATTTTGGCACACTCCTTTTTTACAAATCAGAAGGCTTATCTAGTTCTTATCCTAGAGAAGAACGTGACGAAAGGCAAGCAAGACGCAAAACAAGCTCTGATAGAAAAATCATAAAAAACTGAATATTCGCAATTCTTGTTGACTTCCAAAAACACCAATAGTATACTTTAAAACAATCATGAAATAGACAAAAAAACGTCATTTACCTGTTTTTTAGATAAAAAGAAAGACGATGAAGAGAAGAGTAGCTTTGGAATCTGTTAGAAGAGAACCCGGATGGTGAGAAAGGGCAGCAGAAAAAAAGTGAAGATGAGCTCTGAGTGATCTGATTTGTTCACGCAAATCAGACGGAAAGCAGCCGTTACCGTGCCAAGTATCTTAGCGTACTGTTGAGGTGCCATTTGTGAGAGTGGTGCGAAAAAGGGTGGTAACACGAAAATCTCGTCCCTTTGTTTGTCAAAGTTGATAAGCAAAGGGATGAGGTTTTTTCTTTTTATCGTTGAATGCGTTTTTTGCTGTCATGAAAAACACTTGCGTTGGTTGCGCAATCACATAGGAGGAAGAATGAAAATGATCTGGAAGAAGCGTTTATTGGTTGCAGCAGGAGTGATTGGGTTGACCCTTTCTGGCTGCACGACAACAGGAAATACTGAGGGATCAGAGGCTGAAACTAACGGAGCGCCGAATCAAGCGATCGCGGTGAGTCTACCAGCTGAGCTGACGACTCTCGATACGACCCAAACGACGGATAAAGCAACGTTTACCATCGTACAACATTTATTCGAAGGGCTCTACCGTTTCGATGAAAACAGCGAACCAGTTCCAGGCTTGGCAGAAGGAGTCGAAATCAGTGAAGATGGCAAAACCTATACCTTTACTTTGCGAGACGATGCGAAGTGGAGCAATGGCGAAGGGATCACTTCGGTTGACTTTGCTTATGCGTGGAAAAAGTTAGTTGATCCAGCAACGATGGGACCAAATGCCTATTTGTTAGATAATGTAGTCAATAGTAAAGACATTCGTGAAGGCAATGCAGAGGTAGAAACGATTGGTCTGGAAACTCCAGATGATGCGACCTTTATCGTGCAGTTGGAGCAGCCGCAACCTTCCTTTTTATCCTTGATTTCCATCGGTTGGTTGGCACCGCAAAATCAAGCCTTTGTTGAAGAAAAAGGCGATACCTATGCCCGGACAAGTGAAGATTTGTTGTATTCTGGTCCCTTTACTTTAACCGATTGGCAACAGACAGGAGACGAGTGGACGCTAGTGAAAAACGACCAATACTACGATGCTGATGTCGTTCAATTGGAGGAGATCAAAGGCTCCACCATCAAAGAAGAAAATACGGGGATCCAATTGTTTGAAAGCGGCGACCTTGATTTGCAAAAAATCAGCGGGATCTACGTCCAACAATACGGGGACAATGAAGAGCTAGTTACGCAAAACGATGTGGCGAACTTTTTCTTAGACTTCAATAAAACCGCCAACGATGCCTTAGCAAATGTTCATGTGCGTAAAGCGATCGCGTTGGCGATCGACAAAGAAAGTCTCGTGGATAATGTGTTGAACGATGGAGCGAAAGTTTTAAATGGATTGATCCCTACCGGCTTAGCTGCGAATCCAAATACTGGCGAAGATTTTCGAGCATATAGCGGTGATTACAACCTGTATGATTTAGAGGCTGCCAAGGAAGAGTGGGAAAAAGCCCAAGCGGAAATTGGCGAAAGTACGACGCTGCGTTTGTTAGTGACAGATGATGACAATGGCCAAAAAATCGGGGAGTACTTGCAAAGCCAACTCCAAGAGAACTTGCCAGGCTTGTCGATCTCCATCAACAAACAGCCACGTGCCAGCTTGAATCAATCAAGAGCAAATAGTGATTATGAGCTTTCCGTTTCTGGCTGGATCGCTGGAAGCAGTGACATGGATATGTTCTTTATCTTATACAAAAACGGCGCTTCCTTTAACTACGGCGGCTATATCAATGAAGAATATACGGCGTTGACGGAAGATGCGCGCACCGTTCATGCCAACGACCCCGATCAATATTTTGAAGATTACAAAGCGGCAGAAGAAATTTTGTTGGAACAAGATGCTGCGCAAGTCCCTCTTTACCAAAGTGCTTCAAATTATTTGATCAAATCAAATGTTAAAGACATCCAATTCCCAGCTTATGGTGCGCATTTCTTTTTCCGCACCGCCTATGTTAGTGAATAAGGGGAAAAATAGTTGAATGAAACGCGCATGTTTATTCGATGAACATGCGCGTTTTGCAACAAAAAAAGCAGTTCAGAAAGCTGAACTGCTAAATGCGGAAGATGGGAGTTGAACCCACACGAGATAAACTCACACGCGCCTGAAGCGTGCGCGTCTGCCATTCCGCCACTTCCGCATAAGATAAAGATAATCCTTTCTAGGAAGAAATGCAAGTCCAATCTCACAAAAAGGAGCCCGCCAGCGGGGACTGGCGGGATAGGAGTAAAAATGAAAAAGTGTTAGGGTTGTTTGTTGGTATGCATTTATAATAGCGGGAAAATGTGAAAAAAAGTTGACGAATCAAACAGAATTCTGAGAAGAAATCGTCAAGAAAAAGTGAAACCATTTAAAACAGTCAGAAGACAAAAAGGAGCCCGCCAGCGGGGACTGGCGGGAAGGAGTAAAAATGAAAAAGTGTTAGGGTTGTTTGTTGGTATGCATTTATAATAGCGGGAAAATGTGAAAAAAAATTGACGAATCAAACAGAATTCTGAGAAGAAATCGCCAAGAAAAAGTGAAACCAGATAAAACGGTCAGAAGACAAAAAGGAGCCCGCCAGTGGGGACTGGCGGGAAGGAGTAAAAATGAAAAAGTGTTAGGGTTGTTTGTTGGTATACAGGTATCATACCGAGAAAATATGAAGAATTTTCGAGTGAAATTTAGAAATTGCGTGAATCTTTTGACAAATTATGGCTTCTGTTTGAATTTTTTCTTAAAAGAGAATTGACAAAAGGCACAAGCTTTGATAATTTTAATGAAACAAAATGCAAACGCGATGAAAAAGAAAGTAGAATCACGGGCGTTGTCTAGCAGAGAGTTCCAGCAGGTGAGAAGGAACGACAACAAATGATTTGAAAATGACTTTGGAGCGGATTTTCTGACTAATTAGGAAAATACGGTTGCCCCGTTAACAAGCGACAGTCTCCGAGTGTTTTCGGGTACTGAATGAGGTGAGGCCTGTGAAGGCTTTACAGATTAAGGTGGTACCGCAGGTGATGCCCTTAGCTTTGGCTAAGGGCTTTTTTTGTGTCTGTAGGGTCAGCTGTTTCATGCGAAGGTTTTGTTGAAAAGGAGAAAGGTTGTTGGGAGGAGAGAAAATGCACAAATTAGTGGTTCAAACCGATTTTGGTTTGCAAGATGGAGCGGTCAATGCGATGTACGGGGTAGCCTATCAAGTGGCACCAAAGCTGGTCATTGCGGATTTGACTCATGAGATCGAGCCATACAACATTCATGACGCCAGCTATCGCCTGCTGCAAAGCGTCACCTATTGGCCAGCAGGAACAGTCTTTGTTTCAGTGGTCGATCCTGGCGTAGGGTCTGATCGAAGAAGTGTGGTTGCCAAGCTGGCGACCGGGCAGTTGGTTTTGACACCAGATAACGGCACCCTGACCTATTTAGCGACTTATATCGGAATCGCTGAACTTCGGGTGATCAATGAGGCAACTGAGCGCTTGGCAGGATCAGCCGAAAGCCATACGTTTCATGGTCGGGATGTTTATATGTATAATGCCGCTCGGCTCGCCAGCGGTGCCATCAGCTTTGAAGAGCTAGGAACACCTGAACCTAAAGAAGCGATCCAAGTTTTTGCCATTGAAAAGCCAAGCCAAACAGCTGAAACGATCACAGGGACGATCGATATTCTCGATATCCGCTTTGGTTCGTTGTGGACGAATATTCCCCACACGTTCTTTAAGCAATGGCAGGTCCAATACAATGAGTCGCTGCTCGTCAGTATCTACTACCAAGATACCCTGCGTTATCAAGAAGAAGTGCGTTTCGGACGCTCCTTTGCGCAAGTGGCAGAACAAGAACCCGTCTTATATGTCAATTCCTTACTGAATATCGGTTTAGGGCTCAACTTGGCTTCATTTGCTGAAACCTATAAAATCGGCACTGGCACAAATTGGAAAATTACCCTCAAAAAAAGGAGAAATGAAAAATGAATCAATCAAAATTTACAGTAAAACACATTGTTGCAATCGGTATCGGTGCTGCGGTCTTTTTCGTCTTAAAACGGTTCGTCACGATTCCGACGGGTTTCCCAAATACAGATATCGCCACAGCCTATCCTTTCTTGGCGCTATTAGGCGTTGTCTACGGTCCGATCGTGGCTGGTTTAGCAGGTTTTATCGGGCATGCCCTAGGAGATTTAACAACTTATGGTCCATGGTGGTCTTGGATCGCCGCCTCTGGGATCTTAGGGGTGTTCTTTGGACTTTTGACTCGTTGGATTCCAATCCAGCAAGGAACCTTTGGCGCTAAAGAAATTCGGACCTTCTTGATCGGTGAAACGATCGCAAATTTGGTCGTCTGGGTGATCATTGCCCCGATCGGGGATATTTTGATCTATGGCGAACCAGCGAACAAAGTCTTTACGCAAGGAGTCATTGCGGGATTGACCAATGCAGTCGTAACTGGGATAATCGGAGTGATCCTGCTAAAAGCCTATGCCCAAACCAAAACCAAAAAAGGCAGCTTGAGCAAGGAATCCTAACCAAAGAAATGTGTGAAGGCTAAAAAATGAAACAAAAAATCATTCAATTTACGAATTTTTCTTTCCAATATGATGCACAAGCGGAACCGACCTTGAAAAACATCGATCTAACGATCTATGAAGGAGAAAAAGTCCTGATCGTCGGTGCCAGCGGTTCTGGCAAAAGTACATTAGGAAAATGTTTGAACGGTTTGATCCCGCAAAACGACAAAGGCAGTAGTACTGGAGAATTGATGATCGGTACCAATGCCTTTGGGCAAGCTTCCATCTACGAGCTGTCTTTGACCGTCGGCACGGTGCTGCAAGACACCGATAGCCAATTTGTAGGCTTGACCGTAGCAGAAGATATCGTGTTTTCATTGGAAAACGATCAGCGCAGTCAAGCAGTGATGCAAGAGGCGCTGCGTTTTTGGGCAGAAAAGACTGACTTAATGGATCATTTGGCGAAAAAACCGCAGGAATTATCGGGTGGCCAAAAGCAGCGTGTTTCAATGGCAGGTGTTTTGATCGATGAAACACCGATTCTACTGTTTGATGAGCCGCTAGCCAACTTGGATCCGCAAACAGGTGTGGAAGCCATCAAAATGATCGACCAGCTGTATCAAGAGAAGCGTTTTACCACCATCATCATTGAACATCGCTTAGAAGAAGTGTTAGCCGCAGCTGTCGATCGCATCATCGTGATGGAAGAAGGCCGCATCCTTGCCGACAGTACACCGAATGAACTATTAAAAACGGATATGCTACAGCAAGTCGGCATTCGTGAACCACTGTATTTAGCTGCTTTAAAAAAAGCGGGGGTTCCCGTGACCGACGCTGCTGATTTGGTCGCGGTAGAAGCATTTGCATCACCTGAGATTGCCGAAAAACTGACTCAGTTTCAAGAAAAATTTCCGAAACCGGCGCTTCCTAGCCACCAGCCGCCGTTGTTGCAAGCAAAAAATCTATCGTTTTCCTACCAAGTGGGCAAACCAATTTTGCAAGCACTGGATTTTACCATCCATCAAGGAGAAATGATTAGTTTGGTCGGGCATAATGGCGCAGGAAAATCGACCTTGTCCCATTTGATTACTGGCTTTTTGACTCCGACTTCTGGCAAGTTGCTTTGGCAAGGAACGGACATGGGCAATGATTCCATCAAAGAACGAGCGCAAAAAATCGGGTATGTGTTGCAAAACAGCAATCAAATGCTGTCAAAAAACTTCCTGTTTGACGAAGTTGCCTTAGGCTTGCGCAACCGAAACGTTCCAGAGGCTGAAATCACAGAAAAAGTTCACCAGACCTTGAAAATTTGTGGTCTTTATCCGTTTCGCTCATGGCCATTGTCGGCACTAAGTCATGGGCAAAAACGCCGAGCCGCCATTGCAGCGATCCTCGTCTTAGATCCTGAACTCATTTTATTGGATGAGCCGACAGCGGGACAAGACTATCGCCATTACACCGAAATGATGCAATTTTTACAGGAGTTGAACCAGCGGGGATTAACGATCGTTATGATCACCCACGATATGCATTTGATGTTGGAGTATACACAGCGAACGATCGTTTTGACAAAAGGAACGATTTTGCTGGACGCACCGCCAGAAGTTGTTTTAGCAGACAAACAAGTGGTGAGTGCCGCAAACCTCAAAGAAACCAGCTTGTATACACTGGCGACCCTTAACCAGCTGACAGATCCCGCCGCTTTTACTGCCGCCTTCATTGCCAGCGAGAAGGGGGGACACGATGGAGAGTAATCTAATCGGCTATCTTGACCGCAAAACGTGGATTCACCAATTAAGCGGTGCCGCAAAACTGATTTGTTTTTTGCTGCTATCCGTCATCGGGATGATCTCTTATGATACGCGCTTTCTCATTGGACTGGCATTGTTTTCGGTCTTTCTATTTGCCAGTGCTGGAATTCGCTACCGAGATATCGCTTTTGTATTAAAATTTATCATCTTTTTTTCGCTTTTGAATTTGGTGGCGGTCTATCTTTTCGCACCAGAATATGGGGTGGAGATCTACGGTACGCGCCACGTGATTTTCGAAGGGATCGGTCGGTATACATTGACCCAAGAGCAAGTGTTTTATGAGCTGAATCTGTTGATCAAATATTTTGTCACGATTCCTCCAGGGTTGATTTTCTTGTTTACCACCAATCCTAGTGAGTTGGCGTCCAGCATCAACCGCATCGGGATTTCCTACAAGATCGCCTATGCAGTCGCACTGGCTTTGCGTTACATTCCCGATATTCAAGATGATTTTCGGACCATTGCCAAAGCGCAGCAAGCACGGGGCGTGGAGCTTTCTAAAAAAGCACCTTTGCGCAAGCGAGTGGCAGGCAATGTCGCGATCGCGATTCCTTTGATTTTTTCCAGCTTGGAACGGATCGACCATATTTCTGCTGCCATGGAGCTAAGAAGGTTTGGCAAGCATAAGCAGCGTACCTGGCTGAAAGCTAAGCCGATCCAAGGCAAAGATCTCTTGGCGATTGCTGTCGTTTGTTTGATCGTGGCGCTCGGATTGTCCTTGATGGTCCTTAATGGCGGACGTTTCTACAATCCGTTTCGTTAACAAATCAACCCATGAAAACTTAAAAAACGGACGCATTGTCAATAATGAAAGTGGGACGGATGAGTCAACTCTGATTTATCCGTCCCAGAAATGATCGAGCAAAAAAACGCAGACCTAGCAGCAACTGACTTTAGCAAATGTAGTACTCGCTAAAGTTAATTGACTGACTATCCTGCGTTTTTTTGCCGAAAAAAAAGGAGCCCGCCAGCGGGGACTGGCGGGATAGGAGTAAAAATGAAAAAGTGTTAGGGTTGTTTGTTGGTATGTATTGATAATAGCGGGAAAATGTGAAAAAAATAGGAAGAGAAAGCAATAGAAGTGTGTCAATCTGTTGATGATTTTCGTAAAATATTCCAGCGGAAGCCTTTTAGATGTTTGATTGACGGAAATGCGAAATAAGGCTACACTGATGGCATCAAAGCAGTACAAGGAGGGGACAGGATGGATGCCATTACGATCAACGGACTAAGCAAACAATACAACAAGAAGTACGCCATCGAGAATGTATCATTGCAAGTGGCAGAAGGAGAGATTTTTGGCTTTATCGGACCAAATGGTGCGGGAAAATCAACGACCATCAAAGTATTGTTGAATTTTATCAAACCAGATGCAGGGCAGGCAGCGATTTTTGGACGAGATTGCCAACAAGCAGCCAAAGAGATCAAAACGTTTACTGGGTATGTTTCCAGTGATGTACGGTTTTATTCAAAAATGACGACAGCAGAACTACTGGCATTTACGGCGGATTTTCATCAAGTCAAGCAGCCAAAAAAAGAGATTCAGGAGTTGATGGAGCTTTTTCAAATTGATCCAAACAAATCGATCGCAGAACTTTCTTTAGGGAACAAGAAAAAAGTCGGGCTTGCGAGCGCCTTGATTGCACAACCGAGAATGTTGATTTTAGATGAGCCGACCAATGGCTTAGATCCTTTGATCCAAAAACGGCTGTTTGAAGAGCTTCTCAGAAGAAACAAACAAGGGATGACGATTTTTCTATCCAGTCATGATCTGCATGAAATTCAGACCTATGCCCATCGGACCGCCTTTATTCGTGAAGGACAGATCATCACCGTAAAAGAATTGAGTGAGGAAGAAAATTTCGGCAAAGTTGTAACGCTCACGAATGAGGACAGCCTCTCATTAGCCGGCTTGGAAAATGTACAGGTTCTTGCTCAGGAATCACACAGCTTGCGTTTTTTCTATCAAGGGGACATGAATCAGCTGGCACATTTTCTAACCAATCCTGCCATTAAAGAGTTCACGATCGAGCACCCAACCCTTGAACAGCAATTTATGCTCCTGTATGAAGGAGGTTCTCAAAAATGACTTTAATGAAAATCGATCTTAAAAATACCTTCAAAGGCTGGCTAGTCTGGGCGATCCTTTTTGCAGCAATCATTTTTGGATTTACGGCTATCTATCCTCAAATGATCACGCCAGAAATGAAAACGTCATTAGATCAGATGTTGGGCTCTTTCAGCCCAGAATTACTAGGCATCTTTAACATCCAACTGACAGGACCCTCAAGTTTGGTTTCTCCAACAGGTTTTTTCGGGTACTACTTTCAATACTTATTTATTGCTGCGTGTATTTATGGGATGCTTTTAGGCTTGAACAGCCTGATCACTGAAGAATCAGAAGGAACGATCGAGTACTTATATGCTCAGCCTATTAGCCGCAGAGAAATCGTTGGGTGGAAGTTCCTCGCTCGATTGTTGTTGCTGACTGGCTTTTGGCTGATTGCTTATGGCAGTAGTCTGGCATCATTTGCTTTGTTCAAACTGCCAGAAGACGACCTGTCCGCTTTTATAGAAGAAATCAGCAAAATCTTCGTTGCCGAGTATGGTGTCTTAGTCTTCTTCCTCTGTCTAGGTTTCTTTTTATCCACGATCTTGCGTTCCAGCAAACAAACCGCCAGCGTCGGCTTAGGCTGCGTGTTCGGTCTGTATTTGCTCGGCATCGTGGGGGAACTCTACGATAAATTGGAATGGCTGGCAGGACTTTCACCTGTGCGGATGGCATTACCCGTCCAACTCATGGATAACGGTGCCACATCAGTCCTATGGGTACTGCTGATCGGTATCATCTGTTTCTTTGGCACCTTTTCCCGTTATGAGCGCAAAGACTTGCAGGTCTGAGTATATCAATCAAAAGATAAAAAAAGAGCCTGTCAGCGGGGACTGACAGGCAAAGGAGTAAAAATGAAAAAGTGTTAGGGTTGTTTGTTGGTATGCTTATATAATAGTCTCGAAATGTGAAAAAAGTATGACGAAGCAGGCACGTTTTTGCGAAAAAATCATTGCGAAAGTTAAGAAAGCGTAAAGCGTCCCTTCACCAAAAGGCTTGAAGGGGCAACAAGAACCTAAAATCACTCCGAAGCAGCAGGCGGTTCATGCTGTTTCGGAGTGATTTTTTAGTTGAAGCTACTTGCTCAAGTCAAGGCTATCGACATTAAAGGTGTCGCCATGTGCTAAGTCACCATAACGATAGCCACGGTTAAACCAGTCCACGCGTTGCTGCGATGTGCCGTGCGTAAAACTATCTGGAACAACATAGCCTTGGTATTCTTTTTGCAGCGTATCATCCCCGATGGCATTGGCAGCCGTGATCGCTTCTTGAATGTCGCCAGCTTCTAAGATCGGTTGTCCTTGATAGGTTTCACCTTGCAAATATTTCGCAAAAGTACCAGCTAAGTAGTCAGCTTGCAGTTCCAAACGAACGCTGTACTGATTGTATTCCTTTTCTGAAACTTGCTGGCGGATTTTGTCCAATTGTTGGGTGATTCCCAGCTCATTTTGCACATGATGACCGACTTCATGGGCGATGACATAGGCCATTGCGAAGTCGCCGCTTGCGCCATATTTATCGGAAAGCTCATTGGCAAAGCTAAGATCAAGGTACACATTCTCATCTGCTGGGCAATAAAACGGACCAACCTGTGACGTGGCATAGCCGCATGCCGACTGGACACTTCCCGTAAATAATACGAGTGTCGGGTCTTGATAGGTTTCTTGCCGCTCTTGAAAAACGTCTTGCCAATAATCTTCTAAATAGCCGAATACGACTGCGGAAAACTCTTTTTCCTCCGTGTACTCACTGGTGCCCACATTTTCTGTCTGGTAATTGGCTGCTTGACCGCTGCCACCCAAGACATCCGGCAGCGAATTTAAATCACCACCGCTAAACAGGAAAAATAAAACAGCGATGATCACCGTACCGATCCCGCCACCAGCAGCCAGCATCCCGCCTGAGTTAGATGATCGCCCCGTTCGATCATCGACATTTCTGCTTTGTCTACCCCCACGCCATTTCATGTTATCTCCTCCTATATAAATCCTAGCTTAATTATAAGAGAAAGGCGGCAGATTGTGAAAAAAAGCGCCTTGAAATTGTTATAAAATGCCAGCAGGAGCCTTGAAAATCAAAGTGTACACTCCTTTTAATCATTCTTTAATCTAACAATTAGCCTTCTAATTTGGTACAGTAGCAATAAAATAGAGGTAGAGGGTGAGCGTATGAAAATGAATTATTCGGGGACATCGGAACGAAGGATTTTGATTTTTAAACGGTTGATTGCTGGCGAGCACCTCAGTTATCAGCAGTTAGCAGAGGATTATTTCGTTTCCCGCAGCAGTATTGCAAAAGATATTTCTTATTTAAAAGAACTGTTTCAAAAAGAAAGCTTACGTCTGAGATTTGATAATTCAGGTACATTTTTTGAAGGAAGTGAATCCCAGATCCATCGAGTGCTGAAACGCTTTTGCTTAATGATGCTGGATCAACCAGCGGCGTTTTCCTTGTTGGTGGAACCTGAGAAATACCAGGAAGTAAATCAGGCGTTTCGTCGAGCGTTAGTGGAAAAACAAGTGGAAATGCCCGACAGCTATATCCAAAGTATCGTCCTTTCCATCGTGCTGCTGATCGAACGGGCGAGTCATGCGGAAAACTTAGTGATTGAAGAAAATCGCCAAGTGGGGAAGCTGTTTTTGGAGTTCGACAAATATCCGTTAGTCTATGAGCTACTGAAAGAAATCGAAGAACAGCACATTTATCAATTTTCACCAAAAGAAGTGCAATATCTAACCTACCTGATCGTCGGTAGCGGCTTGAAATTTTTTATGAAAAGTGAAAAAGTTCCTTTCGTCTTTCGGGGAAAAGTACGCAACTTGATTCAAAAAATCAGCGAAGGCTTAGGCACCGACTTGACCCAAGACAATCGATTGGAAGAAGATGTGACGATCCATCTGTATCAACTGCTGTTGCGGATCGAAGCGCAAACCACAGTCATCAACCCTTTGTTAGAGGAAATCAAACAAAACTATCCTGCCTTGTATGGCGTGGTCTGGTTCTCGCTCCATGATTTTTTGAAAGCGTATCAAGTGGGGATCTCTGATGATGAGATCGGATTTGTCACAATCCATTTTCAAGCAGCGATCGAGCGAATGCGCCGCATGAACAAAATCATTTTTGTCTGTCCCAATGGCGTCGGCACTAGCTCGTTTGTCTCTGCGAAAATCCGTCGCATTCTGCCAGAGATCGACAGTATCGAAACCGTTTCAGTAGAAAAATTAAAGCAGATGGACATCTCGGCGATCGATTTTATTATTTCAACCATCGATCTTGTCGGGATTCAAAAACCTGTGGTGCGGATCTCGCCTATGGTGACCAATCGCGACATGAAGCGGATCATGAATCACTACATCGATTTAGTCATCGATAATGAGGCGGTGGTCGATCAAAATGGTTTACTTCTTCAAGCCCAATCGATGATCCAGCCAACCGTCTTTTTCGAGCGATTTGCCAGCAAAACAGAAGCCATCAATTTTCTGATCGAACAAACCCCTTTTAGTGATGAAAAACGAAAAGCGCAGTTTCAGCAATCCGTCATTGAAAGAGAGCAGCTACAATCAACCTATTTAGATAATGGCTTTGCCATCCCTCATGGCAATCCGAATTATGTCGAAAAAACAGCCATCTCGATTTTACTTTTGGATCAGCCAGTAGAATGGGGCAACCAAAAAGCCGACATCATTATTTTATTGATGATCCGAGAGGATGAGACGCAAAAGGTGGAACCAATGATGAAATTGATCATGCAAGGAATCGAAAACAAAGAATGGTTCCTATCAAAAATGTTGGAGGTTAAATCAGAATGAAAGTGAAGGATTCTTTGCCTGAAAAGCATATACAAACGGATGAGACAGTGGCAGATTGGCGCTCAGCCGTAAAATTAGCCAGCCAGCCCTTGCTGGATGAAGCGCTGATCACGTCAGCTTACATCGAAGCGATGATTCAAAGCGTGGAAGAAAATGGTCCTTACATGGTGTTGGCCGATTACTTTGCGCTGATGCATGCCCGTCCTGGAGAAGGGGTTTTGGAACAAAGTATGAGCCTTTTAGTAACGAAACAGCCCATCGATCTTGAGGGCAAACCGGTGCGGATATTTCTTGTCTTAGCCGCCGCAGATAGTCAAAGCCATCTAGAAAGCTTGAAAGAGATCATGGCGATCTTTATGGATGAAGAAAAATACAACGTGATATTAAATGGCGATCGGGAACAAATTTGTCAATTATTCCAATAGGAGGAAAAGGATATGAAAATTTTAGCAGTATGTGGATTTGGTGTAGGAAGCTCAATGGTATTGAAAATGACGATCGACAAGGTGATCAAAGAGTTAGGGTTGACGGCAACTGCCGAGAATACTGATTTATCAACGGCAAAAGCGACACCAGCAGATGTTTATTTTACGAGTAATGAATTATTGAATGAGTTAAAAGCATCCGTGAAAGCACCCGTTTATCCAATCAAAAAGTATATGGATAAAGAAGAAGTCAAACAGCAAATGGAAAAATTTTTAGCTGAAAGAGAGGGATAATCATGAATTTTGTCACGGATTATATTTTAAAAAATCCGCCAGTCCTACTGGGGATCATTGCCATGATTGGGTTATTGGTACAAAGAAAACCTTTTGCAGAAGTCGTCAAAGGAACCTTAACAGCTTCCTTCGGGATGGTGGCATTGACGGCTGGGGTAAATATGTTGGTGGGAACGATCGCACCGATCAATGCAGCGGTTCAAACCCAATTAGGCGTTGCTGTGTCAGATGGACTCTCTGACATCACCTTTACGGCAGAATACGGCGGAACAGTTGGTTTAGCGATGTTTTTCGGACTTGTCATTCATTTATTGATTGCTCGCTTTACACCTGTGAAGACGATTTTCCTCACCGGTCACATGTTGTGGTGGTTCCCATTTGTCATCGTCGCTGGGGGCGTTGAAGGCGGACTTACTGGAATCCCACTGTTGATCTTAGGGGCTGTTCTATCTGCTTGTTACTGGTCCTTCATGCCATGGATCATGCGTAAATATGTATGGGATGCCACAGGCGATGATTCATTCTTGATCGGTCATCCAACGGGGATCTTGTCATTGGTTTCAGGCTTTGTTGCAAAACGGGTCGGAAACAAAGAAAAATCGACGGAAGATTTGAAAGTGCCTGAAAATCTATCGTTTTTCCGTGAAATATCGATTACTGGCGCGTTAGTGATGTTTTTGATGAATATCGTTATCGGTTTGATTGCGCCCGTATTAGTTCCTGAAGGGGGCAACTTGGTGATGTTTGCGGTTGATGCTGGCTTGAACTTCGGTGCAGGATTATTGATCATGTTGTATGGGGTACGTCTATTGATCAACCAAATCATTCCCGCCTTTCAAGGGATCGCAGAAAAAGTCGTTCCTGGAGCGAAACCAGCTTTTGATGTGCCCATCTTGTTCAACTATCGTCCAAATGCTGTAATCATCGGCTTTATCGTGGCGATGATCACCTCAACGATTTTAGTGGTCATTGCTAATACGACCAACGTCTTTGGCATTTTGATCGTTCCTTTAGTCATCACCAGCTTCTTTGAATGTGGCGGTGCTGCGGTGATCGGCGAAGGTCAAGGGGGCTTGCGAGGTGCCATTATTGGTACGATCACAGCTTCTGTCGTTATGGTAGCACTCGTTGGGATCTCTGCAGCGATGTTCTCAACGACGATTCAAAACTGGATCTTGATTTTCGGTGGGAACGATTTATCTCTATGGGGCATCCTTGGTGAATTGATCGGCAAGCTGTTTGGAGGGTTTTAAATGTTTCAATACTTTGAAAAAGCAAAAGAACTATTGTCTATTGTAGAAGAAAAAGAAGCACCAGCGATTGAGCAAGCCATTGAATTACTGACGCAAGCCAACCTGACCAAAAAAGCCATCTACATTTTTGGCGCAAGTCACGCTGGGATCTTAGCTGAAGAGATGTATTATCGAGCAGGTGGCATGATGACCATCAATGCGATCTTTGGAAGAGAACTGATGCTTGATCGCAGCCCAATCACCTTCACTAGTAAAATGGAGCGCTTAGAAGGCTACGGTAGGGCCTTGGCGGCGACCCAACCCTTTACAGCAGGTGATGTGCTGATCTTGCATTCGGTGTCTGGGCGAAACCCCGTTATCATCGATATGGCGCTTCATGCCAAAGAAAAGGGGGTCAAGATCATCGCATTAACGAACCTTACCTATTCGAAAACAGTCACCAGCCGCCATACTTCAGGCTTGCGTTTGTTTGAAACGGCGGATATCGTCATCGACAATCATGGGGAGATTGGCGATGCAGCGTGTACGATTCCTGACGTCGAACAAAAAGTCGGCCCCACATCCACCGTAGTCGGTGCAACGATCTTAAATGCGATCATCGTAGAAGTTTGCCAAAAACTAAAAGAAGCCGGTGTCGACTATCCGCCGATTTTTTACTCAGCGAACTTAGACGGCGGGGATGAATTGAACCAGTCCCTGTTTGAAAAGTACCAAGAAGCGATCCATTATCAGCTGTGACTGTATAAGTAACTTATCTTTTTATTAGAACGATCAGAACGATAAATTTGAAAACTACTAAATGAATGAAATGCTTTGGGGAATCATTTCGTAAATGTAGGGATCAAATCTCGTTCAGATCGTTTTTTGTGTATTAGAATTTTAAAGCTTAATGAATTTTGTTGGTACGATAAGTACCTGGTGTCGTCCCTTCAAATTGTTTGAATACCCGAATAAAGGAATTGGTATTTTTAAAGCCGACTTTGCTAGCAATTTCATTGATTGAACTTTCTTGTTCACTCATTAGACGTTTGGCTTTTTCCACACGTAGTTGATTGACGTATGGTTTAAAGGACATGGACAGTCGTTCTTTAATCAACCGGCTTAAATAGGCTTCACTTAGATGAAACTGCTGGGCAATATCTGTTAAACTGAGGTCGTTGCAATAGTTGCTATTAATAAATTGAATGATTTCATCTGTTTTGGATCCATTATTATTTTCCGTGGTTTCGATCTGAGTGATCAGCGTGTCAAAAAGGAAAAAAATCGTTTTTTTCACATCGGGATCTGAAAAACCTTTTTTTAAGTAAAGAAATTGTTTCTTATTTTGTTCGTAGAATTCAGGGTAGGAAATCTCTTTGATCACAGCGATACGTTTTATTGTTAAGGTCAGAGCTGTTGAAAATTCCTGAAGGAAGCCTAGGGAACGGTTGCTAGAAATATTGATCTCCACGATTTGTTGCAATAATTCTCTAGCATGGACAAAATCACCTACTTTGAAATATTGAATCAGTAACTGTTCTTCATCAACGGTATAATTGATTTTATGAAAAGCATTGGATGTTGGAACCGGTATTTGATAGAACTGATTATTGCCGTTGCATTCATCTGACCACTGACAGGTTTCATGAAAGACTTCGATAAAATGTTCGAGAGAATGAAAAGGTTTGGAAAGTAGATAAGTCATTCTCAAGTTCAAGCTGGCTTCTATCGTTAGTTTCAATTGATCGGTCTCTTTCATGATTTGTGAATATTCCTGATCGTAAAAAAGAATGACAAGGTGTTTTTCGGAAAAACTGATGATATCATAACGCTCGATAGGAAGATTTTTCTTGATCAACTGTTTGCGTACATGAATGATCTCTGTTTCATTAAAAGTGGCTTCTTCTGCCATCTCACCTGAGAAGGTCAGAAAAGCAAAACTCCCGCCTTTTTCTATGCCTTCAAGATGAAAAGTAGGCAGTAAACTCTTGCTCATATTGTACGTATATTTTCCGTAAAGCAGATTCTTTAAGAATAGTTCCTTTACTTCTTCTGAGACAGGGGACTGGAGCTGGTTGATCGAACTAGACGACTCGATTATCTGGTGCAAAGCTAAGTTGATATCATCAACCGTTAAAATATCAACATTACTCTTTTTGATTTCATCTAATATTTCTAGATAAGGCTTGTACATCCGCTTACTCAAGAAAACGACGATCAAAGCACCCAGTACGATCAAAACCATTAATGGAAGGAGAAAGGAAGAAATCGTAGATAGTGGAAAACTGCTTTGAATCGCTGTTGTCAATTGATAATTGGCAAAAGGGAGCACCTCTGAATTTTTTGTAAAAACGATAGTATCTGATTTGGCCTCTTGCTGAATGGTATTTTGTGTAAAATCAGTAAGTATCGGTGAATTGGTCTCACTAGAAGGATATTGGTGATCGATAACTTGTATTTCTTGATTCATTGGAGACAGTAGTTCATTTTTTTTCCAGTAGGCAAAGAAGTAGAGGGTCTGATTCTCTACTTGCTCTTTATGAAGCATGATCAGCCGTTGATCAAGGGTTTCGAAGATGGAGGAACTGAAGCTGGCATCTGTCAGCATTTCGGAAAGAAGCCCGGCTTTTGTTTCTATATTCAAAAAGGAAAAGAAATCATTGTAAACAAAATAGCCGTCAGAACTTACGATAATATGATTCTCTGGATTCAAGATTCCGATAGAGTATTCAAACTGATTCATTAATAAATAGTTTTCACGAATTTCATCATACATCGCTGAAAACAGCGCATAATCAGATTCAGTACTTTGGGAAAACAGTATAATACTTTCTTTTGTTGCTAAAGATTTCATTGAATTGAGGGCAAATCGAAGTTGCTGATCAATGCGAAAAGCACTGTTTTCTAGCGTCATAATACTTTGGGTAGTTTGTTCAGTTTTCCGCTGATTGACTTCATTATTGATGACGATCACCATAATAAAAATAGTATATGCAATGATAACCGTTAAAAAGGTTAAGAATATTTTTCGATAGGTTTTTGATTTCATAAGTGCTCCTTTCTTTTTTTTGGTAACGTTTACATTGATTATAGAGATAAATCAGCTTTAGTCAAATCATCATTATTTGTAGTTGTCTACAAAACTTGATATTAAGAGTAAAAAATGTATATTTCAACGAATAATAATGATATTCAACAATGTCTAAACACGCTATATTTAAAGCGCTTACTTTAAGCGAGAGAAAATGAAAAAATTTAGGAGGAATGATTATGTCGATGAAAAGAAAAGCTGTATCATTACTGTCTCTAATGACACTTCCAATGGTTTTAGCTGCTTGTGGGAACAGCGGTGGCTCGTCAAATGGGGACGGGGCAGAGGGGAAAACCGAGATAAAGATCACTTGGCGAAATACGGGGGAAAACGATAAAATGACCCAATACTTGGAAGAAACATTTATTCCAGAATTTGAGAAAGAAAATGAGGACATTAAAATCGTGCTTTCTCCAATTACGGCAAGCGAAGGGGATTATTTTTCAAAAGTTGCTCTTTCCATGCAGTCAGAAAGCACAGCACCCGATGTAGTGGCAGAAGATTCGTTTATGTTGAATTCTGATGCAAACGCTGGTTACTTAACCAATCTTGATGAATATGTTGCTGACTGGGATCAATGGGATAAATATACAGAAAACTTAAAAGCTGGTGTTATTGCTGAAGATGGTAGTACGTATGCCATTCCAGGAACTTCTGATTCTCGCGGGATTTGGTACAACAAAAATGTCTTTAAGAAAGCCGGTCTGCCTGAAGACTGGCAGCCAACAACTTGGAGGGAGATCATTGAGGCAGCTGAAGCAATCAAAGCTTCCGATGAGAATGTGATCCCCTTAGGATTAGGTGTAGCTAAAGCCAATGGTGAATCGGTTTCGATGCAGACTTTCCAGATGCTCTTATATGGTACTCAAGATACATTATTTGATAGTGAAACGCGTAAATGGCAAGTAAATACACAAGGAATCATTGATTCATTGGCTTTCATTGATGAAGTGTATAACCAAAAACAATTAGGACCATCATTATCCGTTGCGATCAACAGCAATTACGGATCTGTGATGTTCCAAGATAAATTTCCTAATGATGAAGTCGGCATGCTTTTAGATGGATTTTGGAGTGCAGGTAACTGGGCCGAAAATGGGGCAACTCCTGTTGAGAATATGACAGAACGCTTTGGTTTTGCAGCCATGCCTACACAAAATGGTGGTGAACCGCCATTTACGACCATGTCCGGAGGCTGGACATGGGCCATTCCTGAAAAAGCACAAAATAAAGAAGCTTCATGGCGAGTAGTTCAAGCACTCGGTGGAAAAGAACAACAAGCTGCACGCGCAATCGCTGAAGGGAATTTAACCGTCCGAGACGATTCAGCAGAAATAGCTGAATATAAGGAGCAACCTTTTATTGAGCAAGCAACCTCTTTCTTACAATATGCTCATTTCCGTCCGGCAGATGACAAATATCCAAATGTTTCAGTAGAGATCCAAACAATGGTTGAAGCAGTTGCCACTGGCAGCAAGACACCGGAAGAAGCTGCTCGAGATTACGCAGCCAACGTGACGAGGATTGTCGGTGAAGATGCCATTGATTAAGTAAATAAATAGGAGAAGGACTCGTTGAAAACGATCCGACTAGTGTCTAACGTTCCTTCTCTTATTACTAAGAAAGGAGAAAAGAATGGAAAATTCGCTAAAACGAGAGCAGCAAATGTCCAATAGTAAAAAAGCGTTGATTTTTTTATTTCCCAGTTGGCTCTTGCTGCTGATATTTTTTGTTGGTCCAGTTATCTTAACTTTTATCTTTTCCTTCACGAACTTGGCTCTGACCGGTGCTGAAGCAAGTCAATTGCGGTTCATCGGCTTTGAAAATTTTGTGCGCATGTTCAATGATCCGGCTTTTCAAACTAGTGTCGTACGAACCTTGATTTTTGTCATTTTTTCTGCAGTGATTGGTCAATGTTTCTTAGGTTTTTTGATTGCATTTATGATGCGAGAGAAAAATCGAGCCTTTCGGCGAGTCGTTGGTCTGATCATCATTGCTGCATGGGTTACACCGGAAGTGGTTGTTTCCTTTTGCTGGGTCGCTTTTTTAGGAGATAGCGGAACAGCTAATTGGTTGATGGGACTGATGGGATTTGAGCCGGTTGCTTGGCTGTTTGCTTTTCCTATGATAAGTGTTGTGGTTGCCAATATTTGGCGAGGAACCGCTTTTTCAATGATGGTGTTTCAATCCGCTTTAGATGAGATCCCTAAGGAAGTAGAGGAAGCTGCAGTTATGGATGGCGCCAGCCGCTGGCAAGTGATTCGAAAAATTACGATACCGATGGTCAAAGGTACCATTGCAACGAATTTGATGCTCGTCACTTTGCAGACATTGGGTGTCTTTACGTTGATTTATACTATGACTGGTGGTGGTCCCGGCAATCAGACTGCAACCCTTCCGGTCTTCATGTACAAACAAGCTTTTGTGAGCTATCAGCTAGGATACGGAACAGCGATTTCGCTGGTCTTGCTGCTGATTGGTGCTGCCGCAAGCTTGATTTATATGAAAATGCTGAAAGTGAAAGTGTAGGTGAAAAAAATGGTAAAACGCAGTGAAAAATTGGAGACCATGATTCATTATCTGCTTTTGGCAGTATTAGCCTTATTGTTTTTGCTCCCATTGTTGTGGATGCTGATCGCCTCTATTGATCCGGGCGCTATTCAAACTTTGAAATTACCTGAAGCAGTATCATTTGAAAATTTTGCTTCGATCCTTTCTGATCAAACTATCATTCGGTCATTCGGAATCGGCTTGCTTTTGTCCGGCTGTCAATCGATTTTAGTTGTTGTCTTATGTGTTTTGGCAGCATATCCCTTGTCGAGGTATCAGCTAAGATATAAAAAAAGTTTTTTGATGGCGGTGCTGTTCATGACCTCATTACCGATGACTGCTGTCATCGTGCCGGTCTATCAACTGTTTATCTTTTTGAAGTTTCAAGATTCGTTACTGGCGGTGACGTTCTTCTTGACGGCGTCCTCACTGCCTTATGGGATTTGGATGATGAAGAACTTTATGGATTCGGTACCAATCGACTTAGAAGAGTCCGCTTGGGTCGATGGGGCTTCAACATGGCAAGGGGTGCGAAAAGTCGTAGCGCCGCTGATGGTTCCAGGTATTTGTACGGTTGGTATTTTTACTTTTACTGGAAGCTGGGGCAACTTCTTTGTTCCTTATATTTTGATTCAGTCACCCGAAAAAATGCCGGCATCAGTCTCGATCTTTCAGTTTTTCGGCAACTTTGGTATGGTCAATTATGGCCGTTTAGCCGCTTTTTCGGTGCTATATACCTTACCAGTCGTCATTTTATATGCTTTGTCACAAACGTATATGTCTAAAGGATTTAGCATGGGAGGAGCGACGAAAGGATGAAAGATCCATTTCATACGACAAAAAAATTAACGAAACGAATCGCTGAACTAAAAGCGTATCGTTTTCAAAAAGTACAAGACCTGACAATGTGGTCGGCAAAAGAAGATAAGTCAAAAACGGAAAAACACCCACCAGAAGAGTGGGACTTTACACTTTCAGTTAGCGATTTCTGGCAAGGGAGAGACCGTTATATTTGGGCTCATCATGAATTGACAGTTCCAGAGGAGGAAGACTTATGGTTACTGATCGATTTTGGTCGTACAGGTGGTGGCTATAATTCAGGCTTTGAGTCCTTGCTGTTGATCGATGGGGAACCTTATCAGGGTGTCGATTCGAATCATACAGAGATTTTTCTGGCGGATCATTACCGGGGGAAAACCATCCGACTTGATTTAAAACTATGGTCGGGCTTGGAAGGCGGTGGGGCTGAAGTCATTCAACGGCATGAGTTTCGGCAAGCTTATTTGGCAAAACGACACTTAGCTGCTGATGACTGTTTCTTTCTCGCTGATATGATGGCGAAAACTATCGATGGGTTACCGGAAAATGAACCAATACGATACAAGCTGTTGAATCTTTTAGATGATGCCTTTCGGTTGATTCAGTGGCAGGTACCCGGATCTATCTCTTTTTACCATAGCGTTGAGGAAGCTGATCATTATTTAAATCAAGAACTGCAAAAAATACCTAAACTTTCGGAGATCACTGTGACGGCTATCGGCCATACACATATCGATGTTGCTTGGTTGTGGCGGCTGAAGCATACAGGGGAAAAAGCTGTCCGCAGTTTTTCAACGGTTTTACGTTTGATGGAACAATACCCAGAATATATTTTCTTGCAAACCCAACCTCAGCTATACAAATATGTCAAAGAAAGCTATCCAGCTCTTTATGAGAAAATCAAAAAGAGGATCAAAGAAGGCCGTTGGGAAGTGGACGGAGCCATGTGGCTGGAAGCCGATTGTAATATACCGTCAGGCGAATCATTGGTCCGTCAGATACTCCATGGGAAGAAATTTGTGAAGGAAGAATTTGACAAAGAAATGCATTTCTTGTGGCTTCCGGATGTGTTCGGTTATTCTTGGGCACTGCCCCAAATCTTGAAAAAATCCGGCATTGAGACGTTTATGACGACCAAAATCAGCTGGAATCAATATAACCGGATGCCTCATGATACCTTTTATTGGCGGGGAATCGATGGGACAGATATTTTGACGCATTTTATCACCACGCCAGTTGATGGTAAAACGGATGAATGGGCAGAAGAATGGTTTTATACCTACAATGGAACGCTTTCTCCGGAGACCGTTCAAGGAATTTACGACGGATATCAAGACAAGCGTTTGAATCAAGAATTTCTGCTGTCTTACGGTCATGGGGACGGCGGAGGCGGTGTCACTAGAGAGATGCTGGAAAATCGACGACGCCTTGACCAGATTCCAGGATTGCCGCAAGTCAAAACAGGAAAAGCGAAAGCCTTTTTTGAACGACTGCATCAGACAGTAGAACAAAATAAGCCGCTGGTCTCTCGTTGGGATGGCGAATTGTACTTGGAATATCATCGAGGAACCTATACCTCGCAAGCGTTTGTCAAAAAAATGAATCGAAAAGCTGAAATTGCTCTACGGGAACTTGAGATTCTCTATACATGTTTAGCAGCCAGCAAAGAAGACGAGTATCCTAAGGATTCGCTTTTTGAAACATGGGAGACGGTTCTTCGTAATCAATTCCACGATATTATTCCTGGTTCTTCGATCAAAGAAGTTTATCAAGACCATAGAGCAGAGTTTGCCGTCGTGACTCAGACCATTCAACAGTTATTTGAAAAATTAAATGGACCTGCTAGTCAAAAGTATACAGTCATCAATACAGCTGGCTGGTCACGGAATGAATTGGTGGAACTTCCCCTTTTACAAGAAGGCCGCTTTATTGATTCACAAGGAAAAGAACTTCCGGCTTATTTTGATGGAGAAAAACAGTCTGTTCTTGTGGCAAATGTTCCGCCTTTGAGTCAGGTGATGATAGAGTTTCAACCGATAGCAGAAAATAAAGACATCAAACCGCTCGCTGTATTCACAGAGGGGGCGCTTGAGACCGATCGTTTGCGAATTTTATGGGAAACATCGGGAAATTTGATCAGCATTTTTGATAAGAAACTAGGTAGAGAAATGTTGGAAGGAAAAGGGAATGTTTTTCAGCTATTTGAAGACAAACCTTTAAATTACGATGCATGGGATATCGATAGTTTTTATCAAGAAAAAGCAACAGTGCTTCAAGCCAATCAAATACGATTACGCTCAAATAATGCGCTTTATGCTTCCGTAGTATTTGAGTATACGTTTGGTAATTCGCAGATACATCAGGAAATGCGGGTCTATGCTCATACACAACGAATCGATTTTTTAACAAACGTGTCATGGCATGAACGCCAACAACTGTTGAAGGTAAACTTTGATGCAGCAATTCGATCAACTGAAGCAGTATTTGATATTCAGTACGGAAATGTAAAACGAGCTACCCATGCTAATACCAGTTGGCAATTGGCTCAGTTTGAAACAGTAGGCCACCAATGGGCAGATCTTTCAGAAAAATATAGTGGGGTAAGTTTATTGAATGACTGTAAATATGGTTATGCTGTTAAGGAAAATCAATTAAGCTTGACCTTGCTTAAAGGCGCTATCTATCCTGATCCACTGGCTGACGATGGCGATCACAAATTTACTTACAGTTTTTATGCCCACGAGCACGATGCCATCGATGGGGGAACAATGGAAGAAGCATGGTCCCTCAACTCGCCATTAACGGTTATTAACGGAGAACATTCTTGGTTGCTTCCGTTGCAAATAGACTGTGAAACCTCAGTTACCATCGACGCAATCAAGCAAGCAGAAACCGGCAAAGGGTGGATTTTACGCTTACATGATCACACGGGAGGAACTAGAAAGGTTACATTGCAGTTGCCAAGCAGTTTTTGGCAAGAAACAGATTTAATGGAGATACCTTTAAATAATGAGCAGTGGAAAGATAAAGTCTCATTTACCTTGTCACCCTTTGAAATAAAGACATTTCATTTTTATCTAGACTGAAATAACACAAGTGGGTCTACCTATTAAATGTGTCGTGTGTTTAAAAAAGTATTAGGTTTCGCACCTGTCTGATACAGAGTACTACTTCTTATAAGTCTTAAAAACTTAGAAGGTTTTATAAAAAAACTAAGAGAAACAAAAAGACATTTTTTCATTACGAGAGAATGTCTTTTTTGGTGATTGCTTGCTAGAGGAGGATATTGGTATAGATGGGACAAAGTGGTTTAAGTAAATAAATAAAGATTGATAGAAGTCTGGATTTCATTTGCGGTATAATGGTCTTTAAAAATAAAAATACGTAAAATGATATATAAAATATGAATAAAATTCTACGAAAACGATTGTTGTTTAACTTCCCGCTCGGTATAATTAGCTTGGGAGCTACAGCAAGACAACAAATAATGAATAAAAAATCTACAAACCGTTGATTATAAAGGAGCAGCTTATGGAGTAGGTAGAGAGGAAGATCGAAAAAAGACAACATTGTAAGAGTAACAGGCGGTGAATTCTTCCACATCTCTAACTTCCAGCAATTAGCAGAAATCTTTGAAAAAATTCGTTACGAGCTATTTGACGAAGATATCCAAAAGCTGCAAATCGAACTTTCAGATACTATTGCTCAAAATCTTCAGACGACCAATGTGGAGTCTGAACGTTTAGCAGCATAGAGTTCTTTTTAAGGAATATGAATTTGTTGTTCATCAAATGGTTATCAATTAGTTTTTTACTAGTGAAAAGTAATCATTTGATGGACATTTTTAATATATTTCCAAATCCTTAAATGAAAGGAGCGAATTGAATGCAAACAGATAAACGAATAACCTCGAAAAGTAAGAATGACGTAGTTAGAGAAAATCACTTATGTCTAGTTTTTTGTGTTTTACTTTTTTGTTTCACTATCAGTCACTTTTTTATTTTATCTGTAGAATCAGCCGAAGTTTCAGACACTGATTCAAATCAGATGGAAGGCACCTTAGCCGCGATCCTCAACAGCGAAAGAATTAATCCAGAACCCACAAAGCCACTTACTGAACCATTGCTAGAAATCGTCACAGAGCTACCCGATTCAGAACTAATGGTTCCCTTTTTGGAATTGATCTATGCAGTGACACCAAGCGAGGGGGAAACGCTGGAAGAAGTCTATGTTAAGGTAAATGGCGTATTCGATCGACATTTGTATCAAAGAAAAGCGGGAGAACCTGAAGTCAAAGAGCGAACATTCGGTGAAGCTCGTCTCTTTCTTTCTACCGATGAACAGAAAAGTAAATTTGAACTGGTCGCCGTCGACAGTAGCAATCTAAGTGCCATCTACCCCATTGAGCAATCATTTTTTATGGCAGAAAATCCTGTGCCGCCGTTACCGTCTACGGCTGATGTATCAACGATAGATTCTCACGGAGAAGAAGTGACTTTCATTAATAACAGACTTCAACTTCAATTAAGTAGTAGTCATTACAATCAAGAGGACAGGATGAAGAATGAATCAGCGGTTCTTCAATTGCTAGATGAACTCTCTTACTATGATATTGAAATGATTGCTGGACCAAATAAAAACGGCTCTGTGACAGTTGGCTTGAAGCAAAACTCTTACTCATCTCTTTATCATCTTATTAACGATTTACCCTCTTTTTCTGATTTTTTAATAACTGATGCAAAAATTGAAGAAATCGATTTGGCAACAGCTGAACTGATTCCAAGGGAAGATTCTTCAATCAATCGCTCTGGTGAATTAGAGCCGAAAATGGTAAAAATTGGCTGGGTACCGGGTTTGTTTTTCCGAAGATATCAGCACGATATGATAGGGTTTAAATTACAAGAGGAAACCTCGTTTTTAAACCAAGAATCGTTTCCTGAAACTTATCTTAGTAGGGAAATGATCAATAAAAAAATCGATGAAGTCGTTTCAGAGATTGACGGCGTTCGTATAGATGGAAACCAAGCAAATGATCTTAGTGGAACCAAGCTATTTTCGAATATGAATATTCGGAATGTTCATTTAGAAGGAAATTATCCTTTTGTTCGTGTGAGCCTACCTAGTCATTCACCCAGAGAATTAATAAAAAACGCCAAAACACTACTAAAGGATCATTCGGAAGTTTTTGAGAAATCCTATCTAATGATTGTTACAGATATAGAATCATCATCTAGTGTGGGGATACCAGAAGTTAACACTCAGGGAAGACAATTGCCTGAGTTTGAGCATGAAGTCTATCGTTATTGGGCGACTATCAATAAATATGGTACTGTATCCTCTTTGATTGAAATAGGCTTAAAAGGGTTATCCATAACTATGAAAGTGATGTTAGGTATTATGATGCTTTGTGTCACTTTGACGTCTGGAATAATTGTTTACCGAAGGAAAAAAAGAGTATTGTGAAAATTTAGAAACATATGCATCAACCTTATTAACGATAACAGTTCGATTTTGTACGTAAGGAATGAATGGAATGAACAAAAACAAGCAATCATTAAAATCAAAAAAACTCTTTCGCAGTTACAAAATTTTCTTCCTGCTTTTCCTTGCTCTTGCCAGCAATCTTATTACGAGCATACAAGTATCAGCAGCCGAAGTACCAACCGGCCAGTCTCAAGGCGTCTTAGCCGACATCCTCAACAGCGAAAGGAATACCCCGGAACCCACTGAGCCGCTCACTGAACCATTGCTGGAAATCGTCACGGAACTTCCCGATTCAGAATTAATGATTCCCTTTATTGAATTGATTTATGCAGTGACACCAAGTGCGGGGCAAACGCTGGAAGAAGTCTATGTCAATGTGAACGGCGAATACGATCGACATTTGTATCAAAGAGTGATAGGGGAGCCGAAGGTCACAGAGCGAACATTTGGTGAAGCTCGTCTCTTTCTTTCTACCGATGAACAGGAGAGCCGATTTGAATTAGTCGTCGTCGATAGCAGTAATGCAAGGACTCATTATCTCATCCAGCAACCCTTTTGGTTGTCAGAAAACCCCGAACCGTCATCACCGACTATCGCTGATGTAACGACGGAAGATTATTATGGGGAAGAAGTGACCTATATAAATAATCGTCTCCATCTCCAATTGAACGATGAGAGTTTTTCGCGAGAAAATGAGGGAGGGTTCGAAACGATGCTTGACCTTGTTCTTGATGAATTTTCCTACTACGATATGGAACTGATTGCTGGACCAGACAGAAATGATCGAGTAGTGATCCAGTTGAAGCAAACCTCGTATGAGGAACTGGACAGACTAATTTCTGATCTCAAGTTATTTACGTATGATGTGATTGCCAATGGGAGGAGAGAGGAAATCGATTTAGCAGCGGCTGAACGTCTCCCAAAAACAGAGGAACCTGTCAATCGTTCTGTAGAATTCAAACCAGAGATGCTAAAAATCGGCTGGGTACCTGGTTTGTTTTTCCGAAGGTATCAGGACAACGTGGTAGGTTTCAAGCTGCATGAAGAAACCACTTTTTTAAATCCCGAGTCGTTTCCTGAAACTTATCTCAGTAAGAAACTGATAAATGAAAAAATCGACGAAGCTGTTGCAACGATTGGCGGCGTTCGTTTAGAAGAAAATCGACCTTCCTATCCTTATGTGGAAATAGGTGTAGGAGAAAATACCCCAAGAAATTTAGTGAAGAAAGGGCAACAACTACTAACTGATTATCCCGAAGTCTTTTCAAAAGGGTATGTAATAATCAGAGAAAGTCAAAAACTTCATAGTGTGCCAGATGTCTATCTACGACGATGGCGTGTTATGAGCACCTTTGAAGAACGGAACTATTCTATCTGGGCGACCATCAATAGGAATGGCACAGTATCATCCATATACAAAATGGGCTTGAGAGGGCTGCCGACTATCGTGAAACTACTAGGAGGCGCCGGTCTATTTTGTGGCATTCTGAGTTTCGCCATCTTCATTTACCGAAAAAGACCTCCTCGTAAGAAACACGAGTTTTGGGGTTGAAATTCGTTGAAGGACAAATGAATCTCCTTTCATTACGAAGGCAGGCTTCAAAGGCAATGATTTATTTCTATAAGGTAGAGAATGTTTTTGTGTAAACCTTTTGGTTCCAAATGTGTAACAAATTAGAATCTGATACAGCATACGATGTGTTGCGTATCTCAAATCAATAAAAGAAGGGAGTTAAATAGATGCAATTCATTGATTATGCGGCATCAATCGTCGAGAGAGTCTTTAGGGAACTCTTTCGCCACTTGAAAATCTGCTACCTGCTCTTCTTTACTCTTGCCACTTATCACTTTACAAGCATACAAGTATCAGCAGTCGAAGTACCAACCGACCAGTCCCAAGGCATCTTAGCCGACATCCTCAACAGCGAAAGAATTAATCCAGAACCCACAGAGCCGCTCACTGAACCATTGCTGGAAATCGTCACAGAGCTACCCGATTCAGAACTAATGATTCCCTTCTTTGAATTGATTTATGCGGTCACACCAAGTGCGGGGGAAACGCTAGAAGAAGTCTATGTTAAGGTAAATGGCATATTCTATCGACATTTGTATCAAAGAAAAGCAGGAGAACCTGAAGTCACAGAGCGAACATTCGGTGAAGCTCGTCTCTTTCTTTCTACCGATGAACAGGAGAGCCGATTTGAATTAGTCGCTGTCGATAGCAGTAACAAAAGGACTTATTATCCCATAGAGCAGTCATTTTGGTTATCGGAAAATCCCGAGCCGCCGTTGCCGACTATTGCCGACATATCAATACTTGATCGTTATGAAGGAAAGATAGCTTTTGTACATAATCGTCTCCATCTCCAATATAATGACGAGATACTTACAGGAATAAACGAGCAAAACGGCGAAACGAGTTTAGATCAGCTGTTGGATGAACTTTCTTACTATGACATGGCGTTGATTGCTGGACCAGGCAAGAATGAGAGAGTAACGATTCAGTTAAAGCAAACTCCTTATAGAGAGCTTAATAGATTCTTTCGTGATTTAGAAACATTTACTTCTGGTATTGTTACCGATGGAGAAATTGAAGAGATGACTTTAGCTGAGGCGGACCAGTTACCCAAAACAGCAGCACCCGTCGATCGCTCGGTTGAGTTTAAACGTCATATGTTAAAAATCGGCTGGGTACCGGGCTTGTTTTTCCGAAGGTATCAGGACAACGTGGTAGGTTTCAAGCTGCATGAAGAAACCATTTTTTTAAATCCCGAGTCGTTTCCTGAAACTTATCTCAGTAAGAAACTGATAAATGAAAAAATCGACGAAGCTGTTGCAGCGATTGACGGCATTCGTTTAGAAGAAAATCGACTTTCTTATCCTTATGTGCAAATAGCTGTAGGAGGAAATACACCAAGAAATTTAGTGAAGAAAGGGCAGCAACTACTGACGAATTATCCCGAAGTCTTTTCAAAAGGGTATGTAATAATCAGAGGAAGGCAAAATTTTTATGGCTATACTACCACAGACGAATACAAAAGACGATGGCGTGTATGAGTATCTTTGAAGAACGGAACTACCCTATCTGGGCAATCATCAACCCGAACGGCACAGTTTCGTCGTTAACGAGTATGGGTTGGCACGGCGTGACTGTCAGCATGGCGTTAGTGATAGGATTTGCTTCTATCGGCTTTATTGTGTTTTTATTTGAATTTTTTGCTTGTCAAAGGGCAGAAAAACGGAAGAGGAATAGGCAATCAGGTAGAAACTGATACCCGTTTGTCATTCTTAAAATCTGAAAGAATTCTGTTACCTCTAAAGAAGAAAGGAGCAAAGTGAATGCAAGTCGCTGCGAAAATAAATTCAACCGACGAAAAAGGCATTAAAAACCTCTTTCCCATCTATAAAATCTTTAGTCTGTGTTTCTTTGCTCTTGCCATCTATCATATGACCAGTTGGCAAGTATTAGCAGCCGAAGGACCAACCGACCAGTCCCAAGGCGTCATAGCCGACATCCTCAACAGCGAAAGGATTACCCCAGAACCTACAGAGCCGCTCACTGAACCATTGTTGGAAATCGTCACGGAACTTCCCAATTCAGAACTAATGATTCCCTTTTTTGAATTGATTTATGCAGTGACACCAAGCGAGGGGCAAATGCTGGAAGAAGTCTATGTTAGTGTGAACGGCGAATATGATCGGCATTTGTATCAAAGAGCGATGGGGGAGCCAAAGTTCACGGAGCGAACATTTGGTGAGGCGAGGCTTTTTCTTTCTGCTGATCAACAGGAAAGTAAATTTGAATTGGTCGCCGTCGATAGCAGTAACAAAAGGACTTATTATCCCATAGAGCAGTCATTTTGGTTATCGGAAAATCCCGAGCCGCCGTTGCCGACTATCGCTGATGTAACGACGGAAGAGTATTCCGGTGAAGAAGTGACCTTCATTAACAATCGGCTCCATTTTCAACTGGATAGGGAGCGCTTTAATCGAGAATTAGGGTCAAACCATGAAACGGTTTTAGACAAATTACTTTATGAACTTTCATATTTTGGTGGTGAACTTCTATCCGGTCCAGATAAAAATGATTTTGCAACAATTCGTTTGAAGGGAACTTCTTATGAAGAGCTTGAAAGGATTATACAGAAGTCAATCTCAGAATCCTATGGATTTATCGCTGATGGAAAGATCCAAGAGATAGCTTTAGCCACATCAGATTTATTGCCTAGTGAGGAAGAACCTGTCAACCGCTCCTTTGAGTTAAAACCTGAAATGGTGCGAGTTGGTTTTGTTCCTGGATTGTTTTTGAGAAGGTATCAAAACAATGTGTTGAGCCTTCAATTGCATGAAGAAACATCTTTTTTGAATGCTGAAACGTTTCCAGAGACTTACCTTAGTAAAAAACTGATAGAAAATAAGATTGATGAAACAATTACAGCAATAGATGGGATTCGATTGGAAAGAAATCCTTCTAGTTATTCTCTTTTCCGCGTAAAGGTTGCTGATGGGACACCTAGAGAATTGATAAAAAAAGCCCAAAAACTATTGGCAGAGCACCCCAACATTTTTGCAGAAGCACGTTTAGCTATATTGGCAGACATAAAAACACCACGTTATGCCACAATTCCTGAATACGAAAGAAAACCTCTTGATAGGCGATTAAATCACTTAGAACAACAAATATACCAATTTTGGGGAAGGATTAATGAAAATGGCACAGTTTCTTCAATGGCAGATATGGGCTTAAGAGGGCTGCCGACTATCGTGAAACTACTAGGAGGTGCCGGTCTATTTTGTGGCATTCTGAGTTTCGCCATCTTCATTTACCGAAAAAGACCTCCTCGCAAGAAACACGAGTTTTGGGGATAACGTTCATTGATTGGCATGTGGAAATTCCTTTCAAGCTGAAGGAGAACGGGGGAAACGCTGTTGTCTTTAAGTGTCGGAACAGTGAAGGACAACCTTCTTTCGAGAAACCAACATTCGATTAAAAGCTGTGATGAACGCCTAGCTGAGGCTTGTCGCCTTTAAGAAAATCGAAGTGCTAGCAAGGGAATTTCTGCCAAAAAGAATATTTTGATCGTACGACCTTGATCCACGCAAAGCTAATCACTGGAGCCTTGATTACATAAAAAGCCTCTCAAAAGCAGCTGGTCGCTGATTTTTGAGAGGTTTTGTCTACCAAGAGATAGCTATGGTGTTTTTTCCAGTTGAAATTGTTTATTCAAATTCTTCATACTCATTTGGGTCTTGACCATCGATGCGGCCGTCTGCTTTGTTTAACTGATTGATTTGATTGATTTCATCTTCAGTCAGTTTAAAGTCGAAGATTGCAAGATTTTCTCGTTGATGGGCGAGGTTTCTTGATTTTGGAAGGGGCAAAATGCCACGATCCACATGCCAGCGCAAGATGATTTGACCAGCTGATTTTTGGTATTTCTCAGCTAATTCAGTGATCAGTGGTTCTTTCAGGGCATCGCTGCCACGACCTAATGGGCTCCAGGCTTCCGTTACGATGCCGCGCTTTTTGTTTTCTGCGACCATTCGTTCTTGGACCCAGTAAGGATGGATCTCAATTTGATTTAGTGCAGGGGTCACACCAGTTTCTTCAATGATGGCATCCAAATGTTCTGGTTCAAAATTGGAAACGCCGATGGAACGGATCAAGCCTAATTTTTGGGCGGTCACTAAGGCTTTCCAAGCTTCGACATATTTGCCGCGTTTTGGTAATGGCCAGTGGATCAAAAAGGCATCGAAGTAGTCGAGCCCCATGCGAGCAAGGGATTCTTGAATGCTGGTTAAGGCATCATCATAGCCATGGTATTTTCCTGGTAATTTTGAGGTGATATAAAATTCTGAACGTGGGATACCAGAGCGACGGATCGCTTTGCCGACAATGCCTTCATTGTCATAATTGGTTGAAGAATCGATCAAGCGATACCCGTCGGCGATCGCTGCTTGCAGCTGGCTCAATCCTTCGCCACCACGGATCTGATAGGTACCGATGCCCACTGCGGGGCGTAAATTGCCGTCGTTTAATGTCAGTAAAGGTGCTTTCATAAAATGATTCCTCCTTTTCTTCTCTACATTCTACTCTAACGCTTTTTTGACAGGAACGTAACCAACTTGCTCAAACAGACAAAGAAAAAAGAGCAACGGTTTCTGTTTCAGAAACAATTGCTCTTTTTGATCAAATTATTTTTCAGGCGGTGTGCCATACATTTTTGGTGTGACTTGATCGAGTTTTGGCGCTTTTCCTTCGACTTTTGGTTCGTCTAGCCATTGGTATTCGCCTTCACCATCAAGGGCTTTGCCTTTCGCCCAAGAGCCTTCTTTACTTTGGTCGCCTTCTGAGAAGTTATAGAAATCATAAGCGATATCTAAGCGTTCGTTTTTGCGGTCAAAGGTAGTCGGCACTAAAATTGAGCCTTCGTTTTCTTCCAATTCTTTCACGGCAGCTGCCCAGAGATTTTGGTGGTAGCTATCACGTGCTAATAAAACTGAAAGTAAGTCTTTGACCCCACGGTCATCGATCATTTCATAGATGCGTGCTACTTGCAGACGACCTTGTGATTCCGCATTTAAGTTGGCACGGAAATCAGCAAGTAAGTTGCCACTAGCAATGATATACGCACCTGACCATGGATTGCCGACGCTATCCGCAGGACGTGGTCCTAAGCCTGCAACGATGGCATGTTGCGGATTCATTCCAGAAATGATCGCACCGATCGTTGGGTCTTTTTTCATAGCAGCTTCTTGATCTTCCACAGGTGCACCTTCCAGTAGACGTGCAACCATCGTTGCTAACATTTCAACGTGTCCAAGCTCTTCAGTAGCGATATCCATTAACATATCTTTGTATTTTTCTTCCCCACGGCAGCTCCATCCTTGGAATAAGTATTGCATGGCAACACTCATTTCTCCATATTGTCCACCGATTAATTCTTGAAGGTATTTCGCAACTAACGGATTTGGTTTTTCTGGCTTAGCTTCAAACTGTAATTCTTTCTGATGACGAAACATACGATTCCTCCTAAAATTTTTTTATTGGGCCCATAAAAAGTTTCTCATGAATCGAAACGTTCGTCTAATAAAACGCACTTTGCCAAAATGAAAAAAGCATCGAAAAGAAAAGCCATTTATTTTGACAAAAAGCCTGAAGCGTTAGATAGTTAAATTAAGAGAGAATTAGAAAAGGAGCGAGTCACCATGTTTCAGTATTACAAAATGGAAGACCGAAAAATAAGGAAATCTTCGGAGGAGGATTACAATTGGCTAGTGGTTTCTGGCACAGATCCAGAGGAACAACGACACTTGTTAGATAAGTATCAACTGCCTGAAGATATTTTTATTGGCGCCAATGAACCGGAAGAAGTGTCACGGTTGGAATACTTGCGCAACACCAAGTTAAATCATCCGATTCTCTATACCTTGATCGATTTGTCGGAAGTGACTGAGGATCGAATCGAAGACCGTCTTGAGCCTGTGACTTTTATCTACACCAAAGATCTATTGATCACGTATGTCTCTCATCAATCCAATCTGATCAAACGATTGATCGAAAAGCATGAGCAAGATATCCAGCGGTATGAAGATATCGTTGCCTATTCGACGTTGATGATCTACACCCATTACATCAAAGGTCTGCAGGAGATGAAGAAGCAAATCGATGATTTGGATCAAGCAGCCCGTAAAACGACAGAAAACAAGGAATTGTTTAACTTAGCCGATACCGAGCGAGACATGGTCTATCTTGATCACACCTTGCGGGACCAAAACCATACTGTCGATCGATTGATGGATCGCAAAGAATTTTTGGATCGTTTAGATAATGAAGCACTCGTTTATGACATCAAGCTGCGGCAGAAATTTGCCATGAAAATGGTCACTATCTATCGTGACTTGTTAGAAACTATCGGTGGCTTGTTCTCCGATATGATGGACAACAATCTAAACCATCTGATGAAATACTTAGATTCTGCGGCATTAGTGGTGGCTGTGCCGTCCTTGATCGCGGGGCTATGGGGGATCAACACCGGAGGACTGCCAGGAAAAGACAATGCGATCGGTACGATTGTCGTCTTTGGCTTGGCTATTTTAGTCGGCATTTTAACTGCCGTCTACTTGTCACGAAAAGACTTTTCAAAATAAAAAGTGCCGCTGCTCTGTTGCACCATTCATCCATAAAGGAGAAAGGTGTGACGAAGCAGTCGGCACTTTTTTTATTTTAGTCCGCTGTCTAAATTGCTGTCGAGAATCCAGCGCTGAAAGGCGAGGAAGACCAGCAGCAAAGGCAAAATGGAAATTACCGAGGCAGCGATCAAAATCGTCCAATTGATATTTTCCGCGCCCACCAAGCTGCGGATCGCCACTTGCAAGGTGTATTTTTTCGGATCATTCAAGACGATCAAGGGCCAGATATAATCATTCCACCGCCACTGGAAGGAAAAGATCCCCAGTGTCATAATGATTGGTCGGGCAATCGGCAGCATGATTTTCAAAAAGATCATCCCATCCGAAGCGCCATCGATGCGGGCTGATTCAATCAAATCGTCAGGAACGGAGACGAAAAAGGTTCGGAACATAAAGATACCTGTTGCTGTATTGATGGAAGGGATGATGATCCCCAATAAGTTATCATATAAGCCTAGCGAACGAATGACAGAAAACGTTGGGTTCATGATAACTTCCGTCGGCAGCATGGTGGTGGCGATGATACAGATGAAGAAAAAACGCAGCCATTTGGCATCGTATTTTGCAAAGGCATAGCCACAGGCGGCGCTGACTAGGATCGTCAATAAAGTGGTGACCACCGCTGAAATCAACGTATTATTGAAGTAACGAAAGAAATCCAATGTTGTCCAAGCATCAATAAAGTTTTGAATGGTTGGATTTTCAGGAATGATTTTCAAGGGATAAGCAAATAGTTCAGTCCCTGGTTTAAAGGCACTTAATAAGAACCAAAGTAGTGGGAAAAGGTACAGCAGGGAAGTGATGATCAGTGCCAGCGTTAAAAAAAACATCGCTGACTTTCTTGTGACAGGTCGTTTGGTTTTGATGGTCTTAGATGTCATTCTTGCCGCCTCCAATCTTCATTTGTGCTAAGCCTAACAGTAAAAGAATCACGAAAAGTACCATGGAGGCAGCACTGGCATAGCCGACCCGCATTTTGTCAAACCCAGTCGTATAGATATATTGCACGATCAACATGTTGTCGGTTCCTGGACCACCATTGGTCAGCGATTGCACGAGGGCGAACTCTTTCATAGCGCCGATCGAAGCCAATAAGATGACCATAAAGGAAGTCGGCCGCAGCATAGGCAAGGTGATGTAGCGTAATTTATGCCCAAAGCTGGCGCCGTCGATCTCGGCAGCTTCATACAACGAACGGGGGATATTTTTCAAAGCTGCAGTAAATTGCAGCATGTTAAAGGCAGTCCCGCCCCAGATGGCAGCCAAAATAATGACAGAAAAGGCAGCATTCGAGTCGGTAAACCACGGGACAGTTTGTTGTCCTGCTTGCTCTAGAATAAAGTTGATAAAGCCAAAGTTTTCACCAAACAGCCATTTCCAGATAACCCCAGCGATGACCCCAGAGATGGTCCATGGTAAGAAAAAAATGATCTTTGCGAAAAATTTGCCTTTCGCCAGCTGACTGTTCAACATCAAAGCAACGGCGAGAGAAACGACATAGATACTTGGGACCAGAATGATCACGTAACGAAATGTACGAAATAGTGCTTTATAGAAGCTGGCGTCTTGAAACAATTCTTGATAATTCGCCAAGCCGATAAAATTGGCTGTCGCAAAGCCTTTATAGTCGGTTAACGAGTAATAAAGTCCTAAGAGTGCTGGAATCAAAAAGAAGATAATGAACAAAATGATGCTTGCGCCAGTGAATAGCAACGGCCATTTGTTTTTTTGTAAAGTACTCACAGAAAATTCCTCCTCCGACGATCGTATCAGCAACAAAGAACCCGCAGTCTGCAAAAAGTCAGACTATGGGTTCTTTGTGGTTGAACGTCTGTTATTTCTTCAAAAACCCATCATTGTAATCCTTGATCGTCTTGTCGATTGCCTCATCTAATGTAATTTCATCATTTAATACTTGCACGATGGCATCACGGTAAGCCCCTGTCAATCCAGTGTAGCCTTTCATACTCATCGTCACTTGATCGGTAGTTTGCTTGCTGCTGATTGGTTGAGCAGCGGCTGCGATCTCTTGGTTGTAGATTTCATAAGCATCCTGGCCTTGTTCATAGTCGACCGTCAAATCTTCCACCGCAGGTAAGTAGCCAGCATAGGTACAAAGCTGTTTGTAATTTTCTTCTTCGTACAACCATTTGATGAATTTTTCGCCTTCTTCACTGTTTTTACTATTGTTGAAGCCGGTGATGAAGTTGCCGCCCATATTGACCGCGCGGGTCTCTTCATAAGGAGAATAGGTGGATTGCCAGTTAAAGTTGCTGATGTTGGTAGAAAAATCAACGATCTGCCAGCTGCCAGAAAAGTAAGCTGGAACACGGCCGCTCTTGAACATAGCAGAAGCATCTTCTCCAGAGGTCCAAACCGATTTTGGCATCACTTCGTCATTGTTCAAATCAACAAATTTTTGCAAAGCCGCTTTCGTAGCATCATCGGTCGTGTAAGAATCACCGCTGTCATCTAAAAAGAAATCTTGTCCCCCGTATTGATAGGTGAAAGCCCGTAAACGGTGATCCGACGCGTCCATGACCATGCCGTATTTGGCATCGGTTTTTTCAACGACTTCATTGATCGCAGTTAAAAATTCATCCCAAGTCCAAATATCCTCTTCCGAAGTGGGGTAGGTCACACCAGCTTCGTCAAACAAATCCGTATTGATAAACAACCCAGTGGCAGTGACATCAGAAGGGAGTGCTTTGACGACATCTGCTTCATCTTTGATCGTCATCGATTCCAATGTTTTTGCCTCACTGGCGATGTCCGATAGATCCATCAGATAGTCATTCCAGTCAGGTTGAACGGTAGAAACCCGCACGACTTCTGGCGCATCATCCGCTTGAACAGCTTTGGTGATCTTTGTCAGCAAGTCCGCATAAGGCACATCGGTGACTTCGACAGTCACACCAGTTTCTTCCTTGTATTTTTCCGCCATTTTCGAATAAGCGCCGCCTTCACTGGTATCTCCAGAAACGAACATACGAATCTGCTTGTTCTCGCTGGCACTGTCACCACTGCCGCAGCCAGCGACCCCTAACATCACTGCCGCCAAAGACAAAATTGAATACCCTATTTTTTTGTTCATTTTGTTCCTCTCCTTTATTGAATGATTTTTTGTCCAAAAAAACGTTTCCAATCGAAAACGATCGAAACGTCCCCCAATGAAAAATAGCTGATGTACTGAAAAGATAGCAGTCCTAGGACTGATTGAGGAGTGAAAAGTGCCAATTATCTGACAAAATAAGAGTGGTTCTCCCTCAGTTTAGCGGATAAGATGCAAAATACAAAATAAAACGATTTCAAAAAATGCACCAATACTAAAAAAAACGAATTAAAGCTCTTACAACGATAATTAGGAAGTACTGATAAACGTTAATATAACAAGGTTTGAAAATTTTTTTTGCAAATTGAGTGCAAATCTTTTGTCTAAAACGGGGATTAAGCGTAACATAATATGTGTAATAACTACTTAAAAGAAAGAAGGAGAAAAATATGCATTGGTTATGGGTATTAATCGTAGGAGCTATTATCGGTTTGATCGCCGGAGCTATCACAAATAAAGGTGGATCAATGGGTTGGATCGCCAACATCGTTGCAGGTTTAGTAGGTTCAGCTATTGGACAAGCGATCTTAGGTTCTTGGGGTCCATCACTTGCTGGAATGGCAATCGTCCCATCAATTATTGGTGCGGTTATTGTAGTTGCTGTTGTTTCATTCTTCTTAGGACGTTCAAACGGCTAGTCCATTCAGCAATTGTTTTCATTCATTTATTTCGGGTAGGAACTACCTTGAATAGACAGGCAAATCCAGAGTTTCTGGGTTTGCCTTTTTTGTTTTTTAAAAGGATGCATAAGCAATCCCTTTGTCAGATTAGAAAATTGTCGTTACACTTGAAGTAGGTCAAAAAAAGAAAGGAAGAGGTTCAATGAAAAAGCAATATGAAACAGCGATGATCAATCGAGGCGGACGTGTCGGAGAGGTCGAGGCACCAAACGGTAGTTTTCACCTGAAAATCGACAAGCCAGGTCTTCATAGTGAAGGGACCAATCCAGAGCAATTATTTGCCGCAGGCTATGCTTCATGCTTCAACGGTGCCGTACAGCATATGCTGAAAGAGCATAACATCGAATCCGAATCCGAAGTTAAAGCAAGAGTGTCTTTGTATCAGCATGAGGACGGTAGTTACCAAATCGGCGTGATTTTAGAAGTATCGTTACCAGGCGTTGAAAAAGCCGAGGCAGAGAAAATCGCAGAAGAAGCCCACGATTTTTGTCCGTATTCTCGTGCCACTCGCGGCAACATTGATGTCGAAGTTCAAGTAGTCTAAGCAGTATTACGAATAGGCAAACAATAAGCGGTTGGGAAATCAGCCGACAAGAGGGAATTCATCAAGGAGGCCAATCAATGAGACAAACAGAGAGCTTGCTGCTTTTGGGCGTGTTTGTGGTTGGCCTTTTTGTGGTGTACTGGCTAAAAAAGCAACGACAGGCGCGCCACAACCAAGCAATGGCAGCTCAACTGAAGCGTTATCCCAGCGTGCGGCAAGCGTGGCTGGCAGCCGGGGCGAAAAGGGAAGGAGTCCTTTTGGTTCCCGGTTTAAAAGAAGCCACTGCCGCAGTGGCAACGACGGCAACGGCGAAAGCAGAAACAAGGCTGCACAAGCATGCAGATCAATGTCAGGCAATGACCCCACAAGGGTTGGCCGTTTCAGAGGACTATTTGTTCCTCTCAGCGTATTGTTCGCAGCAGGAACATCACTCACAGCTTTATATAATAGAAAGAACGAGCGGGCGGCATCTGAAAACGGTGGTTCTGCCAAAACGCCCCCATGTAGGTGGCCTAGTCTTTGAACGAGCAACGCAAATGCTGTGGCTAACCATTACAGGGAAAGGAATGGGGCGCGTGGCGTGTGTTTCTCTACAAGCACTGCTGGAAGATGATTCCTTGGCAACCAATCAGCCTATCGCTTATCAGCAAGTCATCGAATTGGCAGGCATCACTCACAGCTCCTATTTGGCAGCCGATGGCGAGGAACTTGTCTCGGGGACTTTTGCCTTGAAACAAGGAGGCGTGGTGGCGAATTATCCGCTGCCTGTTCTTTCAGCCAGCGGTCGCAAAGCGCCTCATCGCATCAAGCCGCGTAAGAGAAGGGTCACCACCACGAAAGTCCAAAGTATCGCCTTTACCACTGAATACATGTTGCTGGCACGTTCCTTTGGACCAGGGTCGGCGGAGTTATGGGTCTTTTCAAAGGATGCAACGGTGCTGACCCGCAAACATGCGTTGCGACGCATCAAGTTTCCCCATTACCTTGAACAGATCGTGGTAGAAAAAGGACAGCTGTACTGCTTGTTTGAAAGTGGGGCATGGGCGTATCGGCAAAAAGGCGGCAGCATCGATGAAGTCGTAGTATTGGACCTTGCGACCTTGCTCCAGTAAAAGCACTGCTTAAAAAGAAAAAAGACCAGCCTCTTAAGAAGCTGGTCGTAAGTGCAGTGATTAGTCCACGATTGCTCGTTGGATATCTAAGACGGTGCCTGTATGAGCATCTGCCAAAAATTCATAGGTGACAAGCTGCCCGTCTTCGGTGCGGGTGATGCCGCCAGTATATCCTTGGGAAGTGATCGCAAATTTGCGCAAAGGTTGTTTTTCGAAATTGATCCAAGAACCTTCGATCGGTCCTTCTTTGATAAACGCCGCTTTTATATTGTCTAAGACATCATCGGCATTCATGGCTTGCCTTTTCTTCAACCAGATCGTTGAAAAAATCCCTCCTGCAAAGCCAAGACCTAAACCGATGGTCAGTCCATTTTTAAAATAATGCAATGGATGCTCATTCTCCATCTAATGTCCCTCCTAAAGTAAGTTTTCCCGAATGTTTTGATCTCGGTGAAAGCACAGGTTCTCTTAACAATAGTTTACCATAGTTTAGAAATATTCTATAAGAAAAATAACCAACAATAGAAATTTGCGCTATAATAAAGAATATCAGTAGGAATAAGGAGGAAGAGAGCACATCCGTTGTTTCACCCAAAAATTGCTGGAAAACACAGCAACAGCAAGCGTTGCTTTTTCAAAAAAAGCAGCTTTGTTTCTTTAGGGCAGCAAACAACCGATACGTGTTTCTCGAATGATCATGGAAGAAAAAACATTTCAACGCATCAAAGAACTAACGGAGTTACAAGGAACCAGCGGGTTTGAACACGACGTGCGGGCGTATATGCGTGAGGCGATGACCCCCTTGGTGGACGAGATCCAACAAGACGGCTTAGGCGGCATCTTCGGTTTGCGTCACCACCAAGAAGCAGATGCCCCACGAGTGATGTTAGCTGCTCACATGGATGAAGTTGGTTTCTTATTGACGACGATCACCGATCGCGGCTTATTCAAAGTCACTCCTTTGGGCGGATGGAACCCTTATGTGGTTTCTGCTCAACGCTTTACATTGAAAACAGCAAAAGGCGATTATCCATGTGTTTCTTCTTCAGTACCGCCACATTTGTTGCGAGGAAGCAGCGGTCAAAAAAATGTCGAAGTCACAGATATTTTGTTTGATGCTGGGTTTGAATCAAAAGAAGAAGCAGAAAGCTTTGGGGTACGTCCTGGCGATACGATCGTCCCACAAGTGGAAACCATCAAAACAGCCAATGGGAAAAACATCATCTCGAAGGCTTGGGACAACCGTTACGGCTGTGCAGTCGTATTAGAAGCTCTTGAAGCCTTGAAAGAGGAAACGTTAGGCCATACGCTGATTGCTGGTGCCAACGTTCAAGAAGAAGTCGGCTTACGAGGTTCTCGTCCGTCTGTGACGAAATTCAAGCCAGACTTGTTCTTTGCGGTCGATTGCTCGCCAGCAGATGACACAGTCACCAAAAATGGTACCTTTGGTCATCTAGGAGCCGGGACTTTGATGCGAATCTATGATCCAGGCATGATCATGTTGCCACGGATGAAAGAATTCTTGTTGGATACAGCAGAAAGCAACAACATTCCTTACCAATACTTTGTTTCAAAAGGCGGTACGGACGCTGGTGCGGCACACATGGCAAATGAAGGGATCCCAAGTTCAGTCATCGGTGTTCCTGGACGTTACATCCATACTCACCAAACCCTATTCAGTATCGCTGATTTTGAAGCGGCACGGGAAATGGTGATTCAAGTCTTGAAAGGTTTGGATCGTTCAACTGTTGATACGATCTTGGCTGGACAATAAGCGAGAACGAACGAAAGCAAAGAGACAGCCATCCGTTGTCTCTTTTTTTCTGCAGCGCTTTGCAAGATCAGCATGTCAGTTGGTAGTCCCTGAAAGAAAGGTGTATACTGAAAGAAAAGAAAGTGGTGAGCATTTGATTATTCCAAAAGATTTAGCAGAGTTAGCAACATATGTGGAGAAAGGCAAAAATGTCTTCTTTTTCACCGCCGATTGGTGTGGCGATTGCCGATACATCAAACCGCAATTGCCTGAGATCGAAGCGGACTTTCCAGAGCTTCAATTTATCGAAGTCGACCGTGATGAATACATGGATGTAGCGGTTGAATGGAACATTTTTGGTATTCCTAGCCTCGTCGTTATCGAAGACGGCAAGGAGCTGGGACGGTTAGTCAACAAGGATCGCAAAACCAAAGAAGAGATCAAAGCCTTTTTAACCAGCGTACAATCAGCATAGGAGGGGAAAAAGATGGAAGCACAAAGATATCAAAACATTTTAGTAGGGATCGACGGTTCAGATCAAGCGATGTCTGCCTTCAAAAAAGCAGTGGAAGTCGCTCGTCGAAATCAAGGGAAGGTCTATGCCGCAACGATCATCGATCAGCAAGTGCCGACCATGATGGGCTATGCACCTTTGGATAGTTCCATCTTAGAACAAGAAAAAGATACGGCGAAAAATCTGATCGACGACTGCAAAGCTTATGCAAAATCAGTGGATTTTGATCTAGTAGAAGGCATCGTTGCGTACGGCTCCATCAAAGACGCCCTTGCCACTCAATTACCAGACCAATACGACATCGATTTGATCATGGTGGGGCAATCTGGGCTGAACGCAGTGGAACGCTTCATGATGGGGAGTGTCGCCAGCTTCGTTATCCGTGAAGCCCGGTGCGACGTGCTGATCGTATCGCCTGAAGAAACAAAAGCCTAAGGTCATTTTTTGAAAAAATAAGCTTGTCGTTGCCGAGTTCTTTTCCTTAAAGAAGATGGCAGCAAAAGAAGACAAGGGTTAAAAGAAAGTTCCTGAGAACCAGCGATGTTTCACTTGTTAGCAAAGCATTGTCTTTCGCTGATGAGCTGCAGCTGGTTCTTAGGTTTTTTTGTGCTCGTTTTGAGGGAAGATATCTGTCGCTGCTGTCTTGTTTCGTAGGTAATAGTGCCAAACAGAAGTTTTTTTGAACTAGCGTTTACCGGCTCGTTAGCAAAGCAGCGTCTTAGCTAATAAGCCGCAGCTGGTTCTTAGGTTTTTCCTGTATCCGTTTTTTGGAAAATTTATTGTTGTTGCCTTCTTTCGTAGAAAGTGGTTCTACCAGCAAGTTCTTGGGAAGCCGCGGGTTCTGCTCCTTCGCCAATTTTCAACCTAAGCCAGCCAGCAGAAGTTGGTTCTCAGGCGTTTTTTGTCTTTGAAAATAAGTAGAATTTCAAGGAAAACAAAGAAATTCCATGACGGATGCCGAAAAATTTGTTAAGATTATGGGCGGAATGTGTAAGTACCTAAGGAGGAAAAAACGTGATTTTTGCTTATAACAAAGAATATGTCAGTGATACACTGCTTGCCATCACAGCAGATGATAAAGGATTAGAACAAACCGTCGAACGCAAAGGCAATGTTGCCCAAATCAAAAATGAAGAAGGCACGATCGTCGGCTGGAACTTTTTTGCGATCTCAGAAGTGATGACGATCGAAGGCCGTGGCCAAGTGACGTTGACGAAAGAACAAATCCAACAATTGAACACCATGATCAAAGAAGCAGGATTCAGCGAAGAACTGCCAGCAGATACAGAACCAAAAATCGTCGTTGGCTATGTGAAGTCTTGTGTGGAACATCCAGACAGCGACCATCTGTCTATCACGGAAACTGAAGTTGGAGATGGGGAAGTCTTGCAAATCGTCTGTGGTGCTGCCAATATCCGTAAAGGCTTGAAAGTCGTTGTCGCAAAACCTGGGGCAATGATGCCAGATGGCTTGATGATTTGGCCAGGGACGCTTCGTGGCGTAGAAAGCTTTGGAATGATCTGCTCTGCTAAAGAACTGCATTTAGAAGGTGCACCAATGAAAAAAGGCATCCTTGAGCTGCCTCAAGATGCCGTTGTAGGTGAAGCTTTTCCAGTAGGTAAAGCCTAAAAAAATGAACTGCCGCTTCCTGTTTTTGCGGCAGTTCATTTTTTGATTGTTTCGATTGGTTTTGGTGATTAGTTGCTGCTGTCTGTTGATTGTTCGTTGATCGACGTATCAACGGAAAGTTTTACTTCTGCTGTTTTTTCTTCATCGCCACGATAGAAGGTTACAGTGATCGTGTCACCGACTTTGTGTTTGTACAACGCAGATTGCAGATCCGTTGTTGTGCTGACTTCTGTATCATCGATCTTCGTGATAACGTCATATTGTTGCAATCCTGCTTGTTCTGCTGGTGTTGCATTGTTGACTGAGTAGATCACAACGCCTGAAGTTACGGATGAAGGAACTTTCAAGATTTGTTCTTGTTGTTGTGATGTGATGGAACCTAAATCGATCGTTTGGATCCCTAGTGCAGGGCGGACCACTTTGCCGTCTGCTTCTAGTTGATTGATGATTTCAACGACATCGTTACTTGGGATCGCAAAGCCCATCCCTTCGACACTAACACCTGAAGCAGAGCCAGAGGTGCTGGCGATTTTACTTGAGTTGATCCCAATCACTTGGCCATCAACGTTGATCAGTGGACCACCTGAGTTCCCTGGGTTGATCGCAGCATCCGTTTGAATCGCATTGATGCTGATCGTACCACCAGATTCGTTTTGGCTTGTTACTTGACGATTCAAGGAAGAAACGATCCCTTGTGTCACAGAGTTTGCGTAGTCAGAGCCTAGAGGAGAACCGATCGCGATGGCTGGTTCGCCGACTTTCAAGGCACTTGAATCACCAAATGTTGCGGCAGTCGTCACATGCTCTGAAGAGATTTTCAATACAGCTAAGTCTGTGTAAGCGTCAGTACCGACCAATTCAGCTTTGACTTTCGTACCGTCTGCTAAAACAACTTCTAAACCGTCTTGACCTTCTACGACGTGGTTGTTGGTTACAACATAGGCATCGTCGCCATCGATTTTGTAGATGACCCCACTCCCTTCAGAAGAAGCTTCTAAAGCACTGTCGTCGTCGCTTTGGCTATCGCCTTCACTTTGTCCGCCTTGCTGACCAAAAAGGCTGTTCCAATCGTTGCTTTGACTTTGTTGTAGATTAATGATGGAAACGACAGAATCTTGTACTTTTTCAACTGCCTCAGTGACATCGCTAGTCACATCAAGTTTTACATTGGATACTTGGGTTTGTCCGTTAGAATCTTGGACCCCGCTGTTGGTCGTGGTTTCTGGTGTTGAAGTCAAAGAGGAACCCATTGCCAGATACAGACCGCCGAAGGTCAATAAACCGCCGACCATACCGCCTAAAATCCCAATACCTAATCGTTTTAATAAACCAGGAGAAGTTTTCTTGCCTGGTGTGACATATTTTCTTGCCATTACTATTTCCCCCTTAATGAATAATTCGTTATAATCAGTATATTCCTTCTATCTGAGATTAGTCTACTAAGAGATTTTGAAAAAAATATGAAGAAGTTGCGTAAGAATCTGTTTCAAACGATGAAATTTTCTTCGCAAAACCCGTTCATTTTTGAATAAAAATAGCAGGGGAATCTGGGGAGAAGCAAAGGTCTGTTTATCCACAGTGTGTGGACAAACTTGAGAGCTTTGTTTGGATGGATGGAGAAACCCTTGAAGTGTCGCGGTTTTATAGATGGGATAGGAGAATTTCAAAGAAAGTCAAAGTGTGTAAAAGGTTGTGGATAGCACTGTCCACATTTTCATAAAATAAGGGGATAACGAGGAGGAATCTATGAAAATCAAAATCGTCACAGTAGGAAAACTAAAAGAAAAGTACCTCGTTCAAGGAATCAACGAGTACGCCAAACGATTGGGGGCATACGCAAAGCTTGAGTTTGTCGAAGTACCAGATGAAAAAGCACCAGAAACCTTGAGTGAAGCCCAAATGCTGCAGATCAAAGAAAAAGAAGGGCAGCGCATTTTAGCCAAAATCAAAGACACCGAATATGTCTTTGCCTTAGCGATCGAAGGCACCAATCCCACCAGCGAAGCCTTCGCCAAACAAATCGATCAACTCGGCATCCAAGGAAAAAGCCAACTGACCTTCGTCATCGGCGGCTCCCTAGGCTTAAGCCAAGAAGTCATGACCCGCAGTGATGTCAAGATCTCTTTTGGCAAAATGACCTATCCGCACCAACTCATGAAACTGATCTTATTGGAGCAAATCTATCGCGCGTATCGAATCAATACGGGGGCGCCGTATCATAAGTAAATACCTCAAGCAATATAATAGAAAAAACTATCCAACGATAGTATCGGTAAAAAGGAGCAACAACCATGCGAAATATCAAATTAACGATTGAATATGACGGCAAGCGCTACTTAGGGTGGCAACGACTAGGAGATTCTGAAAAAACGATCCAAGAAAAAGTTGAAGGGGTCATCAAATTATTGACGGGAGAAGAAATTGAGATCGTCGGTTCTGGTAGAACCGATGCGGGCACGCATGCTCGAGGACAAGTGGCGAATTTCAAGACGACCCATCAAATGAGTTTGCCAGAGATGCAGCAGTTCTTTAACCGCTATTTGCCGCAAGACATCGTCGTCAACAAGATTGAAGAGGTGCCTGAGCGCTTCCATGCACGCTATCACGCCAAAGGCAAGCAATACAGCTATTATGTTTGGAACAACGCGATCCCATCAGTCTTTGCTCGCAATACTAGTTTTCATTGCCCGCAGCCCCTTGATTTGGAAAAAATGCAGCAAGCGGCTGAGAAGTTGATCGGCACCCATGATTTTATCGGCTTTTCTGCATTGAAAAAATCAAAAAAATCAACGGTGCGCACGATCGATGAAATCACCATCACACCAGAAGGCGACCTATTGCGGTTTACCTTCAAAGGCAACGGCTTTTTGCATAAAATGGTCCGAATCTTGACAGGCACACTGATTGCCATTGGCGATGGCACACTGCCACCAGAAGTGATCGATCAAGTGTTAGCCGATAAAGTACGACAAGCAGCTGGTGAGACAGTGCCTTCTCATGGCTTATTTCTAGATGAGGTGTATTATTAAAAGAAACAGGGTAATGGCTATTTAAGGAAAGGAGATCATCTATTGATCACATTAAAATCCCCACGAGAGATCGAACAAATGAAAACTTCTGGTCGTATCTTGGCAAGTATTCACGAACAGCTACGGGAAAAAATCGTTCCCGGTATCACCACGAACCAAATCAACGCCTTTGTCCATCAACAGATAGAAGCTGCAGGGGCAACAGCCGCGCAAATCGGGTTTGAAGGCTATGAATTTGCGACGTGTATCAGTGTCAATGAAGAGATTTGTCATGGTTTCCCTTCAGAATATGTTTTAAAATCAGGCGATGTCGTCAAAGTCGATTTTTGTGTCGATTACAAAGGGGCAATCTCTGACAGCTGTTGGACGTATGCGGTAGGAGAGATTTCACCAGAACATCAAGCACTGATGGAAGTCACGAAAGAAGCCTTGATGAGAGGCATCGAGCAAGCACAGGTTGGCAACCGAGTTGGCGATATTGGTTATGCGATCCAAAGCTTCGCTGAAGAAAAAGGGTATGGTGTCGTGCGGGACTTTATTGCTCACGGCATTGGCCCAACCATTCATGAAGAACCATTCTTTCCTCATTTCGGGTTACCTGGCAAAGGAATTCGGTTGAAAGAAGGTATGACGATCACCATCGAACCGATGATCACGACCGGCACTTGGCGCATGAAGATGGACCCGAACGGCTGGACAGCACGCACCATTGACGGCAGCTATTGTGCCCAATATGAACATTCGATCGCCATCACCAAAGAAGGTCCAGTTATCATGACGTTGCAAAAGGAAGAAACGTGAACACAAGGCCGATAGAATAGAAGAAAATACGAAAATCGTTCGAGTGTTTCTACACGAACGATTTTTTGCATTTACTTGTCGAAGTTGCGAAGCTAGGGTATAGCACATTAAAATTGGAAGAAAAGTAGGTCTTTTTAGGAAATGATTATGAAACAATCAAACTACTTCCAGTAGAAGCTTTTTGGAGTAAACATTAAAAGATATAAAAGCTGGATATAAGAATAGTCAGTATCGAATTATTTTTTTGTTATTTCCTTTTTAAAATATCGTCATAGTTTTGAGAGAACGAAAAAAATTCTCGGAAAAATCAGAATCGTTAAATTTAGAAGTTTTTATTCATCTATATTTATCTCTTTATAGCCTTTATTTACTGAAAAAACCGTGATATACTTTTAAGATAAAAATATAAAGGAGAGATAAAGTGAAAAAACGTGTATGGGGTATTTTATTATTAGGAATTGGTTGTTTTTTTGTTCATAATTTCACATTACAATCTGTACAAGCAGATGAGTTTGACGATGGGCAGGTGACTTTTGAAGACTATTCAAAGGATAATCGTAGTTCAGTTATGACATATGAAGAATATGTAGAATTCATCAATGAAATTAATTCTCAAAATAATCAACTAACAAGAGAGGTCGTATCTCGTTCATTATCAGGCGGTAATCTGAGTCAAAGAGAGCAAATTGTAGCAGAAGCAAAAAAACATATAGGTAAACCATATACTCAAACAAATCCTGATAGATTGGGACCTGACAAATTTGATTGTTCTGGCTTAGTTTATTATGTTTTTAATCAAGTTACAGGAAAAGATGTCGGAAAATTGACGTGGGAGCAAGAGTATGCTGGAAAGCAAATTCCTATCTCTGAGGCTAAACCAGGTGACTTACTTTTTTGGGGAAGTAGAGGGAAAACGAGTCATACTGCCATTTATATTGGAAATAATCAGTATATTCATGCTCCAACTTTTGGAAGAACGGTTGAATTATCTCCAATCTGGGACAGTTTCTATCCATCATTTGCCATCCGGATGGATCTATCAGAATACCAAACAGTGCCTTATGGAAAAACGGTTATGGCGGTCAGTAATTATCCAATATGGAACAACTTAGAATTTACTTCTCAAAATGGAAATACTTCTAATTTTCAAGATGGTTTAGTTTATTATGCGAAAAATCAAATCTCTTTTAGTGATGGTAGAACGTTTTATGAACTATATCGTGGAGATTCCTTTGTAGGATTTACTAATACTGTAGCTGTTGAAGAATTAACCGCTACAAGCGAGAATAAAAATATTATGGCAACTAAAAATTTTCCAAGATGGGGAAATCTCTATTGGACTAGTAAACTAGGCGATACTTCTGATTTCGCCGATAATCCAGTGTACTATACATCTGTTAGTTATACTTTAACAAATGGTAAAAAGTTTTATTCTCTCTATCGTGGTGATCAATGGTTTGGTTATATCAATGCTGAAGCGGTTATTGATTTGAAGGCTGAAAATATTGATAAATTTGTCAGTGCGACGAGGAATTATCCGATTTGGGGAAACCTATATTGGACGAGTAAATTAGGAAGTACAGAAAAATATTCGAGTGGTCTGGTCTATAAAGCAAAATATAAATATACTCTGTCAAATGGAAAGATATTTTATTCTATATATCAAGGCGACACATGGATAGGTTATATTAATTCTGATGCTACTGAAGATTTAAGAACTGAAAATATTAACATAGGAGTACAGATTACTAGCAAAAACTATCCTATGTGGAACAATTTTTATTGGACTAGTAAAAAATTCGAAGCAGGTCAGTTGTATGGTAATAGTTACACTGCTAAAGTAAAATATACATTAGGAAATGGAAAGACCTTCTATTCCTTATATGATAATACAAATACATGGATTGGATATGTTAACACTCAAGGTACAAGTGTTAAATAAGTTCTCGCAAAAATTATCAATATTTTTTATTATCCTAGATGAAAGCAAAAAGCGAATCCACACTTGATTCGCTTTTTGCTTTCTCAAGTTTAATTAATATAATTAGGACAATGAATTTCGAACAATTCATTTAAAAGGAAAAAAACTCAAATCGTTTTGCCCCTTTTTCTTATCCCTCTCACCGCTCCAGTGAAAGCTTTATTCAACAACCCTTTAGCAAGCACATCAATCATCCCCATGATTGAGTTTGTCAGCCACAAAGGTTTCTACACTATACCTGCCCCATTTTGAGAGACTCTCTATAAATAAAGGGAAGGTTACATCTGTAAAATGACTGACCAAGAGATAACAAGCTTGACCTGAAACTTTATGAAAGACCTCAATTTCTTTGTATTGATTCACGAAGGCTTCAAAAGCTGTATAGCGATTTGAATCCATAAAAAACCGGATGTATTGCGTACTTGGGTAGTTTACTACAATACTAAATCGCTGAATGATTCCCTCATCTTGCAATTTCAAGATCCGATTGCCCACGGCTTGTCCCGTCAGGTGGACCATTTCGCCGATTTCTTTGTTCGATAATTTGCTGTTGTGTTTCAGGATAGCTAGGATTTGTTCATCGATGATGTCCATAAGGGTTCCTCCTTTCATAATGAAAGTGAATTGACTTTATCTTTTTCAAGAGACGCTTTGTTGTAAGGTCATATGTATTTATACTGGATTATAACAAATAAGAAAAGAAATGGTGATTCTATGAAAAAAGCTTTAGTAATTATTGATGTCCAAAATGACTATTTTAAAGAAGGAAGAATGGCCCTTCATTCCCCTGAACAGGCGCTTGCAAACATAAATAAACTAGAAGCGTCTTTTATCGAAAAGCAACTCCCGATCATCTATATCCAACACATCAACGATCAAGAAGCAGCTGATTTTTTTGAACGAGGAACCAAAGGTGTACTGCTGCATGAACAGTTAAAAACAACGCATTCTTCTATTATTATCGAAAAGCACTTTCCTAACTCCTTCATTGAAACAAATTTAAAAGAGACGTTAGACTCTTTAGGTGTTCAACAAGTTATCATCACTGGGATGATGACGCATATGTGCATCGACTCAACCACAAGAGCTAGTAAAGAACTCGGTTATCAGCCCATACTGATTTCTGATGCTACGGCAACGAAAGCATTAACATTTGAAGCGCACGAAATTCCTGCGGAAGCTGCTCAACGAGCGTTTTTATCGGCGTTGGAAACCTTCTCCACAGTGATGAAAACCGATGACTATTTAAACGGATTGTAGAAAAATTGCGTATTTACTAACAAAGGCAAAGGTTCATTTGCATTGAGTGGTTCTTGATCACTCTTTGAGATAGGCAATCCTATCTCATTCCGCTTCAATGTTTCTAAAAAAAATGAATGCCCAGTTGCGTACCCACCAATGATACTGAGCTGATCCCTCAGAGGATGCATAAGAATCAACCCATACAAAAGCCAAAAACGTTCGAGGATTTCTCTCGAACGTTTTTTGGGCATCAAATTGGGCGAATCGGCGAAACTATGGTACAGTGCAACCAAACAAGGAGCGAGAGTCGCTCCTTTATGAGGCAAAGGGGCAATGGTGATGAAGCAAACAACGATGGCGTGGCTGTCAGAAATCTATAATTTGATCTTGCATCCTGGCACGAGACAGTGGGAACGAGAACAACTGGTGCAAGCAAAAAATACACTGGAAACCCAGCTGGCGACCAAACAAAAAGCAGGCAAACACGAAAAGGAATCGTCAAATAGCCTTGAAGACCAACAGACCAAGCGGGTTTTGGAAAAACTAGAAGCGTCGTTGCGTCCTTTGGCACTGAGAAACAATCTGACCCCGAATGTCGCAGAGTTTTATCAAACAATCAGCCAGTCAGCACCGAAAAAGGCAAGGAATGAAGAAACAAGCAAAGTCCAACCAGTAGAAGTTTCCGTGGAGCCGAACGAAACAGGTGAAAAAGCACAAGAAGTGGCTATTTTTGCTGGCGGCTGCTTTTGGTGTATGGTAGAGCCTTTTGAAGACCAGCCGGGCATTCTTTCCGTCTTGTCGGGGTATACCGGGGGAACAGTCCCGAATCCGACGTATGATCAAGTACTAAGCGGAACAACAGGGCATGTCGAAGCGGTAGAGATCGTTTTTGATCCCGAAATCATCACCTATCAGGACTTGTTGCAGTTGTATTGGCAAGTGACAGACCCGACAGATGCTTTCGGACAATTTCAAGATCGCGGCAATTTTTATCGCCCAATCATTTTCTATACGACTGCTGAACAGGAAGTGCTTGCGCAACGAGCCAAAAAGGAACTAGCCCAATCTGGTTATTATCAGCAACCCATCGTGACCGAGATCCGCAAGGCCACGCAGTTTTGGCCAGCGGAAAACTACCATCAAGCATTTTACAAGAAACAGCCAAAGCGCTACCAGCGGATCAAGCGAGCGCGCAAACAACTGATGCTTTTTTATCGGTTGAAACGCTGGACAAACCGAGGAAAAAAACGATCATAAACAGAAGATCACTAAAAAAAGCGGGGCTCCAAGAAAAGGGGAAAAGAATCAAATTAAGGCTCTTTTCTCCACAAGCCGCGCTTTTTTCTGCGCGTTTAGCCAATTGGATAAAAAACGTAGATTTATTTTAGAATAATGTCCAAAGAAAGCGTTAACAACAAGAATTATAATAGAGAAAGAAAAAGTGGCGAAAAAGGTCGAAAAAGCAGGTGTCTTTTGCTTGATTCCTTTCTTCGAGGAAAGAAGGTGGGAAACACCAGAGAAAAATCAGCGGAAAAATCAATCGGCAACACCCCATAGCAACACAACATTTATTATATGAAGGTTCATATAAGTTAGGAGAAATGTGATGAAAAAAAAGGGAACGTTCGTCTCACTGTTTATGGCTCTCATTCTTTTTATCTTTTCAGAAAGAACAGTGTTTGCGGCAGAAGCGATCAATGAGATCGTCGCACCAACAGGAGTCAAAGCATTTCTAGTACTGATTCCATTAGTGTTAGTGCTGGTTTTGCTCTTTAAAAAAGTAGATATGATCATTGCTGGCTTGATTGCTGGGATATTGGCGATGATTATTGGCGGGATCAGTTTAGCTGAAGCCAATTCGCAACTGTTGGAAGCTATTCCGACGATGTTGAGTATTACGGTGCCAATCATCAATTCCGCTGTAGCGATGGCGGTCTTCAAAGCGGGCAGTTATACGGCAGCCTTAACCTTAGCCAAAAGAGGAACCAAAGGAAAAGTGGAATATGTGGCTGGTTTTATTGTCATCTTATTGGCAGCAGCGACTTATATGTCTGGAATCGGCGGCGGGAGTGCGATGGTGATCGCACCGTTAGCATTTGCGGCAGTTGGGGTGGTACCCGAATTGATCGCAGCGATGTCGTTAGCGGCAGCGGTCTCCTTTACGACTTCTCCTGCCTCTTTGGAATCTAGTATCGTGTCTGAACTAGGCGGTTTTAGTGTCGCTTCTTATGTCGATCAAATGCGCCCATTTTGGTTGTTATTCGTTGGTTTGGCGATTTTATTGGCATTCTTCGGGACCAAGCGTCGTCATCTGGGCTTCAAAGAATCAGCCAACCAAGAGTACGAAAACAAAAGCAATGGCGAGTTATTCAAAACGACACTGCCTGCGATCTTCTTGCTTTTTGCGGTCATCTTTGGCCCGTTGATCAATGACCTGATCGGCTTTGTCCTCTTTACACCGCTAGTTTATATGGTGGTCACGTTAGCGTTGATTTTTGTTTGTACCGACTTTTCCATGAATCAATCGGTGGAAGCGATGGTGGACGGATCCACGTATATTTTGACCCGCTTGTTCCAAGTGGGGATCTTTTTAGCCTTCATCAACGTGATCGCTGAAACTGGGACGTTTGCTGTTATAGCAGGTGCGGCACAAAATGCCCCCGCAGCGATCGTCGTTCCCGTGGCGATCTTGACGGGTGTCTTGATTGGGATTCCCGCAGGTGCCTATGTCGGCTCCGTTTTAACATTAGTGCTACCAGTTGCCGTTTCATTAGGCTTCCCAGTCTTAGCTCTTGGCTTTGTAACGATGGGGGTTGGCCTCGGCAGTCAAATGAGTTTTGTCAACATTACGATGCAAGCTTTATCTTCTGGTTTCCAAATTCCGATTCTGGATGTAGTCAAAGGAAACGTGAAGTGGTTGAGTTTAGCAGCCGTATTATTATTAGTCATCGGCTTAGTGTTTGGCTGATGGATAGGAGGAAAACATGGATTTATTGATCAAGCAAGCACGTCTTGAAGACGATGCAAAATTAGTAGACATTGCAATTTCAGAAGGAAAAATCACCGCAGTTGCACCCAACATTGAAGAATCAGCAGCAACAACGATTGAGGCGAAAGGCAAAGTGGTGATCCCTGGATTGATCGAAAGCCATATCCACTTAGACAAAGCCTTGATCGCCGATCGTGAGCCCAATAATTCAGGAACATTGCAAGAAGCGATCCAAGTTACGGCAAAGCTGAAACCGACCTTTACCGAAGAAGACATTTATGATCGGGCGAAACGCGCATTAGAAATGCTGATCCTGCACGGCACGACTGCTGTGCGCACCCATGCCGAATTTGATCCAGCACAAGGCTTCACTGGGTTTGACACCATCATGCGCTTAAAAGAAGAATACCGCGACTTGATCGATATTCAGGTCGTTGCCTTTCCGCAAGAAGGGATTTTTAAAGCCCCAGGGACGGATAAAATGATGATCGAAGCGATGGAAAAAGGCGCCGATGTCGTTGGCGGCATTCCTTACAATGATGCGCCAGCCAATGAACACATCGACTTGATCTTTGAGATCGCCAAACAATTTGACAAAGACATTGACTTGCATCAGGATTTTGCTGACGAAGCAGACGATACATCGATCGTCTACCTGTGTGAAAAAACCATCGCAGAAGGCTACCAAGGTCGGGTATCTGTAGGACATTTGACTGCACTGCACGCCATGGAACCGGATCAGCTGGCAGAAGTTATCGATTTGATGGTCAAAGCCCAAATCAATGTGATGCCGTTGCCTGCGACCGACTTGCATTTAGGTGCTAGAAACGATGCCTACAACGTTCGTCGTGCCGTGACACCGATTCGCAAATTACGTGATGCCGGTGTGAATATTTGCTTAGGCAGCAACAATATCCGAAACGCCTTTACGCCCTATGGCAATGGGGATTTGATCCAAATCGCTATGCTGGCTGTGCCAGTGGCACACTTAGGCGGCGCCGATGACTTGCCGACAGTCTTGCCAATGATTACGACCAATACCGCAAAAGCATTAAATATCAAAGACTATGGGATCGCTGTTGGCAACCGCGCAGATTTGATTCTTTTAGATACCCAGAGAAAAGCCGATGTGCTGATTGACATTCCTGAACGTTTGGTGGTCATCAAAAATGGCCGCATCACTGTGGAAGTCAAAAAAGAAGTGACGATCCACCGCTAAGCGATTTTTCACCCCTATGGGTGGTGTCACATAAAAAGTGAATCACTGAAAGAACACATCCGTCAAAGGCAGTCTGACTGCTTTTTGACGGATGTGTTTTCGTATAGGAGCAACCAGGTCGAACGGTATACGCTTTGTTTTTCTGAAACCGACAGTAGGACGTTTTCGATTCAATGAACCCTCCTGATCTAGAAGTTGGGAATGCCCCCATGCAAGGATTTCCTTGACTGATGAATATCCTGATTTTTGATCTGTGGAGCTGTCCCTTATACTTAAAGAGACAATCAAGGAGTGTAGGTTTTTCTCGGTAGGAAAAGAGGAGTAGGCACTTGTTTTTCACTTCTAAAATCAGATTTTTCAAAAGCGTTTAGGTTGGGATCTCTGGAAGCTGTACATAAGAAACGCATTGCTCAGTTTAAGAGAAGAAAAGAAGCAAAAACTGCATTGGCTTTGCATATTTCGTTGGCTGTTTTTCCTAGTTATTGTGAGCAGTATTTAACCAATCGTCACAATCATAGTACCTATACAAAGAAAGGAGGAGATCAACAAAATGAAAAAGAAGCCGCTAAAATTTCTGCTCCTAGTGATTGGGCTAGTGAGTATTCCGTTGAGTTTTCCCTTCTTACGTGATACTTTTATTGCGCCATTGTATGCGCTGCAGGAGCAAGAACGAGAAGAGGATGAACGTTCTCTAGTGGAAGAAAGGGCTGGTTTAAAAGACGTTGATTTTCAATTTTTAACGAGCAACAAGCAAGGATATTTAGGGGAGAAAATCCCCGTCGAAATCATGGCACATCAGCCAGTAACCGAAGTGGCGGTGGTTCTACCGCCAGAGACAGTGATTGAGTCCTCCTTGTTTCCTGAAGGAATGACGATTGAACAGGTGGAATCCGACCAGTGGCAGCTGCTTAGCGAAACACCTCAGAGCAATTGGCTTTTGCCCCTAGCCTTTGAAGAAGAAGGAACCTACGAAGTCATGGTAGGAGAAGAACGGTTGGCAGTAGAAATCCAAGGTTCACCAAAGGAAGGTGAGGATAGTCAGGAAGAAAGCAAAGTAAGCAATCGAGAGGAAGAAGAACCCGAGAATGAAGAGCAGCAAGAAATAACCGCCCCTGACCAAACAGAGCAAAAAGACGGAGCGCTTTCCTATGATACCGATGATCCGGGGAATCTTTACCTGCTAGAAGATTCGGAGGAGTCTAAGCGTGATGTCTCTAATTGGCAAGAGTTTATGCACGCTATTATTAATCCAAATATTAATCACATTAATTTGACAACTAGCTTTGAATCTTCTAATAACCCCTCCGAAGGATTAACTGGTATTGATGGTTTTAGTGCTACAACTAATCCCAATGGAGGGACGGCATATATTTGGATCAATGCTCCAAGAATTTCACGTACGCTAATTATCGAAGGAAACGGTCGTAAAATTGATTTTCGAGCAGTGGCTGTAGGATTTCACGATTCCACTGTTAATACTGAAACACCATGGGATATTACATTGCAAAATATTGAAATCTATCATGGGAATTGGTATGGACCTATAAATTTTACGAATTTAGATGGTTCTCATCAAGCTCAATCTAGAATTCGTTATCACAATGTAAATAGTGTAGGAAATCAGTTATTACATTCATTAAATACTACAGCCATTTTATCAGGCAAAGTTTTGTCTCATCAAGTGGCTTCTTATGATGCAGGCTTAGGGAGGGGAGAATGGGGAATTGATAATACTGCTCAAGCTAACTTTGAAATCAATAAGATGCTTGTTGAAGATGGAGCCACTGTTGAATTGTCAACGATAAATGCGGGAAATATCGATTTCTATAATCACAACTCAGTACTAACTATTGGAGACGATGTAACCATGACCTTGACTGCTAATGGAACTGGTGGGGAAGTGGATGGAGTAAATTTACATTTCCGGAACTCCATTGTCCCAGATATCATCAGTGTTGGAAAGAGATCAGCGCTGAATTTAAATCCTCGGGATAATGCTGCTGCTATCGCCATGCATAGTCATGATTCAGAAATAAATCTAATAGAAGATAGTACTATCAATGTCTATTCTGCAGGACGTACTGTTAATAATAATGATTTATTGGGAAATCAAAATTTGGTTTCTTTACGTGGAGGAACTAGCATAAATCTTGGAGAACGTAGTACTTTTAGAGTTGATGCGATAAATCAAGGCACTACAAATAATGATGTTATTCGCTTTTGGTTATCGAGAAATAGCAAAATTAATGTGGGGAAAGATGCCACCTTGGATATCCAATCTGATAGTACGAACGTTAATCAGAGATTAATTTACTTTAATAATAGTACATCAGAATTTAATATTAATGATGCTAAAAAGGTAAATTTACAAAGGACTAGGTCAATTACCTCAAGTACGGCACATTTGATTCAAAATGCAAGATTAAATGTAAGTAATCAGTCGATTAAGCAATGGATACCTGGAAATACAAACGAGGAACCTAGCTTTGATTGGAGGCCTATTTTGAGTTTAAATAGTAATATAGGCGCAACAGGAATACCAAGCAACGATACTTCGGTTAGCGCATTAGATCCCAATATAGCACAACATGCTAGAGCGAACTTTACGCCAAGAGCGCAACGTCTCTTATTTGAGAATATTCCTCCTGTCGAGATCGCGCTTGATCCTTTGACCAATGATCGTTCTCAACGCAATTCCTATACGATCACGGGAGAAACCAGTCCCGGCGCTTACGTTCGTTTCAGTAGGGATCTGAGTTTACCACAACCAACCTTAGATACTGTTGTAAATGCTGAGGGCGAAACAGAAAGTTTCCATGTCATTGCCGAAGAAGATGGCTTTTTTGAATTTGATCTCTCCCAATTTGACGACTTTGACTATTTCCGTGGGCAAGAAGTTGTAACGGCGACGGCATTTTTAAATGGACGACGAGATGAAACCTCCGTCATCGTTGAAGGTATCGATCCTCGAGATCCTCTGAACCCTGATGTAGATGTTGATCCGGATAATCGCCCGACTCTTCCTGAAAACCAAGGGTTGATCAGTATCGACTTTATCTCGCAATTTGATTTCGGGTATGTGCCGATTCGTTCGAGTCAAGCCTATTATCCAGCACTGCCGCAAAAGCTGCGGAATGCAGAGGATGATCCGGCAGGGGGAGAACGCCCAAATTATGTTCAAATCTCGGATCGGCGTGAGGAGTCCACCGGCTGGACAATGAGCGCACGGCTAGATGAAGCAGGGTTTGTCAGTGAGGAAGGCCATCAGCTGCGGGGAGTCCAGCTCTTACTCAATAACATTCGTATGGCAACTACAAGTTCGAATACCTCCAGTGCCCCAACCTACTGGGAAAGCCGTGAATTAAATGCAGGCAGACAAATCTTGGCAAAAGCAGAAGAGGGACAAGGCAGCGGGACATGGGTCCAACGCTTTGGTGATGGAGAAACAATGGATCAAAGCGTGATGCTGGAAGTTCCTATTAACGCTACGCCGCAAGCAACAAGCTATACTGGCATTATCCATTGGGAATTAAGCTTTGTCCCAGAGATGGACTGAGCCGCCCCAATGTTTCTCAGTAATCGGAAAAAGGAAGAAAATAGAGACAGCAGCTGCAGAGAAAATCTGCAGCTGTTTTTTTATCTGCAAGCAGCCATCGATGATGAAGCAACCGATAGCGCCCCTGTACTTTGGTGGATCTTCTTTGCTTAGAGAAATGAGGGGATCATTCATTCCGTATACTAGAGCAGATGCTGCTTTTTACCCCTTCACGTTGAAGGGCAAGAAGTAGATCGGAAAAATTCTGTCATGAGAGATGTAGTCGTTCACTAAATGTTTCCCCAAAAATAAGAAGATCATTTTCTAGTCATTTGTTCTTTTTTCATCTATGATAGAAAGAAAACCGCTATCACGGAGAGTTCGTTTAAGAAAATCCTGTCAAAACTGTTTGACAATGCCGTAATATCAATGGATTTGAGCAGAAACCACAGCAGGTCTGCGTTAAGGTAGAAGAAGGAGGCCAAGATGACGATTGGGGAAGCATTAAAGAACCATCGAGTCACACAGCAAATGAGCCAAGAAGAAGTAGCGACAAAAATTTTAGTGACCCGTACATCGATCTCAAATTGGGAAACCGGCAAGACGGTACCAGACAGTTTGAATTTATTGAAACTGAGTACCCTTTATGGGTGCAGTGTCGATGAGCTATTAAAAAAGGAGCGAGCAGGAATGAAAAAGAACTTTCGTACGATGACCTATGGTGCTGGATTGAAAGACGGAACGATGCGTTTGAAAATCGAGACTGATGCCAGCAAGTTTTTCCCACGAGGAGTTGAAGTCAAAGCATCTGTCGATTTAGAAACAGGAGAAGTGACCTTTTTTGTCGAGCAAGAGGATTTGAAAAAGCTAAAAGCAGCCACCGACGAAAAATAATTTTTTTATACAGGTTTTTGCTAAATTTTGCTTGGACAAGAGAAAAAAAGTGATGGATAAAAAAACACGAGCCTAGCTGCATCGTGTTTTTTTATGTGGGATGAAAGAGGGCTGAGGCAATCGATGAAAGCTGATTCTACTTTTTCTTTTCTGCTATTTTCAAGGTTTGTAACGTTTAAGAAAAAGCGAAAAGACGTTAACGGCTATATACAATATATGGTGAATATAACGGATTTTTTTAGAATGGAACACAATATGTAGTATTTACTTTTTTAAGAGATTGTGTAAAATAGCAGATGTAGTGAAGAAGGAGCTGTTGTTTTTGAGAGTAACTGTATGTTGCGGGACCCGTTTAGAAAATGAGAAAAAGTTGGCAAAGACCGCTCGTGCCATCGGCAACGCCTTGGCAAAAAATCACATCGAGTTGGTGTATTGCGGCCCTTTGGCTGGCTTGATGAGGGAGATCGTGAAAGGGGTCTTTGAAAAAGAAGGCGCAGTGACGGGGATCTATCCATCAGGTTCTTTTGCAGAAGATTTGCCGCCAATCGTCACTGGATCAAGCACCTATACTGAGTTCTATACGGATACGAGGGAGGAACAAACGCAACAATTGCTGGAAATGAGCGATGCCTACCTTGTATTACCTGGTGGATTTGGTACACTAGAGGAGTTGTCATCAGTATGCTCTTTTACGACTCTTGGGCCATTGTCAGGCAAGCCGATCGGTGTGTTGATGACCCAAGGCTTAAATGATGGGCTAAAGCCGCTGCTAAAAATGTTTGAAGCTTCCAGCTTTGCTTGGGCTGAACTGTCTGATACGCTCTTTTTCCTATCTGACGTTGAGTCGTTGATCCGACGATTGGCTGCGAAGGGGTCAGGAATGGAGTGCTTGGCAGGATGAAGCATGTCTATTTAGCGGGACCGTTTTTTTCAAACGAACAAGTCGACCGACTTAAACAAGTAGAACGCATTTTAGCTGAAAACCCGCAGCCCTTGGCGGTCTATTCGCCGCGTTTGTATCTAGAAGGTTCATCTGAACCCAATACACCAGAACGGGCAAGAGAAATTTTCGAAAAAGACATGCTAAAATTGACACGAGCCGACGTCGTCGTTGCCGTTTTGGATGACCATGAAGGGATCGCCGATCCGGGAACAGCCTTTGAAATCGGCGCAGCACACGTACGAAATAAACCAGTGATCGCTTTTCAGGAAAAAGCCGCGGCGGTCAATCTGATGTTGACGGAGTCGGTGCAAGCGTATTTGACTGATCTGGCGGCACGAACAGCGTATGATTTTGAAGCGATGGCGCACCGAGCCTTTGTCGGTGACTATATTTAATAAAGGATGATGAATGTGTTATTAATCGCAGGAACGATCGGGGCAGGAAAAAGCAGTTTGACTGATTTTTTATCGAAGGAAATGGCGTCGAAGCCTTTCTATGAAAACGTGGAGGACAACGATGTTCTGCCATTGTTTTATTCCAATCCAGAACGATACGCCTTTTTATTGCAGATTTTTTTCTTAAACAAAAGCTTTTTAGGGATGCGGGAAGCTTTGTCCAATGATGACAATGTCATTGACCGCTCCATCTATGAGGATAGTTTGATGTTTCATCTAAATGCGGATCTAGGTCGAATCGCACCGATGGAAGTCGAACAATACGATAACCTGTTGAACACGATGTTGCGGGAATTGGAAGAGTCAGCGCCATTGAAACATCCAGATCTAATGGTTCATATCAAGGTTTCCTTGGATACAATGATTGAACGGATCAACAAGCGTGGTCGTTCCTATGAACAAATTGCCAACGATCCGACATTGTACGACTATTACAAAGAGTTGAATCAGCGGTACGATGAATGGTATGAAAACTTTGACGTTTGTCCGAAAATGCAAATTGATGGGGATCAATTGGACTTTGTTGCCAATGAAGACAACCTCATGGTGATCCTCGAGATGATCCAAGAAAAACTGGCGGAAGTCCGTCAGACCCATGGCAAAGGCCACTATTGTACGGACAAAGCCATCGCAAAAGGTGATTTTTCTAAGAAAAACGCAGCATCTGTGACAAGCTGACCCAGCAGTTGAGGACGGCTTACGAAAAAAACAAGTGTCTTATCGACAATGGGAGGGAGCAAGGCGATGAATGTTGAACGATTTATTGAAGCGAGGAAACAGGCGGGCTTCTCGCAACAAGAACTTTCGGAAGGAATCTGTACGCAAGCCACTTTGAGTAAATTTGAAAACAACGGTCAGGCACCGTCCCTCAAAATTTTGATCAAATTGTGTAATCGGATCGGCTTGCCATTGGTCGACTTGTTTTCTTCCATGAATGTCGCAACGACCAAAATCAAAGAAGAATTGGCAAAAGCCGAATTCTACTTGATCACGAGCGAGTATGAACAGTTGGCTGCATTGTTAAGTCAAATCGAAGTGAAGCTGATCGATGAACCAGCATTAAAAGCGCAATATGATTATTTAAAAGGCTTTGAAATGATTTTTAATGAAGCTGCGATTACCGATGTCTTGTTTCAATTCGATCAGTTATTGATGAATGAAACGGCGGAGGAATTGTTTGATCTCTTAGCGTATACTGGGATCGGTTTGGTGTATGCCAGAGAAGAAGAATGGGCAAAGGCTGAGTTTTATGTGACGAAGGTCTTTGAGAAAATTTATACCTATCCGATCAAAACGATCGAAGACACGTGGCGGGTGTTGAACATCGTCTTCCATTGCGGCGTCTTTTATGCCAAAGTCGATGATTTGGAAACTAGTGATACCTTATTGAATTATGTGTTGGCGATTTGTTCCGACAATCACTTGACCTACTACTTGGCTCGCGCAGCAGCCCAACTGACCGAAAATGCCATTCACGAACAACAGCCGAAAGAAACAATTTTGGAAATGTTACACGATGCACGAGCATATGCCAAAATCAATAAAAACGTAAAATTACTGGCGCATTTAAAATCGATCGAGGAAACGATCAATTAAAAATATATTTTCGACAAAAAAGTTTTGTTGCTCAAATGCTTGATAACTAGCAGTCCTTTCGACGAAGGGACTGCTTTTTTGAATTCCTTTTATATAAAAAAATATATAATCGTGTTGACAAAAAAATATATCGGGAGTATTCTTTAATTGTGAAAAAACTAACATAATTTGAGATGCATCGTTTTGAGGAGAAGGGATTTTATGAAGGCAGCAGTGAGAGAAGCCACTCGCACGATTCAGCGGATGGGCACGTCCATTGAGTTAAAAGTCGCTCATACAAAACCAGAAAGTGTACTGGACGAGCTGGAGACCCAGCTGAAAGGATACGACCATCGCTTTAGTGCCAATGATCCGCGATCGGAATTGAATCAGCTGAATCAGTTGGCAGGACAAAAGGGGCTTGTGCTTGATCCAGAATTGTACCAGCTGATCGAAATCGGCAAACATCATAGCTGTGCTCCCCACAGTCAGCTGAATATTGCCATCGGACCACTGGTCCAAGCATGGCGCATCGGGTTTGAAGATGCCCGCATCGTATCAAAGACGCAGGTCAAAGAATTGCTTGCGCTAACAGACCCGCAACAGATCCAATTGGCAGCAGGCAAGGTTTTTTTGAAAAAAGCTGGAATGAGGATCGACCTCGGAGCATTAGCAAAAGGCTACATCGCTGATAAGTTACGCACCCTTTGCCAAGCCCGTGGAGCAGCGTATGGATTGATCAACTTAGGCGGAAATATTGTCTGTTTCGGCGCTGCACCAAATCATTCGGACGGGCATTGGCGGATCGGGATCCGAGATCCCAAAGGCGGTCGGGCAGACACCTTGGGCATTCTGCCAATCAAGGACCAAACCGTCGTCACTTCGGGGATCTATGAGCGGGTCTTGACCACCGCTGAAGGAACGTATCATCATTTGATTGATCCTCAGAGTGGCTTTCCCATCGAATGTGGGTATTTGAGCATCACGATCGTTGCAGCGACATCGTTACTGGGGGAAATCTGGACTTCGCGCTTGTTTGGCAAGCCCATTCCAGTTGTTTTACAAGAGATTCAGCAGCAGCCAGAAATCGAAGGGATCATCGTAACCAAAGAAAATGAAGTCATCGCCTCTAAAGGCATTCAGGCAAGACTTTTAAGATAGCCCAACCAGAAAGGAAGAGACAGGATGAAATTTATCGGATTCGTGGGAACCAATGCCACTCGTTCCACCAATCGCACGTTGTTGCAGTTTATGAAAAAAATGTTTGCCAATGAGGCAGAGATCGAACTAGTCGAGATCAAAGATCTTCCAATGTTCAACAAACCAGAATCAAAGGAGTTGCCCGTACAAGTAACCCAGCTTGCCGAAAAAATCACGGCAGCAGACGGTGTGATCATCAGCACACCAGAATACGATCATGCCGTACCCGCAGCGTTGATCAATGCCCTGAACTGGTTGTCCTATGGAATTTTCCCGTTTGTTGACAAGCCAGTGATGATCACTGGTGCTTCTTATGGGACGTTAGGTTCTTCTCGTGCCCAAGCCCATCTAAGACAGATTCTGGATTCTCCAGAGTTAAAAGCACGGATCATGCCTAGCTCTGAATTTCTCTTAGGTCATTCGCTGCAAGCGTTTGACGAGCAAGGCAACTTGATCGATGAAGAGCAGACCCAAAAACTGCAAGGACTGTTCAACGAATTTCTTTTATTTGTAAAAATTACCAGCCAGTTGCAGCACGCCCATGCCGCCAATCAAAAAGAAGCTACTGAATTTTCATGGGAAACCATCTAATCGCAAAAGATAGGAGCGTAAAGACAATGAAATTGATCGGAATCGTCGGATCAGCCGCTGAAGTCTCCACCAATCGTCAGCTGCTGAACTTTATCAAAAAGCAATACAAAAAGGAATTCACGTTAGAACTTGTAGAGATCAAAGACTTTCCTCTCTTTAATCAAGAGGAAGATCAAACCCAAAGCCCAGCCATCCAGCGTTTGAATCGGCAATTATTGATGGCAGACGGTGTGATCATTGCTACACCAGAGCACAACCATACCGTGACGGCAGGACTGAAAAGCTTGCTAGAATGGCTTTCATTCAAGATCCATCCTCTGGAAAACAAACCAGTAATGATCGTGGGTGCCTCTTACTATGATCAAGGAACTTCAAGGGCCCAGCTACATCTGCGCCAAATTTTGGACGCACCGGGAGTCAATGCTTTAGTGATGCCAGGGAATGAGTTTTTGTTGGGCAAAGCCAAAGAAGCTTTCGATGAAGCCGGTGATTTGATCGATGCCCGAACGGTTGCTTTTTTAGATGCGACGATCAACAGCTTCTTGCAATTTATCAAAGTCGTTTCTGCCTTAGCGGGTCCTAAACAATTGCCGCCCGAAGACCTCTACGCCACAGGGAAAATCGCAACCACCGTGGAAGGAGTGGATATGTATGATGATCAATGGCTGGAAAAAGCCGCTGAAGCAGTCGGTGCCGTTTCTGGCAATACCTACGTCAAACTAAATCGCGGCTTGCTGACAGTCGATCAGATCAATTACTTCTTAGATTCGATGCCGATGGAATTGACATTTGCCGATAGCAACAACCAATTCTTGTATTACAATCTGCGGGAAGAAGCTCAAAATATGCTGGCAGCACGTGTGCCAGGACAAGTCGGCAATCCATTAGCAAAATGCCATCCTGAAAAATCCTTCAAAAATGTTGAGTGGGTGATCCAACAGCTGCGCAGTGGAGCGACCGACGCGGTTCGGGTCCATGTGCCGAAACAGGTGCCAGAAAAATACATCGTCCACAATTATCAAGCGATGCACGATGAAAACGGCGAATATGTGGGAATCAACGAATACATCCTTGATTTCAAGCCAATCATCGAATGGTATTTGCAACAAACCGGACAAAAACTTGTCGGCAATGAAGATGCCATTTCCAGTGCTTCTGTGCACCAAGAACCGACCGATGCTGTCACTAGTGCCAGTACTCATGACGCACCTGCAGCAGATGCGGTCACCAGTGCTTCAGTGAAATAAGGGTTGTCTAAAGGGAGAAAAGGAATCGCTAGAAGCATTCGCTTGCAATCAGTTGCCAAGCGAATGCTTCTCTTTTTGCTGCTTTTTCATGAATGAACGGTTTTCTATGAGCGATTGAATTGATCAAGGACATCGTTGCGAGGATTTCACAAAGTTTCTGAAAAAAATTTGCATATTCATCTTTTGCTTCGTATACTAGTTTAGGACGTTGCTTATAAAACGGCTGTATCATCGTACATATTTTTTGATAGGAGGAATTGCATGAAAGACAAACGAAAAGTCTTGCGTCCGTTAGGATCAGGGTTTGCGATGGCGGTTCCTTTGTTTATAGGGATCCTCGTTCAGGACCCTTTGATAAGTTCTGTGGGGGCGATGGGGGCTTTTTCCTACTTGGCTTTTCAACATCGGTCTCTTTTTTATAATCTGCGCGCCATTTTGACCCACGGCGCTGCGCTGCTGCTGGCATTTATTTTAGGTGCTGGGACAGCACTGATTCCTTGGAGCGCGCCTTTTATCATCGGTGCGTTATCGTTTTCTGCGTTTTTGTTGTCAAAAGTGATGCGGATCCCCAAGCCCGATTATTTCTTCGTGTTGATGCTTTATGCCACCGGCTTTAATTTTCACGCAGCGCACCTTGGAGAGATTTTGCACCACAGTTCCTATTTGCTTTATGGCATCGCAGGCTCGCTGCTTGCTGGACTGGTGATTTCGTTGGCTGAACAGCTGCCGTTGAAAGAAGAAAAAACGGCCTTTCAACAACTGAGCTTGCACGAGAAATATTCGCTAGCATTATCTCAGCAACCAGAAATGGTCATCAAGGCGCTGCACTTTTCTTTGATATTGTTCATTGCGACCTACATTGCCTATCTGTTGCGGGACAGCAACGGCTATTGGATCTTGATTTCTGCTGCTGCCGTCTTGGCAGGAGAACATATGGAAAAAATCAAAAATCGCACGATCGGCAGGGTACTGGGAGGAATCGTGGGGCTGCTGCTGGGTTTCTTATTGATGTCCTTGCATATGCCTCTTGAAGCGATCGCAGTGGTCTTGATCATTCTAAACATATTGACGGAGTTTTTTATGCCAGTCAATTATACCGTTGCTAATTTTTTTACCAACCCGCAAGTTCTGCTGTTAATGACCATCGGTACTAGTTTTACGCCACTGAAATTGATCCCATTGCGTTTTTCAGGGGCATTGATCGGCAGCGTGCTGGCAATGCTGTTGATCTTTCTAATGGATTGGGCAGTAAAGCAAATGGAGCAAGCGCTGGGAAGTAAACCAGAAGACACGACGGATCAAACACAATAGAATGCACCATCATCGATAAGCAAGAGCAGCAGCTCTTGCTTTTTTTGCCTTTGATCCTCTATCTAAACGTTATCTCCATCGGATAGGAAAAATAAGGGAAATATGAAATAATCGAGCAAAGGTTCCTATTTTGAAATAGAAGCGTTTACATTTTTGCAAACTAAAGTGGCAGAAACATCTACTTTTTTTGTTGTAAGCGAAATCATATACTCAAATCAGAGAAGGAGAGAAAGTTGTGAAAAAACGAATCGTAGATGTTTTGCATCGCCTGTTGGTGACTGATTATCCACTATCCATCGAGCAACTGGCAGAAGAGACCGCAGCCAGTGGGCGGACGATCCGCAATGATTTGAATGAGATCAACTCGTTTCTTGCTGACTTACACATCGGACCGATCCAAACCCTTCGAGGAAAGGGCATCCTTTTGAAACTGACCTCGAAACAGCAAGCCATCGTTTGGCAGGCATTACACGCACAACAGTCGGAATATATGACCCGTGAAGAGCGTCGTTTTGATCTGCTGCTGCATCTGACATTTTCAAAAGAGATCCTGGTGTTGAATAAAAAAGAAGAAGCGTACCAGATATCAAAAAGCAGCATGGATGAAGACATGCGCCGTTTGCGGGCGGACATCAATAAATATGGCATTGAGATCATCAGCCTAGGAAAAAAAGGACTGCGGTTGAATGGATCGGAACGAGCGATTCGGACGATGATTTTTGACATCATCAATCAGCGGATCGGTAGGCTGCCACTTGATAAACAGACCCCAGATCTAGTCTTTACGAAATTGCTTTATCGCTATTTGCCGCAAAAAGAAATCAAACAGATCCAGCTAGTGATGCAAGCAGTGTTGCCGCCAAATCAAAATGAGTTGTACAGTAGCCAAATCTTATTGTTTACCGCCATTTGGCTGATGCGTATCAGAATGAAGGAATTTATCACTCGCATGAACTGGTCTACTTCCAGCAATCAGCTCCAAGGGTCAGCCTATATCCAGGCGATCGCTGAAACCTTTTCGATCCAGCCACCAGAAATCGAAGTCAACTATCTTTCTTTCATCATTGAGTCACTGAACTTTAAAGATTTGTCCAATTCCATCGAATGGGCGCATGCGCAACTTTTGTCGCTGCAGCTGATTCAATTTGTGGAATGCCAAACCAAGATCCCTTTTAGTAAAAAGGAAGAAGAGCTGTTAGAGGGATTGTATAAACATATGGCCGCGCTGATCGTTCGAGCCAAGAGCGGCATTCAAGTACCCAATCCGATCAAAGAGACTGTTCGCAAAAATTATGGACAAATCTACCAAGCCGTCAAGGGCTTCGCCCCCACGATCGAAGAGATCGTCGGGCAACCACTTTCAGAAGATGAACTGACATTTCTCGTGATCCATTTTTCTACAGCCCTAAGTTCATTGAACCACGAGCTCATTACGAGCTATAAGGCGGTCGTCGTCTGTAACCATGGAATGGCAACCGGCAATCTGCTGGCAGCCAGCCTCAAGGAGAAGTTTCCAGAAGTAGAAGTTGCGGCAGTCTTGAATTCACAAGAAGTCAATTTGATTACGAAATTCGATGTGGATCTGGTTTTTTCAACCTATGAGATCGATTATCGAGAAAAGCCGGTATTACTGATCCCACCGATCATCAATGAAGAAAATCACCAAGTGATCCGCCGTTTCTTAAACAACAATGAACAATTCAAGCGGATCGCCTTTGACCAAAAAAATGCCACGCTGTTCTTCAATCAGTTGCTTACAGTGATTGAAGAAAGCGGCGGGACAGTCGATGCTGCCGCCTATCGCAAATTGACACACTTGTTTGAACAAAATCAATTAGCCATTAATGCAAGGGAGATTCAGCCAATGTTAAAAGATGTTTTATCCGCTAATCATATTCAATTAAACGTTCCTGTTCAAAATTGGGAAGAAGCCATTGAACGCTCTGCGCAGCCGCTAGTAAAAGAACAGATCATCGAAAAACGCTATATCGAGGCAATGGTTGCGGCGGTGGAGGAATACGGTCCTTATATCGTCATTGGCAAACATTTGGCGCTGGCGCATGCACGACCAGAAGATGGCGCCCAGCAGTTGGGTGTGAGTGTCCTCACCTTGGCGCCACCAGTCGCATTTGGGAACCCAGAAATGGACCCCGTCAAAATCATTTTTTGCTTGGCTGCGGTGGACTCCTACTCTCATCTTGCCATCATGAAGGAATTGATCGAACTGATCAATGATGAAGAAAAAGTCACGCAGTTGCTGGCTTGCTCTACGATTGAAGCGTTTCAATCATTGCTATTTTCATAAAAAACAAGAAAAGGGGAAAAAATCATGAACAAATTATCGATCTTATTCGTATGCGGTGCAGGTCTTGGCAGCAGCTTTGCGGCTCAGATGTCAACAGAAGATGTCTTAACGAAATTAGGAGTGGAGGCGAAATTGGATCATGTCGATATCTCATCAGCGGTATCAATGAAACCAGACATCATCATTACAGCAGAGAATTTCCGAACGCAATTTGAAAAGTTTGCCTTGGACCCGACAACCGCAATCATTTATTTACGCAACATCGTTTCCAAACCAGAAATCGAAGAAAAAATCATCCCAGTATTAACGGAAAAAGGCGCACTGTAAGGAAGAGGTATGACGAAGGGAGTTTGAAAAAATGGGCATCATCAATTTTATCATTGATAATATTTTAACGCAGGCATCGATCACGATCGCTTTAATCGCGATGTTAGGGCTGCTGCTTCAGAAAAAGTCAGCAGGTCAAGTCATTTCAGGAAGTTTGAAGACGCTATTGGGCTTCCAGGTTTTAAGCGCTGGTTCTAGCATCATCGTCGGTAGTTTGACCTATTTCGGCGAGATTTTCACAGAAGGATTCGACATGCAAGGCATAATTCCTTCCATCGAAGCCATCAACGGGCAAGCGATGAATGAGTTGGGCTTGGGTCGGGACATAGCGCTGACATTTTTAGCCATCTTTGTTTTTAATATTTTATTGGCACGCTTTACAAAATGGAAATATATCTTCTTAACGGGTCAAGCCATTTTATGGATGGCGACCATGACGACGGTCTTTGGCTATTTCGCTGGTTTACGGGGCGTTGTCTTGATTCTTGTCGGTGGGTTGATTGGGGCGATCTTTGCCGTAGCGATGCCAGCGATGGCTCAGCCCATCATCCGCAAAGTCACTGGGTCAGACGACATTGCTCTCGGACATTTCTGTACGATCGGCTACCTCTTTGAAGCAGGCGTTGCCTATCTGTTTGGAGAAAGAGGCGAGAAGAAAAAATCGATCGAAGACATCAAACTGCCACGTTCTTTTGAATTTTTACAAGATACCTATCTTTCTGTCATGGTCGTGATGGTTCCACTGTATATCGTGACGGTCTTGTTTGCTGGAGAAACCTTTGCTTCTACGCTCTCTGGTGATCAAAACTATATCATGTATGCCTTCTTGCAAGCCATCCAATTCGTGGTTGGGGTCTATGTTTTGCTAGCTGGCGTTCGGTTGCTCTTAGGCGAGATCGTCCCTGCGTTTCGTGGGATCGCCATGAAATTGGTGCCTGATGCAAAACCAGCACTCGATTGCCCAGTGTTCTTCCCATATAGCCCCAATGCAGTTATTTTAGGCTTCATTACTACAACGATTGGGACAGTCATCGCCATGTTCGTTTTACCAGTCTTTGGCTTGGCGATGATCTTGCCAGGGATGCTGACGAACTTCTTTGCAGGCGGTACCGCTGGGATCTTCGGCAATGCGGTCGGTGGACGTCGAGGGGCGATCATCGGAGGAATCTTTCACGGCTTCTTCATTACGTTACTGCCAGCCCTACTTGTAACGATCTTCAATCAAATGGGCTTTGTTAACGCTACGGCAACTGATGTGGATACCGTCACGGCAGCCTTGCTATATGCTTGGATCATCAGTCCCTTATTGAAAAACTTTTAATCGCTAGGAGGAAGACCCATGTTCTCTTTTTTCAAAAAAGAAAAAAAGCCCACAGAAACACCAGCGGTTCCTTTGACCGCTGAAGAAAGCCAAGAGGCAGAGGCGCTTATTGCAACACTAGAAAGTCAGTTGCAAGCAGAACCCGACATCGACGAACAAGCAAAATTGTATGAAGCGTTAGGCTTAGCGCAGGCAAAACTTTCCCGCACAGAAGAAGCGATCGACGCATTGGAAAAAAGCTTGCAGGCGAAACAATCGATCGGGGACGGCTACAAAAAACTGATGTCCCTTTACAATGCTCAACGTGCCGCCGCCGCACGAAACGGCGACGATGCAAAGATCGACTATTACATGGACAAAATGGAAGAAATGCGGCAAATCGCCAAACAACTTACGATCAGCGGCAATTAAACTAGACGAGGTGGAATCAAGGATGTATACAACATTAAAAGAAGTAACGAAAACAGCAGAAGCATTGAATTTTACAGTGGGGGCTTTTAATACCCATAATTTAGAAATGCTGCCAAGTATGCTGCGGGCAGCCAAAGAAATGGGGGCACCCATCATCATTCAAACAAGTATCGATACAGCGAAATACATTGGTTATGATGTCTTGGTCAATGTCGTCAAAACGATTGCCGATCACGAGCTAGTAGATGCTGTCTTGCATTTGGACCATGCCAGAGATTTCGATGAGATCAAAGCGGCGATTGATAGCGGCTATAGCTCGGTGATGTATGATGGCTCGCATTTGCCCTTCAAAGAAAACATTTTGAAAACGCGCGCAGTCGTAGAATACGCTCATGCCCATGGGGTGTCCGTCGAAGGAGAACTAGGAACGATCGGCGGCACAGAAGAAGGCATTCATGTGGAAGAAGACGATAAAGTCTTCACACGCCCAGAAGATGCGGTAGAATTTGTCGCTGCTACTGGCGTCGATGCGCTAGCCATCGCTATCGGAACCAATCACGGTCAATTCCGCTCCAAAACCGAAGTGAATGTTGAGTTATTGAAGGAGATCCATGCAGTCGTCGACGTGCCGCTAGTCATTCATGGAGGAACTGGCGTCAAAGAAGAAGATTATCCTGAATTGATCAATAACGGCATTCGTAAGTTTAATGTAGGTACTGAATTGTTGGTGAACTGGACGAAGATTGCGAAAGAAAATTTTGGGGCAACGGAAGTCAACAAATCATTGCGTCACAACGTGATCCCATCCAATGAAGCCATCAAAGAAATCGTCAAGCACAAGATCGGCCTTTTCATGAATACGAAAGCGCCGACTGCGATCGGCAAATAGATGGTACGCAAAAAGATGCTTGTTTTATTGGCAGGCAGCCCTGGAACTGGAAAAAGTTATTTACTGAATCTGTTGAAGAAACGTTTTCCTGATCTTTTCGCTCTTACGCCAGATGAAATCAAAGAGTGCTATGCCGAATCCCTCGGCTTTGATTCATTGGCAGAAAAAGCCCAGATCGAAAAGCAGTATGTTTGGCCTTTTTACTATCAGGCATTGGGCTTGTACATGTCTTTAGGAAAACGCTTGGTGGTCTCGGAATACCCCTTTAGTGAAAAGCAGAAGCCCTTGCTAACTTTTCTCGCCCAAAGCTATGGCTATGTGTGTTTGACCATTCGCTTGACTGCTTCTTTTGAAACCTTATGGGAAAGACGTTACTTACGTGATCGAGCGGATGACCGCCATTTAAGTTTCATCATGGAACGGTACCATTACGGGGATGTGCTGAAAGATAGACAAGCTGCAACCAACCATATAACCAAAGAAGCGTTTCGGCAAATCATCATGGATCGCCGTTACGATGACTTTCAGTTAGGAGCGCTTATCGAAGTCAATGTGGAAGATTACGAGCAAGTGGATTATCGCCCGTTGATCGAGAGAATCGCTGAACAACTCAATGACTTAAATTGAAGAAAAACAGGCGCTACACCTGAAAAGGGCAGCACCTGTTTTTTTAGTCTAAGCCCAAAAATTTCGAAGTTCCTTGGTTTTGAACTTGGAGGATTTCGGCTAATACTTTGGCATCAAATTGCCCCTCTTTATTGGCAGAATAGACGTTGACCTTGAGCTGGTAGTCGGGCAAAGCATAGTTTTTAAGACTTGCTTCAAGCTGCGCGACCGCTTGTTTCGAGAGTGGTTCACCGACGAGTTTTAATTCAAGGGATTGTTTCTGCTCATTAAGTGTTTGCTCCAGCAAATAATGTTCCCCCAGTTTGGCTTCTACAAAACGCTTGGCATGGTATTCCGCGATGGTCGTTTGGATCGTCGTATAAACGAAGAAACTCCCAATGACCGTGATCGGTAAGGCAACCACGGCAAACTTCCACCATTTTTGGTGACGGAAATCTCCATACTGCAACAGCCAGATGGTAATGAACAAGGAAAAACAAATCAAAAAGGAATTGGTGAAGAAGAGTTGAGCAGACTCCCATGAAATCGAATAATCTTTGATCGACAGCCCATAACCCGTCACACAAAGCGGCAAAATCAGGGACGTCCCGATGGAGACACCGATAATGACATCGTTGTCGCGGCCTCTGACTTTGGCAAAAGCCAGTGCTGAACCACCGATCAATGCGATGCAAATATCCCAAATCGTCGCAGACGTCTGGGTCATGATTTCAGGGGTTGTATCTTTGACTGGCGTGAGTAAGAAAAAGGCAAATGAGATGATAAGTACGATGATGACTTGGATGCTAAAGACCAGCAGCCCTTTTTTGACTAAGCGCAAGTGGGAAAGACCTAAACCAAAGCCAATCCCGTTGATCCCATTTAAAAGTGGCGAAATCAACATTGCCCCGATAATCGAGGTAGTGGAATTGTAATTCAAACCAATCGAAGCAATCAGCGTTGCACAAACTAAAAGTGCATAGACGAGCATCGTTTGGTCCATATCTTTTTGAATTTTTCCAATCAATTGTTCTTTGGAAACTAAATCAGGCGTTAAGTTCACCTTCATCATCCTTTCTGAGAAAAATCGTTCTGCTCTTTTCATTGTCCCTTAAATCGGCTGATTTTACAAAAATCTGCGTTTATCAGGCGATGGCAGCAACGAGAATTCAATGATTGGGTTGCCAATCTTTTGCAAAACCGCCGAATTCCTCTAGAATAAGAAACATAACAGAGAAATGGAAAAGGCGGGGAATGGATGAAAGATTATTTTGCGCAATACAAACGCCTGTTATCGATCGCTGAAGCAGGTTTGTACTATGGCAAAGATGTGTACGATAAGGAACGTTACCAAGAGATCAAAGAGTTGGCATTGCATTTGATGAGTACCGTCGTGGATCAAGACGCAGCTGCGTTGACCCTTTTAACAGAAAAAAATGAGGGCTATCCTACGCCCAAAGTCGATGTACGAGCATTGATCCAAAAAGACGAAAAAATCTTACTGGTGGAAGCCAGCCTGACGAAAGAATGGTCACTGCCAGGAGGCTATGCAGAAATTGGCTTGACGCCACGGGAAAACATCAAAAAAGAAGTGCTGGAAGAAACTGGCTTACTCGTTGAGGTCAAGGAGCTGCGAGCAATTTTTGATACGAATCTAAGACCAGACATTCCGCAAGTGTTTCAATACTATAAGCTGGTCTTTGCCTGTGATGTTTTGGCAGGAGATTTTATCAAAAATAGTGAAACCTCTAACAGCGATTACTTTTCGTTGAAGGAGCTGCCGAAGCTTTCCATCAAGCGCACCACCAAGGAACAGTTGGAGCAATTGGTGAATGAGAAGTCGTTACACGTTGATTAGAAACAGCTAAGGGTAAGATGTTGGAAAAAGCGTTTTATTGGTTTTTTTAACTGGATAATATTTACTTGCAGATAAAGTTGGTTTATGATTGATTTCGTCGTTTTCATTATAAAAAATCAAGCAATGGCGACACCTTTGCTTGATTGCTGGAGGAGTAAAAATGAAGAATCAAATCAATTCCTTTTTTGGGCTGGATGCCTTACAAACAACGGTCAAACGAGAAATCTTAGCTGGTTTTACCACCTTTATCTCGATGGCCTATATTTTATTCGTCAATCCAACGGTCCTTGGGGCATCTGGGATGGACGAAGGTGCCGTCTTTACAGCAACGGCGCTAGCCAGTGCATTGGGCTGTATCTTGATGGGGGTTTTAGCAAAATACCCGATCGCTACGGCACCCGCATTAGGGATCAACGCCTTCTTTTCTTATTCAGTCTGTATTGGAATGGGGGTTCCATGGCAAACAGCATTAGCGGGTGTGTTTGTGGCATCACTGATTTTCATCGTGATCACGATCTTCAAATTACGGGAGCTGATCATTGATGCGATTCCTGCTGATTTAAAATATGCCATCTCTGGTGGGATCGGTCTGTTCATCGCCTTTTTGGGATTGAGCGAAGGCGGGATCATCGTTTCCGACGATTCGACCCTTGTGGCACTAGGCTCATTGAGTGTCGGTACGACGTGGCTGACGATTTTTGGTTTAGTGATCACTGCCGTCTTGATGGTTCGCAGAGTTCCTGGTGGAATTTTTATCGGGATGGCCGCAACAACTGTTTTAGGTCTTTTGACTGGCTTGATCCAAGCACCATCCAGTATCGTTTCTGCTGCACCGAGTATTTCTTCCACATTCTTAGTGGCGCTAAACCATGTAGGAGACATCAACTCCCTGCAAATGTGGGTCGTAGTACTGACTTTCTTACTCGTCACTTTCTTTGATACTGCAGGCACCTTGGTAGGACTTGCCAATCAAGCGGGCTTTATGAAAGACAACAAAATGCCGCGGGTCGGCAAAGCACTTGCTTCTGACTCCACCGCCATGCTCGCTGGTTCTTTATTAGGGACCTCACCAGTAGGCGCATATGTGGAATCCTCCGCTGGGATCGCCGTGGGCGGTCGTTCTGGCTTGACTGCCGTGACGACTGGAATTTTCTTCTTGTTCGGCCTGTTCTTTTCACCATTGCTATCCGTTGTTACTTCCCAAGTGACGGCACCAGCACTGATCGTCGTTGGCGTGCTGATGGCACAATCGCTGCGAGAAATCAAATGGCACGAAATGGAAATCGCAATCCCAGCCTTCTTGATTCTACTAGGCATGCCGTTGACCTACAGCATCTCCGATGGGATCGCCTTAGGCTTCATCTTTTACCCAATCACCATGTTAGCAGCCAAACGCGGCAAAGAAGTCTCACCAATCATGTACGGCTTGTTCTTTGTCTTTCTTGGGTTTATGTGGATTTTGAATGTGTGATAGAGACGTTTTGTGATTAAGAACTTTATCAATTATAAAAAGAAAGAACAGTTAAGCTTGCGGCTTAGCTGTTTTTTTGTATTGATAATAAGAGTTGATAAATACAAACTGAAAAAGTAAAAACAGTGTTTATTAAAGCGATGGATGCTGAATAGTAGTTTTTTTCATTTTTTACAAATACGAGGAGTGGTTAAGGCAATCTATTTTTACCTAACATTCATATGATTTTATTCTGATTTAAAAAAACGAATCATTGATTCTAACTTATAATTTTCTTCAATCAAATGATAGCACATGCAAAAGGAAAAGGTTTGGCGTAGCTGATTTTGTATAGGTTTTCTTACTTCAATTGTTCTTTGTTTAGATTAGATAAATAACGCCTTCTTTTCAGCAGTAATTGTTTTGATATTTTTTGACTAGAGTCTTTGATCAATAGCAAAAAAATATTCATTTACAAGTGACGTTCACATCATTGAGAAAATGTAGTAAGTTAGAAAAGGAATGAAAAAATTATTATGGGTTAAAAATACATGGTATGATTTTCTATAAAGTTGGGAGGTGTTAGGATGAAAGATCTGCAGTTAAAGTTTATTGTTGATCCAACAACTATTCGCTGGTTTCGTATATTGAATCTTTTTGAGCGGACACAAAAAGCGACTAAGGGTCAATTAGCTAAACTAAATGAGGTTTCAGAACGGACGATTTTAACTGATATAAATAAGCTAAAGGAGTATTTTTCTGATAGTGCGCATATTGTTTCAACGAACAATGGGTACCTTTTCGAAAAAAAGAACTTCCTTCGATTTATTGAACAAAAAGAAAAACTATTGCAAAATGAAATTTTGTTTGAATTATTGGGAAACGTTTTCTATGGAGAGCTAGAGGACGTAGCGGAATTAATTGACCGATTTCACATATCAGAAACGTCATTTCGACGCTATTTGAGACAAATTGAGCCGGTTCTTAAAGAATACGGATTAAAACTATCACTCACTCCCATTGATTTAAAAGGCGATGAAGCAAACATCCGAAAGTTTTTCAAAGATTTTTACTATGAAGGGGAAATGACCCCTCATACGTTGGTTCCTCCAAAAGAGATTCATGAATTGATCTATCAAACTTTTTTATCTAAAATCAAGGAAATTACGATTGGTACAGGTACTTCTCCAAATGAATTTTACTATAATTTATATATTGCTATCGAGCGAGTACGCCAGGGAAAGAGGATCAATGTACCAACAAATCTTTACAAGAGTGTTAGGAATAACAAGGATTTTCTTAATTTATTCTTGATTCAGCAAAGAATTCAAAAGATCTATCAAGTGGAATTATGTGCAGATGAGCTCTGTTGGCTATTTTTAGTAACGATTGCCAAACGGCCTTTTGATCAAATAGACCAAGATAAGGTATTCTGTACGCAATTGCAGCGCATTGATTCTTTTGCTCATTTAACTGAAAACTATCTCAAGAATTGCTCGCCTGAGTTGTATACATCAGAACTTTTATGGATCTATCGTGCGTTCTTCCTTTCTAGGTACGTGAATCATCTTATTTCACCAGTTCAAAATAGAATAATGTCAGAAATCATAGAGAAAACAAAACATGAATGCAAAGAATCATACATCAACAATCATCATTTTTTGCGCTCCTTTTTCGCTGAATCAGGAATAACAGAAGACTTTTTGGAAGATATTACGGCGAGCTTAACTTTGCTGGGAGAAAGATTGAAAGAACAGTATTTGTACAAAAGCAAGAGAATTGTTTTTTTATTAGAAGGCGATCTGTATGTCTGTCAATTGATAAGATCGCGAGTATATCAATACTTTGGTGATCGTCATCAAATCTTTTTTATTACGATTCCAGCTTTGACGGAAGAATTCTTAAACCAAGAAGATATTGATTTAATTGTGACAAACTACAGTGAATACTTGTCAGAGTATAAGGTGAGCACCAACTGCCTATTATTGAAAACAGTTCCAGATAAACAAGATTGGGAACTCTTATTTAAAACGATCGAACCAAAAATGTTCGAACTTATAAAATAATTAAAATAATAACCCTATTTTTTACCTATTCAGAAGGAAAGAAAGCCTTTTGCATAGGTTTTTTTATACTTAATTTCCCCCTAGGGTGAAAAACATGATTTTTTTATTAAAAAACATCCTTATATACTTTTGTTTAGAACTTCCAAGCTCGTGATAGATTATTCTACCAATTCGGCAGTGTCTGCATGAATAATTATTTTTCATGTTTCAAGAAGTTTACGTTAAAAAGAAAAGGAGTGTTAGGGAAGTGATACGCAAGTTAGGTTACATAATGTTGGTCATTGCAATGACTCTAGGACAGCCGCTCACTGTATTTGCTAATACAGTAAAGGATGGCTCTCAAAACGACAGCTTAGAAAATAATTTGGAAATGACGGATGTTCCTGTTGCTGAAGGGTTTCTAAGTGAATTGGCGGATGGAAATGCAGATCGTTATGAAGAAAGGCAATTGATAGAAGACGATCAACCGTCGACAGTAACTGAAGAAAACATAAGTACCAATGGATCTGGGGAACATACCGAAACAGACAGTGGTATAGAGGCAGATTCATCTGAAAGCTCTTCTGAGGAAAGCTCCAGTGAAGCTATATTAGATAGTAGTACAGAAGACAGTCATGAAGAATCAGTAGATAGTAGTGCAGAAGACAGTAGTAAGGAAGACAGTCATGAAGAGTCAGATGAAAATGTGGAAGGCGTATGGGGAACTGTTCCGTGGACGTGGGATGAAGAAACGAAAACAATTGTGTTAGAAGAAGGGGCAGCCGGCACGTCAGCCACAGCACCTTGGAAAACCTACACGAATGTTGTTCAAATTTCTGTTAATGGCAAGGTTATTTTTCCAGAAGACGTTTCATGGTTGTTTGGATCACCGCAAGCGCAAGCAGCAGAACGTCTAACAGATTTGCTGACGATTGAGCATGCAGGAAATATCGATGTGTCAAATGTGACAAACATGGATCGCATGTTTCATGGCGTTACTACACTAAAAAATATTGATGTATCAAATTGGAATGTATCGAATGTGACGGACATGAATGGAATGTTTGGACAAACCAGATCTTTAGCAAGCTTAGATGTGTCAAATTGGGATGTATCAAATGTACAAAATATGGGAGGAATGTTTAATTCAGCAGAGTCTTTAACGAGTTTGGATGTTGCAAGTTGGGACGTATCAAGCGTGACGAATATGCGTAGCATGTTTGGTCTAGCCAGATCCCTATCCGACTTAGACCTTTCAAACTGGGATGTTTCCAGTGTAACTGATATGGGCTTGATGTTTAATGCGGTTAACTCTCTCACAAGCTTGGATCTTTCACGTTGGGATGTTTCGAGTGTAACAAACATGTCGAATATGTTTGGAGTAGCGACTTCATTAGTTACTATTGACGTGTCAAACTGGGACGTGTCGAATGTCACATCGATGCTGAGTATGTTCAGTTCGGCTAGATCTTTAACGAGTCTTGATCTTTCGAGCTGGGATGTAACGAATGTTACAAATACGAATAATATGTTTGACATGACCCAATCGTTACGTGAACTGACCTTAGGTGAGAAATCTATTTTTGCTTCAAACGTAAGATTGCCAAGAATCAACGCAGGTCTACCCTACTCTGGAAGATGGATAGAGCGTATCAATGATGGGGGGGATAACGGTTCAACTCCAGTAATTTATGCTTCATCTGATGAGTTTATGAATCAGTATGATGGCAGTAACCCAGGGACATATGTTTGGGAAAGGTTAATCTCAGCACCAGTGACTATACGGTATGAAGATACTGAAGGAAATGAATTATCCGAACCAGACATATTAAATGGGGAGGTGGGAGAACGTTACACAAGTGAACCGAAAGAAATTCCCGGTTGGTCTGTTATAGAAACACCAGTTAATGCATCAGGTAGATTTACAGAAGAAGAACAGGAAGTCATTTATGTTTATGAGCGATCAGATTCATTAGTCAGAGGAACGTGGGGAACCGTTCCGTGGACATGGGATGAAGAAACTCGAACAGTTGTGCTAGAAGAAGGAACAGCCGGCGCACCACACACATCCCCTTGGCGAACAAGCTATAGAAATGTTGCTCGAATTGTTGTAAATGGTACGGTCGTTTTTCCAGCCAACTCAGCATACATGTTTTCTGGGCATACTTTAGATACACCATTAACAAGTTTGGAGACAATCGAGAATGCAGAGAAAATCGATGTCTCGAATGTAACAAACTTTGGTTACATGTTTCATAGAGCTAGCGCTTTACGTTCCCTAAATGTCTCAAATTGGGATACTTCTAATGGAACAATCATGAACTATATGTTTAATGGAAACAGCAGCTTAACTGAATTGGACGTTTCAAATTGGGATACATCTAATGTCACAAGTATGTTCTTTATGTTTCAAAATGCGAGTCAATTAACCGAGCTGGATGTCTCCAATTGGAAAACAGGCAATGTCACGAATATAAACAACATGTTTAATGGTGTTAGAAGAGTGACCAAGTTGGATGTCTCAAATTGGGATACCTCTAAAGTAGAAGGGATGCAGGGGGTCTTTCAAAATACTGCTAGCTTAACAGAAATCGATGTCTCGAATTGGGATACCTCTAAAGTAAAACGAACAGATTATATGTTTTACAACAATTTGACCGGTGACTGGGTCAGTAAATTGACTACGATTGATGTCTCAAATTGGGATACTTCTAATATTGAAGATATGTCGTCTATGTTTGGAGGAGCTAGAAACTTAGTTCATTTGGATGTCTCAAATTGGGACACCTCAAGTGTTAGTAGTATGCGTAATTTATTTGAAGTAACACCGAAAATAGAAGAATTAGACTTATCAAATTGGAACACAAGTAATATGGATTCTTCTACTTCTACAAACGCTAATGCTGGAGGGATGTTTAGAGGAATGAACGGCCTCAAAAGATTACATTTAGGAGAGAAGACGTCCTTTTTAAATCTTGCTGAAAATCGTCGGCCTACTTTACCGGAGAATGTGATGCCTGCCGACTTGTATACAGGTAATTGGATCTTTGAAAAAGACCTTGAGGGAAATCTTTCAACCGAACATTTAACCCTGACACCAACTAACTTTTTTCATGAATATGACGGAAGCAAGACTGGTACTTATGTGTGGGAAAAAAAGGAAGCACAACCAGTTACAGTTCGATATGAGGATGTCGATGGGAATCCATTGTCAACTGAGACAATTTTAAACGGTACGATAGGCCTTCCTTATGAAACTGAAGCAAAGGAAATACCAGGCTGGTCCTTGACAGAAACACCGAGTAACGCTTTTGGAACATTTACCGCAGAACCGCAAGAAGTGATCTATGTTTACGACCGCTCCGATGCGGAACCAGTGACAGTCAAGTATGAGGATACTGAAGGAAAACAACTTTCGGAGCCAACGATATTAAGAGGGAAAGTCGGGTTGCCATACGAGAGCGAACCAAAAGAAATTCCAGGGTGGTATGTGCCAGAGACACCAAGCAATGCTCATGGAATTTTTAGCGAAGACCCACAGGAAGTGCTCTATGTTTACGATCGATCGGATGCAGCACCTGTAACCGTCAAGTATGAGGATGCCGAAGGAAATCAACTTTCGGAACCAACGATATTAAGCGGAAAAGTTGGGTTGCCATACGAGAGCGAACCAAAAGAAATTCCAGGGTGGTATGTGCCAGAGACACCAAGCAATGCTCATGGAATTTTTAACGAAGAGCCACAGGAAGTGCTCTATGTTTACGATCGCTCCGATGCGGCACCAGTGACGGTCAAGTATGAAGATGGCGAAGGAAACCAACTGTCGGAACCAACGATATTAAGCGGAAAAGTTGGCTTACCATACGAAAGCGAACCAAAAGAAATTCCAGGTTGGTATGTGCCAGAAACACCGACTAATGCTCATGGAATTTTTAGCGAAGAGTCACAGGAAGTAATCTATGTTTACAATCGCTCCGATGCGGCACCTGTAACAGTCAATTATGAAGACACCGAAGGAAATCAACTATCAGAACCTACGATTTTAAGCGGAAAAGTTGGTCTGCCATACGAGAGCGAACCCAAAGAAATTCCAGGTTGGTATGTGCCAGAAATGCCAAGCAATGCTCATGGAACGTTTACTGAAGAAGCGCAAGAAGTAATCTATATCTATGACCGTTCGGATGCAGCCCCCGTAACAGTCAAATATGAAGACACCGAAGGAAATCAACTATCAGAACCAACGATTTTAAGCGGAAAAGTTGGTCTGCCGTACGAGAGCGAACCGAAAGAAATTCCAGGCTGGTATGTGCCAGAGACACCAAGCAATGCTCGTGGGATTTTCGGAAAGGAAGCGCAAGAAGTGGTCTATGTCTATGACCGCTCCGATGCAGCACCTGTAACCGTCAAGTATGAAGATGGCGAAGGAAATCAGCTTTCGGAACCAACGATTCTAAGCGGGAAAATTGGCTTACCATATGAAAGCGAACCGAAAGAAATTCCAGGTTGGTATGTGCCAAAGTCACCAAGCAATGCCCGTGGAATTTTTGGAAAAGAGTCACAGGAAGTGATCTACGTTTATGCTCGTTCGGATGCAGCCCCCGTAACAGTTAAGTATGAAGATACCGAAGGAAATCAACTTTCGGAGCCAACGATATTAAGCGGAAAAGTTGGCTTGCCATATGAAAGCGAACCGAAAGAAATTCCAGGTTGGTATGTGCCAGAAACACCGACTAATGCTCATGGAATTTTCGGAAAAGAAGCGCAAGAAGTAATCTATATCTATGATCGTTCGGATGCGGCACCAGTGACGGTCAAGTATGAAGACACCGAAGGAAACCAACTGTCGGAACCAACGATTCTAAGCGGAAAAGTTGGTCTGCCATATGAAAGCGAACCGAAAGATATTCCAGGGTGGTATGTGCCAGAAATGCCAAGCAATGTGTCTGGAACGTTTACTGAAGAAGCGCAAAAAGTAATCTATATCTATGACCGTTCAGATGCGGCACCTGTAACAGTCAAATATGAAGACACCGAAGGGAATCAACTGTCGGAACCAACGATATTAAGCGGAAAAGTTGGGTTGCCATACGAAAGCGAACCAAAAGAAATTCCAGGGTGGTATGTGCCAGAAATGCCAAGCAATACTCGTGGAATTTTTAGCGAAGACCCACAGGAAGTGATCTATGTTTACGACCGCTCGGATGCGGCACCTGTAACAGTTAAGCATGAGGATACCGAAGGGAATCAATTGTCAGAACCAACGATTCTAAGCGGAAAAGTTGGTCTGCCATATGAAAGCGAACCGGAAGAAATTCCAGGGTGGTATGTGCCAGAGACACCAAGCAATGCTCGTGGAATTTTCGGAAAAGAAGCGCAAGAAGTGGTCTATGTCTATGACCGCTCCGATGCGGCACCTGTAACAGTCAAATATGAAGACACCGAAGGAAATCAACTGTCGGAACCAACGATTCTAAGCGGAAAAGTTGGTCTGCCATACGAGAGTAAGCCAAAAGAAATTTCTGGTTGGACCGTGAAGGAAATACCAGATAACGCATCTGGAACGTTTACGAATGACGTGCAAGAAGTGATTTATGTCTATCATAAAGAAGAAAATAACGGTGGGCAAAATACACCTGAAAAAAAGAATCCAGAAAATGAGAAGGAAGATTCTAACGATCCAAAACTTCCCAATACTGGGGAAGCGATGGTTGGACAACGAATCATGATCATTTTTGGATCGCTGCTACTGTTATTTGCCATTTTCATTATCTTTGACAAGAAGAAAAAAACAAGATAATTAGTTTTTAGAATAGTCAATATAAAAAGAAAGCAGCAAAGCCCGTGGAGGTTTTGCTGCTTTCTCAAATCTAAAAAAACTTCAGAAAAATCATTCACTAAATGAAGAGGATCACGGTTTACTTTTATAGTAGATGGTAATAATCAGTAAAAAGTGGAAAGGAGTTCAATTGAATTGATGTTTTCGACGAAAAAAGAATATAACGAATATTTTCTAGAAGAGATTAGATCTCTGCCAAGAGAGAAAAACATGCTGGAAGACTACTTAGAAAAACAACTGGAACGGTTAAATCAATTGATAGATGAAATTTCGAAAGAAACGTTTTGGAAGGTTTTTCCTAAAATTCTTGGGATTGATGCGAAACTGAGTCTATTAGCTGATTTATCAAAGTATGAGGATTTTTCAGAAGCCGACATTATAAGAATTATTGAAAGTGATTATCAAAATTATTTTAAAGAATTGTGTGGGTACGATCTTAGTATGCAAACGAAGTACTCAATAGTATTTAATGTCTGCTGAAAAATAGCAACTTATCGAAAAAGCATCGGGGTTAAGATGGACCGTGGGTAGAGGTGATTTAAAGTAAAGTTAAAGTACGATTTCTACTAATGAAAAAACCAGTTAAGCGCAGCTTAGCTGGTTTTTTTATTATATGCCGCTTGCTATAAAAATGATCAGAATCGAATAACGGTTAAATATCTAAGCCAGGACGTCTTTTTTTTGAATTTCCTTTCCAGCCGAAGGGGCAAAGTCGATCCAAGCGATAGTCGCTTTTTGGAAATGTATGTTTGAACATTAGTTACTAAAAAATCATTTTCCCTTCAGATGAAAGGTCTTCCCACGCATCTTTTTCATAAAACTCTGATTCCACTCCACCATTAAAAGGATCTTCAATTTTAGGAACAAGAATGATCGTCCCATCCTCTGCGTAGACAACAATATATTCTTGGTTTTCAGGAGGATTTTTTCCGTTATCAGAAGGAAGCGTAACGACGATGGAATTGCCTTGTAGACTTGATTTAGTAATAAGCATAGTATCACCTCTTAGAGATAGTATACCTTGCAATACTATGGAAGGAGAAGACAACAGTGAGATTTAATGTATTTTGAACACATCAAAAGTTCAAAACGCACTTTACATAAGATAGATAAGAAACCGCAATGAAATATTGTTTGAAAAGATGGATGAACATCTCAGAAAAATAGATGTTAGATTTTAAGCAGAATTACGAAGTTTTTTAGATGGATCATTTATGGCATACCAAGGACCAGGGGATTAAAGCAACGAAAAAGTGAAGCTTCATTCCAAAACCGCCCATCCCAACAATTTTCACGCAAAACCTGCGCTTTTCTTTCAGTTATTGTTATAATAAAAGAAAACGCAAAGGTGGGAAATCATGACAACGATCAAGGACATTGCTGAAAAGGCGGGAGTAGCGAAAAGTACGGTTTCCCGCTATCTGAACAATGGTTATATCAGTGAAGAAAAGCGCAAAAAAATTGATCAGATCATTGCTGAAACTGGCTATCGCCCCAATACATTTGCTCGTTCGCTGAAAGCCCAAGACACGAAATTGCTGGGCGTGATCATTCCTCGACTGAATTCACCATCGACAAATGATGTGTTGAAAGGGATCGATACGACGGCACGGGAAAACGGCTATCAAATGCTGATCACCAACTCTGATCAAAGCGATGAACGGGAATTAGAAAATATCGAAATGCTAGTCAAACAAAAAGTAGCAGGGATGATCCTGTTTGCGCGCAAAATCACGCCGCAGCTACAAGCGGTGCTGGCAGAGGTTCCTATGCCGGTTTTATTGTTAGGTCAACAGTTAGCTGGCATTCATTCCATCGTCCATGAAGATTATCAAGCTGGCAAAACCATGGCAGAATATGCAGTCAGCGCTGGCCACCGACGTTATTTATTTGTTGGTGTCAGCGAAAATGATTATGCGGTAGGTGTCTTGCGGAAAAAAGGATTTCTTGATGTCTTAACACAAACGCCCAACGTCAAAGTCGACTTTATCGAAACCTCCTTTTCAAGAAGAGAAACGTACCAAAAAGCCCTTGTGTTCTTGAAAGATCAATCGGCAACGTACATCGCCTGTGCTACCGACAATATTGCTGTTGCTGTATTGAAAGCCGCCCATGAACTAGGGTACCAAGTGCCGCAAGACTTTTCCTTGAACGGATTTGGCGGCTATGATTCGACGGATTATGTCTATCCGACCATCACAACGACCCAATATCCCTATGTCCAATTAGGCATCGATGCCGTCTTAACGATCCAAAAACTGACGCAAGGGGAAGAGGTTCCTGAGGTGATCGAATTACCGAATCGATTAGTGGTCAAACAGTCGACTGCCAAGCGTGAAAAGCAGGAGAAATAAAGCAAATATTTTTAGAGAAAGCAGGACGACCAGTTGCGGCGTTCTGTTTTTTTATTTTCTTTGCTTGCAATTGCAAACGGTTTCTGTTAATCTACAAATGTAGAACCGGTTCCACAAATGGACCGACGATCAAAGGAGTGGGAAAAATGAAGGAACAAAAAACAATCGACCAAGTGTTAGAAGCTGTTGGCGGCAAAGAAAATGTCAAAAACTTTGAACACTGTGCCACACGTTTGCGCTTGATTTTGAAAGACGATCAGTTAGTAGATAAAGACAAAGCGGAAGCAGTTGAGGGCAGCAAGGGGTATTTTTTCAACACGGGACAGCATCAGTTCATTTTTGGAACAGGAAAAGTCAATGAAGTTTATCAAGCCTTCGCAGCAGAAATGGGCAATGACGCCTCCGCTGATAAAGCTGGCTTCAAAGATGATGTGTATTCGAATCTGTCACCCGTCCAAAAAGTTGTCCGCACGTTGTCAGATGTCTTGGTGCCATTGATTCCAGCTTTGGTAACGACGGGGCTTTTGATGGGGATTCGGGGATTATTGACCGAGTTGGGGGTCACTTATAGTGCTGACTGGTTAGCTATGTTTGAAATGTTAACGGATACAGCGTTTGCCTTTTTACCTGTTTTGATCGCCTATAGTGCGACGAAAAAATTCGGCGGTAATCCGATCATCGGGATCGTGGTAGGATTGATGATGGTGGCACCGCAATTGCCGAACGCTTGGGCAGTTGCCAGCGGAGATGCGGAGCCATTGCACTTATTCGGTTTATCGATCTCTGGGTATCAAGGGTCGATTTTTCCAGCAATTATTGTCGGGATCTTAGTTTCTAAGCTAGAAAAATGGTTCCGTAAATTTGTTCCGCAAATGATGGACTTGATCGTGACACCATTCTTAACGATTGTCATTACTTTAGGTTTGATTTTGTTTGCGTTAGGACCAATCTTGCAAGTAGCTGAAAGAGCAGTCATCAACAGTATCGTCTACTTGGTGCAAGCACCATTGGGCATCGGTTATATCATTTACGGAGGGGTTCAGCAAGTGATCGTAATCACTGGATTGCACCATTCGTTAAGTATTATTGAGTTAGGGTTATTGAATACGACAGGCGAAAACGTCCTACAAGTCTTAGGTACAGCAAGTATGGCGGGACAATTTGGGGCTGCGATTGCTGCGGCATTTATTTATAAAAACAAAGTCAAACGCTCAAATGCCATCAGTGCGGCGGTTCCAACCTTATTTGGGATCACTGAACCTTTACTATTTGGGGTCAACTTACGCTCGATGCGGATTTTTGGCGCAGGCATGCTGGGAGGCGCAGTCGGCGGGTTTGCGACGTATGTCTTCCAATTAGCTGCCACTGGGATGGGCATCACTTTTATTCCAGGACTGTTGTTGTATACTGGAGATTTCGGTGCCATGCTGAAATACGTTGTCGTGATTTTGCTTGCCTTTGGTGTCGGTTTTGCTGGTGTCCAATTGCAGCGCAAGCCGCTAGCCAAAGAGTTGAACCAATAAATAATCCCTTGTTGTTCATCGGCAAGAGAAAAGAGGTACCACATTGTTAACGAAGGAATACTGGGCACAACTTGCCCAAACCCAAAACGATTTAGCAGAAAAAATCAGTGCTGATGCGTGGCGCTTGAACTACCATTTGATGCCAGAAACAGGATGGATGAACGACCCGAATGGTCTTTGCCAATTCAAAGGCGTGGTTCATTTTTACCATCAATATGTACCGCAAACGCCCCATGGCGGGGAACCACCTCACTGGGGACACAAAACGTCGACGGATTATGTCACGTTTCAAGAAGAAGCGCTGTTTCTTTCTCCCGAACACGACTATGACAAAGACGGGGTCTACTCGGGCTCTGCCTTTATCGAGAATGACGCGATCCATTTCTTCTATACTGGGAATGTCAAACATCCTGGTGATCATGACTATACCTTTAGTGGACGAGAACAAAACACGGTCCATGTAATCAGCAAAGACGGCTATACCGTCGAAAAGCAAGAAGTCGTGATTCCTCATGAGGACTACCCTGAAGGATTTACCGATCATATTCGTGACCCAAAGGTTTTTGCCCACGAAGACACCTACTATATGCTGCTAGGCGCGCGTACGTTGGAAAACGAAGGCAAAATTTTGATTTATGAATCGACGGATTTAAATGAATGGACCTATCGAGGAATCTTTTTCGGTGAGGACTATGCTCTAGGCTACATGTGGGAATGCCCAGACTACTTCCATTTAGATGGCAAAGATGTGTTGGTCTTCTCACCGCAAGGCTTGGCAGCCAAAGAACATGCCTACCAAAATATTCATCAATCAGGGTATCTGATCGGTGAGGTGGATTGGGAAACCCTGACGTTTAAAGAAACTTCTGCGTTTCGTGAACTTGATTATGGGTTTGACTTCTATGCCCCGCAAACCTTTGAAGATGAGCAGAAACGTCGGATCTTGTGGGGCTGGATGGGGCTAGGGGATACCAGTCCTGAATACAGCAATCCTACGATCCCTCGCGGCTGGCAGCATGCCGCAACGCTGCCAAGACAGCTTTCGGTCAAAAATGACCAGTTGTATCAAGAACCTTTGCCAGAATTCCAAAAATTGCGAGACAAGCAAGTCAGCCAAAAAATTGTGCTTTCAGAGAAACCGCAGCACTTGTCTTTCGATGAATTGGCATATGAGTTGCAAGTTACGGCGGAAGTCCCATTGCAGAAGTTCCAGCTGGGGCTTTTGCAAGATACGACTTTGGCTTATGAAGCTGGTGTCTTCACGATCCATCATGGCGTTTCTGGCTACGGTCGTAAACAGCGCAGTGTCAAGGTCGATGAACTGACGCAGCTGCAGATTTTTGTCGATACGTCTTCGATTGAGATCTTCCTAAATGGCGGGCAATATTGTTTGACCTCTCGCGTGTATCCCAAACGGACCGAGGCGATCGCTCTCAGCGGAACCGGCACGGTTTGTGTCAATGCTTGGGCATTGGCGAAAAAATAAAGCAACGATCCGAAAACGACAGCAAACAGTTGGTTTTTCTTGTTGCACCCCCAAGAGTCAGCTTTTTCTCTGGCTTTTAGGGGGGCATCATACCAACTATTTTGCTGTCGTTATTTGCTTGTTACTGCTTTTGTTGGTTTTGGATAAAGGTCTGCAACGCAGGCGCATCGATCCGATAGCCGTCTGCAGTTTTTGTGACTAGTTTTTGCGTTTTGAAATCTTTTAAGGTATACGTTAAATGGCGATAGCTCACGCCTAAGTATTCTGCGGTCTCCGTTAATTTTTCTTGAAAAAGATCATCGATCGAAGCTTCCAACAGTAGATGGGCAAGGCGCCAAGCTAAGGGGTAGGTTTGATTGACGGAAAAATGATCCATACGCAGCAGCAATTTTTCACCGATAGTTTTGCCTAGTGTTTGTACAAAAGCCAGGTCTTGCATGAGCCCGTGGGCTGCTGCTTGCATCGGAATGCCCAGACATGTTGTTTCACCGATCGCAACCACGGTTTTCGGTACTGTTTCGGCGCCAATCAACGTGAGATCGCCAATGCAATCACCAGGATGGAGAAACTGCAGCAAGGCACGTTTGCCGTTTTCTTGCGTTTGAATGATCTTGGCTTTGCCAGTCAATAGGACGAAAAAGACCGACATCGGCACCGTTTCTTTTTGGATCGCTTCTCGATGATCAAAGGTCCAGAGGGCACTTTGTTGTAAAATCTCCTCAGGAATCGGCAAGGGGCAGCTTTCTTTGATTGGTACCTGCTTTATTGCCAAGGCATAAGCGGTTTTTTTCACTTTTTTCCTCCGAACTAGGAGAAATCTCCTATTTGTTTTTAGTCAGTATAGCACATACTTAGAAAAGCAAAAAAGAAAGTGTGGGAGAAAAAATGAATAAGAAGCAATGGATAGGATCAGGGATTTTTTATGGGTTGAGTGCATTCGGGATCAGCTTGACCATTAAGGCAAGCGTTGGGGTCAGTAGTTTTAATGCATTGAATGTTACGCTGGCAACGATGTCAGGAATCAAAGTCGGCACCATCACAACAGCCATCAATTTGAGCTTTTTAGCTGCCTGTTGGCTATTGGATCGGCGGCAGACGTCCCTCAAACAAAAAGGCAGTGAGTACTTGATTATGTTTTTTGCTTTGCTGGCATTCGGCTATTTGATCAATGGCTTTGTTTACTACTTCTTGGCATCACTGCACTTGACGAATTATTGGAGCCAACTAGCTGCTTTGATCGGTGGGATCTTGATTTCTGGAACGGCGACGGGGCAAGTCCTACGGTTGCAGGTCTTGAAATTTCCAATCGAGCACTGGTGTCATTTGCTGGCGCAACGCAGTCGTTGGACATTTAAGCAGTACCGTTATGGCGTTGATGCAGTCTGTATTTCGGGGGCACTCTTGCTAGCGATCAGTTTGGGCTTACCGTTAGCGGTGAGGGAAGGGACGGTCATTAGTTTCTTTTTGCTGTCAGGTGCCATCGCTTGGTCGAAGGAACGTGATTTGGCAGCGGCTTTACCCATTTGGCAAAGAAACAGTTAGCCAGTAGTATTCTTGGAATTGGGAGGGCGTCGAGTGTTCTAAAAATGCAGAAAGCGTTTTTTATGCTACTCTTATTAAAAAAGCGAGATATTTAGTAGGAGGAGACAGGATGAATCGGTTGATTGAAGGGTTTCAGGAAAATTTTGCACCAAAATTGGTTAGGATCAGTGAAAATCGGTTTTTAGTTGCCGTGCGCAACGGAGTCGCCGTCACGATGCCGCTGACGATAATCGGCAGTCTCTTTTTGATTTTAGCCAATCTGCCTTTTCCTGGCTGGACTGAGTTTGTCGGGGAATTTGGCGTCAAACTAGGCGCCGCCAGCAATTTTACATTTGGAATTTTGGGACTGGCCGCTTGTATCGGGATCGCCTACTATTTGGCGGCTTCGTATGAGATCGATCGGATCGGTTCTGTCGTGTTGGCAGTCTGCGCGTTTTTGCTGCTGCAGGCGGGGGAAGAATGGACGATCGATCCAGCTTCTTTGGGGGCGTCTGGTCTGTTTACAGGAATCGTCACAGCGATTGCGACAGTAGTGATCCATCGCTTTTTTCTCAAGCACCGCTTAGTGATTCGGATGCCAGCAGAAGTGCCGCCCGCAGTTGCCAAGAGTTTTTCGGTCTTGCTTCCTGGAGCTGCCATCATCACTGGTGCCTGGGTGATTCGGGTCTTGTTGGAATTTAATGTCAATCAATTCGTGCAAGCCATCTTTTCACCGCTGGCAGTTGGTCTAAACACATTGCCTGGGATGCTGTTGTATACCTTTTTGATTTTGTTGCTTTGGTGTTTAGGGATTCATGGCAGCAATGTGATGGGGAGTATCGGCGATCCGATTTTTCTAGCTTTATTAGCAGCCAATACCGAAGCCTACACTGCAGGCGAACCGTTACCGAACATTTTTGCAGGCGGGTTTTATATCATGTTTTTGTGCTATGGAGGCACTGGTTCAACACTGGGGCTGATCATCAACATGTTAGTTTCAAAGAAAAAAGCCTATCGTTCCCTAGGGAAGATGGCTTTGCCCTCTGCTATTTTTTGTATCAATGAGCCAATCATTTTTGGGTTTCCGATCGTGATGAACCCTATTATGATGATTCCTTTCATCCTGACACCCCTTGTATTATGTGTCGGAACGTATTTCTTGTCGGTCACCAATGTCATTGGGCGAATCATGTTCAATCCACCGTGGACCACACCGCCCTTTATCAATACTTACCTTGCAACCGGCGGCAATATCCCTGCTGTTCTTTGGAGTATCGCTTCCTTACTGATTAGTGTGGCGATCTACTATCCATTCTTTAAAATCAGCGAACGAAGTTTAACAGAAGAAGAAAAAGGCGTTACCGACGCAGTTGCCGCGAAGGGGGAGAACTAAACGCTTATGATTGGCTCGTGGTGCGTTGTTTTGTCTGGCAAAGAAAACAGTGGCTGCTACTCATCAAATTGCACAGTGATCCCAGATTTCGTCAATTGTTCCCATTCACGGATCGTTGGCAAGCGGCCTTGGCAAAATAGCTGATCGTCGACATACACGAGTGGCAGACAGCTGCGGCCATTGCTTGCTAATTGCTGCCTGACGGCTTGATTCGTATGAAAAGGGGCAGGATCTTCTGCAAAAAAATATTCGTCGATCGTTAAAGGTTCGTTATGAAATGTTTGATGAGCCTGGGTCCTTTCTTCATTTATTTTTAACTGGTGAGTCAAGTGTGCTTCCCAAGTATCTTCTTTCTGGTCGGCATAAACAGCGATCGTTGGCATTGCATCAAATCCTTTCATGGCAGCTGATTTGTCAAAAGTATACCTGAATTTCTTGCCACGAGCAAAAAAGAGTATCAAAAAGAAGCGAAACAACAAAAAAAGACGCAAATGCGTCTTTTTTGTTGTTTCTTATTCGTCAGCGGGTAAAAAATCGAAATTGGTCAACTCGTTGTAAGAATACGCTTGGTCGATTTGACCCTTGTCTTTCGTCCAAGCAATGATTGCGTCGAATTGCTCTTGCGGCACTGCCTGGGCATACGGATAGTCTTCCTGGCTGTCTAAGTAAGTACTCATAGCATCGGGAAATTGATAGTCTGCCAAGATGTCGGCATAGTCTTTTGCTGAATGAGCATTCATGTAATCGATGGCTTCGTTGTAAGCACTGTAGAATGCTTTTAGGTCTTGCGGGCGATTTTGGATAACTTCGTCCATAAATTGTAGTGTGCCGCCTTTGATGCCAGCATCTTTAGAGCTGCCTAAAACAATCGCCCCTTGGGCAGCCAACATGCTGGCTTGCGGTTCCGTATAAACAGCGCCATCGACTTGGTCATTGAGCAATGCTTCGGAACGGGCAGAAAAAGAAGCGATATCCACGATGTCATAGGTAAAATCATTTTCCTGTGCAAATTGGTCCATGATGTATTCTAAAATGAAATTCGGTACAAGGGTGATTTTTTTATCCGCTAACCCTTTCATCTCAGTGATCCCTGAATTCGGTGAAGCGAGAATCTTGAAGTTTTCCAAAATATCAGAAGTGATCGTCATATCAATGCCGTTTTGCTTAAAGGTCGCTTCTGTCATGACATCGCTGATGGTACCATCCAGCTCGCCTGCCTGCACCGCCACATTGCGGTCATTCGGGGAAGTGAAGGATTTGAGTTCCACAGTCAATCCTTGCTTTTCGAAAAAGCTTTCTTCTTTTGCTAGAATGATCGGAATCGCTGATTCTGCTGGTAACACCCCGATCGTCAATGTTTGATCTGTGACCGCAGCTTCTGTACTGCTAGTGCTGGAATTGCTGGTACTTGCTGTTTCGCCAGTGTTACCGCATGCGGCAGCGCCAACAGCGAATAGTGCTAGGATACTTGCTAAAATCGTTTTTTTCATTGGTTCATTTCCTCGTTTCTAAATCGTTGTTCAAAAGCAGCCATTGGTAGTGAGAACGGGATGACTGCCCGATGGAGTTCCATTGGCTTGGTTTGTGCCGTGTTGATACCTGGTTTGGTGGTAAATGCTAGAACGAAGCCTTCCTTTTCCAAGGTAGCGATCGTCTGCGGATCATAAAAACCAAAGGGATAGGCAAAAACATCCTTGATGGCCACGTGCTGATTGCAGCTTCGTAAGTCTTGCGCAAAGGCTGCTGGTGTTTCCCACATTGAACGCCCTTGCTGGTCCTTGCGTTCGTGAAAATGATCGGTATGGTTGGCATATTCGAAGACATCGCTCATTTCGGCTAATTCGCCGCTGCTCAATGTCCGCGAAACTTCTGGCTCGTAAGGCTGAGGGGCATCAAAAAGCCAGCCAGTCACGACAAAGGCTGTTGCCTTGAAACCAGCTTCTTTCAACAGTGGGTAGGCATATTCTTTCATCGATTGATAGCAGTCGTCAAAGGTCAGCAACACGGATTTTTCTGGTAGCGGCTGCTGCCGGAAATAAAAATCTTTGACTTCTGCAAGGGTCAACGTATGGTAATTTTCTGCTTTCAAAAAGTCGATTTGTTGTTTAAAATGAGAAGTGCTATTGAATAAGGGCAGAGGCAAGGCATCTTGATACCCGTCTGCGACTTTGATCGGGCGAACCTGATCATAAAGTTCTGCTTCGGGACGTATTTCATGAAATACGAGGGTCTGAAACATCATAAACCATCCTTTCTTGTCAATCACGCAAAAAATAGTATAGCATAAAATGTGAAAACCAACACAAATAATTTGAAGAAAGAAGTTTATTCTCTGATGAGTATTCTATTCGATTTCGTTTCCTTTACCTATGGAGATACCGCCATTTTTAAAAACCTTTCGTTTTGTTTTGAACAAGGCTTGACCTATGTGCTGCTGGGAGAATCGGGCATTGGCAAAAGCACGCTTTTATCCTTGGTCAAAGGGTTGCAGCGACCGCAATCGGGCACGATCACTTACCAAGGCTGTTCCCCTGACAACATCGAGGTCGTTTTCCAAGAATTGCATTTGTTTCCTTGGCAAACAGTCTACCAAGCACTGGAAATGCCGCTGATTATCAATCAAACGCCCAGTGAGCGCCGTAAAAAACGGGTCGCCAGCTGTTTGGCTGAGTTGGGATTGACGCAGGTGCAGGACCGCTATCCGCATCAGCTTAGCGGCGGTCAAAAACAGCGGACCGCCATGGGGCGGGGACTGATCACACAGCCCGATGTTTTATTATTGGATGAGCCGACTGCTTCGCTGGACCAAGAAACCAAAGCAAATGCACAAGCCATGATCGCTGCTCAACAGCAGCGCAGACAAAACAGCTTGATCGTGGTGACCCACGATCCAGAAGAGGCAGTGTTTTTGGGGCAGACGATTTTGCTGCTAAAAGATCAGGGCGTTACGCCGATCAGTAATCCATTTTACGGCAGCCAGCAGGAACGAGACTCGTTGGCTTTTTATGAAGTCGTCTTGCAGTTGAAAGAACAAATGAGGGAGGCGAGGCAATGAAACCCATCAAATCTTTTGCTTGGGGCTTCTGTTCGTTTGTCGTGGTTTGGTGGGGCGTAAGCTGGGTGACCAACACTCGCTCACTGCCTAATCCTTTAGAAACGGCCGAACGTTTTTGGGCACTGCGAGAGGTCTTACTGATCCATGCAGGTGCCAGTTTGCTGCGGGTATTTGCGGCGTTGAGTGGGGCGTTGCTAGTCGGGGTGCCGTTAGGAATCTTGATTGGGCGATCCCAAAGAGTGGATCGGCTGCTTGGTCCACTACTTTACTTTTTATATCCGATTCCTAAAGTTGCGTTTTTACCCGTCTTTATGATTTTCTTTGGCTTAGGCAATCTCTCAAAAATTCTCTTGATTTTTGCGGTGATCGTCATTCAAGTGATCGTCTCGATTCGTGATGCAGTCACGAAGATCCCACCAGCGTATTTTCAGGTCATGAAAAATTATACCAATCAATGGCGCCATGTCTTGCGCTTCGTTATTTTGCCCGCGCTCATGCCAGCACTTTTTGCCAGTGTGCGGGTCAGTATCGGGATCGCGTTGGCTTCCCTCTTTTTTGCCGAAAACTATAACACGACGTATGGTGTCGGCTATCTGATCTTAAGTGCGTGGTCAAAAATGGACTACCCACAAATGCTTTCGGGTATCCTCCTGATTGCTTTGATGGGCTATCTGCTTTTTGCCAGTATCGATTGGTTGGAAAAAGTGGTGTGCCGTTACCGACAATCTTAAAAAAAATGATCGATTGATAAATGTTTGCGGCAGTTCGTGTATTTTTGAACAAAATGATTTATACTAAGGATATCTTATTGAGAATCATTCTCACTGAAAGGAAGACCTTACTATGAAAGAAATCGATCTGTCAAAAACGCTCTATGAACTTGTGGCACAATATCCTGAAATACAAGAAATCATGAGTCAACTAGGGTTTACGGCGATCAATCAACCAGGGATGCTGCAAACTGCTGGACGTTATATGACGATACCCAAAGGTGCTCAGATGAAGAAGATCCCCTTTGAAACGGTTTGTCTCGCTTTCGAAAAACAAGGGTTTCTTGTGAAAGGAGCGACGAAATGAAAACTAACAGTCAAAGACAAGAACGGATCGTCGAAATACTGAGTTTGCTTCACCAAGGCGGTTCCTTTGAAGAAGCTAAACGCTTGTTTAACGAAGAATTTGATGGTGTGGATGTGACGGAGATCACTGCTGCTGAAAAAGCTTTGATCCAAACGGGGTTGGACCCTTCTGAGATTCAGCGTTTGTGCAATATTCATGCTGCTGTTTTTAAAGGATCGATCAATGAGATCCATCACTCCAATGAAGAATATGGGCAACAAGGCCATCCTGTGCATACCCTGAGATTGGAGAACCAAGTCCTGCAATCCCTGTTGACCGATGAGATCGACAGTCTCTTAGCCAAAATCAAAACCGGTGATTGGACGCCTAAAAAGCGTCTACAAGCTGCCTGCAATGATTTAATGCAGATCGACAAACACTATGCGCGAAAAGAAACGTTGATTTTTTCTTACATGGAGAAGTACGGCATCACTGCGCCGCCAAAAGTGATGTGGGGTGTTGATGATGATATTCGGGTTATGATCAAAGCGCTCAATGAGCTTTTGGCATCCGAAAAAGCTGCCTATAATCCAATCGCTGTCCAATGGGAAGCAGTCAAAAACGAGATCGAAGAGATGATTTTCAAAGAAGAAGAAATCATGGTGCCAATGACGCTGGATGTCTTCAGTCTTAAAGATTGGGAACAAATTGCGGCTGACAGCTTTGACATCGGCTTTGCCTTTATCCCAGAACCGCTTCCTTGGAAACCGAGCCAAGAAGCCCTTGAAAAGGAACAGGCGGCAGAACCCGCACGGCAAGCGGCGATCAAACAAGCCCAAGAAACAACCGCTGGCATCGCAGCCGGTTTAGGATTCAATGACTTTCAAGTCACAGAATCGGAAGATTCGCCGCAAATTGCTGAACAGCCGACCGTTTCATTGCCTACTGGTAATCTGCAATTTGAGCAATTGGTGGCCATTTTTCAAACGCTGCCAGTGGACTTGACCTTTGTAGATAGTGAAGAGCGGGTGCGCTTTTATTCAGAAGGCAAGAGGCGCGTCTTTCCACGAACGAATTCGGTTTTAGGTCGTGAAGTCGTCAACTGCCATCCACCGAAAAGCATGCATCTCGTGCAACAGATTTTGGATGATTTTCGAGCGGGTACAAGGGAGACAGCTGAATTTTGGATCGATATGCGGGGCCGTAAAATCTATATTCGCTACTTTGCATTAAAAAATGAAGCAGGCATCTATTTAGGTTGTCTAGAAGTCACGCAAGACATTACGGAGATCCAAAAAATCGAAGGGCAAAGCCGTTTGCTGGACCAGTGAGCAGTTTGGAGAAAGGCTGATCCGTGTCTATTTGAAACGAAGCAAAAAAAGAAAAATCAATAAAACGCTTGCAACGTTTCTAGAAAAATAGTATAGTAAAGGCAATCAAATGGGTAGTTACTGATAATGCAGGCTATACCTTTTTACGTGTGTATGGATCCTACACATGTATTAAGGTATCGCCTTTTTTCATTTTAAGGAGGTGAGAAGCGTCTTGAAGATCAAAAAAATCCTAAACAACAATGCAGTTTTGGTCGGACAAGATGGCAAAGATTTTATCTGGATCGGTACCGGCCTTGGCTTCAAAATGAAACCAGGACAAACCGCCGATGAATCAAAAATTGAAAAAGTGTTTGTGCTTCATAAGAATAAAGTTTCCGAGCGGTTTTTAAGTTTATTGTCATCCATACCAACAAACTATGTGTCTTTAGCGGATGATATTATCTCACTTGCAAAAGCGGAAATAAAACAGGAGTTAAGCGAGACGCTGTATGTATCACTTACCGATCATCTGTATAACCTGTTCAAACTGCATGAACAAGGAATCACAGTTACGAACCGATTATCATGGGAAATAAAAAAGTTTTATCCGCAGGAATTTGAAGTTGGTAAAAAAGCATTGGAAATGATCGGACAAGAAACAGGGGTCGTCTTTGAGGAAGAAGAAGCAGGAAATATAGCAATGCATTTGATCAATGCACAAGTAACAGATGAGGTTGATCAGCCAAAAGATGTCCAATCGATTGCAAAAAAGATTCGCGATATTATTTCACTTATACGATTTTCAAACAAGATACAAATTGATGAAAACTCTTTGGCATTCGATCGATTTATCACCCATTTGCGCTTTTTTTTCCAACGATTGAAGGCTCGACCAGATGTGGTAAAAGCAAATCCACTATTGGGACACGTGAGTGGACAGTATGCAGACGCTTATAAGACGATGCTTTTGATTGAAAAGTATTTAGATGTTCCCTTGAACGATGATGAAAAGCTGTACTTAACATTACACATTCAAAAGTTAATAGAGAACGAATAAAGGTTGTTACTGATAATGCAGGCAAGACTGATAATTATTCCATCAAGGAATAGTTATTTGTCTTGCTTTTTATTTTTACATTGAAAGGATGAGAACGATGGCATATCAAGAATTGGTCGATGAAATTTTAAAAGGAGTCGGCGGAAAAGAAAATATCAATGGGGTGACCCACTGCATCACAAGACTGCGTTTTGATTTAAAACATGAGGAGCAAGCAGACACTGAAACACTGAAAAAGACGAAAGGGATCGTGACAGTCGTTCAAAGCGGCGGTCAATACCAAGTCGTGATCGGCAATCATGTGCCAGAGGTGTACCAAGAATTTGTTCAACATGCAGGATTGGCAGGAAATGATGCGGCACCTTCGGGAGAGAAGAAAGGACCGCTGGATGCTTTTATCGATGTGATCTCCAGTATCTTTACACCTGTATTGGGTCTTCTAGCTGCCACAGGAATGATCAAAGGATTAAATGCGCTATTTGTTTCTTTGGGATGGATTGAGAATACGTCAGGAACCTATGCGATTTTGCAAGCAGCAGGCGATTGTTTCTTCTACTTCTTTCCAATCTTTTTAGGATATACCGCAGCGAAAAAATTTGGTTTAAAGCAATTTGTCGGTATGGCGATCGGTGCTGCCCTTGTTTATCCAGCCTTGTCTGGCTTGACGGCAAATGCCGAACCGTTGTATACCTTGTTTGCAGGAACTGTTTTTGAATCGCCTGTTTATGTCACTTTTTTAGGAATACCAGTCATTCTAATGAGTTATAGTTCCAGCGTTATTCCAATCGTCATTGCTACCTATTTTGGTGCCAAATTAGAAAAAGGCATTACAAAAATCATTCCTAGTATTGTACGGAGTTTCTTAGTTCCTTTTCTAACCGTCTTGATCATGGTTCCGCTGACTTTCATTGTCATTGGTCCGATCGCGACGTGGATCGGCAATTTGTTGGGTGCGGCTGTGTTGGCGATCTATAACTTCAGCCCAATTATTGCAGGAATTGCAGTTGGTGCTGTTTGGCAAGTGTTGGTCATGTTTGGTCTTCATTGGGGAATCATTCCGATCGCAATCAACAATATTGGTGTTCTTGGTTACGACCCAGTGATGGTCTTAGGACAAGCGACTCCATTTGCGACCGCAGGAGCTGTGCTGGCAGTTATTATTAAGTCTAGAAATAATTCTATTCGGGCAATCGGGATTCCCGCATTTATTTCCAGTCTGTTTGGGGTATCGGAGCCATCCTTGTACGGTATCACGTTGCCTAGAAAAAAACCATTTATTGCGACCTTGATTTCAGCCTCGATCGGCGGATTGATCATGGGTTCCATGGGAACAAAATCTTTTATTATAGGTGGGATGGGTATCTTTAGTTTACCCAACTACATTGATCCGACAGAAGGCATCGGAAGCGGCTTTTATGGGTATGTATTAGCGATCACTGTAGCATTCGTCTTATCATTCATTTTAACGATTACCTTCTTGTATGATCCGCAAGAGGATCGGCAAGAAGCAACAGCTAGTGATAATGAAGCCTCACCTTTGATCCCATCAGAAAGAGCAGCGAAAGAAATCACTTTTTCGCTACCATTAACAGGCATCGTTTTGCCTTTGTCGGCAGTAGAAGATCAAGCATTTGCAAATGGACTATTAGGAAAAGGCTTAGCAGTTTCACCAGATGAAGGACTGGTTCGAGCACCTTTTGACGGAGTAGTTGAAACACTGTTTCCAACGAAGCATGCGATTGGCTTGAAGTCGGACGATGGCGTGGAAGTGTTGATTCACATCGGCATGGATACAGTGAACTTAGATGGTCGTTTTTTCGAAACAAAAGTCAAGCAAGGGGATCAGGTCAAGCAAGGAGAGGTATTGCTTACATTTGATAAAGAAGAAATTGAAGAGGCGGGATACTCGTTAGTGACGCCGATCGTCGTTACGAATACTTCCGCATACTTAGATGTGATCGCTGATGATAATCGAGGGGCGATAACGATAGTCAAGTAGTCGCAATGACCAAGAAAAGGAAAGAAAAGAAAGAAGGAAAGAATGCTATGCGAGCAATTATGCTGATGTTTGATACTCTGGCTAGAGATTTTTTATCAAACTACGGAAACGATTGGATCAACACGCCAAACTTTGAACGGCTAAGAGAAAAAACGGTTACGTTTGACAACTTTTATGGTGGCAGCATGCCTTGTATGCCAGCAAGAAGAGAACTTCATACAGGTCGTTACAATTTTATGCATCGTTCGTGGGGTCAATTAGAACCGTTTGATTCGTCAATTTTTGATACGCTGCAGCAAAATGGTGTCTATTGTCATTTGGTAACCGACCATTCCCATTACTTTGAAGATGGCGGTGCCACTTATCATAACCGTTATTCCACATGGGAAGGATTTAGAGGACAAGAAGGTGACCGATGGGTTCCAAGAAAACAGGCAGAGAATCATCCACCGCTGAATCCGTTAAATAAGAGTGGTATTTCTGTGGAACAGCATTTTGCGAATCAAACACGGCAAGCAGTAGAAGAAGACCTGTCCACGGTTCAAACGATCCAAGCCGGCTTGGATTTTTTGGAACAGTACAAAAATGAAGATCAATGGTTTTTGCAAGTCGAATGTTTTGACCCCCATGAACCATTTTATGTGCCAGAAACCTATCGCAAATTGTACCAGGAGACACCAAATGAATCACCTTACTTTTGGCCAAAATATGGTCGTGTAACAGAAGACGTTGGCGAGCAGGATTTGATTGAGCTGCAAAAAGAATACGCAGCGTTGATCAGTATGTGTGACCATCACTTAGGACGAGTGCTGGACTTTATAGAAAAAAATAATATGTGGGAGGATACCTTGATCATTGTGAATACCGACCATGGCTTTTTGTTAGGGGAACATGACTGGTTAGGAAAAAACGTCGCACCGATGTATGAAGAAATCATTCATCTGCCCTTTTTCATCAGTTACCCACAGGCTGAATCGGGAACCCATACCCAAGTATTGAGTCAAACCATCGACATTCCAGCAACTTTATTGGATTATTTTGAAATTGAGAACACCTTAGATATGGATGGCAAATCTTTGCTGCCTGTGTTGAAAAAACAGCATTCGCAACCGCTCCATCAAGAAATTATTTTTGGTACAAACGGCGGTCATGTCAATATCTACGATGGTCGTTATGTGTATATGCGTGCATCGGTTCACCCTTCGAATGGACCAATCACCATGCAGACGCTTAGTTATGCTTCATTGCGTGGTTTTTTGAATAAAGAGGTCTTAGACAGCATGGTCTTGAAAGAGGGCAATCGATTTACAAATCATTTTCCTTACACAGAAGTTGAAGTTTCCACCTATATCGATTCTTATTCAGTAGGCCACTTGCTGTTTGATCTAAAGAATGATCCAAAGCAGTTAACACCGCTTCATGACCCACTGATTGAACAAGAAATGATTCAGAAATTGATTAAAGTAATGGATCAGATTGAAGCCCCTGAAAGCGAGTATCAGCGCTTAGGTTTAAGCAATAGTCAGAGGCAGACAATTGCACAAAAGAATTAAAAAAGCGAGGAACAATACATGAAACACATCTCCGTATTGATCAAGCCAGCATCCTCTATTTGCAATCTGCGCTGCACCTATTGCTTTTATGCCAACGTCAGTTCCTTGCGTGAAGTGCGTTCCTTTGGCAAAATGAAAGAGGATGTAATGGAAAAGATGATTGCAAACATTTATGCAGACTTAGAAGCTGGCGATCATTTGACGTTGGCATTTCAAGGCGGAGAGCCGACGATGGCGGGGCTGAGTTATTTTAGAAAACTAACGGCTTATGTTGCGGCGCAAAAAAAGCAAGTGACAGTACACTATGCGATCCAGACCAACGGCATGGTGATCAATGACAAGTGGTGTCGTTTTTTGAAAGAGCATCGCTTTTTAGTCGGGCTGTCGATCGATGGGCATCCGCTTGCGCACGATCGGCATCGATTAGACGCCAAAGGGCGGGGAACCTTTGCGCGGGTTTTACAGACCAAGCGGTTATTGGATGCCTATCAGATCGAGTACAATGTCTTGTGCGTGTTGACAAATCCGTTAGCAAAGGAAGCCCAGCGTGTGTTTGACTTTCTCAAGGAAGAGCAGATTGCCTTTGCGCAATTCATTCCTTGTTTGGCTGATTTGGATGCCACATCAACCAACGACTATGCCTTGACACCAAGAAGCTTTGCTGGCTTTTATCAGCAGCTGTTGGCGTTTTGGCTGCAGGAATTGAAGCAAGGGCGCTACCTAAGTATCAAGCTGTTCGATGATTTACTGAATCTATTGGTGCGGCAGCAAGTAACTGCCTGCGGAATTCTAGGCAATTGCCAAGTGCAGTATGTGATCGAAGCCGACGGCAGTGTCTATCCTTGTGACTTTTATGTATTAGATGAGTTTCGCATGGGCTATATCCAAGAGCAAACGTTGCGGGAATTGTTTTCTCAAGACTGTTCGCAGCAGTTTTTGTGCCAGAAAAAAGACATGCCTTCGAAGTGTACGCAATGTCCTTTCCAAAAAATGTGCCGAGGAGGCTGTAAACGAATGAAAGATGCAATGTACGTGGATAGTGAGGGTTTTTGCGGTTATCAGGAGCTGTTAAAAGACTTCACACCTAGAATCAATGAGATACTGAGGCTTTTGCAAGGGGTGAGACAATGATCGGACTGATTTATTTTCTCGTGATCGTCTTAGCAAATGCCGTAGGGGCAGTTTCGGGCATGGGAGGCGGCGTACTGATCAAACCGATTTTCGATTTTATCGGCGCCCATTCTGTTGCTGCGATCTCTTTTTACTCGGCGACAGCGGTCTTCACGATGTCCATCGTTTCGACAGCTAGACAATTAGCCAGTGGACGGAAAATCAATTGGTCGATTGCCTTGTGGGTTTCTGGCGGCGCTGTGTTAGGCGGTGTTTTAGGCAATGTTGCCTTTGAACGGTTATTGCTGGTCTTTCGAGACGACAAGATGGTTCAGCTGATCCAAATCCTTGTGACCGTGCTAACACTATTGTTTGCTTTTTTGTATACAAAATATAACTGGCGTGGGTTTGCGCTGGAAAAAGTCGGCTGGTATGCAGCTTGTGGCTTGATTCTCGGCTTTCTAGCCAGTTTGCTGGGGATCGGCGGCGGACCCATCAATGTTTCTTTATTGATGCTGCTGTTTGCCATGCCGATCAAAGAGGCGACGATTTATTCAATTTGTACGATTTTTTTCTCACAGCTGGCAAAAATTTTGACGATCGCTTTTTCGACAGGTTTTGGTGCGTATGATCTGCAAATTTTGTGGTATGTTATTCCAGCCGCGATCGTGGGAGGGCTATTAGGCGCCAAGGCCAGCAACGTCCTGTCACCGCAGCGAGTGACACTGGTATTTCAAACTGTGATCGTGCTGGTGTTACTGATTAATCTGTACAATGGCTATCAATTATTGTAAAAAGGAGGCAAACAGATGCCCACGATTCCAGCAGGAACTTATCGAATCGGCACGAATACGATGGACGGCTTTGCCGAGGATCTTGAGGGACCGCAAATCAGCCTCAACAGCCCAGCATTTGCCATTGATGCCACGACGGTGACGAACCAAGCTTTCCAAGTTTTTGTGGGAGCAACAGGATATGTCACAGAAGCCGAGCGCTTTGGCTGGTCGTTCGTTTTTCACTATTTTTTAAGTGAGCAAACGAAACACCGCAGTCAAAAGATACCGAATATGGCTTGGTGGTACGCAGTTAGTGGCGCAGATTGGCGTCATCCTGAAGGACCTGATTCAACGATTGCCCAGCGGATGGATCACCCAGTGGTTCAGGTGTCTCGCAACGATGCGATCGCCTATTGCCAATGGGCAAAAAAACGCCTCCCGACAGAAGCAGAGTGGGAGATCGCTGCAAAAGGCGGGACAAGTTTTGAAAAATATCCTTGGGGAAGGGAATTTTTGGCAGAAAACACCTATCATTGCAATATTTGGCAAGGAGAGTTTCCAAAAAGCAACACGCAAGCAGACGGCTTTGCCAATACAGCGCCTGCGAAATGGTACGAGCCCAACGGTTTTGGTCTGTATCAAATGATCGGCAATGTCTGGGAATGGTGCGTCAATCCTGCCCGCATCCCGCTGACGCAGTTTCAACAACAGACGGGACAAACCTTTTGGGCAAGGAATCAAACACAAGATGATCAACTGTATGCGACTCGCGGCGGTTCGTTTTTGTGCCATGAATCCTATTGCAAACGATACCGAATTGCCGCTAGAAATGGTAATTCTGGGATGTCGGCAGCCAATAATTTAGGGTTTCGGTGTGTCAAAGACTTGGATCAGTAAACCGATAAAAGCAAAAGCGGCACCTATCCACGAAGATAGGTGCCGCTTGTTTTATTGCCATTCGGATTGATAATTTCCTTTGAGATCATAGACATAATTGATCTCGGTGCGATTACGAATCCCATTTAAACCAACGGTCCAAGTCCATTCACCTTGGAAGCCGTTTAAAATGACGATGCTGACGCCAGGAACATAGTGATCCAGCTGAGCTGCTCGCGCCTCAGAATCCTTGATGATCTTGGGAATGACGCCCCAGTCGATGGCATCAAAGGCAATGGTATCTTCCATCGAAAGCTCGATCGTATCGTCGTCTTTTTTCCATTTGGTCAACAGATTTTCTGGATAATACCAATACTCGTCTTGCAGGCCTGTGTTTGGATTGATCACCCGCGCAACTGCATAAATGCCGCTTTTCAGCGGGACATTGCGGATGTGAAAACTATAGCTTACCAGTTGCAGCTCTTTGTCCTTGAATGAGGATTGATTCGGCAGCGCAGCCATAATTTCTTTGGCACTGGCTTCTTCTCGAAAGAGTTGGCGGTCTACAGGTAAAAAGGTGGAAACTACGCCAATACAAAAGAGAATCACTGGCAGCAAGAGCAATGAGAATAACCAATAGAATGGCGATTTTTTCCGTTTCTTGATGCCGATGACCAAACCAATCAAAAAGACCAGCAGGATCCCTGCTACCCAAAAGTAGGGGAACAAACGAATGATCTGATGCCTGGTTTCAACGACTTGGTATTCATTCAGACCAAACCAATTTTCCGCGATGGTGAGGTTATTTAAAACAATGATTCCGCCAATAATACTTAGAATAAATAAGAAAATCAATAGCAAAAGTATCCGGCCGAGTATCCGACGTATCAGCGAGGGTCTAGTAGGTGGGGTCATGAGTCACGTCCTTTTTGTTTTTTCGAAAATAGTAGGTTAAATACAAGAGTAGTACAACTGGTGTTTTTTTTCAATGATTGTAGACAAAAAAACTGCATCCACAGATGCAACCTCAAAAAGTTAGACCAAAAATCTAACTTTTTAGGGTCAGGACACCGCAGATGCAGGTTTTATTTTCAATTAGTCGAGTGTTTGTTGGCGGGCGATAGCTGGAAAGAATTTCAGGCTATACAATGCGCTGATCCCAACTAGAATATAAATGACGCGGGCAATGATCGACGTGCTGCCGCCGGTGATCGCTGCGACAAGGTCAAACTCGAAGGCGCCGACCAGCAGCCAATTGATACCGCCGATGATCAATAAGGTCAGTGCGATCCCATCAAATGTTTTTAACATAGGAAACTCCTCTCTAGTTGTCGTCCCATCAACTTTCATCGTCGGTGATGGTGACATCTTTTTCTTTCTCGCCTTGTTGATTGCGCTCATTATAGATATAGACATGGCGAACGATTTTAATCAGCGGGCGAATGGTCAAAAAGACTCCGCCGATCAAATAAGCAATCGTTCCGTAAATCGCAGGCAAGCTAGTTAATGAAACGATACTTCCGAAAATATAAAACAAGCCCGTCAAAATATCATTCGTAAGTGAGATCAACATGTAGCGATTTTGAAAGTAGATGCGAAAGCGGCTTGCCTTGATGATCACATCTTCTTCTTTTCCCGGATCGAATTGATGTTCACTCCGTTTGATTTTTGGCATAGGTGCTATCACTGCTCCTTTGTTTGTGCTAAGGTTTCAAGACAACTTTGATGTTCTTGTCTTCTTTTTTGTCAAAAATCTCATACGCTTTGGCAGCATCTGCTAAAGGCATCGTGTGGGTGATGATCTGTGACGGGTCAAACAAACCGTCCGCAATCATGTCATAAATTTTTGGCATCAAATGGATCACAGGTGCTTGCCCGTGTTTGACATCGATGTTGCGCATAAAGAATTCTTGCAATGGATAAGAAGAAGCTGGTGTCATGTAAACACCAGTGATTTGGACGGTACCAAATTTTTTGACTGCTTTGGCGGCCATCTGGATCGGTGAGATCGTGCCACTTTGTAAGCTGACTAGGTTTTTGGCTTTTTCTTTGACGGGTTCTAAACCATCCATCCCAACACAGTCGATGATCACATCAGCGCCACCTTTGGTCAGCTCATACAGTTCATCAGCACTAGTAGCCAAATCATCCAATTGGAATGTTTCGACTTGATTGTAGCTGCTGGCTTTTTCTAAGCGATGAGCAACAGGATCCACGGCAATCACCCGCTTAGCGCCTGCCATCACGGCAAATTTTTGGGCAAACAACCCAACTGGGCCTGATCCTAAGACGATCACGGTATCATCCTTTTTGACGCCAGCGTTTTGGACGCTCCAATACGCTGTAGGTAAGATGTCAGATAAAAACAATACTTTTTCATCAGGGATCGTTGATTCAGGTACGATAAACGAGGTGAAATCTGCGAAAGGTACGCGCAAGAATTCGGCTTGACCGCCCCAGTGGTTACCGTTCATTTTTCCGAAACCGAATAAGCCACCATACAATGTATCTTCTGAAGAATTGTCGCATTGACTTTCCATTTCATTTTGACAAAAGTGGCAATGGCCGCAACCGATATTGAAAGGGATGACGACACGGTCGCCTTTTTTTAGTTTCTGTACTTGACTGCCAACTTCTTCGACAATACCCATTGGTTCGTGACCAACGACATAGCCTTCTTCCAAGACCGAGCCGCCATGGTGGTAAAGGTGGAGATCAGAGCCGCAGATTGCGGTTGCGGTGATTCGGATGATCGCATCCGTCGGTTCTAAAATCGTTGGATCTTCTACACGTCGAACGTCCATTTTTTGATTTCCTTGCCAGGTTACTGCTTGCATCATTTTTCCTCCTTGTTTGTTCAGATAAGTTCGGACAATCACTAATTTTTTCAACAACACGTTTTTACTTTTTAGTAACAGATAATTTAATTCTGCAAGGATTTTAAGGATTTGACAACGAAAACGCTCAAAACGGTTGATTTGTTTTTTCTTCATCAATGGTTTAAAAAAAGAAAAACAGATGATTTGCTAAAAAAGTGAAAGCGTGACACTATTAAAGTGAAGCATGCATGCGTTACGAGTATCTAACGGAACCTGCATCACCAGTGACAAGAAATGAGGAGGGATGATCATGGATCTAACGATTCGAGGAAAAGCTTCCTGCACCAATTGCAATGAAAACTTTGATGGGAAGCTGGTCGTTCATTTACAAGAAGACAGCGAGGGGCAATTAACCATGGTACCACCGTTGGAAACGAATGAATTGGCAGAAGATGAAATCGCTATTCATTATGCTTACGGGGAAGTGAAGGAAGCCATCGAAGGAACCTTCATATGTCCAAACTGTCAGACTGAAAATGAGGTTCGGATTGAAATTCCGACCGAGCTATTAGATGGCTCAATGAATTAAATGAATAATCAAATTGAAAAAGCTCTCTGTTCCTTGAACAGGGAGCTTTCGTTACCTATTGGTCATTGGTTTGTTTTGTGCCATCAATGATTTCGACATTGAAGTCTCGTAAGATGTCGAGTCCTTGTGACTCGTGGTTTTTACCAGCGACTAATGTTTTATTGATAGTAAAATCAGCGTCAGGAAAGGCGCTTTGGATCTCGATGGTATTGGAAAGGACACAGATGTTGGTTTCAACACCAGTGATTTCGATTTTCTTTTCTTCTTCAGGTTCAAATAGATTTTTCTTTATATCGATCAAGACTTCAGGTGGAATACTGTAATAGTATTTTTTAACGACTTTTTCATTTTCGAGAGGCTTAAGTTCTGGGATCAGCTGCAGGGCATCGGCTTCTTCATCAGGCGTTCCTTTGACTTCGATTGGAATGTCGCGGGTGTGTAAAATGTACTCCCCATCCGCCCGCGCTTGTTCTAGGCGCTTGGCGATTCGTTTGACGAGAGCGGCGCCATCTGGCACATACGCTTCGTTCTCTTCATCGAGAATTTGGTTTTGCATATCGACAATGACTAGCATGTGGTTACTCCCTTTCTATAAACATCGTTTTTCAAATGGTCTGACGTGAGGTTGAAAAATAGGTGCTAGTTCTATGATGCCCCACTTTTTTTATATTTTCAAAGAAAACGCTCTTCTTGTCGAGAAACGGTAAAAACGTTATTTTTTTATTCGAATCACGATGCTTTTTGTTTGCTGAAAAGAAGAAGTAGTGATAGCTTTTAAATAGTACATTAAAAATAAATGAAAGTAGGTTAGGTTAAATGAGAAAGTTATTTTATATGGGGACTTTGCTTTTTTCAGTTGGTGTACTGGCGGCAGGATGCGGCAACAGTGAAACCGCTGATTCCTCGGGGAATGAGTCAGCAGATGGCAAAACGACGTTGGACTTTTGGTCCTTCTGGGGGTCTGGTGCAAGACAAGAAGTAATTGAAGAAATTATTGATGATTTTAATGCGTCACAAGATAAAATCGAGGTCAAATACAGCTACCAGCCTTGGGGCGATATTTGGACAAAATCACTGTCGTCGATCACTGCTGGCAATCCGCCTGATGTTATTGTACAAGATATCAATTCTGTTGCTCAGCGGGCAGAAGCGCAGCAAGCAACGAATTTAAGTGAGTATATCGAAGAGGGCTTTTCTGATGAATTTTATCCGCAATTATGGGATACAGTGGAATACGAAGGGGATGCCTATGCCGTTCCTTTCAATACAGATACGCAAGTGATTTTCTACAATAAGACACTCTTTAAAGAGGCTGGTATCAGTGAAGAGCAACTGCCACAAACGTGGGAGGAGTTAGAAACAGTTGCTCGTAAATTAGATGTCAAAAACGGTGATGACTTTGAGCGGATCGGCTTTTACCCATTGTGGAATCTAGGCGCTGACGTGTGGGCGTTGAATGCCGACGATGGCGTCAGCTGGTTTGACAAGGATGAGAACGTCAAAATCGATACAGACAACAAAGTGGAAGCGTTGGAATGGATCTTAGACTGGCAAGAGTATTATGGTCAAGATACCATCAATCGCTTAGAAGCTGAATTTGGTTCAGGGGTTGCCGATCCATTCATTTCTGGATTAGTGGCGATGCGTGCGCAAAACATCAACTACTACTCAAGTTTGGCGGAAAATGCACCAGATGACTTTGAATTTGGGGTCATTCAAATTCCTGAAAAAGAAAGCGGCTCTGGTCACTGGTCATGGGGCGGCGGGTTCGTCCTAGAAGTGCCATACGGTGCCAAAGATCCTGAAGCGTCCTATGAGTTTATCAAATACTTGTCGACACCAGAAGTTCAAGAGAAATTTGGTGAGAAGAGCTTTGATATCATGGCGAATCGGACAGCCAACGAAAACTTGGTCAACAACGACAATCTAGATGAAAACGGCCAAATGATCTACCAAATGGCGGATGAAAACTTTGCCAATACGGTGATCACGCCTGTGCCATTGACAGCGCCTGACTTCAGTAGTCTTGTCAATGAACAGATCGACCAAATCATGCTAGGCAGCAAAACACCGGCTGAAGGGTTGGCAGATGCGCAAAAAGCGGTGGAAGATCTTGTTGAGCAAAACAAATAAACCTCAAAACGAGCGTTTTTAAAAAAGAAGGAAAGTCCAGTCGGTTAGCGGACTGGGCTTTGCTTTCTGCTTTGCGAAGCGGACATGTTTTCTTGAACAAACAATGAGTAAAAATAGAATGGAGTGGAAGGAATGCCAAAGAAGCGTTCAAAAAGTAAACGGCAAGAAGCTCTTTGGGGCTACTTCTTCGTAGCACCATTTTTGCTTGGGTTCGTGGTGTTTATGTTAGGGCCCATGCTGTTTTCCTTCGTAGGAAGCTTTACCGATTACAATCTGACGTCGAAAATGAATTTTATCGGCTTTAAGAACTTTACCCGCATGTTCACGCAAGATACCCTGTTTTGGAAATCTCTCTATAACACGGCGTATTTTGTAGTCTTCAATGTTCCCTTAACCACGTTGTTCAGTGTCTTTCTAGCCACTTTATTGAATCAAAAAATCCGCGGAATCAGTTTTTTCCGAACCACCTTTTACTTGCCAGCGATCCTTTCAGGGGTTGCCGTCTACGTCTTATGGATGCAATTATTATCTCCTTCCGCAGGATTGATCAATACCTTCTTGAGCTGGTTCAATATCAAAGGCCCAGCATGGCTGTTTGATCCCGAATGGACGAAACCAGCGTTGATTTTGATGAAGATTTGGAGTTCGGGGGGCGCGATGCTCTTGTATCTAGCTACCTTGCAAAATATTTCACCGACGCTGTATGAATCGGCTGAGATCGATGGGGCGGGAGTTTGGGCGAAATTCAAAAATATTACGATCCCTTTGATCACGCCAATCATCTTCTATGATGTGATTACTTCAACGATCGGTTCTTTTCAAATTTTCCAAGAAGCATACGTGATGACCAAAAATGGTACCGGCGGTCCTGCAAATTCGCTGCTCTTCTATAATTTGCATATGTGGAACAAAGCCTTCGTCGCCTTTGATATGGGCTATGCGATGGCCATGTCGATGATCTTGTTCTTGATCGTCTTAGTCTTGACCTTTATCAATCTCAAGCTGGCACCACGCTGGGTTCACTATACCGGAGGTGGCAGCTAATGGAAATGACGACAAAAACACGAAGCAAATCAAGCCAACAGCGAGTCAAAAAAATCATCAGCTATGTGGTGATGTCGATCATCGGGATCGTGCTGCTGATTCCGTTGCTGTGGATGGTCTTTACGTCATTGAAACCGATGGAGGAGATCGTGCGCTACCCGCCGACCTTTTTCCCAGAAGAAATCAATCTTGGCAATTATTTGGAGACTATCAACGCCTTTCCATTTTGGCAGTATGCAAAAAATACGTTATTCATTACCGTCTTAGTGGTCTTCGGGAATGTCTTATCAAATTCCTTCATTGCTTATGGGTTTGCAAAATTGGCCTTTCCAGGAAAAAATCTGATCTTTGCCCTCGTCTTGTCTACGATGATGATTCCTGGCTTTGTGACGATGATCCCGCAATATGTTTTGTTTTCCAAAATCGGCTGGGTCGGCACCTATCTGCCGCTGATCGTTCCAGCGTTTTTCGGCAACGCCTTTAACATTTTCTTGATGCGGCAGTTTTACTTGTCCGTCAACAATGAATTGATCGAAGCCGCTAAGATCGATGGCGCCAATCATCTTTATATTTGGAGCCATCTAATGATCCCATTGACGAAACCCGCGCTGATCACGATTGCCATCAACTCCTTCAATGGGGCATGGAATGATTTCTTAGGCCCATTACTGTATATTCAAAACCAAGAAAAGTACACGCTGCAGATTGGCCTGCAAGTTTTCCAAAATCAATCAACCACCCAGTGGAACTACTTGATGGCAGGAGCAACGCTTGTGCTATTGCCGACGATCTTGCTGTTCTTCCTCGCTCAACGCTACTTTATTGAGGGAATGGATCTGACGGGAGGTTCCAAAGGATGAGAACAAAAGTTACCCCGCAACGCTTAAACCAAGCGCTGTTGACTGGCATCAACTGGCTTCCGCATTTACTGGTTTTACAAGGCATGTGGCTGTTGTATTCCTTGCCTTTGATCACGAGTACCACTGCTAGTCGAGCATTGATCGAGACGTTGACGGAACTGCGTAACGATGGCTTGGAGGCAAGCAGCAAAGCTCGTTTTCAGCAGGCATTTCATCAACAGTGGACAACAAGAAAAGGGCAAGACCGTTTGCTCAGTCTATTCTTCCTGCTGCTTTTGGCCGACAGCTTTATCCTTAGCCGTTTGCAGCACCCGCTGTTTCAGATCGCTAGTTACGCGTTAGCGTTCACCTTTGGCTTGTTTTGCTTGGTCTTACTTTATCAAACGAGGCTGCTTCACACCTATCCGCAGCAGCCCAGCTCATTGTTTTATAGTTTTTATCAGTTTGCTCGTTCACCCAAACGAGTACAGGCACATCTTTTAGCAACAGTGACGCTTGTCTTGACCTTTTTCCTGTTTGGTCCTGTCTACTTATTGGTCTTAGGGATCAGCACCTTGTATCTGGTCAATGTCGTGCTCTGTGACCGAGCGCTCAAATAGAAAACAAATGGGTATCCCGAAACTTCCTTAGTGAAAAGCCAAGGAGTTTCGGTTTTTTTGTGAAAAGAAGGTTGACAGGGTCAAAAATTATGCCTATGCTGAATGTAAATTTAGTAAACAGTAAACAGATGAGGTGCAATTATGGCAAGTATGAGAGATATCGCGAAATTAGCCGGGGTGTCGGTAGCAAGTGTTTCTAGAATCCTTAACAATGATGAAACCTTCAGTATCAATGAACACACGCGTCAGCGAGTCATTGAGATCGCCAACCAAATGAACTACTCAAAAGAAAAAAATCAATCCCATTCCCGTGACGTCGGCGACCAAAACACGATTGCCATCATTACCCGCCACGATCGAGAGTCGGAAAGAAACGATCCGTATTTTATGATGATCCGCAATGGGATCGAAAAGGAAGCGGCGAAGTGGCGCTTAAAAACGATTCGGGCCTTTTCCATGCGGGAGCCTCAAAAAGATTTGGCACAATTGGCGAAGTATGGCGCAGTCATTATTATTGGAGAGATGACCAGCGATGCTTTGGCAGAGATCAGTCAGCAAAATGCCAATATTATCCTGGTGGATAATTATAGTGAAGCACCCAGCTACGATTGCATCCAAACCGATTTTGCCCAAAAGACTCACCAGATCCTCACGTTGTTAAAAGAGAAGGGCCATGAGAATATTGCCTTTGTGGGCGGTGTTGCCAGCCGAGTGACGATTTCTGGCGAAGTCGTTTACGATGAACAAGAGATTCGAGCAGAAAATTATCGCCAATGGATGCTGCTCAATAAATTGGAAAAGTTCACAACCGTGCTGCAGGGGAAATGGTCACCAGAGACTGGTTTGCATTTTGGTCAGCAGATCGCGCAAATGAATCCTCGCCCCACAGCGATCGTCGTTGCCAGCGATCCTATGGCTGTCGGGGTTTACAAGGCACTCGCTGAAGCGGGGCTATCAATTCCTAAAGATGTGTCAGTCGTTAGTTTTGATGATATCGAAATGGCGCAATTTATGACGCCCGCACTGTCTTCCGTCAAGATGAAAGCTGAAGAGATGGGGCAGATGAGTGTCGAATTAGCGAAAAATAAAATCCTTGGGGTGCGGACGATGCCTGTTCGCGTCGTTTGTGGCAGTGAATTGATCATTAGAGAATCGATTGCCGAAAAAGATCAGTGACGTCTGATCTTTTTTTATTTTAGGGGTTGTGTAAACATTAACTAAACAACTATACTGATTGTAGTAAACGTTTACAGTTAAAAATAAAGGAGAAAACGAAATGAAGTTTATTGATAAATTAGCCGAAAAGATGGTGCCTTTTGCTCAGATCATTGCCAACAACAAATACTTGTTAAGTCTTCGTGATGGGTTTATGGTCGCTTTTCCTGCAACAATGTTTGCGTCAATTATGATTATTATTCAAAATCTGCCTGCTACTTTCGGACTCTCGGAAAAACTTCCAGAGGGATTCATCACGTTTCTAAACGACTTTTTTGGTCCTATCGGAAATGCGACCATGAGTATCACCGCTATTTTCGTTGTTTTTGGGATCGGCTATCAGTTGGCTGGCAAGTATGGACAAGCCAAATTATTTGCGGGTGCCATCTCACTGTCTTCGTTTTTGATGCTGCTGCCTTTTGGCTCATCCGAAGAGTTAGGTACAGTGATCCCCTTGTCGAAATTAGGGGCTGAGGGAATGTTTGTCGGAATCATCACGGCCATTATCGCTACGCAGATCTATTGCAAAATCAGTGCGGCTGGGCTGACGATCAAAATGCCAGATTCGGTTCCGCCAATGATCGCAGAATCCTTTGTCGCCATCATTCCTGGTGCGGCACCGTTGTTCCTTTTCAATTTGATCCGCTACTTGTTCACCTTTACTTCATGGGGCAATGCCGTTGATTTCGTTTATGAGATTTTGCAAAAACCATTGATGGGCTTAGGCGGTACGTTGCCAGCAGTACTGATCGCCGTCTTGTTCACCCAATTCTTCTGGTGGTTTGGGATTCACGGGACACTAGTGGTCAATGCGGTGATCGATCCAATCATGAATGCGTTAGCGATTGAAAACTATGAAGCTTACAAAGCAGGGGCTGAACAATTGCCCCATATCATTAACACTACGTTTATGGGCGTGTTCGTCAATCAAGGAATGCAGCTGGGGATCTCGATTACAATGGCCTTCTTTATCGCTCGTTCGATTCGGATGAAAAAATTAATGAAGACGGTGATCGCTCCATCTGTTTTCAACGTATCTGAACCGATGACCTTTGGTTTGCCGATCGTCTTGAACCCGATCGCTTTTGTCCCATGGATCTTAGCGCCATTAGCCAGTACGACGATCTCTTACTTTGCGATTGCCGCAGGCTTGGTGCCAAGACCAATTGGAGCAACGGTTGTTTGGACGACCCCGGTCTTCTTATCTGGTTGGTTAGGCACGGGTTCTGTTGCCGGCGCAATCTTACAGTTAGTGACGGTTGCCGTAATGACCTTGATCTGGGTGCCATTCTTGATCGTAATGGATCGCGGGTACTTGAAAGAAGAAAAAGCGGAAGCGGCATTAAATGAACAAGCGGCATCTGAAACGATCAATCAAAGGGTAGAAGAAAGATAAGCCCAGAAACGGAAAGGAATGCAATAGCGCACCCTTTAGAAAGGAATTTGTGATGAGAACCGATACATTGTCTTGCAGTTATCAAATGAATACCACACCTACGGACTTTTCCCGTGTGTTATTGGCGGAACAAGAGAAATTCTTTCTAGCCAAACAAGCCCAAGAACCGTTCGGGGAAGGCTGCCGTATTGAAACGATGATCCAAACCAAAACCGCCCCGCGGTTGGTACCTGCCGTCATGACGGTCAAAAAAATTGCCGTGGATGAGCTGTGGCTTCGTACGATCCATGAAGAAGGAGTGATCGATCAACGGTACAGTTTTGCACCAGGCCGAAAAGGGAAGCTGCAAGTCACGTATTCGGAACAAAGCCGTTTTGCGCAGCAGAAAACAACCTACAGTTTTATGCTGGCGGCGCTGTTTTACAAATTCTTTTTCAATCGCGGCGTCAAAAAACGCTTGCGTTATCTTGAAGCAGCTTGTCAACGAGTAGGGACAAATGAAAAAAATGGGGAAAATTGAGGATAGCAATGATAGAAATTAGGAATGAACAACTCTTTCACTTATACAATGAAAAAATCAGTTATATCATAAATGTGTTACCAAATCAGCAACTGGGTCATGTCTATTTTGGGCCATCTCTAGGCACACTGGCGCCGTTTGATCAAGCGTACCTTGAGAAAAAAGAGAATAAATCGGCAGGAACCGTCAAATTTTTTGAAGCAGACAATCTTTTTACCTTGGCGGACCGTTTTCAAGAATTGCCAACGTATGGGACTTCTGATTTTCGAGAAGGGGCAGTGTCGGTTTTTGAGGAAGAAACCCCTCTTTATGTTGATTTTAAACTTGTGGCTTTTCACTGTTTTGAGGGCAAAGAACGAAAGCTGGCGCAACCAGCCAGCTTTGCTTCTGCTGATGAAAGCCAAAGCATCGTCTTTGAATTAGTAGATCAAGAGCGGCAGCTGGAAATGGCGATCACCTATACGATCTTCAAAGGATCAGGAACCATCACGCGGCAGCAAACACTGACCAATACGGGGAGCAAGCCGAGAACCATCCAGCGCTTTTTAAGTGGTGTCTTGGAGCTGAAAAATCGCGATTTTGAACTGCTGCATCTTTCAGGCGCATGGCTGAAAGAACGGCATATCAAGACGGTCCCTTTGACCCAAGGGACGATCAGTGTCGGCTCGTTAAAAGGAGCGTCTGGTCATCAGCACAATCCTTTTGTCGCCTTAAAAGAACAGCAAGCCACCAATGACACTGGTCACGTCTATTGTGCCAACCTGATTTATTCGGGCAACTTTTTGGCGCAAGCGGAAATGGATGAATGGGACAACGTTCGATTGATGTTGGGGATACATCCTGAGCATTTCAGCTGGCAGCTTTCACAAGGAGAAACTTTTGAAGCCCCAGAATGTCTCTTCACCTTCACCGCTGCTGGTCTGAATGGCTTGAGTCAAGAATCCGCCCAATTTATCGAAAAGCATGTGATTGCCCCTTATTGGCAAAAGCGGCAGCGGCCGATCGTCTTTAATAATTGGGAAGCGACTTATTTTGATTTTAATGAAGAAAAGCTGTTGACCTTAGCCCAAGAAAGCAAGGCGTTAGGGATGGAGTGCTTTGTGCTGGATGATGGTTGGTTTGGAAAACGTAACAACGACCGCAGTTCATTAGGCGATTGGGTGGCGGACTCTGCCAAATTTCCAAATGGAATCGGGTCTTTTGCTGAGAAAATTCATGCCATGCAGCTGCAACTGGGGATTTGGTTTGAACCAGAAATGGTTTCGCCGGATAGTCAGTTGTACCAAGAGCATCCTGAGTGGGTAGTCAAGCATCCTTATGAGCGGATCTCTGTGGGGCGCGGACAATACGTGTTGGATTTTGCCAATCCAGCAGTGGTCGAGGCGATTTTCGAAGCGATGCAAAAAGTGATCCTTGAAACCAAGCTAGATTACATCAAATGGGATATGAACCGCAATATCACTGAAGCTTACTCTCACTATTTAGCAGAACAGGGGATTTCTCAGACGGAGTTTTATCATCGCTACATTTTAGGTCTTTATCGCTTATATGAAAAAATCTTAGCGGCGTTTCCGACCCTTTTGATCGAAGGCTGTGCTGGCGGCGGGGGCAGATACGATTTAGGGATCTTATTTTACAGTCCGCAGATTTGGCCTAGTGATGATAGTGATGCAGTGGAACGTTTAGCCATCCAAAGCGGAACGTTGTTAGGGTATCCTTTGTCCTCCTTCAGCAATCACGTGTCGGCGGCACCAAACCACCAAGTCGGCCGGGCAACGTCTTTAGACTTTCGGCAAACCGTCGCAATGTTTGGGCCTTTGGGGTATGAACTCGATCTCTTTCATTTGTCTGAAACTGAAAAGCAGGCAATCAAATCCCAAATCGTCTTTTATAAAAAACAGCGGCAATTGCTGACCTTTGGCACTTTTTACCAGCTGCAGCAGTTGGACCATGCCAATGAAACGACTTGGGCGGTGTATGATCCGCAAAACGAAGAAGCCTTGATTGCTTTCTTTCGCGTGTTGGCACAAGCCAATCCGACGGCGGAAGACTTTTTGCCCGCAGCCTTTCTTAATGCCCAACAGGTGTACCAGGTCAATGGCGAAACTGTCTCTGGTCAGCTGTTAAAGCAATTAGGGTTGCGTAAACCCTATCAGTTTAATGCCGTCAACCATGGAACAGCGCAAGTCACTGGCGATTTTCAATCATTTGTCTACCAGTTACAAGCCAAAAAAGGAGTAGAATGATGAGCAATCAATTGTTTGATCAGCAGTTTATGCATGGCGGGGATTACAACCCCGATCAATGGCTGGCTTATCCAGAAATCTTGCAAAAGGATCTTGCCTACATGCAGCAAGCCCATGTCAACACCGTCACATTAGGGGTGTTTGCTTGGAGTGCCTTAGAGCCGCAAGAAGGCGTTTATCAGTTTGACTGGTTGGATCGAGTGTTTGATCAGATCCATGGCATCGGCGGCAAAGTCATTTTGGCCACTCCTAGCGGTGGGCGGCCTCAATGGCTAAGCCAAAAGTATCCTGAAGTCAATCGGACCAACGCCCAAGGGCAAAAACATACCCATGGGTTTCGCCACAATCACTGTTACTCTTCACCGATCTATCGGGAAAAGGTGACGCAAATCAATCAGCAGTTGGCAAAACGTTACGGCAAGCATCCGGCATTAGCTATGTGGCATATCTCCAATGAGTACTCTGGGGAATGCTTTTGCTCCTATTGTCAGGAAAACTGGCGCAGCTGGCTGCAAAAAAAATATGGTGATTTAGCCACGTTGAATCATGCCTGGTGGACTTCTTTTTGGGGCGGTACTTACTCCGATTGGTCGCAGGTTTTACCGCCTTCACCTTTAGGGGAACACAAAGTGCATGGCATGGATCTTGATTGGAAACGATTTGTCACAGATAGGACGATCGATTTTTATTTGCATGAATGTGCGCCGATCCGTCAGCTGACACCGGACATTCCTGTGACGACGAATTTTATGGCGGAAGGACATGCTACCCAAGATTTTATTCCTTTAGAAGGCATTGACTACAGCAAGTTCGCTCGTCATGTGGACATCGTTAGCTGGGATAGTTACCCTGATTGGAACAACAACTTTGAATCCTTGGCAGCGACAGCGATGAAATCCGCCTATGTGCATGACCAGTACTGGTCATTGAAGAAACAGCCCTTTTTAGTGATGGAATGCACGCCGAGTTTTGTTAACTGGCATTCCTTTAATAAAGCGAAAAAGCCTGGTGTCCATCAGTTGAGTGCCATGCAGCAGATCGCTCACGGCTCAGATAGTACCTTGTATTTTCAATGGCGCCAATCCCGCGGCAATTCAGAAAAATTCCATGGGGCAGTCGTGGGACATGATGATTCCACGGAGAATCGGGTCTTCAAAGAAGTTGCGGCTTACGGCAAGCGCTTGGAAAAAATCAAAGAGATTCAAGGAACCACAAGAAAAAAAGCAGTGGCGATCCTTTTTGATTGGGAAAGCAACTGGGCATTGAAGCGAGGCGGCGGGTTTGGTCGACCTACCAGACGGTATCCGCAAACGTTGCAGGAGCATTATCGTTATTTCTGGGAACAAGACATCGCTGTCGATATTTTGACGCCAGAGCAAGATTTTTCTGACTATCAGTTGGTGATCGCTCCGATGCTTTACTTGATGACATCGGAGACGATGGCAAAACTTTGCCAGTATACACAAGCCGGTGGTACCTTGATTTCCAGTTACTTTAGCGGCATGGTCAATGAAACCGACTTGTTGTATCTGGGGGGCTTGCCACAGCCGTTGCGAGGGTTATTAGGCATCAACGTGTTGGAGCTGGAAACTCTTTTTGACACTGAACACAATCAAGTGGTTTTTCAAGGACAGTCCTTTGAAACACGGGACTATTCTGCAATCATCGAAGCCGAAACAGCGGAGGTACTAGGGGAGTATCAAGCGGATTTTTACCAAGGAACACCTGCGATCACCAAAAATACCTTTGGTGCCGGCACCGCCTACTATCTGGCGGCTCGCACCAACTATGACTTTTTCGAACAGTTTTATGCCTCTTTGGTCCGTGAGCTGTCCTTGGCAGAGGAAAGGATCGCGCATGCCAATCCTGCAGTCTCGATCCAAGGCAGGTTCAGTCCAGAACGAACGTACTTTTTCATCATGAATTTTTCTGAGAAAGAGCAGACACTACACTTGATCAAAGAAGTCGTTGATTTAGAGACCAATCAAGCAGTCCCTCAAACAGCAACCTTGGCGCCGTATGAAGTGCGAGTGGTTTATTTTAACAATTAGCTGACCATTGGAAAAAACGTCCCTTTCGACAAATGCAGAAAGGGACGTTTTTTTGATGAAAGGTTTATCAGAAATCATTCTGAATCGGCTGCTTGGTGCTTTTTCATCCATTGAGGCAATGCGGCACTGATTTGTGTCGGCAAAACGACATAGTGCTCTTTTGCCAATGCTTCGCCAATCAGGCTATGGAGATAGACAGCCGCTTGGATCGTTTCCTCTGTTTTTTCAAACTGTGCCAAAAAGCTGGTGATCATGCCTGCCAGCGTATCACCCATCCCACCAGTCGCCATAGCGGGTGTTCCGAGGGGATTTTGGGCGATGTTGCTACCGTAAATTTGTGTGCGATGGCTTTTTAAGACTACCAGACTTCCGAGTTTTTGTTGGGCTTGCTGGTTGTTTTCTTCTGTCTGGTCGGCAATTGCCAGTCCGCTGAGCCGTTGCCATTCCATCTGATGCGGCGTGAAGACGACTTGTTCAGGAAAGGGGATGATCAGCGGATATTTGGCAGCCAAATTGATCGCCGAACCATCGATCACCAACCATTGGTGTTCTTTTTGGGCAGAAACGATCCGCTGCAGCAGATCAAAATTGCTTTTTCCTTCGCCTAATCCAGGACCAATCAGTAGGACGTCTGCCGATTCGGTGACCGTATCGATCAGTTCTGTTTGCTGCCAATCGACAAACATCGCTTCAGGCAAGCGGGCGTGCAGGGCGGTTCGGTTGACGCCATCGGAGATCACGGTGGTCAAACCAGTTCCCCCATACACACAGGCTTGCGCAGCCATTAAGATCGCCCCACCGAATTGGCGGTTGCCCCCTACTAAAACGGCTCGGCCAAAAGTGCCTTTGTGGCTTTTTGTCGGGCGCTGTTGGATCACTTTGGATAAAATTGCAGAATCAAGTTGCTCCATGCAATGACTCCTTTCGTTAATCAAAATCGAGTTATATTTATTATACCTGTTTCCTAGAAATTTCATAGAAAAGACCCATGGAAAAAGGCGCAATTTTTTTTCCTTTTTTGGTTTAAGAGTGTTATCATAAATAGCGAGAACAGAAATGGAGGGAACACTATGACAATCGATTGGAAAAAAGAGGTCGAAGCCCGCAAAGACGATTTGCTGAACGACTTGATTGATCTATTGAAAGTGAAAAGTGAAAGAGAAGATGATAAAGCGACTGCGGATGCGCCATTTGGTCCTGGACCTCGTGATGCGTTGCTACACATGCTAGCTTATGGCGAACGTGATGGCTTCACAGTCAAAAACGTCGATAACTACGCTGGTCACATCGAATTTGGTGAAGGAGACGAAACATTAGGGATCTTCGGCCACATGGATGTTGTTCCTGCAGGTGACGGCTGGTCAACCGATCCTTATGATCCAGTCATCAATGACAACAAAATCTATGCTCGTGGTTCTTCTGATGATAAAGGTCCTTCAATGGCTGCCTATTATGGGATGAAGATCATCAAAGAATTGGGCTTGCCATTATCGAAAAAAATCCGTTTTGTCGTTGGTTCTGATGAAGAAAGCGGCTGGGCAGATATGGATTACTACTTTGAGCATGAAGAAAAGCCTGATTTTGGCTTCTCACCAGATGCCAATTTCCCAATCATCAATGGAGAAAAAGGGAATGTGACATTAGGGATCCATTTCCAAGGCAACAATGAAGGAGACTTCACGCTGCAAAGCTTTACTGCTGGCTTGCGAGAAAATATGGTACCAGGAACGGCAACAGCAAGCTTCATTGCTCCATCAACAGAAGAAGCATTAGCGATCGAAAAAGCCTTTTTCGATTACGTTGAAGCCAATCCAGTGACGGGGACGATTGAAACAGAAAATGAACAAGTGACGATCGAATTAGTCGGTAAAGGTGCTCATGGTGCCAGCCCACAATCAGGAATCAATGCGGGGACTTTCTTAGCAGTCTTCTTAGATAACTATGCCTTTGGCGGCGGCGCAAAACAATTCATCCATGCAGCAGCAGCCTATGTCCATGAAGATTTCTACGGTGAAAAATTAGGTGTGGCGTACGAAGACGAAAAAATGGGTAAATTGACAATGAATGCTGGCTTGTTTGCTTTCAAAGCGAACCAAGCAGGAACGCAAGCAGACAACTTTATCGCATTGAACTTCCGTTATCCTAAAGGCGTAACTGCGGAAGGACTTGAAATCGGTGTGGAACGCACCGTCGGTATGGAAGGGGCAACCGTTACCCGCAATGACCGCAACATGGAACCTCACTACGTGCCAGCAGATGATCCATTGGTAGAAACTTTATTGGCGGTTTATGAAGAACATACCGGCGAAAAAGGCTTCGAACAAATCATCGGCGGCGGCACATACGGCCGTCTATTGAAACGCGGCGTTGCTTATGGCGCAATGTTCCCTGGCTATGTCGACACCATGCACCAAGCCAATGAATTCATGAGCTTGGATGACCTATTCAACGCAGCGGTGATCTATGCAGATGCTATCTACCGTTTGGCGAAATAAAGAGAGATTGATTGGGTCTGTTCACTCGCTAAATAAATACAATTGAACGTTTCGTGCGGCATTCTCGTATCTTTTTCATGTGAGAGAATGCCGCACTTTTTTAGTATGGAACAGGGGGATGAGTAGTAAAAAACACCTCATAGTGATGAGGTGTAGAAGCAATCAGTCTTTACATTTTTTCTTTAGGATTGCGTCAGTGAGGATTTCTGAAAAATCTAAATGCATAGTTCGTCCTAGTTTATCCGCCCATTGAGGAATCGCCAGTTTTTTCTCGACGAAGGTTTGATTCTCTAAATATTCTGAAACATCAACAAGGACCATCGATAGAAATGATTTTTCTTTGTCGTAATCGAATTCAAAATCTAAATCGTCTATAAATGGATTGTTCGCTTCCAGTGATAAACAATTAATGGGGGTAGAGAGCGGAATCTCCCGATTATTTTCAATACAATCTGCCAAAACGATTCCGAGCCAATCGGATGCCATGAATAAAGCATCGGCGATGTCTAAGCCTTGAGTGTCGACTTGCTCAGGAAAATCAGGAAAAGAAATAAAATACTTCACTTCGCTTTCGTCTGTATCGGTGTAATAAAACAATGCAGGGTAACTTGTTAACATAGTGTACAACTCCTTTTTCGCGATTCTCTACAGATCTGATTGCAATGGTAGCGCTCTTATTTTTCACTAGTACCTAGTAGTCTTAAGCAAGAGTTGTTGCTTTTTTTATTGTACCAGTGTCATAAATACTGAACAATAGGCAATATTTTTTTAAGAGGAGAGTATCAATTCAGAAATTCTGATGATTGAAAGAACATCATCTTTTGTGGTAATTTAAAAATCTTTGTGTCTATTATTACTGAAAATGTCCCAATTTATTATTGACATCAAATCATCTGAATGATTTACTTTTTGTAAGGAGTTGAAAAGTGATGCCTGATTTGGTGAAATTTATTTTGGTTATTCTGGCGATTTGGGTGGTTTATCAAGTATTTACGACGATTTTATTTACCCTTTCCCAAAAAGCAGTTGCCAAACGAATCAAAAGCGGGAAGATGTCTGATCAGCAGTTGGCGAATTTGTACCACGCTGTAGCACGAGCAAATCAAGGAAGCAATTTCCAAGCGATTTTCTCTTATGGGCTCTTTTACCGCAGCCATGCAAAGCAAAGTGATGCGGTCTATGAACTGTATCGCGCAGAAATGGCGAAAAGAAATCTGCTGTAACCAACTGTGAAGCAGCTGCTTTCGAGAATATTGCTCGAAGTAAAAAAGCCTAGGTCCTGCACAACAAGTGCAGAACCTAGGCTTTTTTTGGTATTTACTGGGCAGCAAGCTATAACAGATAAACACAGATCCTTGCTACAGCTATTTCTTGTCTTTACTGCTTTTTTGATCCATGCCCGCACCGATCGCTACACCTAGTGCGATGCCTAAACCCATGCCTAATGCTAGATTGTCAAAAAACAGCAGTCCAAATGCAGCACCTAATGCCATTCCGACACCGATCCCCAGTCCCATATTGTTAGAAGCGGCTTCCTTTTCTTCAGACGTTTGCGGCGGTTTTTTCGTCATTGTGAAAAACCCCTTTCTTTTTAGTATAGAGGGGTTTCGTTTTGATGACAAATATTCGAACTGCTGCTCGGTGATATGCATCAGGAGAGTGCAACCGCTAAGTATGGCAAACGGGTTGAACCATTGGTCTATCTTCCGCCGGGCAAATAGTTACGCTCGGGGTTGTAGCGGCGAATGATCTTATTTTCAGCGAGTACGTGCTCATAATAATAAACAGGCGCATCCTTAGTCTCTAGTCGAAAAACAAAGACGAGCGGAACCTTTAAGACGGAATAGCGTGCGGGGATCGCAATATACGATTTTTGATTGCGCTCCATCGTCAGTGAGAATTCATCAAACAAAAGCGCCACTGGTGTGGGAAAGTTTACCAATTCATAATAGTGTTTTTCAAATGCATAGGTTTCTTGTTTTGCATAAGCGATTTTTGCAGCTGGCATACGCATTCACCTCACTTGAATTATACGAACGTTTGTTCTGTTTGTAAAGTGGAAAATCACCAAACGAGGAAAAGGAGGCGTTCTCTATGAAAAAGATGTTATGCTAACAAGAAATTTGCTACACTAGAGAAAAGAAGGAATCAAAAAGGAGCAGATACCATGGATTACGAACGTTTCGCACGATTACAGGCACGCTTTGCCGATGAAAAACTGCTGACCAAAGAAGGGGTCTATCGGTTGCGTTTGTCAGGGAAGGCGCAGTTCGAACTAGCCTTTATCAAAACCGGACCCTGTGGCGAGTCTGTCTACCAGCCGCTGATCAAGGGCACTTTTGCTGAAAAAGAAGCAATCCCTACCTATTTGCTGGATCTTGCGGCGCAGCCTATGATGCAAATCAGTCAGCGAACCTCCGAAAATGAAGCAGTGTTAGATAAAGCGTTAGTAGCATTAATAGAAAAATGTGAGCAGGCAGTTGCCGTCAACGAAACCGCACAAGAAGCCGCACGTTAATTAGCGCGACAAAGATACAAGAGCAGCCTGAACCTGATTTTTTACACTAAGCAAAAAACGATCCTGACAAGATTCCTTGCCAAAGATCGTTTTTTATTTTCCCGTGGTAATTAGTGTCCTCATTCACCGAAGTAGTCTGAGAAGCCTTGTTGCTTCATAAAGGCAGCGACATCTGGACGTCGCGGTTCACGGAAAAATTCCGTCATTTTCGTTTGCCAATTGGTTTGCTGTTGATTGCTGCTGCGCTGTGCATAATAGGCTTCTGTCGTTTGGTTGTACTGGGCTGTTTGCTCCTGCGTCAGCGGTTGATACTGATCGACACTTACGATCGCTTCTTGGGGCAAGCGGACTTTCGGCTCATTTCTGTGTTGCGGATAGCCGATCGTTAAACCGAATAACGGAAACGTCAATTTTGGTAAGCCGACGAGTTCTGCGATACGAGGCAAATCATTGCGGATGCCGCCGATGTAGCAAATTCCTAAGTCTTGTGCTTCAGCATATGCTACCATATTTTGGGCAGCGATGGTCGTATCAACGACAGACACAATAAATGGTTCCATCGTGGTTAAGTGGGTATCAGGCACCCCTACTTGGGTCAGCAGCTGCTGGTGTTTATGTAAGTCGGCGACAAAAAGATAGAAGACGCCCGTTCGAGTGATGTAATTTGGGGCACCGGCAATTTCTTCGATGGCAGCCAGTTTTTCAGGATCACTGACCTCAATGATCGAATAGGCTTGAACAAAGTTCGAACTGGAACCGCTCTGGGCAACCGTTACTAATTTTTGCTTGAGTTCCTTTGATAGTGGGCGGGGTTGAAAATCTCGGACAGAGCTATGGCGGGTAAAAGTATCAAAAAGATCCATCGTTTTTCCTCCTGTAACGTACAAATTTCTTTCTTCCTTAGTGTAACAGAAAAAAAGGAATGGGAACAAAAAGAATGTTTTCAAAAAATTTTCAAATTGATGTTTTATAGTTGCCAAGCACAAAAGTTTCCGTTATGATAATGATACATTCTTATTATTATTCCTTAGGGGAGTAACCGGTGGCGCAAGCTGCGATAATATCAACAGTAAGTAAGCTGGCGACAGCTTTCTGGTATTATTTGAAATGGTGAGACCTAAGACAAGCGTATACTTGTCTTAGGTCTCTTTTTTTCTAGCAGAGTGCCTAAGGAAAATAAAATTAAAAGGGGCAAAAAAATTGGCGAAAGAAATGTATCAAAAAGAAATCTCGGAAATTATGGCAGAGGTCCAGAGCAGTCCAGAGGGGTTGACGCAGCAAGAGGCAGCCAAGCGGTTAGAAAATGGCTTGAACCAGCTGAAGGAAGCACCTAAGAAATCTAGCTTTGCCTTATTCTTAGATACCTTCAAAGATGCGATGGTGATCGTCTTGCTGATCGTGGCAATCATCCAAATGGTTATGGGTGCCCACGTTGAGTCGATCGTTATCTTCGCAGTACTCTTGTTGAATTCCGTCGTCAGTGTGATTCAAACGAAAAAAGCCGAAGGGTCGTTAGACGCTTTGAAAAGCCTGTCGGCTCCAGATGCTAACGTCATTCGGGATGGCAAAGAACAAAGTGTGCTGGCGAAAGAATTGGTTGTCGGCGATATCGTTATTTTAGAAGCTGGGGATTATGTACCAGCAGATGGTCGATTGATCGAAGAGGGTTCTTTGAAGGTCGATGAAGGAATGCTGACTGGGGAATCAACGCCAGCGGAAAAAGAATTAGGTGTGATCGATCGTACCGCACCGATCGGCGACCGTGACAACATGGTCTTCAGTGGAACGATCGTCACTTATGGGCGTGGTCGGTTTATCGTAACTGCGACTGGTAATGTGACGGAAATCGGTCAAGTGGCTGGCTTATTGGAAAGTACAGTTGAACACAAAACACCATTGCAAAGAGGATTAGACAGCTTCAGTAAAAAACTGAGCTTGGCGATCTTAGTCCTTTCATTGATTATTTTAGGGGTTCAAGTCGCACGGTTGTTCTTAGGTGACGGAACAGGTGATATGACTGAAGACTTAGTCAACGCCTTTATGTTTGCGGTAGCCGTAGCCGTTGCAGCGATTCCAGAAGCCTTGCAATCGATCGTGACGATCGTTCTTTCGATCGGAACAAAACAAATGGCGAAGCGTCATGCCATCATTCGAAAACTACCAGCGGTTGAAACATTGGGTTCAACGAGTATCGTTTGTACCGATAAGACCGGGACTTTGACTCAAAACAAAATGACCGTTGTTGACTACTATTTACCAAATGGGCAAACGGGCACGTTCTCCGATGAACCAACTACCTGGACATTGCCTGAAAAACGCTTAGTAGAGATCAGTGTCTTGGCCAATGATGCTGCCATCAGTGAAGATGGGGCGAAGCTAGGAGACCCTACTGAAATTGCTTTTCTGGATTACAGTGAGAAACTAAATCAGCCTTATCGGGCAATTCGTCAACAGTTTCCTCGTTTGCAAGAATTGCCTTTCGATTCTGATCGTAAATTGATGTCTACCTTACATGAGATCGATGGCGAACATTTATTGTTGACCAAAGGTGGGCCAGACATCGTCTTTGGCCGCAGTACCAAAGTCTTGATCGATGATCAAGTCGTGCCTTTAACAGATGAAATCAGAAATAAATTGCAGCATCAAAACGAAGAATTCTCAAAACGGGCATTACGGGTCTTGGCGTTTGCTTACCGTCCATTGACCGATGCCCAATCACGAGAATTGACACTTGAAGATGAAAACGAGCTGATTTTGGTTGGTTTGATGGCAATGATCGATCCTCCTCGTAAAGAAGTCAAACAAGCCGTAGCAGATGCCAAATCTGCCGGTATCAAAACAGTGATGATCACAGGGGACCACAAAACGACAGCCGTGGCGATCGCACAAGAGATCGGTATTTCAGCTGAGGGCGACTTAGCCTTGACTGGTACGGAATTGGATGCTCTTTCTGAAACCGAACTAGCGGATCAATTAGACAAAATCACGGTTTATGCTCGTGTTTCGCCGGAAAACAAAATCCGTATCGTGCGGGCTTGGCAAGACAAAGGCAAGATCTCTGCCATGACCGGAGATGGGGTCAATGATGCACCCGCCTTGAAACAAGCGGATATCGGGATCGCAATGGGAACCGGAACGGACGTTGCCAAAGATGCAGCGGCGATGGTCTTGACGGATGATAACTTTGCCTCGATCATTCGTGCCGTAGAAGTTGGCCGAAACGTCTTTGACAACATCAAAAAAGCCATTTCGTATTTGTTTGCTGGAAACTTAGGTGCGATCATTGCGATCGTCTTTGCCTTAGTGATGGGTTGGGACAATCCATTTACTGCCTTGCAGCTACTCTTTATCAACCTAGTCAACGACTCATTACCAGCAATTGCTCTGGGAATGGAAAAAGCCGAACCAACCATCATGCAACGTCAGCCTAGAGATCCAAATGCAGGTATCTTCACTGGAAAAACTTTGATCTCAGTAACGTATCGCGGTATTTTGATTGCCGCTGTCGTGATTTTGGCACAATGGTTAGGGATGAGCCAATCACCTGAGTTAGGTGTAGCGATGGCCTTCTCAACACTTATCTGGAGCCGGACATTGCAAACATTGCCAGCACGCTCAAATACCGAGACTGCTTGGCAAGCTGGCCTTTTTGCCAATAAAATGGTGTGGTTGGCGATCGTCGTTTGTGGTGGACTATACAGCATTACCTTGATTCCTGGCATCCGTGAAGTCTTTGCGATTCCAGCAACCTTCACTTTAGGACATGTCGGTCTATGTATCGCAATGGCTGCTGTGGCAGTTGTTTTGATGGAAATCACAAAACTGATTATTATTGCCGTTCAAAAACGTCAAGGAAACGCCTAAAGCAAAAAACGTATCGATCCTTTGATCGATACGTTTTTTTGTCGTTTCTCCTCACTGCTTAGTTGATTTTTTTCAGCTGACTGATTTGGGCAGCGACTTGCTTCAAAAAGGCTTCTTGACCAGCCGGCTGTTCTTGGCTGTAAAGGTAGGCTTCGTATTGCTGCGTCAAGCGGATAAAATCACCATGAAACAGTGGATAGAATGCTTCGAGTCGTTGGGCATAATCAATCAACGGCTCCGCCTCGTTACGGTACAAAACTTTCGTCGTTTGCCTTAAAAACAAAGGATAGGCAGCAACTAGCGGCTGTTTGTTAAAGCGGCAGATCAACCATAAATGAATACGGAAAAACGAATGGCGGAAATAGAAAAGCAGGCCAAGTCCTAGGAGAGCTAAGCCTCCAAAGAAGCCATTACGCAGCGTTTGTTTCAGCTCCTCAGTCAACCAAACATCATCGGTAACCGCGGCTGTTGCAGAACTGCTGGTCGTGGTTTCACTACTTTCTGTTTCCCTGCTGCTCGTTGGTGTTGTCTCGCTGCTAGCGGTCGGTGTTTCTTCGGAGCTAGTAGATTCTTGAGTCAACACGGGACGATCAGGATTTTGGAAACTAGGTGTCGGTTCAAAAGGCACCCAACCGTATCCGTCAAAGTAGACTTCCACCCACGAGTGGGCATTCAAGTTGCGAACGGTATAGGTAGTGATTCCGTTTTCTGTCACGGGGGATCCAGGAGAAAAGCCTTTTGCCCAGCGAGCAGGGATCTCTAAACTCCGTAGTAGAACGACCATTGCCGTGGAAAAATTGTCGCAGTAGCCGACTTGTGATTCAAATAAAAATTGATCAACGTAATCTTGCTCTTCTGCAGGCACGACGGCATCGGTTTTGGAATAGCGGAATACGAGCGGATCTTTCAAATAGCTTTCAATTGCGGTGACTCGGTCAAACAGACTGTTGCTGTCAGTGGTGATCTCAGCGGCGAGATCTCGTACCCGCTGCGGCAAAGAATCGGGTAATTGGATATAATCGATCGGAGAATCCGGATAGATCAAAGGCAGATTTTGAAGATTTTCTGCGGAAAAATCTGGATGGTCCCAATCGAGGGTCAAGGCCGTGTCTGGTAGCGAATCAATCAAATCGACCCGTTGAATAGCGTCGCTGATTTGAAAGCCACGCGCGCCGCTTTCAAGGGATAACCTACTGCGGCCATAGGGCAATGGCACATAGTCTCCATGGTTTTGGAATTGGATCCGCACTTGTTCATTCTCAGGATAGGTTTGTTGATAGCTCTGGTCAGCGATGGTGACATCGTCTGCTTCCAAGCGAACGTCTTCGCGGCTCGTACTGATCCAGCCTTTACCAGAATAAAAGTCTTTGCTTTCCACCCGCCAGTAATGCGGGGTTTCTTGTTGCGCTTCAAATAAAATCGTCGCATCATCAAGTAGTGGTCCGCCTAATTGACGATCATTTTCACTGAAACCCGTGCGAGAACCAGTGGGGGTGCCATGTTCTTCAATAAATTGATAAAAACCCAGCTGATTCAGATTTGTCCGTATAGGCGTGGAACGGGCTGCCAACTGATCCCGCACGCTCGTCTGCGGCAAGTAGACAGCAGTGACGGCTAAGCCACCAATCAATAGCATCACGCCAAACCAAGGGGCGATCGTTTGACTGGATTGAAAGGCGCTGCGCTGGATCATGGAAGAAGCCAGCGCGCAAAGAAAAATACCGATCAAATGCCACGTCAAATCAAATTGATTAAAAATCACGACTGTCAGCAAGTAGCCGATCATGGTACCGTAAATCAAGAAAAAGCGTTGATAAGCAATCGGTAAGATCGCTAAAAACAAGACCCAACTAACGATCAATGTCACCGCCGCCAGTTCGGTGATATAGCCGACCTCACCACTGAGGATCTCTTGAAAGGCACGGTGCAGGTCTAGCCAAAAACGCAGTAGCCAATCAAAAGAAAAGGCAGTCCCATAAGGAAAGATCCGATACAAGACGATCAGCCAAGCGGCTGCCAGCAAAGGCAAACTGTAACGGACTTTCGGCACGATGGTCAAAATCAAACAGACACTAAAGGCATAAGTTAAAAGGGTGAACTGATTGCCAAGGTCATAAACTGCGATAAACGGCAAGATCACCAGTGATAGACTGAGAAAGGTCAAAAGACCAATCAGTGTTTTCTTAATAAATCTCATCCTACCACCTCCTCAAGTTCATTCAACTGCCTCATTAAATCAGCGTAGGTAAACACTTGGCAGCTGTTTTTTGCTTCCAACTGACTGAGGTAGTTTTCCAGTTGTGGGGTGAAAACCGGGGTAATGAAGATAAGATGGCTGCCAGTCAAGAGCGGTACCCCTTCAGGAACTTTCTCGAAGGGAAGGATCTGGGCATAGGCAGCGGCATCCGTTTGGTAAGGAGAAGTCAATCCGTCACCAATCAAGAGCGGCTGAAAAAGTCGTTGATTTTGTGAGAAATGGTGGATCGAATAAAACAGTGTCAAGGTCTCTTCAAAAGCAGGATGATCTTCTCCCCAAAAGAGCAGAAAGATGTCTTGTTCTTCTTCGTATTCTCGTTCGCGATAGATCAATTCCTGTTGTTTGCTGGATAATTTCCAATCGATATTTTTTAATGAATCCCCTAACTGGTATTGACGGAACTGTCGAATAGAAAAATTGGGTTCCCCATGGGTTTGGCTGCGGACTTGCTGTTTAAAAAATGGCAATAGGGCAACGGCTTCTAGCTTCAATTTCGGCAGGATCAAAATCGATTGTTTCGCAACTGCAGCGTAGCTTTTTTCAAAAAAGCCAAAGAGATCATGGCTGTACAATTGAACGGGCAATTCTTCATAGATGCCTCGCTCCTTTGGGGTCCAAGGCAGCTGCAGCCGAATCAGATTGCCTCGATAAAAGGCGCTGTGATGACTTTCCTTGAAACGATCGTCAAACTGTAAGGTGAAATCGACCAGCGGCAGCAGCGTCGGGCGATACTTGAAGACTTGCAGCGGTAAGGTGATCGCTGTGTGTGTTTCAGCTTGGATCGATTCTTCTAAAATGATTTGAACCTTCTTGAGGGAGGGGAGCAAGAATACTGCATCAAGCAACAATAACAAAGTCAGTAAAAACCAAAGGCTCCAGCCAGCATTATTATTGAAGATCACACAGTAAGCCAGCAGCAGAAAATAGGCAGCGCTAAACAACAGGAGGCGCAGCAGGCGTTCAAGCTTCTTTTTCTTCATCGCTATCTCCTCGTTGGGACAGGCACTCGTTGGATCATCTGTTTCATCAAGTCTGAAAGGGTCTCCGTGCTGGCATGAACGCCACCTTTCAGTAATAAACGATGACCGAAGACTGCTGGTAAAATTCGCTGCAAGTCTTGCGGCGTGACAAAGGTCCGACCTTCCGTCAACGCTAACGCTTTTGCCCCTTTTAAGAAGGCGATCCCACCACGAGGACTGATACCAAGGTCAATGGCATTATGCTGACGGCTCGCTTGAACCAGCTGCAATGCGTAACGGGCGACCCGCTCATCGACATACACGTCATCGACCATCGCTTTTAAAGCGGTCACTTCATCAGCATGTAAAATGGTTTGGATCTGATCCAAGCTTTGCTGTCGTTTTCCAGTCAAGAGGGCGAGCTCATCTTGAAAATCTGGGTAACCGATATGCAGGCGGAACAAAAAACGATCCAATTGGGCTTCAGGCAAAGGATACGTTCCTTCATACTCGATTGGATTTTGCGTGGCTAAAACAAAAAAGTGGGGACTCAATGGGTACGTTTGATTGTCGATGGTGACATGATTTTCTGACATGGCTTCTAAGAGTGAGGCTTGCGTCCTTGGTGTGGTTCGGTTGATCTCATCTGCCAAGAGGACGGAGGTGAAGATCGGGCCAGGACGAAACTCGAACTGGTGGCTTTGGGAATTAAAAATCGACACACCTAACACATCGTTAGGTAAAAGGTCTGGGGTAAACTGTACCCGTTTGTAGTCACTTTGAATGGCTTTGGCTAACGATTTGACCAACATCGTTTTCCCAACACCAGGGATATCTTCGAATAAAACGTGTCCGCCAGCAAGCAGCGCAGCCACGGTAAATTGGATCACATCTCGTTTGCCTAAAATCACTTTTTCCACTTCTGCGATCAAGGCATCTATTTTTTGTAATTCAGCGGTCATCTGATAACCTCCCTACGTTCGTTTCTTCCATTGTAACGGTTTTCTAGGACAGTCGCAATTTTCGTGTAACAATTAAAGAAAATTTCAAGAATATTCAAAAAAGAGAAATCCTTTCTGCGGATTTGCGAAAGAAAAACAAAAAACTTCCGAAGCGTTTCCTCGGAAGTTTGCGTTTGATAGAACAGAAGCGACTAGAAGGTGTGGTGCAAGAGGTCAGCGGCGATCTGGTCTGCCTGCCGTAAATTCCAAGCATCGGTTCCTGGCTGAGCAGTGGCAGCCGTCAGCCAGTGGATGCCTTCTGTGGGAATCCCAAAACAATAGAGGGTAGGGTAAGGGCGGTCATCTGGCCCAAGGATCTGATTGGTCTCAGGATCGATGGCGATCGCACCCGTCTCAAAAGGCACCTCATTGGGGATCGCCAACTGGTGCGGGTGAATAATCCGATCGTTTAGCAGTTGCCGCAACAAGGAATTGTTGGTTCGACGAATCGCTGTCGATGGAATGCGAGCCTCAATTAGTTGCGTCGCGTGATAGCGTGTGTCGTCAAATCGCTTTGAATACGTACAGTAAGCCTCCTCGATCTCAACAGTCATGTCAGGACCTAGTAAGGTCACCACTCCCGCTTCCATCAATGCCACCAGTTCCTGCAGTCGCTGAACCGGCGGACCGATCGATAAAAAGCTGTTCAAGGGAACGAAAGACTGCCAAAAGAGTGTTTTCAAGTCTTGTACTGGCATTAGCTGATGATCGAGAACAAACCGAATCGGGTCCCGCAGGTCTTTGAAGACTTCCAAGGCACTGCTGATAGGTCCTGTTAGATTGCCTTTTTCGGCATCTTGGATTTGGGTACGTAATAGTGCAATGAAAAAGTCTTGCAACGACTGTTGCTTTTTCTGAGCAAAGGGGTCGGCTAGTTGTTGCCATGACCACCACTCCGTCGTAGGAAGCTGCCATTTTTTCAGCAAGTCTTCAGATCCTTCAGAGGCAACAAAGGCGGCGGTAAAAGCGGCAAGCTGATCTTTGTCCAGCAGCTGTGTTTCTAAAAGCAGCGTCTGATAATAGACGAGTTCTGCCTCTTTTTTTAAATAGAAGAGCAGGGTCTTGCCAGCAACCGTTTTGGCTGCTTGCCAAGCAGCGAGGCGTTCAGGGGTCAAAAAAACGGGCTTTCGCTGCTGCGTCGGTGTTTTTTGATTGCGGCCACGAGGATGATACGGGACACCCCGACGAGAACCTGCGATGATTTGTGGTTCTTCACCAGAAGGTTGATAGACGAGGGATCCATTGACTTTGACGAAGGTGCCGCCCCGACCGCTGGTCAAGCGGGTGACGTAATCGTAAAGGGCAAGTCCTAGTCCCCGTAAAATCACAGGTTCGCCAGCTTTCACCGCCGTTAGATCCGTATCTGCCGCATTGGCTGGCGGTGCATAAAACCAGCCATTATTTTCTGCGGCAGCCGCCAATCGTTGTTCTGCTGCTGACAGTTGGGCTTGTGAATGGCCTGTAGCTAAGACGACGGCATCAACAAGAAATGTTTGGTGAGCCGTCGTCAACTGGTAGCGATTTTTGGAAAGAGGGGTCAAGGAGCTGACACTGTCTGACAGATGGTTGACGGTAATGGATTCAGGCAGCTCTTTTAATAGCTGCTGATAAAACCACTGCTGATAGAGGCCATATAACGCCCGCGAGCAATGCCCGTTAGGATCAAGTGAATCAAGTGCTGTGCATTCCGCAACGAGCTCAGGAGCATGCGTGGCTGCGAAATGTTTCCCTTCTGTCACTGCCCATTCGTATAAGGTAGGTCCTTTGACCACGGGACCGCCGGTGCTTAATGTGTCATCCGTGAAAAGGGTGACTTGACTGGTTACAGAATTCAATAGCAGATCCGCCGATTGGTCCGTGCGCCAAACTGCCCCAGGAAGAAAGGGATCAAACAGCAGCAAGTCGATGGCTTGTTTGTTTTGTTTGCTATGAGCGATCAGTCGTTCTGAAAGTGAAAGTCCACGAGGACCAGCACCAATGATAGCTATTTTCATATCACACCGCCTCAATTATTCTATGGTCTTTGTGTCATCAACGGGCTAAGTCAAAAGGTGTCTTGCGGAAAATCAGCCAGTGCATGCCTAGCACCATGGCTTCCTCGATAGCATCGATATAATGGAAAGCAGGCTGATTGGGTTGTTGCTGCAGCAATGGATTTTTTTGGATCGCGTCTAAGAGATCGGTTTTTACTGCATCACTGCTGGCTAAAATAATACAGTGGGGGGCAAAAGCTGCATTGTAAAATGGCAGTAAGCTTGTCAGACGCTGAACCAAAGCCGTGCGGTCTTGCGGTGCCCCTTGATCCAAGTAGCCGGGCAAAAATTTTGCTTCTCCTGCTAGGGCATCTTTTCCTTCTAAAAGTGCACCATTGACCAGGAGCGTGATACCAGGCATGCTTTTTTCGGGATTGTACATGCCGACGATGGTTTGCTGCAAAGAGATCTGTTGGGCGATGCAATAGCCGATCGTTAAAATATGGGCATCGTTTTGACAGTAGAAGGGCAGTGCAGTGACCTCTGCCACGAGAGCTGCCAGCTGCCAGCCATTGAATTTTTCATACCAGCTGGAAGTCACGGTTCCTCCACTGATTTTTCCTGGTAAAAAGAGGGCGATCTGTTCCACAGAGGGAAATAATGCTAGCTCGTTCGTTACACATTCTTGAAAGCGATGAGGGGCAACATCAGGAAACGGCTGGTCGTGTTTTGCCAAAACCTTCCCCTTGCGGTCGATCAGCATGGACCAAAGAGCCAAGGAACCATCGTGATCAATAAAGCTAAGCAAAAGAGAATGGCCTCGGTCTTGGTTGAGCTGATAGGTCACAGCAGGCCGCCCTAGCTCTTTTTGCTCCAGCGGACCTTTAGTGATTTCTTCCTCTGCCAACAATTCTTTTAATAATGAGTTAGTGGTGACCATGCTGATGCCGGTTTTCTTTACTAAATCGGAGGCGAATAATGCCCCGTTTTGAAATAAGGTTTTTAAAACCAGCTGTTTGTTTTGCTGGCGAATGGAATGGGTGGTAGAAGCCATAGGTGTTCTCCTTAATGAAGTGATTTAATTAAGTATACCGACGGGATGAAACGATGTAAAGTTTTTAAAAGACTGACTTGACGGAAAACTTGAAAATAAGTATACTTAATTAACAATGTTAATTAAGTGATTCGCCATAAAGAGGACACGAGGTAGAGGGGAAGAGAAACGTATGATCAAATTAGTCATCACAGATTTAGACGGCACATTTTTGAACAGCCAAGGCAGTTTTGATCGGCCTTATTATGAACAAGTCAGCCAACAAATGAAAGAAGCGGGTGTTGCTTTTGCTGCGTGTACCGGCAAACAGTGTGAACGAGTGGAAGAACTGTTTGGTGAAGCAGCAGCGGATGTTTGGATTCTTGGGGATAGCGCGACCCGCATCAAACATCAAGGCGAATACATCTTTGAATCACTGCTGCCAAACGAATTAGGGCGGCGGATCATTGCGAGGCTCGCTGCGATTGCGCAAGATCATGTGATCATCGCCTGTACACCGACTGCGGCGTACATTGCGGAAACGACCAATGAAGCAGATGCCCAGAAAGTTCGGGGCTCTTATCGGGTGGTCAAAACGGTGGCGGATTATCAAACCATCACAGAAGATTTTGTGAAGCTCACTATTTTTGATCCCAAACTACGTTGCTTTGAGCATGTCCAACAGTTAGGCGAGTTTACAAACGACGCCTACATCGTGGCTTCGGAAGCCGCTTGGATCGATATCACCAATCAAGGCGTCCACAAAGGAACGACTGTGGCACACTTGCAAGAATTGCTGCACGTCACACCAGAAGAGACTATGGTCTTCGGCGATGGCTTGAACGATTTGGAGTTGATGGCAGCTGGCACGTTTAGTTTCGCCATGAGCAATGCCTTTGAGGAAGTCAAGGCAGCGGCAGCGTTTGTGACCAAGTCAAACGATGAAAATGGCGTGCTGAAAACCATCGAACGTCTGTTACCGCTACAAATGAACCAATAAAAAAACCGCTCCCTAGCAGGGATAGCACGTACTTTCATTTGACTGAAAGTAGAGTGCTGCCTGTTGCTAAGGAGCGGTTTTTTCGTTATGCATGTGGTTGACTGACGCTATAAGGATAGGCATCGGCTGACCACTCTTTGCTGCGAGGGACGATACCTAGCTGGAAGTTCAATGTACCACCGGCAGTCAATTCTTGGTGGGTGAAAAACAATCGCTCGAAGGGGTCTTCGTTCAATGTGATTTTATCCACGAAGAGCTGTTGCGGCGCATTGGGCGTGCTCTTGATCACTAAGTCTTTGCCTGAAGCAAGATGTAGTGTTGCTTGATCAAATAATGGCATGCCGATGACATATTCCCCCGTCCCTGGTGTGACTGGATAAAAGCCCAAGGAGTTGAAGATGTACCAACCAGCCATGCTACCGTTGTCTTCATCGCCAGGAAAGCCTTTGGGCGAGTCATTGAAGCATTGTGTCAATAGCTGCTTAATCAAGGGCTGTGCCATTTCTGGTTTGCCCAAATAGCTGAATAGATACGGATAGTGGAAGCTTGGTTGATTGGAGATCGCCAGCTGACCAAAATCGAGTGCGGCCATCTCGCTCATTTCATGGATCTCAAAGCCGTAGCCTTCTGTTGTATAGCGAGGTTCTTGATTGCACAAGTCGATCAGTTTTGCTTCAAAAGCCGCTTTGCCGCCGTGTTCGGCGATCAAACCAGCGAAATCATGGTAAACAGCAAAACTGCTTTGCCACGCACTGCCTTCTGCATAATCCAAGCCCCAGCGTGTGTCACTGAATTCTGGACGAAAGGCACCATCGGGATCTTTTGCCCGCATAAAGCCAGTTTCCTGATCGAAAATGTTGCGGTAGTTTTGCGATTGCTGCTGATAATAGTCTGCTTGCTCGTCACCCAGCTGTTGCGCGACTTGTGAAATACAAAAATCACTGTAACAATAATCAAGGGTGTGATTGACCGATTCATGATGCGTCAATGGCACATACCCGTAAGTCAAATAGTCCGTCGTGCCGCGCCGACCATAATTGGGATTTTCACTTTGGACGGTGGCGCCTTTTTTCATCGCTGCTAAAAATTCGGGCATCAAATCGGGACGAATGCCTTTTACTGCGGCATCAGCGATCACGGCATCGATCAGCGTCCCTGGCATCAATCCACGCTCATCTGGCGATAGCCATTTTGGTAAAAAGCCGCTTTCACGATAACTGTTCAAAAAGCCTTCCAGCATGTCTTCCAATTGTTCGACAGCCAAGAGTGAAAAGAGCGGGTAGACAGTTTTATACGTATCCCAAAAGCCGTTGTTTGTATACAGTGGTCCTGGTTTGATCGCTTTTGCCAAGGTATCCCAATGCATTTTGCGGCCCTCTTGATCGATTTCGAAGAAGGTTTGAGGAAACAAGAATAAGCGATAAAAATTATGATAAAAAGTAGAAACTTGTGTTTGATCGTGATGCTCAATCTCGATTTTTTGCAAAAAATGATTCCATTGCTGTTGGACAGAAGCCAGATAATCGGCAGGAGCCCATTGCTGTTCCCGTTGCAAGTTCAAACAAGCTTGTTCGCGGCTGAGAAACGAGGTCGCAAAACGGATCGTCTGTGTTTGGCAATCATCAAAGCGGAGAACGACGAAGGCTTCTTTGCCTGTCAAGGCACCTTCGATCGCCATGATGGGTGTTTCAAAACGATAGACGAAATGGAAGGTGAAGCGTTCATCTTCGCACCCTGAAAATACGATCAGTTGACCAGCCACTGTCTGTTCATCCAACTGCTCTAAGACATAGTCACCCGGCAGTGACAAGCCAAGACCCGGCTGATCCCCGCAGTTTTCAATAGTCAGCACACCGCCATACATGCTGGGGATCAAAGTCGTTGTTGTTAAATACCGCTGCGTCTTGATTTTAAGAAAGGCTGGATTAAAGGTGCTTTCTTCGGGACGATACGAGCTTTGCGCATGGAAAAGGGTATTTTCAGAAAGCGTGCCGTTTATCGGCAGCATCGTCAGATGGCTGAAATCTCCCATCCATGGGCTAGGCTGATGGGTGATGCGAAAGCCCTGAAAGGTTCGATCTTCTGGATGAAACCACCAACTGCCGCGTTGATCGCTGGTTTGCGGGGCAAAGTAGTTCATGCCAAAAGGAACCCCTGTATAAGGCAGGCAGTTGCCGTGGGAAAAACTATATTGGTTGTCTGTTCCGTGTCGTGTGTCGATCATTGATACGTTCACTTGGTTCACTCCTTTAATTGGGTTGATTCTCTTTTGATCAAAGAAACCGCCACTAGATGGGTGGTCGTCTCCGTTGGTACTGGGGTTGCTGCCTTCGCAGCGTTGATTTTCTCAATCACTTGGTTTCCTGCCAAGCGCCCCATCTCGGCAAAATTCTGCCCGATAGTCGTTAGTGCTGGATCAACGAGGCCAGCGGCTTGGATATTATCGAAACCAACCAGGGAAATGTTGGCAGGGACGTGCAAATCTGCTTGGCGCAAAGCACGCATCAATTCGATGGCGATCAAGTCATTTTCACAGACGGCTGCCGTGACCTGATGTTCTTCCAAGTAGGCAAGCGCATTTGCGATGCTGGCAGCCGTGTCGTCGAGCTTGGTGCGAAAGGTTCTTTGGGCTTTTTTCAGCGCATCGATGTAACCTAGATAACGCTGACGGACGGATTGCGGATGATGGGTATCACCAAAAATATAAGCGATCCGTTGATGCCCCAACGCAAGTAAATGCTCCGTGGCTAGCTGTCCACCTTGAAAGTTATCTGGCATCACCGCTGGAAAATCAAACTCATGCAGCTTTTTATCTAAGGTCACGATAGGAAAGTGCTTTTCAGCACATTCGAACAGCAAGTCATAGTAAGAAAACGTATTGCTGGCGTAATAGATCAGGCCGTCGAATTCTTGCATCAGCTCAGCTGCCGTCGTTTTTTCCAAATAATCCACTGGTGTCATCAAAAGTTCAAAGCCGTGTTCTTGCATCACGGGGTAAATGCCTTCGGTAAAGTTTCCTAAAGAGAGATCATTGGCAAAGGGCAAGACAAACAAAATTCGTCCAGTCGCTTTTTTTTCCTTCAATTCTCGGACAAAGCTACCGCTGCCTTGCACGCGATAGATCAGCTGATTTTGTTCCAGTTCCGTCAAGGCTCTTTTAGAGGTGATCCGACTGACTTGGTATTGTTCAGATAGTTCTTTTTCAGTAGGGACACGACTGCCCGGCGCTAATCGCCCTTCAACGATGGCTTCGTGAAGCTCCGCGTAAATTTTTTTATATAATGGTTGTTTCATAAGAAAACCCCTTTTGATATATCATATTTGTTAGCATACCATAAACCAATAAAAATGAAAACCCTTTAATTATTTTGAAAAAGCTCTAGACATTCAATTAATTCATGATATACTAGGTTCGTAAATTGATATATCAAATCAGGGAAGGTGATGGAATGGTTTATAAAGAAATACCAACTTCAGTAGCAACATTTATGGAAACGATTACGGATCTATGCGGAGAAACGCATGCCGATTGGGCGAAAAATTTTAACGCAGCTTTCGCCAATACACTATTAACGACGGTCAAGCGTCATGAGGATGGCACGACCTTTTTACTGACGGGGGATATTCCAGCGATGTGGCTGCGAGATTCCACTGCACAAGTTCGTCCGTATTTGGTGATCGCCAAAGAAGATGAAGACTTAGCAAGCATGATCAGCGGGTTAGTCAAGAAGCAATTCTACTATATTACGATCGATCCTTACGCAAATGCCTTTAACGAATCAGCCAATGGCGCTGGCCACCAAACAGACGATACAGAAATGAACGATTGGATCTGGGAACGCAAATATGAGATCGACTCTTTGTGTTATCCGATCCAACTGGCCTATCTGCTATATAAAAACACAGGCAGAACCGATCAGTTCAATGATGATTTTGTAACAGGCATCAAAAAAGCCTTAGAGGTGTTTGTGACAGAACAAAACCATGAGGAATCTCCATATCGCTTTGAACGGGATACCTGGCGAAAAGAAGATACCTTGACTCATGACGGCAAAGGCGCACCAGTGAAACCCGTCGGCTTGACTTGGTCAGGCTTTCGACCAAGTGATGATGCCTGCAAATACGGCTATTTGATTCCCTCCAATATGTTTGCGGTGGTGGTCTTAGGCTATATCCAAGAAATCTTTACGACAGTTTTAGAAGACACAGCGGTCGTGGCACAAGCGAAAAAACTACAAGCAGACATCGAAGCAGGGATTAAAGCATATGGGTTGACCACGAACCAAGCTGGCGAAGAAGTCTACGCCTATGAAGTGGATGGATTCGGCAATGGCACCCTGATGGATGACAGCAATGTGCCGAATTTGATCGCCGCCCCTTACTTGGGGTATGGTAGCATGGAAGATCCCCTTTATCTTCAAACCCGTAAAACGTTGTTGAGCAGTGAAAATCCGTATTTCTATGAAGGCAAATACGCCAAAGGCATTGGTAGCTCTCATACGCCAGAAAATTATGTGTGGCCGATCGCCATGGCAATGGAAGGCATGACCACCACTGACAAAGAAGAAAAGAAACGAATTTTGGATCAGTTAGTGGCGACAGATGCGGGTACAAATTTGATGCATGAAGGGTTCGATGTCGATGATCCTTCGCAATACACGAGAGAATGGTTCTCGTGGGCGAATATGATGTTTTGTGAATTGGTCATGGATTATTTCGATATCCGAGTGGAAAAATAAGCAGCACGACCCACCACCATTCGAGTGACACAAAAAGCAGTCCAACGACGCAAACAGCGAGGAGTAAAAATCAATGAAGAAACAAGTTTATATCATCTCACACAGCCACTGGGATCGGGAATGGTACATGCCTTACGAACAGCATCACATGCGGCTAGTTGAATTGATGGATGATCTTTTAGAGTTAATTGAAAATGACCCTGAGTTCCACAGCTTCCATCTAGATGGGCAGACGATCATCTTGGATGACTATTTAGAAGTGCGACCTGAAAAACGCGAAGCGGTCAAAGCGGCCATCAAACAAGGAAAATTACAGATCGGTCCGTTTTATATTTTGCAAGATGACTTTTTGATCAGTGCTGAATCAAACACCCGTAATATGCTGATTGGAATGGCAGAAAGCAAAAAGTGGGGCACCCCTGTTATGTTGGGGTATTTCCCAGATACTTTCGGCAATATGGGGCAAACCCCGCAAATGATGCTGCAAGCCAATCTTGAAAGTGCTGCATTTGGACGTGGCGTCAAACCGATCGGCTTTGACAACGAAGTTTTACCCGATGATCAATTTACTTCCCAATATTCTGAAATGCATTGGGAAGGTCCAGATGGCAGTCAAATCTTTGGTCTACTCTTTGCCAACTGGTACTCCAATGGCAATGAGATTCCAGTGGATAAAGCAGAAGCCAAAGCTTTTTGGACACAAAAACTGCAAGATGTAGAAAAATTTGGTGCCACCAATCATTACTTAATGATGAATGGGGTCGATCATCAACCTGTCCAAAAAGACATTTCGGCAGCGATTCGTACAGCCAACGAGCTTTTCCCAGAGTATGAATTCAAACACGCCAGCTTTACCGAATACCTTGAAGCGGTGCAAGCAGATCTGCCAGATGACCTAGGAACTGTCACAGGTGAATTGACCAGTCAAGAAACCGATGGTTGGTATACTCTAGCCAATACCGCCTCTTCCCGAGTCTATCTGAAACAATGGAATACAAAGGTTTCCCGCCAATTAGAAAATGTCGCTGAACCATTAGCAACTATGGCTTATGAAGCAAGCGGCAGCTATCCTCACGATATGTTGGATCATGCGTGGAAAACCCTGATGCAAAATCATCCTCACGACAGTATCTGCGGCTGTTCAGTGGACGAGGTACACCGAGAAATGATGCCGCGGTTTGAAAAAGCCAATGAAATTGGTAAGTTCGTGGCAGATGAAGCGTTACGCAATTTAGTAGCCGCCATCGACACGAGCCAGTTTCCTGAGGAGAGTCGTCCCTTTGTGGTCTTCAACACCACTGGCAGCACCCGTTCTGGTTTAGTGGAAGTCGTGATCGAACTTGAGCGTAAAACATTCCGTGAAGGATTGCCAAGCAAGCTTTACCACGAATTATTGGCGAAGCCAAAAGGTTCTTATTCGGTGATCGATGAACAGGGGAACCCTGTTGCTGCGATCATCAGTGAAGAAGAGGTCCTTTTTGACTATGAATTGCCTAAAGATGCCTTTCGGATTCCTTTCATGAAACGCTTTGTCACGGTTCAAGTAGAAGCAAACCAGTTGCCAGAATTTTCATGGCAGACCTTTGCCCTAGTGGAAAAAGCCGCTACGCCAGTAGAGAGCGCACCGATCGTTTCAGAAGGAGGGCGTAAACTTGCCAACGCACATTTGGAAGCCGTCATTACTGAAAACGGCAGCTTGGCGATTACAGACAAAGCAACCCAAAAAACGTATCGCAATTTACTGGTTTTCGAGGATGTGGGGGATATCGCCAATGAGTACATCTTCAAACAACCAGAAGGGGATCAAGCAATCTTATCGACGCAATTTCCGCATCACGTGACGATCGAACAAAACGATCCATTGGTTGGAATCGTGCGACTGACGCAAGAATTGCAGATTCCCGTTTCAGCAGACGACCGTTTGTTAGAAGAACAAAAAGCTGTTGTCGATTTCCGTTTCCGTAAGGCACAGCGGAGTCAAGAATTGGTTGCTTTCAAGATCGAGACGGAGATTCGCTTAGAACGAACCAGCAACCACCTGGCATTTAAAACCACCGTCAACAACCAAAGCAAAGATCACCGACTGCGGGTGTTATTCCCAACAGGGATCATCACGGATTTCCATGAAGCGGACAGCATTTATGAAGTCGTAAAACGGCCGAATCAGGTTTCCAGTCATTGGGAAAACCCAACAAATCCGCAGCATCAGCACGCCTTTGTCAACTTGCATGATGAAACTAGCGGCATGACGGTTTCTAATTTTGGTTTGAACGAATATGAAATCGTGAAGGATCAGATCTGCTTGACCTTGTTGCGCTGTACGGGAGAGCTAGGCGATTGGGGCTACTTCCCAACACCAGAAGCGCAATGCTTAGGCAGCCACACCTTTGAATACGGCGTAGCCTGTCATGGGGCTCCTGAAGAACGTTATGAAACGTATCGCCAAGCACAAGCTGCCCAAGTTCCTTGGACGGCAAGTCAGACCGACAAGCATCAAGGCAAGCTAGCTAGCAGCAACCAATACATGGAAGCTCATGGATCGACGGTAGCTATCACCGCCTTAAAACGCAATCGCCAAGACCAGCAGATCGTTTTGCGGGGCTATAATTTGGCGAATCAAGCCACTGCCTTTCACGTGCAAAAAGAGCAGGCGACGCTCTGTCTGTTGAACCTTTTAGAGGAAGAACAAGCATCGACCGTCAATGAGCAATTACACCCATATGAAATTCGTACCATTGGAGTAAAGGAGTGAGTAATGATGGTTTATGGAGGAATTGAAGCCGGCGGCACCAAAATGATTTGTGCCGTTGCCGATGACCAGTTGACGATTATCGCCCAAGAGTCGATCCCAACGACAACACCAGAGGAAACGTTAGCGGCGATCTTTGCCTTTTTCGATCCCTACGATCTCGTGTCATTAGGGGTCGGTTCCTTTGGTCCGATCGGGATCGATCCAACCCAAGCGACCTATGGCCACATATTAGCGACGCCGAAACAGGGCTGGCAGCAGTTCGATTTTCTCGGTGCATTGAAGAAGCGCTACCCAGAGACAGCATTTGCTTGGACAACAGATGTCAATGCTGCCGCTTATGGGGAATTACGCCAAGGAGCGGCGCAAGGCAAAGACAGCTGTGTCTATTTGACAGTAGGAACCGGCATTGGCGCAGGAGTCGTTCGTGAAGGAAAGATTTTCGAGGGGATCGGTCATCCAGAAATCGGTCATACCTATGTCAAACGCCACAGTGAAGATACGTATGCTGGCACCTGCCCGTATCACGGCGACTGTCTGGAAGGATTAGCCGCAGGGCCTTCTTTAGAAGGACGTACGGGGATCAAAGGACAAGACTTGCCGCAAGCGCACGAGATTTGGGGGTTGCAGGCCTTTTATCTAGGGCAAGCGCTGGTCAATATCACGTTGACCTTAGCACCTGAGAAAATCATTTTAGGCGGCGGGGTCATGAATCAGCCGCATCTACTCGCTCAAATCCAACAAGCCTTCCAAAAACAAATGGCAGGCTATATGGAGACACCACCAGTGGAAGACTACATCGTCACTTGGGGCTTGCCGAACAAAAGCGGGATTATCGGCTGTCTCTTGTTAGGCAAAGAGCAGGTGACTGCCCATGACTAACTTGCATTTTCCTAAAGATTTTTGGTGGGGAGCCGCCGCCAGCGGTCCGCAAACTGAAGGACGAACGGCCGATGATGGCAAAGGCGATTCGATTTGGGACTATTGGTACGCAACGGAGCCAGAACGTTTTTATCAAAAACGGGGACCAAAAGATACCGTCCAGCTGCTGCAGCGTTACCCAGAAGATGTGGCGTTGATGAAAGAGATCGGCTTTAATTCTTTTCGAACCTCGATCCAGTGGAGTCGCTTGCTGCCAGAAGGAAGAGGGGCGGTCAATCAACAAGCGGTGACGTTTTATCGCGAGTACTTCGCCACTTTGATCGATCATGGCATCGAGCCCTTCATCAATTTGTATCATTTTGATATGCCGATGGCACTGCAAAAAGAAGGCGGCTGGCTCAATCGCGAGACAGTCACAGCATTTGCAGATTATGCCGCTTTGTGTTTTGAATTGTTCGGTGATCAAGTCCGTCATTGGTTCACGCAAAATGAACCGATCGTGCCAGTGGAGATGGGGTATTTGTATCAACAGCATTACCCAGCAGAAATCAACATGGCACATGCGGTGCAAGTCGGCTACCATGAAGCACTCGCCAGCGCCTTAGCGATCCAACGCTTCCGTCAATCTCAGCAATCAGGCGAAATCGGCATCATCTTGAATTTGACACCGACTTATCCGAAAGATCCGAACGATGAAAAAGATGTCCAAGCGGCGCAACTGGCAGATGCCTTTTTTAACCGATCCTTCTTAGATCCAGCGGTCAAAGGCACCTTTCCTGTAGAATTGATCGCTGTCTTAAACGAGTTGGCGATCATGCCAGAAACCAGGGCAGAAGATTTGCAGATCATTAAAGAAAACACGGTCGATCTCTTGGGGGTCAACTATTATCAGCCACGGCGGGTGCAGCAAAAGCGTTCTGCCAAAACAGCGGACACACCAATGCCAGAAGATTACTTCGATGTGTATGATTGGCCAGAAAAGAAAATCAATCCCCATCGAGGCTGGGAGATCTATGAACGAGGCATCTATGATACCTTGATCAACCTACGAGACAACTACGGCAATATCCCCTGTTATATTTCAGAAAACGGCATGGGGGTCGAAGATGAAACACGCTTTATCGATGCCAGCGGTCAGATCCAAGATGAGTACCGCATCACCTTTATCAAAGATCATTTGCGGTATGTTCACCAAGCGATCCAAGAAGGCAGCCAGTGCCGCGGGTATCACATGTGGACCTGCATGGACAATTGGTCTTGGCTGAATGAATTCAAAAATCGTTACGGGTTTATTGCTGTCGATTTGGCTACCCAAAAACGGACCATCAAAAAGTCTGGTGAGTGGTTCCACGAAGTGATTCAGCAAAACGGCTTTGTCGACTGATCATTCATAAAAAACAAATCAATGAAGCGTCCTATCTTGCAAAAGGTAGGACGTTTTTCAGGTTTTTAGAGAATAAAAACAAAATATAAACAAAGACCTTTAATTTGTTTCATTTTATCTTTAGTTTGTTCCTTATTTTTTAGGGATGAAAGCGTTATTCTAGTAGCATGAAGGAGATGATGAGATGTGAAGAAAAAGGGGTTTTGGAGGAATGTCTGGCAATACAAAGCATTGATATTGATGGCTTTGCCAGGTGTTGTCTGGTTTATCTTTTTTTTCTATATACCTGTATTCGCAAATGTGGTGGCGTTCAAAGATTTCCACATTTCACCAGACGGCTTTTTTGCCAGTTTGAAACAAAGCCCATGGGTCGGCTTTGATAACTTTAAATTTTTATTTGCATCTAATGATGCTTGGCTGATCACTAGAAATACCCTACTCTACAATATCGTATTTTTAGCATTCAACCTATTCTTTGCGATTGCCTTTGCCATTATTATGAGTGAGCTGCGCAATAAGCGCTTGGTAAAAGTGTATCACACGATGTCCCTGTTGCCGTACTTCCTTTCTTGGGTGGTTATTTCGTACTTTGTCTATGCCTTTTTGAGTCCAGACAAAGGGATCATTAACCAATGGATCACGGGTATGGGCGGTGAAGGAATCAACTGGTATGCTGATCCGAAATGGTGGCCGTTTATTTTCGTCTTTATGAATGTCTGGAAGAGCTTAGGCTACAACAGCATCATCTATTATGCGTCAGTGGTCGGGATCGATCAGACGTATTACGAAGCTGCGATGGTCGATGGCGCCAGCAAATGGCAGCAGATCAAAAATGTGACGTTGCCACAACTGATTCCAATGATTTCCGTCTTGTTGATTTTGAACATCGGTGGGATCTTCCGTGCCGACTTCGGACTTTTCTATCAAGTCCCACGAAACTCTGGGGCATTGTACCAAGTCACCTCCGTTTTAGATACGTACATTTATAATGGACTGACTGCCACAGGCGACTTCGGGATGACCGCAGCTGCCGGCCTTTATCAATCAGTGGTTGGGGCATTATTATTACTAACAGCGAATTTGGTTGTTCGTAAACTAGAACCAGATTCAGCATTATTCTAAGGAGGATGGATAAATGAAGAAAAAAGTAACGAAAGTCGAGATCCGCTCCTTTAACCCAACGGTCAACCTGATTTTTAATATCGTGATCGGTCTGTTCGCGATTTCCTGTGTCTTGCCGTTTCTCTTTGTGATCGCGATCTCATTGACCAGTGAAACCTCTTTGGCAGAAAACGGCTATCGCTTTTGGCCACAAGAATTTTCCTTCGCAGCATATACCTACCTGTTTAGCGGACAAATGAGCAGCAAAATTTTCCAAGCATTTGGCGTATCTATTTTTATCACTGTTTTTGGTACCTTCGTCAATGCAACGATGACTTCGCTATATGCCTATGTCATCTCTCGCTCAAATTTTCCATTCCGTCGGTTCTTTACGATCTTCGCTTTGATCACCATGTTGTTTGCGCCAGGGATGGTTGCCAATTACTTAGTGATGGTCAACTTGATCCAATTGAAAGACACGATTTGGGCATTGATTTTACCCCTTGCCTTAGGGCCTTTTAATATCCTTGTTATGCGGACCTTCTTTAAAAAGACGGTACCAGATAGTATTATAGAATCTGCACGCATCGACGGTGCCAGCGAAATGAAGATTTTTCTGTCCATCGTGTTGCCGTTAGCCGTTCCAGGGATCGCAACGATCAGTCTATTTGCCGCTCTTGGCTATTGGAACGACTGGTTCAATGCATTGTTGTATATTCAAAAAGACTCTTTAGTGCCGTTACAAGCACTTTTGATGCGGATTCAAAGCAACTTGGACTATCTAGCCAAAAGCTCCGGCATGGCTGCCCAGATCCAAGGCGGTTTGGCCGCTTTGCCAAGCGAAACTGCTCGCATGGCAATCGTTGTTGTTGCAACTTTACCGATTGCGATCACCTATCCATTCTTCCAACGGTATTTTGTCGGTGGTCTGACAATTGGTGGCGTCAAAGAATAATCAAATAAGTATAGGGAGGAAACAAAAATGAATTTGTGGAAAAAAACAGCTTTTGCTGGGATGGCCGCAGCGGCAACTTTGGGAATGGCTGCCTGTGGGTCGAACGGCGCAACATCTGATTCAGAAAACAATGCAGACGGCGTAACGACTTTATTGATGTATCAAGTCGGGGACAAGCCAGAAAACTTTGATCAATTGATGGAGATCGCCAATAAACGCATTGAAGAAAAAACCAACGCTCGCATCGATCTGCAGTACATCGGCTGGGGAGACTGGGATCAAAAAATGAGCACCATCATTTCATCGGGTGAAAACTACGATATTTCCTTTGCCTCAAATTACGTTGCGAATGCGCAAAAAGGCGCGTATGCAGATTTGACGGAGTTAGCACCAAAATATGCCAAAGAAGCGTATGATCAATTAGACGAATCTTATATCAAAGGCAATACGATCGACGGAAAATTATATGCCTTTCCAGTCAACGGCAATATTTATGCCCAACAAGTCTTGACCTTCAATAAAGAGTATTTAGATAAATATGATTTGGATATTAGCGGGATCGAATCTTATGCAGATGCCGAAGACGTGTTGAAGAAGTTTAAAGAAGAAGAACCAAACATCGCACCGTTTGCGATCGGACAAACCTTTAATGTTTCTGGAAACTATGATTATGTGATCGGGAAAGATTACCCATTTGCTGTTAAATTGGACGGCGATACAACGAAGATCATCAATCAATACGAAGATGATGAACAAATGGAAAACTTGAAATTGATGCACAAATGGTACAACGAAGGCTTGATCCCAACTGATGCAGCCACTAATACGACTGGTTACCCATTAGAAGGCAACACATGGTTCATGCGTGAAGAAACCCAAGGACCAATGGATTACGGCGATACGATCTTAAGCAATGCCGCAGGTCATGAATTGGTTTCACGTCCAATCACGAAACAATTAAAATCAACCGGACAAGCGCAAATGGCAAACTTTGTCGTAGCGAATGTTTCGAAAAACAAAGAAAAAGCAGTAGAAGTGTTGGGCTTGTTGAACAGCGATCCTGAATTGTTGAATGGATTAGTTTGGGGTGTCGAAGGCGAAGCATGGGAAAAAATCGAGGGCGAAGACAACAAAATCCGTCTCCTTGATGGCTACTTGCCAAATACCCGGATGGCTGCTTGGAACACTGGGAACAACATGATCCTTTATACACAAGAATCCATCACAGACGATATGATCAAAGAGCGTGATGAAAATATTGCTAACGCTGAAGCATCACCAATCTTAGGGTTCAACTTCAAGACTGATAATGTGAAAACAGAAATCACGAATATCGCCAATGTCATGAACCGTTACAAAGCAAGTTTAGCAACGGGAACGATCGATCCAGAAGAAAATGTTCCGAAACTAAACGAAGAATTAAAAACCGCTGGCTGGGAGAAGGTCCGCGATGAAATGCAAAAACAATTTGATGAGTATCGTGCAAGCCAAGAATAAGCAACAGGCGCCGCTCACCAATCAATAGATCAAGTAAGCCGGAGGCTAAACGCATCAGGACCAATGGTTCCCACGTCTAGCTTCTGGCTGCTTTTTCTTTAAAGTAAATAGCGAAATTTTTTGATGGAAAAATAACGTTACTTTTGTTTTTTAACCTTCAAGCAGCAAGCATGGAGCATCTAAAACGTACATAGCATTAAAAGATTCTCAGGTAGCTTGAGTAGGAAGCTAAAATCATGCTACATTTTCGATAGGGAACAAATAAGGGAGGAATTTTAAATGGAAGAAACAGCAAATAGTGGGTTGGTCAAGGGCTTTCGCTTGATTTGGGCGATCGTGAAGTTGAATTTGTTTTTCGTTGTATTGACATTGGCAGGTGGCGGAATCTTAGGGATCGGTCCAGCGTTTCATACCATTAGTACCTTGATCCACGAAGACGGTTTAAATTATGAGCATCAAAGCTTTCGCAGCGCATGGCGCATTTGGCGCAGCGTCTTTGTCAAAGCCAATAAACAGTTTTATCTTTTCTTCCTATTGACAGGTTTCTTAGTGTATAACTTGTATTTAGCTACCCAGATCCAAGGCTTGATTTGGCTGATGATCTCTTTTGTTTTAGTTGTCGTCAGCGGATTGAGTATCTTATTGTACTTACTAAGTGTGGTTTTTGACACATCCTATGAGATTTCCTTGTGGAATAACCTGAAATTGTCCTTCGTGTGTCTGTTTCTTCATATGGCGACCTTTCTAAAATTGTTAGTGGGGATTGCCAGTATTTTCGCTTTTACTTGGATGATGAAAGGGCTCTTGCTCTTTGGAACCTTCAGTCTATTGATTTTGTGGTGCCACGTGGCGATCAGTCAGGAAAAAACCGTCATTGATCGGGACTTGGCACATGACTAAGCAGCGCTTTCGTTTGTTTAAACATGACTTTTTGATCAATCAGTTGATGCAGTTGTATAGCGTCCTTTTGGTGATCATCTCGATTATTATCATGCTGGTTCTGACGGCATATACTGGGGCAGACCGCTTCAATAGCAGCGAACGCCTCGTGGAAGCTACCAGTATGCAGCTGGATGCATACGTGCAGGATCAAAACGCGGTCGTTTCAACGGTATTAGGCGAATTTACTAGTTCGGATACTGCTTTTGAATCGCTGCGCAATTATTTACAGCTTTCATTGCCAGACTATTTTTCCTATAGTAATGATATTTTTCGCCAGACGGGACAAAGTGTGTATTTGCCAAACATCCTCTATCGCTTGATCCGTAATCATCCTAGTATCGAAGAGATCATTATTCAACTAGATGAAAGCAATGAGACACTAGTGGCAACCCCAGATACCCCTTATGGAGAAAAACGCAGCGGCAAGCAGATCGATTTGAAAAATCGTCTGTTTTTTGTTCGTTCGATCGCCCAACCAAGTAATTATGCGCAACCGTTAGGGCAAGTCTACGTGATTTTTCACTCAGACGATGTCTTAGCCAATCGACAAGAAGACAACCAAGCGCATGGTATTAACAGTTTTTTGTATACCTCCAATGGTCAGCGGCTATACAAGGATGCCGCGAACCTTAGCAAGCAGACCTTAGCGAAAATTGATCAGGCGGTGGCTCATGGAACGATTCACGACACTCTGTCGAAAGACTTTTATATCAAAAAACAAACGACCGTCAGCGGAGAGTTGTCACTGATCTTGTTGTCAAAAGGCGTGATCTGGCGGGATATTTTTTCCAGCGCCATTTGGATTTTTAGCTTTGGGATTGGGATTCTCTTATTGGTCCTATGGGTGCTCCATCGGACCTTCAAGCGCTATACCTCGCAAGTACAGCAGATCGTCTATGCGACGAAAGAAGTCAGTCAAGGAAATTTTGATAAGCGGATCGATACCGCCAATGTCCAACAAGAGCTGAAAGAAATCGCAGAAGCCATCAATCAAATGACTTACAGTATCAACGAGTATATCAAAGACATCTACACGTTAGAGATCAAGCAGCGAGACGCCGATATGCGGGCGCTGCAAGCACAGATCAATCCGCATTTTCTGTATAACACGTTAGAATACATTCGAATGTATGCCTTGAGTCGCAACCAAGAAGAGCTGGCGGATGTCGTCTATGCCTTTTCGGCACTGCTACGGAACAATACGACGCAAGAAAAGACGAAGACCTTAAAAGAAGAAATCGATTTTTGTGAAAAATATGTCTACTTGTTTCAGATGCGCTACCCAGATAAGATCGCCTATCATGTAACCATCGATTCGGCATTAGAACAGTTGGAATTGCCGAAGTTCACGCTGCAGCCGCTTGTCGAAAACTATTTTGTTCACGGCATCGATTATCAGCGCAATGATAATGCCATCAGTATCAAGGCTTATAAAGAAGTCGATCAGATCGTGATTGAGGTCAAAGACAACGGCAAAGGCGCAGATGCACAGCAGTTGGCGATGATCCAAGAAGAACTGCAAAATCAGGAGATCGGAGCCCAAACCTCGATCGGGATCAAAAATGTTCACGAACGGTTGCGGGGCATGTTCAACAGCGCCTATCAAATGGACGTTACGTCTCAGGCAGGTGCTGGGTTTACGGTCAAGATCCGCTTAGATGAGAAACGTTTGCAAAGGGGGCATGAGACAGATGTATAAAGCAATGTTCGTTGATGATGAATACATGATCTTGCAGGGGCTGCAAATGATCTTGCCTTGGCAAGAACTGGGCTTTGAAGTGGTGCATACAGCGAAAAGTGCTAGTGAAGCCCTCGAGTACTTGCAAGAGCATTCCGTTGATTTGCTGATCACGGATATTCGGATGCCAGAAATGAATGGCATCGATATGATCCGCCAAGCACAAGCGTTTGGGAATCGATTTTTCTCGATCATTCTATCAGGCTATCAGGAGTTTGCCTTTGTCAAACAAGGCATGGCGTTAGGTGTGCGTAATTATCTCGTCAAACCTGTTAACAAAGAAGAACTACGCAGCAGTGTACAAGCAATTGCAGCTGAGTTAGAGGAGCAGCAAAAACTGTTGGCAGAAAAAGAACTGTATCAAGAATCAAGCCTGCTGCTTTGGTTGAATGATGAATTGAACGAAAGCGAGTACCTCCATTTGCTGGCGCAACAGCGGGTGCCACTAGCAGCACCCTTTACCGTTTTGCAGTTCAATGGGACTGCTGAGATCTTACAAAAAATCACGACGTTTTTTCAGCAACACGATCAGCCATTGATCTTACCAGGGCGATTAGATGAAAACCAAGTGATCATTACTGCTGCTGGACCAAGGCAGCAAATCAACGCTGATCTAAAAGCACTGGCACAGCAGCTCAATAGTACTGACTGGCAGTTGATTATGAGCGAGACCATCAACGAGTGGGAGAATTTGTATAAAGCCTATGAAAAAATCAAGCAGGTTCAGTCACTGCAAGCCTTCTACCCAGATCTGTTCTTACAAGAACAGACGATCCACGTGGATATTTTAGAGCGAAACGAAGAACTCCCGTTTCTGTCTTTTAACAAAGCACTGACCATTGGGGATGTCAAAACGATCCAACATGAGCTGGATAAAATGTTCGCTATTTTGGAACAAACCCAAGCAGACCCTGAGCATGTTCGCTATGTTTCGTTCTTGTTGTTCAACGATATTTATCGGCAGCTACCAGTACTTTCCCATGAAAACCATGAACAGATTTTGGCACGGATTCGGGAGTCTAATACACTGGCAGATTTGCGGCAGCTCTTTGATGATGTGCTGGAGCTGGCGAAATCGCAGCCACCGCAAAAACGCTATTCGGAGATCGTTCAAAAGACGATCCAACTGATCGAAGAAGGCTATACCCATGATTTGACGGTCAAATCAGCGGCAGAAGAACTGCATGTCAGCGTCGTTTATTTGGGCCAGCTATTTAAGAAAGAAACGGAAATGAGTTTTAATCAGTACGTCAATCTGGTGCGGATCAAGCAAGCCCAGCAGCTGCTGCTTCATTCGAAAGCCACGATCAGTGAGATAGGCGATCGTATTGGTTACAACAATACCAACTATTTTTCCAAAATGTTTAAGAAATTGAATGGTCTGACCCCCAAAGAGTTTCGCGATACCTATGAACAGCATTATGAATCCCTTGATTGAATTTAGATTTCTTCAAAAAAAATCTGGTTTTTGTGATTAAATGATAGTAATTGTGACGCTTTCACGGTAAACTAAGAGAGGAAAAATAAAGAAGAGAGCGTGATGTTGTGAAAGAAACCAAAAAATTTGCACAAGTTTTGATAGGTACCGGGCTGATTGCGTTGGCCATTTCCTTATTGATCACCGCCCATCAAGGTTATGATACGATCAGTACGTTTTTACTAGGAATTTTGAATTTCGTCGATGTCCCTTTTTGGATTGCCAGTTTGTGTTTTAATATTATTGTTTTGTTGATCGTTGCAGTCTTTGATCGTGCCGAATTAGGCATTGGCAGTTTTATCAATGGGATTGGCTTAGGCCTGTTGATTGGGATCTTTGAACCAGTGATGGACAAAGTATCGATTCATTTGCCTTTTTATCCTTGGATCGCTATTTTCGCAGCACCGATCTTATTTGGGATCGGCGCTGGTATCTACGTTTCTTCCAACAAGGGATCAGCGGCGTTAGAAGCCTTGACTGCCTTGATCTACAAACGAAGCAAATTGACGCAAAAAACGATCCGTATCGGCTTGGATGCAGCCATGGTCTTGATCGGTTTTGCGCTAGGCGCCAGTGTTGGGTTAGGTACTCTCTTGTGTATCGTCTTTATTGGCCCAATCTTTGAAGCGACCATGAAAACCATCGCTGCTCGGAAGAAAAACGCCTAGCCTTGAGAATAAGTCGGAAAAAGCTGTCTGTGAGGACAGCTTTTTTGCTGCTTCCATTTAAGGGAATTATCTGAAGGAAGAAAAATCCTGATTTCCTTAAGATTCTCTGGGTAAAAAAAGTGTTTTCTCCATGGTTACTGTCTTATTGGACTTGGTATACTGATAAGACGAGTAAAGGAGAAGTGAAAATGAAAAGTTATCGTTCGACGATTGCGGCTTGCTTTGTAGGGTACATCGTTCAAGCTGTCATCAATAATTTTGCCCCCTTATTATTTTTGACCTTTCAAAGCCAATACCAGCTACCGATCAGCCAGATTACTTTGCTGGTTAGTTTTAACTTTTTGACCCAGTTAGCCGTCGATTTTGCAGCAATCTTTTTTGTAGACCGCATCGGCTATCGAGTGTCGATCGTAGCCGCGCATTTTTTTGCAGCGATCGGCTTGATTGGTCTAGCCGTTTTTCCCTTATGGTTTTCGACCCCGTTTAGCGGATTGTTAGCAGCGGTTTTGTTGTATGCCATTGGCGGTGGCTTGCTGGAAGTCTTAGTCAGTCCCATCGTTGAAGCCTGTCCAACGGAACATAAGGAAAAAACGATGAGCATGCTGCACTCGTTTTATTGCTGGGGGTACGTGGGGGTCGTTTTGTTCTCAACGGCGTTCTTCATGGTGTTCGGTATTCAACAGTGGCCGATTTTGGCGATCATCTGGGCACTGATCCCGTTGGTCAATTTGTTTTTCTTTACCAAAGTCCCGTTGGCGCCAATCGTTGCCGAAGGAGAACGAGGGTTGACCACTCGGCAGCTCTTTTCCTTGAAAAGCTTTTGGCTGTTTCTGGTGATGATGGTCTGTGCTGGAGCCAGCGAACAAGCAGTCAGCCAATGGGCATCGACCTTTGCCGAACAGGGCTTAGGCGTTAGTAAGACGCTAGGCGATTTAGCAGGGCCAATGGTTTTTGCCTTGATGATGGGGATCTCCCGCTTGCTTTACGGCAAGTTTGGGGAACGCATCGATTTGAAACGCTTTATGTTTTTGAGTGTTTTGCTTTGCCTACTGGCGTATATGATGATCGGCTTTGCTTCATTGCCATTGATCGGGTTCCTTGGCTGCGGCTTAAGCGGTTTTGCCGTAGGGATCATGTGGCCAGGGGTCTTTAGTCTTTCTGCGCAATACATTCGCAACGGCGGAACGGCGCTATTTGCTTATTTGGCATTAGCAGGAGATTTAGGGTGTTCAATCGGACCCGCTGTCGTCGGCAGTATCGTCGAATGGACGGGACAACAGTTGCAGGTTGGGATTCTAGGGGCGATCGTTTTCCCGATCATCTTGCTGGCAGGAATTTATTTGGTTCAACAAATGCACAAAAAACGACAGCTTCCGTTGCTGGTTTTTCAAGAATCCACAAAAGAATAAAAAAATTTTGGAGCAAATGCCGTCTTTTCATGGTATTTGCTTTTTGTTTTCTGAAATTCCTCTAGTCAAGATAGTTTCTATCCGCTATACTTTGACTTATTCATTTAAAAAGGAAGTGATGTTGTGAAAAGTCAATTGAAAAAAGAAATCAGTTTTTTTGGGGCATTATCGACAGTAATGGGAACGGTGATCGGCGCCGGCGTGTTTTTCAAAGCAGCGGCTGTGGTCCAGCAGACCCAATCCACCGGTTTGACCTTGTTGGTCTGGCTGCTTGCCGGCTTTCTAACGATTTGCGGCGGTTTGACGGTGGCGGAGTTAGCGACGGCGATTCCTGAGACTGGCGGACCCATTCGATATATTGAAAGAATTTATGGGAAATTACCCTCCTTTTTATTAGGCTGGGCACAAAGTATCATTTACTTTCCAGCAAACGTGGCGGCTTTAAGTATTATTTTTGCGACCCAGTGTTTGAACTTATTTCATCTACCCAGCAATTATTTGCTTCCTTTATCGATTTTGACCGGAACGAGTGTGACCTTGATCAATCTTTTGGGAACAAAAGCCGCTGCTCAAGTCCAGTCCGTCACGTTAGCAGTCAAGCTGATTCCGATTGCGGTGATCATCGTGGCGGGCCTGTTGACACCAGGGCAAGTATCGGTCTCATTGGTGGATTTTTCTTCCAATACTCAAGGATCGCTTGCAGCTGGCATCAGTAGTGCCCTCTTAGCAACCCTTTTTGCTTATGACGGCTGGATGGGAGTCGGTAATGTCGCTGGGGAAATGAAGCGACCCGAAAAAGATTTACCAAAAGCCATCATCTTTGGGTTGAGTTTTGTTACCTTGGTGTATGTGTTGATCAATGTTGCCTTTTTAAAAACATTGCCGATCGATCAAATCGCTGGTAATTTGAACAGTGCTTCAGAAACTGCGATGGCCTTGTTTGGCAGCTTTGGCGGAAAACTGGTCACGATCGGTATCCTGATCTCTGTGTATGGCGCATTGAACGGCTATACAATGACTGGCTTGCGGGTCCCATATGCCATGGCGTTGGAAGATGAGATTCCTTTCAGCAAGACCTTTGCCACTTTAAGTAAAACCACCAATGCACCCTATGCGGCGGCTTTTTTACAATTAGGGATCGCGTGTATCATGATGCTTTTAGGCACCTTTGATCTCTTGACCGATATGCTGGTTTTTGTTATGTGGTTCTTTAGTGTATTATTATTTGTAGGAGTTTTTCGTTTGCGAAAAACAGAACCGCAGATGAAGCGTCCGTATAAAGTTCCCTTCTATCCAATCATTCCCTTGATTGCGATCTTAGGTGGCTGTTTTATCTTGATTATGACCTTGATCACTGATACGTGGTTAGCAGTCGTGGGAATTGGCGTGACGCTACTAGGAATTCCCGTTTTTTATGGAAAAGCAAAAGGAAAAGCGAGAGGAGCGAAAGAATGAAGATCGTTGTACTTGATGGCTATGCGTTGAATCCAGGAGATTTGTCTTGGCAAGGGTTTGAAGAATTAGGAGAGGTGACGGTGTATGATCGTACCTCGTATACAGATAAACAAGAAATTATTGAGCGAATCGGCGATGCCGAAGCAATTTTGACAAATAAAACGCCGATCACCGCAGATGTGCTCAAAGCATGTCCGCAATTGACCTACATTGGGGTCTTGGCAACTGGATACAATGTCGTTGATTTGGCAGCAGCGAAGGAACAGGGAATCACCGTGACCAATATTCCTAGCTACAGTACCAATGCAGTGGCACAAGCGACCTTTGCTTTGCTGCTGGAAGTGACGAATCAAGTGGGACACCATAATCGTTCCGTGCATCAGGGCGACTGGCAAATCAGCAAAGATTTTTCTTATTGGCAGACACCATTGATGGAATTGGCAGGCAAAACGATTGGGCTGATTGGATATGGTGCGATTGCTCAAGCCGTTGCCACGATCGCTCATGCGTTTCAGTTGAAGGTGATCTACTTTAATCATCGACCAAAACCAGCACAAGCGGATTGGGCAAAACAAGTTTCGCTGGCGGAATTGTATCAAGAAGCAGATATCATCAGCCTTCATGTTCCGCAGTTTCCTGAGACAGAAAAAATGATCGATCGCACCGCATTGGCACAAATGAAATCTTCTGCGATCCTGATCAATACCGCCCGTGGCGGCTTGATCGATGAAGCGGCAGTTGCTGAAGCGCTGAAAACCGGGCAGATCGCAGCCTTGGCGGCAGATGTCGTCTCGAAAGAACCGATTGCAGCGGACAATCCCTTGTTGCAAGCACCAAATTGCTATTTGACGCCGCATATCGCTTGGGCGCCAGTCGAAACCCGACGTCGTTTGATGGGGATCGCTGTGGCGAACTTAAGCGGCTTTAAAGCAGGTACAGCGCAAAATGTCGTGTAAGCAAAACGAGCAATTAAAAGGACTTTGACAAAGCAGGCGACTAGCAAAGCAGTTAGTATCGCCAACACAGTAACCATTTCGACCAGTCAGCCAGCCTCACAAGGTGATTGGTCGTAGGACTGGTGGTTTGTCTAAGTCTTTTTTTGCTGAAAAAGAAAGGAGACGGTCTTGAAAAAGTATTATTATCTAGCGGCCTTTGTTAGCTTGCTGGTCTTGAGCTGGCTGATCCAAACCCAAAGCAGTCGCTTTTATACACAGCCGATCATAGAAGTACAAACGGTTCAAGTCACCGCCGACCAGCAGCAGATTCAAGGGATCCTTCGCAACGGAGAAGAAGCTGGGGCACTGCGGACAGTCACTACGCAATACACCCCCAACGGTGCGATTCATCCGTTGTATCAGAACGGACAACAGCTGCTTTTGCAAAAAGAAGGGGATGGCTGGCAGGTACAAGCACAAAAACGGGATGGGTATCTCTTTTTCTTCCTTGCCTTATTCCTGATGGCAGTAGTCGCAATTGGTGGCAAAAAGGGCTTACGGGCTTTGCTTAGTATCTTTGTGAATACTGGCTTGCTGCTCCTTTTTCTTTGGTTTCACAAAGGCAACAGCTCCTTTTCATTGGTCTTTTTGATGATCGTTTTTACGATCGTCTCGTTGGTTTTGACGATGGGGATTTCCTATGGCTTTCGTACGATCGACAGCCGCAAAATCATTGCCTCCTTAGCCAGCGTTCTCTTGGCGTTTTTTCTCTGTCGGTTCGCCATGGATCTTTTGCAAGATCATGGGTTGCGCTATGAAGAAATGTCGTTTCTGACCCGTCCGTATCGCAGTGTCTATCTAGGGAGTCTGCTGATTGGCGCGATTGGTGCCAGCATGGACAATATCGTCATGCTGATTGCCAGTTTAGATGAGATCCAACGCATCAATCCCCAGACGAGCCGCAAGGAACGATTAGCGATCGGTCGGTCCATCGCGCAAGATACGACTTCTTCGATGATCAATGTCTTGTTGTTTGCCTATTTAAGTGGGAGTATGCCAGCGCTATTGTTTTACCTAGCCAATGGCTGGCTGCTTTCGCAAGCATTGCCGATGCATCTTTCTTTAGAAATAGTGCGTACAGTATGCGGCGGCTTTGCGTTGGTTTTATCGGTACCGTTGACGCTTCTATGTTTTGAAGTGCATAGGAGGAAAGCAAAATGACTGTTTTGTTTGTGTTGATCTTGCTTTTTCTCTTGCTGACTTTCGCTGTTTTTCGGATCGAAGGGCTGTTTCAAGTCACTGGTCTGTTTATGAATGTGGCTGTCTTTCTAGCGCTTCTGGTCCTGATTGACCGAGGGGCACCGATCATACCAGCGGCTTGTGTTGCCTTTTTAGCCGTGGCGGCGATCACCTTGTTTTTCGTGAATGGCGTCAATCAGAAAACCAAAATTGCCTTTGTCTGTGTGTTGGTCTTTCTAGGGCTTTTTCTACTATTATTTCCGCTTGTGCTCGCTGCAATGAATCTGCATGGGTTTTCGGCAGAGGAACTGGATGAGTTGGCGATGTATTCCTTTGATGTAGCCATCGATTTTAAGACATTGATGACTGCGATCATTTTGATGAGTTTTTCGGGGGCGGTGGCAGATGGGAGTATGGCAATCAGCACTGCGACCTATGAACTTTTTCAAGCAAACCCGCAAGTCTCGATCAAGGCATTAAGTAAAAGTAGTATGACAGTAGTATCAGACGTATTGTCCTCGACGATCAATACCTTATTGTTTGCCTTTATGGGAAGTAATCTGGCCTTGATTGCGTGGTTTCAAGATTTGTCGATCTCCTTTGGTGAAATGATCAATTCGAAGGCGTTCGTCTCAGAATTGGTCGTTTGTTTGATCACGGGTCTGGCAGCGGTGATTATTTTACCCATCACCGCATGGGCAGCAAGTTGGTATTTTTTGAAAAGAAACCGAATGGAATAGGAAGGAGCGCAACCACCATGGAACCACTAATTGAAACTAAGCGATTAGTGCTGCGAGAAATGAGTCATGACGATCGACCAGCGATTGAAAAGATTTTGCAAGATCCAGAAGTTATGATTGCCTATGAAGGACCCTTCAGTGAGCAAGAAGTCACTGGTTGGATCGACAAACAGCTGCAACACTATCAAAACGATCACATTGGCTTGTGGCTAGTGATTGAGAAAGCATCCGGGCAAGCGATCGGTCAATGCGGGTTGACATGGCAAGACGTCAAGGGAGAAGCCGTTTTAGAAATTGGGTACTTGTTTCAAAAGAACTTCTGGCATCATGGGTTCGCCACAGAAGCCGCCCAGGCCTGTAAAGACTATGCGTTTGCAACGCTGAATGCCGCCATTGTTTATTCGATCATTCGTGAGACCAATCAAGCCTCCATAAATGTGGCATTGCGCAATGGAATGAAGCTGGTGGATCGCTTTGTTAAACACTATCGACAAGTGGACATGCCGCATCTTGTGTATGCTGTAGCGAAAGAGATGTGAAAAACGAAAGAATGCTTTTTTCGATTTAGACAATGAAATGCCCCTAGGAAGTTAGCTTTTTCTAACTTTCTAGGGGCGTTTTTTAAGCTTGCGTAAAGCTTTTTCGCTCGATGAGTTCAGCCCCTAAAAGGACTGTTTTGGTGATCGCTCGAGGATGAACGATCTGATCCACCAGCAAATCGATCGCGGTTTTGGCGATTTCCTCCACATCGATGTTAAACGTTGTTAGTGGGGGAGCCACAAATTTTGCGATCTCATTGTCATTGATACTGATTAATTCCAAGCGATCAGGAATGATGATAGATCGTTCATTTAACGCTTGGAGCACACCAACTGCGACGGTGTCAGAAGCCACAAAGAGCGCCTCTGGCAAATTGTCACCAAGGGATTCCACCATTTTTTTCGCCAAACGATAGCCGGTTTCAACGGAAAAATTGCCACCACTAAATAAGAACGCCTCATCGAACGCATCTCGACGAGCCAGCGTTTGACGGAAGATGATCTCGCGACTATCCATTTCTGCACGTTGAGTATCAGGATTTAGATAAGCGCCACCAATAAAGCCGATCTTTCGGTATCCTTTTGTTAAAAACAGATCGATCGCCAGTTGCGTCATTCGATCAGTATCGGGTTTGACCGTATCGAACAGCTCTGGACAGGGGTTGATTTCCAAAAGGACACCATAGGGGCAAACGGATTTGAACTGCTGCGTTTCTTTCTCAGTGAAAGAGCCAATCCCAATAAACCCCGCGACCTCTTGCAATGTTTCTAAAACATCATCTTCATGGGTGATCAGTTGAATTTCCAAATTGTTGATTTTCGCATATTTTTCTAAAGAGATTCGCAATTGTCGAAAATAGACATCTTGAAGCTCTTCTTGTTCTGTCAGCCAGAAAAGGACGGCGATTTTTTCTAGTGTTGTTTTTATTTTTGAGCGATCATAACCTAGTGATAAAGCGGTATGAATAATTTTTTGACGCGTATCGGCTGCGATCGACAACGATTCGTCGCCTTTCAATAATCGGGAAACAGTCGCTTGTGAAAAGCCTGATTGCTCGGCAATTTTTTTTATTGTAACCAATCTTCTTCACCTCTTTCTTCTAGTATACGCTAACAACTTTACTAAGTAAATGAATTTACTAAATATATTTACTGAATAGTGGAAGTTTGTAACATAGAGGTATTTCGAAAAAAATATTTGTGTGATAAACCTTGATTTTATCCGTTTATTTACTCCATTGAAGAAATTAATTTAGTAAAACTATTTACATATTAAGTAAAATAATTTATTATAAACGAGAAGATAGCGTTTGCAAAATAAAGAAAAGGTGGAGAAATGATGATGAAAAAAATGTCTCGAGTTCTTTTTTTAAGTGTAGCAGCTTTAGGATTAGGTGCTTGCGGTCCACAAAGCGAAGGGACAGATAGTACTGCAGCAAATAGTGGCAGCGGTAAGGACTATGATCTATTGGTCTGGGAAGACCAAGCAAAATCAACTGGGATTGAAGAGGCAGTCAAACAATTTGAAGAAGAACACGATGTGACGATCAAAGTGGTCGAAAAAGCCTATGGTGGACAGATCGAAGATTTACGATTGGATGGCCCCGCTGGTACAGGTGCGGATGTCATCACGATTCCTGGCGATCAAATCGGTACAGCCGTTACCGAAGGGTTGTTGAAAGAATTAACAGTCGATCAAACGCTACAAGATCTGTATACAGAATCAGCAATGCAATCGCAAATCGTTGACGGCAAAGTTTACGGCTTACCAAAAGCGGTTGAAACACAAATTTTGTATTATAACAAAGAACTAATTTCCGAAGAAGACTTGCCACAGACAACGGATGAGTGGCTGGAGTATTCCAAGTCTGTCTTAGGTGCTGACAGTTATGGGTTACTGGCATTATGGGATCAAATTTATTACGCACAAGGTGTATTGAGCGGTTATGGCGGTTATGTTTTTGGCGAGAATGCCGATGGATCCTATGACCCTGAAGATATTGGATTAGCTAATGAAGGTGCGATCGAAGGAGCGGACTATATCCAACAGTTTTATGATGCAGGTGTTTTTCCATCCGGATTGGTCGGTGAACAAGGAATCAATGTGTTGGACTCTTTATTTACGGAAGGAAAAGCTGCAGCTGTCGTCTCGGGACCATGGAACTTGTCTCCTTATAAAGAAGCGGGCATCGACTATGGTGTGAAAGAATTGCCATTATTAGGGAATGGTGAACATATGGGCTCCTTTATCGGTGTCAAAAGCTACAACGTAAGTAGCTATTCCCAAAACCCTGAATTAGCTGAAGCGTTCGTGAAATTTATCAGCAATGAGGAGAATTCAAAAGTCCGTTATGAAAAAACACAAGAAGTACCAGCGGTTGCTTCTTTGGCAGATGATCCATCAGTTCAAGAAAGTGAAAGTGCTGCAGCCATCGCCGCTCAGTCCCAACACGCAGAACTAACACCAGGGATCACTGAAATGAATTCAGTATGGGAACCAATGGATGCCGCATTGCAAACCATTGCTACTGGAAAGGCTGAACCGAAAACAGCTCTACCACAGGCAGTCGATCAGATCAAATCAGCCATTGCAGCAATTCAAAACTAAAAAGTCGTTACGAGGACAAACGTTTCGGATGGTGATTCAGCACTAGGAATCAAGTAATGCCGAACGAAACGTTTGTCAGCGGCTTTTTCTTACAGGGGGCGAAAATGTGAAAAACACGCAGTCGTATGCAAAACGAGCAATGCTATTCTCGATAATACCAGGATTCGGTCAATTTTATAATCGGCAAAAAATCAAAGGCGCTTTATTTTTCTTCTTTTTTGCTATGTATCTTGTCGTCTTTAAAGATTTATTTAATATGGGACTTTGGGGCATCGTGACATTAGGCGTGGAAGTGCCGAGAGACAATTCCATCTTTTTATTAGCAGAAGGATTAGTTGCCTTGATCGTCATCGGTTTTGGTCTGTTGTTCTATTATTTAAACATCCGTGATGCCTATAAAAACGGCGAATTAAGAGACAATGAGCTACCAGTCAACTCTATCCGTGAAAGCTACCAGGCACTATTAAGAGAAGGCTATCCTTATTTAATGAGTAGCCCAGCATTTTTCTTACTCGTGTTTTCTGTTATTTTTCCGATTCTCTTTAGTATCGCGTTAGCTTTTACGAACTATGATCTGTATCATTCTGCACCTGCCAATTTAGCAGATTGGGTGGGATTAGAGACCTTTAAGAAGATTTTTACTGTCGATATTTGGCGTAGTACCTTCTTCAATGTTCTAGGCTGGACAGTTATCTGGACCTTGATCGCCTCAACGTTACAAGTTTCTATCGGAATATTTTTAGCGGTGCTGGTGCATCAAAAAGAACTACGATTCAAAAAGTTCTTTCGAACGATTTTGATCCTCCCATGGGCAGTTCCGGGATTTGTTACGATCTTGGTATTTTCAGGAATGTTCAATGATTCCTTTGGTGCGATCAATAATACGATTTTGAATTTCTTCCAGATTTCACCGATTCCTTGGCTAACGAGTGCGAATTGGACCCGTTTAGCTTTGTTACTGATTCAAGGCTGGCTAGGCTTTCCGTATATTTTTATCGTGACTACAGGGACGCTGCAATCCATTCCTGATGATTTGTATGAGGCGGCGACCATCGATGGTGCTTCAGCTATGCAAAAATTCCGACGAATCACATTGCCATTACTGCTTTATGCAATGGCACCAATTTTGATTACGCAATATACGTTTAACTTCAACAATTTCAATATCATTTATCTGTTTAATTCTGGTGGGCCGGCAGTTCCTGGTTCGACCGCTGGTGGTACCGATATTTTGGTTTCATGGATCTATAAGCTCACGATGCAAAATAGTCAATATGCACTAGCAGCAGCATTGACGATTCTCTTATCGATCGTCGTAATCGCGATTGCTTTATGGCAATTCCGTCGAACAAATTCATTCAAGGAGGTTGGATAACATGAAGGCAGCAAGTATGAAAAAACAAAAATTTGTCCGCCTATCCTTGACATATCTCGTACTGATTTTTACGGTAGTGGTGATCGTCTACCCTTTACTATGGACGATCGGTGCTAGTTTTAATCCTGGGAACAGTTTAATAAGTACGAGTCTGATTCCGACGAGTCCGACATTAAGTCACTACACGAAATTGTTTGCTGGCGACAACTCGCTATATTATAGTCAATGGTATTTGAATTCATTGAAAATCAGTGTATGCACTATGTTCCTGTCACTGATCTTTGTCTCCATGACGGCTTATTCCTTTTCACGGTTTCGTTTTACAGGCCGTAAAAATGGATTGATGCTGTTCTTACTACTACAAATGATCCCGCAGTTCTCTGCCTTGATCGCAATTTTTGTACTGGCGCAAATGCTCGGCTTGATCAATAGTCATTGGTTGCTGATCTTGATTTACGTTGGGGGTCAGATTCCCATGAACACGTACTTATTGAAAGGATATTTTGACTCGATCCCGTTAGATTTAGACGAGAGTGCCAAGATAGATGGCGCAAGCAATACGCGAATATTCTGGCAAATTTTGATTCCATTATCTCGACCAATGCTGGCAGTGGTTGCCATGAATGGTTTCACCGGACCACTGGGAGACTTTGCCCTGTCTTCAGTGATTTTACGTAATCCTGAGTACTATACATTACCCATCGGGTTATACAAATTAGTCACGGATAAAATGGGTGCCAGCTATACGACTTTTGCGGCAGGGGCCATTTTGATCAGTATTCCGATCGCGCTCGTCTTTATTGCATTACAAAAACATTTTGTCTCCGGTTTGACCGCTGGCGGCACAAAAGGATAGGAAGAGAAGATGACAAGATATAACTTAGAAGAACGCTTTTTACATGGTGGGGATTATAATCCTGACCAGTGGCTAAATTATCCCGAGATCTTAGCCAAAGATTTAGAACTAATGGAAAAAGCTCATGCTAATACATTTTCCCTTGGTATTTTTGCTTGGAGTGCCTTAGAGCCAGCAGAAGGGGTGTTTCAATTTGAATGGTTAGACAAAATCATGGATGAGCTTGCCGAACGAAACAGTAACGTCATTTTAGCGACGCCAAGCGGCGCGCGTCCTGCCTGGTTGTCTAAAGCATACCCTGAAGTTCTCCGGACCAATGAAAAACGGGAAAAAATGTTACACGGTGGGCGACACAATCACTGCTTTTCTTCGCCAATCTATCGTGAGAAAGTGGCGATCATCAATCGGAAATTAGCTGAACGCTACCACGATCACCCAGCACTATTGATGTGGCATATTTCCAATGAGTATTCTGGAGATTGTCATTGTCCTATTTGCCAAGAAAACTTTCGTCAGTGGGTCAAGCAGAAGTACCAAACGCTAGCAGCCTTGAATGAGGCCTGGTGGGGACCGTTCTGGAGCCATACCATCACCGATTGGTCGCAAATCGAATCTCCTTCACCGATCGGCGAAATGCAAGTTCATGGACTAAATCTAGACTGGCATCGTTTTGTAACCGATCAGACTATTGATTTCTATGAACATGAGATCAAAGACATTCGTCGTTTGTCTCCAGATGTGCCGATCACAACGAATTTCATGGCAGATACCCGTGATTTGATTCCCTTTTATAGTCTTGATTATGGAAAATTTGCCCAGCATGTGGATGTCATTAGTTGGGACTGTTATCCTGCTTGGCATAATGATTGGGGAACGACAGCTGATTTGGCAAGTAAGGTTGGGTTTATCAATGATCAATATCGTAGCTTGAAAAAGCAACCATTTTTGATCATGGAATCAACCCCTAGTGGTGTGAATTGGCATCCAGTCAATCGCACGAAACGTCCCGGGATGCATCTTTTGTCTTCTATGCAATTTATTGCTCACGGTTCAGACAGTAATCTTTATTTCCAATGGCGGAAATCTCGAGGCTCGTCTGAGAAGTTCCATGGGGCCGTCGTGGACCATGACAACGACGAGCAAAATCGTGTTTTTCAAGATGTAGCAGAAGTGGGGAAAGCCTTAGAAGAAATCAAAGAAATCAAAGGATTGCACAAAAAAGCCAAAGTGGCGATCATCTATGATTGGGATAACAATTGGGCGCTCAATGATGCGCAAGGTTTTGGTTTGGAGAGCAAACGCTACCCACAAACGTTGCAAGAGCATTATCGCTATTTTTGGGATCATGACATCGCGGTTGATGTCATCACGAAAGACCATGACTTTGATGCTTACCAATTGATCATCGCTCCGATGCTTTACCTCTTACCAAAAGAAACTATGAAAAAATTTCAACAGTATACGAAAAATGGCGGGACACTGGTTTCCACTTATTTGACGGGGATCGTGAATGAAACGGACTTGACCTATTTAGGGGGCTGGCCCCAAGAGTTAGAAGAACTGTTTGGTGTGTCTGTGAAAGAAATCGATACGTTATATCCGAAACAAAAAAATCTGCTTTTAATGAAGGAGCAGCAGTACCAAATTCATGATTATTGTAGTATTGTCCAAACAAACACCGCCCAAACGTTAGGGGTGTACGGTGCAGATTTTTATCAAGGTCAAGCTGCAGTGACCGTAAATGATTATGGTGAAGGAAGTGCCTACTATCTCGGGGGACGGACGGATCAAGCCTTTTTGGAAGACTTCTATCAAGAAGTAACACAACAGCTTCGCTTACAAAATGAGTGGGTCAGCCAAGGTTCAACGAACGTGTCGATTCAAAGTAGAGAAAGTCAGCAAGAGCAGCTCGCTCCGACTACCTATTATTTTGTGATGAATTTTTCCGAAGAAAATCAAGAAGTAGAGGTAGCAACTTCAGGAATCGACTTGCTTACAGGAAAAACGACAAACCAACTTCTTCAGTTGGCGCCTTATGAGGTGCAGATCATCAAAGTGACAGCATAAGATCAATAAAACTATTGTGTCAATTATATGAGAAAAAAGAAGTACTAACGCTGATGAAAAGCGTAAGTACTTCTTTTTTATAGAGAGTGTTTTAATTTTCTTGCGCAAATTCGGCAGCTTTTGTTCCTGCTTGGCGTCCGAAGATGATGATATCGGCAACGGCATTACCGCCAATTCGGTTTTCACCATGCAACCCACCAGTTACTTCACCGGCTGCAAAAAGACCTGGAATGATCTCGTTATCCGTAGCGATCACTTCTGTGTTGGTGTTGATCTTCACGCCGCCCATCGTGTGGTGGATACCAGGAGCGATGGCAATGGCATAGTAAGGTCCTGTTGACAAATCGTTGTCCATTGCTGTGCTGCGTCCAAAGGCTTCGTCTTCACCAGCAGCTACACTGCTGTTCCAGGTAGCGATCGTTTCAGCAAGCGCTGCTTCTGGCATGTCCAATTCTTTTGCCAATTCTTCAATCGTGTCAGCGGATTTGACTAACCCTTGTTGCTCGTAAAAATCAATGGCTGTTACGCGTTCTTTGACACCTGCATCAAAAACTAACGTTGCCGATTTTTCAGGTAGGGCAATAATCGCTTCAGAGACTTTGTCTCGTGTTTCCATTTCATTGAAGAACCGTTCGCCTTCTTGATTGACCAAGATCGCGCCTTCTCCACGGACAGCTTCAGTGATCAACAGTGATTTAGACTGATCCACTGTTGGGTGGATTTGGATTTGCTCTAAATCAACCGTTTGTCCGCCTAACGCTTCGATCATTTTGATTCCATCACCAGTCGAACCCTCTTGGTTCGTTGTCACGTAGTCTGCCAATTCTGGTTTGTACTCGGTGATCATGTCGAAATTGGCACCGAAACCGCCTGTTGTAACGACAACTGCTTTGGCATCAACGGTTTGTTCGTTTCCTTCTACTTCAACGGTCACCCCGTTGACTTGACCATCTTCTTCATTGATTTCTTTGACATCGGCATTTACAAAAATTGGGATTTCCAATTCATGGATGTTGCGCATCAAGCCATCAACTAAGTATTCCCCAACCGCGGAACCATCAGATGGACGGTGCGTTCTTTTTTCACTCATCCCGCCAGTCGTTGTTAAGTTGTCTAAAGTGATACCCATGGAATCTAACCAATCGATCGCTTCTGCTGAATGATCCACAAAGTAGCGCAACAATTCTTCATCATTGGTGTTGTGACCGCCAGCTAATGTTTCTTCATAGAATAGATCGTTTGAATCTTCAATGCCTTCTGCTTCTTGGAATTTGGTTTCTGAAGCGTTCATTCCTGCAGAAGATTTCAATGTATTCCCACCAGAAATTGGCATTTTTTCTAAAATAACTGGGTTTGCGCCAGCTTCCTTTGCTTGGATCGCAGCGGCCATTCCAGCGCCACCCGCACCGACAATCACGACATCGTAGCTGTCTGCAAGTTCGCTAGGGTCTGTGTATTCTTGACCAGATGCAGCTGAAGTTGCATCTGTTTCTTCATTAGCAGATGAACCAGTACTTGTGCTGCTGCTTGTTTGTGAATCAGCGCCACAAGCACTCAAAGTTGCTAACGACGTTAGGACTAATAGTGTTTGGAAAATTTTCTTCATTGTTTTTATTCCTCCTAAAACTTTTTCCAAATCAAAGACTAACATAGTTGTCATGTTATTTTTAGCTTTTGTTCGAAAAATCACATAATAATTAGAAAAGTTTAATTTATAAAGCGTTTTAGTCGAGATGAAAGGGTTTCTTGGTCATCATAAAAGAGAGTGAGTTCGTGAATTTATGGAAATAGAAGAATTGTTGATTCTTTGATTTGTTTGGTATTAATCATAAAGGGAGAAAGCGAAGAGGCTTTGATTCGCCTCTCTTCTGTTATTGAAAAACGTACGTCACTGAGGTGCCGAGGAATGATCTCTTTTATTAAGAATAAATCCAATGCTTTGCGCTCAAAGGATAGAAAGAAATTGATGGCATCCGTGTTTGTGGGCACCAACTTTTACTCAATAAATAAAGATAGAATCTTAGTTTTCAAGAGTCATTGCCAAGAAACTGCGGTGTTTCTTAAAAAAATCAAGAGAACTGTCTTGCAAAACCAATCCTTTCTTGTATAATAAAAATAAGTTAGGTCTACCTAAAAAATAAATAAACTATCCTTAACTATGGAAATGGAGTGAAAATAATGATTACTTTTTCAGAAATATCCGCAGCCTATGATGGCGATCATCAAGTGATCTCGGATTTGTCGTTTCAAGTAGAAAAACCGTCGATCGTAGGGATCATTGGTCCAAATGGGGCAGGGAAGTCGACGCTGATCAAAGCGGCGTTGAAATTGATCCCTTCCAGTGGGAACATGAGTGTCGACAAAAAAGCGTTAAAAGACTTTCAAAAGGAAATTGCCTATGTCGAACAAAAGACCGCGGTTGATTACACGTTTCCGATCACAGTCAAAGAAGTCGTATCTTTAGGCTTGTATCCTAAGATGGGCATGTTCCAAAGGATGTCGGCAAACGATTGGCAGAAAGTGACAGCCGCTCTGGCAGCGGTAGAAATGGAATCCTTTGCGGAACGTCAGATTGGGGAATTGTCCGGCGGGCAGTTTCAGCGGGTCTTGATTGCTCGAACGTTGGTGCAAGATGCCAACTATATTTTCCTCGATGAGCCCTTTGTAGGGATCGATGCCACCAGTGAAGCGATCATCGTCGGCCTGTTGCGTAACTTGCGAGATGCTGGCAAGACGATTTTTATCGTTCACCATGATCTGGGGAAAATCACCGAATACTTTGATTACTTGGTTCTGCTCAATCAAACCCTGATCGCTGCGGGACCAGTCAGTGAAGTCTTTACCGAGAGCAATTTGAAGCAAACATTTGGCGATGCGATTATCGTGAAAGGAGGCGTTTAACATGTTGACAAGCTTTTTTACGAGTTTAAGTAACTATCATTTCTTGCAAAATGCCTTGATCACGGCAGTCGCGATCGGGATCGTGGCAGGGGTGATCGGTTGTTTTATTATCTTACGAGGGATGTCCTTGATGGGGGATGCAATCTCTCATGCGGTCTTACCAGGGGTAGCCTTGTCTTATATCTTCGGCGTTCATTTTTTTGTCGGGGCGATCTTCTTTGGGATCTTGGCTTCCATGATCATTACCTATATCGCCAATAACAGCCTGATCAAAAGCGATACGGCGATCGGTATCACCTTTAGTTCGTTTCTAGCTTTAGGGGTTATCTTGATTGGAGTAGCAAATAGTTCGACTGATTTGTTTCACATTTTGTTTGGGAATGTGCTAGCGGTGCAAGACAGCGACAAATGGCTGACGATCGCTATCGCTATCCTTGTGCTGGCAGTGATCATCCTCTTCTTCCGTCCACTGTTGATCACGTCTTTTGATCCGATGATGGCAAAGGCCTTTGGGATGAAAGTGCAAGCCTATCACTATTTATTGATGTTCTTGTTGACTTTGGTTTCAGTGACAGCGATGCAAAGCGTCGGAACGATCTTGATCGTGGCTCTGTTAGTCACTCCAGCAGCAACGGCTTATCTTTATACAAAACAATTGAAGCATATGATGGTCATCGCAGGGGTTTTAGGTGGTTTCGCCTCATTTATCGGCTTGTTTATCGGGTACAGCTTTAATATTGCCGCAGGATCAAGTATCGTTTTGACCGCAGGAGCCTTTTTCGTGATCGGTTTCTTGTTCTCACCAAAACAAAAGACCAGTCCAGTCAAACGCTGGTCAGCGACGGCGGTTTTAGCAACGGCAGCTGTAGCTGGTGGCTTCTTTTTGGCACAGCAAAACGGACAGATGGCCCAAACAGAAGGGAAACTTTCAGTAGTAGCGACCAATTCGATCATTGCTGATATTACGGAAAACATTGCCGGTGATCGAATCGATCTTCACAGTATCGTACCAGTGGGGCGTGATCCCCATGAATATGAACCTTTAGTGGAAGATGTTCGAAAAGCGACCGATGCCGATCTTATCCTTTACAACGGCTTGAATCTAGAAACTGGCGGCAATGGCTGGTTTACCAAATTGATGAACAATGCCAATAAGGTAGAAAATGAAGATTATTTTGCCGTCAGTGATGGCGTGGATGTGCTTTATCTTTCTGATGATGAAGACCACAGCAAAGCCGATCCTCATGCATGGTTAAATCTAGAAAACGGTATGATCTATGCCCGCAACATTGCTCAACGCTTGAGCGAAAAGGATCCTGACAATCGCTCTTTCTATGAAGAAAACCTTGAACGCTACTTGGCTTCATTAGAAGAACTGGATCAGCAAGCGAAGGAAAACTTCCAATCGATTCCCGAAGAGAAGAAATTGATCGTCACCAGTGAGGGAGCCTTCAAATACTTCTCCAAAGCCTACGGTGTACCGTCTGCCTATATCTGGGAAATCAATACCGAAGAAGAAGGAACCCCTGCGCAAATCAAGAACTTAGTGGATCAGCTGCAAAATTCAGCCGTCGCTTCCTTATTTGTCGAAAGCAGCGTCAATACTCGTCCGATGCAAAGTGTTTCTCGTGATGCAGGTATTCCGATATTCGGAACCGTCTTTACCGATTCGATTGCAGAGCCGGGAGAAGAAGGCGACAGCTACTATAACATGATGAAATGGAATCTCGATACGATTTATCAAGGCTTGAATCAATAATGCAAAAAACATCCTTAGCTCGTTCTGGCTAAGGATGTTTTTTCGTCGTATTTTTGTGCTGGAGAAAAGCAAAGAGATAAAATCCGCAGCCCATCAAAGCAGCAAGAAAAGCGATGACAGGAAAGTACAACCCCTGACCGTATACATAGGCTGTATAAGCGAAGAAGGCGATCAAAAACCAAAGCGTTCCCGAGATGAGCATTTTTTGGTTCCTCCTAATTGTTAAAAAGTGTTTATTTAGTATATTTTAACACGGTAGGCGCAAAAAGAAAATCAGCGAATCGAACGTTTGCTGAAACGAGTCGCTGATTTTTTCCCAATTGCACCGATGAACAGTTAAGAAACGTTCAATTGCTGTTGCGGTTCTAAATGGTAATAAAGGATCTCAGGTGGGACACCGAGTCGGGCGGGAATCTTGGTCATACCAACCCCGCTGGAAACACTTAATAAGGTCTCATTGCCTAAAAGGTAGAGCCCATCGGTATATTTCAACGCGCCCTTTGTTTTCGCGTAATAAAAAGGCAAGCGAATCTGCCCGCCATGGCTATGGCCAGAAAGAATCAAGTCGTAGTTTGGCAGATTGGTGATCCGAGAAACATAATCGGGTTCATGGAGCAAAAGCAGCTGCCACTCTGCTAAGGTTGCTTCATAGGTAAAACTGACTTTCGGACTTTCTATATCGATACCGACAATATTCATCGACGTCTTGTCATCAGAACCAAAAACCGACTCATTATCAAGTAAGGTAAACCCTGCATGCTGGTATATTTCCTTAACAAAGTAATGCCCGTCATTCAAATGGTCATGGTTCCCCATAACTGCGATCTTACCCAGAGGCGCTTGCAATTTTTTCAGCTTTTCGATCAGTCGCTTGGTTGAACGATGCGGCCATTTTTTATAATTATCGATCAGATCCCCCGTAATGATGATCAGATCCGGCTTGTTTTGGATCGTTGATCGAATGATGCGATTCATTCGCCGTGGTTTGTACCAACGAGAAAAATGAAGGTCGCTGATATGGGCGATCACGAGATTGCTTTCTGCTTGATAAAGATCGTAAGCCTTTGAAATATCTAAGACGGTGCGCTTGTCTTTTTTTATGAGGTAGTGCCGTTGTTTGAGAAGATGCGGTTCAATAATAAAGGAGTAAACTAGCAAGCCCGTAAGGAGGAATGCAATAAGAATGAGGGTGTACATGGCGTGGCTCCTTTTTTGATTTGCTAGTTTCTAGCATAGTAGATTCTTACAAAAAAAGCAATCATGCGAAAGCAAAAATAACAAAAAATATCCATCGTATTTCGTTTGTTTCTTCCATGAAAAAAAGATACAAAAGGGGCGGCAATAGCCGACTTTTGTATCCTAGATCGTAATTATTTGATTTTCACCAAACGTTTAAAGCGTGCTTTGTGTTTGACGGGGATCAAAGCCATGACACAATCATAAGGGACGGAGATGATCGCCCATGCGAGACTTTTACTTGAAGCAAAGGGATAGTTTTGCTTTAAGACAAAATGGCCACTGATCAAGGCAAAACCGATACTGCCGACCCACAGCCATTGCGGGTCCCAATTCGTAAAATGTTGGAGGGCAGTGATGACAAAGGGATAGCCGTAAAAGTACAATGCAGTCAAAACGAAAGTGACGTTTTTGGTTAATTGACGCAGGGTCAGTAAGAAAAATAAGCCAGAAAGAACGATACCCAATGGCGGGAACAGACTAACTAAGAAGGAATATACGATGCCCCATACGATCATGCCAGGTCCTTTGACGAGAGCGGCTAAGACAAAGACAAAAAGTAGGAATAAGAGCTGTTGCGAAAAACTTGCTGCTGTCAAAAGTCCGAAGAAACCAACCAATAACCAGTGAGAAAAAGTCGCTGTTTGATTCTTTTGTGGTGTCTGTTGCTGCAATTTTAGCCAGGTAGCAAAATTCGGGAAATCATGCTGGAAATTTCTCTGAAAATCGCTGTTGAATGCTTGATGGGCATTTTGCTGCCGATAGTAATGATATTGATGTTTTAACGTGCCTTTCGTGGCTGCTTTTTGGCCAGAAAAAAAGCGGCCGGGATCAATTTTTGATCGTTCCATATTTCCACCTCCATACGATTTCGTTACCCTCAGTATAGAGAAAATCAACTTCGGCGTCCTCCAACTTTGGGCGGATTTTTTTTGCTTGCTGAAAGTTTTCTTAAACTGATGAAAAAAGCGAAGAGGATTCGTTTCTTAAACCGTCAAAATATGCTAGAGTATAGAAGGACTAAGGAGGAGATTTCATGATTTTTGATTCTCATACACATTTGAATGCAGAACAGTTTAACGAAGACATTCCCGAAACGGTCGCCCGTGCGCAAGAACTAGGAGTAACGGAGATGGCGGTCGTCGGTTTCGATCAGCCAACGATTGAAAAATCGTTAGCATTAAGCAAAGAATATCCTGGCATTTACAGTATTATCGGTTGGCATCCCACCGAAGCTGGTTCTTATACCCCACAAGTGGAAACCTATTTGCAAGAGCGCTTGGAACAACCAAAAGTCGTTGCCCTAGGTGAAATCGGTTTAGACTATCACTGGATGGAAGATCCGAAGGAAGTTCAAGAAAAGGTCTTTCGTCGGCAAATGGCGATCGCCCGTGAACATCAGCTGCCCATCAGTATTCATACCCGTGAAGCCTTAGAAGATACCTATGCGATTTTAAAGGATGAAAAAGTCCAAACGATCGGCGGCATCATGCACAGCTTTAGCGGGGACGGCGAATGGGCGAAAAAGTTCTTGGACCTAGGAATGTATATTTCCTTTAGTGGTGTCGTGACCTTCAAAAAGGCGACGGAGGTACAAGAAGCTGCGCAAGTCGTGCCACAAGATCGGCTGCTCGTTGAGACTGACGCGCCGTATTTAGCCCCTGTTCCTTATCGCGGCAAGCGCAATGAACCGGGCTATACTCATTATGTAGTGGATAAAATCGCGGAGCTGCGGCAAGAAGCGGTGGCTGATGTTGCGGCCTACACGACAAAAAATGCCCATCGCTTGTTTAGGATCAATGACTAATAAACCGAAAATCGAAGAAATCATTGTCGTCGAAGGCAAAGACGACACCCGTCGGCTGCAAGAAGTGTTCGATGTAGATACCATCGAGACGATCGGTTCGGCGATCGATGACACGATCCTTGATCAAATCGAGCACGCCCAAGAGACACGAGGGGTCATCGTGTTTACCGATCCCGATTTTTCGGGAGAAAAGATCCGCAAAATCATTATGGAAGTCGTTCCTGATGCCAAGCATGCCTTTTTACCGCGCAGCCAGGCAGCACCGAAAAGCAAGGGCAGTTTAGGCGTGGAACACGCCAGCCATGAAGCGTTGAAAGAAGCCTTGCGAAAAGTCGTAACCCCGATTGCTTCAAATGAAGTCAGTGAGGGAACCATTGATCGGCAACAGTTGTTAGCGTATGGCTTGATCGCAGGGGCTGGAGCGAAAGAGAAACGAGAGCGGTTGGGGGATCTTTTACGCATCGGCTATACGAACGGCAAACAATTAGAGAAGCGGCTGACAATGTTTCGTATCACCGATGCAGAGTTGGCAGAAGCAATGAAAATAGTGGAGGAAGAATTGTGAAGGAAGAACGGGATATAGCAACCCCCTCAAGAACCAAAGAGATTTTAGCGAAACATGGCTTTACCTTTAAAAAAAGTTTAGGGCAAAACTTCTTAACAGAACCGAATATTTTACGGAAAATCGTAGAGACTGCAGGCATCGACGAGACGACAAACGTCATTGAGGTTGGTCCTGGAATCGGTGCGCTGACCGAACAGTTGGCAAAACATGCCAAGCAAGTGTTGGCGTTTGAAATTGATGATCGGTTGATCCCAGTGTTAGCCGACACAATGCAGCCATATCAAAATGTGAAAATCATTCATCAAGATGTCTTGCAAGCAGATCTGGCAACGACCATTCAGTCAGCATTCAGCGATACGGCTGCTTCATTAAAAGTTGTCGCAAATTTGCCCTACTACATCACTACGCCAATTATGATGCACTTTTTAGAGTCTCAGGTAAAAGTAGATGAAATGGTCGTGATGATGCAAAAAGAAGTGGCAGATCGAATCTCAGCAGTTCCCGGGACTAAAGCCTATGGCTCGTTGTCGATCGCTGTGCAATACTACATGGAAGCAAAACTGGCATTCATCGTCCCGAAAACCGTTTTTGTGCCCCAACCGAATGTTGATTCGGCTATTTTGAAATTGACGCGTCGATCACAACCAGCAGTCGCAGTCACCGATGAAAAAGAGTTTTTCAAATTAACGAAAGCAGCCTTTCAGCTGCGTCGCAAAACCCTTTGGAACAATTTGCAAAATAGCTATGGAAAAGATGAAACAACCAAACAGTGGTTGGCAGACAGTTTAGAAGCAAGTGGGATCGATCCAAAACGTCGTGGAGAAACGCTGTCGTTAGCGGAATTTGCCAAATTAAGCAATGAAATGCAAGCGCGCAAAGAATAACTTCTATCAAAACGGATGTTGAATAAACATTCGTTTTTTGTGTCTTGACACCTCGTGGAAATACCAGTAGAATAAGCAAGACAGAACTGTCATGACACATTGAAGGAGAGAGTATAAATGAAAAATCATTCCATCCGCCATTTAACGATCGCTGCATTGTTGATCGGCATGGGGATCGTCATTCCCATGGTAATGCCCAAAATCGTCATTGGACCAGCATCCTTTACTTTAGCTAGCCACGTTCCCGTATTTGTGGCGATGTTCTTTTCACCAGCGATGGCGATCGCGGTAGCTTTAGGAACAACCTTTGGCTTTTTCTTAACACTGCCACCAATCATTGCTTTACGGGCATTGTCCCATGTTGTTTTTGCAGTCATCGGTGCCTTCTATTTACAGAAGCACCCAGATATTTTACTGAAAAATGGCAAACCCTCTTTATTGAATATCAAATTTCAGAGCTTTAACTTGATTATTGGACTGATTCATTCTGCCGTTGAAATGGCAGTCGTTGCCGCCTTTTACTTCACAGGAAATGTACCAGGAACCTCATTCGACGGCAATTTCTACTATTTTTTGTTCGTTTTGATGGGGATCGGTGGCTTGATCCATAGCTTGATCGATTTCAATTTGGCTTATTTTGTTGCAGGTGCCTTAAGCAAACAATTTGATATTCGTTCTTTTTCAAAAGCAAAAGGACGCTTTATTCAGAAACAGAAGAAAGCGGCATAAGCGCCAGTTTGAATAGACCCGCTGCCTAGACGGGTCTATTTTTTGTGTTTAGATTAAGAAAATACTCCTTCTTAAAAGTTTATTATAGTGAAATAATAAACAGAAATAAGTTATAATATACAAGAGGAGGAAGTAGATGAAGAAGATAAAGTTAAAACGGTTACTTTTAAGTATGTTCGTCTTGATGCTCTTCTTTCTGCTGATATTTTATGACAGTAAGAACGGGCAGTCCCCCTTTAAAGTGATAGAGGATGAATTGACACTAGCACTTTCGGATGAGGAACAAACACCAGAGCCGGAATACAGTGAGGTTATTCAATTAGATGTTCCGTTAGAAAATCAATTCGATGAAGTTGCGTTAGGGAATGGCTGTGAAGTAACAGCTTTATCGATGCTCTTGAATTTTTACGGATTTGATACCAATAAAAATCAATTGGCAGAAGAATTAGCCTATGTCCCGCTTTATGAAGATTACGATCACCATGGAGATCCACGAGAAGGTTTTGTTGGAAACATTTATGGCGGCGATAGCGCGATGGGTGTTGACGTTGAGCCGATCACCGATGTTGCCGAAAGAATTGTGAAAGAGCAATATGAAGTCGTTAGTGGACGAGACAAAAGCTTTGATGAGATCGTCAAAGTATTGCAATCTGGGAAACCAGTTTGGATGATTGCTACGTTAGAATTACAAGTACCTGCTGATACGGATTTCTTTGAATGGGAGACCAAAAGTGGGCAAATCCTTGTGACGGCATTGATCCATTCGGTGGTGATCACCGGCATTGATGGTGATATGATGTATGTCAACGACCCTTATGGATATAAGGATCGTGAAGTCAGCAAAGAAGACTTAGCAACGATTTATGAAAAAATGGGGCAACAATATTTATATTTAGAAGAACTATAAGAAAAAAATAAACTTGCCGTTGACAGTAAATGAAAAAACAATTATAATTTTTTAAAATTAAACAAAGATTTCGATAACGTTGAAGAGAAGAGTAGCAGATCAACAAAGGTACAGAGACTCCGGTTGGTGAAAAAGGAGACATGCGGTGATCAGTGAAGATGAGCTCTGAGTTTTTTTGTTGGTTCACGCCAGCAAAACGGCATGCGCCCGTTACAGCGCCAAGTATCATAGTGTACTGTTGAGGTGTTATTTGTGAGAATAGCACGAATTAGGGTGGTAACGCGCATCAAGTCGTCCCTTTTATCCGTAAGGATAAAAGGGCGGCTTTTTTTGTTTTTCTCAGCCGAAACTGTTCGCCTTCTTTTCAACAAGAAATTTATCTGTAAGGAGTTGAAGCAATGCCCATCATTATTCCCAAAGAACTACCCGCTGCAGCGGTTCTCCAAAAAGAAAATGTCTTTGCCTTACTGCAGCATAAAGCGGCGAAACAAGAGATTCGTCCCTTGAAGATCGCAATCGTCAATTTAATGCCGAAAAAGATCGCCACAGAAAATCAATTGCTGCGCCTGCTTTCTCAAAGTCCGCTGCAAATTGAAGTAACTTTACTGAAAATGAAGTACCACGAAAGTAAAAACACGTCTGTCGATCACATGGAAAAGTTCTATCAAGAATTCTCAGTGATCCAGTCCCAACGATTCGACGGCTTGATCATCACTGGTGCCCCTGTTGAAAAAATGGCCTTTGAAGCCATTGATTATTGGCAAGAACTGCAAGAGATCATGGATTGGAGCCAGACGAATTGTACTTCAGTCCTGCATATTTGTTGGGGGGCACAAGCAGGTCTTTATTACCATTATGGTATCGACAAAGTGTTGTACCCAAGCAAGTTGTTTGGCGTCTTCGAACAAGCAGTCACGCATTTTCATCCGCTCGTTCGCGGTTTTGACGACGTCTTTTATACGCCGCATTCACGCTATACTGGCATCGATGAAGGCCAGCTCGCCCAAGCGCCTTTAGAAATATTGGCAGCGGGTGTTGAAACAGGGCCTTCCATCTTCGTATCAGAAGATCATAAAAATGCCTTCTTGCTAGGGCATTTTGAATACCACACAACGACCTTGAATGAAGAGTACTTGCGAGACATGGAACGGGGCTTAGCTACCGCATTGCCCAAAAATTACTTTGCGTATGACCGTTTAGGCGGAAAGATTACCAACCGTTGGCGGGGACATGCCTCTTTGTTTTTCAGCAATTGGATCAATGAAACCTATTTGCGAACGCCGTATGACCTGTCCGTCAAGCCGACGAAAGAAGGTTACCGAATTGGCAGTGAGCCAGAAGGTCGGGTGAGTATCAATGACGATTGAGCATTTTCTCTCCCACTATGCTAGACAGCGAAAAGGCACTGATTCTTTAAAATGGGATCTTGTGGATCAACGGTTCCAAGGAGAAAAGCTTTTGCCTTTATGGGTAGCTGATATGGATTTTGCTGCGCCAAAGGCAGTGGAAGAAGCCTTGCAGCAACTGGTTGCTCAAGGAACCTTTGGCTATGCGATTCCCCCCTCAGGCTATTTTTTAGCCTATCAGGGCTGGCAAGATCGCCACTGGGGGACGAAATTCGAAGAAAAATGGCTCTCGTTTTCCACAGGGGTCGTCCAATCTTTGTTTGATTTGCTTCATTGTTTCACAGAACCAGACGATGGCATCTTGATCCAGCCGCCCGTCTATTATCCCTTTTTTGACAGCATCAAAGAGACGAAAAGGCGCTTGATAGAAGCACCCTTGCAAAAGGTGGGGAATTCCTATCAAATCGATTTTGCTGCTTTTGAAGCCAAAATCATTGAAGAAAAAGTGAAACTATTTATTCTCTGCTCCCCCCACAATCCAGTAGGGCGGGTCTGGCAAGAGAAAGAATTGTATCAGTTATTAGCCATTTGCCAAAAACATGAGGTTATCGTGATCGCCGACGAGATCCATCGTGAGCTGATACTTGGTGAGCAGCAATTTGTTTCAGCCGTGACAGTGGCACAGGAGTTCGGCTTTGAGAAGCTGATCGTTCTGGATTCGCCCTCAAAAACCTTTAACTTAGCAGGGTTATTGCTGTCTCACGTTTGGATTCCAGATTTAGAGATGCGCACAGCCTATCAGGCGTGGTGCCGACAATACAAGCAGACGGAAGTCAATCGTTTGGGATTGGTGGCTGCGAAAGCCGCGTATGAATCGGGGGATCAATGGCTAGCGAACCTGCTTTTGGTGATTGCTGCCAATGAACAAATGGTCCGCCAGCAACTGCAAGAAGCATTTCCCAAAATTGAGCTCCTGCCATTAGAAGGAACCTATCTTCTCTGGGTGGATCTGCGGCAAGTCATTGCCAAAGAACGAACCAAGCACGTGATCCAAGTTACTGCCGGTCTGGCAGTCGATTATGGGGAATGGTTCGCCAAAGATGGTCAGGGCTTGATTCGTCTGAATCTTGCGACAACACCGACGATCATTCAAGAAGCCCTTGATCGCATGATCGAGGCAATCAAAAAGGAGGAACGACATGACGATTGATACAGCAACTTTTCTGGCACAATTAGGCAATCATTCGGATCAGCAAACTGGGGCGATCAGCCCACCGATCTATCTTTCCACGACCTTTGCTCATCCCGAGTTAGGGCAAAGTACCGGCTATGATTATACCCGTACCAAAAACCCGACCCGTGATATTTTAGAAGCGGGTCTTGCCGAATTAGAAAAAGGAGCTCGGGCAGTAGTGACCAGCTCTGGCATGAGTGCGATCGCTTTGATTTTTGACTTGTTTACCAGCGGCAGCCGCTTTTTGGTTTCTCGTGATTTGTACGGCGGCAGCTTTCGCTATTTTGCGGAATTGGAAAAAAGCCAGCGGGCCTTTTTCGATACCTTCAGTACTGTAACAGAATTAAGTGAAAAATTAACTGACGAGGTAACGGCTGTCTTTTTAGAGACCCCAACGAATCCTTTGATGACCGTGACGGATATTGCTGAAACCGCCAAGCTTGCTCACGAACATGGGGCACTATTGATCGTAGATAATACCTTTTTGACCCCATTACGGCAGTTGCCATTAGAAGAAGGCGCGGATCTGGTGATCCACTCAGGTACCAAATTCTTATCTGGCCACAATGATATTTTGGCAGGCGTCGTGATCGCCAAAGATGCGCCGCTGGGGGAGCGCTTGAACTATTTAGCCAATACTTCTGGCCCTACCTTGAGCAGCTTTGATACGTGGTTATTTATTCGAAGTTTAAAGACGCTGCCGTTGCGCTTTGAACGGCAGGAAGCCAACGCTAAGGAAGTCGGCCGTTTTTTACGAGCCCATCCGGCAATCAAAGAGGTGCTGTACCCGAATGCCGGCGCGATGATCAGTATTCGGGTGCTTGATGAAACCAAAATCAGCGGCTTCTTAGCGACATTAAAGGTTTTTACCTTTGCAGAAAGCCTAGGTGGTGTGGAAAGTCTTATCACGTATCCAACGACACAGACTCACGCCGATATTCCTCAAGAGGTACGAGAATCTTATGGATTGACGCCGGATCTTTTACGGATCTCCATTGGGATCGAAAGTAGTAAAGATTTGATCGATGATTTAGAAAATGCACTGAAGATATTCAAATAACCCAACCACAGATCAGCTAGTGAAAAACTTACTTTTGTAGAGTAATTTTATTGACAGTTTTAGTTGTATAGGATAAAGTTACACTACATATGAATAGTGAGTCCGATGTTTTCGGTTGATGGCAACAGGGATTAACCATTTCTCCTTTGAAAAAGTAGGTTGTTTTGAGAAACTGAGGGGAAATTGGTCTAGTTGGGCCATTCTACAAGGAAATAGGATGATTGATCTGAGGAGGGAACAAAAGGGGAAAAAAGGGATGAAAAGAAATGTAGTAAATGTGTTGACGACAGGAGTGATTGGGCTGCTTGCCTTGTTTAGCTTGGCTGCCTGTGGCAACAACCAAGCGGATGAAGAAACGACCGTCGTCAAATTAGGTGTCGTTGGCGAACAAAATGAAGCCTGGGAACATGTGCAGGAAGAATTGAAGGAAAACGAAAATATCGACTTGCAACTGGTGAAGTTCACCGATTATCGCCAACCAATCGTCGCACTAGAGGATGGGTCAATCGATCTTCACGCAGCATTGACGGAAATTTTTATGGATAATGTCAACGAAGAAAGTGGTTATTCCAACACGACGATTGCGTATACGACATTAAACCCACTTGGTATTTATTCCGATAAAATCAATGATGTCAGCGAATTGGCAGATGGTGCTACGGTGGCTTTACCCAATGATGTGTCAAATGAAAGCCGTGCACTATTACTCTTACAGACCGCCGGTTTGATCACTTTGGATGAATCCAAGGGTCTACTGCCGACAACTAGTGATGTGACTGACAATCCCAAAGCTTTGAAATTTGAGCTGCTTGATTCCAATCAAACGGCTCGGGCAATGACCGATGTCGACATCTCTTTGATCAACAACGGCATGGCAGTTGATGCTGGCTTGGTTCCTACAGAAGATGCGATTTTCTTAGAACCTGTGGCTGATTCCTCCAAGCCTTATTATAATGTGATCGCTGCGCGAGCAGACGAAGCAGACAATGACGTTTACCAAACGGTCGTTCGATATTATCAGACCGATGAAGTAAAAGCAATCATCGAGGAAGTAACAAAGAAATCTAGTATACCTGTATGGGAATAGAAAGGTAAAAACGACTATTACTATATAGGAACAGGAAGTAGGATGGAAAAATGATAAATTGGAAAAAAGGTTTAGCAAGTGTTGCCGTCGTCGGACTAGGATTTGTTCTAGCAGCCTGCGGTGGATCAAATACAGAAGAAACATCAACCAGTAGTGCAGCTGGAGCTGGGGATGATTCAACATTCACTTATGCCATCAGCGGGGACCCATCGTCCACTAACCCGATCAACACCAGTGATCGTTGGGGCTTGACAGTGACAAACATGATCTATTCTCCACTCGTTACAGTGGAAGCAGACGGAACAACACAAAATGCGTTGGCAGAATCAGTGGAACCGGCGGAAGACGGCCTTTCATTGACCGTGCATTTGAAACAAGATGTGAAATGGTCAGATGGCGAAGACTTTACCGCCGATGACGTTGTTTTCACGTATGAACAAAAAGTCAAAAAAGAAAACGGCAATGCCGATTCGCTTTGGGTCGACGACCAGCCGATCGCGATCGAAAAAGTGGATGAATACACCGTGAAATTTGTGTTGCCAACACCGAGTGCAGCAGCGATCAGCAACATCGCAACCGAAACGTACATCATTCCCGAGCACATCTTTAAAGATGTTACCGACTTCTCGGTCAGTGAATTGCCTGAAAAACCAGTCGGCACTGGTCCGTATCAACTGAAAGAATACAAACGTGGTGAGTACTTTACTTTTGAAGCCAACGAAAACTATTATGGCGGCAAGCCTTCGATTCAAAATGTGACGTTGCGGATCATCGAAAGTACCGATACGGCGAAAGTCGCTTTGCAAAAAGGGGAAGTGGATGCAGCCGTTGTCTTGCCTTCAGATATTGAAGACTTAGATGATGAGCAGATTTCTGTTTATCCTTATACTGAAAACCGTGTTGGTTATCTAGGCTTGAACACTCACTCAGATGCTTTGCAAGATGTGAAAGTTCGACAAGCAGTTCTCTATGCGTTGAACAAAGATGAATTAAATCAAGCAGCATATTTAGATGAAGAGTATTATGCAACACCATATTCATTCTTGCCACCGAACAACCCATACGTCACTGATGATGTTGAAAAATACGAGACAAATGTCGAAAAGGCTCAAGAACTTTTACAAGAAGCTGGCGTGACTGATTTGTCATTGAATTTGGCTTTCAACTCAACTGATCCAGCTCAAACGATCCAAGCTACGTTGATCCAACAACAATTGCAACAAGCAGGCATTACAGTTACCCTTGAAGGTGGCGATGGTACAGCGATCTTTACCGAGTTGAAGAAACCAGATTCAACGAAGTACAACTTATTCCTTGGCGGGTATATCATGGGGAATGACCCTGACTTATATGGCAGTTTATTCGAAACTGGCGGTAGTGCCAACTACTTCCAAAGCAATAGCGAAACCATTGACAATTTGTTCGCCCAAGCAGCGGTTGAATTAGACACGGACAAACGTGAAGCATTGTATGATGATTTGCAAAAAGCCATTGCTGACGAAGCGATCATTTACCCAATCGTTGACAACAAGAAAATCCTAGCGGTCAATAACCGAATTGGTAATGTAGAAGATGCAGGTTTGATCCCAATCTATACATTCGAAGATATGTCTAAATTGACAATCAAGTAAATCCATTGGCTGTGATAAAGAGGAATCTTTTTTATCACAGCTTTTTTCTATGAAAAAGAAAGTAGGTCAGTTATGTTTCGATACATTGCAAAACGAGTATTGCAAGCAATTCCTTTGCTGTTTGTGATCTCTTTTATCGTTTTTTCACTTATACATATCGCACCGTATGATGTGATCGACTCCATCACGACACCCAATATGTCGCAAGAGCAAATCGATCTTTTGCGGCAGCGCTATGGCTTGGATCAACCCTTTTTGGTTCAATATTTTCTTTGGATCAGAAATATTCTTACCGGTAATCTTGGCTTTTCTTTGGTGTCTCAAAGTAGTATTTCACAAGAACTTGCGACTCGGATCCCGAATACGATGCGTCTAGTGATCCCTGCATATTTGACAGCTTTATTGCTGGCGATCATTTTGGGTCTGTTAGCTGCTGCCAACAAAGGAAAGATTTGGGATCGGATCATTGACGCTGTGGCATCTCTAGGGATCGCTGTGCCGACCTTCTGGTTTGCGATGATCTTGATTTATGTGTTTGGTTACTTATTAAATATGTTTCCAATCATTGGCATGTATACGGTCGGTAAAGAAGGGGATTTTGGCGATTTTCTGCAGCATTTTATTTTGCCTTATACCACATTGACAGTCGCCTTCTTTCCAGATTTGACGCGGTATATCCGCGCATCAGCGACACAACAAGTTTCAGAAGACTACGTGATGGTGCAACGGGCATTTCATGCCAGCAAATGGCAGATTTTCAGCCGTCATATCAGTCGAAATATTTTGATTCCCGTTGTCACCCAAATCGGCTTGGCGTTGCCGATGTTAGTTACCGGTGCGATCATTACAGAAACGATCTACGGCTGGCCGGGCGTCGGACCTTACTTGATGAGTGCGACGAAAAGCCTCGATTATCCTGTGATCATGGCCATCATGCTGCTGTCAGCAACACTGGTCATCTTAGGGAATTTGTTAGCGGATGTATTATACTCCGTGGTTGATCCACGTATCCGTAAAGGAGGGAGCAAGTAATGAAACGTTTCAAAAAAATCAGTGAAGTCATGCTTGCTTCGCCCATCTATACCTTTTCTGTCGTTTTCCTGACGTTATTGATTATTTTGTCGCTTGTTGCGCCTTTGATCCCCATCGATCCCAATGCAACGGATGTCAGCAACATGTCACAGCCGCCGAGTTGGTCTCATTTATTTGGAACCGATGAAGTGGGGCGAGATTACTTTATTCGGGTCGTCTACGGCGGTCGGGTGTCCTTGTTTGTAGGTGTCTTGGCAATGATCACTGCGACGTTTATTGGGACTCTTGTCGGTCTTGTTTCTGGCTACTTTGGCGGATGGATCGATAACTTGCTGATGCGGCTCGTCGATGTGTTGTCATCGATTCCTTGGCTGGTGTTAGTGATCGTTTTGAGCGTCTTTTTACGTCCCGGACTAACCACGATTATTATTGTGATCGGCGGCTTCTCCTGGATGAACATCGCTCGTTTGATTCGTGGTGAAACGTTAGCAGCGAAAGAACGGGAGTATGTTGCTTACGGGAAATTTATCGGCCGTTCTTCATTCAGTATTATCGTGAAGCATGTTTTCCCAGCAGTACTGCCAACCTTGATCGTTGCGGCATCCGCAAGTATTTCTGGAGCGATCATGACCGAATCAGCGTTGAGCTTCCTCGGATTAGGCATTCAGCAGCCGATGGCTTCGTGGGGCAGTCTGTTGCAAAACGCGCAAAACAGCTTGCAGCGGGCACCATACATGGCGATCCTTCCCGGGCTTTTTGTTATTTTCACCATCTATTCCTTCAACAACATCGGCGACATGATCAAACATGTCTTGCAAAGGGAGGTGTGACCGATGAAGACAGAATTATTAGCGATCGAAGCGTTGAATGTGACGTTTCACAGCAAAACCGGTCCGAAACCGTTAGTCAAAAAGCTGGATCTAGTGATTCCAAAAGGCAAAGTGGTTGGGATCGTCGGCGAATCTGGTAGTGGCAAAAGTATGACCATGAAAAGTGTCATGGATCTTTTGCCTGATAAGGTGACCGATCACTATGCCAGTTATACATTTGAAGGAGCAGCAGTGACCGATCGTCGAACCTTACCGATCGCCATGATTTTTCAAGACCCGATGACTTCGTTGAATCCTTTGCGTACGATTGGCTATCATTTGATCGAAGTGATTCGCCGCACACAAAAAGTATCGAAAAAAGCAGCACAAGAAATCGCCGTCAAAGAGTTAGAAAAAGTCGGCATACCTTTTCCAGCACAACGTATGAAACAATATCCCCACGAGTTATCAGGAGGGATGCGTCAGCGGGTGATGATCGCCATGGCTTTATTGGCGCAACCGAAATTACTGATCGCAGATGAACCGACGACGGCTTTAGATGTGACGATCCAAGCACAGATTTTGGCATTGATCAAAAACCTGCAAAGAGAGAACCAGCTTTCCGTCGTCCTTGTGACCCATGACTTTGGGGTCGTTGCAGGAATGTGCGACTTTATTAAAGTGATGTATCAAGGTCGAGTCGTGGAAGAAGGCACCACAGAAGAAATCTTTTATCAACCTGCGCATCCTTATACGAAACAATTATTGCAGGCGGCCCATTTAGGCGACAAGCATGCCGAATTAAAAGTCTTTGACTATCATGAGACATTGGCAGATGAGTTGCAAGAAACGCAGTTATCTAAGACCCATCGCGTTTGGCGCAATCAGGAGGTGACAGAATAATGGAAGAACTGATTCGCGTAGAACATGCGACGAAAACCTTTCGCAGCAAAAACTGGCGCGGCACTGTCAGTGAAGTCCGAGCGGTCGAAGATGTCAGCCTAACGATCCATCGGGGCGAGACATTGGGGCTAGTAGGGGAATCTGGGAGTGGGAAAACCACTTTAGGACGCAGTATTTTAAATTTAGAGACCTTAACAAGCGGGGAGATTTTCTTTGAAGGCAAAGAGCTAACAGCATTGACGGCAGAAGATCGCAAAGCAGCGTATCAGCAAATGCAGATCATTTTCCAAGATCCGTATTCATCATTGAATCCCCGCATGACGGCACTTGAACTGGTGATGGAGCCGTTGTATCATGAAACGAAAGATGCTGCCCGAGCGAAAGCCAAAGAAATCTTAGCGATCGTCGGGATCACGGGTGATGATGTCCATAAACTGCCCCGCAGTTTCAGCGGCGGACAACGACAACGGATCGGCATCGCTCGTGCGGTGGTCAATCGCCCGGCGTTCGTCTTGTGTGATGAACCGACTTCGGCATTAGATGTCTCCATTCAGGCTCAGATCATCCAATTGCTGCTGCGTCTGCAAAAAGAGTTTTCGTTGTCTTATTTGTTCATTTCCCATGACTTGTCCGTGATTCGTCATATCAGTGACCGAACAGCCGTCATGTATCAAGGGAAATTAGTTGAATTGGCACCCACCGACCGTTTGTTTGACAATCCGCTGCATCCTTACACGAAGAAATTATTAGCAGCAGCGCCGATCGCTGATCCTGTGTTAGCAAGAGGTGCGATGGAACAAACGGAAATTCAAAGCACGATTACTTTGACACCATTGTATGAATGGGTCGAAGTTGAACCAGATCATTTTGTGAGGAGAGAAAAACGATGACAGTAGAAACATTGACGATCCATCAAGGAAGCGACAAATTTGAAATGACGACCCCAACTGGCAATTGGGTGTTAGCACGGGAAAAAGGCTATTCGCCAGTCCAAATGCTGGTGAGTGCGGTCGCTGCTTGCGGCGGCTATGTATACGCATCCGTCCTAGAGAATTCAAAAATCACAGCAGAAATCGAAAAGATCGAAGTCAGCTATGACCGGGACGACAACAAAAAAGCCCAACCAGTCAGTGCCATCCACATTCAGTTTTATGCGAAAATCGCTGAAGCCGACCATGACAAAGCGACCCGTTGCCTAAAACTCGTTTCACCAAATTGCCCCGTGATCCAATCATTAGATCCAGCGATCGAAGTGACGGAAACGGTGACGTTTATTTAATCGAAAAAGACTTTGTGTGCCTGAAACCAATAGGCGTACAAAGTCTTTTTTTGATCAATAAATAATATTCTCCCGAATAAAGTCGATATCTGTCACTAATAGTTTGCGATCGACACTTTTTAGGGCGCCAGATTCTCGTAATTTTTGCATCATTCGATTGACACTGCTGGCAGAGGTAATGCCGCAAAAGCGAGCGATCTCCTCATTGGTGACTTCAAAGTCAATCAAGACACCATCTGTTGTCTGGATTCCGAACGTTTCATACAGCTCATTGATTTGGGTACAGACAGCACCAAATTTGCCGTTCATCAGCATTTGCTGCATCTTTTTCATCGTGTCCATCAAGTTTCTTCGATAATACTCTTTGACATAATCCTGCAGCAGGCGATCACGATTGACATCTGCCCAAAATTGATCCCGCACGATTTTGTATAATTCGGCTTCTTCTGATTCAACCCGCACATTAAAAGGGGCTTCGACTTCTTGAGAGGATTCGTCTTTAAACAAAGAGACGATCTCAAAATCCGTCAAATAGCGCAAGTTGAATTCGCGCCCTTCATGGGTCACTACGCTAGTTTTGATGATACCTTTTTTTAAAATATAGACGTACCGATCCGGGATGCCTTCATATGTCAAGTAACTCTTTTTCTTACGGATAACGACCGGTATTGCTTGTTTTTCTAAATAATCACGTAATATCTGTTTCTCCACCCACGTTACTCCTTCACTTCATGCCAACCCAACATTTTCTGAAAAAAATCTGAAATTTCCTCTATTCATGCTTCATTAAAAGACATTTCTGGTGAAAAAGCAATAACAAATGTTAATGTTTCTTGTTAATGCTCTTTTTTAACAGCAAAAGCGCATTTCAAGCAGAGGAAGTTTCGGTATAGTAAAACGCATCACAGCACAAACAGGAGGAATGGAAGAAACATGTCAGATAGGGAAACCAATCAAGAAGGAGTCGTCAGCTCGTTGCCGTCAACTAAAAATGAAAAACTATGGAACAAAGGGTTTATCACGATTACCTTGATCAATTTTATCGTCTTTCTCGTGTATTATTGTTTTGTCGTCATCACCGCGAAATTTGCCACGCAGGAGTTAGGGGCATCCACTGCACAAGCTGGCTTGGCAGCGGGGATCTACATTATCGGGACCTTGATCGCTCGCTTGTATGTTGGGAAAATTTTAGAATTAGTTGGTCGTAAAGCCGTTTTGCGCTGGGGGATATTGTTTTATGTCATTACCACCGCTGCTTATTTGGTCTCAGTCAACATTTATATTTTAAATGCAGTGCGCTTTTTCAATGGCTTTGCTTATGGTGCCGTCTCGACTGCGGCTAATGCGATCGTCACCGCTTATATCCCAGCTTCCAAACATGGCGAAGGGATCAATTACTATGGATTAAGTACTAGTTTAGCAGCGGCGGTCGGACCTTTTATTGGTATGCTTTTACTACCGACAGTCGGCTTTGATTTCATTATTTGGTTAGCAACTATTTTATCGATCGCAACAGCCATCGCTTGTTTCTGGTTCCCAGTCAAAAACATCCCATTGACGGAAGAACACAAAGCACAACTAAAAAAATGGTCCGTCAAAAGTTTTGTCGAACCAAAAGTCTTTTTCATTTCTGGGATTGCCTTTTTGATCGGGTTGGCTTATTCCAGCGTTCTCGGCTTCTTGTCGATCTACGCCAGTGACCTTGGGTTAGAAACGGCCGGTGCCTTTTTCTTCATCGTCTATGCACTTTCTGTGACCTTCACACGGCCAATGACTGGCAAACTATTTGACCGCCATGGCGCAGATGCGGTCATGTATCCTAGCTTTCTATTCTTGACCCTTGGTCTTTTCTTATTGAGTATTACTGGCAACAGCTGGATGTTGTTGCTTGCGGGTTGCTTTGTCGGCTTGGGCTATGGCACCTTCATGTCTAATGGCCAAGCCGTCTGTCTGAAAGAGGTCGATCCTCACCGTGTCGGCGTAGCGCTCTCCACTTATTTCATCGGGCTGGATCTCGGCTTAGGCGTAGGTCCCTATGCATTAGGAAGCTTGCACGGTTTGTTTGATTACTCGCAGATCTACATCTTATGCGGACTGATCCCAGTCGTCGTTCTTGTTTTATACAAATTGTTTTATAAAACGAAACGCGCAGTTGCCGCCGTTGGTACGATGAAGCAGCCAATCAACGAAGAAGACTAACCTCAACCATTACAAAAAGGAGTGTTTCACCATGGATAACAATCAATTGATTATTGAAGCATTGAACAAATTAGTAACGAATATCAACGAATTGAATGAAGAAATGCATGCCATGAAAGAGGTTACCGCAACGATGACCCATGAACAACTTGCTATCGATCATCAATTACGCGACATCAAATCGGTATTGATCAATGACAATCTGATTGGGTAAATTGTCATAAGGCTTGAAATGAAACAAGAAACAAGCATGAACGCTTTTTTTGAGAATGTTTGCTGCTCACTTACTGGTGGTAGAAAGATTCACATGAGAAAAGCGTTTTTTTGATGCACAAAAACGAAAAGCGAACATTGACAGATTTTGTACAAGAAAATAAGCAAGAAAAATTGTAGCAGTCCGCGCTTGTATGCTATAGTGTGTCTGGGTAGCAATACCTAAAAAAATCAGAGTAGGAAATAAAGCGTCAAGTGCTGAAAGGATGGGATGTTGCCTTTCGGACGAAGAACGATCATTCGTTCGCGGTTTTATTTTCGCATTCGCTGCATGAATTTGTAGCAACTCTAAAAGGAGATGCTCGCTATGAAAAGAAAAGTCGATGCACACATGATTGCGGTCATGGGACTTTTGATTGCCTTAATGGTCGTCTTGTCGCAAATCTTGGGGTTTGAAACCTCCTATATCAAAATCACATTTTCCTTTGTACCCCAGCTGATCATGGGTATGCTGTTTGGTCCATTTTGGACAGCAGTTGGCTCGTCATTAGCTGATATCGCAGGAATGGTGATTTTTCCAAAATCAGCCTACTTTTTTGGCTTTACCATCAATGCCTTCGTTGGTGGACTGATTTATGGCTACTTCTTTTATCGGAAAGAAGTCACATTAAAACGAGCGGCGATGGTCGTCTTGTTAAATACACTTTTAATAACCTTGATCTTAACACCGATCTGGTTAGCTATGATGCTGAATATTCCTTTGACAAGCTGGGCGATTTGGTCGGTCCGCTTGCTAAAAGCAGTCATCATGTTCCCGATACAAACTGCGTTGATTTACATCGTAGGGCGTGCGGTACCATACAAACGGCTGATCCGACGGTTCGTTTAACGAGTAAAAAAGAACGATAACATCCATTGAAGTGAATCATCTGCGAATATTTCGTCAGTGGTTCACTTTTTTCTTTCTAAGGATTGGCTTAATCATTCTCAATAACTTGTTTAGAGGGGAAGGGGAATCTATGAATAAAAAAGGACTCGCTATGGGACTGTTTCTTTTCTTGGTCTTAGCAGCAATGGGAGGGATGAAGTGGATGATAGAACAGCAAAAACAGCAAACCGAAGAGCCAGCCATGATCCAGCAAAGCAGCTTGAGGGACGAAACACAGGAAGAAAGCAGGGAAAGCCAGGAAACTACCTCAGTTTCCACGTCAACTTCTGTTTCAACTTCCACGCAAGAACAGCCAGAAGAGGCAATAGCAGAAAAAATCGCCACGATGAGTTTGGAGGAAAAGGTCGGGCAATTGTTTTTTGTGCGTGTGCCAGAAAGCAATCAAATCGAAGAGCTTCAAAAGTATCATTTCGGTGGCTATCTGTTATTCGGCCGTGATACCGAAAATGAGACGGCGGAGAGCTTGAAACAGAAAATTTCAGATTACCAAGCAGCCAGCGCCATTCCGCTGTTGATCGGTATGGATGAAGAAGGGGGCACAGTGACTCGCATCAGCCGCAATCCGAACCTTACGGATCAGCGTTTTCTCTCACCACAACAGCTGTATGCCCAAGGTGGATGGTCGGCGATCGAAGAAGATACAGCAAAGAAAGCGGAAATTTTAAAAGCTTACGGCATCAATGCTGGGCTGTTTCCCGTTGCCGATGTTTCCACTGATCCGCAGTCCTTTATCTACGACCGAACCATTGGCATGGATGCGCAGGGCACGAGTACGTTTGTAGAACGTGTGGTTCATGTTTTACAGAAACACCACGTTGGGTCTACCTTGAAGCATTTTCCTGGCTATGGCAACAATCGTGACTCGCATGTCGAAATCGTCACCGATGACCGCCCGCTATCTGCACTGCGGGAAACGGATTTTCTGCCTTTTGCCGCAGGGATCAAAGCTGGTGCCGATAGTATTTTGGTGGCGCATACGATCGTCAATAGTATCGATAAGACCGTACCCGCCTCTATTTCAAAACCCGTGCATGAGCTGCTGCGAAATGAATTGCATTTTGAAGGGGTCATCATGACGGATGACTTGGATATGGCAGGACTTTCTGAGTTCATTCCGCAAAAAGAAGCCGCATTACAGGCGTTGCAGGCGGGAAATGATCTAGTGATCTCCTCTACCTATCAAGAACAGATCCCTTTTGTGGTACAAGCGGTTGAAGATGGCCGCTATTTAGAAGCTGATTTGAATGCTTCCGTGAAACGAGTCTTGCTCTGGAAAGAAGCATTGCATTTACTTTAAGAAAAAAATAAACCTGCTGTTTCCTCCGTGTAAGAGAGTTGTTCTCTTACTGAGAGGAAGCAGCAGGTTTTTTTAGATACTCTGAGCCAGTGCCTCTAATTCTTTGGCAAAGGCTTCTTGACCAATAAATCGCAAATAGTCCAATGCTTTTTCAATCGTGGCCATTCCCAACGTACGATCGCCTTGGAACAAGGCGTAAATGCCTTCGAAATAACGAATCATCAAGCGGATACGATCATTGTCCGGCGGCAGGTGATCGGCTAGATACGTCAGCACATGCGCCAACTCGGCAGGTTTTTTGCGATCGATAAACAAGAAAGCCGCATTTGTCAGCAATTTTGTGTAGATTTGATAATTGATACTTAATGCATTGCTGTAAAAAATTTTTTTATTCAGGTGTTTCATTTGATACAAGATGTACTCGTCAGAAAAAAGGAAAAGCAGATTGGTAAATAAGGAGATTTCAAACTTTCCCCACGTGTCGATTCGTTCCAAGTATTTCTTGATGGTCGCTTCGATGATGCAACGTTCTTCCTCGTCGGTAACCACGCCTTTTTTCTCTAAAATCAAAAAGAATTGACTATACAGGACATAATAGAAGAAATCCTTCGTGGTTTTATACAGCGCTTGGGCTTTGTTAATCAAAGAGAGGACTTCAGAATACTTGCTTTCATAGTAAGCGGTGGTCAACTGTTTGGATAGCTGCTTTTTCTCGCTGACTTGATTGTCATCCAAGCGATACTCAAATTCCTCCAAAGTGACATTTAAGCGGTCCAAATACTGGTGCAAAATATCAAAGGCGATGCGGTGCCCTTTTTGTTCAAAGGTTGCCAGTGTACTGCGTTCTGAAATGTTCTCAACCAATTTTCGCTGTGAGATATTTCGTTCCGTTCGTAACTCTTTTAACAAGTCATTGGCCTTCAAAAAATCCCTCCTAAAAAAAGTGGACGGAAAAATAGTCCAAATATGTTACAGCTTTATTTTGCGGGTAAACTTGAAGAAAGTCAATTAAAGGAGGAGAAATGGATGTTTGATTTTTTTAGTTTTCCCTGGGAAGTTGTAGAACTAATGGCTAACGTTTTTTCTTTCTTCAAATAATCGATCCTTTGTGATTGGTTAGCAATTGATTTTTTAACAGGAAAAAAGTATAAGTGGTTTCACGTAATAAGTTACTGTTCATTCGCGCATTCAAACGCCCTCTCCCCAAACAGCTTACCCTGTCCAGGTGCGTAGGTCTGCCGAATCCCTTTTAAAAAAGGAGCAAACACAACAGCGAGTGATTGCTCTTTTTTTGTTGGTCAAAAAACCTGCATACGGCATCCCAACAGTCAGTTTTGTTTTTTCTTGAACATTGGTTCATTCGGATCAGAATAGTAATCAGGATTGAATTCATCATCGATCGAGACCCCGAAAAGAGAGACGAGACTGGGAAGAACCCCAATCACGCCGAGGACGACGGCAACTGGAAGGTAGAACTTTTTGCGCTTGTACCACGGAAGCTGCGATTTTTTTTCCATAGGAACTCCTCCTTTTTAAATAGTGTAGCATGTTCTGAGTTAAGTGTGTTAATAATTACCTTCAATATTTAAAAATATACTAAAAAGGTATATTGGTATATCTGATGGGGAAAAGGCTTCCTAGTAAAATTTAGGGAGCGTTCGTTTTTGTCATTGTTGCCAGAATCAAGTTTTATAAAAAAGGAACCGAGTAAGAAAGCCATCCTTCTTACTCGGTTCCTTTTTATTGTAAGTAATCCTTGGTTTGGTCCATCAAGGTTTGAAAGTCTGATTCGTTTTTTCTTATCGCCTCTGTTAGGGTAAACAAATAACCGTTGGGGTCTTTGATGGTCATTTCAAGGGCATTCCAAGGCTTTTCCATCAAAGGTTCCACTATCCACTTTTCGGGAATTTTTTGAGCGATATTCTTAAGATCAATCATCGCTACATTCAAAATTGCCCCATCGCCAACAGTGAACGAGTCTGCGGCAATCAGCATCAAATCTTGGTAGTCAGCAAGACGCAGATGGTCCATCGTCACTTGATTTTCTTGATTGCGAAACTGATACAATGACTGGAAACCCAAGATTTCTGCAAACCATTTTGATGATTGTTCAATATCTTTTGTCTTCAATTGATAAAACATTGGCATAACATATACTTTCATTTTGACACCTCCTCTTAATTAGAGGATACCGCTTGACGCAGCGTCAAAGTCAATAGACAATTTCGTATTGAAGCAAAGCTTGAGAATGGCGTTTCTTTGGCACTTAAGTCAAGGAAAAATGGGCAATAATTGTTTGACTCACTTCATCAGGTGATAAGTGGGTATTGTTGATTTTCAGCGAAGGAATCGTTGGAAAAAGGGTAGTTAATTCCTGTGGCAGGCTTTCTAAGCGATAGTTTTCAAACGAAGACAAAAGCTCGTTTCTAGAAAAATCCAGCGCTCTTTTTGACGGCTTTGCGGCTAAACGGTCCTCATGGCAATTGCGCTTTAAGCGTTCCTCAATATCAGCCACTAGTTCGATAAAATAGACCTTTTGCTGGGCATCGGTAAATAGTTGGGCGATCTCTTGTAAAAAAGCTAAATCTCCCGCTTGATCGAAATCAATCAAGACCGTAAAAATGATTGATTTTGTCGTATTATTGGCTTCATTTTGAACAAAGGCTTTGAAGAGTTCGATCCGTGTTTGATTAGACAAAGCGAATGCTGCGGGACTATAGCTAAGAAAGTTCGCAAAAAGATCAATGGTCTGGTGATTGAATAAAAGCTTTGCATCCAATCGTTTTTCCAGTTCTTTGCCCACAGTCATTTTCCCTGCGGCTTGTGCGCCAATCAAGACGATCAATGACATCACAACACATCCTTTTTATCAATCGTAACAAAGGTGGTTTGCAATGTAAATCAGTTCTTGTGATCATTTAAATCATGACGTAGGCTAGGGGGTAACTGAGGAGCTTAAGTGTTCGTGGACCAAAACCCAGTTTCCTTCGATCTTTTCAAAAATATTCGTGGCTCTACCCGAGCCTTCAATAAATTCTTCATTCAGAAAACCTTCATAGTGATACGTATAAAGACAGACTGCGGATTGAGCAGATTTGTGGAGCCATTGTACATCTGAAATATGATAATGTTCGTCTTTGATTAAGTCCCAAGCATTCTCAAAATATTGGCAAATTTCCATAGGTGTTCGACAGGTTGCATCAGAAAAGTAATAGATCGCCTGTTTTCCAAGGAATGGCTGAACTTGACGAAAATCGTGGGTATTGGTTGCTTGAATATAACCTTCAAGAGCTTGTTCCGGTGTGTGGATACGCGCACTTCCTTTCGCAAATAGATAAGGATAGTGTATCAAGGAAACCGAAAACTGTGAACCCTTCTTCTCACTGACTATGTAAATAAGAAACGTCGGAACTTCTCCGACAAAGGGAAGAAAACCATGCAGCACAAAAGCACAGTCTGGAACAACAAAATGACTAGTAGATTGATCGTTTCAAATCGTGAATAAAGATAGAAGTGGATCAGCCACTCGAAGACATTGACAAAGACTAAATAAAGGTAGTGCGCTTTTTTGACCTTGCAGTTTTTTAACCAATAATAGCTTAAGTAATAATCTAGCAAGATCATCAATAATAGAAAAAGTTTACTGAAAGCCGTCAGATTGTCATGCTGCGAGGCGAGTTTTTGAAAAAACAACAAAAGGGTTGGTGTCGGAATATAAATGATCAATAAGGATAGGAAAAAATAGACAATAAAGGGCATAGTCATTCCTCCAATCTGTTATTAAAAAAACATAGATAAACTAACAGATTTATTGAGAGCCGTCAACTGGTTTTTCATCGAAAAATTCGATAATGATGGGTAGCGTTGCTTGGAGGAAAAGGTTCAAAGGACAGTCGGTGGTAGCAAAGGATGATCGCGAGATATCCAAAAGAAAGACTCCCTTTTACGAGAAAAGGGAGCGGAGGAGTTGCTTCATGGGGTATATTTATGCCCATGTCTCATTGAGTTTATCCGCATAAAACAAAAGTGCCTGTCGGTAAGACTGGATGTCTGGATCGCTAGAGGTTTCGGCAAGCAGGGTCAATAATCGTTTAGTGGCTTGCTCATACTCGGCGAGATTAAACAGTGTCATGGCATAGAAGGTTTGCAAAGCATGATTTTTTGGAAACTGCTTCATCGCTTGTAAAAGCACGTCTTCGGCTTTTTGATAATTGCCGAGGGCACGATAGGTGCTGCCTAGACCTAGGTAGGCATCTGGCAAGTCGTTTTCTGATAACCCTAACGCGATTGCTTGTTCATAATAAGGAATTGCCTGTTGTTCTTCCCCTAAAAGATCATAGCTCCAAGCCGTTTGGTACTGCACAAAGGCATCTTGGGGATTTTCGGCAGCTAATTGAATCAATTGTTCATTTGATTGTTGGAGTTTTTTTTCAGTCCGCAGTTGGATCGCAGCAGCTAGTCGTTCATTCATTGGTTGGAAGCTCCTTTTCAAATAGTAGAAAATGACTTAGATAACTTGCAAGCTTAGCTAAGGAGAAAGATCAGCCCAGCTTTCACCTGCAAAAGAAAAACCGCATGCTTCATACAGCTTGTAGGCTGGCTGGTTTTCAACTGTCACTACCAAGTAAAGGTGAATGAGTCCCATGCCTTTTGCTCGTTGGATCACTTCCTTCATCAGCAGCTTGGATAAGCCGTTGCCTTTAAAGGCTGCGTCCATAACGACAAATAATAGCAGGGGAAGCTCTTGAAACGTGCTGGTTACTACGGCACCGATAGGATGATCATCCTTTTGTAACTGAAAAGAAAGCTCTGGAATCAAGGGACCGTATTTTCCGTCAGCGGTCTCTCTCAGCTCTCTTTGCCAGTCAGCAAGCGATTCCCCTTCGTCATCTGACGTTTCATGATAGGCGGAATAAAAAAGCTCTGCGACACTTCGAGAATTCGGGAGAAAAGGCTCAAAAGAAAGGGCGGATTCTTGTAAAGCTTTGGGGGCATGTTGTAAGTCACAAGCCATAATGATTCGTTTCATAGAAGCACTCCTCTCTGCTCGTTTCATTTATTATAGCAGAGCCAAGCTTTTTCACGTTCGTTTTTTTCTAATAAAAGCCCAGATCCAACGAATTCCTTCGTAGATTGCAGTGAAGACAGCTACCAGAAACAAAAACGACATGTAGTGGATCAAAAAAGCGAGCTGAAACCATAAGCCATAGACCATCGGCAGGACGACAAGCAAACAAAGAACCAATTCGATGTTTCGCTTTCTTCTAATTTGAAACCAACGTTCATCTGACATCCTTTTTTCCTCCTGTTCATTCTTTACACACACATTTCGTTAAATATCCATCTTTATATAAAACAATCGATATAGTTGCGATATTTTGATTAAAAAACTAGGAAATTGATTTAATTTTTGGTAATCTTGAAGATAAGATTAGAAATAGCTGTTGTTTTTTATTTTGACTGATTTTCCCACGAAAGACAAGGTGAGCACAATGGAAAGAAAACCGATGTATTTAAAAAATGGGCTTCCTTTAACAATGGAACTAGGTAAAATTTACACATGCCTTTATCGAGGCGGTTATTTCATTTGTGAAGAAAAGGGCCAACCGCTGCCACCGATAAAAAGAGAAGCGAAATAAGCGAACTTCTCACTTAAGATTTGTCAGGGATCGAATGGGTTGTTGGAACTGTTATCTCCTTTTGGGTACCAATTAAATGATGTCTAGCATTTTCAAAAAATCTCAACGTTCTTCATTCATACCATTCTAAGTCTTAAATTGATTTTGACCGATTTCAATTTAGTAAGAACAATCCGATCACTGGCAAATGTTAGGTGGAAAGTTGGGCAGGTAGCAAGTGAATCAGTAATAGGTGAAAAACACTTTTTTCTCACAAAAGATGATTTCACTTGAATAGAACGCCGTTTTTTGCTATAATAGTTCAGGAATTGAAAAATAAAATAGACAAAGGTTGAGCATTTTTTATGCTTCAAGGATCAGGTTTGCCAAGGGGTGAGGCAAACATTCTTGGAGGAATGCTGGCCTTTTTTCATATCAGCATACTTCTTCGTGAGGTATGCTTTTTTGTTTATTTTTCAGTTGAGAATACAAATCATTATAGGAGGGGAATCGATGAGAGAAGCTTTGACTCGTTTACGAGAAGCAGAAGAAGCCAATGAACAGCAATTGCGCGCTTTGAAAAAAGAATTGCAGTCGGAAGAAGCGCAGCAGCAACAAGCATTGCAAGAGCGATCAGCCGCTTTAGAAGAGGCGCTTGCTCAAGAACAAGCAACAATCGAAGAGCAGTTGCAACAGTCACTAGCAGCACAAAAGCAGCAGCTGGCAAAAGAGAATCAGCAAGTGTTAGATCGTTACCAAAAAAATATGCAAAGCTTCCAAGAGCAAGCGGTTCAACAGATCGTTGAAGGAGTGATCGGGACTTATGGCAGTAACCAAACTAAATAAACTAACGTTGATCACCCCGAAGCACTACCAAGAAAGGTTATTGACGAAGCTGCAAACGATGCAGTTTGTTGAAATCGAGAACGTATTTGAGCAGGAAGCGAACGAAACTTGGCTGCGGGAATTTTTTGCAGGAGCCACCCCAGAAGGTGCTTCTCATCAACCAATGATTCGTCGATTGCAAGAAGCGATCCGCTTTATTCGCCAAAATGGTGATGCGAAAAAAGGCACGGAATGGCAACGAGATGCCTTGCGGCTGTCGGACTTTGAAACAAGCTTCGATGAAGCAGCAGCATTAACGGAGCTGGTTGAAGTCGAGAATTTGCAGGAGCGCTGGGTAGAGACGATCGAAGCGATCGAAGCAGCGACGCAGTCGGAAGAATGGGCGACACAATGGCAAAATCTTGACGTACCCTTGGAGATCGAAGCGCCTGCACATACAAGTTTTTTTGCTGGGAGTGTCGAAGGTCCACGCTGGGAAGATCTAGCTGAAGCCTTGCGTCAATTGGAAGAGGTTCATATCGAAGTGATCTATTCTGAACCCAAAAAAGTCAATTTCAGCTGCCTGTTTTTAACAGCGATCGAAGAGCAAGTGTTCCAATTGTTTCACCGATATGGGGTGAAGAAAGAAACTGGCCTGACATCCGAATCACCAAAAGTGGTTTTACAAAATACGAAACAAGCCTTGTCTTCCTTGACGCAGCAGCGCAAAGAACTGATTACAGAAATGAGTCAGCACAAACAACGGCTGATCCTGCTGCAGCAAGCGGAAGAACTGTTTTTGACTCGTGAGAATCGGGCAATGATGCAACAGCGCTTAGCAGCTGGTCAGACCTTTGCCCTCTTGCGCGGCTGGATCGAAGAAAAGGATCAGCCGTTAGTGGCGGAAATGGTCCAAGAATCCTTTGCCAACGAGATTTACTATTCATTTGAAGAACCCACTGCAGAGGAGATCGCTGCCAATCAAGTGCCAACGAAACTAAAAAACGCCTCGTTTATTCAACCCTTTGAAATGTTGACGGAAATGTACAGCTTGCCAAAATACGATGAGATCGATCCAACCCCATGGATGACGCCTTTTTACTATGTTTTCTTTGGTATGATGGTGGCTGACTTAGGTTATGGTGCATTAATGGCTGTCGCGACCACGATTGGGCTACACGCCTTGCGTTTGCCCAAAGGGACCAAACGGTTTCTGAAATTGTTCCAGATTTTGTCTGTGCCAACTATGATTTGGGGCGCAATCTACGGCTCCTTCTTTGGTGCTACATTGCCCTTCCAACTTTTATCGCCCTCCGAAGATTTTATGGCGATCTTTGGTCTATCCATGATTTTTGGTGGGATCCAACTGTTTACAGGCCTTTATTTAGCAGCCAAAGAAAATATCCGCAAAAAGGATCTTTTAAGTGCAGTCAACGAAGGCTTTGCGTGGCTAGGACTTTTGAGTGGTCTTTTAGTGGCAGCCGCAGGCAATCTTTTGATCGATGTCCCAGCACTAACAACCGTCGGCTTGATTTTAGCAGGCTTTAGTGCCTTATTGATCATCGTGGTACCGATTCTGAAAGGGAAAACCAAAGTGGGCGGCTTCTTTTTAGGCTTGTATGACTTATACGGTGTGACCAGTTACATCGGCGACTTTGTCAGCTATAGCCGCTTGATGGCATTAGGGATCTCTGGTGGGAGTATCGCAGCAGCCTTCAACTTATTGGTGGGCTATTTGCCGCCAGCCGCTCGTTTTTCTGTAGGCATTCTCTTATTGGTTGTCCTACAAGCTTTAAACATCTTTTTATCGTTACTGAGTGCGTATGTGCATGCCGCTCGTTTACAATATGTAGAGTTTTTCGGAAAATTTTTCACTGGTGGGGGGCGCCAATTTGAAACCTTTAAGCCAAGTGAGAAATACGTTGATTTTGATAAAGAAAATGGAGGAGACAATAAATGATTGATTACTTAATTAATAATAATGGTGGTATGGTGTTTGCAATTATCGGAATGGGGATCGCTACGATCTTTTCTGGGATCGGTTCAGCCAAAGGGGTGGGCCAAACTGGTGAAGCAGCGGCAGCCTTAACGACGAATCAGCCGGAGAAGTTTGGACAAGCCTTGATTTTACAATTGCTTCCCGGAACGCAAGGACTATACGGATTCGTTATTGCGTTTATGATCTATGGTAGCTTAAGTGGTGAAATGTCGACAGTGACTGGTATGGCGTACTTGATGGCATCACTGCCAGTTGCCTTTACTGGCTTATTCTCAGGAATGGCCCAAGGGAAGGTCGCTGCAGCTGGGATTCAAATTTTAGCGAAGAAACCAGAGCATTTCTTTAAAGGGGTTATGTTCTCAGTAATGGTTGAGATGTATGCCATCTTAGGCTTTGTTATTTCTTTCTTACTTTTAGGAACGATTTAAAGGGGGCGAAGGTATGGATGCAATCGACAAAATGATTGCTGAACTAGACCAAGAAGCGCAGACAAAACGGGAACGTTTGGCTGCCGCTGAACGTGCTAGGATCAGTGAAACGATGGCACGTGACTGGGCGAAAAAAGAGTCGGACTTGCAGCTTCGTGCCCAGCAAGCAAAAAAGCAAGCCGAAAAAAATTATCAGCAAGCGCTGAATCGCCAAGCAAGTGCCGCTAAGCAGCAGCAAATGGTGAAACAAAACGAATACCTGACACAACTTTTTGAGCAAGCGTATCAACAAATGGTTGCCTGGACGCCAGAAGAGCTGCAGTCATTTGCTGAAAATGTGCTGCAACAGCTGCCGATCAGCGGGACGGTGACCTTCCACGCTGGTCCTGAGCAAGCAGCCCATCTAGATGCCGCTTGGCTTACGTCTTGTCAATCAAAACTACCGTATCAAATCAAAGCAGGCGCACCATTGACAGAAGCAGGCTTTTTGGTGGATGACAACGGCATTCAATACAATTTTACCTATCAGGTACTGCTTGATGAATACAAGAAAGAAACCCGAGAACGGTGGTTGCAGATCATACAACAAGGAGGTTGATCCATGAGGAACTATCATCAATTGAATCCAATCATTCGGCTGAAAGAGATGACGTTGCTAAAGCCGCAAGAAGTCGAACAAATGATTGCGGCAGAAGGGTTTGCTGAAGTCGAGGCTGTCTTGCAGCAGACCCATTATCAACGCTATTTGAAGCCAGATTTTCATGAACGATTCGAAACCTATCTCGATGAAGAATTGTTAAAGACGATCAAAGAATTGGCCGAGCTGGTTCCTGATCAAGAGATCCTCCGACTGTATATGATGCCTTTTACTTTCCATAATCTAAAAGTCTTGACCAAAGAGTCAGTCACTGGAAAAGATTATGATCATCTACTGATCGAAGATGGTTTTTACACGATCGATGAGTGTCGGACCGCCATCAAAACGGGAACCTCAGAGGTATTGCCTGAGAAAATCGTGACTACGATCCAAGAAGTGCGGGAGTACTTAGAAGGCGGCGCCGTGCTGCAAGGCATCGATATCATTTACGATCGCCGGTATTTACATGAACAACGGCGACTGGCAGATGAAATCAAGATCCCTGAGCTACAAGAAGCTGTCATCAAGATGATCGATTTGACCAATATAACGATTGCCGCACGTTGTGTACTTCAAAAACGATCGCGCAGTTTTATGGAGGCAGTCTTAGTGAGTGTCGGCAGTATCCCGAAAGAAGAATTTTTAGCGTTTGCGGATGCGTCCTATAGTGACTTTTTAGCCTTCTTATTAGAAAGTGATTATCAGGAAGTGTTGCGGCCTTTGATTCATGAACAGGTGATCGACTTTGCTGGCTTGGCACTTTTGCAAGACAATTTGATCACAGAAAGCTATGGCCAAGCCCAAACGGATGCTTTAGGACCACTGCCTTTACTCGCATTTTTGAATGCTAAGGTTTTGGAACTACAAAATCTGCGTATCTTGCTAGTAGGCAAACGCAGTGGCTTTACGGAAGAACAACTCAGAGAAAGGATGCGGCACTATGACTCATAAAATCGGCGTAATCGGCGAGAAAGAATCCGTCATTCCTTTTCAACTATTTGGCTTTCAGGTCTGCTATGCCTCGGAAGAAAAAGAAGTGAAGCAGGCGCTGGCAAAATTAATGAAGAACAGTACGATCATCTACCTGACTGAAAAATGTGCCGAGCTGATTCCCGATGAATTAGCAAAAGTCCAACAAAAAATGACACCTGCAGTCATCTTGATTCCTGATTATGATGGTTCCCGAGGAATCGGCAAGCGAATGATTCAAGAAAATGTCGAAAAAGCAGTTGGACAAAACATACTATAGAGAGGAGCCGATGTTGTGGAAAAAGGAACAATTATTAAAGTATCTGGTCCATTGGTGTTAGCCAAAAATATGGGCCATGCAAGTTTAGAAGATATCTGTTATGTAGGAGATTTAGGCGTGGTCGGTGAGATCATCGAAATGCGCGGCGACGTCGCTTCGATCCAAGTCTATGAAGAAACGTCTGGGATCGGACCTGGTGAACCAGTCGAAACCACCGGTGAACCGCTATCCGTCGAATTGGCGCCTGGGATCATGTCACAAATGTTTGATGGCATCCAACGTCCCTTAGAAACCTTCATGTCTATCACCCAAAGCAACTTCTTGACGCGTGGGGTGCAATTGCCTGCGTTGGATCATGAGAAAAAGTGGCCCTTTGTACCGACAGTCGAAGTCGGTGCAGTAGTCAGTACCGGGATGGTCATCGGCACCGTGCAAGAAACACCGTTGATCAATCACAAGATCATGGTTCCTCATGGCGTTTCAGGAACAGTCAAGGCTGTTTATGCGGGGGAATTTACCATCGATGAAACGATTTATGTTTTAGATACACCCAAAGGAGAACGGTCTTTCACGATGCTGCAAAAATGGCCCGTGCGTCATAGCCGTCCAGTAAAGCAAAAACTGAATCCAGTCGAACCAATGATTACTGGCCAGCGAGTGATCGACACCTTCTTTCCAATCGCTAAAGGCGGGGCGTCAGCCGTTCCAGGACCATTTGGTGCAGGGAAGACTGTCGTTCAGCACCAAATCGCCAAATGGGCGGATGTCGATCTGGTCGTCTATGTCGGCTGCGGCGAACGCGGCAATGAAATGACCGATGTAATGAACGAGTTTCCAGAGTTGATCGACCCTCGTAGTGGTGAATCTTTAATGGCGAGAACCGTGTTGATCGCTAACACCTCCAATATGCCGGTAGCCGCTCGGGAAGCGTCGATTTATACTGGGATCACGATTGCGGAATACTTCCGAGACATGGGGTATTCAGTGGCGATCATGGCGGATTCCACCTCACGTTGGGCAGAAGCACTGCGAGAAATGTCTGGTCGTCTGGAAGAAATGCCTGGTGATGAAGGGTATCCAGCTTACTTAGGCAGCCGCTTGGCAGAGTATTATGAGCGTTCTGGAAAAGCGATTTGCTTAGGTTCTGATCAAGAAGGCAGTATCACTGCCATCAGCGCCGTTTCACCATCAGGCGGCGATATTTCAGAACCAGTTACCCAAAATACGTTGCGGGTCGTAAAAGTCTTTTGGGGCTTAGATGCCACCTTAGCGCAAAAGCGTCATTTTCCATCGATCGATTGGTTGAAGAGCTATTCTTTATACGAAAACGAATTGGGTGCCTTTTTGGACCAACAAATGCAAGTGGATTGGTCCAAACAAGTAACAGAAGCCATGCGGATGCTGCAAAAAGAATCTGAGTTGTCAGAGATCGTTCGACTTGTCGGTATCGACGCTTTATCCGAAAAAGATCAGTTATTGCTGGAAACCACCAAATCATTGCGAGAAGATTTCTTGCAGCAAAACGCTTTTGACGACGTCGATACGTTTACCTCTCGTGAAAAGCAGTTCAAAATGCTGGAAACGATCTTGCTGCTCCACAAAGAAGCGGAAGATGCGTTGACGCTAGGTGCGTATCTTTCAGAAATCTATGCAGGAACCGAAGAATTGCGAGACAAAGTGGCACGTATGAAGTACCTGCCTGAAACGGAATTAGCAAAAATTCCTGCTTTGCATCAAGAGATCAAAGCAACGATGAAAGAAATTTTACAGAAAGGAGACCGCACCGATGATCAAGGAATATAAAACGATTGGAGAAGTAGTCGGACCATTGATGGCCGTCGATCGCGTCTCCGGTGTCAAATACGAAGAGTTGATCGAAGTCCGCATGCAAAACGGCGAAACGCGGCAAGGACAAGTACTGGAGATCCAAGAAGACAAAGCGTTGGTCCAAATTTTTGAAGGAACCGGCGGGATCAATTTGCGGGAATCTGCGGTGCGTTTCTTAGGACATCCTTTGGAATTAGGCGTTTCCGAGCAAATGATCGGGCGAGTCTTTGACGGTTTAGGTCGGGTCAAAGATGGCGGAGTAGAGATCGTCCCAGAAAAATTTATGGACATCAACGGCGAAGTAATCAATCCAGCAGCGCGGGATTATCCTGATGAGTTTATTCAAACGGGGATCTCATCGATCGACCACTTGAATACGCTTGTTCGGGGACAAAAGCTGCCGATTTTTTCTGGTTCTGGTCTGCCTCATAAAGAATTGGCTTCGCAAATTGCGCGTCAAGCACAAGTGTTGAACTCGGAAGACGATTTCGCTGTTGTGTTTGCTGGCATCGGGATCACCTTTGAAGAAGCAGAATATTTCATGGAAGATTTTCGTCAAACTGGCGCCATCGACCATTCTGTCGTCTTTATGAATCTAGCCAATGACCCAGCGATCGAGCGGATCGCTACTCCCCGAATGGCACTGACGGCAGCCGAATACTTGGCTTATGAAAAGGGCATGCATGTCTTGGTGATCATGACTGATATGACCAACTACTGTGAAGCTTTGCGGGAGATCTCCTCTGCTCGTCGTGAAGTGCCAGGACGTCGGGGTTATCCTGGGTATCTTTATACCAATTTATCCACGTTATATGAACGTGCGGGACGGATTCGCGGCTTGAAAGGTTCAGTGACCCAGCTACCGATTTTGACCATGCCAGAAGATGACAAAACCCATCCGATTCCCGATTTGACCGGCTATATCACCGAAGGACAAATCATCTTGTCTCGTGATTTGTATAAAAACGGCATCCAGCCACCCATCGATGTCTTGCCGTCATTGTCACGGTTAAAAGATAAAGGGACCGGTGAAGGAAAAACCCGTAAAGACCATGCCGCAACGATGAACCAGTTGTTTTCTGCCTATGCTCAAGGAAAGCAAGCCAAGGAATTGGCAGTCGTTTTAGGAGAATCGGCATTGTCGGAAGTAGATAAAACCTATGCCAAATTTGCGGAACGCTTCGAAAATGAATACTTGAACCAAGGGTATCGCACCAACCGTTCGATTATCGAAACCTTGGAATTAGGCTGGGAATTATTGGCGATGCTGCCAAAAGTCGAGCTGAAGCGGATCAGCGATGCCCTACTGGCGGAATACTTACCGGGAGAGGAGAACAATGGCGCAAAAAACCGTTAATCCAACCCGCATGGAGCTGTCGCGCCTCAGCAAACAATTGGCGACAGCCAAACGCGGACACAAATTATTAAAAGACAAACAAGACGAACTCATGCGTCAATTTATTGAATTGATCAAAAAGAATGACCGCTTGCGTAAAGAAGTCGAAGAACAATTGCAGCGTGCCATGAAGGCATTTCGCTTAGCCAATGCCACAATCAATGAAAAATACATTGAAGAAATGTTTATTTTACCAGCAACTGAAGTCTCCCTTGAATTGTCCACGAAAAACATCATGAGTGTGGAAGTGCCAGTGATGCATTTTGATTACGACGATACGGTGATGCAAGCGCCGATCGAGTACGGCTTTTTGAATTCCAATGTTCCGTTAGATAATGCTGTCGCCCGTTTTACTGACGTCATGCCGAAGCTGTTGGAGCTAACGGAAATCGAAAAGACCTGTCAATTGATGGCAGGGGAAATCGAACGGACGCGCCGACGCGTCAATGCCCTAGAATATTTGACGATTCCCGAGCTGGAAGAAGCCATTTATGGAATCAAAATGCGGCTGGAAGAAAATGAACGAGCAAACGTAACAAGAATGATCAAAGTGAAGAATAAATCAAAATAAAATGGTATGATAATAGAAAAAACAAATGCAATAAACTTGGATTACTAAGACATTGGTTTTTGCAAAAGGTCAAAGGAAATGAAAATGAAAAAAAGAAATCGTTTGAAAAAAAAGCTGGCATCGCAACGCTTTTTGATTCCGCAGATCGTCACACTGGTCTTCGTTTTGCTGATATTGGCAGGAACTGGCTTGCTGATGCTGCCGGCTGTCACCCAAAGTGGTGAAGGCACCAACTTTTTAGATGCGCTGTTTACTGCCACATCGGCTGTTTGCGTGACGGGTCTTTCGACCTTGACCGTAGCCGATCATTACAACCTGTGGGGCCAAGGGATCTTGCTGATGCTGATTGAGATCGGTGGGATCGGCTTCATGTCGATTCCCGTCTTCTTTTACATCTTGGCGAGAAAAAGAGTCCATCTTAGTACTCGGATGATTTTGCGGGAATCATTGAATCTGGACCGAATGTCTGGAGAAATCCATTTGGCATGGTACCTGATTCGGATCGCCTTTTTGATCCAAGTCAGTGGGATCATCTTGCTGGCTTTTGCATTCGTGCCCCGTTTTGGTTGGGAGCAAGGCCTTTGGTACAGTGTTTTTCATGCGATCTCGGCCTTTTGTAATGCTGGGTTTGATTTGTTCGGCAACAGCATGGTAGGGTTTCAAAACGACCCATTTGTGCTGGGGGTCATCAGTTTCTTGATCATCGCCGGTGGTCTGGGGTTTCTCGTTTGGTTCGATCTCCTGCATACGGCGTCCAAAAAAAGGTCTCTGCATAGCCGCTTGGCATGGATCGCTATGATCGTTTTGGTGGTTTTTGGAACGGCAGGGTTCTTTTTGACCGAAGCCAATTCACAGTTGATCACGGGTGACTCGGTCATCGAACGTTTTTTCCAATACCTCTTCTTAGCGGTCACCCCAAGAACCGCTGGATTTTTCAGTATTGATTACGGACAAATGAGTCAAGCAGGCCTGATGCTGACGATGATTTTAATGTATATCGGCGGCACCTCTGGATCAACTGCTGGGGGATTGAAGACAACGACATTTGCGGTCTTGATCATCAAGATCCGCAGCTTATTGAAAGGGCGCAGTCGAGCGGAAGTTTTTGGTCGCACGATCAAAGAATCTGCTGTATCGCGTGCCTTTACGTTGTTCTTCCTTACCTTGACGTTATGCTTCGTAGCGATTTTCTTGTTGTCGATCACTGAGAGTATGCCGCAAACCCCAAACTTTGGGTTGCCAACCATTGCCTTTGAAGTTTTTTCCGCTTTTGGAACGGTGGGGTTGACCATGGGGTTGACGCCTTACTTGTCGGTTTTTGGCAAACTTTTGATCATTTTTTTGATGTTCATTGGTCGAGTCGGCATCATGACCGTTGCTTTTTCATTGATGAAAAAAGCCAACAAACAAGAAGCTGGCTACAAATATCCTGATGAAACCGTGATGATCGGGTAACGAAACAGGGAAACGAAGCACGCTTCGTTTCCCTGTTTTTCGTTTATTGAAGTACTTCTAACATCACATCTCGTTGGTCATCGCTGACATTTCCCGCATAGTTCGGCGTGATCAAAGATAGACCACCCTCCTTATTTGTAAATAGGTACAGGTTTTGGTTAAAATCAGGATTGCTATTGGGTGTGATCTCTTTTGCAAAGGTCAACTGGGTATTCACTTTTACTGTACGAATCCCATTGTCATTTGCTGAAAAGATGCGAATCTCCTTTGTCGCGATCGTATCGACTTGTGCTTCATAACTAATTCTGTCGGGAATCGAAATGATCATTGGAGTCGTATTTTGAATCGTGACAGTATCTGGTACATTGAAACCGTTGAAGTGAAAAGTCAGTGTAGGGCCATATTGGGAAAGATCAACGGCATATGGAAACTCGTTGGAAGCTGAGCTTGCTGTCGTTTGCATTGTGTCAGAGTGGCCCGTCGATTGCTGGCTTGTGGTCGAAGTTTTTGAAGTAGAGGTTGACGCTAAGGAGCTGCTTTCAGTCGTTTGCGTCGACGTACTTTGTTTGCTTTCAGTAGACACACGACTCTGGCTTAGCTCGCTGGTTGACTGAGCAGTATCTTTTTCGTTGTTACAACCTGTCAAAAGCCCCAAACTGACGAGTGTTAGTGCCCCAATCAAAGAAAATGTTTTTTTCATCGTTTGCTTCATCCTTTCCTTAGAATATTAGAACATCTAAAACAAGCAAATTATTGTGTCGGAATGCACAATTTTGCTGATATAGTGCTTAAATATTCTTTGGTGTTAAAGCTATTGTAGTATAGAATATTGAGAAAGAACAGGAAGTTTTTGCTGAATTTTTCGTCAATTCTATCATAAAACATTCATGAACGCCCGCAGTAGCTGGCTAATTTTGTATAATAAAGTGTTAGCCTTTTCTGGCGACTTGCGTAACGCAGGGATCTAGATTAAAATACCTTGGTATAGAAGAATGGGTGGTGAAGAGGATGGAAAAAGAACGGATGGGGCAATGGTTAGCCTTTACGAATCAGCATCAAGCGATCGAGGCTCGTTTGGAGCAAGCCCTCAAAGCAGAAAGCAATCTGTCTTTGAATGAGTATTACGTGCTTTATTACTTAGAAAAGACCCCCAATCATAGCATGCGCCTCAATGATTTGATCGCCCATTTTGATCTTAGTCAAAGTGCGATGTCACGTATGATCATGCGCATGGAAGACAAGCTGTGCGGTGTGATCGAACGGCATTCTTGTCAAGATGATAAGCGGGGAATCTATATTGATTTGACCCAATCAGGTGAAAAGAAACTGCAGCGTTCAAAAGTCGTTTTTGAAAAAGTCTTGGAGGAAATGCTGGACTAATGATGTTTTTCACTTGTTTTCTCCTTGATTCTTTTGTAATATAGATGCATGTGCATGTATATTTTGATAAAAAGAAAAAAGATACACCGATTTGTTTTAAGGATCTCCTTGGGCAACTAAGCCAGTCAGATCTACAAAGCGAAATGAATCCAATGGAAAAGGTGGGAAACCCATGCGAAATGTAACAGACAAAGCAACATTTAAGCGCGGATTGCAGTTGAAAAATCGAATCATTATGGCACCAATGACGACCAAGATGTCCTTCTTTGATGGGGTGATTACGAAAGATGAGTTGGCTTACTATGGCTTACGCTCTGGGGAAGTCGGAGCAGTCATCACAGCGGCAGCCAATGTCCAAGAAGATGGCAAGGGCTGGGAAGGGGAATTAGGCGCTTACGACGATGCCTTTTTACCTGGATTAAGTAAATTAGCCAGCACCATCAAAACCAATGGGACCAAAGCTATTTTACAGATTTTTCATGCCGGTCGGATGACGGATGACTCGGTCCTACGAGGAACACAACCGATTTCTGCCAGCGCAGTTGCTGCCGAACGATCAAATGCCCAGGTTCCCCGAGAAGTCACAGTAGATGAGATTTTAACGATTATTGAAAACTTTAAAAAAGCTACCGAACGGGCGATCAAGGCGGGGTTTGATGGCGTAGAACTCCACGGAGCCAATACGTATTTGATCCAACAATTCTTTTCTCCTCACTCAAATCGTCGGTCCGATGAATGGGGTGGCTCACTAGAGAACCGTTATCGTTTTATTGAGAAGCTCGTCGATGAAGTATTGGAAACAGTGGACCAATCAGGTGTGAAGGAGTTTATCGTCGGTTATCGTTTTTCACCGGAAGAATTCGAAGAACCAGGGATTCGCTTTGAAGATACGTTGTTCTTAGTGGACCAACTGGCAGAAAAAGGATTAGACTATCTGCACATCTCCCTTGCGGATTATACCCGCAAATCGATTTCAAAAGCGTACCAAGAAAAATCGATGTTGGCGTATGTCTATGAAAAAATCGCTCAGCGGGTTCCTTTGATTGGTGTAGGGGATGTCCGAACATCGAAAGATGCCGCGGGCTTGCTAAAACATGCAGACTTTGTAGCAGTGGGCCGGGCATTGTTGATCGATCCTCATTGGGGACAAAAAGTCTTAGACGGTCAAGATGAATTGATCCGCACCACGGTTTCTACTTACGAACGTGAGGAACTCGTATTACAAAACGGCGTTTGGGGTTTTATGGAAAACATGATGCCAGATCGCCTAAATGAAGAAAAATAAGCAGATAACCACCTTTGCCTTGGGCGAAGGTGGTTTTTTGGTAAAACGAGAGGAACGATCCAATTATTTTCAATTATGAACATCATTCTTTATAATTGGTGTAATGGTAAGCGCTTACTTTATTTTTATGCTATCGGGGGATGAGGAGAGAATCATATTGGAGGGAGAAAAATGAAAAAAAGTAGCTTGTTCTTGCTAGTAATTGTCACAGGGTTGTTGTTCGCTGGTTGTGGAGGAAATCAAGAAACAGCAGATTCACAAGATTTTGCCAGTACAGATGAGAATACGCTAACTGTTTGGGCTTGGGACACAAATTTTAATATTCCAATTATGGAAAAAGCCGGGGAATATTACAATGCGGACAATGACGCAATCGACCTTAATGTCGTCGAGATGTCCAACGAGGATACCAAGCAAAAAATGGTTTCATCCTTTACTTCAGGGGTCTCCGAAGGTTTGCCTGACATCGTTTTGATGGATGACTATGACGTGCAGAACTATTTGCTGAACTACGAAGGAAAATTTGCAGAATTATCGGAAGACATTGACTTTGACCAATTTGCTCCTTACAAAGTAACGAATGCGACCTATCAAGACGGCGTTTATGCGGTTCCCTTTGATTCAGGTTCTGCTGGACTCTACTACCGCAAAGAGTATTTAAGTGAAGCGGGGATCGATGAAAGTGAACTCACCAATCTAACCTGGTCCAAATTTGTGGAGATTGGTGAGACAGTCAAAGAAAAAACGGGGAAATGGTTCGTCGCGTTTATTCCAAATCGCGGCACTCATTATATCCAGATGGCGATGCAGTCAGCCGGATTATGGTATTTTGATGAAGACGGAAACATATTCTTGAAAGACAATCCTGCTATTCGTGAAATGCTGCCGATCCTGAAGACGATCGAAGAAAAAGAGTTGGCAAAACCAGTAGATTATTTTGCGCCAGAAGGGATCGGTGCAGTGACGAGTGGAGAAGTGGCAGCAGTCAATTCAGCCATCTGGTTTTCTGCGACAATCCGATCCGCAGAAGATCAAAAAGGAAAATGGGGCTATACGAATCTTCCCCAATTAGAGACAGTGTCTGGAGCGACACCTTACTCGAACTTGGGTGGTTCTAGCTGGTTGGTGCTCAATGACTCACCAAATAAAGCGTTGGCCATTGATTTTCTCAAACAAGAATTTGCTGGGAATGATGAATTCTATCAAGAGATTTTAGTAGAAAATGGGGCAGTGGGGACTTACCTACCCTCACAAGAAGGAGAAGCTTATCAATATGAAGATCCTTTCTTTAATGACGCCCCAATCTATAAAGATTTCTCTAGTTGGATGGCGGACATCCCCGCCGTTGATTACGGGGTAAATACCCAAGCGGCAGTGGATGCCTTGCGTGGGGGAATGCAAAGCTATTTTGATGGTGCCATGTCCTTAGATGATATGTTGACAGAAGCAGAAAACACCTACAAGATGCAAGTCGGCGAATAGCCGACTTGTGTTGCTTAAGGAGTGATGAATATGCAAAATACGATCAGAAAAAAGCGCCCCAAAAACCAACAAGTCTGGGGATTTATTGGCCTTTCTTTAGTATTCAGTAGTGTCTTTTTGCTGTATCCCATCGTCTATTCCTTATATCTTTCCCTGCATCGTATGCAGGGACTGCAATCGGTTTTTGTCGGCTTCGGCAATTACCTGCGTATGCTGCAGGATACGATTTTTCAAAAAGCTTTACTCAATAATTTTATCTTTCTGATCTTTCAAGTACCGATCATGGTGTTGTTGGGTCTTCTGCTGGCGTTTGTTTTGAACACGCCGAAGCTTGTAGGACGCTCCTTCTTTAAATTGGCGTTGTTTCTACCCTGTGTCACCTCGCTGGTTTCCTATGCAGTTTTATTTAAAATGATGTTTCAAATTGGCGGGATCGTTAATCAAGGGCTGCTGAACATTGGCTTGATCACGCAACCGCTAGATTGGCTAAATAATCCGTTTTTAGCAAAACTGACCGTTATTATTGCCCTGTGCTGGCGTTGGACAGGCTATAACATGATTTTTTATTTGGCAGGATTGCAAAATATCTCGGATGACACTTTAGAAGCTGCTGCGATCGATGGGGCGAATGGGTTTCAAAAGTTCTTTTTCGTAGTGATCCCGCAGCTGAAGCCGGTGATCGTTTTTACAACCATCACCTCCACCATTGGGACGATCCAACTCTTTGATGAAGTGGTTAATCTAACAGGTGGTGGCCCATCCAATGAGACGTTGACTGTCGCCCAACTGATCTATAATCACTCCTTTGTCTATACGTCAAATTTTGGGTATTCGGCTACGCTGTCGTGGGTCTTAGTGATCATCATCGCTCTTTTATCTGTGATCCAGTTGAAACTCTCGAAAACGAATCAATAAAAGCGATAGAAAGGAGCAGCTATGAAAGTTACTTTAAGTGGATGCATAAAATATGGTTTTTTACTGATCGTCTCGTTTTTTTCGATTTTTCCGTTTTACTGGATGATGGTGGGCTCTACCAATACCGCCAATCAAGTTGCCGAAGGGAAGCTGACTTTTGGGAATCAGCTAGCAAGCAATTTTCAGGTGCTGTTCAGCAATTACGACATCCCATTGATCATGTGGAATTCCATCAAGATTTCATTGATCACCGTCCTTGTCAGTCTACTGGTCACTTCTTTGGCTGCCTTTGGATTTGAGAAGTTTCGAACGCGGGCGAGTGAAGGGATTTATGCGGTTTTTCTGCTATGTATGATGGTGCCACTGGCAACTTTGGTGATCCCATTGTTTAAAATGATGGCAGGAATGCAGCTAGTCAATCAGCACGTGGCGGTCATTTTGCCATTGGTCAATAACCTGTTTCTGATTTTCTTTTTTCGCCAGAACTTCAAGTCTTTTCCTGACGGTATTTTAGATGCGAGTCGCATCGAGGGGGCAACAGAGTACACGATATTTTTCCGGATCGTTTTCCCTATGATGCGCTCGACCTATGCTGCCGCTGCCATCTATGCCTTTATGAACGCATGGAACAGCTATTTGCTACCACTGGTCTTTTTGCAAACGGAAAGTCGTCAAACCATGACATTGCTGATTTCCAATTTATCGTCAGCCAGTTACGTACCAAATTATGGCGTTCAAATGCTGGCAATCGTGATTGCAACGATCCCAACGTTGGTATTGTTTTTGTTTATGCAAAAAGGCTTTGTGAAAGGCATGACAGGTTCTTTGAAACTATAAGTAGCAATAACCAGCTTGGCTACTTTTCCATAAGGTTGGGGAAGGCTTGACGCAGGGGGTGAAATAGCTTTCCTCAGATAAAAAACAATTGCCTTGAGAGGCATTATTTTAATAAATAGTCAAACAATTCAGATTCATTCATTTTTCTTACAAAAAGATAGCGCAAGTCGAGTTGATTGATAAAAAAACAATCAATTGTTAGACTTAATTCAGGTTAAAAAAACAAAAAGGGGATGTAATGATGAAAAGAGGATTTAGAAATTATTTAGGTTCAGATGAGCGGGAGGCAGGCTATAATTTGTCTTGGGGGTCTATCTTTGCAGGGGTCGTAACATTTATCGCATTGTTCATGACACTGTCAATGATTGGCTCAGCAATCGGTTTTGGTATGGTGGAACCAACCTCTAATAACCCATTAGATGGTGTTGGGACAGGATTATTGATTTGGACAGTGATTACCTTCGTCTTGGCATTATTCGGTGCTGGTTTTGTTTCTGGTGTTGCTGCTCGACGTGTCGGATTGGTTCATGGTTTCTTAACATGGGCAACAAGTATGATCGTGATGATGGTTATGCTTTCTTACTTAACGATCGGTGCTTTTTCTGTAGTCGGGTCACTTTTAGGAAACGTTGCTTCTGCTGTCGGTAGTGGTGTTGAAACAGTGGCCTCTGGTGCTGGCGATGTCGCTTCAAAAGCCTTCGATGAAATAACAGGAAACATGGAAGACGTCAATACAGATGAATTACAAGCGAACGTCAATGATGTTTTACAAGATACCGATGTTCCTGAATTGCAACCAGACTACTTGCAAAACCAATTGTCTGACGCGACAAATGATATCAAAGATGCTGGCAAAGACATTGCAACCAATCCAAATGATGCTGATAAAATCATTGATGATTTAGCAAGCAAATTACAAGATCGTGCTACAACGATCGGTGATTCAGTCGATAAAGAAGCAATCTCAAATGCAGTGGCTCAAAACACAGATCTAAGCCAACAAGAAGCAGAAGAAGCAACGAACAATATCGTGAACGGCTTACAAGATGCTTCTGATGAAGCGCAAAAACAAATCGAAAATGCGCAACAAAATCTTGAACAAGCCAAACAAGACATTGACCAAGCAGTGGAAGACGCTCGTCAAAAAGCGGAAGAAGCAAGTGATGCAACAGCCAAAGCATCCATTTGGGGCTTTGTGGCAATGGTCTTAGGACTCGTTCTTACGTCAATCGGTGGGTTGGTGGGTGCAAACTTAGTCAAAACTGCTGACCACGAAAATCGTATCTAATTCATCTCTCACAAAGAGAGTTAGTGAGCCATAAACCAGTGAACAGCGTTCTGCCAAAGACTCAAATGGCAGCAGCGCTGTTTTCTGCTTTTAAACAAGCGGTTAAAAATCCCCATTGACGAGTGATTTTTCTCATGCTACACTGGCTCTGAGGATTGTTACCGCTTTAGGCGGGCTATACCTATTTTTTTGTGTGAAGAAATCTAAAGAAGAATAGGGTCGTTAAAATGAACGTAACAAAAGTGATCAATAACAACATTGTGATTTCTGAGAATGAGGAAAAACAAGAATTGGTCGTCATGGGCAAAGGCTTAGGCTTTAAGAAAAAGCCAGGCGATGTGATCGACGATACCAAGATTGAAAAAGTCTATCTCAGTACACAAGAGTGGAATGTCACAAAACTAACCCAATTACTTTCTTCTATCCCTATCGAACATATTCAAGTAGCGAATGAGATCATCAGTTTTGCAAAAGTTTCCCTTGGGAAAAAATTGAGCGAAAAATTATTTCTGACGCTGACCGATCATATCAATTATGCTATCGAGCGCTATCAAAATGGCATGGAAATCAAAAATGCCTTGCTATGGGAAATCAAGCGGTTTTATAACCATGAATACCTCATTGGCAAAGAAGCGTTATCGATCATCAAAAATCGCTTGGCGATCGAGCTGCCAGAAGATGAAGCCGGCTTCATAGCATTGCACATCGTCAATGCGGAGTTGGATATGGCGCAGGTCAGTCAAGTATCGGAAATGGCGAAGATCATTCAGCATATCCTAAACATCGTTAAATATCATTTTTCAATGGAGCTTGATGAGTATTCATTGAACTACGAACGCTTTGTGACCCATTTGAAATTTTTTGTCCAGCGCTTATTCAGCGGAACAAAGCTCGATGATGCAGGAACCGGCAGTTTTATTTTTATGTTGAAAGACCGCTATATGAAGGAATATGCGTGTGCGCTGAAAATCAGCGACTACATCAACAAAGAATTCGGTAGACCGTTAGAAGAAGACGAATTGATCTATTTAACTATACACATCAAACGAATAACAAGTGCTTAGGATTGTTACTGGATTGGCAGGCTATACCTAAATGAACTCCCAAGGGGTTCGTTTAGGTATTTTTTTATGTTTTGACACACGAAAAGCAAACGAAGGACCAAAATAGGAGGAACGACATGAATTACAAAGAGTTAGCAAAAACGATCATCACCAATGTTGGTGGGGAAGAAAATATCCAAAGCTTGACCCATTGTGCGACCCGCTTGCGCTTCAACTTGAAAGATGACAGCAAACCACAAGAAAGCACTTTAAAACACACACCAGGCATCATGGGTGTGGTCAACAAGGGCGGACAGTACCAAGTGATCATCGGCAGTGATGTTGGCAATGTCTACAACGAAATCACTGCCCAAACCAATTTGACTAGTGATCAAGAAACAGAAGAAGACGATCGGGGACGTGTAGCGAAAATTATCGATACGATCACAGGGATCTTCACCCCGATCTTGCCAGCCATCACGGCAGCTGGGATGTTAAAAGCGGTCCTTTCGTTGTTGGTGGTCTTCAATGTCTTGACGGCAGAAAGTCAAAGTTACCAAATCCTAAACTTTATGGCAGATGCTGCGTTCTACTTCTTACCGATTCTACTGGCTGCTTCTTCTGCGCAAAAGTTCAAAGCCAACATGTATCTGGCGATGATGGTGGGTGGAATTTTACTGCATCCCAACTTCATCGGTATGGTGACAGCAGTCAATGAGTCAGGTGGCGGCATCCATTTGTTCGGTTTGCCGATTTCACCAGTGACCTATTCATCATCGGTGATCCCCATCATCTTAAGTGTCTGGTTCATGTCTTACGTTGAACCGATTGCTGATAAGGTCTCACCAAAAGCAATCAAATTCTTTAGCAAACCGTTGCTGACGATCTTCGTCGTAGGGACGGTAGCATTAGTTGCTTTAGGTCCTCTAGGCTATATGATCAGTGAAGCGATTTCCGCAGGGATCCAAGCCTTAGAAACGGTCAGCCCATGGATCGTTCCGTTATTGATCGGTGCCTTCACCCCATTGTTCGTGGCAACGGGTACCCACTATGGATTGGTTCCTATCGGTATCAACAACCGAATGACCACAGGTTATGATACAGTGATCTATCCTGGCATGCTGGCTTCAAACGTCAGTCAGGGAGCTGCAGCTATCGGCGTTGGTTTCAAATCAAAAGATTCTACGATCAAACAATTGGCATTTTCTGCAGGTCTGACAGGTCTATTCGGCATCACTGAACCAGCGTTGTATGGGGTCAACTTACGATTTAAAACACCTTTGTATGCAGCAATGATCGGTGGCGGATTTGGGGGTCTGTTTATGGGAATCATGCGTGTCCGTAATTTCTCAGGCGGCTCACCAGGCCTATTGACTTTGCCAAGCTATATCGGCGATGACACCTTACGTCATTTGACCAATGCCTGTATCGGTGCGGCAATCAGTATCGTGGTCACATTTATTGCGACATTATTCTTATACAAAGACCCTGTTACAGAAGAAGCACCTGAAGCAACACCAGCTGACAAAGAACAAGAACCAACCCATCAAATCAGCGGCGCGGAGATCAAAGCACCTTTAAAAGGGGAACTAAAAAGCCTACAAGCAGTCAATGACGGCATGTTTTCAGAAGAAATTCTTGGACAAGGGGTAGCGATCGAGCCAACCGTTGGAGAAGTGCTAGCACCAGTCAACGGGATTGTCACAGCAGTCTTTGATTCCAAGCATGCCATTGGCTTGACCAGTGAGGAAGGCATTGAGCTGTTGATTCATGTCGGGATCGATACAGTGCAATTGAATGGCGAAGGCTATGCCTATCAAGCAGAAAAAGGGCAAAAAGTATCAGTTGGTGATCCATTGATTACATTTGATATCGAGTTTATCAAAGAAAAAGGCTATCCAGTGATCACGCCAATCGTTATCACTAACAGTGCAGAAGTGGGCGACATTTTGACGGCAAACAGTGGTCCGATTACGTTTGGCGATCAAATCATCAAAGTGATCGGCTAAAAAAGGAGAATAAGACATGGGATTTCCAGAAAATTTTTTATGGGGCGGCGCAACAGCCGCCAATCAATGTGAAGGCGGTTTTGATCAAGGGGGGCGTGGACTTGCCAATGTCGATGTGATTCCGACTGGCAAGGACCGACGAGCAGTCATTACCGGCAATCGTGAGATGCTTGCCTTTGAAGAAGGGTATTTCTATCCAGCAAAAGAAGCGATTGATATGTACCATCATTTCAAAGAAGATATCGCCTTATTTGCGGAGATGGGCTTTAAAACCTATCGTTTATCGATTGCTTGGTCAAGAATTTTTCCGAAGGGCGACGAAGAAACCCCTAATGAAGAAGGCTTGCGCTTTTATGAAGAACTGTTTTTGGAGTGCCGTAAATACCAAATCGAACCCTTGGTGACGATCACGCATTTTGACTGTCCGATCCATTTGATCAAAGAATATGGCGGTTGGCGCAACCGTAAGATGATCACCTTTTATGAAAATCTTTGTCGGGCGATCTTCACTCGCTACAAAGGATTGGTGAAGTACTGGCTGACCTTTAATGAAATCAATATGATCTTGCATGCCCCGTTTCTCGGTGCAGGGCTGACCTTTGCTGAAGGCGAAAATGAAGAACAAATCAAATACCAAGCTGCTCATCATGAATTAGTCGCTAGTGCGTTGGCAACGAAAATCGCCCACGAGATCGATCCAGAAAACAAAGTAGGCTGTATGCTGGCAGCGGCTAGTTATTATCCTTACAGCTGCAATCCGAAAGATGTCTGGGAAAGCAAAAAAAGCGATCGCGGCAACTATTTCTTTATCGATGTGCAATCGCGAGGAGAATATCCAAATTATGGTTTGAAGATGCTAGCGGAAAAAGGAATCACTTTGGAACAAACCGCCGAAGATGCGGCTTTATTAAAAGCCCATACCGTCGATTTTATTTCCTTTTCTTACTATGCCTCTCGGGTCGCAGCTTCAGAAGATTCTGGTGTTGAGAAAACGGAAGGCAACTTGTTCCCGACCATTAAAAACCCGTATTTAGAAGCGTCGGAATGGGGCTGGCAGATTGATCCGCTTGGCTTACGGATCACAATGAATGATCTTTATGATCGTTACCAAAAACCGCTTTTCATCGTCGAAAATGGTCTAGGAGCGGTGGATACACCAAACGAAGATGGAAAAATTAATGATGTGTATCGCATCGACTATTTACGTGCGCATATCGCTGCGATGAAAGAAGCCATTGACCAAGACGGTGTGGAACTGTTGGGCTATACTTCATGGGGCTGTATCGATTTGGTTTCTGCAGGAACCGGAGAAATGAAGAAACGCTATGGCTATATCTATGTCGATCGCGACAATGAAGGCAATGGCACATTAGCCCGCAGCAAAAAGCAATCCTTTTATTGGTACAAAAAAGTGATTGCCTCAAATGGGGAAGATTTGGCTTAAGCCAGTTCATTTATAAAAAGTAAACAAGGGTGTTCCGCTTTTTCAACTAGCGGGATACCCTTGTTTTATTGATTTTCAGAATTATAAACTCGTGGTGTTGCTCGGTCGTTTGCGATAGTTGGAAGGGGTCAAAGTGGTCTCCCTTTTGAAAAGTGTCGTAAAGTAATTCGGATCATCAAACCCAGTTTCCAATGCGATTTCGATGATTTTTAAATCCGTATGGAGTAAGAGATACTCCGCTTTTTTGATGCGGAACTTATTTAGATAGGTAAAAAAGCTCATCTGGAAATTTCTTTTAAAAAAACGGCAGAAATGTTCTTTGCTATAGCCAATATATTGACTGATTTCCTCAAGTGCCACTGGACGTTGATAATTTTCTTCAATAAAAAGTAGGATTTTCTTGCATTTGTACGTATTGAGTTTGCTTTTACTGTCGATAGGTTTCTTATTGCGGTTAATGTATTGGGTATTTTGACAAAGATATTTAATAAATAAAAAGAGTTCCGCTTTGATCGCCAGCTCATACAATGGTTCCTTTAATGCAAATAAATCTATAATATGAGTCAATGCCTGTTGAATGTTCATATGAGAAACGAAATCACTTGTGATATGAATCGCTTGCTGATCCGCGGAATGAAGCAACGGGTCCAGATAGGACTGCTGGATCAAATCAGAGACGCGGCTCTCAATAAAGGTCGAGTCAAAGACGATAGCAAAGAAGGTACAAGCTGTTTGCTGATAATTTAATGCCTCATGTAGCTGATTGGCAGGGATAAATACAAGCTCGCCTTCTTTAGCGATATAAGAAACACCTTCGACCTTTATTTCCATCTTTCCTCGAAAAATATACAGGATTTCGAGCTCGCGATGCCAATGGGTGTGAATCATATTTGCTTGATCAGCAGGATGATTTGTCAAATAAACACTGACTGGAAACAAGCTGTCACCATGTTCCGTGATCTCTTTTAAAGAAGTATCAATATCATATTCACTAGGGTTTGGCGTAAAAATATAGGGTTGGGTTACCATCTGTCTCCTCCATTTTCATCAATATTACAAGGTATTTCGGTTAAGATAACGATTACAGAAGGGCCGAAATATCAATATAATCAATTTGTGATCGAATTGATTGAGGAGGGAACAATGATGAAAAAGAGAATTTTGTTGACGGCTGCTACTATGTTAAGTGTGATCGGAATTGCTGGTTGCGGAAATTCTGGAAGCGGTACCTCAGATGATGGTAGTGTAACACTAGAAGTTTTTAACATCAAGACAGAGACTGCAGAACAGATGGATCGATTGGTTGCGGCTTTTGAAGAAAGCCATGAGGATATAAAAATCAATATGACTACTGTAGGTGGAGGAACGGACGCCACAGCGGCTCTCCAATCAAAATTTTCATCTGGTGATGAACCGGACATTTTTATGCTGGGGGAACTAGCAGATACGCAAACATGGGAACACAAGTTATATGACCTTGGGGAAACAGAATTAGCCCAAAAAGCAATTGAGGGAACGTTGGAAGGGGCAACACTGAATGAGACAGTCTATGGCTTGCCGATGAATATCGAAGGCTACGGTTGGCTGATCAATAAAGAGCTGTTTCAGCAAGCGGGAATCGATAGTGAAGCGATTGAAACATTTGCCGATTTTAAGGAGGCAGTAGAAACGTTAGATAGCAAGAAAGAAGAGTTAGGATTAGACGGTGTATTCGGCTTCAGCGGCGGTGAAACATGGGTTTCCAGTCAATTCAGTTCGAACTTTTTTGCACCTGAATTTAATGATAGCTTGAAAGAAACACTGGAAGCCAAAGAGCTTCATTTAACTTATGAGGCACAACTGAAAGATTACGCTGATCTGGCGATCCAATACAATGCTCAACCGTTGGAATCAATGGATTACAGCACTTCAGTCGAAGAATTATTTGCCAGTGAGAAGGTTGCCATCATTCATCAAGGCAATTGGATCGTTCCTACATTAAACAGCTTGGATGATACATTTGCAAAAGAAAAATTAGCGATCGTCCCAATGCAAGTGGGAGACGGCAGCAAAATCGTAGCCGGACCAGCTTGGTATTGGGGTGTCAACAAAGATAAGGAACAAGAAGTGATCAATGCCTCCATACAATTTTTGACATGGATGTATACCGATGAAGAGGCGATGACCGCGATCATCGATGATTTTGAGTTTATTCCAGCTTATACGAACTTCTCCAGTGACGATATTTCTGATCCGTTGTCCAATGACATTTATACGTATTTAACGAATGGCCAAACGGTTCCTTGGGTCCATAACTCTTATCCAGATGGATACGGACAAAATATTTTTGGGGTTCAGTTCCAGGCTTATGCAGCCGATCAAATCTCATGGAATGAGTTTACTGATCAGCTGAAAAGCAGCTGGGCGCAAGAACGTCAATAACCAAAGTGATGCCTATCCTGCAGTGATGCGCGCAGGATAGGCAAAATCAAGGAAATCATAGGAGGAGCTGTATGTTAACAAATCGTTCAAAATCATTTTGGCTGCTGCTAGCACCGGCATTCGTCGCATTATTGGTCGTTCTGTTTATTCCTTTATTTACAGGGGGATATTACTCACTGACCAACTGGAACGGCAATACGATCAGCGACTTTATCGGATTGGAAAACTACTTGCGCGCTTTTAAAGATCAGGCGTTCATTAACAGCTTGTTGTTCACGGCGAAATTTTCTGTTTACAGTGTGATCTTGATCAATGTCATCGCGCTGTTGTTAGCAACTTTAGTCACGCAAAAACTGGGACGCTGGACCACTCTATTTCGGACCGTCTTTTTCATGCCGAACTTAATTGGTGGGATCATACTAGGATTTATATGGCAATTTATTTTTAACAAAGCATTCGAGAGTATCGCCGATTTGACTGGGATCAATTTTTTTAATGGCTGGTTGAATACACCAGAAACAGGTTTTTGGGGTTTGGTTATCTTGTTCGTCTGGCAGATGAGCGGGTATATGATGTTGATCTATATTTCGTTTCTAAATAATATTCCAGAAGAAATTTTAGAAGCAGCAGATATGGACGGCGCCAATCCGCTACAAGTCTTTTTCCGAATCAAACTACCCATGCTGATGCCCGCGTTTACCGTAACATTGTTTTTGACGCTGTCAAATGCCTTTAAAATCTATGATCAAAACTTGGCGTTGACACAGGGCGGACCGTTCAATTCGACTCAGATGGCAGCCATGAATATTTACAATGAAGCTTTTTCAATGAGAAAAATGGGCTTTGCTCAGTCAAAAGCGATGATATTTCTGGTGATCATTGTCATTATTTCTATTATTCAAATCTCAATTACCCGCAGAAAGGAGATCAGCGCATGATCGAGACTCGTCACTCCTCTACTAAAAAGGGGAATACAAAAAGTAGACGGCAGAAGAAAAAAAAGCTGCAGCACAGTCTGCTGATCGTAAGTGGTCTTTTACTTGCGTGCTTATGGTTTTATCCGTTTTTCTTGATCGTGATCAATTCATTTAAAACAAAAGCAGAGATCTTTCAGAGTACGTTGTCGCTGCCTGGCGGATTGTCCTTTGAGAATTATCAAGAGGCGTTAGAAAAACTGGATTTCATCAGAAGTTTAATGAATTCATTGTTGATTACTGTCGGTTCTTTGATCTTGGTGGTCTTTGTTTCTTCAATGGCAGCATACGCTTTATCGAGAAATACCAGCCGCTTAAGTTCAGTCCTCTATTTTGTTGTTGCCATCGGCTTGCTGATCCCTTTTCAAGGGATCATGATTCCACTGATTTCTCTTTTTGGACGAATGAATTTGTTAAATCAGCCGGGTCTAATGATAATGTACTTGGGATTGGCTGTCAGTATGTCGACTTTTTTGTATTATGGTGCGTTAAGAGGCATTCCACGTTCGCTGGATGAAGCAGCGATCATTGATGGGGCGAATACCTTTCAGATTTATTGGAAAGTAATATTGCCTTTGTTGAAACCAACGACGGTAACGGTGATTGTTTTGAATACATTGTGGTTTTGGAATGACTATTTATTGCCTTCATTAAGTATTAATAAAGCCGGAATGTATACGATTCCCTTGCGGATGTTTTATTTCTTCGGCGAATTTAACAAGCAATGGCATTTAGCGCTAGCCGCTCTGGTGATCGTTGTTCTGCCAATCATTCTCTTGTTTATTGCCTTGCAAAAACATGTAGTGAAAGGCATCTCAGATGGTGCAGTAAAGTAGGAGGAAAAGAAGATGAAATTTACAAATGGCTATTGGCTGGCAAAAGAAGGCGTCCAACTCGAACATCCCCGAATTGCTTATGATCATAAGGTAGAAAAGGAGCAATTGACCCTTTATCTGCCCTATCAAGAGATTCAGCGGCGTGGCGATACCTTGAACCTTGGTTTAACCACACTCACGTTTTCGACTCCGCAAAACGATGTGATCAAAGTCAGCTTGGTGCATCATGACCAGACGATGCAGGCCCCGTCGTTTGCACTAGATACTCAACCGGCAGACGTGAAGATCGATACCGATAACGAAGACATGTATATCTTCAAATCTGGATCATTGGAAGCGAAAGTCCCTAAACAAGCGGCTTTTAAAATCGACTTTTTCGGAGAAGGTAGCTTGTTGACTTCTTCCATGCCTAAAGCACAGGCTAAAATTTCGGGAAATGATGGCAAGCAGTATATGCGAGAACAGCTTTCGCTAGATCCTTATGAACTTGTTTACGGATTAGGGGAACGGTTCACTCCTTTTATCAAGAACGGTCAAACCGTTGATATTTGGAATCAAGACGGTGGTACGGGTAGCGAGCAGGCATACAAAAATATTCCGTTTTATTTAACGAATAAAGGCTACGGTATTTTTGTTGATCATCCCGAAGCGGTTTCCTTTGAAGTGGCTTCTGAGAACGTTTCCCGCACGCAATTCAGTGTCGAGGGGCAGCGTCTGGACTATTACATCATCTATGGACCAGATATGAAAGCCATTCTAGAAAAGTACACCGACATGACAGGAAAACCCGCCTTACCGCCAGCATGGTCTTTTGGCTTATGGCTATCCACTTCATTTACGACTGATTATAGTGAAGAAACAGTGATGCACTTTATCGATGAAATGCAAGCTCGTGATATTCCTTTTGATGTCTTTCATTTTGATTGTTTCTGGATGAAGGAATTTGAATGGTGTGGGTTTGAATGGAATGACGAATTGTTTCCTGATCCGAAAGGATTACTAAAGAAAATCCATGAGAAAGGATTAAAAGTCAGTTTATGGATCAACCCTTACATTGGGCAAAAAGCCTCTGTATATCAAGAATGCAAAGAGAAAGGGTACTTTATTAAGAACCAAGCAGGTGAAGTCTGGCAGTGGGATCTTTGGCAAGCTGGACAAGGGATCATTGATTTTACCAACCCAGAGGCTCGTCAATGGTATAAAGATCGCTTAAAGAAATTGATTGAATTAGGTGTTGATTCCTTTAAGACGGATTTCGGTGAGCGGATCCCTGAAGATGCCGTCTATTATGACGGATCAGATCCGAAAAAAATGCACAATTATTACGCCTATCTATACAATGAAACCGTCTTTGAACTGCTGGCGGAAATGCGGGAAAATCAAGCCGTTCTTTTTGCCCGTTCTGCTTCTGTCGGTTCCCAAAAATTTCCTGTCCATTGGGGAGGCGACAATTTATCTGAATATTCTTCGATGGCAGAGTCTCTGCGTGGGGGCTTATCCTTTGTCTTATCTGGTTTTGGATTTTGGAGCCATGATATCGGCGGGTTTGAAGAACAAGCGACCCCCGACTTGTATAAACGTTGGACGCAATTTGGTTTATTGTCGACCCACAGTCGTTACCATGGCAATGTTGAATATCGGGTACCATGGAATTTTGGCGAAGAAGCAGCAAAAGTCAGTCAATCTTTTTCAAAATTGAAAAACCGCCTAATGCCTTATATTTATCGTCAAGCAGCAGCCACTGCAAAAACGGGCATTCCCCTGATGCGTCCATTGATGCTAGAGTTTCCAGAGGATCCGACAGTTTATGCCATTGATAAGCAGTATATGCTGGGGGATCGCTTACTAGTTGCGCCGATTTTTAATGAGCAAGGAAAGGTTCCGTTCTATCTGCCAGCTGGAACTTGGACAAATTATTTAGACAACAAACGCTATGAAGGCCAAAAATGGTGGGAAGAACGCTATGACTATTTCAATCTACCGTTGATGGTACGACCGAATTCACTGATCATTGAAGGAAGCGTTGAACAGACCGCCGCCTATGACTACACCAAAAACCTGATCGTTCATGCCTTTGAAATAACGGAAGCAGTTTCTGCTGAAGTCTGTGATCAGCAGGGCGTGCCAGCTGGAACAATTTCTATTGAACCAGAAGGAAGCGGTTATCGAATTTGTATGGAAGGGTTGGAAAAGGTTCAGGTGCTGTTTCGCAATCGAAGCTTTGCAAATGCGCAACGATATCCTTTTGGCAGCTTGATCACTATTGACGGACAAGAAATGACCGTCTTTGAATAAGGAAACAAAACCTACCGTTCTTGATGGGTATCTATCAAGGACGGTAGGTTTTTTGTAGTGAACGAAGCATTGAAGAACTAACGGCAAAGTGCAGAACCAGTTCTTTGGCTCAGTTTTGTTCCTCCCGCTGGATCGGCAGCAGCAAGCGAACGGTGGTTCCTTCGTTGATGCGTGATTCTACAGTCAATCCGTATTTTTCCCCATAGAGCAGCTTGATACGCTGATCAATATTGTCCAAGCCAATACCCGAATAGTGTTCAAAATGGTTGGCGGTGCTGGTTGGGTGCTCTTCATTGAACCCGATGCCCGTATCGATGATCTCAATTTTCAGACCTTCCTTACTGACGCGAGAAAAAATCTGGATCAAACCTGAATCCTCTTCGGGAAAGGCATGCAGGTAGGCATTTTCGATAATCGGTTGCAAAATCATCTTCGGTACGAGAATATCTTCGCAGCCATCTTCTGAAAAAATCGTTGATTGGATGCGATTGCCGTAACGTACGTTCATTAACACGAGGTATTCTTCTACGATCGCTAGCTCATCCTTTAAGGGGACGATCTCTTTGCGGTTAAAGGTGTGCCGCAACAATTGGACAAAGCTTTCAATCGCTTGTGTGGCGGCTTCTTGTTCGTTTTGCCAGATCAAAAACTTGATGGCAGTCAATGTGTTGTAGACAAAATGCGGTTGGATCTGCATTTGCAACGAGCGGATCTCGAACTTGCGTTTTTCGGCTTCTGTAACCATTAAATGGTCGACATAAGATTCCAAGTCCTCTAGCATCAAGTTATACGCACGCCCTAATTCTCGCGTTTCGTACGTCCCGTTGATGGTAACCTTGTCGCTGAAATCGCCTTGTGTGACCGCAGGCAGCTTGGCGATCAGCTGATAAATCGGTTGGGTGATGTTGCGGATGATCCAAAATGCCAGCAGACTAAAGAGTAAAATACTGACGACAGAAATCAAAAGAGCTGGCTTGATCAGATTCATATTGCGTACTAGATGCGATTCATCCAAAACATCGTAAAAAGTAAAATGATACGAATAAAGGGGCAGCTGATTGATGCTAGTATCTCTTTTGACCGTGACGAGGCGATCTTCAAACGGCTTGCCTAAAAGGCTCGGATCAGAAGTGGAAAGAATTTGATTTTGTTCATTGACGATATAGATCGAGTGGAGACTGGTATCTAAGAGTTGACGATAGATCGAAGAAAAATCGGATTCTTTTAAGAAAATCAGGGCATAGCCGAAAATCGTTTCTTCTTTCATTAATTTGCGCACGTACATCAAGCCAGGGGAGTCGCTGGTGGAGGTACTTAATCCTTGGTCCAAGAAATAATATTGACTGATGGCGTCATTGTTATTGATCTGCTGGATAAAGGCACTGGCGAGAAAATCATCTACTGATTGATTGCGAACCGCATCGTTTTGAAAGAAAGTGCCCCCGTTGACCCCAATCAACACTAAATTCGAGGGGATGTCTTGAAACAAAGAGCGAGTGTCTTTTAATTGCTCGTTTAATTCTAAAATCGTACGGCCTTGATTCATGTCGCCTTCTAAGTAAGTTTCAACGGCTTTGCTTTCATCGACGATATCAAAAATTCGATGGATATTCTCGTTCAGACGCTCATAATCTTCTTGGATTTTTTCCAGTAGCAGCTGATTGGAACTCTGGTACGAAGCAACATAGGCATCTTTCGAGCGACCATAGATCACGACGACAGTTAGCAGACAAACACTAATGACCCCGACGACAACAAAGAGGAAGATCCGACTGAATAATTCATTTTTCTGAATCCATTGGTTGATTTTCATAATTGATTCAACCGCCGATACTTCGATGGGGTGACCTGACATTCTTTCTTAAAGATGCGAGAGAAATAGCTGATATCCGAATACCCGACCGCTTCACTGATTTCAGATAGATTCAGATCAGATTGTGTCAGTAGTTCTTTGGCTTTATCCAAGCGGGTTTTCTTTACATACTCAGAAAAGCTCATTTTCAGTTTCGCAGAAAGAAAAGCCGAAAGATAGGTGTAACTAAAATGAAAGGTTTCAGCTAGTTCAGACAAAGACAGACTTTTGGTGTAGTTGTCTTGAATAAAGCGCTGAATCGCAACGAGTAGATCATCTTCATCCAGCGGTGATAAGGTCGTCAACTGTTGACGAATATCATCAATGGTCGCCAACAACAAATCAGAAAAATCTTCCAAATACTGCACGTGACCGATGGCATGCAAAAATTCGGCTTTTAAGCGGCTAAAGCGTGGAGCAGTGGGAAATTCTTCTTCCAAGCGGGACAGTAACGTGTAAAAAATACTGCTGGCCTGTTGTTTTAAGAATGTCGGATCGACATTGGATAAAATCATGTCATTAAAATATTCCTCGATTCTGGTGATTCCTAACAAAAAGTTGTTGTCTAACAAAGCCCGCAAGAACTTCTTCGTATCAAAGCGATCACTTTCGATGTACAAAAAGAGTTCTTGTTCTGGCACCAACCGTTGTCGTTTATAAAAAAACGATTGTCCTTGGCTTTTGGCTTTAAGGGTCACAAAATGGTCCCGCAACTGTTCAATCTTTTGAAAGGGCACACTGAGAGTAAAGAAGGCGTCTGGCTCGGTAAAACGCAATTGTTCCAACGTTTCTTTCAAAGAAGAATAAAAATTCGTTCCTTCTGGATAACTGATCACTAAGCCGGCATCTTTGTTACTGGTTTGAAAAAAGAGCGTCTTTACCTGCGGTTGTGATTGAGTAAATTCCGTCAATGCATGTAGCAGCTGATCATTGGCACGAAAGCCGCTAAAATTGGTGGTCAAAATTTGGGCTTGCTGTTGCGACTGATCTAATGCAAGGTAGTCCGCCAAAGGAGCCAACGGTTCTTCATACCCTGCTAAATAGCGATTCAACGATTCTTGCAGCTGCGTCTCCTCAGTCACGGAGCCTTTCGTATGTGACAGCTTTTGTGAGATGTTGTGCAGCGTCTTCAACAAGAGTGTCGGTGTCAGTGTCGGTTTTAAAAGATAATCTACGGCACCATTTCTAAAAGACTGACTGACGTATTGGAAATCATCGTAGCTGCTCAAGACCAAAAAATGGACTTCAGGATATTGTTGTTGAATGATCGTTGTGAGTTGAAGACCATCCATTTGTGGCATTTTCAAATCTGTGATCACGATGTCGGGATTCAGTTCATGGATCAGCGCCAATGCTTCTTGCCCGTTCGCTGCATCGCCTAAGAGACGGAACCCTTCTTGCTCCCAACGTATCATATGTTTCAACCCATCTCGGATCGTTGCCTCATCATCAACGACTAAGACCGTGCGTAAAATCGTCATGGTATCCCCCCTATATCTCTTCTTTATTATAAACGCTTTCAAAAAAGAAAGGTATTGTAACTTTTTTCTATTTTTGGACAAATTTAGTAAGCTCTTTCATAATCATTGAATACGGTTACAAAATCAGTGTATAGTTAGCCATGTAAATAAAAGGAAAGAGGGATAAAAATGAAAAAACTACTTGCATCGATGGTAACGGCGGCTGCAGTGCTGACTTTGGCGGCTTGCGGAAACAGCAACACAAGCTCAGGGGATTCTGGCGAGTCCTCAAACAAAGTCACGGTCTGGGCATGGGATGAGACCTTCAACATCAAGGCAGTCAATGAAGCCAAAAAAGTATATGAAAATCAAGATGTCGATGTGGAAGTCGTGACGATGTCACAAGATGACATCGTTCAAAAATTAAATACGAGTCTGGCATCTGGAAATACGGACGGACTACCAAATATCGTTTTGATCGAAGACTACCGCATCCAAGGATACCTTTCTTCTTATCCAGATGCGTTTAGTGATCTAACGGATATCGTGAATGAGGAGGATTTCTCCAGCTATAAATTTGCGGTCAATAAAGTCGACGATGTCATTTATGGGGTGCCATTTGACAGTGGCGTCGCAGGACTATTTTACCGCACAGATTATTTGACCGATGCAGGCTATGAGCAGGCTGATCTCCAAGATATTACTTGGGATGATTTTATCAGCATCGCCAAAGACGTCAAAGAAAAAACGGGTCACGCTATGATGTCGTTAGACCCAAGCGATCTTGGCTTGGCACGAATCATTATGCAATCGGCAGGCGAATGGTATACCGGTGAAGATGGCTCCACCGTAACCATCAAAGACAATGAATCCTTCAAAGCTGGTCTAACTGTCTTAGCAACATTGTTGAATGAAGGCTTAGTTGAACAAGTTTCTGATTGGGATGGCGGAGTCAATGCCGTTCAATCGGGGAATGTCGCTTCTGCGCCAACTGGTGCGTGGTATTCCAGCACGATTCAAGGCGCGGAAGACCAAAGCGGCAAATGGGCGATCGCTCCAATCCCATCTATCGCTGGCAACAGCAATTCAGTCAATGCTTCCAGCATCGGCGGAGCAGGCTGGTACGTGATCAAAGGGGTTGACGGCGAAGAAAATGCCAAAGACTTTTTAGCCAATACCTTTGCTTCAAATAAAGAATTGATGGGTACATTAGCTACCGAGATCGGTTTGGTTTCAACCATGAATGCTGCAGAAGAAACGGAAGAATATACGTCGGGGCTTGATTTCTATGGCGGTCAAAAAGTCTTCCAAGATTTCTCTCAATGGTCACAAGAAATTCCAGCCGTGAACTACGGCAATCACACCTATGCCATTGAATCTGTCTTGACTGAAAGCTTGCAACGAGTGATCAACGGCGAAGACATCGATAAAGTATTAGAAGAAGCACAATCACAAGTGGAAGCACAAATTGCAAACTAATCGAACAACTTTGCAGAAACTCGTGAGCGATCGCGAGTTTCTGTGTTAAGGGGGAATTACAATGAAAAACAAAACAAAAAATTGGTTTGCAAACGGCAATGCCTTTATTACCTTACCCGTCATTTTGATCACGATGCTGGTCTTTATTCCGATGGTCTCGGCATTGTTCACGTCATTCCAATCAGGACCACCGACAGCGATGACCTTTAACGGTCTTGGCAACTATCAGCGGATGTTGAGCGACTCAACCTTTAAAAAAGCCTTTGGCAATACGTTTTTATACTTATTAGTCCAAGTTCCGATCATGCTCTTTTTGGCGCTGATCGTATCGAACATATTGAATGACAAAAAATTGAAATTTAAAGGGCTGTTCCGCACCGCCTTGTTTTTACCCTGTATCACATCCTTGGTTTCTTATTCCTTGATTATGAAAAGTCTCTTTTCGGCAAATGGGTTAGTCAATAACTTTTTGACACAGCTACACCTGATCGATGCACCGATCCAATGGTTGACGGACCCCTTCTGGGCAAAAGTACTGATCATTTTTGCCATCACGTGGCGTTGGACTGGCTACAATATGATCTTTTTCATCTCAGGCATGCAAAATATCGATCCAAGTATTTACGAAGCGGCAGAGATCGATGGTGCCACGAAATGGGATCAATTCTTCAAAATCACGATTCCCAACTTGCGTCCCATCATCTTATTTACCACGATCACCTCAACGATCGGTACGCTGCAATTATTCGATGAAGTTCAAAATATCACTGGCGGTGGACCAGCCAATGCCACGACGACCTTGTCACAATACATCTACAATTTAAGTTACAAATTCACGCCAAACTTTGGGTATGCCGCTGCGGTTTCCTTTGTCATTGTGATCGCGATCGTGATCCTATCGATCATCCAAACGAAAATAGGAGGAAAAGAAAATTGAAAACAATCTCACTCACTTTAAAATACGTCTTTCTGGCGATTTTGGCTTTCATCTCTATTTTTCCATTTGTTTGGATGATCCTAGGGATGACCAATCAAACCTTTGATATCGTTGCCGGGAAAATCATGATTGGGGATCAGTTGGTCATCAACTTCCAAAATCTTTTTTCTTCCGATTTGAATTTTACTCGAGCATTAGGCAATTCCGCAGTGATTGCCGTGATTACGACCGTCTTTGCGCTGTTGTTCTCCTCCATGGCAGGGTATGGCTTTGAGATTTATCGGACGAAAACCAAAGACCGCATCTTTAATATTCTCCTGCTGTCGATGATGGTGCCTTTTGCCGCGCTAATGATCCCGCTCTATCGGATGTTTAGCAAACTTAGCGGCACACCGATCGGGATCAATACCTTCGCTGTCGTGATTTTGCCCTCAGTCTGTACCGCCTTTTTGATTTTCTTTTTCCGCCAAAACATCAAGGCATTCCCTAGAGAATTAGTCGAAGCTGCTCGGATCGATGGCTTGAATGAACTGAGTATTTTCTTTAGAGTCTACATGCCTACGGCTAAAAATACTTATGCAGCTGCTGCGATCATTACGTTTATGGGCAGCTGGAACAATTATTTGTGGCCATTAGTTGCCCTACAATCACCAGACAAACGGACCGTTCCACTGGTTCTTTCGGCTATGGGTGCTTCTTATACCCCTGATTATGGCATGATGATGTGCGGCATCGTGATCGCCACACTGCCAACGGCCATCATTTTCTTCGTTTTACAAAAACAATTCGTCCAAGGGATGCTGGGCTCCGTGAAATAAGCGGGACATCAGCAAGCAAATACAAAGTAGAGGGTACGATATGATTCTTTTTGACAAACAACTAAACGTCTTTCATTTAAGCAACGATCAAATCAGCTATCTCTTACAGATAGAGGAAGGGGGCAATGTGGCGCACCTTTATTTTGGGAAGAAAATCGCCCATTATTCTGGTGGCTATCGCTACCCACGCCTTGATCGGTCCTTTTCACCTAATCCCCCAGACAGTAGCGATCGGCTTTTCTCATTAGACACCTTGATGCTAGAGTTTCCTGGTAATGGCTTCGGGGACTTTCGAGAAGCTGCCTATACGATTCGCCAGTCTGACGGCAGCCGAGTCAGCCATTTTGTCTTTAGTGATTACCAGATTCAACAAGGCAAACCAGCCTTAGCAGGATTGCCTCAGACCCATGGGGCTGACGACGGCATCGAAACACTGATTCTGTCCTTAAAAGATGATGTGGCGGGACTCGAACTGCAGCTGTTTTACACGATTTTTGAGGATGCGGCAGTGATCGTCCGCTCAAGCAAAGTGATCAACCACGGTAACCAGCCTGTTACGATCGAGCAGCTGGCGAGTCAAGCGCTGGATTTTCCTAACCGGCCCTTTGATTTGATCCACTTGCCGGGGGCGTGGGCGAAGGAACGCCAAATTACCCGAGAACCCATCCATCGCGGCATCAAGCGTTTAGACAGCAAGCGGGGTTCCAGCAGCCATCAGCAAAATCCCTTTGCCGTCTTGCTGGAACCTAATGCTACGGAGTTTGCTGGGGAGTGTTTTGGTTTTAGCTTGCTATATAGCGGCAATCATGAAACCATCATCGAAAAAGATCCTTACCAACAAACCCGTGTGATCATGGGGATCAACAGCCATCAATTTGCCTGGCAATTGGCGCCAACTGAAAGCTTTCAAGCCCCAGAAGCCGTGATCGCTTATAGTGAGGCTGGCTTGAATCAGCTGTCAGCCACCTATCATGATTTTTATGACGAGCATTTGATTCGGGGTAAATACAAAAAGCAAGAACGGCCGATCTTGATCAATAACTGGGAAGCAACGTACTTTGATTTCAATGAAGAAAAACTGGATGCCCTTGTTGATGAAGCTAAGGAGCTGGGAATCGAACTGTTTGTTTTGGATGACGGCTGGTTTGGTCAGCGAGAAGATGACCAAACCTCATTAGGCGATTGGTTTGAAAACGAAGGCAAGCTAGCTTCTGGCTTGGCAGGATTTGCCCAAAAAGTCCATGACAAAGGGCTGCAATTCGGGCTTTGGCTGGAACCAGAAATGATTTCTGGTGACAGTGAACTAAACCGACAGCACCCCGATTGGCTGTTACAAGTACCCAATCGCAAGCCAGCGCTTAGCCGCAGTCAGTATGTGTTGGACTTTTCTCGACAAGATGTCAGAGACCATCTCTATCACCAGTTAACCCAACTGTTTGATACGGTTGCCATCGACTATATCAAATGGGACATGAACCGCAGTCTGTCGGATGTCTATTCCTTGCTCCTCGATCCTGCCCAGCAAGGGGAGGTCGCGCACCGCTATCTGCTGGGCTTGTATGAGTTCCTAGAGAAACTGACCACTGCCTATCCGACGATCCTGTTTGAAGGTTGTTCTGGTGGCGGTGGGCGCTTTGATGCTGGCTTCTTGTATTATATGCCGCAGATTTGGACCAGCGACAACACCGATGCCATCGCCCGCCTGAAGATCCAATACGGAACCAGTCTGGTCTATCCGCCATCCACCATGGGTGCCCATGTCTCAGCGATCCCGAACCATCAGACCCAACGGGCAACGGACCTAGCGATTCGCGGCAATGCTGCGATGTCTGGCTTGCTGGGCTATGAGCTTGACTTGACACAGCTGACACAAAAGGAAAAAGTGCAGATCAAAGAACAAATCGCTTTTTATAAAAAACATCGGCGCCTGCTGCAGTTGGGTCGCTTTGTTCGATTGCTCAGCCCTTATGAAGGCAATGACACCGCCTGGCTGTATGTTTCCCCAGATAAAAAAGAAGCGATCGTCTTTTACTTCCGAGTCTTAGCCGAAGCCTCTGCACCATTGGTTACTTTAAAACTGGCTGGCTTAGATCCTGACCTTACCTATCAAAGTGGGGGAGAGACCTTCGGTGGCGATGAATTGATGCAGCTCGGGTTGTATATCGATCCTCATTTAGCAGGGGATTACGCCACGCAGCGGTTTCATTTTTTTGCAAAAGCGCCTCACGAATGAAAATCAGCGTCCCGTCAAAGCAACATGTTTTGACGGGACGCTTTATTGTGCTGCCGTAAACGTTTGGCTAATGATCGGCAACTGAGAGGTTATTTTTGAACAAATGATTTATTTTTTTCTCGAGAAGTCGTATGATGAAGGAGGAGGCAGGCAGTTTGCTTCTGACAATCAATAAGAGGAGGGTGTTCAACATGGACGAACAGCCACTAGGCAAGGAAACAGAAGCAGGGTTGATTGCTGCAGGATATCGGAAGTATCGTGGCGAAGCGATCGATATTTATTACAATAAAGAAATTTGCACTCACAGCGGCAATTGTGTGCGGGGCAATCCCGCTATTTTTGAAGTTGGACGGCGCCCATGGGTGATTCCTGATAACGGGGAAGCAGCGCAAGCGGCACAAGTGATCCACACTTGCCCCAGCGGTGCATTAAAGTACATATTAAAGGAGGAAGAACCATGGAAATCTTAGAAGAAAACACTCGATTTGTGTTAAAAGACGGCGACAAAGAAATCGGTGAAATGACCTGGTCGGAAGCGGGCGAAACACGCTTGATCATTGACCATACCTTTGTCGATCCCGCATATCGGGGCCAAGGTCTGGCCGAAAAACTAGTGGCAAAAGGGGTGGAAAAAGCCCGCAAAGAACAAAAGAAAATCATTCCTTTGTGTCCCTTTGCCAAAAAAGAATTTGAACGCAAACCAGAATATGCCGATGTTTGGAACCAATAAATAAAAGAAGACCCCCGTCAGCTCAAGCAGGTACCTTTGAGCTGATGGGGGTTTGTGGTATGGCTGATCAATGTTGGAATTGAGCATGGTACAGGCGATAGTAATAGCCTTGTTCTGCCAGTAATTCTTCATGGGTTCCTTGCTCCACGATTTGACCGGCATCCATCACCAGGATCTTGTCTGCTGCTCGAATCGTTGATAAGCGATGGGCGATCACAAAGCTGGTTTTGCCTTCCATCATTTTCAAGAAAGCATCTTGGATTTTTTTCTCAGTCAGAGTATCAACCGAACTGGTTGCTTCATCCAAAATCAGCATTGGTGGGTTGCTGATCATCGTGCGGGCGATCGTCAAGAGCTGCCGTTGCCCGTCAGAGATCTTGATCCCTTGATGACCGATCGGTGTATCTAGTGTTTCTGGTAGGCGCATCACATACTCAAACATATAGGCATGCTTTAAGGCATCATAGATTTCTTCATCTGTGGCAGTGTCATTGCCGTATTGCAGGTTTTCTCGTAAAGAGGCATCAAAGAGCCACGTATCCTGCAAGACCATTCCGAAGCTTTGCCGTAATTCTTCTCGTTTCAACTGACGAATATCGGTGCCATCGATCTTGATTGCCCCTTTATCGACATCATAGAAACGCATCAGTAAATTGACCAACGTCGATTTACCAGCACCAGTTTTTCCGACGATCGCGACGGTTTCTCCAGGTTTTGCGGTAAAAGTGAAATCTTCAATCAATTTTTGACCAGGATCATAAGCAAAAGAAACCTCCTCAAAGGCAATCTCGCCTTTGATCTCACCCAGTGATTGAGATTCTTGGTCATCGGCTGTTTCTGGCTCTTGATCCAATAGCTCAAAGGTTCTTGAAAGTCCAGCTAATGCCGTTTGGATCTGGGTGGTAATTCCCGACAATTCAATGAATGGCTTCGAAAACTGACTGGAGTAGATCGTAAAGCTGGAGATCACCCCAACCGTGACGGCACCTGAACCAGAAAAGTAAAGCAGACCGCCGACAAAGCCGACTGACAGATACGCCAAGTGATCGACGAATCGTGAAAGGGGATTGGTCAAAGAAGAAGAAAACTGTGCTTTTTGCCCCCGGACATTCAATTCTTGGTTGATCGTTTCAAAACGGTTTTGGTTGATGGTTTCTCGATCAAAGGCTTTGACGATTTTTTGATTGCCGATCATTTCCGTAACAAAGCCAGAAATTTCGCCGACGATTTCTTGTTGGCGAGCAAAATGCGATTGAGACGTTCGTGCCACGATCCAGTTGACCAAAAAGATGATCGGGGTCGAAACCAATACGACCAACGTTAAGGGCACACTCATTTGCAGCATGACGACTAAGGCGATCAAGACGACCGAAATACCAGAGAACAACTGGTTAAAGACTGCAGCGACGGCAATGGAAATATTGTCCATGTCGTTGGTAAAGCGACTGACGATGTTGCCGTGGGAGTTTTGGTCATAATAGCGCAACGGCAATGTATTGAGATGGGCAAAGCCTTTTTTACGTAAGTCGGCGACGGATAAATACGCCACGCGGTTGCCTAGTCGCTGGATCAGCCATTGACTGACCACAGTCACTAAAACCACTCCGGCAAACAAAAGCAAAATGCGATAGAGGGCGCTGAACTGCACTTGATCGGCACCTATCAGCTGATCGACGGCTTGACCGATCTGATACGTCATATAAACCGAGGAAACACCAGCTGCGATCCCGAGGACAACTGCCGCCCAAGTTTCCTTCGCGTAGGCGGTCAAATAAGGGAGGTAGCGACGAAAGGCCGACCAATCGAATGATTTCTTTTTCATGCTTCTTCCTCCTCTGCCTGTGATGCCACGATTTCTTGGTATTCTTTTGACGTTGCCAGTAGCTCTTCATGGGTCCCTTTGCCTACCAAATTCCCTTGGTCTAAGACTAAGATCTGCTGCGCATCTTGGATGGAGCGAACCCGTTGGGAGATGATGATGACCGTACCACGAATGCTTTCTTTTAAAGCTATCCGCAAATCAAGATCGGTTTGATAGTCAAGGGCACTTAAAGAATCATCCAAAATCAAGATATCTGGTTTAGCGATCAATGCTCTGGCAATCGTTAACCGTTGTTTTTGTCCTCCAGAAAAGTTCTTGCCCCCTTCAAAAATCGGGGTATCCAATTGCTGCGGCAAGGCTTCAACGAAGTCGCGGCTTTGAGCGATTTCGAGTGCTCGCCAACACTCTTCATCGGTGGCATCTTTTTTGCCCCATTGCAAGTTTTCTCGAATCGTTCCCGTAAACAGCACAGCGGTTTGAGGCACCATGGCGATTTTTTGGCGTAATTGCTGTAAAGGCCATTTCCGCACATCGTGCCCGTCAACGATCACTTTGCCATCAGCCACATCGTAGAAGCGGGGGATCAATTGGGTCAAGGCAGATTTCCCACTCCCGGTTGGTCCAGTGATACCTAAAATAGACCCCGGTGCGACTTGGAAATCAATGTTTTTCAAGGCTAATCCGTATTCTTTTGAAAAGCGGAAATCAACGTGCTCAAAGCGAATCGCTCCCACATTGTTTTTCGGCTGATCCATAAAGACTTCTGAAAGCTCATCGCCGATCGACGGCTCAGTGGCTAACACTTCAGTGATCCGTGAACCAGATGCTGCGGCACGGGTAAAGATGATCACTAAGTTGGAAACCACGATCAATGCTAAGAGCATTTGATTCATGTAATTGACCAGTGCCAACACTTGTCCTTGCTGCAAATTGCCAATATTGACCTTGAATCCACCGATATAAAACAACGCGATAATGCCGACATTCATGATCAAGGTGGTGGCAGGCGTTAATAAGGCGGAGAGATTTGTGACCCGTAAATAGACATCACTTAAATCATCAGTTGCTTTATCAAAACGTTTCGTTTCCGTCTTTGTGCGGGCAAAGGCACGAATCACCCGAATCCCGCTTAAATTTTGACTCACTAGTTCGTTCAATTCGTCGAGATGAATTTGAACTTTCTTATATAATGGTACGGTTTTGGCGATGATCCAGAATAAGACGATACAAAAGAGCGGTAAGACGAGTAGGAAAATCAAGCCAGCTTGCCAATCAATGACAAAGGCCATAATCACCGAACCGATACTTAAGAAGGGCGCACGGACCACCAGCCGAATCAGCATCGCCAAAGCAATCTGCATCTGATTGATGTCGTTGGTCATTCGGGTGATCAAGGTATCCGTCCCGAATAAGTTCAGTTCGCTATGGGAAAGGGTGTTGATTTTTTTCATCAAGCGATTGCGTAATTCCGTCCCGAAGCCTTGAGAAGCGACGGAAGCATAATATTGACAGATGACGGCACAGATCATGCCTACCACGGACATCACGATCATCCAGATCGTCATTTCAACGACCTTCGACCAATTGTTTTGCCGCAGCCCCTCATCGACTAAAGCGGCCATCTGCAAAGGCAGGACCAATTCAAACACCGCTTCTAAAAATTTGAAAAACGGACCAAGAATAATCTGTTTGCGATAATCCTTGGCATAGCGTAACAAGCTAATCATAAAAAACCTCCTAAATTATTTCGGATGAGCAGGATGTTCACTGGCCAAACAGGCAAAAACCAAACTATCGGTCCATTCCCCCTTGTTCCACCAGTCTTGGATAAAATGTGCTTCTTGGCGTAATCCAATGCGTTGGCAAAGCTTAGCTGAGGCCTGATTGCGGGCGTCTAGCGTCGCTTGGACCCGATGGATCTTCTGACTGGCAAACAACCAGTCCAACAATTCTTTCAATGCTTCTTGAGCAAACCCTTGTCCGCCAAATGACGGATGGAAGGCATAGCCGATTTCAACGGAAGACGGCTGACCAGTAAACCACACCGACAAATCGCCGATGACCGTTTGATCGTGTAGTACCGCCAAAGAAAGGCCTGCTTGGTCCGTCAAGGCGTGCTGTTGGCATTTTTTGGCAAAAGCCGCAGCTGCCGTTTCTGTCTGCCAAGGCTCATGAAGTAAGAATCGGCAGACTTCCGCTTGCCGATAAATAGCAAAGGTATCGGCAAAATCACTTTCTTGAAACGGACGGAGCAGTAAACGTTCACTTTCAATAAAACCCATAACAGCCTCCATTTCTTTAGGGACATCTTACCATAGAACGAAATAGCCGAAAACATCCCCTGAAAAATCTATTCATTTTCTTGCAAAAAAAATGTAAATCACTTGAAAAGTCTTTTTCTAGGAAACGAACCTTGCCAGTTGCTGCTCATTTACCACGACTGCCAGCGGGCAAGAAAGTTTTTTTGCCAATCTCCCAAGGGCAAGATCACTCGCTGCATTTGAAAACGGTAGGTTTCCCCTTTATAAGTAAAGCGAATCGGGACGAGCATCCCTACAACAGGATCTTTGTGCTGTTTTTTCAGCTCAGCAAGCGGTATGCTTTTGTGCTGCACGACCTTTGTCGAGAAAAGATTCAATGCCAAAATCGTCAATTGCTGATTATCCAAGACGAGCAGGCTACGGCTGGTGATGGCGTTGAAGGACTGCCATTTGGCATAGCCGATGGCAGCCCCTTCTGTCCTATAGGGGGCAGCCAATGCTTGGAAGGTTTTTTTATTTAAAAGAAACATAGGTAGAAAACTCCTTATCAATTAGTATCAGTTTCGGCGCAAGCAAGCAATCAGTAATCAATGCAGGAAAGCGGTCAGTCCGTTGCAAATGGCTGCAGCATTTGCCGAACTTTTTCAGTATACGCTTGTTTGAGGACTAACGGGTGGATTTCTTTAATAGTTGGACCAAATTGTAAGAGAAAATCAGCCAGAAAACCCAGCTCATTGTCGGCAATGTGCCCCTCTAAGCAAAGCTCGCTAGGACGTTCCACCACTGCCATGTCAGGATATTTTTCTTGCCACAAGCGTTCCTTTGCCGATAGATCAAAGCGGATGTGATAGCCCAGTGTTTGTGTCAACACTTGTTGCTGCAGCTGTTTTTCAGCTAACTGCTGCAAGGTATAGCCTGTTTTTTCAGTCGGAGCAAGTCCCTGCATTGCATCACAGCGATAGCGGCGAAAAGCCTGCTTTTGACAGTCATAGGCCAAACAGTACCAGTAGCCAGCACGAAAATCCAGCTGATAGGGTTGTACGATCTTGTTCGTTTTTTGATAACGCTGATAGGTAAATTGGATGACCTGTTCTTGTACGATTGCTGAAAAAAGTGCTGAGAGGATCGGCGCACTCGTCAATTGAGGAACCCCTTGAAACGAAACCGCCGTCTCCATTTTTTCTAACCACACGGTGTCTCCTTGATAAAAAGACTGCAACAGTTTTCGCCGTAGCCCTTGGTAGCTCCGATCAAAAGGAGAATCGGTTAATTTTTGTAAGAGCTGCAAAGCAAAGAAAAGGGTATACCGTTCATTTTTGTCAAAGTACAAGGGGGTCAGTTGATTTTTCAAAATCTGATAGCCGCCATAACGACCGGTTTCTACCACGAGAGGCAAGCCCAGCTCTTCCAAAGATTGGACATCACGGACGGCTGTACGTTTTGAGATTGCGAAGGTTTCCATCAAATCGGCTAGATGAAAAGTGGTTTTTCCTTGTAAATACAATAGTTCCTGTGTTAAGCGTTCTGATTTTTTCATTTCTTTCTCCAATGGTGCCAAGTTTTGGCAATATTCACAGTTACACTTATGGTAACAAGAAAAGGAGGAACCAACAAATGATCGAACCAAAAATCGCTTTGTTTTTAACGTTAGACGGCAAAGCCCAAGAAGCCATTCAATTTTATCAAGAAACACTAGACGCAACCCTCTTATTTGCGATCACCAACCAGGAGTATCGTGAGAGACTTGATCCAACGCTGGAGATTCTTGCGGGACAAGAACAGTATCTTTCTCACTCCATCCTACGGATCGGAGATTTCCAGTTGCAGCTGGCAGACAATCCACTAGTTGAAGGAGAGACGATTCAGCGAGGCAATCACTTGTCACTGAGTTTGACGCTAGCGGAGAGCCAAATAGCTCAGAAGCTTTATCAACGATTGATGCAAAAAGGCAGTCAGACGATCCAAGCACCAAGTGAGAATGCTTTTGCGTTTTTTTATGCAAGTGTTCGCGATCCATTTGGTGTAATTATTCAGCTGACTGTCGAAAAAGAAGTTGATCCATCCAAAAAGGGTGAATGAAAAAACTCGTTTTTTAATAAAATATCCATAGAAGTTGACTAATTATCCAAGTTTCTTTCAATTCCAGAATTATTTTTAAGGAATGTTTAAAGGACTTCACAGAAAAAGAATAAAACTTCTTAAAAAAATAGGCGGATCGTAAAAATTCTGGTACAATCGGGGAGAGCAATTCAGGAGAAATGAAGGAGGCACTATGGATAGAAAGACGAGATATAAACAGCAAAGAGCCCACAAAGCGCGCAACAAACGCGTGATTATTGGAGGAATCTTTCTTTTCGCCATTGCAGGCATCGTTTTATTTGCCGGCTATACGTATTATGCAGCAAAAAATTCAGTGGATAAAATGTTTAAAGAATCCGCTGTGATAACCTCTAACAAAGAAAAAGAGGATGGATCACTCAAAACATCCGATGTAAGTTCCAAATTCGGTGTTTTATTGATGGGTGTCGATAATGATGAGGAACGTGAACAAACAGATCATTTAGACAGTGCACGTACAGACAGCTTGATTTACATGGTTTATGATGGCGAAAACAAAAAAATCGATATGGTGAGCATCCCGCGGGATATTTGGACGAATATCTATGATGGAACTGGAACGGGTACAATTTATACGACAGCAAAAATCAATAGTGCCTATACAGTCGGTGAAGAGGATGCAACAATCGAAACCGTTCAAAATTATTTGCAGCTCCCAATCGATTACTACGTAAACGTGAATTTTATTAGTTTTAAAAAAATTATTGATGCAATTGGTGGTGTAACTGTAAATGTCCCTTACGACATAAATCAAGATTATGCCGCAGATAACTCTGGGGAAACATTGATTCCGGAAGGTCGTCAGTTGTTGAACGGTGAGCAAGCTTTGATTTTTGCGCGTATTCGAAAAATGGATACCGATGTTGATCGGGGAAATCGTCAGCAAGAAGTCATTGAAGCAGCAATTCATCAGGCTTTAAAAATTAATAACGTGACGAAATATCAAGAAATTTTAGATTCTGTAAGTAATGACGTAAATACAAACTTTAAATTTGAAGATTTAGTTTCCCTTGCTGGAAATATGATTTCGGGATTTGAAATCAATAGTCATACCTTTGAATGGTATGATGGGGAGTCTTACGATGGTCAGTCCATTGTGTACATCCAAGACTACTCTTACAATGAAATCCGAAACGACATGCTTAAGGCATTAGGCAAGCAGACAGAAGAACAGAGTACCCAAAATCAAAATACAGATGCTCAGACAGGATACGACGATGGGTCTCAAGGCACAGGCTATGGCAGCGAGTACGGTACTGACAACGGAACGGGCTATGGCACGGAGTATGGATCAGATTCAAATTATTAATGAAGTATTATTGTCAGAAGCAAGCCAGGAGAAATCCTGGTTTTTTTGCGTTCAAGAGGGGAGTAAATGGTAAATCTATATCACGAGCCACTTTCGTTTTCATCTAGGAAGTGCAGTGCTATGCTTAAGAAAAGAGACAGCTTGTTACAGCGAGTCCGACACCGAAGGAGGAAGTATGATGGAAAAACAGCAAGAGCAAAAAGCCCGTAGAATCGTTTTGCTGACCCATGTCTTAGGGTTGATCATGAAAGCCATCGGCTACTTCTTTAGCGGCAGTGCAGTCTTGATGAATGAAAGTATCCATAGTCTGATCGATTGCATCAATCAAGGACTTCTAGCCATCGGTGAAAACCGAGCACAGCGAGGACGCAGCGAACTGCATCAGTTTGGTGAAGGACGAGCGACCTATTTTTTTAGTACTGTAGTTGCCATGACAGTTTTTTTAGGTGGTGGAATTTTAGCGGTGGTTGAAGCCAGCCGTGACCTGCTAGACCCCACCCACGAAGTGGAACAGCTCCAGCTGGTGGCAGCGATCTTATTTGTCAGTTTGTTCATTGAAGTGACCGCTGTTCAAGAGGGGTGGCAAGAAGTCAAAGAACAAAACAAGCAAAACCAGCCCCTCGTTCGTTTCTTAAAAGAAAGCCGCGATTCCGATCTGCTTTTAGGCTTCACGGAAAATTTGTTTGCCTTAGGTAGTGTGACGATCGCCATCGCAGGAATCTTATTGACCGCATTGACGGATAATCCGATATTTGATTCCCTCGGCGGCATTTTAGGTGGATTGTTGCTGATTGCTGCTGCTGTCTTTTTAGCCAAAGAATTTTATAGCCTCTTGATTGGAGAAGGCGCCTCTGCTTCTGATTTAATGGCGATCAAACAAATTTTAGCCGATCCTGCCATCATTCAAATCAAAGATTTGCGAACCCTCCATCTAAGTCCAGAAGAACTTTTGATCGTCGCCGACCTTACCTTGAAGCTAGGACCCGAAGAACCAAGCGTATTTATCGATACCATCGAACAGCGGATCAAACAGGCTTTGCCTAATCTGCGAGTCTATTGCTACATCGAGAGTGAGGAAGTTCCCTCTTAAATTAGAATAGATACGAAGTATTCCTCGGTTGGTGATTTATCATTCAAACGAGGAATGCTTTTTTGGGGTATTGGCGTGCTTGTTTTATATGAACACAATGGATCAATGGCTTGTTTTGCTTCAATCTTTTCTGGCGATCAGGAAGGAGAATGTCAGCGAGAGGTCGCAATTTAATTGTTTTTTTAGCAATAAACGTTTTTTTTGTTCAAAAGTTTGTTGTTTTTTGTTAAAATAAAGTAAAGACAGCAAGCGTTCTCTTTTTAAAGTTATTTTTTTGCTAGAGTTGTAACATTGTAAATCACAACATAGCAAAAGTTTAGTTTATTAAGAAAACACCGAAACGAGTACCTGTTTGGCATTACTGACATGCTGCCCAATCGTCACCAAAAGCGGTGGTGCTAATTTTGTTACGACTGTTTTTTTACACCACTTGTGAAGCAAAATCCTTTGCGAACATCTTCATCCATGATAGGTTAGAAGTAGGCCGGATGGTTTTTTCACAAAGTACGTACATAGAAAGATCACTTGCGACGATTAAAAGAAGCGACTTCATTGCTCGCAAAATGATCGATGCTCAACACACATACCTTTTCCCTCAGCCAGTCAACCTGCGCTTGCTTTTCTTATTGGTTATATTCCCTTCACTCAGCAATTGCCTGAACCGATTCAAATCAAAAAATGACTGTGCAAGGTATCTGTACCGATTTATCCCTTCAGAAACGTGGAAACCCTCGGCAAGAAGTTTATAATTTAAAGGAGGAATTTGATGGAAAAATTTTACCAGCAAAAGACTGAAGAGACCTTGAAACATTTTGAAAGTGACCGCAAGCAAGGCCTAAGTGGCAAAGAAGCCGACAAACGCTTAGAAAAATACGGAGAAAACACGATCCAGCAACAAGAATCCCTTTCTGTATGGGAATTGCTGTGGCATAACTTGAACAACTTGATTGTTTATTTATTGCTAGCAGCTGCGTTACTCTCTTTTGCGATGGGGGAAACGATTGAAGGAATTGCAGTATTGATTGCCGTGGTGATTGCTGTAATGACAGGTTTTATCACAGAATTACGAGCACAAAAATCAATTGATTCTCTTCAAAGCATGATTTACACTACCGCAAAAGTGATTCGTGATGGAGAAGTAATGGAGATCGAGTCGGCAAAAATCGTTCCAGGCGATATTCTCGTTCTGGAAGAAGGGGATGCCATTGCGGCAGATGCTCGCTTACTTGAAACGAGCAACTTTGCCTGCATCGAATCAGCGCTGACCGGTGAGTCAGAAGCTGTTGAAAAAGATGCACGAGAAACCTATGAAGAAGATGTTCCACTAGGCGATCGCCGCAATGTCGTTTTCGCAGGAACTGCCGCAACTCGGGGAAATGCCTATGCGGTAGTGACAGAAACCGGTATGAAGACCGAGGTCGGAAAAATCAGTGACATGCTGACGGGTGACAAAAAGCGTCAAACGCCGTTAGATATCGAATTGGACAAGCTAGGAAAAGCAATCATTATTGCCGCGCTTTTTGCTGCGGTGGCAGTTTTGATCGCTGGGGTCTTGACGAATCAACCATTTGTCGAAATGATCCATATCTCGATTATTTTGGCGGTCGCAGCGATACCTGAGGCAATGCCAGCCGTTTCGACGATCACATTGTCCCGAGGCATGCGGACGATGGCCGAGCACAAAGCACTGGTCAAATCGTTATCAGCTGTTGAGACCCTGGGCGCCACCAGTATCATTGCCAGTGACAAAACGGGGACGCTGACAGAAAACCAAATGACGGTTGCTGAGATCATTTTAGGTTCAGGAGAAATGTTCAAAGTGACAGGAAATGGGTATGAACCCAACGGAAAATTTTACAAGGCCGACTCGGAGGATGAAACCGAGATCGATGCAGCCAATCATGAGGCGCTGCAAGGGATGATCGAAAACGGTGCTTTATGTACCACCGCCACTTTACGTGAAAACGAAGGGCAATACGAGATCCTCGGTGATCCAACAGATGGGGCGTTCGTCGTTTTAGGTCAAAAAATCGGCATCGATCGCCAAAAAGAGCAGGACAGCGGGCTGAAGAAAATCGCAGAAATGCCCTTTGATTCCGACAACAAATACATGGTGACCGTGTATGAAGGAAAGCAACGGACATTGATCATCAAAGGGGCACCAGATGTCTTGATTGATTTAGCCGATGCGGATGCCCAAGAAAAAGAACAGCTTCATGAATACAATGACACGTTAGCCAGTCATGGGCAGCGGGTGATCGCTGTCGGTTGCATCAAGGATTATCAAGGTGGAACGGACGAAGCAGAGCTGAAAGCAGCACTGCAGGAAATCAAGATTCAAGGCTTTGCGGGCATCGTCGACCCGCCGCGAACAGATGTCAAAGAAGCAGTGAAGGTCGCACAAGAAGCGGGGATCCGAGTGAAAATGATCACCGGGGACCATCCGAAGACGGCATCCATGATCGCCAAAGAAATTGGCTTAAAAGACCATGAAAAAACCATGACGGGTCGTGAGATCGATGAATTGGCAGGGCAAGAAGGCTTTAACGAAAAAATCGAAGAAGTCGCTGTCTTTGCTCGAGTTTCACCAAAAAATAAATTACAGCTTGTGGAAGCGTTGCGTGAAGAAGGCGATATCGTTTCAATGACTGGCGATGGGGTCAACGATGCGCCAGCACTCAACGGCGCCGATATCGGGATCGCCATGGGGATTCGTGGGACAGAAGTAGCCAAAGAATCTTCCGATATGATTTTGACGGATGACCGTTTTGGAACGATCGTCGATGCCATCAAAGAAGGACGCATCATTTTTGACAACATAAAAAAATATGTTTCCTTCCTGTTCTCTTGTAATATGGTTGAGATCGTGACGATCTTTTTAAGTGTCATCTTCTTGATGCCCATGCCGATCCAACCGCTGCATATCCTTTTCTTGAATCTAGTCATCGATATTGCTCCAGCCATGGCGTTAGCCTTTGAACCAGCTGAAGACGACATTATGAAGCGCCAGCCACGGTCGAAAGCTGATGGCCTCGTTAACAAGCGCTTCTTAGGACGCATTATTTTAAGTGGGGTCGTGATTGGTTTGGTGGCGTTTGGCTTCTTCAACTTCCTGATGCTGACGGATCACGAGTTGCTTTATGCACAAACAGCAACCTTTACCTTTATGGCAGTGGCGCAATTGATGCATATTTTCAACGTTCGTAAGAGCAGCGGTTTTGGTTTAGACAAAACCCTCTTGAAAAACAAACCGTTGATGGGGGCATTGCTCCTTTCCGTCGGCTTACAGCTTTCAGCGGTCTATGTACCGTTTATGAATGAGCTATTGGATACGATGCCGATTCAAGCTGGCACGTGGGGCATTATCTTCGCTGCTGCTGCGATCTCTACACTGATCGTGATGGGCTTGAAGAAACTCTTCCAATTAAAATAAAATAAATTCTACCGTATTTTCTCAATACTGGAGTAACGAAGACCCGCAGCCTGATGGTGTACCTTCATCAAAGAATTTCTGATTCGATTCTTGAGGAGGTTCGCCTAGCTGCGGGTCTTTTTTGCTTACTCTTTACAAGCAAAAGAAAATGGTTTATACTTGACTAGTCAACAATTGATAAGTCAATTATGAAAGGAGCGGTTGATGCAATGAATTTACGTGAGCTAAGCGGATTGCTGTATCGGATGAAAATCGTGAATCAAGAATTAACGGCGATCTTTGAAAAAGAGACTGGCTTTAGTCTGACGCGTTATCAGTTGCTGCAGTTTTTGAATGAACAAGGACGCTGTACCCAAAATCAAGTACAGAATGAATTGAAGATCGATAGTGCAGCGGTCACTCGGCATTTGAAGATTCTCGAAGAAAAACAATTTGTGACACGGGAACGAAACAAAGACAATAACCGCGAGATTTTTGTTTCTTTGACACCGAAAGCACAAGCCGATTTGGCTAGTTGTGCTTCAAAGCATGCCAGCTCTGAGGAGTCGTTAGGCATCAATTTGACCGAAGAAGAAGAAGCACAGCTTCTAACATTACTTATGAAATTAGTTCTATGAAAGAAGGCAAACCCATGACAGAATACAGCAATAACAATTTTTCAGAGATCACCTTTGGCCGAAAATCGGTTCGTGTCTATGATGAAACCTACAAAATCCCCCATGAAGAAATGTTGACCATGATCCAAGAGTCAACGACAGCACCTTCCTCAGTCAATATGCAGCCTTGGCGCTTTGTCGTTGTGGAAAGCGATGAGCAAAAAGCAAAATTGAAACCATTGATTCGTTTCAACGTCCGTCAAAATGATACCTCTTCTGCAATGGTCTTGATTTTTGGCGATATGCTTTGTCATGAACTAGGAGAAGAAATTTATAACAAAGCAGTAGCAGAAGGCAAAATGCCAGCGGAAGTACGTGACCAACAATTAGCAGCGATCATTCCGCATTACGAAAATCTTACAAAAGAACAAATGAATGATGTGGTGAAGATCGACGCTAGTTTAGCAGCGATGCAATTTATGTTAGTTGCGCGGGCGCATGGCTATGAAACCAACCCAATCGGCGGCTTTGAAGCAGATCAATTAGCCGAAGCTTTTGGCTTAGACAAAGAACGTTATGTTCCTGTCATGATCCTTTCAGTCGGAAAAGCCAAAGAATTAGGCTATGAATCCGTTCGTTTAGACGCAGAACAAATTACGACATTTCTATAAGAGGAGGGAAAACGATGGAAATCATCAATGCAACGTTTTACATCAAAGAAGAAAAGCGGGCAGATTTTTTAGCCGCTGTTACGCCATTATTAGCATCGGCGAGAGCTGAGGAAGGCTGCCACGGCTATCATCTCTATGAATCATTGGAAGAGAACAATCGGTTTGTCATGGTCGAAAAATGGGCGAACCAAGAAGCGATCAGCGCGCACAATCAAAACCCGCTGCTGCAACAATTATTCCAACAAATGCCTGACTTTGCAGCCAAACCGAGCGAGATCGTTGTCGCTCATCAAGGAGAATAAGGATGACGATTTTATCGACGATTTTGATTGTACTGGTTGCCTTAGAGTTTTTCTATATTCTCTATTTAGAAACATTTGCCACTACGTCCAAAGCAACAGCGCGGGTCTTCAACGTGACGAAAGCTGAACTTGAACGGCCGATCGTCGTGACCTTGTTCAAAAACCAAGGGGTTTACAATGGGCTGATCGGTTTGGGGTTACTGTATAGTATTACCTTTGCTTCAGCGCCATTGGAAATCAGTCGCTTGCTGTTGATCTACATTATCTTAGTGGCTGCATATGGCAGTGTAACTAGCGACAAGAAAATTATTTTGACCCAAGGCGGTCTAGCGATCCTTGCCTTGCTGTCCACCTTTTTTTAACCAATAAAAGAAGAAGCCCCCTAATCTAAGAAAGCCTTTCTATACAATAGAAGCTTTCTTCGATCGGGGGCTTTTAATGTTTGGGCAAAGAGTACTCAGAACGTGAAAAAAATGATAGGATAAGAGAAGGGACTAACGATTTTCTGGACGTAAGCTAGTTGCTGCAAATAAGGCTTTTACTAGAATGGGTGTTAAGATCGCAGCTGTGATCACCTCAGAAATTCCATTCGTTACAGCAATTCCACCGAGGGTCACGAATAAAGCCGAAGCATCGACACCATAGGTAGTGGCAACTAAGCCAGTATACAAGGTTCCCATTAGGGTTAAGACCAAAACTGTATTGGTGATGGTCCCAAAGATTGCTGCAACAATCGAAGCAGCGACGACTTTTTTGGTCTTTTTGTAAATGATCGTAAATAAGAGACCAGCCACTAAGCCAACCAACACACGGGGGACCACCGAGATGATTGGGTTGGTGAAAACGGCAATGTCCAAGGGCGTTGTCGGGGAGGTAAACGCACGGATCATGGTAAAAATGCCCCAGACTAAGCCAATGAACATCCCGTCTTTTGTCCCTAAAACGATGGCAGCGACGATTACCGTGATATGGATGATCGTCAAACTAGTGATACCGATCGGAATAAATCCAAGAAAAGGCACCATCGTCTGTAAAATAATAATAGCAGTCAAAATGGCACGAATGACAAGGCGATAGGTTTTGCTTTTTGTATTCATTGTAAAAACTCCTTTTTTTATAATGACACACGTGTCATTTTTAAGTTAGGTTGATTATACAACAAAATGACACGAGTGTCATTAATAATGTGATGAAAGGAGCCAAAAAAATGGCGAAGAAGCAGCAGAGCGAATTGACTACAGCGGAAAAGAAAAAACAACAAAAGCGTGATTTGATTCTTGAAAGTGCCAAAGTCGTCTTTAGTAAGAAAGGTTTGATTGATGCGACAATGAAGGACATTATCGAAGAGTGCGGCATTAGTCGCGGCGGCATTTATTTGTATTTTCGTTCGGTGGATGAGATTTTTTTGGCAGTGTTAGAGCAGCGCTCCAAACGAAAATTTGATGATGTACGAGAGATGATCATGGAGCAAGTGCCCTTTGAAACGATTTTAAACAAATATTTTTCCGACCATCGCAAGCGTCTACTCCACAGCATTTCTGACGGTATGCTGCGAGCCGTCTACGAGTATTACTATACGCATAAAACCGAAGCCTCCAGTTCACTGCAGCAAGCACAACTTTCTGAGACGAAACGGACGATCCATGAGATCTTTCAAGTCGGCGTTCAGCAAGGTGTGTTAAAAGATGAAAACTTGGCAGTGATTGCAGAAAACTATATGTTCGTGATTGAAGGATTAGGGATTTTGGCTCTGACCGGTCACATCACAGAACAGACCATTGATGACCAAATCGCCGTAATGAGACAACTACTCCCCTATCGCGCATAATACAGACAAAAAAAGCACGCTCTTTTCTAGAAAACACTAGGAAGGAGCTTTTTTCGTCTGTTTAAAATTTTGTGAATCAAGCATATTTTGCAGAAAATTAATGTAATAAAAGTGAAATCTACAACATTATTTATTTTTTCTTAAGAAAAAGGACTTTTTCTATGAAATTTTCTTGAACACTTGATACATAGGGATTCACTCTGCGTGTTGGTGGGATAGTAGTGGGGAACATGTAATAAAAAAACAGATCTTATTTATGTAACTAAAATGTAAATCGCTTACGGATTGGGTTTGCTGCTGAACTATGGTAAAATGAAAATGGTCAAATAAATGAAAAAAAAGTTTTAAAATTGAATTTGGAGGATCAGATGAAGAAGAAAATCTTTGCAACAGTGTGTATGTGCGGCATTGTATTGTCATCATTCGGCGGACCTGTGACCGTTTTTGCTACGAATCACGATCAATTGATCGAACAAAAAAATAACGAAATTGATCAGTTGAGACAGCAACGTCAAAGCGTACAAGGGGAAATTGATGGATTGTCTGCAGAAATTGATTCATTAAATCAAGAAGCAGCAATCATTTTAGCGCAGCAAAGTGATTTGTTGCAAGCGATCGAAGGATTGGATCAGGAAATCAGTCAGTTAGAAGAGCGCATCGCCAAACGCTCAGAAAACATTGAAAAACAAGCCAGAGAAACACAAGTCAATGGGAAAGGCGACAATTTTTTAACAGCCGTACTAGAAGCTGATTCTGTCAGTGATCTAGTGGGTCGGGTACATGCCATGACGACGATCATTCGAGCAAATAATGAAGTGATCGAACAGCAAAAAGCCGACCAACAAGCAGTTGAACAAAAGCGTGCGGAATCACAAGAAAAAGTGGCAGAATTGCAAGCAGCACAGAGCCATCTGGAAGCACAAAAAGGTGTCTTGGAAGCAAGCCAAGCAGAATTAAATGTCTTAGTTAGTAATTTAGCCTACGAAGAAGCAACGAAAGAAGAAGAAAAAGAACAGCTGCGTGCAGAAAAAGAAGCCTATGAAGCGGAGCAAGCAAGAATTCGTGAAGAAGCTGCCCGTGTTGCTGCTTTACAAGCCCAAGCGGAACAAGCGGCGCAACAGCAGGCAGAACAAGCTGCAGCAGAAGCAGCAGCCTTGAATGAAGCGGCTGTTCAAGCAGAGGGCACCGAATCTGACGCAGAAGCAGAGAGCCCAACGCCAGTGGAAGAGCCAGAAGCACCAGCAGAAACGCAGCCAGAGGAAACGCAAGAATCTGAACCAGTTGAAACACCAGAGGCTCCAGAAGAAGCACCAGTAGATACACCAGAAATTCAAGAGCCAGAAACACCAGTGACACCTGCAGCACCAGAGACGCCAGCAGACAGTGCACCTGCAGTTCCTGCACCAACGCCAGCACCGACGCCAGTTACACCCACACCGGCGCCAACGCCTGCTCCGTCACCTGCACCGATCGTGACGCCGCCAGCACCTTCTGCACCAGCATCAACAAATGGAGCTGCAATCGTGGCAGAAGCTTATAAGCATATCGGAAAACCCTATGTTTGGGGTGCCAAAGGACCGGACAGCTTTGACTGTTCTGGTTTTACTCGCTATGTCTTTTTACAAGTAACAGGGAGAGATATTGGTGGATGGACGGTACCACAAGAAACAGCAGGTACAGTGATTTCCGTGAGCCAAGCACAACCAGGAGATCTATTATTCTGGGGTTCATCAGGCAGCACCTATCATGTAGCCATTGCTTTAGGTGGCGGACAATACATTCATGCACCACGCCCAGGACAAAATGTTTCTGTTGGCAGTACCGCTCATTTTACACCTAGCTTTGCAGTAAGAATGTAAGAAATAGCTAGCTGTAGTTTTAAGGAGAGACAAATGGAAGAAAGAAAACAGCTTCGTTATCGTGCGAAGAAACAAAAAAGAGGGCTTCTTTACCGTAAAAGTGCGGCGGCAACCGCTGCACTTGTTAGTACGGTGAATATTTTGCCGATGAATGTCTTAGCAGATACACTTGAGTCAGCAGAAACCCAAAATGGTGTTCAAGTAGTTGAAACAGCAGAGTCAACCCAAGACACATCGACGCAAGATTCCGTGAGCATTGTAGAAGATCAAGAAGTGAACGAGGGATCACCAGCAACGCAAGATAGTACCGAACCATCAGAAGCTGAAAGTTCGGATGTAGTAGAAATTCAAGACGTACCCGAAAATGAACCAGCAGATGATGCTTCTGAACAGAATGAAGCAGAAATCGATCGTGACATTCCTGTTCTGTCAGAAGAAGAGCGGATCGCCATTGAAACGAAGGTCATGCCCAACTACAACAATCCAATGGCACGTTCTAATAATCAGCAAGCATTTATTCAGCAAGTAGGACCAATGGCACAAGAAGTGGCGGGGGCAAATGACCTCTACGCTTCAGTCATGATTGCGCAAGCGATCTTAGAATCAGGTTGGGGGCAATCCACGCTGACTACTCTTGCCAATAATATGTTTGGTATCAAGGGATCTTACAATGGACAATTTGTAGAGATGCAAACCTTGGAAGATGACGGGAATGGCAACCTCTATCCGATTATTGCGAAGTTTCGTAAATACCCTTCATTAAAAGAATCTTTTCAAGACAATGCGCACGTTTTGAGAACCACCTCATTTTCGCCGGGTGTTTTCTTCTACCATGGGGCATGGAAGTCTAATACGAATTCTTATCGTGACGCGACACAATGGCTGCAAGGACGCTATGCCACCGACACGGCTTATGCAAGTAAGCTAAACAACTTGATTGAAACGTACAATTTGACCCAATACGATACATCAAGTGGTGGCGGTTCAAATGATAACAATGATAACAACAATAACAATTCTGAACAGGCGATCAATAAGCAATTCAGAACAAATGCAGCACTCAATATCCGTTCAGATGCTTCCACCAGCGCCTCGATCGTGGGTTCATTGGCTGCCAACGCAACATTTGAAGCAGTAGCGCAAAAAAGCGGCACCAGTGTGAACGGCAATACGACGTGGTATCGAATTCAAGGACGTGGTTGGGTAAGTGCCGCTCACGTGACGGAGATCTCATCGAATACGGGTGGGAATGATAACAACAATAATAATGATAATAACAACGATAATAATAACAATAACAACAATGCCGAACAAAGCATCAACAAAGAGTTTCGCACCACCACCGCCTTGAACATCCGTTCCGACGCATCGACTAGCGCTTCTGTTGTCGGCTCCTTGGCAAGCAATGCAACATTTCGAGCAGTCGCTCAAAAGACGGGAACGAGTGTCAACGGCAACAATGTGTGGTATCGAATCCAAGGACGCGGCTGGGTGAGCGCTGCGTACGTGACAGAAGTGACCGCTGGAAGTAATAGCTCTGAACAAAGCATCAATAAAGAGTTTCGCACCACCGCAACATTGAATATTCGCTCTGATGCGTCTACCAGTGCTAGAATTGTTGGTTCTTTGTTAAACAACTCCTCTTTTCGCGCAGTTGCGCAAAAGACCGGAACTAGCGTCAATGGTAACAATGTCTGGTATCGAATTGAAGGGCGTGGCTGGGTAAGTGCAGCGTATGTTCAAGAAACGAACGCTTCCTCATCAAACAGCACCACCTATACCGTGCGTTCGGGAGACACTCTATGGGGGATTTCGCAACGCTATGGTGTGACTGTCAATCAGTTGATGCAGTGGAATAATCTTTCTGGCCCATTGATTCTTGTAGGGCAACGACTTGTAGTCCGTAGATAAAAAGAAAAAACATCTGCAACCATTTTTGCGGCTATTTGCCAAAATGGTTACAGATGTTTGTTTATTCTTCTTTGAAGCTGTTCATGATCGCTGTTAGTTCCTCTTTTGAAGAGTCGTACAAGCTTTCTAACGTCCAACCATACAACTGAACGTAATTATTTTCGGTTTCAAGTACATAATAAATATAGTGGATATTTAGCCCTTCAACTGTCGCTGGGAAATCAACGAAATAGGCCTTCGTGTCAGGAATTGGTAAAAAGGTGGCAGTCGTATCGAAGCTCGTTGCCAAATTTTCTTGAACCAATCCGAGATAAGTTTCTAAATCGGCAAAATCTTGTTTCGATTCAACGACTGCAGCTAAGTATTTCGTTTCTAACGCATCGGACAACATGAAATCATTGTCAGGATTCAATGAAGTGAAATCAGGTACCTCTTGCCAATTGCTAGGTAAATCGATGGTATAGTTTGTTCCGCTCACGCCTGTGATAGTTTGTTCCGAACTCGGTAAAGCCGCTTCGCTGGAAGAGACCGTTGATTCTTGGGCGACTTCTGTTGACGAAGTCATAGATAAGCTTGTAGCGCTTGCATTTTCCGTACTTTCTGAAGCTGGTTTCTCCTCTTTTGGCGTGCAGCCAGCAAAAAGAAGTGTGAACCCCAATAAACTAAAAACAACACTTTTTCTCATTATTCTCACGTTCCCCTTTGTTTTTTATTTTCAAATAACCAACATTATTTAGTTAATCGTATAATAGGAAAGGAAATAACGCAATAAAATATTCTCAGTTATTGCATGAATCGAAAAAAATAAAGGAATGTTAAATAGTAAATTTAAAAAAATGAAGCGGAAATAACTGACTATTACCGCTTATTTTCACTTTTTTCTTAGATTGATGCAAAAGTTGATTATAAATACGGGGCGACTTTTGCTATGCTTTAGAAAAGAAAGGAAGCATTAAAAGAATAGTGAAGTTAAAAATTGTGTCGGTTATATCTATAAAATAATAGTGTGTTTTTTATGTATCTATTTGTTTTGAATAATTGTCAGAATTTTGTTGCGAAATACTATGGCTTCTTTCGATACAAAAAAGGCGACATCAGCAACAGTCGGATAGAGAAAGATAGCTCAAAGCGGCGAGGAAATAGAAGAAACATAGGATCAACGTTTAAAAATAATGGAACTAGGGGGAAGGAAATTGTTTTATCAATCAGTAAATGAGTATCTAGTAAAAATGAGAGAAGGATTATCTGCTGAAACCATTAAAGGTGAAATGCCATCAGTCTATGCATACTGGTTAGCACAGGAAGCAGAATTGAAAAAAATATTGAAAAACAAAGACATGGCTTTTTGGATGGACATCCAACGAGTTCTCTTGATTGATGCAAAATTAGTATTACTTCGCAGTTACATCAATGACTACGATTTTCACGGATTTTCCGAAGATGAGATCATTGCCAATGTGGAACAAGATCATTTTACCTTTAACAAAGAACTGTGTGGCTATAGTTTGAAAGAACAAGTGCACCCATCAATTATCTTTGGTGATCAGTAAGCAACGAAAAAAGAACGTTCAAACGAGGAATAAGCTCCTACACTGATTCAAAATAAGAGCGATTGATTTGTGGTATGATTGTGATGACAAGTACGATTGCACAGATCATTGCAAAAGTTTGAAAAGGAGCGGATAGGTATGGTTCAATTTGAACGGATCATTTTATTGTTTTTCTTGTATTCATTTATCGGTTGGCTTTGGGAAACTATTTATTGCTCACTAAAAGCTAAGCACTTTGTGTATCGGGGCTTCCTTATTGGTCCAATCACACCCATCTACGGCTTTGGGATTCTTGGCGTTGTCTATTTTTTACGGCCATTGCATGAGCAAGTGATTCCACTGTTCTTTGCGGCAGCGTTGTTGGTTACCGTGCTTGAATATGTGACAAGTTATTTACTTGAGCGTTTTTTTCATGCCTCATGGTGGGATTATAAAGAAGTCCCATTGAATATCAATGGACGGGTGGCATTGCCGATTTCTCTTTTTTGGGGCGTGTGCTGTGTGCTGATTGTTCGATTTGTTCATCCGCAAATGCTGGAGATTGTTCAAACATTGAGTGCTCGAGTAGGATTCTTATTGCCAGTTTTCTTATTAATGGTTCTCTCTTTTGATATGGGCTATACCCTAGCTAACTTGGTTGCCTTTCAGAAAGCGGTGCAACAAGTCAATCAAGCCTTTGAACAGCACAAAAAAGAATTGGCTGAAAATATTGAGCAATATAAAAACGATTGGCAAGGGCGCTTCGCAGCGTTTCCAGAAGAATGGCGCGTTTTAAAACAAAATCTACCGAGATTGAATTTCCATCAAAGAAGACTCTTAAAAAACTTTCAAAAGTTAGAAATCAATCAGATAAAAAGCAGTCAGGAATTGTCTCGATTTATTGAAGCCATTCGTAGGAAAAAATAGGTTTGTTACGGTTAGATTACAAATAATAAACCCTTATCAATGCTGATTCTTCCCGCTTCTGACTAATTTCAGTCGGAAAAGACGATGAAAACACCCACTTTTACGATAATTTGTAATAAATTGTAAAGGTCCTGCAATAAAATTCTTCTTAAGAATTTGTATAATAGGATATGTTGGAAACCATAGTGAGAAGTGAGGGAATTTTTTGAAGGCAAAGAAACTACGAACAATCGTTGTCGCTGTCTTTGCGGCAGGAATCGTTTCTCCAATCTTTGCGCAGGCTGAGTCACTTGAATCATTGCAAGAGCAAGAAAGTGCCGTCATGCAGCAAAGTCAGGAAATCAGTACGGAAGTACAGATTGCATTGACTGATGTGAATGCGAAATACAGTGAGGTAGAAGAGCTAAAAGCTCAAATCGCTGAAAATGAAGAATCATTAGCAACAACCAAAGCAGAAATCAAAACTGCACAAGAAACAATTGAAAAGCGTGAAGCAGTCGTTGCGGAACGTATGAAAGACATCCAAGTCAATGGCGGGGCAACCAGAGACTGGACGGTACTGTTAGAATCATCCAACATCCAAGATTTTATCAATCGTGCCTATGCAATGACGATGTTACAAAACTTGGAAAAAGAAAAGATCGATTCATTGACAGCAGAAAAAGAAAAGCTGGAAGCTTTAGAAGAAAAAGCACAGTCAACACAGCAATCATTGAAAGAAAATCAAACCGCATTAGAATCAGAAGCCAAAACACTGGATTCAAAAATTGCGAATCTACAAGCCCAATTGAAAGAAAACGAAGCAACTTTGGCACAAATTGCTTCCAGCAAAGAAGCTGAAACAGCTCGCTTAGCTGCTGAAAAAGCAGCAGAAGAACGAGCAGCCAAAGAAGCGGCGGAACAAGCAGCGAAAGAAAAAGCTGAAAAAGAAGCAGCCCAGGCTGCCGAACGTTCAAGCGCTTCTGAATCACAAGCGTCTGCTTCATCGAGCAGCAATACGACTGAAAGCAGCAGCTCATCATCGAGCAGTTCTTCAAGCAACAACAATAGCTCGAACAGCAGCTCAAGCAATACAACTAACAACAGTAATAACAATAGCAACAACAGCAATACTAGTAGTGGTCGAACATTGATGATGGAATCAACTGCTTACTCGTATAAAGAAGCTGGCTCTAGTTTCTTTACAGCAAGTGGTACAGACTTACGTAAAAATCCAATGGCAGTTGCCGTTGATCCAAGCGTGATTCCATTAGGCACCTTAGTCAATGTTGAAGGCTATGGCGTAGCACTAGCGCTTGATACTGGTGGCGCGATCAAAGGAAACATCATTGATGTTCACTTTGATAATGTCGCACAATGTATCCAATGGGGCCGTCGTCAAGTAAAAGTAACGATCCTCGATTAATCAATCAACTAGCAAGAAGCAGCTCACTGAATGAAGTGGCTGCTTCTTTTTTTACTTATAATGTAGGAAGGCATAAGAAGAGAGCCTATCGCTGCGTCAGTGACGACATAAGCGATAGGCTCTGGATTTATTGTTAAACTGCTCACAAGCTCTTACACTCATTCTCAGGAGCATTTTTTGAATAGCTTGGTCAGATCGAGGGAAACGGCGGGTGTTCGCTAATCAAGGATTGAAATTAGCGTTTAGCGTTTCCTCTAAAGCTTCCCAGTCGTGCTCATCGGGAAAGGTTTTGAATAGCAAATAATCAATGTCTTGGGCATATTCGGTAATGTATTCCGTATAGTTGGTAACGATCAAATCAATCTGATTTTTTTCCAAATAGCCTGCCGACAATTCATTGGAGTCTGGGAAATAAAAGGTCCGAGAACTGCGCAAATAACGAACAGATTTGCATTTTAATAATTGGCATAAATAAAAGGGGCCTTCGAACAAAAAAGCGATATTCTTCTTGGCTTGCCAGTACAACGATTTAATAGAAGTAACGTACATCGTAAGACTCGTTCCTAAGTGCTCCAGTGTGTTACTGTCCCAAATTTCTCTAGCTAATGGTTGCGTCAACAGATAGTTTTTAAATAGATGGTAATCGTCCGTATACGCCTCTTCGACAAATTGAACGGTATCAGAAATCATATGATTTAATAAGGGGGATAATAATTGCTTGATTTTTGCTACCGTAAAAAAGGACTCCACTAAGAGTCGATCGCGAGCGCTATCTTGTGTATCCGGCAAACAATCTTTGACAAAGGCTGCCGCAAGCTGCTTAATTTCAGGCCAATGATTATACTCTCTGCAAAAGGTTTGTTCGATCGCCAAGTTGCTGATTGAGCGACGGGTTTTCACTAGTAAGAACAAATAAAGGACTTCCTCATAGGGAAGTTCTTTTTGGTATTGTTCACTCATTGCCTCGTTGATTTCAGAAAATAGCCGAAAATCATTATACTGCTCGAATATTTTTTTTATTTGCTTAGGCAACTCGATACGTTGACCTGCACAATGGCGCTCAAAGGTGATATACAAGTAATAATTGAATTCACCAAATGAACAAGCATGTTGGTCGAGTTGATAACATCTTGAAAAAGCACTAGCAGTGATATTTTGGATGGCGATCGGCGGAAAGATCGTATGGGCAGTAATTTCTGATTCATAATAGAAATCATGGAAAAACTTGCGAATATTGATCTCCTCACCGAGGAAGCAAATAGGATTGGTTTGAATCTCTAAACGATAGAAAGAAAAAATCGGTTGCACTTTCCGTAAATAGCGAAGAACAGTGCTTTCTGATATATGGTATTTCTCTGCCCATTCCGATGAGCTATAAAGATCATTGTGGAAAATACTTTCGATGATATGGAACAGAATCTCATTGGCAATCAGCGCACGTTTTTTCGTTAAATACACAGCGGAGTGTTTGATTGAAAAAATATACCCCTTGTGAGAAGAGTCGATCGATAAACAGTCGCCAAAATACTCTTTTAGATCCGTTACATCCGTCACGATCGTTCGCGTGGTACTTCCTGAAATCTTTGCCAAACCTTGAGTCGAACATTGATAATTTTTCTCGAATGCCATCAAAATTTTCAGCCATCGAATCGTTGCAGTGTTGGTAATAAAATTTATTTGAAAATTTCTCAAGACGTGGCTCCTTTCATGAACAAAATCGTAAATCTTACTTATTCATCTTAAAGAAGATAGGGAAGAAAAAACAAATCACGTATTTCATCGATTGGTGAAATCTATACCTGAGTATGCGCAAGATTTTTTGCATTTTCTATAAATCAACTGAAAATCGGCATATATATAGGTAGAAACACGTTTTTACAGTGCAAAGAAGGAAATTAATTGGCATTGAATAGTAAGATAGGAGGGATAATTTTATTACGATAAAATAAAAATTAATTGATTAACTATATTTGAAATAAACCGATAGAAGTTGGTGAGGTGAAATTGAGGGGGAAAGTCAGTTTTCTGAAGATAACTTATAATTTTAACAGGAACGATTGGCGTAAAGAAATAGTAACCGCGAAAGAAACCCTTAGTGCACCAAGAAAAATATTCAGTTTTGCCAAACCGATTTATAATAACAAGAAAAGTATTTAACTTTTCTTTCTGAAAATCTTATCTTTTCTATTTATAATGAAAAGATGTTGAGAAAATGAACGAATGTAATCGCTCGAGGTTATTTTTCTATGATATAACAACTCTCAAAGACGATGAGAACAACGATTATCACTGAATTATTTATTATTTAAAATGAGGGTTTAAAAAAACTGTCAAGTATGCTTCACGTTATTTATGTATATTTAAAATAACTGATGTTTGCCACTGTATAAGTCTTTTATTGACGAAAAATATACCTTTAAAAAGAAAAAACAGGAATTTCCTTTATTTAATGATACATTTCTCTTATAATAAACTAGAATTGCCTTTATTATGTGAGACGAAGGCAGCATGCTTAAACAAGCACAATTGAATTAGGGAGTGTGTTCATGGGAAAGCCGTTAATAAAGACTTTGACTGTGTTAGCTGTGGGAATCGGAGCCATCTTAATATGTTTGATAGGTTACCGACAAAATAACCAAAGACAATATCAGCAACGAGTCGAATACGCACAGACAGCGATTGCAAGCGAGCGAGAGCGCTTAAATGAACTGTCCGGAGAAATTGCTGGTATGTACAGCAACGAAGAGCAAACGTTTTTACGAAGTGATCTTAGCGAAGAAGAGGTTTTGAAAACTGTCGCGAAACTATCAGCAGTAAAAGTATCTGCAGATGATTACGGAATCGAAGAGAGCGCATTGCCGGGCGAATCTGTTGAGATTCAAGAAAAGAAACAAGCGCTGGATGATCAACTAAAAGTGATTGAGGCAAAAGTGAAAGTACAAGCTAAGACAGCAGCGTTGTTTACTGAAGGTATTTCGAATTGGCAAGCTGCTGAGAACAATGTCACTATTAAAGAGGATTTAAAAGAAGCGGACTTAGGGAATGTCCGTGAGGATTTAAATTTTCTTGAAGATGGTCCATGGAAAGACCTTGTTTCTGCTTATTTAGAGTTTGCGACCGCTCAATTGGATCGCATTACTCAAATTCAAGCCAGCTTGAATGCTATGCTGCAAGAAAATGTTGTAACTAGCGAAGTGACTTTGGATGGCTATTTAGCTCTGATTGATAGCATCAATCAAGTGCGAAATCAAGTACTCAAAGATTCTTTTACAGAGTCCGCTAATTCAATTGCGGCACAAATGGGGTATACAGGCTATACCAGTTATATTCCCTCAGCTTCAACTGAAAGTTATTCTGACGAGACATCAACAGGAGACGGTACTGGAACAGACATGAGTTCAGCGTCTTACTATTAAATAAGTTGAATTGTGCTGAAGGAAATTTAAGATAACTGGAGGAAAGCAAATGTCAAAAGGAAAAAAAATCTTTTTAATTATCTTTTCAATCGTTGCAGTGTTAGTCATCGGATTGATCGGTGTCGCTGCCAAACTATATTTTGATGTGTCAAACTCAATTAACGAAACTTATCAATCAGTCGAGCGTGATCGAGAAGTTCGCCTACGTGAAAATGATGTCGATCTATCCCAACAAGAGTCCTTCTCGGTTTTACTGATGGGGATCGATACTGGTGATTTAGGCAGAGTGGAACAAGGCCGTTCTGATACCATGATGGTTGCGACCATCAGCCCACAAGACAATCAGACGACGGTGGTGAGTATTGGACGAGATTCCTATGTTGATATCGTTGGACATGGGACGACAGATAAAATTAATCATGCCTATGCTTTTGGTGGACCAGCGATGGCAATGAATACCGTAGAAAAATTCTTGGATATTCCGATCGATCATTATGTATCAATCAATATGGCTGGTTTGAAAGAATTGGTCGATGCGGTTGGCGGCATTGAAGTTGACAATGAAATCACCTTTTCGCAAGATGGCTTTGATTTTGCCATCGGACGTACGTCACTAAATGGCGAACAAGCCCTTGCCTATTCAAGAATGCGTTATGAAGATCCAAACGGCGATTATGGACGTCAAGAACGCCAACGGAAAATCGTTGAAGGGATCGTTAAGAAAGTCTTGAGTCTTGATGGAATCACCCAATATCAAACGATCTTAAATGCTGTTGAGCAAAACATGAAAACAGATATGAGTTTCGATGACATGCGAACCTTAGCATTTAATTATCGCAGTGCCTTTCAAACGATCAAACAAGATCAGTTGCAAGGGGAAGGATTCATGCAAGATGGCATCTCATATCAGCGTGTGAGTGACGAAGAACTAGCAAGAGTTCAAAAAGAGTTGAAAGCTCAATTAAATCTAGAGAATGAATAGGAAAGTGGAGAAAAGATGGAAGAAACAATTAGCTTAAAAGAAATATTCGCAATTCTACGGAAACACTTAGCTGCTATTTTTATTTCAATGTTTGCTGGCTTAGCTTTAGCAGGGATATTCACCTTCTTTGTCATTACACCCAAATACAGTTCCCAAGCTCAGTTGATTGTGACATTGCCTCAATCCGAAACTACCAATGCCAACGATGTGAATACAAACTTGCAAATGATCAATACGTATAAAGATATGATCGTCAGTGACTTAGTTATGACACAAGTAAAGGATCGTTTGGAATCTGAAAATAACCTTGACTTGACTGTCGGACAATTGAAAGAATCCATTTCAATCAACCAGTCACAGAACTCACAAATGTTTTCCATTCAGGCAACTAGTACCAATGCAGTGTCAGCGCAAAATATTGCCAACACGACTGCATTAGTCTTTCAAGAAAATGCCCAAGATGTTATGAATGTTGATAAAATCTCAATCATTTCAAGTGCGGTAGCTAGTACCACTCCAGTTTCACCTAACAACAAACTAAACTTAGCCATTGGTCTAGTACTAGGCATCATGGTCGGTGTTGGCTTAGCCTTCTTATTGGAGCTGCTAGATCGAACTGTCAAAGATGATAAATTTGTAACTGAAACATTAGGCTTTACCGTATTAGGTACTGTACCCCAAATGTCACCAAAAGAATTGGCTGCGACCATTCAGAAAAAGCCAAGCGCACCATTTATTAAGAAACCGCAAGGCGACAAAACGGCAGAATCACGCCGTAGTCGTAGCCGGGTCTAGGAGGGAACAATGATGGCAAAAAAACAAGAACGTACTGGGACACAGACACATGCAGTAAGTTTGATCACGCTAATTGATCCTTCTTCACCAATCTCAGAGCAATATCGTACGATCCGTACAAATATTCAATTTGCGTCTTCAGCAGATAAACAAATCAAGACCATTGTTGTTACTTCTTCTGGTCCAGGTGAAGGGAAATCGACAACTTCAGCCAATTTAGCGGTTGTTTTTGCAAAATCAGGACAACGAGTATTGTTAGTTGATGCCGATATGCGAAAGCCTACTGTATACAAAACATTCAGCTTAAACAATGCGAGTGGATTGAGTACCGTATTAAGTACCTCAACGAGCGTCCTTGAAGCAGCTCAAAAAACGGTGATTGATAATTTATCTGTCTTAACTAGCGGACCAAAACCACCAAATCCATCTGAGCTACTTGGGTCAGCACGAATGAACCAAGTGATGGAAGAAGCGAAAAACCTTTACGATGTGGTTATCTTTGATATGCCACCAGTTGTAGCAGTCACCGATGCACAAATCATGGCATCTAAAGCAGATGGGACGATCTTAGTGGTTCGAGAAAATGTTGCACGTAAAGAATCCTTAACAAAAGCGAGAGATCTTTTGAATATGGTTCAAGCAAGAATCATTGGGGTGGTCTATAACGGTGCCGAACACTCGAAAGATTCAGGTTACTACTATTATTATGGAAATTAATTAATTTGAAGGAGACGAGAGAAATGATTGATTTACATTGCCACATTTTACCAGGAATTGATGATGGTGCAGAAGACATCAATGCGAGCATTGCTATGGCTGAAAAAGCGATTAGCCAAGGAATTACGCATATCCTTTGTACCCCACATCATAACAATGGAAAATACCGCAATCCGAAGTCAGAGGTCATTTCTCTCGTTACCTCTTTACAAGAAGAATTAGACGCACGGAACCTGCCCTTGACAGTTCTTGAGGGGCAAGAGGTGAGGATAACAGGAGATTTAATTGAGGATATACAGAAAAATGACATCCTTTTTACAGATCTTGATGATACGTATATCTTGATAGAATTTCCTACGATTGAAGTGCCTACGTATACAGAACAAATATTCTTCGATTTACTACAGCTGGGAAAGATTCCAGTCATTGTCCACCCCGAGCGGAATGCTCATTTTAGAAAAGACCCTAACAATCTCATCCCTTTTTTAGATATGGGCTGTTTGGCACAGTTAACTGCGCCAAGTTATGTCGGCGTATTTGGAAAAGAAATCCAAAAAACAGCAAAAACAATGGTTGAACATAATCTTGTTCAGATGGTCGCTTCGGATGCGCATGGCGTTACAAAACGCACCTTTAATTTAAAAGAAGCTTATGAGGAAATTGAGCAAGATTTTGGCATGCTCAAAGTAACATTGATGAAACAAGTAGCAAAAGATTTGATTAACGGGGATCAGATCAATTTTCCAGCTTTTACAGAAGTGAAAAAAAAGAAATTCGGGTTATTTTAGGGGGCAACTGGGTTGTTTGAATTAACGAGAAGAAGAAAAATTGTAACTTTGATAGTTTTAGATAGTTTATTGATCATAGCAGCGAATATTGCAGCAGTTTATTTTATGAGACCCTTTGTGGAGATTCCAAGGGAATTTACAATGATCTCTGTGAGTCTGTCTGTCGGCTTCTACCTGTTTTATGGTTCCGTGTTCCGTGTTTTTTCTCGGATCAATCGTTACACGAACTTGAAAGAAATGATTGCTATCTTCCTGGCTATATCATGCAGCGCTTTTACATGTAATGTGATCTTATTTTTCGGTGATGAAACCTATAGCGTGCGGTTAGTGATCTTTACGTACTTTCTTTCGCTCTTTTTGATCATAGCTAGTCGATTGATTTGGCGGATCTTTATTGAAAGAAAAAACATGAGGGGGACGTCCAATGAGGTTGTCAAGAATACCCTGATCGTCGGCGCAGGGGAAGGCGGTCGTATTCTTTACAATAGCTTTGTAGGTTCGAAAACGGCAAGTGACATTAATATCATTGGCTTTGTCGATGATGATCCGAATAAACGAAACACGTATCTTTCTGGAAAAAAAGTCTTGGGTTGTATTAGTGATTTACCAGAATTGATTCAAAAATATGAGATCAATATGGTTACGATCGCTATTCCATCCTTGTCACGGAAAAAATTGCGGAGCATTTTTAGCTTAATTGAACCTTTGCATGTCAAAGTCAACACGATGCCATCAATGGAAGAAATCGCCTCTGGAAAAATCAGTACATCACGTTTGAAGAAAATCGATGTCGTTGATTTGCTAGGCAGAGATGAAGTCAAATTGGATATCGACTCCATCAAAGATCAAATTACTGGAAAGACGATATTAGTGACTGGCGCTGGCGGATCGATCGGTTCCGAAATTTGTCGCCAAGTGATTCAATTCAATCCTAAAAAACTAGTTTTATTAGGACATGGCGAAAACTCGATTTACTTAATTGACCGTGAGTTGAAAATCAATTTTAAAGACAATATTACCGAAATCGTTCCCGTTATAGCCGATATACAAGATCGAGAAAAGATGTTTGAAATCATGAACGAAGTCAAACCGGATATCGTTTATCATGCGGCAGCCCATAAACACGTACCGTTGATGGAATACAATCCAAAAGAGGCAGTCAAAAATAATATTTACGGAACCAAGAATACTGCTGAAGCTGCCAAAGCCGCGAAAGTTAAGAACTTCGTAATGGTCTCTACAGATAAAGCCAACAATCCACCAAACGTCATGGGAGCGACAAAACGGATCTCTGAGATGATTGTTACCGGCTTAAATGAAAAAGGTTGCACGAAATTTTCTGCTGTTCGTTTTGGCAATGTCTTAGGTTCAAGAGGCAGTGTAATTCCAGTATTCCGTGAGCAAATAGCAAAAGGCGGACCAATCACATTGACTGATTTTCGCATGACCCGCTATTTCATGACGATTCCAGAAGCTAGCCGCTTGGTTATTCAATCAGGGGCACTTGCTAAAGGTGGCGAAATCTTTATTTTAGATATGGGCGAACCGGTGAAAATCGTCGATCTTGCGAAGAATATGATTCGTCTAAGTGGTTATAGCGAAGAAGAGATTGAGATTATTGAGACTGGGATTCGACCTGGTGAAAAATTATACGAAGAACTATTATTGGATAAAGAACGGAATGATGAAGCAGTCTTTGAGAAAATTTTTGTTGGAAATATCAAAGGATATTCATTGGAAGAGGTACTTTATTTTGTAGAAGCACTTCCTAAAGAGAGTGCTACATTGGCTAATGAAATCGTGAAATTTGCAAATGAATCAAATAAATGAGGTGATTCAAACGGAATTGATTATAGTTGGTGCTGGTGGATTTGCAAAAGAAATCTTATTTTTGTTAGATAGAGTTGGAACTTTTACAGTTTTGGGTTTTGTTGATGATAATTATCAATCTCTCCCAAAAAAAATGCTTGGCTATCCCATTCTTGGAAATTTAAATTATTTAAACAGGATAAGTAAAGGTACTGCAATTGCTATTGGAATTGCAAATCCTAGAATCAAAGAAAACATTTATAATCAACATAAAAGCAATGAAAATTTGTTTTTTCCGAATATCATCGATTCTACAGCATTAATTGGGAAAGATGTTAAGTTTGGAATTGGAAATATAATTTCACCTTATACCACATTTACTGCAGGAATTCGTATTGGGGATTTTAATATGATCAATATTCATTCTACAATAGGACATGATTGTGAGATCCAAAACTATAATTCTATTTATCCAAATGTTAATATATCAGGCAATGTTAAAATAGGATCATATAACGAAATTGGTGTTGGAACAAAGGTCATTCAAAACATTAAAATAGGAGATGAAAATATTTTAGGGGCAGGTAGTGTAGTAATAAAAAAAGTAAATGATAAAAAAAAATTAGTGGGAGTGCCTGCGAGAGTTATAGAAAGTTGGGATTATAATGGGCGCAATTGATAAATTAGTAAATTGGAAAGAACCCATTGGTGTAGCTATTGGAGTCGCCTCACCTAAAATTAAAGGGATAATTCTAGAGAAATTAAAGAAAAACAAAAATTTAAAGTTTCCAAATTTAATCGATCCTACAGCATTAATAGGATTCAATATCAAGTTTGGTGAAGGTAATGTAGTAATGGCTAATACAACTTTTGTTGCTGATATTAATATTGGAAATTTTAATATGATTAATATCGGTTCTACTATTGGACATGATTCAACAATTGGTGATTTTAATTCTATATATCCAACAGTAAGTATTTCCGGACACACACTTATTCAAAATAATATAGAAATTGGAGTCGGAGCAAAACTTATTCAAAATATTTCTATTGGTGACAGTTCTATTGTTGGTGCGGGTAGTGTTGTTATTAGAAATATTGATAAAAATACAAAAAATGTAGGAAATCCTACACGTGTAATAGAAAGTTGGGAGTAAGAATGGAAAAAGAAAGAATTTTATTAGCATCACCTCATATGAGTGATAAAGGATATGAACAAGAATTTGTAAAGGAAGCATTTGACACTAACTGGATTGCTCCACTAGGCGCAAATGTAAATGGGTTCGAGCAGGAATTAGCTTCGTTTGTAAAAATTGGACATGCAGCTGCATTAGCTTCAGGTACTTCTGCTATCCACATGGCTCTGAAAGCGGCGGGGGTTGGACAAGGTGATATTGTTGTTTGTCAATCATTGACTTTTTCTGCGACTGCAAATCCAATTATTTATCAAGGTGCTACTCCTGTCTTTGTAGATAGTGATTTAGAAACTTGGAATATGGATCCTGTAGCGTTGAGAAAAGCATTAGAAAAGTATCCAGAAACAAAAGCTGTCATTGTTGTGCATTTATATGGATTAGCTGCACAGTTGGATGAGATTCTTTCTATCTGTCAAGAATTTGATGTGACATTGATTGAAGATGCGGCAGAATCTTTGGGAACCACTTATAAAGGGAAATATACAGGTACTTTTGGTAAATATGGTATCTATTCATTTAATGGAAATAAAATTATCACTACCTCTGGTGGTGGGATGCTTGTTTCTGAGGATGCGGAACGAATTGAGAAAGTTAGATTTTGGTCAACTCAAGCAAGAGATAAAGCACGTCATTATCAACATAGTGAAATAGGCTATAATTATCGGATGAGTAATATCGTGGCTGGAATTGGAAGAGGACAGTTAAAGGTTCTTAATGACCGTGTTGCTAAGAAAAGATACATTCATGACTTTTATAAAGAAGAATTAAAAAATCTGACACAAATAAACTTTATGCCGGAAAATGATTATAGTGTTTCTAACTTTTGGCTATCCGCAATCACTCTTGATGGAATAGATCCAAACTATTTAATGGATGAATTAGAGAAAGAGAATATTGAGTCTCGTCCTATTTGGAAACCAATGCATCTACAACCTGTATTTGAAAAATATGACTATATTGGAAATAATGTAGGACAAAAATTATTTGAGACAGGTGTTTGCCTGCCTTCAGATACAAAGATGACAGATGAAGATTTACAACGAGTAATTACAACAATTAAGCGAGCGATTAAAAATGCATAATTCTTTAGGAGTATATGAAAAATATTTTAAAAGAGGTTTGGATGTACTTTTATCGGGGATAGGGTTAATAGTATTGAGTCCTGTTATGCTGATAGTTGCTATATTAGTTCGAATAAAGTTAGGATCACCGGTTATCTTTAAACAGCAGCGTCCAGGATTAAATGAAAAAATATTTTCAATGTATAAATTTCGAACAATGACTGATGAAAGAGATTCTGCGGGAAATTTATTATCAGATGAAATCCGCCTAACTAAATTTGGAAAACTTCTGCGGGCAACTAGTTTGGATGAACTTCCAGAATTGATAAACATTTTAAAAGGTGATATGAGCATTATTGGACCGCGTCCGTTGCTTGTGGAGTATTTAGAGCTTTATAATGCAGAACAAAAAAGAAGACATCTAGTACGTCCGGGGTTAACTGGGCTTGCACAAATTAATGGCAGAAATGCAATTAGCTGGACAGAAAAGTTTCAGTTAGACTGTGAGTATGTCGATAGCGTGACTTTCAAACAAGATATTATTATTTTCTTTTTAACTATTAAAAAGGTGCTAGTTAAAGAAGGTATTTCTTCGACAACCAGTTCTACCAAAGAAAGGTTTACTGGTAACGAAGAGTAAAGTGGGAGAATTATGAAAAGCTTATTTTATCTATTTCTAATATTAATTGTATATACCATGATAGGTTATCCTATATTGCTTGAACTTTTGAATAAATTTATCCATAAAAAGCAAGTCAAATTTGATGATAGTTATCGTCCAAGTGTATCTATAATAGTTCCAGCCCACAATGAAGAATCTGTCATTGAAAAAAAAATATTAAATTTGTTGAGCTTGGATTATGAAGCTAATAAACTAGAAATAATCGTTGCTTCTGATAATAGCACAGATACAACGAATGAAATAGTTAACCAATATGTAGCAAGATTTCCAGAAATAGTTAAGTTACATGTTGTGAAAGAACGAAAAGGAAAAACAAATGCACAGGATGAAGCAGTAGAAGTAGCTCAGGGGGAAATTATAGTTTTTACTGATGCTAATTCTATGTTAGAAAAAAATTCAGTTACCGAGCTTGTGTTATCATTATCAAATTCAGAGATAGGATATGTAGCAGGTAAACTAGTTTACACTAATAATAGTGTAAATTCAACAAGTGAATCAGAATCCACCTATTGGGATCTGGATCTTAGGATGAGAAAAATCGAATCAGATTTAGCCTCTATAACAGCTGGTAATGGAAGTATATATGCTGTTAGAAAAAAAGAATATATGAAAATCAATCCAATTTATAGTCATGATAGTATATTTCCACCTAAATTTGTTAATTTAGGAAAAAAAGCTTTTTACAATGAAAAAGCAATAGCATTTGAAAAAGCAGGAGAAACAGATAATGATGAGTTTAATCGGAAAATTAGAATGTCACGTAAAATAATAATGATTAATTTTATTGATCTCAATAAATATAATTTCTTTGACCATGGATTATTTACTCTTTTTTATATCTCACATAGAACACTTAGAAATAATCTATATCTAATGCATGTAATTGTTTTTATAACAAATCTGTTTTTAGCAATTGACAGTTTTAACTCAATATATGTTTTTTTGTTTATTCTACAGCTCATGGCATATTTACTAGCATTAGTTGGTCGAAATTCAAGTAATAAATATTTAAAATTTCTTTCTTACTATGTAATGACAATATTGGCTCAGCTAATTGGTGGCTACAGAGAGATTACTGGAAAATCCAAACCATTTTGGGAAAAAGCAGAAAGTACAAGGTAGAGTAATTATTATGGAAGTTTTAGTATCAAGTATGAATAAAGATATGTCTTTATTAGAAAAAATGAATATTCAAACAAATGCAGTTGTCATTAATCAAACCCCAAATATATCAGAAAATTTTTCATATAAACAACAAGTTATAAATGACAGGACTTGGAAATTCTATTCTATGTCTGAAAAAGGAGTAGGTCGTAGTCGAAATAATGCCTTGATGAGGGCTTCTGATGATATCATTGTAATGGCTGATGAGGATGAAGTTTTTGTGGATGGATATGAAAAAATAATTAACGAAGCCTATTCAAAATATCCAGATGCAGATATGATTATATTTAATGTTAGAGTTCATCAAGGAAATAAAATCCGAGAAACTACAAAAAAAGAAGGAAAAGTAAAGTTTTATAATTCACTGAAATATGGAACTGTCACTTTTACATTTAAAAGAAATAGCATACTAAAAAAGAACCTATCTTTCTCACTATTATTTGGTGGAGGAACACGATACGGTTCTGGAGAAGACACACTATTTTTATGGAGTGCTCTAAAAACTAAATTAAAAATTTATTCAATCCCTATAACAATTTCTGATGTTTATAATGACACGTCTTCGTGGTTTGAGGGATTCAATAAAAAATATTATGTAGATAAAGGAGCATTATACCAAGCTCTTGGTGGAAAGTTATCTTTTTTCCTTATTTTACAATTTTGGCTGAGAAGATACGATAGTAGTAATAACGTAAAGAGAATAGAAGCATTAAAATATATGTTGCAAGGAGCGAAAAACTTTAAAGAGTAAAGGAGGTAAGAGCTAGTGAATTATCCTAATGTGACCATAGATAAATCCATAAAAAGGGATATACCCGTGCTGAATAAATTTTCTGAAACTATGGCCCATCTTTCTATACATTTATTATGTCTTTCATTTTTTCTAAATGATTTGATGCTTTCTCCTACATTTGGAGGAACTTTCTCAGATATTTTTTTGATCTCGGGATTGATTTGCTCAAGCGTATTTTTCCATAAAATTAAAATTTCTCAAATATTTATTTTTATTTTATGTATTTCAATTGTTATTACTAACATATTTTATGGAATAAATATATCTACTACTAATTATGATTTAAATAGTTCTTTGATTTATTTGATAAAAATACCTGTCTTTTTACTTTTTACATTTAATGTATATAATTTTGTAACCGAATTTAATTTACAAAAAAAAGTAATTGAGATATTTATTAACTATACATTGCTAATGTGTATTCTCTCTCTCTATATATACGTAGCTCAATTAATTGGGTTGCCTTATAGGGCTCTCTGGTATTTTTCTAGACAGGATGCTGAAAGTTATACTTATCGTGGAAGTTCAATTATAAGATTGCGTGGATTATCAAATGAGCCGCAAGGTTTAGGGATGATGTTGACGGTTTCATTAGCTCTTTCATATTTTAATCAGGTAGGCTTTAGAATTAGTAATAAAAAAAATTGGTTTATAATTTTTTGTTCATTACTTACGTTTTCGTTCTCTACGATACTAACTGTAGCAATTCTTCCCATAATACAAATGATAAAATCAAAATCATTTAAGAAATTATTCAATAGAAAAATTATTTTATTTTTTATTGGTATTGTTGTGTTAATTTTAATATTCAGAGAAGAGTTAACTCAAACGATAATTATTAGATTTAATGAAATTATAAATGGTAACGATGGTTCTGGAACGGCTAGGATAGTGGGTAGTTGGCAATATGTTTCTGATTATATTGGAGGGATTGGTATTGGCAATTCCCCACCTATTTTTAATATATTTGCATATTTATTAACAGAATTAGGACTGATTCCACTTATTCTTTTTTGTTTGTTGATTTTTTATATGGGGAAGACAAACTTTTGGTTAGCCTGTATGCTTACAATCTTTTCATTTCAAAGAGGTGGCTATCTTTCAGCAGGGTATTGGTGTACTATCTTACTGCTCTTTATTGCTAGGAAAAATGTAAATAATCAATTAAAATAGGTGGTTATATAAATTTTTCATGTATAAGAATTTAATAACGTTGTTGTATAATAATTAATCTAAAAAATCGTTACTATTAAAAATTCAAAAATAGCTATCTTGAAGATAAGCCACTCAAAATAAATGTAAGGTAAGTATTTTCATCAAACGAAAGAATGATAAAAATTTAAGTAAGTTCATTTTTGAACAGTGCTTTTTGTAATAGTTGAATTATTTCTTAGGATTCTTAGAAGAATTAAAATTAAGAAAGTACAAATATTTTTTTGAATGCTAAAAAATAAATAAAGTCTTTTCAAAACATAAAGCAAAGTATTGTAATAATTCTGTATTAAAAATAAAAGGAATGATTATTAACTATGATATTTGTAGCAAATTGGGATAAAAACAAAAAAAAAACTTGGTCAGGGACGACATATTCTTTAAAGGAATCGTTAGAAAAAACTAACCAAATTAAAAATATCGAAGTACATCAAAGTTCAAAGTTAAATAAAATTATATTTGGAGCTTATTCTTTTATTAAATATGGAGAATTTGAGAAAAATATGAATTTTAACTGGCCTTTTTTAAATAAGGTCTCCAAAAATATAAATAGAGAAATAAAAGATAATAAAGCAGAGGAATTTATTTTACAAATTGGTGATCTAGCAGAAATTGAAGATTCTTACATTTATCAAGACTTATCTGTAGGATTTTTACTTCATGTTAGAAAAAATGATCCTGAAGCTTTTAAATATAGTAATTTTCAAGATATCCCAATTGCTAAATTAGAAAAAAGAGATCAAATACAAAAAAAAAGGTATGAAAAAGCTAAAGGAATCTTAACAATGTCTAAAACACTTGAAGATTTTTTGGTTAACGTTGAACAAATTCCTGCTGAAAAAGTTTTTCATGTTGGAGGGGGAATTAATTTACCTTTGCCTCTAACTGTCAGAAAAAAGAATAGACGTAGAATTTTATTCGTTGGTCGTGATTTTGAGAGAAAAGGCGGACCCGTCTTAGTCCAAGCCTTTAAAAAATTAAAAAATGATATATTTGATGAACTAGAACTTTATATAGCAGGACCTAAACATTTAAATGGTTATGAATTGGATTCAAATATCATTTTTTTGGGAGATTTAAGTCAAGAAGATTTAAAATACTATTTTGAAATATGCGATATATTTTGTATGCCTTCAAAGTTTGAAGCGTATGGTTTAGTTTTTATAGAAGCATTAAGCTTTGGCTTGCCTTGTATCGGTACGAATAAATTTGAAATGAGACATTTTATTCAAAATGGAGAAAATGGATATTTACTGGAAGAACCTGACTCAGCTGAAGAATTGTCAAATAAAATTCAACAATTGCTAACAAATGAAGAAATTTTTTCTAAGGTTAGACAAGAAGCCGTAAAATATCATGAAGAATATTCATGGGAAAATGTTTCAAAAAAAATTAATCAAATTAGTATGTTTAATAATAAACCATAATTTTTATTTTTAAGCTCATATTTCTGAAATTTTATGAGATTAACGGTTCATAGGGATTCCAATAGAAATAAAAAACCCTAAATATAAAATATAAGGTGGATTTCCCTTGAATATAATGATTATTTTGAACTACAATGATTGGTTGATGACCAAAGAATATGTAAAGAATATAGAGAAGTACAAAATTTTAGATAAGATTATTATCGTCGATAATAAGTCTACTGATAATTCGTATGAATTTTTGACTAGCATGTCTAATGATAGAATAGAGGTTCTTTCAACTCAAGAAAATAGAGGGTATGCAGCAGGAAATAATTTTGGATTGAATTATGCTTTAAAAAATTACGAGGTTAATAATTTTATTATAAGTAATCCAGATATAGAAGTTGATGAGAATACAATTAGGAAAATTTGTGAGTGTTTAGATACTAACAAATTTGTTGCTGTAAGTGGATTGATAAAGAATAAAAGTGGGGAAATTGCTAAAAATTTTGCATGGAGGCTTCCAAAATACTACCATATATTATCTGAAACTTTCGCTTTTTCAACATTTCTTATGAATAAATTGAATCTCTCAAGATTTTACGATTCAGATTTTAATTCAGATATCAAAGAAGTTGACGTAATCTCAGGGTGTTTTTTTGGGATTAAGGCTTCTGTTTTTCAAAGTATCGGATTGTTTGATGAAAGAACTTTTTTATATGGTGAGGAGAATAATCTTTTTTTTAAACTTAAAAAAAAGGACTATAAAGCTGCTATTATAGTTAAACAGCAAGTAACACACTTTGGTGGGAATACTGTTAAAAAAAATATAAAAAGCTTTTTTAAACGACAAAAAATTATTAAATATTCTGAAATAGTCTATTTAAAAGAATATCTGGGAATAAGTGTTTGGAAACTAAGCGTTTATAAAGTTCTTTTTTCAATGGGTACTTTAGAAAAGTATATTATATTCAAACTAACTAATAGAATTTAGATGATAATAGTAGATAACTAAACTACTATTAATAGGAGTGAACATTTATGAAAATTTCGGTTTTTGGACTAGGTTATGTTGGTTTAGCAAATGCACTTTTAATGAGTCAAAAAGAAGAAGTAAAGGCATACGATATCGTTGAAACAAAAATCGATATGCTGCAAAAAAGACAATCACCTCTGGAAGATAAAGAAGTTCATGAATTTCTTGAACGAGATGATTTGAACGTAGAATTCACTAAAGATTTTGAAGAGGCTGTTTTATTTGGAGATTACTTAATTGTCGCAACACCAACGGATTACGACGAAAAGAAAAACTATTTTAATACATCTACAGTAGAAGATGTCATTGAAAAAGCTTTATTGATTCGTCCAGATGCAACATTTATCATAAAATCTACTGTACCGGTAGGATATACATTGGAATTGAAAGCAAAATTCCAAACTGAAAATATTATTTTTTCTCCGGAATTCTTACGGGAAGGTAAAGCATTGTATGACAATTTGCATCCTTCACGGATTGTTGTTGGAGAGTATTCTGATCGTGGACAAGAAGTTGCGAATATGTTTAAAGAGAATGCATTAGACGAGGATATTTCTGTTTTGTTGACACATTCAACAGAAGCAGAAGCCATCAAACTATTTTCAAATACGTATTTAGCTTTGCGTGTAGCTTATTTTAACGAATTAGATACCTATGCAGAGTCTCGTGGTTTAGACAGCCGACAAATCATTGAAGGAGTGGGATTAGATCCACGTATTGGATCACATTACAATAATCCTTCATTTGGTTACGGCGGTTATTGCCTACCTAAAGATACGAAACAGCTTCGAGCAAATTATGAAGATGTACCAAGCAACATTATCGGAGCCATTGTGGAAGCAAATACAACTCGTAAAGATTTCATAGCAGAACAAATTATTGCTAAAAATCCTAAAGTGGTCGGAATTTATCGATTAACAATGAAGGCCAATTCTGATAATTTCCGTTACTCATCAATTCAAGGTGTTATGAAACGGATCAAAGCAAAAGGAATCGAAGTGGTTGTTTATGAACCAACACTAGATGCGGAAGATTTCTTTAATTCTAAAGTGGTTAAAGACTTTGAAGAATTTAAAGCTATTTCAGATGTGATTGTATCAAACCGTGTTGAACCTTTTCTTAAAGACGTAGAGGACAAAGTTTATACGAGAGATATTTTTAGAAGAGACTAATCATAATAGCTTGATTTTTAGGAAGAGGAAATAATAATGAAAGGTATAATCCTAGCAGGTGGTTCAGGCACTCGTCTGTACCCATTAACTAAAGCGACATCGAAACAACTAATGCCCATCTACGACAAACCAATGATCTATTATCCGATGTCCGTCTTGATGTTGGCAGGGATCCATGAGATCTTGATCATTTCAACACCGCAAGATACACCAAGATTTCAAGAATTATTTGGTGATGGGAATGAATTAGGAATCCATATTGAATACGCAGTACAACCAAGTCCGGATGGTCTAGCCCAAGCTTTTATCATTGGAGAAGAATTTATCGGCAACGACAGTGTTTGTCGGGTATTAGGTGATAATATTTATTATGGTGGTGGCTTGTCACAAATGCTGCAACGTGCAGCGCAAAAAGAAACGGGTGCCACAGTGTTTGGCTACCATGTAAATGATCCGGAACGGTTTGGAGTTGTTGAATTTGATGACCAAAGGCAAGCCATCTCGATCGAAGAAAAACCGGAAGAGCCCAAATCAAATTATGCGGTGACAGGTCTTTACTTCTATGATAACGACGTGGTAGAGATCGCGAAAAAAATCAAACCATCGCCTCGTGGAGAATTAGAAATTACAGATATCAACCAAGCTTATTTGGAAAAAGGTAAACTGTCTGTTGAAGTAATGGGACGCGGCTTTGCTTGGCTAGATACCGGAACCCACGAATCATTGTTGGAGGCTTCGACGTTTATTGAAACGATTGAGAAACGACAAAATCTAAAAGTCGCTTGTTTAGAAGAAATCGCGTATCGGATGGGCTATATCACTAAAGAAAAACTGGTAGAATTAGCACAGCCATTGAAAAAAAATCAATACGGACGCTACCTGCTCCGTTTAGCAAATGAGGCGTAATCATGGGGAAAATCAAAGTAACCACTACCAAACTAACCGATGTGAAAATCATCGAACCTGCTGTTTTTGGCGATCACCGCGGCTTTTTTACAGAAAGTTATTCAGCGGTCGATTTTGAAGAAGCAGGTATTGCCTATGACTTTATTCAAGATAACCATTCTTTATCGACACAACCAGGCGTTTTACGTGGGCTTCATTTTCAAAAGGGTGAAGCGGCTCAAACAAAATTGATTCGTGTAGTGACTGGTGTGGTCTGGGATGTGATCGTTGATATCCGCAAAGGCAGTCCTACCTATGGGCAATGGGAAGGGTATCTTCTTTCGGAATACAATCACCGTCAATTACTGGTACCAAAGGGCTATGCGCATGGTTTTGTGACACTGACTCCAGATGTGAACTTCCTTTACAAATGCGATAATTATTACAATGCTGAAGCGGATGGTGGAATTGCCTTTGATGATCCAGATCTAGACATTAATTGGCCGATTGGTCGTGAACAAGCGATTATGTCGGAAAAAGATCATCATCACCCAACATTAAAAGTGTTCGAAGCAGAAAATCCATTTGTATATGGTGAGATCTAGAGTGAGGAGCAAGCTGAAATGAAAAAAATTATTGTTACTGGAGGAGCTGGGTTTATCGGTTCTAACTTTGTTCATTATGTCGTTAACAATCATCCGGACGTTCATGTGACGGTTTTGGATAAGTTGACCTATGCCGGCAATAAAGAAAATCTAGCCGGATTACCAGAAGACCGGGTAGAATTGGTGGTTGGTGATATCACTGATGCACCATTGGTAGATAAACTTGTTCAAGATACAGATGCTGTAGTGCATTATGCGGCAGAATCTCACAATGATAACTCATTGAAAGATCCGTTTCCATTTGTACAAACAAATCTGATCGGTACGTATACTTTGTTGGAAGCTTGTCGTAAGTATAATGTGCGTTACCATCATGTATCGACGGATGAAGTTTATGGCGATCTCCCACTGCGAGAAGATCTTCCAGGTCATGGAGAAGGAGCAGGAGAAAAATTCACCGCGGAAACAGCGTATAATCCTTCAAGTCCTTATTCTTCTACGAAGGCAGGTTCAGATCTTTTGGTTCGTGCGTGGGTTCGTTCATTTGGCTTACAGGCGACGATCTCTAATTGTTCCAATAATTATGGTCCATATCAGCATATTGAAAAATTTATCCCTCGTCAGATTACGAATATCTTAAGCGGTATTCGCCCTAAATTGTATGGTGAAGGAAAGAATGTCCGAGATTGGATTCATACAAACGATCATTCTTCCGCTGTTTGGTTAATCCTAACAAAAGGAAAAATCGGGGAAACTTATTTGATCGGTGCTGATGGTGAACAAGACAACAAGACTGTCTTAGAAATGATTTTAGAGGCTATGGGACAGCCGAAAGATGCTTATGATCAAGTCAAGGATCGCGCAGGACACGATCTCCGTTATGCCATTGATTCCACAAGACTCCGTGAAGAGTTAGGCTGGCAGCCAGAGTTTACTGATTTCCGAGAAGGCTTGGATGCTACCATCCAATGGTATACTGAAAATCAAGCATGGTGGCATGCGGGAAAAGCAGCTGTAGAAGCGGCTTATGCCAAGAACGATCAATAAAGAGCAACAGCAAATAAAGCAGGAGTGATCCTGCTTTTTTGAAAGGATGGGAAAAATGTTTTTAATCACTGGCAGTAATGGACAACTAGGGACAGAATTACGTCATCTGTTAAATGAACAGATGCCTCAACAAGAAGTAGTGGCGACGGATCGAGATGAATTGGATATCACCGATGCCCAACAGACAAAGACATTTATTAAAGAATTGAAGCCTTCAGTCATTTTTCACTGTGCCGCTTACACCGCAGTAGACAAAGCTGAGGACGAAGGCAAAGAGATAGATGAACGAATCAATGTCGAAGGAACGAAAAATGTTGCTTTGGCCGCAAAAGAAGTCGGAGCAACATTGGTGTACATCAGTACCGATTATGTGTTTGACGGCACGAAAAAAGACGGCGAGTATCAGGTCGATGATCCGACACATCCATTGAATGAATATGGCCGTACCAAGTTGTTAGGAGAACAAGCTGTTCAAGAAACCTTGGAGGATTATTATATCATTCGAACATCATGGGTATTTGGTCAGTACGGACATAATTTTGTATTTACCATGCAAAAACTAGCGGAGTCACGGGATACATTAACTGTGGTCAATGACCAATTTGGGCGACCAACATGGACCAGAACTTTAGCGGAATTCATGCTTTTTGTCATTGAAAAGAAAGCGCCATATGGTGTGTATCATTTGTCAAACGACGGGGTGTGTTCATGGTACGAATTTGCTAAAGAAATCCTCAAAGACAATCAGAAAGTTACTGTTTTGCCTGTCACCTCTGAAGAATTCCCACAAAAAGCAGAACGTCCACAATATTCAGTGATGGATCTGAGCAAAGCAAAGAACATAGGTTTTGAGATACCTAGTTGGCAAGAAGCTTTGGCGAAGATGCTTCACCATTGAGGATGATAAATATAAATGAATAATAAAGCAAAAAATTTATTTAGAAATCTTAGATATACAATATCGGCTAATTTATCGATATTAATAATATCAGTAGTTTTAAATTTATTTGTTCCTCGGATTTTGGGAATCAAGGAATATAGCTACTGGCAATTGTATGTATTTTATTCAAGCTATGTAGGTTTTTTGCATTTTGGTTGGCTTGATGGAATATACCTAAAAATAGGTGGGGAAGAGTATGACAATTTAGATAAGGTTAGTTTAAATGTCCAGTTTTGGTATTTATTTGTATCGCAAATATTTATTGCTTTCGGAATCGTCCTATATGTATTATTAAGACATGACTCTGGAGAAAAGAGTCTAATCTTACTCTGTACAGCTGTAGTTACCATCATTACGAATTTAAGAATGTTCATCTTATATATTTTTCAATCAACGAATAGAATTAAAGAGTATGCTAACCTTTCTCGCTTCGATAGATATATATATATAGTCTTTATTTTTATATACTTGTTTCTAGGGGGAAGAAGTTTTGTTGTTTTAGCAGTAAGTGACATATTTTCAAGATTAATAGTAACCTTATGGGGAATATATCAGATTAATGATATTGTTTTTAATAAGGTGAAAAGGGGGAAAAAATATTTTTCTGAAATACTTGAAAATATAAAAATTGGTAGTAACCTAATGATTAGTAATATTGCAAGTATGCTGATTATTGGGATTACAAGGTTACTTGTGGAAAATAAATGGGATATAGAAACTTTTGGTAAACTGTCATTTACTTTAAGTATTTCGAATATGTTTATGACTTTTATAAACGCTGTTGGTATTGTGATTTTTCCTTTATTACGACGTACGAATCGTAGTAATTTAAAAATTCTTTATGAGCAAATCAGAACAGTATTTGTTCCACTTACTTTTTCGTTGTTACTCTTTTTTAATCCTATACGAATAATTTTAGAAAACTGGCTCCCAGCATATAAAGACAGTCTAAGATTTATGGGCGTTTTATTTCCAATGGTTATTTATGAAGGAAGAATGTCTCTGTTAATAAATACCTATTTAAAAACAATCCGAAAAGAGAAATATATATTGCTGGCCAATATGGCTTCTTTATTGTTAACTATAGTTCTTTCAGTGATTACTATTTTTTATTTTAACAATATTGATTTAGTAGTTTTAGGAATAATGATCTGCTTAGCTTTCCGATGTATTTTAGCTGAATTATTGTTAAGCAAAGTACTAGAGATAAATATTGTGGGTAATCTTATTCAGGAAATAATTATAACAATTATTTTTATAGTATCAAATATGTTACTTTCTAATTTAGTAAGTTTTATTTTATTTTTGATTTGCTTCTCTATTTATATTGCCATTAATACTAATAAAATCAAAGTTAGTTTCAAGCAGTTAGTATCGGCAATACGTGGATAATATAAGGAATTTATTGATGTAACGCTACATTTTTATGTGAGAGATATGTTTTAAACTAGTTGAAAAAAGACCACGTTGAATACTCGATGATATGCTCCCCCTATATAGGACACTGAAATATAAAAGTCCTGTATAGGGGGTATTTTGTATGCCAAAAAGAAAGATGAAACTCACTCCAGAAAAACGAGTAGATGGAATGGCAACAGTTTTTTTGACAAATTTTATAAGGTGCAGAACTTCTTTCCGTATGCTATTCCGATTGTCCTTGACAATGAGCCTCCTCGGATGTGACGATCTTCGGCAGGAGCTAACAGTTAAAGTTAGACTGCCTCGCTAGCGTTAGCACATCCGAGCTCATTATCAAGGATTCGCTGCGCCAATCTCTGGTTACGGTAACCAACCGGTGTCTCGTAGCCAAGTGTACCGTGCAACCGAAGGTGGTTCCACCAATTGACATAGTCAAATAACTCCAAATCCAATTGTTGTAAGGTTTCAAATGTGTATTGATAGACAAATTCTACTTTCAACGACTTATAAGTTGGTTCAGCTACGGCATTATCAAAAGGACAGCCTTTATGACTTAATGATCGATTGATATCAAAAGTTGTTAATAATTCATCAATAGCTTGGTTATCAAACTCTTTTCCACGATCAGTATGAAAAATCTCAACCTCTGTCAGAGGTTGTTTGATACGGCTAAATGCTTTTTTTACTAGAACGGCATCTTTATGTTCTCCACAAGAATAGCCGAGAATTTCTCGATTGAACAGATCCAAAATGAAACAGACATAATTCCATTTTTTCCCGACTCGTACATAAGTCAAGTCTGTTACGATCGCTTCTAATGGGTTGTCTCTTAAGAATTTACGATTCAATACGTTTGTCGTTTTGGCTTCATTGCAAGTAGAATGATGTACTTTAAAATAAGCAACAGTATAGCTCGATTTTAATCCTCTATTTTTCATGATTCTACTAATTTTTCGTCGGCTGATCTGAATGCCTCGTTTTGATAAGGCTTTTTTTATTTTTCTTGAGCCGTAGGCCTTTCGGCTGCGGATAAATTCTTCAGCGACTACTTCTTCAAGTTCTGATTCATCTTTCTTTGGTTTTGATTGATAATAATAGGACTGACGTGATAGACCTAATATTCTGCACATCGCTGATATAGGGTAAAGATGCTTATTCGCATCGATTACTTGTCTCTTCGTCCGAATATCAGCGCTGCTTGCTTTAAAATATCATTTTCCATTTCTAATTGCTGGTTTCTTTTACGTAGTTCTAACAATTCTTTTTGTTCAGGCGTAAGATTATCTTTTTCTTTGAATGAACCACTCGTTTTAGATTGCTTTACCCATTTGTCAAATGCTGAAGCCGTTAGTTCATATTCTCGAATGATTTCTACACGTGGCTTTCCAGCTAAGTAAAGATTGACGATTTGTTGCTTGAATTCTTGTGAAAAAGTTCTTCGTGTTCTCTTAGACATAAAAATTCCTCCTGGTATGTTTTCTTCTAGTCTACACACCTTAATTTTTCTGTCTAGTTAATTGTAGCCTATCCAATTACCAAAAAACAGTAAAGGTGTGTTTAGCGAAACAGCGCAAACAGTCACCTACATCTACACAAAAAGTCCGGTACCAGCAGCGGATGTAACGGTGGAGTATGTAGACACAGAAGGTAACGAAATTCATGCTTCCCAAATCCTATCAGGAAATGTAGGCGAACCTTACGATGCTAGCACAGAAAAATACTAAATATCAATCAACGACTACGTCTTAGATCGAAGTCGTTTGCCACAAAATGCGAAAGGAACATTCGGCAAGCTGGGGGCAACTGTGACGTACGTTTATACAAAAGAACAAGCTGCAACAGTTGATAGTTCTGATAATAGAGAAAAAGCTCCTGTGCAAACTGTTGTTTCGAAAAAAAGCGCTTCTGCACAAAGATTGCCGCAAACCGATGAGCAGGGGACGTTGTTCCCGTTTGTAGTTGGTTTGTTCTTTATCGCCACGGCAAGCTGGCTTTATTTCAGAAAGCGAAAATAGTGATTAAGTAAGCCATTGGGGAAAGTCGTTACCAACTATCAAAAAGGACAGCTAGGCTTCAGCTGTCCTTTTTGATGCTTATTTACCTAAAAATGAAATGAATCCCAGAGAGTCATAGAGAAAATGGCAGATCCCGCTGACCCATACGCTATTGGATTTTTTCCAAACGTAGTTGAGTGCCAATCTGGCAGGCATCAAGGTGATCAATAATTGAGCTGGATGAAAGCCGTACGCTGGGATGTGCCATAAAGCGAATAGCACACTGCAAATGATGGATGACCAGGCAAAAGAAAAGCCTCTTTTCTGCAACGCCAACAAGAGGTTGGTGCTAAGCAATTCTTCTCCCATCAGCATAAAGGGGACTTGCAAAAAGACCATTTGGACAGTGATGGTTTCGCTGATCGAGTTGGTTGTTGGTTGTCCAAAAATAGCGGCATAAATAAAGGAAAAGAACACGCCAGTCAAAATGACGAAAGGGACACCCCACAATAAAACGGTGAAACGAAAATGTTTGAACTGCTCCAAAAAGGTCGTTCGTAAGAGAAAATACCCTGCACTAAATGCGAAGACCAGATTCCAGATGGTACCGACGATCGATAACACGGAATCGTTTAGTGGGGTATAAGGAAGTAATTGATAGGTTAATCCTATGATTAAGGTAAGAAAGAATAAATAAACTGCTGATTTGTGTTTCATTTTGAACACCTCCTTCATAGTAATTGCCACATGCTGAATTATAAACAGAAAAAACATCAAAGTACAAAAAGATATCTCTCATTATTTTTAAACAAAAAGAAAAAGCAGTGAACACGATATCATACTTGGCAGAATTGGTTTTCTTAAAAGCAGAATAAAGGATTTCTAAGAACAATTCTCAAAATTTGTGAACAAAAAGAGAAGTTTATAAGAATCTCTGTAACACTGTTGAAATATTATTACGCTTATGTTACATTTTGTTTACGTTATTATGTTTGAGGGAGAATGTTTATGAAGAAATCAAGCAATGATTCAAATAATTCACAACATAGAGAAGCGACTTCTGAAAAACAAGCACCTATTTCGAGGGTCGAATCACATCAAAAGCAAACAACGGGAACGACAAGACGCACGCCAACTGCCAATCGTCAAGTTTCTAAAAAGAAGCCAACCCATCGCAAATATCTCTTTTCATTGATGACGCTGCTGACAATTGTCATTATCGCCACTGGGGGCTATATCGCTTTTACTTTGAAGCAGCAAGAAGCATTGGCACGCGAAAAATATGAAGCTGCCGCGCAAAAGCTATTAGCATCGATCCAAGAAGAACAAGCCAAAGAGGGAATTCCCGCAAAACTTGAAACATTGTCTGATGGCGACAAAAAAGAATTGATTTTCCGACCAAAAGAAGAAAATGCCATCCCTGTAAAGGATGCAAGTAAGAAATTATCGACCATGGCGAACAAGCTATGCAAAAAACACGCCGACAAAGAGACCGTTACGATCGCTCGGATTCAAGCACAAGCAGTTGCATCAAAAGTATCAACCTATTCCTTAAAAGCGGACAGCTATGTTTGGAATCGGGAGACTGGGCGGTTTGAAGATGCGGATAGCGTGGTTGCCGATCCAATTTTTATTTCCGAGAAAACCGGCAATGAATTATCCTTGGAAGACTTGGTTCCAGATGAAGGCAGCTTGCTAGGGATCCAGCAAGTGATTCAACAAAAGCTTTTGGATCAAGCCAAAGAACCGGCTAAAATCATTGATGCGGTCTTGGGGATGGACCGAATCACCTATGATTCAAAGTTTACTTATGATCCTGAAAAAATAACGCTCCAGTTGCCGCAAAATCAAACAGGCGTATCCGAGATCACTTTGGCTTACAAAGAGATTGCGCCCTTTATTGATCCAGAGCTGGTCAATGCGGATCAATTGAAAGAGCAACAAGCGATGTTAGACGAAAACAAAAAATATGTTGCGTTGACTTTCGATGATGGACCAAATGATACCTCGACACTGGATCTCTTAAAAATCTTGAAAGACAATGATGTGAAGGCAACGTTCTTTGAATTAGGCCAAATGGTGGATCGATATCCTGAAGTCGCGAAAAAAGTCCATGAGGAAGGGCATGAAATTGCCAGTCACTCCTATTCACATCCCCAATTAAATACGTTGTCGCCAGAGGAGGTCAAAGCGGAAATAACCAAAACGGACAAAGCCATCTATCAGGCGACAGGGGTCTTGCCTAAAAATTTGCGCCCGCCATATGGAGCGATCGATCAACAAAGCGCCCAAGCGGCAGGAAAATCGATCATTCAATGGAGTGTCGATACCGAGGATTGGAAGCTAAAAGAACCAAACAAAATTTTGAAGGTCGTCCAAAATAATGTCTACGATGGTTCAATAATTCTGCTCCATGATATTCATCCGAAATCCGTTCAAGCCGTACCTGGTATTATTCAAACGCTGAAAGCGCAAGGCTATGAATTTGTGACGGTGGATCAATTGCTCAATGGCAACCAAAAACCAATGTATCAATACTTTGGAGCGACAGACGAACGTAGTGTTAGCTAATAGCTGAAAAAGGAAGTGATGGCAATCATCACTTCCTTTTTATTAACGAACGCTGCAGTTGCCGCTTTATCACTCGGAGGAGGCAAATGCTCGGAGATAATCTTCATCCAATAGCAAAGCAAAATCATCGGCAAGGGCACCTTGATCCAATTCTCGCATGATAGCCAACATCTTTTGCGTGATCGTTTCACCAGCTTTTTGATCGCCGGTTCTTATGAGCAACACGCCTTGGAAAAACTTGCAGACGGTTTGGTGGAAAAATTCTTTGTAGTCTGTCGCCAAAAGTTTCAATTGGACGACGAGAACTTCCGTCGCATCGTATTGCTGGTGTTTTAGTGTATATTCGATCAAATTGATCAATAGCGCGCAATAAATTTCCCGACCTTTTTCCATATCGATGTAGTACTCGAGCATCTTGGATACTTTTTTGAAAAAGAGGAAATTATGGTCGTTGTCCAAAAGATCGATGGTGTTGCCAAATAGTTGGATTTCTTGTAACGTCCAGCTCTCAACATCAACGAGATAGGAAATAATCGTTTGACGATCACATTCCAAAACCGCACGTTTCCGATAGACCCCATGCTCTGCCAAGCATTGCAGCATGCGGATCCGTGAGCGAACCTCTGCGATGCGGACATTGTTAAGTCGGCTAGAGGTTTGCTGCAGTTCCTGTAACAGAATTTGTAACTGGTTGATATCGTGCTTGTTTGAATATTGCGTGTACCGATGGTTGTAGCTGTTTTGCTCATCCAGCCGATAGCCATTCGCGATATAGAGAAATTCATCGATATCCATTGATAGATTTTCTAAGATTTGCAACAGCAGGTTGGCAGCAATCTGATGCTTGCCTTTTTCAAATTCGATGGCATAAGACTTTGAAATAATCGTGCCATAGACTTCTTTTTGGGTGAAGCCTTTTTTCAATCGGATTTGTCTGATCGTTTCGCCATACATAAGAAAGCCTCCGCTCTCGTTGAATTAATGAAATCATGTATCCCTATTATAGTAAAACAAGCCCGGTGTAGGAATTAAAAAGGTCTTATATTTCAGACCTCTTCTGATTTCATGAGAAAACAGTTGGCAATTTTTGTGATGATGGTTGGTTAGACAGATACAAAAATAAACTAAGCCAATTTAAAAACGTGAGAACGCTGGGTTCTCACGTTTTTTTTATTTCTCATGGCGACCTTTCTTTCGAAAGAAAAGTAGACCAGCAATTCCAATGACCATTATCCCGACAGCTTGCATCAAAAAGGATAAAAGTCTATTTTCGCCTGTTTTGGGTAAATAGCGATTGTCAGCTGCAGTGTATGAATTGATCTGTTGCTTATGATTTAGTCGGGTTTTTTCGCGCTCTTCATTATTGTCAAAGCTTTTCTTAGATGGTTCTTTAGGTTTTTGTTGAACAAGTTTTTTTCTGATCGATTTGACTCTAGAAGGAGTGTTGCTTTTCTGTTGTCTATGAATGCCGTTATCCAAATTTTTCGTTTTCATTGCTTCAGATGACGGAAGGGCTGCAATCTGTTCTTTTCCGTTAGGGTGAACAATCGTCAATGCTTTAGGTTCAGCATTGACAGGAATTCCAGGTTGCGGGAATTCCGTTTGGCTTAAAGGTGTCGGTATCTTACTAGGTCCAGCCATCGGAATTTTCGTCGGAACCAGAAATTCCTGCTTCTGGTTGATCGCAGTTGGTGTAGCGCCAGGTTCTGCATAAGGTATTTGATTCGGCACTAAAGAATCAAAGGTTACTAAAGGAGCGGGAATTTTCTCAGGTACAGCCATCGGAATTTTCGTCGGAACCAGAAATTCCTGCTTCTGGTCAATCACAGTTGGCGTAGCGCTAGGTACAGCATAAGGCACTTTATTCGGCACCAAAGAATCAGTGATTACTAAAGGAACGGGAATTTTCTCAGGTACAGCAATTGGAGCTTTTGTCGGTACAAGAAATTCCTGCTTCTGGTCAATCAAAGTTGGCGTAGCGCTAGGTACTGCATAAGGTATTTTATTTGGCACCAAGGAATCAAAGGTTACTAAAGGAGCAGGAATTTTCTCAGGTACAGCCATCGGAATTTTCGTCGGAACCAGAAATTCCTGCTTTTGGTTAATCACAGTTGGCGTAGCGCCAGGTACTGCATAAGGTATTTTATTCGGCACCAAGGAATCAAAGGTTACTAAAGGAGTCGGACTTTTCTCTGGTACGGTCATAGGAGCTTTTGTCGGTACAAGAAATTCCTGCTTCTGGTTAATCAAAGTTGGCGTAGCGCTAGGTACAGCATAAGGCACTTTATTCGGCACCAAAGGATCAGGGATTACTAAAGGAACGGGAATTTTCTCAGGTACAGCAATTGGAGTTTTCGTCGGTACAAGAAATTCCTGCTTCTGGTTAATCACAGTTGGCGTAGCGCTAGGTACAGCATAAGGCACTTTATTCGGCACTAAAGAATCAAAGGTTACTAAAGGAGCAGGAATTTTCTCAGGTACAGCCATCGGAATTTTCGTCGGAACCAGAAATTCCTGATTCTGGTTGATCGCAGTTGGTGTAGCACCAGGTACAGCATAAGGCACTTTATTCGACACTAAGGAATCAAAGGTTACTAAAGGAACAGGAATTTTCTCAGGTACGGCTATCGGAGCTTTTGTCGGGACAGAATCGTCTTTCTTTTTTATTGAAGATACCGCTGGTTCATCAGGTACAGCATAGGGAGCGCTCGTAGGTACTACCTCTTGCTCTACTTTTCCTGAGGGTTTTGGAACAGCAGGAGGTACGGCTTGTGGTGTTCTTCTGGGTTCTTCAGTCGATCCTTGTTGCTCTGGTTTGTCAGGTTTCATTTCTGGAACGGCGAATGGTTCTTTTGAAAGGGGAACTGTTTGCTCGTTTTGTTTTTTCAGCGCTGGTATCTGTTGCGGTTCACATGCTGGTTGTCTTTGCGAAGGAACTTGCAAAGTCGGATGAGGATCGGGCGCCTGTGCAGGTTTGCTTAATTGCTCGTTTGCAATCAATTGCTCCGCGTATTCCTTAGGAACGGCTTTGCCTTCGTCATACCAATAGTCACCATCTTTTAATAAGACGTGATGGGTGGTTGGATCGGTCAAATAGGATGGATCTTTTTCCTGTGCGAAGCAGGTTTCAACAGTGAAGGTTCCTAAAATTGCAGTGGTCATTAAACTTGTTACTATTTCTTTTTTCATAATCTTCTCCCTTACATTTCTTTCTCAGACAAAGCTAAGACATATCAATACAAGAATCATTACTAGCCAATCCATCTTCTTATGCTCCTTATGTGGTATTAGAAGAAGACGATTGGGCAGCTGCGTTTCCTTCTTACCAGCAAGTATAATCAAAAAGAATCTAATAAATGCTTAGGTCCAAAATGTAAGACCAAATAGCTACTGAAAAATTTAGCACAGATAAACAAGAAGCAAATGATATCTGAAGAAATTCTATTTCATGATGGCGCATGCTCAATTTTAATTGGGGATTTTCATTCCTTTTTTCACAGAACTTTTTACGAGCGTTTCGATTCCTTTTTATCATTAGTATGAGTTATTTTAGGGGATATCGTGAAAAATGGCTTAAATATTTTTGTTTTTTTATTTGCAGAGGTAAAAAACGAGGTTGAAGACAAGAAAAAACAACATCATCGTTTTTCTCGTTTTTAATGCATAAGTATACAAATGTAATCGTATTCATTATGTTGATTAAATATAAAAAATGAAATGATTTTATGATAAAAAATGATAGTTTTTTATCGTTATGCACTTATTTATCAGAGAAATATAAATAATTTTTGCTCGTTTATAAAATAAATGTTTTATGTTATGTAAGGTTAATTCCAGTGTTTTTTTAATTATTTATCGTGTTTATAATTTGTTGGAAAGAAATAAATTTGCTAGAATTTTGGTACACAGTGTGTTCGACTAGTTATTTTATTTCTCGGTTTTCACAAGTGCATTTTAATGTGCTTCGAAACTATTTGAACAAAAATCACTGGGTTTTTCAGAAAGCATGCGAAAAAATCTTCGCTTTGCGATCGGTAACTTTTGTTTTCTCTCTATGCCTTTGGGTGTTGGGTTGAAATAGATTTTCATCTGGTTTTAAAGGGGGCAGGAAACATTCCAGAGATCATCAGTTTTATCTTTTGTCGGTTAAATTATTTCGAACAGGAGGAGAATGAATGAAAGGCATAAATTACAAAAAGCTCATGGATTCAAAGAAAAACACACGCGTTCGAACAAAGAAAAATATTATTGCGAATTTAACTGTCAGTGGGATGTTGTTGACGAGTACGGTGGTCGTGCCAGCAAGTTTGTTATGGGCACCAACGACGGTTGAAGCTGCTTTGGTTTCAGCTGAACTTTTCTCAGATATCACAGCGTCTAATAACTCAGGCACGAGTGCGTCTGCACCTTACGCAACTCCTGGTGCAACGAACCAAGTCAATTTCTCGATTTCTGGATCAAATGCAGTAACGTTTGATGTCTTGAATGGGGATAAAGTCGCAGTTGTTGGGGTTCCTCAAGGGCTTACTGGTTTGGTTCAACCGGCAGGAAATGCCTCGATTTCCACCAATGTGACACTACAATTGGGAAATTTCCCAGCCTTGCAAACATTGATCGGGACAGTCACACCAGCAGTCAATACCTTGATCAGCACGGTGGATGGGATCGTCAATCAAAACTTAGCTGACGCATTGGATATTCCGCCAACAATCCTACCCGGCGTACCAAATCCGTTGTATACGGCGGCTTCAATCGTGGATGTTAGCCAAGTGATTTCCGTCAACTTAGCTGAAATTACGACCCAGTTAGACTTATTAAATCAACTTGGACAATTTGGCCAAGCGAATTTTGAAGTTCCAGCTGGACTAACCGAAAATGAACGTGCCCTGATTGCCAATGTGGATGATGGTTTATTTATCGTTGTCAATCAGCGCATCAATCAAATTCTTGATAATTTACAAGCGGCACAGATCCAAGTCAGTATTCTAGATGGTGCCAGCGGCATCCCAGGAATTGGTACCTTGATCAGCGGGATCAATACACTGGTTCAAACCACGGTCAATACCGCCAAAGCAACGCTAAATGGTACTGTTGAAACTGCTCAAAATGTCTTAAATGCTACGACCAATCTAGCAGATCAGGTTGCTTCTGCTTCTGTTTTAGGTCAAACCAACGTGGTGATTCCAACGAATGTTACCAGTCCGACCTATGCGCAATTGGTTGAAAATGGTGTGGCGAATCCTTCCACTCCTTACGAAGCTCGCTTCGAAGCAACGATGTCTCAGCTTGACCTCATCACCATTGATTTATTTACGGATGCTGACGGCAATAACTCGATTTGGTTTGCACCAGACACACCAGAAGATCAAACCGATACACCAACGATCAATCCATTGACAGCAGGGGAAACGACGATCAGCGGAACAGCTGAGCCAGGCGCAGCCATAACATTGGCGATCAACGGCGGTGCACCTATTACCACAACCGCAGATGGTGACGGCAATTGGACGACCGATGTCCCTGAATTGGTAGAAGGTGATACAGTCACAGCAGTAGCGGAAGCGGATGGGGAATCAGCGAGTGAACCTGCGACGGCAACGGTAGCAGCACCAGTGGTCAATGCCCCAACGGCTTCGATTACAGGAAACAGCACCGATGGGTATCCTGTGACGGGGACAGCCGCAGCAAATGCAGCCATTGAAATCACCAATGCCGAGGGTGAAGTCGTTGGCACTGGGACGGCAAATGAGAACGGCAACTACAGTATCACGTTGAACCCAGCAGATGTAGCAGAAAATGAAAACTTGAATGTTGCTGCAATCGTTACTGCTGGCGGTCAAACTTACCGCAGTGGCAATACGCCAATCGTCGTTCCAGCAGACGATGCCGAGCAACAAACGGGAACACCAACGATCCAACCAGTGACTGCTGGGGATACAAGCGTTAGCGGAACGGCTGAGCCTGGTGCCTCGATTACTGTGACCGTCAACGGGGCAGATCCGATCGTGACAGAAGCCGATGAAGAGGGCAATTGGCGTGTTGATGTGGACGAGGTGTCAGAAGGCGATACGGTTTCAGCTGTCGCCGAACTAGAAGGACAAACACCGAGTCAGCCAGCAAGCACCACCGTGTCCGCCTTAACGGTCAATGCCCCGACGGCTTCAATCACAGGAAATAGTCAAGAAGGCTATCCAGTGACTGGAACAGCTGCACCAAATGCGGCCATTGAGATCACCAATGCGGATGGCGAAATTGTCGGAACAGGTACTGCCAATGAGAATGGCGTTTATACGGTGACGTTAGATCCAGCAGATGTTGCCGCGGAAGAAACCTTGAATGTGACGGCAGTTGTGACCGCTGGCGGCGAAACCTATCGAAGCAACCCGACACCTGTTGTGGTGCCTGCAGATATCCTGCAGACGGAAACACCAACGATCGATCCAGTCAGTGCTGGAGATACGACCGTTAGTGGGACAGCCGAACCGGGGGCAACGGTAACGATCACGCTTCCTGAAGGCGATCCAATCACGGCGGAAGCCGATGATGAAGGCAACTGGGAAGCAACGGTTCCTGAATTGTCAGAAGGCGATTCCGTGACGGTCGTAGCTGAGTCTGAAGGCAAAGATCCGAGTGCCCCAATCACCGTGAGTGTAAACGGTTTAACCGTGGCGGCGCCAACAGCTACGATCACTGGAAATAGCACAGATGGGTATCCAGTAACGGGAATAGCGACTGCCAATGCAGCGATTGAAATTTTGAATGAAGCAGGCGATGTCGTTGGTAGTGGAACAGCCGATGATGAAGGCAACTTCACGATCACCCTTGATCCTCAAGAGGTGGCAGCTGGCGACAACTTGCGGGTGGAAGCGATCGTGACGGCTGGTGGTGAAGACTATCGCAGTACAGGCACACCGCTTGTAGTTCCTGCAGATGATGTAGAAAACTTGACGGAAACACCAACGATCAACCCAGTAACAGCTGGGGATACGACTGTCAGCGGAACGGCTGAACCAGGGGCAACAGTGACGATCACGCTGCCTGAAGGCGATCCGATCACGGCTGAAGCCGATGACGAAGGCAACTGGGAAGCGACGGTTCCTGAATTATCAGAAGGCGATACGGTAACAGTCGTTGCCGAGGCCGAAGGCAAAGATCCAAGTGCACCGATTACCGTGACCGTTGATGGTGTTACGGTCAGTGCACCGAGCGCTTCCATCACAGGCAATAGCACGGATGGCTATCCAGTCAGCGGAACAACGACACCGAATGCGGCAATTGAGATTTTGAATGAAGCAGGCGATGTTGTTGGTAGCACGACGGCGGATGACACGGGTGCTTATACCGTGACCTTAGATCCAGCCGATGTGGCGCCAGAAGAAGCCTTGCAGGTGGTGGCAGTTGTGACAGCAGGCGGTCAAGACTACCGCAGTAATGCCACACCAATCACCGTACCAGCAGACATTGAACAAACAGGGACACCAACGATCGATCCGGTCACAGCAGGTGATACCACGATTAGCGGAACGGCAGAACCAGGGTCGACGGTTACTGTGACGATCACCGATCAAGAACCAGTAACGGCTGAAACGGATGACGAAGGAAACTGGCTTGCAGAAGTGCCAGCAGTCTCTGGTGGCGATACAGTCACGGTCGTTGCGGAAGCCGAAGGCAAAGAGCCAAGCGCGCCAATCAGCGTTGGAGTCAATGGAGTGACGGTGGCAGCACCGACAGCGATCATCAGCGGCAATAGTACCGATGGTTATCCAATCACGGGGACTGCACCAGCGAATGCAGCGATCGAAGTACTGAATGAAGCAGGCGATGTGATTGGTACTGGCACAGCCGAGGGGGATGGAAACTATACGGTAACCATCGCACCAGCCGATGCAGCACCAGAAGAAACCTTGTCTGTCGTTGCGATCGTAACAGCTGGCGGGGATGAGTACCGCAGTCCTGCCACACCAGTGACGGTCCCAGCAGATGAGCTTGAACAAACAGCATTACCAACCATCGACCCAATCAATGCAGGGGACACGACGATCAGTGGGACTGCCGAACCAGGCGCTACGGTGACGGTAACGATCCCAGGTGAAGAACCTGTGACTGGTGAAGCCGATGACGAGGGCAACTGGACGGTTGAAGTTCCTGAAGTTTCTGAAGGAGAAACCGTCACAGTGGTCGCACAAGCACCAGACAAAGATCCAAGTGCACCAATCAGTGTTGGGGTCAATGGATTGACGATTGCTACGCCAACCGCGACGATCAGTGGCAATAGTACCGATGGGTACCCAGTAACGGGAACGGCACCAGCCAATGCAGCCATCGAAATCTTGAATGCCGATGACGAAGTAGTAGGTACTGGCACTGCCAATGACGAAGGCCAATATACGATCACGTTGACGAGTGATGATGCGTCTCCAGCTGAAACCTTACGGGTGGTGGCGGTAGTCACAGCCGGTGGTCAAGATTACCGCAGTGCGGCTGCACCAATCACAGTACCTTTGGATCAAACTGCAGTGCCAACCATTGAAGCGGTGACAGCCGGCGACACTACGATCAGTGGAACCGCTGAACCTGGGGCGACAGTTTCGGTAACGATTGGTGACGCAGAGCCAGTCACTGCCGAAGCAGATGACGAAGGCAATTGGACGGCAACGGTGCCCGAGGTTTCTCAAGGTGAAACAGTTTCCGTGGTAGCGACCCTTGATGGGGAAACTCCAAGTGACGCAGCAACGGTCATCGTAAATCCACTTAGTGTGGCAACACCGACAGCAGCGATCAGCGGCAATAGTACAGAGGGGTATCCAGTTACAGGAACGGCAACGCCGAATGCAGCGATTGAGATCTTAAATGCAGCCGGTGAGGTTGTCGGCAGTGGCGAAGCAAATGAGGAAGGTGCCTACAACATCACATTGAGCAGCGACGATGTTGATCCTTCAGAAACGCTTCAGGTGGTGGCAGTGGTAACCGCTGGGGGCGATGAATACCGCAGTGCACCGCTTTCCATCGTGGTACCAGCAGACCAGACGACCACACCAACGATCGAGCCAGTGCAAGCAGGGGATACATCCGTCGGAGGAACGGCCGAACCTGGTTCAACGGTGACGGTGGAGATTCCTGGAGAAGATCCAGTGACTGCCGAAACGGATGAGGAAGGCAATTGGACGGTCACCGTACCAGAGCTTTCAGAAGGCGACACGGTCACAGTGGTTGCTGAAGCTGAAGGCAAAGACCCAAGTGAACCAATCAGTGTCGGTGTCGGTGCCTTGAACGTGGCAGCACCAACGGCAACGATCACTGGCAACAGTACTGACGGCTATCCAGTCACAGGGACAGCACCAGCCAACGCAGCCATTGAAATCTTAAATGATGACAATGAAGTGGTGGGCAGTGGGACTGCCAATGGAGACGGTGAGTATACGATCACCTTGACAGAAGGTGTTTCTCCAGCAGAAAACTTGCGAGTGGTAGCAGTGGTAACTGCTGGCGGTCAAGAATACCGCAGTCCAGCAACTACTATCGTGGTGCCAGAAGATAACGCAGAAGACCAAACAGCAGCACCGACTGTCGCACCCGTGGTTGCTGGGGCTACAACCGTTAGCGGAACGGCTGAACCAGGAGCAGAGGTAACCGTTGAACTGCCAAGCGGTGATACTGTTACAGTGGCAGCGAATGACGAAGGTGAGTGGACGGCAACTGTGCCGACGGTTTCTCTGGATGATGTCTTGACAGTTACTGCCTTGGCAGACGGCAAAACAGAAAGTTTACCAGTAACAGTGACGGTGCAAGGGCTGATCGTGGCAGCACCAACGGCAACGATTTCTGGCAATAGTGCAGATGGCTATCCAGTAACTGGTACAGCACCAGCCAATGCGGCAATCGAAATCTTAAATGCTGATGATCAAGTGATTGGCACAGGGACGGCCAATGAGAATGGTGTTTACACCGTTACCTTGACCAGTGAAGAGGCATCAGCAGGAGAAACGGTCCGTGTCATTGCCATCGTTTCAGCAGGTGGGGATGACTTCCGTAGTCAACCAACGGCTGTCGTGGTACCTGCGGATCAAACGGCGACACCAACGATCAATCCAGCAGTGGCTGGCGCAACAGAAATCAGCGGGACAGCCGAACCAGGAGCAACAGTCAGCGTGACGGTCGGTGAGCAAGACCCAATCACCGCTGAAGTTGACGATGAGGGCAATTGGCAAGCTGAGGTACCAGCGCTTTCTGAAGGAACGACTGTTACGGCAGTGGCAGAAATAGAAAATGAAACACCAAGTACACCAGCAACGATCACGGTCGGGGCATTAACGGTGGCGGCTCCTAGTGCGTCTATCAGCGGCAATGCAGCCGATGGCTATCCAGTGACCGGAACAGGACCAGCGAATGCGACCATCGAAATCTTGAATGAAGCTGGCGAGACAGTTGGAACGGGTACAACCGATGATGCAGGGCTTTACACGATCAATTTGACCAGTGAAGATGTCTCTCCTGAAGAAAACTTGACGGTGGTTGCGGTGGTCACAGCTGGTGGCAAGGATTATCGCAGTCCAGCGACACCGATCATGGTGCCAGCTGAACCGGGTGAAAATCAAACAACGGCACCAACGGTTGATCCAATCAAAGCAGGCGATGAAACCGTTAGCGGAACGGCCGAACCAGGCTCAACTGTGACTGTAACACTACCGGATGGCACAGAAGAAACCGCCGAAACAGATGACGAAGGCAACTGGAGTGTCGATGTGCCAGAATTGTCTGAAGGGGATACCATCACAGTCGTCGCAGACAGTGACGGCAAAGACCCAAGTGATCCAATCACTGTCATCGTTGAAGGAGTGACTGTCGCAGCACCAACAGCTTCCATCAGCGGCAACAGCACGGATGGCTACCCAGTGACTGGTACAGCACCAGCCAATGCAGCGATCGAGATCTTGAACGCAGCCAATGAAGTCGTTGGAAGAGGCACTGCCGATGGAGACGGCAACTATACAGTGGCCTTAACTGCTGAAACTGTCGATCCAGAAGAAACCTTAAACGTCGTTGCCATCGTTACAGCTGGTGGGAAAGAGTATCGCAGTAATCCAACAGCGGTCATCGTACCAGCAGATACGGTAGTGGATCAGACAGCTGCACCAACGATCGATCCAATCACGGCGGGGGATACCAGCATCAGCGGAACGGCTGAACCAGGTTCAACCGTGACGATTACCGTACCAGATGCGGAACCAATCACGGCTGAAACGGATGACGAAGGCAATTGGACGGCAGAAGTACCAGAAGTTTCTGAAGGCGATGCAGTCACTGTTGTGGCACAATCACCTGACAAAGAGCCAAGCGCTCCAGTCACAGTTGGCGTGGGTGCGTTGACGGTCACTGCTCCTAGTGCAACTATCACAGGCAATAGCACGGACGGCTATCCAGTAACTGGAACGGCACCAGCCAATGCCACGGTACAAATCTTGAATAGCGATGGACAAATCGTCGGTTCAGGAACTGCAGACGCAGAAGGAAACTACAGTATCACTCTTGAACCAACAGCTGTTGCACCAGCGGAAAGCTTAACCGTCGTTGCAGTTCTGACAGCTGGCGGCAAAGAATACCGCAGTAATGCGACACCGATCGTGGTACCTTTGGATCAAGAAGAGCAACAAACTGCAACACCAACGATCGATCCAGTCAAAGCTGGCGATACGACGATCAGCGGGACTGCCGAACCAGGTTCAACGGTGACGGTAACGATTGGTGAAAATGAACCAATCACGACCGAAACGGACGAAGAGGGCAATTGGACAGTCGAGGTACCTGAAGTTGCGGAGGGTGATACCGTCACTGTTGTGGCACAATCACCTGAAAAAGATCCTAGTGCACCAATCACAGTGAGTGTGGATGGCATCACGGTTTCAGCACCGACCGCGTCCATCACTGGCAATCCAGAGGATGGTTACCCAGTGACAGGGATGGCAGCACCAAATGCGGCGATTGAAATCTTGAATGAAGCGGGAGACGTCGTTGGATCAGGCACTACCGATGAAAATGGCAACTACACGATCACGCTCTCTGGTGAAGCAGTGTCTCCTGAAGAATCACTGAACGTCGTTGCGATCATCACCGCTGGTGGCAAAGACTATCGGAGTAATGCGACACCAATCGTAGTGCCCGTTGAGAATACGATCGATCAAACCGCTACACCAATCATCGAACCAGTCACAGCTGGTGACACGACTATCACTGGTACTGCTGTACCGGGAGCGATGGTCACCGTGACGGTAACGGGCGAAGAAGCGGTTGAAACCGAAGCAGATGAAGCAGGAAATTGGTCAGTGGACGTTGCCGAAGTTTCTCGAGATGAAATCGTAACAGCAGTGGCGCAAAGCGAAGGAGAAACCGCCAGTGAACCAGCAACGACCGTTGTTAATGGCATCACAGTCAACGCACCTTCAGCATCCATTACTGGGAATTCCCAAGAAGGCTATCCAGTAACCGGGAACGGTCCTGCCAATGCAGCGATTGAAATTTTGAATGAAGCGGGTGATGTCGTAGGAACAGGCACTACCGATGAAAATGGTGACTATACGATCACATTGAGTAGTGAGGATGTCGCACCAGAAGAAAACTTATCGGTTGTGGCGATCGTCACTGCTGGCGGGGATGACTACCGCAGTAATGCGACACCAATCGTCGTACCTGTCGATGATGAAATCATCAAGACAGATACTCCAACTATTGACCCAGTCACGGCAGGTGATACAACGATCAGCGGAACGAGTGAGCCAGGTGCTACGATCACCGTTACCATCAGCGATCCGTTAACAAGTAGATTCCTGACCATCTTCGCGGCTGAAGGACCAATCACAACGATCGCCGATCAAAATGGCGACTGGCGTGTTGAGCTATCCGCGGAAGCAACGGAAGGTGAAACTGTTACGGTTCTTGCTTTAGCAGATGGCGAAACCCTGAGTGATCCGACGACGACCGTAGTCGATGCTTTGACGGTTGATGCACCGGTTGCTACAATCACTGGCAATCCTACCGATGGCTATCCAGTTTTCGGGAATGGACCAGCCAATGCGGCGATCGAAATCTTGAATGAAGCAGGTGATGTTGTCGGAACTGGAACGACCAATGGAAATGGTGCGTTTAGCATCACATTAGATCCAGAGGATGTTTCACCAGAAGAAACCCTTAACGTTGTGGCGATCGTTACAGCAGGTGGCAGAGAATACCGCAGTGCTACAACACCAATCGTGGTACCAACGGGTGACAATGGCACGGATGGTTCAGATGGTACTGACGGCACGGACGGTACCGATGGAACTGATGGCACAAATGGCACCAATGGTTCTGATGGTACGAATGGTACCGACGGAAGCAACGGCGCTTGGGGCAACTGGGGCAATTGGGGAAACAATAACTGGAACAGCAACAATAACAACCAAAGCTGGTGGGGAAGTAAATTCTTACCGAAAACGGGATCAGAAGGAACCTGGTACGCTTCAGTAATCGGAGCAGCAGTCTTCGTTGTCGGAGGAATCGGCTTGTTCTTCAAAGCAAGAAAGAAAAAAGATCAGCAAAAATAGCATGACTTTACCAGCGGAGTGGACATCCTCCGCTGGTATATCTAGTGAATCAAAACTTTGAAGCATTGATCATCGTTTCGTAAAGAAAGGGTTAGAAATGGTATGGAAAGCAGAAGGAGGGAAAAACGTTTTTACAAATGGACGATTGCTCAGGTGATTTTCTTGTTGACCAGCATCAGTTTCGTCAATTTGTATTTTTTAACAACGACCAAAGAAGCCGAGGCGGCAGTGAACGTATTAGATGTGGAAATTTTAAGCAATTTAACGAGTGCCAATACAAGTGGTACTTCAGCAAGTGCACCGTGGCCAGGCAGTGTGACAAATCGACCAGTGACTTTTTCGATCAAAGGGAACGGTGGCTTGAACGCTTCTGTGAATGTCAACGGTGAGGATAAATTTGCTTTGTTGGCGATCCCCACAGAGTTGAGAACTAGCATCAGTGCCAATGGGCCAGCAGCTATCAAAACGTCGACCACAGTCAATATTGCCAATGTCCCGCTTTTGAATGCGATTTTAACAGCGCTTGATTCCTTGACCAGCTCCTTAAATCTCAATCTCGGGATCGTGCAAATCGATTTAACGGCTGTCAATCAGCAAATTTCCTTGCTAAAAACCGTTGGTAATTTAGGAAATGTAGAAATGACTAGCCCGTTGCAGTTCACCACCCAAAGAGAAGCGTTGTATGCCAATATGAGTTCGAACCTCGGTGTCGTTTTAGGAACCAATGTCCCGCAAATTTTACGGAATTTAAGCACGGCGATTCAAAATACCCAGATCCGAGTGATCGGCATCGATATTGGCGGCGTCGTTCGCGCATTGCTGCAAGGATTGCTGAATACCCTGCTTAGCACCGTAACGTCAGCGTTGAACAATTTGGCAACCGTCCAAGAACAAATGGCGGATGCAGCCGTTTTAGGAGCAACGGATGTTCAAATTCCTACGCTACTTTCGGGTCCAGGACAGTTGTCCGCAAATTGGACCGCCAATTTTTCGGCTTCTGTGTTGAAGGCAAAGCCGACGGACATCAATCTCTTGAACTTTAGTGCGCTAAATATCAGCAGTCGCCAAACCATGATTTATTTCATGGTCGAAGCACTGACGATGGATCGGACGAATCTGCCGACTCAGCTGAATTTTGGCCGACATGCCATTCAAACGAAAAAGAGTGAGACATGGCGGGCAACCGCCAACGGCGACCAAAGCGCAGCAGCTACAACTGGGATTTTACGGATCAATGATACCCGCAATCGTCAGAAAAAATGGCAAGTCAAGGTCAGACAATCCACCAATTGGGTCAATGGCACGCGAACATTGCCAGCTGCCGAATTAAGGGTTCAGCTTGGAACTGTCAATTCGACATTTACAGACGGTCGAGTGGTTTTACCTGATAATGCAACGATTGCTCTGCAGCAAAATGTCGAAAAAAATGTGGTGACGTTGGAAAATGCGGCATCGACTGGTGGACTGACTGTTAATTTTTCCCAGTTCAATTTATTTGTACCTGAGAAAACACCGAAATTTCAAGGTCAGTATCGCGCCACAGTCGTGTGGACCGTTTCCGATACACCTTGAAAAGGAAGAGCCGAATGAAAAAAAATTCCCTTGTGCTACTTCTGGTTTTGATGATCGGCAGTTTCTACAGTATCGTTCCATCAGCAGTAGCCAATACGACGACCGGCAACATTGAGTTTTATGAAGGACCATCGGAAACAGCTAGCAGTGATTCCATTGATGAAGAAATTGAACCACCGACCAGTCAAGAAACGGTCACTAACTCAGAAGAACCGCTGCCACAGCTTGCAGAAACCAATCACTTTTGGCTGCCCGTAATAGGCGGATTCTTCACTAGTCTGACATTGATCATTTGCATCAAAAAAAGGAGGATGGCAAAATGATTTCAAAGAAATTGATAATAGGCGCATTGGGCGTATTGACTGCACTTAGCATTGGTGCGACAGTGCAAGCAGATGACACGACCGGTGTCGTAGAATATACCTCTGGGGGCATCGTGTTTGACCCGGATAAAGGCGGGAGTGATCCCAATACGCAGCTACCAACGAATTTAGATTTTGGTGCCCATGAAATCCAAACAGAAAATGCCGAAACATGGGTGGCTACTACGGATGGAACTGGACTACCTGGGGATGGGTCAACGCTGCAAAGAGGGGCAGTTGCGGTCAGCGATAACCGAGGACAGGCGAACTCTTCTTGGGCGATCAAAGTACGGCAAGCAACCCAATTTACGGCAGGAGACAGCACGTTGGACGGTGCGGTATTAACGGTAGATACGGGGACGTTGACCAATAACTTGAGTTCACCGCCAACAGGAACCAGTGATATTGCCAATGGCGAGCTTGATTTTGCGGCGATCAACAATGAGTATGCGTTCTTGACCGCCAATGCTGGCGAAGGGATTGGTGAAACGTCGATGCCTTTAGAACAATTTACCCTTTCGATCCCAGCCAATACGGAAAAACAATCAGCAACCTACCAAACGACCCTCGTTTGGACGATCAGCAGTGCGCCGACGACCCCATAGGGCAGTAGTCATTGCGTAACAGTTAGCAGAAAAAAAGCAGCTTGCCTGAGCGGCTGCTTTTTATGCTAGCTGATTTTTCTTTCCTATTTTGTGTAGAAAGGATCTGACAGGATGCATCAGAAGAAAGTTCGAGGCAAAGGATTTCAGTATTGGGTAGTAAGTATTCTAACGGTCTTATTTTTCATTGGTACGAGCAGTACGGGGGCAGCAGATTCACTTGATACCTTCGATGTTCAAATCAAATTGCCAGAGTCACAGCAAGACAAAGAGCTGATGTACTATGATTTGTTGCTGGAGCCCAAGGCAGAAGAAAAACTAGCGGTCATGGTTTCCAATAAAAGCGAGCAACCAATCAATCTACAGCTATCCTTTAATCGAGCGGTCACGAATATGACGGGCGTCGTTGAGTATTCAGGGGCAAATGAGGAAACAACGCCTTCTGCTCCATACGCGATCGAAGAACTCGTCACTTTAAGTGATGAAACCCTTTCGTTAGCCCCTAATGAGCAAAAAGAAATCACCTTGACAGTCCAGATGCCATCTAAATCCTTTGATGGGATTTTGGCAGGGGGACTATACGTCCAGCAAACTGGCAGTGAAGAATTTCAAGGAAATGTCCAAAACCTACTAGCCAGAGAAGTGGCGGTGTTGCTCCGTAACAAAGAGACCGACATCCCACCAGCGGTTCGAATTGAGAAAGCCCATCTGGAAGAAATCAATCGCCGCAATGTCATCATCGTAGCGGTGGAAAATACAGCGGCAAATTATCTTAGTAAGGCTACGCTTGCTTATGAAGTGTTTCATGATGGACAAGCAACAGCGATCAAAGGAGAAAAAGAGGTCCAATTAGCGCCCAATGCGTTAATGAATTACGCACTGCCATTAGATGGAAACGAACTGCAATCAGGAGAGTATGAAATAAAAACGACCCTCAAAGCAGCTGATCAACAATGGCAAGGAGAGCCTACCTTCCAAGTTGCAAGGCAAGAAGCGCAAGAAAGAAACGAGCAAGATGTCAGTATTGAAGAAACCTCTTCGCCGATCCTTCTCTATTTATTGATCGGAGGTGTTTTATGTCTGATCATCGCCTATTTGATTTGGCATAATCGTAAGCTGAAGCGAGCATTGAATAAAAGTGATGATTAGCAGGTAGTGGAAATCAACGGTGGTTGCAGGAAAAGTCTACTATTATAGTAAAAAATGTTTTCAAATAGCTAAAAGCAGCACCACTCATAAAAAGAATCAGGAAAGAAAACCATTTATCATTGAGAATAAATGGTTTTTTCGTGTTCCGCACATTTTGTTGAGAACAGTGAAGGGGAAATTTTGACATTCACCAATAGGAGGTCATGTCATCACTGATGAATAATTGTTCTTCAATCGTTGAAAGGAAAGAAGCATCCAGTGGAAAATAAATAACGTTTGTGATGTTGGGTTCTGATCGTTTTTATCACATGGAATTATCATAAAACTTTACATAAAAGTGTTTCCGCTTCCCTTAAAGTCTTTCGTAGATATTGTTAAAAAACATAATATTTTTCTGTTGGCTACGCTTACTCCCTTATAAAAGCTTTAAGAAAACTCTTTAGCGTGTCTTTTTATCTATAATAGGTTTAGACCAATTACAGCGTCTTTTCTTACTTTGTTTTTAATTTAAACTACCTTTTTTGCATGAATGTTTCTTTAATTCGTTTGAAAGTGCAAGCAGGCATTTTTGATTAAGAATACAATTAGAAATGATGCAAAAAGGAGAATTAAGATGTCTGCAAATTTGAGCAATTTCGCTGTTTATATAGTAGATGACAACTTTTTTAATGGGAATTTGATGAAGAAAATGATTACGGAAAGTCGTGTTCCGCATTCTTTAGTGCAGATTCTTTCGCCTGAAGAACTAGCCCCTTTTCTTGACGGATACCTAACAGATGTGAACGATCTCTTCTTATTTTCCATTGAAATGAAAGGATTTGATCGAAGTTTTCACTTAGCAGGAAGCTTGAGGGAACAATGCAAAAAGTGTCAAATCGCTTTTTATGGTGCCTATGCCTCCAAAATCGAAATCAAGAAGCTGAATCTTATCTGTCCTTTAGGGATCATCGATACAAAAGAAAAGGAGGTGGCAATGCAGCTAAAAAATTTATTAACGGAAGCGATCGAAGTCAAACGATCCTTACTGGGAAAAAAGCACTTATTAAAAATCGTCAGTAAAAGAGAGTTGATGGTGGTTGATGCAGAAGCAATCAACTATATTACAACGATCAAAGGAGAGCGAAACCGAATCGCTTTTCACCAAAAAAAGTCGATCGAATTCCTCGAAACTTCCTTGAAGGTGATCAAACAATTAGAGCTGCCAGAGTATTATAACGTCTTCAAATCCTACATTATCAATGCGCGACAAATCAAAATGATCGATCGAACAAACAATGTTTTGTGCTTTTTTAATGGAGAAGAGTTAGAAGTCGGGAAAAAAATCCGTAAGGCAATCAGTTAAAACTACATACATTTACTGGAGGAGAAAATGAATAAGAGAAGCAAAAGAATTCGTCATGGGATCGTTGTTACCGCACTAGGAATCACTCAAGTGATCACTCCGATCATGGCGATAGCGGAAACAACCGAACAAGAACAGACCGTCAACATGCTAGACAAATCCGATCAACTACTAGAAACGATGACTGAATCGACAAATGAAACTAACGGAAACGAAGCACAAGCAGCTGAGGATGCTCAAACTGATTATTCTTCCGAAGCGAGCAAAGAGGAATCATCAGCTGGTTCAGAAAACACGGAACCAAGTGAAACGAGCACATCCGCTTCCTCAAATAGAACGGAAGATTCTAGCCATGCGAGACAAGAAAGTTCTTCAACATCCGATTCAAAAGAAACCAAAGAAGAGCAACACACACCTCGTGTCAGCACACGCATCAATGACCAAGAACTTTTGGAAAAAGGCACCCTGCTGACCATTGCTGGCGAAGAATTCAGCCGAACGGAAGAAACACGAATCTTAAACAATAGTCCAGTGAAACTGAAATTGGATTTTGAAATCAATAACAAAGATTATTTCGCTGGCACCACTGCTGTTTTTGACTTGCCGCAAGGCCTTGGCTTTAGTGATGTGCAAGGAACCAATGAAGCGATCAATGCATCGTGGGCTGTAGATAGTGCAGCTCATCAACTGATGATCACGTTTAATCAATCGGTTCATGATGCCTCTTTTTCGATCGAGTTGACTAGTTATCTATATTCAGAAGATAAGCCTCAGCTAACGATTGAGATCGGCGATCAAAACCAGACAAGCTACGCCATTGATTTGTATGAAGAAGTTGACCCGATTCAATATGTGTCAGAAAAAAATGTCTTTGGGATGCAAGGAATGGTTTACTACAATACTGATCGGACATTATCTGGAACGGAAACTCTTTCACTGCATTTGGTTGATACGCCGGGTGCGTCCTTCAAAAAGATTGAGACCCAACCGTTAAAAGTCTTCAGCTATGAAGTGGATATCAAAGGAAAGATCAAGCCAGAAACACAGACAGCATTAGTCGAAGGGACAGACTATACGATCACTTCAAATAGTCTTTACAATACTGCTGTTGAAATCAAACAGATGGACAAACAAAAGGCTTATGGGGTTTCTTATCAATTCACCATGAGTTTGACCGAGCTGACGGATTATACGCCTTCTTTTTCAAAAGGGTATCCAACGACCGGATTTGGTTCGGTACAGCTAAAACAAACAACTGCCCAAAACAGAGGGTTTTCCTTTACCGCAAAAACCAGCAAAGATGAAAAAGAAGTCGATTCTAGGTATTATATGGGGGTTGCTTCTGCCAGTTTTATGAATGGCCTTTCTAAAGGAAACTACTATGTATCAATTCATCAAATGCCGACGGAGATGAAAGCAGGTCAACAAATCATCCTTTCGAGTCAAAACGGACAGCCGATCACGGCGAAACAGTTAACAGCAAGAGATGCCTTCTATCAAAATGTGACTTTTTCGGATTATTTTTCTGTCGAAAATAACGGGGACAAACTGATTGTGACCGCTACAAAAGACAGCAATCTCACTCTTGGTTCCACGAACGTAACCGTACCCTTTGATCAGAAAGATATCATTCTCAATGTCTCGACACCGTTGATCGCCAATAGAGAATTCAAAATCGTTGAAGACAACTATGTCGAACCAATCAGTGTCCTTAATCCCAACAATGCTGAAACAGCTTGGGGAAATTATGACCAAAATGGAGCTTACATGAGTGATACCTCCATCAACATCGAAGGCAGTAACTCACAACCAATCGAAAATTTACAAATGTTTATAGAACATCCAGAGTATCTTTCTTTGAGAAAGGTACCAAAAGTCAGTTTTTACTACACATTAGGAAAAGATTATACGATTGAAGAAGTAGCAGGAGGAACGATGGTCACTTTTACGTCGCCCATTACCTATTCCGTTCAATTTGATATCGGCTTCAATTATGTGCCAGACAGTTTAGCACCGACAAAATCGATTCCTAACGATACAATTCCAATCACGATTTCCGCAACGGGACTTGACACGGTTCATACCTCCGTCTATACCGGAAGAAAACTGTATTCTGAACGCACGCTCCAAAGTAGTAAAAATCAGTTTTTAGTCAACGCGCGTCAAGATACCATCAGTGATTTGACTGTTGAAACTCATGTACCGAAAAATACCGATGTCGTGTTTTCGATCATCGATGTTTCCAATGAACAAGTCAGTGGCATTTATCCACAGTATTGGGATCGCGGTTATTATGATAACCAAGCCATGAAGGAAAGCGATCCGAATTATCCAACGATCACCCATGATGAAGAAACCAACTATTATACCTTTGATTTTGGGACGACCAATCGGCGCTACATTATTTCCTATCAATACGCCAATGGATGGCAGGAAATGAGTACGATTTATGTACCTGGTTATGCAAAAGAACCGTTATCAAATAATCAGCAAGGCACAGCCACAGTTTCAGTATCCAATACGGCGACAGATATTATTGGCATTACGCAAAATACCGTCAATAATACGAAAAACATGACGCAGGTCAAGGTCACGACAAAAAATATTGATGATGGCTCGAAAAAAGTAGCAAATCCAACGATCCTTCTAAAATCGTTAGGGAACACCAATGGCGAAATCGATTTAGGATCGATCACTGTTTCGAATGTGCCAGATGACAGCTATGAAGTCAAAGAAGTTGATGGGAACATACAGCTTGTCTTTTCAAACTATGTTCTAACGAAAAATATCGAAATCAGTTACAACGTCCTTTCACAAAATGCCGGCCAAATCTCAGCCTCAGCAACGATCGTTTCTGATACGATCGATACCTTGTCGGAAGCCAAACGGACGGCTACCTCGACGGTGACCAATCTGCAATTTTCGGCAGGCGATTCCAGCGGGATCATATACAAAACCAATGCGACGCTTGATGTTTATAATACCGAAGAGCCGACTGAGAAGATTGCGGGGGTTACTTTGACGCTTTGGAATCAATTGACAGGAGATATCGTTTCTGTCGTAACGGATGAAAATGGAGAATACCAATTAACTGATATTTATACGGGGAACTATACGCTTTATGTTTCCTACGTCCCAGAAGGTTACGTCATACCACAGGAACTTCAGCTTGGTAAAGAGGTGCAAGTGAATCGGACGGGCAATCATCTTTCTGTCGGTATCACACCAGAAGAAGACTTGTCGACGATCGACGCCAAAGATAGCACGATCTACGTGGGAGATGAATGGCATGCTGAAGACAACTTTGTTTCAGCGACAGACAAACACGGCAATGCGTTGACTTTCTCGGAAATCACAGTCAATGGCGAGGTCGACACGACAAACGTTGGCACCTATGAAGTCAAATACATCAATGGCAGTGTTAGTCAAACAGCGACGATCACCGTGGTTGCCAACCAAGAAACGGTAGCAACCAAAGACAGCACGTTATATGTAGGCGATGCATGGACAGCAGCTGATAATTTTCTATCGGCAACGGATAAAGACGGCAACGCAGTGACAATCGCAGAAGTGACCATCAACGGTGAAGTTGATACGGACACACCAGGAGAATACCAAGTCATTTATCACAATGGCAAAGCCGAAGCGACAGCAACGATCACCGTGTTAGCTGATCAAACATCGGTCAAAGTAAAAGATAGCACCTTATACGTCGGGGACGACTGGCATGCGGTTGATAACTTTGTTTCGGCAACGGACAAAACAGGAGTGAATGTACCATTTTCAGGAGTGACAGTTAGTGGAGCCGTGGATACTTCCAAAGAAGGTCAATATCCAGTGGTTTATCAAAACGGCAATCAAAAAGCAGTCGCCACGATCACCGTGGTTGCCAATCAAGAAACAGTCGTTGCCAAGGATAGTACACTTTATGTTGGAGATGCATGGGAGCTTGCGGACAACTTTGTTTCAGCAACGGATAAGAAGGGGCAACCGTTAAGCTTGGCAGAAGTCACCACCAGTGGTGAAGTGGATACGAAAGTACCAGGAGAATACCAAGTAACCTATCGCAATGGCAAAGCCGAAGCAACTGCCACGATTACCGTGTTAGCGGATCAAACGAGCGTTCAAGCTAAAGACAGTACTTTATATGTCGGTGATGAATGGGAAGCCGCCGACAACTTTGTTTCCGCAACGGACAAAACCGGATCAAACCTACCATTTTCAGGAGTGACGGTTAGTGGGTCAGTCGATACCTCCAAAGCAGGCGAATATCCAGTGGTTTACCAGAATGGCCATGTTAAAGCAACGGCGACGATTACGGTCGTTGCCAACCAAGAAACGGTAGTCGCCAAAGATAGTACGATTTATGAAGGCGATGACTGGCAAGTCGCCGATAACTTTGTGTCGGCAACAGATAAAGACGGCAACGAAGTAAAACTGGCTGATATCACAACGATAGGTACAGTCGACAGCGCCATACCAGGGAAATATGAAGTAATTTATCGCAATGGCAAAGCTGAGGCGAAAGCGACGATCACCGTGTTAGCTGAGCAAACATCAGTTAAAGCCAAAGATAGCACCTTATATGTCGGGGATGACTGGCAAGCAATCGACAACTTTGTCTCAGCCACAGACAAAACCGGAGCAAACCTACCATTTTCAGGAGTGATTGTTAGCGGATCAGTTGATACGAGCAAAGAAGGTCAGTATAAAGTTACTTATAGCAATGAGAAAATGGAAGCTATTGCTACGATTACGGTCGTTGCCAACCAAGAAACGGTAGTCGCCAAAGATAGTATGATTTATGAAGGTGATGACTGGCAAGCTGCTGATAACTTTGTGTCGGCAACAGACAAAGACGGCAACGCAGTAAAACTGACTGATATCACAACAGTAGGTACAGTCGACAGCGCCACACCAGGGAAATATGAAGTGATTTATCGCAATGGCAAAGCCGAAGCAAAAGCGACGATCACCGTGTTAGCTGATCAAACAAGCATTAAAGCTAAAGACAGTACCCTATACGTCGGCGACGATTGGGAAGCTGCCGACAACTTTGTCTCAGCCACAGACAAAACGGGAGCAAGTCTACCGTTTTCAGGAGTGACGGTTAGTGGCACAGTCGATACCTCCAAAGCAGACGAGTACCCAGTGGTTTATCAAAATGGCAATGTAAAAGCAACTGCGATGATTACCGTGGTGGCTGACCAAGAAACGGTAGTTGCCAAAGACAGTACGATTTATGAGGGTGAAGACTGGCAAGCTGCCGATAACTTTGTGTCTGCAACAGATAAAGACGGCAAAGAAGTGCAACTGACTGATATCACAACAGTAGGTACAGTTGACAGCACCACACCAGGCAGATACCAAGTAACCTATCGCAATGGCAAAGCCGAAGCCACTGCCACAATTACCGTTTTGGCAGACCAAACCTCTGTGACTGTGAAAGATAGCGTGATTTATGTTGGTGACAACTGGACAGCTGCCGACAATTTTGTCTCCGCTACAGATCGTGACGGTAAGTCACTCGCATTGGAGCAACTGCTGGTGGACGGTTCGGTGGATACGAAGAAAACGGGCACCTATCAAGTCACTTATTCAATCGTCACTGATGAAGCAGCAACTCCTAACTTTTTCGCACGTTTATTTGGTACTCGCTCACAAGAAGCAGTCACCGCCACAGCGACGATCAAAGTCGTTGAAAAAGCAGAAGAACCAGAGGAGGACGATCAGCAGCCTACGAAAGATGATTCTAACAAAGGGCAAGAAAAACCAACGAATGAAGGGCAGACTGACAAACAAACCAAAGCGACCGCAAAGGACAAACGGGTGCTACCAAAGACTGGTACAGCCATCACTCAAGGCTATTCGATTGCAGGAGTGAGCCTTGTTGCACTAGCGGGGATCGTCTTCTTTCGTAAGAAACACACGAACAAAAGCAGAAAAACGAAATAAGTCTCAATGACTCTAACAGCGGATATCGTGAAGGATATCCGCTATTTTTGTTTTTTAAAATACCTGCTGTATTGCGGTTTTCTTGTCCGATAAGCAGCCGTATAAAGAAGATATAAAGATGCTAGCAGAAGATTTACACTATTTTTATTTCTTTTTGCGTATGCTTACGTCATGAAGGAGTGAAGAATATGAATCTTGTTTTAGGAATAATCGGAGTGATCGTAATGATCTATCTCTTTTGGTACTTGTTTGAGGGGGGAGAACGATGAGTAGCTATTTTGTGCAAGGCTTTTTATTTTTACTGATCTTACTAGCAGCAGCGGTTCCTTTGGGCTGGTATATCAAAGAAATCATGCAAGGAAAAACACCGCGGTTTGTCCGCTTTATTCAACCCATTGAACGGTTGACCTATCGAGTGATTGGTTCGGTCAGCAAAAAAGAAATGACCGCCAAAACCTATCTCTTTTCCGTCTTGGCCGTCAGTGTCTTTTCCATCATCGGCTTGACCGGATTATTGATGGTTCAGCACTGGTTACCGCAAGAGGCAGCCGTTGAGAATATGTCCTTTGACTTAGCATTGAACACAGCCGTCAGTTTTGTGACGAACACGAACTGGCAAGCTTACGCTGGGGAAGAAGCACTGACCAATCTTTCCCAAGCATTAGGATTAACAGTGCAAAATTTCTTATCTGCGGCAGTAGGATTAGCTGTACTGTGTGCCTTGATTCGTGGGCTGCAGCAAAAACAAAAACGTACGGTAGGGAATTTTTGGCAAGACATCACCCGTTCCTTGCTCTATATCCTTTTGCCACTTTCATTGATTTTAGCGATCTTGCTCCTGTCTCAAGGCGTTGTCCAAACGTTGAGCAGCGGCGTGGAAGTCAATGGATTTGAGGGGGGATCCTTTTGGATGGCGCTCGGACCAGTAGCGAGTCAAATCGCCATCAAGCAATTAGGGACCAACGGCGGCGGTTTCTTTGGCGCCAACTCTGCCCATCCATTTGAAAACCCAACGATGTTCAGTAACTTTTTAGAAAACTTAGCGATCTTGTTGCTACCAGCTGCTTTGATTTTTGCCTTTGGCTTTTGGATCAAAGAGTGGAAACAAGGACGTACGATCTTGATCACCGCAACCGTCTTTTTGATCCTAGCTTTTATTGGCGTAGTGATCAGTGAAGCTTATGGACCGCAATTCAGTCAAGTGCTTGGGAATGCCAATCTAGAAGGCAAAGAAGTACGTTTCGGTGTCGGTTGGTCGAGTCTCTGGGCAGTGAGTACCACCGCTGCTTCCAGTGGATCAGTCAATGCCATGCTGGATAGTTTCACACCACTTGGGGGTGCGATCCCGATGTTCTTGATGCAGCTGGGGGAAATCATCTTTGGTGGTGTCGGCAGTGGGCTTTATGGCATGATCGCTTTTCTATTATTGACGGTCTTTATCGCTGGTTTATTAGTCGGACGAACACCTGAATATATCGGCAAAAAAATCGAAGCTTTTGACATTAAAATGACGAGTATCGTTATTTTGACGCCATTGCTACTGACGCTTTTCGGGGCTATGTTGATGACCTTGCATCCTGATATCATGAGCTGGCTAACCAACCAAGGCGCCCATGGCTTTAGCGAACTGCTGTATGCAGCAACTTCCTTTAGCAACAACAATGGGAGTGCCTTTGGCGGCTTGACCGCAGATACTGTTTTCCTAAATAGTTTGGGGAGTATCTTGATGTTCGTTTCACGTTTCGTTCCCATCGCAGCCATCTTGTATCTGGCAGAAAACATGGGGGCCAAAAAGAAAACCGTTCGTAATGAAGGAACCTTGTCAACCACGAGTCCAGTCTTTGTCACGATGCTGATCATTGTGATCATCGTGATCGGTGCACTGAGCTTTTTACCAGCGATGGCTTTAGGCCCAATCGCAGACTTCTTTACAACGAAATAGGAGAGAGAAAAAATGAAAAAAATCTATCAATGGGCGATCGGCGAATCCTTTAAGAAATTGGACCCTCGCCAACAAATCAAAAACCCCGTGATGTTTGTGGTTTATTTAGGGGCGATCTTGACAACCGTTTTATGTTTTCAAGAACAAACAGTCCCGTTGTGGTTTAGCATCAGTGTGACCGTCTTCTTATGGTTGACCTTGTTGTTTGCCAATTTTGCCGAAGCAGTGGCAGAAGGGCGCGGCAAAGCACAAGCGGATAGTTTGAAGCAAGCTAAAAAAGAAATCATGACTTACAAAGTCATGTCCTTGGAAGATGTTGCCAAAGAGGCTTTTATCGAAGTCCGTTCCTCCGATTTGAAAAAAGGCGACTTGGTGTACGTTCCTTCTGGCGAACAAATTCCTGCCGATGGGGATGTCGTGGAAGGTGCTGCTTCGGTGGACGAAAGTGCCATCACAGGAGAATCAGCACCTGTCATTCGTGAATCTGGTGGCGACCGCAGTGCAGTCACGGGAGGAACCTTAGTCGTTTCGGATTACTTGGTCATCAAAGTGACCGCTGAAAATGGTCATTCTTTTTTGGATAAAATGATTGCGATGGTGGAAGGGACGCAGCGGAAAAAAACACCCAATGAGATTGGCTTGCAGCTGTTCTTAGTGACACTGACCATCATCTTCTTGGCAGTTTCCATCACATTGATTCCTTTTACCGATTTTAGCAGTCAGTTATCTGGTAGAGGAACGGCGATTTCCAGTGTGATCGTGATCGCGTTATTGATTTGTCTCGCACCAACTACGATCGGTGCCTTGATTTCCTCGATTGGGATCGCTGGAATGAGTCGTTTGACCAAAGAAAACGTCATCGCCATGAGTGGGCGTGCGATTGAAGCTGCAGGAGATGTGGATGTTTTGCTGCTGGATAAAACAGGAACCATTACTCTGGGAAACCGCCGTGCCAGCGAGTTCTTGCCGGTACCGGGGGTCACCGCTAAAGAGTTAGCAGATGCAGCGCAGTTGGCATCTTTTGCCGATGAAACGGCAGAAGGACGCAGTATCGTGATTTTAGCCAAAGAAGCCTTCAATATTCGTGAGCGGGAGTTTCAGCAAGCCGATGTCCATTGGATCGATTTTAGTGCCAAAACACGAATGTCTGGGATCGACTATCGTGGTGATGAGATCCGTAAAGGAGCTGCGGATACGATCAAGCAATATGTGACGGTAAAAGGGCGGACCTATCCCACTGCGTGTGACGAGATCGTAGAAAAAGTCGCTAAAGCTGGTGGAACCCCATTGGTCGTAGTGAAAAATGGTCAGGTACTCGGAGTCGTTTATTTAAAAGACATCGTGAAAAACGGCGTCAAAGAAAAATTTGCCGACATGCGCAAGATGGGTATCAAAACGATCATGATCACTGGGGACAACCCTTTGACGGCAGCTGCTATTGCCGCCGAAGCGGGCGTCGATGATTTCTTAGCCGAAGCAACACCAGAAAACAAAATGAACCTGATTCGCGAATATCAGGAAAAAGGGCATTTGGTGGCGATGACGGGGGATGGAACCAACGATGCACCCGCACTCGCCCAAGCCGATGTGGCAATGGCGATGAACACTGGTACGCAAGCAGCCAAAGAAGCGGGCAATATGATCGATCTTGATTCCAGCCCTACCAAATTACTGCAAGTAGTCCAAATTGGTAAACAGCTGCTGATGACCCGTGGGGCTTTGACGACCTTTAGTATCGCAAATGATATCGCCAAATATTTCGCAGTGATCCCTGTTCTGTTTTATGCGATTTATCCAGAACTCGCAGCGCTGAATATCATGAATCTTGGTAGTCCCTTAACTGCGATTTTGTCTGCAGTCATTTACAATGCAGTCGTGATCATCGCCTTGATCCCTTTGGCGTTAAAAGGGGTCAAATACCAAGAAAAACCAGCCAGCCAAATGCTGCGACACAATCTTGTCGTCTACGGCCTAGGCGGCATCATCGCACCATTCATTTGCATCAAGCTAGTAGATTTGCTTTTGTCAGCTGTTCTGCTATAAGAAAAATCCATCAGAGTCAAGGAGTCATTTAGGAGGAAAACATGATGAAGAACACCCTCTTTGCTAGTATCAAATTTTTACTAGTTAGTACCGTGTTATTTGGCGGTCTCTATACATTGTTGGTCACTGGTGTCGGACAAGTCTTTTTTGCCCATCAAGCCAACGGCAGTCAAATCGTGGAAGATGGAGCGGTCAAAGGATCTGAGCTGCTTGCGCAACCCTTTGACCAAGCAGGTTACTTCCAAGGGCGTGATCAAACCGTTTCACAATTATCGCCCTATGATACGACCCAAAAAAAGACTGTAGCTGAGCGGACAGCGACGTTGCTGGTAGAAAACCCAACCCAAACCAGTGTGCCGATCGATCTCGTGACCGCTTCTGGTAGTGGCGTCGATCCTGATATCAGTGTCGAAGCGGCACTTTTTCAACTGCCACGAATCGCTGACACAAGAGGCATCGATGAACAAATAATTCATGATATAATAAACAGGAATAAAGTAGCTGATTTGTTCTCCACGAGAGAATACGTCAATATCATGACCTTGAATCAGCAGCTCGATCAATTACCCGAGGAATAGGGGGAAGCATCTATGAGTGAAAACAACCAGCAGACAATCCCAGAAGAGATGCTGCTGCAAGCAGGGTTTGGACCTAAACGTGGCAAACTACGGGTGTTTTTCGGTTTTGCTGCCGGCGTCGGAAAAACCTATACGATGTTAACCGAAGCCCATGAGTGTTTGCTCATGGGCAAAAATGTGGTGATCGGCTATATCGAACCCCACAAACGTCCCGATACCAATCGATTGCTTGAAGGGTTACCACAAGTACCATTAAAGCAATACCAGCACAAGCAATTGACCCTTTATGAGCCAGATATCGATCGACTGATCCAACTAAAACCAGATATCGTCTTGATCGATGAGTTGGCACATACCAATCCCATTGGTGCGCGAAACAAAAAACGTTACCAAGATGTCGATGAACTATTGAATGCAGGAATCACCGTCTACACGACCATCAATGTCCAGCATATCGAAAGTCTGAATGACATCGTGGAAAAGGTCACGGAAGTGGAAGTCAGAGAAACGGTGCCTGACACCTTTTTCCAACACGCCAGTTTGCGGGTAGTGGATGTTGAACCAGACGAACTGATCGATCGATTGGAACAAGGAAAAATCTATGCTGATGAAAATGCCAAACGAGCGCTAAAAAATTTTTTTACGCCAGAAAAACTTGATCATCTGCGGGGATTAGCGATCCAAAAAGCTTCCAATCATATCAATCAAATGAACGGCGGTCGAAAACGAGTTCAAAGCAAGCTTTTGACGATTATTGATGATCGCTTGCCGAAAATGGCAGAAAAATGCATTCGTTGGACCGCTCGCTTAGCCCAAGGAGTCGGTGCCGAATGGACGGTCATCCAAGTTCGATCGTTAGATGATACACCTACCGAAGTGCCGTTGGCAGAGCGTTTGGGTGCAGAAGTCATCAACATTGAAGCGGATGACAGTTTTGAAACCATCGTAGAGTATGCCAAAATGACGGGTGCCAGTGACATTATCATGGGGAAACAGGTTTCTCAAAAGTGGTTCCAAAAATTGTTTGTCGAGGATTTAGAAGACCGCTTGATTCGGCGCCTTGATGACATTGAGATCCATTTGATTCCTTTTAAAGAAAAAATGCAGCGACCACGGCTGACGTTTTCGCAATTATTTGAAGGCGGCGGTCGAGATTTCACCTTGACCTTTGGGCTGATCATGCTCGCCACCTTAGTGACAGAAGGCATGCAGTATCTGCATTTCGGCGAGCAGAACTTGATGCTGGTCTACATCTTTTTTGTTCTCTTAGTGGCCCGTTACACGAGTGGCTATCTATGGAGTGCCATGGCATCAATTATTAGTGTCCTTTCTTATAACTGGTTCTTTGTCGAACCCTTGTATTCCTTGACGGTCTATAAAGCAGGCTATCCAATCACATTAGTGATCATGCTGATCGTTGCCTTGATGATCAGTAACTTGATGGTTCGATTGAAGACCCAAGCAGAAAATGCCAAGGAAAAAGAGCACCAAATGGAGATATTGTATGAACTGAACAAACAATACATGGAAACGCGGAATGAGCAAGAAATCTATGAAAGTACGACCATCTATTTGGCACGCTTACTCCAGCGAGAAGTGGCGTTATATGACAGAGAGGGCCACTTGAGAAGTCTGCATTCTTCAAGAGAAACACTGTCTCAACTGACTGGCAAGGATGAGAAAGCCGTCGCTTTTTGGGTCGTGAAAAATCAAAAAGAAGCTGGTCGCGGCACAGATACTCTGATTGGTGCCAATGGATTTTACTTGCCGATCGTTTTAAACGGCAAACCACTAGGCGCCCTTGGGGTAGAACGCAACGAGGAGCATCAGTTGGCCAATAGTCAATTGAATTACTTGCGCCTTGTGATCACCCAAATCGCGACCGTGTTGGAGCAAGTCTCATTGGCGAGTGAGAAAGAACAGATCCAATTAGAAAACGAACGGGAAAAAGTCCGCAGCAATCTACTGCGTGCGGTCTCCCATGACTTGCGGACTCCCTTGACGACAATTTCTGGCATTGCCGAAACATTGAGTGAAACCGAAGGCGTGATTAAAAAGGAAACGAAACAAAAGCTGCTAGGAGACATCCAAAGTGAATCCCAGTGGTTGATCCGCATGGTCGAAAACTTACTGTCGGTGACCCGCATCAACTTGACTAATATGGCGGTCAAGCGCAGTGAAGAGCCGATCGAAGAAATTATCGAAGCGGTTTTGACGCACCTGAAAAAAGTCTATCCGCAACAAAAAATCATCGTGAAGATGCCCAATCAGCTGATTTTTGTCCAAGTCGATCCAATCTTGGTCGAACAAGCCTTGTTTAATCTGATTGAAAATGGGGTTCGCCATGGAACCGCCGATACACCGATTTTCTTGCGAGTTTCTCAAGAGCAGGATGTGGTCATTGAAATCGAAAACCAAGGGGAGATCCCCTTAGGACAATACCAAAAAATCCAAGCAAATTTGACCAATGACACCGAAGTGCCGGTGGATTCAAAAAATGGATTAGGTATCGGACTGAGTATCGTTAAAACCATCATCCATGCCCATGAAGGCAAATTAGCGATCGAAACGAAAGCAGGCAGTACGATCTTTCGTATTTATTTAAAGCAGTAAGGAGGGAAAACATGCAGCGACATTTTTTATTGATTGAAGATGATTCGAATATCGTTGATTTTATGGAGGTCGTCTTGCAAAGAGAGCATTACAACTTTACGTCAGTTGGCACGGGCATGGAGGCATTGATGCTCTTGCAGGAAGAAACCATCGACTTCATCTTGCTGGATCTGGGCTTACCGGACATTGACGGCATGGAGCTGTTGAAAATCATTCGTAAGCGCATGAACACACCGATCATCGTGATCTCTGCCCGCAAAGATGAACAAGACAAAGTGCAAGCGTTAGACCTCGGTGCCGATGATTATGTAACAAAGCCCTTCAGTACCAATGAATTATTTGCCCGTATCCGCACGGCATTGCGGCACAAGGAGTCAGCTGCCTTTAGCAGCAGCCCGATTCTCGTAAACAAGGAGTTAACGATCAATTTTGAGAAGAAAATCCTGTACAAGAATCAAAATGAGATCCATTTGACCAAAAACGAATACCGTATTATGGCAGTAATGTTCAAGAATTTAGGCAAAGTCGTCACTTACGATACGCTGACCAGTGAAGTCTGGGGACCTTTTGCAGCGGATGCACAAACCTTACGAGTCAATATCTCAAACATTCGCAAAAAAATCGAAACCAATACGCTGCAACCAGAATATTTGATCACTGAAATCGGCGTCGGGTATCGCTTGCGGGAGTATCCAGCAGAATAGCGGTCGTCAAAGGAAATAAGGAGGAAAAACGTGCAGCGGCTCTTTGGTCGCTGCACGTTTCTATTTTTTGTTAATTGCGAAGAGACGTTGAACTGATTGCTTCTCCATAGATGATTTGAAACTGTAGGTAAACAAGTAGGTAGGTTGTTAACTAAAATTTCTTTTCATTCTGATCATTTTGTGTTTATATCATAGTATAAAGTAAAAAAGGAGAGTATTATGGCAGGAATTAGAGACGTCGCAAAACGAGCGGGTGTATCGATCGCAACTGTATCGAGGGTGCTCAATGAAGATCCTACGTTATCTGTCACGCAAGAAACAAAAAATAAGATCAATGAAGCCGTGGAATTTTTTCACTATAGTAAGAAGAAAGTACCTGTGAAAAAGGCAATGAATATTGCAGTGGTATCCACTGTTTCGGAAGAAGCTGAACTAGAAGATCCCTATTTTCGGGCGATTCGTCGTGGCATTCAAGCACAAGCAGAGCAAAATAAGTTTCGCATAAAAAAAACGTATTATATGTCTGAACGCCCAGTTGCCATTGAGGAGCTAAGAGAGTATCAGGGAGTCCTTGTTATTGGTCAAGTCTTGCCAACTTTTTTAGCAAAGATCGCAGCAGTCAATCCTCATATCGTCGTGATCGATGATCCTTCTTTGTCTTCAGAATGGGATGCGGTATATACGGATTTCTCTATAGCAGCAACCGAGCACTTAGAGCGTTTGTATAAAAAAGGGCATCGAAATATCGCTTTTATTGGGGGATATCGGGTACGTCTGGATGCATCCAGTGAGAAACATCAATCGCCAGATGATATGCGGATGAACACTTATGTGTATTGGATGAAAGAAAAAGGATTGGAAGAATACATCAATGTCTACCTAGAAGGATGGAACACATTAGACGGTATCAAAGCCACTGAGCAATTGCTTGAACAATGCAAAGAGAGCCTTCCTTCAGCTATTATGGTCGCCAATGATTCGATTGCAGTTGGTACATATCGCTCCTTGCAAAAACGTGGGTATCGGATACCAGAAGATATCTCAGTAGTCAGTTTCAACAATATCGAAGTTGCAGAATTTTTGACCCCATCTTTAAGTACCGTTGCCATCGATATGGAAGAACTGGGAAAAATTGCTTTACGGATGGTAGAAGAGCGGATCAAAGGCATTCGTCAAGTACCTGTTAAAATCATGGTGGCCAGTAAGATGATCGTCAGAGAAAGTGAAAAAGAAAGAGATTAATGCTAAGAGTAAACACTGTAAAGTGTTTACTCTTTTTATTTTAGTTAAAAGTAATTGACAATCTGATTAGTAAACAGTATATTTGTTTTGTAAAAAGAAAACGGATACATAAAAACAGTGGATGAATTGTTTCAAGAAAGTGGCTCTAAATGGCAGGCTCGCTACTAGCGATTTGGCCCATGGTTGCTGTCTTTATCATTTTTCAACGTAAATTTATTGAAGGAATTGCCACTACTGGCGGTAAATTATAAAAGAATGGAGCAATAGAAAATGACAAAAATCACCTTTATCGGAGCAGGAAGCACTATTTTCGCTAAAAATGTTCTAGGAGATGCAATGTTGACCCCGAGCTTAGCAGATTCCCACATCGCCCTTTACGACATCGATGAGAAACGACTTCGTGAATCCGAGGCAATGTTAAAGACGATCAATAAAAATGCCAATCAAAACCGAGCAGAAATACAGGTCTATCATGATCGCAAAGAAGCACTAAGAGATGCCGACTTTGTAGTAAACGCCATTCAAGTTGGTGGCTACAAACCTTCCACCGTCATTGACTTTGAGATACCGAAGAAATATGGCTTACGCCAAACAATAGGTGACACGATGGGCATTGGCGGAATATTTCGGACGTTGCGTACGTTACCAGTCATGTTGGAATTTGCTCGAGAAATGGAGGAAGTTTGTCCAAATGCATGGTTGCTGAATTATACGAACCCGATGGCGATGCTGACGATGGGGGTATTGAAAGCAACATCCATCAAAACGGTTGGGCTTTGTCATAGTGTGCAAGTATGTGTTCCAGAATTATTCGAGCATTTAGGGATCAAAGAACAATATGATCTGGCTGACTTCCAGTGGAAAATTGCTGGGATCAATCATATGGCATTTTTATTGGAAATTACCAAAGATGGGGAAGATTTCTATCCAACGATCCGTCAGTTGGCTGAAGAGAAAGAAAATCCCCACCGTGATTCAGTCCGCTTTGAATTGATGAAACGTTTTGGCTATTATATTACCGAATCTAGTGAGCACAATGCCGAGTATCACCCTTATTTCATTAAATCAAAATACCCAGAATTGATCGACGATTTGGGGATTCCGTTGGATGAATATTTAACCCGTTGCGAAAATCAGATTCGCGATTGGGAAACGATGCGGGAGGATATCGTCGATAATGGCGATTTGACCCATAAGAGAAGTCGAGAATACGCCTCTTATATCATGGATGCCATCAAGACCGGCAATTCAACCGTTATTGCTGGAAATGTTTTGAATAAAGGCTTGATCACCAATTTACCAGAGGATGTCTGTGTGGAAGTTCCATGTTTGGTGGATAAGAACGGCATCCAACCAACCTACGTCGGCGCTTTACCAACGCAGCTTGCTGCATTGAACCGAACCAACATCAATGTGCAAGAATTGACTGTCGAAGCAGCGTTGACCCTTGAGAAAGACAAGATTTATCAAGCAGCTTACCTCGATCCTCATTTATCATCAGAACTATCATTGGCAGACATTACCCAATTAGTCGACGATTTGATCGAAGCCCATGGGGATTATTTACCAGATTATCACTGATAAAGAAGGAAACTGGTTCACTTAAACGGTATCGAAAAAAATCCTTTAATTGCTATCGCGAAGTGATTGTCACCAATGGTGGAACCATTGGTTGAAATACCGCTAGTAAATAAAGAAAGCATTGCCGATCCAGCAAATGGAAGGCAATGCTTTTTGTCGTTTATTGTATCCCTTGATTCGACGGGTAAGCCGATCAGCGGTTATGGTCGTACGATTGATCAAAAGGGGAAAAAGAAGGTGAAAAAAAGCAGCATCAACGATGCCACTCCATGGTGTTTTCGATTTCATTGGTATCAGAGTCCAGTTGTTCAGAAACGATGGTAAAGCCATGTTTGAGATAAAACGCAATAGCAGCTGTATTTTTTTGGTAGACATTCAGAGTCAACTTCTCGTGTTCTGCTTGTACTTTTTGTAATAGCTGCTTGCCAATGCCGTGGGCACGATAGTCTTTCAAAACGAAAATACCAGCGATATAATCACCCAACATCCCGATGAAGCCGACGGGCTGATCATCCACCGAATAGGTGTAAATAAGGGCATCAGAAAAGGCTTTTTTCACAAAATCATAGTTATCTTGCCAATGGGCAGCCGAAATAAAGTCATGGGCATCCAAATTACTTTGCAGCCAAATCTGGGCGATGGTTTCTAATTCAGAATCAGTAAATTGGGTCACTTGTTGTATCATGAGAACCTCCGTTTTTATTCAGTATAGCATAGGTTCACTGCTGATTACTCCAAATCGCGGCATTTTCATAGGCAATCGGACAGGAGATGAACCGATTGATAAGTAACGAAGGTTAAATGGCGAAGAAAAGCAATCTTTTTCGTTGAAATATTCTAACAACTTTGTTTCAGCTAGATGTCAATTTCTTGCAGCCAGATGTTATTTGTGTGAAAACAGCCCCAAGAGTGAAATCTTTCGGTATGCTAGAGAAAGCGATATGACACATCTAGTTAAGGAGAAAAAATGAAAAAGACACTTTTGGTTGCAAGTTCACTTGTTTTGCTGACGCTGCCTATCGTGACGGTATCCGCAGACAGCTTTGATCAGAAGATCCAGCAGCAAAATGAAAAAATCAATGACATAAAAAATGAATCCACCTCATTAGAATCACTGAAACGATCTACAGAGGCAGAGATTCAATCGATTGAAGGAGAAATCCAAGCAATCCTACAAAAGAAAACGACGACGGAAGAAGAAGTCAATGCCTTGGCACAAGAAATCCAAGTCCTTGAAGAGAAAATCATCAAGCGCACAGAAGTACTGGCGAATCAAGCGCGTGACATTCAAACGTCGGAACCTTCCAATCGTTTGTTCCAAAAAATCGTTGATGCGGAGTCCATCGGAGAAGCTATTCAACGGGCGATAGCTTCAGTAACGATCATGAATGCCAGCAATAGCATTGTCGAACAACAGCAAGAAGATATTGCAACAAGCCAGAAATTGGAAAAAGAGTTGCAGGAACAATTGGTTGCAATCGAAGAGCAGTCAAACGCATTGCAAGGAAAACAAGCGGAATTAGCTGATGTCAAGTTGAATCAAGAAGTTGCACTAGCCGACCTTGCCTTGGCGTTGAACACCGAAGAAGAGAAAAAAGACCAATTGGAAGCAGACAAAGCAGAAGCACAACGGCAAAAAGAAGCAGCGTTGAAGCAACTGGCTGAGCAAGAAGCACAAGAAGCAAAAGCGCGCAAAGAAGCAGAAGAAGCAGCAAAACGTCAGCAAGCAGCAGAAGCCAAGTCAGCTGAAACCGCCGAAAGTCCTGCCGTTCAACAAGCAGCAGTGGCAGCAGCCCAGCCGAAGACGGAAGCCGCAGTGGCGCCAGAAACATCGGTGTCGTCAGAAAAAACTGCAGCTACGCCTGCACCTGTGCAGCAAGCAGCTGAGCCAAAGGAACAAGCAAGCAGAGGTGGATGGCAAATGCCAGTCGATTCGGTTCATATTTCGAGTCGTTTTGGGTATCGAACAGATCCAACAGGTGCATCAGGAAATCAACATAATGGCATCGACTTTACTGGGGGGACAGGAACGCCGATCTATGCGATCCAAGCAGGCGAAGTCGTTGAAGCGGGCTATGGTCCGTCAACTGGTAACTATGTGATCATCAAACATGCCAATGGCGTTTACAGCTACTACATGCACTTTAGTACGCTGCCAGCTGTCTCGGTCGGACAAAGCGTCTCAGCTAGACAATATGTTGGCGGTATGGGAACGACTGGGAATTCAACTGGCGTCCATCTACATTTAGGGATGTCAACAAGCTTATGGTCAGGATTCTTTGACCCAGCACCAGAATTAGGCTTATAACAGTCAGAAAAACCGCAGAAGCGAACAGGCTTCTGCGGTTTTTTGGGTTGCTCTTCTTTTACGAAGTCTCGATTGGCTCAGCGCCAAAAGCGGGTCATCTCCGCTTTGTCTTTCAGGTTGAAAGCGATCATGTCCTCAATCAATCCTCGATCGATCGGCTCAGTCCACTTGATGCGAAAAATGTTATCCGTATGGCTGTAACCAGCTTTTTCGATGGCATCGGCAAACTGTTCAAGACACTTGGTTTCAGGGGAGACAGAAAAATGCGGTTTTGAAACGCTGAAACCGATAATAAAGGTCTCATGGGCGGTGAACATCGGCTGATTCCACTTGATGACTGGAACGAGGTCAGGAAATTTCTTGGTAATAGCGGCAAATAAGGCACGCAGTTTTTCTTGCTTTACTGGATCTTCAATGCTGGTTAAGTAAGTTTCTAATACATCCATTGGGAGGATCTCCTTTCGTTTTAAGGAACGAGTACAGGGAATGTCGATCACTAAAAATAACGCGTGTTCGAAATCAAATATTTTGTTACTTAGAGTGTACTGTAAAGTTAGCAAGTTTACAAACCTGTTGCCTTGTTTGGGGGATAAAGCCTTCAGGAACAAACACTGTTTGCAAAAACGAATGCTAAAAATAACTTTTTTCTACTCGAACAAAAGCCAAGAGTCAGGAACATTCCCTCGTTATCCTGCAAGGTTCCTTGAGATTCGCTTAACTTTTCAGAAATAACGAATGAAAAAGCAGATTATTTTCAGAGAACACTTTCAAAAAGAAATCGGTTGCATTCAACAAGAATTCTGCTAGAATATAACTTGTTCGAACAAGTTGTTGAGCGAAAGCAAAACGAAAGGAGGAGGACTTGTGACCAAAAGGAAACCGGTAACCCAAGCAACCAAGAAAGAATATGCAAACAAAAGTATGCGGTTTAATCGTTTTTTACTTTTTCGTTATATGACTGCGATCTTTTTCTTTGTCAATCTTTATTGGACCCTATTGAGTCTGTCTCAATGGACATGGGCTGGTTTGATTCCCATTGCCTTATTGATCGTTGATGGACTTATACTTATTGAACAAACTCAAAAATATTGGCAGCAATCGAATCGTTTACTGGTGACAAAGATCGGTTATTGGCTCCAATTCGGCGTCAATCTCATTGCAATTTTTGGTATTTTGATCGGGCAGCAAGCAACGTTGATTCCTTTTATGAATCAATCGGGTAGAGGGATCTTACTTGCCTTGTTTACTGTCGGCATGATGGCGTGTTTGTTCATTCAGCGTAAAGCGTGGTTGATCGAGCATGACCGCGACAAATATTTCACGTATTTGACTACATTTGAAACTCAAGGAGGAACAGTCAATGGATTCAGAAAATAACAAAATGTTTACCTTCTTGGACCGCTACTTAATGGGTCCAATGGGGAAAATCTCACAATTACGGATCGTTCGTGGGGTCATGGCAGCCGGGATGGCGTCGATTCCTTTCACTATCGTAGGATCAATGTTCTTGATCATCAGCGTTTTACCACAAAGTTTTCCTGTATTAGAGGGCATTTGGAGTACATCATTTGATAAAGTAGTTAATCTCTATATGCTGGGTAATACTGCAACAATGGGAATTTTAGCACTATATTTTTGTATTGTTTTTGGATATGAGTATACCAAGATTCAAGCACAAGAAGAAAAACTTGTTTTAAGCCCAGTCAATGGAGCATTACTTTCTATGATGGCGTTCTTTATGTGCTTACCGCAACTAGTCTTTGAAGGCGGAGTAGCCACGCTAGTTGAAGTGATTTCTGACGATCAGAAAATTATTAATGGTTGGGAAATCGGTGGAGGCGTTACTCGTTTAGGAACAACTGGGATCTTTACAGCGATCATCATGGCGATCATTGCCGTAAAAATCTACGCATTCTGTGTGAAACGCAATATTGTCATCAAAATGCCTGATACAGTACCTACAGGTGTTTCTTCCTCATTTACTGCTTTGATTCCTACAGCCCTAATCGCACTCACTGTAATCGTCATCAATGGTGCATTAGTCGCAATGGGCACAGATATTTTCAAAGTCATTGCGATTCCGTTTAGTTTCGTGACGCAATTGACCAGTACTTGGATCGGACTACTTGTTATCTACTTCTTCATGCATGCGCTCTGGATCGTGGGTATTCATGGGGCAACGATCGTGACCTCATTCTTGACGCCAATCGTATTGTCGAATATGGTGGAAAACCAAAATGGTGCCAACATTGCCTTTGCGGGTGAGTTTAACAATAGTTTCGTAACGATCGGTGGTTCAGGAGCGACGTTAGGAATGGTGATTTTCATCGCCTTCTTTGCAAAATCAGCGCAGTTAAGTGCTTTAGGAAAAGCAGCGATCGTGCCATCCTTCTTCAATATCAATGAACCGATTTTGTTCGGGATGCCAGTGGTATACAACCCATACACAGCGATCCCATTCTTCTTAGCACCGATGGTTTCAATGTCCGTTGCTTATTTTGGCATCAACTTAGGCTTTGTTAACCCACCGATTGCCCAAGTAGCGTGGCCGACCCCAATTGGTTTATCCGGCTTTATTGGTTCAGGTGGTGACTGGCGTGCCTTTGTCTTAGCAATCATCTGTGCAGTCGTTGCTTTCTTGATTTGGTTCCCATTCATCAAAATGTATGATGGCAAACTATACAAGGACGAACAAGCAAACGCAACGAAGGCATAATCAATCCGTTTTTTTGATAAGCCGGCTATGAAAAATAGCTGGCTTTTTTTACGCCAAAGATGATAATAGTAGTAGAGAATCCGAAGGAAAGGAGTAGGCAAATGACGAAACTCAGTATTGAAGACTTAGCAGCAGAATTGATCAGAAAGATCGAAGCGGGTGACATTGGAAATGAGCAGGGGAAGATGCCTAGTGAACGAGAGCTTTTGGCGATTTATCCAGTTTCTCGTTATACGTTACGTCAAGCCCTCAATAAATTGAGCAAGATGGGCTGGATCTACCAGATGCAAGGCCGCGGCTCGTATATTCGCTTTCAAAACAACCAAAAACCGACCATTGAACAAGGAGATCTTGGCTTCAATGAAGACTTGACACGGGGCGAGAAAAACATTCGAACGGTCAAAGCCTCAAAGCGGCTGGTCAAAGTATCAGAGGCGCTGTTTCTTCCAAGTCAAAAACAATTTGCGAAAGATCAACACTTTATCGAAGTCCAACGGTTTCGCACGCTAGATGACAAACCCTATTTGATTGAACGCTCCTATTATATACCTGAAATCGTAGGGGAGATCTCCGAAACGATGATGGAGGGGTCAATGTTCCAAGCTTTGGCAGAAGAAAAACAACTGTCAGTCGCCTTCATCGACAAGTTCATCCAAAGCAAACCGCTAACACAGGAACAAGCTGCGTTCTTTCATCTAGAAGAAGGCATGCCCGCACTGATCGTACGAGACGACAGCTATCTGAGAAATGGGGAGCTATTAGCCTTTTCGATGATCCATTATGATTATCGGATGGCGACATTATACATGCATAAAAAGTTGTTCGTTTAAAGAAAACGGATTTTCAAGAAACGGTTCTTTCTTTTTTTGAAGGCAAGAGAAAAGCAGCCCATTAGGGAGAAAAAAACTTACAGTTGCGGAGCAGCGGACTGGAACTTGCTTTCAAACTGAGAAAAAAGGGATCGCTTCCAATGGATGAAAGATGACTGAGCAAGAAAACTATATAATAGGTAAAGAATCGATCAGCGACCTTGGCTTATAAGGACGCTGATTTTTTTTTGTGGGGATTGATCAGCGGTTAAGAAGGCGTGATTGTTGATTCAAGATAAAGATCGTTTAAAGAAGACCATTCGTTTCCTTAATACGAGGATATTTTGCTCATTTTTTAACAATATCATGTGGATAATCGGCTTGCTCTGACAAATATTTCATCAAGTGAAGAAATATCTGATTTTTCAATCTGTTTTTGCTTTGATACTATCAAATAGACAACAGATGTTCTGCGAACGGAAGCCGTCTTTTCGTTTAATGGCTATTTTATTGAGAAACAGGCCGATTCACTTACTTGATTTCTATCTTCCAAAATAATTGGAGATCGTGGAAATGATGGGATGTGGTGGTTTTTGCTTTCTTTTTTGAGCGAATGACGGCAAGAAGGAAACGGACATCACTGCTCAAAAGGTCACAGCAGAAACGTCAGCTCGTTTGAAAGAACGACCGCGGATAGAACAGCCAAAGTGCAAACTTTCACGAAAGTAGACGTTCAAGCAGACCCATTTGTAGACACACTAAATTGTTCAACGAATCAAATCATCGATGAGTGAGGAATCAGGAGGGGTAACATGGCATTATTTCGCAAAAAGAAAGATGAAGAAACTTACGAAGGCGTTCATGTCTACGACGAGGAATATGATGAAGAAGAGTACGACGAAGACGAGTACGATGATGAAGAATATGATGACGATGAGTACGACGATGAAGAATATGATGACGACGAGTACGAGGATGATGAGTACGAGGAAGAGGAATATGAGGAAGATGAGTATGAAGATGATGCCCAAGAAGAGCTACTGGCATTAGAAAATACCGTTTCACAACTGACCAAAACCGTCGAACATTTGACCAAGCAATTGGAAAACAAACAAGAATCCATCAATCGGATGGCTTCACAAGCGACGCAACAAGAAAGTATCATTTATGAAAACAAGCAACTGCAAATGCGTTACAACGAGTTACAGCAGCAGTTAAAAGAAGCAGAACGTCAACAAGAAGCCCTCAAAACCAATTATGAGCAGGAAATTGAGCAGTTGACAAGTCAAGAAGACGAATTGATCGAAGTAGAAGAAGAACTCGAACAATTGCGTCAAAGAGAAGATGAACTGCTAAAAGAATTAGAAGCGAAAAGCAAGCAAGTTCAAGCGTTTGAAGAAAAAGCGATTCATTTAGAAGAAAAAGCAGCGATTATCGAAAACTACAAATTAAAAGAAGTCGAAAGCATGCGGCGGATCACTTCGCTTGAAAATGAAAATCAACAGTTGAACTTGCGCTTGCAAGAAGCGGAAGCGAAATATCGGGATCTTGAACGTTCAAGAGTCGAACAACTGGCAGATAAGAATGTTTTACAGCGTGACTTGGAACGTGAACTGGCTAAGGTCGAACAAATGAAGGACGAGCTGGCGACGATTTTGATCGAAGCAAAAGAAAAAGCACGGGAAACCGCTGCTGAAGCAGAACTGGAAGCTGACAGAAGACGTCAAATGGCGGAAAATGAAGCCCACAAGATCATTTCAGAAGCATCGATGGAAGTGATGAAGATCCGTCAAGAGATCAAGCAATACCAAGAACGACTTACGGCATTTCATCATGAGTCGAAAGGGCTGTTTGAGCAGTTGATCCAGCATAGCAAAGTATTGAATCTGCCAGACTAAAACGAAGGTTATAAGTCGGAATAGACGAAAAGGTCTGCTGAATAATTTCTGAGAGCGACACGACAAAGGAGGGAAACCCACTAGGACCATATGTGCTGTTTAAGAAATCACGGGCAACAACTACGAGTTGATTTCTTATGAGAATGTTGGTTATTGGGACGAATGTGACGAATGATATTTTAAAAATTGCCATCTATCCAACCTTGAGTCCAAATCTTGAGGAATTATTTTATAAACAAGAGGCACTTCCATCAGTAATCACTGCCTGCGACAACCTCTATCAAAAAAAGTGGCCGCTCAAATCCTCGATCCGCAAACAAGTGACGCATTACTTTGAGCAATTTTATTCCATCGAAGCCTTCACCCATCATATCGAGATGGAGATCTTACGGGAAAAAATCGATTACTCAAAATTACGCATTCCTTTGGAACAGCAATTCCCACAGTTTGTGTGGACGCAAATCGGCATCAATCATGTGTCCGATGAAAAAAGCAATCTGTTTTTGGAGTTTGTACCAATCGCTTACACAGAAGAAGAGTTTCCCTTTACGATTCAGTTGGCTGCCAGCTTGCAGCAGCAAGCCTCGGCTGGTGTAAGTGATGCGAACGACTTTAAAGAGCAACTGGCAAAAATCGTTCAAAGCGTGATCGATGAACAAAATGTCACGTTTGTGAGTCGCCCGAAAGCGCAAGTCCATGAAGAAAAACGGCAAGGCAAAACCGATGCAGTGAAAAAAGAGCTGGAAGACACAGTCGAGTTCCAAAAGGTCAGTGCGGATGAGCCACCAAAGTTCAAAAAGAAAGTTCGCAAAAAAAGCAGCAAAAAAAAACAGTCAAAAAAAGCCAAGCAATTACCCAAAGTCAACGCCAATGAATTAGCGTTGGAGGAAGAAGCGAAACGAGAACGAGCAAGCAAAGAGCGTTTGCGCTTGGCCAATCAAAAGCTTGAGATCTACATCGAAAACTTAGAAGCCTCTTTGATCAAAAATAGTATCCACTATTTAAACAGCTTGACCGATGAAGAAGACGAGAACTGGCATACGCAATTGAAGATCAGCTTACGAGAATATACCTATCTTTTTCAAAAAGCCAAATACCTGGAACAGGTTTGGCGCATCAATGACAATCTCGTACAAAAGATCGAAAAGATGACCTTGAACGAAAAAGAGTTGACCTATGAGAGAGGGCAAGTGCAGCAAGTGGTCGACAACAACCTTTCTGCTAAAGATATCAGCTTGGTTTTTTATGAATGCAGCGTGATTGAATCACGGGTCAAATTGTATGAGCGACCATGGTTTAGAAAACCTTACGCACGCATTATGAAGATGGACTATGACAATCTTTTACGAAAAGCCGCGTACTTTGATCTTCTCCAAAGCGAAAGTTATCTGTTAGAAAAAAAAGCATTGATCGAAGGCAATACAGACGTTAGGAGCAGCCTATGAGAACCCAAAAGCAAAAACAACGATTCTTATTCTTATACCGCATCTACTTTATTGCTTCTTTGATCCCATTAGCGGTATTTTTGCAGCTGACCGCCTATTTTTATCTCTCTGCCTTTCGAGAATATGTCACTATCAGTCACTTGTTTTTACTCGCTCTTTTGCTAGGTTTTACGATGTATTTGCGGAACAATGCCTTTCATTATCAATTGCTACTTGTGCAGCTCGAGAAAAATGAAAGCAAAGACCATGAACGACCAAAAAAAGGCACCAGCAAGAACAGCCCCAAGGAGGAGGATCAAGAAGATGAAAAAGCCCAGAAGAAACGTAAAAAGTCTGTTAGCGATCGGAGCATTTATCGGAATCATCAATAATCAAACGATTTCTGAAGCCATGGTTCGATCGATCTTAGGTGTAGAACCATCTACTTATATGGAAACCATCGATGCACAACGAGAAAGTCGTGGACAATCGATAACGGATGCCCTCCGACCGGTCTCTTACGAAGGAGCTGACAGGATAACGGAGCCACTTGATACTCCTCCAGAACAAACAAATGAAAGCCTCCCAGAAGAATCGGAGCAGGCCGAAAAAGGAACGGAAGTCCAAGTCGTAAATGATGTTGAACGACCGGCAGATGATGGGCAGACAGACGAGGAAGAAACAGAGAGCGGCACCGATGAAACAGAAGATCAAGAGGCCGAAGACGTTCCGTCGACGCCAGAGCCTTCAGAAGGCGATCAACAGCCGAATCAGCCTGCTGGACCAGAAACGAATGAGGAAGAAACCAACGATACCAACAGCAACAACAATAGCGGAAACAACCAATCAAATGGGAATCAAACCAATCAGGACAAAGAAAAAGATCCCGATCCAATCACTGAAGAACCCGAATCGCCGATTGATGAAGAAGAGCGGGAAAGCAACTTTCAGTTTTCGGTTTCTCGTAATCTAACGACACAGCAATTCATCAATGAGATTGGTTCTGACGCGCAAGATGTTGCCTATAACAATGATCTTTATGCCTCAGTGATGATCGCACAAGCTATCTTGGAGACCGGCTCAGGAAACAGCGCCTTATCCAGTCCGCCAAACCATAATCTTTTCGGCATCAAGGGCAGCTTTCGTGGGCAAAAAGTGACCTTCAATACGCAAGAAGATGATGGAAGTGGTGCGTGGTATACGATTTCTTCCAATTTCCGTAAATACCCAAGTTACCGTGAATCCATCGAAGATTACGCTCGCTTACTAAGAGGAGGCATCACAGGCAATACGCGCTTTTATGCCCCGGTTTGGAAAGAAAATGCCCCAACCTATCGGGAAGCAACTGCGTGGTTGACCGGGCGCTATGCTACGGACATCCATTATGACCAAAAGCTGAATGCGTTGATCGAAGCCTATGATCTAACCATCTATGACAACGAGCCGACCGAAGAGGTCTTGGAAGAGATTGAACGCACACGTGCACAAGCAATTGAAGCAGCCCGCAAGGAAGAAGCGGAGACGACCCGTTCGTTGTTTGAAGACTTGCAAAGAAGCTCGGCAAATCGTCGAGGCTCAGGGAATTTGCCAGCGTCCATTCGTACCGTCAAGGATCGCTTGCAGGAAAATGCCAATGCCAATACTTATGCAAACCAATTAAGAGGGATGGAACGAGCGGGCAGCGAGGTAGATGCCGATGAGTAATCAGTCGCAAGTACCTAGAAGGAAAAAACGCCCGTCACAGCCTGCCAATCGGGAAAAAAAACGAGAACAATCAGAGGAGGCACCAAGAAAACCCAGAATCGAAAAGTTTCAGGCGGAAGGAAAAAAAGCCAGCCCTTCAAGTGGCAAGAAACGACCAAAAAAGCCGACCCAAAAAGAACCGACAGGACAGGCGCCTGCGAAAAAGAAACGAAAAAAAGCGGCTAGCACAGCGAATCGCCCCAAATTACCGACCGAAAAGCAGCATCCTAGCAAGCAAAAAGAAAGAGCAGCTGCCAGTACAACCAGTGAAGCACCACGCAAAAAGAAAAAGCGTTCACCGCAGCAAGCACGTCCAAGCCAGCGCAACGAGCAGGGGAAAACTAAGAAATCAAGTAATCCGAATGCCAAATCAAAAGGCACCCACAAGCAAGGCAAAAAACCAGCGGAGGTTTCCCAGAAACGACCAACCCCGCAAAAAGGCAAAGCTGCGACGAAGAAACCAACAGCTAAAAAGAAATCTGGTGATCTTGTACTGAAAATCATTTATCTGATTTTCTTGGTTTGTAGCATGACTGTCCTATTTACGTTTATCGGCTTATATGTAGCTGATCAAAACGAGATGACGGTTTTCAATCATCGGGTGGTGCGTTTATCAGATAATGGCATGGCGAATCTTGACAGCTCCGCATTACGCACACAAGATTTGATCATTTTAAGAGAACAAGCCTTCACTCAAGTACAGCCAAACGGGATCGGAGTCTTTACAAATAGCTCAGGAACAGGCTATATTGCCCGCCGAGTGCTATCGATCGAGGCTGACGAAGAGCAAGGCTATCATTTATCCGTCATTGGTGATGGACAGGCATTTGGGGAAGAAGCCATCGAAGCAGACCGTTTCGTTGGGGAAGTCTCAATGAGTATCAACCATGTAGCAGATGTGTTTCGTTTTATTGATCAAAACTTGATATTATCTATCATCTTCTGTGTATCATTGATCGCCTTATTCATTCTATTAGGCATTTATCTCTTTACTTGAGAGCCGTCATTACTTGAGAAAAGAGGAAACAAGGTTGCAAAAAAAAATAGTGTTAAGAAATAGTATCGCGGGTCTGCTTTTCTTTCTTTTGTTGCTTAGCATCTTGATTTGGCAGAATAATCAGTCTATTCATATTCGTCGTTTAGCGGATGAAAATGAAGTGTTCGAAAAAATCGAGATTTTGGAAGAATGGCAGGAACGAATGACCCTTACAGGGACGACGATCCAACGATCCGTTCGGGTAATGAACGCCAGTGAAGTGCCAGTCTTTGTTCGAGCAAGCTTTGAAGAAGTGCTGCGCTATATCGCGCCAGACAGTGAGGAAGCAGCCTTTGAGCAGGCGGCTGATGCGAGTGATGCGCCAGACTTATTACCAGTACTGTCTCGCTTTGATGAAAACGAAATTTTAGCAAGAGGGTATCAGAACGTGACCCAGCAGATCCCAGAACTCATTGGAAATGCTCTTGATGGTCAAGTGATGGTTTGGATCAGCGATGAGACGATCGAAGAGTTGGCACCCACGCCTGCCTTGGATGCCTTCGATAGCGAAGAGATGCAGGAGTTATTGGGGGGATTAGACGCTGAAGGACAGGATAATCCTGAGAGCTTCTACGATCACACCGAAGGCAATGAAGAAATGGAGGAGCAACCGGCATCAGACTTGATCGATGGTCCGCCAGATCTCTGGCAAGAACCGGTCCTTGTCGAAGCGCACTTCAGCTATTCCTTTCGACGAAACCAACAACCGGTCATGCAGAAAATGAGTGGGGAACTGCTGCTGCTCAATCCTGCTGATCCGGTTGCTGAGTGGACCTTTGAAGCAGCCAACTTGACCTATAGTTATTATCTTGAAGGGTATCGTTATTTTGTTCGAAACTGGGCGGAGTCGCAGCTAGCCAGCCCCTTTTCCACCAATGAAGAACCTACGGGATTCACGTATCTCGGAGAACAAGGAATGATTGACCAGTCGTCATTTGATTACACGACGACAGAATCTGGGTTAGGCAGTGCCTTTCAATTGCCAGAGATGATCAGTGCGTTTCCCGATGCTGCTGGGTTGTATCCGACCCAAACGGTGAAAACGCTAAGCAGCTTTGTCTCTGAAAGTTCCGCCCAGATCGACTCAGAAGCCATCATGATCGAATTCGGCTCTTTGAGCGATTACCGTCAGATCGATCGAAATACTTGGATCTATAATCCCGATGATGGCTGGTTTTATTATAGTTTCCCTTTGGACCGATCCTATCAAAGTGAAGACGGTTATGGCGTCACCCGTTCACTGATCGAACAAGTGATGATCGATACAAGTGTCGCAGACGATAGCCATCTTGCCTACGAACTTTTACCGAAAGTCGAAGTCATTCAGGCTTCTGATCGACAATCATTAAAGGAGGTCTTTCAGTTAGACAATGATCGGCCAGAGAGTGCCACTGCGATCATCTATCGGCATTTGCACTCACTTCAATAAGTTGCTAGAAAATAAGTCAAGGAGAGATTCACGTGAAAATGGTCATTGAAGAAATTGAATACCGTTATTTTCTTCAATACGGGAAGTATTTGGATTATTTCTACCAACAATACATGCAAGCGAATGTCGAAGATCCTGATGTTGAAAAAGGGATCGCCGAGATTCAGCGACTGGTTGAAGAAGAAAGGTATCATTATATCAGGGAACGAATCCGCATCACACGCAAAGCCAAAAAAAGTATTCCATTAGCTGACTACCCTGATTTCAATAAACTGATTCACTGGGGATTCACCCTTAGCAAATTATCTTTTCTTGACCCAGATACAAGTATCAACCAGCTAGAAGAAAAGGATTCTCCTTGATCGGGGGCTAGGCAAAAAGCAGGTGATGAAACTGAAAAACGGCAGACAAGCACATAGAGTACTTGATGAATCAGGGTTCAGCCTTGTTGAGATCCTTGGAGCGATCGTCATTCTCGGGATCGCGATGGTCATGATCGCCATGCTGATCATCCAAAACAACCTGATCCTTAGCTACAATACCCGAATGGAAGAGGCCATCGCAGCACGAGATGACGTCAAGGAATGGCTAATCTACCGAGCGCAGACCCAAGATTTGGCGGATTTGAATATCGGGATCTTTACTGCTCGACCATCTTGGATGATGGTCGATCCAGATGACCCCTCAGAAATTCGCCGACACCATTTGGTCCTCGATAATTCAGGAATTCAATACAATGCGCAAGGGCAACCGATGTATGAAGAAATCCCGATTGCTGTAGATGATCTCAATCGGGGAAAATTTATTCGCAAAGTGGTATACGATCATTCTGGCGCTCATTTGCCGCAGCCCTTGGCAAATTCGGAAGAAAATCGCCTCTATATGGGAACGTACTTGTCGGAGAATGAAGAAACCACCAACTATTTGGTCAAGGTCTCCATTCGCGAAGACCCCAGACATGGACTGCGAGAAGACAGTTACGACCGCCGTCAGCTCGGGCTCGGACTTATTATTCAGGTCTTCGATAAACAAACAGGCGCATTTTTGACAGAAACGTATCTGCATTGGGTAGTTGACTATTGAAAGGGCTGGCTGTTCTTGCGGAAGTTGCAAAGGAGGGGCGCAGATGAAGCATCGGTTACAGGATGAGCAAGGAGTCACGCTTGTCGAATTGTTAGGGGCGATCGTGATATTCGGCATCATCATTGCTCTCTTTTCTGGGACACTCTTTCTGATCGTCCAAGCCTCTGTCCGTCAAGGTCGAATTGCTGCCTTTCAAGGGATCGCGAATGAAATCATGGCGCAAGCAGACCAAATCGCCAAAATTGACGGCATCTATGAACATGCGGGGTATTTAGGAAAATATGATAGTCTTCTTTTCCACGAGGAACATATTGTCAAATCAATGCCCGAAGGAACCTTAGGGGCAGCAATTACGGAAGAGGGCAGTCCGCGAATGGTTGTGACGGATATCACAGATACCAACAATATCCGTGCCAGAGTCTATGATACGAAAGACCCTACCATTAAGTTAAAGATCATTCAACAAAAAAATGAGAATGAAGCGACGCTGACTCATCACTATACGCCAAATTATCGCGATACGTTCAGTATCCAGACCAAATTTTTCGTTTTATTTTACACGGAAACGATCAATTTTGTGGATTATTATGATGATTTGACTGGCTGGTGGCAGATGGAGGATCTGGTCACTGATTACCACGAGCAGATTATCTATAGACGAGAATTTACGATCAATTATCGGGACAATGAGAAAGCAAGAGGGGGGGTACCGGGGAATGGACGATGGTAGACAAAATGAAGCGGGTTTTGCACTGATTTATGCCCTCGCGGCGATCATTCTTTCCTCTTTGATGATTGGCTTGGTTTTCCTAGTTGCTCGAAATGTCAATTCACAAATTCGAACGGTAGATAGCTTCCGTCGCGTGGAAGATGTACACGAATATTCCTTTCAACTCGCTTCTCAAGACCTAAAACTGAGAATAGATGATTTCATCACTCGAACCATGCAGAATGGCGGCTTCTATTCTAATAATAATGACTGGCAAGACAATTTGGATAACGAATTGAGATCTGTGCTGGACGAAGTCGATGTGAATGAGACCATCGATAATAAATTTTCTTTTACCTCCTCTATCGTTGACTATGAATATAATGAGATCGCCCCTTATGTAATGACGAAATCTGGTGGGGAGCAAGGATGGATCCAAGCAGCCTCGATGCTGCCAGATAAAACCAATCTTCAAATCATTATTCAAATTCAATCGCAAGTCACGGATCAGACGCAACTGGCTGAGGGACAGCCGCGAGTACATACAGCTTCTGCCGAATATATCTATGAAATGCAGCTTGAAGAAGAAGACCTCGAACAAAGACAAACACAGCTGGATATTTGGCGAAACATTTTTTATCCCTATTACTTACCCTCTACAGTAGGACAAGCGGTATCCGCCGATACTTGGGTTCGAAAATTATTCGAAGTCGCCGATTTCCAGCGCGTACGCCCATCATTTGATTATCTCGCCTTTGAATCGGATGACTTCTTGCAATTCGGGTTTGCTAACAATGTCCTGCAAGATTTTCAAGACGGCAGATTTTTAGATTTTCGAACAAAGCCGATTCTTAACTGGCTGCATTTCGATGGTTCCTTTTTCTTTAATCATGGGATCCAGATGGAAGGACAGGGAAGCGGGCAGTTTTCGGCAAAAAGTCTGCTTGCGATCCAGAATGACGGCGGGCAGCCTAGCAACGGGTTGAACTTGATCAAAGACATCTTCTTGCAAGCGGGTCTAGGAATGTATATCGATTTGGGCAGTCGAGCTGGTAGCCGCTTGGTCTTGTCACAAGCCTATACGGATATTTTTGCTGGAAACGTATGGATCAACAATACCAATAGTTCGGCTTCGAGAGTTGAGCAAGAGGGGGTTCTCTTTGCTGAAGGGCATCTGAATGTTTCTGCAAATTCACCAGATGCGGGCTCTGGATTAGGCGAATTAAATAGCAATTATTTTAATTTCTATCATCGAGAAGCCACGAAACAAAACCCTGCAGCAGATGGTAGTTTGACGTTTATGAAGCCGTCGATGGTTCTGACGAGCAGCAATTTTTATGCGGGACCTGTCACGGAAGGCTCGATCGTGCATAGTACCGAAGATACGGAACGAAGGATTACTGTTTATGGTGATTTTATGCTGACGAATACGATGATGCCTAGTGGTGGAACGATCGATGATTTCTCGTATTTTCAGAATCAAAATCAATTCACAGTGCCTCATGACCCGTCAAGAATCACATTGGATGGCAGCAATACCATGATGGAGGTTCACGGACTTTCATTTATCGATGCGCCGAAGACTGCTCGAAGACTGGCATTAGCAGAAGCAGGCAGCACAGCGGTTTTTGATTCTTACTATGAAGATCCAGCGTATTGGAATCAAATCACCTTAAAAAATGGTGCCCAGCTGATCTTGGGTCATACAGGCGTTGAACCCTTTCATTTAGCTGTGGATAGAGAGTCGACCTTTGTCATGGAAATCCTGCCAGATTTGGCATTATTTGACCCGACTTTTTTAGCAACAGGGGCTCATAACCGTCGTCTTGAAGGAACGGTCGTTCTCGTACCTTACTATATGGATGACCAAGTGGAACTGGAAAATCAACTGCAACAATTAGGCGTCAATTATCGCGTCCGCGACTTTGAAAGTCAGGCGCAACCGGGGGAGGTAACGATCCTCAGAAGTTTTTTGGATCGAAACATGTGGTCTGATGATGAAGCATATTTAACCGTTACACGAATGTTTGACTATATCAACAAACTCGATTATTGAAAGGAGGGCGCCAGTTGCCGCAATCAAGTGAAAGAACGCCACGTAGAAAACCTAGAAGGCCTCTCAAAAAGTCAGAGAGTAGTCCAAGTTCAACCACCGCTGAGAAAACACAAACAGGCAACCTGTTTGACTTAGAGATCAGCTCAGAGGTTTTGTCCCTGATCCCCCGCTCGTTTGCCAAACAGCACAGCGTCTTTCCGTTAGAGAAAAAAGGCAATCGTTTGACCGTTGCGATGGCAAACCCTGGAGATTATGCGGCGATCAATGAAATGCGTTTGATCACTGGGTTATTGATTCGTCCGCAAAAAGCCCACAATGCCGATATCCAACAACTGATCGTTCGCGATTACCCTTCTGAGATCAGTTTGGATGGCTTGAGCGACTCTCTCGTTGAAACCATCGACCCAGAAGGCGACTCAAAATTAGATGATTCGCCGATCGTCAAATTGGTCAATACCCTGCTGCAAGATGCAGTGGATCGGGGCGCCAGTGATATCCATTTCGATCCCCAAGAAAAAGGATTAGTTGTCCGTTTACGGGTTGATGGGGAGCTTCGCACCCATGAAAACTTGCCTAAGAGTATTCAGACTGGGGTTACTTCACGACTGAAAATAATTTCCTCCTTGGATATCACCGAAACACGTGTGCCACAAGATGGTCGGGCAATGATTCGTAACGGGGGCAACGTGGTTGATTTGCGGGTCTCGGTTTTGCCTGTCATTCATGGGGAGAAAGTCGTGATTCGGGTGTTGGATCGCTCCAGTGGCATTCGGCGCCTAGATGAGTTTCGCTTTGAACCGAAGGTATTGGCAACCTTTAAAGCGATTTTGCATAAACCCCACGGGATCATTCTGGTCACTGGACCGACAGGATCAGGGAAATCATCTTCCTTGTATGCGGCGTTGCAAGAGTTGAACACGCCTGAGATCAATATTATCACCGTCGAAGACCCTGTGGAGTTTCAGCTGCAAGGTATCAACCAAGTGGCAGTCAACAGCAACGTCGGTTTGACTTTTTCCGCTGGGTTACGGTCGATCTTGCGGCAAGACCCCAATGTCGTGATGGTGGGAGAGATTCGAGATGGCGAAACGGCGGAGATTGCGATTCGGGCTTCCATGACTGGGCACTTGGTATTATCCACCCTTCATACCAACGATTCCGTCAGTACCATCAATCGCTTAGTCGATATGGGGGTAGAACCGTTTCTGGTCGCCAATGCGTTAGAAGGCATCTTAGCTCAACGGCTCGTCCGAACCCTTTGTTCTTCTTGTAAGACAGTAGGACCAGCCAGCGACAAGGACAAGCAGTTATTTGAATCCTATGGCATCACGGTTACGGAACTGGCACAACCTGTGGGCTGTCCAAAGTGTGGCAATACGGGATTCAAAGGGCGAATGGCCGTCCAAGAGCTGTTGACGATCGATGCCAAGCTGCGCCGTATGATCACGAACAAAGCGACCAACGACCAGCTGATGGATTATGTTCAGGAACGAAAGATGCGCTTTTTGTTGGATGATGGGTTAGACAAAGTGCAACAAGGCTTTTCCACCATCGAAGAAGTCTTGAAGGTGGTCGCCGCAGAAGAGTGAGGCACGGATTGATTTATCGGTGATCTAGGGATCACCGAAGAACTACATACATTGTTTTAAAAGGAAATGCACATAGAAAGGGGCTGGTTTAATGGATCAAACGAGAGTGGCAACACAAGAGCGAGCAACCAAAAGGGCGACGAGAGAAAAAACAGCTCCGACCCGTACCCGCATCCGTGAAAATCGTGAACTGAGAGAAAAAAAACGTGCCCGTAATCGCCAGAGCGATCAAGACCGATCTGTCTCGACGCGGGAGATCATTCAAAAAGCAGAACGGCAAGCAGCGACAAAAACGACGACTGCCAGCAGTGCACAAGGCGTCAATCGCAACGAAGCGGCGCAGTTTGATGCCATGTCACCTAAAGAGCGGATCGATCATTGGCTGATGATCGCTGTGGAACAAAAAGCATCGGATATCCATTTAGTCGAAGGCGTCCCACCGATTTTTCGTCGCCACGGCGACTTGCTACCGATTGAAGGGGTGCCGACCATCGACACCAAGGACATCGAAGCCATTGCCGAAATCCTTTGCAACCAACGGCAATGGGAGGAATTCAAGGAAAAAGGCGAAACCGATTTGGCCTACGAATTAGGCGACATCTGCCGCTTTCGGGTCAATATTTTCCGTCAAAAAGATACCGTTTCGATCGCCTTGCGGCAGATCCCCATCGAGATCCCGAAATTAAGCAAACTCGGTATGCCGACCGTCCTGCGGACCCTGATCCATAAAAGCCAGGGCTTGTTCTTAGTTACAGGGCCGACCGGTTCAGGGAAATCAACGACACTGGCTGCGATGCTGGACTATTTGAATGACACCAAAAAGACGCATATTTTGACGTTGGAAGATCCGATCGAGTACATCCATAACCACAAGAAAAGCATCGTTGCCCAGCGGGAAGTCGGCAGCGACACCATGTCCTTTGGCAATGGCTTACGAGCTGCCCTGCGGCAAGATCCAGATGTCATTTTAGTAGGGGAGCTGCGGGATTTTGAAACGATCTCGATTGCCTTGACGGCAGCGGAAACGGGACACTTGGTATTAGGAACCTTGCATACGTCAAGTGCCCCAGCGACCATTGAACGGATCGTCGATGTCTTTCCTGCCGATCAGCAGACTCAGATTCGTACACAGCTTGCTGGCGCATTACTAGGGATCTTGTCCCAGCGCTTGCTGCCAACGATCGATGGCAATGGACGGGTAGCAGCAACCGAAATGATGCTCAATACCCGAGGGATCGCCAGTTTGATCCGTCAAGGGAAAACCCACCAGATCCATAATATGCTGCAGATGGGGAAAAACGAAGGCATGCATACCATGAGCGCCTCTTTAGAAGAACTGGTTGCTGCGGAACGGGTCGATGCTGATGTGGCAGATAACTTAATGGAGGAAGGGGGCGAATAGCCGATGGCACTCTTTGCCTATCAAGGCACCAATGTCCGAGGCGAAACGTTTTCTGGCAGCTTGCGTGCCAATTCCTCCGTCGAAGCCCGCCAAAAACTGCGCCAAAAGCACATCAAAGTCAGCAGCTTGATCGAACAGCCAGAAACCTTGGCGAATAAAGAGATTCAATTATTCAACAAAGTATCTCTAAAATTATTAGTTGCATACTTACGCCAGTTTTCGACATTGATCGCTTCGGGGATTACGATTGTTGATGCTTCACGAATGCTGGAAGAACAGCAAAAAAATCCGAATTTCAAGAAAATTCTTGGTGAAGTTCGGGATGAGATTGATGGCGGACGACCACTTTCAGAAGCCTATAAAGCCCATCCTAATGCTTTTCCAGTTTTGTTGACAAGTGTTATTGCCGTATCGGAAATGTCAGGGTCTTTGGAAAAAAACTTAAAGGATATGGCGGATTATTATGAAAAAAGTGCTGAGAATCGAAGTGGTCTTATCACAGCGATGGTCTACCCAATCATTTTGATCTTGATGACGTTTGTCGTAGGTATCATTTTACTAGTCATGATCGTCCCGATGTTTGTCGAAGTATTTGAAAGTTTTGATACAGATTTGCCAGCTATTACCGTGGCTACCATGGCAATCAGCGACTTTCTTCAAACTAAAGGATGGGTTTTAGCAGTCTTTATTGTAGGCATTATGATCGGCTTTTGGCTCATTCGTCGAAATGAAAAAATCGATTTTGCTGTTCATCGTTTCATTTTAAAAATACCGTTGTTCGGTGAATTAGCGATAAAAAATAATTATTCACTGTTTATGACAACTTTGTCGACTTTACTTGGTAGTTCGGTTGGTATGGTCACGGCATTGAATATGAGTCGGGATGTTGTGTCCAATAAATCAATCAAGCGAGTCATTGACGATTGCGCCTTTCAAATAGAAGAAGGGGGCAAAATGAGTGATGTTTTTCGTGGGAACCTAACCGTTCCTTTATTAGTCACTCAGATGGTAGAAATCGGTGAAAGTACTGGATCCCTTGAAGATATGCTAAAAAGACTAAGCATTATCTTTCAAAAAGAAGTGGACGAATCCAGTAAACGAATCAAAACAGTCCTTGAACCGACAGTGATATTAGTTATTTGTGTCATTGTTGGATTGATCGTCGCTGCGATCATGGTACCAATGTTTGATCTTTTTGGTGCCGTACAGGGGTAATCATTTGTGATATTAACAGAATTCCTAGACGTTCTGTTTGATATATATTTTTTAGGAAAAGTAGGAGGAGTAAATAACATATGCTTGATGCAATTTTAGTAGAAGAAAAAACAGAAAATCGTTTTAACAAATTAATGAAAGATGAGACAGGTTTGTCGCTGGTTGAGTTACTTGCTGTTGTTGTTATCATTGCAATCATTGCAGGTATCGGGGTAATTGCTATTGGAAATATCATCCAAAATGCGCGTGAAGATGCGGCTATTTCAGATGTTCAAACAGCATACTCTGCAGCGGTACTGTATCAGTCGACGGAAGTAACACCTAACAGCGGTTCTGGAGCTAACCCGAATCCGAATGAATTCACACTGCAGGATGTTATAGGTGCTAATCTTTATAGTGGTGGAGGTTTTGCTGATGTAGACGAAGTTGAGTTTGAAATTCAGGATGATGGAACTCTGCTCATTACATTAGAAGACGGTGCTTTGACTGCCGGAACAAAACGCTCCGTAGGAATGACGTTAACACAAACACAAGTTAGTGATCTAGGTCGTAAAACATTATTCCCAGATCCGCCAGCTGGCGGTGGCGGCGGAAACTAAAAACACCTTAAGTCACTAACCTGACCTAAGGTGTACGGCAACTCAACCCCCCAGGAAAAAAGGAGTTTTTTATGAACGAAATTTTGCAACAGATCCCAATGGGCCTAATCATTGGTTATCTTTTCATCATAGGAATGTGTCTAGGTTCTTTTTTCCTAGTGGTTGGTTGGCGGGTTCCCAAAAAGGAATCCCTGCTGACTCGCTCGCACTGTGATGACTGCCAACAGACATTGGGTGCAAGGGACCTCATTCCAGTTTTATCATACCTTATTTTAAAAGGCAAGTGCCGCAAGTGTCAAAAAAAGATCCCGCTGATTGCTTTTCTTTATGAAGTGTTGATCGGCATGTTATTTACGGGTACGACCTTGCTGTTTTGGGGCACTGCTGAAGTGATTGCCGCTTGGTGTTTATTAGCCTTATTAGCCATTATTTCTGCCAGCGACATCTTTTATCAGCTGATTCCCAATAAAGTGTTAGCCCCTTTTTTCGTCGGAGGGATCGGTTTACGGTTGATCCAACCGCAAAATGAATTTTGGTGGTATTGGCTCGTTGGCTTTTTTGCTGGTTTCTTGCCATTGTATCTCTTAGCGGAGCTCAGTAAAAAAGGCATGGGTGGCGGCGATATCAAATTATTTGCCGTCTTAGGCGTGTATATCGGCCCAGTGCAAGTCTTGACCGTTTTATTTGTCGCTTCTTGCTTGGCAGTGATCTTTTACGTGATCCAAATGCTACGGGGCAAAGTCAAAAGCCGCTACATTGCTTTTGGTCCCTTTATCGCTATTGCTACTGGCATGGTTTATCTTGGCAGCGGCTGGTTCCTTTGAATCGGGTTGCTGACCTTGGCGTTTGCTTGATTTGCTAAGCAAGCGTTGTACATAGAAATAACGTTGGTTCCTTCATAAAAACCAACAAGAAGAAAGCAGGTCCTCGTATGTTTGGCAAAAAAACAATTCCCCGCTTAGTTGGGATCGACATCCAAAAAAACTGCATCCGTTACTGTACCAAAAAAGGTGACCGTCTCAAATACGGCGAGCTGGTCGTGAATGGTACGATTTTTAAAGATGATAAGCTGCGCAATCCTGATAGTCTTGAAGCCGCCTTCAATGAGATTGCCAAACGTTTGGGATTACGCACGATGAGTGTGGTGATCACGGCGCTGAATTCTCGTCTGCTGATCAAACAGATCCCTATCGGCAAGATGAACTCGGAAAAAGAGATTCGCGAGTACTTGTATTTTGAATTGGGGGAGTCCATCTCCTTGCCTTTTGAAAACCCGATTTTTGATTTGCTGATCCTAGGCAAAGGCAACAAGCAAAAAGCACCAAAAGCACAAAAGAGAAAAGCCAGCAAGAAGGAAGAAAAAGCAGAGCCGCAAGCTGTGGTCATCCAGCGGAATCGGTTTACCATCAATGGCAATGTGCCAGTCGTGGTCACATCAGAGCCGATTTTGATTCAACTCGGCGACACATTGAAAAAAGGCGGCCATCAGCTGATGGGCGTCGATTGCAGTTTTCTGGCGTATAGTCGCATGTTTCAGCGACAGATCAACTGGAGTGAAAATTTCGTGCTGGTCGAGTTAGATGCCGGCATCGCCAATATCACCTTTTTTGAAGAATTGGTGCCGACCTACTTGCAGTATGAAGATTATAATCAAGCCAACTGGAAATATATTGAAAAAGCCCAATCTGTGCAAGTGAACTTTAGGGAAAGTGCGGAGATCCAAGCACTGGAAGGGTTGGCAGAAACCCTGAATTCGGTGATTGATTACTATTATCAGGAAATCTCGCCTGATTGTGAATTGAAAAAAATCTACTTAGTCGGCGGTCATCCAATGCTGCGCAAAGAAGTCCAAGAAATTTTTCACGACGTATCTTCTTTGCCAGTCAAAACGATTTCTGCAAAAGTAAGTGAAACCAGCAAGAAAAAAATTCCCGACCGCTATGTCTTGGCTGCGGGATTAGCGACGAAAGAGGTGTAACCATGAACATCAATCTATTGCCTAATAAATTTATTCGTAATCGGGCGTTTGAAGTCATTCTTTCGGTTTCGCTTCTCCTTTCGTTAGTTATCGTTGGGGTTTGCGGGTTAGGCTTTTGGTATTATCAGCGTTTGGTGACCAATAATCAAAGCAATATCATGTCTAGTCAAGCAGAGCGTATCGTCTTTCAGCGCCAGTTAGAAGAGATGCTAGCTTCAAAATCTCAAGACCTACAAGAATTCATCGCCCTGCAAAAGCAAGAGAAATATTTCACAGCGCCTATTATGGAAACCTTTGAGGAAGTGGCATCAGGGATCGATGTGACCATCAATTCGTATAATTTGCTGCTAAATGGCGAGGGGACAATGTCCGAAACAGCCCAAGACGGCACACCATTGTTTCCTTCGGTGAACTTGGCGGTCCAAGGGGATGTTTATGAAAGTCTGATTCGACTTAAATCAGCTTTTGAAGCAATCGATTGGGTACATCATGTGACCTATCAATCCTTTTCCCATAGTTCCATCCCGCAAGATGGGCGCATCACTGTCTATCTCTCACGAATCGATGCACCACAAGTGATCAGTGAAGACAGCGAAGAAGAAAGCGAGGTGGAAGCGGATGACTAGAGTCTTTTTCTCCAAAAAACACATCATCATCTCCGCGGTGATTGCACTAGTTCTCGCTACCTCCGTATTCATTTTCTGGCTATTTTTGCTGAATCCCAAACGTGCCGAAGGGATCGAATTGGCTCAGGAATTAGCTGGGATCGAAGCTGAGATCCGCGACATTCAAGAACAGCTGGTCTACCTGCAAGGGGAACCAGACCTTCTTTCATCAGAGACGGTCAATGAGGTGCCGATCATTCCCAATGGCATGGCGATCGAGTCTTATTTTACTGATCTCGCTGCTCTTGAAACGGAATTGCCGATCACGATTTTGCAATCGACCTTTAATGAGGAGATGCTTTACCCTACACCAGAACAAATGGCAGATCAGACTGGTGACAATCCTTTGGCGACGCAATTTCGGGTCACAAGGATCGGCTTTGACCTCTTGAGTGAGACGAATGAAGGAATCGTGCGTTTTATTGATCGGATGGAAAACCTGAATCGCTTTTTAAAAGTGGAATCAGTCGAATATCGGCAAGGAAGCAATACGTCAGGAGCAGATGCGTTTTCGGCAAGTGTCGTTATCAAGCTGTATTATCTATCAAGATTTGAAACGGGACAAGAACTGTTGGAGTAATCAAAGGAAAGGGGTGCCTAGATGAAATCATTTACTGTTCTAGCGACTGTCTCGAAAATCAAACTGGCTGCCGCTGCATTAGGGGGCTTTATCATTATTTCTATCTTGTATGCGGTCTTTGCTATCAATGGTGGTAATTCTTATGAAGTGTCCGGTCACTTTGACCCAGAAACGGGACAATATGTAGTGACGATCGAATCGGAACAAGCCGCGGGCGAGACGCTTTTCTTGATGGCGAATCATGAAGCGCTGGTGTCATTAGAAATGTTTGAAATGCTTGAGCTTGAGGAAGCGACCTTGCATCCAGCTGAACAAGAGGGTGTTTATGGTGTGGAAATCGAAGTGGCGCCTACGGAAGAAACGTTGTCCTTGGCATTACCAGTCTCTTTAGGAGAAGAAGACGCCATCGAATTTGTTCTTAAGCGGGGAAACCGGACGCTGCAAAAAATCGCTCCGCCTTCTCTCGAGGAACGACAAGCCTTGCGAGTTGAAGCCGACAAGGCTGCAGAAGCAGCAGCCTTGCTTGACATTCAGCAGCAGGAAACCAATGAGTCAGCGGCAGTCGAACTGCTTTCAGAACGGGCGACGCAAGGAGAGCGTGCCGAAGTTTCGGACTATCAAGAGCTGCGGGCTGCTTTTAGTGATTCATCGATCTCTGAAATCGTGTTTCTCGCTGACATTACCGCTGATTATACGAATGAGGCCAACAATCGTTTAACGGCGTTGAATCGGTCAGTGTCCATCGATGGGAATGGTTTTACCTTAACCACACCGAAGCGTTTCAACACGAACGGGACACCAAACTATAGCACGAATCCTACTGGACGTTTCTTTGAACTGACGACTACCCATGATCGTCAGCCAGCGGTCTTTGAGTTAAAAAATATGACGATCGATTTTCAGGGGAACAATCTAGGATCAAACGCGTTGATCTATCAACAATCGTTGGCAGCTTCAGCTTTTTGGACGGTCAAAATAGAAAATATCGAGGCAAAAAGTGGTGTGCTAGAGGGAAGTACGGGCAATAATTTCCTTTATTTGCAGCAAGGAAATCTCGAGATTCGCGGAACGTTCCATTGGGTGGCTCACAGGAACGCAGCCGCGGGCAACAGTTCAGATACTGGCAGCTTTAATGTCAAAAGTGTCTTGATTACGGATGAGGCGGATGTCAAGATCTCAAATACTCGGCCAATTTTTCGACTTCATCCAAATAACAACAATATTTCAACCTCGTTTCGAGTCAATAAGGGTTCCAAGGTAGACCTCTACAGCGTTCAGCGACAAGTAATTTGGGCGAATATGGAAAATCGCACAAATGAGGTGATTTTTGAAGTCGATGGTGAAGGCACGGTTTTAAATGCCTCATCACAAATGGACTTAGCGGGAGCTGACGGTGCAATCATTTCCTTGATTGGACAACGGGATGAGGGGAATAACAAGTTTTCTCGTACGATTATATCTGGTGGTGCGGTCGTAAACTCGTATTCTAGAGCGCCTGCTCCCACGAATGGTGTACCGAGAGGAACCGCTGCTTTTGTCAATCAAATTTCCAAAGCGTCAAGAGACACCGAGCTCGGTGGCAATGTGACGGTAACTGGGGAAGGGTCGCAGTTTAATCTATTTGGCGATGGTCAAAATCATGACTATGCTTCTGTCATGCGGTTTCGCTTAGTCGGGGAACAGACCTTTGTGCTTGCCGACCAAGGGAGGATGAATATCGTCAAATACCATGGGAATTCGGCTGCTGTGCGGATGTATGGTCGAGATAACGAGTTCTATGTGGAGTCAGCCGGTCAGTTGAATATCTTTAACCATGCAGGCACCAGGACTGCGGCAGATGATGGCATCTATATTGATGAAACAGGTTTTGCCGTATTTGATCAGTACAATGATGAAGATCGAGAATTTGACCCATCTGCTGATTCCACCATTACTGCCAGTAATGGTGAAGATAGGTCTGGTCGACAAGGGATTCAATTTCCCCTTGATGGCAGTGGAACCTCGGTCTTTAGTGCACAAGGTGAAAACAGTCGAATCCACATCTATGCACATCGTGGACCTGCTGTTTGGATGCAAGGCGGAGAAGCCGAGTTCTTAGCTGGAAAAGACGCGACCTTTCGAATGGAAGGTCGGACCCTAGGTGCAAATAATGGAATAATCAGTTCGGTTGCAAGAAGCAATTTTGTGATTGATGAACCACTGTTTTATGACTTCCGAAATAACCGTCCGAATGGCGGACAAGCGTTCTCAAACACAAATCGCAACAGTACCTTTACGTCTAATCGTGTCGGACTAGCGGTATGGGAAAAGCGCAACGACGTGAATCTAGATGGTGATCCGGACAATTTCTGGAATCCATTGAGCTATCAACTAGGCAATGTCAATTTTGCACAAATCGTTAGTCCGCAGCCGGGAGAGCCTTTTTCAAATGAATTCAACAGTACGACTTTTAGGGGCGGGAATGCCTACACGCGATTTTCTGCCAATAATTATCCGCCAATGATCCAGCACTTAGTGACCCCGACCAATGCCGACAAAACCTTTTATGCCAAAGCGGTCGTTCCGTATGAATACACGGGGGCGATTCGCGATGCCTGGGATGATGAGGTCTGGGTGGAAGTTGCTTTGAAGGACGAAGCAGGCAACCAGCTTGAAACACAATGGCTTTCCTCCAAATCAACTGTCGATGTTTTTGGTGAGGTGCATAATGGTGTGATCGCATGGACGCGGGACGACTTTTTCAAGACAGGTCAACGTTTTGAAGTGCTGCGTGCCCATCGGGGATTAGACCCCACGATGGAGGGTGTTGACGATTCGATTTTTATTCATGCAACAGAAGAGAGTATTGCCGCTTTGCCTGATGCGGTCGTCGTGGATGTACGACCACCGACTGGTCTGCAAGTGGCAGAGGATCAGGTCTTTAATGAACGGACGACAACAGTATCGGGGATCATGGATTTTCATTCTCCGCAAGACGATCAGCCAAAAGAGCGGGTCGCCATTTATGCGAGTACCGCGCAAGGATTGATCCGTGATGCTTCAGGTGACCCATATGTCATTACGCTTGATGCCGAACAAGGCAATTCCGTACCATGGCAGTATCAATTACCTCGTCGCCTTGTTCCTGAAGAGGATGTGTATATCGAATTTTACGCAAAAGATTTTGCCAATGATCGTTACGACGATTTCGTAGGAACCTTACCAGATACGACCACGACGGAACCCAATGGTCAGTTGGGGAGCACGAATCCGTCCGCCAGCGATTACGAGGACTATTTAGGGTATCGTGATGCCATTGGCGATGATCGTTTCCCACCAGCACTATCCTTTGAAGTCACCAGTATTCGACCTTCTGACCCATCGATTACGTTGCGAGTACCGCAAAGCTTTGATCGTGATGAAGAAGGCAATCCGATTATCACAGTGGGTAATCAATTGATCTTGCGGACGATCGTAGAAAGCAACGATGCGCGAAATTCTGGGAAAGACGATATTGAGAATGCTGTCGTGACGTTAGATATCTCGCCGAATTTATTGACGTTCTTAAATGTCGATGCGCTCGTGTACCAAGACAATATAGCCTCGGCTAGTCTTTCTGGCGATCGTATCACGATCCACTTAGAACGACCAATCGCACCGGGGGATCGCATGGAATGGAACTTGACTGCTCGAGTGGATGAACAGGCAGCTGCTGGTAATGTTCTGACCCCGGTAACGATCAACGGAAGAGTTTCGGGGAATCAACCAGAGACGGAAAACATCCTGATAGGGGAAGACAGTCTCACGCTTCAGACCGGTACACGCGCTGTCACTGGTGAGTTGATCAACCTTGCTGTTCATAACAATCAGCTGCAGATTTTTTACTCCAATCTTAGTACCTTTGACGTCTATATGGATGGAACCTTTTATCGAACATACAACGTGCAGCAAAGACCTGTCACGGATTCTGTCACCCTTGATATTCCTGTCCATGACATCCGTAATTTGATTTCTGTGCGCTACAAAGATGAAAATGGCGCAGACCGTGTTTCTTATTGGAACAATATCTGGGACTTCATCGATTAAACCTGAATAACCTGCTTTAAAAGCTAGAAGAACAGTCTTTCACTGCTGGATCCGCTTGTTGCTGACCGAATTGCCTCGGTCAACAACGCGGGGATCTATGTAGGAACGGCTGTTTTTTGGTGGGAAAATGACTGGAGGAAAAGGAGAAAGCAGAGTTTTTGTTCCGCAGGTTTTTTCGTGCTAGACTAAAAAGCAGAAGCACGTGAAGCAACAGCAAATCGAAGGGAACAAAGAAAGGACGTGCCGCAATGGCAACAACAGCCAAAGAAACCAAAGTACATGATGTATTTGAATCGATCGCTTCCCGTTATGATCGAATGAACGGTATTATCTCTTTTCAGCTGCACAAACGGTGGCGCAAGGACACCATGAAACGAATGGCAGTACCAATGGGTGCTGAGATATTAGATTTATGCTGCGGGACCGGGGATTGGGCGTTTGCGTTGAATGAAGCGGTCGGTCCGACGGGGCAAGTGACCGGCGTTGATTTTAGCGAAGAAATGTTAACGGTTGCCAAAGAAAAGGCACAGAAAAAGCAACAAACGCAGATCCAGTGGCAGACGGGCAATGCGATGGCATTAAGCTTTCCAGACGAGCACTTTGATTATGTGACGATCGGGTTCGGGTTGAGAAATGTCGCAGATCGCCAACAAGTCTTGGCGGAGATCCATCGGGTGTTGCGCCCAGGCGGGAAAATCGTTTGTCTCGAAACATCACAGCCCACACTGATCGGCTGGCGGCAGCTGTTTACTTTTTATTTTCACCATGTCATGCCGTTATTTGGCAAACTGTTCGCCAAAAGCTATCAAGAATATTCCTGGCTGCAGGAGTCGGCACGGGATTTTCCTGACAAAGAGGCATTGAAACGTGAGTTTCAGGCAGCTGGCTTTGATGTGTTGCAAGTCAAAAGCTATGCAGGAGGTGCGGCGGCGATGCATCTAGGGTTCAAACCCTAAGATTGCCTTCCCTTTGTCCGAGAAAAAACAAGAAAAATGAAAGAGACCATCATGCCCTTCATGGCTTGATGGTCTCTTTGCGTTGAGCAATTCAGAGAGTGATTGTTATTTTTTCTTTGGGTTTAAAACAATGTTGGTGTATAACCAGATGGTCACCACGTAATAAATGGCGTAGAGGGCGATAAAGATGCCAAAAGGTAGCCATAGGTCATGGTACGGATCGATCATCAAGGTGGTGAACATTTTTAGACCGAACAAGACATGGATCATTCCTAAGATGCCAGGAACTAGGAAGAGCACGCCAATCTCTTTACGGATCGAGCTTTTCAGTAAACGCGTGCGGGTACCGATTTTTTTCAGCATCGTGTAACGTTGAATGTCGCTGTTTGCCCCTGAAAGAATTTTGAACATCAGGCAGCTAGCTAACATCGTCAAGAAGGCGATACCCAGGAAGAAGCCCATAAATTCAAAACCAGAGAAAATCCCGTTATAGCTGTCGTAAGCGAAGACCCGTTGGGAAAAATTCATATCGGCGGTTTCTGAAGAATTTGCGTCTTGATTTGCTTGCGCCAAATCACGCAGCCCATCGTAGCTTGCTTGGAAGTCTTTGACTTGTACCATTCGCAAGCTGGTTTCCGATGCATTGACCGCACCAAAAGCGGTTTGATCGACGACTTGGATCTCCTTACCTCGTTGTTCTGGTAAGAGGTAGCTACGCAATTGGTCTTGGGCGGTCACATCAGAAGCTAATTGATCGCCAGTCAGCTTGTTGTAAGTGACATCGACACTCAACTGATCCATACTGGAGCTGAGCAAGTTGTTTTCGTTGAATTGTTCCTTCACGTAATAAATGGTGTCATCCGTTTCTTTCATGCTGTAGGTCACATCAAGGGTCGGGTTTAACGCATTGACTTTTTCGTCAGAGGCGTTTTGGGCATTGTTCAAATACAAGTCATAAGGGGCAACAGTTTTTGCCAAGATAGGGATCTCGTTTTTAAAGCCAAGACCAACCGTCAAGGCACCTAATGCTAGAGCAAAAAGCATCGCCACCATCGAAAGCATCTGGGTATACTCACGAATCCGAAAGCTTAATTGCGACAAGGTGAAATTGTTTAACTTTTTCAACGCGATCGTATCGTTCTTCTTTAATAGGGATAAAAGAGCGATGATCACCGAACGAAAGACTAGGTATGTGCCAAGAACGATCGTGACAAGGGCGATGCCGATGCCGATCAATTGGAAGGTCATCAAATCGCTCATCATATAATAGCCGATGGCTAAGGAACAAAGACCTAAAATGGTTTGCAAGAAGAGCAAGAATGGCCGTTGTTTGACTTGTGCGGGCGTGCTTGTTTCCCGTAATAATGCTAAAATCGATTTTTTGGCAATTGCCCGTGCATTGAAGATGGCAGCAATCAAAAAGAGAACCGAGAAGAAGACGACGGTTACGATCAATGCTTCTGGACTAAATGCTGCATAATGGGTGATCTGCAAGTTTAATTGATTGACTAGCAAAGTATTGACACCACTTGCTAAGCCGATCCCTAAGATAGAGCCGACAGCGGTGGCAACGATACCTACCATAAAGGTTTCGATAAAAATCATTTGGGCGATCTTTCGTCCTTTGGCTCCTAACATCATAAACATGGCATAGTCCTTTTGGCGCATCGCCATCAAGAAAGAATTGGCGTATAAGATGTAGGCAAAGGTAATGATCCCTAAGAGGACCGAGCCAAAACGAAAGACGAAGACCACCATACTGATGATCGAGTTGCTTTTTAAAAAGGCTTCATTGCTCGCCATTGATTCGAACATATAAAAGATGGCTGAAGCCATGACTAAACCAGAAAAGAGGACGATATAATCCTTCAACCGAGCTTTGATCCCGGTAAGTGATAGTTTCCAAAGCATGTGTTCTTCCTCCTTATTGTTCCAAGTTTCCTAGAATGACAAGGATCTGGCGGTAAAACGCTTCGCGGCTTTGATCCTCACGTTTGACTTCTTGATGGATCTTTCCGTCCTTGATAAATAAAATACGTTGGCAATAGCTGGCAGAAAGGGGATCATGAGTGACCAATAAAATCGATACCTGGTCATTGGTATTCAAGTCGTCCATCATATTCAATAAATCTTTCGCACTTTTTGAATCCAAGGCACCTGTCGGTTCATCCGCAAAAAGGATCGTTGGTTCTGTGATCAATGCTCGAGCGGCTGCCACCCGTTGCTTTTGTCCACCAGAGATCGCTGCTGGATATTTGTCGAGAATATGTGTGATGGACAAGCGTTCTGCGACTCGTTTGATCCGTTGTTGGATGATCTTTGGTTTGACTCCTTGTAAAGACAACGGCACAGCGATGTTTTCTGAAGCTGTTAAGTTTTCTAATAGATTGAAGTCTTGGAAAATAAAGCCGATTTCACGGCTGCGGAAATCTGCCAAGGCATCGCCTTTTAGTTTGGTGATATCGCTATTGTTGATGCGAATGGCACCTTTTGTCGGATGATCCAAAGTTGAAAGAATGTTTAGTAGGGTGGATTTTCCTGAACCAGAAGCCCCCATGATCCCAATGAATTCGCCTTTTTCAATATCAAAGCTGATACCTTTTAAGGCTTCGGTTTGTTTTTCGTTAGCTTTTCCATACACTTTGGTCAGTTCATTTGCTTGAATAATTTTTTCCATCGTTGCGTTACGCTCCTTTTAATTGGGTTAATGCTTTGGTTGGGATGTCTTTTTCTTTGACTTCTTCATAGCCAGTCACCCCTTTTTTTTCGTTCCAAGTAAGCTTTAAATAGGCTTCTTTGCGCAATGGTCGTTCTTGGAAACCGTTGAAATCAAGGGTTTTGCTTTTGCCGTTCTCATCATACCCTGGCAATTCGTAATGGTATTGCGTATAGACATTCCCATTGTCATCCTTAGAAGTCGTCTTTTCACCATCTGTGGTGATTTGGACATAGTAGCTGTCGCCGCCCATGATGACGGTTTGTGCGACCTGCAATGCGCCGAACCCTATGAGGAGGAGCGCTGCAAGTCCAATCAGAAGTTTTTTCATCTATCGGTCACCTCGTTTTTTATTATGATGAAAGTATAACGCTGGTTTTCTGAAAAGTAGTGTGAAAAATCTATCAATAAACTTTCATTTTTGTCACGACAAACGAACAAAAAACGTTTCTAAAGGGTGAAGGTCACCGCTTAGAAACGTTTTTTGCGTAGGGCTTTTCAGTTGTATTTTTTGCGATACAATTCAACGATCAATTGCTCATCCTCGTACATGATGGATGCTTCGTCGATCATTAATCCTAATAGATAGTAATCTTTTTCTTCATGGATCGTTTGATGACCGCCTAACAGCTCCACATAATAATTTTCTAACGTGCTATCTCTTGGTGTGTTGAGCATGTCGATAAAATGTTCTAAATCAGAGGGCTGCTCTGGAAATTGACCTTGCACAACTGCTTTAAACCCCTCTGCTTCAAAGGCCATCTCACTTATTATCTTTTGACAGTCATGGGACAAAAAGTAGGTGACCACTTCATCGACGATTCGCCGTGCCCGTTCTTTTTCAATCATTTTCTTCTCCGCCTTCTGATTTGCTGGTATTCATCTAACAATGGTACCATTGCTGCCGCGACAAATCCACTGGAAAAGCCATTATTGTATAAGTTCAATCCTCCATGTAAATAGGTGATATTTGTGACCAAGGCTGCATGGACCACCCCAGCGATTACGCCAGCAACTGGACCATAATACCCACTGATGGGGGCTAGACTGGTGCCGAAGATCGCTGTCAGCAATAAGCTGAAGGTCGAGACATCAGAGGTCAAACCGACCTTGGTTGCTAAAACCACCCCAATCATGACAGGCAAACTATTTCTCCAGTGATTCCCGAATGCACTGAAGCCAATCACGGTCAGTATTGCGCCTAAAAGGGGACCAGATAGTTCCCCTTGTAAGAAGAAGACAAAGAACAGCATCAACATCCCCATCATCGCCATGTTCATCATCGTGACCCCAAGGGAAAAAATCGTGACATAGTCCGTCATTAGTTTCCCTGATGTTTGAAAAAGCTCAGGCAAGCCTTTGAGGGATCGCTGGTTTAGAAGATACCCAATAAGAAACATAGCAAGACAAAGAAGAAGCAAGAACGCTGTCAGGTAATAGTGATACTCCGTTGTCAACTGTTTGTTTGAATAGACTTCTAAGTCGAACAGGCGTAAAAAACTCGTGAAAAACATAGTGATGATGCCAGCAGCAAACCCGATATTATACAAAGAAAAACCTTGGTGGAATTGTAAAAATTGAGCTGCTAGAGGAGGAAGCGCCAAACCGATCAATAGACCGATGCCATAACCAAAAGCGATCCCGACGGGTAAAGGCAACCCTAAACCGAATGCTAAGTAACTGATAACCGGCGAGGCGGCACTGCCAAATAAGGCAACCAGTGAATATTGTGTAGCGGGGCGTTGCTGTATGTAAGAGTATAAATAGACACCAAGTGGAATGGGAATCGAGTTAAAGATGTTTTTTCCAAAAAAAGAAAAGCCAGATATGGTAAAAAAAGCAGCGATCATTGGTCCACTAATAATCGTTCCTTGCTTTTTCGCAAGGAGGATACTGATCAATGTCAATAAGCCACTGTTTAAAAAGGCGCTTCCAAGATTGCCGATCGCAAAATAATCAGAAATCAAATTGCTGGGGGCATTTAAGATTGCCAGCGAGCCTTGCCACAAAGCTTGAGGAGGGGAAGCAACCAAGCCAATGAGGATCAAGACGATGCTATACGCCAAAAGCAAGCGCTGGGTTAAGAGCTGTGAGATAGGTGCAAAGGGTTTCGATTTTGTTTGTAAGAAAACTCGTTTATCTGCCATAGTTTCATTGAACGCTCCTTTTTTTCATAGTATCACACCTTTTAGCGACAAAAAAGTATTTTTTGACAGTTTTAAGTAGCGGGAGAACAAGGTAAATGAGAACCAAAAAAGGGAGAAAAAGAAAAATTTAAGAAAATGCGAATAATAATAACGGCGATGTATCAAGGAGAATCGCCGTTTTTTCAATAATTTCATCAATCGGTGAAATTATTGACAGAAAGAATTTTACGAAAATTGTTATAATTTAGTTAATCTCGTTCAGATTTTCTAATAAAAAAGCCATTTTAAGATAAAAAAAACTGTTTGCTTGGTTTTTTTATTCGAAGATCGAGTGATCACTGAATCACGAGGAAGGGATTTAAATAAGGAGGAAGAGTATGAAGAAAACGAAGTTTGGCATGATTACTTTATTGGCAGCGCTTGTTTTAGGGGCTTGCGGACAAAGTAACGGAGGTGGAACAGGTTCGACAGATACACAAGAATCATCAACTGAGGCAGCTGGATTTGATATCAATGATTTGCAGCTTGCAGTTGAAAATAACGATGAAGTGATCGATGGGGGCGTCTTAGATGTTGCGGTAGTAACAGATACGCAATTCCAAGGGTTGTTTCAATGGGAGTTTTATCAAGATGCTTATGACCGTGACTTCATGTTACCAAGCCATGAATATTTGTTCCTACAAGATGAAGATTTCCGAATTGTGAATGGTGGACCAGCTGATTTAGAATTAGATGTCGATAACAACAAAGCAACGATCACTTTGCGTGAAGATTTGAAATGGTCTGACGGGGTCGATGTAACGGCTGAAGACGTGATCTTCTCTTATGAAGTCATCGGACATCAAGACTATGATGGCGTTCGTTACAACAATGATTTTACGAATATTGTTGGTATGGAAGAATACCACAGCGGCGATGCCGATACGATTTCAGGGATCACAGCAGTCAGCGATAAAGTCGTTGAAATCGAGTTTAAAGAAATGCATCCAGGTATGCAGCAATCCGGTGGAGCGATCTGGCATTCTGCATTAGCGAAACATGCCTTTGAAGGCATTGAAGTGGCAGATATGCCTTCAAGTGATCCCGTTCGAACCAATCCAATCGGTTTTGGTCCATACAAAATGAGTAATATCGTACCAGGTGAAACGGTGGAATATGTACCGAATGAACATTACTATGGCGATACACCAAACTTAGAAAAAATCGTGATGCGTAACGTCCCTTCGGCTTCAATCAATGAAGCGTTAAACGCCAAGCAATACGATTTAGTCTTAAAAATGCCAACAGATACCTTTGATACGTATCAAAACATGGATGGCTACCAAATGTTAGGTCGTCCAGAACAATCTTACACGTATCTTGGCTTTAATTTAGGTTCATGGAATGATGAAACAAACAGTGTTGATTTTGATCCAAATGCAAAAATGGCGAACAAAGCATTGCGTCAAGCAATGGGCTATGCCATCGACAATGATGCGATCGGTGAGCGTTTCTACCACGGCTTGCGTTCAAATGCTTCAACATTGATCCCACCTGTTTATGGTACGTTGCACAATAGCGATGCCGAAGGATACCACTTAGATATGGAGAAAGCAAACCAACTTCTAGATGACGCTGGCTTTATCGATGTGGATGGCGATGGCTTCCGAGAAGATCCAGATGGCAACAAATTGACCATCAACTTTGCGTCAATGTCTGGTGGGGAAGTTGCCCAACCATTGGCGGATTACTATGTTCAACAATGGCAAGAAATCGGTTTAGATGTTCAATATTCAACAGGTCGTTTGATCGATTTCCAAGCCTTCTACGACAAGCTGAAAAACGATGATCCAGATATCGATGTCTTTCAAGCTGCTTGGTCTACTGGTTCAGATCCATCACCAACCAGCTTATGGGGACCAAATTCAGCATTTAACTACACTCGTTTTGAGTCAGATGAAAATACTGAATTGTTAGCTGCGATCGATTCAATCGATTCCTTTGATGAAGCAACACGGAAGGCTGCTTTTGATGCATGGCAAGAATATGCGATTGAAGAAGCTTTTGCGATCCCAACGTTGTATCGAAATCAAATCTTACCGATCTCTGATCGTGTCGCAAACTTTACCTGGGCATTTGATGCCGATCATAACCCATGGGCAACCATCGGTGTGACTTCAGAATCTCGTTAATCGGTTAGTAAATTGCACAAATGAATCGGCAGCAGCATGCTCGTTGCTTTTGCCAAACAAAACCAGTTAGGTCTAAAACCTAACTGGTTTTTTTCTTGGTCCATGCAGACGGAAGAAGCAAGTCGAATGTTGAACCCTTCATTTTGAGCGGCTGTTTCGTGGGCGGGTTGGAGTGACATTGACGAAAAAGCTGAGCTCCGTTGGAAGATCAGCTTTTTTTGTTAGATAACATTACATAAATGTCCATTTAATAAGCGGCTAAATCGCACGATTGGTAACAGCAGCAAGCAACTGTTGGAGATCGTTTTTATGGTTCTGGTAACCGGCTTGTTCAATAACGACTAAGGTGTTTTTTAGAATCTCTTTGTTCAACTGAGCGGATTGCAAATACGAGTATATTTCCTGATACAGCACTTGATGGATTTTTAAATAAAAATAGAGAGGAGTATTGGGTAGCGGTTCAGACAAAAGCAGAAACTTGTTAAGTAGATAGGCATCTTTATTTTCGCTGGCAAAGGCACAGCCGTTTAAGATCACGACACTTAACAGATTTGCATAAAATGGATCATTGGCGTAGTGAAGGATTTTTTTGATCCCATGATCTAAGTAATAACTGATCGTTTCTTGGTCAAAAATAAATAACAAATTTGAGAATAAATTTAACTCAAAGCGCCCCCAGGTTTCGATATCAAACAAGTATTGCTTTACCAGTTCGACTTCTTGGGTGTAAGCTCCTTGATTCATCAGAAATGATTCACGGTTGAGCAGCAGCAATCCTTGGACATACAAAGAATAATAGAAAAAATTTTGTGTCTCAAAGTAGCGTTTTTCCAGGCTAGTCAAGTAGTCGAGAGTCAGTGTTCGCTCATAGTAACGGGTATAGAAATCTTGCACCAGCTGACGTTTCTGATCCGTGGCTTCGCTGTCGATCAACAGACTGAACTCATGAACCGTAATATTCATTTTGTCTAAGTAGTCAAACAGGGTTTGTGAAGAGAGGTTTGTTTTACGATTTTCGAATGAAGAAAGGGTGGTACGTGAGGAAATACCTTCGGCAAGCTTGGCTTGCGAGATTTTGCGATCTGTGCGCAGTTTTTTGATTAAAGAGCCTTGCTGTTTCATGGGGGACCTCCTTAATTGTGACGCATTTCTGAACAATGTGATTTTAATAACATGTTATCAAATATAATAAGGTATAGCAAATAATAAAGGAGGTAGTTTTTCATGGAATTTGAACCATTCGGCCCTTGGGAAATCAACCCATTTAAAAACTAGTACTGCCTTTTCTGCGAAACCTTATCGTTGACCTTTCAATGATAAGTCTTGTGACTGTTTCCTTTATGATAGGAACAGCATTTTCCTCGCTCTCTGCGGTTTTTATCGCAGGATCGAGCAACATCTTGAAGAATCGAAAGGTTATTTGATTGCTTCCCCCTCTCAAAGACACCTTTTCGTTTGTGGAAGTCATGAAGCGCATGAATCGCTAAAAGCGGTCAGTCACATTGAATGTCTGTCATGCACCAGACCTTCCCCAATTCTTTGTGATTGATCGTTTTTTGTAAAGCATCATCCTTCTAGCTATGACCGTAATGTACGAAGATTACGGTTTTTTGTGTTGTGTGCTGTTGGATAAAAAATGCCCAAGCTGTTACAGAGGATTTATACAGAAAAACCCCTCACTATCAGTAAAAAATCCACTTCAAATAAGAGTGAAACAAAGCCGAAAAGGAAAAAAGAAAAACGTTTGCAAAAAAAGTGTTGACATTTTTTCTCAGAATGAGTACTATTATCTCAACGGAACATGAGAGTGTTCTCATTACTGGATTCGTTACTGTTCGGCAGGCAAGACCAGAGGAAAAAAGTGCGTTGATTACCCAAAGTTTCTTGGGTTGTACACTTTTTTGCTTTGGTCTTCTTTTTTTGCTCCATTATTTCTAATAGCTAAAAAAAGAACCGGTTCCAAGGTAAGGTCCAGTCATTGATCAGCAAAGGAGGGGAGAAGTAAAACACAACGAACTGCCAGTTAGGTTTGACGATAGCCTGCAGCACTGTCTGGAGCAGTCAATCACCTCGTCACTTAACGGCACGTCAGAGAAAGAAAAAAATACAAGACCTTCTGCATAGACGTCAAAGGATGCAACGTTTTTACGGGCTATGCTGATCAAGGAGGATCGTTCGTGAAGATTATCAAGAGGATCAACAACAATGTTGTACTTTCAAAAGAAGATGAAGTTGAAGTGATCCTAATGGGAAAAGGGATCGGCTTTCAAACGAAACCGGGTGACCCGATTCCAGCTGAGCGAATCGAAAAAAAATACTATCCAGAAGATGATTTGACAGTGGAACATATGTCGAAAGTCATGACGAAGGCTGACGAAAAACAAATGGCCGTCATTTATGAAATCGTGCGTCTTTTTCGGGATAGTGTTGGAACCGATTTCAATCCAAATGTTTATTTCACACTGATGGATCATATCTTGTTTGCCATCAGTCGTCAAAAGCAAGAAATTGTTTTGACCAATCCCATGCATTGGGAAATCAAGAAAATCTATGCCAAGGAATATGCGGTCAGTGTCCAAGCGGTCGAGTTGATCCGCAAAGAGCTGTATCCCGATTTTTCACAAGAAGAAGCTGCGTTTATCACTTTGCATTTCGTCAATGCGCAAATTGAAAAAAGCGCCAATCAAAGTGCTTATGAGCACACCGAGTTGACGAACAATATTTTACGGATCGTTAAGTACAGCATGAACATCGAGTTTGATGAGAATTCTTCCTACTTCCAACGGTTCGTGACCCACATTCGCTATTATTTAATTCGACAAAGTCAAGAAAAAGAAGAGCCAGTATTGGCAAATCCAATGATTGCCTTGGCCTTCAGCAGCTATCCAAAAGAAAAAGAAACCGCAGATTCGATCAAAGAATACTTATTTGAACAAAAGGGCTGGCATGTCAACGATATGGAATTGATGTATTTGATTCTGCATATCGGTAACTTAGCCGCTCACTCAAAATTAACCTAAGAATGGAAATGGATTCGTTACAGTTCGGCTGGCAAGACCTGCACTTTCTTACAATACTCGATGAGGAAACCCGTCGCTCTTTTTTTAGGGGATCTCTCATGCTTGTTTATTGTAGAAATGGCTGGTCTTTTTATTTTTATTAAATGACCAATAAAAAAGGAGCAATCAAAATGGCAAAATATACTGAATTAGCGCAAGACATTTTGGCCCACGTTGGTGGCAAAGAAAATGTCTCATCTGTAAAACACTGTGTGACTCGCTTACGGTTCCACTTAAAAGACGAAAGCAAAGCGGACACTGATTATTTGCAAAAACGTGACGGTGTCGTGACCGTCGTCAAAGCAGGCGGACAATACCAAGTCGTTATCGGCAATCATGTGCCAGATGTTTATGATGAAGTGTTGAAAGTCGGCGGATTAGCCGATGGTGGCAGTCTTGATATCGATGAAGGCGACGGGCAAAAAGGCAGCTTGTTTGACCGCTTTATCGATGTTATCTCAAGCCTGTTCCAACCGTTCTTAGGTCCATTAGCGGCAGCCGGTATCTTAAAAGGGATCACGGCGTTGCTGGCAGCAACTGGGATGGAAGCGACCAATGGTATCTATGTAGTAATGAATACTTTAGGCGATGGTTTGTTCCAATACTTACCAATGATCTTAGCCGTCACTGCTGCGAAGAAATTCAAGATGAATACCTATACGGCATTAGCGATCGCAGGGGCGATGGTTTATCCGGGCTTAGCAGAAAGTGTGGCTGAAGCGAGCAAAGTCTTTGGTCTAACCTTGACCTTACCAGCAGGTGGCTACTTTAACAGCGTACTGCCAATCATTTTAGCGATTTTTGTCGCTTCGAAAATTGAACAGTTTATGCGCAAAGTTACACCTGATGTAGTCAAAATGTTTGTGGTTCCTTTTGTAACGATTTTGATCACTGTGCCGTTGACCTTCTTTGTGGTAGGTCCAGTCGCAAATACAGCCTCTAGCTGGATCGGTGTTGCTTTCCAAGCGGTGTACGATTTCAGCCCAATTATTTACGGATTTGCTTTAGGGGCATTATGGCAAGTATTAGTTATGTTTGGTCTTCACTGGGGTCTTGTGCCATTGGCGATCATGGATATGGCGCAAAACGGCTCTTCGATTATTTTGACCGCAGCAGTGCTACCATGTTTCACGCAAACGGGTGTGTTAGCAGCAATTTGGTTGAAAACGAAAGAACCAAAAGTCAAACAAGGCGCAATGCCAGCATTGATCTCATCGATCTTCGGTGTGACTGAACCTGCGATCTACGGGTACACGTTGCCAATGAAAACACCATTTATCGTTTCTTGTTTAGTTTCAGGTTTCGTCGGTATCTACTTGTCAATCTTTAACGTCACTGGTTATGCAATGGGTGGTATGGGGATCTTCTTGTATCCTGCATATATCGATCCAGCAACAGGCAGCTTCCATAGCGTGATCCACTTGGCGATCGGTACAGTGATTGCGATCGTGGCGTCATTTATCATCATGATGTTGTTGAAAGTACCAACATTGTATACAACTGTTGATTCACCAGTCGACGGTCAAGCAACACCAGCAGCGCCAGCGCCAGAAGCAAAAACTGTTTCTGCCAGCGTCAAAGATGAAACAGTCAAAAGCCCAGTAACTGGTCAAGTGGTTGCTTTAGCAGATGTGGAAGACAAAGTCTTTTCTTCAGGTGCTATGGGAAAAGGGATCGCCGTTGAACCAGCGATCGGTGAAATCACTGCGCCAGCAGATGCAGAAGTCAAAATCTTGTTTCCAACAAAACATGCCATCGGTTTAGTGACAGAAGATGGAACAGAACTATTGATCCACATCGGCATGAATACGGTAGAACTTGAAGGCAATCACTTTACTGCCTACATCAACCAAGGAGACAAAGTCAAAGCCGGTCAAAAACTGATCTCTTTTGATACAGAGGCGATTCGTGCGGAAGGCTATTCTTTACTGACACCAGTCATCGTCACGAACTCTAACGACTACAGTGACATCCAAACGACACAGTCAAAAGAAGTAACAGCGCAGGACGATTTGATCGAAGTCGTAAAATAAATGCATTTAACGGCACGTCGTCGGATCAGTAAGAATGCTTTCTTGCTGATCTGCTGTGTCGATTATTAAAGAAAAAGAAAGTAGGCTAATCATGACAGAAAAACAATTTCCAAAAGGCTTTTTATGGGGCGGCGCCACTGCAGCCAACCAATTTGAAGGAGCATGGAACGAAGGCGGACGTGGTCCAGCCACATCTGATACAGCGATCGCTGTCAAACCAGAAGACCGCAAAAACATGGCAGAATTTGCTGCACCAATGACACGGGAAAAAGTTTTGTTTGCCTTAAATGACAAAGAAGGCTTGTATCCAAAACGTTGGGGGTCAGACTTCTACCATCGCTACAAAGAAGATATCGCCTTGTACGCAGAGATGGGCTTCAAAACCTTCCGTCTGTCCATCGCTTGGTCAAGAATTTTTCCAAATGGTGACGATGCTCAGCCAAATGAAGAAGGCTTGCAATTTTATGACAACGTGTTTGATGAGTGTGCGAAATACGGGATCGAACCCTTAGTGACCCTCTCTCACTACGAAACACCTATCGGGATCGCGTTGAACTATGGCGGCTGGAAAAATCGCCAAGTGATCGATTTGTTCGTCAAATACGCAGAAACTGTGTTGACCCGCTACAAAGACAAAGTCAAATACTGGTTGACCTTCAATGAAATCAATATCATGGGGATCTCTGGCTATGTTGGCGGTGCCTTATTATCCGAAGACGGCACACAAAACCTTTCTGACATGTATCAAGCTGTGCATCATCAATTTGTGGCTTCTAGTTTAGCAACAAAATTTGCCCACGAAATCAATCCTGACATCAAAGTAGGGATGATGTTGGCACGAATGCAAGCTTACCCAGCTACACCAAATCCAGCAGATGTGATGGAAGAAATCAAGCGTGACCACGAGAATCTCTTCTTCTCTGATGTCCAAGTTCGTGGGAAGTATCCCGCATATACGAAGCGCTTCTTTAAAGAAAACGGCATCGAAGTGACCTTCGAAGACGGCGATTTAGACATTCTTGCGCAATACCCTGTCGACTTCATGTCCTTTTCTTACTACATGAGTTCTATTGCTCGCCACAATCCTGAAGAAGGCGGCGAAGCAACTGCTGGCAACTTTTCTTTAGGCGAATCAAACCCTTACTTGGAAGCCTCTGACTGGGGGTGGCAAATCGATCCAATCGGCTTGCGTGTGACTTTGAATAACTTGTACGACCGCTACCAAGTACCGTTGTTTATCGTTGAAAACGGCTTAGGTGCCTTGGATACGGTGGAAGAGGATGGTTCGATCCATGACAGCTATCGCATCGATTATTTGAAGGCGCATATCGAACAAATGTATGAAGCGATCGAAGATGGTGTGGAATTGATGGGCTATACGCCTTGGGGTTGTACCGACTTAGTATCGGCTTCCACGTCAGAAATGTCGAAACGCTACGGCTTTGTCTATGTAGACGCGGATGATGAAGGAAACGGCAGCTTTGACCGTTCCCGCAAAGATAGTTTCTACTGGTACAAAGAAGTCATTGCCACCAATGGCGGTAGTTTGTTACAGGATTAAAAATAAACCAAAGCGGCTCTCTTTTATGAGAGCCGCTTTTTTTGCTGTGTTTAGAGAACAAAGAAGAAAAAGGGAATCAGCAGCTGCCATGCCAGATAAATCAAAGAAACAGTCAACGCCCACTTCTTCATTTTTGGCTTAGGCACAACGGATTCAGGCATCAAATACACAAGGGAAAAAACCGTGAGAAAAAATAGCAGGGTCAGTGGTTGGACGACAAAGGTCAGCCAGCTCATAGGAAACGCTCCTTTCAAGAGGTTTGATGATTCTTTGTTACGATGTGGTAATTTACCATTTCATTATATATTTAATTATTTAGGAAGGCAATGTGTTCTTGGGGATCGCAAGTGTCACAACGAAAGGAATCAGAGAGCAAGGCTTGGCACGCATTGATCGGCGAAAAGTGATTTTTTCATCAAAGCAGACTGAATAAGAATGAGTGAGGATGAAGAATAAAAAATCCCCTCGAAAGGGGATGAAAGGAGCTACTTCATAGGTATAGATCGTCTTTGTTGTAGTCAAAAGGCATTAAGAGGGCGTTTTGGCGCGAGTCAGGCGCAGCTGCAGTCAACGTTTTCTACTACGCAAATAAAAAATATACCCAAGCAGACTAGCAGAAATCAAGAAACCCATGTGAAACGCGGCAGTCGTTTGGTTAGGAAGACCAAACCTAACGAAAAAAAGATGACTGGTACCCAAAAGATCAAGCGAGCAAGTTGGATCATTTTATCTCTCCTCATTCTTTCTTATTTGAGTAAAAGGATAACGTAAATATTCATTTTTTTAAAATAATATCCATTGGTTGTGAAAAAAATAGTTAATAATCAGAAGGATATGTGAAGGCATGCTAATGTTTTTAGTACCGCGAATAAACAGCGTATTTTTTAGAAAACGAGCATGCATTTTACTACTTTAGAAAGTTTCAGCACATATTACAGACACCAAACCCTGGATGATCGACAGCCACCACAGTCATCCCGATGTTTTTCTACAGACCGCAAAGGAGATGGAGGCCTTTCGTCGGGCACTGCTCGAACTGCTAGAAAAGTAGCAAAATCAACCACTGCACACAGAAACTTCACTACGATTTCCCAGCAGAATGATGAGATGCCTGGGGGCGTTCTCACTACTGAGTCATGCAGCATTTTCGTTTTACTAAGCATCTGTTTTCTTACGGATGCTTTTTTTCTGGTGAGCGTTTCGTTTCTCATTCACTCCATCTTCCTTTACACTTTTAAGTAAGGTCATAACAAACGATGACAAATAGAAGTAGAAATAATCAAGGAGGAAACGAGCATGTCAGAAAAAATCAACAATCCGTTAACGAAGTATTATGATGGCAAATTTGAAAAACAGGTGCAAGAAGCACCGGCGATTCAAGGAAAGATGCAGCCAGTACCTGATTGTGGGGAAGAAAGCTACGCAGGTTCAGACAAATTAGCTGGACGCAAAGCATTAGTGACCGGTGGTGATTCTGGTATTGGTCGAGCAGCAGCGATCGCTTTTGCCAAAGAAGGCGCCGATGTTGCAATCAACTATCTTCCTTTTGAAGAAGAAGACGCGCAAGAAGTCAAAGCAGTCATTGAAAAAGCTGGACGCAAAGCAGTCTTGATTCCAGGAGACTTGAAAGATGAAACCTTCGCTCGTCAATTGGTTCATGAAGCAGCCAAAGAATTAGGCGGGTTAGATACATTGGTTCTAAATGCTGGGATGCAACAAGCGGTGAAGGACATCAAAGAGTTGACTACGCAACAAATTCAAGACACCTTTACAACGAATATCATCTCGATGTATTGGACAGTCCAAGAAGCATTGGATTACTTACCAGCTGGTGGAAGCATCATCACGACCACATCGATTCAAAGTGCGGAACCAAGCGCCCATCTTTTAGACTATGCAGCCACGAAAGGTGCCATTACTTCCTTTAGTAAAGGGCTAGCTGCGCAATTAAGTGAAAAAGGCATTCGGGTCAATACCGTTGCGCCCGGTCCAATTTGGACGCCACTTCAAATTTCTGGTGGACAACCACAATCTGCGATCCCAGAATTTGGTCAAAAAGAATTGATGAAACGTGCTGGACAACCAGTCGAATTAGCGCCAGTCTATGTTTTCCTAGCCTCTGATGAAGCAAGCTATGTAACTGGACAAGTGTACAGTGTAACGGGTGGTAGCTTCTTCGCTTAACAATCCCTGGATAAATTTGTAGGAAAAAAGCTCGAGCAAAGATGCTCGGGCTTTTTTTTGGGATGAAAATGGAATCGGTAGCTTACTTTCCTTGTTTGGCAAACATCTTGGACATCATCAGTTGATTGATCTTTGCAAAAACGGCTGCCCACTCTTGTTCGGCTTGCAGGTTAGACAGTAAGACTAATTTTTCGGAAAAAATCACTTCTTCATAACTATCGGTGATCAATAGATCGGCTGCTTCCATCTGGTTAATAAAAGTCACTGAAGCTTTGGAATAAATCGAATGGATCCTTGTCTCGATCATTTGCTTCGTGCGGTATTGGATCGTCGTTTGAATATAGACCGACACGGTCGGGGGCGTATTCATCTGTGTTTCCAAATACAAGAGATGCGCAAGATAAGGCAACTGTGTCTGTTCAAAATACTCTTTATCCAAGTCAGCAAATGGATACCTTTCAACATGGGTCAGTAAAAGCTTGCAGATTGCTTCATAGGTTTTGTCTTTCGAAGGAGTGTTTTCGGTCAACAGTTGGTGTTCGAGCTGCCACACTTCCAGAAGATCGATACCGATAATGATCGATAGGTTGAAGACCAGCAGACAGCTGCTTAATAATTTTTCAAATTCGGCGACTTCCTGACTTGGAGCAAAGGTATCGTGCCAATCTTTGATCATTGCAGTGAAAAAGCGCACAAGATCGGTATCAGAATGTTTGATCTCTTGGATGATCGCTTGATTCTTCGCTTGGGGAATCTCTCCTGGCAAAAACACATGCAAAAAGAAATTTAAGTAAAGATATTCTGACTGAAGCGTCTTTTCTGAGGCATAATCGGCACTCAAAAAAAGCGATTCGAGGATTTCCTCTGGTAAAAAACAATAGAAATTCATCAATCCCATGTATTTTTCAGGGATCGCTGGCAAATATTTTTTCTGGATCGTTCGGCTGACCACTGCTTGCCAAAAAGCAGCGAGTTTATTTTTCGTCAACGGATCAAAGTGAGAAACAGCAAAGAACGCTGTAAACTCTTCGACATTTTTATGGGAAACGCTCGGCAATAGCCACAAATCAGCAGGCGCACTTTGGGTCAAGAAACTGTAGGTGAAAATACGGATATCAAGCTCTTTTCCAGCAAGAACGATGCGGTTATTCAGGTCTGTTCGAATTTGGATTTGAAATTTTTCCAATAGTTGGTTGATTTTCTTGATCAACCGATACATATGCGATTGGCTGACATGCAAATCCAAACATAATTGCGTCAAGGTCATTTGCGGGCGCCCAATCAAGTAGTGAATCAAGGTATATTGTGTGGAGTTGAGCAAATAATGATACATCAATTTTGCATAGAAAGGTTCATCATCCTCTGCTCGATCAACAAAATACTGATTGTAATGATTTTTTGATAGAAGCAGGTGAGGGGAAAGCAGCTGCAAATCTTCATTTAAAAAATAAATATATTTTTGCAGACTTTTTTGTGGGATGTTCAAAACTTCTGACAGTTGGACCAATGTCACGCCATTGGAATTACAGACAACTTTGAAAATCTCTAATTTCTTTTCTTCTGCGGGAGAAATGAATTCTCGATACATAAGGGATTCTCCTTTTTGGCGTTTTTTTTACGCTAAATCTGTGAACCGTATGATAACCATGATGGATTATACTTATGATAGATGAGAATAGAATGAAAAAACGCCAATTAATTTATTATTTTTCAAGGCTGTTTTTTTCGATTAACCTCGGTTTCTCATTAAAAAAAGTGAAGGAAGAGATGAAAATGAACAAAAAGGCAGTAATGTTAGGTTTGGTCGGAATGGGTTTAGGAATGGCGCCGACTGCGGCAGCTGCAGCAGAAGCGAATCCAACGGCTTCAATGACGAGTCAAGCAACACTAACGATCGAACAAGGAATCTTGTCACTGGATCAGGTGAGCAATTTTAACTTCGGTACAAGCAGTATCCAAGAGATCGCTACTGATGAACAAGTGATTCAAACAACGTCGAATGAAGTGACTTCGATCACGGATTACCGGGGGCCGAATCAAGCTGGCTGGCAGTTGACGGCGCAATTATCGAAAATGACGAATGCTAGCGATAACGAGCTGGCAAATGCCAAAGTCACTTTAAATGGTACAACGGCTTCTGGCGATGCAGCGCTAGTCTCGGGCACCGAATTGATAGTAGAGGCAACAGACCCAACGCTGATTGCTTCTGCTAATGGCACAACTGGCTTAGCAACCAATGACTTTAACTTTTCCAATGCTTCATTAACCGTACCGAAGCAAAATGTGAACAGCGGCACTTATAGCGGCACGATCACTTGGACATTAGCGAACACGTATCAAGCAGAGTAGGAAAGAAAGGGCGACAATGAAAAAACAAATCAAGTGCTTCGTACTCATTAGTTTCTTTATCAGTTTGTGTTGCGTTACGAAAGTCACCGGTCATGCACAGACCACACGGTTCACTGTAACACCTGAACTTCCCCAAAATCAAGTCAGTGACGTCACTTATTTCGACTTACTGGTAAATCATGAGACCGAACAGAATTTGACCGTTGCCCTTCATAACACGAGTTCGGAAACCCTTACGATACAAGCATCCGCACTGAATAGTTACACAGCTGCTACTGGAATCATCGCTTATCAGGCAGCCGAAACAGCAGAGGATTTTGGCGGTGTGTCTTTCACGACCTTGATAAAGAAACCAAATCAAATGATTCAGCTTGCACCAGGGGAAACACGCCAAGTGGTATTTCCTCTTTCAATGAATGACAAGCGTTTTACAGGTGAAATCTTAGGTGCCTTTTCTTTTGAAGAAGAACAAAAGGAGGGGCAAGAGGCGGAGGAAACAAGTCTTACGTCAACCTATAAAATCGTCCAAGGTGTCCGCCTTCGCCAGCAGTTAGATGCGCTACCTGATCCTGAACTTTCCTTGATCAAAAGTGAGGCGGTAGAAAAAGACGGCATCGCATCCCTAAAAAGCCGCATTAAAAATGATCAGCCAGTGGCTTTTGGGAAGATTGCTGTTAAGACAGTGATTCGTGAGCAAGACAGTGACAGCGTTGTGGGGGGATTTACAGCAGAAAGTTTTCAATTTGGCCCAAACTCTACACTGGATCTTTATAGCGCGTTTGATGAAGAAATCGTAGAGCCAGGAACCTATCACATTCAAATAGAGCTGAGCGCCCCACGTGGAACGTGGGTTTTTGAGGATAGCGTCACTGTTTCTCGCCCAGAAGCTGAAACGATCAATCGAAAAACGATCGTGGGATCAGGCTCTCTTCACAGCAACCGTTGGGTATATATTGTTGCAGTGGTCATTCTCCTGCTTATTTCCAGTCTATTGTTCCTGATGTATTTGCGACGAAAAAAATCAAAGGAAACAACAGAGCAGGAATGAGAAGGCTTCATTTAAGCACTTGATCAAACAAAGCGGAGGATGACGATGAAAAAATTTCTTACGACACGTTTTTTACTTTTCTTCTTGTTGGGTATCGGCTTATTTCATACAGGAAACGCATCTGTTGCAGCGACCGTCGTTGAGCCAGATTTTGCGACGTTGCCGATCGATGAGACCTTGATCACCACGGTAGGTCAAGCCGGTTCTCCGCAAGGGTCTGATGGTTATAACTATGTTCAGATCAATGATGGGGTGACATCAAATGTCAGTGGGGGTGTTTGGTTCAACAAAGCGGTTTCTTTTACCCGATCTTTTCGATTAGAAATGGCTTTTTGCATCGAAAATACAGCAACTGATAGCGATGGCTTAGCTTTTGTTATGCAAAGCAGTGGTGTAGATGCACTCGCTCAACAAGCAGGTCCAACGATTGGTGTTTGGTCGAATGTAGGGGGAACCGACCCACTGAATACCGGAGCGATTCCGCAAAGCTTTGCCATCGAATTCGATACTTACTACAATTCTGGTAGTCTGGGTGTCCATGGTGCCATGGATCGCGATGCACCGAATAGCCATCATATCGCATGGAATTTTCCAGGTTCAAACGACGCCTATACGACAGAAGGCTGGCTGCCGTCGTACAAGGTCGTCAACCATAAGGACCTTGTTGCGGTCACCGATATTTCTGATAGCCAATGGCATACATTTTCTGTTGAATTCAATCAGACGAATCAAACATTACACTATTCTGTCCCTGATTTTGGGGTCGATGTTACTGTACCGGTGGACGATACTTTTAGAACCAATTTGAATTTGACAAACAATGCGCCCGTATACTTTGGCTTTACCGGTGCAAATGGTGGAAACGTCCAAGAAAAAGCAGTTGCTTTTATTGACGTAGAAGGACTAGTCGCTATTGATATGCGAACCGGTGTCTTCGAACGCGACCCCAACAAGTTGTTACTGGATACCGAGACAGCTCTTAGTCAGACAGCAATAGTTGATGCAGAAAAAACAATTACCTATGCAACGTATCTCTCGTACAAAGACTCCAGTGATTTATCAGATTTAGAAGCAGGTATCAAGCTGAGTTCGATATTTCCAGAAGGGTTTTCTTTAGTCGATGAGACAGTGTATTTTGGTGGTCCTGATTTGATGGTAAATGGTATGCCAGAAGGCGGCACGCCGATTGATTTTAGCGTTGAAGCTGGTGAGTTGGTCGCGACCCTACCTGCATTAGCCAAAGGGAATGACTATCTGATCCACTATTCGATTACCTATACGGGGGCGCCGCTCAATGAGAACTTGAATCAAACGGTGCCTGTGCAAACGACCTTCCAAGGGAATGCCTTTGTATCGAGTCTCGTATCTGGCAGCCCCGAGACGCATTCCTACACAATGACCGGTGTGTTTCCGCCCACGCTGACAACGGGTGTACCTACCTTAGCAGAAGCGAAAGAAACCCAGCAGCTCGTGCGGGAAAACCGTTTGTGCTTTACCCCGATTACCATCGATGACCGCAATTCAACGCAAGCACGCTTGTATGTTACGGATTTTTTTACGGAAGAAGAGACGGTGACGGAGGCAGATTTCTTAGAAACAGCTCAGATAGAGCGTGCCACATTGGCAGATCCCTTTACATACACGTTGGAACGAGATACCGCGAATCTGGAGCCGGGAACCACTTATTATCTTGCTGCTTTTGTGATCGATGCAGAGGGAAATCAATCAGAAACCCATTATTATGGCATTGATTTTCGAGGCAGTGTACAATTTCTCAGTGCGCCGGAGTCGATCAACGGACCGACAATCAATGTAAATGAGCTCGCACGATCGCTCCGAAGTGATGGCTTTGCCTATCTTCCCGTTTCTTTTGATCAAACCTCGGCACTACTGTCTATCAGCAACAGCAGTGAAGGGACTTGGCAGCTTAGTGGGCAAATGACTGATTTCTTGCAAGACCAGCAGCAGTTGGCAGAAGACGTCCAATTCGTAATCTATGATCCTGTCGACGATCCCTTGGTGGCAACAGTTACGAAAGATGAAACGATCCTTTTTCAGCAGCTTCCCGACGGCGAGGCTGATTTAACCCTTGCTTTAAATGAATACAACTGCTATTTACGATTTGTTCCTGATTTTGATTTGATTCAACCGGGGACGTATATTGGTACGGTCAATTGGCAGTTGGAGAGTACGATTGTAGACTAATAAAAAAAACGCCATTACGGCGTTTTTTTTATTAAAGTTCTCAGTCGATCACTGCTAACTTTGTCGACTTTTCGCAATTTTTAAAACTAATGATAGGCCTGCTAAAGCAAAACTGCCGTATTTAACGAATTTTTCCAAGGAATCTAAAGTTTGCTGTTTTTTGCGTTTGCAGTCCGGACAGCTTTTTTCATTGCCAGTTAACTTCTTGCCACATTTACAATGGTTCTTCATCTTTGCTCCACTCCTCGTCTCGTTTATTTTGATGATTTTCTCTACTTTAATTATACATGTTGCTGAAGGTTCTGTCTGAAATTATGCTGTCTCCGTTTTTTGTGAAGGGCAATAAGGGCTGCTGGTTGTTTGTTTCAAATCGATCGCTGATAAGGGATGCGATCCTTGGCGGTTGATTTTTCGTATAGAAGAGAGGCAATCTATCTAAAAAAGGAGGGAAATCTGACAAATTTCTCATTTTCAGATGTTGCTGATTCGCTTTGCTTATCAGTTCAGCAAAATTTTGCTATTGTGGAGTAAGATTGAGGAATCAAAAAACGACTTCTCCTTTTTTTCTTGATTCTATCCTTAATCTGAGAACGAAAATCACCGATAGTATGCTATATATAGGAACAGGGAGCCATCCTTGACGATGTCGAATATGGCATTTGAATGAAAGGATTGATGAAATAAGTGATTTCTTCAATAATCTATACGGACACAAAGGCTTATTTGGATAAGGTGGTCGATCAAGCACTGTTGGATTTGTTAAAATCTGATTATCCCAAAGTCTATGATCATGTACAACAATTGATTGCTAACTTTGAAGAAACGATCCAACAAATTGATCACTCAAATTTTTGGCAATTGATGCCAGAGATTTTAGGCTATGATTCACGCTTTGTCTTGTTGAACTCGTTGCAATTGTCAGAAGACAAATTTTTGACGGAAATCGAGGTTATTCAGATGATCGAACGCGATTATCCGAATTTGAATAAAGAGTTTTGTGGCTATTCCTTAAAAGAAAAAGAGCACGAAAGCCTGATCTTCAACATCCAATAAGCGGTTCTTCTTAGGATCACTTGATAGAAAAGAAAGCGACTAGCGCATCTAGTCGCTTTTTTTTTATGGAGAAGAAGGAGAATTAAACGTGTTATTTATCATTAAAATAAAAATTATTTTGAAATTATGAATAAAATAGATTATTATTGGTATATAATCCTTTTAGTGAAAGAAAAAACAATCGTAAAATGAAGAGGATAGATAGCTTATGTCAATAGCTGCGATTGTTTTGATTAGAAAATAAGAACCAGCCTGATTGGCATGGAAAGGAGCAGTTATGGATTACTTGAGTTTTTCAAAAAAAGAGTGGGAAGTCTTAGTTTGTTTTTGGGCTGTGGATGAGCCGCTATGCTGTACCGAATTTAGTGAACGCTTCGGCTTGAATCGCAACACGTCATTGTCAGTGATTCGTAAGTTAGTCAATAAAGGGATACTTGAGATCGCAAGTATCAAGATGAGTGGGTCAGTTTTGGCTCGTCGTTTCCAACCAGCTGTCACCGAATTGGAGATTTTGCAAAGTGGTTTGACGGAGGAACAAATTTTTGAATTGGTAAAAATTGCGATCAAAAAAATTGAAGACCCAGAACAATTAACTCAGTTGCGAAATGTTATTGGCGAATTGAAAACCAAAGCTTCGTAGGTCATCCCGTTTTCTTCGCTGTTTGTTAGTGAAGGTTTAAAAGATAAAAAAATGATCCGCTGTGAAAACAGCGGATCATTTTTCTTGTTCTTGAAATTTTTGGACCATTTTGGTCGTCAATTCGTGGAGGACTGACAGTTCTTCCGGTTCAAGAGGCAAGAATTCAGTTACTTTGTAGGGGATCTCTAGTGCTTGTTCATGGAGTCTTTTGCCTGAATCAGTCAATGTGACCCGCAAGGAACGTTCATCGTCTTGATTTCGATTTCTTACTAGGTATCCTTTTGCTTCAAGCTTTTTTAAAACCGGTGTCAGTGTGCCAGAATCTAGACATAATTGCTTCCCCAATTCTTTGACACTGATCGCTTCATCTTCCCATAACACCAACATCACTAAATATTGGGTATAGGTCAAATTCAACGGGTCCAGTAAGTCTTTGTACTGTTTGATAATTTCTTTTGAAGCGGCGTATAGAGGAAAACACAATTGGTTTTCTAACGCTAAGACATTCATGTTTTCACCCCTTTTTCTAACATCCGCCTCTTATCATAGCTGTTTTTTCAACGAAAGTCTACTCGTTAACGGCTTTGACAGTCACTTCAATGTTGCCAGCTGTAGCTTTTGAGTAAGGACATACGGTATGAGCGATTTCAAGCAATTCTTGTGTTTCTTCTGTTGATAAACCTTCGATTTGACCTTCGATCTCAACGCCTAAAACAAAGCTTGATTCACTTTCTGCGTATAAAGTCACTTGTGCACTGACAGTTGAAGCACCGTCGATTCCTTTGTTGCTTTTCACTAATTCAAGGGCACTATTGAAACAAGCACTAAACCCAGCCGCAAAAAGTTGTTCTGGATTGGTGGCATTTTCAACACGTTTGCCAGGTGCAGTAATATTTAGTTCAAATGAATGATCGGGACTATGAACTTCTCCTGAACGGCCACCAGTGTTAATCATTTTAGTAGAATACATTTTTTTCATCATTTCTTCACTCCTGTTTTTTATATTTTGTACAATTAGATTGTATGCAATTTAATTGGTAAATGCAAGGGATTTGTTTTCAGCTCGTCTTTTTTTCTAAAAAGGAGGGAATTATGAAATGTATACTGTCCTCTTGGGTGAAACGTGCTATTATAGTTAGTAACACTTGTCATAGAATGAACGAATCAATTGAAACGAAAAATAACCTGCACGAAGGCAAAGAGGGTGGAAAATCATCGTAGACTACATGGAACAACGAGCGGTTGGACGTTATTTTCGATCGCTGACGGATCATTATTCAGGCTATATCCGTCTTTATGGCACCTACACAGAATATCGAGTGATTGCAGGGATTCCTGCTGAAAATGTCATGTTAGAGATTATCGGGGTTGAAAACGGTGTCTTATTGACCCGTGTTAACAATACATTATTTGAAAATGGAAGAGGGTTTTTACAATGATCATTATCCAAATTATTTTAGTTATCTTCGTATTAGTGGTTCTGATTTGGCTGATCGCAAGCACTGCTGTGATCGTTCGTCAAGGGGAAGTCAAAGTTGTGGAAAGTTTTGGGAAATATGTTCGAACGTTGGAACCAGGTCTTCATTTTCTTGTTCCGATTTTATATACCGTAAGAGAAAGAGTGTCCTTGAAACAGATTCCTCTGGAGATCGAACCGCAAAGTGCAATTACAAAAGACAACGTAATCGTGCAGATCGATGAAGCAATCAAATACCACGTCACAGATGTTCGTGCCTTTGTTTACGAAAATGAAAACTCCGTTATCTCAATGATTCAAGATGCCCAATCAAACTTACGGGGGATCATCGGGAAAATGGATCTGAATGAGGTTCTAAATGGAACTGAAGAAATCAACGTGGCTCTATTTACTTCAATCAAAGACATCACTGCTGGCTATGGGTTAGCGATCGACCGGATCAATATCGGGGAAATCAAAGTTTCCCAAGAAATCATTGAATCAATGAATAAATTGATCACAGCTTCAAGAGACAAAGAATCCATGATCACAAGAGCCCAAGGGGAGAAATCTTCTTCAGTCTTAAGTGCCGAAGCCAAAGCTTCTCAAATGACGATCGACGCCGAAGCTCGGGCAGAACAAACCCAAATCGATGCAGAGGCGCGGGCAAAACGTGTACGGATCGATGCTGAGGCAGAAGCGGAACGAATCGCGAAAATCACTGAAGCTGAACGCAAACGGATTTTAGCTATCAATGAAGCAATCAAAGAAAGCCAGCTAGACGAGCGCTCCTTATCTTATCTAGGGATCGAAGCCTTTAAAGACGTGGTCAACAGCAATACCAACACGGTCATTCTGCCATCCAATATGACGGAACTAGGAAATATTCCAGTCGTCAAACAACTTTGGGAAAACGCACCATCTAAATCAGCAGAATAACTTCGAAGCGCAACAAATGAAAAAAGCTCAAATGCACCGAGAACAAACCGGCGCATTTGAGCTTTTTTACTTCGTTTTGTCCGCCGCTTGATTATCGACGATCAACAGAGCAATCATGACATAACCGATCCAACTGTCTCGAGAATACAAAATGTAGCGAGGGGACCAAGAAGCGGCATATTTCTGTTTGTACTCCCGCAATCCTTCAAAAGAATAGAAGCGAGACCCGAAGGTGTAAACGAGATAGGCGATCCGCTCTTGTAAGAAACTACTGCGGAAAGTACCAACATTGGCTAATGGTGCCATACCTAAATCGAATTGTTGGTAGCCTTGTTCTTTAAAATAGTCAAACAGCTGAATAAACAAGAAATCCATCGTTCCGTTCGGGGCTTTTTCAGGATCGTGACGCATCAGATCAATGGAAGCTAAGCCTGTCTGATAGGTTGGCATAAAGGAGGCAAACGCGACGATTTCTTGTTGCTGATTACGGACGACTGCAATTGGTGCGGTACTCAGATAGGATTCTGAAAAGAATCCAAGGGAGAACCCTTTTTCTTTCCGTCCATCTAGCCAGTTGTCAGAAATTTCCTTAAGTGTTGCAAAGGTTTCGGCTGAAAAGGGTGGGGTGAGCACATCAAAGGTAAAGCCTTCTTTGGTGATCTTGTTGTTCAAAGCCCGCTGTCCCTTCATTTTCTTTCCTGAGAGGGTGAAACTAGGCAGATCCACATAGGCTTTCTCACCGAATTTGATAAAGTCATACCCGAATTCATGCAGCAGCATCACCATTTCTTCACTACTTTCATAAAAGACTGGCAAGTAATTCCACTGATCCATCTCTGTTAGGAAGGTTTCCAGTGCCTGGGGAAAGTCTGCTTGCTTCCCAGAAGGATCACCCATGACTAAGCATTTATTATTAAAGGTCGTAAATTGAAAAAAGACCGTCGGCTCGCCGATTTCTGGATAAACGTACACTTGCTTGTCTTTTAAATAGACAAGATGGCTGTCGCTATTGCCGCCATAAGTGTTCAAAACATGCTTCACTTTATCGGTGGCGGCACTGACGCCGAGTTGGTGCTTTGGTCCCATCAAGTAGCGTGCAAACAACAGCATCGCAACGGCGACGAATAAAATCGCAACGAAGCCTTGGAGCCATAATTTTTCAGAAGGGAAAAGCAAAAAATCCATCGAATGGTGATGTGTCGGATGCCGATTGATATGGGGCATATTGTAGACCCCGATAATGACATAGAGGATCGTCAACGAACCAATCAGCAAACCATCGATCGTCAGCCATTCCCAAGCGAAAACCAGTTGCTTTCGGAATAACTCGCTTTTTGAAAAAATCATGATCGCCAGTAATAATAGAAGAAACAGCATGGTCGAAAAGCGGAAACCCGCAAAAATAGCATAGCCGATCGTTGCTGCAATCAACAAAAGCGTCGGCACGTACGCACGACTGACACGGGCAGAGATGCCGCGACCGGCAATCAAAAAGAGATAGCCGAGAAAGATACTCGGGTACTGCATCACAAAATTCAAGCGAATCGGATTGAGGTGGGCTAACCATTTGATTTGATCAAAGGCTTCTGGGATCGTGGCGGAAAGCACCAACATCGTTCCAGTCAGATAAAGCAACAACACTTCGATCTTGTGGAATACTTCCAACAACAAGCTTTTTGGAATACCAGAAAAGCGCTGGTTGAGGGAGACACCGACATTTTTTGAGAAAAAAAGCAAACCGATCAAAAAGGGAATGATGTAATAAAACAGACGGAACAGCAAGAGCCAGGCAATGACACTTTCACGGGGAATCTGTAGTGAACCCATTCCCATAATCATCATGACATCAAAGGTTCCCAGTTCCCCGGGAATCATCGAGACGATCCCAATCACGGAAGCAGCGATGAAAAGCGGCAACAGTTGAAACACATCGACCGAGAGACCCATCAACAGACCCGTCGTAAAGAAGGCGGCAAAAACACCTAGCCATTCCAATAAGGAAGCGGCGATCAGCTGCAGACGATCGCGTCGTTGCAGCCCACCTAAGTAGGCATTTTTTTTGGAAAAACTAAGCGCATAGACGATTGGAAAATAAAGACTGCCGCCTAAAAGCCAGATCCAATACTGTTGGAGATAATCGGTCGTGGGACCGAAGAGGACGAATGCCAGCGCAGCAAGCGATAAAATCGAAAGACCAGACATCAAATAGATAAAAATCTTCGAAATGGCTTGGGCAACGTCTTTGCCTTTTTTTCCTTTGCCATAAAATTCCGACCGTAACCCGATACTGATGAAACCGCCAAAGCCGATCAAATTGTTCATGGTATTGATGATCCAGCTGGTTTCTAGTAAATAACGGCGATCAGGTTTGTCCCCTAGCAAGCGATTCAAGACGATATCATATAAGACCATGGGAAAGACACACAGTAAGCCAATGACAGCCATTAAAGCCACTCGCCAAAGGGATAGCTGCGCAAACAATTGTTTTAGTTGATCAATCGAGATCGTCTTGCTTAACGAAAGCAGCTCGCCGAACACGATCACGGCGACTGCAATTAAGAAGAGGGTTTTAAACAGTGAGCGGTGGTCGCGGAGCCAAGTAAAGATTCTCATAGTTATTCACCGACCTTTTCTAAAAAAGATAAAACTTTCGTATTAAATACTTCTGGATTTTTTCGTGCAAAACTATGTCCTTGTCCTTTGACGACGATAAAATTGGACTGAGGAATACTGTTTGCAATATAAAAAGAATGGGAAAGCTTGATCGAATCACGTTTGCCGACCAAAATCAATGTCGGCACACTGAGGTGATTCAAATCGGCTGTAGATAAACCGATTGGACGAAACAACAATCCCAAAATAGGCAGAAAGCCCCGCATGCCTTTGGAGAATGGGGAACAAAGCCAAACGATCAGATATTGCAAGACACTGCCGATTCGAGAAAAGAGCCTCACACCTCGCGGTTCCGTGTTGCCAGAGTTTAAAATCATGCAGCTGACATGCTCTGGGTAGAGATGGCAAAAGACCATCGCCAGATTGGCACCATCGCTAAATCCTAGTAAGGCGATTTTCGTTAGCTTTTCTTGCTGAATAATTGCTAAGAGATCTGTTGCCATTTTAAAAAAATCGATTTTCTTCTGCGTATTGGTGGATTTGCCATGTCCTCGACTATCGATTAAATACAGTTGATGTTTTTGACGCAAAGCGTCGACCTGCTTTGAGAAATAGGCACTGCTGCCGCCATTTCCGTGCAATAAAAAAAGAGGGCGTCCTGAACCGGTTTTCTCGTAATAGAGGACAGACCCGTCCGGTAAGGGCGCGTAACATTTTTCAACTTCCATTTTTTCACCTACTTTCTAAGAGTATACCTTGAAGTCAGGGACGATCACAAATATATCACTAGATAAAATGAGAAAAAATAACAATCTGCTCATCTTTTTTTTACCAGAAGTTCAGGAAAAGGCTTTTTTCTTTACAATGTAAAGAAAAATAATTGGAAAACATAATTAATTTGTTTTCAGAAAATTCTTTACAAATGGACGATCGTTGTCTATAATCGAACTAACTAATTGAGAATGATTTTCATTTACGAAAGAGAGGCTAGCCAATGACCACTATAGCAGATGTTCTGATTATCGGCGGAGGACCCACTGGACTCTATGCGAGTTTTTATGCTGGATTACGTGATCTATCGGTCGTATTGTTTGAAGCACAAGCCGAATTAGGCGGGAAGATCAATTTCTATCCTGAAAAAATGGTCTGGGATGTGGGTGCATTGCCGCCCACCAAGGGAAAGAAAGTCAAAGAACACTTGATTGAACAGGCCAAGTTGTTTGATCCAACGATCTATCTGAAAACGAAAATCATTTCATTGACCAAGGAAGACGACCTTTTTTATGCAGTGGATGACCAAGGGAGGACCCATGTTGGACGCACCGTTTTAGTCTGTATCGGCGGCGGTGTCGTTTCTCCGCAAAAATTGCCATGTTTCATCCATAATAATGTCGACAACTATATCCACTATCAGTTTCCTGACCAGCAAGCGATCCAAGGCAAGCATCTAGTGATCTCTGGCGGCGGTGATGCGGCAGTGGATTATGCGATCGAAGCAGTGTCTTATGGTGCCAAAGTCACCCTGTGTTACCGAGGAGAAAAATTGAAAGCTCATGAAGCACAAGTAAAGAAGATGAAAGCAGAAGGGATTCAAGTGCTGATGAATCACACCATCGATGGGGTGAATCAAGCAGAAACATTCAATATGGTTCTACGACTAAAAAACAGTGCCAACCATGAAACGATCGATTTTTTATGCGATCATCTACTGATCCAACACGGGTATGACCGTGACAGTGGCTTGTTAGATAAAGTCTCCTTTGATCTTGCACGCCATGAAGACTTTTACCTCAATTGCGAGATTCCTACAAAAACTAGCCATCCTGGTGTTTTTGCGGCGGGCGACATTCATTATTTCAAAGGCAAAGTGAATCTTTTGGCAGGCGCCTTTCAAGATGCTGCGCAAGCAGTTAACCAGATCAAACAGTATTTAGAGCCCGCTAGTGTCCCACAAGCGATGGTTTCCTCCCACAATGAGAAATTCAGTGAAAGAAATCGCCAGTTGTTGGTGAATGAGTAGCCATGCTTCTTTGTGAAAGAAAAAGTAGAAAAAGCAGGAGTCCCTTATGGGTCCTGCTTTTTTGGTGTCCTCAGAACAGAAATTCGTTTCACTAGAAGTGAATGTTTGCCGCTCCTAAAAAATAAAATCTCTCAAATAAATGATGCAAACTGTGAAAATTTCAGCTATTATTTTCAAGTTGACTATTTGGAGGGGATGACATGAATCAAACAAGATACGCAGAATTAAAACAAGCAGAAAGAGGCGCCATCTTAAGTATCGTTGCTTATATTTTGGTTTCGATCGCCAAACTTGCCATCGGTCGTTTGGCAAACTCTGAAGGACTATGGGCAGATGGGTTGAACAATGCGACGGATATCGTAGCGTCGATCGCTGTCTTGATTGGTTTGCGTCTGGCTCAAAAGCCAGCAGATGAAGACCATAAATATGGTCATTGGAAAGCAGAAAATGTGGCGAGTCTCGTAACGTCCTTGATTATGCTGGCAGTCGGTCTGCAGGTTTTATGGTCCTCCATTCAAACGATTCTACTCGGTGAAACGCAAAGTCCCGATATGATTGCGGCAGTCGTCGGTATCATTTCAGCTATTTTGATGTATGGTATGTATTACTACAATAAGCGATTATCCGCTCGCGTAAAAAGCTCCGCTCTGCTAGCAGCTGCTAAAGACAACCGCAGCGATGCGTGGACGAGTATTGGAACGGCGATCGCTATTTTTGCCGCCTCATTTGGTATCGGTTGGCTGGACAGTTTGACTGCGATCGTGGTAGCTCTTTTGATTATCAAAACCGCCGTCGATATTTTTCGTGAGAGTGCCTTTTCACTTTCTGATGGGTTTGATGAATCGCTAGTCGTGGAGTATGAAGCGGCAATCGCTGGTTTTTCTGAAGTGAAATCTGTCAAATCGATTCGAGGAAGAATGTATGGCGCCAATGTTTTTCTCGATGTCGTCGTGACGATGGACAAATCTTTGACGGTTGAAAAGAGTCATAACGTAGCAGATGCTATTGAAGATCTCTTAGCTGATCGTTTTCAGGTGTTTGATACTGACATCCACATCGAGCCTGCTACCGAATAAATTTTCTGGAAAAACCTTGATAGGACAAGGATGTAAACCACCCGTTTCCTGTTTGTAAACTGAAAAGTTCTTACGGAACCTGCTCATTCATGGCAAACTAGAGGTAACAAAGGAAGAAAGTAGGGAGCCCTATGAATAATAAGCAGGTAGTAGAAAATGAGTTAGTTATTTCTTTAGATAAAATGGATGAAACAGAAATGATGGCACTTTGCCAACAATATATTGCGGCTATTGATGATAGCCAAGTCCTCTTCGCTTTACTGAAAAAAGTTCAAGCCTCTAAAGCAGCAGTAAGCAAATAAAAAACAAACCGGCATCTTATGCATTGATGTTCCCCTCAGCGAAAGCGAAAGGCGCATTGATCAACAGGAAAAGATGCCGGTTGTTTTTTGATTTGTTTGAGTCTTTTTAAAAACTTTTAAAGGACGTTTAATAGTGCGATTAACCCATAGACGAACAAAGAGGCTATTCCTAGAGGAACAATGCGTCGAAATATAATCTCTTTCAAGCGCTTGCCTGCTTGTCGTTCTTTTTCATAGTTAGGATCATGGGCATGCGCTTTAAATTGCTGAGGAGAACGAGAGAAGATCAAGCCATTGGTCATCGATAAAACCCAGCCAATCAACGCCATGAAGAACGAAACAAAAATGATTGCCAGTAAAAGTAGTTGCAAGAGCTGCATCGTGTTGCTACCTCCTTTTCGTCACCATTTTTTCACTTCTAGTTTACCATCTTTTGAGACATTTTGGGGTCTTTGTTCCACGTGCCCTTTCTTTTTTTTCCTTATCCCTTATAATAGAGATATTTATAAACGAGTTTTTGTTTCGTGCAGCAGAAAGAAGGGGTTCTTATGGCAATCACAAAAAAAATCGTTCAATCACCTGAAGATTTCCAAACGTTGGATCGTTTGATCAAAGAAATCTGGCCAGAAGTGTTTACACCAATCATTGGTTCGGATCAAGTCGCGTATATGCTGGCTCATTATCAATCACCAGCAGCGATTCAAAACGAAGTCCAGCAAGGAGCCGTCTATCTTTTACTAATGGAAGGTGACCAAGCAGTGGGGTATACAGCGTATGAAGAAACGCCGCAGCAGATTTATTTAAGTAAATTGTATCTCCACCAATCCACTAGAGGCAAAGGCTATGCCAGCCAAGTCTTTGATTGGTATGAGGAAATCGCCTCAGGCAAAACGTTGCATTTAAACGTCAACAAACAAAATCAGCAAGCGATCGCTGTTTATGAACATCGCGGCTTTGAACGCGTTTCTGAACGCACCGTTACGATTGGTTCGGGATTTGTTATGGATGATTTTATTTATGAGAAGAAGATGGTTTGAAGGCGAAGGTGCGCAGCAAGGAGAAAACTGATGGAACTCACTGCCGAGAATAAGTCATTTAGTAAGAAAGAATGGCAACTATTTCAGTACGTATTAAATCAGCAAGCAGAAGTCTGTTCGATGTCTATTCGTGAGTTGGCGGATGCAACAAAAACTAGCTCAACGACTGTTCTGCGGTTTTGTCGAAAATTTGATTGCGAAGGTTTTTCAGAATTTAAAATCAAATTGAAAAGGACGTTACAGAAACAAGGAAAGACTGATCGATTATTCAAACAAGATAAAAAAGCCCTGCACTATTTTTTTGAACGTATGGATGAATCCTTCTATCGAGAAACATTATTAACGATTGCTAAACGAATAAGCAAAACAAAACTTTTGATCTTAGCCAGTGACAGGGAATCGACACTTGCTTTGACCTATGCCCAACAAAAGTTTGCACGTTTAGATAAGATCGTGTGCGTAGAGGAAGAAACAACATCGATTAAATCCGTTTGGAGAACCTTAAGTAGCGAAGCCACGTTGCTGGTTTTTTCTAATAAAGGCGCCGATCCATTCCTTGAATCCTTGATTACTGAATGTACCACCGCTGGAATTTCGACCATTTCACTAACAAATCGTTCAACAACGTCAATTGCCAGACTTTCTGAGCGAAACTTTGCTTACTATTTTTCCGATAATCAAGCAGCTGATTCATTGTCCTCACAAATTCCAGCCATTTATTTGGTGGAACTTTTATTTGATTTAGTTACAGATTGTGAAGATCGCTGAATAAATGAAACTACCTGCGCCTATCAGAGAAGTTCTTCTGATAGGCGTATTCTTTTGGCAATTTTTTCAATTAAATAAATTGCTGGTAGTTGAGAAGTCAGTTCAATGGTTTTCTCTTTTTTTTGACTGGCTTTAAAAATGGTCTCTCTTTCGATGTAATAGGGCACCGTTAAGTCGGATAACTGGCTGATAGTTGAATCTTCGGTATTCGTGATGGCAATAATCTGACAATCTTTTTGATTTAACTTTTGTAAGTATCGAATCATTTCTTGTGTTTCCCCAGAAATCGACAAAACAATGATACCGGTTTTGCACAATATGTCTTCAGGAAACCAGTCGATAGGATAATTTGAGGGATCGTCAACTTTTAATGCCGTTTTTCCCAAGTCAGTAAAATAGAGTGCGCCATATTCCGCAATCGTTTCAGATAAGCCTGATCCAATAAATAGCACGAAGCTTTTGTTCTTAAGAATCTCTGTTGCTCGATCGATTCTTTCAGATAAAAAGGGCTGGTTTACTCGCTTCAAGAAATCAATTGTTTGGGACTCATCACTATCGGATATTTTAGATTTTACGAGAGAATCTAAGTAAAAGCGCAAATTGATCTTAAATTCGGTAAACGTATCACATTCAAATTTCTTGCAAAAACGGCTAATACTAGCAGTACTGGTATGGGTCTCTTTGGCAAGTTCTTTCATCTTCATTTTAGACACTGAAGCCAAGTTTTTTGATACAAATCGGTAAACCTCGTATTCTAGTGCAGTAAGTTCAGGATTGTAGTCAAGAAAAAGCATGATGCACCTCCGTAACAAAGTGTTTTTTTTGTGGAACAAATGACAAGGGATGAAAACGTTCTCTATTTGGGATTATAACATTATATTGATTTTACTTCATGCTATACTTTCGTTGTTCAATAATGTAAGCGGATGCTTCGCTTAGTAAAAAAGGAATTGTAGGAGGGCGACATGGAGTATAATTTTTCGAAGGACTTTTTCTGGGGTGCAGCAACAAGTGCGACACAATCAGAAGGAACGATTGCTGGAGACAATAAAGGAGAAAACATTTGGGATTATGCCTCAAAAAACTATAACCATCGGTTTTTTGAAGGAGTTACAACAGAACGTACATCAAGGTTTTATCAGGAAATGGAAGCGGATTTGGATCGAATGGCGGCACTTTCTTTTAATTCTTTTCGGACTTCGATCTCTTGGTCACGTCTTATTCCCGAAGGTACAGGGGAAGTTAATTCAGAAGCTGTTGACTTTTATACCAGAATGCTTGATGGGTTAAATCAAAGAGGCATCAAACCGTTTATCAATCTTTATCACTTTGACATGCCAATGAAATTACAAGAAATCGGCGGATTTGAAAATCGTGAGGTCATCGAAGCGTATCGGGCGTATGCAAAAATTTGTTTTGATCTATTTCATGAGAAAGTTGCGTACTGGTTTACCTTTAATGAGCCGATGATTCCAGCAGAAGCCGGCTATTTGCATGACCGACACTATCCTTATGTAGTTGATTTTAAACGAGCGGCGCAAGTACTTCACCATATCATCCTTGCTCACTGTGAGGCAGTTAAGGTCTTTCGACAAGGAACATATCAAGGGAAAATTGGTATCATTATGGATGTGATTCCAGTTTACCCAAGAAGCCAGCATCCTGCCGACTTAAAAGCAGCGGAAATGGCAGATCTCTTCTATACTCGCTCGCTTAATGAAGCGATTTTAAAGGGTCGTTACCCCCAGGAGTTAAAGGCTATTTTAACGCGCTACGACCAAATGCCACGAGTGGAAGAACAAGATCTTGCTTTGATTGCTGAAACAACGATTGATCTGTTAGGAATCAATTATTACCGTCCACGGCGAGTGAAAGCCAAAGAATCTTTGCCTAATCCCGAGGGAGTTTTCTCGCCAGAATGGTTTTACGATGATTACGAGATGCCCGGCAGAAGGATGAATACTTCAAGGGGGATTGAGATTTATCCTCATGGCTTGTATGATATCGCTAAAAAAATCCAGTTAGAATATGGGAATATTGATTGGTTTGTTTCAGAAAATGGCATCGGGATTCAGGGAGAAGAAACATTTATCGAAGGGGAGCAAGTGCAGGACAACTACCGAATTGCTTTTTTAAAAGAGCATTTAATTGAGCTTCATCAAGCAATGATGGAGGGGAGTAACTGTCTGGGGTATCACATGTGGACATTTGTGGACTGTTGGAGTTGGCAGAATGCGTTCAAAAATCGCTATGGCTTTTATCGTCTGGATTTAGAAACGGGAGAAAAAACGATGAAAAAGTCTGGTCTATGGTTTAAAGAAGTGATTCAAAGAAATGGTTTTTCAAACGAATTTTAGGAGGATTTTATAATGAAAGTTTTAGACTCGGTTGCAATGAAGTTATTACCGATTGCCAATGCTATTGGACAGCAGCGGCACTTGCAGGCAATTCGAAATGGGTTGATTTCTATTTTGCCGCTCACGATCGTTGGCTCTTTTTTCACCATTATTTTAAATTTGCCGATTCCTGGTTATACCGAATGGGTCGCTCCTTATTTACCGGCACTTGACATTCCTTTTCGATTTACGGTGGGGTTAATGTCTCTCTATGCCTCATTTACGATCGGCTCCAATTTAGGTGCTAGTTACAAACTCGATCGGATAACAAGTGGGTTTTTATCCATGTTAGCGACGATTTTAATGGTCGTTCCGATCAATTTGGCGGAAGGCATCAGCACGACAGGAGATGCCGTACTTGCAGGAAGGTATTTACCCATCGCTTCACTTGGATCACAAGGATTATTCGGTGCGATCATTGCGGCGCTAGTTTCAGTAGAGATTTATCATTTTACGAAAGCAAAAAACTTGGAAATCAAGATGCCAGAAGGTGTACCACCTGTGGTAGGCGAATCCTTTGCGGCACTCCTACCAACCTTGCTGGTTATCTTAGTCTTTTGGATTCCGCGCCACTTTTTCGGCTTTGATTTAAATGGATTACTGACGATCGCCATCTCTCCTTTAAAAGGTTTCTTAACAGGCAATAATTTGGTTGGAGGAATCATCACACAATTTGTTATCTGCGTTTTCTGGGTATTGGGTATTCATGGCCATGCCGTTTTAGGACCCATCATTCGTCCATTTTGGGATCAAGCAATTTTAGAAAATGCGGAATTATTCCAAAACGGTATGTCTGCCTTTGATCTACCAAATCTTTTTACCGAACAATTTTATCAATGGTATGCGCAAATGGGTGGTACTGGATCAACGCTTGCATTGGTTGTTTTGTTTATGTTCTCTCGTTCAAACTATTTAAAACAATTGGGTCGTCTTTCCATTTTACCAGGGATTTTTAATATTAATGAACCGATGATCTTTGGGACGCCAATTGTGATGAATCCACTGTTGGCAATTCCGTTTATTCTTGTGCCAATCGCTAATACTATCTTAGTCTATATCGTTACCGCTTTAGATTGGATGCCTAAGATGATGGTCAAACCACCATTTTCGATTCCCGCACCTCTTGGCGCATTGATTACCTCAAATTGGAATTGGGTTGCTTGTTTGATGGTCTTCGTCTGTTTCTTCGTTTCATTAGCGATTTACTATCCATTCTTTAAAGCATTTGAGAAACTTCAAGTGGCGCAAGAGCTAGAAACAGCTAAAGAAGATGAGTAGAATGGTTCTAGTAGTGAGTTGTTTGCTCTTGATTTTTCTGACCCATCTTCTTTTAGAAAAAAATAATGCCAAAATCACGCTGGCTTTTTGGAAACTATTACTTGTTTCCTTACTTTTCTTACTCAGTTTGTTTTTCTTGTTGATCCGCACTCCTTTGGCACCAGTTTTCATTTTGTTACTTATTATCAATTGTACCGTCATCCAAAATCGTTTTATGTATCAGTATCGACCGAAAGGACAACGATAGGACGCTTGATGGTTACTGTAGGAAATGTTATTGCGAAAAGATTATTCTATCTACTGTTTAAAAAACTATTTACGAACCCAGATCCTCTGTGCTATTATCCTTGTATAAACATTATAATGTTATAAACTAAGGAGGCAATTATGAAAGGGTTTGTAGAATTTATTGAACAGAAGTTGATGCCGATTGCAAATAAAGTGGGGATGCAACGGCACATGGTAGCGATTCGTAAGGGGATCATCGCTACGTTACCGTTAACGATCGTTGGGTCTTTCTTCACGATCTTGCTGAATTTTCCCATCGAATCAGTCGCTGCGGTGATCGAACCGTATCGGGAAGTTTTGGATATTCCCTTTCGTTATACAGTCGGATTATTGGCATTGTATGCAACGTATGGGATTGCTTCATCGCTAGCCAAAAGCTACAAGCTAGATTCATTGACTGCGGGTATCTTAGCAACGATGTCCTTTCTTGTAACCGCTGCACCACCGTTGCGCGTCTTTGATTCTGTGGAAGGCATCATTGATGCGGGACGCTATATCAATGTGGCAAACTTAGGCTCAGGCTCTTTGTTTGGCGCGATCGTCACGGCGATCTTGTCCGTTGAAATCTATCGTTTCTTTATCGTAAAAAACATTACCATCAAAATGCCAGATGGTGTGCCACCAGAAGTAACGAATTCATTTATGGCGTTGATTCCTGGAGGAGCGATCCTGATTTTGTTCTGGGTGATCCGTCATATGTTAGGCTTTGATATCAATGGCTTTTTAAGTAACTTGTTGATGCCGTTAAAAGACGTGCTAGCTGGTAACAGCTTGTTTGGTGGTTTGCTGACTGTCTTCTTGATCTGTTTCTTCTGGGTACTGGGGATTCATGGACCAGCCATCATGGGTCCTGTCATTCGTCCATTCTGGGATATTTCCATTGCCGAAAACATGGAAGCGTTCCAAGCATCTGGCAATGCGCATGAATTGCCTAATATTTTTACGGAACAATTTTTACAATGGTTCGTCTGGATCGGTGGAGCCGGTACGACCTTAGCGTTGGTCGTTTTGTTCTTCTTCTCCAAATCAAAATACTTGAAACAATTGGGCCGTTTATCCATCTTGCCAGGCTTATTCAATATCAATGAACCAGTGATTTTCGGTGCACCGATCGTAATGAACCCAATCTTAGGCATTCCGTTCTTGGTGGCACCATTGATTACGACAACGATTTCTTACTTCGCGACCATTACGGGTGTCGTACCGATGATGGCTGCCAGACTTGGTTTTGCCATTCCAGCACCAATCGCCGCCTGGATGAGTACGGACTGGAGTATCGCAGCAGCGATTTTAGTGATCGTCAACTTCTTTATTACACTCGCAATCTACTACCCATTCTTTAAAGTCTTTGAGAAACAGCAGATTGCCCGCGAACAAGAAGAAGAAACAGCCGCTTAATCAAGAAAAAAAGAGTGAGGTGCAAACATGGGGATTTATGCCATTTGTTTATTTTTTGGTTGTCAAATTTGGTTAACAAAATCAGCACAAGGGAAAAAAATTCAAGAAGTGCCGTTTTGGCGAATGCTTTTGTTTGGGATTCTTGGCGTTGCTGCAGCGATCCTACTGAGCCGTCAGTTTCCGTGGGGACCATTTTTGACGATAACGGCGACGATTGTTTGCAGTTCGCTTTTACTGACACGTTTTACTGCTTTTTATGAAGAAATGAGGATGAGATAAGTTGAAAAGACAACTAGGAGTATCGGTGTATCCCGATCACAGTGATTTTGAAACAGACAAAGCCTATCTGCAATTAGCCCATGATTATGGCTTTAGCCGCATTTTTATGAGTATGCTGGAAGTGAGTGACGGCAAAGAAAACGTGCAGAAAAAATTTAAAGCGTTGATTGATTTTGCCAAAGGATTAGGCTATGAAACGATTTTAGACGTGGCACCAGCCATCTTTTCTGAACTAGGCATCTCCTATGATGATTTGACCTTTTTCCATGAACTAGGTGCCGATGGAATTCGTTTAGATTTAGGCTTTGACGGCAATAAAGAAGCGATGTTGACCTACAATCCCTTTGGCTTAGCTGTTGAATTGAATATGAGCAATGATGTGGCGTATTTAGACAATATATTGACCTATCAAGCCAACATTCCTTACTTATACGGCTGCCACAATTTCTATCCGCAAGAAGGGACTGCCTTGCCCTATGATTTCTTTGAAAAATGCAGTCGTCGTTTCAAGGAAAAAGGCATTCGAACCGCCGCATTTATCTCTTCTCAAACGGGAACGATCGGACCTTGGGATATCAATGATGGCTTACCGACCTTAGAAATGCACCGGAAAATGCCTGTAGAAACTGCCGCAAAACATTTGTTTGCCACAGGGTTGATCGATGATGTCATTATCGGCAATGCTTATGCTTCGGAAGCAGAATTGGCGGCACTAGGAGCGATTGATCGCTACCAGACGGCATTTGCTATTGAATTTGTGCCTGAAATCAATGAAGTTGAACGCCAAATCGCCCTGGACGAGCAGCATTACCGTCGAGGCGACATCACCGATCGGATGATCCGTTCCACAGAAGTTCGTAAAAAGTATAAGAACCATGACAATCCTGTCCATGACCACGAAGGCGTCTTTCAACGAGGGGACGTTGTGATCGGCAACGATCGTTTTGGCAAGTACAAAAACGAGCTGCAAGTCGTGCTAGAGCCTCACTCAGACCCACGAAAAAATAAAATCGGTTCGATCGTCGAACAAGAGTTAGTTCTGCTGCCCTTTATCCATCCTTGGTCGAAATTCACTTTCACAGAGAGGAAGGTGTAACGAAATGTTTGATTTGATTATTCGTCAAGCCCGCACGATCGATGAAGAAGTATTTGATATTGGGATTCAAGACGGCAAAATCACTGCTCTGGCACCAACGTTGCAGGAGCAGGCGAAACAAGAGCTGACCTTAGCAGAAGGGGAGTTCTTGTCAGCTGGTTGGATCGATGACCATGTCCATTGTTTCGAGGAAATGACGCTCTATTATGATTATCCAGACGAGATCGGTGTCAAACAAGGCGTCACGACCGTTATCGATGCGGGGACGACGGGCGCTGAAAATATCCATCGGTTTTATGATTTAGCCAAAGAAGCCAAAACCAATGTCTTTGCTTTAGTCAACATTTCCAAATGGGGGATCGTAGAGCAGGATGAACTTGCGGATCTGTCAAAAGTCAAAAAAGAATTGGTCAAAGAAGCACTGCAGAAGTTTCCTGACTTTATCGTCGGGATCAAAGCCCGAATGAGCAAAACGGTGATCGGCGAAAATGGCATCACGCCGTTGAAATTAGCGAAAACGATCCAAGCTGAAAATCAACCGCTGCCTTTGATGGTCCATATTGGTTCAGCACCACCGAATTTAGCAGAGATTCTCGCTGAATTGGAAACAGGCGATGTGGTAACCCATTGCTTTAACGGCAAAGCCAATGGGATTTTGGATCAGACAAACCAAACCATCAAGCCTTTCGTCTTTGCTGCCTATGAAAAAGGCTTGGTCTTCGATATTGGTCATGGGACAGACAGTTTCAATTTTGATGTAGCGGAGACGGCCTTTGCCAATCAGCTAAAGGCTTCTTCCATTAGTACGGATATCTACATCCGCAATCGTACCAATGGACCAGTCTTTGATTTAGCGACGACTATGGAAAAATTAGCGGCCGTAGGGTATGATTGGCGTGAGATCATCGAGAAGGTGACCAGTGCCCCTGCGAAGCAATTTCATTTACAGAATAAAGGCGAGATCGCATTGGGATATGATGCTGATTTTACGATTTTCCGCTTTGAAGCGGGCGAAAAGGAATTGACGGATTCTAACGGCAATCGCCGAATCACGACACAACAGATCGTGCCGCAAAAAGCGGTGATAGGAGGGGAACTTTTTGACACTGAATATTGACGAACTAGGCTTGAAAGAAGTCATCAATGCTTCTGGCAAAATGACGATTCTAGGTGTCTCGAAAGTCAGCGAAAGCGTGCTTGCAGCCCAGCGCTATGGCGGGGAGCATTTCTTTGAAATGGCAGATCTAGCAGAAAAAACCGGTGCCTATTTAGCAAAATTGTTGAAAACGGAAGATGCGCAAATCGTTTCTTCCGCTTCGGCGGGAATCGCCCAATCAGTGGCGGCACTCATCGGTCAAGGAGACAGCTATCATTTGTACCACCCATACAGTGAGAAAATCAGCAAGCGGGAGATCATTTTGCCCAAAGGCCACAACGTAGATTATGGCACACCAGTGGAAGTGATGGTGACACAAGGTGGTGGGAAGGTAGTGGAAGCAGGCTATGCCAATATGTGTACACCCGAGCACATTGAACAGATGATCACACCCGAAACGGCGGCGATCCTCTACATAAAGAGTCATCACACCGTTCAAAAAAGTATGCTGACGGTAGCAGAAACGGCCCAAGTTGCCAAGGCACACGATCTTCCATTGATCGTTGATGCGGCTGCTGAGGAAGATTTGTTTGCCTATACCCAAGCCGGTGCTGATTTAGTGATCTATTCAGGTGCGAAAGCACTGTCAGGACCAAGTGCTGGCTTAGTGATCGGCAAGCAGCCCTATGTCTCTTGGGTACGCCTGCAATCCAAAGGGATAGGTCGAGCAATGAAAATCGGTAAAGACAATATTCTCGGATTTACCCAAGCCGTGACGGATTATCTAGCGGAGGGAACAGAATCTGGGGCTTCGATGCAAGAGCGTCTGCAACCATTTATTGCGGCAATCAATGAAATCACTGGTTTCGAAGCAAAAATCGTTCAGGACAGCGCTGGCAGAGACATTTATCGGGCGAGTGTTAAAGTGAAAGAACCAAGTGCCAAAGCAGTGATCGACGCGCTAAAAGCAGGAGAACCAGCGATTTATACCCGTGAGTACCAAGCCAATAACGGCATTATTGAATTTGATATCCGAGCAGTCAATGAACAAGAAATGGCAGTGATCACTGATCGCTTACAAGAAATTATGTTAGGAGCAACCCAAAAATGAAAACTTCACCCAATTATTTCGCTGACCGTGTCTGTCTAAATGTGTTAGCAAACTCCATCGAAAATGCGAAAGCTTGTTACGAAGCAGCAGAGGGAAACATCGTCCTAGGTGTTTTATCAAAAAACTATGATAGTGACGAGGCGGCTATCGCTGACATGAAGAACTATCAAGCGGCAACAAATAATGCCCTTTCTGTAGGGCTTGGTGCTGGCGACCCCAATCAAAGTGAAATGGTCTCCCGAATTTCCGCTGTTCTTCAACCACAGCATGTTAACCAAGTGTTCACGGGAGCGGGGACCTCACGAGCTTTGCTAGGACAATCTGAAACGATCGTCAATGCCCTGGTTTCACCAACGGGAAAAGTCGGCTATGTCAATATTGCGACTGGTCCATTGAGTTCACAAACTCCAGCTGCAGAAGTCCCAGTCGAAACAGCGATCGCTTTATTAAAAGACATGGGCGCTAGTTCTATCAAGTATTTTCCAATGAAAGGGTTGGCTCATAAAGCAGAATATCAAGCGGTAGCCGAGGCTTGTGCTGCGAATGATTTTTATTTGGAACCGACCGGCGGTATCGATTTAGAAAACTTTGAAGAAATCTTGCAGATCGCTGTTGATGCAGGCGTGAAAAAAATCATTCCCCATATTTACAGCTCGATCATCGATGGAGAAACAGGGGACACACGCCCTGAAGATGTACAGACATTAGCAGAAATGACGAAAAAGGTGTTGGCAGCAGCCAAATAGGGGGGATCAATGATGCGGATCGGTGCTTACGGTGAGGTGATGATGCGGTTGACGCCACCAGAATATCGAACATTGGAACAGACCCACTCTTTGCGGATGGATTTTACGGGAACAGGGGTCAATCTGTTAGGCAATTTGGCGCATTTTGGCTTGACAACGTCGATGCTGACACAGGTGCCAGCCAACCGATTAGGAGATACGGCAAAAGCCAGCTTGCGTTCCTATGGGATTCAAACGGCATTTGTTGGCAAAAAATATAGTCATATCGGCAGTTATTTCGCCGAGATCGGCTACGGCGCTCGTCCGACCTATGTGACGTATCAAAATCGCCATCATAGTTCCTTTGGCGTTTCAGGCCCAGAAGAATATGCTATCGATGGATTTTTAGAAACGGTCGATCTCATTCATATTTGCGGGATCTCTCTTAGTTTGACTGAGAAAACCTGGCAAACAGCTTTGACTTTGGCGAAACAGGCCCATGCCAAGCAGATTCGCGTCTGCTTTGATTTCAACTTCCGTCCAAGCTTGAATGAAGAATTAAATCGGGAGGTACTGAAACAACGGTATGAAACGATCCTACCCTATTGTGACCTAGTTTTCGGCTCTGTCCGTGACTTGGAGGAGCTATTGGCTTATCCCTTAGAGGAAACAGAAGGCGCAGAGCTTGCGTTGATCCAATCCTTTATTGACCAGTATCAACTCGAATGGTTCTGCGGGACACGGCGTCTAGCCGTGGAAGACAAGCAGTTTATCAGCGGAAGGATCATTACGGCACAAGATGCCTATGAAACGGCACCGCAGCTGCTGCAAGTATTGGATCGGATCGGGGCAGGGGATGCCTATGCTGCTGGCGTATTATTAGGCTACGCCGAAAAATGGTCACTCCAACGCACCGCTGATTTTGCTATCACGAATGCAGTATTGGCTCATACGATGCTGGGAGATGTCCCCTTAACCACCAAAGAACAAGTGGAACAAGTCTTACAGGCACCTGGGAAAGACTTGATTCGCTAGAAAAAACACTTGCGTCCTTCTCTTGATGGATGACTGCGCAAAAGTAGACCAATCGGCTGCTTTTGCGCAATCATTCACCGCTTTTAGGAGAAGGACGCAAGTGTTTTTATTGTTTTAAAAAGGTTTCTACTTTTTTCTCAGGGATCACCCACAATAATAGCACGAGACTATCCAGTGTGATGATAAATAGGGGATGGATCAGCCAGCCCAGGAGCAATGCCAGCACGTTGATAAACAACGTAAAGTAGAGTTTCTTGTATCCGCGAAACAGTTCTACGATGGCTTGATTGTCAGGATTGGCACGAACCAAGGATTTTCCAACTAGGAAATAGCTGAAATCCGTCAATAAAATGACAGCCCCATATAACAGCTGTGGGGCAAGAGCGACTGGATAACGACTGACCCATGACGTTACAAAAGGAAAGAGGGTCAGTGCCAGGATCAATAAATGATTCGCCCACAAGGTCCAACCGTCGATTTTAGACACTACTTGAAATAGATGATGGTGATTGTTCCAGTAGATCGCTAACATCACAAAGCTGATCAAATAAATAATAAATTGCTGTTCCACTCCTAAAAAAGAAGCAAAGGTATCGCCTTCGGGCTGGTGCAATTCCAATACTAATAAGGTCATTACGATCGCAATGACCGCATCGGTAAAGGCTTCGATTCGATTTTTTGACATGTACATCCATCCTTTTAATTTTCTGTTTACTGGATCAGTGTACGCGATTGTCAGAAATTCGTCGAATGATTATTCTCGGGACAAAAGCCAACGTTCCAGCTATTTCGCAATTGGCCCATTGCCTAGTGCACCGAATAAAAACAAATCGATCGCTTCTGGCATCTTGTCTTCTTTTTCTGGTGAGTCCAAATGAGCCGCCATCAGTACTAACAATTGACTGGTGACAAATTCTGGGTCGACATCCGAACGGAGATTGGAATCACTGCGACGAAACAAGTCAAGAAACGGTTCTTTATAATTTTTCCGCCAAAGCAAGTACAGTTTTTTAGAAGTGTCCTCGGAAACGGTATGCTGAATGTCGTGCATCATCATATAAAAATTGATGCGATGCCGACTTCTTAAAAAAAGAAACATGTTTAAGATTTTTTCAGAGATCGTCAAGGAAGTATCTTCAACAGTCTGATTTAATTTTCCAGAAACCTCTTGTGCCAAAGAGACCATCACTTCATAATATATGGCTTCTTTGCCTTTGAAGTGATAATAAAGATTGGGTTGGGTGATGCCGACGGCTTCTGCGATCTGTCTAGTTGAAGTTGCTTGATACCCCTGCTGCATAAACAGGTTTTCTGCGACTCGTAATATTTTTTCTCGCAAGTTCAAAGTCAGCCCTCCCAACGTTCCTGACGAAGCATTTTTTTCGCGGTAAACAAAAGTTGGATTTTCCGTTGTTTCGGTACCGCTGTTTTTTCAGCAAATACTTGATAGTTGTTTTTGCGAATCACAGTCAAGATTTCCCGATAGATCAAAGCAGCTGCTAATAGAGCTTCACGGCAATCTTCATCGATTTGCGGCATCATGACAAAAGATTCCTGATAAAGCGTCTCAGCAAGTTGCGCCTCGTGTTCCCACATCTCGATAAACTGTGGGTTTTGATTGCCAGCTGCTAAAGCCTCTCGCGAAAGGTTGTATCGCGCCAAGACCGTTTGCGGCAAATAGATGCGGCCCATCCGCAGATCCTCGCCAATATCACGTAAAATATTGGTGCGCTGCATTGCTTCACCCAATTTGATGGCGGGCTCTTGAATCGCAGCGGCTGCTTGCGAGAGAATCGGCAAGAGCATCAGACCTACACTGCCAGCTACGTAGTAACTATAGTCAGAAAGCTCTTTTTCAGAGGTGGGCTGCTGGAAGTCAAGGTCTTGTTTTTGCCCCACCAATAGGTCGAAAAAGGGTTGAAATTGCAGATCAAACTGTTGGAAAGAAAGGGTCAATGCCCGCCAAATGGCTTCATCAGGATCTTCTTCCTGGATGGCTTGCGGCAAGTCGATCGCATCGTCTGATACTTGTTTTTGCATTTCTTCCAAGCGTTTTTTCATGGCTTCGATCAACAATGGGTCTTGCTTTTCATCGACGGCATCATCGGCACGTCGACAAAAGGCGTAGACGGCATAGACGGCGCGGGCTTTGTCTTTTGGCAATTGAGAAAAGGCGGTATGAAAATTTTTCGAATGCTTTTTTATGATGGCCTCACAGTATAAAAAATCGTTGTCGTATTCATCAAAGACGCTTAATGATTTAACGGTCATCTTTTAACAACTCCTCCACAGCTAACTTGGCACTTTGCATCACGATTGGCACACCCGCTCCCGGATGCGTACTGCTGCCGCAAAAGTATAAACCTTCTGCATAATCAAATTTATTATGGGGACGATAGTAATTGCTTTGTGCCAAGGTCGGTTTCAAGCCAAACGTCGCACCGTTGTAAGCATTGAACCGATCATTGAACGTATTTGGCGTATACATTTTTTCATACACGATGTGTTCATCAATATCCGTAAAGATCGTTTTTTCTTTTAATAATCCAATGATCTGCTGGCGGTAGCTTTGGATCGTTTCATCCGTCCATTGATCAAATTTAGATAATTCAGGCACTGGGACTAAAACATAAAGACCTTCTTGACCATCAGGTGCTAAGGAAGCATCTTTCAGGGTTGGACGATACAAGTAGAAGGAAGGATCTTCTGGCAGTTTGCCAGCCTCGAAAAGATCGTCTACATTGCGTTTGAAATCATTGGCAAAATAAATGCTGTGGAGTGCGCTATCCTCATATTTTTTGTCCAGACCTAAATAAAGCAAGAAACAAGAACAAGAATAATCCATCGAAGCGATTTTTTGATTGGTGTATTTGCCGCGTTTTGATTCATCAGGAATCAAGCTTTCCATGGCATAAGGAAAATCAGCCGCACAAATCACGGCATCTGCGGTGATCGTTTCTCCATTGACACGAACGCCTTTGGTTTGCTTGTTTTCGATCAATAATTCATCGATCGGCGTATTGTAATGGATCGTACCGCCTAATTCTTGGAACAAACGTGCCATACCAGTGGCTAACGTATACATGCCGCCTTTGATGAAATAGACCCCATACATCAACTCGATCATAGGGATGATCGTATAAAGGGACGGCCCTTGGTAAGGGGAGACACCGATATACAAGGTTTGAAACGCCAATGATTTACGCAGGCGATCATCTTTGACAAATTTAGAAATGGAAGAGTAGGCGTCACTAAACGTTCGCAGCTTTAACCCTGCCCATAATGATTTGGGATTGTAAAAATCTCGCCATGTCCGAAACGACTTGGTGATGAAGGACTCTTTGGCGATCACATAGCGTTTGTAAATATCTGCTAAAAAGGCAAAATAGCCTTGAGCATCTTCTTCTGAGATCGCTTCTAGCGTTTTGGTCAATTCTACTAAGTCATTTGAGAAGGTCAGCGGTTCGTCTTGGGCAAAATACAGCTGCAGCATCGGATCGACTTTCTCCATAGGAATATAGTCATTCGGATCAACGCCAGCAAATTCAAACACTTCACGATAAATTTCAGGCATCATCACGATGGTGGGACCCACATCAAAGGTAAAGCCGTTTTCCTTGATCTGATTCATTTTGCCCCCAGGTTGCCCTTCTTTTTCGTAGAGCGTGACGTCATAGCCAAGTTTTTGCAAACGGACAGCAGCAGCTAATCCTGACACGCCCGCACCGACAACAATAATTTTTTTCATGCTTGCTCCTTCTGCGAATCATCTGATTCGGCTTCTTTTTTCGTGTGTTCTTTTTCTTCTAAAACGCCATCTTTCATGACGAGAACCCGATCACAATAATCTGTTAAACGGGTATCGTGGGTCACCATAATGGTGGCTTTTTGTTTTTCTTTGGTTTCTTTTGCTAAGATTTTGACGACTTCGACGGCTTTTTTTGAATCAAGACTCGCCGTTGGTTCATCTGCCAATATGATGGTGGGATCATGATAGAGTGCTCGGGCAATAGCCACACGCTGTCTTTCACCACCAGAAAGTTCATCGGGGTATTTGTTCTGCAGCTTTTCGATCCCAAGTTGTTCAAACAATTCAGTTGCTGATTGCTCTTGGGTTTCTTTGCTGACCTTATCCACTAATTGGAGTTGCTTTTTGACCGTCAAAAAAGGGACAAGGTTGGAAGCTTGTAAAATAAAGCCGATCTTTTTGAAACGAGTTTTTGCCCGTTGCTTTTCTTTTTGTTTACTGAAGGGTTCGTCATTGATAAACACTTCGCCTTCAGAGGGGGCTTGCAGACCACCGGCGATCGTTAGAAAGGTACTTTTCCCAGAGCCAGAAGGACCGATGATGGCGACAAATTCGCCTTTTTCTACCGAAAAGTTGGTTTCTTTCAAGGCTTCGATTGTCGCGTCCCCATCTTTAAATGATTTTTTGACTTGTTTGAATTCAATGGCACTCATGTTTTTTCCTCCTATCCGATTGCTTTCAATGGGTCGATTTTTACAATCGTTCGCACCGAGAAGAAAGCACCTAGCATCGCAATCAGAATCATCATGACACTAATACTAGCAAAGAATAATAGATTGATTTGGAATGGCACTGCCGCAGGTAACACGAGGGCGGTACCGATCGTTGCCAAACCACCGATCAAAACACCCGAGGTTGCCAATAAGAACGTTTGGGCGATCACCGAAAAAGCAATGTAGCGGCTAGAAATCCCTTGAGCTTTCATGACACCAAAAATTTCTGATTTTTGCATCGTTAGCACATAGATGAAAATTCCGATAACGATGGCAGCGATCACGATCAAGAACCCGATCATAAAGCCAAAAGTCAGCACTTGCGCGTTGTAACCAGGCAATTCATTAATAAATTTGCTGATATCCGTAGCGACCAGATCATCTGGCACTTCTTTGATTTTGCCGCGAGTCACGATCGCGTTGATACGGGCATTTTTAGAATCATCTTCTTTTTCAAAACGAATTTCTTGATAAGCACCGATCGAGGTGTAGAGGACCGGAGCGACACTGAAGCGGGCGTTATCTGTAAAACCGACGATTTTCAATTTTTTGTCACTGCCTGCTAATTTGATGGTGTCACCAATGGAAATCCCGTATTCTTCCTCAATACTGCTGTCGGCGACCGCTTCATCATCTGAAGCAAACATCTCGCCATCGGTAATATTGGGTGCTAAAAATTGATCTGGATCAATGCCGAAAAAGGTGACATCGACTTTTTCACCGTTGTCTTCTTTGGTCACAACTCCAGCGGTTTGCGCCAAAACTGCTTTTTCTGGTGCATCGACTTCATCATAAAGACTGCGAGGAAGCATCGACATGTTTAAATTATCATTTGCTTCTTCGGTCAACAAAATTTGATCTGCCTCCCATTTGTCGACCGCCATCCGATTATCTTGAGCCAACCCATAAGCTAACCCAGTTAAAAAAAAGACCAAATAGGCGATTAAAAACATGACCCCTGTGACTAGGGCGTAACGCAATTTGGAATGGCGTATTTCATTGATTGCCAAAAACATAACGATTCCTCCTAATATTTTATCACTTGATAAAATAAAAATACCATTTTTTTTATTTTCAGCAAACTATCTTGCTTACAAAGAGTAAATTCGGTGAAAAAAGGAAGGTTATTTAGAAGGGGCGTCTGTTGATTGAAGAAAACCACTTGCTGCCCTTTGATTTGAATAGACGCGTAGGAGCAGCGAAGGGGCGGGGGATTTTAGTGGAGAAAGAACGTTTAGAATAACAGTAAAAGCCCTCTGATTCAGTGCAGACACAACTGCGGCGCTGAATCAGAGGGTTCCTATTTGAAGTCTGGTGCTGGATCAAAGTGTCAATCGTCAGTTTCTTTGCTTGTAGCGATAACTAACGGCACGATTTTTTCAAAGGAGTGACGGAAGCTTTCAGGTTGTGCTAATTTTTGATAGATGATCGCCAAACCGTCTTGGTTTTTGCGATAATCCAACCAAACCTTCAGCTCACTTTGAGGACCGTATTTCTTTGAAATGTACTGATACGCTTCATGATGCAATTGTTCTAAATCTGTCAGCTGCTTTTTCTCATAAGCAAAAAGCAAGGTACGCTTGAGGATTCGCTCAAAATTTAAGTCGCGATCGGCTTCGGAAATAATTTTGCCATAAAGCGAGCGAGGCTCATAGGGCAGCGAGGCGCGATGATCTTCTACAGCTTCGCCGATCATTGAAATGACTGGAGGAGAGAAAAAGCGTGGCAACACAGCATCTTGTTCAACGATCTTGCGGGAATTGCTTTCGTGGTTTTTGCGGCCATAGAGCAAGCCGATATCATGGTAGGCAGCTACCGTATAGACGATATTCAGGTCAACGGGCAATGTTTCAGCAATTTCAAAACTATTTTGGATCACTTGGTGGACGTGCGCTGGGGAGTGACTGCTATCCAATTGGTTGTATTGCGGGATGATGGAGCTTTCAATATAGTGCTTTAGTTGTGGATCAATCGGTGCATCAATCTTCATTTGTCTGGTTCTCCTGCCTTTCATGTGCTAAATGAGGGGGAATTGAGCCAGTGCCAAACCGATCAATTGTTTCTAGACCTAGCGGCTGACGACAAAAGCCAAAGGGCTGTCCATCAATGGTGATTTGCTGCTTGAGCCACGGAAGGTAACTGATGGTATTGGTTGGATCGCCAGCAGCTGCTTGTTCCATTTTCTGCCATTCATTCGACGTAGAAATCGTTGCATCACCTTTCAATAAGCCCTGCCAAATCACCTGGATCTCCTTGGGACAAAGGTTTCCTGCCATTGATGACAGCCCGTTAAACCCTAGTGCGACCTTTTCCGCCAAGTCCGCTTCACCACCAGCATAAAAGCGAAAATCGGCAGCCGTCTTTGTTTTTAGTTGAGGCACTCGCTCCTTCCTGCCAGCTTCTTTTAAGCCGATCACCCGAGGGTTAGCGATCAGGGTCAAGAGACTTTCTGCAGATAAATCAAAGCCCGTGCGGCGGGGATTGTTGTATAAAATAACTGGTTTTTCGCAAGTATGGATCAATCCCTGAGCATAGAGGACGGCTTCCTTTTGCGTCAGGCAAAGATAAGGGGGAAAGCCTAAAACCACACCATCGATTCGGGGATTTTTGCTGATTGCTTCTGCCAACGCGAGCGTTTCATGAAATACGATGCCAGCTAAACCGAAGAGGACTTCGAAATCGGCTGCCCAGCTGGTTTCTTGCGCTAAGTCATGTAGAAGCTGTTTTTTTTCTGTTAAGGTCAATGAGTGCTGTTCACCGGTGGAGCCGCACATCAAAACCGATTTGATCCCTTGCTTTTGCAGTTGCAAGATATGAGCGATCGTCCTTTTCGTGTCAAGTCTTTCTGCATGATCAAATGCTGTTGGGACGGCAACATGCAGTGAGTGATTCAATGGAGTCATCCGATTCATCCTTTCTTGTGATACGTTTAGCCAGCGATGTTCTTCTTGCTTCTGGTGCAAGCCAAGGAAGACGAAACAACTGATTATCCACTAAGTGTAGCAAAATTCTCGTTTCAGCAAAAGGCTTAGCAAAATATTTTTAAAACGGTGGTTGCGTTTTCAAATAAAGCATGGTATTATGCAAGTAATAAAACAGGCATGTGACTGGTAATGCAGGCAGGACCTATAAAAAACATGGAAGGGATCGTTGGATTCCGTTCAATGTTTTTGTAGGTGCTGCCTGCTTTTTTCTTTGTTTGGCCAACAAAGGAAAACTAATTAAAGGAGAAGAAAATTATGAATGTAAAAGAAACGGCAACTGCCATCGTTGAGTTGATTGGCGGAAAAGAAAATATCGCACATTTGGAACATTGCTCCACACGCTTGCGCTTTACCTTAAAAGACAATAGCCTCGTACAAAAAGATGCCCTGGAAAAAGTCGATGGCGTGATTGGGGTGCGACAAAATGTTCAATGCCAAGTCATCATCGGCAATGATGTCGTTGAAGTGTATGATGAGGTTATGAACGTGTTAGGTCATGAGCTAACAGCGGATGGAGGAAGTGAAGCGAAACAAAAACAATCGTGGGGTGCGGTCCTGCTTGATTTTATTATCTCGATTTTTCAACCGTTGATTCCAGCGGTCGCCGGTGGGGGCGTCTTGAAATCCTTACTGTTACTTGCTTCTGTCACTGGATTGATGGACAATACGAGCCAGACGTATCAAATTTTGAATCTGATCGGTGGCGCACCATTGTATTTCTTACCGATTTTAGTGGCGATCACCACGGCAAATAAATTAAAGGTCAACCAATTGGTGGCGGTTTCCGCTGTCGGTGCCTTGATTTTGCCTGAACTAACGACACTATTGACAGATGGCGCAGCGTTCATGGGCTTCGGTTTACAAAATATCGCCTATGCGTCACAAGTATTTCCAGCAATTTTAACGGTTTTATTTTACGCTCAAATTGAAAAGCTGTTTACCCGAATTTCACCAAAACCGATCCGTATCTTCTTTGTTCCGATGATGAGCTTAGTTATTACGGTTCCAGTTGCTTTATTGATTTTAGGCCCATTAGGCTTTGAAGTCGGGACGATTTTTTCAGCAGCGATCATTTGGCTGTATGCCCATTTAGGTTGGGTGGCAACAGGGATCTTAGCCGCTGTTTTACCATTGATGGTGGTTACTGGTATGCACAAAGCCATGATTCCCTATGCTGTTTCGTCCATGAGTGAGATGGGGGCAGAGCTGTTATACTTGCCTGCCTCATTGGCACATAACATTGCAGAAGCTGGTGCTTGTTTTGCGGTGAGTGTTCGGACCAAAGACCAAAAACTTCGTTCAACCGCTGTTTCTGCAGGCATCTCCGCCCTTTTTGGCATCACCGAGCCTGCTTTGTATGGGGTGACGATCCTGCATAAACGAGTGCTTTACGGCGTGATGGCTTCCAGCCTAGTTGGTGGAGCGGTGGCTGGTTTGTTTGCCATCAAGGCCTTCGCATTAGTTGGCCCTGGTCTAGCAAGTATCACTATGTTCGTGGATGAAGCCAACCCGATGAATCTTGTGTGGGCATTGGTCACGTTAGGGGTATCCTTTGCTGTTTCTTTTGTCCTTGTCCTTTTCTTATTCAAAGACAAAGTGGTAGAAAACAAGACGACGGTTGCCGATCCCAAAGCCGAAGTATTGAGCAAACCAGTAGATGGGCAAGTGGTAGCTTTATCTGAAGTCAACGATGAAGTCTTTTCAAGCGGCATGATCGGAGAAGGGTTCGGGATCATTCCGACGTCTGGCGAATTGATCGCACCTGAAGATGGCGAGATCACGATGTTGTTTGAAACCAACCATGCGATCGGGTTAAAAACCCGTAATGGCGCAGAACTGCTCTTTCATATCGGCTTGGATACCGTCCAATTAGAAGGCAAACACTTTACCCCTTACGTAAAAGCGGGGGATCAAGTGAAACAAGGGCAACCGCTGATCCAATTCGATCTAGATGCCATCAAAGCAGCTGGTTTTGATCCAATCGTGATCTGTGTGGTCACCAATCAAGAAAGCTTTACGGTCAAAACGATCGAATCAACCGATGAGCAAAGCGGCCAAGGTGTCCTATCGATCGCACCGCTCGTCTAAACAAATGAGTAATGCAACAAAAACAATGTAAAAAGGGGATTGAAAAAATGACTGAAACAACTTTTCCAAAGGACTTCTTATGGGGTGGCGCTATCGCCGCAAATCAAGTAGAAGGAGGTTGGAATCTTGGCGGCAAAGGCTTGTCGGTGGCGGATGTGGCGACCTACAAACCTCATGTCGATAACAAAGATTATGCGGCGCACATGAGCGTGACCGTAGAAGCCGTCAAAGAAGCGATGGCAGATCCAACAGATACCATCTATCCAAAACGGCGAGGAATCGATTTCTATCACCGCTATCCAGAAGATTTGGCTTTGTTTGCGGAGATGGGCTTTAAAGTGTTGCGATTGTCGATTGCGTGGACCCGTTTGTTCCCAACCGGGGAAGAAACGACACCCAATCAAGAAGGGATCGCTTTTTACCGCAATGTCTTTCAAGAAATGCAGCGCTTGGGGATTAAACCGATCGTAACGTTGTCTCACTATGAAATGCCGCTAGCGCTTAGCTTGAAGTACAATGGCTGGGTGGAACGCAAAGTGATCGATGACTTTGTCCGCTTTGCAACCGTCTGTTTCGAAGAATTTGGGGAGTATGTGGAGTATTGGCTGACCTTTAACGAAATCGACAGTATCCATCGTCATCCCTTTACAACAGCAGGCATCATTCCAGAACAATCAGAAGCAGGCAAAGAAGAGCAAGACGTATATCAAGCGCTCCATCACCAATTTGTTGCCAGCTCATTAGTGACCAAAATCGCTCATGAGAAAAACCAAAACAATAAAGTTGGCTGTATGTTAACGAAACTAATGACGTATCCATTGACTTGTGACCCATTGGATGTTGAATTGACCTTAAAGAAAAACTTGGAAAATGATTTTTATGCGGACGTTCAAGTCAAAGGGGCTTATCCGCGAATGATTGAAAAAGATCTGGAAAAACGCGGCATCAAGATTGAAATGGCACCAGAAGACCGCCAAATCTTAAAAGATCACACCGTTGATTTTCTTTCCTTTAGTTATTATATGTCTATGGCCGAATCAGGTGATCCAAATGCCGAACGGACACCGGGCAATACGGTTTTAGGAGTAAAAAATCCCAAGCTGCCATCAACTGAATGGGGCTGGCAGATCGATCCTAAAGGCTTGAAAATCTCCTTGCTTTCATTGTATGATCGGTATCAAGTGCCATTAATGATCGTTGAAAATGGTATGGGCGCCGTGGATGTCCTTGAAGACGGCCAAGTGCATGATCCGTATCGGGTCGATTATTTCAAGGCACACTTCAAACAAATGAAGGAAGCCATCGATGAAGGGGTCGATTTGATTGGTTATACTTCTTGGGCACCGATCGATCTGGTCAGTGCTGGGACGTCACAAGTGACGAAACGCTATGGCTTCATTTATGTGGATGCCGATGATGAAGGAAACGGCAGTTATGACCGTTTGAAAAAAGATTCCTTCGACTGGTACAAAGAAGTGATCGCCACCAATGGCGCAAGTTTGGCAGAATAAACAGTGAGGAGCGAGAGTGCATGATTTACATCAAGAAAGTCTTAAATTCAAGTGTCGTACTTGTTGATAAGGAAGGCCAAGAAATGATTGCACTTGGGAAAGGCATCGGCTATGGAAAGAAAGTCGGCGACAGCATAGCCGATACCCAGATCGATCAAGTTTTTCTGCCAATCGATGAAAAAAAATCAGGTCAGTTTGCCGATTTAGTGGATGAGATTCCGTTGTACTATTTTGAAATGACCAAAGAAATCGTCCAGCTGGCGCAAAAAATGCTGCCATATCCGCTAAATTCAACGATTTACCTCACCTTATCGGATCACTTGCACTTTGCTGTAGAACGTCAGCAAAAAGGCTTGAGTGTGACGAATCGGCTCTATTGGGAAATCAAAAATTACTATACAGATGAATTTCGAGCCGCCGAACAGGCACTACGCTTGTTGAAAGAGAAGTATCAAATTGAGCTGCCAGAAGAAGAAGCCTCCAATATCGCGTTTCATTTGATCAATGCCCAGTCGAACACCGAGGAAAATCAAGATGGGTTGAAAAAGGCCAAATTGATCGGGTTGATCGTCAATATGGTGCGCTACTCGATCCAGCAAGACGTCAACACCAATTCGATCCATTACAATCGCTTTATCACCCACGTGCGTTTCTTCGTTGACCGATTCTTTTTGGATGGGCTGCTGCAAGAAGAAGATGAAGGACTATACCGTCAAATGTGGGCTCTTTATCCGAATGCTATGGAGATTGCGACAAAAGTCAAAGCCTATATCGATAAAGAATACCAAACGAAGATCCCTGTCAATGAAATCGTCTATCTAGGCGTTCATATCAATCGATTGATGAATCATTCAGCAATCAATTCCTAAGCGTCCTCATTTTAACAAACATAAACAAGCCGTTTCCCTTTGCTGGAGAAACGGCTTGTTTGTGTTTAGTAGGCTTGCTTGTTAGGAATCACGCCTCGAACGCCGCCGTTTGGCTGCTCCACGTCGCCTTGGTAGCGTGGGATCAAATGACAATGGCAATGAAAGATCGTCTGTCCAGCAGCCTCCCCGCAATTGAAGCCGATGTTGAAGCCGTCTGGTCGATAGGTTTCCAATAAATAAGCTTTGCCTTCCTGCAACAAAGCCTGCAAGTCTTGTAATTCCTCTTGGGTGAGAGCAAAATAATCCCTGCGATGCGCTTTGGGGATCAATAGCAAGTGTCCAGGGGTGACGGGGTACTTATCAGCGATCGCATAAAAGCGTTCGTTTTCAATGATCGCATGTTTTGAGGCAGTACAAAAAATACAAGTCAAAATCTTTCGCTCCTTTTTCTCGGCTAGATAGCGTATCAATACTTATCTTTAGTGTACCAAAAGCTGATTTGAAATGAAACGCACGACAAAAAGCATGTCCTTTTGAGTCAATTGACAGTAAAATAAAAAAAAGTTTATAGATTCGCTTGACTTAGAGTGCACTTCAACCTGTATGCTTAGTGTAACTTAAAAAAACAGGAGGACGTACAAATGGACTATGTAAAATTTGGCAATACAGGACTTGATGTGTCACCTTTGTGTTTAGGGACAATGGGATTTGGCGATCCCAACAGCGGGTTTCATGAGTGGGTGTTAGAAGAAGACGACAGTCGTGAAGTCATCAAAAAAGCCTTGGATCTGGGCATCAACTTTTTTGATACGGCAAATGTCTATTCTTATGGAGCGAGCGAAGAAATCGTCGGTCGAGCATTGAATGATTTTGCACCCCGGGATGAGATCGTGGTTGCCACAAAACTATATTCTAAAATGAAACAGCGACCTAACAGTGGAGGCTTATCCCGAAAAGCGATTTTTTATCAAGTCGAACAAAGCTTAAAACGCCTGCAAATGGACTACATTGATCTGTATATCATCCATCGTTGGGATTACCACACGCCAATTGAAGAAACCATGAAGGCATTACATGATTTGGTAGTTTCTGGAAAAGTACGCTATATCGGCGCATCTGCGATGTACGCTTGGCAATTTGCCAAAGCACAAGCAGTCGCCGAAAAAAATGGCTGGACCAAATTTGTTTCGATGCAAAATCACTTGAACTTGCTTTATCGAGAAGAAGAGCGGGAAATGATGCCCTTGTGTGCCGATCAAAAAATTGCCGTGACGCCATATAGCCCATTGGCTGCTGGACGGTTAACAAGAGATTGGGGTGCAGAGACCAAACGGTACTTAACGGATAAAACCGCCAATCAAAAGTACGACAAAACGATGGAACAAGACCGAGAGATCGTGGCGCGGGTCGCACAGATCGCTGACAAACACCAAAGCAAACGGGCGCAAATCGCCTTGGCATGGTTATTACAAAAAGAACAAGTGGTCGCACCAATTATCGGCGCAACAAAAGAAAGCTATTTATTAGATGCATTACCTGCCCTTGATCTAAAGCTGACTGCCGAAGAGATTGCGTATTTGGAAGAGCCATACTTGCCTCATGCAGTGGTAGGAGCGGAATAACGAGTAACAAAAGGGCTTCTGGCTCGTAGCATACAAAACGATCTAGGAAAAAATGCAAAACAAGGAAGTGAAGCCATGAATATCAAAAAAGTCAGTGAACTGAGCGGTGTCTCAGCTGATACCATCCGTTACTATGAAAAAATTGGGCTGATCCCGGCGGTCAAACGCAATAAAAACGGCGTTCGTGAATTTGATGATGACGACTTAAAATGGATCACCTTTACTAGGCAAATGCGCAACGCTGGACTATCGATTGATGGCCTGAGTCATTACCTAGCTTTATTTGAAGAAGGGCGTGGGACGGTTCCTGAGCGCAAGCAGCTGTTAGCCGAACAAATTGCAGTTTTGCGGGAGAAAATCTCAGATATGACGGAAGCTGTTGAACGTTTAGAATACAAATTGGAACATTACGACGAGCATGTTCTGCCGACTGAAGAACGACTGCGTCAACGCAAAGCCAATCTCATCAACCAGACTTTATGACAAGCCATTTTTTCTACTCAAAGAACGAGGCTTGAATTTTTCAAAAATGAAAGGGAGCTTATGAAACGACTTGCGATTTTAGGTGCTGCTGGCACGATCGGTCAGCGATCACGGCAAAAACTTTTGGAAAGAACCAATCGACCACTCGTACTCTATGCCCGCCGTGCAACGGAGCGTTTGCATGAGATCGATGCTGCGCGTGAGACGATCATTGATGGTGACTTTCTCGATTTAGGACGACTCGTTCGGGCATTGCAAGGCTGCCAGTCGGTTTTTTTGACGGATATCCATGATCCTCGAGCAACGCTGCGGGTGATCGAGGCAATGAAATTAGCAGAGGTCAACCAATTGATCAGTGTCGCACCCGAAAAAAGACTTTGTACATCGGAGGCATTGAAGCAATTGGCAAACTTAACAGCGCCTTTTCTTGCCCCTGAAAAGCATCAGCTGCTCTTGCAGCAAAAAAATCGCTTGATGTCCTACCAATTGATTGTAGGCTCAGAGTTGGCTGTTCGCTTTGTTCATTTGCCATCAATGGAAGAATGTATGTTACAGCCAGGGGGATGGCAAGAAGCAGTCGCAGAAGAAATGCTTGCGATGTATCACTGCTATACAGCCTAAAGCCTGTGCATTTGTGATGAAAACCAACATGCTTTCTTGAAGTTCAGAATCATTTTTTTCATGTTTTCATGAAAAAAATGGTTCTTTCTTTTGAGCTTTTTTTGATAGAATAGACAGAAGCTTTTATCCATAAAATTAGTTGCCAGATTGAAAGGAGAACGTTGATGGAATCACTTATCAAAAAAAATCTTGCTTTATTGCTTGGGGTGCTGTGGATCTGCATCGCATTAAACTTTTTCCTTTTGCCTCACAGTATTGCTTCTGCTGGTGTCGGGTCGATCGGCTACCTGATCGAAACCGGCTGGTCGATCAATCGTCATATCGTTGTCTGGGGGATTAATTTATTGATGCTGGCGTTGGCATTTTTGCTTTTAAAGCGAGAGGTCTTTGTCAATACGGTTATCGGCAGTCTGGCATTTCCCGTTCTTCTGGCGCTTTTACCAGAGATCATGCTCTTGCGTTTTTATTCTGTTTCCTTGATTTTAGGTAGTTTCTTCTTTAGCTTCGGTATTTTTTCACTTTATAAAATCGGTGCTTCCAATGGTGGGGTCACGATTCCGCCGCTGATTTTGGAAAAATACTATGGCATTCGAAAGTCTAGTGGTGTCTTCTTAACCAATCTGATCATCATCTTGTTGAATCTCCTGATTTTTTCTTGGCAAGAAGCCCTCATTTCCGCTTTCTCTATCTATTTGATTGCCTTTTTCATGCGCTTCTTTATGCGGATCGAGCAAAAAACACAGGCAAAAAAAGCAGTGAACGTTCAAGAAACAGCAGAACTAGAATAAACTAGCAGAAGCAAACCATCGGTGCAACAGGTAGTGACCCCCAAGAGTTAGACGAAACGTCTACCTATAGGAGGTCAGTACAACATTTGCACCGATGGTTTTTTAATAGTTTCTTTTTCTCAAAACAGCAATAGCCCCCGCTAGGCAGCTGATGATCAATAAGCAACTCAGCAGCAGCGCTGGCAGCAGTTCCCCTAGTTTGATTTGGTCGGTTAAGTAGTTAGGAAATTGGCTGGAAAGGGAATAAGGATTCCAGTTTGTTACTTGACTCCATAGGTTGCCTAACATGCCCATCAGATAACAGACGCCAATAAACAACAAACCTTGATAGATACTTTTAGCAAAGCTGGAACCTAGCAGCAGGATGCTGATTGCTAGTAAACCAAACAGCCAATAGCTGAACAATGCGCTAGGGACTTGAGCAGCGCTGGAATCATCGAAATAAATCATCGTATAAAAAGCACTGACACTGGCACTTAGGAGGTAACTCAAAGACCACAGAATCGTTAAATAGCCAGCTTTGGCACAGACGATCGTCGTTTTCGGTAATCCTTTCGTAATCAGCTGAATAAAGGTACCCTGATTTATTTCGGCTGACAGCGTATCGGTAAAAAGAATCACAAATACTAGCAGACCAATCGTGCCGATGTTGCTGTAAAACTGAAGCCACGCATCGATCGATGTCGGATCAGCAATCGTGATTTCAATCGATTCTGGCATCATGCTGGCCATCAAATCGGGCATGATTTTCGCGGTAAAGGGAGAGAGCATACCAATCAGCGCAAACAGAATCAAACAAATCAGCAGTTTTTTGCTGCGAAGACCACCGAGAAATTCTTTCTTTAAGAAAACAAGAAACACCTTCATTTGATCATCTCCAAATAAATCGCCTCTAAAGTCGGTTCGATCCGTTGAAAGGATTCAGGTACTATCTGTTGTTCATTGAGCAATCGCAGCAACTGCTTTCCAACATCTGTGTCGGCAGTTTCGTCGATCAGTAATTGATTGTTCTTTCTTTCTGCCGCAATGCCGTGGGATGCTAACAGATTGGCAAATATCGAATGGTCACCTTCGTTGGTAAAGACAATCCCAAAGGCGGTTTTTCGATAACGTTTTTTTAAGGAATCCATCGGTTCAAACGCCTGGATCTGGCCTTTGTGCAAAATCGCAATGTAATCTGACAGCTGTTCGACATCTGCGAGAATATGGGATGAAAAAAGAACTGTCGTTTCTTCTTTGATTTTAGCCAATACATCAAGAAAGGCCTTGCGACCTAAAGGATCGAGTGCAGAGGTCGGCTCATCACAAATCAAGATAGCTGGTCGGTTGATCAATGCTTGAGCTAATCCAAGACGCTGCTTCATGCCTCGAGAAAAGCCAGCGATTTTTTGTTTCGAAGCTTCCAGGCCTACCAACGCTAAAACTTCCATCACCCGCTGAGGCTGAAAAGGTTCTTGATTGGGCTGGATCTTTCCGCAAAAAGTCAAATATTCTACAGCTGTCATAAACGAGTAAAACTGCGGTACATCTGGTAAATAGCCGATCCAGCGATTGGTCTTGGCTGAGCCGAATTGCACCACTTCGCCGCAAACGGTGATTTCGCCTTCATCAATGGGGAGCAATCCTAAAATCGCCTTCATGGTCGTTGTTTTGCCAGCGCCGTTTTCCCCGACAAACCCCACGACGCTGCCCTTTGGAACCGAAAAGGTTAGGTCTTGCAGCACTTGTTTGCGCCCAAAACGCTTGGATAAATGGTTGATCTCGATCATCTTCATTGTTGGCCCTCTTTTCCGAAAGCAAAATAAAGGATAGGACCGATCAGGCTAACAAAACAGGCAATGAAAAGCCAAAGAATGCGGGAGCCGAATTTAAACTGTTCTTGTTTTAAAATATCGCGAACCGCCAAGACGATCAAGACCAATTGCAAAACAATCAAGGGGATCAGTACGGGCAAATAATCAGACATATTTTCTGGTATATTTAGTGAAACACTATTCATGTGAAGCCCTCCTTTGTGGCTCATTTTCTTGTTCGGACAGTTTTTGCAGCTGCTGAAATAATTCTTTAAATGGCGGTTTTTCTTGATACGGTTCGAAAAATGGTGTCAACTGTGCTAACTCAAGAAATTGTTTTTTGACACTGCTGGAGTCTCGAGGGAGCTGACTGCCTAATTCTAATTCGCTGATCCACTCATCGATATCGTGAAAATAATCATCCCCTTTTAAAACGATTTCTTCAGGTGTTGTTGCTATTGTTTTGACGTACTTTGCTAATGCATCTGCTAGTAAGTCCTCTTTTCCTAAAGCTGCAAACGAAACCATTCCAGCGGCTAAAAAGTTCAGTAAAGAAATAGGATGCAGCTGGGCCAGTTGGAAGCTCTCGCTGAGTGCCAGTCCACGTGCAAAGGTTTTTTCCAGTTGCTCCTCGTCTTGTGTGAGCATTGCCAAATAATTTGTCAGTAAGCTCATAAAAAGAATCAAGTATTGGTAAATCGCACTTTGCGTCACGATCTCAGCTTGTTGCAACTGATTTTTTTGCTGAAATGCGGCAGCAATCAGTGGTTCGCTAGGTAATAAAGTCGGCGTTTTCGTGCCAAGGATCGCCAAGACCTCATCGGGCTTGTTTCTCATCAACAGACAATAAGCTTCGATTTGTTGCGCTTGTTGTGCCAACGCATTGTCACCATGCGCAATGATCCGTTGATAAAGGATTTCTGCTTCTTTCAAATAGGTAGTTTTCTTCGCTTCCATCAAGGCTTCTTCAGTGGGGTGCCCTTCTGTGCTATCTGCTACGGGGACATCCGGCAGCAGATCCCAATGATTCAAGTAAAAGGCCCCCATTTGTAATAAGAACGGGTAACAAGAGTAATAGCGTTTGATAAAACTTTGTGCCAGCGCGAGGACTTCGCTTGGTGTTTTTGTTTGAAAGGCGTCTTTTAGTAATTGGTAGATTCGCTGGATCTCTTTAGGGGATAGCTGCGAGTCCAAAATCAATAATTCATCGACGCTGCAATCAAAATACGCTGCTAATAAGGGTAGCGAGGTGATATCTGGATAAGACTGTCCCGTTTCCCATTTCGAAACGGATGCTTTGGACACATTCATAAACACTGCTAATTCTTGCTGGGTAATACCTCGTTGTTTTCTTCTCCGAGCGATTTCCTCGCCAATTGGTAAGTCCATAGTGCACCTCCGATAGGTTTGTTTGGTATACTTCTATCATAAGAGGAGAAGAGATGACTTACAATGGATTGCTAGTTAATTTTTGGTTGATTTAATTAACTACAAGTTGATTATAAGGCGAAGTATTCCAACTTTTGGGAAAGAGATGATCGTAAATGAGAGGTAGAAAAATGAAAGTTGTAGCAGCGATCGATTCCTTCAAAGGAAGTGCCACTTCCGCAGAACTAAATCAAGCGGTCTTAAGCGGGTTTTCAGACCAGTGGGAAACACGCAGTATCCCAATCGCTGATGGGGGAGAAGGGTCAATGGCAGCAGTCATTGCTGCGCTGGGAGGCAATTACGAAACGGTTTCAGTGACCGCTCCATTAGGCGGTAAGTTGCAAGCCCGTATGTTGGTCACAAAAATCAAGGAAGAAAAAATTGCCCTGATTGAATCTGCAGAAGTGATTGGGTTGCAACTCGTGGAACCTAGTGACGAGACCACCCGCAATAGCTCTTCTTTTGGTTTAGGCCAAATGGTCTTAGCAGCTTGCAGGCAAGGTGTGAAAAAAATTTACCTGACCCTTGGCGGTAGCGGCACTTCTGATGGGGGCGTAGGCTTTTTACTTGCGCTAGGAGCAACCATTCAAAGAAACGAGCGAATGGAAAACAATCCTTTGCTGCAGGCAGAATCTCTGGCGCTCAGCCAGTTGAACCCTCTGCTGGCACAAATTGACCTGTTTGCTTTAGCCGATGTAACAAATCCCTATTTTGGCAATCAGGGATTTGCGCCAGTTTTTGGTCCGCAAAAAGGGGCATCAAAAGAAACGATCCAGCAGTTGGATCAGCAGGCAAAGCGCTTGGCTGAGCACATCAAGCGGACCACGGGGATCGATCTGGAAGTCCCTGGTGCTGGTGCGGCAGGTGGGCTTGGTGGTGCTGTTCGTTTGGCAGGTGGTCAATTGGTTCCTGGCTTTGCGACGATCGCTTCATTGGTTGGATTTGAGGAAAAAATCAAAGAAGCAGATTTGTTGATCACGGGTGAAGGACGCATCGATGGGCAAACCGCTGGGGGAAAAGTACCCTATGGCGTCGCGTTGCTCGCCCACAAACATCAGGTCCCGGTTGTTGCCATCTGCGGCTCCCGAAGCGACAATCTAGGAAAACTGCCGCAACTACTATCTGCCGTCTTTTGTATCCAGCAAGGTCCGATTTCGTTGACAGAAGCGATGGAGAAAAAGCGAACCTTAGTGAATGCTCAACAGACTGCTCAAGCCATCGCTAGTTTTGTGGAGCAGTGGCAAAAAAAGACTGAATCAGACACTTCAGATAGGACTGAATAAGAAGATAACACCAAAAAAACTTCGTATTGGCTACTGCCTTTTGTACGAAGTTTTTTTGGGTGTTTTTCTCTGTGCTTAAGCCATGGTAGCTTGTGCTTCAATCTCTACTTTAAATTCAGGGGCAACCAAGCCGGCAACGATGACGAGACTCATGGCTGGTTTGTTTTCTGCCAAAATAGTTGTAAACGCCGTACGGACAGCAGCTAAGTAGGCAGCATCTGTTAAAAAGACGGTCATTTTGACCACTGATGACCAGGACAGTTGATTGGCTGATAGAAGCTGTTCGATCTTTTTCAAAACGATGGTTGTTTGCTCTTGCGGGTCCTCAGGTGTGGCTCCGTCTTGCGACGGCGTTTGACCAGAAATGAAAAGAAAAGGTCCTTGAGCGATTTTTGTATCGGTATAGATTGCCATTTGTTTGGCTCCTTTCGTCTATCTTGCCTTTGGATGATGGGACAGATAGCAATTGATTGGGTGTGTCCTAGTTTACTTGATTCCACCTGCAAAAACAATCAACGGACGTTTTCAGTTGGTTGTGTGAACCCACGCGAGCAAGCCGCTCTTCCCCTTTAATCAAAGCACTCATTTTTTTCAGGCTCCGCTGAAATTATCGCCAGAATTTTATGGTTTCAATGTCTTATACTATGTTCAGATCAAATAAATAAACAAGGAGGAAAAAAATATGAATTGGTACAAAAACACAACAGAAGAACTATTACACACGTTGCAAACAACACGGCAGGGCCTTTCCTCCGAAGAACGCAACCAGCGTTTAGCAAAGCAAGGTGAAAATAAAATTACTGAGGCAGCGCAGATCCCCACATGGAAGAAAGTCGGCAAGCACTTTACCGACTTACTGATGTTGGTCTTGATCGTCGCAGCCGTCTTAAAAGGGATTTCTGGTGATTATATCGAAAGCGGCATTATTATGGCGGTCGTCGTCATCAATGGATTCGTCGGCTACTGGCAAGAGCGCAAAGCCCAAGAATCACTGGATGGATTGAAGCAGTTCATGGGGCAAGAAGCAACGATTTATGTTCACGGCCGCAAGAAGAAAATTGCTGTTTCTTCCTTAGTAAATGGAGATTTAGTCGTTTTAGGACCAGGAGATGTTGTACCAGCAGATATGCGCTTGATCGAAACCCATGATCTTGTGATTGAAGAGTCGATTTTAACTGGCGAATCTGAGCCTGTTCAAAAAATGACCGAGCCTATTACTCAAGAAAGTACGATTGGTGACCAGCGGAACATGGCTTTTTCTGGTACCCATGTAGAAAGCGGAACTGCCAGCGGGATCGTCGTTGAAACAGGCGACGATACACAAATCGGCCAGATCAATCAAGCAATTCAGTCTGTGAAAGCGCAAGAAACCCCGTTGATCAAAAAAATGAAGCAATTGAATCACCAAATCTTTAAAGGCATTATCGGATTAGTGATTTTCTTGATCTTCTTTACTACCTTCCGCTACGGCTTTGATCTTGATCTCTTGTTCTCATCAGGTATCGCCTTAGTGGTAGCGATGATTCCTGAGGGTTTGCCAGCCGTGCTGACCATGATTTTATCGATGGGTGTCAAGGAAATGTCTGAGGAGCAAGCAATCATCAAAACGATGCCATCAGTGGAGACACTAGGTGCCATGACGGTGATTTGTTCAGACAAAACAGGAACCTTGACCAAAAATGAAATGACGGTCGTCGATGTTTTAGTTGAGTCAAACGTGGATAAAGCAACGGTGCTTGATATCATGGCAAATTGTCAAGACTTGAAGCAAGATGAAGGACAAAAGGCTGCGGATCTCGTTGGGAACCCAACCGAAAAAGCCTTGTTACAATACGCAGAATCAGCGCAGCAACCATTGCGTAAAACAGTCGATAAGATTCCTTTTAGTTCCTCTTACAAGTACATGGCAACACGCCATCAAAATCAAGAAGAGCCGAATGCCTCGGTAGTGTTTGTCAAAGGTGCGCCCGAAGTGTTGCTTGAGAAAAGCCAACTGACTTCAGATCAAAAGCAATGGTGGTTAGATGAAAGTGCAAAATTAGCAGCGAAAGGGCAGCGGCTGATCGGCTTTGCGCATCTGACGCTGTCGGCACAGGAGTCCTTGTCCCACGAAGGGCTAACCAATTTAACCTTTGTCGGGATCGCTGGTATCATTGATCCTCCGAAAGACAGTGCCATCAAAGCGGTAAAAGAGTGCTTGCAAGCGGGCATCCAAGTCAAAATGATCACAGGAGACCATGGCAAGACTGCTCAAGCCATCGGCAAGCAAATTGGCTTGAAGCACACGAATCACGTGTTGGAAGGGTTAGAAATCGATCTGCTGTCGGAGGAAGAATTGCAGCAAGCAGTCCAAAAGACAGACATCTTTGCTCGAACGACCCCTGAGCATAAATTACGGATCGTTAGTGCTTTGCAGGCGAATGAAGAGATCGTCGGAATGACCGGTGATGGCGTAAACGATGCACCAGCGCTGAAAAAAGCCGATATTGGGATCGCTATGGGGATCAAAGGCAGTGAAGTAACCAAGCAAGCAGCCGATATGGTTTTGGCAGACGATAATTTTCATACGATCGCCAATGCCGTCCGAGTGGGTCGTCGAATCTACGATAATTTGAAGAAAACAATCAACTTCTTCTTACCAACTGCGGTTGCCCAAGGATTGATCGTTATTGCGGCACTCTTGTTGAACCGACCACTGCCACTGACACCTGTCCAAATTTTATGGGTAAATATGGTGACAACCATCACGCTTTCTTACGCACTCGGTTTTGAAAAGGCAAGTGCGGATGTCATGAATCGACCACCACGGCCAATCAAAGAAGGCATCTTATCTTGGTACAGCTTGTTCCGCATCTTCTACGTCTCGCTGTTGATCATGATTCCTTCTTACGTCTTAGCGGTTCAATTTGAGGGAACTGTCCTTCAGCAAAGTATGCTGCTGCAAAGTATCGTCTTTGCCCAAGCGGTCTACTTGTTGAACTGTCGGGAGCTGGTCAAGCCAGCCTTGAATCGCCAACTGTTTGCCAACCGAGCGCTATTAGTTTCTCTTTCACTGCTGATCGTATTACAGGCAGCGATTTTCCTAACCCCTCTAGGACACCATCTTTTAGGGATCGGTTCTTTGACCTTGATGCAGCAGTTGAGTATCGCTGCTAACGGCGCACTCCTTTTCGCAGTCGTTGAGGGTGAGAAATTTATTACGAATAAGCTGCAAGGACGGCAAAAAGCCGCTCCAGTGAAGCAGTAGCGGCAGCTTGATGATTCTAGCGATAGCTTAAATAATAGGTTTGGATGAGCTCAGTCACTTGATTGAGCTCATTTTTCGTTGGTACCATCGATAAGTAAAAAACTGGAACAGATACTTCCTCTAAAGGGAAATTTGAGAGAATAAAATCAACCTCGATTTCCGCCAACGCTTCTAGTTGACCAGGCTCGATCGCCGATAAAAGGATGCGGGCACCGAGGAAGTCATTCAATTCTTGCAGGAGATAAGCTTTCCAGGCAGGCTCACCTTGGAAAACAAAATACCCTTTTGCGCGAATGGGATTGATCTGTAAAATCGCTTGTTGGATCAGTAAGGTGGTGGTTGACCATAATGGAAAACTCATTTCCGATTGACTGGCTGTTTGCTCTTCTAAAAAGTCATGGATCGTCGCTTCGATCGATAGCGAATAGGGTTGATTTAACCGTTGGATCTCGTGAAATTCGAGCCCGAACAGTTCTGAGAGCTTGGCTGACTCTTGCGATTTGATCAAAAGCAACAGTAGATTCTCAATCAGTTGTGTATCACTAGCTAAAGACAACTGCAACAAGCGGTCTAGTTTTCCAACAAAATGGGTCGTTTTCTGATAAATGGTTTGGTAGGATTCAAGGGTTGCTTGGATCGTTGCGGACCAGTCGTTATTGTAGTTCCAACTTTCTAAGAAGCAGTAGAAGCTAAAGAAGTGTTCGCTGCGTTCTAAATAAACGCCTTCTTTTTGATACAGCTGTTAATGGCTGTTGGAAAAGGCTATAAAGGGGATCGTTCCCCTGAAACTCAAAGGAATCGATACGGCAATTGGCTTTGATGCGAATCGTATTGATAAAAAACCAGCAGGTACCGTAGATTTGTTCCACTTCGATCTGCAACTTGGCTTTTGCTAAGCGATCCAAGAAATGATAATAGTGGGACTCATGAATCGTATATTCCTCAAAAAGTAATTGTTATGGGTGTATGGCAGTAACAGGCGATGAAAAAAAACACGGATGTTGATCTCACTTCCTTCAAAGCGGATCATGCGATTGGTGATCCGAATCCGCAACGAAAAATCAGTGAGACTTTTGTTTAATTTTGTCACATGTCGTCGCAAGGTCTCATAGGATGTCCCTGTTTGGCTAAGAATATCTTGCGTACGGAGTTCGCTGGAAAAAAGCAATGCTTTCATCAAAGAAACACCGATCGATTGAGGGAAAAACGTTTCCCAGAGCTGACTCATCAACAATGGCCCATCATGGGTCAGAGCAAAGCCACTACTGGCAGCTTCGATCTGCCAACCATCAGGCAATTGTTGGCGAATATAGGTTAGATCGGAAAAAACGGTTCGCTCCGTCGTATCGATCAATTTTGCTAGTTGCTTGGCAGTGATCATTTTGTGATTCGCCAGTTGTTCCAAGAGAAGGATCTGACGTAATAAATCCTTCTCCGTAATGATTTTTTTCATCATCCCATCCATGACAAAAACTTCCTTTCCGAGTCTTGAAGGTCAAAAGAGTCACATTGACTGTTTTGATGAAAGACAACTCTTTCGTGTTCTTTTTGATTTTATACGAAAAAGGCAAGTTTTGCTATTTCCAATTCACTGGATGATGTTTTTTTTATTAAAAAAGATGGGATCGACAACCTTCTGAGTAACTGTCTAAAGGAATGCGTTTGTTCTATGTGTTTTAACGGTTAGAGGTCTATCATATGTTCGTATTTCTTCATTCGCAAATACATAGAATAACTTTCTTTCGACAATTTTATTTTTGAGGAAAAAAGACTCTTTTTGCGAGAGGCGTAGAGTTTTCGATGGAGCGCAGAATTGATGATCCATTCAATTTCTGCTTGTTCTTCCTCGGATAATTCGACTTTTTTCTCATTGGATTGAATGAGAGAGTAAGTAAATTCTAAGCAGCTCATTTTATAAATAAAGGTGGAAAAATATAATTTGTCTATGTGCATTTAATCACCCTTTCTTACATTCGGTTCAATCATATAGAAGAATATTTCAAATAACAATTTTGTTTTTTCATGATGTTATGAAAATTTTGGATAAATGTCGTTTTTTTGGCAAAATTATAGCAAAGTTTTCACTCTTTGATCTTCACGCAAGGGTTATAAAAAAACAAATATTATTTAAATAGAGTGGCAGCTATAATAAAGTACGCTGAAAGAAGTGAAGGAGATTTTTGTCCTAAAGAATGTCTTTTTATTTTGGTTAAGGCAACCCATTGTAGGTTGTTTTCTTGTATTGTCAAAAGGAGACAAAAAAATAAAATTCGCTTTTTTCTGTTGACAGATCAGCAAAAGCCACGTAATATAGCTACCAATAACTAGTAAAGACCAAACAAAAGAGAAGTATGAGGACGTTCGTCTTGCAGAGAGCTGATGGTGGTGTAAATCAGTAGATTGACGCTTCAGAAATGGACTTTTGTGTCGAAAGGCTGAAATCAGTAGGCTTTTTTCGGGATCTCCCGTTACAGAGAACGATCGTTGATAGACGATCTAGAGAACCAATTGAGGTGGCACCGTGAGTAATCGCCCTCATGCAGACGAGTTTGTTTGCATGAGGGCTTTTTTGTTTTTCTTGCCCTTCAACCAATAAAAAAATAAACGTAAAATCAAACTAAGAGAAGTACTTGAGTCTTTTTTTGTTACAGAAAGTCGGCGGTGATGAGAGTCCGATACCAAGAAATCAAGGAAATGGCCTTAGCCGATCATTTTTTGAACCCTTTTTTTGGCAGTAGGAAAATGCGGGAACTCCCGTTATAGAGGAAGACCGTTGTTAGACGGTTGATAGAGAAGAAGTTGTTTTTTTAGGCAACTTTCAATTGAGGTGGTACCGCGGTCATTCGCCCTCAAGCAGACGTTTTTATGATGTTTGCTTGAGGGCTTTTTGTTTACAAAGAAAGGAGCAGCTTATGTATCGAATGGAACGAATCAACAGCGATTGTTTGACACCTGTCTCAGTGTTTTTACGGATTCAAGGGGCGCATAAATGTTTACTGGAAAGTATTCCCAGAGAAGAAGATACGGGACGCTATTCGATCCTCACCTTTGATCCTGTTCAGAAACTGACCTTTAAGGATGGTGTTTTTCAAGTGGAGGATCTTTTGGAAAAAACGGTCAACAAGTATCCCTGTCAGGACCCTTTAAAAGAAATGGAACGGTATGTAGTCAAAAAAGAAACCACCGCTTTACCGAATCTGCCGTTGCAAAGTGGGGCGATCGGGTATGCGGGCTATGATATCGCAGCTTGCTATGAAGATATTGGACAACTGCCCGCAGATGAATTGCAAGTGCCTGATATGGCCTTTTGGCTTTTCGAAACTTTTCTCGTTTTGGACCATCAGACAGAAACTTTAACGATCATTCTTGAAAATTGCTATAGCCAAAGAGGAACCGTCGAGATGGAGCAGGTAATGCAAGCAGTGAAGCAGCAGTTAAGGACACCAGTCGCCGCTGAGACCCGTGGGTTATCGAATGAAAAGCTGCATTTTACAAGTAATGTTACCCAACATGCCTATGAAACGATCGTTCGTGAGGCAAAAGCCCGAATTACGGCAGGGGATATGTTTCAAGTGGTTCCTTCCCAACGTCTGCAAGCAGCATTTACACAAGATCCTTTTGACTATTACCGAAAACTGCGAGTGACGAATCCGTCTGCCTACCTCTATTATCTTGATTTCGATCACGGATTCAAAGTGATCGGCAGTTCACCTGAAAGCTTGATCCGGGTTCAAGGAACAACGATCACCACAAATCCAATCGCTGGTACCCGCAAACGAGGGGCAACCAAAGCAGAAGACGAAGCTTTGGCGGCGGAACTATTAGCAGATGAAAAAGAACGTGCAGAGCACCAAATGCTGATCGATCTGGGGCGCAATGATTTGGGACGAATCGCTGAACATGGCACGGTTCATGTTCCTTTATACATGGTGATCGAGAAATACCGCTATGTCATGCATATCGTTTCGGTGGTGGCTGCCAAGCGCAGAGCAGGTGTGACGGCAATGGATGCCTTGAAAGCAACCCTGCCAGCAGGCACGGTCAGCGGGGCACCAAAGATTCGTGCCATGACTCGCATCTATCAATGGGAAGCTGTTCGAAGAGGGGTCTATGCGGGAGCCGTTGGGTATTTTTCTCGAAACGATCAAGCGGATTTTGCCATCGGGATTCGGACAATGGTTTTGAAAGACGCGATCGCTTATGTCCAGGCAGGGGCGGGTGTCGTTTATGATTCTGATCCCTCATCTGAATACCACGAAACCTTACACAAAGCCAAAGCACTATTGGAGGTGTCAGCCAATGATCTTACTCGTCGATAACTATGATTCGTTTACTTACAATCTTCTCCAGCTCTGTCCAGAAGAAACAGTCGTCTTGCGAAATGACGATCCAGAGCTTTTTATTGTTGCTAAAGAAGCAGATGCCATCATTTTTTCCCCGGGACCAGGCCGTCCCGAAGAGGCAGGATTTATGATTTCTTTGATCAAAACATACCATGATAGCAAGCCGCTTTTAGGGATCTGCTTAGGTCATCAAGCCATTGGGGAAGCGTTTGGTGCCAAAGTGGTCCAAGCACCAGCCATTATGCACGGCAAGCAATCGAGCCTTACGTATCAGAAAAAAGGCGTATTCAAAACCTACCTAGGAGACATGACTGTCATGCGCTATCACTCGCTGGTCATTAAGCCAGCGACCCTGCCTGCACAATTTGAGGTGTTTGCTGAAACAAAAGGGATCATCATGGCGATCCAGCATCGACAAAAGCCGATCGTAGGACTCCAATTCCACCCTGAATCAATGGGGACAAACGAAGGGGCATTTTTTATCCAACGGTTTCTTGAACTCATTCCAGAAAACTCAGCAAAAAGCAGCAAATGAAAAAGGAGGAACTTTTTATGGAAGCAGTCAAAATACAGCAGCCGCAGCAAATCACCCAGCAGCTTTTTAATGGCAGTCATTTAAGTTATCAGGAGATGCGCCACTTTGCTCAAGGAATTTTAAGCGGGATGTTTTCAGAAAGTCAATTGGGGGCAGCGTTAGTTGCGATGAAGATCAACGGCATCACAGCCACCGAATTGACCGCTTTAGCGGAAATCATGTTAGAGCATGCCGTGACCATTCCTTATGAAGGAGGAGACGCCATGGACAATTGCGGTACTGGCGGCGACCACTCCAATAGTTTTAATGTCTCCACTACGGCTGCCTTCGTGTTAGCAGCCGGGGGAATCACGATGGCAAAACACGGCAATCGCAGTATTTCTAGTCGTTCAGGCAGTGCCGATGTCTTAGCCTGCTTGGGGGTATCGATCCAAGCATCACCAGAAAAAATCGCTGAGTTATTAGCGACTGTCGGCATCGCGTTTCTCTTCGCTCCCTCGTTGCATCCCGGCATGAAAGCAGTGATGAAGATACGGCAAGAATTAGCAACACCAACGATTTTTAACCTATTAGGCCCCTTGATCAATCCTGTTCCGTTGACTACGCAACTGATCGGTACTTACGCTGGCGAGAGCTTGGTAGACACCGCTCAGGCGTTAGGCAGTCTTGGTCGGGAACGAGCAATGGTGATCCATGGATGTAATGGGATGGATGAAGCCAATTTGGCTGGTGAAACGGCGATCAGTTTTTATCACGAAGGAAAGGTGACGAATTTTTCTTTGGATCCGCAAGCGTATGGCTTTACGCCAGCACCGATCGAGGCGATCGTCGGCGGAGATGCGGCTCAAAACGCCGCGATCTTAACTGCGGTGATGAAAAATCACCCTTCCGTTTATCTAGAGACAGTGGTCTTAAATGCAGGGTTAGGCTTTTACGCTAACGGCAAAGCCGCCACCCTAGCGGAAGGCTTTGCGATGGCACGGGCGTGTATCGCTTCGGGCGCCGCCTATGACAAACTGCAGGAGTTGATCCGCCAGTCAAATAGCCAATAACTACGAAAGCTGTAAGGAGGAGAATCATGGATTTTTTAGAAACGATCATCCAGAAAAAAGTTGAAGAAGTTGCCGCGATGCCACAAGAAATCGAAAAGGTCGTAGCGAAACGTCCATCATTTTATCAGCAAGTCAAGGAACGACCACAAAAGATGCACCTCATTGCTGAAATCAAGCGAGCTTCACCTTCAAAAGGAGACATTAATCAAGCGATCGACCCAGTCACGCAAGCGCAAGCTTATGAAGCCGCGGGTGTCAGCGGGATTTCCGTTTTGACCGACCAACAATTTTTCAAAGGCTCGCTGGCAGATCTTGAAGCAGTCAGTAAGGCTGTTTCGGTGCCTATACTATGCAAAGACTTCATTATCGACAAAAAACAATTGATTCGCGCCAAGAATGCAGGTGCCAGTATCGTTTTATTGATCGTGGCTGCGTTAGAGCCAGCCCGTTTCGTCGCGCTGTATCAAGAAGCCGAAGCACTAGGGTTGGAAGTACTCGTTGAGACTCATAATGCGGCTGAATTTCAACAAGCCCAAGCATTAGGTGCCAAAATCATCGGCGTCAACAATCGTGACCTAAAAACTTTTGACGTTTCCTTGGATGTCAGTATTGCTTTAGCACCTCAGCCATCAGAGGCGGTTTATATCAGTGAATCTGGTATTCGAACTGCCGCAGATGTGCTGCAGCTTGCACCGTTTTATCATGGAGTCCTCGTTGGAGAAACGTTGATGAGAAGCAATCGAATTGCTGAAACAGCGGCAGATTTGCAGGTGAGCCGCCGATGACCAAAGTGAAAATTTGCGGACTCACCGAACGCCTGCATGTCGAAACTGCCGTCAATGCAGGAGCAGATTACCTTGGCTTTGTTTTTGCCGAAAGCCGTCGGAGAATCGATCCGACCCAAGTCCGCAAGATAACGGAGCAAGTACCCGAAAATGTAGGGAAAGTCGGGGTTTTCGTTTCTCCAAGTGTTGAAGAAGTGCAAGCGGCAATTCAAGCCGCCCAACTGACAGCGATTCAGCTCCATGGAAAGGTTCTGCCATCTTTGCAAACAGCCATTCAGAAGGGCGTTTTTGCTCATCAAAAGATCGCAGTGATCCAAGCCTTTGATGGAGAAGCAGAAACTTTAAAGCAAGATTTCCTGAGCTGCGATGCAGATTTTGGTTTATTGGACGCTCCAGTAAGAGATCACCCTTATGCTGGCGGCAACGGCCAGTCCTTTGATTGGCAAAAAGCGGCGAGAGAACCGTTGCCGTTGTCTGAGCGATTTTTTATTGCTGGCGGGTTGCACGCGGAAAATGTAGAAGAGGCGATCCAACTTTTTGGGCCTTATGCTGTCGATGTTTCTTCAGGCGTTGAAACCCAGGGCAAGAAAGACAGTCGGAAAATCGAACAATTTATTCATTTAGTAAAGGAGAAAAAAAGATGACTCAGTATCCCACAAAAGCAGGATTTTATGGTTCTTTTGGCGGACAGTTTGTGCCAGAGACATTGATGTATGCAGTCAAGCAATTGGAAACTGTCTATCGTGAAGCACAAACGGACGCAAGTTTTCAAGCTGAATTACAGGAATATTTGCAAGAGTATGTAGGAAGAGAGACCCCCCTTTATCATGCACAGCGCTTGTCACAACACTTAGGCGGTGCCAAAATTTATCTGAAGCGAGAAGATTTGAATCATACGGGTGCCCATAAAATCAATAATGCACTTGGCCAAGTCTTATTAGCAAAACGGATGGGGAAAAAGAAAGTGGTAGCAGAGACCGGTGCTGGGCAGCATGGCGTCGCCACAGCAACTGCGGCCGCGTTGTTCGGTATGGAATGCACGATTTTTATGGGCGCGGTAGATGTTCAGCGGCAAGCACTAAACGTCTTTCGAATGGAATTGTTGGGAGCAAAAGTGGTTTCAGTCACATCAGGCAATCAGACATTGAAAGATGCTGTCAATGAAGCGCTGCGCTACTGGGTCGCAACCGTCGAGGACACTCATTACGTGATGGGTTCGGTACTCGGTCCGCATCCTTTTCCAGAGATCGTTCGAGATTTTCAAAGTGTGATTGGGAGTGAGACACGGCGGCAACTTTTAGAAAAAGAAGGACAACTACCAACGACAGTCGTTGCTTGTGTTGGCGGCGGCAGCAATGCGATGGGAATGTTTTATCCTTTCATCAACGATCAAACCGTTCGTTTGATTGGCGTTGAAGCAGCTGGAAAAGGCGTGGATACTACCGAGCATGCGGCGACTTTAACGAAAGGCAGTATCGGTATTTTACATGGTACCAAAATGCATTTGCTGCAAGACGATGATGGGCAAGTGATCGAACCTTATTCGATTTCAGCCGGCTTGGATTATCCTGGTGTCGGTCCCGAGCATTCATATTTGAAGGAAATTGCGCGAGCGGAGTATTTCGCGGTCACTGATGAAGAAGCCGTTGACGCCTTTTATCTCTTGTCTCAAATCGAAGGCATTATTCCTGCTTTGGAAAGTGCTCATGCCGTTGCCTATGCTTTAAAGTTAGCGCCAACGATGACAGCAGAAGAACGCTTAGTGATCTGTTTGTCTGGGCGAGGGGACAAAGATGTTCAACAAATCAAAGATCGGAAAGGAGCAGCGAAATGACCAGCAAAACATTGACGATGAAACTAAAAGAGCGCCAAAAACAAGGCAAGCCTTTGTTTGTACCTTATATTATGGCGGGTGCCAACGGACTGGAACGCCTGCCGGCAGAAATCGAGCTATTGACGACACATGGCGCAGCCGCCATTGAAATCGGCGTGCCCTTTTCAGACCCAGTCGCAGATGGAGCGGTCATCCAAGCAGCTGGAATGCAGGCATTAGCCAATGGGACCACTTTAAAAAAGATCATTGCTTTGCTGCAAACGATCCATTCTGAGGTTCCACTGGTATTGATGGGGTATGCCAATTCATTCTTTCATTATGGGATTGAACAGTTAGCAAATGAGTTAAAAACGACAAATGTGAAAGGGTTGATTATTCCAGATTTGCCTTTTGAACATCGATCGCTAGTAACGCCTACGTTTGATGCGGCGGATCTCGCGCTGATCACACTGGTCTCTTTGACCAGTCCGCCAGACAGAATTCAGACACTGATCGAAGAAGCGGAAGGATTCGTTTATGCTGTGACAGTGAACGGTGTCACTGGAGAAGATCGTCAATACAACGAACAGCTGGATCAGCATTTGCAAGCCATTTCGGAAAAAAGTCCGATTCCAGTACTAGCTGGTTTCGGGGTCTCGACCCACGCAGACGTGCAGCGCTTTGCCCGAGTGTGCGATGGGGTAGTGATCGGTTCAAAAATCGTAGCAGCCTTACAGAACGAGCCACTGCCTAAAGTCAGTGAGCTGTTAGCAGAACTTGTCGGTATTTCATAGAAAATCAAGGTGAAGGAAAGAACCCGAGTTGGGTTCTTTTTTTTATGAGAAAACTAGTATTCGAGATACTGATGGGCTGCTATGGAAAAAGAACACGATGTGTGAAGAGGAAAAAAGGCTGATGGAAGATCAGCCTAAATTGTTGTGATTATGCCAGTGTATCGGTGTCGATGGTGACTGTCTCGCAAAAATGCCCTCTGCCCCCAACATAAACACGTTGGATTTCCTTTCGCGAGGACGTAGCTAGTTTGACAAAGATTTCAGAAGGTTCACCTAAATTGCTGCCTTGTTCAAAGCGATACACTTCTTTTTCAAGGGAACATTTTTGATGCAAGAAGCAAGCCAAAGCGGCATTGGAAGTACCTGTGGCAGATTCTTCATTGATGTCAAACAGCTGACAATTAGAATAAACACGGAAACGATGATGCCAATGAAAGAAATTTGCTGAAGATTGAAGCGGATGGGAATCGATCGTTTGATTGCTTTTGATGAGGAAGGAAACAGGCTGTTGATTATTCACCAAATTGCTATGGCAAAAATCTAAATCAATTTGGCACAAGAACAAACAAAAACCGCCAAGAACAAGGGTTCTCGACGGTTAAATAACGTTCCAGGAGGGATTCGAACCCCCGACCGTTCGCTTAGAAGGCGAATGCTCTATCCGGCTGAGCTACTGGAACAAATAAATTTCAGCGAATGCTCACTTCGCCTAAGCTGTTGAAATCAATCAGCAACAAATAACATTATAGAAAAAGGGCGCAGCAATGTCAATCTCTTTTCGCCCTTTTCTTATTTTTTCTTTGAAAAAAGGAAGCGCAGCTGCCCTCAACCTTTCTCAGGTTCCTCAAGGATCACGCTATCTGCTTCTTTCGTAATGAGAATCACGCCATCTCCTAAAGGGACGAGGGTGGAGGTCAGCTGAGGATGGTTCATCACGGTATCCAAGAAAAGATTCAACTTGCGATAGATCGCTCGCTGGTTGCGAGGGATGTCTTCGATGGGTTGTAAAATCGTTCCAGCTTGGAACACGTCATCCACCATCAACACGCCACCTTTGCGTAACAGGCGTAGACATTCTGGCAAAAATTCAATGTATTTCGATTTGGCACTGTCCATGAAGATAAAATCATAAGGCCCACTCAATGTAGGCAGGACATCTGCCGCTTGTCCTTCTAAAAGCGTGATTTTGTCTTCATTTCCTAAGCGAGCATAGGTTTCTTTGGCTTTGCGGATCATGACGTCAAAGCGATCGATCGTTGTGACATGCCCCTCTTTCACACATTGCGCCATCAAGCTTGAAGAAAAACCGATCGCTGTGCCGATCTCAAGGATTTCTTTTGGCTGAAGCTGTCCCAATAAAAACTGCAAAAAGACCACAGTTTCATGTGGGATGATTGGCACTTCTTTTTCATGAGCGGCTTGCTCGATTTCACCAAGTTCGCCGGGTAATTGTTTTTGTTTTTCACGCATAAACGCCACTAGTTCTGGTTTGACTACTGGACGATGCATCATTTCGTTGCGCATCTTCATCCTCCTCATTTATCGCTGCCCCTTATTATACGAATAACTCACCTTAAGTTCAATCTTTTCGAGTCTTTGGAACAACAAAAAAACCAGTCATACGACTGGCAGGATAAAGGGGTGAAAAATATTTTTGGGATATTTCTATCATAACGGTGTTATGTGGAGGTTTGGTTAAAATCCTGTGAAGATCTCGTCAGGTTCTGCTTAAATTTTCATCAAGGAAGAAAAGCAACCCATCATCAGGGTGAAAACGAACTTTTTATCGAAATATTCAGAAAATTCAGGGGAAAGTGTTGACAGAGGAACCTGCTGTTTGGTATCTTCATAACAAGATAAAAAAAGTGATAGGTGACGACGATGGATAAACGATTGAAACAAACAGCTGCATTTTTATTATTATTATCGTAAGGACTCTTTTTCTATGACCCGCCTTTTTAAGGCATCATTTGAAGAGTCCTATTCGCATTGCATGAAGGAAACCCTTTATGGAGTGCTTTTTTTATACCATTTTTTCAATTTGTTTGAATGAGGTCGCGCCAAGCGTGCCCCTACCACTGCCAAGGAGGAAATAGTGATGAGAAAAATCCAGTTTTTTGACACCACATTGAGAGACGGTGAACAGACACCGGGAGTCAACTTCAATACAAAAGAGAAGGTTCAACTGGCGCTGCAATTAGAAAAATGGGGGATCGATACGATCGAAGCAGGCTTTCCGATTGCATCAGAAGGAGACTTTCAAGCAGTCCAAGCGATTGCTGGGGCGGTGACGAAAATGACCGTTGCAGGACTTGCCCGTTGTCAGAAAAAAGACATTGATCGTGCCTATGAAGCTCTTCATCAAGCCATCGATCCCCAGATCCATGTCTTTTTAGCAACGAGTGAGGTGCATCGCCAGTACAAGCTGAATATGACGAAAGCAGAAGTACTCGCTTCCATCAAAGAACATGTGGCTTATGCCCGTGAACGCTTTGAAAAAGTTCAATTTTCGCCAGAAGATGCCACCCGCACCGATAAGGCCTTCTTGCTTGAGGCGGTTCAAACAGCGATTGATGCCGGCGCGACGATCATCAATGTGCCCGATACAGTAGGGTTTACCAATCCTACGGAATATGGTGCGCTTTTTGCTTATTTGATCGCCAATATCAAGAGTGAGCAGCCGATCATTTTTTCTTCCCATTGTCATGATGACTTGGGAATGGCGACAGCCAATGCGCTGGCAGCTATCGAAAATGGTGCTGATCGGGTGGAAGGAACGATCAACGGGATCGGCGAACGAGCGGGCAATACCGCATTAGAAGAAGTGGCGCTGGCGTTGCATATTCGCAATGATTTCTATCAGGCTACCTCCAACATCAAGTTAAACGAAACAAAACGCACCAGCGATCTGGTGGCACGTTTGTCTGGGATCACGGTACCGAAAAACAAAGCGATCGTCGGCGGCAATGCCTATGCTCATGAATCTGGGATTCATCAAGATGGCGTCTTGAAAAATCCTGAAACTTACGAAATCATTACCCCGCAATTGGTAGGCGTACAAACCAACTCACTGCCTCTTGGCAAACTTTCTGGCCGCCATGCGTTTGTCGATAAAATGCAGCAGCTGGGCTACCAGTTTGACCAAGAAGAAACCAATGAATTGTTTAAACGCTTCAAAGAGTTGGCAGATAAGAAAAAGCAAGTGACCGAACAAGATTTGTTAGCGTTGGTGGCTGACCAGGGCCGCAGCCAAGAAGATGGCTGCGAGTTGGAGTCAGTTCAGCTGCAATACGTGTCCAATGGCCATCAAGGAGCGGTGGTTTCTATCATCAAAGACGAGGAAAAACAAGTGGCATCAGCTATCGGTGCCGGCAGTATTCAAGCTATCTACAACTCGATCGATCAGATTTTCCAGCAACAGCCGAAGTTGTTGAACTATGAGATCACTGCCTTGACCAGTGGGGAAGATGCGCAAGCGGAAGTGCACGTGGTTATTGAATGCCAGGAAACCAATGAAAAAATCAGCGGGATCGGCTTAGACTTTGATGTCTTGCAGGCGTCAGCCAAAGCCTATGTACAGGCTAGCGCAGCTCTAAAGAATCGAGGTGTCCTTGTTTGAAAAAGATCGTGGTTTTAGCAGGAGATGGCATCGGACCAGAAATTATGGCCAGTGCGCTTGCGGTATTGAAAGCGGCTTGTCCAGACCATCTCCAACGCTTTCATTTTGACCAGCGGCCATTTGGTGGTGCGGCGCTGGCACTTACTGGAGAGCCATTGCCGCAAGAAACACTACAAGCTTGCCAGCAGGCGGATGCGATCCTTTTAGGAGCCATTGGTGATCCAGTTTGGGAAAACGCACCGATAACACCCGAGAAAGGACTTTTGGATTTGCGTCAAGCGTTAGGGCTATACGCCAATATTCGGCCCATCAAAGTAGTTGATGCGGTGATTGCTTTGTCTCCCATTAAAGAAGCGATCCTTCGGGGGACAGATTTTGTCATCGTTCGTGAGTTGACTGGCGGTATCTATTTTGGCGAAAAAGCAGAAAAATCTGAAGAAGCCTACGACATCAATCATTATCATCAAGCAGAGATTCGACGGATTTTGCGTAAAGCTTTTGAGATCGCCCGCACGCGGAAGAAGCGGGTTCTCTCTGTCGATAAAGCAAATGTGTTGGCGACTAGCCGACTTTGGCGCCGATTAGCGGAAGAAACGGCACAGGAATTCCCAGATTGTCAGTTGACTCATCAATATGTTGATTCCGCCGCTATGAAAATCATCCAAAATCCCAAAGACTTTGATGTAATCGTGACAGAAAATCTCTTTGGCGACATTTTAAGTGATGAAGCCTCGGTTTTGCCAGGGTCATTAGGGGTGCTGCCCAGCGCAAGTCATGGCGCAGAAGGGGTTTCTTTATATGAACCGATTCATGGCTCTGCACCTGATATCGCTGGGCAAAATTGCGCCAATCCGGTTTCCATGATTTTATCTGTCGTCATGATGCTAAGAGAGTCCTTTCAAGAGGAAGAGCTGGCGGATACCATCGAAAGTGCTTGTTACGAGGTAATGAATGCGGGGATCTTGACCCGTGATCTAGGTGGTACAGCAACAACAACTGCCTTTACAGAAGCGGTTATTGCACAGTTAGGAGTGAGCAATTATGGGGAAAACGCTGTTTGATAAACTATGGGATCGGCATGTCATCACAGGAGAAGAAGGGCAAGCGCAGCTGCTTTATGTCGATCTGCATATGATCCATGAAGTGACGACACCGCAAGCCTTCGAAGGATTACGGCAAGCGGGACGGACAGTCCGTTGTCCCGAAAAAACCTTCGCAACGATGGATCACAACGTGCCTACCAAAGATATTTTTACCATCACTGATCTGGTTGCAAAAAAGCAAATGGACACGTTACGTAAAAACTGTCGTGATTTTGGGATCGAATTGTGTGACAATGGCTCTGCCAACCAAGGAATCGTCCACATGGTTGGCCCAGAAGTTGGCTTGACCCAACCAGGGAAAACGATCGTTTGCGGTGATTCCCACACTGCCACCCATGGTGCTTTCGGTGCGATCGCGTTTGGGATCGGTACGAGTGAAGTGGAGCATGTCTTTGCGACACAGACGATTTGGCAGACAAAACCGAAACGCATGGGAGTTGAGATCACCGGTCAGCTGCAGCCGGGAGTGTACGCCAAAGATATTATTTTGGCATTGATCGCGACCCATGGCACTGATTTTGGTGGTGGCTATGCCGTAGAATTCTTTGGCGAAACAATCCGTAGTCTGACGATGGAAGAACGCATGACCATTTGCAATATGTCGATCGAAGGTGGGGCGAAAATGGGCTTGATCGCACCTGATGAAACGACCTTTGCTTATGTGAAGGATCGACGCTTTGCGCCACAAGCGTTTGCCAGTGCGGTGGCTGATTGGCAAATCCTTTATACCGATGAAGATGCCAACTATGATGCCCTGATCACCCTAGACGCAACAACCTTAGAACCCTATATCACTTGGGGAACCAATCCAGAAATGGGGGTACCAGTCAGCGAAGCGTTTCCTGAAGTGCGGGATCACAATGATCAGCAAGCCTATGAATATATGGCGCTGCAACCTGGACAGACAGCTGCTGATATCCCCATTGAATACATTTTTATTGGATCGTGTACCAATGGTCGTTTGTCTGATTTGCAAGAGGCAGCGGCGATTTTGAAAGGGCAAACTATCAAAGCAGGGGTCACTGGTATTATCGTTCCTGGTTCACGCCCTGTTCGTAAAGCAGCGGAAGCGATCGGTTTAGACAAAGTCTTTATTGACGCTGGTTTTGAATGGCGGGAGCCTGGCTGTTCCATGTGCTTAGGAATGAATCCTGATAAAGTACCAGAAGGCGTCCACTGTGCCTCCACATCAAACCGCAATTTTGTTGGACGGCAAGGGAAAAACGCGCGGACGCACCTCTGTAGCCCAGCGATGGCGGCAGCAGCTGCGATTCATGGGCGCTTTGTCGATGTACGAGAAGTGGTTGGAGGTGTTGGTTAATGGAAGCTTTTACGCAATTTGAAGGTACGACGCTGCCTTTGATGAATGACAATATCGATACCGATCAAATCCTACCGAAAAATTATTTGAAGCGCGTTGAAAAAACGGGCTTTGGCGAATTTTTATTTGATGATTGGCGCTATTTGCCGCAACGCAAGCCTAATCCAGCATTTATCTTGAATGATCCAGCATATCAGACCGCTCAAGTCCTCGTCACTGGTGATAATTTTGGTTCTGGCTCTTCTCGAGAGCACGCGGCATGGGCGCTGTTGGATTACGGCTTTAAAGCCGTGATTGCTGGCAGCTTCGGTGATATTTTCTATATGAATGCCACCAAAAACGGGCTGCTGCCCATCGAGCTGCCATTGGATGTTCGCCAAAGGATCGCCTCGCTGCCTGCTTCTGAAAAAATCAGCATCGACTTGCCGAGGCAATGTGTGATCGTTGCTGGGGAGGAGCATTTCTTTGCAATCGATGCTACCTGGAAACATAAATTGATCCACGGTCTCGATGAGATCAGTATCACGTTGCAGGAAGAGGCGAAAATCACCGCCTATGAGCAGACGATTCCAGCGTATTGGCAGTAGGGCTAGGGGACTGGTCGTTATTCGTCGGCTGGTATTTGTGAGAGGATGTTTCTTAACCCTCGCCAATCGGCTTCGATTTGCGGAGTCAACGTTCGATTGTAAAAGATCGCAGCGGGATGATACATCGGCACGATCAAATATTCTTTTTCCGACCATTGATAGCCATCTTTTGTTGGATTGCTTTCTTGTATTTTGGAACGGATCACTTCGCCATGGTGATCTTTGATATAATAGGCGTTGCCTAATAATCGCTGCAGTCCGATATTGCCAACAGTTGCAATGACAGGCGGATCTACAACGGACAACTCGTAGTCAAGCAGCGGTGCGTGTAGCAAGACTTCTTTTTTGGTAGGTGTCCGATTGGGATGGACGATCTCATGGGCACCGCTGCGCTTGTTGATCCGTTCTTTGACGGAGTATGGGCGGCTGCGAACAGCGCTGGTGATGTAGACATCCTCACGGGTCAAACCGGCTAAAGCCAACGATTTCATCAATTCTTTTCCTGCTTGTCCGCTAAAAGGAATAAAATTCTCGATTTCGGTTCGACCAGGGGCTTCCCCAACGATCATCAATTTGGGCTGCAGCGGTCCTTGACCGGGAACAAATCCTTCCAACGGATAACTGCGGGACGCCTGTTGAACGGCAGTGGCTAATTCTTTGGGGTATTGCATGAAAACTCCTCCAATTCTGTTTCACTTGTGCTCTGTCTTCTATAGTAATAGAAAACAAAAAATGCACAAAAGGAAATGACTAGTAGCAAAAGAATTCTGTCTTTTCCTTAATTAGTGATTGACTTTAGGAAAACATTTTGATAAAGTTAATCTGTTGTAATTGTGGACTCCACAGCTACAACCGCACAGAACAAGTAGTAAGTACGAAAGTCACTTGGGATGGCGAGTCTAAGTATATTATAAGGAGGTGCTGTAGAGCATGTACGCAATTATCAAAACTGGTGGGAAACAAGTAAAAGTTGAAGTGGGTCAAGCAATCTACGTTGAAAAATTAGACGTTGAAGCTGGACAAAAGGTTACTTTTGATGAAGTTATCTTAGTAGGTGGCGAATCAACAAAAGTGGGTGCCCCAATCGTTGCAGGAGCAACTGTTGAAGGGACTGTTGAAAAACACGGCAAACAAAAGAAAGTCGTAACTTTCAAATACAAACCTAAAAAACATTCACACCGTAAACAAGGTCACCGTCAACCTTACACAAAAGTTGTTATTGACGCGATCAACGCTTAATTCTTACGAAAAGCAGGGTAACGAATATGATCAAAGGGACATTCAAACGAAATGACTCTGGTCGGATTGTTTCTTTTGAACTAGCTGGACACGCACAAGCAGGAGAATACGGCAAAGACATCGTCTGTGCTGCAGCATCCGCTTTAGCGATCAGTGCAGTCAATGGGATCGATGCTTTGGCTGGCGTTGCGCCAAAAGTTGAAGCAGATAACGAAAATGGTGGGTACTTATTAGTCACACTGCCTTCTCGTTTAACCCAAGAGCAGTCGAATATCGCACAAATTCTTTTAGAAAATTTGTTGATCGGCTTGCAATCAGTTCAAGAAGAGTACAACGATTATATCCAAATCAAAACTACTAAAGAAAACTAGGAGGTGCATCTCATGTTGATGAAAATGAATTTGCAATTCTTCGCTCACAAAAAAGGTGGGGGTTCTACTTCTAACGGACGTGACTCTCAATCAAAACGTTTAGGTGCGAAACGTGCTGACGGTCAAACCGTTTCAGGCGGATCAATCCTTTATCGCCAACGCGGTACTAAAATTTACCCAGGGGTAAACGTAGGTATCGGTGGAGATGATACATTGTTTGCAAAAGTTGATGGCGTTGTTCGTTTCGAACGTAAAGGCCGCGACAAAAAACAAGTATCTGTTTATCCAGTAGCGCAAGAAGCATAAGAAAATGACATCCAGATTACGTAAAAGTAACCTGGGTGTTTTTTTATACACCGATGAAACCGTTTTAACGAAATAGTTATTTATAATGGCTTAGATAAGGAGCGAAGCAATGATTCAATTAAAAGAAATCACGAAAGAAAACTATCGTGCGTGCATGAATTTGAAGACAACGAAGGAGCAAGAAGACTTTGTTGCGCCCAATTGGTACTCAATGTTAGAGGCGATCTATGAGGAACCTCGTCAGGCATTTGCCCTATACAATGGTGAGGAAATGGTTGGCTTTATCCTATTTAGTTTTTACGAGGCAGATGAGGATTATCCAAAAGCTTCGTGGTGGATCGAGCGGTTTATGATCGCAGAAAATTTCCAAAATCAAGGGTTAGGCACTCAGGCGTTTCTTGCTGGGTTAGATTGGTTCAAAACCCATATCCAAGCGCAAGAATTAAGGATCTCCGCTGTGGATGGCAACGAGATCGCAACGAAGCTTTACGAACGCAATGGCTTTGTTTTGACGGGTGAAATGATTGAGAACGAGCATGTACTCTTGTTGCAGCTGCCAACGGATCAAGGGTAAATGACTCTTTTTACAGTAAGAGAATGAGGTCAAAAGCAGAGGTTCTTAAGGGAATCCTCTGCTTTTTTTGTATTGTTTCGTAAAAAAAAGTGTGCGGTCATCTTCTGGTTAGACGTTTCAAGAAAATTTGTGCACTCGGGGTAAGAATGACGAGTATGTCCATGCTTTGTTGTTCACAAAGTTCCTTTTGCTGTTAACAGAATCTTTACACGTTGACAACACAAACCTTATATTCATTTGATACTCTGAGGAAGTAGAACAAATGGAAAGAAACTTTCGAAAAACGTTGATTATTGAGAATGTACTCACGAATGATTTCGGTCAAAACACGAACATTGTCAAAAAAGAAAACGTTCGTAATTCGAAAAAGATTGTTTTTAATTCGGTGGTTTTTTATAATCAAAAAGGAAAGTTCGGAATTCCATGAGTTCGATTTTTTATATGAAAAGGAGAAAAAGTGATGAAAGTTTGGAAGAAAACGGCAATGTTTGGTTTAGGTTTGGTGGCAGCAGTTACGCTGGCGGCATGTGGCTCAGGTGGAGCAAGTACTGACTCGGCGGCTGAGGAAGCAGGATATGTACCAGAAAAGTTGACCGTTCAATTTGTCCCATCACAAGCAGCAGAAACATTAGAAGCAAAAGCAAAACCACTTGAGCAATTGTTAAGTGATGAATTGGGGATTCCAGTTACAGTGAGTGTTTCCACTGACTACAATACAATCGTCGAAGCAATGGCTTCGAAACAAGTAGATGTCGGCTTTTTACCGCCGAATGCCTATGTTTTAGCAAATGAGCAAAGCAATGTAAAGGTGTTATTGCAAGCACAGCGTTATGGCATCAAGCAGCCTGGTGGCGAATCAACGGATGAATTGGTTGATAGCTATCGTTCAATGATCGTCGTAAAAAGCGGCAGCGACATCAAAGAGTTGGAAGATTTAAAAGGCAAAACGATTGCCACGCAAGATGTTACTTCTTCTGCCGGTTATGTTTGGCCAGTAGCAGAAATGAAAAAAGCAGGCATCGATATCAATACGGATGTGACGACTGTTCAAGTCAAAGGCCATGACCAAGCGGTCTTATCAGTCTTGAATGGCGACGTTGATGCGGCGTTCGTTTTTGAAGATGCCCGTAACACGGTCAAAAATGATTACCCAGAAATCATGGATGAGGTAGAACCAATGTACTTTACCGAACCGATTCCGAACGATACGATCAGTGTTCGCAGCGATATGAGTGAAGAGTGGGACAAAAAAATCCAAGATGCCTTTATCGCGATCGGAAAAGATGAAGAAGGGAAACAAATCATCTCTGATATTTACTCTCATGAAGGATACGTTGTTTCACAAGACAGCAATTTCGACATCGTAAGAGAGTATGCGGAACAAGTCGGACAATAATTAATAGATGAATAGATCGGGAGGGTACCGGTAGTTGAGGTACCCTTTTCGAATGGACAGCAATTTTTACCTAATGGAAAGAAAGTAGGAGAATCATGGCTCTAGAGAACGAAACGATTATTTCATTTCAGAATGTGACCAAGCAATACCCAAATGGGGTGTTGGGGTTGAAGGACTTGAACATCGATATCAAAAAAGGGGAATTTGTCATCGTAGTGGGCTTATCCGGTGCAGGTAAATCGACGATGCTGCGCTCCATCAATCGACTGCACGAGATTACAAGCGGCGAGATTTTAATCGATAACAAGTCGATCACAAAAGCAAAAGGAAGAGAGCTGCGCTTGATTCGTCGAGACATTGGCATGATTTTCCAAAGCTTCAATTTGGTGAAACGTTCGAGTGTCTTGCGAAACGTCTTAACGGGGCGAGTGGCTTATCATCCCACGCTCAAAATGCTGCTGGGTCTGTTTCCGCAAGCGGACAAAGAGTTGGCGTATCAATCACTGCAGCGGGTCAATTTAGCAGAAAAAGTCTATACCCGAGCCGATGAATTGTCTGGCGGTCAGCAGCAGCGGGTTTCGATTGCCCGGGCGTTGACGCAAGAGCCGAAGATTATTTTAGCGGATGAACCAGTTGCTTCATTGGATCCGTTAACCACTGAAAAAGTCATGAATGACTTAAAACGGATCAATCAAGATCTGGGGATCACCATCGTAGTCAATTTACATTCTGTCCAATTGGCAAGAGAATACGGCACGCGGATCATCGGGTTGCGAGACGGAGGCTTGGTTTTTGATGGCCCTGTCAGTGAAGCGACCGATCAGCGATTGAAACAGATTTATGGCAGCGAGATCATGGAAGAGCAGGAAGGGGCGGGACAATGACGACAAATACGTTGCCGAAACGCAGCGGACTATGGAAAAATGTTCTTTGGCTCGTCATTTTTTTAGTGGTATTGTTCGTTAGCGGCTCTATTTCAGGTGTTGATTTGGCACGGTTCTTTAGCAATAGCAGTCAAATGAATGTCATCTTACAAAAGATGGCTCATCCTGATTGGGCGTATGCCAAAATCATTGTTGAGCCGATTTTGCAAACCATACAAATGGCGATCATCGGCACAACCTTTGGTGCACTGGCGGCCTTTCCGTTTTCACTTTTAGCAGCACGAAATATCATGACCAATCATTGGATCAGTGGTTGTTTCCGTTTTGTTTTGAATATCATTCGGACGGTACCTGATTTGATGCTGGCGGCTTTATTTGTCGCCATTGTCGGAATTGGTCCGGTTGCAGGGGTGATCTCCATCTCTGTGTTTTCTTTTGGGATGATCACCAAATTGTTTTATGAATCGATTGAAACGATTGATGAAGGTCCGATCGAAGCGATCACGGCTTCTGGAGGATCGAAGTTTGATATCATCCGCTATGCAGTCGTACCGCAAGTCATGAGTCATTTTCTTAGTTACTTGCTTTATGCCTTTGAGATCAATGTGCGGGCATCGACGATTCTTGGGTATATCGGCGCAGGCGGAATCGGTGTTTTCTTACAACGATCTTTAAGCCAATTTCGATATGACCAGACGTCGATCATCGTCTTAGTGATTTTTGCAGTTGTTTTGGTGATTGATACCATTAGTAATAGATTAAGGGAGCGATTATTATGATGTTGCCAGCAGAACCGAAAAAGAAAAAAATACGGAATTGGCTGATCGCTGTAGTCGTTATCCTCCTTTATATCTGGGCTTTTGCTGGCGTGCCTTTTGCTGCTGTTAAAGAAAATGTCGGTCAAATTGTCGGCTCGATCTTTTATGGCCTGATCCATCCTGATTGGGGCTATGTTTATACCGGTGATGGCGAAGATTTGATCAGTCTGATGATCGAAACCGTCGCGATTGCCTTTGTTGGAACCTTTTTGTCATCGATTTTAAGTATTCCTTTTGCCTTTTGGGCGGCGCGCAGCAAAAACAGCCCTCGCTGGTTATCGGGATTTGGGAAAATCGTGCTGACGGCGATTCGAACGTTTCCAGAAATCGTCTTAGCCATCATGTTTATCAAAACGGTAGGTCCGGGCTCCTTTGCTGGAGTCTTGGCGGTCAGTGTCCATTCCATTGGGATGCTAGCAAAGCTTTACAGCGAAGCGATCGAAAACATGGACCATGGTCCCTCGGAATCCGTCATTAGTGCGGGAGGAAGCCGCTGGGATGTATTAGGCTTTGCGACATTGCCGCAACTGATCCCAGAATTTCTTTCTTTTACCTTGTATCGATTTGAACTGGCTGTCCGTTCAGCTTCGATCTTAGGGATCGTAGGGGCAGGTGGGATCGGTACACCGATGATCTTTGCCATCAATGCGCGTTCATGGAGCCGTGTAGGGATCATTTTATTAGGGATCGTGGTGACGGTCACGATCATTGATTTTATTTCTGGGCGTTTGCGTAAACGATTGGTTTAATAAAATGAAGTGAGTACTCGAAAAAACACAGTCTGATTAGGCTGTGTTTTTTTTGTAGGGGGATAGGCGGAGGTCGTTTAAGACAGGTTTCGTGAAACTTGTTATACTGGATTCATAGAAAATGAACCCAAACAAGGAGGCTGTTTTATGAAAGCATTATTGATCGTCAATCCAAGCTCTGGTGGGGAACAGGCCCAAGAATATGAGCAGCTGGCAGAAGAAAAGTTGCGGGAAGCTTTTTCAGAAGTCGTGGTCAAACATACCGAAAAAGAAGGAGATGCCACACGTTTTGCCTCTGAAGCGGCAGCAGATTTTGACAGTATCTTTGCAATGGGCGGTGATGGTACCGTCAATGAAGCGGTCAATGGCTTAGCCCCTCATGACAAACGACCAAATTTTGGTTTCTTCCCGCTGGGAACAGTAAATGATTTAGCCAGAGCATTAGCGATTCCACTAGATCCTAAGGAAGCCATCGAATCATTTGCAGTGGATCACACCCGAAAAATCGATATTGGTCAGGTCAATCAAGACTATTTTACCAATGTGGTGGCGATCGGTATGATTCCAGCAGCGATCAACAACGTAGAGGTCGAAGAAAAAACCAAGCTGGGAAAAATGGCCTATTTTGTTTCTGGTCTGCGGGAAGTGCGGAAAAATGAAAGTCATCCGTTTGAAGTGACCGCCGAAAATAATGGCGAAAAAACGACGATCGCTGTGGAAAGCAGTACGATGATCGTTGGGTCATCCAATACGATCGGCGGTTTCGAATCTCTTTTGCCTAAAGCGAGTACCGATGACGGCAAATTACATCTGATCTACTTGAAGGATACGAATCTTTGGGAGACCGTCAAAAGTGTCCCAGAGCTTCTCAAAGGGGTGACAGAATCAAATGATGTTCTTGGCTATCAAACCTTTGATAAAGCTGCGATTCGTTTGGCGGATGGGGCAACGATCGAAACAAATGTCGATGGTGATCCAGGACCTGAATTGCCAATCACAGTAGCGGTACTGCCACAGCATCTTACCGTGTATTGCGGAGCTGAAAAAGCCCGCTAAATCATTTATCACTAGGAAACGATCCGTCAAAAGCGGATTGTTTTTTTTGTTCAGAAAGAGTATACTGGGAAAAAATTTACTGAAAGAAGGGATTCTATGACGATACGTTCTGCCACGATTGCAGATGCCCAAGCCTTGACAGCGATCTATGCTTATTATGTAGAAAATACGCCGATTACCTTTGAAACGGAGGTGCCATCGGTTCAAGAATTCGCGGAACGCATCGCCAAGACCTTGAAACGTTACCCGTATCTCGTTGCAGAAGAGGCTGGTGAAATCGTCGGTTATGCCTATGCGTCAGCCTATAAAGAACGGGCTGCGTACGATTGGACCGTTGAAGTAACCGTTTATTTAGCACCGGATGCCAAAGCAAAAGGGCTCGGCACCGCTCTTTATCAAGCGCTTGAAGAAAAATTAAAAGCGCAAAACGTGGTCAATCTGACTGCATGCATTACAGGAGGCAATCAACAAAGCGAGGCTTTTCATGAGAAGTTTGGGTATCGGAAAGTTGCTGATTTTGCGCAGGTCGGCTATAAGTTCAATCGATGGCACGATGTGATTTGGATGCAAAAAGAACTGCAATGGTTTCCTGAGAAGGTACCAGCGTTCATTCCCAATGAAAAAGCCTAACGCATCCTGACTTTTGAATATCTTTTTTTGGCAAAATGCTTTATGCTGAGAGTAGCATGTGATAGGACGTTCTATTGCTCTTTCGAACAAAGTATTTTGCTTTTTCTGTGCGGAAAAAAAGTTGCTTTTTTATAGAAAAATGAGTAAAGTATTCAAGTGGAAAAAACAAGGAGGCGAAGCTGTTGGGCAAGCGAATCGAACGGATTTATCAATATATCGTCGAAAATACGATGAGCGGCTTAGGGGAAAAGAAAGGGTTGTCTACTTCAGAAGTTGCCGATCATTTAGCCATTCAGCGCAGTAATGCCAGTAAGGATTTAAATAAGCTTGTCAAAGAAGGGCGCGTCGAAAAAAGCGACTCGCGGCCTGTTCGCTACTGGGCGGCAGGGGTCGATCCCAGCAGTAGGGAAAAGTATGTGCCAAGCTACAAAGAAAGTCGCCCGCAAAGAGAAAAAGCCTTCCCTCAACGGGTACAAGGAAAACCCTCTGACCGAGATATTTTTGCGACGATCATCGGTGCCAACGGAAGTATGAAAAATGCCGTTGAGCAGGCGAAAGCAGCCATCTTGTATCCGCCAAAAGGGCTAAACTGCTTGATCACAGGGCCTACTGGTTCTGGGAAAACCTACTTTGCCCATGCAATGTTCCAGTTTGCCAAAAGCAATCAAGTAATTGCCGATGACAAAGAATTGATCGTCTTTAACTGTGCCGACTATGCAAATAACCCAGAGCTTTTGATGAGCCATTTGTTTGGTTATGTACGGGGGGCCTTTACGGGTGCCGATCAAGAGAAGATCGGTATTATTGATCAAGCGGATGAGAGTATGTTGTTTCTCGATGAGATCCATCGATTACCGCCAGAAGGGCAAGAAATGATTTTTTACTTTATGGACCATGGAACGTTTAGTCGTTTAGGGGAAACGGGCAAAAATCATCAAGCGAATGTCCGAATCGTTGGAGCCACTACCGAAGACCCCAACTCAACGCTATTAGATACCTTTACCCGACGCATTCCTATCAATATTCAACTGCCCTTCTTTGAGAAACGACCCGCATCAGAAAAAGTCGATCTCGTTCGGGTGTTAGTCGGGCAAGAGGCGTCCCGTATTCAGCGGACGATCACCTTGACAGAAGATGTAGTCAAAGCGTTGATCGGCAGTGTCAGTTTTGGGAATATCGGTCAATTGAAATCCAATGTCCAGCTCGTCTGTGCACGGGGCTTTTTGAATCATATGCAACAAGATGAGATTGAGATCGATTTGATCGATTTGCCAGAAGGGATTCGTTCAGGATTGATCGTTTTGGGGAATCGCCGCAATGAGCTGGCGGAGCTTTCTAAAATCCTTGAACCGAAGATCAGCATTCAACCGAATCAAAACTTAAACAATATTCAATCAGATTCCTATGAATTGCCTTACAATCTCTACGACATCATCGGGGATAAAGCAGCCTTATTAAAAGCAGATGGTTTGGATCAAGAAGCAATCAATCATTTTATTTCAACTGATATCAATGTTCATTTGAAATCTTTTTATAAAGATCACGGCTTCTCTTTTAATTCTGTCAATAAACTAAGTGAATTTGTCGATCAGAAAGTGATCAGTGTAACAAATCAAATTTATGAGATGGTTCGGAAACGGTTAAATTACGATTTCCAGCAAAACTTTATTTACGCGATGAGTTTGCATATCAGTTCTTTTTTGAAAAAGATCCATTTGGGAGAAGAACGGCAAACCAACGACAACATTCGTCAAATGGTGGCGGATTACCCCCAAGAGTTCGAAGTTGCCAAAGAAGTCCGCGACTTCATCGGCGACAGCTTTCACGTGGCGATTCCTGAAAGTGAATCCTATTACTTGGCAGTTCTATTGGTTTCACTGCGTACGACACATTCCTCTGGGAAAATTGGTGTCGTTGTGGCAGCTCACGGCAACAGTACGGCTAGTAGTATGGTACAAGTAGTCAAGCAGCTGTTGGAAGTCGATCAAGTGACAGCGGTGGACATGCCATTAGATATGCCACCGGCTGTGGCGTTGAAAAAAATCGTGGATAGTGTACGAGCAGTCAATGACGGCAGTGGGGTGATCCTCTTAGTCGATATGGGGTCCTTAGCGACCTTTAATAATGAAATCCAGCGAGAAACGGGTGTGGCTGTTCGAACAGTCGATATGGTGACTACCTCCATCGTCCTTGAGACGGTCCGTAAAGCATCAGTGATCGGCACGGACCTCGATCAGCTCTATGATTCATTACGGAAGTTCCGCGGATACGGAGCGGTCACTGTGGAAGAACCAGTGACACAAAACCACCAGCCTAAAGCGATTCTAGCGGTCTGCGCTTCGGGAAAAGGGACAGCGCAGCGCATCAAAGAATTGATCCAAAGCTCATTGTCAAAACGCCAAAATCAAAATGTTGACGTAGTGACCTTATCGGTGGCGGATCTGAGAACGGACTTGGATCAGATTCAACAGCGCTACCGGCTGATTGCCGCAACGGGGATCATTGATCCGCATATCGATGCACCGTTTATTTCATTAGAACGTTTTATCGACCAAGATGTTGATCTTTTGTTGGATGATATCTTATTGGAAAACGATTTGAGTTTTGAAGATGAAGTGCAGCTAGATGATCGGCAGGCAAAGGAAATCTGTGTTCGGTATTTAGAGGAAAATTTTACCTATATCAATGCGAAAAAAGTGGTAGAGCCGTTGTGGAAATTTGGCGAAGAGATCATTCACGATTTGGATTTGGTAGGGGCGCAGCAAGGCTTTCAGATCAATTTTGTGATGCATGGCGCAGGTATGCTGGAGCGGATCTTATTGCGTCAACCATTGACTGTTTCTGAAATTGATTTAGCAGCGATGGAGGAGAATCCTCTTTACGGCCAATTGCATGTGCATGTCCAATCATTTTCGCGCTTGATGAATATCGAAGTGCCGAAGACAGAAGAGTATTACCTGCTGGAGTTGATCAAAAACCATCACGAAAAAGAAATGTATTTTTAAATCCTGCAAATAATACAGATACACTAAAAAAGATACAGTATTTTTTAGTGTATCTTTTTTAGTGTATTGTCCGAATGCTGATTCTTAAGGTTTTTTCAAGAATAGTGTATCGAAAAAACTTGGCACGCTTCTTGCTTCTATATAAGTGGATACAGGAGGTGATTGAAAAAAGAACAGATCCTCAATATGAAAAGCGGATCGATGGATGTAGGAGGCTTGCACAATGGGAATGGATATACGTCTTGCCCGAATCGACGATCGGTTGATTCATGGTCAGGTCGCCACAGCTTGGTCGAAAATGACTGGTATCAATCGAATCATCGTGGTCAGTGATGAGGTCGCAAATGACCAATTACGGAAGTTTCTCTTGAAAGAAGCTGCTCCACCAGGAATCAAATCCAATGTGGTGACAGTAGCAAAAATGCTTGAGGTGGCGCATAACACATTATTTAATACGCAAAAAGTCATGTTATTATTTACCAACCCTCAAGATGTCGTGACTCTGGTCAAAGGAGGCATTGACATTCGTTCCGTCAATATCGGCGGCATGAGCTTTTCAATGGGAAAACGGATGATCACTAATTTCGTGTCAGTCAATGATCAAGATCTTGCTTCGCTGCTTTATTTGCAAAATCAAGGCATAGAAGTAGAGATACGCAAAGTTCCAGCTGATCGTAAAATCTTTTTGAAGGATATTTTGGAAAAAGAAGGTAGTCACCCTTAATTTTTTCGATGTTGTTTTTTCTTTCGTATTCGTGTCACATTTTTCAATTTTGATATAGGAGGTAAAAAGATGGTAGGAATTATCCTAGCAAGTCATGGAGAATTTGCTAACGGCATTTTGCAATCTGGTTCAATGATCTTCGGCGAACAAGAAAATGTTAAAGCTGTTACATTGATGCCAAGTGAAGGTCCAGATGACATCAAGGCAAAAATGCAAGAAGCAATTGCTACATTTGACGATCAAGAAGAAGTATTATTCTTAGTTGATCTTTGGGGTGGTACTCCTTTCAACCAAGCAAACAGCTTGTTTGAAGATCACAAAGACAAATGGGCAATCGTTGCTGGTATGAATTTACCAATGGTGATCGAAGCCTATGCTTCACGTTTTTCAATGAACACTGCGCATGAAATCGCTGCGCACATCGTTGAAACAGCTAAAGAAGGGGTTAAGGTCAAACCAGAAGAGCTTGAACCAGAAGAAGCGACAGCACCAAAAGCTGTGCAAGACGATCAACCTAAAGGATCACTTCCTCCGGGAACTGTTCTAGGCGATGGCAAAATCAAAATCGTGCTTGCGCGTGTGGATTCTCGTTTGCTACATGGTCAAGTCGCTACAGCTTGGACAAAATCAGTTAATCCATCTCGGATCATCGTTGTTTCTGATGCAGTGGCAAAAGATGATTTGCGTAAAAAACTGATCGAACAAGCAGCTCCTCCAGGAGTAAAAGCGAACGTCATTCCAGTGGATAAAATGATCGAAGTTTCTAAAGACCCTCGTTTCGGGAATACGAAAGCTTTACTATTATTTGAAAACCCACAAGATGTGTTGCGTGCAGTTGAAGGTGGCGTTGACATCACTGAGGTGAACGTTGGTTCAATGGCTCACTCTGTTGGGAAAGTTGTTGTAAGTAAAGTATTGTCGATGGGTACGGACGATGTGAATACATTTGAAGATCTAAAAGGACGCGGCATCAAATTCGATGTGCGTAAAGTGCCAAATGACTCTCGAGACAACATGGACGAAATCTTACGCAAAGCCAAAAATGAATTGGCGAATAAATAGAAACGTATTCAACTAAATAGGAGGTCTATCATGACTATTATATCTATGGTATTAGTAGTACTCGTTGCCTTTTTAGCTGGTATGGAAGGAATCTTGGATGAATTCCAATTCCATCAACCGCTAGTCGCGTGTACTTTGATCGGTTTAGTGACCGGTAATTTGGAAGCATGTATCATTTTGGGCGGATCATTACAAATGATCGCACTTGGATGGGCAAATATCGGTGCCGCTGTTGCACCTGATGCTGCATTGGCGTCTGTTGCATCTGCAATTATTTTAGTTTTAGGTGGACAAGGAACTGCTGGTGTTGATACAGCGATTGCCGTTGCGATCCCTCTAGCTGTTGCTGGTTTGTTCTTGACAATGATCGTTCGTACATTGGCTGTGCCAATCGTTCACTTTATGGATGCTGCTGCTGAAGAAGGCAACATTCGTAAAATCGAAATGTGGCATGTGATCGCTGTATGTATGCAAGGGGTTCGTATTGCGATTCCTGCAGCTGCATTGTTGGCAATTCCTGCTGCAACTGTTCAAAACTTCTTAGAATCAATGCCTGCATGGTTAACTGATGGTATGGCTATCGGTGGTGGTATGGTCGTTGCCGTTGGTTATGCAATGGTTATCAACATGATGGCAACTCGTGAAGTATGGCCATTCTTCATTATCGGTTTCGTTATCGCAGCTATTTCTCAATTGACATTGATCGCTATCGGTGCTTTGGCAGTAGCAATCGCATTGATCTACTTGAACCTAACTAAAATGGGCGGATCATCAAATGGAGGCGGCGGCAGCAACACTGGCGACCCTCTAGGCGATATCTTGAATGACTATTAGAATCGAAGGAGGAGAAAAAAATGGCAGAAAAAATTGAATTAAATAAAAAAGATCGTTTAGCCGTAGCATGGCGCTCTACCTTCATTCAAGGTTCATGGAACTATGAACGTATGCAAAATGGTGGTTGGGCATTCTCAATGATTCCAGCAATCAAAAAATTATACAAAACAAAAGAAGACCGTGCCGCTGCATTGAAGCGTCACTTAGAATTCTTTAACACTCACCCATATATCGCATCGCCAATCTTAGGGGTAACATTAGCCTTAGAAGAAGAACGTGCCAATGGCGCGCCTGTTGATGACGTAGCGATCCAAGGGGTAAAAGTTGGGATGATGGGTCCTTTAGCCGGTGTCGGTGACCCTGTGTTCTGGTTTACTGTACGTCCGATGTTAGGTGCTCTAGGTGCTTCTCTTGCTTTAGCTGGAAACATCTTAGGTCCAATCATCTTCTTCGTTGCATGGAACATCATCCGTTGGGCATTTATGTGGTACACACAAGAATTCGGCTATCGTGCTGGTTCAAAAATCACTGATGACCTTTCAGGCGGATTGTTGCAAGATGTAACAAAAGGTGCTTCAATTTTAGGGATGTTCGTATTAGGGTCACTCGTTCAGCGTTGGGTATCGATCTCATTTGCGCCAGTTGTCTCAAGCGTACCGCTTGATGAAGGTGCTTATGTCGATTGGGCGAACTTGCCTTCTGGCTCTGCTGGTTTGCAACAAGCCTTCCAACAAGTTGCTGAAGGCCGTGCGTTGACTGATACAAAAGTAACAACATTGCAAAACAACTTGGATCAATTGATTCCTGGTCTAGCTGCACTATTGCTTACTTTATTATGTATGTGGTTATTGAAGAAAAAAGTTTCTCCAATCATCATTATTATCGGTCTATTCTTAGTCGGTATCGGTGGACACTTGATCGGATTGTTATAATCTTTTCAATGAAAGGTGCTTGGGGCAACCCAAGTACCTTTTTATTTATTCGCCAAACCTGCTGCAAACACGTATAATAAGATAATAAGACGATATAGAATGGAGTAAGCGCAAATGGTACAATCTCTTAATACAAAAGTGGATTTGACGATCGATGCTACGTCTTTTTTAGGGATCAATGAGTACGGCAAAATCATGATCGGCGATAAAGCCTTTGAGTTTTACAATGACCGTGACAAACGCAAGTTTATTCAGATCCCATGGGAAGATGTCGACTATGTGATCGCTTCGGTCATGTTCAAAGGCCATTGGATACCACGCTATGCGATCCGCACCAAAAAGAATGGCACGTATACCTTCTCCTCAAAAGAACCAAAAAAAGTCTTGCGAGCGATTCGTGAATACGTCGATCCAGACCATATGGTGCACTCATTAGGCTTTTTTGATGTATTGAAACGAGCCTTCACTCGCAGAAAATAACAAGAGAGCATATATTTTTCCAATTGATTCTCAATATGGTACCCTTTTTTAAGAAAGTTTAGGAGGGGTTAGTATGCACTTTTTATGGACATTGATCGTAGGAGCGGTCATCGGTTCAATCGGTGGTGCCATTGCAGGCGAAAAACGCGGTTGTATTTTTGATATCGTTGCGGGACTTGTAGGCGCATCGATTGGTCAAGGCCTTTTTGGCACTTGGGGACCGCAAGTAGCAGGAATGGCTATCGTGCCTGCGATTATCGGCGCGGTCATTTTCGTGGCAGTCGTATCGTTCTTTTTGGGACGTAAAAGATAATTATCAAAAAAGCAATTCATTGATTGAATTGCTTTTTTTTGTGCACGGAAGCCATCATTTAGAAGAGAACAACGAAAGATCACACGGCAATCTTTTTAAAGTACTCTATCGTTTATTCATATTGCTTGATTTTTTAGAAAACTTTTCGCTTGCTTTCCGCTTTTTCTGGAAGTTTGTTATAATACTATCGTATAGAACAAGAAAGTAGGGAACGATACATGTTAAGAGTTGAAAAATTACGTGAAGCAATGAGAAAAGATTCGATTGATGGGTTCTTGATCACCAGCCCATACAATTTGCGTTACTTGACAAACTTTACTGGGACAACTGGTTTAGCAGTCATTACGTTGGACAAAGCTTTTTTTGTAACAGATTTCCGCTATACAGAGCAAGCAGCTGCCCAAGCCCAAGGATTTGAGATCGTAAAAAATAGCGGACCGATTTTTGAAGAAGTTGCAACCATCTGCCAAAGTGAAGAAATCAATGTCTTAGCATTTGAAGAAAGTTTCGTCAGCTTTGCTGAATACTCCGTCTTAGAAGACTTGATCGAGGAATCATCACTAGCCCCTGTATCGGGGATGATCGAGGCTTTGCGGGAAGTCAAAGATGAGGAAGAGATCGCATTGATCCAACAAGCCTGCCATATCGCCGATCAAGGATTTGAACATATTTTGAAAATGATCCGCCCAGGAATGACCGAAATCGAAGTGGCGAATCAGTTGGATTTCTTTATGCGTTCATTAGGTGCCACAAGCGTATCTTTTGAAACGATCGTGGCTAGTGGTCTGCGTTCAGCAATGCCCCATGGAGTTGCCAGTGAAAAAGTGATCGAACAAGGTGATCTGATCACGTTAGACTTTGGCTGTTATTATCAAGGCTATGTGTCTGATATGACTAGAACCTTTGCAGTAGGCGATCCTGGCGATAAATTGAAGGAAATCTATCAAATTGTACTTGAAGCACAAGAAAAAGTCTTGGCAGCAGCAAAACCTGGAATGACCGGAATTGAACTAGATGCGATCGCTCGGGATCACATTGCTTCCTTTGGCTACGGAGATGCCTTTGGACATTCAACAGGTCATGGGATTGGTTTAGAGATCCACGAAGGACCAAATGTATCTTTCCGCGCTGATAAAGCATTTGTTGTCGGAAACGTCATTACAGATGAACCAGGAATCTATCTTCCAGGAATTGGCGGCGTTCGAATCGAAGATGATCTTTTGATCACCGAAACTGGTAATAAAGTGTTGACACATTCACCGAAAGAATTGATCATTCTCTGATTCATCGACCTTGTTTTTCAGAAAATTCATTGAGAATAGTGGGTTATTATAGATTCTCAGTGCAGAAAATGATAAACTTAGAGCGAGAAGAAACACTGTGCCATGGATGTTATTGATTGAATCAAGCGTTGGTTTGCTTCAAACGGAAAAAACGAGCGGTTTTTTACAAACAATACGGTACAGCTGTTTAGAATGGAGGCAAAAACGTATGAATGAAGATAAAAACCTTGTATTAAATGCAAGTCCTGAATTAGGCGAGATCGTCATCGCGCCAGAAGTGATCGAGATCATTATTGGGATCGCTGCTTCTAAAGTGGAAGGTGTCTATGGGATGCGAGGAACACTGGCAAACAGTGTCACTGAATTATTAGGTCGCGCAGCTCATGGCAAAGGGGTCTACTTAACGATCGATGAAACAGGGATCAAAGTGGACATCTATTGCTATATCACTTATGGGATGTCAGTGCCTAAAGTGGCAATGGAGATCCAAGAACGGGTCAAACAGCAAGTCTTATTTATGACAGATGTACAACTGGCTGAAGTAAATGTTCATGTTGTGGCAGTCGTGCCAGAAAAAGTAGATTTACCAGACATCGAAGAATTATTTGGAAACGATGAGGAAGAAAATGAGTAAAGAATTATCACGGCATGAAATACGGAAAATGGCGTTACAAGCTTTATTTCCACTAGACTTTAATAAAGATTTAACGAAACAAGATGCCATCATGCATGCCATCGAGTTGGAACACCATGAATTGATCGATGAAGAACAAGAGCATTTTGTGCCTGTTTATTTAGATCAATTAGTGGCAGGTGTCTGTCATTACAAAGAAGCCTTGGATGAAGTCATTCAAAATCATTTAAAAGCTGGTTGGAAAATCCAGCGTTTATCAAAAATGGACGTGACGATTTTACGAATTGCTTTGTATGAAATGATCTATGTGGATAATGTGCCGAATCGTGTGGCTTTGAATGAAGCGATCGAGTTAGCGAAAACTTTTAGTGATGATCAGTCCAGAAAGTTTGTCAACGGTATTTTATCGACAGTCAATCAAGAGCTAGAAACAAAAACCAACCAAGTAAGTGAGTAATTTTCAGCCCTAACACGATCGATCAAAAGAGATCAGCTTTTTTTCGATCGAGTCAGAAACCGAACGATTTATGAGCAGCCGCCTTGTTTTGACGGTCCTGCTTGATCGTTCGGTTTTTTTGCACGCACTTTGTCGGTTTACCCTCGTTTTTTCCGAAAAAAGGGAGCCTTAGACGGTGTTTTTCTTTTCAGAAAATGCTATGATAGAAAACATGAAGAAGCATATCGACAAACGATTGGTGCGTTTCTTTTTACAAACTAAGTCAGTATAATCAGGTTGGAGGAGTTGTCAGAATGGGTACATTGATCAATGGAAAAGAATTGGCTGAAAAAATGCAAGCAGCGTTTCTTTCAGAGACAGCAACACTAAAAGAGCAGGGTGTGACACCGGGATTAGTTGTTTTGCTTGTTGGGGAAGACAAAGCGAGTCAGACTTATGTAAAAAATAAAGAACTAGCTGCGGCGAAAATCGGTATCAATTCCCGTGTTGCCCGCTACCCTGAATCCATTACTGAGGCAGAATTATTAGCAGAAATCGAACAGTTCAATAACGATGATGCCTTTCATGGCATTTTGGTTCAACTTCCTTTGCCAAAACATATCAATGAAGAAAAAGTACTGTTAGCCATCAAACCAGAAAAAGATGTCGACGGCTTTCATCCAATCAATTTAGGAAAATTATTCGCAGGTGTACCTGACCGAATTCCTTGTACCCCTTATGGCATCATGAAAATGTTTGCTGCGTATGGGATTGAATTGGAAGGGAAAAATGCCTTAGTGATCGGGCGCAGCAACATTGTCGGAAAACCAATGGCGCACTTGCTCTTGGGGGCAAATGCCACCGTGACTATTGCTCATTCAAAAACCAAAAATCTGCCCGAGTTGGCAAAACAAGCGGACATTTTAGTCGTGGCGATCGGCCGCGGTCATTTTGTCACAAAAGACTTCGTAAAAGAAGGGGCTGTGGTGATAGATGTCGGAATGAATCGTGATGCCAACGGCAAGTTGATCGGCGATGTGAAATTTGATGAAGTCGAACCGATCGCTAGCTATATCACACCGGTACCTAGAGGTGTAGGTCCAATGACGATCACGATGTTGATGGCCCAAACGATCGAGGCAGCAAAGGAGACAATGAAAAACTAAATGGCGCAAGAATATTTAACGGTGACCGCATTAACAAAATATATCAAGCGTAAGTTTGACGTCGATCCATATCTAGAGCGGGTTTATTTGACAGGGGAGATCTCCAATTTTCGTCGGCGCCCCAATCACCAATACTTTAGTTTGAAGGATGATGGTGCAAAAATTTCGACCGTCATGTTCAAAGGCGCTTTTGACAAGCTGCGCTTTCAACCAGAAGAGGGCATGAAAGTCATGGCGGTTGGGCGTATCACTCTGTATGAGGCAAGCGGAAATTACCAGATGGTGATCGATCACATGGAACCAGACGGTGTCGGCGCTCTTTATCAAGCCTATGAACAATTAAAGCAGAAATTGGCAGCGGAAGGATTATTTTCTGCACCGAAGCAGTCCTTGCCGAAATACCCGAAACGCATCGCAGTTTTGACCAGTCCTAGTGGGGCGGTGATCAGAGATATCATCACGACGACACAGCGGCGTTACCCCATTGCTCAGATCGTTTTGTATCCAACCGTGGTACAAGGTAATAAAGCTGCGGATGATGTGGTGAAAAATATCCAACGAGTCGAAGCCGATGGGACCTTTGATACTATGATCATCGGACGTGGGGGTGGATCGATCGAGGACCTCTGGCCTTTCAATGAAGAACGAGTGGCAAGAGCCATTTTTGATGCAAAAACCCCCATTATTTCTTCAGTGGGGCATGAAACCGATACGACGATTGCCGATTTAGTGGCGGATGTGCGGGCGGCAACTCCGACCGCCGCTGCCGAATTAGCGGTGCCAGTGCTGTCGGAGGAGATTTTGCGGATCGAAGAAAGACAAGCCCGATTAGAGCAAGCATTTATGCACCAGATCCAGTACAAACAAGAACGCTATCAGCGAGTGATTGGATCGTATGTTTTTCGACAACCAGAGCGCTTGTATGAGGCACAGTCCATCAAACTCGATCAGTTGCAGCAGCGGATGCAGCAAGGCTTGCAAACCTTGCTTTATGACAAGGATCGCCAGGCACAGCAATTGATTTCACGGTTGGCACAACAACAACCAAAAGCGCGATTACAAGCCAGCAATCAAGAGGTCAGCTATCTTTCTCAACGCTTAACGAAAGCCATGAAAGATATCTATGCAGCAAAAGAAAATCAATTTGCAAATGCAGTCCAATCCCTTGATTTGCTAAGCCCACTAAAAATCATGGGACGCGGCTACAGCTATACCACGAAAAATGAGCAGGTGATCAAATCGATTGATGCGATCGAGCCAGAAGATCAGCTGACGATCCATTACCAAGATGGCCAAGCACTTGTCGAAGTTATTAGTACAGAAGGAGTTAATCATGGCAAATCCAACATTTGAAGAATCATTACAAGAATTAGAACAAATCGTAACCCGTTTGGAACAAGGCGATGTTCCATTGGAAGAAGCGTTAGATGCTTTTCAAAAAGGCATGGTTTTGAGCAAGCAATGCAAGGACACTTTGAGTAAAGCGGAAAAGTCCTTAACAAAAATGATGACAGAATCTAACGAAGAAGTGCCTTTTGAAGAGGAAAACCAATGAGTGCTTTAACAGAATTCACAAAAGAACACGCCCCATTGATCGAAGAAGTCATGGAACGCTTTGTCAAAGAACACACTTCTGATCAACGATTATTTGAAAGCATGCAGTATTCGATCCAAGCCGGCGGCAAACGTATTCGCCCGCTTTTATTGGCAGCAACAGTCGCCGCTTTTCACAAACCCATCAATACCGCGGTGTACCAGTGTGCAGCAGCCCTAGAAATGGTGCATACGTATTCGCTGATCCATGATGATCTGCCAGCAATGGACAACGATGATCTGCGTCGAGGCAAACCCACCAACCATAAGGTTTTTGGTGAAGCTTTAGCGATTTTAGCTGGAGATGGTCTTTTGACGGCTGCGTTTCAATTAGTCGCTATGGCGGAAATCGAAGCCAATCAAAAAGTCTTGCTGCTGCAGCAGTTGAGTAAAGCAGCGGGCACGCAAGGGATGGTTGCCGGCCAAGCAGCCGATATTCAAGGGGAGAACCAAGCGCTTCGTCTTGAGGAATTGATGTCTGTTCATGAACGGAAAACCGGCGAATTGATTCGCTTTGCGGTGATTGCCGGAGGTGTTTTAGCCGACCAGACGGAAGAGGTTCTGCATGAATTGGATCGCTTTGCCCAGCATATTGGGTTAGCCTTTCAAATTCGCGACGATCTGTTAGATGCCACTAGTACGACCGAAGAGCTAGGCAAAGTTGTCCGCCGAGATGACGAGTTGGCGAAAAGTACCTATCCTGCTTTACTTGGCTTAGCAGGCGCGCAGCAAGCCTTGACTGAAGAATTGGGCAAAGCCAAAGAAATTCTGGCACAATTAAGCCAATACGGTCAATTTACGCCGGATGTTTTATTGGCATTTGTGGAACGATTTGAGATTCGAGGGAACGCATGAAGAAAGAACGAGTAGATGTTTTAGCTGTCCAGCAAGGCCTCTTTGAGACCCGCGAGCAAGCCAAACGAGGAGTGATGGCTGGATTGGTGTACAAAGAAAAAAACAATGAGCGCCTAGATAAGCCTGGAGAAAAAATTGCCGCAGATACACTGCTGCAGATCAAAGGGAAGAAGCTGCCTTATGTTTCTCGTGGTGGTCTCAAGTTAGAAAAAGCACTCAAAGTTTTTGATTTTGACGTAACCGATAAAATCATGTTAGATATCGGCGCTTCCACCGGTGGCTTTACTGATGCGGCGCTGCAAAATGGCGCCAAAAAAAGCTATGCACTGGATGTCGGTTACAATCAGTTAGCATGGAAGCTGCGGCAAGATGAGCGAGTGATTGTAATGGAACGGGTCAACTTCCGTTATGCAAAACCAACAGACTTCCTGGATGGTCTTCCTGAAGCCGCTACGATCGATGTTTCTTTTATTTCACTTAAACTGATCTTACCTCCCCTTTACGATATTTTGGTAGCGGATGGCGAAGTGATGGCGCTGATCAAACCACAATTTGAAGCGGGCAAAGAAGCGGTCGGAAAAAATGGGATCGTTCGTGACCCCAAAACCCATGAACGAGTGTTGGAGGAAGTACTGGCATTCGCTAAGAAAACAAAATTCGATGTATTAAACCTAAGTTTTTCACCAATCACTGGTGGCGAAGGGAATATCGAGTTTATCGTACATTTAAAGAAAAGCCTGCAAGAAGGCACCGCAGCAGGGATCGACATCCCGAAAGTTGTTGCATCAGCACATGAGACCTTTCATCAACCAAAATAAAGAATGGAAGAGAGTGGACATTTTACTTGTCGGCTCTCTTTCTTTCTTGCGCAAAATAGGATAAAATTAGTAGGAATTCATTCAGGAGGAACAAGAGATGAGAAAAAAAGAACGGCATCGCTTGATTACACGATTGTTAAGTGAACAAGATATTCAGAAACAAGAAGATTTTGTCGAGTTGTTAAAAGATCGCGGCGTCTCAGTCACACAAGCAACCATATCAAGGGATATCAAGGAATTGAAGTTAGTGAAAGTTCCTTCCCAAAAAGGCGGCTATCGCTATAGTATTCCACAAGAGACAACGGAAGACGTGAGTGGTAAACTAGATAAAATCCTAAAAACGGCGTTTGTTTCTGTCGATCGAATGGACAAATTTGTGATCCTGCGCACACTGCCTGGCAATGCTTCGGCTTTGGCGAATTTGATCGATAAGCGTTATGCCAAAGAATTATTTGGCACGCTAAACGATGATGACAACGTCTTGATGATCACCAGAACAGAAGCAGATACCGAGAACCTATTCAAGGATTTCCAACGTTACGTATAAAAGAGGAGGCAAGGGATGCTTTTAGAATTGTCGATCCAAAATTTTGCGATTATCTCCAACTTGCACCTGTCTTTTCATGAGGGGATGACGGCTCTAACAGGTGAAACAGGTGCTGGAAAATCAATCATTATCGATGCGATGGGCTTACTAGCAGGTGGCAGAGGATCCAGTGACTATTTGCGTCAAGGCGCAGAAAAATGCCGTTTGGAAGGGATTTTTGAATGGCCGAATCAGCAGGAGTTCAAAGAATTGACTGCCGATCTGGGTATTGATGAAGAAGAAGTTCTGATCGTACAACGGGATATCTCTCAATCGGGTAAAACTATTTGTCGTGTGAATGGTCGAACCGTTACCTTGTCGGTTTTGCGCCAAATCGGCTTGTTTTTAGTTGATATCCAAGGACAAAATGAGCATCAAGAGCTACTGCAGCCAGAAAAACATTTGGCGTTGATGGATGGTTTTGGAGATGATGCCTTTAAAGCGGAACTTGCAAGTTACCGTCAAGCCTATCAAGCCTATCGCTCCTTAGAAAAACATGTGCGGACCATTCAAGAAAATGAGCAGCTCTATGTGCAGCGAATGGACATGCTGCGTTTTCAACAAGAAGAGATTGCCCAAGCGGAATTGATGGAAAATGAAGAAGAGCAGCTGATCGATGAACGAGAAAAACTGACCAATTATCAAAAAATCGTGGATGCTCTAGGGCAAAGCTATGGCGCTCTATCCGCCGAAGAAGTTAATAGCCTAGATGGGGTCAGTGTAGCTCTATCAGAAATCCAGTCGATCGCCCATCTTGATCCCGCGTATGAAAAAATCAGTGAAGCGATTCAAAGTGCGTATTACTTGTTGCAAGATGCAGCCACTGATATTTCGCGGCAAGTCGACAACCTTGAATTAGATGAAGGCCGACTGGAAGAAGTCATTTCACGGCTGGAAACGATTCGTCAATTGAAGCGCAAATACGGGGAGTCGATTCCTGTGATCCTTGCTTATTATGATGAGATCAGTAAAGAAATCAGCGAATCAGCCTATACGGAAGGTCAGTTGGAGCAATTAGAAGAAGAGCTTGCTCAAAAAGCTGAAGCAGTTTGGCAGCTGGCGGAAGCCTTGCACGTCAAACGACGTGAATTGGCTCATCGTTTAGAAAAAGAAATCGTTCAAGAGTTAAAAGAGCTGTATATGGAGCACGCGCAATTTGAAGTACGGTTTGCATCTGGCTCAAAACAATTAAGCAGCAGCGGCTTTGATACCGTGGAGTTTTATTTGACCACCAACCCCGGTGAAGGCATGAAACCGTTAGTGCGAGTTGCTTCTGGAGGAGAGCTTTCCCGGATCTTATTAGCGCTTAAATCGATTTTCTCCCGCAAGCAAGGAATCACTAGTATTGTCTTTGATGAGGTGGATACTGGGGTCAGTGGCCGAGTAGCTCAGGCGATCGCCGAAAAAATCGCCAAGATCGCTGCGAATTCGCAAGTCTTGTGTATCACCCACTTGCCGCAAGTAGCGGCTGTGGCGGACAATCAATATTTTATCGAAAAAGCAATTCAAGAAGGTCGGACAGAAACCCATGTCCGTAAATTATCAGAAGAAGAACGAGTGGCTGAGATCGCCCGTATGCTCTCAGGTGCAGAAATCACCGATTTAACGATCGAACATGCACGAGAACTATTGGCGCTGGCTCACCGATAAAAATTGGAAACACTTATAGAAAGATTCAGGAGATGATGGACCCGCAACTTTCGTCTGCCATCCTTTCCTGATCTTCTTTTTTTGCAGGAGGATATGATGAGAAAAAGAACAAAAGTTTTGATCGGTGTATTGATCACCGTTGTTATTTTAACTATTGCCGGTTGGGTCGGTTGGCAACAACTGCATTACCCAGCAGTGGATGCTGCAGTTACAGCAGCGAAAGAGGCAGATGATGAGAGAAATGTCCTCTATTTTGCTGGAGATGAAGAAAAGCCTTTGGTTATTTTCTATCCTGGTGCTCTTGTCGATGCCGAAAGCTATAGTGTATGGGCAGCAGGTTTAGCGGAAAAAGGCTATCCTGTCGCGATCGTTAAAATGCCCTTTAACATGGCTGTTTTAGCAGGCAATCGAGCAGAAGAGGTCTTGAAAGAAATTCCTCATAGCTCTTATGTCATTGGCGGTCATTCATTAGGTGGCGTCATGGCAAGCCGTTTTGCAGCGAATCAGTTGGCTGAAAACGACAACGAGTTAAAAGGCGTCTTTTTCTTTGCTAGTTACCCAGATGAAAAAGGATCCTTAGCTGATCAATCGATTGCTGTGTTGTCACTCTCAGGCAGTCAAGACCAAGTAGTGAATCAAGAAAATTGGCAGGCTGCCCGCAGCCTCCTTCCAGAAACTACGACGTTCCAAACGATCGAAGGCGGCAATCATGCTGGCTTTGGTACCTATGGGTTACAAAAAGGAGAAGCAGCAGCGGATCTACCAAATGAAGCACAGCAAGAAGCCATTATTGAGCAGATGGCAGCATGGTTAAGTGAATTAGAATAAAAAAAAGACGGCAGAAGATGCATAGGAATGCTTCTTTCTGCCGTTTCGATTCAACAGACATTTTGGGGAAATGTTGATGAAATCGTGAAAACGCTGAACATAACAACATATTGTACTTGATTGGGGAAGCAAGATTAATAATTATGTTCTTTTTAAAATACGTTTCCTCTCACAGTATAGCACAGCATACCTTCTGGATGCACGTAATTTAATTAAGAAATCTTGTCATTTTATTTACAAAATAGTTATTTTGTAAAAGAAAAAAAGCGTTTTAAATAAAGGGACAGACTCAGCTTAAGAAAAAAAAGCAAATAATAATTTTCATTGATTTCAACTAATGGTAAAATGAAAATAATTGATTTTTATAATCAATGACTTTCGAAAGTACAAGGAGCGTTATGATGAAAAAATTAAAACTTCTAAGTCCTATCATCGGATTGGTTATTTTACTCTCAGGATGTGCAAGCTGGGCAGATCGAGGAGAATCGATCACAGCAGTCGGGTCTTCTGCCTTGCAGCCACTCGTAGAAACCGTTGCAGAAGAATTTCAAAACTCAAATCCTGGGCGATTTATCAATGTCCAAGGAGGCGGGAGCGGCACTGGGTTAAGTCAAGTCCAAGCAGGTGCAGTCGATATTGGGAATTCTGATTTGTTTGCAGAAGAAAAGCCAGGGATCGATGCGGATGCACTCGTTGACCACCGAGTGGCAACGGTGGGTATCACACCGATCGTCAACAAAGGCGTTGGGATCACGGATATTTCAACAGAGGACTTAAAAAATATCTTCTTAGGAAATATTACAAATTGGCGTGAAGTTGGCGGAAATGATCTGCCCATCGTTTTGTTGAATCGAGCGACAGGTAGTGGTACGAGAAGCACGTTTGAAAAATGGATCATGGATGGTGAAACAGCGATTCCTTCCCAAGAGCAAGATTCTAGTGGGATGGTCCGTTCGATCGTTTCAGATACACCAGGTGCCATCAGTTATGTTGCATTTTCTTATGTAACGGATGAAGTCAACGTCCTTTCGATCGATGGGGTTCAACCAACGATTGAAAATGTAACGACCAATGATTGGAAAGTTTGGGCTTACGAGCATATGTATACAAAAGGAGAACCAACGGGATTAACCGCTGAATTTCTCGAATATATGCTTTCTGATGAAGTACAAGAGCATATCGTCGGGGATCTGGGTTATATTCCAATTTCCATCATGCAGGTGGAAAGAGATTGGGAAGGCAACATCGTCGAGTAATCTTTACACAAAATTTACACAAGCTTTAACAGAAATTGATGTTGAACCGATAAACTAATGGTTATGAGTTTAGTTTGATTTTTGAGGAGGAACCCTCGTGGAAAATGTAAAAGAAGTGTTAACAAAAAAATCCAAGCGCGCAAGAATGGAACAAAGAGGAAAGCTGGTTAGCTTTCTATGTATTGCGTTGATTGTATTGGTTGTGATCTCCATTTTTTATTTCGTTGCTAGCCGTGGATTAGCGACATTCTTTGTAGACAAAGTCAATGTTTTCGACTTTTTGTTTGGTACGCAATGGAATCCAAGTGCTGTTGGTCCTGATGGCCAACCATTAGTAGGTGCTTTACCGATGATCCTTGGTTCGTTCTTCGTAACCTTCCTATCAGCGATCGTCGCAACACCATTTGCGATCGGTGCAGCAGTCTTTATGGTGGAGATCTCCCCTCGTAACGGAGAGAAGATTTTGCAGCCCGTTATCGAACTATTAGTCGGTATTCCTTCTGTAGTTTATGGTTTTATCGGTTTGTCTGTCATTGTACCTGCAGTCCGTTCGGTTTTTGGCGGTACAGGGTTTGGGATCTTGGCGGGGACCTTTGTCCTATTTATCATGATTTTGCCGACAGTGACTACGATGACTGTCGATGCGTTACGGGCAGTCCCTCGGCACTACCGTGAGGCATCCTTAGCTTTAGGTGCAACACGCTGGCAAACGATCTATAAAGTTGTTTTACGAGCAGCTGTCCCTGGGATTTTAACGGCAGTTGTTTTCGGAATGGCTCGCGCATTTGGGGAAGCATTGGCGATCCAAATGGTTATCGGTAATGCGGCATTGATGCCGACGAGCTTAGTGACACCTGCATCAACATTGACATCGATCTTAACCATGGGTATTGGGAATACGATCATGGGAACAGTCCAAAACAACGTTCTATGGTCATTAGCCTTGATTCTCTTATTGATGTCCTTACTATTTAACATTGTCATTCGCTTTATTGGGAAGAAAGGAGCATTGAAATAATGAATGCAAAACGTTCAGATAAAATTGCTACCGGCGTCTTGTATGCTGTTGCTGGAGTCATTGTTTTGATTTTGGCTTCCTTACTATTGTACATTTTGGTACGTGGTATTCCCCATATCAATTGGGAGTTTCTGACTTCTTCTTCAAAAGCATATCAAGAAGGTGGCGGGATCGGCATCCAATTGTTCAATTCCCTATACTTGCTTTTAGTGACAATGATCATTAGTTTTCCGATTTCTTTAGGAGCGGGGATCTACTTATCAGAATATGCGAAGAAAAACTGGTTGACGGATATCATTCGGACATCGATCGAAATCTTGAGTTCACTGCCTTCTGTGGTTGTCGGTCTTTTTGGTTTCTTGGTCTTTGTTATCCAGTTTGGTTATGGCTTTTCGATCATTTCAGGTGCCTTGGCATTGACTTTCTTCAATTTGCCACTATTGACTAGAAATGTGGAAGAATCTCTACAAGCGATTCATTATACGCAGCGTGAAGCGGGCTTGTCGTTAGGCTTATCCCGTTGGGAAACTGTCACACGCATCATTGTTCCAGAAGCAACACCAGGGATTTTGACTGGGGTCATTCTAAGTTCTGGTCGGATTTTTGGTGAAGCGGCAGCGCTGATCTACACTGCAGGACAAAGTGCACCGGCCCTTGATTTTACAAACTGGAATCCATTGAGTGTTTCCAGCCCGATCGGTCTTTTCCGACAAGCGGAGACGCTGGCAGTCCATATTTGGAAAATCAATACAGAAGGTACGATGCCTGATGGCGCTCAAGTTTCAGCCGGGGCTTCCGCGGTATTGATCATTGCCGTCTTGCTATTTAACTTTGGCGCCCGTGCAGCTGGCAAACGGTTGTACAAGAAAATGACGTCAGCATAAGGAGAATGACAGTATGAACGATTACAATTGGGACGATCGAAATATCATTACCTTCGATAAACCAGAAGATGTGGCGCTTTATACCACTGACTTGCATGTATGGTATGGATCAAATGAAGCCATCAAAGGCATTGATCTACAATTTGAAAAAAATAAAATCACCGCATTGATCGGACCTTCCGGTTGCGGTAAATCAACGTATCTGCGTTCTTTGAATCGAATGAATGATGGGATCGCAAACACGAGAGTCACAGGAAACATCATGTATAAAGGAGTCGACGTCAATACAAAAGAAGTCGATGTCTTCGAAATGCGCAAGCGTATCGGCATGGTTTTCCAACGACCAAACCCTTTCAGTAAATCGATCTATGACAATATCGCCTTTGCTTTGCGACGTCATGGAGAAAGAAACAAAAAGAAATTGGATGAAGCAGTCGAAACCAGCTTGAAACAAGCCGCACTTTGGGATCAAGTAAAGGACAGCTTAGACAAAAGTGCTTTGGCATTGTCCGGTGGACAGCAGCAACGTCTGTGTATCGCTCGAGCAATTGCGATGAAACCAGATATTTTGCTTCTAGATGAACCAGCTAGTGCCCTTGATCCAATCTCAACAGGGACAGTGGAAGAAACTCTTATCAACTTGAAAAACGACTATTCAATCATCATCGTGACCCATAATATGCAGCAAGCTGCTCGGATCAGCGATTATACTGCCTTTTTCTACTTAGGAAATGCGATCGAGTACGATGAGACCCGTAAGATATTTACTCGTCCAAAAATTAAAGCAACAGAAGATTACGTATCCGGTCATTTTGGCTGAGCCGATTCGATCAGTAAACGGAGGCAAAACAATGGCAGAAGAAATTATTACATCGAAAGATCTGCATTTATACTATGGAAAAAAAGAAGCATTGAAAGGAATCGACCTTTCCATCAAAAAAGGCGAGATCACGGCAATGATCGGACCTTCAGGTTGTGGGAAATCGACCTACTTGCGTTCTCTTAATCGAATGAATGATTTGATCCCTGGTGTGACAATTACAGGAAGTGTTGTCTATAAAGGGAAAGACATTTATAGTCCAAAGCAAGACATCGTTGATTTGCGCAAAGAAATCGGGATGGTTTTTCAACAACCGAATCCTTTTCCCTTTTCAATTTACGAAAATGTGATTTATGGGTTAAAATTAAAAGGAGTCACGGACAAGGAGATTCTTGATAAGACGGTAGAAGAAAGCCTGAAAGCAGCTTCTGTCTGGGAAGATGTCAAAGACAAACTTCACCAAAGTGCGCTTTCTTTATCAGGTGGACAACAGCAGCGGGTTTGTATCGCTCGGGTATTGGCTGTCGATCCAGAAATCATTTTGCTGGATGAACCAACCAGTGCGTTAGACCCCATTTCATCAGGGAAAATCGAGAATACCCTTCTAGCGCTGAAAGAACGCTACACCATGATCATCGTGACTCACAACATGTCACAAGCTTCAAGAATCTCAGATAAAACCGCGTTCTTTTTGGACGGCAACTTGATCGAGTTCAATGACACGAAAAAAGTGTTCCTAAGTCCAAGCAAAAAAGAAACAGAAGATTATATCTCAGGAAGATTTGGTTAGGAGGAAAAGGGATGTTGCGTACACAATTTGAAGAAGAGTTATTAAATTTACACAATCAATTTTATGAAATGGGGATGCTAGTCAGCAGTGCCATTCATAAATCTGTGCGAGCATATGTCAGACATGACAAAGAAATTGCGCAGGAAGTAATTGAAAATGATTTGGCGATCAACAATATGGAGGTTCGTTTAGAAAAAAAGAGCTTTGAGATGATTGCTTTGCAACAACCAGTAACGACCGATCTACGAATGATCATTACCGTTATGAAAGCCAGCTCTGACTTGGAGCGGATGGGGGACCATGCGGTATCCATCGCGAAGTCAACGATACGGGTCAAAGGCGAAACGCGGATCGCCGAAATCGAAAAAGAAATCTCAGATATGTCGGATTACGTCAAAAAAATGGTTGATAATGTTTTAGTGGCGTATGTAAAGACCGACCAAGAAGATGCCCGTATGATCGCTCAAATGGACGATCGGGTCAATGAATATTACAAAGACATTTATTACAAAACGATCGAGAGTATGAAAGAAAATCCAGAAACAGTTGTCAGTGGGACCGATTATTTATCCGTTGCTCAATACTTGGAACGAATCGGTGACTACGTAACGAATATTTGTGAATGGATCGTGTATCTTGCTACTGGGAAAATCAGTGAATTGAATACAAACCGTACGGAAATGATTTAAGAAACCAGCTTGGGTTCTTGATCACATATCTCTTTTAAAAGAGATGGGACGGACCGTCGAAAGAAGTTGTCCTTTAAGGAGTAACTTCTCTCGGCGGTCTTTTTGATTTGGAAGAATCGCTTCAATCGATGACGTGAACAGGATAGGCAAATTAGAAAATGGCTCCACCATAAAGATGGCCAATGGAAATCGATTCTATCGTCCCTGAAATTTACTAGTTGAGCCGTCTATGCTTTTCGTCGCCGACCTGCAGTGAAAGGAGCAATCGCTCATTTGCTCTAGCAGGCCTATTCCTCAAGGCTGCTACTAGCTGAAACTTTTGTTTCTATTGGTTTTTCGTGGTACTGTTAATAATAGGAAGATCGTTTTGAGCCTAGTGTAATGAAGAAAAAGTGTCGGTTTTGCTTGCCAATCTGCAGATTGAGAAAAACTTGGTACTTAAGACCTATGACACTTTTGCAAAAACAAGGCATAATAGGTTCGTAAGCTAAACTTGCAATCACACATTTGCTGAAGGAGGCAATTTCCATGAACGAAAGAGAACGTATATTGGATCTAGTAAAAAAAGGTGTGCTTTCTACAGAAGAAGCCTTAGATTTACTAGAAGGTATGGCAAAAGCCAAAGACGAAAAACAAATTAACAAAGCTGCTGCTGAGGTAACCGCGGATAAGAATGCGACAAGCCCTTTTGATGATACTGAAAACGACGATGAGATGTTCACGTTTGACGGCGAAGAAAAACTTCGTCAAAACGAAGCGCAAGACAAAGAAAATCTTGAAAAGATTCTCGATGGTTTAGCAACGGAAGCCAACCAAGCATCTGCTGAGTTGGACGAAATCAATGCTGAAATTCTTGGCGTCAAAGAAGAATTAAAAGAAGCACAAGAAACACTGATGCAATTGAACACCAAAGAAGAGTTGGATCAATTGTCAGAAGATGAATTGGCTACGCGTCACGAAACAGAAGCGACCATTACTGCCTTGGAAGAAACCTTAGATGGTTTATCTGAAGAAAAAGCAGAATTGGAAGCAAAATTAAAAAATATTCGCAAAGACCAATGGTCTCAAACAAAAGAAAAAATTTCTCAAAAATTAGATATTCCAGAGGATTGGAAAGAGCAAGCGACTGACACCTTCAACCAAGTAAGTGAAAAAATGGTCGATGCCAGCACACACTTCGGACACTTCTTGAAGAAAACGGTTCGGGCAGTGACAGAGTCAGTCAATGACAACATGGAATGGAAAGACATCAACTTGAAAGTTCCTGGTGTTGCAGCGACAAAATTTGAGCACACATTCAGCTATGATGAAACGGCAGCGACATTAATCGATGTGAAATTGGCAAACGGCAATGTTTCCTTCCAATTATGGGATGAACCAGGTGTCAAAGTAGATGCCAAAATCAAACTATATGGTAAAATGGATGCGGCGGAGCCTTTCGATGCTTTTGAAGCAAGAAGCCAAATCAATGTCGATGATGAACGCATCTCTTTCCAAATTCCCAACAAACGCATTCGTGCCGATCTCGTTTTCTACTTGCCAAAACGGACCTATGATCATGTGGCAGTGAAATTGTTGAACGGCAATGTTACATTCAATGAATTGGATGCGAAAGATGTCTATACAAAATCAACAAACGGCAATATCGATTTCCGCAAAGTAAACGCATCGATGTTAGAGATTGAAGGCGTGAATGGAACGATCACTGTTCAAGAGGGTGAGATTTTAGATGCCATTATCGAAACGGTGAACGGCGACGTTACGTTGACAGCAACGCCACAAAATACCGGCATTTCTTTAGTTAACGGCAATATCCGTGTGACCTACAAAGAAGAAACGGTCCAAAAATTAAACGCCAGCTCTGTAAATGGGAATGTCAAAGTAGCATTACCGACAGGAATCGGTTTTGAAGGGATCGCAAAAACAAGTTTAGGTAGCATCAACAATCGTTTAAGCGAGATGGAAGTTGTGCGTGAGAAAAAAGAACGCCTAAACCAACTATTGCAATTCCGTCGGGTTGCCGATAAAGTCGCTCAAATCGATCTATCCACAACAACAGGAAATGTCTTTATCAAAGATACAGACAAATAAGAATCGCTGGGTTTACACTCATTAAAGAAAAGAAGGAAGGTGTAGATAAATGAACAAAAAATTAACAAAATCAGCCAATAACGTTGTCATTACAGGTACTCTAGGGGGTCTGGCAGAATACTTGCGAATCGATCCAACCATCGTTCGCGTGATCTATGTCTTTCTATCTTTAGTGACTGCTGGGTTCCCTGGAATCACTTTATATATCATCATGGCGGTCTTGATTCCTTCAGGACGCAAGAGCACCTCAGGATATGGTCACGACAATCACTACTACAAACAAAACAAATACAATGAAGCAAATCGTCCCCGTAAAGAAGCGGAAAAGGTGGAGGATGAGGACTGGAGTGACTTCTAGTGTCTTATTTTCAACGGCTTATCATGAATACACTGACGTTTGTCACATTGGCGGTTCTATTACCAAATATGATCCACGTTCAAAGCATTATGACTGCAGTGATCGCCAGTTTCGTACTGTCGATCCTGAATGCTTTGATTAAACCAATTTTGATCGTCATTTCATTTCCATTGACTTTACTGACGCTTGGGTTTTTCACCTTTGTGATCAATGCGCTCATGCTGAATTTGACTTCATATTTTGTTGGGTCAGCCAACTTCGGCTTTTCCTCGTTTGGGGCTGCTTTATTAGTGGCACTGATCATGTCAGTGATCAATATGATCGTGACCGAACACCATATCGAAAAATATTCACGTTAAAAAGACGTTTCACGTTTTCTCCCACTAGCTATCAAGCTAGTGGAGAAACGGAAACGTCTTTTTTAGTTTAACTGTTCTTCTTTGATAGCAGCAAGGTACGTATCTACTGCCTGTAACGTCTCATCAAGCGCCCCTTTTTCAAAAGGTGAACGCAAATGAGCAAGAGACAGGATCTCAAGGAATGTTTTCGTGCCGCCGACTTCGCAGATGGCCAAATAATCTTGCCAAGCGGTTTCGTCTTTTGCCACGATGAATCGATACCAAAATTGGAACGCACACACTTGCGCCAATGTATAATCGATATAATAGAAAGGTGATTCAAAAATATGCCCTTGTCTAAACCAATACAAGCCACGATCAAGGTCTGGATATTCTGAATAATCCCGTTCTGGGCAATATTGGCGCTCTAATTCCCGCCAACGGGCTTTGCGCTGTGCTGGTGACCATTCGGGATGCTCATAAACATCTTGTTGGAAGTGATCCACTAAAACGCCATAAGGCAGAAATTGCAGGCTACTAGCAAGATGCGCAAATTTGTATTTTTCTGTTTCTTCTTCAAAAAAAGCATCCATCCATGGCCAGGCGATAAACTCCATCGACATTGAATGGATCTCGCAAGACTCATAATTGGGAAAGAGAATTTCCGGTTCTTTGATCCAACGAGAGCGAAAGGCTTGAAACGCGTGGCCAGCTTCGTGGGTCAAAACATCGACATCGCCAGAAGTGCCGTTAAAGTTGGCAAAGATAAATGGCGATTGATAGTCTTGGATAAACGTACAATAGCCGCCAGATTGTTTGCCTTTTTTGCTTAGTAGATCAAGTAGGTCATGCTCGACCATAAAATCAAAAAATTCGCCAGTTTCAGGGGATAGTTCCTGATACATCACACGGGCTTTTTCTACTAGTTCTTCAGGAGTTCCTTTAGGCTCTGCGTTACCACTAGGATAAACAAGCGGCAGGTCGGTAAAGGTTGCCTGAGTTAATTGATTACGCTGCGCCTGTCTTTGGTACAGTTTTTGGGTAATTGGGACGACTTTTTCTAAAATTTCCCGACGATAGGTCTCGATCATTGAACGATCATAGTCCCAACGATTCATTTGGGTATCCGCAAAGGCAACATAATTTTCAAAGCCGAGCTTGTGGGCGATCTCGGTACGAACCTTGACCATCTCGTCATAAATTTGATCAAAACGGTCTTCATTTTCCGTGAAGAAAGCCGTTTGTTTTTCAAACGCTTCTTTTCGAACACCGCGATCTTTGTTTTCGGTAAATGGTCGCAGTTGTGCGAGGGTATAGGTTTCTCCTTGGAAGTCGATTTGGGCAGAAGCGACCAATTTGCTGTAATCGGAAGCCAATTGGTTTTCTTTTTGAAATAATTCGATCAAGGCCTTATCAAAAAGCTTCACACGGCTTTCGGCAAATAAAAAAAGTGTTTCTGGATATTCGGCTTTTAATTCATCTAAGACAGGTGAAGCCAGGAGCGCTTGATAGAATTGAAAATCCAGAGCTTCAAAATGAGGCTGGTATTCATTCCAAAAGGTGTCTTCTGCTTCATAAAAGGCATCGTTGGTATCGATCGAATAGCGGATCGAAGCCAAGTTCATTGCGGTATCGATCGTTCCTCTTAGTTCGTTCAAAGCATCAAGGGCTTGCTTCGCCTCCGAGAAGGTATTGGCTGACTGAAGGTTTGCTAATGCTTTTTTGAATGTTTCTTGATAAACTGGAAAATCAGGGCGTTGATACTTGTATGCTGAAAATTTCATTAAAAATCCCTCCTTAGTAAAATAATAACACAAACGAAAAAGAATGAGGACTTCTATTGGCGAAGGTAGTAACTTTACTGATAGAATGATAAAATAGAACCAGAGTGTCGTTTACAAGAAGCAACGGCAAGAATCATTGAGAAAAGAGGGAAAACCTATGGCAGAAACCGTCAAAGTCAGCGAGCTGGCGGAGGCTTTAAATTTAGAGATAGTGGAAGGAACTGAAAACAGTTTAGAAAGAGAAATCATTACCGGCGATATTTCCCGACCTGGTTTGGAATTGACGGGTTATTTTAATTACTATTCCCATGATCGTCTGCAATTATTCGGCAGCAAAGAGATCACCTTTGCGGAACGAATGATGCCAGAAGAACGCTTGATGGTGATGCGCAAAATGTGTGCCGATGATACACCGGGATTTATTGTTTCTCGCGGCTTGGAAGTACCAGCAGAAATGATTCAAGCCTGCAAAGAACACGAGATTACGATTCTACGTTCGCCCATCTCAACGTCACGTCTGCAAGGAGAGCTTTCTAGTTTTCTCGATGGGCGTTTAGCAACAAGAACCAGTGTCCATGGAGTATTAGTGGATGTCTATGGTTTGGGCGTTTTGATCCAAGGCGATAGTGGAATTGGTAAAAGCGAAACAGCCTTAGAGTTGATCAAACGTGGGCATCGGTTGATCGCTGACGACCGTGTGGATGTGTATAAGCAAGATGAATTGACTTTGGTAGGGGAACCGCCGAAAATCTTGCAGCACTTGATCGAGATCCGCGGGATCGGGATCATCGATGTCATGAATCTTTTTGGTGCCAGTGCCGTACGCGGATATATGCAGGTTCAAGTAGCAGTGTATTTAGAAGCTTGGGCGAAAGACAAAAAGTATGACCGACTAGGAACCGATGATACGACGGTTGAAATTGGTGGCGTCGATGTACCACAAATCAAGATCCCCGTAAAAACTGGACGAAATGTTGCGATCATTATCGAAGTCGCTGCCATGAATTTCCGAGCGAAAACGATGGGCTACGATGCAACGAAGACCTTTGAAAATCGATTGACGCAATTGATCGAAGAAAATTCTGGAAACTAGAGAGGATAAGATAGATGTTAGGTTTAGTAAATCGAGTCGCATTTGAACTATTTGGTTTGCCGATTTATTGGTATGCGATCATTATCGTATCAGGCGTGATCATTGCTATGTGGTTAAGCACGAGAGAGGCGGTTCGTGTCGGGCTCAAGCCAGATGATGTGACTGATTTTATGTTGATTGGATTGCCAGTAGCGATCATTGGTGCGCGGCTTTATTATATTCTGTTTGACTTGCAATACTACATTGATGACCCAAGTCAAATTTTCAATATTCGCTCTGGTGGGATCGCGATCTACGGCGCACTGATCGCCGGGGGGATCTGGCTATACTTTTTCTGCCAACGAAATTTTATTTCTCCCTGGACCTTCTTAGACATCGCCGCACCAAGTGTCTTATTGGCACAAGGCATCGGGCGTTGGGGCAACTTTATGAACCATGAAGCATTTGGCGCTGAAGTCAGCCGCTCCTTCTTAGAAAGTTTGTATATACCGAAATTTATTATCGATAATATGTATATTGATGAAGCGTATCGGCAGCCGACCTTTCTTTATGAATCGGTTTGGAACGTGATTGGATTTATCGTTTTGATCTTCTTGCGTAAGAAAACTGGGTTATTAAAAGAAGGCGAAGTCTTCTTGAGCTACTTGATTTGGTATGGATTCGGGCGCTTCTTTATTGAAGGAATGCGTACCGATAGTTTATACTTATTTGGTGGAATCCGTGTGTCACAGGCACTTTCCGCTTTATTGTTCTTCGGAGCGATCGCTTTAATGATCTGGCGCAGGAAAAAACAAGCGTTAAAGGATTACAACCGCAGCTTTGGTAAGAACCAAGCGATTATCTAAACAGTTATTTTATCGAAATTATGGTAAAATGATGAAGTGCATGAATTTGCGAAAAGGATAGAGGAGGTTTCCATAGTGAAACAGAAAATCGCCGTCTTAGGTCCCGGATCATGGGGGACTGCTTTGGCACAAGTCTTGTCTGAAAATGGACATGAAGTGACTATTTGGGGGAACAATCCCGCCCAAATCGATGAAATCAATACGTATCATACGAATCGGCATTATTTGCCAGATTTAAAATTACCTGAAAATATCTTAGGCTGTAAAGATTTAGAAGAGGCGATCCAAGATGCCGATGCCGTTTTGTTTGTCGTACCAACCAAAGCGATTCGTGCCGTGGCACAAGAATTCACTAAGAAAACAACTGGCAAGCCAGTCATTATCCATGCCTCAAAAGGGTTAGAACAAGGCAGTCATAAACGAATCTCAGAAGTACTTGCCGAAGAGATCCCAGCTGATAAACGGCAAGAAATCGTTGTCTTGTCAGGACCATCTCATGCGGAAGAAGTCGCTGTCCATGATATCACCACGATTACGGCAGCTTCAGAAAATGAAGCGGCTGCTAAGTATGTACAAGAGCTATTTATGAATGATTACTTTAGAATCTACACGAATAACGATGTGATCGGTGTCGAAACTGGCGCCGCTTTGAAAAACATCATCGCCATTGGTGCCGGTGCTATCGCAGGACTTGGCTTTGGGGATGATGCGAAGGCAGCGATCATGACCCGTGGGTTAGCAGAAATCAGTCGTCTTGGTGTGGCAATGGGTGCCAATCCTTTAACCTTTATCGGATTGAGTGGGGTTGGCGATTTGATCGTCACTTGTACCAGTGTCCATTCACGGAATTGGCGTGCAGGAAACCTATTAGGAAAAGGCCATAGCTTAGATGAAGTATTAGACAATATGGGGATGATCGTTGAAGGAGTTTCAACCACAAAAGCTGCCCGCGAATTAGCAGAAGCTTTGTCGGTGGAAATGCCAATCACAGAAACGATTTATTCGGTCTTGTATGAAGGCAAAGACATCAAGCAAGCAGCGAAAGATATTATGCTGCGAGACGGCAAAGAAGAAAACGAATTTTCGGTAGATCAATCATTATGATTAAAGGAGCGAGTCACATGAATGTTAAAAAAGCAGTTATCCCAGCAGCTGGTCTAGGTACCCGATTTTTACCAGCTACAAAGGCAATGGCAAAAGAAATGTTGCCGATCGTTGACAAACCAACGATCCAGTTTATCGTGGAAGAAGCTTTACAATCAGGGATCGAAGATATTTTGATCGTCACAGGGAAAGCAAAGCGTCCGATCGAAGACCATTTCGATGCCAATTTAGAATTAGAGATGAATCTAAAAGAAAAAGGCAAAACGGAGCTTTTGAAATTAGTGGAAGAAACAACTGACGTAAATCTTCACTTCATTCGCCAATCTCATCCGAAAGGATTAGGCCATGCCGTATTACAGGCTCGGGCATTTGTCGGAAATGAACCGTTCGTAGTTATGCTAGGTGATGACTTGATGGAAGATCAAGTACCGTTGACCAAACAGCTGATCGATAATTATGAAAAAACGCATGCATCAACGATCGCTGTCATGGATGTTCCTCATGAAGATACATCAAAATACGGGATCATTGATCCTGGTATGGAAGTTGAAAAAGGCTTGTTCAATGTCAAAAACTTTGTTGAAAAACCAGCGCCAGAAAATGCGCCAAGTGATTTAGCAATTATTGGCCGCTACTTGCTGACCCCTGAAATTTTTGATATTTTAGCCAATCAAGAACCAGGTGCTGGTGGCGAGATCCAATTGACGGATGCCATCGACACATTAAATAAAACCCAACGCGTGTTTGCTCATCAATTTACCGGCAAGCGTTACGATGTTGGAGACAAATTCGGTTTCTTAAAAACAAGTATCGAGTATGGTCTAGTGCACCCTGAAGTCAAAGACAGCTTGAAAGAGTATTTGATCGAGTTAGGAAAAGAACTAGCTCCGGCTCAAAAAGAAGTCAAAGAAGCACCGAAAGCGTCAAAAAAATAACAAAAACTCCTAAACAAGGCGATTTCTGATGAAATTGCTTTGTTTTTTTATTATTTCTCGTTGAAAGCGGATAATTTTCTTAAAAATGCAGTCTTTTATTTGTAGAAAGTGCAGTGAAATGCTATTCTTAATATAAGTAAATGGGGAAAGGAGCCATTCTATGTCAGGAGGAGAACTAGCTGCATTGATTGCTGCGATTGCATTTGTCGTATTGGTCATTTTCGTCGTTCGTTTGTTGATGCAAGTCAGCAAGACAATGACCAAAGTAGACAAAACGGTCGAAGAAGCAAACACAACCATCCGTGTCATTACCAAAGACGTTGATATTCTCTCAAAAGAGGTTGAAGGTCTATTGGTAAAAACGAATGAGCTTTTACAAGATGTGAACGGAAAAGTCGCAACCATCGATCCTTTGTTCACAGCAGTTGCAGATCTAAGTACCAGTGTTTCAGAACTAAATGTTTCTGGAAAAAATTTAATTACGCGCGTGGGTAGTCTTGGCCGGACCACTGCCAAAGCAACGGTAGCTGGAAAAGTCGGTCAAACAGCCATGAAATTTTTCAAAGACAAAAATAACCAAAAATAAAAGGAGGACTTTCAATGAGTAAAAAAGGCGGATTTTTATTAGGAGCAATCATCGGAGGAACAGCGGCAGCAGCAGCAGCACTTTTGTTGGCGCCAGAATCTGGTAAAACATTAAGAAATAAATTAGCAAAACAAGCAGACGATTTATTAGATAAAGCATCTGATTATGGTGATTTAGCCAAAGAAAGAAGTACGGATCTTGTCGATATCGCTAAAGATAAAGCGGCAAAACTAAGCGAGCAAGCATCTGACTTCACCGGTTCTTTAACAGCGAAAGTCGATGACTTAAAAGAAACAGCAGCTGGTTCATCAGAAGAAACCGTTGAAGAGTTAAAGAAACAAGCAGGTGATCTATCAGAACGCTTCAAAAAATCAGCGAACGAGGTCAAAGAATCAGCGAAAGATGCCAAAGTAGACGCTGATGACACGATGCAAGATATCATCATTGATGCAAAATCTTCTGCAGCGGATATGAAACAAACCGTCAAAGAAGGAGCACAAGAAGCAAAACCTGTAGTTGAAGAAGCCAAAAAAGACGGTCAAGCAGCCGCAGCTGATTTGAAAAAAGAAGCTGGAAAAGCAGCAGATGATGCCAAAAAAACAGCGAAAGCAGAAACAAAAGATGCCAAAGCTGACTTAGAAGATGCGAAAGAAGAATTAAAAGATACATTAGAAAAAAACAATCCTGAAGCATAAGTAAGGATACCAAAATTTGATTACTTCAAAAGATAAAAACGTTCGCCAGTTAAATCGGCGAACGTTTTTTGTGATTTTGGTAGTTATTCGTTTGATGCTTGGGTGATTTCCCAATCGCAAAGTTGATAGAGCCAATCCTGCAGGTGACTGAATGGAAAGCCAATTTCCTCAGCGAGACCAACATTGATCGAATAAGCAGGTGTACCATTATAAGGGCCTTGATCGCCTGTTTCTGAAAAGAGCGGGGAAAGACCGGTTTTTTTCGTTACGTATTGCAGCACTTCTTCTAAGGAAACTGTACCTTTTGACGCACCATTGATGGGGCCTGTGAACGAGCTAGTGCCTAGAAACGCTAAAAATTTACCAGCTTCTTGGGCATCCACAAAGCCCATTTGATGCGTTAGATTATCGACAGCCATTGGCTTTTGCTTTATCAGATGGTCAATGTAAAAGGTAAAACGTTTTGTGTAATCATCTGCACCGATCACATAAGGAAAGCGGACAAAAACGGACGGGATCTGACTGTATTTTTGGGTCAGGATCTCTTCCACGGTTCGCTTGCCTTGTGCATAATCGACCTCCTCAGAGCTGACCAGTCTGAAGGGTTCTTTAGCAGGGTCAAAATCCGCTTCAATCAAATCGAAGTGTAATTCATGATACGCAGACATTGAGCTAGTAACGATGTAGCGCTTGGGTGTGACATGACGCAGTAGAATCTCAATGTCGTTAGAAGTATAAGCAATATTGTCGTAAATGACCTCATAGGTTTCTTTTGTCAATGCCGTTTTGATACTTTCTTCGTCCGTACGATCGAAGATGATTCTGTTGACTTGATCGCCAAAGGAATCTTTCGTGTTCCCTCGGGTAGCGATCGTCACGTCCAATCCTTGATCAATTAGTGATTGGACCAAATATTTACCGAAAAAACGTGTGCCGCCTAAAACCAACACTTTTTTACTCATAAGAACACTCCTTTTCATGTAATGCCAACATGTTGCGCCGTTTCATTAGGAAAATCAAGATAAGATCAATAATTCTTTTGCTGTTTTGGTAAAAGGTACACAGCCATCTGCTGTGACATACACACAGTCTTCAATGCGGACACCGACCTGATCTGGTAAATAAATGCCCGGTTCGATAGAGAAGCACATGCCTTCTTCGATCACTAAATCATTGCCAGTGATCAAAGAGGGGAACTCATGAACCGTGGTCCCGATGCCGTGACCTAGACGATGGTTAAAGTAATCGCCGTAGCCATAGCCAGTAATCACATCACGAGCGATCTTGTCTAATTCTCCAGCAGTGATCCCAGGTTTGACCGCAGCTTGCGCTGCTAATTCTGCTTCAAGAACGATGTCATAAATTTTTCTTTGTAATGCAGTCGGTTCTTTATAGGCGACCGTTCTGGTTGCATCACTGCAATATCCCTTCCAAACGACCCCTAGGTCAAACAAGACAAGTTCATTGGCAGTAACTTTGCGGTCACCAGGTACGCCATGAGGACTTGCTGCATTGGCACCAGCTAACACCGTCGTATCGAAGGACATATGGGAAACCCCACGCTTTTTCAACTCGTACTCAATTTCCGCCACGATTGCCATTTCGCTGACGCCTTCTTTGATGGCAGCAAACCCAATCTCAAAAGCAACATCTGCCCAGTTGCCAGCTTCTAGCAAGGTGTCAATTTCAGCAGCCGTTTTGGTTAACTGCATTTTTTGAATGACCGGAGTCACATCTAAAGAAAAATCGGTCTGTGGCAAAAACCGTTTCAATGCTTCATAGCGCTCGACGGAAAGGTCATTTTTTTCTAGTGCCAAGGAAGAAACTTGGTAACGAGAGGTCAGTTCCTGACAGATTTTCGCCCAAGGGTCTTCGCTATCGAGATAACCGATAATGTCAAAGGGCCAGCCACTATTTTTTGCTTCTTCTACTTCCAGAGCTGGTGTGAAAAGAAAGGGATCTTTTCCAGGTGCGACAAACAAAGCAAGGACCCGTTCATGAGGTTCACTTTTAAAACCTGAAAAATAAGCGATTGTTGCTGGATTAGAAATATAGGCAACATCTGCGCCATTGGTTTTCAACCAGCCATTTAACTCATTGATTTTTTTATCATTCATTTGAAAAAACCTTCTTTCAAGTATTCTTTTTCTATTTTATCATGCTTTAGAAGAGAATAGGGGCGGGGAAAGTAGGAAATTGCTAAGTTTTCATGAAAACAAAATTAAAACGGTTGCAAATACGGAAAAAATTTGCTATCCTAACAAAGAAATGTAAATAAGATTTTCTGAAAATAGAATAAGGGAGATATATCATGGAAAAACAAACAATTACGATTTATGATGTTGCACGGGAAGCGAATGTATCGATGGCAACTGTTTCACGGGTAGTCAACGGAAATCCAAATGTAAAACCAGCAACTCGTAAGAAAGTGCTGGAAGTGATCGACCGCTTGGATTATCGTCCAAACGCAGTTGCTCGAGGGTTGGCAAGTAAAAAGACCACGACTGTTGGTGTCATCATTCCTGATGTCAGCAATATGTTCTTCTCATCACTTGCTCGTGGGATCGATGATGTAGCGACCATGTATAAATACAATATCATCTTAGCCAACTCTGATGGCGATACAATGAAAGAAGTCAACGTTTTGAACAACTTGTTAGCAAAACAAGTGGACGGCGTTATCTTCATGGGTCATCGCATCACGGATGAAATTCGCGGAGAATTCTCTCGCTCAAAAACACCAGTCGTTTTAGCTGGTTCGATCGATCCTGATGAACAAGTAGGAAGCGTCAATATCGATTACACAGCAGCTGCCAAAGATGCTGTTTCATTATTGGCGAAAAACAATCAAAAAATCGCTTTTGTCAGCGGTGCTTTGATCGATCCAATCAATGGCCAAAACCGCTTGAAAGGCTATAAAGAAGCCTTGAAAGAAAACAACCTTGACTATTCTGAAGGGTTGATCTTCGAATCACCATACAGCTTTAAAGAAGGCTTAGCCTTAGTTGATCGCATCATCAACAGTGGTGCAACAGCAGCTTATGTCACAGACGATGAGTTAGCCATCGGCGTCTTAGATGGTTTGTTAGACAAAGGTGTTAAAGTTCCTGAAGATTTCGAGATCATCACCAGCAACAATTCATTATTGGCTGAAGCAGCTCGTCCACGCTTATCAAGTGTGACGCAACCATTGTATGATATGGGTGCCGTTGCGATGCGTCTATTGACAAAAATGATGAACAAAGAAGATGTAGAACAAAAAACGATCGTCTTGCCTTACGGTATTTCAGAAAAAAGCTCTACGAAATAAGCAACGATTTGATCAAACGATAAGTGGAACAACGCCTTGTTGTTCCACTTTTTGCTTCAACGATCGTTCGTGTGAGGAGAAAATCTATGGATTTTCTCCTCACACTTTTTTTTTGCATAAAAAAACTGATCAGCACAAGGCTGATCAGTCATCATCATTGTTAGTATTTTGTTGATTATTGTCTTGCTGTTCCTCATCGTCATCCTCATCATTTGCCGTAGGTGTAACATTGTTGGATCCGTTATTCGATGATGTATTCGACGAACGATTGGTTGAACGGCTAGAAGATGCTTTTTTCCAATAGTCAGCATAGTTTGCATCTGAACCACCGAGCCCAAATTTGAAATCGACCGTATCAGGTCCACCAGTGGCCCAATACGAAGTAACGGTACTGCTTGGATTGGTATAGGTTCGATTATCGACTCGCACGGTTCCTCCTGGTTGGGTACCAGTAAACTTGGAAACTTGAGCTTTTTTGACATCACTAGAAAGTTCAAACTTCTGATTCACACCAAAGACTTCTTGGTTTGTTTGATAAATACGATTGATCAAGTAAGCCATATAGTTGGCTGTCCGAGTTCCTGCAGCGCTATCGGTCCCTTTATTGTCATCTCGACCTGACCAGCTGCTGATGGTGATCGATGGGGTGGAGACGACTAGCCAAGAGTCCGACCAGTTGTTGGTGGAACCAGTTTTTCCGACCCAATCGGCATTTCCGAGGTTCCAATCCAATCCGCTGATAACCGATTTAAAGGAACTGGTTTTTTGCTCATCGATGACACTACGCATCATGTCGGTCATGATGGAAGCCGTCGCTTCTGAAAAGACTTGGACAGGTTTGGCTTCATGCTGGTAAAGCACTTCGCCTTCATTGTCTTTGATTGATTCGATGATGTAGCCTTGCTGATAAACACCATTATTGGCAAATGTTTGGAAGCCATTCGTTTGATTCAAGACTGTGACATCGGTAACCCCTAATGGCGCTGATTCATACGCCCAGCTATTATCTTCGGGATAGCCCATTTTGCTTAAATAATTTGTGTAGGCATAAAAATGATCGCCTTCTTTTTCCCAAAGATCTTGGAAAATATTTGTCGCTGCGATATTACTGGAAACCTCCAATGATTCACGAATCGACATGAAGGTATTGGTTCCACGGTTTGTGGCATTGACGATCGGCTCACCGGCGTTTTCTCCTGTCCGCCATTTTGCGGCATAGTCAGAAACCATCGATTCAGAGCCCATTAAGCCACTTTCGATCGCCGGTCCGTAAACCAGCATGGGTTTGATACTTGAACCTGCTTGGCGTTTGGCATCAAAGGCATGGTTGAATTGATTGTCAGCATAGTTACGACCGCCAATAAAGCCTAGTACTTTCCCAGTGGCGTTGTCCATCATGACATTGCCGACTTCGATGGTGGAGTCACCCCAGTTGTCTAGCATATAGCCGTATTTGTCGACGGCATCTTGCATCGCATTATAAATATCTTTATCGATCGTTGATGTGACGGTATAGCCGCCATTAACAAGTTTTTGCTGCGCCAATTCGAAGTATTTTTGATAGGTTTCATCTTTGGCATATTCTTCGTCACTGACATCATCTTCATCTGCCAGCTGTTTGGCAATAATGTCTTTTGCTTCATTTAACACAGTGTAATAAAGGAAACTTTGATCCGTTTGTTCAATGGCTTCTTGTTTTTTGAAGTCTTGCTTCAAGTCATAATTAAGCGCCTCTTCGTATTCCTCTTTCGTAATATCGTGGTTACGATACATACTGAAGAGCACGAAGTCTTTCCGTTCTAAGCCAGCGGTCAAGTTTTCCTTGATCTCACCCGTATTTGTATATGGGCTGTAGACGATCGGGCTTTGTGGCAGACCCGCAATAAAGGCTGCTTGTGGTAAAGATAGGTCAGCTGCGTTGACGCCAAAAATTCCTTGCGCCGCTTCTTGCACACCTGCGATATTTTGCCCTTTATTGTTCCGACCGAAAGGGGAGATGTTTAGATACATGGTGACGATCTCATCTTTATCGAAAAATTTCTCCACTTCCATGGCTAATAAAATCTCATTGGCTTTGCGTTTGAAGGTCGTTTCACTGGAAAGGATTTGTTGTTTTACCAGCTGCTGGGTCAAAGTGGAACCCCCGCTGCCGCCAAAGCCTGTCGCTTCTGATAATAATGCCCGCACGACTGCTTTTGGTACGACCCCATTATGAATATTAAAATATTCGTCCTCTGTTGCGATGATCGCTTTTTTCAAATAATCTGAAATTTGATCGGAATTAACCGACGTTCGCATTAGATCCGAGCGAATCGTTGCGATTTTGCTGCCATCAGCGTATGCGAGTTGAGAAGTCTCTGTGATGTCGGTCAATTCTTTTTGTAACTCATCTTTAGAAGGAGCTGCGGTATCTTCCACAAGAAAAGCAAAGTAGCCGGCACCGATCCCTAAGGCTAAAGAACCGCCTAGAACCAGCAAAGAAATAGCAACTAAGAACAAGGCATGTAAAACCCTAAGACTGATGTTGAAATAGAACCAGCCTCTATTTTTGTTTTCTGTATTCTTTTGATTTTTCGTTTTCTGGGACAAAAAGAGTCACCTCAATAAATTAGAATAGATTCCGTGTAATTATAGCAAAAAACAAGGCGCTTGGGTAGCACCCTATCTGTTATCGAAAGAAGTGTGCGAGAAAATGCCAGTTGGTGTTTGTATTGAACCAGCGATAATAAAGGAAAATGAACGGATTTACCTAAAAGTTTCTTTTTTGGTAAAGGACTTTGAGAGAAAGACTTTTCATTGACCTCTTTTTCAGTTAAGATGAACAATGAAGCAATTATTAGGAGGAGAAAGAATGAGTACAGACTTTTTTGAAGAGCTAAAGCAACGCGGATTAGTTCATCAGACCACAGACGAAGCAGCCTTGACCAAACAATTAAATGAAGAGTCTGTGAAACTATATATCGGCTTTGATCCTACCGCAGATAGCCTGCATATTGGTCATTTATTGCCTATTTTGATGTTGCGTCGTTTCCAACAAAACGGACATGTGCCGATCGCATTAGTAGGCGGTGGTACCGGAATGATCGGTGACCCATCCTTTAAAGATCAAGAACGTCAATTAAACACACTAGATACCGTTCTAGAATGGTCACAAAGTATCAAGAGCCAATTATCTCGCTTCATTGATTTTGATGACCAAGAAAATCCTGCCATCATTGCCAATAACTATGAGTGGCTAGGGGAATTGAAACTGATTGATTTCTTGCGCGACACTGGGAAAAACTTTACCATCAATTACATGATGAGCAAAGAAAGTGTCAAACGTCGGATCGAAACTGGGATCTCCTACACGGAATTTGCATACCAGCTATTACAAGCCTATGACTTTTTGAATCTTTACGACAACCACGGTTGCTTGTTGCAATTAGGCGGTAGCGATCAATGGGGGAATATCACCTCTGGGATCGAATTATTACGTCGTGAGCGTGAAGTCCAAGGGTTCGGTTTGACTATGCCATTGATCACAAAAGCAGATGGAACGAAATTTGGGAAAACAGAAGGCAATGCGGTTTGGCTAGATGCCAAGAAAACGACGCCTTACGAGTTCTACCAATTCTGGATCAATACGGATGATCGTGATGCAGTCAAATTCTTGAAATATTTCACCTTCTTATCATTAGAAGAAATCGCTGCGATCGAAGCAGAATTTAACGCTGCACCAGAATCTCGAGCAGCACAAAAAGCTTTGGCAAAAGAAGTCACTACTTTGGTTCATGGGGCAGAGGCTTATGAACAAGCCGTACGCATCTCAGCAAGTTTATTCAGTGGCAATATCAAAGAATTGAACGCTGAAGAGATCGAACAAGGCTTCAAAGGGGTGCCAAGCCATCAGGTAACAGCAGATGATTCTTTGAACATCGTTGAAGTGTTGACGACTGCTAAAATCGAACCATCAAAACGTCAAGCAAGAGAAGACGTTCAAAATGGTGCCATCTACATCAATGGGGAACGCGTCCAAGACCTAACGTACGAGCTCCAAGCAAGTGATCGGATCGGTGGAAAATACGTCGTGATTCGTCGTGGCAAGAAAAAATATTTCTTATTAACATTTTAATCGCAAAAAGCGAACCGCCTTGTTGGTTCGCTTTTTTCAAATTTTTGTAGAGGAAGGGTTTTTGTTGGAATGGGAAATATAGTGTTGAATGCCGCCGGTTTATTTGCCATGATCTTCTTAGGGTATTTTCTTAAGCGGCTAAATGTCCTTTCAAAAGCGGATGGCTCGATCTTATCCAAAATTATTTTGAATGTGACGTTACCGGCAGCAATCATTTTGAATTTAGCTTCAATGCAAGTACAAGTCAGTGCGCTTAGTTTGATTGTGATCGCGTTGATCATTACGATCGTTCAGATCCTCTTCGCATTTTTCTTGACCAAAAAAGAATCGAACACGCTGCAGCAGTTTGCTATGTACTGCGGGTCAGGCTTTAATATCGGCAATTTTGCGATTCCTTTTGCCCAAAGCTTTTATCCTTTAGGGATTCCGCTGATTTCGCTGTTTGATATGGGGAACAGTATCATGTTGGCAGGGGGAACGACGATTTTCATCGAATTCTTGATTGGAAAGCGGACGACGTTTGAACCAGGGAAAATCTTTTTGAATCTCCTGCGTTCGCCAACGTTTACTATTTATCTAGTGATGCTGATTATCCGCAGTGCGGATTGGAGGATTCCCGAAGCGGCATTGGCGCTTGTCCAACCAATCGGGATCGCAAATACGTTTTTGTCCATGTTTATGATTGGCTTATTTTTGGATTTCCGCTTACCGAAGCACACCACCCAAACCGTGATCAAAATTTTAAGCTTGCGGTACGGACTGGCATTCGTGCTGTTCGCAGCTTTCTATGTTTTACCAATCCCAGTTTTATTAAAGCCAGTTCTTTGTTTGTTAGTGTTTGCTCCAATTCCTTTATTCGGTGTCATTAATTCCGTGATTGCTGGAATGGAGGAAGAAGCGGTGGGGTTCGTTTCTTCCATTAGCTTTTTGATAAGTATGCCGCTAATGACGGGTGTTCTGATGTTATTTGGACTCGCTTGATAAAAAAATACGGCAATGAGCAAAATAATCGCTTTACAAGGCGCTTTTATCGATAATAGAGAAGACTAGATTTAGGAGGAAAAGAAAAATGTTGATTGGTTCACACGTTTCAATGAGCGGCAAAAAAATGCTTTTAGGAGCAGCAGAAGAGGCAGCTAGCTATCAAGCTACTACGTTTATGATCTATACCGGAGCTCCGCAAAACACGCGGCGCAAACCGATCGAAGAAATGCAGATCGCAGCTGGACAAGATTTTATGACGGAAAAAGGAATTTCGAATATCGTCGTCCATGCCCCTTACATCATTAATTTAGGCAATACCATCAAACCAGAAAACTTTGGCTTTGCTGTTTCGTTCTTACAAGAAGAAATCCAACGAGCCCAAGCTTTAGGTGCAACTCAAATCACATTGCACCCCGGTGCCCATGTTGGTGCAGGACCAGAAGCTGGGATCAAGCAGATCATTAAAGGTTTAAACGAGGTCCTTGAAAAAAATCAAACTGCTCAGATCGCATTAGAAACAATGGCAGGTAAAGGCACCGAGATTGGTCGCAGCTTTGAAGAATTGGCAGCAATTATCGATGGTGTCACCTTAAATGAAAAATTATCCGTTACACTAGATACTTGTCACACGAATGATGCTGGCTACAATGTCAAAGAAGACTTTGACGGCGTGTTAAACGAGTTTGACAAAATCATCGGGTTGGATCGCTTGAAGGTCATCCATGTCAATGATTCAAAAAATCCACAGGGCAGCCACAAAGACCGACATGCGAATATTGGTTTTGGCACGATCGGCTTTGAAGCCTTGAATAAGATCGTTCATCATGAGCAATTATCAGCGTTACCGAAAATTTTGGAAACACCCTATGTTGGCGAAGACAAAAAGAATAAAAAAGCCCCTTATGGCTATGAAATCGCGATGCTGCGGGAAAAGACCTTTGATCCTGAGCTATTGACGAAAATTATGGCGGGTGCTTAAACGGTTCATTTAACCATGAGCCAGCTTATTATTGGAGGAAGAAAAATGGACTTTCAGTTGCTGATCGATGCCGCGAAACAAAAACTGGGATTCAGACAGCTCTCTCAATTTGCAGAAGCAGGGAGTGTTGCGGCAGCTCTGGCTACTGCAGATGGACAGATTTATACAGGGATTTGTATCGATACCAGCTGTTCTATGGGTTTTTGCGCCGAACAGGCTGCGGCTGCGCAAATGATCACCGATGGTCAGCAGCGGGTGTTACAGATGGTTGCAATCAATTCGTCAGGTGAGCCGATCCCACCTTGTGGTCGTTGCCGTGAATTTATCAGCCAGCTGGATCCTGCCAACCATAACACGCAGGTCATGATCGCAGCAGGAAAAATCATGACGCTAGAAGAGCTGTTGCCTGTTGATTGGAAAGCATCAAAATAAAAAGAGTCCCCTTAGACCGCTGTGTTCTAAGGGGCTTCTTTATTTTATCGATCCATGGACGAGCTACGTTTTTGGATAAAAAAACTCCTCAACAAGCAATAGCGCTTTGTTGAGGAGTTGATCAATAGCAATGATTAGAATTTTTTCGCAGCAGCTGCTACGCGTTCTAAACCTTCAGCAATGATTTCTGCTGTTTTAGAAGGATCTGCATTGTGGCCTTCAATGATTACTTCTTCTGTGATGTTCATGCCGAACATACCACCGAAAACTTTTTCCATAAAGGTTACAGCGTTTTCCATTGCGCTCATTTCGCCTGAGTAAACACCACCACGGGCATTCAATAGAACGATTTCTTTGTCTTTCAATAATTGGTTCATTGAACCATCTTCGTTATAAGAGAAAGTAAAGCCAGCTTGGAAGATGTAGTCGATGAATGTGTGCAAGGCAGCAGGAATCGTTAAGTTCCACATTGGGAAAGCGAAAACGATGGTATCCGCTGCTGCGAATTTGTTCATCACGTCTTGACGGACAGTCATCAATTCTTGTTCTTCTTGGTTTAATTCTTGTTCTTGTGAAAGTTTGCCAAATGCTTCAAATAACGTTTGACCGATATAAGGCATTGGTTGTGCGTACACATCAAAGGTTACAACGTCCACATTGTTGGTATCAAGATTTGCAACGAAGGTATCAAACATTTTTGCAGATACTCCATCAGGACGATTATTGGCTTTAACAACTAAAATATTTTTCATTTTTTTCCACCTTTACTTTAAGTAAGTTTTAATCACAAAACGTAGTATACTATAAAATAATTTTGCTTACAATAAATAAGTACACTTTTTTTAAAAAAGCTGGAATTTTGCAGTTTTTTTCACACAGTTTTGGTAAACTTTAGAGAAAACAGGAGGGTTCCTATGAAAATATTCGTGGTCGAAGATGACAAATCGTTAGTCAAAATGATGGAAAATCAATTATCCCGCTATGCTTATCAAACCTTTGTTCCAGAAAATTTCGCTGCGGTTTTAGATGAATTCTTGATGATCCAACCTGATTTGGTTTTGTTGGATGTCAATCTACCTTATTATGATGGGTTTTATTGGTGCCAAAAAATCAGGGAACGTTCGTTGGTTCCAATTCTCTTCATCTCCGCCCGTGACGGCAATATGGACCAAGTGATGGCTCTAGAATATGGTGCGGATGATTATCTAGTCAAACCTTTTTCTTATGACTTGCTGCTGGCAAAAGTAAAAAGCCACATTCGCAGAGTCTACGGGGATTATTCACAGTCTGATCGGGCGAGAAGTTTGAAAGCCGGCGAATTGATCTACTATCCCGAAGCATTGAAGATGGTCTATCGTGAAGCCAGTGAATGGCTGACTGTTCGAGAAGGAGAATTATTGACCCTGTTAATGTCGGCACACCCAGAGATGGTCAAACGGGAACGGATTTTAAATCTATTATGGGATGATGAGCGCTTCGTTGATGACAATACGCTTTCTGTCAATGTCGGCCGTTTGCGAAAAAAATTGGCGGCAATGGGCATCAATGATCCGATCCAAACGATTCGCGGCAAGGGTTACGCCTTATCGGTAGTAGGTACAGAAGAATGAGAGCATATGTAAGTGTTCATTTACCTAAACTACTCGTTACCTTCCTAGCCATTTCATTTTTCGTTTTAGTGATTTGGTTGGATGGCTATCGAAATAACCTCGTGATTGGTTATGGTCTGCTTCTATTCGGGCTATTCATTGTTCTTGTTTATTTGGCAGATTACCTTTCCAATACTGCGTTTTATCAGTATATCAAGCATGGAAGAGCGACACACCGAAGCAATGGCTACCTTTCCAGGCAATGGCGCAAGCAGTTCGATGCACAAGAGCAGCATGAGCAAGAGCGGCTGACAGAATTAGATCAGCACCATCAAAATCATATTCGTTTCATGAATATCTGGGTTCATCAAATGAAAACACCTGTCTCAGTGTTGGCGCTAATGGCTGAAAGTGAAGAAGTCGATAGCTATGATCTTTTGGCTGAAACAGATCGCTTAAAAAGTGGCTTGGCGACTGCGCTGAATTTTGTGCGCTTGGAAGATTTCACGGAGGACTTCGTTATCGAGTCAGCCTCACTGTTGGAATTGTTAAAACACAGTATCGGTGACCAGAAGCGGAATTTCATTCGCAGTGAAGTCTATCCGAAGCTGATGAGTGAAGCAGATATCACGGTGACAACAGACAAAAAATGGCTAGGTATTCTGCTCTTTCAACTCATTAGCAACGCCATTAAGTACTCAACAGCAGAGAGCAAAGTCTATTTTGAAATTGATCCGTTTTCTAGAAGCTTGACGATCGCAGATGAAGGATGCGGGATTGCAGCAGCGGATCTCCCGCGGGTTTTTCGCCCCTTTTATACAGGGCAGAATGGGCGGCAAACAGGAGAGGCAACTGGGATCGGTCTTTATTTAGTTGAAACGATCAGTACGCAATTAGATATCGATGTGTCGCTTGCCTCTATGGAGAATCAAGGCACGACGGTTACCCTAACATTTCGGAGGTGAAGGCTTTCTTACAATTTTGTAAGCTTTCTATCATGAAATCGATAACTGATTGCGGTGCCGCCTGCTAAACTGGTAGCAAAGGAGTGAAGATGATGGCTTTACTAGAATTGAAAAATGTATCGAAAACCTATACAGGGGAAGTGTCTGTTGAGGTTTTACAGCAAATCGATCTCAAAGTGCCAGAAGGAGAATTTATCAGCATTATGGGTCCATCTGGCAGTGGCAAGACCACCATGCTGAATTTGGTGGCAACATTGGATAAACCGACTTCAGGTTCGGTGATCATCAAGGGCGAGCAGCCCCTAGAATTATCTAAGCAAAAACTCGCGGAGTTTCGTCGTCGGCAACTAGGTTTTGTTTTTCAAAACTACAATTTACTTTCGCCATTGAGCGTGCTTGAGAATGTGATTTTACCACTGACATTGGATCGGGTGCCGGTTCTTGAGATGAAAGAACGTTCGGAACAGCTATTACGTGAGCTTGGGATCTATGAGAAAAAAGACAAACGCATCTATCAGCTTTCCGGTGGAGAGCAGCAGAGAGTTGCGATTGCTAGAGCTTTGATCCATCAACCGGAATTGCTTTTAGCAGATGAACCGACGGGCAATCTTGATTCAAAGGCAGCACGAGATGTCATGGAAATACTAAGTCAGATGAACAAGCAACTTAAGGTCACCACCATGATGGTCACCCATGATCCTTATTCTGCCAGCTTTTCTGATCGGGTCGTTTTCATCAAAGATGGAAAGCTGTATAACGAAGTCTATCGCGGGGCTGATCAACAGCAATTTTATCAAAAAATTCTTGAAGTCCTAGCACATTTAGGAGGTCGCCGTCATGAATTTCAGACAGTTGATCATTCGTAATCTGCGGGGGAATTTTCGAACCTATGCGGCCTACTTCGTCAGTAGCGCCTTTGCGGCGATGGTGTTTTATATCTTTAGTCTTTTGCTCTTTCATCCGCAATTGGAAGAAAATTTGTCCAATAGCGGTACACTTTCAGAATTGGCGAAGGTCGGTCTATCCGTCGCACTTGTGGTGATCGCTTTACTGTCGCTGTTGTTTTTATGGTATACATTTGTGGTCTTTTTAAAACGACGCAAACGTGATCTGGCAATCTACTTGATTTTGGGGATCGAAGAAAAAGATCTGCGAAAGATTTTGTTTGTCGAAAATGCCCTTTTAGGAACCTGTGCCACAGTGACCGGTATTGGGTTAGGGATTTTATTGACGAAATTATTGCTGCTGATTGCGCAAAATGTCATGTATCTAACAGAAGGACTGAAATTTATGGTTCCTATGGAAGGTTTAGGATTGACCTTTGGGATTTATGTTTTTATTTTTCTCTTGATCTCCTTTTTCAGTACTCGGGCTTTGCAAGGAGAGCAGATCATCTCCTTGATCAAGGAAAATGAAAAACCGCGTCCTGAGCCAAAAAGTCATTGGGCATTGGCATTTTCAGGAATTGTGCTGTTGCTAGTTGGCTATGGATTGGTCTTTTATTTTAGCTACCAAACCTACTCAATGCTGCCACTTATGCTAGGAGTCTTGTTGACTGTTGCAGGCACGATTTTGTCATTCCATCAGTTCAGCGTATTTCTGTTGAAACGATTAAAAAAACGCCCGACCTTCTTACGAGGGACTCGGATGCTGACTATCAGCGAATGGATCTTTCGCATGCGAGACAATGCGGCGATGTATAGTCTGATCGCTATTAGTACCTCCGTGGCATTCGTTGGGATTTCCGTGATGCTGGCGATCGGCAGTTCTTCTTTTTCTTCGATCCAAGGAATCAGTGTAGCCTATGTGTTTCCGTGGTCTGGGCCAGAAGACCTCGATCATTCTGAGGGGAAAATGAATGAAATTAAAACTGCCATAGAAGAAAAAGGGTACTCACCTGTAACGGATAGTGTTTCCTTACTATGGGCCTATGCGAATCTTGATGAATCTGCAGTTATGAATGATTCATTTTATACGACGAATGGCTTTTCAATTATGCGAGAAAGCGACTATCAGAAAATGATGAAACAAATCGGTGAGGAAGCTGATTCCGTTGCAGATAATCAAATAATGACACTTAGTGCTAATTATTCACGTCGAAAACAGCTTCTAGAAGTCCCTGAGAACGAACGCACAAGTATCTATCCACTTGAATTGGGTTCAGAAACCGGTATAAAAAAGGATATTACGATTGTCCACAGCCCCTCAATGCTTTCTCTGGATTACTTTGGATTGTCAGTTGTGACAGATAAGACCTTTGAGGAATGGCAAGCTCTCTTACAAGAATCTAACGATGATATAGAATCTGGTTTTATTTGGTTTGACTATCCAGAATGGGCTGAAACACCTGAATTGGTATCTGATTTCAATGGAAAGTTAGATAAAGAAAATGCCTTGATCGATCAGCAATATGAAGAAATTAGTCAGGAGCTGGAGGCCAAAGGTGAGTATACAGATGAAGAGTGGACCGAAGCAACAAAAGACATACCCGTCCGCATATTTTATACCTCAAAATACCAAGTTTTCCAAGAAAATCGTCAAGGAAATGGCATCATTTTAATGATCACGGTATTACTAGGTTCGGTTTTCTTTATTTTCTCCGCTTCGATTATCTATTTCCGTTTATTTGCAGATTTAGATAAAGATGGAGCGTATCATCGTTCCTTGCATATTTTAGGTGTGTCGCCCAAGGAGCGTCACAACGTTCTGAGACGCCAGCTGCAAGTGATGTACTTCTTGCCAACAGTCGTGGCAATGATCCATTTTGCGGTGGCAATGACCGCTTTGCGTATTTTAGTAGAATTGCCTGTTTGGCAATACTATGGCGTGATCGTTAGTCTCTTTTTGATTTTCCAAATCGTTTTTTACTTTGTTTGTCAGTACCGGTACTTCCAGCAAATTGATCGAATCGCCGATCCGACAGAGTGATTTATTTTTTGGCCAAATCCCTTTCAATCAACACAGATTGGGATTTGGTTTTTTGCTTGCTGCATTGTTATTTTCTTTCACCAATGAAGCGTTTTAATTGTGTAAATCACCGAAAAGCAGATAAAATTAGTTAACACTGATTCTATTAGGCAGTCGCGGATACGCGGCAAGAATGTGGCAACTGGAAGTCTATTTTTCTTACCGTGAAACGAAAAGACAACTGTTAATGAAAATATTCATGTCGAGTACAGTAATTGCTGTGACCGATGGGTTTAGCTAAGCGATCACTTAAGGGAGGAAACCAATGATCAAACGTTTAGGAAAAGCATTTGCTGTCTTGCTGCTGTTGATTCCTGTTTTTGCTGGTATGCGGGTTGTTTATGGGGAAACCGATGTGGGTGCCAAGCTGATCACCAATGTATCGATCGTTAATAGCCACAACGAGGTCATCACAAGTATTGAAAAGGATGATTCCTTTAAAATAGATATGACCTGGAGTTTGGAGGACTTAGGTGATTTAAAAGCAGGTGACAAAGCGACCGTCACCTTGCCAGCTGAGATTGAAGGCGTCAATAATACGTATGCTTTATACGATGAAAATAACAACTTAGTGGTCAATGTTACCCAAGTTGGCAATCAGCTGACCTTTGTTTTCACGGAATTTGTCGAACAAAATACCAATGTACATGGGGACTTTTATTTTTGGACAAAGTTCAGTGATGACGTGATAGAAAACCAGATCAACAACATCAACTTTGAAACGGCAAATGGGACGCAATCGGTGCCTATTTTTATTCAAGCAGTGGATGATTCAGGGGAGGGTGCCTTACTCACCAAACAAGGACTGTATTTAGGTACGCAAGAACCCAAACGGATCATTGATTGGCGAGTGTATATCAACTCGTTTGACACGGACCAAGTGACGATCAAAGATGGAACGTTTATTGACATTTTAGGTCCTCATCAGACACTAGTCAGTACGAGTGCTCGAGTGGTCTATGGACCCAGCGTTTCCAACCCAACGTATGTCGAGCAAGTACCGATCGTTTTAAATAGTGACGGCTCCTTTGAAATTCCTTTGCGGGATACAGAGAAACGGATCTACATTACCTACAAAACAGAAACGGATGGTTCATTGGAACAATATACCAATCGGGGCATCCTTGATGCTTTGGTCAATGATGTGCCAAGAACAAGCAGTATTACTGGCTATACGCCACGCTATGGTGGCGGTGGTGGCGGAACCGGTGAACCAGGAGAGTCCAGCAGCACGGAACCAAGTAGCGAAAGTAGTACAAGTAGCAGCACGGAACCAAATAGTGAAAGTAGTACAAGTAGCAGCACGGAACCAAGTAGCGAAAGCAGCACAAGTAGCAGCACGGAACCAAGTAGTGAAAGCAGCACCAGCAGTAGCACGGAACCAAGTAGCGAAAGCAGCACTAGTAGTACTACGGAACCAAGTAGTGAAAGCAGCACTAGTAGCAGCACGGAACCAAGTAGTGAGAGCAGCACAAGTAGCAGCACGGAACCAAGTAGCGAAAGCAGCACAAGTAGCAGCACGGAACCAAGTAGCGAAAGCAGTATGATTAGTAGTTCAGAATCAAATAACGGGAGTAGTTCTAGTAATAATGGAGCGATTACACATCAAAGTTCAACCCCTGGGAACATGCAGGTATCCCAATCAAATAATTTGCATAATCAATCAGAAAAACAGCAGTTCCCTCAAACGAATGAATCGTCTAATCATTTATGGATTGCAATAGGAATGGTTTTAGCAGGATGCGCATTGAAGTTAAGTTGGAGTAAATTTATCAGGTAGATAGAAACTGAAATTTTGGAGGCAGTTTTTTTACTTGGAAGAATAATTAATAAAGACTTATTTAAAGGGAAGATGCCATTTTATTGGGTCTTTCCTTTTTTTTTCGGCGCATGTTTTCTCTGAGAATTTATTATAATTTCCTTATCAAGTTATCTTGAAATATTCATTTAGGAAGTGAGGAAATGAGAAAACTGGTTGGAATTGTGTTGATTTTGCTGTTAGCGGGCTTATTGCTGCTGGTGTTTGGTTTCGATCATACTTCAGCAAAAGAACGAGCCGGAGGGAATTTATCGTTTTCTGTTCAAACGAATCGAGTGATCTATGATGAAGCCTTGAAAGTCATTACGATCCCGGTACGTCCGAACAAAACGCTGACTTCACAAAACGTTTGTATCCGTTTAACTTATGGTTGGGATGGCAATGGACACAGTGAAAAGGTGATTGGTGAAACGTATCTAACAAATGTCGATTGGTTTTCAGGTGTTGAAAACTACTTAAGGATCTATGCTGAGATGGCCATCGATGAGATCAAAAGTGTGGATAAAGTAGATTTAGTTGTGATTTATGACGGTGAAACAACGATTACTGAAAACTTGAAGCCTAGTCAATGGCAGGTAATAACACCCCCGAGCTCTAGTGAGCGCACGAACTCTGAGATAAGCGCAAGCTCTAAGGTGTCTGAAGAGACAGGCTCTTCCTTTAGTAGTATCGAACCGAAATTTAGCGACTCTCAATCGACGGATCCAAGGACTTCTACTACGGAAAACACAAGTCAGGATTCTCAAAGTATCGAAAGTAGTCACAATGCAAGTGAGTCAGAAAACTTCAACACCCAACCAGTTAGTGAGAGTGAATCGAGTCAGACAATTAGGAGTCAAGAAACCACCGCAACAACAGGAACAATGACCGTTAGTGAAACGGCATCTGAGGATCTTTCAGATTCAGAAACGAAACCAAACAAATTAGCGCCTAACCAAAGTCAGTCAAGCAAGCGAAGTGTTTCCTCCGATGATCCCGTGGGCAAACAACTCGCTAAAGCATCGTCTTCAGTGAAAATGGAACAGGAACAACGTACGGAGACAAGCAGTGCTAAGGAGGTCAATGGAGCCTTACTACCGAAAACCGGCAGCAAAATTACGAGTATTCGCTATTTACTCTTTGGTCTAGGCGTAGTTATCCTTACTGTCTTCCTTTTCTGGCTGAATCGAAAGTTATTTTCTGATGAGAGACAGTAAAGAAAAAAGCTGAGGATAATGAGAGAATTTATAACCCACGATTGGAATTTTCTTCCCCAGAAAGCACAATCACGTTTTGTTTTACCGTTTTTAACAAAAAGTCTGACGATCCTTTTGAGGCGTCAGACTTTTTTTATGAAAATATACAGATAACGAAAGGAAAATTTGTTAAAAGTGATTTGACAGAAAAGAGCGCACGGTGGTACGATCACCAAACACTGCCAGCTTACAATTTTGTAAGATGGCAAATTTAGGATAAAAACAGCGTTTGCTGATTATACGAGCGAGGGAAATTTCATGTTACAGGCACTTTTGGATACGACAGAAAAACAAATTTATGCGTTTCTAAGTTATTGTTACGAAACGAACAAGAAAGACTATACAATTAAAGAGCTCTCAGGTGTTTTCGATAGGAAAACCAACAAAATGCAGTCGATCGTTCAGCAAGTAGAGGTGTTTCGTGCACGCTATCCTCAGTTTACTTTGACCTATGCTCGGTTGGAAAAAGAAGTGTCGATTGCTTTTTCTCCACGATTTCTATTGAGCCAAGCCTATAGTGTATTGTTGCAGGGTACCGTTGGGTTTATCTTGCTGGATGCACTCTTTCAGGGGGATTATCATTCCCTTGAACAACTCAGCCACAAAACCTTTAGCAGTCCCCGCACGATTCAACGAAAATTGCAGGAGTTAAATCATGTTTTGGCGAATTATCATTTGTCCTATAGTTTAAAAAAAGGTGATCCTTTAGCAGGTGCTGAATATGCGATCCGCTATTTTTATCATCTTACCTATTGGCAAATTTTTGATGAGAAGGACTCACAAGTCTTGGCATCGATCAAGGAGAAAGAGCAGGCTGAAGCGTTGTTTGAAACCCATGCTTCTTATATGAGAAAAATCGATATCGATAAATTTCTTCATCTATTCGCTATCTCCGTGCAAAGAATCAATCAAAAGCATCCACTTTCGTTTTTACCAAACGAAGTACTGACGTTTGAGCACCCATTAATTGAAAAAAATCAGTTTGATCAGGTCTTTTTGAACCCATTGTTTAACAGGAATCATCTGCCGTTTTCTGAAATTTCGGAGGTTGAACGCAGCTTCTTGTATTATATGTTTGGCGTAATGAACACCTATCTTGAGGAGGATCTCGATGCTGCTAACATCTCGTGGCTGACTCAGCCAAAGTACCAGCAAGAAGCACAGCTCGTTGAAAAACTAGCCGTGTATTTTCAGTTGACGTTTACAGAAGCCGAAAAAAACTATTTACTGGTTAATCTGGTCATGATCCATTCCGCCTCTGGCTGTTTTGGTACGCGACAAAAAAGCGATAGTTTTGGCAAAACAACCGACGAGCAAGAGCTGCAAGCCGCTTTTCCAGTACTCTATCCAACCATGAAACGGTTTTTTTTGGAAGCGACTGTTTCTTTACCAGAGTTGCGTAGATTACTGCAAATGAATGATCGCTTGATTTTCCAATACTGTATGTTACTGAGAGTTATTTTTATCAAATATGAACAGCCGGTCACGTTCTCGATCCATTCGAAATACGGAAAAACGCAAGAGCTTTGGATCAAGAACCGCTTGATGAATGCCACGCATCGAGCGATGGCCCATTATTCGCTGTCTCAAAAACCAGATTTGGTGATCAGCGATTATCCAATCCATCAGGAATTTTCTGAGGAAGAACAGCCTTACCTCTTTTATTGGAATGGTCACCCAAGCGCAAAGGAGTGGAAACAGCTCAAGCAAGTGATCAAACAGATCAGAAGTGCCAAGAACAAGGCAGCGTTCGCCCAACTGGCGTTCACCCAAACGGAGTGACCCCGCTATAAGATCGAGCAAATAGAACTTATAATTTTGCCAAGCTTTTGACCAGCAGCAATAGGGCAAACGTGAAAAGCATCAGTGATAAACGAAGTTGTCAAGAAGCAAAAACAGGAGCATCGATGTTCCTTTTTCGCTTCTTGACTTTTTTTTACAGAGATGGCATGGTATACATATTATCACAACGTTTTTTATTTAAAATCGTTGCAGAAATGGTGTTAGGAAGAAGAGGTAACTTTGACAGAAGTATTAGCACTGCAAAATGTTTCCAAATTGATTGGGACCAAACGAATCATTGATGATGTTTCCTTTGTGGTGGACCAAGGACAAGTCGTTGGTTTATTAGGGCCCAATGGGGCTGGGAAGACGACGATCATCCGAATGATCGTTGGCTTGATGAAGCACAACACAGGATCGATTGCCATTATGGGAAATTTATTGGATTCTTCTTTTAAAACAGCGATTGCCTCAGTCGGAGCGATCGTTGAGAATCCTGAGTTTTATAATTATATGACCGGTTATGAGAATTTGATGCAGTATCAGCCTATGGCGAAGAAAAAAGGCACAGCCTCTGAGCTAGAAGCCCTGATCCGTCAGGTGCATTTAGAAGGACATATCCATCAAAAAGTCAAAACCTATTCATTAGGGATGCGTCAGCGTTTAGGTGTTGCCCAGGCATTGGTCCATCAACCAGACTTATTAGTTTTAGATGAACCGATGAATGGCCTGGATCCTAAAGGCATGCGGGAGTTTCGAGAAATGATTCTTTCTTTGAGAGAAAAAGGAGTTTCTGTCTTAGTTTCCAGTCATCAATTAAGCGATATCGAACAAATTGCCGATCATTTGATCGTGGTGCAAAAAGGAAAAGTCACTCATCAAGTAGCAATGGCAGAGTTGAAAGCAGAGAAAAATGTGTTGATCATCAAAACCGATGATCACTTGCAAACAGAAGCACTGTTAAAAGCTTCCTTTGACGTCGAGGTCTTGCACGTAGAAGACGAATTGCAAGTCACGTTGCAAACAGATCAGCGTTCTGAAATCGCTGCAGCGATCGTGACGGCGGGTATCGGCTTAAAAGAACTACGGGCAAAGCAATCTTCTTTAGAAGATACATTCTTGGCTTGGACCGAAGAAGGAGGTTTGTAAGCATGCTGACATTGATTAAAAATGAATGGATCAAATTAACCAAAAAGCGTTCTACTTGGATCATGCTGCTTTTATTGGTTTTAATGACGTTTGGCTTGACATATGTTGTACGCTTAGGTAGTCCAGAAATTGGTGCCAATGATTTATTTGCTTCTTTAAGCGATATGACGTCGTTCTTAAACTTATTTGTAGTGATTGTGGCAGCTTCTTCAGTGGCGGAAGAGTTTAGTCGAGGAACGATCAAGTTCTTATTGATTCGGCCTTTTTCCAGAAGCCAAATCTTAGCAGCAAAAGCGATCAACACGTTTTTATTTGCGCTGTTAGGGACCGCTGTTTTACTAATCAGTAGTTTAGCAGCCGCCAATTTATTTTTAGCAGCTGAATCACCTTTTGCTGCTACTGGCTACAACGGGCTAGCGGCGATTCTCGTTGCCCTTGTTTTTGCGGGAACCAACTTACTATTGATTGTCTTTTATACTGCATTGACCATCTTTATCTCAGCCGTCATTCGCTCCCAAAGCTTGGCGGTAGGCTTAGGCTTGGGTATGTTGTTTGGAAGCAGCATCATCAACTCGATCATGCTTTTTGCGCAAGAAAAATACCCATGGCTGAAGTGGAATCCATTTAATTTTATGAATATTAAAGAGCAAATACCGAGTTTATTAAATAGTCCTGACATGCAGATGACTGCCCTTGATCCGGGATTGGGCTATTGGGAAATGGCGATCGGGATCCTTGTTTACAGTGTTTTAATCTACCTTTTAACAAATTGGTTATTCAACAAAAGAGATGTCGCATTAAGTTGAGGAAACGAGTGAAAGTTTTTGGATAAATCCAGCTTTCACTCTTTCTTTTTGTGTTTTTTTCTAGTAAAATGATTCATTGAGAGTACAAGAGAAAGGAGAGTTTTCGAATGGTTAGTGTAGGAATCGTAATCGTGATCGCTGTTGTTGCAGCATTACTAGGCGCTGTCGGCGGCTTCTTTTTGGCGCGTAAATATATGCAAGATTATCTAAAGAAAAATCCTCCCGTTAATGAGGATATGCTTCGCTCGATGATGATGTCAATGGGTCAAAAACCTTCTGAGAAAAAAATTCGTCAGATGATGCAGCAAATGAAAAACCAAAAGTAGGGTTTTTTCTAAAAAGCGGGCTGATTTTATCAGCTCGCTTTTTATTGCGGCAAAACGCAGGAGCCAATAAAAAAATGTCCCCAGGGTACTTTTTCTATTTATGTTCTGTAAATAGCGGGGAAGCAATCGAATCTGAATCCAATGAATATTCGGAAAAATCGCAAAATTTAGGCAACAGGTCATAAAGAAATGGAGAGTGTTATGTCAATATTTAGGAAGTTAGGTTGGTTTTTTAAACAAGAAAAGAAACATTATTTGTTAGGCGTAGGCTCTTTAGTCTTGGTCGCCTTGGTACAGTTGGCCCCTCCCAAAGTTATCGGGATCATCATCGATGAGATTGCGGAAAAAGAGATCTCGATGCAGACGATCTTTTTTTGGGTCATGATCTTGATTGCTTCAGCCATCGCTCAATACGTGTTTCGTTTTGTCTGGCGAACGCATATCTGGGGCAGTGCCGCTCGGCTAGAAAAAACGTTACGCAGACAGCTATTTGCACATTTTACAAGGATGGATCAGTTGTTTTATCAAAAGCATCGGACAGGTGATTTGATGGCCCATGCCACCAATGACTTGAATGCCATCCAAAATGTGGCAGGGGCAGGGATCTTGACCTTTGCCGATTCCTTCATCTCGGGAGGGGCAACCATCATTGCGATGGTTCTCTTTATCGACTGGCGGTTAACGATCATTGCTCTATTGCCGCTGCCTTTCTTAGCAGTCATGGCACGGGTTCTTGGTAGCAAACTGCATGATGCGTTTCGTGACTCGCAAGAAGCATTTTCTTCCATCAACGACAAAGCCCAAGAAAGTATTACTGGGATGAAAGTCATCAAAACCTTTGGACAGGAAAAAGAGGACATCGCTGATTTTCAAACCAAAATCGACCATGCCATCATCAAAAACCGCAAAGTCAATTTTCTGGATGCCTTGTTTGATCCGTTTATTACGATCATCATCGGAATCTCCTATGTGCTAACGATCATCGTCGGCGGCAATTATGTTATGGACGGTACCATCTCGATCGGTCAATTGGTATCCTTCATCAGTTATATCGGTATGTTAGTTTGGCCGATGTTTGCCATCGGACGTCTGTTTAATGTGCTGGAACGAGGCAATGCTAGTTATGATCGGGTTGCCGAATTGTTGGCGGCCAAGACCCATATCATTGAAGCCAAAGATGCGGTCGATGCCCCAGCCCAAGGAACGGTTGACGTTCAAATCAATGATTTTCACTATCAAGGAGATGATTTTGCCCTGCAAGACATCCACTTTACTTTGCCTGCCGGGCAAACACTTGGTGTCGTCGGGAAAACTGGTGCTGGAAAAACCTCTTTGATGAAGCTTTTGTTGCGAGAGTATGATTCATTTGATGGAGCGATCACCTTCGGGGGCATCGACAGCAAGCAATACTCCTTGAATGCTCTTTTGGGTTCGATCGGTTATGTTCCGCAAGATCATTTCTTATTTTCTATGACGATTCGAGACAATATCCGCTTTGCGCAACCACGGGCTTCTCAAGCAGAAGTGGAAGCAGCTGCTGGATTGGCAGTGATCCACGAGGATATCAGTCAGTTTCCTGAAGGGTACGAAACGATGGTGGGGGAACGTGGTGTTTCTCTTTCTGGTGGACAAAAACAGCGTTTATCCATTGCCCGTGCTTTGATCACTGATCCAGAATTATTGATTTTAGATGACGCCCTTTCAGCAGTAGATGCCAAAACAGAAGAAGCTATTTTACAACAGTTGCGGACGTTCCGTCAGAATAAAACAACGATCATTGCTGCCCACCGCCTAAGCAGTGTCAAGCACGCAGAAGAAATTCTCGTGATCGACAATGGGAAAATCAGTGAACGCGGGACCCATGAACAATTATTGGCTGCAAATGGCTGGTATAAAAAAATGTGGGACAAACAGCAACTAGAAGCCAAAATCGAAGGGAGTGAAGCCTAATGCAAGAATCAGAATGGAGCAAATCGATTCCCTTTAAAGAGCAAAAAAACATCATCAAACGAATGTTTCTTTTTGCCAAGCCATTTCGAAAAACCTTCTATGCAGCGATCTTTTTTGCTTTTGTGCTATCGATCGTCAATATCCTGTTGCCTTTGATCATTCAAACCTTTATGGATAATTATTTGACCAATCAAACGGCGACCCAGCAAGTCATTTATTTCTTTGCTGCATTGTATTTCTTTGGGGTGTTGGTAAAAGCTGTGATTTGGTTTTTCCAATGGTTCCTTTATTCGATGGGTTCTTTAAAAACCTATCAGTATATTCGAGCAAAATTATTTGAAAAATTGCATAGTCTTGGGATGCGCTATTTCGATCAGACGCCAGCGGGTTCGATCGTTTCACGGGTCAGCAACGACACAGAAACGTTGTATGAATTTTGGTATGTCTTCTTGATGGTATTGACAGGAATTTTTGCGGTGGTTTCTTCTTTTGCCGCCATGTTCCGCATCAACGTCAAAATTGCCTTACTGAACTTGATTTTTCTGCCGATCCTAATGGTAGTCATCTGGTATTATCAAAAATTCAGCTCTCGTATCTATCGTCAAATGCGGGAAAAACTGAGTCAGCTGAATACGAAATTGAATGAATCGATTTCTGGTATGCAGATCATTCAGCAATTCCGTCAAGAGGCGCGGCTGAATGAAGAATTCGAAGCGACTAACGATGATTATTTGAAAACCAGATACGCTATGATCCGCACGAATGCGCTGCTATTATCACCAATCATTAGTTTGTTGTATGCCTTAGCGATCGCCTTGTCATTGACGGTCTTTGGGTTTGATGCCTTAGAATCGCCCATTGAAGTCGGGTTGATTTTCGCCTTTACGACCTATATTCAAGGATTTTTTAATCCCATGACACAGATGATGGATTTTCTCAGCGTCTTTACTGATGGGATGGTCGCCGGCAGCCGTATTCTAAAGATTATGGATAACGAAGAATACACGCCGCAGCAAAACCCCGATGCTAGTCAAACCATTACCAAAGGAAAAATCGAATTTCGCGATGTCAGTTTTTCCTATGATGGGAAAAACAACGTATTGAATCATATTTCTTTCATCGCCTATCCAGGTGAGACCGTGGCTTTAGTCGGTCACACAGGAAGTGGCAAGAGCTCGATCATCAATGTGTTGATGCGTTTTTATGAATTCGGGGAAGGGCAAATTTTGATCGATGATCAAGATATCCGCGACTTCACGATGGAAGAGCTTCGGAAAAAAGTTGGACTCGTATTGCAAGATGCTTTCATGTTTTATGGGGACATCGCTGACAATATCCGCTTATTGAATCAGGACATTCGTGAAGAACAGATCGAAGCAGCAGCAAAATTTGTTCAAGCAGATGCCTTTATTCAAAAACTACCTGGTAAATACCACGCCAAAGTGATTGAACGGGGCGCCAGCTATTCAAGTGGGCAGCGGCAATTGATTTCCTTTGCCCGCACCATGGTGACCGATCCGAAAGTACTGGTCTTGGATGAGGCGACTGCCAATATCGATACTGAAACAGAAGGACTGATCCAAGAAGGGTTGGCAAATATGCGTCAAGGGCGAACCACGATCGCGATCGCCCATCGATTGTCTACCATCCGCGATGCCGAGTTGATTTTGGTGCTTGATAAAGGCTCGATCGTCGAACGAGGCACCCATGATGAACTTTTGGCTCAAAAAGGGTTGTATGCCGATATGTACCGTTTGCAGGCAAGTGAAGTTTAAACGACCAATAGACCTTAAAATACCACCTAGGTATTTTAAGGTCTATTTTGTATAAATTGAACAAATGGAGGAAAAAATTTCTATTTGTGATTGACAGCGTTTTCACCCTTTGCTATCATGTAGACATTAAAGCAACTAGCTCCTAGACATACAAACGGATCAAACGGTCGCGAGACCTTTCGGTTAAGATTAGGAATCACGCGCAGTCAAGCGAGTGGCAGAGGAGCTCTATGTGAAAAGTTGCGCAAATAGGAGGATCAAATTATAGATTAGATATATGAGGGAAGCTGCTCTAAGCAAAAGGCAAGTATCCTGAGCCTATTTTTTACGAAGTACCCAACCAACGAGAGAGGATTGTGGAGGGTGATTGGAATAAAGGCAGTCCCATCGAGAAGGGGGCGAAAAGGAATGTATTGAGAGCTCAAAGATAGTCGAGTGGATAAACACGAGAAATCATTCGTTGTTTTATTTTTTTAAATTCTTTGTTAACCGGTTAACTAAAACGGTTAACAAAAAAGAGGAGGAAAGCAAACGTGGGGAATGGTCACAAGTTTAGCCGTTTTTTTCATGACAAAGGTCGCATTCAGCGAGAATAGGGAAAGTAGCAAACGTAGAAACTTGCAGCACGATCTATGAACAAAAAATAGTTCAAATGGAAAGATGAGGGAAAATTTATGGTAGAAATTATAATTGGTATTTTAATGATCGTTTCTTTCTTAGGAATGGTTTGGTACTGCGTCAAAGGGTTCAACCTGATGGTAGGTTTCTTCGTTATGGCAACACTTTGGACCGTTTTAGCTTTTATTGGCAATGCGTTGAGTCCGGATTTAACAGCTTTGAATTTTGTCGATACGATCACGAACATTTATCAAACAGGACCCGCCGGTTTTGCTAGTTCGATTCTGGTCAATATTTTCTTCGGTTCCTTCTTTGGTCGGATTTTGATGGATACAGGGATTGCAGCAACGCTGATTCGGAAGGTTGTTGAGCTTGGTGGAGATAAACCACGGATCACCATGACCCTTTTATGTACTGTCACTGCCTTATGTTTCACTTCCATGACAGGCATTGGTCCTGTAATCTCTATCGCAGTGATCGTTATGCCGATTTTGCAAGCGTTGGGTATTCCAACAGCGATTGCTTTATTCGCTTTTATGGGTTCCATCATGGCGGGAATTTTTGCCAATGTAACAAATTTTGTGCAATACCAAGGTATTTTAGCAGCATTACAACCTGAAGGAAGTCAATCCATGATGGAATATGGGTTTTCCGACTATTTCACATTCGGCATGATCGCACTAGTCGTTTCCTTACTTGTGACATTGATTTTTGCCAATATTGCTTTAAGTCGTGCGAAATCATCAAAAGTCAAAGCGTGGGCTTCCACACCTGGTGCAACTTCAGGCGATGCTCCTTGGTATTCTTGGGTGGCTGTGATCGCACCAGTCTTACTCGTTGTGTTTGCTGAGTTTCCTATTATTCCTGCTTTTATTCTGGCAGCTTTGTACGCCTTACTGACTTGCGGAAAATTAAAAGGTGGCTTCGTAAATATTTGCCGCATGTTAGCTAAACAATTTGCAGATGGTGCTGTCGATGTTGCGCCCCTGGTAGGTTTCTTATTAGTACTGGCTATGTTTAATTCAGCTGCAAGTCTCGCGGTTCCTTTCTTTGAACCAATCGTTGGCGGTCTAGTTCCTCATAGTACCGTGGCTCTTGCGATCTTATTTGCCATCTTAGCACCCCTTGGTTTCTTCCGTGGTCCTTTGAACTTAGTCGGATCAGGAGGCGCAGTAGCGGCAGTGATCTTAGCTGCCACAAATTGGGATCTGGCATTCATTTTTCCACTTTTCGCTGTGGTCACGATCGCTCCTCAGCATTTGGATATTACTCAGTCATGGGTAGCATGGGGGCTAGGACATCATAAAGTTGGTTCGAAAGATTTCATGAAGTTTTCGATACCAGCTGGGTGGCTTTCTAGTGCGATCCTGTGTATCATTGCGCTCATTTTGTTCGGTTTGAATAACTAGTCGATGAAAGAACGTAGCTAATCAATAAATCATGCAACTATGGATGTAGGAGGAAAGTGGAAATGAGTGAACTAAGAAAAGTTAGAATGGGGATCGATGTAGGCGGTACCCATACAAAAGCTGTCGCTATCGATAATCTGACTCACGAGATCATAGGAAAATCTAGCGTGAAGACTACCCATGATCATGAACGGGGGGTAGCTGCTGGCGTTGTCGAGAGTTTTCAAAATTGTATGAAAGAAAATGATATTGACCCAAAAAGTGTGATTTTTGTTGCTCATTCAACCACCCAAGCCACGAACGCTTTGATTGAAGGGGATGTGGCTGACATTGGTGTTTTCGGTATGGCTCGGGGTGGTTTCGAAGGGTTTCTGGCAAAGCGTCAATTAAAAATTGCCGATATCGTCCTAGGGAATCAGCGATCCATTAAGATCATCAATGCCTTCTCAAAACTCAAAGGAATGAATAAAGCGAGTGTGGAAGAGATGATCGATGATCTAGTGAGGCAAGGATCAGAAGTGATCGTCGCTAGTATGGCTTTTGGAGTAGATAATAATGATGCTGAGAATCTAGTGATGGAAGTTTGTACAGAAAAAGGAATTCCCTGTACCGTTGCTTCGGATATTACGAAACTTTACGGATTGACCAGAAGAACACGAACGGCCACTATCAATGCAAGTATTTTACCTAAAATGTTATCTGTCGCAAATTCAACAGAAGTCTCTGTGAAGGAGTCGGGAGTAGATGTACCCTTAATGATCATGCGCGGCGATGGTGGGGTTATGGAAATTGCTGAGATGAAAAAGCGACCAGTTCTGACTATGCTCTCGGGTCCAGCAGCTTCAGTAATGGGTTCACTGATGTATTTACGAGCATCAAATGGTGTGTATTTTGAAGTAGGCGGCACAACCACCAATATCGGTGTCATTAAAAACGGACGGCCAGCGATCGACTATTCTGTCGTTGGCGGACATGAAACATACATTTCCAGTTTGGATGTTCGGATCACGGGCTGTGCAGGGGGTTCCATGATTCGTGCAACTGCTAATGGAGTGGTAGATGTAGGACCTCGTTCTGCTCATATTGCCGGTCTGGACTACGCAGTCTACTCTGATCCAACCAATTGGACAGGAGGAAAGGTGGAATTCTTTAGTCCGAAAGAAGGAGATCCTGCGGATTATGTTGCAATCAAATTTGATAATGGTGAGCGGGTAACTATCACCAATTCGTGTGCAGCGAATGTGTTGGGCTTAATCAAACCGGAACATTTTTCTTATGGGAATATCGAAGCGGCTCGAAAAGCGATGGGCGTATTAGCGGATTATTGTGGCACGACGATCGAAGATATCGCGACACAAATCATGGAGCGTTCTTATGCAAAATTAGAGCCAGTCATTTTGGCTTTAGCAGAAAAATACAAATTAGAAAAAAGCCAAATTTCATTAGTAGGAGTTGGTGGCGGCGCTTCGTCATTAATTATCTACTTGTCAGAAAAAATGGGCGTAAAATATTCGATTCCGGAGAACGCTGAGGTGATTTCCTCAATTGGCGTCGCCCTAGCGATGGTGCGAGATGTCGTTGAACGGATCATTCCTTCCCCTTCGAAAGAAGACTTGCGATCAATCAAAACAGAGGCTATCAATAAAGCCATTGAGAGTGGGGCTACCCCAGAAAGTGTGGAAGTCTTTATCGAAATCGATCCTCAAACGTCTAAAGTCACAGCCATTGCGACTGGTTCCACCGAAGTCAAGACGACGGATCTTTTAGCAGAGGCAACCGTCGAGGAAGCCCAAGAATTAGCTGCAGGCGATTTGGGGCTAGCTACCAACGAAATTGATCTTTTAGAGAAAAGCTCGCATTTTTATGTGTTTGGAACCCGTGTTTCTTCAGGAGACAATCCGGCAATTCGAATCCTTGATAAAAAAGGCTTTATTAAAGTACAACGAGCTTCAGGGAAGGTCATCAAAACCACCGCGGAGAATTATGTGCAAGCAGTCGAGCAACTGTGGGATGACTTGGCGATCTATCAGACAGAAGTGATTTTGCGTCCAGATTTCTATATTTGTGCCGGACCACGGGTGATGGATTTTTCAGTAAACGATTTGGAGGCATTGATGTTGTTGATCGATATCGAAATGTCGACTTTAGATCCAAATGAAGAAGTGATGGTTCTGGCGGCGAATTCCCTATGATCAAGCAGAGGTTTTTCTTGAAACAGCAACATACGGTTGATCTGGCATTATTAGAAACGTGGTATGAACAGCTCATGCCCATCAACGAATTCAGTTGGGGAGTATTTGAGTTTACCCGCGAGATGCTGCGTAATAAAGTGAGTGAAGAGGAAAAAAACGAAATCATTGAAGAAGCCATTCTATGTGGTAGAACATGGGCGCAAAAAATGCTCGACCAGTTTGATTTAAAAAAACAGGAAAAGGCAGATCGTGCCTGGTACTTGGCGAATAAGCTTGGTTTATCGATTACGGAAAGATCTGGAAAACCGACGAAGTTTCGTATGGTCTTTGCGCAGTTTATCATGGAGCGCTCCATTGAATTGATCACTGAACCCATTGCTGCTTACACCGAGCTGACTCGATCTTCGGAAATATTGCCTAAACCAGAAGTTATCCGAGGAGTCTTGATCGCTCATGAAATTTTTCACTATTTAGAAGAGCAACATGGGGCAACGATGTACCATATCACCAAAACGATTCCACTGTGGCGCTTTTTTTCCTACGAGCATCGTTCAACGGTTGTTTGTGCTTCGGAAATTGCGGCGATGGCCTTTGCAAAAGAACTGTGTGAGACAGACTTTGTGCCTCAAATGTTAGATATTTTGCTTTCTTATCCGTTGGAAGTCGACTTTTCAAAAAGTATATATGAAGTCGTGCAGCAAGAAATGCGCCACATTGAAGCAATGGGCTAGTTCTTTGAAAATCGCTCACTTAGCGGCTTCTTTACGATCCGTCACTATTGAGATAGGACAGTCCATGTCGAACGAAATCGGTCCTTGTTCATTTTTCAAGGGTTCCATGATATAATTGACCAACAGCAAAAAGCAAGGCGTGGATTGAATGGCAAATGAGAAAATCACCATTAAGATGGTGTCAGAAAAAGCAAATGTTTCAAAAACCACCGTTTCTAGATATTTGAATGGCAAATATGAATTTATGTCAGCAGAGACAAAAAAGCGCATCGAAGAAGTGATCGAAGAGCTTGAATACCGTCCAAATGCGCTAGCACAGGGGTTGAAAAACAATAAAACGGGATTGATCGGCATCGTTGTCAGCAATATCATGATCCCGGAAGTAGCAGCTTTAGTTCGAGGCGTCAATGATTATTGTATACGAAAATCTTTTCAGGTGATTCTTGTTGAAACCGATCACAAAAATATTTCTCAGCAGGATCAAATTCAAGCGTTGATCGACCGTCAAGTGGAAGGGCTGATTCTGTCGTCGAATCAGGACGAAGCATTCGTGAAAAGCTTGACTGAGCAAAAGGTCAAGATCGTGCTGGCTGATTGCACGATCGAAGAAGTGATGATTGATACAGTCATCGTTGATAATGAAAAAGCGACGGCCGAGATGATTCAACGTATTTATTCAGAAGGCTTTGATCGAGTCGCTTACTTTACACCACCGCTCACAACGCCTAGTCGGAAGAAAAAGCTCGCTCTTTTTCTGGAAAGTTCTAAAATCGCAGTTAGAAATCCTGAACAACTAGCATTTGAGATCGAAGAAACACAAGCGGCATTTGACGCGTGTAAGGAATCACTAAACGAATTGTTGAAAAAAAATCAAGGCTATCGTTTAGCAATACTAGCTGAAAACAGTGAGTTGATGTTTGCGTTGATCCATGTGATCTATAGCTTGGGCTTACGGATTCCAGAAGATGTTGCGATCGGGGGCTATGATGATTTAGGCTGGAACAAACTTTATCATCATGAAATGTCTGTAATTGAAAAACCGTCGTATGAGATTGGTTCGCAAGCTGCTGAACTCTTAGTCAAGCGGATCTCAAAAGGGAAAATGCAGTATAAACCAAAGGTGATCGAAGTACAGCCAAAAATCAAAATGAATGGTTCGACACAAGTGAGTGACAATAGTTTTGATAAGATCGTTATCCGTATGAACCAAGAAAACCAGCCCTACATCAAAAAAAATTATCGTAAACAAGATGATTAGGTTTTTTTGAAAAACAAGAAACAAATGACACCATAGCCGGCTCCCCAAAGATTAGACTGATCAGTCAAGTCTTTGGGGAGCGTTTTTTTCGTTCGCTAAGGGTTTTGTCTTTATCTAAGATAAGAACGAATAAAAATTGATCGCTCGTGTATTTAAGAAACGATCAATAGATTCGTATTAGGTGTCAGTAAAAATAACGAACAACGATTGACAGCGCTTTCTACCTTTGCTATGATAAAGATAATAAAACTGGTTCTAATGGATAGTGATTGTTGATTTTTAACAAGCTAAACCTGATGAAGCTGCGGTATTTGCGCTGCTTTCATGAGGTTTTTTCTGTGTTGACTGTTGGCTCAGCAATAAAGACAAGCAATGAACCATATCCGCAATGATAAAGTAAGTGGGGGTAGGACATGAAAATCAGTAAAGTGTTAAACAATAATGTTGTGATCACTACCGATCAAAGTCAAAACGAGATTATTGTTATGGGGCGGGGGATTGCATTTAAGAAAAAAGTGGGAGATGAAATTTCTTCAGAAACGGTCGATAAAGTGTATCGCTTAGAAAATCAGACGATCTTATCTCAATTTCAAGAGCTGCTTGCTGACTTACCACTGGAATATCTTGAATTATCCAATGAGATCATTGAGTATGCTCGGCGAGAATTGTCATCCCCAATCAATGATTCCATTTACATCTCGTTGACGGATCACATGCACTGTGCCATTGAACGATCGAAAAAAGGAATGACGGTCAAAAATGTCTTATTGTGGGATATCAAGCGTTTTTTCCCCGATGAGTACCAAATAGGCTGCAAAACAGTAGAAAAAATCAAAGAACATTACGGGATTCAGCTGCCAGATGACGAAGCTGGCTTTATTGCTCTGCATCTCGTCAATGCGCAAACTGAGAATGGTGACCAAGGCAATATTGCTGAACTAACCCAAACGATGCAAGACATCATAAACATTGTTAAATATTTTTTCAAAACAACCTTTGATGAAGAGTCCGTTTATTTTTATCGCTTCACTACGCATTTGAAATTTTTTGTTTCAAGAATGCAAAACCATACTACTCATGTGGATGAAACCGATGAAGATCTTTTGGCTATGGTCAAAGTGAAGTACCGAAATGCGTATCAATGCGTACAAAAAATCGCTGAGCTATTAGAAAATCAGTATCAGTATCAAATGTCCAGTGACGAAAGTTTGTATTTAACGATTCATATTGCCAGACTTGTGCAAAAAAATCGTTGATTGAAAAAAAACAAGAAAGGAGAAGGATTTCTTGATTCATGAGAAGGTGTCGAAAAAGAAGAATTTCTTCGCAATGATTCTTATCAAACGTCAGCTTCAAGGCATCTGACCATGTAGCAAGAAATCAAAAAAAGAAAACATTTTGGATAGTGACATTCAGTTGGCTAAACCTTCAATACAAAAAAATTGGAGGAATCAAAAATGGGAAAATATCGTGAATTAGCAGAAAAAATCGTAGCAAATGTCGGTGGAAAAGAGAACATCAATAGCTTGACGCATTGTATCACACGCCTGCGTTTTAAATTAAAGGATGAAGGCGTCGCAAATGATGAAGTCTTAAAGAACATGGATGGGGTCGTGACGGTCATGAAGAGTGGCGGTCAATACCAGGTGGTTATCGGAAACCATGTGCCAGATGTCTATGCAGAAGTGATCGATGTTGCAGGAATCAGTGGTGATGCTGAAGAAACAGCTTCAGGTGGCAACTTGTTTGATCGTTTGATCGATATTTTGAGCGGCTGCTTCCAACCCTTCTTAGGGGCTTTGTGTGCGGCGGGGATGATCAAAGGACTAAATGCACTGTTGCTTTTTATTGGTACAACAGGCTTGATCGATTATACAACAACGACTGGTACCTATGTGATGTTCAATGCGATCGGCGATTCGATCTTCATGTTTATGCCAGTGATTTTAGGGTATACGTCAGCGAAAAAGTTTCGCTTAAATCCAATGGTGGGAATCGTGATCGGGTCAGCGCTTTGTTACCCAACGATTCAAGGATCTGCTTTGCAAGCCGCATTTCTTGCAGGCGCAGGCGAGGGAGCTGCTGCACCGTATAGCTTGTTAGGCTTGCCTGCGTACGAAACGTTTTTAGGAATTCCGTGGGTTGGCGCAACGTATACTAGCAGTGTGGTGCCGGTCATCTTTATCATTGCCTTTGCTGCGCAAGTTCAAAAATTTGCGAAAAAAATCATTCCTTCTGTTGTCCAAACGTTCTTAGTGCCGTTCTTGGTTCTCTTGATTGCATTGCCAATTGGGTTTTTGGTGATTGGACCTGTAATCAGTATGTTGACGGACCTTTTGAGCTCAGGATTTGAAGCGTTGATGGACTTCTCACCAGTTGCCTATGGCTTGTTGCTAGGTTTTTTCTGGCAAGTATTGGTTATTTTCGGTCTTCACTGGTCAGTTGTTCCGCTACACATCATGCAAATCACGCAACTTGGTTATAGTCAGATTTTGGTAGCTACGTTTGGTGCCAGCTTTGCTCAAACAGCCGTAGTGATGGCGATGTACTTTAAACTGAAAGATAAAAAACTGAAAGCACTATGTCCACCAGCTATTATCTCAGGGCTTTTCGGTGTAACGGAGCCAGCGATTTATGGGATCACGTTACCGAAAAAAATGCCGTTCTTCTACTCAATGATCGGTGGTGCGGTCGCAGGTGCCTTCTTGATGATCAATGGAACAACGAGCTACACCTCTGGTGGGTTAGGGGTCTTTGGCATTTTCAACTACATCACTCCAGAAGGCGACGCTAGTGGCATGTGGTTCTCTGTCTTCGGAATCTTGATCGCTGCAGCGATTGGCTTTGGTTTGACCATGGCTTTCTGGAAAGATGATGCAGTGGAAGAAGAAATCGCAGAAGGACAACCAGCGATGACTGTTCGAAAAGAAGTGATCACTTCTCCAGTGGAAGGAACGATCGCGCCACTAAGCAGTGCCAAAGATGAAGCTTTTGCTCAAGGAGTGCTAGGAAAAGGCATCCTGATCCATCCATCAAAAGGCGAAGTCGTGGCTCCTTTTGATGGTACAGTGATGACATTGTTCCCAACCAAACATGCCATCGGGTTGATTTCTGAGAATGGTTTAGAACTTTTGATCCATATTGGTTTGGATACTGTTCAATTGAATGGTGAGTTCTTTGAAGCGCATGTGAAGCAAGGCGATAAAGTCACTCGTGGGCAAAAATTGATCAGCTTTGATAAAGATGCATTGATCAAAGCAGGATTCAATATTGAGACCCCAGTGCTAGTGACCAACTCAGCGGATTATTTGGATATCATCGAGTCTGACAAACGAGAAGTTGGTTGTTCCGATGATTTGATCACGGCTTTAGTTTAGGAAACATTTTCCTGCAAAACAGCTATATAAGGACAAAAGCGATCGGTCGTGAAGGCGCGATCGCTTTTTGACAGTCATTTAATTGGGAAACAGTGAGTCCTTATAATGAAGGTTTTTATCATAGGTTGGTTCAGCGATTATCGTTGATGAAGTGGGGCGCTTATCATACGCCATCCCAATATCGATCAAATGCTGCAGATTTTTCTCATAGTGCTCCGAAAAGACGACTGCATACAACAAATCTAGCAAGTAGCAAACTGAGGTATTGATCGTAAAATTCGCGATCTTTGAATAAAGCCTTTCTCTTGTTGTGATATTTAAGACACAATCGCTTAATTTCGCTAACGCATTCTCGCCAATACTAGTCATCCCAATGATGGAGACCTGCCGTTCGGCGAGGATCTTACCGATTTCTTTAACCATTTTGTTTTCACCTGTGTAAGAAATCAAAATCGCGGTCGTATCGGAGGTACAGTTGGATGCCTCATAGGCACTTTCGCCGAAGGTATCGCAGACGTGGATACTTTTTCCTAAACGCCGCATCTTCAAAACAAAGTCTTGAGAAATCAAGGTGTTGGCATTGCTGGCGAAAATCCTGATATGATTGGCATTGAGCAACGATTGTTTCGCTTTTTGTAATTCATCATGATGGATCAAGGAAAGCGTATCTTCGATCGTTGTTTGTTCAAGCTTTGCCAACTTTTTGGCGATGGTCATAATACCGTCATGGGAAGAGAAGGGAAAGTTCGCATCCACATCGGTAAAATGGCTGCTCATATATGTTTGCTCTTCCACAAAAGCCGTTTTTAAGTCGAGCCAACCATTGAAGCCTAATTTTTTTGCGATCCGAATAAAAGTAGAAGGATGAACATAGGTTTTTTCAGATAATTCCTTGATGGTTTGATCCGCCATCGCGGTCGGATTGGCTAATAAATAATCAATCAACGATCGTTCGGCGGGTGCTAGTTTGATTTGGCGCATTTTTTCTTGTAACAACATGGTATATATGCTCCTTTTTACATTTTTTTATGATTATTTGTAAATGGTTTTTACAGAAATTCGTTTTTATTCAGTACCTAGCGAATCGTTTACATCCTAATTATTCCTTATTTGATGCTCTTTGTAAATCTTTTTTACAAAACATCTGCAAGAAGAAGCGAGATTTGCAAACGCTTTTTCTAAATATGCTATTTACATTGAATCAAATGTTTTTATGAATGATAATAAGAATGTAAATAAAATAGCAAAGGAGCAATACAATGACAAAAGGAATTAAAATTGCAACCATTGGTGGCGGCAGCAGCTATACCCCGGAGTTAATGGAAGGCTTTATCAAACGCTATGAAGAATTGCCGATTCGTGAGATTTGGCTAGTAGATATCGAAGCAGGAAAAGAAAAATTAGCAATCGTTGGTGCGATGGCACAACGGATGTGGGATGCGTCACCCTACGATGTAAAAATCCACATGACATTGGATCGAGAAGAAGCGTTAAAAGATGCTGATTTCGTTACGACTCAATTCCGAGTAGGATTGCTGAATGCCCGTATCAAAGATGAACGAATTCCTGCCTATTACGGCATGATTGGTCAAGAAACCAACGGCCCTGGTGGTATGTTCAAAGCGTTTCGTACGGTTCCAATCATTCTTGAAATCGTTGAAGACATGAAACGCTTGTGTCCCGATGCCTGGTTGATCAACTTTGCGAATCCAAGCGGTATGGTGACTGAAGCAATCGTGCGTTACGGAAAATGGGACAAAGTCATCGGGTTGTGTAACGTGCCTGTCATGGCAACGATGGTTGAACCTGCGTTGCTTGGCAAAGAACCTGACGAATTGATTTACAAATTTGCAGGATTGAACCACTTCCACTGGCACAAAGTTACCGACTCACACGGCAATGACGTTACGATGGACATTATTGATAAAATGTATGAAGAAGACAATGGCTTACCGAAGAATATCTTTGATGTACCATTTTACAAAGAACAGCTGGAACAAATGAAGATGATTCCTTGCGGGTATCACCGTTATTACTATCGTCAAGAAGAAATGTTGAATCATGCGATCGAAGAGTACAAGACTGTCGGTACACGCGCACAGCAAGTGAAACAAACCGAAGCCGAATTGTTTGAGTTGTACAAAGATCCTGAATTGGATCATAAACCAGAACAGCTGCAAAAACGTGGTGGTGCTTACTACTCAGATGCAGCGTGTGAAACGATTGCTTCCATTTATGCTAATAAAAATACCCAAATCGTCGTTTCAACCAAAAATGAAGGCGCCGTTCCAGATCTTCCTGCCGATTGCGTAGTCGAAGTAACAGCTTACGTTGGCGGACAAGGGGCTAGAAATGTTGCCTTTGGTGAGTTACCGACAGCTGAAAAAGGTTGGTTACAGGTAATGAAAGCAATGGAATTATTAACGATCGAAGCAGCTGTGACGGGGGATTACAATATCGCATTACAAGCCTTCACCATCAACCCATTGGTTCCATCAGGTGATACGGCAAAACGTGTCATGGACGAACTGTTTATTGCCCACAAAGATCACTTGCCTAAATTTAAGGAAACGATCGCACGTCTTGAAAAAGAAGGCGTAGAAGTACAAGATGAAGTAGCCCGCGAACTTGATCGCGAACTAGTTAAATAAAGAGAAAGTAGGAAAGAAACATGGCATTTAGAAAAGACTTTTTATGGGGCGGCGCAACAGCTGCCAATCAATGTGAAGGAGGCTACCAAGAAGGCGGACGCGGCTTGGCAAACGTTGACGTGGTACCGATCGGCAAAGATCGTTTTCCAGTCATTACTGGTCAAATGAAAATGTTCGATTTTGATGACGAACATTTCTACCCAGCAAAAGAAGCGATCGATATGTATCATCGCTACAAAGAAGACATCGCGCTATTTGGCGAAATGGGCTTTAAAACCTACCGTTTGTCGATCGCTTGGAGTCGGATTTTCCCTAAAGGGGATGAAACAGAACCAAATGAAGACGGCTTGAAGTTCTATGAAGATCTTTTCAAAGAATGCCACAAATATGGGATCGAACCATTAGTAACGATCACTCACTTTGATTGCCCAATGCATTTAGTTGAAAAATACGGGGCATGGCGTTCTCGTGAATTAGTCGGATTCTATGAAAACTTGTGTAACGTGATTTTCAACCGTTACAAAGGATTAGTAAAATACTGGTTGACCTTCAACGAAATCAACATGATTCTCCATGCGCCATTTATGGGAGCAGGTCTTTACTTTGAAGAAGGCGATAACGTTGAGCAAGTGAAATACCAAGCGGCTCACCATGAGCTATTGGCCTCTGCGATCGCAACGAAAATCGCTCATGAAGTCGATCCTGAGAACAAAGTAGGCTGTATGTTAGCTGCTGGCGCATACTATCCATATACAAGCAAACCAGAAGATGTCTGGGAATCACGCAAAGCAGATCGCGAAAACTATTTCTTTATTGATGTTCAATCACGTGGGGAATATCCACAATATGCGCTGAAAGAAATGGAACGCAATGGGATCGAAATCAAAATGGAAGAAGGCGACCTTGAGCTGTTGAAAGCTCACACCGTAGACTTTATTTCCTTCTCTTACTATTCTTCACGCGTATCGACCACGGACGCTGAGTTATTAGAACAAACGGCTGGCAATATTTTTGCCTCTGTGAAAAACCCATACTTGGAAGCAAGTGAGTGGGGGTGGCAGATTGATCCACTTGGTTTGCGGATCACGATGAATGACATTTATGATCGCTACCAAAAACCATTGTTCATCGTTGAAAATGGCTTAGGAGCTGTGGATACACCAGATGCAGATGGCTATGTGGAAGATGACTACCGGATTCAATACTTGGCAGAGCATATTCAAGCAATGAAAGATGCGGTTGAACAAGATGGTGTCGACTTATTGGGTTACACTACTTGGGGTTGTATCGATTTAGTTTCAGCTGGAACAGGTGAAATGAAAAAACGCTATGGTTTCATTTATGTGGACCGTGACAATGAAGGAAACGGCACCTTGAAACGAACAAAGAAAAAATCATTTGATTGGTACAAACAAGTGATTGCTTCAAACGGTGAAGATTTATCGAATAACTAATTATAAGAAGCTGCAGTTGATCCCTTAGAGAAATCTAAGCAGATCGACTGCAGTTTTTTTAAAGTCTTTTTAAAAACTATTGAAACGAATGATTTGTATAAGTAGAAATGGCTGTTCAGAGATTATTGATAACCGACAATGAGAGTGCTGTAAAAGGCTTGCGTTGCAGCAATTACAAAAAAAGGCGACCTTAAGCATGACATGTTTTGTCCTTAAGGTCGCCTTTATCCATTTTTTAAAGAACTTTTTCAATTTCTGGAATCATTTTTTGAGGATTGGTTTGTGGAGCAAAACGCTCCACGACTTTACCTTGGCGGTCCACCAAGAATTTCGTGAAATTCCATTTAATGGCTTTGCCTAATGTACCCGGTGCTTCTGCTTCCAAATAGCGAAACAAGGGATCTGCGTCTTTGCCATTGATCACCGTTAACTTGTGCATCGGAAAATCAACACCATAGGTGGTTCGGCAAGCGGCTGCGGCTTCTTCGGCTGAGCCGACTTCTTGTTTGAACTGGTCAGAAGGAAACCCTAGAACGACCAACCCTTGGTCTTTATAGGTTTCATAAAGACTTTGTAATTCTTTGAACTGCGGGCTCAACCCGCACTTTGTAGCTGTATTGACGATCACCAGCGGTTGACCTTCGTAGTTTGCTAGCGAATAAGTTTCGCCGTTTTCTAATGTTGCTTGGTAGTCATAGATTGACATAGCAAACGCTCCTTTTAATGTAAATCGTAGTCGATAGCTTCTGAGACAAGTATAGAGCAAAGTCTTCAAAAAAACCAAGCAAACTTCTTGGCGCATTTTATTTTTTATGGAAAACAAAAAAGTCCAGCAGTCACCGAGACCGCTGGACTCTTATTATGCTTCTGGTAAGACTTCTGGTTCTGCTTCTTGTGGATGAACGACAGATTTAGTTTTCCATACCCCAGAATGCCAGCGATAGATCATTAAGACGCTGCGCAATGCTTCGTCAATGGCATAAGCGATCCAAACGCCGATCAAGCCAAATTTAAAGACGATAGCCAGTGAGTAGGAAAACGGTAAGCTGATGACCCATAGAACAATTAGGCTGCAGATCAATGGGAACTTCACGTCACCACTTGCATTTAATGAACCAACTAGGATCATATTGACTGCACGCGCTGTTTCTAAGACGATCTCTACTAAAAAGACACCTTTAGCAATCTCGATTACTTCGGTATTGGAAGTAAAGATCCCCATGATCGGTTCAATAAATAGATAGGTCAATAAGCAGATCGTTACCGAGGCGATGATCCCGATCACCATCGTGCGCATGCCTCGCTGATGCGCACGATCGAATTCACCCGCACCGACATTGCGGCCAATCATGATTTGGTTTCCTTGACTTAATGCGGAGGCGATCAAATAAACAAATTGGGTGATAGCTGTTACGTAAGATTTTGCAATCAAGACACTTGCGCCAAGTTGAGCCACGATCATCGTCACCACGACTTGCGCTCCTTGATAGGAAAGAGACTCGCCAGAAGAAGGCAATCCGTAAGTCAAAATGTTTTTCATCACGCCCCAAGAGACATTCGAGAAACGGGCAGATAAAACAGAAAAATTCACATGTTTCTTCAGCAACATGGCGGCAATTAGTAAACCGATCGAATTACCAAAGACGCTAGAAAATGCCAATCCAGTCACACCGAAATTCGGTAAACCAAAGGGGCTGTATAAGACAAAGTAATTGCCAATGACGGCTAGGATGCTAGCAAACATCGGTACCAATAACGCTGGTTTTGTGAAACTGTGGCTACGCATGACAGCAATTATGACCGCCGTGATCGATGAAAGGAACAGACTTCCGCCATACACTTGTAAGTATCCATGACCTAAAGCAACTAATTCAGCATCTAAGCCCATGAATCGCAAAAGGTAGGTTGAGCCGAAAAGAAACATCAAGCTGATCAAAATCCCGATGAACAATGACCCAAAAAGAGCGGTATTGATGACTTTCGGTATCTGGTCGCGTTTTTTCGCACCAATCAATTGTGCGATAATGATCTGAGTACCCACGGTGATGAAACCGTAAATAAAGACCGTTAAATTCAATAGTTGATTGGCAGCACTGACGGCCGCTACTGCTGGCTCGGAATAATGAGAAATCATCCAAACGTTGACATTCCCAATAACGACCCGCAAAAATAGCTCAACAAAAATCGGCCAGCTGAGAAAAATCAGTTCACGGTCTGATTTTCCTAAAAGTTTTTTCTTATTCAATTGTAAGGACTCCTTATTTTCTATATAATAGACGTATCGTGAAAATTTTACAAAAATTGAAAAGAAAGTCAATGTAATTTTCAAAAGTAAAAGCAGGAATATCTTATTATTTTTTGTAAGCAGATGAGTTGAAAGAATTTGCTTTTGAAAGTAAAGTATGGGTAGTCCAAATTGGAGGGAAATATATGTATGATGTAATTATCATCGGCGCAGGCCCTGCGGGGATGACAGCAGCGCTTTATGCGTCAAGATCGAATTTATCAGTACTAATGATTGAACGAGGAGCACCTGGCGGACAAATGAACAATACGGCTGAGGTTGAAAACTATCCTGGCTTCGAATCAATCTTAGGCCCTGAATTAGCATTTAAAATGTATGAAGGTGCCATTAAATTTGGTGTTGAAAATGCCTATGGGATCGTTCAAAGCATCACGGATCAAGGTGAGTTCAAAGAAGTTGCCACCGAAGACAAAACCTATCAAGGGAAAACAGTCATCATTGCCACAGGATGTGTACATAGAAAGTTAGGCGTCAAAGGCGAAGAAGAATTCGCAGGACGCGGTGTTTCATACTGTGCGGTTTGTGACGGTGCCTTTTTCCGTAACAAACGCTTGATCGTTGTTGGTGGAGGCGACTCAGCAGTCGAAGAAGCGATCTACTTAACGCAATTTGCTTCTGAAGTAACGATCGTTCACCGTCGTGACGAATTACGAGCACAAAAAATCATCCAAGACCGCGCATTTGCTAACGAGAAAATCTCTTTTATTTGGGATTCTGTTGTAGAAGAAATTAAAGGCAATGAGATGGTCGTAACTGGCGTGCAAATCAGAAACGTAAAAACGGATGAAGTGACAGAAGAAGCTGCTGGCGGTGTCTTTATCTATGTTGGTTTAGATCCGTTGACAGAACCATTCAAAGCTAGCGGTATCACGAATGATGCTGGCTGGATCTTAACAAATGATCAGATGGAAACTTCAATTCCTGGTGTTTACGCGATTGGCGATGTTCGTGAAAAAGGCTTGCGTCAAATCACAACGGCAGTCGGCGATGGCAGTATTGCTGGTCAACAAGTGTTTGATTTTATTGAAACACAAAAGGATGCTCAATTAACAAAATAATTTAATGGAATAAGCTGTTATTTTTAAAGTGTCAATCACTTTTGATAGCAGCTTTTTTTATTTTTCGTTTGGTTATTCTTTGAGAAATCTGTAAGTAGTGTTATACTAATTTTAGAGCATTTTAACGGAAAAAGGAGAGGTTATTTTATGGCATGGGAACAAACATTTAATCAATGGAAAAACAGTGAACACTTAGATCCACAATTAAAAGAACAATTGACCGCATTAGAAGCAGATCCTGCGATGTTAGAAGACGCTTTTTATATGCCTTTGGAATTTGGGACTGCTGGCATGCGAGGGATTTTAGGACCTGGTATCAATCGGATGAACATTTATACGATTCGTCAAGCAACCGAAGGCTTGGCTCGCTTTATGGATACACAAGATCCCGAAACAAGACGTCGTGGCGTAGCGATTGCCTATGATTCCCGTCATTTTTCACCTGAGTTCGCGATGGAAGCAGCAAAAACATTGGCAAAACATGATATTCCAGCCTTTGTCTTTGAAAGCTTACGTCCGACGCCAGAATTATCTTTTGCTGTGCGTTACTTAAAAACCTTTACTGGAATCATGATCACTGCTTCTCACAATCCAGCCGAATACAATGGCTACAAAGTATATGGGGAAGATGGTGGGCAAATGCCACCAGCAGATGCGGATGCATTGACAAAATTTGTTCGGGAAATTGAAAATCCGTTGGAGATCCCTGTATTAAGTGAAGAAGAAGCCAAAAACAGCGGCTTGATCTCTATTATTGGCGAAGCAATCGATACTGCCTATCTGAAAGAAATCAAAGAAGTCACGATCGATCAAGAATTGATCAATACGGTGGGCAAAGATTTGAAACTTGTCTATACACCACTTCACGGAACAGGGCGGATGCTTGGCGAGAAAGCGTTGAAACAAGCTGGTTTCCAACAATTCATTATTGAACCCTCTCAAGCGGTTGCTGATCCAAACTTCAGCACAGTAAAATCACCGAATCCAGAAGAGCACTCTGCCTTTGAATATGCGATTGCTTTAGGAGAAAAAGAAGGTGCTGACCTATTGATCGCAACAGATCCAGATGCCGATCGCTTAGGGGCTGCAGTAAGAATGCCAGATGGCAACTACCAAGTCTTGACAGGTAACCAGTTAGGTGCATTGATGATCCGTTACATTTTAGAAGCCCATAAAACAGCTGGAACATTGCCAGAAAATGCAGCAGTCTTAAAATCGATCGTTTCTAGTGAATTGCCAACAGCGATCGCTAAATCCTACGATGTTGATATGATCAATGTTTTAACTGGCTTTAAATTTATTGCCGAAAAAATCCAACAATTTGAAAAAGACCATTCTCAAACTTTCATGTTTGGCTTTGAAGAAAGCTATGGCTACTTAGTTAAACCATTCGTACGGGACAAGGACGCGATCCAAGCGCTCGTTTTATTAGCAGAAGTGGCTGCTTTTTACAAACAATCAGACAAAACATTGTATGATGGTCTGCAAGATATTTTTGAAGAGTACGGCTACTATGCAGAAAAAACGATTTCTGTAACGATGAGCGGTATGGAAGGGGCAACTAAGATTGCTGCCTTGATGAAGACTTTCCGTGAAAAAGCACCTTCTGTCTTCGCAGGAACCCCTGTCGTGCAAACAGAAGACTTTAAATTGTTGACTCGTGTGGGCTTAGATGGTCACCAACAAAAAATGACCACACCGCCTTCTGATGTTTTGAAATACACCTTGGAAGATGAAAGCTGGATTGCTGTTCGTCCTTCTGGGACCGAACCAAAAATCAAGTTTTATATTGGTGTAAAAGGCGAAACGGCAGAAGCAGCAGAACAAAAAATTGCTGATCTGCAAGCAGCGATCGAAGAAATCACAGGTGAATAAAGTCATCTGATGTCTTCATAATCAAAAAAATTGCAATTGACTGAATGATCCGAGTGGTAGAAAAAGAAGCGTTCGCTTCCCTCAGCAAACAGGTGTTGAGGGACCGAAGCTTCTAAAGGGAATTTTCTGACGCTTGGATCTATTCTTGTCTTTTAGCTCGTTTCTTCTCCTTGATCGTCGAGCATTGATTGACAAGCTGTCTATCAAGGGCTAAAATGCAAAAGGAAATAAGAGAGGATGTGGCGCGATGACTACGCCGAAACTAGAAGAAATTCAGCAAGTAACACAGATTTTTAAAATGCTTAGTGATCCCACTAGACTAAAAATTTTGTTGTCTCTTCAAGAAGGAGAGCGCAATGTCACTTCGATTGCAGAACAAGTACATATGGAACAATCAGCAGTTTCTCATCAGCTGAAACTTTTGAAAGATAATCGGATCGTTAAGTCGGAAAGACAAGGAAAAACCATCCTTTATAGTCTTGATGACAAACATGTTGTGGATATTTTGCAAAAAACATTCGAACATATCCATCACCGTTAAAACTAGGGCGAGAATTTCTCAAAAGTCCTAGTTTTTTCTTATTGTTTTTGGTATGCTAGTGGAAATATTAAAATTAGATGAACGGTTTTTAATAACGTTTTCAGTTAGGGGGCATTATGGGTAAGCAATTGAACATTGGATTATTAGGAATGGGTGTTGTCGGCAGCGGGGTATGCCAAGTGTTGGCAGAGCAAAAAGAAGCCATTCTGGCACGCACAGGAGTCAGTGTGCAAATCACGAAAGCATTAGCTTCGCCTTACGAGGATAAGTCTGCGTTAGCGGCTAAGTACGGGTTTGCGTTGACGAATGAGGCAAATGAGTTGTTTGAAGATGAGACCATCGACGTAATTGTGGAATTGATCGGGAAGATCGATCCGGCAAAAGCGTTTATTTCAGCTGCTTTAGAAAATAAGAAGCACGTTGTGACGGCAAATAAAGACTTGATTGCCACCCATGGACCTGAACTGCTGGCAATCGCTGAAAAAGCCGGGGTGTCTCTTTATTATGAAGCCAGCGTGGGTGGTGGCATTCCGATCTTGCGTACATTGAGCACCCACTATCTGCCTGATACCATCACAGGGATTTTTGGTATCGTCAATGGGACGACCAATTATATGCTGACAAAAATGACGGAAGATGGCATGACCTATGAAGATGCTTTGTCACAAGCCCAAGCAAAAGGTTTTGCCGAATCAGATCCTACTAATGATGTTGACGGTATCGATGCGGCCTATAAAATGGTGATCCTGACCAAATTTGCTTTTGGGAAAACGATCCATGTTGCTGATGTGGCAACAAAAGGCATCCGCGGCTTAGCTGTGGCAGATATTAAGCAGGCACAAGCCTTTGGTTATGAAGTGAAGTTGATCGGTGCAGCACAAAAGACAGTTGACGGTTCCCTTACTGTGTCAGTTGGACCTGTATTAGTGCCGAAAAACCATGCGTTAGCGACGATCCAAAACGAGTTTAATGGCATTTTTATCGAGAGTGAAGGCATCGATCAATCAATGGTTTATGGACCAGGAGCAGGATCACGACCGACGGCCACCAGCGTGGTAGCGGATTTGACCGTTTTAGCAAAAAATAAAAGCTTTGGGATCGTTGAACCTTTTCTAACTTTTGAAAAAGAAACAGCATTAGCATCTGTAGAAGAAGTCCCTAGCCAGCATTATGTGTCTTTTTCAAGTCAAGAGATCAAAGGGAACGCTCTTCCAGAATGGTTTGCGTTTGAGCAAACGGTGTTCAACGAAGCAGACCAACGAATAGCTGGAATCACCAATCCAATGAGCGAAAAAGAGCTAACAGAAAAACTCGCAACTTATACCGATGCACAAGACATACAAATAATGAAAGTGATGGAGGAATAAACATGTATCAAGGATTATTGCATCAATACAAGGAATATCTGCCAGTCAACGAAAATACACCAGCATTGTCGCTGGCTGAAGGCAACACGCCGTTGATTCCCTTACCAAGCCTTTCCAAGGAATTAGGGATTAAATTGTATGGAAAATACGAAGGGCTGAATCCGACAGGCTCTTTTAAAGACCGAGGGATGGTCATGGCGGTGGCAAAAGCGGTGGAAGAAGGTGCGAAAGCAATCGTCTGTGCATCGACAGGAAATACCAGTGCGGCAGCAGCAGCTTATGCGACCAGAGCGGGGATCAAAGCTTACGTTGTTATTCCAGATGGCAAGATCGCTATGGGGAAATTGGCGCAAGCGATCGTTTATGGAGCCGACATCATTTCGATCCCAGGAAACTTTGATGAAGCGTTAAAAGCAGTACGAGATATTGCAGAAACCGAAGCCGTGGCACTAGTAAACTCAGTCAATCCTTATCGTTTAGAAGGACAAAAAACAGCTGCCTTTGAAGTATGCGAACAATTAGGACAAGCGCCAGATGTTCTTGCGATTCCTGTCGGTAATGCAGGAAATATCTCGGCATATTGGAAAGGGTTCAAAGAATGGCATGAGAAAAAAGGCACCGCGTTGCCAAGAATGCATGGGTTTGAAGCTGAAGGTGCTGCTGCGATCGTCCGTGGTGAAGTCATCGAACAGCCAGAAACGATCGCTACAGCGATTCGGATCGGCAATCCAGCCAGCTGGCAGTTGGCAGAAGCCGCTCGTGATGAATCAAATGGACACATCGATGCAGTAACCGATGAGGAAATTTTGAATGCTTACCGTAAAATTGCTGCGCAAGATGGTGTGTTTATTGAACCAGGCTCAGCTGCCTCGCTGGCTGGTGTCATCCAGCACGTGAAAGCAGGGAAAATCAAACCAGGTGAGACTGTCGTTGCCGTCTTTACTGGAAATGGTCTGAAGGATCCTGATACAGCTATCAAAGCGACAGAAGTAACCATCAATAAGATGAGTGATTTAGAAGAAATGCGTCAGCATCTTCGTGAAGGAGTTGCCAATCTATGAAGATCCGCGTTCCTGCAACCAGTGCGAACTTAGGGCCTGGTTTTGATTCCTGCGGGATTGCCCTGTCAAAGTATTTGTTCATTGAAGTTTTAAAAGAAAACGATACGTGGGAAATCATCCATGAGCTAGGTTCAGAGATCCCAACGGATGAAACCAACTTGCTTTTGCGTGTGGCATTGAAATTAGCACCAAACATGAAGCCTTTGAAAATCCGAATGAGTTCGGACATTCCTTTGGCACGAGGCTTAGGCAGCAGTTCCTCAGTGATCGTCGCCGGGATTGAACTAGCCAACCGCATGGCCCACATGAATCTGAGTGCAGCACAAAAGCTTGAGATCGCAACTGCCATCGAAGGGCATCCTGACAACGTTGGACCAGCAATTTATGGAGATTTTGCGGTTGCTGCTTACGACCATCAGCACAAGCATACGTATTTAGTCAAGCATCATTTTCCAGAGTGCGAGATCATTGCCTATATTCCTCATGAAGAACTGTTGACTGAAGCAAGTCGTCAAGTCTTGCCGCAGACCCTTTCTCACGAGCAAGCTGTCGAAGCCAGTGCGATCGCCAACGTGATGATCGCAGCGGTCATCAATGGCAATCTGCCTCTTGCAGGAAAATTGATGCAGCAGGATCGTTTTCATGAAGCCTATCGGGAAAAGCTTGTACCGCACTTGTCGACCATTCGCCAAATCTGCGAAGAAGAAGGCGGCTATGGCTGTTTCTTAAGCGGCGCAGGTCCTACGGTCTTAGCGATCGTCCCAGAGGAACGGGCAGAACGAATCTCAAAACTTTTGCACGCCTTGGAGAGCAATGCGTATATTGAACAATTGCAAATCGATCGTGAAGGGCTGCAAGTGTTCTAAAAGAGAATAATAAATGAGCCACAGACCAAAAACGGTGAGCAGAAGATTTTCTGCTCACCGTTTTTCATTGCTTCATCGAGGTTAGTCTTTCGTTTCTGACGTGTAATAACTATGATCTTCTAAGTTTAATGCATTTAAAATCATAGAGGCGGTTTCTTCGATGGAAAGAGAAGCGACATTGATCACGACACAGCCTAGTTTCTCGTAAAGATCATTGGCAAACGTCAGCTCCGCTTTGATTTTTTCTATATCGGAATACGCAGAATCTGGGTTCAAGCCGTAGGAGCGCATCCGTTCTTTGCGAATACTGTTTAACACATTCGGATCGTTTGTTAGCCCGACGATTTTTTTCGGATCGATTTCCCAGAGCTGTTTTGGGATGTGGGCTTGCGGTACTAAAGGCAGGTTAGCCACTTTTAAATTTTTGTTTGCTAGAAATAGACTCAAAGGCGTTTTTGACGTCCGAGAAACCCCTAGTAACACGACATCTGCTTCCAAGAAGCCACGAGGGTCTTTCCCATCATCGTACATAACCGCAAATTCCATGGCTTTGATGCGTTTGAAATAATTTTCGTTTAAGTGGTGCAAAGCCCCTGGCTCTCGTGAAGGTGCTACGCCAGTTCGTCGTTCTACTTCACTTACTGGAGGGGTCAATACGTCGAAATGGTAAAGGTCAGCTTCTTCACAAAAATGATTCGTCAAATCCACAAGTTCTTCTTTGATCAAGGTATGAAGAATAATGGCGTTGTGTTTTTTTGCATCAGACAAAGCTTTGATCAAATGCTCTTTTGTGTGGATAAACGTGCGTCTAAAAAGGTTAAATTCGACGCTGGGGTATTGGGCCATTGTCGCTTGTGCAAGCTTCGATGCCGTTTCGCCGGCAGAGTCCGACAACACGAACATCGTCACTGCGGCACTGGTTTGCAATTTTTCTTGCAAGTCTGGTTGTTCAGGTTCAGTTGGCTTCATAAGAAAAATCCTCTCTTGCTTTTTTATTGATTTCATTATACCATACTTAAGATCGATAGAATCGGAATGATTTTGATTTATCAGGAGGGCCTACGATGAAAAATCAAACACTTATTGAGCATGCCATGACTACATTGAAAGAAAATGGCTTTAAATACACCAAAAAAAGAGAAGCGATCATCACCTATTTAGTGAAACGCAATCGCTATTTGCCAGCCAAGGAAATTCATGAATACATGTCAGAAAAGTATCCTGGCTTGAGTTATGATACGATCTACCGTAATCTGCATGATTTTTCTGAGATCGGTATTTTAGAAGAAACAGAGCTGAACGGGGAGATGAAGTTTCGCTATAACTGCTGTGCAGAATTGGAGGACCATCATCACCATCACTTTATTTGCACGGTTTGTGGCAAAACAAAAGAACTGCATATTTGCCCGATGGACTTCTTCCAAGAACAGCTTCCTGGCTGCTTGATCGAGGGACATCGCTTCGAGATTTTGGGCCGTTGTGAAGAATGTCAATGAAAACCCAAACAAACTTGATGGGATCGAAGACTTTTTTAACAGAATGCCTTGACACTTTTTCAGGGGTTAGCTATAATTTTTAAAGGACAGTCGTGTTTTTTGGGATTTTATTTCAATAACAACTACGGTTACTTTTTAAGCTCGGAGGGAGGGAATTTACATGTCAAAAACAGTCGTTCGCAAAAACGAATCACTTGACGATGCTCTTCGTCGCTTCAAACGTTCCGTGTCAAAAGCGGGTACTTTACAGGAATCTCGTAAACGTGAATTTTACGAAAAACCTAGCGTAAAGCGTAAGAAAAAATCTGAAGCAGCTAGAAAACGCAAAAAATTCTAATTTTCTACTGTTTTGAGAATTGGAGCTGGTAGTGTGACACTACTAAGTACACTGAATGATGACATGAAGACAGCGATGAAAGCCAAAGACAAGGAAACCTTGCAGGTGATCCGCATGTTGAAAGCATCAATTCAAAATGAGCAGATCAAAAAAGGTTCTGACTTGAATGAAGAAGAAGAGTTGACCGTTTTGTCTCGTGAGATGAAACAGCGTCGTGATTCTTTAAATGAGTTTGAGAAAGCTGACCGAAATGATCTAGCAGAGAAAGTCAAAGTTGAAATTGCAGTTGTTGAAAAATATTTGCCAGCACAACTCGATGAAGCGGAAATCCGCCAAATCGTCGCTGGAGCGATTGAAAAGACTGGTGCTTCTTCTTCCAAAGAATTTGGAAAAGTGATGGGTGCTGTAATGCCACAAGTTAAAGGCAAAGCAGACGGCAATCAAGTCAATGCGATCGTTAAAGAATTATTGGATCAAATGTAAGCTCACGCCGCAAGTATGGATGACATGCTTGCGGCTTTTTTTCTGATTTCGAAAACTTAAAAAAAGCATAAGGACAAGGGGAAACGACTGTTGTGCTTGATAAGTAATTTTTCTTTTTTCCATCTTATGTTATTATTAATAAGAACGCCAAAAAAGGAGCTGTAACATATTTGACAGACAAAACAATAACGATCGAGATAACACTTAGTGAAAACGATGACGTTCGTTTATTATTAGGTGCCCACGATAAGAACATCAAAATTATTGAAGACTCCACAGGAACGGTCATTCACACTCGTGGTGAGCTGATCCAAATCGTAGGAGAAACCGAAGCCGCTGAAAAGGCACAATCCGTGATTCGGGCTTTGCAAGAGTTGATCAAACGAGGCATCAATATCAGTACCCCCGATGTGATCACCGCGTTGAATATGGTGAATAAGGGCAGTCTTGATTATTTCAAAGATATGTATGAAGAAGAGATCATCAAAGACCGTAACGGCAAACCGATCCGAGCGAAAAATGCTGGGCAAAAAAAATATATCGAAGCCGTCCGTAAACATGATGTAGTCTTTGGTGTCGGCCCCGCTGGAACCGGAAAGACCTTCTTAGCAGTCGTAATGGCAATTGCAGCTTTAAAGAAAGGCCAAGTGCAAAAAATCATTTTGACACGGCCCGCGGTTGAAGCAGGAGAAAATCTTGGTTTCCTACCAGGAGACTTGAAAGAAAAAGTCGATCCTTACTTACGCCCCGTTTATGATGCGTTGTATCAAATTTTTGGGATGGATCATACGAACCGTCTCATGGAACGAGGCGTCATTGAGATCGCACCATTGGCATATATGCGTGGACGTACGCTAGAAGATGCCTTTGTCATTTTAGATGAAGCGCAAAATACGACGATCGCTCAAATGAAAATGTTTTTGACCCGTTTAGGATTCAACTCTAAAATGATCGTCAATGGCGATACCAGCCAGATCGATTTGCCAAAAGGGACTTTAAGCGGCCTGATCCACGCCGAACGGACGTTACAAGAGATCCCTAAAATTGCTTTTGCTAATTTTGAAGCAGGTGATGTCGTGCGGCATCCAGTTGTTGCCGAGATCATTCGCGCATATGAAGAAGCAGATCTTAAAGACAAGCGCTGATCGTCTTTTAGGAGGAGAACTATGATCATTCAACCACTACGGAAATTTAGAGAAAGACTTGGGAAATTCTATCTACCAGTTTTGATGTTCCTTTTCTTTCTTTTTTCGATTGGTATCATGTACACCAGCGTCAAACAAAACAATGTCGATTATAGCGAAGGTCAAGTGGCGGAAGAAAATATCCGTGCCAATAAAACGATCGAAAATACCGCTGCGACGGAACAAAAACGTAAACTGGCTGCCGAAGCTGTACCACCAGAGTACACGTATCAGGATACACTGGCGCAAACGCAGCATGATCGTATCGATCATTTATTTGACTTAGTTGCTTCAGTCAAAAAATCAGTGGATGAAGCTCATGAAAAAAAAGTGGCTGAAGCCGATGAGGATGAAAATATCCCTAAACCTAGTACAGATGAATATATCGCAGCCTTAAAACAAGAATTTGAAAAAATGAGTGATGATGAACTAGATTTTTATCAGTCATTTACCAATAATTTTTTGACGACGATGTTCTCATTAAGTGATGATGAATTAAATACAGTGCGTACCTATGCGCTACAATTAATAGATGAACAAATGGCGAAACAGATCCGCCAAACGGAATTAAGTACGTTCCGTTCTGAGGCGGAAGATAAGATCCAGTTCTTAGATGTTAGCTCAGATATGGCTTCTGTCTTACGTTTCTTAGTCAATCAAGGAATCGTCGTGAACGATATCCCAAATGAAAAACGGACAGAAGAAGCACGGCAAACCGCCATGGATGCTGTTCCTCCAGTGATGATTTATCAAGGAGAGATCATTGTCCGTGAGGGCTCGCAGATCGATGCCAATGCCCTAGAGAAGCTGCAGCTTTTAGGAATGACTAATCAGACCTTTTCTGTTTTTCCATTGATCGCTTTAGTGTTAGCAACAGTCTTACAGATGCTTATGGTGTTTTATTACACGAAACAGACGAAAGACGTGGAAAAACGGATGAATGCGGTCACGTTTTATATTTTGGCAATGGCATTCAGTATTTTGATCATGAAGTTTTTCCAACTTTTCCAATCTGAATTAGTGACCTTTATCCCGCTGTTTTTCCCAGCTGCGTTTACACCGTTGATCCTGAGTATTTTCTCCAGCCGTCGTTTGGGGATTTTGTCTGCGATTTTCCAAGTAATCAGTGCACTCTTTATTTACTTTGATTCTAGCGGAACCAACTTGTTGACGACCGTCTTAGTCACCTATTTGTTCTCTGGCTTGATGGGAACGATGATCAAGCGCGCCCGCATCGCTAGTCAAGGGAAAACGGCAGTAGCGTGGGTGATCGTCTTTCCGCTCTTACTGAGTTTTGTGCTGGTGATTTTCCAAGGAATGGATTTTGCTCGCGGGAACACTTGGACCACGATCATTTGTGGTTTAGCAGGCTCTCTCTTAAGCTATTTGCTAACGATGGGACTACATCCTTACATCGAATTGTTGGTGACGGATGAGAGTATGATCGTGTTAAATGAATTGAGTAACCCGAATCATCCATTGTTAAAACAGTTGCTGGAAGAAGCGCCAGGAACGTATCATCACAGTATGATGGTTGCCAATCTTAGTGCCAATGCCGTTGCCGAAATCGGCGGGCAAAGCTTACTGACTCGTGTGGCTTGTTATTACCATGATATCGGCAAGGTCAAACATGCCAATTTCTTCGTAGAAAATTTACCTGCTGGTGCCGAAAACCCGCATAATTTCTTGTTGCCTGAAGACAGCAAACAAATTATCTTCGGTCACGTGATCGATGGGGCGGAAATTCTCGAAGAAGCCAAAATGCCCCGCATGGTGATCGACATTTGTCGTCAACACCATGGCACGACCTTGATGCGGTATTTCTACGTGAAAGCCAAAGAGCGTAATCCCGAGGTAACGGAAGAAGATTTCCGTTATCCTGGTCCAAAACCGCAAACACGAGAAGCTGGCGTTGTGAGTATCGCGGATAGTTGTGAAGCAGCTGTTCGAGCGATGGAAAATCCAACAAATCAAAAGATTCAAGAATTTGTTGCAAATCTCATCAATGATCGGATCTTAGACGGTCAACTGGATGAAACAGGCCTGACTTTGAAAGAAATCCGAATGATTGAAAAATCACTGGTCAACGGACTTTGCAGTACCTTCCATTCACGGATCAAATATCCAAAAATGAAGTCGGAAGCAGAGAAAATGAAAGAAGAACAAGAAAGAAGAGAGCGCTAATGGAGATTACCTTTTTAGATGAGACAAATTCAGTGGGGGAAACCAAGATCAAAGAGATCGAAGGACTGTTGCAATTTGCTGCAGGACATTTAGAACTTCCAGAGGATACAGAAATGTCCGTCACATTTATGGACAATGCGGCGATCCAAGAAATCAATCGGGAGTACCGCGGCAAAGATATGCCAACAGATGTCATTAGTTTTGCCTTTGAAGAAGAAACAGACGAAGAGCTGTCGATCATTTTTGACGAAGCCCTTGAAGAGCTGCCGCGTGATCTTGGAGATATTATGATCTCCATTGAACGAGCGAAAGAACAAGCTGCTGAATACGGGCACACCTATGATCGGGAGCTGGGTTTCTTGGCGTTACATGGTTTCTTGCATATCAATGGCTATGATCATATGACACCTGAAGATGAAAAGGAAATGTTTGGATTGCAAAAGGAAATACTGGATGCCTATGGACTCAAAAGATAAGAATATTGGGAAAAACAAACAATTTATTTCGTCGATCGAATTTGCTTTCACTGGTATAAAAACCGTCTTTAAAGAGGAACGCAATATGCGTAAACATGTTGCACTAGGAATCGTTGCGATCATTGCAGGCTTTATTTTCCGTTTGAGTCAAATGGAATGGCTCTGGTTGCTGCTAGCTGTTTTCTTAGTCTGGATCGTTGAGATCATCAACACCGTCTTTGAAAACGTCGTAGATATGTTTACAGATTTCCATTTCCATCCTATCGGAAAAAAAATCAAAGATATGGCTGCTGGTGCCGTGCTGATGACTGCAGTTTTTGCGTTAGTCGTCGCAGCGATCATCTTCTTGCCAAAATTGCTGCAGCTCTTCTGATGCGCACCAAAACACAAGATAAAGGGGAACAACAATGACAACACACAAATCAGGCTTCGTTGCGATCGTCGGGCGGCCAAATGTTGGGAAATCAACACTACTAAATCGAGTCGTAGGACAAAAAATCGCGATCATGAGTGACAAAGCGCAAACGACCCGTAACAAAATCCAAGGGGTCTACACGACGGATGACGCACAGCTGATCTTTATCGATACACCAGGGATCCACAAACCCAAACACCGTTTAGGCGATTTTATGGTTGAAACCGCCTATAGTGCACTGCGAGAAGTTGACGTGACGCTATTTATGATCAGTGCGGACCAAAAGCGTGGGAAGGGCGATGATTTTATTATCGAACGATTGCGCCAAAGTCAGACACCGGTTTTCCTCGTGATCAATAAAATTGATAAAGTCCATCCAGATGCCTTATTGGCAATTATTGAAGACTACTCCTCACAAATGGACTTTGCTGAGATCGTACCGATTTCCGCAACAGAAGGCAATAATTTCGAAACGTTAATGAAGCTACTGATCGATGAAATGCCAGAAGGGCCTCAGTACTTCCCAGAGGATCAAATCACGGATCATCCAGAATACTTTATCGTTTCTGAATTGGTGCGGGAAAAAGTCTTGCTACTGACCAGAGATGAAGTACCTCACTCAGTAGCGGTCGTGGTTGACTCCATGAAACGAGACCACAATGACAAGGTGCATATTCAAGCGACGATCATTGTCGAACGTGACAGTCAAAAAGGCATTATCATCGGCAAAGGCGGAAAAATGCTGAAACAGATCGGTACGAAAGCTCGTTTAGACATTGAACACTTGTTAGATGACAAAGTCTTCTTGGAATTATGGGTAAAAGTTCAAAAAGATTGGCGCGACAAGCAAACATTCTTAACAGATTATGGCTATCGCAAAGATGAGTATTGATGACATGCAGATCAAACATGATCTGTTTTAATGAAGAAAAACTGATGCAGTTAGCGAACTGGATCAGTTTTTTTAAAGAAATGGGGTGCGACGATGAATCTTGTTGAAACAAAAGGAATCTTGCTTTTTTCAAAAGATCATAAAGAAAAAGACAAGCTAGTCAAAATCTTTACGGAATCTGCTGGGAAGCAAATGTTTTATGTCAAGGGTGCCCATAGGAAAAATAACCCCTTGGCACCAGCGCTGCTCTCCTATACTGAAGCCACCTACATGGGAACCATCAAAACGGAAGGCTTGTCCTTTTTAAACAATGCCAAAGACATCCATCCTTTTCGTACGATCCAAAGTGATATTTTTATTGCTGGTTATGCAACCTACTTATTGAATTTGGCTGATTCTGCTATTGATGATCGAGTCTATGACCCACATCTATACCAATTTTTACATGAGGCCTTGCAATTAATGGATCAAGAAAACGACGCAGAGATCATCACCAATATCTTTGAGATCCAGATTTTGCACCGTTTCGGGATCACCCCGAATTGGACCCATTGTGCGATCTGCGGAAAAACCGACGGTCGGTTTGACTATTCCTCAAAATATAGCGGTATTTTATGTGAACAGCACTGGGGGATGGACGAACGTCGTTATCATGCTGATTCTCGGGCGATCCATTTTATTCGCTTATTTTCGCAAATATCCTATGAGCAGATTGCTTCAATCAAATTAAAGCCAGAAACGAAAGCCGCGATCCGACGAGTGATTGATTTATTATATGATGAATATGTGGGCATTTATTTAAAAAGTAAGAAGTTTATCGATCAGATGGGGCAATGGCAAGACGTCTTAAAACCGAAAAATCAATGATAGAGTTGGCGAAACTTCAATGGAGTTAAGCCGACTCTTTTTTTGAATAATGCTGTAAAGTGACTTGCATCTTGAAACCCCACTGCGAAGGCAGCTTGTTGAATGGGCAGATCTGGCTGTGCCACCAAAAGCTCTTTGGCTCGGGTCATGCGGTAGTTCAATAAATATTGTGCAGTAGATTGCCCCAAAAAACGTTGGAACAAACGTGAGAGATACTGTGGTGACACATAGACGAGCCCTGCTAGTTCTTTGATCGTGATCGCCTGATCGTAATTCGTTTCGATTTCTTGTATAACGGGAACCAGATATTGTTGGAACAGCGGGTGTTTTTCTGTTGGATTCCCTGAGCGTTCTTGCATGATCGCCAATAAAAAGCGGTAACATTCGCTAGAAGCCCGTAGCGGGTCCCAACTGATTTGTTGGTCTTCTTTGATCCGTTGATTGATCCAGGTGACATAAGAAAAGGTTTCTGACTCTTCAGCTAATATATAGGGCTGATTCGTGTACTGCTTTAACACCTCAGCTGCCAAAGGGCCTTGGAATGTGGCGAAGGATGTTTTCCAGTTAGTCAATGGATAATAGCGATGGGGCGTAAAAGGAAAAATCAAAATGCCTTCATTCGGACGTAAGATAAACGATTCCTGACCAAATGTGATTCGGCCTTCCCCTTGCTCGGTTTGCAGCCAATGGAAGTAGGGATAACCATCAGGACGAGCGACATCATCTTGCGCCCAATCGTTGCCGATGCTTTCCAGAGATAAAGGCAGCTGCTGATTGGTTTGATAAAAGTAGATAGGCATAGTGTACCTCCGTGTTTCGAAAAGTTATAAAATAGTGTTTCATGTATTATACTACAACAGAATGAAAAGCCTTACAATAAGAGAGTAGAAATCATTTTATTTTAAAGGAGCGTTCACTTACATGACAAAATTTTTTGATAGAATTCTATTTGGCGGCGATTATAATCCAAATCAGTGGCCGAAAGAGATTTGGGAAGAAGACATTCGGATCTTTAAAAAAGCAAGTATCAATAGCGCGACCGTCAATGTTTTTTCATGGGCAAAGATCCAACCCTCTGAAAATTGTTATGATTTTGAGGAATTGGATCAAATCATCGAAAAATTAAGTACGGAAGGTTTCGACATCGTCTTAGCCACTTCCACAGCTGCTTTGCCAGCTTGGATGTTTAAGAAGTATCCAGAAGTCGCTCGCACCGATTATGATGGACGCCATCATAAGTTTGGGCAACGGCACAATGCCTGTCCCAACAGTTTGGTTTATCAAAAATACGCAGAACGCTTGGCAACGAAATTAGCCGAACGTTACGGCGAAAATCCACAAGTGACTTGTTGGCACATCAATAATGAATACGGCGGCGAATGTTATTGCGACAACTGTGAAAAAGCGTTTCGTGTCTGGTTAAAGGATAAATATCATACGATCGAAGCACTGAATAAAGCCTGGAATATGGAATTTTGGGGTCATACCGTGTATGAATGGGATGAAATCGTGCTGCCAAATGCGCTGTCAGAAGGAATCGGCTATGACAAGACGGCATTTGCAGGAATTTCTATTGACTACCGGCGGTTCAACTCGGATAGTCTTTTAAAAAACTACATGATGGAGCGGGACGCTATTCGGAAAATCGATCCCACAACACCGATTACAACGAATTTGATGGGAACCTTTAAAGGACTGGATTATTTCAAGTGGGCAAAGGAAATGGACCTTGTTTCGTGGGATAATTATCCATCGTACAATACGCCATGGAGCTTAGTAGCCATGACCCATGATTTGATGCGCGGGTTAAAACAGCAACCCTTTATGCTGATGGAACAAACACCTTCCCAACAAAACTGGCAGCCTTATAATTCATTAAAAAAACCAGGACAGATGCGGGCGCAAAGCTATCAAACGATTGCTCATGGGGCAGATACGATCCAATACTTCCAATTGCGACGTTCCATTGGTGCTTGTGAGAAATTCCATGGTGCGGTCATCGAACATGTCGGTCATGAAGACACGCGGGTTTTCCGAGAAACAGCAGCTCTTGGGGCTGAATTAGCGCAGCTCTCAGACATCATTGGCACGCAAACCCAAGCACAGGTTGCTGTGATTTTCGATTGGGACAATTATTGGGCTTTAGAATATACGAGTGGTCCGACCGTTGACCTGAAATATGTGGAACAGATCCATCGCTACTATCGCTATTTTTACGAACAAAATATTGCGGTCGATTTGGTTCCCGTGGATGCTGACTTATCAAAATACAAGCTAGTCGCAGCTCCGGTTCTGTACATGATCAAAGAAGGGATGCAAGAGCGGCTAACTGATTTCGTTATGCAAGGCGGTGCTTTACTTACAACGTATATGAGCGGCATCGTTGATCAATCAGACAATGTTCACTTAGGCGGTTACCCTGGCCCCTTGCGGGAGTTAGCTGGCATCTGGGTGGAAGAAATCGATGCATTAGCGCCAGAACAATCAAACGGGGTTTCGTTAGTCAATGAAGACCTTACAGGAACAAGTAATTTAGTCAGCGATTTGATCCATTTAGAAAACGCCGAAGCGCTAGCGCATTACACGAGCAATTTCTATGCAGGAATGCCGGCAGTGACCAAAAATACATTTGGCGATGGAACCGTCTATTACTTTGGTGGACAGTTGGAAGATCAGCTGCAAGATCAGCTTTTTAAAACGATCGTCGAAGAGTCCGATATTACCCCAGTGATCGAGGAGGCAACAAAACTAGAAATTGCCTGTCGTGAAAATGCAGAGGCGAAATTTTTCGTCATCATCAATTTCCACGAAGAAGCACAACCGCTGCCAGAAATGTTTGTTGGAAAAACGGATCTTCTGACGGGCGAGGTTCTTTCTTCAGAAATGATGCTGACGCAATACACCACCTATATCGTCAAAGAGGAGCGTAACTGATGCGAACTTTTGCTATTGAAGATGACTTTTATTTAGACAACAAGCCTTTGAAAGTGATCTCTGGAGCGATCCATTATTTTCGTGTTGTTCCTGAATATTGGCAAGATCGTTTAGAGAAACTACGCTTGATGGGCTGTAATACGGTTGAAACCTATGTTCCTTGGAATCTTCATGAAGCACAGGAAGGTGTCTATCAATTTGATGGGATCCTTGATTTGCGGCGATTTATCCAAACGGCACAAGAAGTAGGGCTTTATGTCATTTTGCGACCAGCACCTTATATTTGTGCGGAGTGGGAATTTGGGGGACTGCCTTATTGGCTATTGCAAGATCCTATGATGAAGCTTCGGTTTGATTATCCCCCATTTATGGAAAAAATCACTCGTTATTTCGCCCATTTGTTTCCACAAGTGCGGGATCTGCAGATCACCCAAGGCGGTCCGATTATAATGATGCAAGTAGAAAATGAATACGGCAGCTATGCCAATGATAAAGAGTATTTGCGGAAAATGGTGGCTGCGATGCGGCAGCATGGTGTAGAAACGCCGTTAGTGACCTCCGACGGACCTTGGCACGATATGCTAGAAAACGGCAGTATCAAAGACTTGGCATTGCCTACGATCAACTGCGGCTCCAACATCAAGGAAAACTTTGAAAAACTTCGAAGATTTCACGGAGAAAAACGGCCACTGATGGTCATGGAATTTTGGATCGGCTGGTTTGATGCCTGGGGTGACGATCAGCACCATACGACCTCAACACAAGATGCAGTAAAGGAATTGCAGGATTGTTTAGCATTAGGTTCTGTCAATATCTATATGTTTCATGGCGGGACCAACTTTGGCTTTATGAACGGGTCAAACTATTATGAACGCTTAGCGCCGGATGTCACTAGCTATGATTACGATGCCTTGTTGACAGAATGGGGAGAACCTACTGCCAAATACCAAGCCTTCAAAAAGGTGATCGCTGACTATGCGGAAATTCCTGAGTTTCCCTTGAGTATGAAAATTGAGCGAAAAGCTTATGGAACATTCTCAGTGAAAGAACGAGTCTCCTTGTTTTCGACGATCGACACAATCAGTCAACCGATCATAAGTAATTACCCGTTATCGATGGAAGCCTGCAATCAAGCGACAGGCTATATCTATTATCGCTCACTGATTGGGCCTGCTCGGAAGATTGCCGACTACCGTCTGATCAATACGATGGATCGTGCCCATACGTTTATCAACCAGGAACTTTTGCGCATCGATTACGATCAAGAAATCGGTCAAACCTACAGTTTCGATTTATCAGAATCAGAAAACGAGTTGGGGATCTTGGTGGAGAATATGGGGCGGGTCAATTATTCTGTAAAAATGAACCATCAGCACAAAGGCATCAAAGACGGTGTGATCATCAATGGCGCCTTCCAAAGCAACTGGGAAATCTATCCCTTACCGATGGATAATTTGCATGCCATTGATTTCCAAGGAAAATGGCAAAAAGGACAACCAAGTTTCTCACGCTTTGAATGTGTGTTTGATGAATGTGCAGATACCTTTATCGAATTGCCAGGCTGGGGTAAAGGATTTGTCCAAGTCAATGGTCATACGATCGGCCGTTTTTGGGAAAAAGGACCGCAGCAGCGCTTGTACGTCCCAGCACCGTTTTTAAAAATCGGAATGAATGAGATCATTGTTTTTGAAAGTGATGGGAAAATCGCTGATGAGATCGTCTTTCATGATCAGGCGGATTTAGGCCCAGAAGCATAAAAGTTCAAATTAATCATTGACAAACCCTAGCTTCAACTACTATCATAAGGGTAATCGAATCCGTGCTATGATCGGAAGAAAGAAAGAAGACCATTCCATGAAGCGAACTTGGGAGAGTGAAAGCCAAGTTGGAACCTTATTTCGCAGGCGTCCGTGAGCATGATCAATGAAGCTGCCGACTTGTCGGAAGTAGGGTGGAACCGCGAATTTATCGTCCCTATATCTATACAAAGTGTATAGATATAGGGACTTTTTTATGTTTCACACCAAGAATAGTCAAAAACAAAGGAGGGGTTTTATGTTATTTGATATGACGATTCCAGCAAGTGCGTTTACCGAAAAAAAGCTCAAAGTATTAGCAAGTATTCCACTGCAAGTTCGCCTTTTAAAGGATGAACAGCTTTTACATGAATTTACAACGAGTCCAGACCAAATGCTTTACGACTTATCGGATGTTTTAGAAGCAGATGTCGTGGTCGAAGTGAAATTGATCCCTGGATCAGTTGTCGAATTTTATCCTGTCGTCAATGCGTTATAAGAAAGGAAGAAAAAGATGAGTAAACTAACTGTGCAAGAGATGATTTTGACCCTGCAAAAATTCTGGTCCGAAAACGGCTGTATGCTGATGCAGGCCTATGATACAGAAAAAGGGGCTGGAACCATGAGCCCATACACATTTTTACGTGCAATCGGTCCAGAACCATGGAACGCCGCTTACGTAGAACCTTCTCGCCGTCCAGCTGATGGCCGCTACGGGGAAAACCCAAATCGTTTGTATCAGCACCACCAGTTCCAAGTCGTGATGAAGCCTTCTCCTGAAAATATCCAAGAGCTTTATTTAGAAAGTCTGCGTCTTTTAGGGATCGATCCATTAGAACATGATATTCGTTTTGTCGAAGATAACTGGGAAAATCCTTCAATGGGTTGTGCAGGTCTTGGTTGGGAAGTTTGGTTAGACGGGATGGAGATCACTCAGTTTACTTACTTCCAACAAGTCGGCGGCTTAGCATGTAAGCCAGTGACATCAGAGATCACTTACGGCTTAGAACGTCTAGCATCTTATATTCAAGAAGTTGAAAGTGTCTACGATCTTGAATGGTCTGCAGGTGTCAAATATGGTGAGATTTTCCGCCAACCTGAGTATGAACATTCAAAATATTCCTTTGAAGTCAGTGACCAAGACTTGCTTTTAGGGAACTTCGATCGTTTTGAAAAAGAAGCAAAACGCTGTATCGATGAACGCTTAGTTCATCCAGCTTACGACTATATCTTAAAATGCAGCCATACCTTCAATTTGTTGGATGCACGTGGCGCAGTCTCCGTCACTGAACGTGCTGGGTACCTCGCACGTATCCGTAACATGGCACGTCAAGTAGCAAAACTATTTGTAGCAGAACGGGAAAACCTCGGTTATCCATTGCTTGATCCAGAAGTGGCGCAAAAACTGATTGAGGAGGGAAAATAAGATGGCACAAAACCTATTATTAGAAATCGGCTTAGAGGAATTACCTGCGCATGTCGTAACCCCAAGTATGAAACAATTACAAGAAAAAACGGCAGCTTTCTTAGATGCTCATGCGTTGCCTTATACAACGATCGAAGCCTATTCCACACCTCGCCGTTTGGCTGTCTATGTCACCGGTATTCCTGAAAAACAAGCGGATACGCAAGAAGAGGTCAAAGGACCAGCGAAAAAAATCGCATTAGATGATGCAGGCAATTGGTCGAAAGCAGCTCAAGGGTTTGTTCGTGGACAAGGATTGACGACTGATGACATCACCTTCCGTGAATTAAAAGGGGTTGAGTATGTCTATGTAACGAAACATACCCAAGGTCAACCAACCGTTGAGGTATTGAAAGGATTGCAGGAAGTAATCACGAGTTTGACGTTCCCAGTAACGATGCACTGGGCAGACTACGATTTTGAATATATCCGACCAATTCATTGGATCGTCGCACTCTTTGGTGAGCAAGTCATTCCTTTCCAAATCCTTGATATTGTTACCGGACGCGAGTCAAAAGGTCATCGTTTCTTAGGTGAGGCAGTCACGTTTGATCATGCGGACGACTATTTGGAAAAAATGAAGCATCAGTTTGTCATCGCTGATCCAAGCGAACGTCAACAAATGATCACCGCACAAATCAATGCGATCGCTCAAGAAAACAACTGGCGGATCGATTTAGATGAAGACTTGCTAGAAGAAGTGACAAATCTGGTTGAATACCCAACAGCCTTTGTAGGGGACTTTGAAGAAAAATACCTTTCTGTCCCTGAAGAAGTGTTAGTTACTTCTATGAAAGAACATCAACGCTACTTCGATGTCCGCACCCTTGACGGAGAATTGCTACCGCACTTCATCTCTGCCCGCAACGGAGATGCTGTGAAAATCGATAATGTCATCAAAGGAAACCAAAAAGTCCTGACCGCCCGTCTAGAAGATGCTGAGTTTTTCTACAATGAAGACAAAAAACTGACCATTGACCATTGCGTGGAAAAACTTAAGCAAGTCACCTTCCACGAAAAAATCGGCAGCTTATATGAAAAAATGCAACGTGTCGGACTAGCAGCGCAAATCATCGGGAAGACCGTTGGTTTAACACAAGAAGAACTGACCGACCTTCAACGGGCAGCTCAAATCTATAAATTTGATTTAGTGACCAATATGGTAGGGGAATTCCCTGAATTGCAAGGAATCATGGGGGAAAAATATGCCCTGATCCAAGGAGAAAAACCAACAGTTGCCCAAGCGATTCGTGAACACTACATGCCGATCTCAGCCGAAGGAGAATTGCCACAATCAAAAATCGGGGCTGTTTTAGCGATTGCGGATAAATTAGACAGCTTACTTGCTTTCTTCGCTGTTGATATGGTTCCAAGCGGTTCAAACGATCCTTATGCTTTACGCCGCCAAACGTACGGGATTATCCGCATCTTAGCTGAAAAGCGCTGGTACTTCCCATTTGCTCAGTTGCAAGAAGAAATTCGTGAAGCCATTAATGCCCAACCAGAAGTTTTTGGGATTCAACTTGCCGCTGGTCAAGAACAAGTGACCGATTTTGTGAAAGGTCGTCTGCGTCAATTCTTACTAAGCAAAAATACGCGTCATGATGTCATCGAAGCTGTCTTAGGCGCACGTCAAGCAGACATCAGTACGTTGTTTGAAACGGCTCAAATGTTAAGGGAGCATCTGCAAGACACCGACTTCAAACCTTCGATGGAAGCTTTGACACGGGTGATCAATTTAGCGAAGAAAGCTGAATTGGATCAAGCAGCAATTGATCCTGCCTTGTTTGAAAACGACTCTGAAACTGCCTTGTATGAAGCGGTCTTAACAGTAGAGGACAAGTTCCCACATCAAACGATGGAAGAAAACTACCAAAGCTTAGTGGCATTGCGCCCATTGATCGAAGCTTATTTTGATCAAACCATGGTCATGGTGGAAGATGAACAGATTCGCCGCAACCGTTTTGCCTTGTTGGATAAAATCGCGAAGATGAGTCTGGCAGTGGCTAGTTTAGATGCTTTGATTACGAAATAAAAGAAGCTTGCAGTTGCAGGTTTCTAAATAAAAAAAGCTGGAACTGAAAGAATCAGTTCCAGCTTTTTTCTATGTTTCTCGATTTACTTGTGTTCAGTCCCAAGAAAACCGTCCTTTTCGTACAATGAAAGGACGGTTTTTGGTGTTAAATTTTATAGCCGATCCCCCAAACGGTTTTGATATAAGAGGACTTCTTGTGGGTATCGTGCATTTTTTCCCGAAGGTTTCGAACGTGGACCATGATGGTATTATTGGAAGACGTGTAATATTTTTCGTCCCAAACCTCTTGAAACATTTCCTCAGAGCTTACCACTTGGCCTTTTCGCTCCATCAATAATTTTAAAATGGAAAATTCGATGGGCGTCAGGGAAAGTTCTTCTTCTTGCAAGAAACATTTTCGCTTATTGACATCTAATTCCAACTCCCTCACGATCAATTTGTTTTGATCTGAGCCGTTGTATTGGGTCGAGCGGCGTATCTGAGCTTTCACCCGAGCGATCACTTCCAACGGACGAAAGGGCTTGGTGATGTAATCATCGGCACCAATTGTCAAACCAGTGATCTTATCGATTTCCTCAGATTTAGCTGTCAACATAATAATTGGGTAATGATGCTTTTTGCGGATGATTTTACACAGGTCAAAGCCTGTGATATCTGGCAGCATGACATCAAGAATCGCCAAAGAAAAGCTGTTTTGCTCGATCTGTACCTGAGCTTCATTCCCATCTGCACAAGTGATGACAGAAAAATTTTCGTTTCGTAAATAAAAGGCAATCAAATCTGAAATTTCTTTTTCATCTTCAACTAAAAGTATCTTTTCCACTCGTATTGACCTTCCTTTTCAGTTAACTGACTTTCTCGTTTTTTCGTGTTGGTTTGTCGCTAAAGGCAATGTGACGATCATTTGAATCTCATTGTTCTTGCTAGCAGCTCGGATCGTTCCCTGATGCGCCAAAATAATTTCTTTGGCGATCGCCAATCCGAGACCTGCTCCACCTGTCTTGGTTGAACGAGCTTGATCCAGACGATAAAATTTTTCAAATAATGCCTCCAATTGTTCTTGTTCGATCGGCTCACTTTGATTCGCTAGGATAAAAGTTGCTGCTTGTTCGTCCACGGTTAGCTGCATTATGATCGTGGTTTGATCAGGCGCATAGGCAATGGCATTTTTTAACAGATTGTTTAACACTCGCGCCAACTGTTCACTATCGGCTTTTAATTTCAAGCTCTCTGGTCCAGAGTAGCAGATGGTTTGTTCTTTTTCTTTTAGCAGCGGATAGAATTCTTCTTGGATTTGCTTCAGTAAGAAGACGAAATCAAGTTCCCGTTGATACAATTGGATGTCTTGCAGATTAAAACGGGTGATGTCGAAAAATTCATTCATCAGCGTTTCCAAACGCTCAGACTTTTCTAAAGCAATCGTCAAGGATTGCGTCATTTGTTCATTGGTCAAGTTTTTCGTATCCAACAATAGGTTGAGATAGCCGATCACTGAAGCTAAGGGAGTCTTTAAGTCATGCGCCAAATAGGTGATCAAGTCCTTGGTGCGCTGTGTTTCTTCCTTTAAAAGAGCCTCATTGCGGTTCATCGTATCTTTTATTTTTAATAATTCATGATCGATCGCTAGGCTGCCCGTGGAACTTGCTTCCGATTGAGAGAAAAAGAGCTGAATTCCTTCGGCGATCCTTGCAATTTTTTTTCTTGAAACATAACGATAACTAAAATAGCAAATCAAGGTAACGGCAAAAACGAGAAAGAAGGAGAATGCCAAGAACAATTGTTTAATAGGGCGCCAGTCGACAAAGGTACCAACGATCATCCCGCCTTCGCCATCACTTGTTTCCACAACGCCATCTGTAACAAGGTTTGACAAAAAATTATCTAGCACCATTTGAATGAGTCTCGTTTCCTTTAATAGCCATAAGGCACCTACCAATAAACAAAGACCAAACAATGAAAAAATTAATAAAGAGGTTTTCGTACGCATGAAACAGTCCTTTCTAACTCGTTCTTGATTCTTTCTTGATTATAGCAAAGAGGAGTAAGAGCGAATAGCTAATTCTTCTTAAGAATTCTTCATATTAATAAAAAAAGAATGGAAAAATTCTATTTTCTTAAGAAATCTTCAGCAGATATTAAGAGAAACGTTTAAAACAGAAATTGATTCAATGGTTAAATAAAGGTGGTCATTCGATTAACCAATCAGGAAGGTGAGATGTTTGAGAAAGCATATGAACAAATCAAAAAAGAGTTTCATGATCATCAGTAGTTTACTGATCATCGGCAGTTTAGGCTGGACGAGTGCCTGGGGGATTGCTCGTCGTGAAGAACCTTCCATCACTCAAATAACTTTGCAAGATCTGCAACCGAGAGCAGATTTTTACTTAGTAGGAGTCGTTGAACCAGCAAGAACGGTTAAAGTCAAGGTGGATAGCTCAAGAGGATCAGTTGTTGAGAAAAAAGTAGAGGCAGGGGATCAAGTCAAAGCAGGGCAAGCTCTTTTTGTTTACTCTAACCCTGAGGGGGCTTTGGCCATTAAAGAAGCAGAACAGGCGACGGCAAATCGCTCGAGAGCTGTGGAACAAGCAAGACGGCAAACGAATCAAAAATGGGAACAATACAATAAGGTCACGAATCAGCTGGAGGAGACGAAACAAAAAATTGCCAGTGCGGAAGAAGAGGACAAAGAAGGGCTGGAAGATCGTAAAACCGATTTGGAAATGCAGCAAAGTCAATTACTGCTAGAAGCGCAAAACTTGGAAAGCAGCATTGGCGATGCCGAATTAGAGCTGGAACGGGCAGAATTAGAACTACGTTCAGTCAAAGAGCAACATGGCTCAGACGTCGTGGAAGCCGAAATTGATGGAATCGTTAAAGACGTGGACGAGCGACAAATGAATCGAAGCGCAAGTGAAGCGGCTCCAGAGAATCCTTTTATGACGATCGTTGATACCAGTCGGCTCTTTTTAAAAGGGACTGTGGATGAATTTCGCCGCAATCAACTTGAGCCTGGTCAAAAAGTTGAACTTAGAGACCGTAATGGCGGCAGTCAGCGATGGACTGGAAAGATCACCCGAGTTGGGGATATGAAAGAGCCTTCGGTAGTGGTTGAAGAACAAGGCGCAAACCCTAATTTGTCGCAATTTAGTTTTGAGGTCGTTTTAGATGAAAGTGAAGAGCCACCTAGTATTGGCATCCATTGTTTTGTAGAACGCATTGAGGAAGAGCAAACCGCGATCAAGCTGCCCAAATCTTTCGTGTTTTATGAAGAAGATAGGCCCTTCATCTACGTCGTTGAGGACTATAAAATCAGTAAACTATCCGTGGAAATCATGGAAGATGAAACGGATGAAGCCATGTATCTGTTAGAAAGTGAACTGGATATGCAAGTGGTGCTCGTCTTCCCAACAGTTCGGATCCAAGAAGGAATGGATGTGAAACCAAATGATCCAACTGATTGATGTCTGCAAAACGTTCCCACAGGGCACTAGCGAAATTCACGTTTTGAAAAAAATCAACTTAACAATCAATGCTGGCGAGTTTGTTTCCATCATGGGCCGATCAGGATCAGGCAAGTCGACCTTGATGAATATTATTGGCTGTTTAGACACGCCAACAATGGGCAGCTATCTACTCGATGATAAAAATACCAGTCAATTGAGTGAAGATGAACTGTCCGAGATCCGCAATCAAAAAATCGGCTTCGTGTTTCAAAATTTTGAACTGTTGCCCAAACTATCCGTTTTACAAAATGCTGCCTTACCGCTCTTGTATGCTGGTGTCAATCAGGAAGAACGAACGACTCGAGCAATTCACGCCTTAGAAAGTGTCGGATTAAGGGATCGGATCGATTTTAGGATCAATCAGTTGTCAGGGGGGCAAAAACAACGAGTAGCGATCGCTCGGGCATTAGCAGGAGAAGCAAATGTGATTTTAGCAGATGAGCCGACGGGTTCTTTAGATACCGCTAATAGTCATGAGATCATGGCGCTATTTACTAAGCTGAACCATCTAGGAAAAACAGTGGTTTTGATTACCCACGAACAAGAAGTCGCGGACTATGCAAAGCGGCAAATCGTCATTAAAGATGGTGAAGTTGTTGAGGAGGGCGCAAGATGACCGAAAATATTCGCTTGGCCATTCACGCAATCTACCAGAATCGTTTGCGTTCCTTGTTGACGATGCTAGGAATCATTGTCGGGATTGCCTCTATCATTTCCATTGTGAGTATCATCAACGGAAATACTGAGAACATGAAAAAGCAGCTGATTGGTGGTGATACTAACTCGATGCGGATTGAATATGACGCCAGAAGTGCTTTTTTAGCGGGCGAAAGCGGCAGAAATGATCGTTTGCCTGATTACTCCCCGCAACTATCAGAAGGAGAGCTGCAAAAGTTGCTGACCATTGATCACGCCAAGAACGTTAGCTTGTTCTATGAAGCCAATCTGACAGTTTTCCAAAGAGACCAGCAAACCGATACGACAGTGCTAGGCATGGATCGCGGATTCTTTGAAATTTTGCCCCATACGATCCTTGCTGGCAGAGCAATGACTGAAACCGAATTGCAGACACAAAAGCAAGTTGCGGTGATTACGAAAGATTTGGCGGAAATTTTTTTCTCGTATCGTGATCCTATCAATCAACTGATCGAAATCAATGGGACGCCCTTTCGCATCGTTGGCGTAGCTGTTTCTGACACGGAGCAACTGTCAGGGAAATATGTCTTCATCCCTCGAGGCAGCCAAAGTTTCGTCGAAGGAAAGCTCAACCAAAGGCCAACAGTGCTGTTTCAGGCAACGAATGCGGACGTCTTAGAATCAGCAGTCGTTCAAGCCAGCCATGAATTGACCAAGAGTATTCCGCCTTCAGATTTTGTTTTTTCCATCCGCAACTATGATGAAGTGCAGAAAATGACCGATGATATCAATAGATCGAATATGATTTTACTGGGGGGAATTGCTAGCATTTCCTTACTCGTTGGTGGGATCGGAGTAATGAATACGATGCTGGTCAGTGTGACAGAGCGTACCAGAGAGATCGGTTTGAAGAAAGCATTGGGTGCCAAACGTAAAGTGATTTTGCAGCAATTTTTGACAGAAGCAATCGTTTTATCGGTGATCGGCGGGCTGATTGGCATCATCGTCGGTCTGTTGATCAGTCTGATCGCTTTGCGTCTGTTAGAGTATCCGATGACGATCTCATTGTTATCCATTTTGATCAGTGTGTCATTTTCAATGCTGATCGGTACTATTTTTGGTTACTTACCCGCTTATAAAGCGTCGAAATTAAAACCGATCGAAGCATTACGCTATGAATAAAAGGAAGGTGTTTTTTATGATAAAAAAACAAACAGTAATTATCTTGTTTGTGGCATTACTTAGTGGTTGTGGTGTTGCTGCGAATGATCCACAGACAAACAACGACAACGTACCCATCAACAACCAAGTCAATACGCCGCAAACGCAAACAAGTCAAAGTGGAGACGAGACCCAAAATAATCACGATCAAACCGATCAGACAAAAGTGCAACAAGTGACTCAGACTGATGCAGAGCGAGCGAATGAGGAATTGGCACAAGCAGATGAAACGGGCACACTCATTCTTATTGATGGTGATCGTTTTGAGATGGAATTGACGAACATTTCTCAAGGAACAGGGGAAGACGGCGAAGTCTTTGATATGGCGATCGCATCTGAGGAAAGATTATCTTTTACGATTACTAGCGAGACTGAGATAAAAGTAATTCTATATGATGCACAATCGCATAATTCTCGAATCGTGGAGGGGTCACGTGCGGATCTGCAGCTTGAACGATCGGTAAGTCTTTATGGGCAGCGAGTAGGGGACACCTTTATTGCCACGAAAGTCCTCGTCTTACAAATCAATTAATCGTTATGCTTAAAAGACAACGAAAACAATATTCGCCTGACAAATCACAAGATGATTTGTCAGGCAAATGATTATTTGCGAGTCAATTTTACCACTACTTCGCAGCGGGCGGTTTGTGGAAACATATCTACTGATTGCAGATATTCTACGTGAAACACTTTGGCTAATTGGACCAAGTCTCTTGCTAAAGTAGAAACATTACAAGATATATAGACCATCTTCTTCGGTGGTTGTTTCAGCAAAGCTTGCAATAATCGTTCATCCAAGCCTGTCCTTGGCGGATCAACAATGATGCTATCAGGTTTGAAGCCTTCATTAAACCATTTTGGTAAGAGCTCCTCAGCAGTTCCCGTTTCATAATGGGTATTTTGGGCACCAATGCGGCGTGCATTTTCTTGGGCATTTTCAATTGCTTGAGGAATAATGTCCATGCCGCGGACTTCTTTGGCATATGGAGCCACGCTCAACCCAATCGTTCCCACACCGCAATAGGCATCAACGACTGTTTCATTTTTGCTCAAGCCAAGGGCTTTTAACCCTTCTTGATACAAGATGCTGGTTTGCTGTGGATTCAGCTGGAAGAATGCGCGGGCGGACAAGTCGAAGGTCAGTTCATTCAACCGTTCTTCGATCGCTTCTTTGCCCCAAAGATGAATCGTTTCCTCTCCCATGACGACGGACGTTTTTTTGTTTTGCACATTTTGCATGATGGAAACGACTTGCGGCAAGCGCTGATTGATCTCGCGAATCAGCGCATTTTTTTGCGGCAGTTTGACAGAGTTGGTAATAAACACGACTTGAACTTCGCCAGTCGCGATCCCGATACGAACCATCAATGTCCGTAGAATCCCGCTGTTTTTGCGTTCATCGTAAATCGGGATCTGGTATTTATTCAACAATTGGACGATGCCGTTGATCACTTTTTGCGTATCTTGTTCTTGTACGAGGCAATCATCAATGGCGACTAAGCGATGAGACTCCATTTCGTATAAACCCGCTTCGATTCGTTTGGTTTGACTGTTGTAACGCAATTGAAATTGTGCTTTGTTGCGGTAATGCCAAGGAACATCCATGCCTAAAGTATCCCTTAGTTCAAACTGTTGGTAGCCTTTTGGCTTAAATTTTTCAAGTGCTTGTTTCAATAGGTCTTTTTTGAAGTCTAATTGTTTGTCGTAGACTAAGTGCTGCAATTGGCAGCCGCCGCACCGGTCGTAAAACTTGCAGGGTGGTTGGATGCGATCGCTGCTTGGCTTGATGATTTTGGTCATCTTAGCTTCAGCAAAGCGGGGAGATGCTTTGGTGACTTCGGCAATGACCTGTTCCCCCGGTAGAACACGGGGAACAAAGATGATCAGCTTTTTGTAATACCCGATGCCTTCTCCGTTGATCCCCAAGCGTTTGATCGTTAGTTGTAGTTTTTGTCCAAGCTGGACTTGTGTATTTGCCATGTGAACTCCTTAAATAAAATAGTCAGTTCATTTTACCACATTTTTTCAGCTTGATTAGAAGGAATTTCATCGTAGTTGTGGTAAAATAGAATGTACGTTCGCGAGGTGAAGAAGATGAATACAATTATTCGTATCAATAAAGGAAAAGGACCATTTTATGAAGTGGCGACATCAGAAGGTGAATCACTGCGGGTCTCAGAAGATCTTTTGGTCCGTTTTCGGCTATTAAAAGGCAAGGAACTGAGTGAAGAAGAATTAAAAGAAATCAAAAAAAGTGCGGGGTTTGATTTAGGATTGCAGCAAGCAATGAACTATATCAGCTATCAGCTGCGTTCTGAAATGGAAGTCCGTACCTATTTGAAAGACAAAGAAATCGAAAAACAAGACCGAGACTTAGTCGTTGAACGTCTGAAAGAGTTGAATTTGATTGATGACAAAAACTACGGAGAAAGCTACATTCGCACCCAAGTCCGCATGAGTGATAAAGGACCCGTGGTCATCAGTCAGCAATTGAGAAAAAAAGGATTAAAAGATTCCGTGATTCAGGAAGTATTGCCTTTGTATACCGAGGAAATGCAGTTTGAAGTCGGTTATCATACGGCTGAAAAAGCGATGCGTCGTTTTCACAACAAAAGCCATAAAGAAATGATCCAAAAGATAAAAATGCATTTGATGCAAAAAGGTTTTCATCAGGAAGTCATTCAGATGATTTTGGATGAATTACCGATGGAAAAAGATGAGGACCAAGAAAATGAAGCGCTCCAAAGAGAAGGGGCCCGACTTATGCGGCGGCATCAGCGGTTACCGTTGATGAAACGAAAAATGAAAATCAAGCAAGGCCTTTATCAAAAAGGGTTTGCCATCGATGATATACAACGATTCTTAGATGAGGAAGTAATGGATGAGTAAGCAATGGGAAACTTGGGATGAAGAAAAAATCAAGACGTTCCAAGAAATATTTTTAACTTGGTATCATAAAGAAAAACGCAATCTGCCTTGGCGGGCGACCAACGATCCGTATGCAATCTGGATCTCAGAGATCATGCTTCAACAAACACGAGTGGAGACAGTGATTGGCTATTTCTATCGTTTTATGGAACAATTCCCGACGATCCAAGACTTGGCGGCAGCCGAAGAACAAAAGCTTTTAAAGGTTTGGGAAGGTTTAGGTTATTACTCTCGTGCCCGTAACCTTAAGGCTGCCGCCCAGCAAATCGTTGCCGAATTCGACGGAGAAATGCCCCAATCAATTGAAGAGATTCGCTCATTAAAAGGAATTGGTCCCTACACAGCTGGAGCGATTGGCAGTATTGCTTTTGGCTTGCCAGAACCGGCAATCGATGGAAATGTGATGCGGGTCGTCAGTCGGTTATTTTGTATCGAAGCAGATATTGCGAAAGCCAGCAGCCGAAGACCATTCGACGAGGCGATGAGAACGATCATTTCCCCCGATGAACCTGGTGAGTTTAATCAAGCCTTGATGGATCTTGGCTCACGAATCTGTACACCCACCACACCGAAATGTGAAGAGTGTCCCATCAGTCAGTATTGTCTTGCTTATGCGGAGAATCGACAAACAGACTTTCCAGTGAAATCGAAAAAAGCAAAGCCAAAAGATGTCTATTACATCGCAGGCGCCATCGAAGATCAAGGCTCGTTTCTACTCGTACAGCGACCTGAAACAGGCTTATTGGCCTCTATGTGGCATTTTCCGTTGGTAGAAGTGACGAAAGAACAGTACGAGGCTCTGCAGCGAACATGGGCAAAAGAGGAGCAGCTACAGTTGGATTTGATTGCCGAAGATGATGCGCTCGAGATTTTTCCTGATCTGCCTGTTGTTTGGCAAAAACGACATTTTGGTGAGATCACTCATATCTTTAGTCATTTGAAATGGCACGTCCTTTTATTTTACGGCAGAAAACGGGGAGAAATCCCGTTACAAGACAGCGAATGGGCTACCAAAGAATCCTTTGAAAACTATGTTTTCCCAAAACCCCAGCAGAAATTGGTGGATCAATTAAAGAAATATCAGAAACTCGATAAAGATTTCTAGGCAAAGCTTTCTTTTATTGCTATAATATTAACGATGTCGGTGTAATGAACACCCAAACAAAACGCAAGTTTTCTTGCTGAGGGAAGGGTTGCTATGCGAGTTCCAAAAGAAGGAGAGTTTGTCAGCATTCAAAGCTACAAACATGACGGCAATTTGCATCGAACGTGGCGGGATACGATGGTCTTAAAGACCAGTGAATTCTCAGTGATAGGGGTCAACGATCATACATTAGTGACCGAATCAGATGGAAGACGCTGGGTTACCCGTGAACCAGCAATTGTATATTTTCATAAAAAATACTGGTTTAATGTTATTGCAATGATTCGAGAAAAGGGGGTTTCCTATTATTGTAATCTTGCTTCACCGTATTTACTTGATGAAGAGGCATTGAAATATATCGATTATGACCTTGATATCAAAGTATTTCCTGATGGCGAGAAACGTTTACTAGATGTGGATGAGTATGAATTGCACAGTAAGATTATGCAATATCCGCAAGACATTGATTTTATCCTGAAAGAAAATGTCAAAATTTTAGTAGATTGGATCAATAATGGCAAAGGACCCTTTTCGCAAGGGTATGTGGACATTTGGTATGATCGCTACAAGCAGTTGTCTCAAAAATAAGTGAAATGGGTCGGATCGCTCATTTTTCCCAAAAAACTTCAACCATTTCGGTTGAAGTTTTTTTGTGCTGTGAGAGGGTTGCTTCTAGCAGTTGCCTTTAAGTTCTGTTTAAGCTGCTAGTCCCATGATAGAAAGACCAAGAAAAAAGTGGGGGAAGCAAATGAAGAAAAAAGGGAAGCTTGTTATCGGTACTACCATGATTCTACTTTTTGCGGCAGGTTTTGCTGTGTTGAGAAATGATCATTTTGTTCAAGAAGAGACCCAAAAAAGCACGGCTCAAACCGAGTCGGACGCTCAAGCAGAAGAGGTCGCACAAACGGCAAGCATGGTCCAAATTTACGTGGATCCCTCAGAATACGATGCAGCGATTGAAAGTGAGAACGATTATGTATCGATTTATCAGACAACAAGTCAAGAAACCGTCATCGGGAAGATCCACCGTGGAAGTTGGGCAACCGTACTTAGTCAAACAGAAGAGATGGTTGAAATCCAAACTGACGATGGAATAACGGGTTACATTGAAAAGCATTCTGCATCCATCCAAGAAGTTCCACTTTCGGAGACTCCAAAAAAATTGTCAGACTTTAAAGTCGTTCTTGATGCGGGGCACGGCGGCGAAGATTCTGGGGCACTGTCAACGGATCAAACGATCATGGAAAAAGATTTGACGTTAGCCACCGTCCAAACCATCGGCGAAGTACTGACCCAAGCGGGCATTCAAGTCAGATATACACGCACCGAAGATCGCTATTTAGCGCTGTCTGAAATTACTGCAGCTTCACTCTCGGAGGAACCAGATCTATTTATCAGCATTCATTTCGACAATTCAGAGCTACCAAACAGCAATCAAGGACTGACAACTTACTATTACTATACTGGGGCAAAAGAGATGGCAGAAACGATCACTTCCAGTTTGAGTAGTTCAGTGGCATTGAGTTCCAACGGCACTCGTTTTGGTAACTATTATGTTTTACGAGAGCAATATATTCCAGCAGTTTTGTTGGAGTTAGGCTATTTGAACAGTGACACTGATTTAGCGGTGATTACAAGTGAAGGCTATGATCAAAGGGTGGCGCAAGCGTTGCTGACAGCGATTGAAGAGATCGTTGAAGCAGAGGAATAAAAAGCAGCGACCCCAAAACAGAGGAAGAATCTGTTTTGGGGTCGCTGCTTTAAGTAATCACTGCTCGTTAAAAGGTTTTGCTCATTTTGATATGGGGCATATCCGCGTCTAAAAAGACATCGCCTTCAGGCTGATAGCCTAACTTCAAGTAAAATTCTTTGGCAGTTAACTGTGCCCCTAACGTGACTTTTTTGATTCCTTGTTTTTGAATGAAAGCTTCCGCTCCCTTGATCAACTGTCTGCCGTAGCCTGAACCTCGATGAGCAGCTGGCACCGCCATTCGCTGTAATTTCACCTCATGATCAGAGATCGGTAAAAAACGTAAGGTTGCGACTGCTTCATTGTCATCGTCATATAAGACGAAATGAACAGCCAATGCCTCATTTTCATCTACTTCTAATGCTAATGGAACCCCTTGCTCTTTTACGAACACTTGATTTCGTATTTTCAATGACGCCAAATAGATCTCACTTAGCGTATCTTTTGTTTGTGCGATATGCATAAAAAAAACTCACCTCAGCTATGATTTCTCCGTTATTTTTATTAGTATACCACTTTTTTTACAAATTTCTTTTTTTTTGCGGCTAAAGTCGCAAGCTTTTTTTTACAAAATCAACTATAATGTTATAAAAAAGGGAGGGAATCTTTTGTTCGACAAATTCAAACAATCAAAACTGTTCTTTTGGTCATTGGAAGCATTGGTTTTAGTGACACTCGTGTTTGTGTTAAGTAAAGTCAATTTTCTATTTGCACCGATCGGCACGTTTTTTTCTACTTTATTTGCACCAGTATTGATTGCTGGCTTTCTGTATTATCTGCTAAATCCAATCGTCCTATTTTTGATGAAAACCACAAAAATAAAACGACTGTTTGCTGTCATATTGGTTCTATTGTTATTAGTAGCAGCAATCATCTTGATTTTCGTCAGCGTTATTCCTAATCTGGTGAGTCAGATTACTTCATTGGCGGAAAATATTCCAACATTTGCCAAAAATATGGAAAGCTGGATCTCAAGAATCGCAGATGATCCATTTTTCAAACAAATCGATATCGCGCAGCAGTTAGAAAACCTAAATCTTTCTTATGGTTCTTTGCTGCAGCAGTTTCTTAGTGGGTTATCCACTAGCTTAGGATCGATCGTCAGTACGATTGCTTCCGCGACGATGATCATCGTTACAGTCCCATTCATCCTTTTCTACATGTTGAAGGATGGAGAAAAGCTAGTTCCTAATCTGAAAACAGTCTTTCCAGAAAGAAGACGCGAGCAGATTGTTGGGTTGCTAGGTGATTTAAACAAGACACTATCCAATTACATCAGTGGGCAAGCGATCGAATGTATTTTTGTCGCTACCTTCACGTTTATTGGGTACTGGATGATCGGCGTCAACTATGCCTTTCTTTTTGGGGTGATCGCAGGGGTCACAAACTTGATTCCTTATTTAGGTCCGTATCTTGGCTTGATTCCAGCAGTCTTAGTAACGGTCTTTGATGAACCGTTCCGCGCATTGCTGTGCTGTGTCGTGGTACTAGTCGTCCAACAATTAGATGGAAATGTTATCTACCCGAATGTGATCGGAAAATCATTAGCGATCCATCCATTAACGATCATCTTGGTTTTATTGGTCGCTGGAAATCTGGCAGGTTTGCTGGGAATTTTCTTAGGAGTACCGTTTTACGCAATTTGTCGGACGATCGTGGTCTTTATTGTTCGTCTGATCAAAGATGACAAAATCAAGAAAAATCAAGAACGGTTGATCGAGTAATCAATGACTGGTGTTTTTTATTGCAAAGAAAAAAACTTTGTGATAGGATTTTATCGTGGGCTAAGCCCACGATTTTTTTTAGAATATGAAAAAATAAGGAGAGAATGCTATTATGAATGCTGACCCCGAGAGTCAGTCGCTTCTAGCGCAAATTTTATTATTGATCGTTTTGACATTGATCAACGCTTTTCTAGCGGCCTCTGAGATCGCAGTCGTCTCAGTCAACAAAAACCGTGTGGAGCAAAAAGCGGAAGAAGGAAATGTCAAATCACAAAAATTATTGAAAATCATTGATAATCCAACAAATTTCTTGTCAACGATCCAAGTTGGGATTACCTTGGTGAATATCTTATCTGGGGCATCTCTGGCAGATACCTTGTCGACCCGTCTGGCACCTTTATTAGGTGGAGGAACGGCGGCTAAAAGCTTAGCGAACATTATCGTTTTAGCGATCTTGACCTATGTGTCGATCGTTTTCGGTGAGTTGTATCCAAAACGTATCGCCATGAACAAATCAGAAGAAGTTGCCCAGTTCACTTCTGGTGTGATTCGAACGATCGGGATTATTGCAAAGCCCTTCGTCTGGTTCTTATCTGCTTCAACAAGCTTATTGGCGCGGATCACTCCAATGGAATTTGACGATGAAGACACAAAGATGACCCGTGATGAAATGCGGTATATGTTGGAAACAGAAGGGGTCTTTGAAGAAGATGAATTAGAGATGCTGCAAGGGATCTTTTCATTAGATACGAAAGTCGCCCGTGAAGTCATGGTTCCTCGAACTTCTGCCTTTATGGTGGATATCAATGACTCAGTAGAAGAAATTTTGACTGAAATTTTAGCAGAAAATTATTCTCGTATTCCTGTATATAATGAAGATAAAGACAAAGTCGTTGGGATTTTGCATACCAAAAATCTTTTGAAATGTGCCTACAAATACGGCTTTGAAACAATGGACATCAAGCAGATCTTGCAAGAACCACTGTTTGTTCCAGAAACAGTCTTTATCGATGATTTGCTTTATGAATTAAAGAAAACCCAAAACCAAATGGCGATCTTGCTTGATGAATACGGCGGAGTCGTTGGGTTAGTTACATTAGAAGACTTGCTTGAAGAAATCGTCGGTGAGATCGATGATGAATCCGATGAGGTCGAAGAGCTTTATGAAAAAATCTCTGATAAAGAATACGTGATTCAAGGTCGGATGCTGATCGATGATTTCAATGAAGCTTTCAATATGAGCTTGCATATGAGCGACGTCGATACGATGGCAGGCTACTTGATCACTGCTTTAGGAATGATTCCAGATGAAGGAGAAAAACTTTCCTTTGAAGTCGATAACGTGAAATTGATCTCTGAAGAAATGGAAGGATCACGTGTCTTGAAGATCCGTGTAATCTTCCATGATCCAGAAGAAGGCGAAGTGGAACCAGAAGAAGAACGCCGCTATTTCCGCAAAGATTTTGAGGAAGATGAGCCTCGCCGTTAAAGTTCCGCATGAATGAAATGAGAAAGACCAAGGCAACTGCTTTGGTCTTTTTTGTTCCTTTTTTTTACTTATTCCCCTTGATTTGTTTGTAAGAAACGGTTACGATAAATCTAATCAATAATACAGTTTAAAAACAGATAAAAAAACACGTGTATCTTATCGTTAAGCACTTTGATTGCAATTTTCCGTAAGAAAAGCGAGAATATCCATAGAAATCTAATAAGAACGAGGGGCTTGAAATGAAATTTTACCGTATGCTTAGTGATGATATCCGTTACAATTTGGCAACTGAAGAGTATTTAATGAATAACGTAGATGTTTCAGAACCTTGTCTTCTGTTATACATACAAAAACCATGTGTTATAATCGGCAGAAATCAAAATGCGTATCAAGAGATTGATTTTGACTATTTAAGGAGTCGCAATATCGTGTTGACTCGCAGGACATCTGGCGGTGGAGCAGTTTATGACGATCTAGGCAACATGAGCTTTAGTTTTGTCACCAAAAAAGATGCCACGAGTTTTGGTGACTACCAAAGTGCAACACAACCGATCATGAAAGGCTTAGCGGCAATGGGAGCCAAGGAGGTAGAAGTGCATGGCCGCAATGATCTGTTCATTGATGGGAAAAAGTTTTCTGGCAATGCGATGTATACAAAAAAAGGTCGAACGTATTCTCATGGCACATTGATGTATGATGTGGATCTAGAAGAATTAACAAAAGTCCTACACGTTGCCCAAGAAAAAATTGCCTCTAAAGCAACGAAATCCGTACGGAAAAGTGTGACGAATATTAAACCGTATTTGGAAGAGCAATACCAATCAATGGATACCAAGGCATTTCGAGATACACTCCTTTGCCGAATCTATGAAGTAGAATCGATTGATGAAATCAGTGAGCAAGAGATCGTCTTAACGGAAACCGATCGACAAGCGATCCAAACACTGTTTGAAGAACGATATGCCAATAATGAGTGGATTTTTAATGAAGCGCCTGCTTTTGAATGGCAAAAAAGAAATCGGTTTGCGCAGGTTGGGATCGTTGAAGTCGATTTTACTGTCAACAAAGGCAAGATTGCAGCGATTCAAATTACCGGTGATTTTTTTGGACAAAAAGAGATCAGTGAACTTGAAGCGATGCTGCAAGGTATTGATTTTGAACAAAACACCATCAGCCGCTTGCTAAAGGATATTGCCATCGAGCAATTTATCCATCAGATGACTAACGCTGAATTTCTTGCGTTGCTGTTTGATTAGGAGGAAAAAAGATGTTACAAGCGATCAACATCACAAAGCGTTACGATCGAAGCGTCCTAGATGGTCTTTCTTTTGCTGTTCAGCCGGGGGAAATTGTTGGGGTCGTCGGCAAAAGCGGCTCGGGGAAATCAACTTTGCTTCGGCTTTTGAACTTAATTGAGACACCTGACAGTGGGGAGCTGCTCTTTGATGGGAAACGAATCGATCCCTTAAACAAAAAGCAACTGCTACATGCGCAGCAGGAAATCGGCATGATTTTTCAAAATTACAATCTGTTACACAATCGAACCGTTTTTGAAAATGTCTATTTGCCCTTGAAGTTAATGGGGAAATCATCGAAGAAGGTGTTGGAGATGCTTTCATTTGTTGGGATGGAAGACAAAGTCGACATTTATCCAGCCAAGTTGAGCGGTGGGGAGAAACAACGAGTAGCTATCGCACGGGCGTTGATCCGTGAGCCGAAAATCTTGCTGTGTGACGAACCCACTAGTGCGCTGGATGAAGATACGAAAGCCGATGTACTTGCTTTACTGCAAAAAGTTCAACAGACGTTTCAGCCAGCAGTCATTTTCGTTAGTCATGAGCTAACCGCAGTCAGACAAATTTGTCAACGTGTGTTTGTATTGGAAGATGCCGTCTTTGCAGCGGAATTTGTCAATCATCCGCAGCCAATTGTCCGCAAAGAAAGCTCTTATGTGGACAAAGTGGAGAGGAGTTTGCTGCATGACGATCAGTGAGAGTATTTTGTATTATCTGCCTGAATTACTTCAGTCTTTGAAAGAAACAGCGATCATGATGGGGATTTCGATGCTCGCAGCCATTGTCTTAGGACTACCGCTAGGTGTCTGGCTCTTTCTTAGCCGCAGTCGTGGAAAAAAAATCTCATTTCTTTATGAGGGTTTGAATCTCGTTGTGACGATCATCCGCTCGTTTCCGTTTCTATTATTTGTTGTAGCGTTGATCCCACTGACGCGAATGCTTTTAGGTAGCTCATTTGGACCGATTCCCGCCAGTTTCCCTTTGAGCATCGTTGCTATGAGTATTTTTGCTCGCTTGACGGAGCAAGTGCTGCTGGATGTCCCCGAAGAAGTTTCTTATTTGGCGAAATCCCTTGGTGTCAGTCAATGGCAATACGTTTGGTCGTTTTTACTGGTGGAAGCTAGAAGCGGCTTGATTTTATCTTTAACGACGACAGCAGTCAGCATGGTTTCTTATTCAACAGTGATGGGGATCGTCGGCGGTGGTGGTATCGGCGATTTTGCGATCCGCTATGGCTATCAACGCTATGAATATGGCGTCATGTATTTTGCAATTATCATCATGATTCTTTTGGTCTTTATCCTGCAAGGGATTGGCAATCAAGCAGCAAGAAAACTTGATAAACGAAAATAGGAGGAATGAAAGTGAAAAAAGGATTTGTTTTAGGATTGAGTGTATTGGCATTAGGTATATTGGGGGCTTGCGGTTCCAGCTCTGATGAGGCGAGCGAAGAGAAAATCATCAAGGTCGCTTCGCAAACGACACCAATGACCGATGTCGTAAAAGTTGCAGCGGAAGCAGTGGAAGATGGCTGGGAAATCCAGTTGGTCCAAGTCAATGACAATATCCAGTACAATGAGCTGCTGAATAATGACGAGGTCGATGCCAACTTTGCGCAACATGAACCATATATGCAAATGTATAATGAAGAAAAAGATGCAAACCTAGTGGCATTAGATAAAATCTACAACGCAAAAGTCGGTTTTTATTCCAAAGAGTATACGGATATCAATGATATTCCAGAAGGAACAAAAGTTGCATTGCCGAATGATGTGTCTAACGAAGGTCGAGCGTTAGCGATTTTAGCAGAAGAAGGATTGATCACCCTTAAAGATGGCGTTGGTGTTAATGGAACACTTAAAGACGTTACCGAAAATCCCAAAAACTTTGAATGGTTATCTGTTGATTTACTGAATCTTGCGGAAGCCTATGATGAGCCGAATGTATCCTTGGTATACAACTACCCAACCTATATCGCGAAAATCGGTTTGAAACCAGCCGATGCCCTTTTCTTAGAAAAAACGATCGATGATCGCTTTGCTATCTCATTGGTTGCTCGAGAAGACAATCAAGATTCTGAAAAAATCGCCGTTTTGCGCCGTGCCATGACTAGCGATAAAGTTCGCGAATTTTTAGAAAACGACCATAGCGATACCTTACTGCCAGCATTTTAATTTATTTCTATCAAATGGAAAGAACGCCCTTTGCCTAACTCTGTAAAAGAGAGTAGTCGAAGGGGGTTCTTGTCTTTTTTTGCTTTTTTATCACCCTTATCCATGATATACTGATTTGGTCAGAAAACTAGCGACAGTCTAAAATGGACACTGTTCGCATTGTAAATACAAGAAATGGAGCAATAAAATCAATGGATAATCCAAAATTAAAACAACAAGTAGATAGTCGCCGTACCTTTGCGATTATTTCCCACCCGGATGCGGGGAAAACAACCATTACAGAACAATTATTATTATTCGGTGGCGCGATTCGCCAAGCTGGTACGGTCAAAGGGAAAAAGACTGGGAATTTCGCAAAGTCCGACTGGATGGAAATTGAAAAACAACGGGGGATCTCCGTTACCAGTTCTGTTATGCAGTTTGATTACCAAGGCAAACGGGTCAATATTTTAGATACCCCTGGGCATGAGGACTTTTCTGAAGATACCTACCGTACCTTGATGGCGGTGGATAGTGCGGTCATGGTGATCGATAGCGCAAAAGGGATCGAAGCGCAAACGAAAAAACTCTTCCAGGTCGTTAAAAAACGCGGTATTCCGATTTTTACCTTTATCAATAAACTCGACCGTGATGGCCGCGAACCATTAGAATTATTAGAAGAACTAGAAGATCTTTTAGAGATCGAATCATTTCCAATGAATTGGCCGATCGGCATGGGGAAAGGCTTGGAAGGACTGTATGATATCCATAACCAACGGGTCGAATTTTACCGTCCAGACAATCACGGTGGGGAACGTTTAGTTGCCCTAGATGAAAATGGACAATTTCCTGCAGATCATCCATTTGCCGAAGATGGGCTGTTCCAACAAGTTTTAGAAGAAGTAGAATTACTGCAAGAAGCTGGTGATGCCTTTGATACAGAAAAAATCGCACGAGGCGATCAAACACCCGTGTTCTTTGGTTCCGCCCTTACGAATTTCGGCGTGCAGACCTTTTTGGAAACCTTCTTGTCCTTTGCACCAGCGCCTTACGGTCACAAAACTTTGGCTGGTGATGAAGTCAGTCCTTATGAACCAGAAATGTCTGGGTTTGTGTTCAAGATCCAAGCAAATATGAACCCTGCCCATCGTGACCGGATCGCCTTTGTCCGTATTTGTTCAGGAACCTTTGAACGAGGCATGGACGTGACACTTGAGCGTACTGGCAAAAAAATGAAACTCAGCAATGTGACACAATTTATGGCAGATACCCGAGAAAATATTGAAGAAGCAGTCGCTGGGGATATTATCGGGGTTTATGACACGGGAAATTATCAAATTGGCGATACGATCTATGAAGGAAAACTAAAAGTTGCATACGAAGAGCTACCATCGTTTACTCCGGAACTCTTTATGAAAGTCACTGCAAAAAATGTGATGAAACAAAAATCTTTCCACAAAGGAATCTATCAGTTGGTCCAAGAAGGAGCCATCCAGTTGTACAAGACGTATCTTAGTGATGAGTATATCATTGGTGCTGTCGGGCAGCTGCAATTTGAAGTTTTCCAATACCGCATGATGAATGAGTACAATGCAGAAGTCATTATGACCCCAATGGGCCACAAGATCGCCCGTTGGATCGATCCGAAAGACTTGGATGAGCGTATGAGCTCAAGCCGTAACATTTTAGCGAAAGACCGTTTCGACCAGCCATTGTTCTTGTTTGAGAACCAATTTGCGATGCGCTGGTTCGCAGATAAGTACCCAGACGTCGAATTGAAGAGTTTGATGTAAGAGTCGTTTCCCGCCAGACTATCTACGTAGGTGCAAGTTTGTACGTTAGGCTAATCATTTTTAATTGAACGATCGTAGAAAGTTCTTTCTTATCCAAATGGATAAGAAGGGGCTTTTTTTGCTGAAAACGTGCTTTTGATACAGAAGGAAGGTTGCATGATTGGGGGCAATCGTCCAATGATTAGACAATTATCCTAATTTATAACCATTCTTTTAAAAGAAGATAAAATGAGTCGGAAAAAGAGCGTAGTATTAAAGGTGACCACAAGGAAATACACTTGAAATGAATAGAAAAATATCATAGGCACATTTGATGGTTCAGGAAATTTTCTCCTTGTTTGAAAGTAGGGGGAAAGCACAGAATAGATTGCCAGTGATAGAGGTCGTTTATTCATTTGATCGAGGGACATGTTCTTTTTGTCAGATGCTACTAGTGAAGCCTAAGCTTTCTTTATCTGAGCATGAATCGGTGATTGCCCTTGAAACTTCATTTGAAGCACTTCTAACAGATGGTTTAAGTTTTCAGTTGGTGTACCATGGCTTCGCGACTCAAAAAATGAATTAGTCTTATTGCTAGTTTACAGTTATCTATCTATCGCTTTTGCTAAAGCAAATGATTATTTATTAAATAAAAGTGATTTCTGAAACCAGAAAGGGGACCATGTAGTGCTAAAAAGTTTGTTATTCATATTTTCGGCGATATTTTTCTTTCCAACAGTAGAGGCTATGGCTGATGACGTTTCCGAAACGTTGATTTTTGAATTGAACACGATTGATTTTAAGGACGAACACTATTATTTATTGAAAACCACACAAGATCTTCAGCTGACCGTCAATAGCAACGGCAGTGAAGGTGCTTTTGGCGTAACAATCACGGCTGTCGGGGAAGCATTTTCAGCAGAACTAAACAGCGTGAACGGTTCGGAAGAGATGATCATTCAGATTGAGGATACTGATGAAGCATCAATGATTCTTAATGTAGCTGCAACATTGAACATAAAGGAATACCTTGATGCCAACTCTGAGTACTACCTATCAGTCACGTTTACAGCAATTAATGATTCAGAGACCTTTACGAAAGATATAAAAATGAATCAGACGGATGAGGAAAAAGAAGAGATTCCAGATGAAAACTTGACAAATGAAGACCAAGAGGATGAAAAGTAAGAAGACGATGGCCTCGAGGAAGAATCCGAGAGCCAAAAGGAAGAAGCAGAATCTATTTACGACGAACAAGCAAACTTGGAAGAAGACTCACTTGATAATGATTCTACCAAACTAGAAGATTCAATCAGTGATGTCGAGGATGAGGCTAGTACTGAGTTTTTTTTAGGGAAGAAAAGCCAGTGCGAGACAGCAACCTTTTTTTCAAAAGAAATGATCATTGAAGAAAAAATATTTAGGCATATATCAGGAAAAACCGCTTATTTGATATGAGCGGTTTTTCTTGTCCCACTTCGGAGAGGAGATACGCAACATTATTTTAAAAAGAAAACTATCAATAATTGATGACCAGTGGAATAAGCAGAAACAGCACAAAAGAGAGGAACTAGCCCTCTCTTTTTCTTTTCGATTTTAAGATGTAAATGATTGCAGCTGCCAACGCTGCAACGAGAACAAAGATGATCCAGATAAGGATTTGATTATTTGTCTGAACATCGGCAGTGTTCGTTGGAGGGTTCTCTTTTTTGAAGTTATCCATGTCTTCTTTCTCATAAGAAAAAGTAGTCGTGATCGCTTTTCTAGTTGTTTCTATTGTCAAACGGTATTCGCCTTCAATAAGTTCACTATTGTCTAGTAAAGGGATCTGCATTCTTGATTTGGTTAACGGCGTTAAAAGAACGGAATCTGCTAACTCCCCAGAGGCAATTGTTTCTCCATTTGGATTTATTAGTTCGTAAAGAGCATTGTTCAAGTTGCCTAAAATAGGATTATAGTTGAGTGCGTAAAATTGTAGGTTTACCGTGTCCTGAAGAGCAACAAAGGAGAAGTCTTCATAAACGACGTCTTTGAGCTCTTCTACATCACTAAAAAGTAAGTTGATAAAAATAAGTGACTCATACACAGATTTGATACCAACTGAATCTTCTGCTGTTTCAAGACCCATGATCTGACTAAAATTGATTGCTCCCATCACGGTTCCTTCACGTGCAGGCTCCTCTGGAAGAGTAATCGTTACAGTCACAAGAACGGATTCATTTGGGAGAATCTCGATTTGATCATCGTCATCTAATGCTTCTGATTCGATCAATGCATAATTGGAAAAGTTATACTTGTCATCTAGCAGTAAGTTTAGGTCATCGCTATAGATGATAGCTGATTCTCGTGAGAGAGCAGTAGAGGTGTAAGGCGTGACAACAATGGATGAATCACCGGATCCAACATTTTCTAGTGTAATTTCAACAATATACGTCGTCTCCATCTCAGGAGAAATACTCAAGGTATTATCAGAAGTTTTGTATTCTGTTTCTCTCAGAGTAAGTTTCAGTGAGTTCGTCGTCTCATCGGCATTTGCATTACGGATGTTTGTATTGCTGATCAGTGTTAGTAAGAGAAGCAACACAGAAATCCTTAGAAAAGAATTTCTGTGTTTGAATGTATGATTCATGAAATTATTCCTTTTAAAATTTATAGTGATAGATTGTCACCGTTATCAGGATTATCTTCTTGTGCTCTTATTGTAATTATAGGTTTCTCATCACCTTCTTCTAATGCAGCAAAAGCTTGTGCAAATTCTTGTTTGATTGTAAAAGTTATTTCTGTTCCTTCAGGAATGGAAGCAGTATCAACGGGGGCAGCAGTTAAAGGGTTAAGATTAGTAGCGTCGACAACGATTCCATCAACGATTCCATCAAAGTCATCAGGCGCGTTAACATCAAAATTAACTCTTACTTGAGAAGCAGTTAAATTGGTCAAAGTACCACCTACATTTATAGTCCCTTCAACAGGTCCTTCAAATATACTTTCACTAATAACTGGTGCTGTCAAAGAGATCTCATTAAACTCGAATGTTGCATCTCCATAAACAATGTCAATCTGAATCTCTTCTGAGGCGGGTATGGTATTGGCAAACGCGTTGACTCCTCCGGCTAACAACAAAGATGCAATGAATGTAGTACCCAAAATAACTTTTTTCATAATAAAACCTCACTTTAATTTTTGCAGATGATTTACTGCTTAAATAAAGTATACAATGATGGTGTATTATGTTATTATCCGTTTTTTCGCTATTTTTAATGAAAAAGTAGAAAGTATTTAATTAATCTGATTTTTTTATAAAATAATTTAATAAAATATTCTAGTGGTCAAATGATGTTGATTATCAAGTCGACCGATCTTTCTGTCTATGAATTATCAATTCGGTAATAATCACTATGAAAGTAAATTTGTTGCAGGGTTATATTTTGGCTTTTATTTTATGTCAAAGTCTTCTCAGAGTTGAAAGAATTGTCGTTCCAACTAGGATTGGACCTAAAAAACGAAAAAAATGTTATTCGTAGTCCCTGAGAATTTGCTCTGAATCAGTCGCTGTCAGAGAAACCAGTTCTGAAAATTCATGTTTAATATTTCTTTATTGAACCCCTGCAATTCAATAGAAATCAACTTTCTATCATTTTTAAGAAACTATTTTGGCAGTAGCTTTACGCGTATGAACAGTTGCGTAGGGTGGGGATTGAAAAGTATGATTCTATTTATGCGTTCCTATTGGATAGGTATATCAAAGTTACTTATGAAAAAATATCAATTAACGTTTTCATTCAATTAGTAATCTGCACCTACAATTCTTCTAGCTTCACGCGACAGAGACATCAAGGTTACTCCTTTGTTAATAAACGTTCATGTTTGTTTCATTATAAAGATATCTCAAAAAACTAACTGTGTGGGATGGCTATCTCATGAACCCTAGATTTTAATAGAAAGCATCATTTTTTAGGAATATACAATCAGACTCTTTGAAGAAAGCTTTGAAAGAGTTTTTTTGTCTTTCTCAATTTTATGAAGTTGCCACTTGTTTCTAATCGTCAGGTCTTTTAGTCAGTAGAAAGAAAAAGAGTGACAATGATTATTTTATTTGTAGTTTTTTTGAAAAAAAGACGATAAAAATCAGCTGGTTCTTACTATATCCTTAATAGCAGAGGATCAAAGTTCTTTTAAGGAGTGAATCAAAATGCTGCAAACCAGAATAAATTTCAGTGGACAAAAGAATGCTACCATGTTGACTGTGCGCTTTTTCAGCAACAAGACGAACACGATTTTAGAGAGAAATTTAATTGTGGATCAAGAGGATGATCGTCAATCGGTTCTTGACTACTTAGCAGAATCACTAGGGGAAATCAACATCTTGCAATACTCTTCGAAAAACGTTTTGTGTATCGCTGAACGTTCAAGGCTAGAAAAAGCAGGAGGCACGCATCGATTGGAACATTTTTGGGGAGATGTCATCAGTTATATCGTTGAGTGCGTGGATAAATCTGGTATTCATTATGATTTGCATGTGATTGGCAATGTTGATTCGGATGATGAAGAAATTATGCGGTCAATTAATGAGATCAGTGATGAATTGTCGATCATCAACATTTATGAATACAAAGATTGCTGGCTAAAAAGAGAAGATATTTTATTACAAGCTCTTTGAAATGAACTTGATTCCTCAAAGAAGTTTGTCCAGCTAGAAAATGATTTTACTCTCCAAGTCACTTACCAATCAATGAAAGAATACGAATTTTTTCTTAGTCTATGGAAACAGCTAATTCACAGGATCTTTTTAATGGTTTCCAACGCTTTTTTGTTACAAAAGGTAAGAATCGTTTCACAAGTTTTTCTCACCCGTTCTGTTTTAAAGAAGCGGGGATTTTTCTGAAGTTTTTATTAAAATTGTCCGTTTAATGAAAAAAGAGGCTCAAATTTAAGTTTATTTTACTATAATTGGAAACTAGGATACTTTTTAAATAAGGCGGGTAAAAAATTTTGGAGTATATAGAAAAGTTGTATAGGTTTTATTTAACCAAAAAACAGGTAGATAAATTAACTATTATTAGAAATATCATTTTGGAGAAGCAGCTGTCTCTTGATAAAATATGTGAAACGATAAACAAATCTTTGTATCAGGTGAAAATATTGATCAATGAAATCGCCGAAGATATGAGAGAGTTTACGACCTTTGACGAGTCTATTTTTTTGTTGAAAAAGAGAACCGTTTATTTGTCACGAGAATTAAACGAAGAACAAAGCCTGCATATTTTTGTGAATCTAAAGAAGAAGTATTTCTTAGAATCTCCTTATTATCGTCTATTATCCTATTTGTTAAGAAAAAGAAAGACCCGTATGGTGGACATCTCAGAAGAATTGATTTTTAGTATTTCTTATTGTTATAAATTGATCAGCTATCTGAAAAAAATGCTGGTTATCCAAAATGTCCCGATTACTATCAATAACAACACAGATTCCATTGATCTGACAGGGGCCGAGCCTTGTGTGCGGATGTACCATTATTTAGTTGAGATCATGGCTTGCAATGTTTACATCAATCAGCGCACCCGTGCAAGCGTTGAATTAGCTGCGAAAGAATATGAGCCGTTGAAAACTACAAAAGTGAAGCACGACATTATGTTTTCAATCATTGAGAATGCGGTGTTGAGGGGCTATATCGTCAATGAATTAGACGAAGCTTCCATCGCTATTTATGAGCAAATCAAGCAACTCAATGGGGAAAAGCAAGTGATCAAGCTGCTGCCGATCAGAAGTCAGCAAGATATCGAGAAAGAACAGATTTTTTATCATTTCTGGGTTTTTCTCTTCATACCTGAAACGATCTCGGATCAAGAGAAACTTCTTTTGGGGAAACAGCTGCGAAACCTCTCGGGGAATCCATTGGTCGAATTTTCTGCCGATGTTGTGGCTGTTTTGTCGCAAAAGTATCATCTTTCCAAAGCGATCGAAGCGTTTCTTACCTATGAATTAGTGATGAATACATGGGGCTGTCTTCATCTCTTTTTGGATAGTTTTGTGTCTACTGAAGATTTGTCCTCTACGAACGAACGCGTATTAGAGGTGGAGGAGCTGATTGCGACCGTCTTGCAGCGCCATTCGTTTGTAATAGAAAAAGAAGCCCTTTTCTTAAGGAAAATCGCTCAGATTACAGCATCTTATTTACCTATCCAAAAAGAGGAACCGATTCGCATTGGTATTTCTCTTTTGAACCACCCTGAATATATTCCGGTCATTAAGAACAAACTATTGAAAATTTACAATGAAAATGTGATTCACTTTAGTTCGAACTTAGGAGACTCAGACATACTGGTTTCTGATGGCGTGCTGATCCATAATGAGTCGCAGAAATTTACATTTTTTGGCAATGTTCATAGTACCAAGGATTGGCACAATCTACATGTGATGATCCAGTCGATGATTTCTAATAAATATACTTGAAAAAGAGAGCGTAACGCTCTCTTTTTTTGCTTGACTATCAGGTAGCGTTGGTCGAAGTACTAGGCGAAAGAAGGAGGAGAGAAGACAAAAAAAGATATCTATAAAAGAGGGCTGCGACAGTCACCTTTTATAGATATTTTTTAAACACGTGATTAGGCAAAGCTAACGTGAGGAAGACAACGTTTTTTTGATGGAGATTTCTACCACTTCGGGCATTTGGATCACAGAGATCGTAGCAGGATCATAGGAGCCATCAGGTAATTTTTTCAAGAAGTAATTTTTGATTTCTTCTACTTCCGTCGGGCGAATATTCCGTTTTTTATTGATCAGCAAAATTTCATTGTGGTTCGGCGCTGAGGTAAAGATCACGGTCGTGTCTCCGGCAGTGTAAACCTTTACAAGTTCTGCGTCGGTATTTTCAAGTTGATTCAATACTAGTCGAGAATGGCTGTTTGTAACGTTGATTAATTTCACCAGACTCACCTCACATTCTATGTATTTATTAATAACATTATAGGTCGTTTTTTTTCAAAAGAAAAGCCAGACAACTCGGAATTACCCAATTTTTTGGCAAAACATGGTTGTCTGGCAAAACGAACGGTTTGGTCACCGTTTTGACACGTTATTGCTCATCTGTTTCCGATGGTTTTTCGTCTTCAGCAGAAGGTGTTTCTTCAGGAAGTGCAGAGGATTCAGCTGAAGTTACAACGATTTTATCGGAATCCTCCAATTGTGCTTTTAACTGACGGACTTGAGGATGCTCAAGATAATATTCAGCAATCCCGTCTTCGATTTGATCTTGGATGGTCCTGCGCAATGGGCGAGCACCCATCGTTGCGCTGTAACCTAGATCGACCAGTTTTTCTTGCACGTCTTGTGGAACATCGATATGCAATTTTTGATGACTAAGTGTTTGATTGACATCATGCAGCATAAGGGACACGATCGATAACAAGTTGTCCTTGCTAAGTGCCTTGAATTCAATGATCCCGTCAAAGCGATTGAGAAATTCTGGCGTAAAGTAATTGTTTAATTGATTTAACACGGAACGAGTGATGCCTTCACGCGCTGCGCCAAAGCCGACGTTGGCTTCAACTTTGCCAGTTCCAGCATTACTTGTCATGATGATCAAGGTATCTTTAAAGCTGACTGTACGTCCTTGGGCATCCGTCAAACGACCATCATCGAGAATTTGCAAGAACATATGCAATACATCAGGATGGGCTTTTTCCACTTCGTCTAATAAAATCAGGCTATATGGATTCCGACGAACTTTTTCAGTCAATTGACCCGCTTCTTCATAGCCAACGTAACCAGGAGGAGAGCCAATCAGTTTGGATACACTGTGTTTTTCCATGTATTCTGACATATCGAAACGAATCATCGATTCTTCAGAACCAAACATCTCATAGGCTAATTGTTTTGCTAATTCGGTTTTCCCGACACCGGTTGGACCGACGAATAAGAAAGAGCCGATCGGACGATTTTGTTTGCCTAAACCGACCCGATTTCTGCGGATCGCTTTGGCTACTTTATCGATCGCTTCATCTTGTCCGATAACTTTAGCTTTCAAGTCATCCGCAAGATTTTTCAATTGCGTTTGTTCTTTTTCTTTCAATTCACCAACTGGAATATTTGTCCGTTCTTCAACGATTTGTTCCATGTCTTTTTCGGTAATGACTGGCGTTTCTTCTTCGCTGATTTGGCGTTCCTTCATTTTTTGCAATTTATTGATTTGATCGCGATAGTAAGCAGCTTTTTCGAAATCTTCTTCTCGAGAGGCAGCTTGTTTTTGTTCTTCTGCTTCTTGTAATTTCTTTTCGATCGTTTTTGGATCAACGATTTGGATCGTCAAGTTTTTCTTAGAACCTGTTTCATCTAGTAGATCGATTGCTTTATCAGGCAAGAATCGGTCTTGGATGTATCGGTTAGAAAGGGTAGCGGCAGCTGCGATCGCTTCATCAGTATATTTCACATGATGATAATCTTCATAACGTGGTTGCAAACCTTTTAAGATGCGGATCGTTTCTTCCACAGAAGGTTCATCCACACGTACTGGTTGCAAACGGCGTTCTAAAGCAGCGTCTTTTTCGATGATGCGGTATTCATTTAACGTCGTTGCTCCGACCATTTGTAGTTCTCCACGAGCAAGAGCTGGTTTTAAGATGTTTCCAGCATCCATATTTCCGTCGCCAGCTGCACCAGCGCCAACGATTTCATGGACTTCATCAATGAACAAAATCACGTTTTCTGCTTGCTTGATTTCTTCAATCAATTTTTGGATGCGTTCTTCAAATTGTCCACGAATACCTGTGCCTTGAACAAGAGACGCAACGTCCAAACGAATGACTTCTTTGTCCATCAGTTTTTGTGGCACATCGCCATCGACGATTTTTTGGGCTAACCCTTCAACGACGGCAGTTTTCCCAACCCCAGGTTCACCAATAAGCACAGGGTTGTTTTTTGTTCGACGATTAAGGATCTCAATCACTCGTTTGATCTCTGAATCACGACCAACGACTGGATCGACTTCGCCATCACGAGCCATTTGGGTAATATTGATACCGTATTCTCCTAACAGACCTGCAGGTGCTTGGTTATTGCGTGGAGGCTGTCCACCGACAAAACCGTTACCGCCGGTTTGCGTCGATGGGGTTTGTTCATAAGGGGTATTTCCTTGCTGCATCTGGCGAGACATTTGACGAAATAGATCATCAATATTGCCGAATCCAAAAGGATCTTGCGCCATTGCAGCTGCAGCATTCCCAGATTGAGCTTTTAATTTTTGGTAACAACTTTGACAATAATCGAGTTGTTTTCTTTGACCATTGACACTGGCATATAAATGAATAGACGCTTCATTTTTGCCGCAATTTTGACAAAGCATAGATTCACGACCTTTCATATTTGTTCCAACACCCTTATTTTACGGCGCTTTTTTACACTTGTAAAAGAAAAGGGGCTGTGTGCATAGAAACGGTCATCTTCGAGGTAATGTGTTATTGACCTTTACTGACCATAATTCTATTATACTAACTTTTTGTCAGACTGCAAGAATTTTACTCGTAAAAATTTTTGCCGCTCTTTCATTAGCAGAAGCGTCTTTTAAATAAAAAGTAATTCCATTATAATAGAAAGAAAGAGGTGAGAATTTAGGATGGAGAACAGAGATTTTGCTTCAGAAATAACGCGTTTGCGCAATGGAGAGATCCAAGAATTGATTGTCCAACAGCCAGAATTCCTGGCGTTTAGAGATGTCTGGCTCCAGTTGGAAGATCGGTCTTCTTTTGTCGGAGAAGCGGGCTTAAATGGGAAGATCATCTACCGTTATGTGCAAGAAAATAAATAGGACATTTATTTCAATCGTTTATTTAAGAGAAAACGGTTGTCTATCGAGGAAAAAAATGGTAATCTTAACAGTTGAAAGGGCGATTTTTTTCGGGTGTCATTGCATGCATGGAAATTTTGCCTTCACACAAAAAAACGTATCATAAAGGAGATTGATCAATATGGAAAAGAAAGATTTTCACGTAGTTGCTGAGACAGGGATTCACGCACGTCCAGCTACATTATTGGTTCAAACAGCAAGCAAATTCAACTCTGATATCAACTTAGAGTACAAAGGTAAATCAGTAAACCTTAAATCAATCATGGGCGTAATGTCATTAGGCGTTGGCCAAGGTTCTGATGTAACTATCACTGCTGAAGGTGCTGACGAAGCAGATGCAATCGCTGCAATCGTAGAAACAATGAAAAAAGAAGGTTTGTCTGAATAATGGTTGAGATGCTAAAAGGAATTGCTGCTAGTGATGGTGTAGCCGTTGCGAAAGCCTACCTGTTAGTACAACCTGATTTATCTTTTTCAAAAGTATCAGTTGAAGATACTGCAGCAGAGGAAGCACGCTTAGATGATGCGTTAGCGAAGTCAACAGCGGAATTACAACAAATCCGTGACAAAGCAGCGCAAACTTTAGGTGAAGCAGAAGCACAAGTATTTGATGCTCATTTAATGGTTCTTTCAGATCCTGAGATGATTGGTCAAATCAAACAAAACGTGACAGATAACAAAGTCAATGCAGAAGCTGCGTTGAAAGAAGTTACTGACATGTATATTGGTATGTTTGAAGCAATGGATGACAATGCTTACATGCAAGAACGGGCAGCTGACATTAAAGATGTCGCAAAACGTATCTTGGCGCATTTGCTGAATGTGACTTTGCCTAATCCTTCAATGATCAACGAAGAAGTAGTCGTTGTTGCGCATGACTTGACACCAAGTGATACTGCACAATTAGACCGCAACTTTGTAAAAGCTTTTGTAACAGATATCGGTGGACGTACTTCTCATTCCGCTATCATGGCACGTTCTCTTGAAATCCCAGCAATCGTTGGAACAATGGAGATCACTGCAAAAGTGAAAGCGGGCGACATCTTAGCTGTTAACGGTATTATCGGTGACGTTATCGTCAACCCGACAGATGACCAAGCAGCTGAATTTGTTGAAGCTGGGAAAGCCTACGCAGAACAAAAAGCAGAATGGGAAAAATTGAAAGATGCTGAAACAGTTACCGCTGATGGTAAGCACTTTGAATTAGCTGCGAACATTGGAACGCCTAAAGATTTAGAAGGTGTCCACAACAATGGTGCAGAAGCAGTCGGTTTATACCGTACTGAATTCTTGTACATGGATTCTCCTGATTTCCCAACAGAAGAAGACCAATACAAAGCATACAAAGCAGTTTTAGAAGGAATGGCTGGCAAACCAGTGGTTGTCCGTACAATGGATATCGGTGGCGATAAAGAACTTCCTTACCTAAAATTGCCTCATGAAATGAATCCTTTCTTAGGCTATCGTGCATTGCGTATCAGCTTATCTGAACTTGGGGATGACATGTTCCGTACCCAACTTCGTGCGTTGTTACGTGCTTCTGCTCACGGCAACTTACGTATCATGTTCCCAATGGTGGCAACATTGAAAGAGTTCCGTACTGCGAAGAAAATGTATGAAGAAGAGCGTCAAAAATTGATTGACGAAGGCGTTGAGGTTTCTAACGAGATCCAAGTCGGAATCATGATCGAAATTCCAGCAGCTGCTGTCTTAGCAGACAAGTTTGCGAAGGAAGTTGACTTCTTCAGTATTGGTACCAATGACTTGATCCAATACACAATGGCTGCAGACCGCATGAACGAGCGCGTGTCTTACTTGTACCAACCATACAACCCATCAATTTTACGTTTGATCAAAAACGTGATCGATTCAGCGCATGCTGAAGGCAAATGGGCTGGTATGTGTGGAGAAATGGCGGGCGATCAAACTGCTGTGCCACTTCTTGTAGGTATGGGCTTAGATGAGTTCTCAATGAGTGCAACATCTGTTCTGAAAACACGTAGCTTAATGAAACGCTTGTCAACGACTGACATGCAAGAATTAGCAAAACGTGCTTTAGAAGATTGCGATACAATGGAAGAAGTTGTTGAGCTAATCGAACAGTATGTAAACTAATCATTTCTAGGCAACAAGCAATTTTGCTTGTTGCCTTTTTTTTGTTATAAGAAGCCTTCTTGTTCGATTTGACTTGCAATAGCCTGCTCGTTTTTTCAGAAAACGAACAATTTTGTCATATCTTTGTATAAAGCTATGATTCCGTAAGTTTTTCACGTATCATGATTAAATGGGGAACAAAATCTAGGACCATGGTAGGAGTATGTCTCCGATTGCCTATGGTATACTAATATCAGATATAAGCATTTCCAAGGAGGAATCATCTTTGAAAGTACTTCTTTATTTTGAAGGAGAAAAATTATTAGCTAAATCAGGTATCGGTCGAGCGTTGGCCCATCAGCAACGAGCACTGACATCTGTCGGGATTCCTTTTACTCTTGATAAAAATGATGAGTACTATGATATCCTTCATATCAACACGTATGGGATCAATAGTATGCACATGGTCAACAAAGCCAAAAGACAAGGGAAAAAAGTGATTTACCATGCCCATTCTACAGAAGAGGATTTTCGGAATTCATTTATCGGCTCAAACCAGCTTTCGCCATTATATAAAAAATATTTGATCAATCTTTATTCTAGAGCCGATCAGTTGATCACCCCGACTCCTTATTCGAAAGAACTTTTGGAAGGGTATGGTATCCAAGTACCGATCGAAGCGATCTCAAACGGCATCGATCTTGACAAATATCAGCCGGATCAAGAGAAAGAAAAAGCCTTTCGCGAGTATTTCAATCTCTTACCAGATCAAAAAGTCATTATATCCGTCGGTTTATTTTTTGAACGAAAAGGCATTCTTGATTTTGTAGAGATAGCTAGACAGTTGCCTGAGTATACGTTTATCTGGTTTGGTCATACACCAATGATGACGATTCCTAAACAGATCCGCGACCTCGTCAATGAAGACCATCCAGAAAATGTGTTGTTTCCAGGTTATATCAAAGGAGACATTATCGAAGGCGCATATTCCGCTGCCGATTTATTCTTCTTTCCTTCTTATGAAGAAACAGAAGGGATCGTAGTCCTTGAGGCGTTAGCCAGCCGCCAAAATGTGCTCGTTCGGGATATTCCTGTTTATAAAGGGTGGCTAAGTAATGGGCACAATGCATACATGGAAAAAACCAATGAAGGATTTATTGAGAAAATCAAAGGAATCGTGGAGGGCACGTTGCCACCGTTGAGTGAAGCGGGTTATGAAACAGCAAAGCAAAAGAGTATTGATGAAATTGGGTTTAAATTACAAGAGGTTTATACAAAAGTGATGAATACGGAATGAAGAAACTAATGTAAAGTTTGGAGGTACCGTTTTGAAAATCGGATTTTTTACAGACACCTACTTCCCCCAGGTAAGTGGTGTGGCGACATCGATCAAGACATTGAAAGAAGAGCTTGAGAAAAAAGGCCATAAAGTGTATATCTTTACAACGACCGATCCAAATGCTGATCTGGATGAAGAAGATATCATTCGCATGCCAAGTGTCCCGTTTGTGTCCTTCAAAGATCGGCGAATCGTGGTTCGCGGCATGTTGTATGCCTATTTGATCGCCAAAGAATTAGAATTGGAATTGATCCATACCCATACAGAGTTTGGTTCTGGGATGTTGGGGAAAATGGTGGGGCGTAAATTGCAGATTCCTGTGATCCATACCTACCATACAATGTATGAAGATTACTTGCACTACATCGCAAACGGGAAAGTCTTACGACCATCTCACGTGAAATATCTTTCACGGCTATTTGCCAACCACTCGACAGGTGTTGTTTGTCCAAGTGAACGGGTCATCGATACGCTGAGAGGGTATGGTGTGGTTTCACCAATGCGGATCATCCCCACAGGGATCGAAGTTGAGAAGTTTCGCCGACCGGATATTACAACTGACATGAAAAAAGAATTGCGGGAGAAATTGGGCATCACTGAGAATCAACCCATGCTGCTTTCCCTCAGTCGTATTTCTTATGAAAAGAATATCCAAGCAATCATCGACGGCATGCCAGAAATTTTAACGAAGATTCCTGATGCGCAATTAGTGATCGTTGGGAAAGGTCCGCATAAAGAAAAATTAGAAGAAAAAGTGGTGGATATGGCTTTATCTGACCATGTTCAATTTGTCGGTGAAGTGGCAAATGATAAAGTGGCGATCTATTACCATGCTGCCGATTACTTCGTCAGTGCCTCCACATCAGAAACACAAGGACTGACTTACACGGAAGCAATGGCTGCTGGAACACCGTTAGTCGTTGAAGGCAATGACTACTTAAACACCTTGATCGATGATCCGTCTTTAGGCGTCACCTATGAGAGTGATCGGGATTTCGCAAAAGCATTTATTGATTATTATGAACGAAAGATTCCTGCTGATCCCGAAGTTCTTGCTAGAAAAATGTACGAGATCTCGGCATTGCGCTTCGGTGAGTCGATGCTATCTTTCTACCATGACATGGTCGCTTATTATGAAACAGAACGCATCGAAAAAGAAACCGAGCAGACGCTAGAAAAATTCAAAGTAAAATTAAAGGCCTTTCGCCGAACGATCGATTAAACAGAAAATTTTCGCAAGTTCATGTTTTTAGCGTATACTAAAGACATGAACTTTTTTATTTTGGAGGGATCTGCATGGAATTAGGATTTATCGGTACTGGGGTCATGGGTCAAGCGATGGTTGGTCATCTCTTAGCTGCAGGACATACAGTGAATGTTTACAATCGGACGAAAGAAAAAACTGATGAACTCGTTGCGAATGGAGCAATTTGGTGTGACACCCCAACAGAAGTTGCATCAGAAAGTGAAATCATCTTTACAATGGTTGGTTATCCATCCGACGTTGAAGAGGTTTACTATGGGCCTCAAGGGATTTTTCAAACGGCTGTGACGGGCAAAACATTGGTGGATTTTACCACCAGTACGCCTGATTTGGCAGAACGAATCTACCAGACAGCGAAGGAAAAAGGAGCAGCGAGTATCGATGCGCCAGTTTCTGGTGGGGATCTTGGTGCGAGAAACGCCACGCTAACGATTATGGTTGGTGGCGATGAAGAAGCTTACCAACAAGTAAAACCACTTTTTGAAGTATTAGGAAAGACGTTTCAACTTCAAGGAGGGGCAGGGAAGGGTCAGCATACGAAAATGGCCAATCAGATCATGATTGCCGGAACCATGACGGGGATGACAGAAATGCTGGTCTATGCGAACCAAGCGGGTCTTGATTTACCACGAGTGATTGACACGCTTTCTGGCGGTGGGGCAGCCAATTGGTCCATGACGAATTACAGTCCTCGTATCCTAAAAGAGGATTATTCACCAGGCTTTTTTGTCAAACATTTCATCAAAGATTTGGGGATCGCTTTGGATGAGGCCAAGAAGATGGGATTGGATTTGCCAAGCACCGCTTTAGCTAAAAAATTGTATGATCAGTTGGCTGAAAAAGGCTTCGAAAATGACGGAACGCAGGCGCTGATTAAACTTTGGTGGCAAGATGGAAAAAAATCTTAAAATGACAAAAAAAATACGAAAAATCAATGCAAGATAGAGGATGTTTTGATACAATATAACGGACAGAAAAAGGAGGCTTACGAATGAAAAGTTCGCAATTAGTCGCTATCATCAAACGTTTAGAAGCGATGGTCGAAGCGCAAGACAATGAAGTTCAAGTACGTCGTTTTGAAAAAGAAGGCGTCGAAAAATGTACCGTTACTTATGACAATTCGACAGAAACGTTTGAATTAACGGAAGCAGAATCAAGTCAATCTTATCAATTTGATAATGTTGATATTGTAGCCATGGAAATCTATGATTTGATCCAATAAGAATGAGTGGGACGTTCGTCGTCGCTTTCTCATTTCTAAACAGCAAGCCTACTTGGGCTTGCTGTTTTTTATTTATCTGCTGCTTTTTCTTGGCGATACAAGTGATTAAGGATGATCCCTAATGGATCGAGATCTTCCGGGGCTAAAGGAAGCGCAGCGCTTGCTGGCGGGAGTGGCTGGAATGTTTCCTCGGGAGAAAGAACTTTTGTTTGGATCAACTTGCCAAAGCTAACTTGATAGTATTTGATTTGAGTCGTCTGTGATCCTGGCTCCTCTAAGTCAAGGGGAATAGAAAAAATCACTTCTGGTTCTTGAATAAACTGATTGACCCTCACGATTTCTTGGTAAAAGCTTTTTGCTAAATGGATCTCGCGCTGCAGTACACTAGCTTGCTCAAACAATAAGTGATCAATCAGGTATGCCAAGCGTTTTTTAAGGAGTGAAAAACAGTCGGTCTTCTTTCCTGCAAAAAAACAGCCGATCTCCCGCCACTTCTCTTCCAAGGGATACGCATCCATTTGAGGGAGCTGCTTACGTAAGGTTAATAGCGTCAGTTCGTTGACAGTCGGCAATTGAAAGGTTTCTGACAATAATTGAAACAATGCTGGCAATTTTTTTGTTTGCCGAAAGGGGCCATAACTGCCAATTTGTGGTGTTTGAGTGATCGTGAAGGTATGATTCGTCAAGTCAACAAAGCAATAGTTGGCTGAATGGTTCATTTGTCGGTTGTAGATAGGATGAAAAGCTTGGATCAAACGACATTCAAGTAATAGTGCATCCAATTCTGTATCTGTTTCGATCGTTTCAAAATCAACGACATTATAAACAAGTCGAAGCACCTTATTGGCATGCTGCTGATTTTTTCGGAAGTAAGAAACGACACGCTGTTTCAATGATTTGGCTTTTCCTACATACAAGACTTCGTTGTGCTGATCTTTCATTAAATAAACACCAGGCTTTTCAGGCAGTGCATTTGCTTTGTTTTTTAGAAACTCTTTGTTCGGATTCATCGATCGTTCCTCTCCTTCCATCAAAGAGTAGCAGATGAAGCGTAAGAGAGCAACGTTTGTTGGCTATCGACAAGAAAAAATTAGAAATAGAGTGGAGGCAACAAAATGATAAGCTTTGACATTCAAAGGAAATTTCTCTATAACGGAAACGGATTATTTTGTCAACTCGCAGCTTTTAAAATCTTAGAAAATCAATTCTTAAATAAAAATGCGCTTAAAAATAAAAAAAGTTCGAAAAAATTCTTGCATTTCTCAATAACTTCCGATATAGTTTGACTATCAAATGATTTGATTATCAAAGTATTCGGATGGTGAAGGTTATGGAACCCAATTTAGAAACAGTTAATGACTACTTAGTCAGCGTCTTTAATGACATCTTAGTGATTGAAGAATCTGAATTGAAAAAATCTCAATTCAAAGACCTTTCAATTACCGAAATGCATACCATCGAAGCCATCGGGATGTACAAAAAAAAGACCACGACTGAAGTTGCCAAAGAGCTTTCGATCACTGTTGGGACTTTGACCATCGCGATCAATCGTTTGGTGAAAAAAGAATATGTAGAACGGATTCGCAGTGAAGATGATCGGCGAGTCGTCAAACTAGGTTTGACGAAAAAAGGAAAACTCCTTTATCGTGTTCATCAGCATTTTCATCGTGAGATGGTGAAGGGTGTCTTGAGTCAGATGTCTCCTGAAGAGGAACAGGCACTGTTGAAAGCACTGAAAAATCTGCATGACTTTTTACAAGATTATAAGTGAGAATAATGGATGAATATGTTTGGAAAAATTACCGCGACTGCAAGTTATGTTCCAGAAAAAATCGTAACAAATGATGATCTATCAAATTTGATGGATACTTCAGATGAATGGATCCATTCTCGCACGGGAATCAAACGAAGAAGAGTCGCTGTTGGCGAAAACACTTCAGACCTTTGTATTCGCGTCGCTCAAACGCTCTTGCAAGATGCTCAGCTTTCAGCAGAAAGTCTAGATTTCATCTTGGTAGCGACGATCACACCGGATTTCAATACACCGGCGGTTGCTTGCCAAGTCCAAGGGGCGATTGGGGCAGTCAATGCCTTTGCTTTTGATATCAGTGCAGCATGTGCTGGTTTCGTGTATGCATTGTCTATGGCTGAAAAACTGATTCGAACGGGCGCTAAAAAAGGATTGGTCATCGGTGGAGAAGTACTTTCAAAAGTCTTGGATTGGAACGACCGTTCGACGGCTGTTTTATTCGGAGATGGTGCCGGCGGTCTATTGCTGGAAGCATCTTCAGAGCAGCATTTGCTCAAAGAGTCTTTAAAAGCAGATGGGACGCGAGGCATGTCCTTAACATCTGGTTTTCGCACGAATGAGAATCCTTTTTCACAAAACGCTCCGGCGTATAGTGCTTGTATGCAAATGATTGGACGAGAAATCTTTGATTTTGCGACGCGTGATGTGGTCGCCTCGATCAATGATCTGACACAAGATGAAGCAATCGATTATTTTTTGCTTCACCAAGCAAATTCACGTATTTTAGACAAAGTTGCTCGCAAGCTGAAGCAGCCCCGTGAGAAATTTTTGCAAAATATGCAAGATTATGGCAATACTTCGGCAGCCTCGATTCCGTTATTGCTAGATGAAGAAATCAAACGAGGTACACTGTCACTTGGCAGTGGTCAAAAAGTGGTGTTCTCAGGTTTTGGCGGCGGATTGACATGGGGAACTATGTTAGCCACCTTATAACTTGTTCACGAAACAAAATTACTATTGAAAAACACATTGGAGGAATATACACATGGTATTCGAAAAAATTCAAGAAATCGTAGCAGAAGAATTAGGAAAAGAAAAAGAAGAAATCAAATTGAACACAAACATCCAAGAAGATTTAGAAGCAGACAGCTTGGATCTTTTCCAAATCATTAACGAGATCGAAGATGAATTCGATGTGAAGATCGAAACAGAAGATGGTATCACAACCGTTGAAGATCTAGTTAAATATGTAGAAAAACAACAAGCATAAAACAAAGGCTAGGCAGACAGCCTAGCCTTTCCTTTTTAAGAACGTGTTTTTGCTGATTCATAGACGAACTGCAAGAAGCCATGTTCTCCAACGACAACGATCAAAGTAATGAAGGAGTGCAAGATGAAGACAGCCTTTTTATTTAGCGGTCAAGGCGCACAGTACCCCCAAATGGGAGAAGAGCTCTATCACCAAGAAGCAATCGTTCGTGAGACGTTTGAACAAGCCAGCACCATTCTAGGATATGATATGGCCGAGCTATGCTTTACTGAAAACGAACGTTTAAACCAGACGGAATATACGCAGCCTGCCATCTTAACGGTAAGTACGGCTTTTTGGCGACTTTTGGATGCGCAAGGAATCAAAGCAGATGCTGTTGCTGGCTTGAGTTTAGGCGAATATACAGCCTTAGTCGCTAGTGGTGCGCTTGATTTCCAGACAGCAGTCGCATTGGTGCAAAAGCGCGGTCGGTATATGGCAAGTGCGGCGCCAGCAGGTATTGGGAAAATGGTCGCTGTGATGAACACACCCGCTGAAACGATTGAAGAAATCTGTAAAGAAGCAAGTCAAGTGGGGATCGTGACACCAGCGAATTACAATACGCCACAGCAGATCGTCATTGGCGGTGAAGCGCCGGCAGTGGATAAAGCGGTGGAATTGTTACAAGCTGCTGGAACCAAACGGGTGATTCCTTTAAATGTCAGCGGTCCTTTCCATACTGCTTTGTTGGAACCCGCATCGCAGCAATTAGCACAGGAATTAGCTCAAATCACCTTTGATGAGTTACAAGTACCTGTCATCAGCAATACGACCGCGCAGCCAATGCAGCAAGACCAAATCAAGGAACTGTTGACGCTGCAAGTGAAATCGCCAGTGCGTTTTTACGAAAGCATTGCGACACTGAAGCAGCTTGGCATCCAACAAGTCATCGAGATCGGACCAGGAAAAGTATTGAGCGGTTTTATGAAGAAAATAGACAAAGAAATACAGACTGCGCGTGTAGAAGATAGCCAAACGTTGGCAGATACACTAGCCCGATTCAACTAGGAGGAATTTATGGATCTGCAAAATAGAAACGTCTTTGTAACTGGTAGCTCGCGAGGGATCGGTTTTACCATCGCGGAAGCCTTTGCCAAAGAAGGAGCGAATATCGTTTTAAATGGACGAAAAGAAATTCCCCAGTCACTGATCGCTCGCATCACCAGCTACGGCGTGAAATGTGTAGCGATCAATGGGGACATTTCTGATTTTGATCAAGCGGCAGCCATGCTTTTAGAAGCAGAAGCGGCAGTCGGACCGATCCACATTTTAGTCAATAATGCCGGGATCACGAATGACAAATTATTGTTGAGAATGAAACCCGAAGATTTTGATTCAGTGATCAAAATCAATTTGACTGGTACCTTCAATATGACGCAGCACGCGTTGAAAAAAATGATGAAGCTGCGAGAAGGCCGCATCATCAATTTGACGAGTGTGGTCGGCTTGACGGGAAATATCGGGCAAGCCAACTATGCAGCAAGTAAAGCTGGCGTGATCGGTTTTACGAAATCTGCCGCTCGTGAAGGTGCCGCTCGGGGGATCACCTGCAATGCGATCGCCCCAGGATTTATCGAAACAGAGATGACTGAAGTGCTGTCGGATAAAGTCAAAGAACAATCATTGGCAAATATTCCATTACAGCGTTTTGGTTCCACACAGGATGTTGCGCAAACAGCAGTCTTTTTAGCAAAAAGCCCCTACATCACTGGTCAGGTGATCAGTGTAGACGGCGGGATGGCAATGCAAGGGTAGGAGGAAGAATAGATGAATCGAGTAGTAGTTACAGGATACGGCGTCACTTCTCCAATCGGAAATGACCCAGAAACATTTTTAGCAAGTTTACAAAACGGGACCAACGGCATCGGCCCGATTACAAAATTTGACGCAGAAGCAACAGGGATCTCAGTTGCCGCTGAGGTCAAAGATTTTCCGTTAGAAAAGTACTTCGTTAAAAAAGATACGAAGCGGATGGATCTTTTTTCCATTTATGGAATTTATGCGGCGTTAGAAGCGATGGAAATGGCGAAGTTAGATACAGAAACCATTGATGTGGATCGTTTTGGCGTGATGGTTGGTTCAGGGATCGGCGGCTTGCCAACGATTCAAGACCAAGTAATTCGGATGCATGACAAAGGAGCAAATCGGGTATCACCAATGTTCGTACCGATGTCGATCGTAAATATGGTTGCCGGCAACATTGCATTACGGGTAGGTGCGAAAGGCATTTGTACGACGACTGTTTCCGCCTGTGCTTCTGGTACCCATTCAATCGGTGAAGCTTTTCGGAACATCAAGCATGGCTACGCAGATGTCATGATCGCTGGTGGTTCAGAAGCGACGATCTGTGAAATCGGTATCGCTGGTTTTGCGTCTCTGACGGCGTTAACCACTGAATCAGACCCTGACAAAGCTTCCGTTCCGTTTGATAAAAATCGTAGTGGGTTTGTCATGGGTGAAGGCGCTGGTGTCTTCATTTTAGAATCATTGGCGCATGCGCAAAAACGTGGGGCAACGATTTTAGGTGAAGTCGTAGGGTATGGTGCGAACTGTGATGCCTACCATATGACTGCGCCAAATCCTGATGGATCAGGTGCCGGAAAAGCAATGAAATTGGCGATGCAAGAAGCAGCGATCACCCCGGCTGAAGTTGGCTACATCAATGCCCACGGTACAAGCACGCCTGCCAATGACAGTGCAGAAGCGACATCGATCCAATACGGATTGGGCGAAGACTATAAAAAACCATATGTCAGCAGTACAAAGTCAATGACTGGTCATTTGCTTGGAGCGGCTGGTGGAATCGAAGCCATTGCTTCACTATTAGCATTACAACATCAATTTATTCCACCAACCATCAACGTGACAGAACAAGATCCTGAGATCGACTTGAACGTTGTTATCAATCAAAGCCAACCAGCAGAATTGACCTATGCCATGAGTAATTCACTTGGGTTTGGCGGTCATAATGCAGTGATCTTGCTGAAACGTTGGGAGGAAGCGTAATTGGAAACACATGAGGTAAAAGAGCTGCTCAGCCAATTCGATCAATCGACGTTAACTGAGCTTCAATTAAAAAAAGAGACATTTGAACTTTATTTTAATAAAAATACGACAAGTGGGCTACAAAGTGCATCCTCTGCACCTGCATCTGCTCCTGCAGCGAATGCTGCGCCAACTCCTGTTGCACCAACGCCTGCTGTCTCAGCAACACCGGACACAGTAGAAACGGCAAAACCTGTTTTAGAGGGCAAAGAAGTTGTCTCTCCATTAGTGGGTGTCGTTTATTTGAAACCAAGTCCTGATAAAGACAACTTCAAACAAATCGGCGATCACGTGAAAAAAGGTGATATTCTCTGTATCGTTGAAGCGATGAAAGTCATGAATGAAATCGTCAGCGACGTCGATGGCGAATTAGTTGAAGTCTTGGTTGAAAGCGAACAAATCGTTGAATACAATCAACCATTATTCCGTGTGAAAGAAGGGTAAAGCAATGAGCGCATTAACGATTCAAGAAATCAAAGAAATCATCCCTCATCGTTATCCGATGCTTTTAGTGGATCGGGTAGAGGAGTTAGAAGAAGGCAAACGGGTCGTTGCGAAGAAAAACGTTACTATCAATGAGCCGTTTTTCCAAGGTCATTTTCCCCATGAACCAGTGATGCCCGGAGTATTGATCGTGGAAGCAATGGCACAAGCAGGTGCTGTGGCATTGCTATCATTGGAAGATTTTCGTGGGAAAACTGCCTACTTTGGCGGTTTAGACAAAGCAAAATTCAGAAAAAAAGTAACACCAGGCGATACCTTGATCTTAGAAGTAGAAATAATCAAAGTGAAATCTGCAGCTGGCATCGGCAAAGGAATTGCCTATGTTGATGGGAAAAAAGTGGCGGAAGCAGAATTGACTTTCATGATTGGATAGGTGAGACATGTTTTCTAAAGTATTGATCGCAAACCGTGGCGAAATCGCCGTACGTATCATTCGCGCTTGTCGCGAATTAGGTATTCAAACGGTCGCCGTTTATTCAGAAGCAGATAAAGAGGCGTTGCATACAGAGCTTGCCGATGAAGCGATTTGTATCGGACCTGCCAAAGCAGCCGACTCTTATTTGAATGTACAGCAGATCCTAAGCGCTGCGATCGTCACAAAGGCTGAGGCGATCCATCCTGGATTTGGCTTTCTTTCAGAGAATAGCCGCTTTGCTGCGATGTGCGAGGAATGCAATATCGTCTTTATTGGGCCAAAGAGTGAGACTATCGATGCAATGGGAAACAAAATCAATGCAAGACGCTTGATGATCGAAGCAGAAGTACCGGTCATTCCCGGAAGCAAAGGCGCGATTTCTGATGTGGAAGAAGCTTTAACGATCGCTGAAGAGATTGGTTACCCAGTCATGCTCAAAGCTGCGGCCGGCGGTGGCGGTAAAGGGATACGGAAAGTCGCAGATAAAGAAGCATTGCCTCATCATTTTGCTTCGGCGCAACAAGAAGCGAAAGCGGCATTTGGCAACGATGAAATGTACATTGAAAAAATCATTTATCCTGCTCGACACATAGAAGTGCAAGTGTTAGGTGATTCTTTTGGTAATATTATCCACCTTGGTGAACGCGATTGCTCGCTACAACGCAACAACCAAAAAGTGTTGGAAGAATCCCCTTCTGTGGTGATTTCTGAAAGCAAGCGAGCAGAACTAGGAGAAGCAGCGGTGCGTGCCGCACAAGCGGTAGGGTATCGTAATGCTGGCACGATCGAGTTTTTAATGGCGGACACTGGGGAGTTTTATTTCATGGAAATGAACACTCGAATCCAAGTGGAACACCCGATCACCGAAATGGTGACAAACATTGATTTAGTCAAAAAACAACTTGAAGTCGCTAGTGGTGAACCGCTAGGTTTGACGCAAGCAGACATCAAGATGACGGGCGCGGCGATCGAATGTCGGATCAATGCAGAAAATCCAGCCTTCAATTTTGCACCGTCACCAGGCAAGATCAACAATTTGTTTTTACCAAGTGGCGGCCTAGGCGTTCGTGTAGACAGTGCCATGTATTCTGGCTACACGATTCCACCTTATTATGATTCTATGATCGCTAAAGTGATCGTTCACGGCGAGAACCGTTTCGAAGCGTTGATGAAGATGCAGCGGGCGTTAGCCGAATTAGTGACCGATGGTGTCATTACGAATGCAGAATTCCAAATGGACTTGATCAGTCACCCGAAAGTGATTGCGGGAGACTATACAACCGCCTTTTTACAAGAGGAATTTCTGCCAAATTGGACACCTGAACAATAGGAGGGAAGATGAGTGGCTTTATTTAAGAAGAAAAACTACATTCGCATCAATCCTAATCGAGGTCAGCTGCCAACGAACGAACCAGTCGTACCAGATAATCTTTGGGCGAAATGTCCTAGTTGCAAACGAACGCTTTATACGAAGGAGATGGGGGCAGAGAAAGTCTGTCCTCACTGCGGGTATAATTTCCGAATCAGTGCCTGGGAACGGATCGCTATCACGATTGATGAGAAAAGTTTTGAAGAATGGGACACAGATGTAACCACAAAAGATCCTCTTGATTTTCCTGGATATTTGGATAAAGTCGCACAAATGCAAGAAAAAACTGGGTTGCATGAGGCTGTCCTCACAGGAGAAGCAAAAGTTCAAGGATTGCCGTTAGCGATCGGGATCATGGATGCGAATTTCATCATGGGCAGTATGGGAACGGTCGTGGGGGAGAAGATCACCCGTTTGTTTGAACGTGCGATCGAAAAACAGCTACCAGTTGTTCTTTTTACCGCTTCAGGTGGTGCGCGGATGCAAGAAGGAATTTTGTCGCTGATGCAAATGGCAAAAATCTCTGCCGCGGTAAAACGCCACAGTAAAGCTGGCTTGTTTTATCTAACGGTTTTAACGGACCCGACAACCGGTGGCGTCACCGCTAGTTTTGCGATGGAAGGGGATATCATCCTGGCAGAACCGCAAGCCTTGATCGGTTTTGCTGGACGACGTGTGATTGAACAAACCATTCGTCAGGAACTACCTGAAGACTTTCAAAAGGCAGAGTTTCTGTTAGATCATGGCTTTGTCGATCAAATCGTTCCACGGACGAACTTGCGGGAGAAAATCCACCATTTGATTTCTTTGCATACGCGGAAAGGATGGGATCGCAATGACTAGAGCAGCCCACGAGATCGTTGAACTCGCTCGCAGCAAAGACCGTTTGACGGCACTGGATTACTTTGACGGCATTTTTTCTGAGTTTGAAGAGTTTCATGGAGACCGTCTGTTTGGCGAAGATGAAGCCGTTGTTGGCGGCATTGCTTGTTTAGATGGCAAGCCAGTGACCGTGATCGGTATTCAAAAAGGCCGTAATCTGCCTGAAAATTTACGCAGAAACTTTGGCTCACCACATCCTGAAGGTTATCGCAAAGCGTTACGCTTAATGAAGCAAGCAGAAAAATTTCAGCGACCTGTGGTCACATTGATCAATACAGCAGGGGCGTTTTGCGGTATTGGCGCGGAAGAGCGCGGAGAAGGCGAAGCGATTGCCCGTAACTTGATGGAAATGTCCGATTTAACGGTGCCGATCTTGGCAATCATCATTGGTGAAGGCGGCAGCGGCGGTGCCTTAGCACTAGCATTAGGCGATGAGGTTTGGATGATGGAACATTCGATCTATGCCATTTTATCTCCCGAAGGCTTTGCTTCGATCCTATGGAAAGATGGCAGCCGTGCCAAAGAAGCTGCTGGCTTGATGAAGATCACAGCTCAAGAACTATATGAACTCGGTGTTATTGAAAAAGTGATTGCTGAAACCCATGAAGAGGCCTTTTTACCGAAAGAGCAATTGATGGAACAGATGAAAGCGGCAATTTCAACGAAACTTGCCGAACTTTCTACCTTGCAAACAGATGAATTGCTTGAGGCAAGGTATCAACGTTTTCGCCGATTTTAAAAACTAGGATATCCACTCTGATTAGAGGATGGGTATCCTAGTATTTTTTTATTAAAAGTGTTATTGAATAAATCGTACAAATGGCGAAGTTTTTAGTTTAAAATTTAATTATTCTGTGCTATTATGTATATATTCTGAATATAAGAAGATTATATTGCATAAATATTTGTTTTGAAGAGGAGCGTTTTTAATGAAAAAATTATTTGGAGCACTTGTTGTATTGACGGGGATTTTGGTTTTAGGAGCTTGTGGGAATGGCGGCTCATCGAGTACTGGAAGTTCTAGTGCCAGCGGTTCGGCGGATAATCAATTGGAAGCCATCAAAGCAGCTGGTGTGTTAAATGTGGCAACTTCTGCTGACTTTGCCCCGTTTGAATTTCATGCCTTGATCGATGGCAAAGATACGATCGTGGGCGCAGATATCGATATGGTCAATGAGATCGCTGATCGTCTTGGTGTCGAAGTGAATATTTTGGACCTTGATTTCAATGCTGTTTTGACTGCTTTGCAACAAGGGAAAGCCGATATCGCTGTTTCAGGCATCTCAGCAACTGACGAACGTAAACAGACTTTTGATTTCACCGATAACTATTTTACACCAGAACAAAAATTAGTTGTTAATAAAAACAATGAATCGGCATTTGATTCAATCGAAAGCTTGTCTGGCAAAAAAGTAGGCGCTCAAAAAGGCTCGATCCAAGAAATGATCGTTCAAGATCAATTAGCTGATTCGCAATTGGTTTCCATCGCCAAAGTTCCGAATCTAGTCAATGAATTGAAGCAAGGCTCGATCGACGGTTTGGTCCTTGAAAGTGCGGTTGCTGAATCGTATGTTGCACAAAATGATGACCTCGTGATCACTGATGTAGCATTAGAAGCATCTGAAGGCGATTCTTATGCAATTGCTTTACCTAAAGGGAGTACCGAATTACAAGAAGAACTAAACAGTATTTTGAAAGAATTGATTGAAGATGGTACAATCGATGAGTATGTACAAAAGAACACAGATCTAGCCAACGAAAATGCGGCGCAATAGATAGAACGGAGTAGACACAATTATGGATTTATCCTTTTTAGCGATATATTACCCTTATTTTCTTTCTGGTGTGGTGATCACCATCGTGATCTCTATCATCACCGTGATCTTTGGAACGATTCTAGGGGTGATTTTTGCCCTAATGAAATTATCAAAAGTGACGCCTTTGCGCTGGTTTGCTAATGCGTATATTGAAGTCATCCGCGGCACACCGATGCTGGTGCAGATATTGATCGCTTTTGGTCTTTTGCAAGGAATGTTTGCCTTGCCGACGGTCTCGATCGGCGTGTTGAGTCTTGATTTTGGGCGGCTATTTCCTGGGATCATTGCGCTCTCGCTTAATTCTGGGGCATATGTTGCTGAGATCGTCCGAGGGGGAATCAATGCCGTTGATTACGGTCAAACAGAAGCGGCTGGTTCTTTAGGGTTGCGGCCTTTTCAAACGATGCGTTATGTCGTATTGCCACAAGCACTACGCAACATTTTGCCGCCACTAGGCAATGAATTTATCGTTTTGATTAAGGATTCCTCTTTGCTTTCAACGATCGGCATCTACGAGCTGATGAACAGTGCGCAGATCGTTGTCACCAGTTCTTTCCAACCATTAACGCCTTTCTATGTGGCGGCGGTCATTTACTTCATCTTGACGTTTACGACTTCGCGACTATTGAGTTTATGGGAAAAGAAACTAGGCAAAGGCTATCGTCGTTAAAAGGAGAAGACAAGCTATGATGTTAGATATTCAAGATTTACACAAAACCTTTGGCAGCAATCAAGTGCTAAAAGGGATCACAACGACGATCGATCAAGGAGAAGTCGTAGTGGTGATTGGGCCATCTGGGTCAGGAAAAAGCACGTTTTTACGCTGTTTGAACCTATTAGAAGTACCGACAAGCGGAAAAATCTTTTTTGAAGGAACCGATATTATCGATCCAAAGAATGATTTGTATAAGATGCGTGAAAAAATGGGTATGGTATTTCAAAATTTTAATCTTTTTCCGAATATGACGGTTTTAGAAAACATTACTTTGTCCCCGACGAAAGTCAAGAAGGTAGCAAAATCGGCGGCTGATCAGTTGGCAAAACAACTACTAAATGATGTTGGCTTACCAGACAAAGCAAAAGCCTATCCTCAAAGTCTTTCTGGTGGACAAATGCAACGAATCGCTATCGCACGTGCCTTGGCGATGGAACCAGACGTGATGCTCTTTGATGAACCGACTTCAGCGTTAGACCCAGAAATGGTTGGCGAAGTATTGTCCGTCATGCAGCGTTTGGCTCAGCAAGGAATGACGATGGTCATCGTCACTCATGAAATGGGCTTTGCGAAAGAAGTCGCGGATCGGATTTTATTTATGGATCAGGGAATCATTATGGAGGAAGGAACGCCAGAACAGATCTTTGATCATCCGAAAAATCCACGAACCATTGATTTTTTGAGTAAAGTATTGTAAACTGCGAGAAGTTCGCAGTTGTTAGTGATAAATTTGGACCTTTCCTAAGCATCCTTTCAGTAAAAGGATGCTTTTTTGACGGAAAAAAGACTACTTTAAAGAAGTGATAGGACAAACGGTTGTCTTGGCAGGTTCCTTTTTCAGTTCTTTTACAAGAAACCTGCAGAAACTGGCGCACTTGCTAGTATTCAAAAAGATTCTATTGTATAATTACAGGTTGAAGAGGTCTGATCTTGATAGAAACCATCTGCGTGATTGTAGGCAGATCGGACTGTTTCTTTTTAAGGATCGACAATTTGGATCGATGACTAGTCGCCGATTTTTAATACGTAAAGAAATCATGCAGCAAAGGAGATTTTATGTTTTCAAATTATAAACCGACTTGGATGGTCGATGCGATTTATAAAATCACCCCTAGCCAACTAAAGGCACAGGGGATCAAAGGGATTTTGACCGATCTTGATAATACCTTGATTGCTTGGAACAATCCTGACGGAACCGAAGAACTAAAAAACTGGCTACTGGAAATGAAAAATGCTGGGATACCGGTAGTTGTCGTTTCCAACAACAATAGTGAACGAGTGGCACGGGCAGTTGCGCCCTTTGGCTTAAAGTACGTACACCGCGCATTAAAACCTTTTTCAAGAGGGATCAAACAAGGCTATCAGCAATTAGGCTTGAAAAAAGAAGAGGTCGTGATGATCGGCGATCAAATCATGACGGATGTACGAGGTGCCAATCGTGCCGGTGTTCGCAGTATTTTAGTGAAACCAGTGATCCCAACGGATTCTTGGAAAACCCAATTTAATCGAGCCGCAGAAAGAAAAATCATGAACTATTTATTGAAGCACAACCCAGAGTTAAAATGGCGTGGAGGAATTTAATATGACAGAAGGAATCGAAGAAATTCACTGTATCGGCTGCGGGGCAGTGATTCAGACAACGAACCCCAATGAATTGGGCTACACCCCGCAATCCGCATTAGAAAAAGGACTTGAATCAGGAGAAGTCTATTGTCAACGCTGCTTCCGTTTGCGCCATTACAATGAGATCCAAGATGTTTCCCTTACCGACGATGATTTTCTGCGTCTACTGAATGAAATCGGGGAAAAAGAAGCCTTGATCGTTAATGTCGTTGATATTTTCGATTTTAATGGTTCATTGATCCCAGGACTGCACCGCTTTGTCGGCAATAATCCTGTTTTATTAGTGGGCAACAAGGTGGATATTTTGCCAAAATCTTTGAAAAAATCGAAGATGACCCAATGGATGAAGGAACGTGCTCATGAAGCTGGTTTAAGACCAGTGGATGTATTATTGACGAGTGCCAAGAAGCCAGGTGAAACGGAAGCTTTACTGCAAGCGATCGAAACGTATCGTGAAGGACGCGATGTCTATGTGGTGGGTGTGACGAATGTTGGAAAATCAACATTGATCAATCAAATCATCAAACAAACAGCGGGGATCAACGAATTGATCACGACTTCGCGTTTCCCAGGCACCACATTGGATAAAATCGAGATTCCATTGGATGACGGACACTTCTTGATCGACACACCAGGAATCATTCATCGTCATCAAATGGCGCATTATTTAGGTAAAAAAGATCTAAAAATCGTGGCACCAGCCAAAGAGATCAAACCAAAGGTGTATCAGTTGAATCCAGAACAAACTTTGTTCTTAGGAGGACTTGCCCGATTTGATTTCATTCAAGGAGAACGCAGTTCATTTATTGCTTATGTAGCAAATGATGTGGCGATCCATCGGACCAAATTAACGAAAGCCGATGAGTTTTATGAGAAACATGTTGGTGGGCTGCTGCAGCCGCCGCGAGCAGATGAAGTGGCGGATTTTCCTGAACTCGTCCGTTTCGAATTTTCAATCAAAGAAAAAACCGATATCGTTTTTGCTGGACTTGGCTGGATCACGATCACCAAACCGTGTGTCATCGCTGGGTGGGCGCCAAAGGGTGTCGATGTGCTTAGACGTAAAGCATTAGTATAAGGAAGAAGGAAGAATATGGACTTAAGAGGAAAACAAAAAAGATTTTTACGAAGTGAAGCGCACCATTTAAACCCGATTTTTCAAATCGGCAAAGGCGGCTTGAATGACGCGATGATGGCGCAAATTGAAGAAGCGCTAGAAAAACGAGAATTGATCAAAGTCTCATTGCTCCAAAATACCGATGAGGTTGCTGACGAAGCAGCTGAAACGATCCGTGAGAAAGTCGGCTGTGAAGTGGTACAGATCATCGGACGAGTGATCGTTTTATTCAAACCGTCAAGCAAAGAAAAATACCAAACGATTTCAAGCAAAGTTCGTTCAATTTAGGAGGGAGAAGGCATGCAAGGACAAACATTTGGAAAGGTACAAACGGTTTTAGAGACACAAACACAAGAACATGTACCGAAAAAGCAAGTGGGCATTCTTGGTGGGAATTTTAATCCAGTACACTACGCACATCTGGTCATGGGTGAGCAAGTAGGGCAAGCATTAGGGCTGGATAAAGTTTATTTCATGCCTGAGTATTTACCGCCTCATGTTGATGAGAAAAAGACGATCCCAGCTGAGCACCGCTTGGCGATGTTGGAGTTGGCGATCGCCGATAATCCGCGATTTGCTGTAGAGACCATTGAGTTGGAACGAAAAGGTAAGAGTTATACGGTTGATACGATGCGGGAATTGACAGCTAAGAATCCAGATACCAATTATTATTTTATCATTGGCGGGGATATGGTGAACTATTTACCAAAATGGCATCAAATCGATGAGCTGATGGAATTGGTGACTTTTGTGGGGGTTCGTCGTCCAGAAGTGCCGATCGATAGCCCATACCCGATTATTTGGATCGATATCCCGCTAATGGATGTCAGCTCAACAACAATTCGTAAAAAAGTGCAACAAGGTTGTTCGGTTCGCTACTTATTGCCAGATAATGTGTTACACTATATTCAAGAAAAGGGGTTGTACTTGGATGAAGAGTGAACACTACACACAAGCAGAACGGGAACTTTTGATGCAAAAGGTCCAAATGCAGATGAGTCAAAAGCGCTTTGAGCATGTGTTAGGTGTCGAAAAAACGGCCGTTGCCCTTGCGGAAAAATATGGTGCTTCACCGGTCAAAGCCAGCATCGCCGCCTTGACGCATGATTATGCGAAAGAACGCAGCGATGAAGAATTTCAATTAGTCATTCGTAGAGACGGATTCGACTTGGATCTCTTGAACTGGAACAATGCTATCTGGCATGGACTTGTCGGTGCTGATTTCGTTCAACGAGAACTAGAAATCGATGATGAAGAAATCTTACAAGCGATCCGTTTGCACACAACCGGAGCAGCCAAGATGAGCCTGCTAGATAAAATCGTCTATGTGGCAGATTATATCGAACCCGGACGTACGTTTCCTGGAGTCGTTGAAGCCAGAGAGATCGCAATGATCGACTTAGATGCCGCTGTTGCTTACGAAACGAAACATACCTTGCTTCATTTGATCGAAACAGAAGCAGTTATCTACCCAAAAACGATCGAAACCTACAATTTTTGGGTAGCCAAATATAGGAGGGAATTACCATAGATAGTCAGAAAATATTAGAAATTGCTGTAAAAGCCGCGGATTCAAAACATGCCGAAGATATTATGGCATTAGATGTGCGGGAAATCTCTTTGCTAGCAGATTACTTTGTGATCTGTTCAGGAAATAGCGAACGTCAAATCAATGCGATCATTGATGAAGTCATCGATAAAGAAGAAGAAAATCAAGTATCTGTTCGCCGTGTCGAAGGAAAAGATGGTGGAAAATGGGTCTTGATCGACTTAGGTGACGTGATCGTTCACGTATTCAGTGCCTCAGAACGTGCTTTTTACAACCTAGAAAAATTATGGTCTGATGCGCCGCTTGTGGATCTTAATGAATGGGTCGTGGCGTAATGGCTTACGAAACCTTCGCATTTGTCTATGACGAAGTAATGGATTCCAGTCTCTATAAAAAGTGGCTGGATTTTTCTTGTCGTCATTTAGGAAAAAGAAAACAGCTGTTAGAATTGGCTTGTGGAACTGGTGCGTTAGCCGTTGAGTTTGCCAAGGCTGGTTTTGACGTGACTGGGTTAGATCTTTCAGAAGAGATGCTGATGATCGCTAGTCAACGGGCTGAAAAAGAAGAGGCGGCTGTGCAATTTGTTGCGGGTGACATGCTGGATCTCGTAGATGTTGGCACCTATCAAGCAATTACCTGCTATTCTGACTCCCTTTGCTACATGGAAGACGAGCAGAGTGTGCAGCAAGTGTTTGATGGTGTTTACAGTTGTTTAGAAGAAGATGGCGTCTTTTTATTTGATGTGCATTCCGTATATCAAATCGATGAAGTCTTTCCTGATTATAGCTATCATTACCAAACCGATGAATTTGCCTTTCTTTGGGAAAGCTATCAAGGCGAAAAAGACCATAGCATTGAACACTTCTTGACCTTTTTTGTTGCACAAGAGAATGGGTTGTTTGAACGCTTAGATGAGCTTCATCAAGAAAGAACCTATCCTCTTGAAAGCTATTTAAGAATGTTAGAAAATGCTGGTTTTGCTAATGTTGAATGCTACGCTGATTTTATCGATACAAAACCAAATGAAAAAAGCCGTCGCTGGTTTTTTGTCTGCCATAAGTAACCGTTATGTAAAACAGGAGGGATGTCGATGAAGGCTTGCGGACTAGTCGTAGAATATAACCCTTTTCACCATGGCCACCAATACCATGTGGACAAAGCCAGGCAAGAAACCAACGCTGATGTCATTGTAGCTGTGATGAGTGGGAATTTTTTACAGCGTGGCGAACCAGCAATCATCGATAAATGGCAACGAGCCCAAGCGGCATTGCAAAATGGCGTCGATTTGGTCGTTGAACTGCCATCCGCTTGGGCCGTCCAGTCTGCTGATTTTTTTGCAGCGGGAGCGATTAGGATCTTACAAAATCTGCAATGTGATTCTTTGTGTTTTGGAACAGATGCGAAACAACCCTTTGACTATGCAAAGTTCGCTCAGTTTGAAAAAGAAAATCAGCGGATGATCGATGACGCATTTCAACGCATAGCTAGGCAAAATGCTACCTATAGTAAAAAAATGAGTATGGTCCTCAGTGAGCTTTATCCTGAGTACCATGCAGAAAAAGACCAGCCGAATCATCTGTTGGGTATGGCGTATGCACGGGAAGTGCTGCATTATGAAAAACCAATGCGTTTGGTCCCCATCCAACGCGTTGCGGCGTCTTATCATTCAGAACAATTCGATCATCCAACAATCGCCAGTGCAACAGCCATTCGCCAAGCAATCAAACAAGGTGCAGCTGTTGTGGATTTTGTTCCTGAAGCCACACAAAACTTTCTTTCACAAGCAACAGTCGACTGGGAAGCCTTTTGGCCGTATCTTCAATACCAGATCATTTCTGCCCCAATCGAAAAATTAGCTGCTATTTACCAGATGGAAGAAGGACTAGAATATCGACTAAAACAATATGTGACGGCGGCGGATTCTTTTGCAGATTTTATCAAGTTGTTAAAGACAAAACGCTATACCCAAACGAGACTGCAGCGTCTTGCTTGTTATGTATTGTTCCAAGTGACAAAAGCTGAAATGAAGGAAGCTCAAGAACATTCCTTTATTCGAGTCTTAGGGTATACGAAGCAAGGGCAGCACTATTTAAAAGAGGTCAAAAAAGAGCTGACCCTGCCGCTGATCGCTAAATTTGGTAAGCAAGAAGCACAGCGCTATGGCTTGTCATTGCGGATCGACCAGATTTATCAGCAAGGGAATCCTCAAATCACAGAACAAAATTTTCGAAGAATTCCGCTTTTTATTGATAAATAAGTGAAAATTACTTCACAGAACGCCATTTGACAAGTATAATGAATAAGGATTTTTAAAAACAAGAAAGCGAAGTGAAATCATGGGTCGTAAATGGGCAAATATCGTAGCGAAAAAAACTGCTAAAGATGCAAACAATAGCCGAGTTTATGCAAAATTTGGAATCGAAATCTACGCAGCAGCAAAATCGGGTGATCCTGATCCTCACGCGAACCAAAAATTACGCTTTGTTATCGAACGTGCGAAAACCTACAATGTGCCAAAACACATTATTGACCGTGCGATTGAAAAAGCCAAAGGTTCTGGCGATGAACAATACTCAGAACTTCGATACGAAGGATTTGGACCAAATGGATCAATGGTGATCGTCGATACGTTGACAAATAACGTCAACCGTACCGCAGCCGATGTTCGGGCCGCTTTTGGTAAAAACGGCGGGAATATGGGTGTTTCAGGGGCCGTTGCTTATATGTTTGATAACACGGCACTCTTTGGCTTTGCCGGTGACGATGCGGATGAAATCTTAGAATACTTGATGGACAAAGAGATCGATGTTCGTGATGTCGTTGAAGAAGATGGACAAATCATCGTTCACGGTGAACCAAGTGACTTCCATGCCATTCAAGAAGCCTTGAAAGAAAAAGGAATCACTGAATTCTCAATTGCAGAAATGCAAATGATTCCTCAAAATGAAGTAACCTTGACGGGTGACGATCTAGAAAAATTCGAAAAAATGATCGATGTGTTAGAAGATCTTGAAGACGTACAAAACGTCTATCACAATGTGGCAGATGCGGAAGAATAAGTGTCACTTGGCAGCCTAGAGACAATCTGGCTGCCATTTTTTTAGTATGTTTTTTTATGTAGAGGCTTTGTCGCTTATGCAAGAGAAATAATGAAGCGGTAGCGTTGCTCATTTACTGAAAATTCTTCTGTGTTGATCATCTTTTCAGTTGGTTTCTATACATTTTATGTGTTATGATTTACTACATAAGCAAACAAATCGTTAGGGGGGCAGACATGGAAGAAAAAATCGTTTTAGAGCCATTTAATCGAATCTTAAGTGGTTTTGAAAAGCTAGCAGAAGTGTCTGTATCGATTTCTGACTGCTCGGCTCTTTGTCGGAAATATCAAAAGTATGGGGTAGAAGGGTATCGTCTAGGTGATTATCGTGGTTCTTCTTATTTGAATCGTTATTTAAATGTCGTCGTTGATCGCGCACCCTTATTAATTTATAAAGAGCGATTCTTGATTCCATTAGTCTTTCGCATGTCGGAATACTCTGAACGGCTCTTTATCGATGAGTATCGAATGGAAGGGTTCTTCTTGCTGTTGGATTGGCTTTTAGAGCACCGACCAGAAAAAGCAATTATTGATTATAAACGAACGCGTGCTTTGCCTCATAGAAAAGAATTTGTCATCGACAGTTCCTATGTACTTTTTCGATTGACAGAAATTCTGGATGGCGCTGGCTTTCCTCTTAGTCGCTTTACGACGATTGAAGAATTTAGTGAGTGGAATCGTACCCATCGCTTGATCGATAACGGCAGCATTGGACGACATACAAAATTATTCGTTCCAGAAGATCCCGAACACGTTTCTGAGCTGCAAATGATTTTAACCATCGTAGGGATGCGCTATCCAGAAACCCGTTTATTTATTGGCGAGTTAAAAGGCTAAAAAAACATCACGATCGGCTTGTTTCCTTTGGGAACTCGCCGATCGTGATGTTTTTTGTTATCCGATCGTTGATGCTTCTTGGAACTGATAAGTGGTAGGATCAGCTTTTGCTAGCAGCGGCAATTCCTCTTGGGTGAGGACGGTCAACTGATGCATCGCCCGTGTCGCCATTGTATAAAAAATCAATTGGTCTTGTTCAGTCACGAAAGTGGCACCTGGTGTCCAGACAAATACTTGGTCAAACTCTAGCCCTTTTGCTAAAAAGGCCGGGAAGATCATCACATTGCGTTTCATGAAGTCTTCTTCAGAGGTGATCAGCTGCACTTGTTCCTGCATTGTTTCTGCCAGCTGGGCATATAACTGCTGGCAATCCTTTGCGGTTTTACAAATGATCGCGGTGCGCCAACGCTGATTCTCAGCGGCGTCACGAATACTGGTTTCTAGGAAAGCCAGATTTTCAGTTGCAGTTCCTTTAACAATTGTTGGTACCGCCCCTTTACGAGCCGTCAATTCCACTTGATCACTGCCAACTAAAAATTGATTGGCGAAATCTGTGATTTCCTTAGTCGAACGATAGCTGGTTTTCAATTGATAACGTTTCACACTTTCGCGGGGGAATAATTCTGCTAATGCCCCGACGATCGTTTCATTGCCATACACTTTTTGATTCAAATCGCCGCACAGGGTGATGCCAGCCTTTGGATAAAGCTGACGCAGTAGGGCCACTTGTGCTGGTGGAAAATCCTGCATTTCATCGATAAAGATAAACCGAGCTTTTTCTTCGACATGAACAGGATAAAGCTGTTTGATCAGTAAGAAAAACAAAACGGCGTCTTCTTGTTTGATCTGTCTTTGGCGCATGCCTTGTCGAATATCGGCAATACTTTGCTGCCAAGTCGCAGCCTCGATGCCAGTTTCTTTGACTGCAGCAGACTCAACCGATTGTAAAAAGTGTAAGTATTGCTTGGCTTGGTTGATAAACTGAAAGTTTTTCACTCCTCGCGTCAAGGAACGGAACTTCTTGCGGACGATCTGCTGTCTAAGTTTCTTCCGCAAACGGCGTTCGTTTTCTTCGCTGTATTCCTGATGAGGATCATTGGCAAATACTTGTTGCAATTGTTCTTCGGTCGCTTCTTTGACCCAGTCTTTTTTGGCTTCATCTTTTTCCAAGCCGCCGATTTTTTTTAATAATTTCGTTTGAAGCAGTTGGGTTCTTTGGTAAATCGGCAGTTCGTTATTGGTTTCTTGATACCAGCGGCGAATCTGTTCTTTTGTCAAATAGGTTTGCCCTTGGATTTTTAGATCACGGAACAAGGGACCGATCGGTGCAATCGAACGGACATAACGGTTGATTTTTTCCACCAAGAAAAGACTACTTTTGATTTTTTCAATGGCATCATCATCGCCACTTAAAAAGGTTTCTTCTTGTTGGGTTTCTTTCGTCACTTCATAGCCAGTCAGAATCAATTGGATAAAGTGGTGGAAGGTTCTTGTGGGCACTTCACTTTCACCTAAAGAAGGCAGGACCATGGAAATATAGTCAGAAAACAAATGATTGGGTGAAAACAGCAAGACTTGTTTTTCGTCCAACCATTTGCGATTCCGATAAAGTAAAAAGGCGACCCGCTGCAACAAAGCAGAGGTTTTCCCACTTCCAGCAATTCCTTCGATCAGTAAGAATTTATTGGTGGTATCACGAATGATTTGATTCTGTGCTTTTTGGATCGTCGAAACGATGTTACGCATTTGAGAAGAAGAGGCTTCATCCAATATTTCCAACAAAAATTCGTCATTGATGATCTCCGAAGTATCGACCATCGACAAGATTTCACCATTTTGAATTTTAAATTGGCGTTTCAAAAGCAATTCTACCGTAAACCGATCAGTGTCTGTTTCGTAGAAGGTCTCACCAAGCTCTCCTTCATAATAAAGATTGGCGATCGGTGCGCGCCAGTCGATGACGATCGTTTCTTCATCTTTGTCTCGCAATGAAGCGATCCCCAAATAGAGGGTCTCGGTTTCTTGTTCTTCTTTGAAATCGATTCGAGCAAAATACGGATTGCCCGCCATCGTTGTTAAGGTTTTGACGCGTTTTTCTTGTGATTCTGCGGTTTGGTATTTTATCAGCAATTCTTGTTCATGCTGCTGGTACTCGATAACTGATTCATAAAAGGCTTCACTGTCGCCCCCGCGAATTTTCTTATCGGCGATTTCTTTTAATTGATCATCCATTTTAGCGGCTAACTCTTGTTTTTGCTGCGAAAGGATCGCTTGTTCTCTGTGGATCAGAGCAATGGTTTCATTGACATGTTGTTGTTCTTTTTGACGTTCGTTCACGAAGGATCCTCCTTAAAAAAATTGCGACATAAAATTATAGCATATTTTCCCTGCGAATGTCGTGGAAAAAAAGAAACTATGCTAATATTTATAAAAAGAGCTTAGGTGTTCAAAAACGAAACGAAAAAGAGGTGGAGACGGTGAGGGAAGAAGCAGAATTGCACCAATTGATCCTGTCTGTGGGGCAACGTGTTGGGGCACGTGCCATCGGTTTATCTGGTTCACGGACCGATCCACAGGCGCCAAAAGATTTTTTACAAGACTTTGATGTGGTTTACGTAATGAATGATATTCAGCCCTTGGTCGATGATCCTTCATGGTTAGAAGCCTTTGGACCGATCATGATCAGGCAAACACCGGAAGCTAGCACCATCTATCCGCCAAGTTTGGGCGGGTGTTTTACGTACTTGATGCATTTTTTAGACGGAGTAAGAATCGATCTCATGCTATGTCCTCTTGCACTGGTCGATCGTCTGGCTAACGAACCAGGCTTGCATCCGCTGCTTGATCCAGACCAAATACTAAGTTTTGCTAATCAAGCAAATCATTCGCATTACTGGATCAAGCGCCCGACCCAAGCCGCTTTTCAGGAACACTGCAACGAATTTTGGTGGGTAAGCACGTATGTCGTGAAAGGGCTGCTTCGAAAGCAGCTGATTTATGCTGCGGATCATTTATACACTATTTGTTGGCAAGAATTGTTATGGATTGAAGATTTGTTCGTTGCCCAAGCTCAGCAATTTCAGGTGAGTACAGGGAAAAATCATAAATACCTACAGTCGTTTCTAACGGAAAAGGAGTGGCGGGAATTGACCTCATTGCTTGATTTTTCCACGATCACTGCCTGCGGTCAGTCCCTCTTGAAGATGCAAAAACGTTTTGATGGCCAAGCAAAGAACATCAGCGAGAAATTAGGGCTGGCCTATGATTGGCAAGAAGCTGAGAATGTCCAAACATATACGAAGTATTGGAGTGAAAAAAATTGGCAGATGAAACCAGAGAATCAAAAATAAAAGACTGTCAGATTCAGGCGTTTTGGCAGCGGTTTTTAAAAGCAAATCCAAGAAATCAATCTCCTTTGACCTATGAAGATGCTTGGTCCTTTGGTGATACACCACAAATGGCCGATGAACTGGCAGCACTGGTTTTAGCTGGCAAAAAGACGGCAACGACATCTGCCGCTGCGCTCTATGAAATCGAGCAAGAAGCATTGCCGCAATCAGGAACCTATAGTGTCCTTTTAAATGGGTCGGATGTACCAAAAGCTGTTCTTTACTTAGAGTCAGTGTCGATCGTGCCTTTTGATGAGGTGACAGCAGACTTTGCCTTTTTAGAAGGGGAAGGAGATCGCACTTTGGCTTATTGGCGCCGTGTTCATGAAGCTTTTTTTCGACGAGCTTATGCCTCAGCGGGGTTGTCTTTTCACGATCAAATGCTGTGTGTTTGCGAAAAGTTTTGTGTCGTTTATCAGGAAGAATAAAGTCATGGTTTTCCTTGGAAACCAAGGTAATAGTTTTTGTCTTTTTGAAAAAGGTGTATAATCAAAAGCAAACAAAGGAGGAAATCGTATGCCATTTATCCATGTCGAACTAGTTGAAGGACGTTCGCAAGAGCAACTGACGAATATGATGAAAGAAATCACTGAGGCGGTCCATAAAAATACAGGCGCCCCTAAAGAGCATATCCATGTTATCATCAATGAAATGAAGCAAGGAACCTATGCTGTGAATGGCGATTGGAAATAATTCTCTTGCTTTTTTATCAAGAGAGTGGTTTAATTGAGCCATAATCGATCAATAAAAAAGACACCTGAATTTGAGAGTCTTCGATAAGAGAGGGAAATCTTGGCTGAAAATTTCCTAGAAGAAAACCAAAGGATGACCACTTTTTTAAGACCTCTGTTGAAACGGAGGCGGTTGAACCGTTATCTCATGAAGAGGAAAACAGACTTTTTCTGTTTTTGAAGAATAGGTGGAACCACGAGTGATCGTCCTAGTATCGTAACCGATACTAGGACTTTTTTTATTGATTGAAATCATCAAAGGAGGACATTCATATGTCATTATTTATTACATTTCCTGATGGCGCAAAAAAAGAATTTGCTGTTGGGGTAACAACCAAAGAGATTGCTGAAAGTATCTCGAAAAGTCTTGCAAAGAAAGCCTTAGCTGGAAAAGTCAATGGACAACTGATCGATCTTTCACGTCCGATCGAAGAAGATGCAACGATTGAGATCGTGACACCCGATCATGAAGACGCCTTAGGCTTACTTCGTCATTCGACAGCTCATTTAATGGCTCAAGCTATGCGCAGACTCTATCCATCGATCCATTTTGGGGTAGGACCTGCAATTGATTCTGGTTTTTACTATGACACAGACAATGGGGAAAACCCAGTAACTGCAGAAGATCTACCAGCAATCGAAGCAGAGATGATGAAGATCATCAAAGAAAATCTGCCAATCGAACGCCGCGTGTTAACAAAAGAAGAAGCGTTGACCCTTTTTGCCGAAGATCCATACAAAGTAGAGTTGATCACTGAATTACCAGATGATGAAACGATTACTGCCTATCAGCAAGGTGAATTTGTCGATCTTTGCCGCGGTCCTCACGTCCCATCAACTGGTCGTATCCAAGTGTACAAATTGTTATCAGTGGCAGGTGCTTACTGGCGTGGAAGCTCTGACAACCAGATGATGCAACGGGTATACGGAACAGCCTTTTTCGATAAAAAAGACTTGAAGGAATTTATCCGTTTACGAGAAGAAGCAAAAGAACGCGATCATCGCAAATTAGGAAAAGAATTAGAATTGTTCATGTTATCACCTGAAGTCGGCGCTGGTTTGCCTTTCTGGCTGCCAAAAGGAGCTACGATCCGTCGTACGATCGAACGGTATATCGTGGACAAAGAAATCAGCTTAGGGTACCAACATGTGTATACACCAATCATGGCAAACGTGGATCTATACAAAACCTCAGGGCACTGGGATCATTACCATGAAGACATGTTCCCGCCAATGGATATGGGGGATGGGGAAATGTTAGTATTGCGACCAATGAACTGTCCGCATCATATGATGGTTTATAAAAATGACATTCATTCGTATCGTGAGCTACCGATTCGGATCGCTGAATTAGGGATGATGCACCGCTATGAAAAATCAGGGGCATTATCTGGATTGCAACGGGTTCGGGAAATGACTTTAAACGATGGGCATACATTCGTCCGTCCGGATCAAATCAAAGAAGAATTCAAACGGACACTTGATTTAATGATCGGTGTTTATGAAGACTTTAATATCACCGATTATCGTTTCCGTCTAAGTTATCGTGATCCACAAAACAAAGACAAATATTTTGATGACGATGCAATGTGGGAAAATGCGCAAACGATGCTAAAAGCCGCTATGGATGAATTAGAATTGGATTATTTTGAAGCAGAAGGCGAAGCAGCTTTCTATGGACCAAAACTAGATGTCCAAGTGAAAACAGCTTTAGGCATGGAGGAAACCTTGTCAACGATCCAATTAGATTTCTTGTTGCCTGAACGGTTTGACCTAACGTATGTTGGTGAAGATGGTGAAAACAACCACCGTCCAGTGGTGATCCACCGCGGCATCGTTTCAACGATGGAACGCTTTGTGGCTTATCTAACGGAAGTCTATAAAGGCGCATTCCCAACTTGGTTGGCGCCGATCCAGGCATCGATCATTCCAGTTTCAGTCGAAGCTCACAGTGACTATGCTTACGAAATCAAAGAACGCTTGCAGGCACAAGGACTGCGGGTAGAAGTGGATGACCGCAACGAAAAAATGGGGTATAAGATCCGCGCATCACAAACCCAAAAAATTCCTTACCAAATCGTTGTTGGGGATCAAGAAGTCAATGACGCGACAGTCAATATCCGTCGCTACGGCAGCAAGGAGACCCAAGTCGAAGAATTGAGTTTGTTTGTTGATGCAATGGCTGCTGAAGTGAAAAATTATAGTCGAGCATAGCTTTTGGTTCAAAGAAAACGAATGATTTTATAGTATAGGCACCTGCTTTCAGTAGGTGCTATTTACCTTTTTTAATCTATATAAAATAAAATAATTAGATTTTTTTTGTTTTTGTGAATAAAATCGTGTATAATTAGTAAGTGATAAAAAGGAATAAACTAGAAGGAGTTTGTGATGAATTATAATTACGGAGTTAGAAAGAAATCGGTTGTATCGGTCATTTTATTAACATTTATTACTTGTGGCATTTATACATTCTTTTGGATGTACCAAACAACCAAAGAGCTAGCAGAGTACAGCGGGGATAATCGTCTTTCGCCAGAAACGTCGATTTTACTCACGATCCTTACTTGCGGATTGTACCAAATTTATTGGTGGTACCGAATTGCGGATATCTTTATGAGTGCACAACAACGAGCGAATATGCCTCGTCTGAGTGACAACAAAATCCTTTTTGTCGTCTTGAGCCTTTTTGCTTTTGATTTCATCAACATGGCGATTTTACAAGGTGATATGAATCAAATGTGGGAAGCAGCTGATCAAAATGCCATGATGTCATCTGCTACATCAAACGATTCGTCTGATTCAGATGATTGGGTCGATTATTGATTTGTCCGTTTAAATGGTTAACGGGGTTTCCTTGTCCAGGTTGTGGCATGACGCGCGCCTACTTGCACTTATTTCAGGGTGATCTTGAAGGTGCGCTGCATTTTCATCCCTTGTTTTGGTTAGTGCCGATCGTATTCGGAATCGTTTTGTTCAAAAAAAATCCGAAAATCAGCAAACTTTACCACAGTCACAACCTGTGGCTGACCTTGATACTTTTGGTACTAGTGGTTTATGGTGGTCGGCTCTGGCTTCATTTCCCACATGACGCGCCAATGGACTTTGATCCAGAGAGCATTTTCCCACAACTACTACGTCGGATTGGTCAAGTGATTCACTAACAGCCATTCACCCAGGCATTAAAAATCTTTAAGAAAATGCTTTGTTTTTTTCTGAAAGCGAAGGGAACATGCGACAGTAGTTGAATCTTTATGAAAATTGTGTTATATTTACAATGTAATGATACTTAGAGTGAGTGAGCGGTTTTTTCGCTCACTCTTTTTAATGGAATGAAGTTCGTTTCGTTGAGAAATAAAGGAGGCGATGTTGTGAGTACGGTAGTGGAAACTGTTACAGATATAGTGACCCCTATTCTGGATGCGCAAAAATTTGAATTAGTTGAAGTAGAATTCGTGAAGGAAGGGAAAAATTGGTTTCTTCGTGTGTTCATCGATAAAGAAGGCGGAATCGATATCGAGGAATGTGCCTTTGTCAGTGAACAACTTAGTGAACAATTAGACCAATGCGAACCTGATCCTATTCCACAGGCCTATTTCTTGGAAGTTTCTTCCCCTGGCGCCGAGCGTCCATTGAAGAAAGAAGCAGATTATCAACGGGCAGTCGGCGAGTACATTCATGTTTCTTTATATCAACCGATTGATGGAGAAAAACAGTTCGAAGGCTTTTTACAGTCATTCGACGAAAATCAGCTAGTTATTAAGACCCGAATCAAAACCAGAGAAAAAGAACGAACGATCGACCGGAAAAATATTGCCAAAGCTCGTTTAGCCATTCAATTTTAAACACGGAGGAATGAAAGAATCATGAGTAAAGAAATGTTGAATGCATTGGATGCATTAGAAGCAGAGAAAGGCATTTCAAAAGAGATTGTCATCGATGCCTTGGAAGCGGCATTGGTTTCAGCGTACAAACGTCATTACGGGCAAGCGCAAAATGTGGAAGTTGAATTTGATCAGAAAAAAGGCAACATCCACGTCTATGCAGTCAAAGAAGTGACAGAAGAAGTCATGGACTCGCAACTAGAGGTTTCATTAAAAGAAGCGATGACAATCAATCCCGCTTATGAAATCGGCGACAAAATCCGTTTTGAAGTAACGCCTAAAGACTTTGGTCGTATTGCGGCGCAAACGGCAAAACAAGTCATTTTGCAACGGGTCCGTGAAGCAGAAAGAAACATTATCTATAACGAATTTAGTGCGTACGAAAAAGACATTCTGCAAGGAATCGTTGAACGCCAAGACAATCGTTATATCTATGTAAACTTAGGCAAAATTGAAGCCGTGCTTTCAAAACAAGACCAAATGCCAAATGAGTTTTATCAACCCCATGATCGGATCAAAGTATTCGTTTCTCGTGTTGAAAATACTTCGAAAGGCCCTCAAGTATTCGTTAGCCGTAGCCATCCAGATTTGCTACGCCGATTATTTGAACAAGAAGTGCCAGAAGTATATGATGGTACTGTAGAGATCGTAAGTATTGCTCGTGAAGCAGGGGATCGTGCCAAAGTTGCTGTTCGTTCCTTTGATGCCAACGTCGATCCAGTCGGCACTTGTGTTGGTCCTAAAGGTCAACGGGTTCAAGCGATCGTCAATGAACTAAAAGGCGAAAACATGGACATCGTGGAATGGAATGAAGATCCAGCGATCTTCATCGCCAATGCGTTGAATCCAGCAGAAGTCAGCGACGTTATTTTCGACGTTGATAATCCGAAGGCATGTACTGTTGTCGTGCCTGATTACCAATTATCATTGGCGATCGGTAAACGCGGACAAAATGCTCGTCTAGCAGCCAAATTGACTGGCTTCAAAATCGATATCAAATCAGAAACAGATATGGAAGAGTTTTATGCGAAGCTGGATGAAGGCGACTATATCGATGAGTATGATGCAACTGCTTCAGAAGCTGCTGAAGAAAGCAGCACAGAAGCAACAGAATCTGCAGAAACAGTTGATGAAGCGATCCTTTCATCAGACATGACTGCAGATGATTATGAAAATGTTGAGTTTGACGAAAAATAGTTGAGGTGAGATCGTGATGAAAAAACGAAAAATTCCTTTACGAAAATCAGTGATTTCAGGCGAAATGCTGCCTAAGAAAGAAATGCTTCGTATCACTCGTTCAAAAGAAGGCGTTGTTTCCATCGATCCAACAGGAAAAATGCCAGGTCGAGGAGCTTATATAGCGATCGAACCGGCTGAAGCCCAGAAAGCATGGGATAAGCGGATCTTGGATCGGGTGCTGGAAACGAAATTAACAGATGAATTTTACCAAGAACTATTGGACTATGTAACGCACCAAAAAGCGCGAAAAGAGTTATTTGCAAATGAATAAAACCAAAGCATTAAATATGTTAGGACTAGCCATGCGTGCTGGGAAATTAGTGACTGGTGAAGAAATGACCTTAAAAGAGATTCGCAATGAGAAAGCTGCTTTGGTCATTGTCGCCAGTGATGCTGGTAAAAATACACAAAAGAAAATTAAGGACAAAAGTTCTTATTACGAAATTCCGCTCCTAGATGCATTTTCTGCTGATGAAATCAGTGCGGCCATTGGGAAACCAAGAATGGTCATTGGCATCTTAGATCAAGGATTTGCAAGGAAGGTGCAGGAATTAATATTAGGTTAGGAAGGTGATTGCATGGGGAAAAAAAGAATTTATGAACTTGCAAAAGAATGGAACAAATCGAGCAAAGAGGTTGTTGAAAAAGCACAATCTTTAGGCTTTGATGTCAAAAATCATATGGGCGCGATCTCAGATGGAGAGGCGCAGAAATTGCAGCAGTCATTAGGCGGCAATCCAAATGGTAAAACATCTGCAAACTCAAATCCCGCAAATCAGAAACCAGCCAACCAGCCGGAAAAACAAGAACAAAAGAAATTTAAAACGCAAAGAAATAATCCTAACTTCCAAAACCGTCATAACAATCAAAGTCAACAGCGAACTACGCAAAGCAATAACCGTCCTGCTGGTCAAGGACAAGTAGAGCGCACGAACAGTCAAGGAAGTAACAGACCAAATAACCAAGGAAGTCATAATCGAGTGAATAACCAAGAGAATCGTAACAATCAAGGGCAACAAAACCGCCCAACAAACCAAGGACAACAAAACCGTCCGAATAATCAAGGGCAACAAAACCGCCCAAACAACCAAGGACAACAAAATCGTCCGAACAATCAAGGACAGCAAAACCGTCCGAATAACCAAGGGCAACAAAATCGCCCAAACAACCAAGGGCAACAAAACCGTCCAAACAATCAAGGACAGCAAAACCGTCCAAACAACCAAGGGCAACAAAATCGTCCGAATAACCAAGGACAGCAAAACCGTCCAAACAACCAAGGACAACAAAATCGTCCGAACAATCAAGGGCAACAAAACCGTCCAGCCGCTCAATCTTCTGGAAATACGCAAGGGGCAGACCGTAACAACAACCGTACGCAAGGCTCGAATGATTCCCGTGGAGGAAATCAAAACCGCGGCAAGTCAAATTACGGTGGACGCAATAACAATTTCAACAACAACAATCGCAATAAATTTAACAAAAAAGGGAAAAAAGGCCGTCAGCAGACGGAAAAGAAACCGCCAGTTCCAGCACGTAAATTCCGTGAACTGCCAGAAGTATTGGAATATACAGAAGGCATGAACGTAGCGGATATCGCGAAAAAAATCTACCGTGAACCAGCAGAGATCATCAAGAAGCTCTTTATGATGGGGGTTATGGTCAATCAAAACCAACCTTTAGATAAAGATACGATTGAACTGCTTGCTACCGATTACGGAATCGAACCACAAGAAAAAGTTCAAGTGGATATCGCAGACATCGATAAATTCTTCGAAGCAGAAGAACAAATTGAAGAGAATTTAGTATCACGACCACCTGTTGTTACCATCATGGGTCACGTTGACCACGGGAAAACAACATTGCTTGATACGTTACGTCATTCACGCGTAACAAGTGGTGAAGCTGGAGGAATCACCCAGCATATCGGGGCTTACCAAATCGACATCAATGGCAAACCAATCACTTTCTTAGATACTCCTGGACACGCGGCGTTCACCAGTATGCGTGCACGGGGAGCAAGTATCACTGATATTACGATTTTAGTTGTCGCAGCTGATGATGGTGTCATGCCGCAAACGGTGGAAGCGATCAACCATGCGAAAGCAGCAAAAGTGCCAATCATCGTTGCAGTTAACAAAATCGATAAACCAGGTGCTAACCCTCAACATGTGATGCAAGAATTAAGTGAACATGAGTTGATCCCAGAAGCTTGGGGTGGGGATACGATCTTCGTTGAAATCTCAGCGAAATTTGGGCAAAACATTGAAGAATTGCTTGAAATGATCCTCTTAGTAGCAGAAGTCGAAGATTTGAAAGCTGATCCTACCCAACGAGCGATCGGTACCGTTATTGAAGCGCGCCTTGATAAAGGCAAAGGTCCTGTAGCAACACTATTGGTACAACAAGGAACTCTTCATGTTGGTGATCCAATCGTTGTAGGGAACACTTTCGGTCGTGTCCGCGTGATGACGAATGATTTAGGTCGTCGTGATAAAGCAGCTGGACCTGCAACGCCAGTCGAAATCACAGGATTGAACGATGTCCCTCAAGCAGGTGACCGTTTCGTTACCTTTGAAGATGAAAAAACGGCTCGGGCAGCAGGTGAAGAACGTGCAAAACGTGCCTTGATGGAGCAACGCGCATCAAGCAGTCGTGTGACATTGGATAACTTGTTTGAAAGTCTAAAAGAAGGCGAACTGAAAGAAGTAAATGTCATCATCAAAGCAGACGTACAAGGTTCAGCTGAAGCATTAGCTGCTTCATTGAAGAAAATCGATGTTGAAGGTGTGCGAGTGAACATCGTCCATTCAGCCGTTGGTGCAATCAATGAAAGTGATGTAACGCTAGCAGCAGCAAGTAATGCCATCATCATCGGATTTAACGTCCGTCCAACACCGCAAGCCAAACAGCAAGCGGAAGCGGAAAAAGTCGATATTCGTTTGCATCGCATCATCTACAAAGCGATCGAAGAAATCGAAACCGCGATGAAAGGGATGCTTGATCCTGAATTCGAAGAAAAAATCACTGGTCAAATGATCGTTCGTGAAACATACAAAGTATCTAAAGTGGGCACGATCGCAGGTTGCTACGTAACGGAAGGCAGTATTCGCCGTGACAGTGGCGTCCGCGTGATCCGTGACGGCATCGTTATCTATGAAGGAAAACTTGCCAGCTTGAAACGCTTCAAAGATGATGTCAAAGAAGTGAAGCTAGGGTTTGAATGTGGCGCGATGATCGAGAAATTCAACGATCTTAAAGTTGATGACGTGATCGAAGGCTATGTCATGGAAGAAGTACCGACAAAATAACGGAATGACAACTATACAAGGAGGCTTTTTGAATGGCTAACTATCGAGATCGCCGAGTGGCGCAAGAAATCTTAAAAGAAGTCAATCAAATTCTTCGTAAAAAAGTTCGTGATCCTCGCGTGCAAGATGTGACGATCACAGATGTACGAGTAACTGGAGATTTACAGCAAGCAACGATCTTTTACAGCACCCTAACGGACTTAGCTTCAGATAAGCAAAAAGCCCAAGCAGGACTGGAAAAAGCAACTGGCTTGGTTCGTCGTGAATTAGGTCAAGCGTTAACGCTCTATAAAGTTCCAGAAATCCAATTCGAATTGGATGAATCAGTACAATACGGGAATAAAATTGATGAAATGATTCGCGCATTGCACTCAGAAGAATAAAAAAAAGAGCAGCTTCCAATCGAAGCTGTTCTTTTTTATTTGAAAAGAGCATCAGGTATTCATCAGTAAAGTAACCAGTCCAGCAACACCTGCCCCTAAGAGCCAACCACCGATCACATCTGTTAAAAAATGGATTCCTAAGTAGACTCTGCTAAAGCCAATCATAAAGCTAAGCAAAATTGCCAGTAAGGTCATCGGGATGACAGCTGAGGGAACCAATTGTCCAAGATTCAAGGCGATCGTTCCATACATGGCAGCGGATGTGGCAGCATGAGCACTAGGAAAGCTGTGATCTTTTTCTTCAACTAAACGATGATCAATAGGACGATCTCGTCGGACGATTCGTTTGATCAAGTAAGCAGCTGCTGATACTATGAAGATACTGACTGCTGTTTTTGGTGCAAGATCCGCCCGCGATGATGGAAAGGCAAACAACAGTAAAGCAATCGCAACTGTCGGAAAGGCTTTTCCTAAATTGGTAAAAAAGTGCATCATGCGCGTCAAAGAGGGCGTACGGCTTTGGATGATCTGCAAAGCAAACGCTTCTTCCCAACGCTGCATCGTGCCGAGCTGAATCATGATCAAAAAAATGGCAAATCCAATAAATGACCCTATCGTTAAAACAACCATTTTAGGACCTCCTTATATGCTTAGTTTATCATGTAATGAGAAAGAGCGAAAAGGATTTTGTCGTGCAATGAATTTTTTTTATATGTTATAATAAGCAAGTTGAAGTGAAATGGAGGAATACGATGGACGGGATTTTACCATTATGGAAAGAGCGTGGACAAACAAGTCACGACTGCGTGTTTAAATTACGAAAAATATTAAAGACAAAAAAAATCGGACACAGCGGCACACTAGATCCTGACGTGGATGGTGTCTTGCCCATTTGTATCGGAAAAGGAACGAAGATCGTCGAATACTTGGTTGATTCTGGAAAAGTCTATACCGGGGAAATCACTTTGGGCTTCAGTACCACTACAGAAGATCGGTCGGGGGATATCGTTGAACAACAAGCACTAACTCGTCCGTTTACGAAGGAAGAGATCGATCAGGCAATGAAACAGTTGACGGGGACGATTACCCAGATCCCGCCGATGTATTCGGCGGTCAAAGTCAGTGGCAAACGACTTTACGAATATGCTCGTAACAATGAAACTGTCGAGCGGCCACAGCGCAAAGCAGAAATTTATTCCTTTGAACGAATTTCAGAGCCGATTATTCATGAGGACAATACGCAAAGCTGGCGTTTTGAAGTTGCTTGTGGAAAAGGGACCTATGTTCGCACATTAGCGGTCGACACAGGGAAATTGCTGGGTGTACCCGCGCATATGTCTGATTTGACTCGCCTAAAAAGCGGTGGTTTTTCAAAAGAACAATCCTACACGATTGCAGAGGTGCAAAAGGCAGTCGATGAACAACGTGTTTCGGAACTACTACTACCTTTAGAATACGGGGTATCAGAATTTCTTCAAGTGACGATCGATGCAGACCTCTGGCAGAAAGTAAAAAATGGCATGTGTTTGCCCTTCAGCGCGTTTGGATTACCAAAGCGCCCAGAGGAATTAGTGGCGATTTTTTATCGAGAACAATTGATCAGTATCTATAAAGCTCATGACAAATACCATGATATGATGAAACCGGTAAAAGTCATCCGTACAGAAATAGGAGAATGAATATGGAAATCATTGAAATAAGACACCCTTATGATCACGCAGCGATTCCTGATGAGGAGATCGTCTTAGTTTTAGGCTTTTTCGATGGCGTGCATTTAGGTCATCAAAAAGTCATTGAAACAGGACGAAAGATTGCAGAGGAGAAAGGGTTAAAATTGGCGTTGATGACCTTTAATCAGCATCCCTCGATCGTTTTTCAAAAGGTTGATCCTGAAAAAATGCATTACCTGACCAGTTTGCCGCAAAAAGAAGCGCACATGGAACAACTTGGGGTAGATATTCTTTATATCATTGAATTTACTTCTGCTTTTGCAAATTTGGCACCGCAAGTATTTGTAGATGAATACATGATCGGACTGCATGCAAAAGTTGTTGTTGCAGGTTTTGACTATACCTATGGCAAGAAAGAGATAGCCAACATGGCGCTTTTGCCAACCTATGCAGAAGGACGTTTTGAAGTCGTGACTGTCGCGCAAGAATCGTTTCATGAGGAAAAGGTCAGCTCCACACGCATTCGCTCTGCACTACAAAATGGTGATATGGTGCAAGTCAATCGCTTGTTAGGGTATATTTATGAATTTGAAGGAACCGTCGTTCACGGTGATGCTAGAGGACGAGAACTTGGGTTTCCAACCGCAAATATCAAAGTGAAGAGCACCGTTCGGTTGCCAAAAGAAGGCGTCTATGTGACGGAAATCAAAGTTGGTGACAAGTGGTATCCATCGATGGGATCGATTGGTCACAATGATACGTTTGGTCAAGGTCGCCAGTTAACAGTAGAGATTTATATTCTCGATTTTCACCAAGATATCTATGGTGAAACCGTGACGATCCGTTGGCATCATTTCTTACGTGATCAAGTCGCTTTCAATGGCGCACAAGCGTTGATCGAGCAATTAAAGCAAGATGAACGAGACACTGAAGCTTATTTTGATGGGCTTTCTGAAGAAAACTAGTCGTTCGTAGTGAAAAGAAGCGTTTCTGGCTTCTTTTCACTTTTTCTTTTTCTCTCTTTTTATAACGTAGTTTATTTGAATTCTAATGCTTTCCCCATGAGGAAAAAACGTTTTTTCGATATACTAAAAAATAGGCTAAAATGATAATTTATGCAGTACGCTGCAAAGGGAAAGGGAGAGAAAAAGTGACAATTGGAAAAAAAGCGAAAAAGGGGAAAGAAAAGAAAGATTTAACCAAAATGAAAACGCCGCATACGTATGTCATCATTTTTGGGGTCGTGCTGTTGGCATGGTTGCTGACTTTCTTAGTTCCTGCTGGGAAATTTAGTACACAAGAAATCGAGTATACCGATGCAAATGGGGACATAAGTACCAGAACGGTCTTGATGCAAGATTCGTTTCGTTATGCCTACCCGTTAGATAACGAATACGTCTATCAACAGTTGAATCAATTGGAAGACGATCCACAAGAGCTGGAAGAATTAGATGTCGATCCTGAGGCTTTAGCAGCTGTTCTAGCTGAAGGGCCTAAAGAGTTGTCCCAGAGTCAATTAGATGAGGTCGGGCTAACGGATGACACCCTTTACAGCCTTTATGGCGAAAAGATTTATGATACTTCAGAAAAACTGCATAAAACAGCCAAGGTTTGGGGAACCGATGACTTTGGCGGTTTCGGCTTTTTAAATTTTGTTTTTGAAGGGTTGGTTTCTGGCGACAAATACGGCTCAGCAGTAGGGATTGCAGCACTGATTTTAGTGGTCGGTGGTGCATTTGGTATTATCATGCAAACGGGAGCGATCGATGCGGGGATCTTTGCATTTATCAGCAAAACCCGTGGATTAGAACGTTTGGCATTGCCACTGTTGTTCTTTGCTTTTTCATTTGGTGGTGCTACTTTTGGGATGGCAGAAGAAGTCATTCCGTTTTCGATGGTCATGGTGCCTTTCGTGATCGCATTAGGGTATGACTCGATCGTGGCGGTCACTGTCACCTATGTCGCCTCCCAGATTGGGAATGCCACCTCGTGGATGAGTCCATTTAGTGTGGCAGTGGCTCAAGGGATCGCAGGTATTCCCGTTCTTTCAGGCGCAACGTTCCGAATCATCATGTGGGTCGTGGTTACCGCATTATCCGCAGGATACCTCATGATCTATGCCGAAAGAATTCGCAAGAATCCTGAGAAATCGCTCACGTATCAATCAGATGCGTATTTTCGAAATCATCTTGAAAAAACCTCCAGTGAGCAAAAACCATTTTTATTAGGTCATAAATTGATCTTGGTTGAAATGCTGGCGGTCTTGATCTGGATCGTATGGGGTGTGACACAAAAAGGCTATTATATTCCCGAGATCGCTTCTCAATTCTTTGTTATGGGCTTAGGGGCAGGAATCATAGCGGTTCTTTTCAAATTAGAAAATATGGGCTTGAATGATGTGGCGAGTGCCTTTCAATCAGGGGCCTCAGAATTAGCGGGAACTGCAATCGTTGTAGGGATGGCCAAAGGGATTCTTCTGGTTCTCGGCGGTTCTGATGCCAACGTGCCGTCAGCCTTGAATACGATTTTGCACAGCATCGGTGGTTTGTTAAGCAATGTTCCAGCATTTATTGGGGCATGGTTCATGTACATTTTCCAAAGCTTCTTCAATTTGATCGTGACCTCCAATTCAGGTCAGGCTGCATTGACCATGCCGATCATGGCGCCATTAGCTGATCTTTTAGGTGTTTCAAGACAGATCGCTGTATTGGCTTATCAATTAGGCTCAGGCTTCATGGATGCCTTCACTCCAGTATCGGCAAGTCTGATCGGTGTGCTAGGTGTCGCAAGAATCGAATGGGTGAAATGGGCGAAATTCCAGATCAAAATGCAAGGGTTCTTATTTGTATTAGGAACGATCTTCATCTTTATTGCAGTCGCGATCGGCTTGCAATAAGAAGCAATCAGACACGAGGAGGAAGCACTCATGAAGGTGATACGACAAGCGGAGGTTTATGCGCCTGACTATTTAGGAAAAAAAGATATTCTTTTAAGCGAAGACAAGATCATTGCTATTGAAGATTCGATCGAAGGAGGATTCTCAGGGGTTCCTCTTGAAGAAATCGATGGCACAGGGTTACTTGCTGTTCCCGGCTTTATTGACTGCCACTTTCATATCTTAGGAGGTGGCGGGGAAGGCGGCTTTCAGAACCGGACACCAGAAGTGAAATTGTCTCAGCTGACCTCAGCGGGGGTAACGACAGTGGTTGGGTGTTTGGGTACTGACGGAGTAGGCAGAGATATGACTGCCTTGATCAGTAAGGCCCGTGGACTAGAGGCAGAAGGCATCACGACGTACTTGTATGACGGTTCTTATCGATTGCCATTGACTCCGGTCACCGATTCTATCATTCAAGATTTTTTGACTATTGACAAAATCATTGGTATCGGTGAAATTGCCGTTTCTGACCATCGTTCTTCACAACCGAGTTTCGAAGAATTTACCCGCGCGGTGGCGGATGCCCGTGTTGGTGGGATGCTTTCTGGAAAAGCAGGCATCGTAAACGTCCACTTAGGTGGAGGAAAGAGAAAATATGAGCTACTTTTACGAACCATCGAAGAAACAGAGATTCCAATCAGCCAATTTTTACCGACACATGCCAATCGGACCAGCGAGCTTTTCGAAGCAAGTATTGCTTTTGCAAAAATGGGTGGAACGATTGATTTTACGGCGAGTGAGGATCCTGATTTCTGGGAAAAAGAAGACGATGAGGTTCGCTTCAGTAAAGGATTGAAGCGTTTGTTAGCAGAAGGGATCGGGCTGGATCAATTTACCATGACCTCTGATGGGCAAGGTAGCCTCCCGTACTTTGATGAAAACAATCAATTCATAGGTCTGGGTGTCGGTAGTTCGCGAGCCTTGATGGTAGGCATTAAAGAAGCAGTCCAAAAAGAGCAGATTCCATTGGAGATCGCCATTCGAGCAATCACTTCTAATCCAGCGAAAGTATTGAAGCTTGATCAAAAGGGACGTCTTGCAGCAGGGATGGATGCTGATATTTGTTTGCTGAACAAAGAAACATTAATAGTAGAAACGGTTCTAGCGAAAGGCAGAACGATGGTAGAAAAACAAGAAGTAAAAGTGTGGGGTACCTTTGAGCAACTAACATAAGAAGATTCCAGCTTTGACAAACTAAGAAACGGTTGTTTTTCTAAACAGAGTTTTAGAACAAAATAAGCAGCCCGATCCATGACCAGCATTTACTGGACTTGATCGGACTGCTTTTTTCAATTAAACGCAAGCATTCTTAAGCTTGCAACGCATCCAATTTCTTCATATCTTCTTCAGAAATTTCAAAGTCAACTTTGGCATTGTCAGAAATGTATTCTTCATGAACGGATTTTGGCAATGGCAGAATGTCTTTTTGTAGCAAGTAACGAATTGAAAGTTGTGGAATAGATTTTCCATAAGCTTCCGCAATCGTCTTCACTGCATCGTTATCGAGTAAACGACCGGTGGCGATTGGAGAATAGCCTTCCACTAAAATTTCGTGGTCTTTACAAAATGCCAATAACTCTTCATTTGTACGTCCAATATGGTAAACAAACTGGTTGACCATCGGTTTCACATCGCAATGATCAAAAATATTCTGTAAATCTTTTTGATCGAAGTTGGAAACACCAATTGATTTTACTTTCCCACTTAAGTAGGCTTCTTCTAGTGCTTTCCAAACATCGATGTTTTCAAGATAAAAATCTTTGTTTTCTGGATTGTTTCCCATGATTTTCCAAGGACGAGGAGCGTGGATCAAAATCAAATCGATATACCCTAAGTCAAGTTTTTTTAGAGAAGCATCAATGCTATCAACCGCTTCTTGATAGGTCTTCAACTCAGCAGGTACTTTCGTGGTAACAAAAATTTCTTCGCGGGCAACGCCTGAATCGCGCACAGCTTTCCCAACCGCTTCTTCGTTTTTGTAAGCTGCCGCTGTATCGACATGTCGATAACCGTTTTGAATGGCAAATTTTGTGGCGTTGTAAGCATCTTCTGGAGAAGATTGCCAGGTTCCAAGGCCAATCTTAGGAATTGTCAGTTTGTTCTGCAAGGTAAATGTTTCTTGTAATATCACGTATCTCAACCTACTTTCATCGCTTTTTTTTGTTACATCTTCCATTATAAAACGTTTTCTTGTTTGAAACAAATCAGACGCTGAAACTTTTTCGGTAAATTGACTTTCAAAAGGATCTTTGATACATTATCAGCAACCTAAACGCAGAAAGATGTGGAAAAAATGGATTTTGTAAAAGAAGATTTTGCCTATTATCGGCGCTCTTTTGAGTTGATGTATCGCAGTTATTTCCGTAGAAGAATGATTGCCCTTGGTGTGGCGATTTTGATTATCTTAGGTTATTTATTTTTGTTACAAGAAAGTTTGCTTTTAAATATCATCTTGTTAGGTATTTTGCTAGGGATGATGGCGTGGCTAGTTTCACTTTATCAGAAGGCGAGTGAGGTCGTACGTGCTTTTGAAGAAGAAAATCAGGTGCCGCAAATTCATCAACTGACAGAATTCGAGGATCATTATGCGTTCCCAATGAACGATGGAACAACGATGCGCGTGAAGAAAAACGGCAATCGCAACTTCCCTTCCAATAATAAGCAGTACACGTTGATGGCAGGCTATAAAAAAGTTTTCTTTGTGCAACAACCCTTGATGATTTTTTACTATGACCTCTTGGAAATGAAGTATGATGAAGCGTATCGTTTGAAACGAAATCGCCAAAACGGGTTCAATCGTTGGTCGCGTTATTTCAGCTTTCGCTCCTTTAAAGGATCGATCGGCAATGTTTTTCAATTCTTGCTGGGAAATATTTTCTTCTTATTTATTGCGTATCGGTTGATCCGCTATCTGATCGATATTTTGCTACACATTCTATAACGGTCGCCAAGGGGATGATTCTCATCGTTTTCATAGACTGGTGAAAAAGATGATAGGACTTAATTTTTTAAAAAAGGTATACTTAAGTCAGATAAGACAAGCAATTGTCTTTCAAGAATAAGAGTCCTGCTCTTGTTAAGTAAGCCGTCAGCAACAGCTTATCTATTGTGGCGCTAACAGTTTGGGGGAAGTGTTAGTTCTTGTAACAAACAGATTTTTTTCTGGGTGGGATAAGAACAAAAGCGGTATTTTACCGTACTTAATAAGAGTAGTGCTCTTAATTTTTGCTATGACTATTTGAAGACATCACTTCTTGGAAGTGGTGTTTTTTCTTGCCCAAAATAGTCCAAGTGATAGGAGAATTCTAAGAACTATGCTACAATGAGTGCCGATGCTCTCAGCGATGGGAGTAAAAAGAAGGTAGAGGAGAATCACTTAGGAATGCCTGAAGGTCAAACAATAAACGATCCATCTACAAAAAGCGCGCAAAATATTTCTGCGTATATACATATACCATTCTGTGAACATATCTGCTATTACTGTGACTTCAACAAAGTGTTTTTAGAAGGGCAGCCAGTGGATGAGTACATCGAAGCGTTACTAAAAGAAATTGAGCTGACCCTCTTGCGTCAGCCTATCAATGAGGCGGAAACAATTTATATCGGCGGCGGGACGCCAACGTCGCTTTCGGCGAACCAGCTGGATCGATTGCTTTCAGGTGTGCATGAATTGCTGCCGACCCACACAACCAAAGAGTTTACCGTGGAAGCAAATCCTGGTGATTTGAGTGAAGAAAAAATGCTGGTTTTGAAAAACCATCAAGTCACTCGCTTGTCGATGGGGGTCCAAACCTTTGATAATCGCTTGCTTAAAAAAATTGGCCGCAAGCATACCGCTGAAGATGTTTATTCAACCATTCAGCTGCTGGAAAAACATGATTTTCAGAATGTGACGATCGATTTGATTTATGCACTTCCGGGACAAAGCATAGAAAGCTTCCGTGATACACTGACGCGAGCGATTAATCTCGGGTTGCCTCACTATGCGATGTATTCCTTGATTTTAGAAAACAAAACCATGTTTATGAACTGGGTTCGCCAAGGGAGAATGGCGCTGCCTTCTCAAGAAGCTGAAACGCAGATGTTTGATGAGGCGATCGCCGCGATGACAAAAGCTGGCTTGAATCAATATGAAATCAGTAATTTTGCACGACCAGGGTATGAGTCCTTGCATAATCTAGTGTATTGGAACAATGAACATTATTTTGGATTTGGGGCAGGCGCCAGCGGGTATCTTGGACAGACCCGCTACAAGAATAAAGGTCCAATCCAGCATTATTTGAAACCATTACAGGAAAATCAATTGCCAATCCATGAAACCGAAGAATTGACAACCAGTAATCAAATGGAAGAGGAACTGTTTTTAGGCCTTCGTAAAAAGGCTGGCATTTCAAAAATACGCTTTGCAGAAAAATTCGGGAAGTCTTTTCAGGAAATCTATGGTTCAACTAGCGAACAGTTGATTCAAAAAGGCTGGTTGGCTAGTCAAGGTGATCGTGTCTTTTTAACGAAAGCTGGGATGTTCATTGGCAACGAAGTGTTTGAAGCATTTCTCTTGGATGGAGAAAAATAAGAAAGAACAAGGAAGAGAAGTAGCCATTTCGCGCTGCTTCTTTTTTTGATTTCTTTTTTAGCACTCTCTTAGAAAGAGTGCTAAAAAAGTGATGCAAATACTTGACATTCCTAGCAAATATGGTATATTTATAATCGTGTTAGCACTTAATAGGAATGAGTGCTAACGGAGGAGTGGATAAAATGTTGACACCTAGACAACAAATGATTTTACACCTCATCATCCAAAACTATACGAATACTGGTCAGCCCACGGGCTCGAAACGATTGATGGAAGATGGGGTTGAAGCTAGCTCTGCCACCATTCGTAATGAGATGAAGGCGCTGGAAGAAGCTGGACTTCTGCTAAAAACACATTCATCTTCAGGGCGTGTGCCATCAATAAAAGGGTATCGCTATTACGTTGATCACTTATTGAAGCCATCTGAAGTTGACCAAAACGAAATTCAAACCATTCGTCATTCTTTTGGAAAAGATTTTCATGAAATCAATGAAATCATCCAGCAGTCTGCCACGATCTTGTCCAACTTGACTAGCTATACAGCGTTGTCTCTCGGACCAGATATGAAGGAAAGGAAATTGACGGGCTTTCGAATCGTCCCTTTGAATGCACGACAGATCATCGCGATCATCGTGACGGATAAAGGAAATGTCGAAAATCAAGTCTTTGCTCTTCCTGAATCGATGAGCAGCGAAGATTTGGAAAAAATGGTAAGGATCATCAACGACAAATTGATCGGTGAACCTCTAATGACGGTCTACCATCGATTAAGAACCGAGATTCCTATGATTCTGCATAAGTATTTTCAAACGACTGACGGAATCGTTGATCTCTTTGATACGATGCTGAGCCATATTTTTGAAGAAAAAATCTTCGTCGGCGGGCGAATGAATCTTCTGGATTTTGAACCGACGCAAGATGTTAGTCAGTTCAAATCGATGTATTCATTTATGAAAAACGCAGATCAGCTGACACAGCTGCTGGCGCCAAGAGATTCTGCGATTCAAATCAGAATCGGCTCTGAGCTTGGCAACGACTTGTTACAAAATATGAGTTTGATCCAAGCCAGCTATGAAATCGAAGGTCATGGACAAGGAACGATCGCTTTATTAGGTCCATCAAGTATGCCGTATTCACGGATGTTTGGATTGATGGAAGTTTTTCGAGGCGAGTTAGCAAAAAAATTGGCCGATTATTATCGCGCATTAGACGCTGCCAATGAATAAGCGGCAATGAAACAAATCGTAGAAGGGATGGTTGAAACGTGACGGAAAAAGAAGAGCGTTTAGATGAAGAATTAGATAAAACTGCTGAAGAAACCGCAGAAACAACTGAATCTTCAAATGAATCAACTGAAACTGAAGCACAGACTCCTCAACCAGAGGAAGAAGCAGTGGAAAAAAGCGAATTGGAACTTTTGCAAGAAAAGAATAACGAATTGGAAGATCAATTCCTGCGTGCTCGTGCAGAGATCGCAAATATCACTTCACGTAACCGCAACGAGCGGGAACTTTTACAAAAATACCGCTCGCAAGATCTTGGCAAAAAACTGTTGCCAGCAATCGACAATTTGGAACGAGCGATGGCAGCAGATGTCGATCAAGACCAAGCTGCGAATTTGAAAAAAGGCGTTGAAATGGTTCTTGAAAGTCTGCGTCAAGCCTTAAAAGAAGAGGGAATCGAAGAGATTCCTGCTGAAGGTGCAATGTTCGATCCGAACTTGCATCAAGCGGTGCAGACTGTACCTGCCTCTGATGAAACACCGGCAGACACAATCGTTACTGTCTTGCAAAAAGGGTATAAATTGCATGATCGTGTCTTGCGTGCAAGCATGGTCATCGTTGCACAATAGTTCTTTCTATCTATAAGTAGATGTTTAAATTAAAAAAGGGAGTGTATTACTTATGAGTAAAATTATCGGTATCGACTTAGGAACAACAAACTCAGCTGTTGCTGTCCTTGAAGGTGGCGAAGCAAAAATCATTACGAATCCAGAAGGGAACCGTACCACACCTTCTGTTGTCTCATTCAAAAACGGTGAGATCCAAGTAGGGGAAGTTGCAAAACGCCAAGCAGTAACAAACCCGAATACGATTTCTTCTATTAAACGCCATATGGGTGAAGCTGGATACAAAGTAGAAGTTGAAGGCAAATCTTACACACCACAAGAAGTTTCCGCAATGGTTCTTCAATACATCAAAGGATTTGCCGAAGACTATTTAGGTGAAAAAGTTGAAAAAGCAGTCATTACTGTTCCTGCATACTTCAACGATGCGCAACGTCAAGCAACCAAAGATGCTGGTAAAATTGCCGGTCTTGAAGTAGAACGGATCGTCAACGAACCAACTGCTGCAGCTTTAGCTTATGGATTAGATAAAACAGATAAAGATGAAAAAATCCTAGTCTTTGACTTAGGTGGCGGTACTTTCGACGTATCGATCCTTGAATTAGGGGATGGCGTCTTTGACGTATTATCAACTGCTGGGGACAACAACCTAGGTGGGGATGACTTTGATAACAAAATCATCGATCACATGGTAGCAGAATTCAAAAAAGAAAACGGCATTGATCTTGGAAAAGATAAAATGGCCTTGCAACGTTTGAAAGATGCTGCTGAAAAAGCGAAAAAAGACTTGTCAGGTGTAACAAGTACTCAAATCAGCTTGCCATTTATCACAGCTGGTGATGCTGGTCCATTGCACTTGGAAATGACCTTGACTCGTGCGAAATTCGATGAATTGACCGCAGACCTAGTCGAACGGACAAAAATTCCAGTACGTCAAGCTTTGAAAGATGCTGGCTTATCACAATCAGAAATCGATGAAGTCATCTTAGTTGGTGGTTCAACACGTATTCCAGCAGTAGTTGATGCTGTTCGTAAAGAAACCAATAAAGAACCAAACAAATCAGTAAACCCAGATGAAGTGGTAGCGATGGGTGCTGCGATCCAAGGTGGCGTGATCACAGGTGATGTGAAAGATGTCGTCTTACTAGACGTTACACCATTATCATTAGGTATCGAAACAATGGGTGCCGTCTTCACAAAACTGATCGATCGTAACACAACGATCCCTACAAGTAAATCACAAGTCTTCTCAACTGCAGCAGACAATCAACCAGCCGTTGATATCCATGTCTTGCAAGGAGAACGCCCAATGGCAGCTGACAACAAAACATTAGGTAGATTCCAATTGACGGATATTCCACCAGCACCTCGTGGCATCCCTCAAATCGAAGTAACATTTGATATTGATAAAAATGGGATCGTCAATGTTTCTGCAAAAGATTTAGGTACACAAAAAGAACAAAAAATCACGATCAAATCATCTTCAGGTTTATCAGATGAAGAAATCGAACGCATGGTAAAAGATGCTGAAGCAAACGCTGAAGCCGACAAACAACGCAAAGAAGAAGTTGATCTACGCAATGACGTCGATGCTTTGTTGTTCACTGTTGATAAAACATTGAAAGAGCTTGAAGGCAAAGTGGATGCAGACGAAGTCAAAAAAGCGGAAGAAGCTCGTGATGAGTTGAAAGCTGCGGTTGAAGCAAACAACTTAGAAGAAATGAAAACGAAACGTGATGCTTTGAATGAAATCGTACAAAACTTAACCGTTAAATTATACGAACAAGCAGCACAACAACAAGCACAAGAAAATCCAGAAGCTGCACAAGGCGGCGCAGACGATGTGGTTGACGCCGACTTTGAAGAAGTAGACGGTGACGATAAATAATCGCTGTTTGTGAAAAAGCCAAAGTCACCGCTTTGGCTTTTTCTTATGAATTTGCGAAACGTATTTTTCTAGAGCGAATTATATGCTAAAATACGAGAGACGCAAGAATAGAGTGGAGGGAAGCCAATGGCAGACAAAAGAGATTATTATGAGGTCTTAGGTCTACAAAAAGGGGCTTCGGATGACGAAATCAAAAAAGCTTATCGTAAGCTTTCAAAACAATATCATCCAGACATCAATAAAGAACCTGATGCAGAAGCAAAGTTTAAAGAGATTTCTGAGGCCTATGAAATATTAAGTGATTCCCAAAAAAGAGCTGCTTATGACCAGTATGGTCATGCTGGTACCGATCCGAACTACGGAGGCGGTTATGGCGGTGGATTCGGCGGCTTTAACAGTGGCGGTTTCTCCGGTGGCGGTTTTGGTGGATTTGAAGACATTTTCGAATCGTTTTTTGGTGGTGGAGGCGGCAGAGCAGCCAATCCTAATGCACCTCGACAAGGAGCAGACTTGCAATATGCGGTTGATCTTTCCTTTGAAGAAGCGATTTTCGGAGTGGAAAAAACTGTTCAATACAATCGTGAAGAAACCTGTCATACCTGCGGCGGGAACGGGGCAAAACCAGGTACTTCACCAGAAGCCTGTCATAAATGTCATGGTGCAGGTACTATCAATGTTGAACGTCAAACACCGCTTGGTCGTGTAATGAGCCGTCAAACCTGTGATGTTTGTCATGGAACTGGGAAAGAAATCAAAGAACCATGTACAACCTGTCATGGTACTGGCCATGAAAAGAAAAAACATAATGTAAAAGTCAACGTGCCTGCAGGTGTCGAAGATGGACAACAAATGCGTTTATCTGGCCAAGGGGAAGCTGGAACCAATGGTGGTCCTTATGGGGACCTATACGTTGTTTTCCGTGTGGAAGAAAGTGATATTTTTGATCGTGACGGTTCAGAGATTTATTACGAGTTGCCGTTGAACTTTGTCCAAGCAGCTTTAGGAGATGAGGTCAATGTGCCAACCGTTCACGGGAATGTGAAGTTAAAAATCCCAGCTGGGACCCAAACAGGTACGAACTTCCGCTTACGCGGTAAAGGAGCACCTCGCTTACGGGGAGGCGGCAATGGCGATCAACAAGTCAAAGTGAAGCTGATCACACCTAAGAACTTAAATGAGGAACAAAAAGAAGCATTGCGGGCTTATGCAAAAGCTAGTGGTCATGAAACCACCGAACAACAACCAGAAGGATTTTTTGATAAAATGAAAGATGCTTTTGGTGGGAAAAAGAAATAACAAGTAAATAATCCAATTCATGCCCTTATAAAACCATCAGTTTTATAAGGGCATGAGTGTTTGTATGGCTATAAATGTGCAGTATGGGCGAGAATCGAATCTTCTTGGCCATCTTTTTTTCTTTTCCTTTGAAATCGCTTGCTTAGTGTGTCACAATAAAAGTAGACCAATTGAAGGAGGAGATACAATGGAAAGAATATTTGCGAGTCCGTCACGATACGTTCAAGGAAAAGGAGTATTGAAGGATGGTTTATCTCACATTAAAGATCTAGGAAAGAAAGTGCTGCTTTTGACCGATGAAACAGTTTGGAAAATTGCCGGGGAAGATTTATTTGAAAATCTCAAAGCGGCTGATTTAGGTCCGGTAAAAGAAATTTTTGGTGGAGAAGCTTCTGCAAATGAAATCGATCGTATCGTCTCTAAAGCCAAAAGCGAATCCATTGAAGTAATTGCTGCATTAGGTGGCGGGAAAGCCATCGATACTGGGAAAGCTGTTGCGGATGAATTAAACATACCGATTGCTGTTTTGCCAACGATCGCTTCTACTGATGCACCAACTTCGGCACTTTCTGTTATTTATACAGATGAAGGTCGCTTTGAAAAATATCGTTTTTACAACAAAAACCCTGAACTTGTCTTAGTGGATACAGCCGTTATTGCGAAAGCGCCTGCCAAATTACTTGCAGCGGGTATTGCGGATGCACTAGCAACCTATGTCGAAGCACGCGCCGTTGCCCGAAGCCATAGTAAGAATATGGTGGGTGGTATTCAACCAATTGCCAGCATGGCAATCGCTGAAAAATGCGAAGAGATTCTTTTTGAGAATGCACTGAAAGCCTATCAAGCAAATAAAAAACAAGTCGTTACCGAAGCTTTTGAACAAATCGTGGAAGCCAACACTCTGTTAAGTGGTTTAGGCTTTGAAAGTGCTGGATTGGCAGCAGCTCATGCGATTCATAATGGCTTGACAGCCCTTGAAGGAGACGTTCATGATCTGACCCATGGTGAGAAGGTTGCTTACGGAACACTCACTCAATTAATGCTGGAAAATGCAGATCCTGAAGAGCTCGACCAATATATAGAATTGTATCAGGCATTAGAATTACCGACGACATTATCCGACATGCATCTTGCGGAAGCCAGCGATGCAGACCTATTAAAAATTGGCGAGCAAGCAACCATCGAAGGGGAAACGATCCACAATATGCCATTCCCAGTTTCTGCAGAAGATGTTGCAGCAGCGATCAAAGCCGTGGATGCCTATGTGAGTGCTTACTATCCTCTATGATGTTATTTTATTAAAGATCATCAATGTGTGCTCGGTGATTTCAAAAAACGTTTGACAATAAAAAAGAGTCGTGCTATTTTGATAACAAGCAAATTAAAGGAGGGAACAAGACATGACAAACGTCAACACACAAACTACCTGTTGTTGTTGTATGGTGCAAAAAGCAGCATACCGATTTGTCATGCCTATTATTAGTTCCTTTGTCGCAGAAGATCGCTGAAGTTTCTTTAGTGATTCACTTCTATCCGGATAAGACGACATTTTTTTGGGGTACTGATGTAATAGTCAGTACCCCTTTTTGTTTGCTGTTTTTTACCGCTTTCATTGGCGACGGCTGATGATTGCAAATGAAAATGAGTACATGAAGCATACGAGTTGTGACAAACAAAGTTGAGCGAGGAGTCGAGCGATGATCGTTAATAATATAAAAGCATTGATTGGGCACACCCCATTCTTTGAATTTGATGCCGCAGCATTTGGCGGCAAAAAGGGAAGTACCATCTATGCGAAACTTGAGTATTTAAATCCTGGTGGAAGTATCAAGGACCGCTTAGGAAAGTATTTGATCGATGAAGCGTTTCGCGAGCATGTGATCGATTATGAGACAACCGTTATCGAACCGACAGCGGGAAATACTGGAATTGGTTTAGCTTTAGCTGGAATCGAGTATGGCTTAAAAATGATTTTTGTCATTCCTGAAAAATTTAGCCTTGAAAAGCAGCAACTGATTGAAGCGTTGGGCGGGACCATCGTTCATACGCCCACTGAAGCAGGCATTCAAGGGGCGATTGAAAAAGCAAAGGAAATAGCAAAACAGCTACCAAATAGTTATATGCCAATGCAATTTCACAATCAAAACAATCCTGCAGCCTACCAAGCAACCTTAGGCCCAGAGATCTTTCAGGAGTTATCTGGAAAAATTGACAGCTTTGTTGCTGGAGCTGGCAGCGGGGGGACCTTCGCGGGTGTCGCAACATACTTAAAAAAGCAAAAATCAAGCACTCGACTTGCTGTCGTTGAACCAGAAGGATCGATCTTAAATGGCGGGCCTGCCCATGGACATGAGATTGAAGGGATCGGTGTTGAGTTCATTCCACAATTTTTTGACGATTTGCTTATTGATCAAATTTATACGATCAGTGATGCGGAAGGCTTTGCTTTTACTCGTTACTTGGCAAGAAACTATGGTTTGCTTGTTGGAAGTTCAAGTGGAGCGGCGATGGCAGCAGCAGTAAAAGAAAGCCTCGAATTACCAACTGGAAGCTCGATCGTTACCGTCTTTCCAGATGGAGGCGATCGCTATCTATCAAAACAGATTTATGCGGGTGAATCAGCAATCACCCCATTCATAGGAGGAGTAAACCATGCATTTTAATACAAAAGTAATCCACGGCGGTATCAGCGAAGACGAAATGACTGGTGCTGTTAGTGTGCCAATTTACCAAACATCAACCTATCGGCAAAATGCTCTTGGTCAGCCAAAGCAATATGAATACAGTCGTTCAGGCAATCCAACTCGATTTGCCTTAGAAGAATTGATTGCGGATCTGGAAGAAGGCGCCCATGGGTTTGCTTTTGCCTCTGGATTAGCAGCCACCCATGCGGTCTTCTCGCTGTTTCAGACTGGAGACCATATCATTTTAGGGGATGATGTATATGGCGGGACGTTTCGTTTGCTCCATCAAGTATTAGAAAAAAGCGGATTGTCTTATACACTTGTCAAAACAAATGAGCTAGCTGCCATTGAAGCAGCCATCCTTCCAGAAACCAAAGCGATCTTTCTGGAAACGCCGACTAATCCATTATTGAAGATCACGGACATCGCAATCGTTGCCCAACTAGCTAAAAAACAGGACATTTTGACGATCGTGGATAATACCTTTGCGACCCCTTACTTTCAAAAGCCGCTACAATTAGGCGCAGATATTGTGATTCACAGTGCTACCAAGTATCTCGGTGGACACAGTGATGTAGTAGCTGGGTTAGCGGTTGCCAAAGAGCCGCAAATCGCCAAAAGAATTGCTTTTTTACAAAACGCCATTGGTGGTGTATTGGGGCCTCATGATAGCTGGTTGATCCAACGAAGCATCAAAACACTTGCTTTGCGGATGGAAGCACATCAAAACAACGCGATGAGAATTGCCCACTACTTACAAGCACATCCAGCTGTCGCAAAGGTTTATTATCCAGGATTGATTGCCCATGAAGGACATGAGATCGCCAAATCACAGATGTCTGGGTATAGCGGTATGATATCTTTTGAACTAAACGATGAATCGAAAACAGCAGAATTTGTTGAATCATTAAAGATTTTTACTTTAGCAGAAAGCTTAGGTGGCGTGGAAAGCTTGGTAGAAGTGCCAGCCGTGATGACCCATGCCTCGATCCCTAAAGAAATTCGTGAGCAATCTGGGATCAAAGATGGCTTGATTCGGTTGTCGGTGGGCATCGAAGACGGTGAGGATCTGCAGGCAGATTTAGAGCAAGCGTTTGAAAAGGCAGGTAGCTAGTGATGGGGAGAGAGTTTATTCCAATTTTTTCTGACTGGGCAGCTGAGTACGATGAAACAGTTGCAGGTAAGGATGAAGAGTATCGAGCGGTTTTTTTCAAATATGAACAGTTACTCGCTGAAATTGCTGAAAAAGCAGGGCAGTCTGTGGTAGAATTTGGTAGTGGAACTGGAAATCTAACACAAGCTCTGCTTGATCAAGGAAAAAACGTGCTGGCAATCGAGCCATCGCCAGAGATGCGGCGAATCGCCAAGTCAAAACCCAGTCTTTCTAAAGTGACTTTTGTAGATGGTGATATGGAGGTTTTTCCTGAGATCACGGATGTGATTGATACGATCGTTTCTACCTATGTTTTTCATCATCTTACGGAGGACGAAAAACAACGGGCAATCGGCAAATATGCTGCGATGCTGCCCAAAGGCGGGAAAGTGCTTTTCGGGGATACGATGTTTCTTTCTCTAGCCCACAAAATGGAACGAATCGATGAAGCACGGCAAGCTGGTCACCAGCGACTAGCCGCTGATCTGCAAAGAGAGTACTATCCAGTTATAGCGGATATCGAACGATACTTTCGTCAGCATGGGTTTACCAGTCGTTTTAAGCAGATCAATGAGTATGTTTGGCTTGTGGAAGCACAAAAAGAGTAGGAGAGAAGTACAATGAAAATGAATGTTGAAAGTTTTAATTTGGATCATACGAAAGTCAAAGCACCTTATGTACGGGTTGCCGATAAAAAACAAGGAACGAATGATACCATCATCAAATATGATGTCCGTTTGAAGCAGCCGAACCAAGCGCATATGGATATGGCAAGTCTGCACTCGCTAGAACATTTGACGGCAGAATTGATTCGTAATCATGCGGACTATATCGTGGACTGGTCACCAATGGGCTGCCAAACCGGCTTTTATTTGACTGTCTTGAATCATGACGATTATGAAGAGATTTTGACCGTCCTAGAAAAAACCATGAAGGACGTTTTGCAAGCAACTGAAGTACCTGCCAGCAATGAAGTGCAATGCGGTTGGGCGGCGAACCATACCTTAGAGGGTGCGCAAAAATTAGCGCAAGAATTTCTTGATGAACGTGACAATTGGTCGACCGTTTTTGCCTAAATAAAAATAGAAGTAGAAAAAAGGTGCCTGCGTTTGGATTCGCAGACGCCTTTTTTGTTAAACCCGCAAAGAGATGGGGGTTCGATAGTTTTTGTTTATGGTTCTACTGCTTGGACAGTGATGCCGACTCCGTTTGGATTATAGGTTTGACTAATGTAAAACTCAAATCCTTCATGAAAAAAGAAAAGTCTCCGAATGGCGCTAACGTCTCTGATGTGAGCATCTAAACCATACTTTTCGATCAATGTCTCTTTGATCTCCTCAATATCATCCTCTTTCCCGAATTGTGAGAAATCAATACCGAAAAATTCTGGGACATCAACCAATGTGATTCTAGATAAATGTTCATTTCCCGCGTTATCGGAGTCAAAATCAAAGCTGATTTTGGACAGTTTGTCCCTTGAACCTAAAGGAACTCTTTTTGTCTCGAGAGCGCTGCTGTCAGCCATCGTTGATAACAAATCAATGGCTGAATCAGGCAAACGAGTGGTTACTTTTCTTACTTCATCAACCATTGCTCCTTGATCGGGAGAAAAAACTTTTCTAGTCTCTTCCGTGACGATCACATTTTCGCGGCGCCGCTTTCGGTTAATGGCACTGCGCTCTTGATTTACCCGATCACTACGTTTGATGAGAGCGAGGCCGAGATCGCTGATGGATTCAGGGGAAGGTCTTTCTTCCAGTAAAGCAGTTAAGTAATCGATCTCTAAAAACTGCTCGTAGGCAGCTGCTGGCTGATTTTCGCTGTAGAAGAGGACAGCTCCGAGTAAAAAACAACTAATGCCCAAACAAAGAAAAAGACTTCTTCTGCGATGCTCCCGGATTTTTTTCATAGGACGATTCAGTTTCATTTTATCCTTCAACTCCTAAGTTTTTTAGGCGACTCATGATAATAGAGGTGTTTGAATTTCATGACGCATTTTGCCAATCTTAGTTACGAGAAATCGCTTAATGGATTACTCAATTTCTGATTCAGAAAACTGATCATGCCAGGCCACATCAGAAACGGTTCGGTTAATAAGAGTGACAATGATTGCCTCACCATCGGAATTGATCCATGCATTAGATTCCACACCTACAACCGCTAGTCGCCAAGAAGGCAGTCCACCCATGATCTCAAGAACTTGATCGCAGGACATTCCTTCTTGCAATTGGTGGAGTAAGTCTTTGTTGACTGTTCGATTCCACCGTCGCGGCAGCCCGATCTGCAATTGTTCACAATACGAAAATTGAGGGGCAGCTGTTTCGGTACTGCTCTGAGCTTGTGCAAAGTCATCAGAAGAACGAGCTGTTTCAGATGCGGGTTCTGATGTGTGGTTCTCAGTTCTGGAAGAAGAAGCTATGGTTTCTGAATCAGCTGACAAAGATTGAGAAGACGACGTTGCTTCTGGTGAAAAACTGCTCTTGGGGGTGTCATCCATGATTTCGTCAATTAAGGTACAGCCAGTGAGAAAGAGGGAGAGTAACATTAATAAGGGAAATAAAAAGATGGTTTTCATAAGATAGGTTCCTCCAAAATGATTTCGTTAATTTTCTTTGTTATTTTAATGTTGGTTTTTTATTAGAAAAATCCCGTCAGTTGCTATAAAATAAAAAAAGAAAAATGTTTGTATACCTATTTAGATTTGGAGGGAGTGTTGTTTAATAAGTGTAACATGTTGCTTCCGATCTGGCTACTTGATTTCCAATATCCTTTCGTGGTTTTAGTAAAACTGGTATCTGCAGCTTACGATGTTGAAAAGTAAATGTTATAATAGATTTAACTACTCAATAAAAATTTGCTATTTTAAAGGTGAATCCTGTTTACTCTTACCAGATCAACAGGAACCAGCATACCTTTTGCTAAGAATTTATGTAAGGAATGATTTTTTTCATAAAACGGAGAGGAGGAAAGAATATGAGCATCTTAAAGCAATGGCAAGCAAAACATCAAGCGAAAAAAGAAACAAAAAAGCAGGCATTACGGTTAAAAAATGCCAAGCTTCGTGCAGCAGGGAAAGAGCCATTGAAGGGCTGGGGGAAAATGGTTGATACTGGCATCGGCGGGGCGAACAAAGCAAACCCCATCGATACAAAAGTGTTTCTGGGGGAAAATCAAAAGCGGATCGCAGATGAAACGAAACGGAACAAGCCATAAAGAAAACCTCTGCAACAGTTCATTAGTCAAACTGTTGCAGAGGTTTTTTAAATATTCAATACTTTGTCTAAGAAGTCTTTGGTACGCTCATGCTTAGGATTGGTAAAGATTTGCTCAGGTGTACCGTCTTCCAAGAAGTTCCCGCCGTCAATAAACATCACACGGTTTGCTACTTCTTTGGCAAACCCCATCTCGTGAGTTACGATCACCATGGTCATTCCTTGTTTTGCCAAATCCTTCATAACATTCAGTACATCGCCAACCATTTCTGGATCGAGTGCGGAGGTTGGTTCATCGAACAACATAACATCGGGATTCATTGCTAAAGCTCTAGCGATCGCCACCCGTTGTTTTTGTCCTCCAGACAGATTGTCAGGGTACATGTCTTTTTTATCTGCCAAACCGACCGTTTCTAATAAACGAATTGCGTTCTTTTCCGCTTCTTGCCGAGAAGCATTTTTTAGATCCATCGGGGCTAAAATGATATTTTCTAAAACCGACAAGTGAGGGAAGAGATTGAAATGCTGAAACACCATGCCGATATGTTGACGAACAGCATTGATATTGGTGTTTTTATCCATCAGATGTGCGCCGTCAACGATAATATCGCCGCTGGTTGGTTCTTCTAAGCGGTTCAAACAGCGTAAGAACGTCGATTTACCAGATCCTGAAGGACCGATCACACAAACGACTTCTCCTTCAGCGATTGAAACATTGATATTGTTCAATACGGTATTGTCGCCGTATTTTTTCACAAGATTTTCAACTAAGATTTTTTCTTTCATGCTATTTCACCTTCTTTTCTAAAACTTTTGCAAGTTTCGTTAAAGCTGTGATCACGACTAAGTAAATAATCGCGATGATCAAGTAAACATAGGTACTTTGCGTAGTCCGTGCAACGATGATTTTCCCAGTTTGCAATAATTCTACGACTCCGATAACCGAGATGATCGTTGTATCTTTCAATGAGATAACGAATTGGTTAACGAAAGATGGAATCATGATTTTGATCGCTTGCGGTAAAATGATTTTCTGCATTGTCCGAGTGTAGGTCATCCCCAAACTTCGAGAGGCTTCCATCTGACCTTTTGGCACCGCATTGATCCCGCCACGGACGATCTCAGCGATATAGGCACTGGCATTTAAAGTCAATGTAATGACCCCGGCTGCAAAGTCGGGAATCGTGATACCAATGGCATCGGAAAGGCCGAAGAAGATGAAGAAAGCCAATACCATCATAGGAATACCACGAATGATATCAACATAGATCCCTGCAAAAACCCGCAATGCTTTGATTGGAGCAACACTAAATAGTCCAAAAATGATGCCGATCACTAATGCTAAGGCAAAAGAAATCAATGCTAGTAAAAGGGTATTCCATAAACCTTTTAATAAGACGTTATAGTTGTTGCTGATCAAACCAGTGATCGTTGATTCATCCACTCGTTTTTCTGTGGCAGAGCCATCTTCAATGTATTTATTGATGATTTGATCGTACTCGCCAGTCCGTTTCATTTCTTTCAATGCTTCATTGAACATTTGGATCAGTTCAGGATTTTGGCCTTTTTTCACCGCAAAACCGTACTGACCGCCAGATTCTTTTTCAATCGGTGTCACTAGTTTTTGACCTTGGCTGATGGCATAACCGATCACTGGATAATCATCCATCATGGCATCGATTTGTCCGCCGTTAACAGCTGCATATAATTGATCGGCTGCATCATAATATTTGATCGAATAGCCATATTTTTCTTCGTTGGCGATCAAGAAGTCTGCACTTTCTGTTCCCACTTTCGCACCAACGGTTTTTCCATCTAGATCTTCATAGGAATTGATGGAATCATTGCCTTCTTTTACAGCGATCTGAATGCCGCTTTCAAAGTAAGAGTCTGAGAAGTCGTAGGATTGGCGACGCTCATCAGTGATCGTCATCCCAGCGATCATCCCATCTGCTTGGTTACCATCCAAGGCTTGCAAAGCTCCTGAAAAACCGATGAAATTGAATTCAATGTTGAACCCTTGCAATTCTGCCGCCCGATTCATTAAATCAACATCGATCCCTACATACTCATTGTCTTCATTTTGGAATTCAAATGGAGCGAAGGCGGAGTCACTGGCAATTCGGTAAACATCTTTCTTTGGTTCGACTTTCACCATTTCACTGGTGTCTGCATCTGAATCAGACGTTGTGATGTAAGTATTGACGATTTCGTCGTATTTGCCAGAAGCTTTCATGTTGGCTAAACCAGCATTGAATTTTTCAAGTAGTTCTTGATTTTGGTCTTTTCTGACAGCGAATCCGTAAGAAGCACCTTTTTCAGGTTCGCCGACAAGTTTCATGGGTTCGCCGTTGTTAATGGCATAGCCAAGCACTGGATAATCATCAAAAGCGGCTGCCACAGTACCATTGCGTACAGCGCCATACAACCCAGTAGCGTCATCATAAAGTTTGATGTCGTAGCCATACTGATCTTTGTTTTCTTCTAAAAAGCGGGCACTTTCGGTACCAACCTTTGCACCGACCGTTTCGCCCTCAAGATCTTCGTAGCTAGTAATGCTGTCATTGTCAGCAGCTACCGCCATTTGAATCCCACTATCAAAATAAGGATCTGAGAAATCAAACGTTTCTTTGCGTTCATCAGTGATGCTCATTCCAGCAATCATGCCATCTAACTGATTTGATTGCACGCCTTGAATGGAAGCGTCAAAGCCTAAAGGACGTAAATCAACTGCAAAACCTTGATCTTCAGCGATCGCGTTTAATAAATCTATATCGATCCCAACGTATTCATTATTTTCATTTTGGAATTCGAAAGGAGCAAATGTTAAATCTGTTCCTATCTTATACGTAGTTTCCTCCGCACTTGCTGACTTTACTGATAGCGTAAAAATGCTGATAATCAGCGCGATTAAAGCGAAGGACATGTGTTTTCTTTTCAAGAAAATTCCCCCTTTAGATATAACGTATTTATAGATTATATGGATTTTTTCTTCAACACACAAGTCTTTCTCTTTAAAAATATGACAAAATTGCTTAAACCTCACATCAGATGTTAGAAAATCAAACATGTTAAGTTATGCTTAATCGCATGAAACTTTCATAGCAAATGATGGCGAAAGTATGTTCGCTATGATATACTTATTTATGGAAAAGCGGCAGCGAGTTTTTCTTTTTTTGTTGTCGTTTAGAATAATCGAGGGGGAATGAAGATGATCGAAAGAACAACTTCCCATGAATTTGACTTAGTATCAAAATATCAACCAGCTGGGGATCAACCAGAAGCGATCCATCAATTGGTTGACGGGGTGGTCGGTGGAAAAAAAGCACAGATTTTGTTGGGAGCCACTGGGACCGGTAAGACTTATACGATTTCTAATCTAATCAAGGAAGTCAATAAACCGACATTGATCATTGCCCATAATAAAACATTGGCTGGACAATTATATGGCGAGTTTAAGGACTTCTTTCCAAATAATGCAGTCGAGTATTTTGTCAGTTACTATGATTACTATCAACCAGAAGCGTATGTTCCTTCCAGTGATACATACATCGAAAAAGACTCCAGTGTCAACGATGAAATCGATAAGCTGCGTCACTCGGCGACAAGTTCTTTATTAGAGAGAAACGATGTGATCGTTGTAGCTTCTGTCTCCTGTATTTTCGGTTTAGGTTCGCCGATCGAGTATGCCAGACAGGTTGTTTCTTTACGAGTAGGGATGGAAAAGTCTCGGGATCAACTATTAAAAGAATTGATCGAGATCCAATTTGAACGAAACGACATCGATTTTCAACGGGGACGTTTTCGCGTGCGCGGCGATGTTGTGGAGATTTTCCCAGCTTCTCGTGATGAGCGAGCGTTACGCATTGAGTTTTTTGGCGATGAAATCGATCGGATTCGTGAAGTCGATGCCTTGACGGGCGAGATCATGAGTGACACCGAACATGTGTCGATCTTTCCGGCAACGCACTTTGTGACCAATGAAGACCATATGGAACATGCGATCGCTTCGATCCAAAGTGAACTCGATGAACGACTGAAAGTTTTGCGAGCAGAAAATAAGCTGCTGGAAGCACAGCGTTTAGAGCAGCGAACCAACTATGATATTGAAATGATGCGAGAAATGGGGTATACCTCAGGAATCGAAAACTACTCTCGCCATATGGATGGACGAAAAGAAGGCGAACCGCCTTATACGTTATTGGATTTCTTCCCAGATGATTTTCTATTAGTAATCGACGAATCACACGTAACGATGCCCCAAGTTCGTGGGATGTATAATGGTGACCGTGCTAGAAAACAAATGTTAGTGGATTATGGCTTCCGTTTGCCTTCTGCACTGGACAACCGTCCGTTACGCTTGGAAGAATTTGAGAAGCATGTCAATCAAATCGTCTATGTGTCAGCAACACCTGGCCCCTATGAATACGATCAAACCGATACCGTCGTTCAACAAATCATTCGTCCGACTGGTCTGTTAGATCCGGTGATCGAAGTACGACCGATCATGGGTCAAATTGACGACCTCGTAGGAGAAATCAATGAGCGAGTCGAGCGAAATGAACGGGTCTTTGTCACGACCTTGACGAAAAAAATGTCTGAAGATTTGACGGATTACTTTAAAGAATTAGGGATCAAAGTCAAATACTTGCACAGTGACATCAAAACATTGGAACGAACAGAGATCATTCGCGACCTGCGTCTCGGTGAATTTGATGTACTGGTCGGAATCAACTTACTGCGAGAAGGGTTAGACGTCCCAGAAGTTTCCCTGGTTGCGATCCTTGATGCCGATAAGGAAGGATTCTTGCGCAGTGAGCGTTCATTAGTCCAAACCATCGGACGAGCAGCTCGAAACTCAGAAGGAAAAGTAATCATGTACGCCGATAAAATGACCGATTCGATGCAGCGAGCGATCGACGAAACAGCGCGACGCCGAAGTATTCAAGAAGCCTATAACGAAGAACATGGAATCGTACCGAAAACCATCATCAAAGAGATTCGCGATCTGATCGCGATCACGAAAGTGGCGGAAGAAACTGGCGAATACACCACGACTTCTTATGAAGAACTGAGTCGTGAAGAGAAAGCAACCTTGTTGTTGAAATTAGAAAAAGAAATGAAAGATGCTGCGAAAGCACTGGATTTTGAAACGGCTGCTACCTTGAGAGATACTATTCTTGAGCTAAAAGCTGCTGATTAGAAGGAGAAACAATATGGCAAATGATAAAATCGTGATCCATGGGGCACGGGCCCATAATTTAAAAAATATCGATGTGACGATTCCCAGAGACCAGCTCGTTGTTGTAACTGGTCTTTCGGGTTCAGGGAAAAGCTCCTTAGCATTTGATACGTTGTATGCCGAAGGACAGCGCCGATATGTCGAAAGTCTATCGGCATATGCCCGTCAGTTTTTAGGGCAAATGGATAAACCCGACGTAGATAGCATTGATGGACTTAGTCCAGCGATTTCTATCGATCAAAAAACCACCAGTAAGAACCCGCGATCAACAGTGGGGACGGTTACTGAAATCAATGATTATCTGCGGCTTCTTTACGCCAGAATCGGTCACCCAATCTGTCCCAATGATCATATCGAGATTACTAGTCAGTCGGTTGAGCAGATGGTGGATGAAGTTTTGGCATTACCAGAACGCACCAAGATCCAATTGTTGGCACCTATCGTTTATCAAAAGAAAGGGCAGCACAAAAAAGTCTTCGAACGTATCCAAAGAGAAGGTTATGTTCGGATGCGGGTGGATGGCGAAGTCTATGATGTCTCTGAAGCGCCTGAATTAGAAAAAAATAAAAAGCATGATATTGCCATCATCATTGACCGAATCGTTGTAAAGGAAGGCATCCGTTCTCGTCTGTTTGATTCCTTTGAAGCGGCATTACGTTTAGCTGATGGCTATGCGGTAGTCGATGTGATTGGTCAAGAAGAGATGCTTTTCAGTGAACATTATTCTTGTCCGTATTGTGGCTTTACAGTTGGTGAATTAGAACCACGGCTCTTTTCATTCAATGCGCCTTTTGGTGCTTGTCCAGACTGTGATGGTCTTGGTGTGAAGCTAGAAGTCGATGTCGACCTAGTGATTCCCGATCAAAGCAAAACGTTGCGTGAAGGTGCACTATTACCTTGGAACCCAATCAGTTCACAGTATTATCCGCAAATGCTGGAACAAGCCTGCCAAGAGTTCAATATCGATATGGATACACCCTTTGAAGAACTGCCAGAAGAACACAAAGACATTATTTTGAATGGTTCGAATGGAGAAATTTTCCATTTCCATTATGAGAATGATTTCGGTGGCGTGCGTGATGTTGAGGTAGCTTTTGAAGGGATATTATCAAATATCAAACGCCGTTATCATGAAACCAACTCTGATTTCACCCGTGATCAAATGCGTTTGTATATGACGGAATTGACTTGTAAAACTTGTCATGGCTATCGTTTGAACCCTCAAGCGCTGTGCGTGCAAGTCAACGGAAAACACATTGGTGAAATGAGCGAGATGGCAATCAACAATGCGTTGAACTTTGTCGAAGAATTGAAACTATCGGAACAAGAGCAAATGATCGCACGTCCGATCGTGAAAGAAGTCGATGATCGTCTAAGCTTCTTGAAAAATGTCGGATTGGACTATTTGACCTTGAGTCGTGCATCAGGCACACTCTCTGGTGGGGAAGCGCAACGGATTCGTTTGGCAACACAAATCGGCTCCAATTTGTCTGGGGTGCTTTACATTCTTGATGAGCCATCGATCGGTCTTCACCAACGGGATAACGATCGCTTGCTAGATTCATTGCGGAAAATGCGCGATCTTGGGAATACGCTGATCGTCGTTGAGCATGACGAAGACACGATGCGGGCAGCGGACTACTTGATCGATGTCGGTCCAGGTGCAGGACACGCAGGTGGCGAGATCGTCGCTGCAGGCACTCCTGATGAAGTCGCAGCCAATGCGTCTTCCTTAACAGGTCAGTACTTATCAGGAAAACGACAAATCCCGACACCAACGGAACGCCGCAAAGGCAATGGTGAAAAGATTCGTGTGACCGGTGCTTCTGAGAATAACTTGAAAAACATTTCGGTCGATTTTCCATTAGGAAAGTTCGTCGCCGTTACTGGGGTCTCTGGCTCTGGTAAATCGACATTAGTCAATGAAATTTTGAAAAAAGCCTTGGCGCAAAAAATCAATCGGAATTCGAACAAACCTGGTCGCTTTAAAACCATTACTGGTTATGAAGCGATTGAGAAATTGATAGATATCGATCAAAGCCCTATCGGTCGGACGCCTCGAAGCAATCCAGCAACGTATACCAGTGTCTTTGATGACATTCGCGATTTATTTGCTAAAACCAATGAGGCGAAAGTCCGTGGTTACAAAAAAGGCCGCTTTAGTTTTAATGTAAAAGGTGGACGTTGTGAAGCATGTAAAGGGGACGGAATCATCAAGATCGAGATGCACTTCTTACCTGATGTCTACGTACCTTGTGAGGTTTGTCATGGCAAACGTTATAACTCAGAAACGTTAGAAGTTCATTACAAAGGAAAAAATATTTCGGAAATCTTAGATATGACCGTGGAAGATGCAGTGGAATTTTTCCAACATATTCCTAAAATCCATCGAAAATTGCAAACGATCGTCGATGTCGGTCTAGGTTATGTCACGATGGGACAACCAGCGACTACTTTGTCTGGTGGGGAAGCGCAACGGATGAAGCTTGCCAGTGAACTGCACAAAAATTCCAATGGCAAGAGTTTTTATATCTTAGATGAACCGACGACTGGTCTGCATACGGATGATATTGCCCGTTTGTTGAAAGTTTTGGAACGATTTGTCGACGCTGGCAATACCGTTTTAGTGATCGAACACAACTTGGATGTCATCAAATCAGCGGACCATGTGATTGATCTAGGTCCAGAAGGTGGCGAAGGCGGTGGAACGATCATTGCAACTGGTACACCAGAAGAGATTGCTGCGGTTTCTGAAAGCTACACCGGTCATTATTTGAAAAAAGTCCTTTAAGCAAGGAAAAGAGCACTCACTTTTTTACTTGTCTGTCAATAGGTTTCGCTAAAGTTTAAGGAAGCGTGAAATATCTGCAAATTTCATGATAAGGGCTTGAAATCAAAATTTTATTTGATAGAATAGCAATAGGTATACGTATATTCGCATTGAATAAACTGCCTATAAGTTCTATCCGTTCAAAGTGGGAGAAAGCAATCAAAGATAGATACTTTGATTGCTTTTTTCTTTGTGGTATTATAATTCTATTGTAATTAAACGAAACGAGAGAGGTCGTTTTTCGTATTCAAAAGAGAGAGTGATTTTTGATGAGTCAGGAAAATTTTCTTCCCATATTATTAGGAAGCGATATGAATGTTTATGGTATGGCCAGAGCATTCCACGAAGCATATGGCATTCAATCAGTTGCTTATGCTGGTGCGGAACTTGCGCCAACCCGCTTTAGTAAAATTGTTACAATCAATCAAGTGGAAGGTTTTGACCATGATCCAGGATTCACTGAGACGTTGATCAAGTTAGGTAAAAATACTTACAACGATCCTGCCATGAAATATTTATTGATTCCCTGCGGCGATGGCTATGCAGAACTGTTAGCGAAGCATAAAGAAGAATTGAAGCCTTATTATACCTTTATTGCCAATGACTATTCCTTATTAAAACGGTTGATCAATAAAGTCAGTTTTTACGAAGTTTGCGAGGAATATGGCTTGCCTTATCCTAAGACCTTCATTTTAACACCTGAACTGTTGACGGAAGGAACATTCAAAGGAGAGCTGCCTTTTGATTTTCCTGTGGCTTTGAAACCAGCAAATAGTGTCGCGTGGCTGTCAGTTGATTTTGAAGGACGCAAAAAAGCCTTCATTATTGACAATCGAACAGAATTTGAAGAAATTGTTTCTCGCATTTATCAAGCGGGCTATCAATATGAAATGATCGTCCAAGATTTTATTCCTGGGGATGACAGCAACATGCGGGTCTTAAATGCCTATGTTGATGAGAATCACGAAGTTCGCGTGATGGGCTTAGGTCATCCTTTATTAGAGGATCCAACGCCTGGAGCTGTTGGGAATTATGTCGTGATCATTCCAGATGAAAATGATCAAATCTATCAAATGATCCGTAAGTTTTTAAAAGAGATCGAATATGTTGGATTTGCCAATTTTGATTTGAAATATGATGCGCGAGACGGTCAATATAAATTATTTGAAATCAACTTGCGTCAAGGAAGAAGCAGTTTCTTTATTACCTTAAGCGGATTGAATCTGGCGAAGTTCATCACAGAGGATTTAGTTTTCGAAAAACCTTACACAGAAACGGTTTATGGCAAAGCTGACGCGCCTGAAGCGAAATTATGGCTAGGGGTACCAAAAAACATTTTCTTGACTTATGCAAAAGAAAATCCTGCGAAAGAACGCGCAAAAAAATTATTAGCAGAAAATCGCTGGGGAACGACTGTCTTTTACAAAAAAGACTTATCTCTAAAGCGTTGGATTCTATTAAAGAGAATGTTCCATCTGTACAACAAACGATTCAAAACGTATTTCCATACGAAAGAAGGCTAGAAGATGGAGAATTTTTTTAGTATTTTAGGCGGCATGGGAACGTTAGCGACGGAAAGTTTTGTCCGCATTTTAAACCGACGGACACAGACCCATAAAGACCAAGATTACTTGAACTATGTTTTATTCAATCATGCGACAGTCCCAGATCGGACGGCATATATTTTAGACAACACGTTAGAAAACCCTGTTCCATATTTAATGGACGACATCGAAAAACAAAATTTGTTAAAGCCAAATTTTATTGTGTTGACTTGTAATACTGCCCATTATTTTTTTGATGAGCTGCAAGCTGCCACTGAGATCGAGATTTTGCATATGCCTCGTGAGGCGGCGAAAGTCGTTTTTGAAAAAGGCGTCACTGGAAAAGTGGCCTTTCTTGGGACAGAAGGCAGTGTCAAAGCTGGCATCTATGAAAAAGAATTGCGGAAGTTCGGACTTGACGTCTATCTTCCAGAGCCGACGATCCAAAAAAAGGTCAATACATTGATCTATGATCGAATCAAAGAAAATGATCATTTGGATCAAGAACTTTACTTTGAGATACTGGAAGAAGTCACCGAACGTATCGGCTGTGAAAGCGTAGTGCTCGGATGTACCGAGTTGTCCTTGATGGATGAATTTGTGACTGATAATCCGTATCCAGTCGTCGATGCCCAATCGATTTTAGTTGATCGGACGATCGAAAAAGCATTGGCAAATCGCCAATCAATCTAAAGCTGATAGCGACGTTAGCGGCATTTTTTGAGCTAACGTCTTTTTTTATGCCGGTGTTCCAATGATACGCCCGGCATGATATAATAGAGTTGTTTCAGAAAGGAGTTTTACCTATGACTGAAGTGGATCATTTAGAATTGGTCATTATTACTGGGATGAGCGGAGCCGGCAAAACGGTCGCGATCCAGAGTTTTGAAGATATGGGGTACTTTTGTATCGATAATATGCCCCCAAGCTTGATCCCTAAATTTTGGGAACTGATCAAAGAATCAGGAAAAGTGACGAAAATTGCCTTAGTTGTCGATCTGCGTTCAAGATCGTTTTTTGAAGAAATCCAAAGTATGCTGATCGATATTGAAAACACGAATTTTATCGACACACGGATGCTCTTTTTAGATGCATCGGACAATGAATTGGTGTCAAGATACAAAGAAACGAGAAGAGCACATCCATTAGCGATGGATGGCTTAGTTACGGAAGGGATTCGGAAAGAGCGAGCGATCTTAAACGATTTGAAGACGCGTGCCAGTATTGTTATCGACACAACGACGCTGACCCCACGGCAATTGAGAGAAAAAATCAATCAAGAATTTCGTGCTTCTCATGAGACAGGGTTTCGTATTGAAATACTTTCGTTTGGCTTCAAGTATGGCTTGCCGATCGATGCTGATATTGTGATGGATGTTCGTTTCTTACCGAATCCCCATTACATTCCAGAGTTGCGTCCTTTAACGGGTAAAGATGAACCCGTGTATGAGTACGTCATGTCTTTTCCAGAAACGGAAGAATTCTATCAGCAATTTAGTACACTGTTGCAAACGATCATGCCAGGCTATGTCAAGGAAGGCAAAAGCAGCTTGACGGTGGCTATCGGCTGTACTGGGGGCCAACACCGTTCAGTTGCATTATCTGAGCGCATCGGTGCGGTTTTGGCAGAAGACTATCGCGTCAATATTACTCATCGCGACAAAGATAAGCGTAAAGAGACGGTGAATCGTTCATGAAAATGAAAACGTACCGGATCAGAAAGCCGAAGATCGTTGTGGTAGGTGGCGGAACTGGGTTACCAGTCATCCTGAAGAGCTTGCGGAATCAGGGTGTCGACATCACAGCGATCGTTACGGTCGCTGATGATGGCGGTAGCAGCGGCGAGATTCGCAATTTGGTTTCCTCTATCTCGCCACCGGGGGATCTGCGCAATGTTTTGGCGGCTCTATCTGATATGCCGCAACTGTATAATGATATTTTTCAATACCGTTTTAAAGCCGAAGACAAATTTTTAGCCAATCATGCCCTGGGGAACTTGATTATTGCGGCGATTGCTGAAATGCGCAGCAGTACCTATGAAGCCATTCAAATTTTGTCAAAAATCATGCATATCGATGGACGAGTTTATCCTTCGTCAGATCTGCCATTGGTGTTGCACGCTGTTTTTAAAGACGGCACCGAAGCGGTAGGAGAGTCCAAGATTGCGGTTGATCGCAAAACGATCGATCGGGTCTTTGTTCGTAATCAAGAAAATAATGATGAGCCGAAAGCAGCTCGTAAAGTTGTTTCTTCAATTATGGAGGCAGATATGATCGTCTTGGGTCCTGGTAGTCTCTTTACTAGTATTTTGCCCAATCTCATGATTAGCGAGATCGGCCAAGCAATGTTGGAAACACAAGCTGAAACGGTTTATATTTGTAATATCATGACCCAAAAAGGTGAAACTGAACACTTTAGTGATGCCGACCATGTGCGGGTCCTGCATAAGCATTTAGGCAAACCCTTTATTGATACGGTGTTAGTCAACACCGAGAAAGTTCCAGCAGGGTATATGGACCCAGAGATTTATGATGAATATCTTGTACAAGTGAAACACGATTTCCAAGGACTGCGAGAAGAAGCCAGCCGTGTCATTTCAGCTGACTTTCTGGAGCTTAGAGATGGCGGAGTTTTTCATGACGGAGATAAAGTGATTGAAGAACTTCTACGTATCGTTTACGGGGCCAAAATCTAAGAAAGGAGGGATTTTTTTATGTCCTTTGCAGCAGAAGTAAAAAAAGAATTGACCGCATTAGAAGTTCATCGCGAACATGCCAAGGCAGAATTGGCCGCTTTGATTCGGATGAATGGGTCATTAAGTATCAACAACCAACAATTTGTTTTAAACGTTCAAACAGAAAACGCGGCGATCGCCAGACGCATCTATTCGTTACTAAAAGATCATTACGACGTGCGCAGCGAATTGCTGGTCCGTCGTAAAATGAAATTAAAAAAGAACAACGTTTACATCGTTCGTTTGAAGCAAGATACACAGCGCGTGCTTTTGGACTTAGATATCATGGACGGGCTGATGTTTCAAAGCCATGTTTCTGATGAGATCATGGGCAATACTCAAAAAATGCGTTCCTATTTACGCGGCGCTTTCATGGCATCTGGGTCCATCAACAATCCAGAAACCAGCCGCTATCATTTAGAGATCTATTCCATCTACGAGGAGCATAACCAAGATATTTGCGATATGCTAAACGCATATGGATTGAATGCCCGTGCATTAGAACGCAGAAATGGGTATATCTCTTACTTGAAAGGCGCTGAGAAAATCGCTGATTTTTTGACACTGATCGGTGCCACCAATTCCATGCTGAAATTCGAGGACGTGCGGATCGTGCGTGATATGCGTAACTCAGTCAACCGTTTGGTGAATTGCGAAACCGCCAATATGAACAAAACGATCGACGCTGCTTCGAAGCAGATCGACAATATCGAATTTATTCAAGATCGAGTTGGCTTGCAAGCTTTACCTGAAAAGCTGCAAGAAATCGCCGAATTACGTTTGGAACATCCCGAGGTCAGCTTGAAAGAGCTAGGAGAAATGATTCCATCAGGAGCGATCTCGAAATCAGGAATTAATCATCGCATTCGAAAAATCAACGAATTTGCCGATCATCTTCGGGAACAAGTCAGCTAGTCGAATGGAATAAAAATGAATCAAAAAACAGGAGCCGATTTGACGTGGAAGTTCGCGTCAAATCGGCTCCTGTTTTTTGTTAGTGGTTATTCATTGATCAATGCAGTTAATTCCTCAGCAGAGATCGATTCATCAAAAATGTGCCCATCTAAGACAATCGTTGGCACAAATTGAATGTTGGCGTTTTTCGCTTCTTCCACAATTTCTCCTGCGATCGCAGGATGGTCTTGTTCAGATAGCCCTAAGGTATTTTTCGCATATTCTGCCACTTCAGGTAAAGATAAATGACCCCATTCGTCTTGTGTTTGATAAATTTTTGTGATCTCAGCGATCGTTGCCTGAGGATCTGTACTGGAAACAAAGCGGTGCATCACATTGCCTCGTTGCAATGATTCTTTTTCTTTGTCGAATAGTTTGATGACACGGCGTAGTTTCCCCGCTGCGACAGCTTCACTTAAGATCGGTAACGACTCCTCAAACCATTGCCGACAATAAGGACAGCGCAAATTCATAAATTCGACGATCGGTTTAGCGGAAGGGTCTCCGATATGTATCCCTGTTACTGCATTTGTTTCTTGTGCTTTGATGATTGAAATATCCATTTAGATTCCTCCTTTTTCTCTTAGTTTACCGAAGTTTCTATTGAAAGAAAAGCCTTAGGTCTTTTGATTTAAGTCTGTGAAAAGAGGAGGAGAATGAGCTAAATACTATGTATTTCGTTTCACGAAATTATGAAAAATCCCCTGACTGTGCTTTTATATTCCTTGATTTTCAGCTATAATGAATTGTGTTTTATTGTGCAAAATGATGATTAAAGGAAGTTATATAGATGAGAAAAAGAAAAACAATGGATGGCAATACGGCAGCAGCCTATATTTCCTATGCCTTTACGGAACTTGCGGCGATCTATCCGATAACCCCTAGTTCAACCATGGCTGAATTAGTGGATCAGTGGTCCGCTCAAGGAAAGCATAATCTTTTTGGGCAGCCGGTGAAAGTGGTTGAAATGCAATCTGAAGCAGGGGCGGCCGGTGTGGTTCACGGCTCATTAAAAACGGGCGCCTTAACGACGACCTATACGGCATCCCAGGGACTTTTATTAATGGTACCAAATATGTACAAGATTGCTGGGGAAATGCTGCCAGGCGTCTTTCATGTCGCCAGCCGAGCAGTGACCACCAATGCTTTGAATATTTTTGGAGATCATACCGATGTAATGGCCACCCGACAAACAGGCTTTGCTATGTTAGCGGAAAGCAGTGTCCAAGAAGTAATGGATTTAGCGCCAGTCGCTCATTTAGCAGCTATCGAAGCCAATATCCCATTTTTAAATTTTTTTGATGGGTTTCGAACCAGTCATGAGATTCAAAAAATAGAGGTCTTAGATTATGAGGAATTGGCACAGTTGGTCAATCATGAAAAATTGACTGCCTTTCGACAAAAAGCCATGAACCCGAATCACCCGACGACGAGTGGAACGAATCAAAATCCTGATATCCATTTTCAACAGCGGGAAACGATCAATCAGCATTATCAAACATTGCCTGAGATCGTTCGTTTTTACATGAAAAAAATCAATGCTTTAAGAGGAACCAACTATGATTTAGTGGATTATTATGGTGCTGCGGACGCCGAAGAAGTGATCGTTTCGATGGGGTCCTCGACGCAAACGATCCAGCAAACGGTGGATCATTTGTGCGCTTCAGGACGCAAGGTGGGGGTCTTGTCGATCCATTTGTATCGACCATTCCCATTAGAAGTCTTCTTAGAAAAACTGCCTGCTACCGTTAAAAGTATCGCTGTATTGGATCGCAGCAAAGAACCTGGTGCCAATGGCGAGTCTTTGCTTTTGGATGTGCAAAGTGCCATGTATGATGCAGCGATTCGGCCGACGATCATTGGTGGACGCTATGGTCTTGGGTCAAAAGATGTGACGCCTGATCAAATCGTTGCCGTTTATGACGAATTGATTAAGCCAAAAGCGAGCCAAAAGAAACGCTTCACCATTGGGATCACGGATGATGTGACGCAATTGTCGTTGCCCTCAAAAGGCACGCTAGATCTAACTGATCCATCCACCTTCCAAGCGAAATTCTGGGGATTCGGCTCTGATGGGACCGTTGGGGCGAATAAGTCAGCAATCAAAATCATCGGTGACCATACCGAAAAATATGTGCAAGGCTATTTCCACTATGATTCGAAAAAATCTGGTGGTCTAACGGTTTCCCATCTGCGATTTGGGGATACCCCCATTCGTTCTACCTATTTGATCGAACACGCGGATTTCGTTGCGTGTCATACGCCTGCGTATTTGCATACGTATGATTTGCTGAAAGGTCTCAAAAAAGGCGGAACCTTTTTATTAAATACGACCTGGTCACAAGAGCAAATCTTAAAAAATCTACCGAAGAAAATGAAACGTTATCTTGCTGAAAACGAGATTCGCTTTTATACCATCAATGCCATGCAGTTGGCAATGGAAGTCGGCTTAGGTGGGCGGATCAATACCGCGATGGAAACAGCCTTCTTTTACTTGGCAAACATCATTCCGACCGGGGAAATCTTGCCGATTTTAAAAGAAGAGGCGCTGAAAAGTTATCGGCACAAATCGATGGCGATCGTTGAAAAGAACCAAGCAGCCATCGATCGCACCATCGAATTATTACAAGAAATCCCTGTTCCAAGCAAGTGGGCAACGATCGAAGTACCGAAGAGGACATCCACTGCTACAACACAATTTGTGCGAGAAATCGTGGAACCCATCAACCGTCAAGAAGGCAACCAACTAAGCGTGGGTACCCTCGTACGAAATCAAATGACCGAAGGGGTGATCCCTGTCGGGACAACAGCGGTTGAGAAGCGGGGCATCGCTGTTGAAGTGCCTGAGTGGCTATCAGATCGCTGTACCATGTGCAATGAGTGTGCCTTTGTCTGTCCTCATGCGGCGATCCGTCCGTTTTTGACAGATGAAGATGAATTAACCGAAGCACCGGAAGGCTTTATCGTCAGAGAGATGCGAGGCGCGAATGGGCAAAAATATCGAATTCAAGTTTCCGTTGAAGATTGTACAGGTTGCGGCCTTTGTGTGGAAGCATGTCCCGCCAAAGGGAAAGCTTTGACGATGCGTCCTTACGAAGAACAAAAAGAACAAGCTTTAAATTGGGCTTTTGCGATGACTTTACGTCAAAAAGAAAATCCAGCAAAACCAGGAACTGTTTTGGGCTCCCAATTCAATAAACCTTTGTTAGAGTTCTCTGGTGCTTGTGCGGGCTGTGGGGAAACCCCCTATGTGAAACTATTGACCCAAATGTTTGGTGATCGCATGATGATCGCCAATGCGACCGGCTGCTCTTCGATTTGGGGTGGAACCTCACCTGTATCCCCTTATACAACCAATCACTTAGGACAGGGGCCAGCTTGGTCAAACTCGTTGTTTGAAGACAATGCCGAATATGGCTATGGCATGTTCTTAGCCAACCAAACCCGACGGGAGAAATTAGCGGCCCAGCTGCAGTCGTTGAAAGCCAATGTATCAGAAGAATTGCAGGCTTTGATTGATGATTGGGACCTTCATCGAGAAGAAAGTGCTGGGACGCAACAGCGAGCAGCAAAATTGATCGCCGCCTTAGAAGCTGAAGCTGCCACAACACCTCAGCTGAACAAAATCTTGCAGGAGAAAGATTTGTTTGTTAAGCCAAGCCAATGGATGATAGGCGGTGACGGCTGGGCATATGATATTGGGTTTGGCGGTATCGATCATGTCCTCGCTTCTGGTGCAGACGTCAATATTCTCGTGTTAGATAATGAAGTCTATTCTAATACAGGGGGGCAAGTCTCTAAAGCGACACCGACTTCGGCCATTGCTAAATTCGCTGCGAGTGGCAAGTTTGTTTCCAAAAAAGATTTAGGAATGATGGCGATGACCTACGGACATGTCTATGTCGCACAAATCGCATCTGGTGCCAATCAAATGCAAACGATCAAAGCCTTTGAAGAAGCCGAGCGGTTCCCAGGACCGTCAATCATCATTGCCTATACGCCATGTATCACCCACGGTCTTGCAGGCGGAATGCGTCAATCCTTGAAAGAAGCACAAGAAGCAGTTGCATCGGGGTATTGGAGTCTCTACCGCTATAACCCGCTGTTGGCAGAAAAAGGGAAACAGCCAATGACACTCGATTTCAAAAAGCCAGCATTTGATCAAATGCCTGCCTTTATGCAGACACAAGTTCGATTTGCATCCTTGCAGTCTGCCAATCCGAATGCGGCGCAAGCATTGTTTGAAAAAACCGTTTCAGATGCGAAAACTCGTTTCTACAACTATGCCCGCTTAGCAGGTCAAGAAGAAAAAATACGAGCAAAGCTTGAAAAAAAGGTAAGTACTGATGCAGAACAACCAACGGCAGTAAAAACGGAGCGTGTACGAAGAGAAAAACAGCCGTTAAGCGAAGAACAGCTCGCTGAAAGAGCAGCACGGCGTGCAGCGCGCGCAAAGCGCCGTCAGCAAGAGTAATCGCTCGCTGAGGAATGACCCTGAAAAACGGTTTGACCCGTTTTTTAGGGTCATTTGTTGTTTTTCCTAAGAAATGAGTGCAAGAAGCTCGTTTAGATGAAATCTTCTAAGACCTTTGACAAACAATGATTTCAGGATAATGGTAAACTAAGTAAAAGAGCTGTTTATTTTTTCAAAACTTTTTCATAAATTTGTTTTTTTTCAAATCTTTGAAGAGGTCCTATGTTATACTATTATCTGAAGTCTTAAGAATAAAGGAAGGCTGTTTATGTTGATAAATTTCAGGGATTTTTTTAATTTAGATTATTGGAGAGAATTGCTCTCATTTGATATATTTTCTTGGTCATTTTTAGTAAATGTTTTAGATGTGATTGTTGTTTGGTACTTGGTTTATAAGCTGATCCAGCTTGTGCGAGGAACAAAAGCGATCCAGTTGTTTAAAGGCGTCGGCCTATTCATTGTTCTAAGGTTTTTGGCAGGTATCGTAGGATTAAAGACGCTATCTTGGTTGATGGATCAAGTCATCACGTATGGGGTGATCGCCGCGATTGTTATTTTCCAACCAGAAATTCGACGAGGGCTGGAGCATCTTGGCCGTAGCTCTTTCTTCAAGACTTCTAAGAATGAAAAACGACGGGATGAAGTGTTGGTCCAAGCGTTGGACAAAGCTGTTCAATATATGGCAAAACGAAAAATTGGTGCATTGATCACGATCGAACGGACGACGGGGTTAGAAGAATATATTGAAACGGGGATTCCTTTAGATGCGGACGTGACGGGCGAATTACTGATCAATATTTTTATTCCCAATACACCGCTACACGATGGTGCAGTCATCTTAAGAGATGATAAGATCGCTGTTGCTAGTGCCTACTTACCACTGTCAGAAAGTCCGTTGATTCCCAAAGAATTTGGGACGCGCCATCGAGCGGCTGTCGGGATTTCAGAAGTTAGTGATGCGTTGACCATTATCGTCTCAGAGGAGACGGGAGACGTCAGTATTACCCTGAATAATCGGATGCTTACTGAGCTTTCGCGACAAGAGTATCTCGACGTGTTGAATCGCGAATTAGTGCCAGAAGAAAAGCCTGGTAAACGCAACTTGCTGCAATCTTTCTTTGAAGGGGTCAACAAAGGAGGAAGAAAATGATCAAGAAAGAACGTCGTCAAAACGTATTTTATGGTATACTAGCGCTGTTCTTTAGTCTGGTTCTGTTTTTCATCGCCAGCGGATCAAGCCTGCAAGTCAACCTTGCAGGAACTTCAAATCCTTATGAGGAAGAGATCGATAATGTACCGATTCAGACCACCTATGACACAGATGAATACTTTATCCAAGGATTTGAAACAACAGTAGACGTGACTTTGTCTAGTCGAAATCGGGTGCAATTGAATGCTGAACGTAGCGAGGAAACGCGGAGCTTTCGAGTAGTTGCTGATTTGACTGGACTTGATGAAGGAACCCATGAGGTCCCTTTAGAAGTGAAAAATCTTAGCTCAAGTGTGACAGCCGAAATCGAACCCAAAACCGTCACTGTGACGATCGAGAAAAAAGTCACCCAAACGTTTACCGTTGAGCCAGTCATCTCGACTGATGGAGCAACGGGTGGTTACGGCGTTGATTCAATGAGTGTTGAACCGCAAGAAGTAGAGATCACTACTGGCGACAAGACACTGGCAGAAATCGACCGAGTGGTAGCGATCGTGAATCCAGATGATATTACTGGCGATTCGATCACGGTGGATGGAACGATCGAGGCTTGGGATAGTGAAAACAATCCTTTAGCGATCATTCCTGAGCCAGATTCGGTCGATGTGGCATTGATGATGGAAGCACCAAGCAAAGAAATTGAATTGTTTGTCACTCAACAGGGGACAACACCAGATGGGATCTCTCATTACATCTACCGGATGAGTAGTATCAGTGCGGTGCTAACAGGACCACAAAGTATTTTGGATGAGACCCAACAGATCGGTGTCCCAGTGGATGTTAGTGAGATCACAACCACGACCGAACGGACAGTAACGATTCCAGTACCAGAGGGAACAACGATCAATCCAACAGTAGTGACGATCCAAATCACTCCGGTTGCAGAAACAACTACTGAGAATCAATCAAACAATGATGGCGATGAAGCAACGAACAGTGCGAATTCTCAAGCCAATTCTTCGACAGTCGACACGACGCAAGAACAAACAGAGAATTCCGCAAGCAGCACGACGACAAGCAGTTCTTAGTCGTTTGACTGTAGAGAATGAATAAGAGAGGTTATTAAAATGGGAAAATATTTTGGTACTGATGGTGTTAGAGGAGAAGCAAACAAGGAGTTGACACCTGAATTAGCATTTAAATTAGGTCGTTACGGCGGCTATGTATTAAGTCAGCATGAAACTGGTGACCGCCGTCCCCGCGTTTTGGTGGGACGGGACACACGGATTTCTGGACAGATGCTAGAAAATGCATTGATCGCTGGACTATTATCTGTCGGGATCGAGGTATTCCAATTGGGTGTTATTTCTACACCGGGTGTTGCGTACTTGACGAAAGTGCAAAAAGCGAGTGCAGGTGTAATGATCTCTGCCTCTCACAATCCTGCACAAGACAATGGCATCAAGTTTTTCGGGAATGATGGCTTTAAATTAGTCGATGAACAAGAAGCTGAAATTGAAGCATTACTTGATGCGCCGGAAGATACACTTCCACGTCCTTCTGCCGATGGCTTAGGAACGGTGGATGAGTTTCCAGAAGGGTTGTTGAAGTACTCTCAATTTCTACGTCAAACGATTCCTGATGATTTGGAAGGGATCACGGTGTGTGTTGATGCAGCAAATGGCGCAACAGCTACAAGTGTCAATCGTTTGTTTGCCGATCTGGAAACAGAATTCTTCACAATGGGGACGTCTCCAGACGGGTTGAACATTAATGATGGTTTGGGATCGACTCACCCTGAAGCGTTAGCCGAATTTGTCGTTGAAAAAGGGGCGGATGCTGGTCTTGCGTTTGATGGAGATGGTGATCGGGTCATCGCAGTTGATGAACTAGGAAACATCGTTGATGGCGATAAAATCATGTATATCTGTGCGAAATATTTAGCGGAGCAAAAGCGCTTGAACCAAGGAACGATCGTGACAACAGTCATGAGCAATTTAGGGTTCCATAAAGCAGTGGAAGCAATTGGACTGAAAGATGTCATCACACAAGTCGGTGACCGTTATGTCGTCGAAGAAATGCGTAAAAACGATTATAATTTTGGTGGCGAGCAATCAGGTCACATGATTTTCTTGGATTTCAATACGACAGGTGACGGTTTGCTATCAGGAATTCAACTATTGAATATCATGAAACAAACGGGCAAGAAACTGTCGGAATTAGCAGGAGAGGTAACGATCTATCCACAAAAACTTGTCAACATTCGAGTGACAGATAAAAATGGCGCGATGGATGTTCCAGCTATCCGTAAAATCGTGGAAGAGACAGAAGCAGAAATGAACGGCGAAGGCCGTATCTTGGTTCGCCCTTCAGGAACAGAACCATTGCTTCGGGTGATGGCAGAAGCGCCGACCATTGAAAAAGTCGATTACTATGTTGAAAAAATCGCAGCGGTCGTTCGAGAGGAAATCGGTGCGGAATAAACGAAGAAGTAAGACGATCAAAGATATCCTTTGGTCGTCTTTTTTGTCTACTTACCAGCAAGAAGCCAACTTGCGAATTAGAGAAACTTGTCAACGATTTTGTCGGCAACGCTTAACAGAGGAGACGCAGTGGGCAAGCCTTGCGAAGGATAGTTGCTTTTAAAAGTCTTTTCGGATTTGTTGTGCAGTAGACAAGAAAAAAAGAACCCCTATGAACGATCGAGTCATCGAACGAGGAGTTCTTTTTATTATACAGAAGATAACCAATTCGGTTTCAATCTTTTAAAAAACTTATTCAACGGTAACGGATTTTGCTAAGTTTCTTGGTTTATCAACGTCGAATCCGCGCTGTAAAGTGGCAAAGTAAGCCAGCAGCTGTGTTGGAACGACTGCCACTAAGCTGGTTACCAATGGATGAACATTTGGTAAAATGATTTGATCAGTCGCTTTTGCTAATTCTTGGCTAACGATCACAAGGGTATGAGCCCCACGAGATTCGACTTCTTTCAAATTGCCTCGCGTATGAGAGCCGGTCACTTCTTCCGTGATCACACCGATCACTGGTGTACCTTCTTCGATCAACGCGATGGTGCCGTGTTTTAATTCACCAGCCGCAAAGCCTTCCGCTTGGATATAAGAAATTTCTTTTAATTTCAATGCCGCTTCCATCGATACATAGTAATCATTTCCACGTCCAATGTAAAACGCATTACGGGTTTCGGAAAGGAAATCCTCAGCAAATTGACTGATAACAGCTTTTTCATCCACTAAAGCCTCCATTGCAGAAGCAACGATGCTTAGTTCATGGAAAACATCAAAGTCCAATGCTTCAGGAACAGCTTTTTCATCACCAATGGCTTTTGCTAATAACGTCATCACTGCGATCTGTGCAGTATACGCCTTTGTAGAGGCAACAGCGATTTCTGGACCAGCATGAAGCAATAAGGTATGGTTCGCTTCTCGAGAAAGAGTAGAACCAGCAACGTTGGTAATCGTCAGACTAGGAAGACCTAACTGGTTGATCGTCACTAATACTTGACGGCTATCTGCCGTTTCACCACTTTGTGATAAGAACAAGAAGAAGGGGTTTGCTGACAACAATGGCATGTTGTAGCCAAACTCACTAGATAAATGAACCTCAACTGGGATCTGTGTTAGTTTTTCTAAAATGGCTTTTGCTGCCCAGCCCGCATGATTGCTAGTACCACAAGCAATGATGTAGATCCGATCGCTAGCTAAAAGTTCGCTTTTTAACGCTGGATCGATCACTACTTCACCAGATTCTCCTTGATATTCTTGGATCAAGCGGCGCATCACAGTTGGTTGATCATCGATTTCTTTTAACATGTAGTAAGGGTATGTTCCTTTTTCGATGTCAGTCAGATCTAGTTGTGCTTCATAAGACTCACGGTACACAAGGTTTCCTTTTGGATCTTCGATTTCGATCGCATCGGCTGTTACGGTCACCATTTCGCCATCTTCGATCTCAACAAAGTGAGTCGTTTGATCGAGCATTGCTAAGGCATCGCTGCAGATGACATTGAACCCATCTCCCAAACCGATCAATAAAGGACTTTTGTTTTTGGCAACATAAATGGTTTCTGGATCATTTTTTTCTACTAAGGCAAAGGCATAAGAGCCGCGAATCAAGGACAAAGCTTTTTTAAAGGCTGCTTTGGTCGTGCTGTTGTCTTGCTCCTTCAATGCTTCAATCAAATGAACAACGATTTCCGTATCTGTTTGACCTTCAAATTGGTGGTTGCTTAAATATTCTTGATGAAGCTCTTCAAAGTTTTCGATCACACCGTTATGAACCAACACGAGTGCTTGGTTTGCTGAAGTGTGAGGATGAGCGTTCATTTCTGATGGCTTGCCGTGGGTCGCCCAACGGGTATGTCCGATACCGATCGTTCCTGTTACTTCAGAAGTCACTTTTTCTTCCAAGTTTTTGATTCTTCCTTGGGCTTTAATTAAGTGATCCGAAGTCCGATCAGCGACATAAAGACCTGCTGAGTCATAGCCGCGATACTCTAAGCGTTCCAATCCGTTCAAAATAATTCGTTCTGCATTTGATTTTCCTACGATTCCTACAATTCCACACATAATGATAATCCTACTTTCAAAAAATTTAGTTTGGCATTATGTATTTCTATCTGCGTAGCAAGTCTTTGTCATCACCTTACGATGAGATTTGTTCTTGCCTGTAGAGTGCAGTCCCTAGAGTCATCCGCCGAATGTTTCGATAAACTCTTTCCTCGTCATCTGTTTCCAGATCAGGCGCTATCCTTATTGGTCTATCTATCCTCCTTGTGAGATATTTTATAGAAATACAAGCAATATCATAATATTTATTCCTGTTTCTGTCAACTCAAAGTTATATAAAAATAATTGGTATAGTTATTGGTAAGGTTGGTTTGAACCTGTTTAAAGGAAATCAAAACAGCTGACATAGCTTTGTCGAATAAGATTCCCAAGAAATTTCCTCATAAAGCTATGCTTTTTTTTTTAAGTTCGCTACAATAAAAAAGTAAGAAAGTGAGGGAATGAAATGCCAGAATTTGTAAATTGTATGACTTTTTCAGAGCTAAAGAAAATGGTAGCTGCGATAGAAAAAGATCCTAATGTCACAGATGAAACAAAGGTCATGTTGGATACGGGCTGGGACAGCTTGCAAGAAATTTTGCCTGGATCAGTCACCGTGGAAACCGCGCAAACATTCGAAGTCCAGGATGAACTGACAAAGGAATTTTTTGGCGGCTACGTCTTAGCTGAAAAAAGTGAGAAATTTGATGCGGTTGGAGACGAAGAAGCAGTGATCGTCATCAAAAATCTATACTAAAAATGGGAAAGGTGAAAAGTTAGGTGGGAAAATGAATAAAAGAAGATGGATCGCAGCGGCGATCGCAGCAGGGTTATTTATCTGCTCGGGGGTTTTTTCAGTAATCACAAATCGTCCAGAGCAAGAGGAAACTCAGACGCTACAAGGGTTAAATGCTTTGTTCTATGGAAGTAATGCGATCGAAGAGACAACGTTAGTTGCCGGAGATCAAGACAATCGCATCGTTCGCTTATCTTTAGAAGGAACCATCGCCAGCAGCTCCAGTGGTAGCTTATTCACAACAGAATCTTATGATCATCAGCGATTTTTAGAAGAACTACGGATGATCCAAGAAGATCCAACTATTGGGGGCATCTTGATGGAAGTCAATACCCCAGGAGGCGGCGTCTATGAAAGTGCGGAGATCGCTCGTGAGTTAGCAAAAATCAAAGAGTTAGGGATTCCGATGTATGTCAGTATGAAAAACATGGCAGCCAGTGGCGGTTATTATATCTCGGCAGGTGCTGATAAAATTTTTGCAACGGATGAAACCATTACTGGTTCAATCGGGGTGATCATGTCAGGGTTAAACTATGCTGGCTTATTCGAAAAGCTAGGGATCGAAGACAATACGTATAAAAGCGGCGCACTAAAAGATGTAGGTTCAGCAACGAGAAAACCCACAGAAGCCGACAAAGAAGTCTTGCAGACCTATGTCGACAATGCCTATGGTCGGTTCGTAAAAATCGTAGCAGAAGGACGCGGCATGACAGAAGAAGCCGTTAGAAAGATCGCTGATGGCCGCATCTATGATGGGCAGCAAGCAGTGTCTGTTGGTTTAGTGGATGAAATCGGTTTTCCTGAAGATACATTAGCAGCAATGCAAGCAGATCTAGGCTTGGAAGATGCCGAGATTTTCAGCTATGATGTTTCCTCTACTGGATTTGCTTCTACTTGGTTAGGTTCAAGTTTAGCCGAACTGCAAGGGTTAAAAGAATCAAACACAGAGCGAGTGATCCAATTGATGGAAAGCCTTGGAACCAGCGATGCTCCAAAACCTCTTTATTATTATGGAGGTGAATGATTATGACAGAGAAAAACAAGTATTCCGCTGGCACATCGTCAACGGATGACAATCACACGAGTACGTCAATCGATCAAAGGGAACAGCGGGAAACCTCGACACCGTCAACCGGTCATACGGATGTGCCAACTGAGGCACAGGTTTCAGAAACAACCGAACCAGTAAGTGCCAACAAAGCGATGAGGAACGCACAAGTAAATCATCCCGATGATTTTTACCAACAAGTCTTAACGTCTTTTAAAGAAGAAGAGTATACCCAAAGCGAGATCGAGGAAAAACAACAAGCCTGGCAACGGTATGAAGAACCTGAAAAACAGGCAGAAGACAAACGGTTCTTCAATGATTTTCCTAGCTACTTTTTTGCTGGGTTTTGGATTCGTTTCTTTGCTTATCTCGTTGATGTGTTGGTGATCCGAGCGATTACCCAAATAACGATCGGTAGTATCTACAATCTAGCGAATTTAACGGCAACCAATCAGCGGTTTGGCCTTTACAACATCTGTGCCTTAGCAATCTATCTAGGCTATTTTGTTCTAATGACAAAGCTAAATCATGGTCAAACGATTGGAAAAATGCTTTTTGGCATTCGAGTGGTTTCTTTTGTAGAGGAAGAACTCAGCTGGCAAACCGTGTTGATTCGCGAGCTATGCGGACGCTACGTATTACAATTCAATCTTTTCTTTTATCTCGGTTATTTACCAATCGTCTTTAATAAAAATAAGCAGCAGGCTGCGGATTATTTTGCAGAAACCAGTGTGGTGACCATTAATCTGATCAAAGCTTTCAATAAACAGGTGGATGCCAATCACGTAATGATTGGCGCACAAAACTAACTAGCAGATCAAGCAAGTAGTAAAGGAGGGATCGAGAATGGGTGAGACGATTGATTTCCCAGGACCAAATGAACGGCTTCGGCTGGCGGCAGAAAAAGCCTACCAGTCAAAGGAGTTTTTGCAAGCTTTTCGCCTGTACAATGAACTCTATCAAAAAAATGCCAGTTTTGAGATCAATCAATGGCTGGTTGAATGTCTGCAGCAGTTGAATGATTTTGCCAAAGCGTTAGATCTGGCGGAAGACTATTTGGATGATTATCTAAAAGAAACCGACGGGTATTTACAAATTGGTCATCTGCTGATCTTGGATGGTCAGTATTTAAAAGCTCGGCGCTGGCTTACATTAGGTAAAAAAACAAAAATTGCAAGCCGCTATCAGGAACAGTTAGCAAGTGAATTAGCAAAGGTAGAAGAAGTGCAGCAAATTTTAGGACTGGAAGATTTTCATGGGAAACGCAAGCATTTACGTGCATTAGATGAAGCCAATCAACCGGTGAGTGCAACAGAATGGCACGTTTTTACCCAAGCCATTACCAAACCACAATTTGTCACGCTGATGCATGAAACGTTAGCTTCCATCAAAAATCCATATTTGCTGCCCAAATTAGTGGATGAGCTCGTGCGTCTTGAAGTGGACGAACCTTTTGAACTGATCGATTACCTTGGGAATATGCAGCAAATCGTTCCGAAAGAGTTAAAACTTTTGCAAGAAGATGCCGCTGTTAAAGCGATCCAGAAAGAGATTGACGAAACGATCGCCCAAGAAGATCCGATTTTAGCAGAAAGCGTCTCAGCAGAGATCAATGATCATTTAGCCATCAGCTACCCATTTTTACCTGCAAAAGAGGAGGCAAAAGCATGGGTGGCAAGCTACATTGAAGATTATCGTGGGTTATTTGAAGAAAAAGAACAGCCAAAAGCAGTGAATGAAATAGAAGAACGCAAACGACACCTACGCAATATCCTACGATTGAGCATTCGCTGAAAGAAAAATTCGCAACTTTCATGGTAAAATGTTTACAATTAAACAACGTTAGTGTACTATTTAAAGGTATGCATGAAGCTATTTCATATGTAAATCAATTAATATTCGGAGGGAAATAAATGACTGCAAAATGGGAAAAAACAGGCACCAATGATGGTGTTTTGACATTTACGATCGCTCAAGCAGAAATCCAAAAAGGCTTGACGACTGCATTCAATAAAGTGAAAGGCAATCTTAACGTACCTGGCTTCCGTAAAGGAAAAGTTTCACGCCAAGTATTTAACCGTATGTACGGCGAAGAAGCATTGTATGAAGATGCATTGAACGCTGTTCTTCCAGAAGCTTATGAAGCTGCTGTAAAAGAAGCAGGGATCGATCCTGTTGCGCAACCAAAAATCGACGTTGACAGCATGGAAAAAGGCCAAGATTGGGTTATCAAAGCAGAAGTTACTGTAAAACCTGAAGTAAAACTTGGTGATTACAAAGAATTAACAGTTGAAAAACAAGACCGTGAAGTAACAGAAGAAGACGTGGATGCACGCATCAAACGTGAACAAGAAGCACAAGCTGAATTAGTTATCAAAGAAGACGAAGCAGCTGAAAATGGCGACACAGTCGTTATCGACTTTGAAGGCTTCTTAGGGGAAGAAACATTTGAAGGCGGCAAAGGTGAAAACTACTCACTTGAACTTGGCTCAAACTCATTCATCCCTGGTTTTGAAGAACAGTTAGTAGGAACAAAAGCTGGTGATAGCAAAGACGTTACCGTTACTTTCCCAGAAGATTATCAAGCAGAAGATTTAGCTGGTAAAGAAGCAGTCTTCAAAGTAACTGTTCACGAAGTAAAAGCAAAAGAACTTCCTGAATTAGATGATGAATTCGCAAAAGACGTTGATGACAGCGTTGAATCATTAGCTGAATTAAAAGAAAAATACCGTGCTGAATTGACTGAAACAAAAGAAAAAGCAGCTGAAGATGCAAAAGATGAAGCTGCGATCCGTCAAGCAGTTGAAAACGCAGAAATCGTTGAATTACCACATTCAATGGTTCATGATGAAGTACACCGTTCAATGGATGAATTCTTGAACAACATGCAACGTCAAGGAATCTCACCAGAAATGTATTATCAATTAACTGGTTCAACTGAAGCAGATCTGCACACACAATTTGAAGGTGAAGCAGAAACCCGCGTGAAAACAAACCTTGTTATTGAAGCAATCGCTAAAGCAGAAGGTTTGGAAGCAACAGAAGAAGATATCGAAAACGAAATCAAAGAACTTTCTGAAGCTTACAACATGCCAGTGGATCAAATCAAACGCGTCTTAACAGAAGACATGTTGAAACATGATATCACGATGAAGAAAGCAGTTGAACTTGTCACAGGTACTGCAAAAGAAGCGTAAGCAAAATGCTTAAAAACGGCGAACATCTAGCGGTGTTTGCCGTTTTTTCTTGGGAGTAAGAGGGGCTAGTTTAACAATTACTAACAAATGATAAGAAAACGTTAGGCAACGTAAAAAGAACTTTTTCTTTCAAAAAAGTTATGATATGATTGTTTAAGACTGCAAAGTTAGTAAACAAAATTCCACTCCTTTAAATAGGTTGGAAAATTTTCAAGGGGTGAACAGTATGTACGATAATACAAACGGTAATGAAGCTGTTCGTTGTTCTTTTTGTGGCAAAACGCAAGAAGAGGTGAAAAAGATCGTTGCAGGTCCTGGGGTCTATATCTGTAATGAATGCATCGATTTGTGCAAAGAAATCATTGATGAAGAGTTTTACGAAGAAGCAATTCGTGAATTTACCGAAGTGCCGAAACCGCAAGAACTACTGAATGTTCTCAATGAATATGTGATTGGACAAGATCGTGCGAAACGGACATTGGCTGTAGCGGTTTACAATCACTACAAACGGGTCAATGTAGAAACGACAGCAGAAGATGTAGAATTACAAAAAAGCAATATTTGCTTGATCGGACCAACAGGTTCTGGGAAAACATTTTTGGCACAAACGTTAGCACGTTCACTAAACGTGCCTTTTGCAATCGCTGATGCAACCAGTTTGACAGAAGCCGGCTATGTCGGTGAAGATGTGGAAAACATTCTTTTGAAACTGTTACAAGCTGCTGATTATAACGTAGAAATGGCAGAAAAAGGAATCATCTATATTGATGAGATCGATAAAATCGCCCGTAAGAGTGAAAATGTATCGATTACTCGTGACGTATCCGGTGAAGGCGTACAGCAAGCATTGCTGAAGATCCTAGAAGGAACGACTGCTAGTGTACCGCCACAAGGTGGACGGAAACATCCACATCAAGAGATGATCCAAATTGATACCACCAATATTCTCTTTATCGTTGGCGGGGCGTTTGACGGAATCGAAACCATCGTTAAAAACCGTTTAGGTGAAAAAACAATTGGTTTTGGCACGAACAATAAGCGTCTTGAAGAAGGCGAAAGTGTGATGCAGCAAATCATTCCTGAAGACTTGCTTAAATTCGGTTTGATTCCTGAATTTATTGGCCGCTTGCCAGTGATGGCTGCCCTAGAGAAATTAACAGTAGATGATTTAGTGCATATTTTGACTGAACCAAAAAATGCGCTGGTCAAACAATACCAAAAGTTAATGGCATTAGATGACACCGAGCTTGAATTTGAGCCAGAGGCTTTGCGTGCCATTGCTGCGCAAGCCATTGAGCGAAATACCGGTGCTCGTGGGTTGCGTTCGATCATCGAGAATATCATGATGGATGTCATGTTCAATGTCCCTTCTGATGAGTCGATCCAAAAAGTCACCATCACGGAAGAAGCGGCAAAAGGACTTGGTGAACCAAAAATCATTTACAATGAAGAGACCAAAAAAGCAGTCTAATCGAGACCAAGTCGGATAGTTTCATTGCTATCCGGCTTTCTTTTTGAAAAAATAGAAAGGAGCGATTCAATGAAAGTACATGATGCTGAAATCGTCATCAGTGCCGTTTCTCCAGCACAATATCCAGCTACACCTTTACCGGAGATTGCCTTAGCAGGACGCTCAAATGTCGGAAAGTCATCCTTCATCAATACATTGATCAATCGTAAAAATTTAGCCCGTACCTCATCAAAACCTGGGAAGACGCAAACGCTGAACTTTTATTTGATTGAAAATACGCTGCATTTTGTCGATGTCCCCGGCTACGGCTATGCAAAAGTATCGAAAACAGAGCGAGCGAAATGGGGGAAAATGATTGAGACATATCTTGAACAAAGAGAGCAGCTGCGTGCAGTCGTATCTCTTGTCGATTTACGTCATGCCCCCTCACAAGAAGATATTCAAATGTATGAGTTTTTGAAATACTACGAGATTCCAGTGATCGTGGTCGCCACCAAAGCAGACAAAATCCCTCGCGGGAAATGGAACAAGCATGAAAGCATGATCAAAAAAGCATTATCCTTTGATCCAGCAGATACGTTTATCCTCTTTTCTTCCGTTACCAAACAAGGAAAAGAAGAAGCGTGGAAAGCGATTGAAGCAGCAATAAAATAATTATCATTTAGGAAACCGAAGCAAGAAAGTCCTTTGCTTCGGTTTTTCTCATTTTACAGTGGAAATTAGCTGATTTAAGCTATTCTACGCAGCGTAGAGTGCTGAATTTGCTCAATTTTAGCGAAAATCTCCTTGTTATTTGTTAAACTTGTAACAAGGAGGTGTGGTCGAATGCATGAATCATTAAGTAAAAAATTAAAAGAGTATCGATCAAGACATAATTTAACACAGAAGGAATTAGCTGCGAGGTTATTTGTTTCTGATAAAGCCATTTCAAAATGGGAACGAGGAAATGGGTTGCCAGACATCGAGACATTGGTCCGTCTAGCCGATTTATTAGGCACACCAGTGGAAGAGCTATTAAAAGAAAAAAAAGAAACCTACTATTATGAATACAAAAGTGAACGGACGGTTCTGCGGCTTCCGTTGATGCACATTTTGATTCCCAATTTATTCTTATTACTGAATCAAGTGACGAGCGTTCGAGAGTTTTTTGTTCTAATGAAAGAGCTACCAACTGCCAGCGGCTGGTTTAGCCTTGGTGTCAAAGCCAAAGGGATTATTGCTTTGGGGGTTGTCAGTTTAGGCTTTTTATCGATTGGCTTATTGTCCTTCGGAATGTTGGTAATTGGGACAGTCAGTATCGGTGTCATTGCAATAGGGAATCTCTGCTTTGGCTTATTAGTTGGGATTGGCAATCTTGCGATCGGTTCGATCGTTGTCGGTAATCTTGGCGTTGGCTGGCTCGCTCTAGCAAACGTCGCAATTGCTTGGATTGGGGTCGCAAATTATGGTGTAGGGAGTTTTATGGCTGTTTTGCCCGCAAATTCATCAACGGAAGATTTTAACCAAGCGATTCAACAACTCTTAGTCTCAGAGATCCCTGACTTGATTAAAACCACTATCTTTGAACCAATGATTCGTTTTACAAGCTCACCGATTTTTGTGGTGATCTTCGTGGTGACGATCTTAGCAACCATCTTTTTTATTCTTTGCTTGTTGATCATTGGCTTGGTGCGATTACGTCAAAGCATGTTGTATGAAGAGCTATAAGAAAACCTCTAGATGATGATTCTGATCGTTGAACTTATGTAGCTTCAGTGGCTCATTTTCTATTTTGGCAAGTAAAAAAAGGCAAGGGACTGACGCGTCCTTTGCCTTTTTTATTAGTCTGCTTTCTTACTATCTTTAGGTTGTGTTTTTTTCTCTTCATCAGATTCGTTTTTCAAGAAACGCTCAATATCCTTTTCCTGCTTTTTATTGTCTTTGTCGTTATCGGGAAGAAAGGCAAAATCATCAAACATTTTATCTAGCGAGTCTTCTCGTTGGAATTTTAAGCCCATAAGGTTCACCTCCAAGCGCCTTTAGTTTACCACGAACGGTCGTAGATTTCACCAAAAAAAAGCGAAATAGTGTTCAATCGTTTCTCCCTTTACTATAATTAAAGAAAGGGGATAGAAAAGAGGGATAGCGATGATCAAAACTGAAAAAATTTATGGATTTCTACAATCGACACAAATGGAAGCAGCACAGTTGCGTTTGTTGATTGAAAATTGGTTCGCTTTGGTTCGTCTTAGCTATCAGCCGACGGAATACTACTACAATCAGCAAGCAAAGAAACCTTACGATTTTGATGAAATCAGTCGGTTGTTGCATAACGCCCCTGAAGAAATCAATACAGAAATTATTGTGACGGACGGCCAAAATGAGTCCAGTATCCATATCATTCAAGAGGCTGTTTTACAACGGCACCTGTTTACGAAAGACGTATTTTCCACGCAAAAACCCGTGATTTTAAGTTACTTCGATGAAACGATGCAAAGAGATGGCTTGTTCGGCTATTTGCGTTCATATGATGAGTACTTGATGCATAACGTCGAGGGAATCGAGAAAAGGCAAAATTTTCAATCGATTGCTGAAATCAACGCGTTACCGAAGCGGAAAAACTTTGAACAAGAAATCGTCATCGACTGCAATCAGTTTTCTGGTTACGACGTCTTTTACAATGGCTATACACTGACTTCTTGCTGGCGCATGTACTTTTCGGCATTCTACGCGCATATCATTCCTCAGGTGATCATTACTGATGCGCAGCAGGTGGAGCAAGTGCAGGTAAGAGACCAAGGGGTTGTGATGGTGGAATTGTATCGAGATCCTTTCCAGTGGGATCACGAATTGAATCTATCCTACCAGCGATTGTTTCGCGATCAAACTGGAATCGATCAATTGACTTGGGATAACGGGGTCGGTATTTTGAGAGAACCATATATTGAATATGCCTTTGGCGATCACTTGATCCAAACCATCCAATACCAAAATGATCGACTGCAGCCAACAACAAAACGAAGCGCGACACATTTTGTCACCAGAAGCTTCGACCTCGTGAACGAAGAGTATCAAGAGCGGAGAGTGAAAGGGTATTTGAATGCCCAAGCGTATTTTCCTTGGGTGGATCAAGAGCGGTTGCGCATGATGGATTATATCGTATTAAAGCCAGAACTAACGATAGACGATGGAGTAGAGGCTTATTCATTCTATATTCGTAGCCATCTTGAGATTGAATATTCAGAGGATCGTTTTAAAGACTATACTGCTTGCCTGCAATTTTATTTGCCGGAGACTGCTTTGAAGCACTTACCGCTAGATGCTTTGAAAGCGGCCATGCCTGATGTTCATTTTGGCTATCTGCACCGCACGCGCAAATATACATGGGTCAATCTAAAGAAGGATGGGAAAAAACTACGAGTGTATTTTATGAACACCCAAAAGCTAGTCGAGCAGCAGCTTTTTACCAATCAAGAATGAAAAAGACCCGCAAGATCACGAGGATCTTGTGGGTCTTTTCAATTAAGCTGTTTGCTCAGGCGCTTTTTTCAACAAACCGAATACGACGCCAGAAACGATCGCACCGATCAAGATGAATAGCAAGAACAAAATTGGTTTAGATAATAATAGGACAACGAAGATCCCACCATGTGGCGCCATCAATTGGATATCAAAGGCACCGACAAGTGCACCAGTCAGGGCAGAACCGACGATAAAGCTTGGGATCGCTCGCAGTGGATCTGCTGCTGCAAATGGAATCGCACCTTCTGTGACGAAGGACAGCCCCATGACGATATTTGTCAAACCTGCTTCTTTTTGGTCTTTTGTAAATTTATTTTTGAACAATAACGTTGCGACAAAGATTGCTAATGGAGGAACCATTCCGCCCGCCATTACAGATGCCATCACGACGCTACCACCTTCAGCAACGGTCGTTGCCAATGTTGCAGTACCAAAAACATAAGCGGCTTTGTTGATTGGGCCGCCTAGATCGGCTGCCATCATCGCTGCTAACAAAGCGCCAAGTAAAGCTGCGTTGGTACCACTTAAGCCAGTCAAGAAGCTGTTCAAGCCGTCATTGATAGCTTTCATTGGCACGTTAATCAGTAACATCAAGAAGCCAGTGATCAATAGGCCGAAAACAGGGTAGAAGAGGATCGTTTTGATTCCTTCTAATGATTTTGGTAAGCCTTTGAATAATGAACGTAAGAACTTGATGACGTAACCAGCTAAGAAACCGCCGATCAAGGCACCTAAGAAACCAGCACCACCTGTATTTGCTAACGCACCTGCTGCAAAACCGACGATCAATCCAGGTCGGTCACTGATACTTGAAGCGATAAATCCAGCTAAGACAGGTAGCATAAAACCAAATGCCGCGCTACCGATTTGATTGAACCAAGAAGCTGCTTGGTTGTAGTTCCCTAATTGACTCAAGGCATCTTGAGGGACACCCATGAACTGGTCCACCATGAAGGAAATAGCGATCATGATTCCACCGGCAATAACAAATGGCAGCATATGAGAAACACCATTCATCAAATCTTTATAGATTCGTTGACCGACTGAACCATCAGCAGAAGCGTCCTCTTTATCAGAAGCTTGGCCGCTGCCATGAAAAACAGGAGCAGTTCCGCTCATTGCTTCATTGATTAATTGCTCGGTTTTACGGATACCATCACTGACAGGACGGTTTACTAAATGTTTGCCGTCAAAGCGATCCATTTCTACTTTTTTATCAGCAGCTACGATTACACCAGTAGCACGGGCGATATCAGCTTCTGTTAGACGATTTTTGATTCCTTCTGAACCGTTTGTTTCGACTTTGATGTCTACACCAAGCTCTTTGGCTTTCTTTTTCAAAGCATCTTCTGCCATGTAGGTGTGAGCAATCCCTGTCGGGCAAGCTGTAACTGCGACGATATAGGGACGTTCGCTAGCAGGTGCTGCTTCTTGGTTTGCCGCTTCTTCTGCTAAAGCATCGGCTTCTTGCTGTGCCTCAGCTTCTGAGAAAAGTTGCTGTACTTGATCAGCAGTCGTCGCTGTTTTTAATTTAGCAACGAAATCTGGATCGATCAACAAGCGAGATAGCGCTGCTAATGCTTGTAAATGAGTATCATTTGCTCCTTCTGGTGCTGCGATCATAAAGAAGAGGTACGTTGGTTGTCCATCTAACGCCTCATAGTCAACACCCGCATTACTTTTTGCGAATAAGACCGTCGCTTCTTTGACCGCACTGTTTTTGGCATGAGGCATTGCGATGCCGTCACCTAGCCCTGTTGATGTTTGAGCTTCTCGCGCAAGAATTCCTTCTTTGTAGACTTCGATATCTGAAATTCGTCCGACAGCATATAATTTTGCGACCATTTCATCAATGGCACCTTTTTTGTCTGTTGCTTTTAAGTCCATGATCATGGCATCTTTCAGCATCAACTCATTGATTTTCATTTTTTCCATCCTCCTATACATTCACTTGTTCAATTATGACTTCCGGTAGTAATTCTTCGATAAATGACGCCTCAGCTAAATCATCTGAAAACGCGGTGGCACTGCCACAAGCGACTCCCCATTTGAATGCTTCAACCACATCTTTGGTCTTTGCATAACGCCCAATGAATCCAGCAATCATGGAATCTCCAGCGCCAACTGAATTTTTCAATGGCCGTTTCAACACATTGGATCGATAGATCTCATTGCCAGTAAAGAGCAGGGCGCCATCGCCGCCTAGAGAGACAATGACATTTTTAGCGCCATCCTTTAGCATTCTTTGACCATAAGGCAAAATATCTTCGATTGTTGAAAAAGAAATTTCATAAAGTTCGGCTAATTCATGATTATTTGGTTTGATCAGCAAAGGCTGATCGGATAAAGCATCAAAAAGTTCCGCGCCGGTCGTATCAATGACAAATTCCGCACCCGCTTCTTTAACGATTTTGATCAATTCTTTATAAAAGTCGGTTGGAAGACCAGCTGGTTTACTTCCTGATAGGATGACGATGTCTTCGGCAGAAAGAGTGGCTAACTGGTGTTTTAATTCAGCAATTTCTTGCTGGCGAATGACTGGACCAAGACCGTTGATTTCTGTTTCTTCGCCGGATTTTAGTTTGATATTGATTCGTGTGTCCGCAGCGACTTGGGTAAAGTTGCTGTTGATTTCCTCTTTGGTCAGCCACTCTTCAATAAAACGACCAGTAAATCCGCCAACGAAACCAAGGGCAGTCGAGGCGATGCCGATGCGTTTCAAAATCCGTGAGACATTGATTCCTTTGCCGCCAGGTAGTTTAAAGTCTTGTTTCATTCGATTAAGGGCGCCGATTTCCAAATGATCGACATGGACGATAAAGTCGATCGATGGATTGAGTGTTACTGTGTAAATCATTGTATTACCTCCATAATGGTTGTTTTTGCTCTGAATTTCGCTAAATAGTTTTTTGGGCAATAATCGGTGATGATCGTCGCACCTTCGATAAAGGCAACTTGAGCAAAAGTCGTTTGCTGAAATTTGGAATGGTCTAGCAAGACATAGGCTTGTTGACTGTGCTCTAAAGCGATCTGCTTGATCAGGGCTTCTTCAGGATCTGGTGTTGTGAATCCAGCCTCAGAATGAGCCCCGTTCATGCCCATAAAGCAACGATTAAAGCGTAGTTTTCGCAGTTGTTCACCAGCATTGATCCCTAACACAGCGTTCGTCGATATCTTTATGGTTCCCCCTAAAATCATGGTGTCGATCCCGTGATCGATCAACAGGGAAGCGTGTTTGACGGAGTTTGTGACCACCTTAAGGCCTGTGATAGCCGATAGGAAAGGAATCATTTCGAGGGTCGTTGTTCCAGCATCTAAGTAAATGACTTCACCATTTTTGATCGTCTGGGCAGCTGCTCTTGCTATCTTTTGCTTTTCCGTTTGAAACTTCGCCGTTTTTTCTGACATGTTTGGTTCGAAGCCTAATTGCTGACTTTTCTTGGCTCCACCGTGAATTCTGACTAAAAATCCTTTGTCTTCCAACTCTTGCAGGTCTCGACGGATCGTTGATTCTGAAGCATCCAACAGTTGAATCAGTTCACTGACCTTGACGATCTCTTCTTGTTCCAATCGTGCCAAAATCGCTTGATAACGCTCCTCTGTAAGCATTTTCATCACCTCTTCACCTGCCATGATACCATATGATTCGTTCAAAATCAATCATAAACAGTAAAAAACATTCAAAATGAAAGCGTGAATAAATGGAATCGGTCATAAACGGTCATGATAACCGTCATTTTGATTTAATAGCTATCCTTATATTTGACAATTTTTACTATTATTTGGCTTAATTGAAGTAAGGGGGGATAAATAAATGAATAACAAAGTCATTTTACAAGGGTTCGAATGGGACCTGCCGGCAGATAGCCAGCACTGGAACAAATTGAAAGAAATGAGTAAAGAAATCAAAGAGTATGGATTTACCGCAATTTGGCTGCCGCCTGCCTATAAAGGGACAGCTGGGTCCGAAGACGTTGGGTATGGTGTCTATGATTATTATGATCTAGGCGAATTCGATCAAAAGGGGTCGGTGCCAACAAAATATGGGACAAAGGATGAATACCTAGAAGCCATCAAAGCACTGCAAGAACAAGGAATAGAGGTTTATGCCGACATCGTTTTCAATCACTTGATTGGTGCCGATGAAAAAGAAGTCGTTCCAGCGGTTAAATACAATACCGAAAACCGTAATGAACCGATCAGTGATGAGGAAGAAATCGAAGCTTGGACCAAGTTCACTTTCCCAGGACGTCAGGGGACGTACAATGACTACGTTTGGACGTGGCATAATTTTTCTGGTGTCGATTATGATGACCGCAACAAAGACCACGGGATTTTTAACTTCGCTGATAAGGGCTGGGAAAACCAAGTGGATGATGAGATGGGTAATTACGACTATTTAATGGGCTGTGATTTGGACATGGAAAATCCCGAAACAGTGGAACAACTCAATAAATGGGGCCAGTGGTACCAAGAACTGACTGGCGTTGACGGGTATCGACTAGATGCGGTCAAACACATTGAGTTCAACTATTACGCGGATTGGATCTTAAACCGACGTGAGGAAAAAGGCAAACCACTATTTGTTGTCGGAGAATATTGGTCAGGGGATCTGCCAAAATTAGAAGAGTATTTAGATTCTTCAGGAAATTTGATTTATTTATTTGATGTGCCATTGCACTACAATTTATATGAAGCATCTCACTCAAATGGCGAATACGATATGAGCCAAATTTTTGCAGGGACGTTGACCGCCGCTCGCGAAGATTACGCAGTGACTTTTGTGGATAATCATGACACGCAGGTTGGGCAAAGTTTACAATCTTGGATAGACGGATGGTTCAAAGTCCATGCCTATTCATTGATCCTTTTACGTAAAGCTGGCGTACCAGTAGTTTTCTGGGGGGATTTATTTGGGATTCCCGCGCAAGAAATCGCCCCTGTCGGGGATGCGCTGGTCCATATGCTGAAACTTCGGGAGAAGCTTGCATTCGGGAATCAAGTCGATTATTTCGATGATCCTAATTGCATTGGCTGGGTATTAACTGGCGATTATGAACATGAGCTTTCTGGATTAGCGGTCGTGATGACCAATGCTCAAGGAGCGGAGAAAGAAATGACTATCAGTGCGATCCATGGTGGAGAGACATTCGTGGATATATTGAGAAACAATGAAGCGAAAGTTGTTTTAGATGATACCGGAAAAGGTGTTTTCCCGGTCAATGATGGGCAAGTCTCGATTTATGTAAATGAAAAACTAGTGGAGAAGTACTTTAGTTAACCAAAATCTTCAAACGAATAAAAAGGCTGGTAGGTTTACAGCCTTTTTATTATGTAAACAAATCAAGCCTACTTTCTCTTGAAAAAATTGCATGAATCGTAAGGGAAAAAATCAAAGCGCTTTTAATTAAAAGTTTTCAAAGCGTTCGGTTTTCCCCTTTCCCGGATAATGCTATAATTGAGAAGATTGAGAAAGAAAGGATGTTTAAAATCATGTCATCCAAAAGTGAATTACTTGAACGCATGAACCCACGGCAAAAAGAAGCCGTTATGCATACGGAAGGACCGTTGCTGCTGATGGCAGGTGCAGGAAGCGGGAAGACCCGTGTCCTAACCCACCGAATCGCCTATTTAATAGAAGAAAAAAATGTGAATCCATGGAATATTTTAGCCATCACATTTACCAATAAAGCGGCACGTGAAATGAAGGAACGGGTCAGTCAACTATTAGGATCGGGTGGAGAAGACGTTTGGGTTTCAACCTTCCACTCGATGTGTGTCAGAATCTTGCGCAGGGACGTTGATCGTATTGGCTATTCGAAGAATTTTACCATCATTGACTCTTCTGAGCAAAATACACTGATGAAACGGGTATTAAAAGAATTGAATATCGATCCCAAAAAATATGATCCTCGTTCTATTTTGGGAACGATCTCTCATGCAAAGAACGAGCTGTTGACACCTGAAGCTTACCAAGCCATGGAAGGTAGTCTATTTGAGCAGATCGTAGGTCGTTGCTATGAAAAATATCAAAAAGAGCTGCGAAACAATCAATGCATGGACTTCGATGATTTAATCATGAATACGATCCGCCTCTTCCAAGACAATGAAGATGCGCTGCAATTTTATCAACGGAAATTCCACTATATCCATGTCGATGAATACCAAGATACCAACCACGCCCAATACACGCTGGTCAATTTATTGGCCGCTCGTTTTCGAAATCTTTGTGTTGTTGGGGATGCGGACCAAAGTATTTACGGTTGGCGTGGTGCCAACATGCAAAATATTTTAGACTTTGAAAAGGACTATCCAGATGCCGCAACGATTTTGTTAGAGCAAAACTATCGTTCAACGCAAACGATTTTAAATGCGGCAAACCAAGTAATCAAAAATAACCGCAACCGTCCAGATAAAAATCTATGGACAGAAAATCATGATGGGGAAAAGATCACTTATTATCGCGGGGATAGTGAACGAGATGAAGCGCGATTTATCGTCAGTGAAATGCAAAAACAAATTGCAGAAAAGAACCGTAAATTCGGTGATTTTGCGATATTGTATCGGACCAATGCCCAGTCACGGATCATTGAAGAAATGCTTTTAAAAGCCAACGTTCCTTATACGATGGTCGGCGGCAGAAAATTCTATGACCGCAAAGAAATCCGTGATATTTTGGCCTATTTATCGGCGATCGCCAATCCGCGAGATTCCATCAGCTTAGAGCGTATCATCAATGTACCAAAACGTGGGATCGGTGCGACATCCGTCGAGAAACTACGAGCGTTTGCGAATCTTCATGAATGGTCATTGTTAGAAGCAGCCATGAACGTCGAGTTAGCGAATATTTCTGGAAAGGCTGGCAAAGAATTAGGGAGCTTTGGGATGATGATGGATGGCTTCGCCCAGATGGTTCCTTACCTATCAGTAACCGAACTGACGAAAGAAATATTAGAAAAAACGGGTTATCGTCAAGAGTTAGTCAACCAGAATAATTTAGAAGCACAAGCTAGACTTGAAAACTTGGAAGAATTTTTATCGGTTACCCAAGAATTCGACAAACGATTTGAGGCGCAAAACGAAGACGATGCAGATGCACCAGATGAGAAGTTGAGTGTTTTCTTAAATGACTTAGCTTTATTGTCTGACGTCGATAGTTATGAAGAAGAAAGTAGTCAAGTGACTTTGATGACCTTGCATGCTGCAAAAGGACTAGAGTTTCCAGTGGTATTTTTGATTGGGTTGGAAGAAAATATCTTCCCGCTTTCTCGTGCCTTAATGGAAGAAAGCGAGCTCGAAGAAGAACGGCGCCTTGCTTACGTGGGAATCACTCGTGCCGAGGAAGAGCTCTTTATGACCAACGCTTTTTCCAGAACATTATACGGTCGGACCCAATACAATCGTCCGTCTCGGTTTATCGAAGAGATCGAACAAGATCTGCTGCAATCATTAGGCGAGCGTTCACAGCCGAAAGCTGCTGCACCGTTTCAACCAAAAGTGTTCAAACCGAGCTATACACAACCGCGTCAAACGACCGTCGCTTCTAAACAACAGACTTCTGCAGTTGGTAATACTTGGCAAGTAGGCGAGAAAGTTCAACATAAAAAATGGGGAATCGGTACGGTCGTTCGGACGACTGGCAGCGCGCAAGATGTTGAATTAGATGTGGCGTTCCCACAACAAGGCGTCAAACGATTGTTGGCGGCCTTTGCGCCGATTGAAAAAGTTGAAAAATAAGGAGGATATTAGGATGGATGTCCCTTCAAAAGAAATCCAATCACGAGCAGAAGAGCTGCGCACACAATTAAATCAGTATGCTTACGAATACTATGTAAAAGATCAGCCTTCCGTGGAAGATTATCTCTATGATCAGCTATATGCAGAACTGGTTGAAATTGAAACCAATTATCCGCAGCTAGTAACCGAAGACTCACCCACCCAACGAGTAGGCGGTATCATTTTACCTGGCTTTGAAAAGGTCACGCATGATATTCCGCTGTATAGCCTGAACGATGTCTTTGACAAAGAAGGAATCGTGGCTTTTGATGCCCGTGTTCAAAAAGCACTGGGGAAAGCGGTAGATTATGTCTGCGAGTTAAAGATCGATGGATTGTCAATTTCCTTGAAATATGAAGAAGGGCGCTTTGTTCGTGGAGCAACTCGAGGAGATGGTACGGTAGGTGAAAACATTACAGAAAACCTAAAGACCGTCAAATCGATTCCACTGAAATTAAAAGAACCGATCTCGTTGGAAGTTCGTGGCGAATGCTATATGCCAAAGGCTTCGTTTTTGAAATTGAATCAACAGCGAGAAGAAGAAGGGGCGGAAGTTTTTGCCAATCCTAGAAACGCAGCGGCTGGAAGCTTGCGACAATTAGACACACGGATCGCAGCCCAAAGAAACTTAAGCACCTTCTTGTACACACTAGCTGACTTTGGACCAATTGAAGCCAATGATCAATTTTCAGCATTGAATGAACTGGATCAATTAGGCTTTCGTACAAATCACGAACGCAGAGTGTGTCACACCATCGATGAGGTTTGGGCATATATCGAAAAGTTTCATGACAAGCGCAGTGAGCTTCCCTATGAGATTGACGGCGTAGTCATCAAAGTCAATAATTTCAAAGATCAAGATGCGCTAGGCTTTACCGTAAAAGCACCCCGATGGGCGGCAGCATATAAGTTTCCACCGGAAGAAGCGGAAACAGTGATCGAAACGATCGAATGGACCGTGGGACGGACGGGTGTTGTGACACCGACCGCTGTTATGACCCCTGTTCGTGTTGCTGGAACGACGGTCAGCCGTGCCAGTCTCCATAATGTAGATTTCATTAAAATGAAAGACATACGCATTGGCGATTCGGTCATCATCTATAAGGCGGGGGACATTATTCCAGAGGTTGCGAAAGTCTTGGAAGAAAAACGAACAGAAGCAAGTCAACCCTTTGAATCGCCTACACATTGTCCCGAATGTGGGAGTGAGCTGATCCATTTAGATGAAGAAGTTGCCTTGCGTTGTATCAATCCAAAGTGTCCAGCACAGATCAAAGAAGGACTCAGCCATTTCGTTTCACGGAATGCTATGAACATTGACGGTTTAGGGCCCCGTGTTTTAGAGCAAATGTTCGATAAATCCTTAGTTAAAGATGTGGCCGACTTGTACTTTTTAACAGAAGAACAATTGTTGACCCTTGATAAAATCAAAGAGAAATCAGCCAATAACCTGTTGCGGGCGATTCATCAAAGTAAAGGAAATTCGGTTGAACGTTTGATTTTTGGGCTAGGCATCCGTCATGTCGGTGCGAAAGCGGCTCGGATTTTAGCAGAACATTTCGGTGATCTGCGGGCGCTCAGCAAAGCCAAGGAAGAAGAAATCATTTCGCTAGAAGCTATCGGCGCAACGATTGCTGAAAGTGTCGTCACGTATTTTGACAATCAAGAAGTTCACGACCTGTTAGATGAACTTGAAAGAGCGGGTGTCAACTTTGCTTATTTGGGGCTTAGAAATGAACAGTTGGAAGACGTCGAATCACCATTTAAAGAGAAAACCGTCGTTTTAACAGGAAAATTAAGTCACTTCACTCGTGAAGAAGCCAAGGAACGAATTGAAAATCTCGGTGGGAAGGTAACAGGGAGTGTATCGAAAAAGACCGATATCGTTGTTGCTGGGGAAGAGGCAGGCAGCAAACTGACCAAAGCACAATCCCTAGGTGTCACCGTTTGGGATGAAGCTCAAATGGTGGCTGCGATCGAAGGCAGTCATTCGGCAGATCAATAACCTTTAAGCATTGTCACAGACGAGAAGCAGTTGTTTTTTCTTGTCTAATTGAAATCATTTCTTCCCTGCACTACGAGGAAAGAAATGATTTCTGCTTTTATTTGCAATTATATTTGATAATTTTCAAATTCTATTTCATGATTTGTTAAAAAAATGATACAATACATTGGAAAAACGTAAACGTAAATTACGGATACGAGAAAGAGGAGGATTTTATGGCGATCAGCGAAGAACAAGTCAAACACGTTGCCAAACTAGCAAAACTTTCATTCTCAGACGATGAATTACATGAGTTTACCTCTCAGCTAGGGAAAATTATTGATATGGTTGAAACACTTGAAGAAGTGGACACCACAGGAGTACCATTCACATCGAATGTCGCAGAAACGATTAACGTGATGCGTGAAGATGTAACGACCGGCGGCTGGGACCGTGATGAATTAATGAAAAATGTTCCAGAATCCGAAGAAGGCTTTATCAAAGTGCCTGCAATCATTGATAATGGGGAGGCGGGTGCCTAATGACTGAATTATATAAAAAAAGCTTAGAAGAATTACACAGCTTATTAGTGTCAAAGGAAATTACTGCAACAGACTTAACGAGCGAAACCTTTGCTCGCATTAAAGAAACAGAGCCGAAAGTCGATGCGTTTCTAGCGTTGAATGAAGAAAAAGCGCAGGAATTGGCACAAGCCATCGATCAAAAAGGCATCACTGAAAGCAATGTGTTGGCGGGAATTCCAATCGGAATCAAAGACAACATCGTTACCAAAGATTTGCGGACAACAGCTGCTTCAAAAATCTTAGGTAATTTTGATCCAATTTACGATGCGACCGTTATGGACAAAGTTTATCAAGCAGACATGATTCCAGTTGGTAAGTTAAATATGGATGAATTTGCCATGGGCGCAAGTACCGAAACATCGTTCTTTAAGAAAACGAAAAACGCTTGGGACGAAACAAAAGTACCTGGTGGTTCATCAGGTGGCTCGGCGGCTGCCGTTGCAGCTGGACAAGTCCCCCTATCATTAGGTAGCGATACGGGTGGTTCGATTCGTCAACCAGCAGCTTTCAATGGAATCGTCGGGATGAAGCCAACCTACGGACGGGTTTCTCGTTTTGGTCTGATCGCGTTTGCATCATCTTTAGATCAAATTGGTCCGATGACGCGTGGTGTGAAAGACAATGCCTTTGCATTAAATGCCATCAGTGGGTTTGATGCGAAAGATAGTACGTCAGCAGGCGCTGCTGTTCCTGATTTTACAGCAGGTTTGACGGGTGATATCAAAGGAATGAAAGTCGCTTTGCCTAAAGAATACTTAGGTGAAGGGATCCAAGCAGGCGTTCGAGAAGCAATCTTAAAAGCAGCGGACACTTTCCGTGCGCTAGGAGCGACTGTGGAAGAAGTCAGCTTGCCACACTCAAAATACGGGGTAGCCGTTTACTATATCATCGCTTCTTCTGAAGCAAGTTCTAATTTGCAACGTTTTGACGGTATTCGTTATGGTTTCCGTTCAGAAAATGTCAGCAATCTAGAAGATGTCTATGTCAATTCTCGCAGTGAAGGATTCGGGGAAGAAGTAAAACGCCGGATCATGTTAGGTACGTTTTCACTAAGTGCTGGCTACTACGATGCCTACTTCAAAAAAGCCGGTCAAGTACGGACGTTGATCAAACAAGATTTCGATAAGGTCTTCAGCCAATACGACTTGATCATTGGCCCAGCTTCCCCAACGGTAGCATTTGGTATTGGAGAAAACATCAATGATCCGATCACCATGTACTTGAATGATATTTTAACCATTCCTGTGAACTTAGCAGGACTGCCAGGGATGTCGATCCCAGCAGGTTTTTCTGAAGGACTGCCAGTCGGCTTGCAGATCATTGGGAAACATTTTGATGAAGCAACCATGTATAAAGCGGCTTATGCCTTTGAACAAGCAACTGATTTCCACACGAAAAAACCAGTGATTTTAGGAGGGGATAAGGCATGAACTTCGAAACAGTCATTGGGCTTGAAGTCCACGTAGAATTAAAAACAGAATCAAAGATTTTTTCTCCAGCACCTGCTCACTTTGGCGCTGAACCAAATAGCAACACGAATGTGATCGACTGGGGCTATCCAGGTGTTTTACCAGTAATGAACAAAGCGGCTATCGAATTTGGGATGAAAGCTGCGCTTGCGCTGAATTGTGAAATCTCAAAAGAAACGCATTTCGACCGCAAAAACTATTTCTATCCCGACAATCCAAAAGCGTATCAAATTTCGCAATTCGATCAACCGATCGGTCATGATGGATGGATCGAGATCGAAGTGGAAGGCAAAAAGAAAAAGATTCGCATCGAGCGAGTTCATTTGGAAGAAGATGCTGGGAAAAACATGCACGGCAAAGGCGGTTATTCTTATGTTGATCTAAATCGTCAAGGAACCCCTTTGATCGAGATCGTTTCCGAAGCGGATATGCGTTCACCAGAAGAAGCATATGCGTATCTAGAAGCGTTGCGTTCAATCATCTTGTTTACAGAAGTATCCGATGTGAAGATGGAAGAAGGTTCCATGCGTTGTGATGCGAATATTTCGTTGCGACCTTACGGCCAAGAACAATTCGGAACAAAAACAGAACTGAAAAACTTAAACTCTATGTCCTTCGTGAAAAAAGGGTTGGCATTTGAAGAAAAACGCCAAGCCAAAGTATTGCTTTCTGGAGGCGAGATCCAACAAGAAACTCGACGTTTTGATGAAGCAACCAGCAAAACCTTATTGATGCGTGTCAAAGAAGGTTCTTCTGATTATCGTTACTTCCCAGAACCAGATATCCCACGGTTTGTGATCGATGATGAATGGATCGAACGTGTACGTCAAAGCTTGCCAGAAATGCCGCAAAAACGTCGTGCCCGTTACATCTCTGAATTGGGCTTACCAGAATATGATGCAATGGTCTTGACTTTATCAAAAGAAATGTCCGATTTCTTTGAAAAAACCATCGATGCTGGTGCTGATCCTAAACAAGCTTCTAACTGGTTGATGGGTGAAGTTTCAGCGTATCTGAACAGCGAGAAATTGGAACTGCCAGAAACGAAATTAACCCCAGACAATTTAGCGGGAATGATTCGTTTGATCGCCGATGGCACGATCAGTTCGAAGATTGCGAAAAAAGTCTTCAAAGAGTTGATCACAAACGGCGGCGACGCTGAAGAAGTCGTAAAAGCCAAAGGATTGATCCAATTATCAGATCCTGCGCAATTACTACCAATGATCAATGAAGTATTAGATAATAACCAACAATCCGTCGATGACTTCAAAAACGGAAAAGACCGCGCAGTCGGTTTCTTAGTTGGTCAGATCATGAAAGCAACCAAAGGACAAGCGAATCCAGGCGTTGTGAACAAGCTGTTGCAAGAAGAACTAGCAAAGCGATAAGAGGCAAGCGATGAAAAGAGCAAGAGTAATCTACAACCCGACATCTGGGAAAGAATTGATTCGAAAAAACTTAGCAGATATTTTAGATGTTTTGGAAACTGGCGGTTATGAGGCGAGTGCATTTGCCACGACCGCTGCGCCATTTTCCGCTCGTGATGAAGCAAGAAGAGCCGGCGAAGCTGGTTTTGATTTGGTGGTAGCTGCCGGTGGGGATGGCACGATCAATGAAGTCGTCAATGGGATCGCTCCTTTAGAAAAGCGACCAAAAATGGCGATCATTCCTGGAGGCACGACCAATGACTACGCACGAGCACTAAAGATTCCCCGTACGGATATCAAAGCAGCTGCGGAAGTTATTTTGAAGCAGCAGACAGTGAAAATGGATGTCGGAAAAACACCCAACATGTATTTTATCAACATTGCTGCTGGTGGGCACTTAACGGAATTGACCTACGATGTTCCTTCTGAACTGAAAAGTGTTTTTGGCTACTTAGCTTATCTAGCAAAAGGAGCGGAATTACTCCCTCGTGTCAAACCAATCAAAATGCATCTAAAGTATGAAGACGGAGAATACATTGGCGGAGCGTCGATGTTCTTTTTAGGGCTGACGAATTCAGTGGGGGGCTTTGAACAGATTGCGCCTGATGCAAAGCTTGACGATGGGAAATTTTCGTTGATCATTGTCAAAACGGCCAATATTTTTGAGATCGTCCACTTAGTTGCTTTAATGATGAATGGTGGAAAACACATCAACGATCGTCGCCTGATTTATACGAAAACATCTTTTCTTGAAGTAGACGCACCAGAACAGGTCAATCGTTTAATGATCAACCTTGATGGCGAATACGGCGGAGATGCTCCTATGCGCTTTGAAAACCTACACAATCATATTGAGTTTTTTGCAAATGTCGATCAAATCCCTGACGATGCGGTCGTTGGTGAGCAAAATTATCAAGAGATGAGCGAAGGTTTTATTAAAGAAGTCGAACGTCTTTCCGATGAGGACATCAATGGGGATGGCAAGATCGGCGACGAAACAAAGTAAACGATTTTTCTTTTCATGCGAGTTGAAAGAACAGGGACTTTTGGACCTGTTCTTTTTTTAAAACGTAATTGTGGAAAAGCAGGCACCGATTTTTTTTCGAATACTTGATAGAATAGCTTTTCTTAAATTTTAGTAAAGGACGTTTTTTATAAAGTGTTTCACGATTTACCTTTGTTTCACAAGATCGGGCGCGGATCATATAAATAAAACGAATAAAATTTCCAAAACACGAATGATAATCATCAAAAAGCGAACTTTTCGAATATATGCTCATTAAAGTTCGTTATTTCCGTATTTCTATCCAATCTATGGATGCAAAAGCGAATAAGAATATGCTATAATGGTGAAACGAAGAAATGGGGGGACCGGAATGGAGCAAATCGATTCTACAAAAGCGCTTGATCTGCTGAGAGATGACGCAGAACGAATCAAAAAGCTGATCCGAAACCAAGAAAATAGTTTATGTATCGCACAATGCAAAGCATTTGAAGAAGTGGTTGATACCCAGATGTATGGTCTATCACGGCAAGTGGCATTTGCGATCCGCTTGGGGATCGTTGATAATCAAACAGGACAGCAATTGATGGCGGATCTTGAAAAAGATTTGAACCAATTGTATAGCGAGGTCTACGAGGACCAGCGGACACCTGACATCGGCAAGGAGGCATAAACTTGCCAGAGAAAGTAAAGAAAAGACATTTATTAGATTATAGTATTTTATTACCATATATTGTTATGTGTGTCACGGGCTTGATGATGGTTTATAGTTCCACATCTTACGTTGCGATGACCGCCACACAACCGACCACAGCTGCTTCTTACGTCATCAATCAAACAATATTTTGGTTGGTGAGCCTAATAGCGATCACTGTCATGTATAAAATGAAAACGGATGTTTTTCGGAACAAAAAATTTGTCCAGATCGCCATGATCGTCATCTTGTTTTTATTGATCGCTGCCTTCTTTTTCCCAAGAAGAAATGGGGCACTCGGTTGGTTATCGATTGCTGGCTTTTCCATTCAACCAGCAGAATATTTAAAGTTTATTGTGATTTGGTTTTTATCGGTGACGCTATCTTATCGTCAAAAAGGTATCCAACAAGAATTTTGGAAAACGGTTTGGCGTCCAATCGGAATCGTTTTTGTCTACACCGGGATCATGGCACTTTATCCCGACTTAGGGAATGCTGTAATCGTTATGTTGCTGGCATTTGTCGTGTTATTGTCTAGCGGATTGAATTACCTGTATACCTTAATATTAGGTGTGGCAGGTATTATCGGTAGTATGTTGATCGTCTTGTTTGTGAATCTAACCGGTGGTAAGCTTTTACCCGACTATGTCTATAGTCGTTTTTCATCTTTTTTGAACCCGTTTGCTGATGAATACAATACAGGTCATCAAATGGTTAATGGGTATTACGCAATGTTCAACGGTGGGCTGTTCGGGCGCGGGCTTGGAAATAGTATCCAAAAACGTGGTTTCTTAAACGAAGCGCACACCGATTATATATTTTCGATCGTTATGGAAGAATTAGGGCTGATTCCATCGATCATCATTTTAGGTGTTTTATTCTATATGGTGGGACGGATCTTTCTTGTCGGTATTCGTTCAAGAGATCCCTTTAATTCCATGATGTGTATAGGTATAGGGACATTATTTATGTCTCAGATTTTTATCAATTTAGGTGGAATCACTGGTTTGATCCCATTGACGGGAATCACGTTCCCATTTCTAAGTCAAGGTGGATCAAGCTTGCTGATGCTATCGATTTGTATCGGTTTTGTGTTAAATATCAGTGCCGAAGAAAAGAGGAAACAGGTTTATTTGAATTATTGATCAATTGAATGGAGTGGATTAGATGAAGAAAATTCTTGTTGCCAATCGTGGAGAAATCGCGATCCGTGTCTTCCGCGCATGTGCGGAACTTGGGATCAAAACTGTCGGAATTTATGCTGCGGAGGATGAATACTCCGTCCATCGCTTTAAAGCAGACGAAGCGTATTTAGTGGGGAAAGGCAAACGTCCGATCGATGCGTATTTAGACATTGAAGATATCATTCGCACGGCGAAAAAGGCCGGTGCCGAAGGAATCCATCCTGGATACGGCTTTTTATCAGAAAATCTGGGATTTGCTCAACGCTGTGAAGAAGAAGGTTTGATTTTCATCGGACCATCCACCCATCATTTAGATATTTTTGGCGACAAGATCAAAGCAAAAGCAGCAGCGATCGAGGCCGGGATTCAATCGATTCCTGGCTCTGACGGTCCAGTTGCATCGATCGATGACGTTTTAGCTTTTGCAAACGAACATGATTATCCAATCATGATCAAAGCAGCCCTTGGGGGCGGTGGGCGAGGCATGCGTGTCGCTCATGATGAAAAAGAAGCAAGAGACGGCTACGAACGTGCCAAAAGTGAAGCCAAAGCGGCATTTGGTAGCGATGAAGTCTACGTTGAAAAATACATTAGTAATCCAAAACATATTGAAGTCCAAATTTTAGGAGATACGCACGGAAACGTCGTTCACTTATTTGAACGTGATTGCTCGGTTCAGCGTCGCCACCAAAAAGTAGTCGAGGTGGCACCTTGTGTGTCAATGACTGATGAACAACGGGAAAAAATATGCCAAGCAGCCGTTCAACTAATGAAGCATGTCGGCTATATCAATGCTGGAACCGTGGAATTTTTAGTAGAGGGCGACAAATTCTACTTTATCGAAGTAAACCCACGGGTCCAAGTGGAACATACGATCACTGAAATGATCACCAATTTAGACATCGTGACGACACAAATTTTGATTGCACAAGGCAAAGACTTGCATAAAGAAATCGGAATTCCTGAACAAAAAGACATTCGCTTTGAGGGTGTAGCGATCCAATGTCGCGTGACGACAGAAGATCCAGCGAATAATTTTATGCCAGATACTGGTAAGATCGATACCTACCGCTCTCCGGGTGGATTTGGGGTTCGTTTAGATGTCGGAAATGCTTATGCCGGTGCAGTGGTAACCCCTTATTTCGACTCGCTACTTGTAAAAGTCTGTACGCATGCTGCTTCGTTCGACCAAGCAATTCAAAAAATGATGCGCTGTCTGAAAGAATTCCGAGTACGTGGTGTGAAAACAAACATTCTCTTTATGCGTAATGTTGTTTCTCATCCAGCCTTTCGTTCAGGGGAAGCCAAAACCACCTTTATCGACAATACGCCAGAACTATTCAATTTCCCTCGGATTCGTGACCGTGGAAATAAAACCATGAAGTATATCGGTGAAATCACGATTAATGGATTCCCGGGAATCGAAAAACAAAAGAAACCTTTCTACAATGAACCACGGATGCCACAACACATCCAAGCAACGCCTGATTTTGTCAGCGCCAAAAATATTTTAGATACGAAAGGTGCCGAGGGTGTCGTTGAATGGATCGGTCAACAAAAGAATGTCTTACTGACGGATACAACCTTCCGAGATGCCCATCAAAGTTTGTTGGCAACTCGTGTAAGAACTCATGACTTTAAGAAAATTGCCGCGATGACGGAAGCTGGCCTACCACAATTGTTCTCAAGTGAAATGTGGGGTGGGGCAACCTTTGACGTTGCGTACCGTTTCTTAACAGAAGATCCATGGGAAAGATTGCGGATGTTCAGGAAAAAAATGCCGAATACACTCTTACAAATGTTGTTTAGAGGCTCCAACGCTGTCGGGTATTCCAATTATCCTGACAATGTTTTGGAAGAATTCATCAAAGAATCTGCGGCACAAGGAATCGATGTATTCCGAATCTTTGATAGTTTGAACTGGGTCCCACAAATGGAGAAAAGTATCCAAGCCGTTCGCGATACGGGGAAAATTGCAGAAGCGACGATTTGTTATACAGGGGATATCAATGATCCATCCCGCCAAAAATATTCGGTACAATATTACAAAGACATGGCAAAAGAACTGCAAAATCTTGGTGCCCATATTATTGCGATCAAGGATATGGCTGGATTATTAAAACCGCAAGCGGCTTATCGTTTGATCAGTGAGTTAAAAGATACGATCGATGTACCGATCCATCTGCACACGCATGATACCAGCGGGAATGGGATTATCACTTACTCAGCAGCTACCAAAGCTGGCGTTGATATCGTGGATGTCGCTATGTCAGCTATCAGTGGCGCAACGAGTCAGCCAAGTATGAGTAGTTTGTATTATGCTCTTTTAAACGGCGAGCGTTGCCCAGAGATCAATGTGGATAATATCCAACAATTGAATCACTATTGGGAAGATGTCCGCATGTACTATCATTCTTTTGAAAATGGCTTGAACGCCCCTCAAACGGAAGTGTACAAGCATGAGATGCCAGGAGGACAATATACCAATCTCCAGCAACAAGCCAAAGCCGTTGGTTTAGGCGAAAAATGGGATGAAATCAAAGAAATGTATCATGAAGTCAATATGATGTTTGGAGACATCGTGAAAGTGACACCTTCTTCGAAAGTCGTGGGCGATATGGCGCTCTTCATGGTACAAAATAGCTTATCAGAAAAAGATATTTTTGAAAAAGGCGATACATTGAGTTTCCCAGAATCAGTGATCACCTTCTTCCAAGGCGAGTTAGGTCAGCCAGTCGGTGGTTTCCCGAAAGAATTGCAACGCATTATCTTAAAAGGACGCCCAGCCTTTACGGAACGTCCAGGAGCCTTTGCCAAACCAGTTGATTTTGCCGAAGTGAAACAAGAACTAGCTGAAAAAATCGGCTATGAACCAAAACACGAAGAAGTATTGAGCTACTTGATGTATCCGCAAGTCTTCCTTGATTATCGAAAAGCGTATGAGCAGTTTGCCGATGTAAAAGTCCTTGATACACCAACCTTCTTTAATGGTATGCGCTTAGGCGAAACGATCAATGTCGAATTAGAAAAAGGCAAAATTTTGATCATTCGTCTCGATGAAATCGGTGAACCAGATATCGAAGGCAATCGGACCCTCTTCTTTAACTTGAACGGTCAACGACGAGAAATCGTTGTGAAAGATAGTTCGATCATCAGTTCTGTTCAAACAAAACGCAAAGCAGAGCCAACGAACAAAGAACAAATCGGTGCCTCCATGAGTGGTTCAGTTTTAGAAGTATTAGTCAAAAAAGGTGATCGAGTGGCACGTGGACAGACGTTGATGGTCACTGAAGCGATGAAGATGGAAACTTCCGTCGAAGCTCGCTTCTCTGGTGTAGTTGAGCATGTTTACGTAACCGATGGGGAACCAATCCAGTCAGGAGACCTTCTGATTGAAGTCAAAGAAAAATAAGGAGTCGATCAGCAGATGAAGCGAAGGGGATTATTATTTTGCGGCTTATTTGTCCTAGCCCTGATAATCGTGTATTTGCAGCCAGTATTCATGCAAAACGCTTCAGATTCAAGAATGACGATCGAGAACCCAATCAAAGCACCAACGACCATGAATTATGAACCAATCGCAGCCCAAGGATTAGCTGAATTGATTGGGGAGCCTGTTTCTGATTTTGAAGAAATCTACGGGCTTCCAGTTCAAACGTATCGCTCGGGCTACGAGTTTGAAATTCGGGTCTACAATCAATTAGACGATCAGCAATATGTTGAGATCAATACGGATGGTGAGAGTGTGCAGGCAATCAAAGTGATCGGCGCCGGGGGATCTTCCCTAGCGCCCTTTGCAATGGGCATGACCTTGACTGACTTGACTGAGCTGACCATGATTTATCCAAATTTTACCTTGACACAAAATGATCGCACCATCAGTTTTGAGTTGATGGAAGAAGATATGAACTACCGACCCTTAGTAGCGTTTGATAATGGGACATTTGCTGTTTTATTCTTTGATCAAGAGACGGCTCAACTGCAGGCGATCACTTATTTGGATCAGACGACCCTGCTTAAGTTAGCGCCCTATCCCTTGACAGAAGGAGAACGACCGCTGTTTCAAGTTTCGCAAACGATTGACCAAACACAAGCTGATCTTGAAAAAGAGACGTTAGCCTTTGTCATTATTGATAAGCTTCGTAATCAAATCGGTTTGGAAAGCTTTGTACAAGATACCCAGACGCATCAAGATGCGGTCGGACTTTTAGCGGATTTGACGAATAATCTATCGGATCATTTGACCTCTCAACGCATCCATTCCTATCAACGTGCTCTTTCTTCGGAAAAAACGAGTAATTTTGTTTTGACGAACGATGAGTGGCAGGAGTTATTAGCAGCGAAGGAGTTAGAGGCTTCTGCTTCGATTTTTGAAGCGCCTGTCTATGATCCAACCTTTACTATTTTATCTTGGTTCAGTAACCCAAGATTTACTGAACGTTTGACCCATGAACAATCACAAAAGATAGGAATTGCTTTTTCTGAAGCAAATATGGTAGTCTTAGTGCAAGAAGATGTAGAAGGGACCGAGGATAGTACATCAGATGATTTACGATGAAGCCTTTTTCGAGATTGAAGATCAAATCGATACACTTGTAACGGCAATCAAAGCGAGTGAAACGTGTAGAAACTATCAAATAGCGAAACAAACTATGCATCAAGATCCTGTTGCTCAGGAATTGATGCGAACGTTTTTAGAAAAAAAGCTGGATTTTGAAAGAATTGAAGCGTACGGCGCATATGCCCCTGATTTCAAAGAGAAAAAGCGTGCGATGCGCACAGCTAAGCGACAGCTGGATCTCAATGAGCAAGTGAGCGAGTACCGCTGGAGTGAAACGCAGCTGCAGCGTTTGCTGGATGAACTGACCGTAGCGATTTCTACGTGTTTTTCACCAACTGTCAAAGTGGATGCTGGAAGTCCTTTTTTTCAATCAAAATCAAGTTGTGGAGGAAATTGTCATGCACGAGGATAAAACGCCTTTTACGATGCAGAAGCGTCGAGGATTGATCGTATGGGTCTACAGCCTACGTCAACTAAAAAATTTGCGTCGTTTTGGCTTCGTTCATTATGTGTCACGCAAAATGAAATACGTGGTCATGTATTTGAACGAAGAAGAATACGAAAGCAAAAAAACAAAAATCGAGCAGTTTCACTTTGTTCGACAAGTTGAAGCTTCCTATCGACCAGATGTCGAAATGGATTTTGCTGAAAAAATTGGTACATCAGCAGCCTATCCAGTGAAAGATGAAGGGTTTGATATCGAAGAAAAAAATACGATGATTCGATTGGCAGAAAACGTGTAATAGAAAAGTGGGGGTGCCTTGAGTCACCGCCATTTTTTTATTGCTATTTATAGAAACAGTGCTATATTTGTATTTACGAAGATCTTGGAGGGAAAAACGCATGCGTGTAGTAGCCGGAGAATATGGTGGCCGCAGATTAAAAAGTCTTGCTGGAGATAACACTCGCCCCACGACAGACAAAGTAAAAGGGGCGATCTTTAACATGTTAGGGCAATATTTAGATGGAGGAGTTGTACTGGATCTGTTTAGTGGGAGCGGGGGCTTAGCGATCGAAGCGGTCTCTCGTGGTGCGGAGCATGCCGTTTGTGTCGACCGTAGTTTTCCAGCTATCAAAGTGATCCGTGAAAATATTGCAATAACCAAAGAACCAGAAAAGTTCACGGTACTAAAAATGGATGCCAATCAAGCTTTACGCCAGTTTGCAGCTGAGGGACAAAGCTTTGACTATCTATTTTTAGATCCACCTTACGCAAAGCAAGAGATCCTGCAACAGCTAGAAGCTATGCTGAAGGATGAATTGATTCGTCCGTTTGCTTATGTAGTTTGCGAAACAGATAAGTCCATCGCCTTGCCAGAAAAGATTGGTTCTTTGCATTTGATGCGCGCCCAAACCTATGGCATATCTGCGGTGACGATCTATAGAAATGAGGGATAACATGAAAAAGATTGCTTTATTTCCAGGAAGTTTTGATCCGCTGACGTCAGGTCATGTGGATCTGATTGAGCGAGGCGCAACGCTTTTTGATGAACTGATCGTGGGTGTTTTTACAAATACCAATAAAAAAAGTTTTTTTACAAGTGAAGAAAAAGTTCATCTAATTGAAGAAGCCCTCGCTCATATTCCAAACGTCAAGATTCTGGCGCAAGAAACGGAGCTGACGGTCACGATCGCGAAAAAACTAGGCGCCCAGTTTCTGCTTAGAGGCATTCGCAGTGTGAAAGATTATGAGTATGAGCGGGACATCATGGAAATGAATCATCACTTAGAACCTTCCCTGGAGACCGTCTTTCTTTTAGCAGATGCAAAGCATAGTTTCATCAGCTCCAGTTTGTTGAAAGAAATCTTAACCTTTAACGGCGATGTTGCGGAATATTTACCACAAAATATCTACGATGCTATAGTAAAGAAGCGTGATACCAATGAATCTTAAATCAACGATCAAATATGTTCTCCTGTTTGTTTTAGCGCTGATCATCGCAGCCTGTGCCTTTTTGCCGATTCCTTATTATATCGAGCAACCCGGTGCAACGATCGATTTAAAAGAATTGATTACCGTCAATCAAAAAGAAGACACCTCAGCTGGCTCCTTTTCTTTAACCAGTGTCGGGATTCGACAGGCTACCGTGTTTACGGCGATTGGAACAAAATTCAATGAATTTCAAGACTTGATCAGTGAGGAAGAACTTTTAGGCGGTGCGACAGATGAGGAGTACAATCGCATCCAGCACTATTATATGGAATCCTCGCAAAATAGTGCGATTGAGCAAGCATTAAAGCTGGCAGACTTGCCTTATGAAATGACCTATAAAGGGGTCTATGTCATGGGGATTGATCCAAATTCCAGCTTTGCGGGGAAAATATCCGTTGGAGATACCGTCACCGCTGTCAATGGCAAAGAATTTAAAAGTAGCCAAGACTTTATCGACTATGTACAAAGTCAAACCATTGGTGATGAGATCACCGTAACTTACTTGCAAGATGGTGAAGAAAAAGAAGCAACAGGCAAATTAATTGAACTGGAAAGCAATCAAAAAGCTGGGATCGGTATCTCACTCGTCGATCATACAGAGATCACTTCTGATGAAGAGATCGTGATCGATTCTGGCAATATCGGTGGGCCTTCAGCTGGGTTGATGTTCACCCTTGAAATCTATGAACAGCTAACTGGAGATAACTTGCGTAAAGGCCATAATATTGCTGGAACCGGAACGATCTCAGCTGATGGGACGGTTGGTCGAATCGGTGGGATTGACAAAAAAGTAGCGAGTGCCAGCGAAAGTGGTGCAGAAATCTTTTTTGCTCCGGACGATGAAATCACTGATGAAGAGCGTGAAATAGATCCTTCCATTAAAACGAATTACGAAGAGGCAGTGGCAGCAGCGAAGAAGTTAGACACAGACATGAAAATCGTTCCGATCGCCAATGTCCAAGATGCATTGGACTACCTAGCAACACTAAAAGAAGCAAATTAAAACGGCACTTGCCGTTTTTTTTATTGTCTAAAGAATACAGTAGGCTCAAAGAAAAGGTTATGCTATACTTTTAGATAAGGAGTGTGAATCTAGTGGAATTAAAAAGACAACAACCGATCGTTGAAGCATATCATTTCGATATGAAACCGAAAGACAAAGAAATGGAAACAAAATTGAATGTCGGCTTTGCGCCGTTAAAAGTCAAAGATGAAGAATATATGGAAAAAAACAGTATTATTGGTGCCCGCTTAGAATTCCAATTGGTGTTCCCTGATTACGTTTTGTCAGGACGTGTCGGACAAGTCAATCATATTTTGAATCGCAAAGTCAATTCTGGAGAGGATTTGACGAAAGCCGAAACTGATCGCTTGGTTGAGCCCTTGTTTGATATCGTCAAACGCTTGACTTATGAAGTGACAGAGATCGTGACCGACAAACCAGGTTTACAATTGAACTTTAATACCAATTCGAACGCTGCGCAAGAAGCGAAGGAAGCAGACGAATAACGAGAAATAGGAGGGATGCCCATTGTTTTCCAATCAAATGCAAGTGATGCTATACGTTGACGATGTGACGAAAGCAGTTGAGTTTTGGCAAGAACTAGGGTTTGTGATCATTGAACAACAAACCGTTGATGGAACATCCGTCGTTGAAATCGCGCCATCAAAAGAGGCGGAGGCACATTTTGTCTTATATGACCGTGAGTTTATCGAAACACATTCACCTGAAGTCGCTTTGAATTCCCCATCGATCATGTTTTTTGCAGAAGATATTACGATACTTTATAAGAAGCTTTTAGAGATGGAAGCAGAAGTGGGTGAATTGATTCAGATGGAAGAACAACTGGTTTTCAATTTTGCCGATCCGGATGGCAATTATTTTGCTGTATCAGGAAAATAGCTTTTGTCGATCGTAACCAATCATTCGTCCTTTTGAACCCGACTTTATGTTGTCGTACTGTTCAGGACAAATGGTTGGTTTTTTCGTTTTATTGCAAGACATTTTACAGGCAAAGGTCTAAAATTGATAACAAGAGAATCAATTGCCTTTAAGGAGGAAATGACTATGCAAAACTATCTATATGCAATCAGTGATATTCATGGAATGGCCGATCTGTTTAAAAAACTTCTTACCGATTATGACCCTAAGCTCCATCAGCTGCTTTTGATTGGAGACTTAAATGATCGGGGGCCGAAGTCAAAAGAGTGTTTTTTTCTGGGAAAAAAGTTAGTCGAAGAATACCAAGCGATTTATTTACGCGGCAATCACGAGGAGTATTTTCTGCAATTTCTAAATGCCCCTGAGGATTGGTTTGCCGCTTACGTACGCAATGGCGGCAAAGAAACGATTGAAAGTCTTTTGCATACAGGCGCTACTGAGGAGTATTCGCCGACGGAAATCGCCTTAATGATCCGCAGTAGCTATCGAGACTTAATAGAGTTTTTGATGGAGCGACCGCTTTATTATGAATGGGGAAAGTATCTCTTTGTTCATGCGGGCGTGGATTTAAGTAAAAAAGAATGGCGTAAGACCGCAGACCATGATTTTATCTGGATTCGCGAGCCGTTTCATAAAGGAAAAAACCGTACAGGAAAAACGATCGTTTTTGGCCATACCATCACGCCCATGCTGCATGGAGATATGCAGACGACGGATCTATGGCAACAAGACGACAAAATCGGCATTGATGGCGGGGCAGTATTTGGTGGATCGGTGCATGGCGTGATTTTTGATGACAAAGGGATCGTTCAGGACATCGAATACCAAAATTTAGCAGGTCCTTGGCAACCAGACTTTTAAAAGTCTTTTTGAGAAAAGACAAAAGCAGCCATAACAAGAGTCGCGAAAGCAACATTGTTTTCGTGCAATCTTGTTCGCTCAATGGCTGTCTTTTTTATGTTAAAATAGCAAAAGCAACAAAGGAAAGGTGAGAACAAATGGCAGAAATGAATCAAGAGGTACTTGATTTAGTAAAACAAGAATTAACCGCTTTTACCCAAAAACAAATCAGTACGGTGTTGCAGTTATTGCAAGAAGGAAATACCGTCCCCTTTATTGCCCGCTACCGTAAAGAAATGACGAATGGACTTGACGAAGTTCAGATTCGAGAAATTGAAGAGCGATACCAGTACTTAGAAAACTTAGAGAAACGCAAGCAAGAGGTTTTGCGTTTGATAGAAGAACAAGAAAAGCTAACGCCTGAACTATCACAGGCGATTTTAGCTGCGACAAAAATGCAGGTCGTCGAAGACCTGTATCGTCCTTATAAACAAAAACGACGCACCAAAGCGACGATCGCCAAAGAGAACGGCTTGGAACCATTTGCTCAGTGGCTGTTAAGCTTCCCAAAAGCAGGTGACGTTCAAGAAAAAGCGGCCGAATTTATCAGTGATGCTGTTCCTACTGTAGAAGATGCCTTAGCAGGCGCGCACGAGATCATTGCAGAAAGCGTTGGTGATACTGCAGAGTTTCGTAGTTGGATCCGCAGCTATTACACAAACAAAGGACTGTATCAAAGCACGGTCAAAAATGCTGAAAAAGATGAAAAAGGCGTTTATGAAATGTATTACGATTTCCAGCATCCTATCAATAAGATGGTATCCCACCGAATTTTAGCCACTAATCGTGGGGAACAAGAAGACATCTTGAAGGTCGCCCTTGTGGCAGATGAAGAAAAAATCATGGATTACCTACGTCGCAAATTGATCACGAATAGGGATTCACCCGCAGCCGGTTTTGTTGAAGCTGCAGCTGCTGATGCGCTGAAACGGTTTATTTCACCAGCCATCGAACGAGAGATCCGCAATGAATTGACAGAAAAAGCTGACGAACAAGCAATTGCGATTTTTGGAGAAAATCTTCGCAATCTGTTGCTGCAGCCGCCATTGAAGGGCAAAGTCGTTTTAGGTTTTGATCCAGCGTATCGTACAGGCTGTAAACTAGCCGTCATTGATGAGACTGGAAAAGTACTAGCGATCGAAGTGATCTATCCTCATAAACCAGCGCCTATGAATAAGCGAGAAGCTGCCGGACCAGCGTTTCGTCGCTTATTACAAACCTATAAAGTCGAGATGGTCGCAATCGGTAATGGGACTGCGAGTCGGGAATCAGAGCAATTCGTCGCTGAACAATTAAAATTGATCGATCAAGAAGTATATTATGTGATCGTGAATGAGGCAGGTGCTTCTGTTTATTCTGCCAGTCCGATCGCTCGTCAAGAATTCCCTGATCTGCAAGTGGAAGAACGCAGCGCCATCAGTATTGGTCGCCGTCTGCAAGATCCCTTGGCAGAATTAGTCAAAATTGATCCACAATCCGTGGGCGTCGGACAATACCAGCATGACGTTTCGCAAAAACGCCTCGCTGAACAATTGGATTTTGTTGTTGAGACTGTTGTCAACCAAGTTGGCGTTGACGTCAATACCGCAAGTGCGGCACTCTTGCAGCATGTAGCTGGTTTAAATAAAACCACTGCTCAAAATATCGTGACTTATCGAGAAGAAAATGGTGTATTTACGCAGCGGAATCAACTGAAAAAAGTCCCTCGCTTAGGACCAAAAGCTTATGAACAGGCGATCGGCTTTATGCGGATACCTGGCGGAAAAGTCATTTTGGACAATACCGGGATCCATCCAGAAAGTTATGACACTGCCAAAGAAATTTTGGCGATCGCGGGTATTTCTTTAGCGGAGCTAGGGAAAGAGCAAATGGAAGAAAATAAAGCGAAACTTGCCCAACTACGCCCAGCGGAGCTTTCCGCAAAATTGTCAGTCGGCAAAGAAACCATCACGGATATCCTAAAGGCGTTAATGCAGCCTGGACGCGATATGCGTGATGAAATGCCAGCCCCATTATTGCGCAAAGATGTGCTGAGTATGGAGGACCTAAAACCGGGAATGGAACTGAAGGGAACGGTTCGAAATGTGATCGACTTTGGTGCTTTCGTCGATATCGGTGTCAAACAAGATGGACTGGTGCATTTGTCGAAGCTGAGCCGTTCGTTTGTAAAGCATCCGAAAGACGTTGTTTCCGTCGGTGATGTCGTAACCGTTTGGATCGAGCAAGTAGATGTCAAAAAAGGCCGTATCAGTTTAACCATGGTCGATCCGGGAAATGCAAAATGACCCAACAAGAATTGCAGCATTTGGTGGAAGAGCTGTCGCTGTCTGTTTTCAACAAACCATTCACGCATCGAGCGGTGTTTAATTCCCGCTTAAAAACAACCGGTGGCCGCTACCATCTAAGTGATCACCACTTGGATTTCAATCCAACCATGCTCACAGAACACGGGATGGAGGTTTTTATCGGCATTATCAAGCATGAATTGTGTCATTATCATTTGCACTTAGCAGGTCTTGGTCACCGTCACCAAGATCCTGCCTTTAAAGCATTGCTGGCAAGAACGGGAGGCTTGCGTTATGCACCTCCTGCCAAAAGGACAGCCAAACATCGCTATCGATGCCAAAATTGCGGCTGCGAGATTCGGCGGCAGCGACGTGTGGATATCAAAAAATATGTTTGTGGAAAATGTCGTGGACGTTTGCTAGAAATAGGAAATGATGAGAAAAGTCAAGTCGAAAAATAAAACTCGTTGCTATTTTTTTCATTTTGTATGATAATGTAGGTCGTGTGACAACCTGATATTTGTCAATACACGCGTTTTTTTACGACGCGGATTTGAGAAAAGAGGATTATAATAATGGAAAATCAAAACAAAATACATCATTTTGTTGGAATCAAAGGTTCCGGTATGAGTTCATTGGCTTTGATTCTGCACGAAAAAGGCTACCAAGTACAAGGCTCTGATGTGGAAGAATATTTCTTCACTCAACGTGATCTAGAAAAAGCAGCGATCAAATTGTTGCCTTTCGATAAAGCAAACATTCAACCAGAAATGGTCATTATCCAAGGGAATGCTTTCCCTGACACCCACGAAGAAATCGTACGGGCAAAAGAACTTGGTTTAGAAGTTACTCGTTATCATGACTTTATTGGCCAATTCATTCAGCCCTATACGAGTATTGCGGTGACCGGTTCTCACGGGAAAACCAGTACGACAGGATTGCTTTCTCATGTCTTAAGCGGCATCCGTCCAACAAGTTTCTTGATTGGCGATGGGACTGGTCATGGGGAACCTGATGCGGAATTCTTTTCATTTGAAGCCTGTGAATACCGTCGTCATTTCTTAGCGTATTCACCGGATTATGCAATCATGACCAACATCGATTTTGATCACCCAGACTACTTCCACTCGATCGAGGATGTCTTCTCAGCCTTTCAATCGATGGCAAGTCAAGTGAAAAAAGGCATCTTTGCTTTTGGTGATGATGAATACTTGCGTAAACTTGAAGCCGATGTCCCAATCTACTATTACGGCGTCAACGATAACGACGATGTCCAAGCAAAAAATATTGAACGCACCACCCAAGGTTCAGAGTTCGACGTCTTTATCCATGGTGAAAATATTGGCCATTTTGTCTTGCCAGCGTTTGGTCAGCACAACATCAACAACGCATTAAGTGTGATCGCTGTGGCTTACAAAGAAGGATTGGATATGAAAGAAGTTGCTGCTGAGATGATTTCATTTCCTGGAGTGAAACGCCGCTTTAGCGAAAAAATCGTGGCGGATATGACGATCGTGGACGACTACGCCCACCATCCTGCAGAAATCAAAGCAACGATCGATGGCGCTCGTCAAAAATATCCAGAGAAAGAAATTATTGCTGTCTTCCAGCCACATACCTTTACCCGCACGATCGCTTTGATGGATGAATTTGCGGAAGCATTGGATCTTGCAGACCATGTCTATCTATGTGACATTTTTGGATCTGCTCGTGAATCACGAGGAGATGTTAAAATTGAAGATCTAGGCAAGAAAATTCAAAAAGGCGGAACTGTGATCAAAGAAGAGAACGTATCTCCGCTATTGGATCATCAAAATGCTGTCGTGATTTTCATGGGAGCAGGCGATGTGCAAAAATTTGAGACAGCCTATGAAAAACTATTAAGCAATACAACTCGTAACGTATTGTAATCAAAGACTCTTGTGGCGTGTTTGCTGCAAGAGTTTTTTACATCTGAAGTTTTTGCAAAAGCAGCACCGCGAACTTGCACTTTTGTCGGCATCTGATAGAATATACTCAGATGAAACTATTCTTTTTGGAGGAATTAAATTTTGAATATAGGGAAACCGCGAAAAATAGGAAAAAGTATTGAAGATATCGAGGAAGGCGATTCGTTATCCTTAACAGAATCGATCGAAGACAATCAACTGTTGTTATATTTAGGGCTGACTAATGATGCCAATCCTTTGTATATACAACATGACTACACGCAAAAAACTGAGTACCAGCGTCCCATCGTACCATCCATTATGTTGATGGGGATCATCACCAGTGCCGTATCGAAACATTTGCCTGGTCCTGGCTCTCATGTAGTCAATTTTTCGGTAAACTTTATTGAACCTGTATATCATTATGAAACGTTGACCTTTGAATTCGAAGTGATCAAAGTGGATAAAATGAAAGACGTGGTAACTATTTCGGTTGAAGCGATCAACACAGAAGATCATCGTATTTTAGATGCTGTGGTCATGGTCCAGCCGCCAAAAGCAGTAGCAGAAAATGAGGAGGAACAACAAGATGAATAATTTAAATAATGAAACCGTCCAAGCCCAAGGCTTAAATCGCTTTTATTCAAAAGTGTATTTATTCTTCGGCGTTGGGCTTGCGATCAGTGCGATCTCAGCCTATATATTTGGGGAAGTCTTTCAAGCGCAAACCCTGCAATTTATTGACAACTTTCCGCTAGGATTTACCGGTCTTTGGATCTTACAGATCATTCTAGTTATTGTATTAGGGGTGAAGGCGCAGAAAAATCCGTCCTTGACCGTTGCTGGCTTTTTAGTCTATTCGCTCTTGAATGGATTGACCTTGTCTGTGACACTGATGATCTATGACTTTGGATCGATCGTGGGAGCATTTGTTTCAGCAGCTGTCACTTTTGGTGTCATGTCAGCATTTGGGATCATGACCAAACGGGATCTAAGTGTAGTTGGTCGTATCGGCTATGGTCTGTTGCTCGGGATCATCATCTCGACGCTCTTGAATGTATTTATTTTACGCAGTCAACCGGTTGACTTTTTCTTATCGATCGTGACCGTCTTTGTCTTTATGGGGATCACCGCCTATGACAATCAGCAAATCCGCAATGTATACTTCGCAACGAATGGTGGCGCAAATACAGGAGTGGCCGTTTTCATGGCATTACAACTGTATTTGGACTTTATCAACTTATTCCTTGCGTTATTGCGAATCTTTGGAAAAAACAACTAAAAAAAGTGCGAGGAAACTCGCCTTTTTTTTTGTATAAAATGAGAGAGAAAACAAAGCAATTCATCGCTTTTGTGCCCGTTCTTTGATAGAATAAAGAGGAACTTTTTGAGAAAAGGAGTAATCAAATGCCAAAAAATAAATTACTACTCGTTGATGGAAATAGTGTAGCTTTTCGCGCGTTTTTTGCGTTGCATAATTCATTAGAACGGTTTAAAAATGCCAATGGGCTGCACACAAATGCCATCTATGCGTTTCATACTATGTTTGAAAATGTGATGGCAAAAGAACAGCCAACACATGTTTTAGTGGCTTTTGATGCTGGAAAAACCACCTTCAGGACAGCGATGTATGAAGACTATAAAGGCGGACGTTCAAAAACCCCTGGGGAATTTAAAGAACAAATGCCTTACATTCGCGAATTGATCAACGCGTTAGGTGTTCAATATTACGAATTAGATAATTACGAAGCCGATGATATCATTGGCACATTGGCAAATAAAGTCGACAAAGAGCTGTTTGATGTCGTCGTTTTATCTGGCGATCGCGATTTGACCCAGCTGGCAACGGAGCACGTGAAAGTTGACATTACGGTCAAAGGAGTTAGCGAAATTGAAAGTTATACGCCCGCTCATGTGGCTGAAAAATATGACGGCCTAACGCCCTTACAAATCATCGACATGAAAGGACTAGCCGGCGATGCTTCCGATAATATTCCTGGTGTCACCAAAATTGGTGAGAAGACAGCCATCAAGCTATTGAAGGAATATGGCTCCGTTGAGGGGATCTATGAACACATCGATGAAATGAAAAAAAGCAAGATGAAAGAAAACCTGATCAATGACCGTGAGATCGCCTTTCTTTCAAAACAATTAGCAACCATCGATGTGGATGCGCCCATTGAGGTCGATGTCGACAAACTGAAATATGAAGGCAAAGATTTAGAGAAGTTGGTGCCATTCTACCAAGAAATGAACTTTAATAGCTTCTTAGAGAAGTTGCAGATTACAGCCGAACCAGTTGAGATGGAAGACATTTTATTTTCGGTCGTTGAAGAAGTAACAGAAGATATGTTCCAAGGAGACACAGCATTGTATGTCGAGATGATGGGGGATAACTATCATTTGGAAGACATCGTCGGTGTTGCTTGGGGCAATCAAGAAAAAATTTATGTCAGCCATCGTGAAGAATTGTTTGAAAGTCCAGTCTTTACCAATTGGTTAAAAGACGAGGAACGTAAAAAATTCGTCTATGATGCCAAACGCACGTACGTGGCATTAAACCGATACACGACAGCACCAAAAGGAATCGCTTTTGATGTTTTATTGGCAGCTTATCTTTTAGACACGAATGATACGAATAATGACATCGCAGGTGTTGCCGCTCACTATGGCTATGATGCGATCCAATCGGATGAAGCGATTTATGGAAAAGGTGCGAAAAAAGGTTTGCCAGCGGATGAGGAAGATTTCTTTGCTCATTTAGCCCGTAAAGTAGCAGCGATTACGAACCTAACACCAAAGCTTACGGAAGAATTGGCAGCGAAGAATCAAACAGCGCTATTTGAAGAAATGGAATTGCCTTTATCAATGATTTTAGCTGATATGGAGATTACTGGAATCAAAGTTGATGCGTCTCGCTTGCATCAGATGAAGGGCGAATTTGCGCAACGGTTGCATGAAATTGAAGAAAAAATCTATGCCGAAGCTGGTGAAACCTTCAATTTAAACTCACCGAAACAATTGGGTGTGATCTTATTTGAAAAAATGGGCTTACCAGTCATCAAAAAAACCAAAACTGGCTATTCGACAGCAGTCGATGTGTTAGAACAACTAAAAGAGCAAGCACCGATCGTTGAAGACATTTTGACTTATCGTCAAATCGCTAAGATCCAATCAACCTATGTAGAAGGTTTATTAAAAGTGATCCAAGGGGATGGCAAAGTCCATACACGATATGTACAAACCTTGACCCAAACTGGTCGATTAAGTTCTGTCGATCCGAACCTGCAAAACATTCCGATTCGTTTAGAAGAAGGTCGAAAGATCCGTGAAGCCTTTGTGCCACGAGAAGCTGATTGGGTGATCTATTCTTCTGACTACTCTCAAATCGAATTACGAGTGTTGGCACATATTTCAGATGATACCCATTTGAAAGAAGCCTTTATCGAAGGTCAAGATATCCACTCAAGCACAGCGATGCGAGTCTTTGGTATCGAAAAAGCAGAAGATGTGACACCAAATATGCGTCGTCAAGCCAAAGCGGTCAACTTCGGTATCGTTTATGGTATTTCCGATTATGGCTTATCCCAGAATCTAGGAATCACCAGAAAAGCCGCCCAACAATACATTGATACGTATTTTGAAAAATATCCTGGTGTGAAAACGTATATGGAGGATGTGGTTCGTGAGGCGAAGGACAAAGGGTACGTTGAAACCTTGTATCATCGCCGTCGTTACCTACCTGATATCAATTCGCGCAATTTCAATATTCGGACTTTTGCGGAAAGAACCGCCATCAATACACCGATCCAAGGCAGTGCGGCGGATATCTTAAAGATTGCCATGATCGATTTGGCGAAACGTTTGAAAGAAGAAAAATTAGCAGCAACGATGCTGCTGCAAGTACACGATGAACTAGTCTTTGAAGTACCTGAATCTGAATTGCCTCGTCTTGACGCTTTAGTGAAAGAAGTGATGGAGCAAGCCGTTGCATTACATGTCCCTTTACTGACAGATAGCAATTGGGGCAAAACATGGTACGATGCAAAATAAATGAGGTGAACAGAGGTGCCTGAATTACCAGAAGTTGAAACGGTCCGCAAAGGACTTGAAAAACTTGTTTTAAATAAAACGATCGAATCGGTCGAGATCCTTTGGCCGCGAATCATCGAAAGTCCTGAAGTGCCGATCTTTTCGGCACTGTTGAAAGGGCAACGTTTTGAAAGATTTGAACGACGTGGAAAATTTTTGATTTTTAAATTGACAGATTATGATCTGATCTCTCATCTACGAATGGAAGGTAAGTACGAGTATTTTGAGTCAGACCCGATTGTCGATAAACATACACATGTCATTTTCCATTTTACGGATGGCAGTCAGTTAAATTACCATGATGTAAGAAAATTTGGTCGTATGACTTTAGTGGATAAAGACCAAAGCGCAGCCTATAAAGGCATCATGCAATTAGGTCCTGAGCCTAAGCCTGAATTGTTTTTATTAGAAGCATTTGAGCAAGGATTGAAGCGGTCTAAAAAAGCCATCAAACCCCTTTTGTTAGATCAAAAACTTGTGACTGGTTTGGGCAATATTTATGTAGATGAGGCGCTATGGCAAGCGAAGATCCATCCTGAACAACCAGCAGATTCGCTCACCCCAGCAGAAGCCAACGTGTTGCATCAAGCGATCATCGATGTCTTGGAACGCGCCGTTGAAGCAGGGGGGACAACCATTCGGACCTATCTCAATGCATTGGGCGAAGCAGGAAAATTCCAAATGTCATTAAATGTCTATGGCCAAACGGGCAATCCTTGCGGGCGATGCGGGACACCAATCGTCAAGACCAAGGTTGCCCAACGGGGGACGCACTTTTGTCCTCAGTGCCAAAAATTGCATGTGAGGTCCAGCAAATGAGTTTTGTCTTAGGGGTCACTGGCGGGATCGCCACTGGGAAAAGTACCGCAGTCGCGCATTTTCGCTCACTGGGCTTACCGATTATTGATGCCGATATCATCGCCAGAGAAGTCGTTGAACCGAATACGGAGGGCTTGCAGGCGGTGACACAAGCCTTTGGTCCGCAGATTTTGAGCGATGACGGACACCTGGATCGGCAAACCCTCGGTGCCCTGATATTTAATGATCCAGAAAAACGTCGCTTGCTGAATCAGACGTTGTCGCCATTTATTCGACAAGAGATTTTGTCTCAGATCGAAGAAAAAAAGCAGCAGGTGCCCTTGTTGATCGTTGACATTCCTTTGCTTTATGAAGCCGACTACAACCAATACATGGATCAAACCGCAGTCGTTTATGTGCCAGAAGCGATTCAAAAAGAGCGGTTGATGGCACGTAATCAATTGAGTGAGCAAGACGCGCAACAACGAATCGACAGTCAGCTTTCCATTGAGAAAAAGAAACAACGGGCCGATATTGTCTTTGATAATCAAGGAACGATCGCCCAACTCAATCAGCAGATCGATGATTGGTTAACATCCTTAAACAAATAGATAAGACAGCAGGTTCCCTTCAGTAAAAGGGAACCTGCTATTTTATCTTTCAATAGCAAACCTAGCCCTATCATTTCCAAAAACAACTGGCGCTGAAACATGTCGGAAACTGTTTGTTTTGGAAAGTAAGACGATCGTTTATGAATGGTTAAATATCAAAGTACCAGCCCTGATTTATTTTGGGGTCACGATCACGCGATTGCTGGAAAAGGGGTGAAGAACGATCGGCTGATCATAAAAAGAGGTGAGAACCTCCTCAGTAAAAATCGTCTCTCGTTGACCAGCGGCGTGGACTTCGCCGTTTTTTAACATCAGCAAATGAGTGAAAATCGGTAGTAGCTCTTCTGTATGATGGGTAACGTAAAGAAGAGTCGGCGTATTCGGCAGCTGTGAAAAAGTCTCCAGACGGGTTAGCAGTTCTTCTCGCGCAAATAAATCAAGGCCCGTACAAGGTTCGTCCAAAATGAGGATCTCTGGTTGTGCCATCATGGCACGTGCGATCATGACAAATTGCTTTTCCCCTTGAGAAAGGACGTGATAGGAACGATGGATCAGATGCGATAAACCTAAGTCAGCCAAAAGCTCTTTTGCTTGGATCAGCTGCTCTTCTTCGTAGGACTCATAAAGACCAATACTGGAATAAAGCCCGGAAAGAACGATCTCTTCGGCAAGATCGCGACCATAAAACTTGCTTTGCAGCGCTGAACTGACCCAACCAATGCGCCGTTGAAGATCGGGCACAGACGTTTTTCCGTAACGCTCCCCTAAGACTGTTCGTTGACCAGAAGAAGGCCATAAACTTCCCGTGATCATTTGGAGTAATAAACTTTTGCCAGCACCATTCAGACCTAAAATCGCCCAATGCTCATTTTTTTTCACTTGCCAATTGATCGCTTTTAATAAATAGTTCTTGTCGCGAACGAAAGAAACCTGTTGGAAATCGAGGATTGTCATCTATTGTCGAACCTTAAACAGGTTCTTCACCTCCAGTTGTATGAATATTCAGAAAATAATCGCTCATATTATAGCATAAAGAAAAACATTTTGCTGACTGTTTGGTATCGCATTCATATCTTTTGTCAGAAATCAGAATGCTTGTTATGATGAAACTATACAGGAGGGATGATAACTATGGGTACTTTTAAAGATGAAAAAGATGTGATCGTTGGCAAAGCCAAAGAAAAAATCGGTGAGTGGACCAACAATGAAGAACTTGCCCACTCTGGAAAAGAACAAGCACAAGAAGGTCAAATCAAGAAAGAGCACGATCAAAAACGAGTCAATGAACTAGATGATCAAAATGATGAGCGTGATGCCCGCAATGATCGAACCACCCCTGAAAATGTCAGCAGCGAAGAACTATTGCGAGCTGAAAATCCCGATGCAAATAAAATTTCTTCGAATGATCGACGGGATGCAGACCAGCTGAAGCATTACACAGGAATTGAAGATAAATTATAAACAAACATGGATGCCTTCGTCTTCTAGACGAGGCATTTTTGGGTTAATGAGACAAGAGAGGTTGAAAGACAACCACCTGCACAGTTGACAATTGCTCAACCTCTCATTATAATCCATTAAGATCGCATGGAAAGCAGCGAAGAAATTGGGAGGTGGTCATCAAATGCTTATTTATGCATTGTGTACGACTGTCAAGAAAGTAGAACAGCCGCAATAGGAAACGGAAAATTAGAAAGAAGGCTTTTTTATGATCGAACCTTACCAATTTCATTCAATTAAACATCAAGTATACCAATTAGTACGAACGTATCAATCGGTCAATGATCCTCGAACGATCAAAACGGTTGAAACGATGACAAAAGATGCCATAGAACAATTTTTTCCTGAAGAAGAAACAGCGCCACGTGAAATTTTAGCTGCTTTCTTTCAACCTGGGATGACAATCAGTCGCAGCAATGAGCTGTTAACAGAACTCAAAGAGTACGTCCGACCCTTTCAGGTACCGACAACAAAACAAATTGAAAAAATGTTTCGGAAAGTAAAAAAACTGAAAATACCTGATTTTGCTTCCGTTGATTTAAAAGAGACCACCTATCTTTCTTGGGATGATATCGGTAGTCAAAGTAAGTTTATGATCATTGCCACTGAGCAGGGCTTTACAGGACTTCACGGTCATGTCTCAACCGAGGTCAAGAAAGGAATCTGTCCCTTGTGCCAGCATGAAGGGAATGTCTCGATGTTTCTTTCTCTGACGAAAAGCAATGGCGATGGAACGTATACCAAACGGGGGAACTATATTTGTCGTGATAGCCAACGGTGCAATCAGCAGATGGAAAAGCCAGCAAATTTGCATGACTTTGTTTCTTTGCTGCAAATGAAAGATAAATAACGAAATGAAACGGCAGAAAGATTTCTGCCGTTTTTTCAAATTCAAAAAAACAGTAGTTATAACATTATTTAAATTTTGTAATAAATGAACAGAATAAACCACTTTGGCTATTGTACCAACGGATTTCATGTTATAATTAATCATAGAAACCGATGACTTTACGTAAATACGTAAGCGCATAAGAGAGAAAATGAGGTGGAACTATGCAATGTCCAAAATGTCATCATAACAATTCTAGGGTAGTTGATAGTCGACAAGCCGATGATGGACGTGTGATTCGCCGCCGTCGTGAATGCGAAAATTGCGGCTATCGCTTTACAACATTTGAACGTATCGAAGAGGCACCCCTACTTGTGATTAAGAAGAATGGTGCCCGTGAAGAATTCAATCGAGAAAAAATCCTAAGGGGTTTGATTCGTTCTGCTGAAAAACGACCAGTGACAATGGATCAGATGGAAACGATCGTCGATCATGTGGAAAGTCGTGTTCGTGCTCTTGGTGAAAATGAAATTTCTACAACACAGATTGGTGAGTATGTGATGGAAGATTTAGTTGATTTAGACGAGATCGCTTATATCCGTTTTGCCAGTGTCTATCGCCAGTTTAAAGACATGTCAGTTTTCTTGAAAGAACTACAAGACATCGTCGAAAAAGCGAAAGAACCACAAGAATAGAGGGGGACAACAAGTGGGCAATAGTTTACCGAATCAATCGTACAAAGTGTTCAAAAGCCGTCCACTTACAACGGAAGGGAAAGACGCCCTCATTTATTTGTATCAACCAATTATTGAAAGTGATGCTTTAGCGTTGTATTTGACACTCGCAAGCGATGTCCAAGCCCAAAGCTTTTCTGGCGAGGAGTCGGTGACGACCGTGCATCTCGATATCTTGAATGCCATGAATGCGGGAATGCCTCGCTTCATAAAAGCCAAGCAAAACTTAGAGGGCATCGGCTTGCTAAAGTCTTATGAGAAAGCAGATGCTCAAAACGGGAGCTCGTATCTGTATTGGTTGCAAGAACCGGTCCATCCAGCAGCGTTTTTTCAAGATGAATTGTATGCTTATCTGTTGTTGGAAAGAGTCGGAGAGCGTAAATTTGATCAGCTGGTCAAGCTGTATCAACCAAAGCAGTGTTCCTTGACCGATTATCAGGAAGTGACTCAATCCTTCTCAGCCGCCTATGGGTTAAATACCGCACGTTTTGCTTCACATGAAGAAACGTTACAGGCAGTCAGTGATTCTTTTCAAGAAACCAAAGCGAACTTGGTGCTTGACGAAAAGCAGTTGGATTGGGACTTTCTTTTATATGAAGCGCAGCGTCGGTATATCCGTGCCGCTAATTTCACGCCAAGTTTTCGACAAAAGTTAGTTCTATACCATTCTTTATATGGCTATGATGTGTTGGAATTGTTGGATTTGATGGCGGACAATGTTTCTTTGACAACAGGCGAGGTCGACCAGAAGAAGCTGGAACAAGCTATCATGAAGAAATCACGACAAACATTCACGAAAACATCAAAAAGAGAAGATCCCCAAGCGGAAAGTCAGTTGCGCCGCTTCAATACATTAAAACAGAATGGTTTTTCAGAAAATGATGTCTTATTGATTCAAGAAAGTGAGAACAATGCACCGATCGCTTTTCTCAAGGCGATCAAAGCGGAGAAGAACAGTTTCATGACGGATTCAGAACAATGGCTGATCAAGAGCCTTGTCGAACGGTCACCATTGCCAAATAGTGTGATCAATGTTCTGGTTCATTATGTCTTGGTGGTCCAAAACAATGCCGCTTTGTCAGGAAATTATGTGAACAATATCGCCGCCCAGTGGTCAGAATTAAAAATTGGTACGGCAGAAGATGCCATCAAACATGTTCGGAGCCTTGTTCGAAGTGCCAAGGAAAAACGCAGCCGACCACAAACCAGCGGCAAAAAAATCATTCGCGAAGAAAAGCTGCCTTCTTGGGCTGAAAAACCAGTGGAAGAGACAGCCTTAACGCCAGAGCGACAAGCAGAATTAGATAAAAAACTGCAAAACTACTTGCATAAGAAAGCTGGTGACAAGTAATGGAAGATGTAGGGAAAAACTTAGGAAAACTATTGGATAAACGCAATTACCGTGATCAGTTTTCAGCAATGATGGCAGAGGTTTTACAAGATCCTGATGTCAAAGCGTTTATTGCCGAAAATGAAGAGGTATTGACCGAAGCAGATATTCAAAAAAGCTATGCGAAACTGTATGAGTTCGTCCAAGAAAAGCGGAAATTCCGCATCAATGATCCATCCATGATCGCACCGGGCTATGAGCCGCGCTTAGCGTTAAATTTTCATTTTATTGACGTCACCTATGTACCAACGAAAGAACTACTGGCATATCAGAAACAAGAAGAGATCCGCAGTCGCATCAAAGCGATGGATATGCCTAAAGATATACAAGAAGCAAGTTTTGCAGATTATCAGCAAACGCCTGGCCGAATGGAGGCCATCGCAGCTGCCGTTGATTTTATTAGTGAGTTGACAGCCAATCCACAGGAATTTCATAAAGGACTTTACTTTGTGGGGAGTTTTGGGATCGGAAAAACCTATCTGCTTGGCGCGATCGCCAGAGATTTAGCGGAGGCAGGCTACACGACGACATTGGTTCACTTCCCGACATTTGCAGTAGAGATGAAACAAGCAATCGGTAAAGATCAGGTGGGGGATAAGCTGAACGCAGTGAAAAAAGCCCCAATCTTAATGATGGACGATATCGGTGCGGATGCGATGAGCAGTTGGATTCGTGATGAAGTCTTCGGTGTGATTCTACAATACCGAATGCAAGAGCAACTCCCGACGTTCTTTACCTCGAATTTTACTATGCATGAGTTGGAGCAGCATCTTTCAGTAACGCAACGCGGCGAATCCGAACCATTGAAAGCCAAACGTATTATGGAGCGTATTCGTTACTTGACACAAGAGATCCAAATGACGGGCAAAAATCGACGAAATGATGCCTAAAAAAACCATTACTGGAGGAAGAAGATGATGAAAAAACAAGTGATTCTAGGCTTGTCCTTAGTAGCAGTGTTGCTGTTAACGGCTTGTGGCAGTCCCGAAAACAACAATGCATCAAGTGGCGATAACACGCCTTCTGAATCAAGTGAGAATGCTAGTTCCGTTGCCAATAGTTCTTCAGAGAGCGAAACAGCGACGGTTTTTACTGGTATTATCCAAGAAGATGCCCGAGCAGGTTCTGATGATACCTTTCAATTATTTTTGAAAGACGTAGCGGCAGTTGAAGATGAGGATCAAGTCGTCCAAAGTTTTCAAAATGATGGGGTCATTCTCCATGTCCCTATCGAGGCCTATTCAGGAGAGATCGAGGAGTTAGTTGAAGGAGACAAAGTCCAAGTGTCGCTGCAAGGCGTCCCGATCATGACGATGTCGATCCCACCGCAAATTCCCGGTAACTCGATTCAAAAGGTTGAATTAGTGAACGATTAATGCAATGTGCGCCTTGGCAATGGCACCACAGTCAAGACGCACATTTTTTTCTATTTATGGAAAGCGTGTTATACTACGAAAGAAGGAGTGACAATATGAACGAACATGCATTATCGGATCGTTTGGCTTGCGTGGGCGAACAAATTCCCGACCAAGCACGTATCGCCGACATCGGCTCCGACCATGCTTATTTACCTGTGGCATTGATGCTGCAGGACAAAATCACTTATGCTGTAGCTGGAGAAGTCGTTCAAGGACCTTATGATTCTGCCAGTAAACAAGTACGTAAAAACGGGCTAACAGAGAAGATCGTGGTGCGCTTAGCAGACGGATTGGACGCTATTCAGCCAGCAGATAAGATCGACACGGTTGTTGTTGCTGGAATGGGGGGGACTTTGATTCGCTCTATTTTAGAAGAAGGCAGCAGAAAAAATCGCTTAGCGGGGGTCAAACGTTTGATCTTACAACCGAATGTTGGCGAAAGAACCTTGCGGGAATGGCTCGTTGATCACAATTTTACGATCATTCATGAAGTGCTGTTAGAAGAAAATGACAAAAATTACGAAATCATCGTTGCGGAAACTGGAAAAGCGACGTACACGCCCCAGCAATTATTTTTTGGTCCCTTTTTATTAAAAGAAAAAAATCCAGTTTTTTATAAAAAATGGCAGCATGAATTGAAGCAGCGTCAACGAGTGGTCAAAGAGTTAGAGAAAGCCAAAGAACCACCTGCTGAGAAAATGAATGAATTGAAAGAACAAATCGAATGGATCAAGGAGGTACTGGCATGATTTCTGGTCAAGAATTTATCAAACGCTTTGAAGCATACTGCCCGTTATGGTTGGCAGAAGAAGGCGATCCTGTTGGTCTGCATGTTGGTACATTAAACAAACCCCTCGAGCGAGTCATGATGACCCTTGATGTACGTCCAGAAGTGGTAACCGAAGCCATCGAGAAAAAGATCGACTTGATCATCGCGAAACATCCACCGATCTTTCGCCCTTTGAACCGCTTGCTGACCGATGATCCGCAACAAAAGATGTTGATGGATCTCGTCAAGCATGATATCGCCGTTTACGCCGCCCACACCAATATGGATATTATTGAAGACGGTTTGAACGATTGGTTTTGTGAACTGCTAGAAGTTGAACCAGATACGTACTTGAAGCAAACCCATCAAGTAAAAATGAAGAAACTAGCTGTATTTACACCTGTTGAATCGGCACCAGCATTGCGAAAGGCATTAGGAAAAGCTGGTGCTGGTCAGCAAGGCAATTACCAAAACACCAGCTATTCATTGATTGGCACCGGTCGCTTTACACCACAGCAAGCGGCACATCCTGCCATCGGTGAGATCGGAAAAGAAGAACAGGTGCAAGAAGCGAAAATCGAAGTCATTTTTCCAGAAACGATCGAGAAAAAGGTCCTTTCGGCAATGATCGCTGCTCATCCTTACGAAGAGCCAGCTTATGATCTGTATGCCTTAGACAATTTGCCGAAGACCTATGGAATCGGACGGGTTGGCAACCTCGCTGAGCCTCTTTCCATTGATCAGTTTGTCGCACGTGTCAAAGAGCGGTTTGGTTTGACTGCTTTACGGGTTGTCAGTTTTCCTAATGCACCTGAAAAAATTCAGCGAATCGCCATTTGTGGCGGCAGTGGTCAATCGTTTTATTCGGATGCCTTACGCCATCAAGCGGATGTGTACATCACTGGCGATATCAGTTACCATTTCGCCCATGACATGCAAGCCAATGGGTTGATCGGGATCGATCCAGGGCACAACATCGAAAAGGAATGTATTCCTCGGTTTATTGAGAAATTCAATCAGTGGAAAGCAGAAGAGAACTGGGCTGTGACCTTTGTTCCTTCCACCACTTCAACAAATCCATTTGACTATAGATAGGAGAATCTTTTATGTACGAAAATTTATTGCCTCGCTTTTTAAAATATGTCAAAACAGAAACTCGCTCAGATGCGACAAGCACCACAACACCTTCCACCCAAACACAAGTCGCGTTTGCTAAAGAACTGCAAAAAGAACTTGAAGAACTAGGGTTAAGCGATGTTCATTACAATGAATCAAATGGTTTCGTGATCGCAACATTACCAAGTAACGTCGATCATGACGTGCGCTCCATCGGTTTTATCGCCCATATGGATACCGCCGATTTTAATGCAGAAAATGTTGATCCGCAGATCATCGAAAATTACGATGGCGAATCGACCATTAAATTAGATAAAGAAGGAAAATACACATTAAACACAAAAGATTTTCCGAATTTAAAAAATTATGCTGGCGAAACCTTGATCACTACTGATGGTACCACTTTATTAGGTTCTGATGATAAGTCAGGTATTGCAGAAATCATGACAGCCATGGAAATTTTACTGAAAAACCCAACGATCAAGCATGGGGAAATCAAAGTCGCATTTGGACCTGATGAAGAAATTGGTGTTGGTGCCGATAAATTCGATGTGGAAGATTTCAATGTTGATTTTGCCTATACAATGGATGGCGGTCCAGTAGGAGAATTGCAATACGAAACCTTCAATGCGGCGCAAGCTGAAATTACGATCCAAGGAAAGAATGTCCACCCTGGAACAGCTAAAGACACCATGATCAACGCCTTGCAACTAGCAGTCGATTTTCAAAATGCGCTACCTGCTGATGAAGTTCCTGAGAAAACCGAAGGGACAGAAGGGTTCTTCCATTTGATGAGCCTTAGTGGTTCAGTAGAAGAAGCGAAAATGGCATACATTATTCGAGATCATGATCGGAGTCGTTTTGAAGAAAGAAAAGCACAATTATTAGCGGTTCAAGAAAGTTTGAATGCCCGCTTTGATGAACCACGAGTGCACGTACATCTATATGATCAATACTACAACATGAAAGAAATCATCGAAAAAGATATGAGCATCATTGATTTAGCGAAAGATGCGATGAAAGCAGTTGGAATCACACCGATGACAGAACCTGTCCGTGGTGGTACGGATGGCTCGAAAATCTCCTATCTAGGGATTCCAACCCCGAATATCTTTGCTGGTGGAGAAAATATGCATGGACGTTATGAGTTCGTCTCACTACAATCAATGATGAAAGCGACCGATGTGATCGTGAAAATCGCCGAACTGAATGCGCAAGCATAGCAGCAGCTTCTTCATTGAAAGAAAAGAATAACTTTAGGGCTGGGAACTCTTCACGCAGGTCTTGCGTAAGGCCCGGCCTTTTATTAGGATGTGAATAGGATGAAAATTCTCGTATTATACAACGATACAGCGGGGAAAAGTGAAGCAAAAGAAACAGCAGAAAAATTCCAAGCCTATGTGAACGAACAAGGCGATGAGCATCAAGTGTTTTTACAAGCGTCAAATCCCGATGTTGACCCTGAGGATGTTAAAGAGGCAGCCAAGAAACATGCGGTCGATACGATTGTTATTATTGGTGGGGATGGAACGATCCATCATGGGCTGCAAACATTCAAAGAAAAGCTGGATGAGCTGAAGATCGGGATCATTCCTGGAGGAACGGTAAATAACTTCGCTCGAATGTTAGGTATTCCAGTCAAGCCAGAAGAAGCGTTTGAGAATATTTTAACAGGGGTTGAACGTCCGATCGATTATGGGATGGTCAATGATCAAGTAATGATCTCGACGATGACCATTGGTCTTTTAGCAGATACTGCAGCATCAACTTCCCAAGAAGAAAAACAACAGTACGGTCCGTTGGCGTTTATGAAACGGTTCATTCATCTGTTGATCAAAAAGAAACAATACAAATTGGAAGTCATCGCTGACGAACGGAAATGGCAGGGGAAAAGTCAATTACTGACGATCGTCATGTCGAATTCAGCAGGTGGGTTTAAGAACTTTGATGAAGAAGCAAAACCTGACGATGGCTTGTTCCATGTTATTCTTTTGCCAAAATTGAACATTTTACGGTTTATTTTGTATTTGCCAAGAATTATTCGTGGTAGAATTGCCAAAGTACCAAGTGTTGAATATTTTACTGCCGCAAAGGTCTCGATCAAGGCGAAAGAAAAAACGGTTCATACTCGGACCGACGGCGATCCAACGGATGATCTGCCAATCGAGATGAAAGTCATTAAGCACGGGTTGACGATGTTGGTACCTGAGGAAGCACAAGAATCAAAATAATGGTCCCTACGATCAATCATATGGAGGAAATGGATGGATGCACTGATTTACAATCCATTGTGGTTTTATTTAATTGCAGTCAATCTTTATCTTTTCTGTCTGATGGGTTATGATAAATATCAGGCAGTAAAACAAGGTTGGCGGGTTCCCGAAGCAAATCTCCTTTTTATGGGGGCGATTGGCGGCGGATTAGGCGGTTTGATCGCGCAACGCGTGTTTCGCCATAAAACAAGAAAGAAGAAGTTTTATTTCTTTTTTGCTTTCGGCACCGTTTTTGCTATCCTGCTGATGGTCTTTTTTGCATAAATTCGGTTTAACAAGCAAGGAGTTAATATGAAAACTAAAGTGAAGTTCGCCCTTAATTTACTTTTACTAGTAGGCATTCTGGGTGTGATGTATTTTTTTGTCCGTAACTCGATGATGGAAATTTTAGCGGGGCTAAGAGAGACCAGCTTTCTCGTCGTCTTACTGGTTATGGGGCTTGGCACATTGTACCTAGTGATTGAAGGACGAACAGTTAAAGAGATCGCAGTGACTTTTCAACCGGAATTCACCACCAAGGCGGGGTTTCTAACCGTCTGTTACAGTGGGTTTTATCGGATCGTGACGTTTGGCGCGGGCACCTTGATCTCAGAGGTGAATTTTTATCGTAAAAATGGCTTGCAGTTGTCACAAGGGGTTGGGGTCACCACCTTACACATGGTGATGTATAAGTTTGCCATATTGACTTATGCGATTGCTGGGTTGATCATTCAATTCTCGCTATTTTATGACAATGCGCCGAATATGATTTGGGTGATATTGGTGGGGATCGTACTCGTTTTTTTGATCATTGCCGCTTTATTGGCACTTTCTGTCAGTATCAACATACAAGTCTTTTTTGTGATCGTCAGCAATAAGCTGTTCAAAAGTGCAACGTTAAGAGGGATCGTTGACAAATGCAACACCCAGATCTATTCTTTGCGAGAAACGGTCAATGCGATTATTACCGATCGGACCGCTTTCTTGCGCATTTATCTTTGGAATCTTTTGAAGATGCTGCCTTGGTACGTGATCCCTTATGTGATTCTTGTCGTGCAGCACCCAGAGATCGATTTCTTGTTGACGTTATCCTTCATCAGCTTTGCTGTCGTCTTGTCCGGGGTGATTCCAACACCGGCGGGGATCGGTTCCTTTGAATTTATTTATATGCTGCTTTTTGGTCCATTAGTCGGCACAGTCGATGCAGCATCTTCTATGCTGCTGTATCGCTTAGCGACATTCATTTGGCCCTTCATTATTGGCTTTGCATATGTAATGAAAGAAAAGCGCAAAGACATTAGCCAAGAGCTGACAGAGCTCAGAAAAGAAAAAGTGGAAAGTTAAAAAAACGCTTATCTTCGAGTAGAGGATAAGCGTTTTTTTTAGTCTTTCAAATCAATGATCCGATCAACAAAGGATTCATAGAATTCAGCTTCATGGGAAACGATCAGAACGGTTCCGGGAAAAGTTGCCAGGGTTTCTTCCAAATTGTTTTTCGTGTCTTGATCTATATGGTTGGTCGGTTCATCAAGAATCAAAAAGTTGCTTTTGATCAGCATCATTTCAGCTAACTTCACTTTTGTCTGCTCGCCACCACTTAATAATTTCAATTCCTCTTGAGCAAGCTGGCTAGGTAATCCCGCACGAGAAAGTTGTCGTCGCAATTCTTTGTTGGTTGCCTTTGGGAAAAGATCCTCGAGGTATTGCAGAGGCGTCTGTAATGGATACTCCCAGTCAAGATCTTGAGAAAAGTAATTAAACTTTGTATGCTGTGGGTAAGAAACGGTTCCTTCAATTGCAGGGATCACACCAAGTATTGTTTTGATCAACGTCGATTTACCGATCCCATTAAATCCCCGAATCGCAATTTTTTCGCCATAGCGGATCGTTAGGTTGATTGGCGATAGTAAAGGCTTTTGGTCATAACCGATCACTAGATTGGTCGTCTCTAATGCCAAGGTCGTAACGATCGGTGCCAAATCAAATCCTAGATGCGGTTTAGGGACATCTTGGGGTGGGGTCAAACGTTCGATTTTTGCCAATTGTTTTTCACGACTCTTTGCCATTGTTGAACGAGAACCAGCTTTGTATTTACGGATATAGCTTTCGGTTTTCTTGATATGCTCTTGTTGTGCTTCGTATTGCTTCATATAACTTTCATTTTGCAGCGTTTTTAGCTTTAATGCTTTGTCTAAATTCCCCGTATACTTAGAAAGCTTGCCAAATTCGATATCAATGATATGGGTCGTGATTTCATTCAAAAATTGACGATCATGAGAAACGACTAAGTAGGTACCAGTAAAGTCCTGTAAAAACTCAACCAGCCATTTGATATGCTCATCATCTAAGTGGTTGGTCGGTTCATCTAAAATCAGCATGTCGGGTTTTTCTAGCAACATTTTTGCTAAGATCAATTTTGAGCGTTGACCACCACTTAAGGAAGCAAGGGGGGTATCCATGCCGAGAACCGAAATACCTAATCCTTCTGCTAAATCATCGATCAATGTATCCATTTGGTAGAAATTTCCTTGATCCAATTGATTTTGCAATTCGCCGGCTTTTTCTAAAAGCTTATCGTCAAGACTTTCGCCATAAGCAGTATAAAGATCTGCGATCTGTTGTTCTTTTTCGAAGTCTTCTGCAAAGGCAGAGCGCAAAAAATCACGGATCGATTGCGTTTCATCAACATTGACATATTGATCCAAATAGCCCATTTTCAAATTTTTCGGAAATTGAACAAAGCCATCGTCTGGGAGAATTTCTCCTGTAATGATTTTGATTAAAGTACTTTTGCCGGCGCCATTCCGTCCAATCAACCCGACTTTTTCCCCACGGTTGATTTGAACGGAAACATCTTCGTAAAGCAATTTGTCGCCAAATTGTTGGCTAATATTCGTTAATGTTAACATCGTTTCCTCCATATAAAAAAGCTGTAAACAGTAGACGTTACAGCTAAGTAGATAATCTTACTGAATAACTATCGCCAAAGAGCGATCAAAAGGATCAGGAAAATCGATTGTTCCTGACCAATCAGGACCTAGCATACCATTGCGGCTTCCTATCTGTCAATTTTCATGAAAGAATACTGAAAAAAATCTTGATCTTCGAGGGAAATCTTTTGACCATTACTGACCAATATTGTATAATAGAAGAGTAGAAAAAAGGATGCTGCTTGCAGTGTACTAATTTTTCTGACTACCATTTTGGGAGGGAAAAGTATGAACCCAGAAAAAATGACGACTACATTACAGAGTGCCATCGCGGAAGCACAGCAGATTGCCATGACGCGTCACCACCAAGAAATCGATATTCCGCATTTATGGAAGATTTTATTGCAAGCCAATCAATTCGGCCGCAATTTTTATACGGATACAGGCCTTGATGTCGATGCATTTGAAAAGGAAGTCGACCAGCTACTAGATGAACTGCCTTCGGTTGAAGGAGGAAATGTTCGTTATGGTCAATCCATGAGTCAAAATCTGTTTCATCTTTTGTCTGAGGCAGATCAATTAAAAAATGAATTTCAAGACGAGTATCTTTCCACAGAAATCGTCCTTTATGCGTTGATGAAATTGAAAAATCATCCATTGACGGTGTATTTAAAGAAACAAGGAATCACCGCAAAAGAAATCAAGCAAACGATCGAAACATTAAGAGGAGGGGATCGTGTGACCTCACAAAATCAAGAAGAACAATACAAAGCATTAGAAAAATACGGCGTTGACTTGGTCCAACAAGTCCGCAGCGGAAAAATGGACCCCATTATCGGACGAGACGAAGAAATTCGCGACGTGATTCGCATCCTTTCTCGGAAAACAAAAAACAATCCCGTTTTGATTGGTGAACCGGGGGTTGGTAAAACAGCCATTGTTGAAGGATTGGCTCAACGGATCGTGCGAAAAGACGTCCCAGAAAACCTAAAAGACAAAACGATCTTTTCTCTGGATATGGGTGCCTTGATCGCAGGTGCCAAGTTCCGAGGTGAATTTGAAGAGCGTTTGAAAGCCGTCTTACAAGAAGTGAAAAAAGCCGATGGACGGATCATTCTCTTTATTGATGAGATCCACAATATTGTAGGTGCTGGTAAGACGGAAGGCAGCATGGATGCTGGAAACTTACTAAAACCAATGCTGGCACGGGGAGAATTGCATACGATTGGCGCAACGACCCTTGATGAATACCGTCAATACATGGAAAAGGACAAAGCCTTGGAACGTCGTTTCCAAAAAGTGCTGGTACAGGAACCAACCGTTCAAGATACGATTTCGATTTTACGTGGCTTGAAAGAACGGTTCGAGATCCATCATGGCGTCAATATCCATGACAATGCGCTTGTTGCTGCTGCGACCTTATCTGATCGGTATATCACGGACCGCTTTTTACCAGACAAAGCCATCGATTTGATCGACGAAGCAAGTGCCACGATTCGGGTAGAAATGAATTCGATGCCTACCGAGCTCGATCAGGTCACTCGACGTTTGATGCAATTGGAGATCGAAGAAGCCGCACTGAAAAAAGAATCTGATGATGCATCGAAAAAACGTTTAGGCATTTTACAAGAAGAATTGGCGGAATTGCGTGAAGAAGTCAATACCATGAAAATGCAGTGGGAAACGGAAAAAGAAGAAGTCAATGCAGTTTCCAATAAACGGGCAGAGATCGATAAAGCCAAGCATGAGTTGGAAGATGCTGAAAATAACTATGATTTGGAACGGGCAGCTGTTCTTCGTCATGGGACGATTCCCCAACTGGAAAAAGAACTCGCTGAATTGGAAGAAAAAAACCAAGACGAAGGCATTCGAATGGTTCAAGAGTCAGTGACAGAAAATGAGATCGCCTTAGTCGTGGGCCGCTTGACAGGAATCCCTGTTGCGAAATTAGTGGAGGGCGAACGAGAAAAACTGTTGAAATTAAACGAGACCTTGCATCAACGAGTGATCGGACAAGATGAGGCAGTCGATGCCGTCAGTGACGCAGTCATTCGTTCCCGAGCTGGTCTGCAAGATCCAAATCGACCATTAGGTTCCTTCTTGTTCTTAGGACCGACCGGCGTCGGTAAGACCGAATTAGCGAAAGCGTTAGCGGTCAACCTCTTTGACTCTGAAGAGCATATGGTTCGGATCGATATGAGCGAATACATGGAAAAACATTCGGTGTCTCGTTTGGTCGGTGCCCCTCCAGGCTATGTTGGATTTGAAGAAGGTGGACAATTGACTGAAGCCGTTCGACGCAATCCATACACGATCGTCTTATTGGATGAGATCGAAAAAGCCCATCCAGATGTCTTCAATATCTTATTGCAAGTGCTTGATGATGGCCGTTTGACAGACTCAAAAGGACGCGTCGTTGATTTCAAAAATACCGTCTTGATCATGACTAGCAATATCGGCTCTCAAGTCTTGCTAGATGGTGTAACGGCAGAAGGAACGATCCCAGAAACTGTCGCAGAAACTGTCCGTAATCTCTTGAGAGGGCATTTCAAACCAGAATTCTTAAATCGGATCGACGATACGATTTTATTCACACCGCTTAGTCTAAACGATGTGACAGGCATCGTCGACAAGATCATCGCACAGCTTTCACAACGACTGGAAGTCCAAGATATACTGTTGACGATCACTGAAGAAGCCAAACGCTGGATCGCTGAAAATGCTTATGAGCCAGCGTATGGTGCGCGTCCTCTCCGTCGGTTTATCACGAGAGAAGTCGAAACCCCATTGGCAAAAGAAATCGTTGCTGGCAGAGTCTTACCAAAGACCCAAGTCACCATCGAATTATTGAACGATCAGCTGGTTTTTGAAAATACGCCAATGACCGAATAATAAAAAGAGAACAAATGAATAAATACAAAACGATGGTTGCCATTTCATTGGCAGCCATCGTTTTTTTGTCGCTCAACATAAGACAAAAAAGTTCTCCTTGCTTGTTGTTTGGAGGAAATTCGCACTTCGATTATACTGTTCTTATGGAGTAGGAGAGGAATGAAAAGATGAATACTTTTTTTGAAACGTTGAATGAGCGAAAAGGGGAATTGCTGACAGCTGTCTTTGAACATTTATCATTGTCGATCATTGCGCTGCTCGTGGCGATCGTTATTGCTGTTCCTTTAGCTATTTGGCTGGTTAATCATAAACGGGCAGCGGAAGTCGGCCTACAAATAACGAGTGTGTTGCAGACGATTCCATCACTGGCACTGTTAGGTTTATTGATTCCATTCGTGGGGATCGGAACGCCACCTGCATTGATCGCATTAGTTATTTATGCATTATTGCCGATCTTTCAAAATACCTATATTGGCCTTTCGGAGATCGATCCATCAATCGAAGAAGCTGCTGCGGCATTTGGTATGTCTCGGATGCGCCGATTGATCAAAGTCGAGTTGCCGATTGCTTTGCCTGTCATAATTTCTGGGATTCGCACGGCGCTGGTCTTGATCATCGGAACAGCGACCTTGGCCGCTTTGATTGGCGCTGGCGGGTTAGGTTCCTTTATTTTGTTAGGGATCGATCGAAATGCGCCTGAGTTAACGTTAATTGGTGCGATCGGGTCTGCCTTGTTGGCGATTGTTTTCAGTACCCTGATCCGTTACCTGCAACATTTAAAACCGCGCTATACCTTGATCACGTTGGCAGCAATCATCTTGCTGATTGGTGGGGTTTCCTTCTCACAAAGCGGATTTTTTGCTCCCAAAACCATTACGATCGCAGGGAAACTAGGGTCTGAACCTGATATCTTGATCAACATGTACAAAGAATTGATTGAACAAGAAGACCCTGATGCCCAAGTTGAACTAGAGCCAAATTTTGGAAAAACCTCTTTCTTATTCAGCGCATTGGACAATGGTCAAGTTGATATATATCCAGAGTTTACTGGTACCGTGTTGGAGAGCTTAGTTGAGGTACCAGAAAAGCTTGCGAGTCAAAACCTTGACTCCGACGAAACCTATACCGAAGCAGTCAATCTATTGAAGGATCAGTTTGAGATGACCTTGCTTCAGCCGATGGCGTATCAAAATACCTATGCGTTGGCTGTCAAAAAAGAATTTGCTGAGGAAAATGGACTAACCACGATCTCTGATTTGAAGAAAATCGAAAATCAAATCAAAGCTGGCTTCACTCTCGAATTCATTGATCGGACGGACGGATATGCGGGGATCCAAGAACTTTATGGGCTAGATTTTCCAAGTGTCCAAAGTATGGAACCAGCATTGCGTTACCAAGCCATCAATAATGGTGATATCAATCTACTGGATGCCTATTCCACGGACAGTGAATTGCGTCAATATGGCTTAGTTATTCTAGAAGACGATCAGGAACTATTTCCACCTTATCAAGGAGCGCCTTTGATGAAAGAAGCCTTTGCCAAGGAACATCCAGAAGTCGTCCGTGCATTGGAAAAGTTGGCAGGGAAAATCACCGAAGAACAAATGAGTGAAATGAATTATCAGGTCAATGTCGAAGGAAAAAATCCAGCAGAAGTCGCACGTACCTTCCTGATAGACGAAGGATTAATTAAGGAGGGACAAGAATGACACCAATTATTGAATTTAAAAACGTCAGTAAAAAGTTTGATCAAAAACTAGTGATCGATCAATTAGATCTGAGTATCAATAAAGGAGAAATCTTTGTTTTGGTCGGTCCTTCTGGGAGTGGGAAAACGACGACTTTGAAGATGATCAACGCCTTGTCAGAACCGACAGATGGTGATATTTACTTCAAAGAAAAACGCATCAAAGAATACAATATTCAAAAGATGCGTTGGCAAATGGGGTATGTTCTCCAACAAATCGCTCTGTTTCCGACGATGGATGTCAAACAAAATATTGAAGTGATCCCAGAGATGTTAGGGTGGTCAAAAAAAGATCGCTCAGAAGCCGTGGATCGTTTGCTGACACAGGTCAAACTTGACCCAGAGCAGTACCGTCATCGAATGCCGAAAGAATTGTCTGGTGGAGAACAGCAACGGATCGGGATCTTGCGCGCGTTAGCTGCCAATCCCGAAATCATTCTGATGGACGAACCCTTTAGTGCCCTTGATCCAATTTCTCGTAATTCTTTACAGGAGCTAGTCCTCGATCTGCACAAAGAGCTTGGGACGACGATTATTTTTGTCACGCATAACATGAAAGAAGCGGTAAAACTAGGGACGCGCATCGCTGTGATGAATCAAGGGAAGATCGTTCAATGCGATACACCAGAAGTCATCGTTTCACAACCGAAGACCGCTTTTGTGAAAAGCTTCTTTGAAGAAACCGGGGAAGATGAAGCAAAACTGGTCACAGCAGGAGATTTGATACGGATGAACTTTTTCAGCAATGATATCAATCAAGCTGACCCGAAAATTGCAGCATCTGCGCCATTAAATGAGTTGTATACTTTATTTGCGAGTCATGAGACGGTGGTGATCGAAGAAAATCACCAACTGATAGGGAGTCTACGTCGAAAAGATGTGTTTGCTTTCTTGAGTCGTGATCGAACGTAAACGATTCTTTTCGCAACGAGAAATATCATAAATTTTTTAAAATCGATGATTTCTCTTGCTCAAAGCAAATATTCCACGTAAGATTGAGGAAGATATCTTTTGTCAAAATGGCAGAACAAGCTTTCGCTGATGACAAAAGATGCAGTAAAGGAGCGAAAGAGCAGCTATGGTAAAAATTCTCAAAGAAAATTGGTTACTGCTTTTCTTTATCGTCGCCGTGGTTCTCATCCGTCTGTTTGTCCTGACCCCTGTTCAAGTCAGTGGCCATTCTATGGACCCGACGTTGGCAGATAAACAGCGTTTGATTGCATCAAAAATCTCCTCCTATGACCGACAAGACATCGTGATATGTGTTGAACCAGATGATCCAAGTAAAATCGCTGTCAAGCGGTTGATTGGTTTACCCGGTGATACCATCGAGATGAAAGATGATGTCCTAACGATCAATGGAGAAGTATACGAAGAACCCTATTTAGATGAGTTTAAAGAGAAATTTGCAGACGATCAATTACAAGACGAATATTCTTATCGCGAAATGTTTCAGCAAATCGCGGCTGGTGCCGAACACTTTACCGATGATTTTACGGTAACGGTTCCTGAAGGCAGCTATTTTGTGATGGGAGACAATCGTTTGATCTCTAGAGACAGTCGCAGTTTCGGGGTTGTAACGGAAGATCAAATGGAAGGGAAAGTGCTGCTGCGCTTTTGGCCATTGAATCAAATCAAACTATTTTAATCAAAAGAAAAAACATTCTTGCCAGTGCAGCGAAAACGATCGCAACTGACAAGAATGTTTTTTAGATGACCCAAGCGACAAATGCAACCATTGAAAAGAACATTGTCCAAACCGCAATAATAGCTGATGCAATAAAAATAATTTTGATTGATAAAGGTTGGACAAATTTTCGAGCATCTTTAGAGAACGCATAGGTGATCGATGAAAAAATCAAGCAGCATAAAATAAAAAACACTGTTAGAACCATAAGCCTCTCCTTTACTGACGCAACGTCAAATGAATAATGTAATTATAACAGACCATGGTTTTTTGGGGAAATAAAAATGATTAAACGAGGGAATTTTTTTGTGGTTGTAATCGTTTTATAGGGAAGTGTAAGAAAGGTCAAACCTTGATAGACAGCGAATCTATAAAAATAAGATGTGTTATTTAAGTATTTTTATAAATTTTTCTTTATGAATAAAAGAACAAAAGAAAAAAGCTTGTTGAAAAACGATGGTTTCAACAAGCTTTTTATGGTCGTTTATGATAATTTTTTAATTCGATAACTTTCAAAGTAATCAGGTTTGCCTCGTCCTTGAACATATGCGATCACGCCCATCAAGGCAGCACCAATCGTGTTGGTTAGTAAATCGCCCATCGTATCCATCAATGCTTCACGACCGATAAACGGGGTGCCATCCAGTGTGGCATAACGTTGGAGATTCATCCCACCAACGGAATCGCAGATAAACTCCCAAAACTCCCAGAAGATACCACACAAGCCAGCAAAAGCAAAGCCCATCAGTAAGAATAACCAGGGAGAGACGTTTGAAACTTTGACTTCTTTCAGTAGCAGACAGATCAATCCATAGCCGACAGCCGTCAAGACCATTGGGCTTACCGCATGTAGAATTTTATCCCAGAAAGCAATGGTTTCGATCAAATGTAAGATCGTCCCCATAAATACAGAGATCAGCAAGAAAAACCAATAAAAGTAGACGGTGGCGTTTGGTAGCTGGATTTTCAAGAACTTTTTACTCATTTCTGGGACGAAGATCAATAAAATCCCAAGCAAGGCTTGGGCGAGGAAAATCAATCCTTGTGTTTGCGGATAGACACCACGGAAAAATTCCCACAAAGAAAAACAAAACACGAGAATACCAAAAATAGTGAATACCTTTTGCAGTCGCTGATAATTTTGCCCCATTTAGTTGTCCTCCGAAAGATAGTCGGCTAAGCCAGCTAAAAGGGCTGCTTCAGAGGAGTAAATCTCCCCGTTTAGCTTGATCAAACCCACCGTATAAAGATTGACATAGTGGAATTGGTTTTCCGCAACGGTTTGTAATGCTGCCAGCTTTTGCTGATTGTCGGCACCTTGTTGGCGACTATCCGTATAAAGCCCTAAAACAGGAATGCCTTTAGCATAAGCGACACCGATCTCAGAGGCAACCCCAGCATCGATGGTCAAACCATCCAGCAATGCGATCATCAAATCACTTTCCAGCACTTTTTCGGTATCTGCCAAAGCGATCATTTTGCTATCCGCATAGGCGGATTTATCATTGATCGCGGCATTTTCTTGAGGTAAATAAATCTCCAGCTGCGGATACTGCTGACGAATCGACGCAACAAGTTCGGCGTTGTAGCGCAGGTCACTAGCAGCAAACAGGGGAGCAGCAAAATATAGTTTCATTCAAAAACACTCCTTAATCATTCATAGTTGTACATTTTGTTGATTCGTTGTTTAGAAATAATCGCTGAAATAGGCTTCCATATCAGGGATGATCGATTCCAGTAATGCCAGTGTTTCTGAATCGGTATTTAGCCGTTCCACACGCTCTAAGTAAGCTGGGCGGCGGTAATTCATCAACAGACAAGACAATGTCTGAATATCCAGCTGGACCGCTTTTCCGATGGCTTCTCTTGAAACCACGATCTCCCCGTGATTGTATTGGACACCGAAGATCCCGTTGTTCCAATCGGCAACTGGGTCGGAAACAACAAAGTGAAAGGGTGTTTGGAAGGCTTCAAATGGGAAGTTTTTCAAAAACTGTTCAACATCGACGATCCGCGCCATGTAATAAGGCTCGATGGTTTCTTTGATTTGGCTGTCATCCAAGTAGAAGGACAGGGGTTCATTTGAATAAATGTCTCCTTTGACCCAATAAACCATTGAGAAATGAGCAGAGATAAAATTCCAAAGACCATTGCGGGCTTCTTGATTCAAGTAGAACATTTCCTTTACATGGAAGACTTCTTCGGCTACCCAATAAAAAAGTACACCAGTCGGATGACCACTGGCATTGTAATAAACAGCCGCGGTGCGCTCTTCTTCATTTTCATAGCGCCAATACTCTTCCCAGTGAAAAGAGGTCCGCTGCAAGGCACCATGATTGTCGCGGGAGAATTGGTTGTAGACAGTAAAGACATCAGGGTCATCCACTTCTTTGCGCTCTACGATCCCAGGGACTTCTTTGGTTTTCGGAAGCTGGGTATCACGAATTTTGAAGGTCAGCTTGTCGGACATGATCTCCCAGCCCTTGCGACGATAGTAGGGCACATTATAAGGGTAAAGGTAGGAGATCCATTGCTGATCTTCCCGCATCGTTTCTAAGGCAAGCTTGATCAAGTCTTTCATCAGGCCATGTCCGGCATATTCTGGGTAGGTCCCAACACCGGTCACTCCGCCCATTTTGATCAATTTGCCGTGTATATTGACTTCACAAGGATAAACGGCGATTTGCGAGATCAACTTGTCTTCATTGAACCAGCCAAAGACCTTGGAAAGCTCTAAGATCGGGCGCTTAGATTTGATCATTTCCCGTTTGCTCTCATAGCCGCTTTCTTCAATATCCGATTCAGTGATCTGAAAAACATAGCTTAACAGTTCATTGAACTGATCAACGTCTTTTTCTTCCACCGCTCGAATATGTAGATTTTGATGAAAATTATTGTCCATTCTTTCAACTCCAATTTATTTGCTAGCTCTAGTATAGCAAAACCTGAATGAATATGTCTAAATAACGGTTAAGAAAAATACTTTATCTATTGGCGTTTCGTTGGTATAATAGAAAAGCTGACTAAAAGAAATGAGGAACGTATCCATGAACATAGAAGAAATGAAAAAACGACAGGAGAAGATTCGTAATTTCTCCATTATCGCCCATATCGACCATGGGAAATCAACACTGGCGGACCGTATTTTGGAACAAACCCATACGGTGACGTCACGGGAAATGCAAAACCAATTATTAGACTCCATGGATCTTGAACGTGAACGAGGAATCACGATCAAATTAAATGCCGTGGAACTTAACTATACCGCCAAAGACGGCGAAACCTACATTTTCCATTTGATCGACACCCCAGGGCACGTCGATTTCACCTATGAAGTTTCCCGCAGTTTGGCTGCTTGTGAAGGCGCCGTGCTCGTCGTTGATGCAGCTCAAGGGATCGAAGCACAGACATTGGCAAACGTCTACTTGGCGTTAGACAATGATTTAGAGATCCTACCAGTCATTAATAAAATAGACTTGCCAGCTGCCGATCCTGAGCGAGTACGAACAGAGATCGAAGATGTGATCGGTATCGATGCCAGTGAAGCTGTTTTAGCAAGTGCCAAAGCAGGTATTGGGATCGAAGACATTTTGGAACAAATCGTTGAGTATGTCCCAGCTCCCGCAGGTGATATTGAAGCACCGCTAAAAGCGTTGATCTTTGACTCCGTGTACGATTCCTATCGTGGGGTGGTCTTAAACGTCCGTATCATGGACGGGATGGTCAAACCTGGAGATAAAATCAAAATGATGAGCAATGGCAAGACCTTTGATGTTACGGAAGTTGGTGTCTTTTCACCAAAAGCCATTCAACGAGATGCGTTGATGGTCGGCGATGTTGGGTATATCACTGCTGCCATCAAGACCGTTAAAGATACCCAAGTCGGGGATACGGTGACATTAGCCAACAATCCAGCAGAAGAAGCCTTAGCTGGTTATCGTCAAATGAATCCGATGGTTTATTGCGGATTGTACCCAATCGATACTTCACGCTACAACGACCTTCGAGAAGCATTGGAAAAATTACAATTGAATGATGCAGCATTGCAATTTGAACCAGAAACCTCTCAAGCATTAGGATTTGGGTTCCGTTGCGGCTTCTTAGGCCTATTACACATGGATGTCGTGCAAGAACGGCTAGAACGTGAATTTAACCTTGAGTTGATTACGACTGCACCATCCGTAATCTATCATGTCAACAAGACAGATGGCTCAATGGTCGTCGTTGATAACCCAGCAGAATTTCCTGAACCAGTCACGATCGAAAACGTACAAGAACCTTACGTCAAAGCACAAATCATGGTGCCTAATGATTACGTCGGTGCTGTAATGGAATTGTCCCAACGCAAACGGGGAGACTTTGTCACGATGGATTACTTGGATGATTATCGAGTGAACGTCGTTTATGAGATCCCATTATCGGAAATCGTCTTTGATTTCTTTGATAAATTGAAATCCAGCACCAAAGGCTACGCATCACTCGATTACGAAATGTCTGGTTACCGAACTAGCAAGCTAGTGAAGATGGACATCTTGCTGAATACTGAAAAAGTCGATGCGTTAAGCTTTATCGTTCACCGTGACTTTGCTTATGAACGCGGTAAAGCCATCGTTGAAAAACTGAAAAAACTGATCCCACGACAACAATTTGAAGTACCGATCCAAGCAGCCATCGGACAAAAAATCGTTGCGCGTTCCGACATCAAAGCCTTGCGTAAAAACGTATTGGCGAAATGTTACGGCGGTGACGTTTCTCGAAAACGCAAACTCCTAGAGAAACAAAAAGAAGGGAAGAAGCGGATGAAACAAATCGGCTCCGTCGAAGTACCGCAAGAAGCCTTCATGGCTGTTCTGAAAATGGATGAGGATGAACCGAAGAAATAGCAAGGGTTTGTTTGAAAATATTTGATAATAAAATCTAATTTTCATTTTTTATTCGCCCATTTGTCGCCCTAATTTATTTTAGGGCGACATTTTTTATGAAAACTAAATTCTAATTTGATGATCTTCTTAGTCTTTGGGCGAATATATCAACAGCTTCTGTTCTCATTTTTTTCGTTACATGGACGTACTTATCCATGGTAGTTGAAATTCTGGAATGGCCAAGTCTTTCTTGTACTATTTTAGGCTTTACACCATCCTCCAAAAGCATAGTGGCATGTGTGTGTCTAAGGGAATGAAAGTTGAAATCGAATCCTAATTCTTTTTTTACTTTTCCACTATGCCATTTGATTGAATTCGGTGTGACAGGTTCACCGTTTTCCTTAGTGCAAACAAATTGACTATCAAAATAGTATTTTCCATGACGAAGTTTATTCTCAGACTGGCGCTTGCGGACTCTCTTTAATTCTTGGAGCAAAATATCATCTATTGCTATTGTTCGAAAACTAGATTGCGTTTTTGGTGTTCCTAACTGTATGCCATGTTTATCTTGAAGCATGATGCGATCCACAGTCAATGTTTGATCCTCAAATGAAATATCGGACCATTGGAGACCGCAAACCTCACCGCGGCGTAATCCAGTATGAAACCCGATCATTAATGGTAGATGAAAGGGGCTAGAAGGTGGATTGCTATCTAAAATAGCCTGATACTGCTCCATAGTGATTATTTTCATATCGTCACGTGTTTGCTTAGGCTTGTTTTCAAAAGATGGCATCTCAACGTAGATCATTGGATTGTTATTGATTGCTTGCCAAGGATAGACTGCTCTTTTGAATGCACCTTTTAAAACAGTAAAGATAATTTCAACTGAATGTTTAGATAGTGGGGTACTAAACCCATCAGGTAATTTATTTACCAACTCTTGCAATCTTGCTGGCCCAATAGAGCTGAGATAGTATTTGCCAATTTCTGGTTTTATGTATTTGTTAACCGCATTTTGATAATTTTTCTGAGTGTTGTATTTTAACTTCTTTTCAACATAGTTTTCCATCCAGTATTCAAAGTAATCAGAAACACTCATTTCCTTAATATCAACTTTTCCTCCATCTTTATAAAGACTTAAGGCCTCTCTTAGTTTTTCTTGTGCCTCTGTTTTTGTATTCCAACCGCCTTTTTGTATACGTTGGCGTTTGCCCCCAACTTTTGCCATTTCGATTACGTAATGCCATTTACCGCCAATTTTCCGCACATGTCCATTCATGACAATCCCTCCTTAAAACCTGTTTTGTATATAAATACGCCAGAAACATACAAACGTATGTTCTTTTGTATTGAAAAAGAAAAGCCCGAAGGCTAATCAAAAAGCGGGTATGAATGTTTTCAAGAACATTCCTGCGTCCTTTGAAACTTGAAACCCGATAACGATTTTTTGACCATTATCTTTATCAGTTAGGTAAAGCAATCCGCTTGAATGTTTTGAATTAGGAATGATGTCTAGATCAACCTTATTTAAAGTATAAATCTTGCCTTTTTCTTCAATGAATTGAACTTCTCCAGGATTCATTTGTATAAGCCTTTTCGAGCTTTGAGTCAGTTTAACCTTACCTCTACTATCAGATTGAATGCTTAGCATTACAGATTGCGTAGCTTTTTGCATTGCAGTAGGAGCGTTTTTATTTTTTTTACTAAAGAGTCTCATATTATCCTCCTACAAGAATTTTTTCGTTACATTGATAATATCATCTGAATAGTTGTAAATATCTATAGGTGAGTCAATTTCAAATACTGTTTTTTCTTCATTGTTGAGTTCAATTTTACTAGTTGCACTTCCAATTCTCACACGTAATATCCATTTTCTAATGTTGTCATCTAGCAAAATGTTAAAGTAACTTTTGTTATCTCTATAAAACAGACGGTCTAGAGAAATCAAATCTTTTAGAACGATTTTAACTATAGTATATGATTCCAATTCTTCTGGTGTGGTAACAATTTCTCCACCATCTTTAATTATGATTTCTTCATCATTGTCTTCGATAATAACTTCATCTGGTGTTGTAGAAGTCTTTAACGCAGCATTAAGTTTGTCGTTAACTTTCTCTTGGATATATTGATTTAAACCTTTCTTGATAATAGGTTGAAATCTATCTACGGTTTGTTTTGTTTTCATTCCATCGTATATTTCACCTAATAAATATTTAACGAAGTCATCACTAGGGTTTTCCCATTCTTTATCAAGATAAGTCTTTAGATTGCTTAAGTATTTAAGTTCTGATGCACTACTTATAATTTTATCTATGTCGAAGTTATCTTTATGGAATTTAACTAATTCAGGTATTTGAGAATCTTTAATTTTCGTTATATCAATGGAAAGAAAAGGGGTTAGATCCATTTTATTTGGTTCGTCTAGATCAGTAAAAAATTTATATTCTTTTCCGTTTGTTAGAATTCCAAATTTTGATTCGGTTGTACCAAAATAGCGGAACAGCTGAGAATCATGTTTTGTTAATACTTCATTAATAGATTTTGCTTCGACAAGTATCATAGGTTTTCCATCTAATACTACTGCGTAATCAACTTTTTCACCTTTTTTTATACCTACATCAGCTGTAAACTCAGGTACAAACTCTGTAGGATTAAATATGTCATATCCTAAACTAGCAAAGAAAGGCATAATTAGAGATGTTTTTGTGGCTTCTTCAGTAGCAATATTATCTTTTAGCGTCGTAACTCTTTTACCCAAATTTTTCAAATCATCTTTAAACTTTTCTAATTCCAACGAAACCCCTCCTAAAAATTATTAAATGATTTTAAAACTGCTACGGTCCCATCCGGTTGGAATAGGAGAGTGTAGTTGTTTTCTGTTTTAATCCCTGTGAACCTACGAGCGTAATACTTAACAGCGTCTTTAAAAGTTTCTTCGCTGACTTCAAGATGAACCGCACAATCTAAAACGGTTCTGCAACCGTCTTCAAAACAGTTTATTATATCGTATGGTGTAACTACCAAAGTAGCGCCAATATCTCTGGCCCGGCGTTCTTGTTTACGTTTCTCATTCGTATCCTGTAATACAATATTCCCGTAAGAGGTGAGGTAATGACCTAGTTCCTCTGCCAAGGTGCTATTCATTTCATATCGTTCTTGGTTGGGATTGAGATAGATCACATCATTAATTAGTAACCCTTTCTGAGAATCAGGCATAGATGGTTCTATATTATAAGTAAGGTCAGGAAACATTGACATTAATTCTTCGGACAATTGCAATCGATCACCTACTTTTTATGGTCCCGATTTTTAACAAATTCAATGAAGTTTAAAATTTCATCCATTTGTTGATCGGTAACATTGTCATCTATATGAGCTGCTATGGTGTCCACTTTGGATGAAATCTTAATGGCAGCTTTCTTATCTTCTATTCCAAGTAAGTAATCCACTGTAGTATCGAAGAGGGTCGCTATCTTTGTTAAAGCTTCAGAACTGGGTTCGGCCCTGCCAACTTCCCAACTACCTACTGTTTGCTGTGACACATTGAGCTTTTTTGCTAATTCAACTTGTGTCATTTTTTTAGATGCTCGTAACTCTTTAAGCCTATCTTTTAACATGGGATCCCTCCTTCATCAAAAATTATATACTACATATTGTGGTAGAGAAAGAAAAATTGAGGTTTTACAAAAAAATGTAGTAAAAGAGTTGACTTACTACTTTTTGTGGTATATTATTACTACATAAGGTAGTAACGGAGGTGATTACATGAAAAACAAGCTAGCTGAAATCAGAGCAAATAAGTCAATGTCACAAGATAAATTAGCCGAGTTACTTCAAGTTTCTCAAAAAACAGTCAGTTCTTGGGAAATCGGACGTACTTCACCAAAACCCTCTCAAATGCAGCACATTGAAGATATTTTCAATGAACCTAAAGAGGAAATTTTTTTTACAGCATTCAACTACAAAAATGAGTTAAAAGAGGTAGAAGTATGAAAGACAAACCACAAATGATTAAAGCAAACATCGATTCTGGGTTTCTTAAACGATATATCGAAATGATCGTTCCAGCGATTAAGCGTAAATTTAATATTTCTATTGGTATTGAAGGCGAACTGTTCATAAACCCTGGCGGTGTCGAAGAAATCATCATTCGTTTTTTAGCTACCGATGAAGTAGCACAGGACATTTATTCCTATATTGACGAAAAATGGCAGTTCGCCTCAACACCAGAACTTGTTGCTTAAGTACATTTTATGGCAGTTCAACTGCTACGAAAATAAATAACTAAATACAAAGGAGATGAAGATATGAGCGTAAATGCCATTGAACAGAACATTGCGGCTATCTATCGAAAGGAGGTAGACAAGCAAGCTCTTAATCAAAGGATGATGGCTCAGGATATAAATATTTCACCACAATTACTGAGTCATGTTTTGAATGGACGTAGATCCATGGGGATTGAGAAGGTTGTAGATATTGCTGAATACTTACAAGATCCAAATGTTGACTTTGAGGTTGCAGCAACGCTATTCCACACACCAAAACCATTAAACAGAAAAAGAAGAGATAATCACCCTTTATCCAAAATGGTTGGGCAAGACAAGGAAGAAATGGAACGAATTGAAGTTGAGAAAAAATATGAAGTTTGGGATTTGCTTACTATCGAACCGGATGAACTTTCAGATATTGAGATCGATCATCTGAAACTATATTGGTTTGAGCTTAGTGATGAAGTTAGATTGGAATTATCTGTTTTATCATCAATGTGCAATAGATTTGGTTGGGATATGCGAGATATGACTAGGCAGTCAGAAACAAGAGAAAGGAATGATTAGAAATGTTGGTTTACACATTGCCAGAACTAGCCGCTGAGTTTAAGACTAGCAAAGATAATATATACGCTTTAGTAAATCTCGGTGCAATTCAAAGTATTCAATTTAGTACAAATAAAGTGGTCAGCATATATGAAGCTGAAAGGTTCTTAAGGGAAAGTGCTGGAAAGCAGTTTGATCAAGTTATTAAGGAAGCCAAGAGACGAAAAAACTTGGAAAAAATTAGCAATGTAGTAAATCTTAAGGAGGCTTAAACATGAAAAGATCAATCAAAAATACATTCATCGTAACAACTTTATTACTATTTGTAGTAGCATTCTCAGCTATTCACATTGCTGCAGGTTTGACATTAGTTTTCTTATGGGGCTTCGCTAATGTTGTTTACGATTTAGCTGCTAAAGATTACCAAGACAAAGAAAAAAGACTTGCTAGCCGACCAAAGCAATAGCAAGTCCATCAAATATTTGGATAAATATCTTTGTCTCCATTTTAAAACAGAAAAGGAGAAATGACAATGAATTCTTTTGAACAAGCGTTAGACGAGTATTTGACAACTCCCGGATGGGGTCAACCAATTTCAATTGAGGAGATGACAGATGATGAGTAAATCAACTCTTGAAATGACTCATGACGAGTGGTTATTAGATCGGCGAAAGGGTATAGGTGGCTCAGATGTCGCTACAATCCTAGGGTTAAACAAATGGAAGTCGCCTTATCAATTATGGCTAGAAAAGACTGGTCAAATCGATTTAGAACACACTGAGAGCGAACCAGCGTATTGGGGAAATGTGTTAGAGGAAGTTGTCGCTAAAGAGTTTCAAGAACGAACAGGAAAAAAAGTTCGTCGACGTAATCAGGTTTTCGAGCATCCGTTACATCCATTTCTACGAGCGAACATCGATCGGGATGTTGTTGGGGAAAATGCTATTTTGGAATGTAAAACAGCAAATGCTTTCCTAGGTAAAGAATGGGAGGGCGAAGAAGTTCCACTGAGTTATTTGTGTCAGGTTCAGCATTACATGAACGTTTTAAATAAAAAATATTGTTACATTGCCGTTTTGGTTGGTGGACAAAAGTTCATTTGGAAACGAGTTGATCGTGATCAAGAACTGATTGACATGATCACCGAACGATTAGTTAGTTTCTGGGAGGAAAATGTTTTAGCTGGCAAAGAACCAGAAATAGATGGTAGCGAAGCAACGTCAGACTTTTTAAAAGATCGGTATTCGGAACTTGATGAAACAGAAACCACATTGCCATCATCATTTGATAATTTAGTTGACCAAAAAAGGGAACTTAAGAAAGCAAAAAAGGAGATCGAAACAGCCATTCGCCAGGTGGATAACGAAATCATAAGCGAACTCGGCAAAAGAAATGCGAGTATCGGTATCGCACAAAAGAACATCGTTTCTTGGAAGATAGTATCCACTAGAAGAATGAACAGCAAGAAACTTGCTGAAAAATATCCAGAAGTAGCTAAAGACGAAGAAATCTATAACGTTACTGAATCACGAAGACTTACAGAAAAGGAGATAAAATAATATGGCCACAAATGATGTATTAAAGAACCAATTAGCTGAAAAGAGTACCCAGGTTGTTGATCCATCTAAATTAGGATTCAAGGCTTTAATGAACACACCAGCAATGAAAAAGAAATTTACAGATATTCTTCACGAGAAGTCGGATTCCTTTATGGGATCCCTTATGACTCTAGTTGGTGGTGATAATTACTTATCTCAAGCCGAGCCAATGACGATCATTGCATCAGCTTTAAAAGCAGCGACAATGGATCTGCCGATTGATAAGAACCTTGGTTATGCTTATGTGGTCCCCTTTAATCGATCAGAAAAGGTTGGGAACAAATGGGTCAAGCATAACGAAGCTCAATTCATTCTAGGATACAAGGGTTATATTCAACTTGCTCAACGAAGTGGTCAATACAAAGCTCTTAACGCTTTGGCAATCTACGATGGGCAATTGATCGATTGGAATCCATTGACCGAAGAATTTACGTTTGACTACAAAGCTAAAGTATCAGATGAAGTGATTGGTTATGTCGGATTCTTCGAACTATTGAACGGCTTTAAGAAAACAGTTTACTGGACCAAACAAGAAATCGAAAGTCACCGCATCAAGAATGCTAAGGGATATGACAAAGGAAAATTAAGTGGCGCTTGGGTCGATAATTACGACTCAATGGCCATTAAAACAGTTCTTAGGAATATGTTATCCAAATGGGGCCTTTTATCTGTAGAAATGCAATCAGCAATTACTTCGGATGAGAAAGTCTTTCGAGTAGACGAAAACAACGATTTGATTGAAGAAACTGATTTATCAGATATGGAGCCATTGAATCAAGATCTTAAAGAAGCTGAACGAGTTGAAGAATCTGAAAACATTGAAACATTGTTCGATACATCAAATCCACCGATAGAAAAATAATGAGGGAGTTAAACTCCCTCTGATTAGGAGGAATAAGCGTGGCAAGACCAACAAAGAAAGGTCTTGATTATTTTCCTCTGGATGTCGATTTTTTATCAGATTTAAAAGTTCGAAGAATTATTAAAGCATGCGGTAAAGAAGCCGTTCATATACTGGTCGCCCTGCTGGCTAATATTTATCGTGATGAGGGGTATTACGTTTTGTGGGATGACGACCTTGCGTTCTTAGTGGCTGACGAAGTTGGTACGAAGGAGGGCACAGTTGAAGAACTGGTTAGAAAAGCCGTGCAAGTAAAATTCTTTGATAAAGATATTTTTGATAAATACTCCGTATTAACTTCTAAAGGAATTCAAAACAGATACATTCTAGCCACTAAGGAACGCAAAAAAGTTGAGCTTGAATTTAAGTATTTGCTGACAAATGAAGTTAATCGGTCGAATATCTCGATTAATGGGCGGAATAATTCAGTTAATCAGGGGAATAATCAACAAAGTAAAGTAAAGGAAAGTAAAGTAAAGGAAATAAAAGAAGATGCTACAGCGGGCGAGAGTGCGTCCCTTAAAACTTTCCAAAAATTATGGCTTTTTCCAAATGTTGTACAGGTTGAAGATCTGCTTAATCTGGTGAATATCTATGGCGATGAACTTGTAGAGGCTGCTATTAAACTTGCTGGTAGTAAAGACGTCCCTAAGAATAGAGCTATTAGCTTTTTAACGGCATCTTTGCAGGAATGGGCAGATGCTAACGTTAAAACAATCGATCAAGCAAGAGATTATCAGCGAAATAGAGGCGCTAAGAAACAAGGCTATAATCAAAAACCACTACGTGAGGAAAAACTACCTGATTGGGCTGTAAACGAACAGGGGGAAGAACAGTTATCACCTGAGCGCCAAGCAGAGCTTGATGCGAAACTAGCAGCATATCTAAACAAAACGAAGCATTGAAAGGAGCAGATGGCTTGAAAATCGTCATACCAATCACACCAAAACCGCAATCAAGGCCGAGGTTCACCAAGCATCGTAAGACCCCCTATGAGGAATCAGTGATGAAAGCATACAAAAATGCAGTCAAATACCATGCTATGTCAACAAGGCCGCGGATGATTGAGAAAGGCCCTGTGATGATCGATATTTGTTTCTACGTATATCCACCAGCCTATATCTTGAAAGTGAAGAAAAACAGGACTTTGCTAGAAGAAGAGACTATGTATTGCGATAAGAAACCAGATATCGATAATTATTTCAAAGCAGTGACGGATGCGGTCAACGGTATTTTGTATAAAGACGATGGCCAAATCGCTGTCAATATCTGCCGGAAAGTATATAGCTTAAATCCAAGAACAGAACTCGAAATTAATCCACTTTAGGAGGGACCATCAATGAGAAGCAGAAGCATTAAAGCGCCATTCGAAGATTTTGGAGAATATGAATCAGCAAATGTTCAAGAAAAAGGATCTGTAAAAGTTGGTGAAAGCTACATCTGCACTCCGGGAAGACCTTTTTCAGGTCAGATAAGAGCGCAAGTAAGTCGAATCTACAAGAATTCAGCACGAGTAAGAATCCTCAGCTGTATTGAAGAAAAAGATGATGAAATACAACAAAATCTTAACGATGTGACTGTAGTAAGTCTTAAGAAAATCCACGAGGTCTGCTAGAAGCGAGGTGGACTTACTTGCAAGAAAAATTGATCAATAGGACATTACTCGAACTTCAGGACCATCTAAGCGGGGATCAACTGAGACGGCTAAAAGATGTTTTAACAATTGAGTGTTCAAAATATCTAATTACTGAACAGAAAAATGAGGTTGCGATATACGATGAAACATCTGATATTGCAGCATACAAGCAATTCTTTGTTTCCAAGAAGATACAGGGGCTTTCGAGCGGTACTTTGAATCTTTATATGCAGACAATCAATCTCTTCATGAGGACGCTTAGAAAACCGTATAAGGATATCACCACAAACGACATTAGATTTTTTATTGCGAACCGGGAAATTCAGGATCGAATATCTAAAGGTACGCTTGCTCGTGAACGCGGCTGCATAGTTAGGTTCTTTCACTGGCTTTATATCGAAGAGTTTATCGATCGAGATCCTAGCGCAAGAGTGGAGAATATCAAAGTGCCAAAACGAAGGAAACAGGAATTCAGCGAGTTAGAAGTTGAAAAGTTGCGGTCAGCAACAGCAAATTCTAAAGAATCACTTGTTATTGAACTGCTGCTGAGTACAGGATGTCGTGTCTCAGAATTAGTATCACTCAATTTTCGGGATTACGATCAGGAAAATGACTCAATCACAGTGATCGGTAAAGGCAATAAGCAGCGAACGCTATATCTAAATGCAAAAGCAAAGATGGCTTTGAATCACTATCTGAAAGACGTGCCACATATCACTGGACCATTATTCTTCGGACAAACAGTAGGCAAGGAAATGACGTCAGCAGGAGTTCAGAAGCTAGTTAAGCGTTTGGGTGATCGAGCAAGTGTGGCAAATGTCCATCCGCATAGATTCAGACGTACTGCAGCCACCATGGCAAGAAGACACGGGATGCCGATCGAGCTGGTGATGAACTTCTTAGGCCATGAAAGCATAGATACAACCTTTAAATATTCGATGATTGGCGACGAGGAACTCAAGTTGTCACATCAAAAATTTGATAGTTAAGAATCGACAGAGATAGCGGAATCGGAGGGAAAAGATGAACAGAAATGATGTCACTAGAAGTCTGAGTGATCTAGTGAGGAAGAAATTGACTAACAAATGTACCTTCTGGGCAGAAGAAGTTGAAATAGATTTCGGTAAAGCAAGAATAGATTTCGTTGGTTTCAAGCCGTTTAACATCATGCAAAATGGAATGAGCCCAGCAGCGATCGATAAAGGAACCTTTAGTTTTTTTGAAGTTAAGTCTTACATGTCTGATTTTAATTCCGGTCACGGAAAAACATTTTTAGGTGATGAAAACTATCTAGTATGCGAAAGAGAGCTAGCCGAAGATTTATTCCGAAAAGAACTGTTGCCCAATGGTGTAAAAGTGTTGGTTCCGAATAAGCCTAGAACAGGATTGATTGTGGCTTTTGACACTTCTAGTAGTTTCGGAACATGGTCGAGGAGAACGAAATCATCGAGTGAATTATTGTGGAATATGATCAACGCTAGGGTTAGCAACAAAGTAGAATTGGTTGCTAGTGAACAACTGGATACAGCCAATGAAATATGAAACCATCCTTGCTTTATTACTAGCAGCGATCATAGCTACAAGTTTGCTATCCACCAAAATAGAAAACTGAAGGAGCAAGAAAGATGAAAGTATTTTTAGATACAGAATTCACAGGGTTACGTCAGAATACAACATTAGTGAGTATCGGTTTAGTTGCCGAAAACGGGGATACATTCTATGCAGAATTGACGGATTACGATAAGTCGCAGGTAGATCATTGGCTACAAAAAAACGTGATCAATAATCTTTACTTAGCAGATATTATTCAAGGTATTGGAAGTAATTGGAATCCGACAACAAAAGAAAACATTGTACGAGGAGATCGACAATTCGTGGCACAAGGACTGAGAGAATGGTTTAAAGAGTTAGATGGTTGGGCAAACCCAAATCCTCCTGTTGAAATATGGTCAGACTGTTTAGCTTATGATTGGGTATTGTTTAACGAGTTGTTTGGTGGTGCCTTTGGTATTCCAGAAAATGTTTATTATATCCCATTTGATATTTGCACATTGTTTAAAATGAAGAACATTGATCCAGATGTCTCACGAGAAGAGTTTATCGGTGAAGAAGTAGCTGGTGTAAAACATAATGCGCTTTATGATGCAAAACTCATTAAAGCGTGTTACGAAAAGTTAGTCAGCTATCCGACGAAATAAAAAACTGATTGATAATGGCATCAATCAGTAAGGGATATAAACGATCGAGGATAATATTACTTATCACCGTTTTCTTTAAAGTAGTCATCAATATACTCTTTAATTTTTTCAAAATCTTTAGTCAGAAAAAATTTAGAAGGAACTTTTATGATAGGAAGGTTATTTTCATTATCAAAAGGAGCGAATGGCTCAGGAAGAACCAAGTAGTCAACATTATCTTTGTCCCGGAGATAATTTACTGAAACATCGTAAAATTGAGAGAAATAATCTTTAAGGCTTGTATCTTTTTTAGAAAGAAGTCCTGGAGATAATGGCGTATACGACAACACATTATTGAGCACTAAGACAAAACAAATTTTTTTCATAGATAAACCACCTTTCAATTAGATTATATACCAGTTAATTGAATTAGTGTAAATGAATTGAAAATATTGGTATTTGATTATTTGATAATTAAAAATCTTTAAATTATAAAAAAGCAAATAAATCCGCAATCGTCAGCGATAAAGGAATGGAGGGATAAGGTAACTATGGAAAAATGTAAAGCATGTTCCGACTATTTCAAATGGGATGATGAAGTAATAGAAGTGGATGATGAGTATTATCACAAAGACTGTGTGACTCTCTATCCAACAGGATATGTTGCTTTTTTAGATTATGACTGCCTCGGAGAAACTGAAAATGCCGATGGAACTACGGCGTATAGTATTTTTGAAGAAGGTCAATATATAGATGATATTGATTAGGAACAGGAGGGATAAGATGGTACCAAAATTTAGAGGTAAAAGAAAAGACAATGGAGAGTGGGTTGTAGGAGTTCCGATTCCAAATAGCTTTTGCAACGTGGTCCACATGATTCCTATTCTTTTGACAGACAAAGTAGCCTATCCGCCAGAAAGACTACATGAATATTTAATTGAAATAGTGCCTGAAACGCTTGGGCAATCCACTGGTTTGAAAGGTTATATGTCAGATTCACACGAAGACGATGAAGAAAAGGACGTTTATAGAGGTGACATCATTGATATCTTTTGGGAAGAGTGGCCCATGGGCTATTACCAAGAAAATCATATGATCGGTGTGGTTGATAAAGACGAAACAGGAACAGCATGGATAATCAAAGATGCCAAGTATGATTTCGACACTCCCAAACCTATACCTAGTGAAATTGATGGTATTTCTGTTTCCATGAGTTTACCTGATGCGGAAGATTTAGAAGAAATATTCTTGCACAATTTTAACTTAACATCAAGCGATATAACTATTTTAGGCAACATCTGCGAGAACCCAGAACTGTTGGAGCAAGCTAATGAAAACTAGCCACTCAATCATCATAATACTGTTAACGATCGCTGGATTGAGTTGGCTATCCTATACAATAATTGACCAGCAGAAGCAGATTGAGCAGTTAGAACAGCAGTTACAAGAAGTGCATAGGAAGTACAAGATTATTATCAATGATCCGCTAGTGCGAGATACGATGGAAGCAGGAGGATGAAAATGAAAAATCAAAAACCAATGTGGCAAGTAATGAGGGAAGCCGCCTTAGAACGTGAAGAAAACAAAATTCTAAAAATGGAAGAGGAAAAACGAACTGTACAGCGTAATGCAAAACAAATTGTAGCGAATGCAAAGAATGGGCATAAATACTATTTCCATGCTGATAATGGTTCAAAACTACTTATCCGTGGAGTTGAAGAAAGCCCAGTAAAATCAAATGAAGTGATGGGCAGGTTTATAGTTGAAAATCAAATATTCATTCTCACGCTGCCAGTAGATAAAATCGAAAGATGGGAACTGATCTGTAAGGATGATTGCTTATGACGGTTGCATTGTCAATTTTTCTGGCAGTTGTATGTACAATTTTTGCAAGTGTGATTTTCGGTAAAGAATTAGATGAAAAGGAGAAGCAAGCCATTGCCAAAGAAAAAGTTAGATTGAACAAAACGTCTGAAGTAAAGGAGCGAAACTATGAAGGAGGCTATTTTATGGAACAAGATGGCTTTGATAGTGGAAATTATACTGATGGAACAAATAAAAGAAATTGAAAAAGAAACAAAATAAAAAGCATTAAGCAATCGCCCAATGCCCCCAAAATAATGATTTTGTCCCCGCCAAGGTAACTTCATTATACCAAATAAAGGGGCGATTGAGCAATGATGCTATTACTAAGAGAAGTTGATTTCTCTCAAACGAGAAAGAATGCACGATATGTCTTGAAGAACTACCGTCGGTTGGAGCGGATTGCAGGTCGTTCAAAGATCGATGTCCGCTCACCGATTATTACTGATATGCCTAGAACACCTAGTAATGGAAACAAGTCCGAGGATGCTTTTATTCAAAGATTGGATGCAGAAACAGAAAGAGATGCAATAATCGTTGCGCTTATGGCTTTGAAGCTAACAAGCAGACAGATACTTCATTATAGCTTCTGTTTACAAGATCAGTATTCTAATTTAAGGATCGCAGATGAGATGGGCTATTCAGTTCGGCAAATTGAGCGAATGAAATCAGATGCATTGGTTGAATTTGCTGAAAGTTATCGTCGTGGCAAGCTTGTTGCTTATCGCTGAAAAATGGCGGTTTTTTGGCGGTATAATGGCGGTTTAGTGTCAATAATCCATAGTAAGATAGTATTATCAATTATTGTAAATAACAGGGCGCACTCCTTTAAGATACGTTGGCAGACCTCCTTTCTGAAAATTATTCCCAGCGCCCTGTATTTAATTAAGACGGCGACAAAAAATCTATTATGAATGGAGTTGAACACACTCCTTATCTTCATTCGCTAGCCGTCTTTATATTATGTCACTGTGGCAGAGTGGTATTACCTATCTCAGAATGAGGTACGACTTGTGAGGTTCAAATCCTCACCAGTGACGTTGGGAGTTGTCAATTAGATTACTCACATGATCTTTGATACTTCCTACTAAACAGTCCTTCGGGGGCTGTTTTTTAAATTTAAATAGTAGTTCCTTTTCATTCTTGGTATTATTAAAAGAAAAGGAGTGATTTTATGGAACACCCAATTATTGATCCCAGAAGTTGGGAAACACATGGGATGGGTATAAGAGATGCGGGACTTTCTCAAACTATTGATTATCAATGTGGATATTGTGAAACCTTGGTAGGATCACAAAGAGGTATGGTAGCAACGGGCCATGGCGTATTTGCTGTGATTTGTCCTTCGTGTGGTTGTATTTCCATGGTTGGGATGAACGGATATCAGAGTCCTGGTGAAGCATACGGAAATCACGTAGAAAACCTTCCGGATGATGTCAAATATTTATATGATGAAACTAGAGATTGTTATAAAACTGAGGCATATACTGGAGCTATTTTGATTGCGCGTAAATGCTTAGCCAATGTTGCTGTAGACCTCGGTGCAGAAGATGGTAAGAGTTTCGTTAGCTACGTTGATTATTTGTCCGAAAATGGGTACATTGCACCAAAAAGCCGAAATTGGGTAGATGAAATTAGAAAAGAAGGCAATTCGGCGACACACAACAGGGCATCAAAGAATAAAGATGATGCAACTAAAATACTTAGGTTTCTTGAAATGCTTCTTTTGATTAATTATGAATTTAACGATTTGAAAACCCCAAAAAAAGATTAGACCTCAACTGAGGTCTTTTTTTATACATAGAATTACAAAACAAACACAGATTGTGAGGTGAGATCATGGCAAAAGGAAAATACTTGGAATGGCTGACTAAAGAAGGCCTTCTGAAAATTGAAGGATGGGCCAGAGATGGTCTTACCGATGAACAAATTGCGGAAAATATTGGTATCCAACGTCCGACGCTTTACGATTGGAAAAAGAAGTATTCTGACATTTCTGACGCCCTAAAAAAGGGAAAAGAGGTTATTGATAGGCAAGTTGAAAATGCACTGCTTAAAAGGGCCCTAGGTTATGCGTATACAGAAGATGAATACGCTGTTTATGAGATGGATGAAGATGAATATTTTAATGCGCTTCAAAACTATCTCGTATTTTTCAAACAATCTAATCCAGAAGCTACTGACGAAGACATCGATATAGCGCGTGAGAACTTTCCACGTACAAAAAGAGTTTTAGTTAAGCAAAAAACAAAGGAAGTTATTCCTGATACTACTGCACAAATTTTCTGGTTGAAAAATAGAAAACCTGATGAATGGCGTGACAAGCAAGTTGTGCAGCATGATGGAGAATTTAAAGTTTCCAATCCTTATGCAGGGCTAACCACCGAGGAATTGAGGCGATTAGCTCATGGCAAAGACACAACTTGATTCTGAGACAGTAAGAAAAGAAGCGCAAAAGGAACTCGCAAGGAGAGATTACGGCGAGTTTTTTTATTATTCTCACGGATCTACATTCAGGCCATTGCCACATCAAAATTACGTAGCTCCTTATTTACAACGAATTGCCGAGGGAGAACGACTATTTATTATTGTTGAATTACCACCACAACATGGTAAATCAACTTTTATTACAGAAACATTTCCAGCTTATTATTTGATGAAAAATCCTGATAAGTTAGCAATGGTTGTTTCTTATTCGGAAGAGTTGTTTAAAAAGTTTGGTAGAAAGAATCGAGAAAAATTCCGTTTGTACAGTGATGAATTGTTTAATCTTAATATCAGTTCGGAGACTGCCAGTGTTTCAGAATGGGGGATACAAGATCATTTAGGTCAACTATATAGCACATCAATTCTTGGTGGTGCTACAGGTCGTGGTGCTAATTTAATCATAATAGATGACCCAATCAAAAACAGAGCAGAAGCGGAATCGAAAACTATAAGAGATAAAATTTACGCTGAATGGCAAGATACTTTCTATTCTCGTTTATCTGCTGATGGATCAGTTATTGTAATAATGACTAGGTGGCATGAAGACGACCTTGCGGGTAGATTACTTAAAGAAATGAAGCTTCCTTGGATTGAAATAAAAATTCCTGCTATTGCTGAAGAAAATGATCTTTTAGGAAGAAAGCCAGGACAGGCATTGGCACCTGAAATTGGTAAAGATGAAGAGTGGGCTGAGCAAACAAAAGCTGTAACCGGTTCTCGTGGTTGGGCTGCACTATATCAACAAAGACCAACACCTGCGGGAGGGGACATTTTTAAAAGGTCATGGGCTAAATTTTATGTACCTACAATAGACATGAAAGTTAAGCTTGGATTGGGTGATGATGTTGCAATATTGCCTAGTTCATTCGACATTCAATTGCAATCATGGGACTGTACTTTTAAAGATAAAGACACATCAGATTACGTTTCTGGACAAGTTTGGGGGCGGTCAGGTGTGGATAACTATTTGCTAGATCGTCATCACGAGAGAATGGGGATTGTTGACACAATGAAAGCCATTCAGGTTATGACATCTAAATGGCCAAATGCTATTGCGAAACTGATTGAAGACAAGGCAAATGGATCGGCGGTTATTGAGATGCTGCAAAAGAAAATAAAAGGCATCGTTGCAATTAATCCGCAAGGTGGTAAAGAAGTAAGAGCTCAAGCTGTAGCGCCTTTGTGGGAAGCAGGGAATGTGTATCTTCCACATCCTCTTTGGAAGTCGTATACAGATGAAATACTTGATGAACTTACGGCGTTCCCTAACGCAGACCATGATGATGATGTCGACAGCATGTCCCAAGCGTTAGTACGGATGGACCATAAACCAATACGAACAAGAAGAACAGAAAGAAAAACAGCATTTTAGGAGGTGGTTTCTTGACATCGAAAATTATTAGTGGCGGATCGTCAGGATCTGTTCCTAAAGAATATATCAAAAAGAACGTGAGCATTGAGAAGAAAAGAACTCTAAAGTTTAAGTCTGCAGGTGGTTTTGATCAAAGAAGAGATTTGACCCAATTATCTCCACCATATGATATTGCTACTTTACGATCAATCACCGATATATCTGACATTCTGAATCAATCAATTGAAGCTTATGTAACGAACGTGGCTGGATTTGGTTTTGGTATACGTTACAAGGTTGACGACACCGAAGAAACGGCAGAAATGAAGGCAGAGTGGAATCAATTGGATATCCTTCTGAAAGAATTATCCTTTGAACGTCCGCCAAAAGAAGTGATTGAAGAAGTCATTCGACATGTTGAAGAATGCGGGAATGGCTATATTGAGGTTATTCGTAATCTTAAAGGTGATGTTGTAGGAATTGATTCTGTAAAGCCTGAGTACATGACTGTTACCAAACTAAATAGAGTTATAAATGCGGACGGATCAGAGATTAAGGTCCGCTATTTTGTTTTTCGTGATTCTATGGACGATTCTGTTAAAGAATCTGGAACGTGGTATAAAACCTATGGTGACCCTACTCCGTTGAATTCAAATGGAAGCGTGGGTTCTGAGGGGCAAGGAACAGCTACTGAAATCATTCACCTTAAAAATGGTGATTTTCAAGATCCTTATGGCAAGCCTCGCTGGGTAGGTCCATTGATTAAAATACTCGGAAATCGCAAAGCTGACGAATTGAACTATCGATATTTTACTCAGGGAAGACATATTCCTCTTGCTATCACACTAGAGAATGCGCAGCTGACTGAACAATCCGAATCCACGTTACAAGCATATGCTAATGCAATTGGTGGGGAAGAAAATCAGCATAAGTTTTTATTGCTAGAAGCTGAAAAAGTAAGTCCTGCAGAAGAAGGGTTAGGATATGGGGAAGATAAATACAAGCCAGCCATTAACATTGAGAAGCTAGCTGACATCTTACAAAAAGATGCTCTATTTCTTGAGTATGATGAGAACGTCATTGAATCAGTCCTCGGAGCATTCCGTTTGCCCCCAATTTATGTAGCAAGATCAAGCGACTATACAAGAGCTACTGCTGAGACTGCTAAAGAACTGACGGAAGAACAAGTGTTTCAACCTATGCGAGAATCTTACGACTGGCGTATTAATTCGCTTTTTAGGGAATATGAATTCAAGTATGTTGAAGTATTTCTGAAATCATCCAATCTTGTAAACATGGAGGATGTGAAAGCAATCCTCACACCAGCTATCCAAGCAAATGCTGTCGCTCCTAATGATTTGAGGGACATCCTTTCAAAAGCCCTTAACAAGCCTCTAGAAGCTTTTGATGGAGAAGAGTACAATTATCCGCTTAATAGACAATCATCGTTATCAGCGTTTAATCTTGGTGAATTGGACGTGGCTAAGGCATATGGTGAAGGAGAAGTAAGTGAAGTTGCAGCAGGTATTCGTCGTATGATCCGGAGTGTGAAGGTTAATGAATGATGAAGAGTTAATCAAAGCCGCTTTACAGCTAAAAAAAGAAGAAGATGATGAACTGGCTAAGCTTTTAGAAAAAGCAGGCTTTTTATTTGTCCCAATATTGCTTACGTTCATCTTAAATTCAGAGGATAAGATGGATGATACCTTGCAGATTGATTACGAGGAAGTATGGGAAAAGGTAAAGAAATTCGTAGAGAATCGAAAAAAGAAACCGACCAAATTATCTATAAAAATTATGCTCCGTGGACGATCATTCAAATCAAACATGGAAGAAAGTGTTATTCCAGAACTGAGAAAAGCTTTTTTTGGCTTGTTTGATGAGTTTAATGCCAAGTATGACGGATCTGAAGACTTTGATTATCAGACCAAACACTACAGAGACATCGAAAAATGGCTTAGGAAACTGCCAAAGTTAATGGATGTCACTACAGAGAACGCTCTTGTAGGAGTGATTCAAGAATCCTTCGATGAAGGCAAAGGATTCCGATGGTTAGAAAGTAAGCTGTCTTCACTCCCTGAATTTTCTCGCAATCGTGCCAGGACAACTGCAATCACTGAGGGATTGAGGATGTACTCTGGCAGCCAGTATGAAGCGTTCATGCAAAATGATGCTGTTATTGGTATGACTTGGCGCCACACTCATGGCATCAAAGAACCGAGAAAGGGCCACGAGGCGATGGACGGTCAAACAATTGCTAAAGGCGAGTACTTCATCGTTAATGGTGAAAGTTGCCGCTATCCTCGTGATCCGATGCTATCTGCTAAAGAGTCGATTCATTGTCACTGTTTCGTGGTGCCAGAAATAAAAAAATAATTTGAAAGGTGGTGAGAAAATGCGAAAACTAGAAAACGTTCTTGTAACACATGTTTCATATGTGGATAAGGCAGCCAATAAGAAATCATTCTTTCTTACTAAGTCTGCCGAAGACCTAAAACCAAATTTTGAAACCGAAGTTAAGTTGGTTACTAAATCAGATGATCCACAAAAACTTGTATATGGTGTTGTTTATGAGCCTGATGTTGAAGATGTTCATGGAGATTTCATGGATGCTGACACAATCGAGAAGGCTGCACATGGATTCATGGCGGATTATCAACAGATTGACAAACAGCACGATTTCACTACGAATGCTGGAAAAGTAGTAGAGAGTTACGTTGCCCCTGTTGATATGACTATCGGCGAAACCACAATCACAAAAGGAACGTGGGTACTTGTCACTAAAGCTACTGATGAAATGTGGGAGTCAATACAGAAAGGTGATTTTACAGGATATTCATTGGCCGGTACAGCTCAGGTCGAAGAAGTTCAGAAGCAGACTGCCGATAACTTTGAAAGAGGTAAAACCTATCGGGATGTTAATGCGGCGATCGATGCTTTCAGATCGGCCACTTGGTCAATCTTGGACAACTACACAGACAGCGATGCGGATAAAGTCGCCAGCATTCAGTCGGAAATCGGCGAGTTATCCACACTTATCGGCACAATAAATACAACTAAATCAATTACCAAACAAGGACTAATCGAAACGGTTAAGTCCTTTTTTAGTACAAACAAATCCGAGGAGGATGAGGAAATGACAGAAGAACAGTTAAAAAAAGCACTCGGCGAAGCGCTGAAACCAGTAAGCGATCGTTTGTCAGCTTTGGAAAAAGGCGATAAATCAGATGAAAAACCAGAAACAGCGAATTCAGAAGCCAGCGTTGAATTAGATGCTGATGCTATTGCTAAGGCTGTTTCAGAAGCTGTAGCACCTTTGAATGCGAAGATCGAGAATCTAGAAAAATCTCGAATCAGCAACAATGCAGAACAAAATTATACAGAAACAGTTGAGAAATCGGTTGTACCATCTTATGTGGACGCTGCTTTCCCAATTTCTGAATAAAGGGGGAAACACAAATGACAAACGTTTTATCGAACGAAACATTGATCAAACAAATGAACGCAATCTTGAAAGCTGGTAACAACGTTACCTTACGTGAAGACAATGCTCGAGCGTTCTTCTTAGATGCAGTTGCAACTGCAGGAACTATCGGGAAATTATTTGTCCATTTTGCCAAATCAGGTACAGGATCTTTGGATAAATTAGGTGTTAAAAAGCGTACATTGAAAAAACATCTAGGTATTAACACTGAAGATACTGGCACGGATATCAAAGAAGAAGACACAGTACCATTCTCTCTTGTTCCGGTTTACTTGGATACATGGATCGAGAACAGCAATACATTTTATACCGCTCGTACTCGTGGGCAAGATGTCCGTCAAGCGTTACTTTCACTAATGCAAGCTCAGTATGCAGCGGATTTGCAAGATCTAGCATTTAATGGGGATGAATCTTCATCTGATGCATTCGTGAAGTTAAATGATGGTTACATCAAAATGGCTAAAGCATCTGCTGAAGTTAAAGTAGAAGGTGCAAAATTGCCAACGATTCAAGAGCTAACAGCTGCAACTGCTAGAATTGACCCAAAATATTTGCGTCAAGGAACATTTAAGTTCTTTATGTCTCAAGCGACAGCAACAAACTATGTTGTTGAATTACAAAATCGAAATACTGCTTTGGGTGATGCAGTGCTCGTGGATGGTGCTCTACGCAATATCGGCGGATTTGGCGTCGAAGTTGTCGAGTCTATGGAAAACAATGTAATTCTGTTTACTCCATATGAAAACCTAGCTGTAGTTTCTGGTTTAACTGTTACATTGACAACTGCTGCTCAAGACAGTCGTGCCGTTGCAAAACAGGCAACATATCACTTCATGCTTGATGATATTGACTTCATCATTCGTGAACCTAAAGCACTAGCTTACTTCGGTATTGACGCTACTCCAGAAGGATAAGAAAGGGAACGGTGAAAAACATGGCAAAATACAACGTTTTAAAAAAATTCCGTGATAAAGAAACTAAAGAAGTTTATGAAGCAGGGACGGTCATTGATATGACCGTTAAACGTGCTGAAGAAGTTGCTGTAAATCTAGATGATTCTTTCTTAGAACGTGCTGAAGAAAAGAAAGATGACAAGAAAGCCGGCAAAGACGACCAGAAGGAAGACAAAAAAGAAAAGTAGGTGAAGATCATGTCTGAACCTTATGTTGATGAAGTCTTTTATAAGGATGATTACGAGGGAACCCCTGTTGATGATAAGGACTTTTCTCGTCTATCGAAAAGGGCTTCGGACATTATTGATTCTTTGACAAGCTATCAAGTGCCTAAAATTGGTTTGGATAAATTTTCAGAACATGTACAGCTGCTGATTAAAAAAGCATGTTGTGCTCAAATTGAATACTATCAAGTTGAAGGTATAGATCTTGATGTTACAGGAAATACTTTGAGCGGCCAAAGCGCTTCTATTGGTGGGTTTAGCTATTCTAGCGCAACAACGTCAACGAGTAAGCAAGCCAATCGGGTCGCTCCAAATTGTCTTTCATATCTAGAGGGAACCGGTCTTTTGAGAAAAAGGAGTGTGAGGATCGGTGTCATTTAAGCCAATACCTAAACACTTGTTGATTCATGAGGTTATCTATCAGGCTCCAAAGCCTGATGATGATGGCTCAATGGGAAGTGGTGAACTACCTAACCCACAAAAGATTGAACATGTGAGGTTTACTCCTAAGCGAAAAAGAATTATAAAAACGGATAATACAGAGGTTTTGACTAACGGCATTTTGTACGTCGATGCTGTTAATTCAAAACCTTTTGTAAATCCTAGCGAGGATGGAACAATTACATTTCAAAACCGCAAACTAAAAATCGTTGAATGCTATGAGGTTTTCACGGACCAGTTAGATCCACATCATATTGAGGTGATGTTGCAATGAGCGGAAGATTTGAAGGTAATTTCGATCGTATTGAGAGAGCTATCGAATCCGCTCTGAATCCGACCGCAATCGCATTTGCTAAAGCGGCTAATCAGTATGTTAAGAAAGACACTGGGGCAACCGAAGCTAGTGTTTGGGTTGATAGTGATTTCCCAAAAGGAAAACTGGTATGGGGTACAGAGTATGCTGGGTACGCATATTATAGGGGAACCCCATCTAAAAACCACAATCCTCAAGCATCCATACGATGGGCTGAGGTTGCGAAAGCTCAAGATATGGATGAAGTGCTGGATGTGGCAGAAAAAGCAATTAAGGAGGCTCTGTGATGGATTTATTTGCACGAATTGCTGATCACTTACGATTATTAGAACTTGAAACACCAAGATTAACAAGCACTGGGAAGCAAATCATTCAAGAAGACAAACCTCCTCAGGACAATGAACGAGATTTATCTATACAAGGGATCGCATCCGGACAAGGACAGCAGGACTTGGCTAGAAACAGGCAAATTCCGTTCATGGTTCAAATCATTATCAAAAACACAAACCAATCACAAGCTTTTAACGATGCTTGGAAGATTGCAGATAGCTTTGATAAATTGCCAAGAAAAGAAAATGGTGAATGGGTCACACTTCGCTCGAATGATGGCTCATTTTTGTTTGATTCGAGCGAAGTTTACACACAACCTAGAAATTTAGGAATTCAAGAACATGATGCATATCTTTATGTACTAACTGTTCGATTAAATATAAGTAAATAGGAGGAAATTTCATGAAAATGAATTTACAGTATTTTGCAGCTGGTGAAGGCTATTCACCTAACTGGATGAACAAATATGAAATCGGTGTAGCTGCAACGGTTGGTGAAAACGGAAAACTTGTGCCACCTACGACCGTTCACGAGCTAGCAGATGGTATTCAGGAAGCAACACCTTCCCAAGATGAATCATCTGAAACATATGAATATTACGGTGATAAAGGTGGATCAAACACCGATATCACACGTGTTACTGGTGTTTATGCTTTTACAGGTCATCGAAAATATGCCACTGATGCAGCGCAAGAATTTGTACGCGATCGCTTAAACAAAGCTGGACAAGATCGAATTGTTTTCTTCCGTCATACTGAGCCAGATGGTCGTGTAATTCAAGGTAATGTTACCTTGTCAGGTATCGTTCATACCGGCGGGGGACCAAACAACCGTGGTAACTTTGAAATGCAAGTATCTTTCAATGGTGTTCCAGAAGATACCAAACCAGATACAACCCCAGAAGGCTAGTCATTGTACTAGCCTTTTTATTTTACATAAAAAAATAGGAGGAATTACAAATGTCAAAAAACAATTTAATCGAGGTAGGTTTTAAGAAGCAGGTTCAACCAGTAAGAATTGCGGGTTTAGATTTCGGTATAAAAACAGGTAAGAAATATCGTGATCAGTATTTGTCAGAATTACCCAAAATGCTTGAAGTTATTCAAGAGCAAGAAAAGGTTATTAAAACAGCTTCTGAATCAGGTGATTACGAAGCAATCGTTGAAGCTAATAAGAAGGTTGAGTCCGTTGTCAAAGACGTTATTGATCTAGTGTTAGGTGAGGGGGCTTTCGATAAGCTGATGGATGCTGCAGATGATGAAATTGATTTAGTTGTCGGGGCATTCCTTGAAGTTGCCGATCAATACAAAAAGCTTCAAACGAAACAAAAAGCACAATCCTATATCGACGGTAAAAAGAAATAGAGGTGATGCTTTATGGCATTATCTCTTGCTTGGGGTATTGATGATTCGGTCGTAATCAATGAAAACACTTATGAATTAAATCTAGAATTTTCTCGTGTTCTCCGATGGTACGAAATGTGGAAAGATCCCGAATTATCTAAAGAAGGAAAAGTACTATATTCCATTATCCTAATTTTATCCCATGATTGGGCAGAAGCAATTCCCGAAACGATCGAAGAACTAGCAGACATTATTCCACAGGATGATTTAATTCCATTATCAAACGCTATTATCAAAAGGATTGCTGGGGATCAATTTGAAAGCACAACAGTCAAACGTGACTTAAAAGGAAATATTTTAGAGGACGAGGAAAAGAAGTGGTATGAATTCGAACAGGATTCTGGCTACATCTATTCCTCTTTTTTGATGGATTATGGGATGGATTTGATGGTGGAAAGAAGCAAGGGAACACTGCATTGGGATAAGTTCAACCATTTATTAGCTGGTTTGTCTGAGAATACCAAGTTTAAAAATGTCATCAAGATTCGCATGATGGAGTACCCAGAAAAAGCCACACCAGATGAAATTGAAGAAATAAGAAAAGCAAAATTAGCGGTGGCTTTGAAAGAATATCGAGCAAACTTGGAATTTGAAATGATGGACCTTAAGCAAAAACGAGAATACATGTTGAAAAAACAAGAAGAAAGAGGTGAGGTGAAGGATGAATGATGGTTCCGTAATCATTGATGTCGAATTTAATACCGACAAAGCACGAAAGCAGTATCAAGATTTTGGTAATGAAGCGGCTCAACAGTTAGACAACAAGATTGGAAAGTCCAAAGCCTTCAACTCACTTTCTGAACAATCTGTTGAGTTTGCCAAAAAAGCTAGCTTGAGCATTTTAGCTGTCGGTACTGCTGTTGCCGGTTTTTCAATCAAATCAGCAGCTGATATGCAAGCTATGGATGCGCAATTCTCACAAGTATTCGGCAATTTGGAAAAGAATGCTCAAAGTAGCATTGATTCAATCTCTAAAGAAACAAATATTCTGCCTAATCGTTTGAAACCCGCCTTCACTTCTATGGCAGCATTTGCAAAAACCACTGGGATGGATACAGCAGATGCATTAGATTTAACTAGCCGAGCAACTAAAGCGGCAGCCGACAGCGCTGCTTTTTATGATAAATCAATTGGCGAAGTCTCTGAGAGTTTACAGTCGTATTTAAAAGGAAACTACGAAAACGATGCAGCACTTGGGATTTCATCTACTGAAACAACACGAAATGCAGCTGCAAATAAGCTTTACGGCAAATCATTTAACGACTTATCCGAAGCCCAGAAACAGTTAACACTTTTACAAATGGTGGAGGATGGTAACAAATTATCAGGAGCATTAGGACAAGCTGCACGTGAAGGTGGCGGTCTAGAGAACGTTATCGGAAATATGAAACAAGCCATCACGGATTTAGGGGCAGCTTTTGGTGCGCCGTTGCTTGATCCATTTCTTGCAATTGTTCAAAAAATTAGTGGAGCGATGGCAAAACTAGCAGAAGTGTTTAGGGAAAATCCTGCGCTTGTATATGTTGTTGTAGGTGCAGTAACTACTTTAGCCGCAGCATTAGGAGCAGCATATCTCGCAGCAAACAATTTTGCGAAATTGAAGGCAATCATGTCTGGTGTAAAAGTTGGCTTTATGGCACTCACAAGTCCGGTTTCTCTAGTTGTTCTAGCAATAGGAGCATTGGTAACTGCTTTTATCTATTTTTACAACACGAGTGATACCTTTAGAGAGAAGGTTAATGGGGCGGTCAAGACCTTACAATCTTTTATGGCTCCTGTTGGAGATGTTATCGAAGGCATTAAGTTGCTCGCACAAGCTTTTAAAGCGATTGTTTTCAACGACTTCAGTGTAAGTCTTTCTGATTTACATGATCAGTTCGTCAAACTATTCCCTGAATCTCTATGGAACGGCATGACATCATTCGCACAAAGCACTAAAGGAATAGTACAAGGAATTTCAACTCTTGCTAAAGCTTTCAAAGCAATAGCGCTTGATGATTTCTCGGTAAGTGTAACCAATTTAAAAGCAGATTTTTTGGAGGTATTTCCTGAAAGCTTGTGGAACGGAATGACCAAAATCGCTTTAGGAATCCGCTCATTGATAAACGGATTCAAAAGTGGTGAAAAATCAATAGATCCATTTGGAATTGCTCTTAAAATCCTGCAGTCAGTTTTTCTTGGACTACTTGGACCTATTGGATTGTTTATCAAAGCGTTTGAACTAATTGCAAAGGCTCTAGGAGGCGGAGATGTTTCTAAAGGAATCGGTAAAATAATCGATGCTTTTGATTCTCTTGCATCGGGTCTAGAAAGCAATGGACCAAAAGTGGGAAGTTCTGCTGGCAAAGCAATTGAGGGCATTCTCGCTGCTATTGCTTCTGCATTACCTGGTATTATCTCAGGAGGATTGCAAATAGTTGCTGCTATTGTATCTGGAATTGCACAAGGTCTACCTTCACTAGCAATGTCTGCCAGTCAACTAATTATGGCGTTCACCGCAGCTATGCTTATTCTAGTACCGCAAATCGCTTTATCAGCAACAGCAATCATTGTGGCTTTATTAGCAGCTTTAACAGCAGGGCTACCACAAATCATTGTTGCTGGTGGAGCATTGATTCTGGCCTTACTAGATGGCATCACTGAGCAACTACCAGCTTTGATAGAATCGGCAGCGACTTTGATAGTAACATGGTTAACTGCATTGACAGAGCACGTTCCAGAAATAGTTGTAGCTGGGATGTCTCTAATAATTGCTATTCTTGATGGTATTGCCCAAAAGCTTCCTGATCTAGTAGCTGCTGTTGGCACACTGATCGTGACGTTCCTTACGGCATTATCAGGACAGTTGCCAAGTATAGTAGCTGCAGGAGCGGACCTTTTAATTAATTTCTTGAGTGGTCTAGCTTCCAAGATGCCTGATATCGTTTCTGCAGCTCTTAATTTAATTGTTCAGTTTATAAATGGATTGGCTTCAAAAGCAGGAGATGTTGTTACTGCAGGGGTTAATCTTATTGTTCAAATTTTAAAAGGTATCGCTAATAACATTGACCGAATCGTTAGTGCAGGCATGGATATTGTAGATGCCACTGTTAGAGGGATCCTAAGAGCACAGGATCGATTATTTAAAGCCGGTATTACATTGGTAAATGGGCTAGCTAATAATATTCGTAATAACCAATCAGCTATGAGAGAGGCAGGCGCCAATCTATTAAACGCTTTAATTGGCGCATTACCAGGTGGTGCATTGATTAACAATGGTATTGCGTTGGTTGATGGTTTACTAAGTGGATTGATGTCTGGATTTGAGAATGTAAAAAGAACTGTATCCGGATGGGCGGATACGATAGCAAGTTTAAAAGGACCTATTCCATACGACAAAAAAGTTCTTATTGAAAATGGGTTAGCCTTAGTTAGTGGCTTAAAAGAAGGACTTATAAACGGTTTTTCTGAAGTTAAGTCAGATGTCTCTACATGGGCTAATGAGTTGCAAAAGGGTATAGAATCCGAGTTTGATTCAAACTATTTTAACGATTTAGTAGCAAATATACCTAGTAAAATACCAGCAATGGATGCATTGATTAATGGAAGACTGGCACCAGAACTTGCTTCAGGCGTTTCAAAAGCCAATGCAATTGATCCTGCAAACCAAATCATTAAAAATATATTTAATAAACAAGACACACAAAATTCAACACCCGATTACATTGTATTAAAAAATACTATCGAAACAGATGGAAAAGCTTGGGCAGAACAAACTGCTGTTTTCACCAAGGAAGAATTAGATCAGCAATCCTATATTCAGAGAGTCGCAAGGAGGTATGAGTAATTATGCTACAAGTTTTTTTTGATGGTTATGATATCACCGAGTATTTATCAGTTTTGAGCGATTTTCAAAGAAATCTAGGTGCTGAGAGAGAAGTCAAACTCGCAAAAACTGGAGATGGTGTGAAGGGAAAAGAATATTTAACTACTTCATACAATGAAAATACTATACCAATGCCGTTTATTTTAAGATATGACTTAATCTCAAAAAGACGAGCACTTGCGGGAATCCTTAACGTAAAAGAACCCAAAAAGCTTGTTTTCATGGATGAACCAAACAAATATTATTGGGCTTTACCTTCAGGGGACACAAAAGTATCTGAAAAATCTTTTATCGGTAAGGGGACAATTAACTGGATTGTCCCCGATGGTATTTCCCACTCATCAACAATTAAGCCTATTAATGCAGAATTGAATGATGAGGGAGTTTGGGAATTTGAAATCAATAATGAAGGAACAGAAGAAGTAGCTGTTGACTATCACATCAAACTCAAAAAAGAGAGTGGTTTCATTGGCCTAATCTCTGAACATGGGGTGATGCAGTTCGGAAAGATTGAGGAGATAGACGGTTATGACGATACTAAAACGAAGGAAATTTTAAGTTCTGCTCCTTCATTTTCAAATTGGACGCGAACGATACAAAAAAATCTGGAAAACCCATTCAATGCGATCAATGGATCTCTAAGATTCAGTACTTATAACGGAAAACAGATAATCACACTTGATAAAGTCGGATCTGGATTAAATTGGCACGGAGGAGTGTTAGACGTTCGCTTTGCAGCTGATTCTAATGGTGAACTTGGGTCAGACAATTGGTATCTGTACTCAGAAATCGGGTTTGAAGCTTTCTTGTACGATCAATCAGGAGCAATCACACTTTGCTTTTTTGATGAAAATGAAGAAGCAGTTTTTTCTTTCGTGGTTTGGAAAAATACAGTCACGAGTTACACTTCTATTGCGAGTTGGGGAGTACCTGGCAAAGCAATGGGATCAACATCATTCATAGCAAGCAGTGATGCAGTCAACCCTTTTCGTCAAGATAAAGGGTATTTTTCGATCACCAAAATTGGAAGTTCTATTGAGGTATTTTTACTAGGGAAAAAATTTAGATCTGAAAACACCGACCTGCTTAACAAAAAAGTGGTGGGGTGCCAAGTTTTTATTGGCCAACATGGCAATCGAATTATTAATGAGAAATACGTATCGATGCTATTTCTCAAGAAATTTGTTTTTCAGAAACTAAATATCGTTAAATGGATTGATCTTGTCAATCGTTATGCAGCCAACTCAGATATTTATATTAACGGTACTGAAACGAAACTTTATGTAGATAATCTCCCGCAAGGGAAAGATGAAGTAAAAGGCACGAAATGGTTCAAAGTTCCGCCTGGCAAAACAAAAGTTCAACTCGCATTATCCAGTTTTGCCGAATTGGAATCCGCAACAGCAGAAATAAGGGAGGCTTGGGTATGACAACTGAAAACGTACGTATTGCAGTAAGAGATTCCCATGACAGTGAAACCCTAACCTATATGGACAATTCTGCTGTCGGAGCCATTCACTTTGATAAAGCTGACCTGACAAGATTTTTCGAGGGAGATACGACAGCGTTAGTCATGCGTATAAACAACAAACATCCTGAAGCCTCGTTTGTTACCGTTGGAAATAAACTCTCCTTTGTATATAAAAACCGTGATTATTGGCTGAATATCAGCCAAACAGGCAGAGATGGTTATTATAAAGAACTTGTCGCTTTTTCACTTACATGGGAGCTATACAAAGAAAAAATGCCTGCTTATACTTCGCCAAAAGCGATGACGATTGAGGAAATAATCAAAGTAATTGATTCCGAAGGAACTCTTGAAATCGGGATTAACGAAATGCCAGATAAAAAGATGGTTTTTAGCTGGGATGGCATTCAGAATAAAAAAGATCGCTTATATTCAGCTGCTAATCAGATTGGCGCAGAACTTGGTTTAGTTACAGAGACAAACGATGATTATTCTCTAAAATGTCATGTGATCAATATTTATAAAGAACACACTGATACCCATCAAGGATTAGGTCAAGATAAACGTGATACAACTCTTCGAGTAGGAAAAGAGTTAAAAGTAATCAATCAAAAAGATTCTGCTGACGAGTTTTATACAGCCATTCGTGCTACTGGAAAAGATGGGCTTTCAATCGTAAATCTCGAATTTGAAGAACGTGATGCTGATGGAAACATTCTGTATTTCAGTAAAAAAGGCGATAACGGTATCCGAGCTTTGCAGGCAAGAAATAAAATTCCGTCAAACACTAACAAAAAAGATGATGGGTATTTATTTGATGATCGAGGAGAAACAGAATATACCACCGTTGAAGCTTTAAAAGGGTACATGCTTTCTGAGTTAAAAAAAATAAGTCAGATCAAGGTTGATTATGAAACACAAGGATATTTTGACAGTGATCCAGGAGATACGTTCTCATTAGAAGATTCAGTTTATTATAATCCCCCCCTTTATCTTGAAGCCAGGGTTTATGAGCAGACCGAGTCTCTTGTATTAGGTGTGACATCTAGTGATCGGACAACGTTTACTAACTTTGTTCAAAAAGAATCCGAAATCAGTAATGATTTGCTTGCTCGAATGCGAAAACTAATCGAAGCAAATAAAGTCTTTACGAATGAAATCATTACTAGTGATGGGGTGACTTTTAAGAATGGATTCGGCAGTACCACATTAACTGCTCGTGTTAGAGATGGTATCAAGGATGTAACAGATACCTTTAGTCTGAAATGGTATAAAGATGGCACTTTTTTTTCAAATACCAAGACAGTGACGATCAATGCTGCAGATATCGAAGAAAAAGCAGTCTTTCGTTTTGAAGTAGCAGACGATTCGGGGAACGTGCGTGGTGGTGCTGAGGTGACGGTTACCAATATTGATGATGGTAAAAAAGGGGAACCCGGTGAAACATACTACCCACATCGTGGATATTTGATGGCAGACGGAACGTTTACAAAGGTTTATCCAAGTGAAAATTTGCTGACCAATAGTGAACTGAAAGAAGGATTAGATGGCTGGGCAGTAGGTACAGGTGTTGTAGCAACTTATTCTCCGGAATATATAACTCTTAAGAAGGCAGCTGTCCAAAGCTCCAGAGGTACTTTCAATCATAGTCTTGATGTAGCTGGTTTTAAGCCAAACACTGCCTACTCAATATCAATGGAGGTGTATGTTGAGTCTGCTAGTGGTGCGAACACTGGGCGAACAAATATTTTCTTTAGGTCTAACAATGGAACAACATATAAAGATGACCCAGCGGTTGACATCGACTTAACAAAGGTAGGTCAGTGGCAAACTATAACCGCTACAGGAACATCGTTAGGGGGGGCTCTTACTACAGTACAGTTCACACTAGCTATCTCGCAAGATGTTATAGCGACTATCAGAGTCAGAAGGCCTAAACTTTCCGAGGGTAATTCAGCACTTCCTTATACGCCTAAACCCTCTGAAAACTATGAGAACGCCTATCCAAAGTGGGAAGGTTTTTACTCAAGCATTGATGATATTGCATCAGACAACCCTGACGATTACAGACCGTGGACGCCTTTCATGGGGCCACAAGGAAAAGACGGTTATACACCGGTAAAAAATGTTGATTATTTTGACGGACAACCCGGTCAAAATGGGAAGAGTGCTTATCTATGGATAAGATACTCTCAGAATGCCGATGGATCAGGAATGACTACAGATCCAGCAAATGCTAAATATACTGGTTATGCTACAACGGAAACGAACGTTGCACCTACCAGTCCAAGCGTTTATAAGTGGCAACAAACGAAAGGCGATCCTGGTATTGGTATTCCTGGAGAACCAGGACCAGACGGAAAGACATCGTATCTGCATATCAAATACTCGAATGATGGTGGATTGACGTTTACTGGAAATGGCGGGGAAGACGGTGGGGATTATATTGGGCAGTATGTTGATTTTACGGAAGCAGATAGTAAAAAGCCAAGTGATTATACGTGGTCATTGACGAAAGGTTCCAAAGGTGATAAAGGTGATCCTGCACCACTCATTTCTTTATCAGGAACAACACAAGCGATCACAGTTGATAAAGATGGAAAGATCACTCCAGCTTCTAGTTTTACTGTGACCGGAACTGCAGTGAACACCGCTATCTCAAATTGGACGTATAGTCTAAACGGTGGGAATTTTGGTTCAGCTGTGCCGACTGGTGTTACTCGATCAGGTAATACGGTTACGATTAATCCAGTTACTGCGACATTTGATACATTCACCATCAAGGCGGCTGATTCGACTGTGAGCGATGTATTCACCATTTCTAGAATCAAAGACGGTGGAGAAGGACCTCCTGGATCAGATGCTTATACTGTGTTTCTTACGAACGAATCCTACACCTTTGCGGGATCAACAACTGCAGCATTGGCTGGATCAACAACAACAGAAGTGATCGTATATAAAGGCATCAATAAAATTACGCCTACTAGCATTACTGTAGGAACTAAGCCGACAGGACTCTCCTCTAGTGTGAGTGGATCAATAATCACATTAACAGCTACAACCGCATTAGTATCAAAAAGCGGTACCGTGCCAATCACAATCACAGCTGATGGCAAAACATTTACGAAGCAGTTTTCTTACGCTCTATCTTTACAAGGGGCAACAGGGAACCCCGGCAAAGGGGTTACTGCAGAGGAAATCAGCTATGCTATTTCTCAAGATGGAACAACTCCGCCAACGTCTGGATGGTCAGGGACAAGACCCACACCTAAAGCGGGCTGGTATATGTGGACAAGAACAAGGTTCAAATATACGGATAATACCTACAGTGCTTATTTCTATCTTGTCGCTCAGCAAGGGAAAGATGCGATCATCATTTCTGCCACAGCACCAACTAATCCAGCAAAAGAAGACTTGTGGCAAGATCCGAATGACACAACAAGTACAGTGTACAAATGGGACGGCACAAAATGGATACATTGGGGGATTTCAATTGATAACTTGATTGCAAGTAATGTGCAAATTGAAAACGGCGTGTTTAAACGTGTTGAAGGCGCGCTGATTGTTGGTTCAGAGTTTTCGAATCCCTACACACGGAGATACGATGATGGAACAATAAAAATTGGTGAACTAACGATTAAAGACGCAGAAACTAGAAATGCTGGAGTCATTCGTAATTCATCCGGCGTAATCATTCAATCCTACGAACAAGTGATCAGTGATCAATTTATCCATATGTCCAGATATGAAGGAAATTCAATTGGAGACCAAACAAAACTTATCGCATCAGCTTCCATGACTTTTGATTTGATTCAATTGAACAATCGAGAGGCAGGGTTTGCTGGATCTCTGTCTGCTGAAATGCTTTATGATACTGGATGGCTTAAAGTGACCAGATTAAAAGGGACTGCTGGTGATATCTATTTAAAACGTTACATGAACAGGATTCTAATTCGATTTGATCAATTTGTTTGGAATGGTTCAGCCAATGGAGCAAGTACCAGCAACGCTGTTGCAATTCTTCCAGACAAGGTAAGAGAAGGGTTTCCACAAATGTTTACCGTTCCAGTCTGGATTGAAGGGAATGCGACTGAAAAATTCCAAGTTGAAAACGGTCGTTTGTATAAGCTATCGAATAACAGCGGAAACAGTCGGATCACAGCAGTAGGTGAGGTATATATCTAGGAAGGAGGGAAACAGATGGTTATTTCATCAATCTCGTTTATTTATGACAATGCGGGCAATGTTTCTGGTTATTCGGTTTCAGTGTCGAGTAAGAAGAAAGACATGTCTTTTCAGTCTGAAGTGACGTTAGGGAAAGAGGATTTAGATCTCAGCTTCGTAAATGAAGCAGTCAAAGCAAAAATGTTACAAATGATAGAACAAGAGCAACCAGAATAGGTTGCTCTTTTAATTTTATTGGAAAGCAGGTGGATTATGTTAAATGTAGGAGAGCTAGCAACTTGGGCAGGTTGGATTATGACGATCGTGGGAATGCTGGCATTTGTAATCAAACCAGTAATGTCTAACTTTACAAAGATTGCAGATAATCTGACCAAACTCGCTCATAATCTTGATTTATTAACCAGAGATTTAGAAGCAAGTAAATCAGATCGTGTAGCAATTCATGATGAATTAAAGCGACATGATGAGCGCTTGGATAAACACAATGATCGATTGATTGAGCATGGGGAACAATTAAAGTCTTTATGGAAAGAAAGAGGGAAATAATATGAAATTGACGAACAAGCAATATGATTTAGCAAAAAAAGTTTTAACCGTTGGGGTGCCAGGTATCACGGCGTTTATCGTAACTCTAGGTGGTTTATATGGCTTCTCGACAGAAATTATTGTTGGAACGATCACTGCTGCTGCAACTTTAGCTGGTGTGTTCTTAAATATCGCTAGCAGCCAGTATCAAGATGAACAAAAATCAGATTATGGTGACGGACAAGAGTTTACCGACAAGAAGGAGTAGCCGATCGGCTGCTTCTTTTTTTAGAGAGGATGATCGATATGAGTTTCATCAAATACGAGTATATCAATATTAATGAGTACTCAAGACCAGGTATCAGGAATAACGGTATTGATGGTATCGTTATGCACTACACCGCCAACAATGGTGGCACCGCACGCAATCACAAGAACTATTTTAATAATCTAAAAGGAATCTATGCTTCTGCTCAACTGTTTATAGATGATATTGAAGCACTCTGTATCATTCCCTTGAATGAAGTTGCATATCACGCTAACGAAATCAGCAAATACAATGCAGATGGTTCACGCTATCGTCCGCTGTATTCTAAGATAGGCAACGCCAACTATTCAACGATCGGTGTTGAAATGTGCCTAGACAAGAATGGAAACATTACGGAAAAGACATTCCAAAATGCTGTGAAGGCAGTCAAAGAATTGATTGCCATTTATCCACATATTACGAGAGAGAAGATATGGCGCCACTTTGATGTAACAGGCAAAAACTGTCCAGCTCCTTGGGTGGCAAAAACAAGCGAATTCGAACGATTCAAGAACGCAGTTTTCAGCAATACAAGCAACAACACACAAGCAAACACACCACAAATTCAACCAAAGAAAGTAGGAGAAACCATGTTACTATTTAGAAATCAAAATGATCCGAAAGTTTACTTTTTGACAGGAAACAAATTTACTCATGTGAAAACAGAAGACGACTTGAAGAAAATCCAAGCGATGATGGAAAAAGCAGGCTATAACACTTGGATTCACACAGATCCAGTTCAAGTTGCGTATCTCCGCAAAGTAGCAACAGAAGCATAAAAAATAGCCCGCTTCGGCGGGCTTGTACATAGATCATATTCATTTTACTTGCAGTAAATAAGTTTATACTATAAATTAGTAGGTGCGTGCAATACTTTATGAAGAGTAGTTAGGCGGTGAAAACTTGGGGAAGTGCGCCTAACACTCTTCTTTTTTATTTTATCATTATTTCAACGTAATAGATATTATTGATTAGAAATCTCTTATATATACTCTAAGCTCTAAAAATTTGACCACTTATATTAATTATTGTATTAAAATTAGTATTTTATTAATTAAACATATTGATAGAAAGTTAAGAATGATGTAGATTTGTATTAGAGGTGATTCTATGAAAGTTGATAAACTACATTATAGAAAAGTAATTAACAGCGCAAGACACCTAGAATACAATTCGATACGCTATTTTCAATCTTCGTCTGATCAAAGCAACCTCGAGACAATTAATGAAGAATTAGACTATTTAATAAAAAATGATGTTTATCACAAGATAGCACGTACATCTCGTAAGTCATTTTTAAGAGATAAGATAATAATTAGAAAAAATCTTGAGCAGGATTTTAAACTTTTGGAGAAGTATACAGCTTTTTTTGACCAGCATGAAATGTGAAAAACAATATTCATTAAAAAAATTTTTTTATTTAATTATGTTACTCCTCTATGGAGATGGTTGGTTTATATAAATACATAGCCCGCTTCGGCGGGCTTGTAAAAATACTTAGTTAACCGCTAGATCTTTTGTAAAAAATTAATAAGATTTTCTGCATCTTTCATATTATCCAACTCATAGATGCTTTCTGCATCATCGGTTTTTACTGTGACAAAATTTCCATAAAAAGTATAGCTAGTAATTATCTTGTCATTTTCAGATAAATCTAGCGCATAAGTATTAGCTCCAACAAGTCCATCATAATCTTTTACTTTGTTCTTATCTGTAAGCTCTAGTTCGGATATCATATCTTGAACCTTTGAAATTATTTCTTGATCCAAACTTTTCTTATTTATATCTTCAAATTGATAGATACTTCCGTTCATAACTTTAAAATGAACTTCATCGATATTATTCGAATCAGAGTTTTTACTGGCTGATGCACAGCCACTTAAAACTAATATTAGCAATAGTCCACCTAAAATTTTTCTCATGACGGTCCTCTTTTCTTTTTTTCAGTATATCAGAAATTTATTTAAAAAAGTCTGAAAAAAGAAAATCTTAAAAAAGGGTAATTGTATCCAAATAAGGCTATAGTATGTAAATAACTAACCAATTTAATTTTTCATTGTTTTACTTATTTTGATCCACTCTATCATAACTAGGGAGGCTTTTTTGTTGAAATAAAAAATATTACTTTGTAAAATGGAATCATAGCCTTGACCGGGGCTATTTCATTTTATATCTTTTTTCAGGCCCACTCTCCTTGAGGGTGGGTTATTTTTGAGCAGAAGGTTTGAATAAATTTTAGATCGCTCATATAATTAATTTACCATATAAAAAAACTTTTTTATCTAATTGTGCCACTCCTCCCCGGGAGTGGTTTTTTTGCAAAAAAAGCACAGCATATTCTCATATGCCGTGCAAGTGGAACTATGTTCCGTCATCATAATAATCATATAGTAATTTACTTAATAGGAAAAGTAATACGCGTATCGAACATTGATATTTTCAAATTCAATCATGATCTTCGTTTTGCCAATGACAGTATACTTCTTCACAACAAACTGTTTGCGATCATTATACTCACCAACAACCACAATTTGCATTCCCTCATCCACATCGGCTAGGAAGTTTAAACTATGCGCTGCAATCAAACAATTCACTCCATCAAGCGAGAACAGCATCAAAGGGGTCTTGCTCATCTTCAACACACGTATCTTCGATACATAGCCTTTCATCGTTTTCATAACAATCGCCTCCGTAAGCTTGTAAATAATAGCGACAATCCGTTTTACCTAAAGTGACAGCAACATAAAACGCGACACATTTTGCGCCGAATAAAGCTTCCTGTGATTCAGAAATAGAGTCAGGAAATTCATTTATAAACTCGGAATAGGATAAATAGCCTTGCTCGTATTGGCTGATGATATTCATCACACATCAAACCACTTTTTCTCAGAATAGAAATCTATATTTCGAATTTCACCATATTCTATGAGGGTGGATCCGATATAGATTCCCAAATTATTATGACCAGACAGAAATCCAGTTATATCAGGCATGAATTTCCCTAACTGAGTGTAATTTAGTTGTATCGCTAACTTTTTGTGTTTCATAAGCGCATCCTGAAGAAACTTTCCTACTTCTTCTTCATCCATTTCTGGTTTAGGTGGGCATACATAAGCTAACTCTTTGTCAACTCTATCAATATCGGTTGTATGTTCAGACAAGAAGAATCCTATCCACTTTAATTTTTTTCGATCCTCATAAGGTTTAATCATTCCCATAATTATCACTCCTTACGAAAAAGAATACGAACGTTTGTTCTCTTTGTAAAGCGAACAGAATTATAAAATTTAGATATTTGAATGCATTTTTCATTTTCTTCGCCAATATTCCGCCCATCTGACAAGTATTGATAAACATTCTTAATGCAGTATAGGCATTGTTTAGAATATAGGGGATTGATGAATATAATTATATCAAGGACGAACAGGGAATAAGGAGGACGTATAAATACTATTAAATACCAGAATGATATAAGAAGCCTTCATGGCAGTTCTGAAGATGGATGAGGACGAACCGAAGAAATAATCTGTTTTGACGGATGTCAGTAAGAGGAATAAAATGAAAGTACCTTCGAGAGAAGGTGCTTTTTTTAATAAAAGGAAAAATATAAAATGACCGAAGGGACATTCGTCGGTTGTTTAGTAGATAGTTTCAATCGATTGATGCGTGGCTTTTGATAGATTGAAGATCGGAGATGATTTGCGCATGAAGGCGTTGTATTTTAATGAATTCGGTGATTCAACTGTTTTAACATATGGGGATTTGCCGGATCCCATCATTCATGAAAATGAGCTATTGGTAGAAATGGTGTATATTGGGTTGAATTATGCTGATATTTATCGGAGAAAGGGCACCTATCATATTGAATCCCGAGAGCCTCTTATTAATGGCTATGAAGGGGTAGGGAGGATTATTCAAAAAGGAACATCTGTCTCCAAGTTTCAGCTAGGGGAAACGATTCTTTTTGTGGATGTTCCTTTTGCTAATGCAGAATTGGTGGCTGTTCCTGAGGAAAATGCCATCCGTATCCCATCAGGTATACCACCTAAATTAGCAGCCAGTATTGGTCTGCAAGGGTTGACAGCTGATTTTTTAGCTCATGATCTTGGCAATAATGTGAATCATAGTAAGGTCTTCGTCCATGGGATAAGTGGTGGCGTCGGACAAATTTTATCGCAATTATTAACCGCAGATGGTCTAGAAGTTTATGGCGTCACTTCTACGGAAGAAAAGCGGCAACTGGCTTTAGACCAAGGCGCAAAACAAGTTTTTTTAAGAAATACAGAATGGCAAGATACCTACACTTCTTTCTTTGATACCGTTTATGATGGCATTGGGCATACATTAGCCGAAAGTGTCGACTTGCTCAAAAATAGAGGGAAGGTTGTCTTTTTTGGCATGGCCGGCGGAAATCCGCCAGCGATCGACTTTATTCCCTTGCTATCTAAATCAAAAAGTATTTTGACAGGAGATCTCTGGGATTACTTGACAAGTTTTCAAGAGCGGGAGAGAAGAAGCTCTCGATTGTTTGACTACTTTAGCAAGGATCAAATGAAAATCAGTCAACCAACCATTTTTTCATTAGCTGACGGAAAAGCTGCCCATGATTATTTAGAATCTGGAAAAAGTATCGGTAAAATTCTGCTGCAACCATAAGAAGGTAAAAAACTAGATGTTTTTATTGCAAACGATACACCGAATGTTTGATGTTTCACTAAGGCATTTTTTATATAATCGATATTTCTCTTATGATACATCTTTAAGGATAAAAATAAATGTAAAATGAATAGAATATTGCAAAAAAAATATAGCTTTTATCTATTCAGTGAGAATAAGATAAAACTTTGTGATACACAGTACATTTAATTTGAAAATATTTAATTACAGCAGTAAGATAAATATATCAAATACTTAAGGAGTGATATCTATGACAAACTATGAAGAAAAGGAAGCAAAAGCATTGGTAAAGATTGCAGAGGTTCTTGATAAGTTAGATGAAAATTTAGCTGAATTAGACACACTAGATGCAGACGCAAAAAAACATAGTATGAAGAAGTGGATCGTTGAGAAAAAAGCGATTCATGAAATCAAAAAGATCGCACACGAAGCCGGTAAGTATGAAAAGTACGATGAAAAAGCACTACAAAAAGAAATTGATGAAGTTGAGAAGTATATGTAATTGAAGAATAATAAGAAATTGTCACCATTATTCAGCAATTGAAATCTGAACTGATAAAAGCCAGATTTCAATTGAAGATTTAGAATTGACAATGATCTCAATAAGCCCATGCTCTTATGAGTGTGGGCTTATTTGTGTCAGTCACAAGAAGTAGCTCTCTGATAATAGTTGCGTTAAAAAACATGGGCCAAAATTTACTAATTGAAGGAATATTTAAGAAGATGCTAAAATTATTTTTCTTATTTTTGAAACGGTCTCCGCAACAGAGTAATGGGAAATATCAATTTTTCTTGAACGCAATTCAGTATATTTTGGTAACCTATCCAGTGAACGCTGTAAATCAGATAGTGTTCGTTTCCCGGTGGTTATATCTCCTTCAAAGTTTTTCTGCAATTTTTCTGGCGAGGCAATTAATGAGAAGTGTTGCACGTCAATATCTTCCAATGCGATGCCGTTCAAGACTCGATCCACAATTTTTTGCTCATCCATAACCCAGCAAAAATAAATGACGTTGATCATAGAGTTATTGATAAAAGAGTTTAACAGAAAATGGCTATTGTTGATCACCATATCCTTAGTTTATTCATTGACGATAAACGGATTCATCATCCAGCACCAATCCCCGTCAAGGTAAACAGACTGCTTTGTTTGTTTGGATAGTTCTTCAGTTATAGTTGATTTACCAATTCCCATCGTACCACTGATCAATATAAGCTTTTTCATCAGACTACCTCCAGCTTTCATATAAAAAGTATTTTTTTCTCAATCCAAAAACGTGTTTAGATTTTTAACTGTGATCCAACCATTCTCTTTCCACAGCCCAATCTCTTCAGAACAAGCTACTTTTTCACTCGGTTCCTCATGCAAAAACAATTGGATCTTCTGTCCGTAAAGTAGTTTTCGAGTCAAAGCAAAGGTTGCTTCCGCAAAACCAGCTGCACCGATATAACCACAGATGCCATTTTTTTCTTTGTTATACAAATAAAAAATCTTCGCTTTTTCTATGTCTTTATAAAAGTCTACGAATAAGGTTGGAAACTGAGTAGAAAGATCGTCCGTGGCTTTTGGATAATTGATCACCTGATGACCATTTTCAGTAAGTGTATTCGTCAGTTCTTCAAAATCCTTTTGAAAAGCGATACTTCCAGAAATAATTATTTTTGACATGCTATGGCTCCTTGTCGTTGATTTACTTCATTATATCAGGATGAAGGTGCTAAGCGAGGGAAATTTTAGCTAACTTGTATCGCCAATCTAGTAATGGGAAGGACGAAATTATTGATTGAATTAAAGTAATCTATCTATGAGAGACGTGTTTACTTAAAAGAAGACGATTAAAACCACAATACGAAAATAGTCTGTTTTTTTAATTTTTTCATCGATTTTCTCTATTTTTTTGGGGAAAGGTTTCGTTTATTCTATACTTGTAAACGATCTCAAAGTGTTTAAATGGGGATTATTAGAATGATTTTTAGAATGTGGTCCTATTTTTTCTAAGAGCGAATTGACTATCAAGTTATAGATAGAATATTAGTTACAGTACAGTAGTTGGATTCTCATTAGAGTTAAAATAATGAAAGAAAAAGATGAAACGGGGGATTACATGGAAACAACATTTTTCATTTCGAAAAATACTTCTGCCACGTCAAAACAGTTGAAAAATGAAGTGATTGGACATGCTTGCAAGATCTTGCAGCGTGACATTTTAACCGTTGTGACAGACACGAGGAAGGCAAATGAAATTGAATTGGTTTTACTTGATGGAAAAAATGAAACGGATGCTTTTCATATACTTTTCGTATCGCCAGATAAAGTAAAAGTGTGTGCTGAAACACCGTTAGGATTAATGTATGGGGTTCTTGAAATCTCTCAAAAAATTTTAGGTGTTCAACCCTTTTGGTATTTCATGGAGATTCCCCAAATAAAAAAGCCATTTATTGAATGGACAGGTTTTGACTTAACATTGCCTGATTTTGCAACGGACTATCGGGGCTGGTTCGTCAATGATGAGTTGCTGCTGGATCAATGGGAAGATAATGGTTCGAATGAATATGTATGGGAACGTCTTTATGAAACATTGTTACGTTTAGGCGGAAATGTCATCATTCCTGGAACAGATAAGAACAGTCATAGACATCGAGAAAGTGCGCAAGCGATGGGGTTGATCTATACACATCATCATGCCGAGCCACTAGGCGCTGAGATGTTTGCTAGAAGGTATCCTGGTTTGAAGGCTTCATACGAGGAACATTTTGCGTTGTTTCAGGAATTATGGAAAAAAGCCATACACGAGCAAAAAGGTACCAAGGTTATCTACACACTTGGTTTTCGCGGACAAGGAGATTGTCCTTTTTGGGCAGAAGATCTTGATCGACAGTGGTCAGCAGCGGAAAAAGCAGCAGTGATCAACGAAATCGTCCATCTGCAATATCATATGGTTAAAGAAGTCGATCCTCATGCAGTATGTTCAATGAACATTTATGGGGAGATGACGGAATTATTTAATCTTGGCTTACTTGAGCTTCCAGATGATGTGATTGAGATTTGGGCGGATAATGGTTATGGCAAAATGGTTTCTCGTAGACAAGAAAATCACGATCCACGAGATGAGGTGCTAACAAACACATCAAAACCAAATCAATCAAGAGGAATCTATTATCACGTTGCCTTTCATGATTTACAAGCATCTAATTTCTTGACGATCTTGCCTAATAGCCCAGAATTTGTTTCTAGAGAGTTAATGGCGGTTAGAGAAGTCAAGATGGATAAGTTTGTCTTAGTCAATACAGGCAACATAAAACCGCATATTTTGTTCTTACAAGAAATAGCGAATTTCTGGCGAGCAGATTATCAGTTACGAACCAATCAAGAGATAATTTCAGAGCATGTAACACAATATTATCAAAATCAGCAAGAAGAGATCCAAGCTGTCTATGAAGCTTACTTTGAAGCGATTATTCGCTATGGAACACATGAGGATCAAACCGCTGGGGACGAGTTTGCCTGTTATTTGATTCGAAAAATTATTCAATCCTGGCTCAAGCAAGAAACAAAAATTCCGAGGATAGAATGGTTGACGGGTGATCGGAAAAACAAGGAGCAAGTCACAGAAATTTTCTCTATGGTAGGAGAAAAGATAGCAGCCTGGGAGAATCTATTGCTGAGATGCCAGCAGATTACATTATCCCTTCAGGATAAACATGCACAAAATGCTCGCTTTTTTAATGATATTTACCTCTCAGTAGCCGTTCAATGCAAAACATTAAAAGCACTGCTCCATTTGTTAGACGCTTATCAGATGATTGATCGGGAAGAAATGGTCTTTGTATTTGTAAAAGTTTTCGATGCGTTAGAAGAAATCCATCAACTAATTCAAATACTGAAGGAAAATCCTAGTGATACATGGTATGATTTTTATGAAAATGATGGCTATACCAACCTAACATTGACAAAAGAGATGATCAAAAGTCTGTTGTCTTACATTCGCATCATTGGCGATGATCCAGATCAAGATCAGTGGGAGAGAAAATATATTATGGATCCCACTGAATCAAGAGTTATGTTGCTTTCAAATACTAAAAAAGCGCTGACGGATGAAAAGTTAGCAAGAAAAATCAGAGCAGCCTTAAGCTATTGAAATAAGTACTTTTAAAGATGCGAATAGACCTCTTTACATTTTTTTATTTATAAAGTTGCATTTTGTTTCTAGTTGCAAATAAAAACTACGACAACACAATAGTCAAAATTATACTGCCCCAAAAAATTCGAGAATAGAAATATAGGAATAAGTGACTAAGAGGAACAAAGAAACCTACTTTTTTTGGTGTGAATATACGCTAAGCGAAGTAGGTTTTTCATAAAACAGTTTTAAAAAAGGGCAGAGTTGAAACAAACTTTCATTCAAATGATTTTTAGAAAGGGCTTGCAATTGATTGTGTCTCCGGTTACAATCAATTTGTAATTATTGATTATTTATCAATATACAAAAAAATGTACATTCATAAGGAGGAAATTTTGATGAAAAAAATAGTTATCGGCGGTCAAATCGATAAGGACGAGGTGAAAGCATTAGTCGAAACGTTTGGTGATGATCAGTTCGAGATTGTTATCAAAAGTGATTTAGATGCTGCGATGGCAGTCAAAAATAAACAAGCTGACTATTACATTGGGGCATGTAATACTGGTGGTGGGGGTGCTCTGGCAATGGCATTAGCTTTATTAGGCCATGATAACTGTGTAACTGTTTCTATGCCTGGAAAAGTGATGCCGGAATCTGAAATAAGAGAACATGTCAGTTCAGGAAAAAAAGCTTTTGGATTTACCGCTCAGCATAAAGAAGCAGTAGTACCTATCATTATGGACGAACTAAAAAAACAATAGATTATATAATTTGGGGGAAAAGAGATGGAATCGTCGAAAATTGTTGAATTAATTGCTATTGCACTTTTAGGGGGACTTTGTGCAGTGTTAGCAAATAAGGGAATCGCTGTTTTTAATGACGGATTAAGGCCAATCATTCCGGAATTTTTAGAAGGAAAAATTGGTAAGAAAGAAATTGCAGCGACAAGTTTTGCTTTAAGTTTTGGATTAGTCATTGGATTTGGCATTCCTGTTTCAATAGGTGCATCTATTCTATTAGTCCATAGTGTATTATTAATGACAGATATTATCGGATCTTGGGCACCGGAAGGCAAAATCGGAGTTATTGTTGCTGCTAGTGTAGGAGCTATTTATGGTGTTGGATTAGTTATTGGGCTCCAAGCGGTTGTTGATCTCTTTGCAATGATGCCGGTGAACTTTATGGACTCACTTTCGCAAGTAGGTGCTCCTGTAGTTATTGGTTTTAGTATTTTTCCAGCGATTGCAATCGCTAGTCAACATGGATTCAAAAAAGGTGCGATTTCATTCAGCGCTACGCTTTTAACATTGTTTGTTGTAAAACGTTTTGGTACATTTGATTTAGGAAATGGCGCGACATTAACACTTAGTGCAGAAGGAATGTCCTTACTTGTTGGGATGCTCTTCATGATTGTTTATGCCATTCAAGTGAAAAGCGATGGTAGTAACTCAAATGAGAGCCTTGTAAGTGTATTTTTAGAACGTGTGAATCGTATTAAGAAGAACTGGTTATGGTTATCCGTTACAGGGGGCTTAGTGGCGGCATCAACAAGTTTGATGATTATTGCAGGTGATCCTATTTCATTAAATTTGCTTTCAGAAGGAAAAATGAGTGAAGCTGCATTAGCTGCTTTTGCTCGCGGAATTGGCTTCATTCCCTTAGTTTTTTCAACTGCAATCGTTACAGGTGTGTATAGCCCAGCTGGCACGACTTTTGTATTTGTCGCAGGAATCTTATTGAATGGTAATCCTCTTGTTGCTTTTCTAGTGGGTGCACTGCTAATGTTTGTTGAAGTACAATTGTTGACCTTAATGGCAAAAGCCCTTGACAAATTTCCAGGCATACGCGAAATGGGTGAACATATTCGTACAGCTATGAATAAAGTATTAGAAGTTGCTCTTTTAATTGGGGGAGCGATGGCATCTGAGCAAATTGCACCAGGAATAGGTTTTTTCTGGGTCATCGGTTTGATGCTTTTGAATAGAAAAGCGAAAAAGCCAGTCGTAGAATTAGCCGTGGGTCCTATTGCTGCAATCAGTTTAGGCGTTATTGTCAACATTTTGTATTTATTGGGATTATTCGCACCAATAGTTGCAAACTAGGAGGATTGAAGTGATGTTGTTAGACGGTATAACTTATATGCACGAACATACTACGATCGATCTTTCACGTTTGAAGAAAGATGATGATACGAACTTAAATTGTTTTGATGAGACTGTTTCAGAATACAAAAAATTGTATACTAAGGGAGTTCGTAATATAGTAGACCTGACAAATATGGACATGAGAAGAAATCCCAAATATGTTCAGCAAGTATCTGAGCTATCTAAAATCAATATTGTCCAAGCAACAGGATTTTACCAAGATAAATTTTTACCCGAATTTGTGACGTCAGCTACGATTGAAGAGTTGACTGATTTTATGGTAAATGAGATAGAAAATGGAATTGCGGAAACCAGTATCAAAGCACAACTTATCGGTGAAATAGGGACAAGTAAAAACCATATGACTGAACGAGAAAGAAAAATATTTATCGCTGCTGTCCTCACTCAAAAACATTGTAATGTTCCTATATCGACTCACACAACATTGGGAACCTTTGGCCATGAACAAGTAAACTTTTTTAAAGAGCATGGGGCTGATTTAAATAAAGTGGTGATTGGACACGTGGATTTGACCGGTAATAGTGATTATATTTTAAGAATGTTAGATCAAGGGGTATATGTAGAATTTGACACGATTGGAAAAGAGAACTATCAACCAGATCTGCTAAGAATAGAGATGCTAAAAGAGATTGAAAAACGTGGTTATCAAGACAAAGTATTTCTTTCAATGGATATTACTCGAAAGTCAAATTTAGCATATCGAGGTGGAATAGGGTATTCTTATTTATTGGATACATTTGTTCCACTTGCACTTGAAAATGGTTTATCTGAGAATTTTATCGATAAAATGCTACGAGATAATCCAAGAATATTTATGAATTAGGAGCGAAATTATGGAGACATTCCCTTTAGAAAGTTTGTCGATAGAAGAAGCGACTCAAATGCAGTTTCGCTTTGTAGATGCTATAACCAGAAACTTCTCAGGTGAAGAAATTCTAACACGAGGGGATCTTGGTGTTGTAAAAGGGTTAAATCAGCCGAGGACTACTCAAAAAGTTGAAAAGGTTTTGGCAGATTTTTTTAATGCTGAGGCTGCGATGCTTGTACGCGGTTCTGGTACGAATGCCATCAGGTTAGCATTATATTCTCTTTTAGGAACTAACAAAACTTTAATGGTTCATGATGCACCAATCTATCCTACGTCAAAAGTATCGATTGAGATGTTAGGATTAAAAACAATTTTTGCTGATTATAATCATCTCGAGGAAGTCAAAGAAAAACTTTTAAATAATAAAGTAGACGGAATATTGATTCAAGTAACAAGACAAAAATTTGATGATTCCTATGATTTAAAATCATTGATTGCCTTTATCCGAGCGTTTGATAAAACTATCCAGATCATTACTGATGATAATTATTCGGCTCTAAAAACTAAGGGGTTAGGTTCCGAATTCGGTGCCAATCTATCTTGTTTCTCTACGTTCAAATTGCTTGGTCCTGAAGGTATTGGTTGTATTGTTGGTGAAAAAAAAGCGATTCAACGCCTGAAGAATGACAACTATTCTGGTGGTGGGCAGGTTCAAGGTCATGAAGCAATAGACGTTTTAAAAGGATTGATCTATGCACCGGTCTCATTGGCTATATCAGCAAAAGTAAGTGAAGAGGTTTGTGGTCGAATCAATCAACAAGAAATTGGAGGGATTGAAAAAGCATTTCTAATCAATGCTCAGTCGAAGGTAATTGTCGTCAAATTAAAAAAGCCAATTGCAAAAAAAGTCATTGAACAAGCTACAAGTTTTGGTGCCTTACCCAATCCAGTAGGAGCAGAATCAAAATATGAGTTCTCTCCACTTGTCTATCGGGTTTCTGGCACATTTAGAGCAGCTGATCCAGATGCTGAACAATTCATGATTCGTATAAATCCCAATCGATCAGGTGCAGACACGATCATGCGGATTTTAAAACAGGCAATGGATGTTGTTGAAAAAGAGGTGTGAGTCTATGGGAGAAGAATTTTTAAAGAAAAAAGGAATCATAGTTAACTACTTAGCATCAGATCTTTTACAAAAGAAAAAGGGCGATCGAGTTCAGAGTGTTACGGAATATCAAAAGAAATATAAAGTAGCCAGAGGGACTGTTCAAAATGCTTGGAGTTTTTTAAAAGAGATTGATGCAATAAAAGTTAAAAGTCACGGTCACATGGGTACATTTATAGAAGAAATTAATTATAATATTTTGCAAGAATATGCGTTATCAGATACGATTCTCGGTACAATGACCTTACCATATTCACGTCTATATGAGGGATTAGCAACAGGAATATATGAAGCCTTCAAAGAAAATAAAATTAAATTAAATCTTGCATATATTCGAGGATCAAAAGAGCGTGTTCGATCAATCTTGAATAAAACGTATCGTTTTGCAATTGTTTCAAAATTTGCGGCAAATCAAGCAATAAAAAATGGAGAACCGATTGAAATCACATTGGACTTTGGACAACATACTTATCTTAGTGAGCATGTGTTGCTATTTAGGGACAAGAAAAAAAAGTCAATTGAAAAAGGGATGAAGATTGCTATTGACTATAGTTCCATTGACCAACAATTATTAACGAAAGCAGTCGTTAATGAGACACAAGTTGAATTTGTTGAAATGCAAGGGCATCAAATCGTATCTTCTTTACAAAATGGTAGTATTGATGCTGGGATCTGGAATTTTGATGAAATTAGAGATAAAAACCATCAAGGGCTCTATGCTGTTCCATTAGAAGGAAGTGAAATGGAGCAAGAAATGAGTACTTCCGTTATCATTACCCATACGGAAGAAACGTCTATGAAAGCATTCTTCCAAAAAAGCGTAGATAAAGAAAAAATTCTTGCTATTCAAAAAGAGGTTTGTGAAGGGCGTTTAATTCCTCAGTATTGATTTCATTTATAGCTGTATACCAAGGCAGGCAATCAGGAAACCTAGTTTCTTATCCATTGCTTGATAGAATATGTTTTTGTGTTTTGAGTGAAATAGGGGGATTAGATGATTAGAGAAAAATTAGCAATATTACTAAGTTCAAAAGTAATCGATGAAAATACTTATGAGTATGTTTTGCACGTATTAGATTATTTATTACAGCAAAAAATTATTGATAATGATAAAAAAGCGGATGTCTTTTTGACTCATCTAGCGATGGCAGACCAACGACGAAAGCAAAATGAGACGATAAATGACCTCGAATCTTTTATCAGTCAGGAAATCCAATCTGATCCAAAATTTCTTCACTCGAAAGAATTATGGCAGGATCTTCAAAGAATGACAAAAGGAAAGCAATTTGCTGAAGCTGAGCTTGATTACTTTTATCTTCATATCATCAATATGTTGAGGGAGGAATAACATGTTTTTGAATGTTACCATCCAAAGAAATCAAAAATTGGTTGACGCTGCAATCTCTCTCCATAAAGAAGGAAAAATACTTCCAGATACCTATGTCTTGGACCTTGATATGATTGAAAAAAATGCTGCAAGCTTAGCAGAAGATGCCAAGACACATGGAATAAACTTGTTTTATATGACCAAGCAATTTGGTCGCAACCCATTAGTTGCACAAAAGATACATGATTCGGGAATCAAAAAAGCGGTGGTCGTGGATTATAAAGAAGCATTGATTCTTATGGAACAAAATCTACCATTAGGAAATGTGGGTCATTTAGTTCAAATACCACGGAATCTTTTAACTAGAATCATGAATTACGGAACTGATTATATCACGGTTTATTCTTTGGAGGCGTTACAACAAATCATTCAAGCAGCTGAAGAGCTTACTATAAAACAAAAGATTCTAGTAAAAATCATTGAATCTGATGATCAGATTTACGAGGGGCAATTTGGTGGATTTCATTTAAACGAGTTATCTTCTATTGTTGAATTGGTCAGACAAACAGACCATGTGACCATTGAAGGTGTGACCTCTTTTCCTTGTTTCTTATTTGATGGCGAATCGAAGTTATTACCTACCAATAATGTGAAAACGATCCAGCATGCGAAAAAAATTTTTGAAGAGTTAGGGATCGTAATAAAAGAAGTGAATATTCCGTCAGCAACTTGTCACGAAACTATTCCTTTCATAAAAAAAATTGGGGGAACACAAGGCGAACCCGGACATGCACTTACTGGAACTACACCATTACATTCAAAGATGATGTTACCGGAACATCCAGCTATGGTTTATGTGAGCGAAATATCGCATAACTTAGATAATCATGCTTATTTTTATGGTGGTGGATATTATCGACGTGGACATCTTGACTCGGCCCTGATTGTAAGTTCGGAATCAGTTAAAAAAGACCGAGTTCGACCTTTTAGCAATGAAAATATTGATTATTATCTTTCAACAGAATCCACCCACCCTGTGGGAGCTACCGTTATCGCTGCATTTCGAACACAAATTTTTGTTACTAGAAGTGATGTAGCAGTTGTTTCAGGTATTCAAAATGGCTCGCCAAAAGTCGAAGGTATATATGATAGCCTTGGAAATATAGTTAGAAGGTGAAAAAATGGGGAAATTTGTTGTTATCGTTTTAGATAGTTTTGGCGTTGGCGCAATGGATGATGTTAAGGAGGTTCGACCTAGAGATCTAGGAAGCAACACTGCTGCACATATCATTGCCTCCAATCCGTCAATTAATATACCAACGTTGGAAAGCTTAGGTTTGATGAATGCTCTTGGTTTTGAGATAAAAAATCATAAATTTTCACCGACAGCAAATTATGGCACAGCTGACCTAGCACACTATGGAGCCGACTCATTCTTAGGACATCAAGAAATTATGGGCACAACACCTAAGATTCCATTGATTCAACCATTCAATCAAAAAATCGATGAAGTCGAAGCTAATCTGATAAAGTATGGTCATCAAGTTCGAAGAGTGGGTGAAAGCGGGACACAGATTTTAGTTGTAGATGAACTTGCAACGGTCGGTGATAACTTGGAAACAGATTATGGACAAGTTTATAATGTTTCAGCTTGTCTGGATTTGATCTCCTTTAATGACTTGGCAAAAATTGGGCATGTTGTAAGGGAAGTGGTTGAGGTTTCTAGAGTCATTACTTTTGGTGGTGAAAACATAACATTAAAAGACTTACTCGGAGCAAGAAAAACAAGGAATGGAGAAATTGCAGGAGTAGATGCTCCACAATCTGGCGTATATAATACTGGTTATCAAGTCGTTCATCTTGGATATGGTATTAATAAAAATGTTCAAACTCCCACAATCTTAGATCATGCAAATATCCCAGTTTCTTTTTTGGGCAAAGTCGCTGATATTATCCAGACGGATAGTAAACGCTTATTTCCAGGAGTTGATACAAATCGTCTTTTTGATGATTTGATCAATGAAGTGAAAACGCTTGATCATGGTTTTTTTGCGCTGAATATTCAAGAAACTGATTTGGCTGGTCATGCGGAAGATGTAAATCGTTATTCTGATCGTTTAGAAATTAGTGATAAACGAATCAAAGAATTGCTTCCATCCTTAAAAAGGGGGGATATCCTAATTGTTATGGCAGACCATGGGAACGATCCCACGATAGGGCACAGCAATCACACTCGAGAAAAGGTTCCTATATTGCTTTATAGTCCAGGTATCCATAATAAATATTTAGGAAATAGACAAACCCTTGCAGATGTTGGCGCAACTGTAGCAGATTACTTTAACGTTTCGCCTCCTCAAAATGGTCAGTCATTTTTGCCAGAATTATTTATTAATTAAATGTAATGGCTCGATTAATGGTAGTAAAACCAAAATCGAGCCTTTTAAGGAGTTTATAACATGGAGCAGAATAAAGTTCAAGAGTATTCCAAGCGAACAAGTTTAGCAATGGCAAATTTTTACAACTCCGTCATTAAAGTATTTCCCAATTGCATAGAGAAAATCAGTTCCTCTTCTGGATATTATATTGGACTGAAAGATTCTATAGTTTTCACATCTTTCTTTATAGATTTTTTGGAGAAAAATGGCTTCCATCTTCACACGATTGACAAAGCAAGTCATAAAGGAAGAGGGATAGATATAGATTTAAGAAATCCAATTACTGGTGGTGTAATGACTGGTTCATCGAGTGGAACAGCTGTGAACGTTTTTTTAGGTATTAATGATGTTGGAATCGGTACGGACGGAGGTGGTTCAGTTTTAGCTCCAGCAGCAGCTTTAAACTTAGTTGGTTATATCCATCCGGAAGTGGGGAAGAAAATGCTCAGTTTAGAAAAAATGGTAAAATCTTCAACAGATGGCATATCTTTCACACCATCCATCGGACTTATTAGTCGTGAGATAGATCTCATAAAGCAATTAGCACAAATCTTTACTGATCATAAGGACCAAGAAAAGACAGTAATTGTTGCTGTAGACTCAGAAATAAATAAGGATCTTTTATCAGTAGACATGGAGACTATGAAAATAATTACGAAGGATTTTTCCTATAAGTATCAAGAAAGTCGTAAAAAATTAATTGATGAAGTAGAACGATTGTTTTTAGATGTAGATATAATTATTTCGAAAGAAGGACCAATTGACATTTACGGTATTGGTGAAACACTCATCGGACATTTTGATGATCAGACGCGAGAAAATCAAATTGCTGGTAAAAAAGGATTTATCAGAGTTGTCAATATGTGTAATGCTATCGGGTTGATCGTTCCAACTACAAGTCTAGCTACTGGGTACTTAATAATCGGAAAGCCTCAATCAGGAATTGAGCAACAAATGTTTCATTTAGCAAAAAAACTTATCGCCAAAGAAGATAGATTGTTGAAGAATTATTTTCTCGATCATCATTCTTATTTTGACGATGGATATAATTTGTAAAACGAATATCTTTGAAATTATAGCAACGAGTCGAAATCCAATAAGATTTAGTCAAACCATTGACATTTATTTGTCTTTGGTTTTTTTCGTTCAAAATGTGTTGACTGATTAAATAGAAAATATTAAGGTTAAACTAGCTTTTTATATAAAATATAAATATGAAAGTTTTGAAATGTGATGAAAATGCTTTGGTTTATCTTTAACTTTAACTAAAAAATGGACTTAAATACATCAAACTTTTTGTAGAAAGTAGTGATGTTGAAGTTTATCTATGAAAATCATAAGGAGCGTCTTTTGAAAAACACCTTACTCTTTTACCTAAAATTAGAAACAAACAGCCTAAAGCATCGCTTTATAGTAGTATTTTTGCTGTTATTGCCGCTATTTTTTGTTTTCATTCAAAAAAATGTGACAGAAACAGTCGCAGCTATTGCTCAGGCACGACTATCATCTATCGATATCGCCTTGCAAAGTTATCAAAAAATTGATTTGACCGATGTAGAGAATACCGATGAGCGTTACCTTAGTCTTATCGATCAATCCAACGCTTTAGCAACCATGACACAATCTGCTATGTTAGAAAATCGCCAACGGTATCTATCTGCCAGCATAGATTATGGTGAAAAAATGGAAACGTTCTATGAGCAGTATGCCGCTGAAACTGACCAATCCCTGTTTCCAAAACAGGCAAAAGTGGTTCAAGAAACAAGTGAGTTCACACAAGTACTTGCCAAAAGCAAAGAATTTCATTGGAATCAGCAAGGATTCAGTGACTACTGGAAAACCGTCTTTTTACTCTATGGCGCACTACTTTTTTATTTGACTGTTTTCTGGTCAGCAGATCTTTTTCTTTCAGAAGTGAAACGACCGCAGTTTTCCAACAGCTTACCTTTTAGAAAACGAGACCGAATTTTTATTCCTATCATCATTCGACTGGCAATTTGCACCATAGGGACCAGCTTGTTTTTGATCAGTGCTGTTTTTTGTTCTTTCTTTTTTGATCATGTTGATTTTTCATATCCTTTTGCCTATTGGTTGCGGGAAATTCAAGCAGTTGAATTTCTTCTCTTTTTGCTCTTGTATTTTCTGATGACGATTGTCATCACTGGCTTTGTCATTTGTTTGACCTCGTTCATTTTTACTGTAACGAAAGACGTCTTACAAACCTGCTTACTTGCTAGTTTACTTGGGGCATTACCGCTGATTGTTCCTAGTCGGATCTGGCTGCTTACACCGTTTCAATTTCTGAATGTCTTCCAGCTGCTTCAAGGAGACTATGCTTTTGCCAGTGATTGGTCATTCTATTCTTTCTATTTCGCTCTGATCCTCTTGCTCATCTATACGGTCGCTCTTTTTTGGTTGACCACACAACGATTGAAAGGGGGATTAAGGAAATGACTATCTGGATGTTCGAATTAAAGCGACAGTTTCGCCAAAAAAGAACGTATGTCTCTTTTTTCCTGCTTTTCTTCTTAGGTGTCTACTATACGTTGCAGGTCGCATCCACTTTCGAGCCGATCGATAAAATCAATCGACCTGTTATCAGTACTAGAGTTGGGGAAAGGCAGACATTTCTAGAAAATACTACTGTGGATGAAAACACTCACTTTTATGTTCATTATGCGCTGAGTGTATTTCCGATTTGGAACAAATGGGATCAAATGCGATTAGCAGCGATCGATAATCATGATTGGCGGCAATACGCTGAAGCCACGAGTGAATGGTATCGGTTTTCTGACGAGCAGCTATTCGCAAACGATATTGGGGTTCTACGTTACGACATTCCTTATTATTTAAACAATAATCCGAATGCAAAAATCGATGGACATTACGACTATCAAAAAAATATCTTGAAATATCAGGAATTTGCCCGCTATGAGGGGGAGGTGACAGCACAAGCCTTGGAGGAAAAAACGGCTTTGCAGGCCTTGCTCAGAAGCAGTGAAACGATCTTGCCAATGGCTTTGCTTTTCTTTTTCATTTTAGGAATTAGTGATAGTTTTACACGGGACCAAAAACATGAGACACTGCTTGCGACATTTCCATTGCGCAAGTCTCGCAGATTTTTAGCCAAAGCTGCAGCTGGGTTAGCGTATGGGCTCAGCTTGCTTTTACCAGTCATGGCTTGCGTTTTTCTCTATAGCTTTACCCATGAAGTTGGGCGCTTAGATTATCCAGTGGCGGTTTATTGGACGAGTGGTATCGAAGTGAATTTTGGTTTATCGACGTTGGGAAATGTGTTGCTTCGTTGCCTTGCTCTCTATGTGTTGTTCCTGATTCTTGGTTTTCTATTTGCGTTTTTACTAAATAAGTGGTTTTCTTCCCAGATTATTAGTGCGATGTTTTCATTGCTGCTGCTTGTTTCCAGTAATTTTTATCTGGTTCGAGGTGGCGGAGCATACAATAGCTGGCATTTTTTCCCCACTTCTTTTGTTAGTATTGGGAAGGTCGTATTGGGGAGAAGCTGGTTTGATTATTATGATCCTCGGATGCGTTTTGATTTCGGAGTCAGGGTCTTATTAGCCTGGATCGTTAGTTTAACGGGTTTGCTTCTGCTTACCTATCTGATTGAAGGGAGACGAAAAAAATGTTGAGCATTCAGAATTTATCCGTCAATTTTGGAGATAAGCAGATCCTAAAAAATATTTCCTTTGAATTGCCAGAAAAGGCGATTATTGGTTTAGTAGCGCCAAATGGTACTGGCAAGACCACAATGATGAAAGCAATCCTGGGACAAGTACCGCGCTTTTCTGGCGAGATAACATTAAACGGCGAAGATTTCACTTCGCTAAAGAAAAAAAGCCGTTTATTAGAAAATGTATCTCTATTACCAGATCAAAGTGAATTGTTCGAGGAATTTACCGGTATTGAACATCTTGAGCTATACAAAAGTATTTGGAAGTCATCAAAGAAGGTTGAAACGATCATTGCTCTGCTACAAATGGAAGATTATGCAAAAAACCGCGTAGCGACCTATTCATTAGGCATGCGTCAGCGGCTCTGTTTTGCGATGCAAGTAATCGGGGATACGTCATATATGTTCATGGACGAAGTGATGAACGGACTGGATCCTACCAATGTTTTATTGGTTTCGACTATTTTGCAGCAGCTGGCTGCAGAAGGAAAAGCGATCATGGTTTCTTCTCATATTTTGTATAATTTGGAGGAGATCTCTCAGCAGATCTTATTTCTGAAAGATGGGGTTATGTTTGAATACAATGATCCTAAAAAATCATTGATGGAAAAATATCAGGAGATTTATGTGAAGGGCCAATTTTCTATCAACTAGCTCGTTATTGCCTGTAATAGCAGCGCACCAACCTTAAAGCATTCAAAAGAATCAGCTAGACAGCTGTTTGATGAGAGGCTTTAGAGTTGGTGCGCGTTTTTTTATTTGTTGTGAAAAAATTCCTGTGACTAGATAACAGCTACTCTACCAGATCGAATACCATATTAAACCATGGAACCCCGGCATGTTGCGAATCAGATTGGCCTTCTAGCTGAAAACCGTGTTTTTTATAATATGGGATCAATGACTCAAGACAGGTTAGAGTCACGCCTAACCTTTGCTGTCTTTTGCATTGGCGGACTAGTTCCTTAAGTAATCTTCCGCCAACCTTCAACTGTCGGTACTCGGGTGCAACAGCTAAACTAAGAATGCTTTGATAACCGCCAGAAGGAGGATTTAGACTGGTTTTTTCGAATAGTTCATCATATAAATACCGCTCTTGGATAATTGGTCCAACAACATAGCCAATCGGTTGATCGTCGTTATTGACTGCAACCAAAAAACTATCTTTAATGATTGAGATACGCTCTTTCATCGCTTTTTCTGATGCTGCCTCATCTACCGTAAAACTAGCTCGCTCAATTTCCATTATAGACTCAAGGTCTTGTAATAGCGGGGGACGAAAAGAAATGTTCATGTGTGCTTCTCCTTAATTATCCTAATAGGCGGACTGATTGCTTATCGAAAAACCTATATTCAAACATATAGCCGAAACGAAAGCGATGGTTCATCTTGTCTAGTCGCTATAGTTTATCAGAAGAGACGTTTTCCTACTTAAATCAGCTGTTGATAATTCGCATCGATTGTTTCTCTTAAATGGGTGATATGGGCAACGACCGCTTTTTGAGCAGCACTGCCATCATTTGCTTTCAGCGCTGCCAATATCTGCTGATGTTCTTGGATCGATTGCTCAATTCGTCCGGGAACGAGATTCGTTCGAAGCTGCAATCGCTGCAATTGTGTTTTGATTTGTTTGACTAAGGCAACTGCCTCCTGATTCTCTGAGGCACGATAAATAATTTCATGAAACTGCTGATTGCATTGTGAATACCCATTCAGATTATTGGAGGCAGCAAATTCCTTCATTTGCTCAATCAGATCTTCAAGTGCTTTGATATCGGAGGTAGAAATCGTCTTGGCGGTCCGACGCAAAATCGCACCTTCTAGAACCTCCCGAATTTCCAAATAATTTTTGATTTCCTGCAATTCAAAGGCTTTAATTTTTGCTCCTTTGTTTGGTTCCAAAATAACTAGATTTTCTTGTTCAAGCTTAAGCAACGCTTTTTTTATGGTATTACGGCTGGCACCAATACTTTGTGCTAAATCGTTCTCAATTAATTTTTGAGAAGGATGAAAACGTCCATCCATGATGCGCGTTTTTATATATTCATAGGCTTTATCAACGGGTAATGCTGCTTTTTGTTCCATATCTTCACCTGCTTTTTTTATTGTTGAAAAATGTTGTTCAACAATCTTCTAGACTTACTATACAGGGATTTTCCGTTGTATGTCAATGATTTCCTCTAGGGGGAACAAAAATGGATCAAAAAAAGAATCACCAAAAGCTGTTGACAAAGAAAAGAGTGAATTGTAGAATGAAATTGTTCAACAATAATGATTAACGTTATTCGTTGTTGGATCGTTGCTAGCAAGAAGAAAAACCGTTGTTTTATTTTTTAGACTTTTGTAATCGCTTACTGTCCGGAGGTAAGAAGGTTGGTACTAGAAATAGAACACAAAACTATTAAATAATGAGGTGGAAAAATGAAACAGAAAATGAGTCATGAAATTGCACACTTAAGTCATGTAGAACTGTTGACACCGAAGTTATCCGAAAGCACCAAATTCTTTATTGATGTATTAGGAATGGAAGAAGTCCATCAAAAAGACAACTCTGTCTATTTACGTTGTTGGGGTGACTATGAGCTTTATTCTGTCATTTTGACTGCTTCAAATACTGCTGGAATCAAGCACACAGCGTATCGAACGACTAGTCCAGAAGCGTTAGAAAGACGAGCGAATGCCTTAGAAAAAGCTGGTTTTGGTGTTGGCTGGATCGAAGGGGATTATGGTCATGGTCGAGCATACCGTTTTAAAGGTCCCGATGGACATCTCCACGAGCTCTACTACGAAACAGTAAAATATGTTGCGCCACCTGAACTTAAGCCTTGTTTGAAAAATCAACCGCAGAAATTTACTGGTCGGGGAGCAGCTGTAAAACACTTAGACCACATCAATTTCTTGTCCTCAAACCCACCGGCTGATGGCGACATGATGGAAGAGTTACTTGGAATGCGTCTCACGGAACAGATCAAATTTAAAGACGGATCACGTCAAGCTGTCTGGTACAGTCCAAATAACAAGTCTTATGAGGTTGTTTTCACAAAAGATGCTACCGCTTCAAAAGGACGTTTCCATCATATTGCAATGGCGGTCGATTCGTTTGCTGAGATCGCACGTGCGGCTGATATTTTCTGTGAGAATGACATTCACATCGAATTTGCACCAAGTAAGCATGCGATCAATCAAACGTATTTTGTTTATTGTTATGAACCAGGTGGAAATCGCATCGAGATCGCCGCAGGAGGATATTTAGTATTGCAACCGGACTGGGAAGTCATCTCATGGGACGAAGAGGAACGCGCTCGTGGACAGGCTTGGGGCAATAAAACTGTTTCGACCTTCCACACGTACGGCACACCTCATGTTGAGGAATAATCCTTATAAATAAAAGCAGCATTTCCACAGAGAACATAGAAAAGAGGAATAAAATTGGAAGCATCATTGATCAATGAAAAGACACGCTTATTAGTTGTTAGTGCCCATGCCGGAGACTTTATTTGGCGCAGTGGCGGAACGATCGCCAAATACATCAAGTATGGCGCGCACGTCTCACTGGTTGTTTTGAGCTATGGCGCTCGAGGTGAGTCAAACGACTTATGGAATGAACCAGGTCAAACGCTGGAGCAGGTCAAATCTGTTCGGCGTTCAGAAATTATGAAAGCGGCAAAACATTTAGGGGTTACGGATTATGAGCTATGGGATTTGCAAGACTATCATATGTCGGTAGGCGAAGCCGAAATGGATCGAATGGTTCGTAAGATGCGCGACGTTCAACCACATATCATTTTGACCCATGGACCAAAAGATGCGTTTAATCCTGATCATGAACTTGTTTCTAACTTTGTTTTTGAGGCGAGCGTTTTGTCCACCTCAAACGGTGTCCAGATCGATGACACAAAACGATGCAAGCAAAGTCAGCTTTTCGGGTTTGAACCACACCAATCAGAGATCAGTGGCTTTCAACCAGAAGTAATCATTGATATTACTGAAACCTATGAGCAAAAACAAGCAGCAATGAACTGCTTCAAAGCACAAGAACATTTGATCAACTATTACAGTGCCAAAGCTTTGCTGCGGGGCAATCAGGCAAGACGTTGTTCAGGAAATAACGACTATCAATATGCAGAAGCATTCACACGTTTCTTTCCATATGTAGGAGGTGCCTTTAACTAATGAATAAATATATTTTAAAAAATATCTACCGCCCATCAGAAGATACGTTAAAGGACTATCGGAAATATGATGTTTCCACTGTCTATGAAGCACAGGACAAAACTGGCCTGATGTTGCCTTATATGCGACCATTGATCGAAGGTCAGCAAATCGTCGGGCCTGCGGTGACAGTCATCTGTCCACCAGGGGATAATCTTATGGTTCATGCAGCGATCGAGGTTTGTCAGCCAGGAGATATTTTAGTGATCACGACGACCAGCGGCGAATATGTCGGCGGTATGATCGGCGAATTGATCGTTACTGCTTTGATGAAACGCGGTATACAAGGAGTGGTGATCGATTCTGCTGCTCGGGATGTTGCGCAAATTCGTAAACTAGGTTTTCCAGTATGGACAAGAGCGATTTACTCCAAAGGAACGTTCAAAAATAAAGGTGGTTGGGTCAATGCACCGTCAGCTTGTGCTGGACAAGTCGTGCGGGGCGGTGATTTGATCATGGCTGACGATGATGGGGTAGTCGTCGTTCAAAAAGAAAACCTAGCGGCAACTTTAGCAAGCGCAGAAAAAAGAATGCGAAAAGAAGCAACGGTCAAAGAGCAAATTGCGGCAGGTATCTTAAGTATGGATTTCCATAATTTGCGTGGGCGTTTATCAGAGCAAGGGGTCGTTTATCTTGACCAAGTCGATGATGAAATCAAGTAGGTGATAACCATGACAAAAAGACAAGTGATTCAAATCAACGGTTCTGCGCATGAAAATCCAATACCAACAGCAGTTAAAATTGGAAATATGGTCTATACTTCTGCACTTATGGGTACCGATCCTTCTTCGGGACAAATGCCAGAAACTGTAGAAGAAGAAGTCGCACAACTATTTACCTATATCCTTGAGATTATGGAAAAAGCAGGTGGGAGTAGCGAAAATATTGCCCATCTCAGCGTATCAGTGACAGATCGATCATACAAAGAAATTGTAAACAAAGAATGGCTAAAACTATTCCCTGACCCTGATAATCGACCTGCAAGGCATACCACCGTTCATTCATTGAAACCGGGGGTTCACGTTCAAGTGGAGATGGTCGCTGTTCTTTGATATTAAGTGAAAGTAGGGGAAACCAAGCATGCCCACAGGAGTACTAATTAATGTTTCATCTGTTATCGTTGGAGGAATCGTCGGCGGGATAGCAGGAAAAAAGCTAAGTGCAGAATTTAAGACCCAGATTACCTTGATCTTTGGGGTTTGTTCAATGTCGATGGGGATTTTTACTTTAGGTTTAATGCAGAATATGCCAGCCGTGGTCTTTGCGGTGGTGATTGGAACAGGGTTAGGATTGGTTTTGAAATTAGGTAAGTGGATCAATCATGGTGCCTCTTTGATGGAGAAACCAATTGCTGCTATGGCAAAGAGCAAAGAAAGCACACTATCACAAGAAGAGTTTGTCTCCGCGTTAACTACAGCGATCGTTTTATTTTGTGCCAGTGGAACCGGCATATATGGTTCTTTAGATGCTGGGATGACAGGGGATAACACTATATTGATCTCAAAATCGATTCTGGATCTTTTCACTGCTGCGATTTTTGCCGCAAATTTAGGTTATGTGGTTTCGATCATCGCTCTACCGCAATTTATTATCTTTTTCCTGTTGTTTTTGGGGGCGAAACAGATTTTGCCTTTGACAACGCCAGAAATGATCAACGATTTTCGAGCGGCGGGGGCATTTCTTATGATCGCTACTGGATTTCGGATGATGAAAGTCAAAGAATTCCCAGTAGCAGATATGATCCCAGCAATGATTTTAGCGATGCCTATCAGTCATCTTTGGACCAACTTCATTGTTCCACTGATCTAATGGTCCTTGTTAGAAATAACTGATTCGGGTGATCGTTTTTACTAAAAAGTACAGTGAGGCATATTTTTGCCCATTGTACTTTTTTCTACTTAAAAGGATCGTTTGGACAATTAAAGGAGCGTTAGTTAAATGTAACTGAAGAAAGTTTGCATAACGCTTCTTTCGTTCAGTTCTTGTCAAATGAATAGCGATTTCAGCTTTTCCAAATAGTCTAGAGGGATCGGGGTTCTGGTGAGATGAAAAAAAACTCGCAAAGCTTCCTGTCTTGCTAAAGACACTGATTCTCTGTACGAATCAGCGTTCGCTCTATTTTAAAGAAGGGAATTAGGAATAAAACGGCATCTAAAAAAGAGGAAGCTTATAAGAAAAAGTCAAATTAATGATAATAAATCGCAATTCTTCATTTTATTCTAACAAAATGACAATTTCCTTAGGTATTCATCACAAATCTATCACATTTCCAAGCTAAAGTTTGTTATTATCTGAAAATTTTCATCATTCAGACAAAAGCTTCTTCATTATGAGCAAATTTTTTATAGTTAGTTGATAGAAAACAGGACGAGCGTATGTGTTTTCGATCCAAGTTACACGCCAATGCGTCTAATTTCTATATTTGCTGGTATGAAGAAGAGCGCAAAAAAAAAATCCTTAAGTTACAGGGGACGAAATGGAGGATAACATGAAAAAAAGGAAAACAAGCTGGGCTCTCGTATTGTTAACAAGTCTGATGGTATTAGGTGCTTGTGGTAGTGGAGGCCAAGACCCAACAGATAGTTCGGGAGGGAATGTGTCAGGGGGAGCTAGTTCTGATCCTAATGTATTAGTGGTCGCATCAGGTGCGGATCCAGTGACATTAGATATCCATCAAACGAACGACCAAGCAACTACCAGGGTAGCAAGACAGATTTATGAAACACTGATCAAACAGACGAACGATCTTGAGTTAGTGCCAGGGTTAGCAACAGAGTGGGAAGAAATTGAAGAGAACCTTTATGAGTTCAAGTTGCGAGAAGATGTTGTCTTTCATAATGGGGAAGCGATGACAGCTTCTGATGTTGCCTACACCCTTCGACGGGCGGTTGACTCACCTTCGATCAGTCATATCATTGGTTCGATCGATCCTGATACGATCGAAGTGATCGATGATCATACGATCCTTATCGGGACAAATGGTGCCTTCGGGCCTTTCTTGACTCATTTAGCACATCCTGCGGTTGGAATTTTGAGTGAGAAAGCTGTGGAAGAAGCTGGTGAAGATTATGGTATCAGCAGCGTTGTGGGAACGGGTCCCTTTGAATTTGTTGAATGGGCAACCGGTAGTCACGTGACGTTAGATCGATTTGACGATCACTGGGATGAGCCAGCGGGAATGGAAAGAATTGAGTTTCGGACAATTACAGATTCAAGTGTTCGTTTGATTGAACTAGAGTCAGGAACCGTCGATATTGTTTATGATATCGCTCCTTCTGATAATGAAAAGGTTGAAGAAAACGATGAATTGACTTTATTAGCGACAGAAAATTTAGGAACGGAATACTTAGGTTTCAACGTTCGAAATGATACACCGTTGCAAGAAGTAGGGGTACGTCGCGCGATTGCCCATGCTATCGATGTCGAATCGATTATCCAAACGGTTCATATGGGGATCGGGACTCAAATGAGTGGACCGATCAACGAATTGGTTTTTGGATATAATGAAAACTTGGAAGCTACTCCTTATGACGTTGAATTAGCAAAAGAACTATTAGCAGAAGCTGGTTATCCAGATGGCGGGTTCTCCCTTTCGGTGTACGTCGGTGATAACAATCAAGAACGAATCCGTGTCTCGCAGGTTGTTTCCGCTGCTTTAGAAGAATTAGGTATCACTGTTGAGGTCAACCAAATGGAGTGGGGAGCATTTTTAGATGCTGCAGCAGCTGGTGAACCAGATATGTTCTTACTAGGTTGGACAACGATCACAACAGATGCTGACTATGGATTGTATCCACTGTTCCATTCAAGTAGCTTTGGCGAAGCTGGAAATCGTACGTTCTATCATAATGAACGGGTAGATGAATTACTTGATGCAGCTCGTAGCACTTCTGACCAAGAGGAACGCTTGGCCTATTATCACGAGGCGCAAGAGATTATCAATGATGAGATGCCTTGGGTTTACTTACAAACCAGAGAAAATGTTTCAGGTATCCGCAACTGGGTGCAAGGGTTCGAACATCATCCAACTGGAAGTTACTTCTTAGATACGGTGTCAAAAAACTAAATTGGATTGAGAGTATAAAATAAAGAGCCGCAATGGCTCTTTATTTTGAGGAGATGAATAGATGTTCCAATATATTGTAAAACGAATTCTGTGGTTGTTTCCTATCCTGCTAGGCGTCTCTTTTATTGTATTTACGATTATGTATCTATCACCTGGAGACCCTGTAACGATGGTGTTGGGGGAAGGAGTGACTCCTGAACAATATGAGGCCATGCGTGTGCAAATGGGGCTTGACCGTAGTTTTATCGAACAATTTTTTCATTATATAAAAAATGTTGTTGTCGAATTTGATCTTGGGAGATCGTATGTTTCTGGCCGGGTGGTCATGGATGAAATCCTAGTCCGTTTGCCCAACACAATCAAATTATCAGTATGGAGTGTGTTATTTGCCTCGCTGATTGGTATTCCACTGGGAGTGATCTCTGCTTCGAGACCTTATTCCAAGGTTGATAATTTCGTGATGTTTCTTTCACTAGTTGGGGTTTCTATGCCAACCTTTTGGCAGGCACTCCTTTTAATTATTCTTTTTACTTCTACCCTGGGCTGGTTGCCAGCATCTGGTTTTGATACTTGGCAGCAAATGATCATGCCAGTATTTGCATTGGCTTCCTCATCAATTGGCACGATCGCCCGGACCACAAGGTCGAGTATGATGGACGTTTTAGACCAAGATTATATTCGTACGGCAAAAGCCAAAGGAGTAAATGGTTCAAAGGTGACGTTCCATCATGCCTTAAGAAATGCCTTGATTCCCGTAGTGACAGTCATTGGTTTGCAGTTTGGGGCTTTATTAGGTGGGGCTGTATTGACCGAGACTGTTTTTAGTATCAATGGGATCGGGACATTGATGGTGAATGCGATCCGTACAAGAGACACAATGATCGTCCAAGGCGGCGTTTTATTTATTGCATTTATTTTTACGATGGTTAATCTATGTGTCGATATTCTCTATGCATATATCGATCCGCGAATTAAAACCTCATATGATTAAGGGAGGAACTCATGTTTTCTAGAAAAAAGGCCATAGCGAAAACGCAAGCACTTGCAGGCGTACCAGAAGGATCGAAACAAGAGATTTGGCTTTCCTTAAAAGCAAATCGCCGAGCAATGTTTGGGTTACTATTTATCACGTTACTGACGATTACTGCGATTTTTGCAGACTTTATAGCTCCCTATGGTATGAGGGAGCAAAATCTAGCCAATGCATTGCAATTTCCAAGTCGTTCTCATTGGTTTGGGACAGATGACTTGGGACGTGACGTATTGTCTCGTTTGATTTACGGCACGAGAATATCGCTGACTGTAGGCGTTTGTGCGGTGTTACTGGCACTCTTTTTTGGTGGCATCTTAGGTGTCTTATCCGGTTATTTCAGAGGGTGGATCGATACGCTGATTATGCGTTTTTGTGACATTTTACTATCCATCCCTTCCATTTTGTTGGCAATCGCCATCGTGGCTTCTTTGGGATCCAGTCTGCCGAACATGATCTTGGCGATCGGGTTGGCGAATATCCCCATTTTTGCTCGTATTATTCGGGCAAGTGTGATGGCGGTCAAAGAGAAGCAATTTATTGAAGCTGGAAAAGCGCTGGGCGCAAATAATGGATTGCTGATTTTTAAACACATCTTGCCAAATATCCTTTCACCAGTCATCGTGCATTCATCAATGGGCGTTGCCACAGCAATTTTATCTGCTGTTGGCTTAGGATTTATTGGCTTAGGTATGGAGGCTTCCGTTGCGGAATGGGGAACGATGTTAAATTTTGGACGAGGCTATATCCGAACACATCCCTACCTGACGATTTATCCAGGGATCGCGATCATGTTGACCATTTTATCCTTCAATTTGATCGGTGACGGAATCCGAGATGCCATCGATCCGAAGATGAGAGAGAGGTAAGCAGTTATGGACACGATCATGCGCGTCAAGAATCTACAAAAGTATTTTCCTGTGAAGAAGAAAAACTTTTTTAGGGTGGGAAAAGACTATGTGAAAGCAAATAAAGATCTTACGATCGATATATATGAAGGAGAAACATTAGGCATCGTCGGTGAAAGTGGCTGTGGAAAATCGACCTTTGGACGCACGATTATTCAGCTCCAACGACAAACCGGAGGCTCGACCCTTTACTATGGAGAGACGATCGAAGATTTCATGCCTCGTTACGTAAAAAAAGTCTATCAACAACTGCCACAAAAGATGAAACAGTTTACTGATTCTGTCAATGAGCTCCAGTCGATCGAATCAAAACTCGCTACCGATTCAGCTGCTGATGTAGAAGCAACAACGGAACGGTTGCGTCTAAAGAAAATCGCTTTTGAAAATGAATATGGCAATACCCTACGATTAGTCGGAGGCTTGATTTTGCATGATGATCTACAAAAGGTCAGTAAGCTTCTTTCGTCTCGTTACGAAGCTGCAGCAAAAGTTGCCGCTAGCAAGCGAGCGTTAACATTTAATCAGCAAAAACAAGCGATGAATGGGGCAGTGGATCAATCAGAGCTCATAAATTTGGAAAAAACGATCGCTGAACAACAAAATGACTTAGCAGCTATTGATAAGCAAGTCGCACAACTAAAAAAAGATGTCATGAACAAAAAAGATTTTTCATACTATGAAGAGCAGCTTGATTCTGGCATCGATCTAGCTGCTTTGACTCAAAAGGAATCAAGAGTTTTACGAAAAGACCTGCAAATTATCTTTCAGGACCCTTACTCCTCACTAGATCCACGGTTAACAGTGGGTGATATTATTGGAGAAGGTTTGTTGATACACAAATTTTTTGCTAGTAAAAAGGACCCAAACTATGAAACCTATATTCTTGATATCATGGAAAAATGCGGGTTAAAGAAAGAATTTATTCATCGCTATCCGCATCAATTTTCTGGTGGACAACGACAACGAATCGGGATTGCTCGTGCCTTAGCTTTAAAGCCCAAATTCATTGTTTGCGATGAAGCTGTTTCAGCGTTAGATGTTTCGATTCAGTCACAGATCATCAATTTGCTTCATGATTTGCGGGAAGAACTCAATTTGACTTACTTGTTTATCACCCATGATCTTGGAGTCGTAAAATTTATTTCTGATCGGATCGGTGTGATGTATTTTGGGCATCTTGTAGAATTAGCTTCAGCTGAGACGATTTTTTCTAACCCGATCCATCCGTACACACGGCAATTATTAAATGCCATTCCAACGCTAGACGAAGAGTATCGCCCATGGGCTCTTGATGAAACCCATCCTGATTTGGTATTCAACTATTCAAAAGAAACTGATGCTGATCCAGATTGGGTAGAAGTCGAGCCGAATCATTTTGTGAAGTGTACGCGAAAATAGTTTTTTTAGAACATAGAAATTGAAACATGGTTGATGAGTCAATCAATCGAACCATAAGCATGATACGATTGGTTTAATGGGAAAAATCAAAAGGAGGTCCAGATGGATTTACTAGAAGTTGATAATCTGCATACGTATTTTGATACGAAACGGGGCACTGTCAAAGCTGTCAAAGGCGTTACTTTTTCATTAAAAAGAGGGAAGACATTAGGAATCGTTGGAGAAAGTGGGAGTGGCAAAAGTCAAACAGCCATGTCGATCCTTCAACTTTTTCAGCGAAATCAATATATAGCGGAAGGGCAGATCCGTTTTGATGGAAAAAATATCCTCGCATTAAGCAAAAAAGAGCTTTTAAAAATTCGTGGAAATGATATTTCAATGATCTTTCAAGAGCCTATGACAAGTTTGAATCCGGTATTTACAATCAAAGCACAACTGACAGAAGCCTTGAAACTTCATCAGCACGTCGACAATAAGACGGCGACTTTACGGGCATATGAGCTGTTAGAAGCTGTCAAGATCACAGATCCTAAACGAGTAGCCAAGCAATATCCTCATCAGTTATCTGGAGGAATGAGTCAGCGGGTAATGATCGCAATGGCATTAGCCTGCAATCCGAAGCTATTGATTGCCGATGAACCGACTACCGCACTCGATGTGATCATCCAAGCAGAAATCCTTAAGTTAATGAATGAGTTAAAAGACAAGCTGGATACAAGTATTTTATTTATTACCCATGATTTGGGTGTCATTAGTAAAATGGCCGATGATGTGATCGTGATGCATGGGGGAAAAATCGTCGAGAGTGCCCCAATCAATGAGATATTCAAAAATGCTTACCATCCGTACACAAGGCGCTTACTTGCTGCGTTTTTAAGAACCGACATTCGAAACAAGAAAACAGCGCCTGATGATTTTTACAGTAAGGAAAACAATGTCTTTGATTTCACCACATTTAAAACAGAAGAAACAGCGGACCCGGATTGGGTTCAGGTAGGAACAAATCATTTTGTCGCTGCCAGTTTGAGAAAAATCGATAACTAAATGAAAAAGTCGTAAAACAAAGCTTTGTTTACGGCTTTTTTCAGTATGCTGGAAAGGAAGACTTTTTGTGAGGAAGTTGTGAGAAAGATGTAAAAAATAGGGGAAGGTTTGCTCAAGAGCCTTGCCTTAAAGTCCACTTCAAGAATTATACTGGAACTACCATTTTTGATGGTAAAAGAAAGGAGCAATTCAATGAACAAATGGACAAAAGGACTTTTTCTGACAATGCTTTTTCTAGCAGGATGCAGCAGTGATTCAATGAATGACGAGCCAGACATTGGTACAACAGAAACAAGTATTAGTGACACCATTACGCAACAAATGAGAGAAACAGGGATTGATGGGGATGCCGATATTTTGATCGCCTACTTCACAAGACCAGAAAATTTAGAGCATGAACCAGCAGTCGAAGCAGTTTCTGGAAGTAGTTTTAATGTAATCGATGACACCTTAGTAGGAGATGTCCAGGTGATAGCAGAAATGATTGCTGAACAGACCGGCGGTGCGTTGTTCTCGATTCAAACAGAAGTAGGTTACCCTAACGTTTACGATGAACATACAGCTTTTGCGACTAGAGAGGTGGAAGAAGATGCCCGACCAACGTTGAAGGCTGACGTTGCCGAAATGACTGAAGTGGATGTTCTCTTTATCGGCTTTCCCGTTTGGTGGAACCGTGCCCCAAGAGCCGTTTTAACATTTCTTGAAACCTATGATCTTACGGATAAACAAATCATTCCTTTTGCAACCCATGGGGGAAGTGGACTGACCAATAGTCAAAACGAACTTCAAACGTTGTATCCAGCATATGACTTTCTTGAAGGCTTTGCAGCAAGAGCGGGAAGTGTTGAAGACGCTGAACCGAATCTGTTGAATTGGCTCGATGAACTAGGATATTAGCAAAATTCAAGTTTAGTATAGCCGTTTCTCAATCGGCTACATGTTCATGATGTACCACAAATCGAAATAACCATAATATAATTATGGTAAACTAGTGCGGTTGATTTATGAATCATTTGGGATGAGTTGATGGATTAGAAGCAAGAGCTTCCACTTATTCCCGAGAAGAGTCAATTTTTCCAATTTATTCGTTCTAGGTTGACTACAATCGTGTTATTTAGGATAAGAAAGGTAGATCATGACCAAAGAGACGATTAATAGAATCACACCAATAACCGACAATGGCAATACAGGACCATTCCACGGACGTTTATTCAGCAACGCACGCACTCTAAAGATGAATCCTGCAAGTCCGAGTAAAGCGATCGCTACACAAAATAAAAGAATTGATAAATTTAACATTGTATTCCTCCAAATCATTGTATGAGAACTCATACCAAGATACTCATATATCCTACGCCAAAAGCCGTAAAAAGCAAGCAGCTGACAAAACTGTTCGTTTATGCGAACAGTTTTTACATGTTGTTGACGAATCTTTTTACAATTCTGCAATTTCCTACGCTTTTTTAGCTAGATTCGCTGGAACAGTGATTCTTTGTTATCATAAGAATTGATAAGGAGACTGGAGAGGGAGGTTCTCTTTTGTTTCGAACACCTTGAATGCACAAGAAAAAATGAGGAGGAGATTTTGTGGAAATTCGGTTATTAAAATATTTCTACACGATTGCGGAGGAAGGGACGATTTCTCAAGCTGCAGAAGTGCTCCACATCACACAACCGACATTGAGTCGACAATTAAAAGAATTAGAAGACGAGTTAGGGACGGCACTATTCACTCGTGATAATCGTAAAATGGTTTTAACGGAAGCGGGGCGTTTTTTTAAAAGCCGTGCGGAAGAGATTTTGAGTTTGACAGACCAGACAATGCAAGCGTTTGAAGATCGTAAAAAACATTTATTTAGCGGTCACTTCACGATTGGTTGTGTGGAAGCAGATAATTCCGATACGCTTTCCTTGATGTTGGAAGAATTTATCAATGATTATCCTGATGTTCGCTTTCATATTCATAGTGGTACAGGAGATGACATCAGCGATCGTCTGGAAAAAGGCTTGTTGGATCTAGCGATCTTGATCGAACCGATTGAAATCGAGAAGTATGAAAAAATCGTTCTACCACGAAAAGAAACATGGGGCTTTTTGACTTCGGCTGATTCTTTTCTTGCGCATAAAGAAGAAATTACACCCGAAGACATCAAAGGTGTGCCTTTATTGATCTCCAAGCGTCCAGAAGTACAACAAATGTTCAGTCAATGGTCGAAGACACCAGTGGAAGAGTTGCCAATCGTGGGCACCTACAATTTAATATTCAATGTCTTTTCCTTAGTAGAAAACCATGTTGGTTCGGCATTGACCATCAGCGGAGCAGTCGGAGAACGAAGGAATGAGGCAATCAAGTTTCTACCTTTAGTACCACAAATCGAGACCAGCTGTGTATTGGTTTGGAAAAAGAATCGTGTACTGTCTCCAGTCGTTATCGAGTTTATTCGACGATTTCGCGATTCCTTTCAATAGTCTCAGTGTAAACATCAAAAGAAGCGGTGATATCCGCTTCTTTTTTGTATATCGAAACCAGCTATGCTTTGTAAGCATAAGGTCTTGTGTGAAAAAGCATTAGCCAATCCAACTCGATTGGCTTACCATTAAATCTATCAGGAAACAAAGAGTAGGAGGTGACACAATGGCGGCAATACTTGTTTGTTCACGAGCTGGTGAAAATCTGATTGAGGGACAGCTCAAAAAACTGGGCATAGGAAATACGCAGATTCTAGCAGAGAAGCTGTCAGAGCAGCTGCAATGCCCCCTTTATACTCTTGACCCTGTGGAACCTTATCCTGAAAGTTATCGGGCGATGGTCGAACATGCAAAAAAAGAAAAAGCTGCTAATGATTTTCCCTGCTATCAAACAGTACCGTCTGCGTTTTTTAAAGAACGGATACTATTTGTTGGATTTCCCAACTGGTGGGGGAGCTATCCGATGATCGTGGCGAGTTTTTTAAAAGACCATCATTTCGATGGGAAGATTATTTTTCCCTTTTGTACTCATGAAGGCTCAGGATTCGGCAATAGCCTAGAAGACTTTAAAAAAACTTGTCCTGAAGCCCTCATTTATCCTGGATTAGCCATCCGTGGTTCACGAGTGAATAAGGCGGATACTGCCATTCAAAATTGGCTGAACCCGCATTTTATCACAATAGAAGAAGGAGTCGATCGATATGGTAAAGAAACAAACTGCAGGAAGAGATAATCTAGGGACATTTGCGCCGAAATTTGCGCAATTAAATGATGATGTGTTATTTGGTGAAGTTTGATCACGTGAGGAAGAATTGGCTCCTCATACAAGAAGTTTATTAACGATATCTGCCTTGATTTCGAGTGGCAATTTTGAACAATTGACTGCCCATCTGACGATTGGCAAGGAAAACGGGATCACTGTAGAGGAAATTGCAGAAGTAATCACTCATCTGGCTTTCTATGTTGGCTGGCCCAAAGCTTGGTCTGCTTTTAACATCGCCAAAACGGTTTATCAAGAAGAGCTAGCTGAATTGGAGGAAAAATAAATGTCAGAACTCGATGCAGCAAAAGAAGCTGGAATCTTTTCATTAGGGAACACAAATGACGCCTATGCACAATATTTTAGCGGTCAGAGTTACTTGAATCCTTTAGTAGCTGATCCAGCGATTCCAGTCAACGTTGGCAATGTGACTTTTGAACCAGGTTGCCGCAACAATTGGCATCGGCATATTGATGGTGGGTATCAATTGTTGTTGGTGACTTCAGGAGAAGGCTGGTACCAAGAAGCAGGCAAGAAACCGCAAAAACTTACTGTTGGTGATGTCGTAGTCATCAAGGAAGGGGTCAAACATTGGCATGGTGCATCAAAAAATAGTTGGTTTGCCCATGTAGCGATTACTGCTGGTGCTTCAGAATGGTTAGAAGCAGTCAGTGATGAAGAATACGATCAATTGCTCGATGCATAAGCGATGATAAGGCAGCCGTACTGGAAGGCGTGTAACAAATCTTATGGGGTCTCACCTGACTGGGGCAGCCAATAGTGTGGCGAGTCAAAAGAGATCGGAGTGATCAATGTGAATGAATGTACGGTCGAGCCGATGATTCAACCTTTGTAAATAGGAGAGAAAAAAGAAGCGTCCACTTGCACAGCTAACGTGCGAATGGACGCTTCTTTTTGTTTAGCCAAGATAAAATTCAATCAACGTTTTTGCAATTAGTTTTGTCATGGGATGACCTTTAGTAAAGCTTGATGCTAAATAGATCGTCCTTGATAAGGGGAAATCTGCTAGTTCACGTAAAACGAAAGGTGCCTCTTCTTCATAGCCCCAAGTAATTTTAGGAAAGAACGTGATTCCTAGTCCTTGATTGATAAGGGAGCGCAACGTCGCCGGATCGTCCGTCGTTGAACCGATAGCCAAACTGATTTTTTTTGCTTCAAAAGCTTCGTCGATGGTTCTACGCAGCGGGCTGTTTTCAACCAGCATCAGCAAAGGCACGTGTTGGATATCGGCAACTTGCAAGTCTTTTTTTTCTGCCAAGGGATGCTTTTTCGGGATCGCCAGTAAGATTGGTTCCGTGAATATTGGCAGATTGGTCAAGCCGTTCTTTGGCTCAGAGGTAATGTAGAAGGCTTGTTCTTTGTTGGTCTCCTTACTGCCGTGCTGCTTGATCGAAAGTTGGATCTCAGGGTGCTTTTCAACGAATGTCGCCACCAAGTTGGGCAAGGAAACAGAAGCGACTTCAGAGTAGATCGTCACTGCAGGGACCATTTCTCCATTTAATGCTTGGATCGCACTCATTCCTTCGTCGAAACGTGCTAACGTCTCAACGACATAGGGATAAAATTCTTCAGCATACATCGTCAACTCGATATGCCGACCGGCATGATAGAACAAAGGAACGCCTAGTTCATTTTCTAGGTGTTTCATGGCACGGCTCAAGGCAGGTTGTGAGATGTATAATTCTTGTGCAGATTGGGTAATATTTTTCGATTCGGCTACTTTTTTAAAGTAGCGTAAATGATCAAGGTTCATCAGATACTCCTCTTTCCATACCTTTTGGTTATGGATATTCACGAAACTGGTATTTTTTATTATAACAAACTTCCGTTATTATGACACAGGAAAGAGAAATTGTTTAGGAGGTGTTTCATGAGTACAGGTTTCTTATACACAGGACAAGGCAGTCAGACCAGCAAGATGCTTGAGGACGTGCCTGCCAGTTATTTCCATCGGCTAGAACAGGCGACAGGCTTTGATTTACACCCTGTATCGGGGGATCTCAAACAAGATACCGTCTCTATTCAGTTGGCCCTTTTAGTAAAAGCGGCTTTTTACACGGACCAGATGAAAGCATCTGGTGTGCAACCTCAGCTTGTGGCGGGGCATTCGATTGGCGCTTTTTCCGCTGCGTTAGCTTGTGAAAGCTTGAGTTTCGAAAATGCCGCTAGCTTGGTCTATCATCGGGCGACATTGATGAAAGAAGCCTATCCGACTGATTATGCCATGGGGGTACTGGTTGGTGTAACGAGAAGTGAAGCAGAAGCGCTCGTGGCAAAAACATTTGATCCTGCTGCTCCCGTCTATTTATCAAATGAAAATTGCCCCATGCAGCATACGATCTCTGGTCATATCAAAGGCTTGCGCAAGACGCTAGCTCAAGCGAAAGATTATCATGCGCAAACCGCCAAACTTTTAGCAGTGCCTGTCCCGTCCCATTGTGTGTTGATGGCAGAACCCGTGAAACGGTTTGCGCCATTTATGAACACGGTATTCCTTGATGTGCCTATCTGTCCCTACCTCAAAAATACGGATGGTCGGATGACCATGAACCCTGAAGAGATCCGTCGAGATTTGCTGCAAAATATTGCTTATCCGGTGCAGTGGAACAAGATCATGGATGTTGCCTACGAAGCAGGACTTGATTTGGCTCTTGAATTTCCTCCTGGCAATACCCTAACAAAACTGATCCAAGCAAAATTTGGTAAAAACAAAGCGATCCGTGTGATCAATTTGGATCAACATGGCTTGGATGATGCTTTATTCCTATATCAAAAATGGAGATGAATAGAATGGAAAAACCTGCAAGAAACTGGGCAAGTAAACGTGAAAAGAAGGCCCAAACCATGAAAAAAATCGAGCATCTTCTCGATGGAAAATATGTCCCAACGGAAGCGATCATTGAAGTCTTAGAACAGTTGATCCGTCCGGGAGACAAAGTGGTCCTTGAAGGCGACAATCAAAAACAAGCAAGCTTCCTATCAAAAAGCTTAGAACAAGTCGATGCTCAAAAAGTCAATAATTTGCATATGATCATGTCGAGTATCTCCCGTCCAGAACATTTGACGATATTTGAAAAAGGCATTGCAGCGAAAATCGATTTTTCTTATGCAGGCGCACAAAGTACGCGCGTTGCCCAAATGATTGAAGACAAAACTATGAAATTAGGGGACATTCATACGTATTTGGAATTATATGGTCGCTTATTTATCGACTTGATTCCGAATGTGGTCCTTGTGGCGGCGGACAAAGCCGATCGCCAAGGAAATCTTTATACAGGTTACAATACGGAAGAAACGCCAACGATCGTCGAAGCAGCAGCCTTTAAAGATGGGATTGTGATCGTCCAAGTTAATGAAGTGGTCGATCGTTTGCCGCGGGTCGACATTCCCAGCGATTGGATCGATGTCGTCGTGGTAGCAGACCAACCGTATCAATTAGAAGCCCTCTTTACGAGAGATCCGCAAAACATTACGGAATTACAAATTTTGATGGCGATGATGGCATTAAAAGGAATCTATGCAGAACATGAAGTACAATCGTTGAATCATGGGATCGGTTTTAACACCGCTGCGATCGAGTTACTTTTACCAACCTATGGAGAAACGCTTGGAATCAAAGGGAAAGTAGCGAAAAACTGGGTCTTGAATCCTCATCCAACGATGATTCCAGCTATCGAATCTGGTTGGGTCGAAAGCATCCACAGTTTTGGTGGGGAAGTTGGTATGGAAAAATATATTGCCGCTCGACCCGATGTATTCTTTGTCGGAAAAGACGGCACGATGCGCAGCAATCGAGCATTATCACAAACTGCAGGTCAATATGCCATCGATATGTTTATCGGTTCGACCTTACAACTAGATTATCAAGGAAATTCTTCTACAGTGACGAAAGGCCGCTTATCTGGGTTTGGTGGTGCACCAAATATGGGGCATAATCCGGGGGGCCGTCGGCATTCGACTCCAGCTTGGCAATCCTTGCGGGATGAAACAGATCCTTTAGCAAAAGGACAAAAATTAGTCGTTCAAATGGTTGAAACGTATGGGTCCAATAAAAAACCTGTTTTTGTAGAAACGTTAGATGCGTTGGCTGTCCAAAAGCAAGCTGGTTTAGCCAATGCCCCAATTATGATCTATAGCGAAGATACGACGCATATCGTGACAGAAGAAGGCATCGCTTATCTTTATAAAGCAAATTCAAAAGAGGAAAAACAAGCAGCCATCGCAGCCATCGGTGGTGTAACTCCACTAGGAATGACCAGCACAAAAGCTTCTCTGGATGCCCTTCGCAAAGCGGGGATCGTGAAATTACCAGAAGACTTAGGGATCAAACGCAGTGATGCCAAACGATCATTGCTAGCAGCTCAAACCGTTGATGATTTGATCGAATGGTCCGATGGGTTGTACGAACCGCCAATGAAATTCAGAACGTGGTCTTAATAAGAGCAAGAGGAGAGAAGAAGAGATGGAAAAATTAGCTTATACGTATCAAACAACGAAACCAGTCACCAAAAAAGTCCATGTTGGCGTGGTGGGTTCTGGTGACTTGGAAATTCTGCTTTTTCCAACAGACAAACAAGAAACCACCGTTTCAGTTTGTACAGGAAGTGACGGCTTTGGCGATGTGTGGCAAAATGTCTTGACGCGTTTTTTTGAGCGCTATCCAATCAGTGCGCAAATAGTGCTCAACGACTTTGGCGCCACTCCCGGTGTGGTTTACCTACGATTAACCCAAGCAATGGAGGAACTAGCAGATGAAGAATAGTTTTGTAGAATTAAATGCTCGAGAACGGGTGCACGCCTTATTGGATGCCAAGAGCGGTCGTGAATTGATCGATCCATTCGACCAAATGATCGCACCCAATCTGGTGGCTCAAGACATCGTGCCACAAAGCGATGATGGGATCGTTGTGTGTCGTGGAGCGATTTCTGGAGAAAACGTGGTCGTGATCGCTATGGAAGGGAAATTCCAAGGTGGCGGGATCGGTGAAGTTTCTGGTGCTAAAATCATCGCTGCATTGACGCATGTGTTGGAAGAAAACCAAAAGGGCAATCCGATCACACCGATCATCATCCTCGATACTGGTGGGGTACGCCTCCAAGAAGCGAATTACGGCTTATTGTCGATCGCAGAAATCGGCAATTTGATCGTTGCAATAAAATCGTATGTGCCAGTGATTGGCTTAGTGCCAGGTCGGGTGGGTTCTTTTGGCGGTATGTCGATTACCTCAGCACTTATGAGCTACTTGATAGCGACGAAGAAAGCCCGTATCGGTTTGAACGGTCCTGAAGTCATCGAACAAGAAGCTGGCGTGAGAGAATTTGATTCCAGTGATAAAGATTTGATTTGGAATACCATTGGCGCCAAACAACGCTTGGAAGCACAAATGATCGATGAACTAGTGACTGACAGTGTCGAATCGATCCAAGAAGCTGTGATTGCGGCGATGGTTGAAAAGAAAGACAGTCATCGCAGCGAAAAAAGTGGTTTTTATCTTTCTCTTTTAAACGAACTTGATCTATCAAAGCCGCTGACTATCGAGGCATACAATAAGGCTCTTGCAGCGCATAAAGCAACTGAAGTGGCACCTATTACTGTAACAGAAGGCCAAGAAGCTGCTGCTGACAGTATCGGTTATCATTGGTTTTCAGCATTGACGAATCTGCAGTTCCCAACCTCAACTAGTGCAACAGTCTATGCAGCTGCATCTGACCTTTTTACTGAAGAAGTCGTTGTTACAGCAATCGTGCCAAACCCAAATAATCCGATGTATCGGGTACGCAATGGAGAAGTTGGTTTAGTCGAAGGGTACGAGATGGGCCATCTGTTAGAAACTGTTTATCACGAAGACAAAGAGAAAGCAATCAAACGGCCAATCGTTGCGGTCATCGATGTTCCTAGCCAAGCGTATGGCTATAATGAAGAATTGATTGGTATTCATGCAGCTTTAGCAAATAGTGCGGCAGCTTATGCCAAACTACGCCAAGCGGGTCATCCAGTGATCGGTTTTATCGCTGGTAATGCGATCTCTGGGGCTTTCTTAGCGCATGGCTTGCAATCAAGTCGTCTGATCGCATTAAATAGTGAAAAGATCACTGTTCAAGCAATGTCAAAAGAAAGTGCAAGTCGAGTCACCAAACGGTCGATTGCCGCGATTGAAGCCGCGGCGGAAAAAGTACCAAGTATTGCTTATGATATCAAAAATTATACGAAACTTGGGGCAATCTTCACTTTCTTATCCTCCATTACGGATCAGTCTGTCACCTCTGAAAGCAAAGCGACTGTAATTGAAGCGATCAATGAGGCGATTGATGATGTGCGTAAAACGAATGACACGATGTTGACCAGTCGCTACACCAATCCGATCGCTAAAAAGAGCGGCCGGCTGGAAACGAATAACGTATTTGAAAAAATGAATGCAGAATGGAATGAGTAACGAATGAACCGTGCCCACGATATCGTTCAATTAGATAAAGAAGTTCTTGATATGATTGATATTCCCAAATGGTTTTCTGAAAAAGAACAGCTTTTTGCGACCGTCCGTCGTGGGAAACCCCGTAACCCCAGCTATTTACCAGTGGGGTTGCGCGGGGAAAAGCGGCAAGAACGGTTTGCCTTTGAGGCACCCTGCAACATGATCAAACGAACGATCCATCCTTGGGAATTGATCACTCGTGAGAGCTTTCGATTCAATGAAGTAGCCAATTATCCAGTTTACCGCAACTATCAACAAGCACGACTTTTATTGAAGCACTATTCTTGGGGAATCGGTGGCAGCTTGGGGTTTGAATTGGCTGCAAAACAGGCAACAATCAAGCCGACAAGTGATTTAGATCTGTTGCTTTATGCCGACACGAAAGAAAAGCTGCCACTGGAACTATTGGAAAAGCAGGCAGCCTTTTTTCAACAGATCGATGTTCAAGTTATCACAAAACAAGGCGGGTTTGCCTTAAAGGAGTATTTGGAACATCCATCAAAAAAAATCTTAGTAAAAACAGACGAAGGGCCAAAACTCACCACTGAGATTTGGTAATTATTAGAAAAGTGAGCGAAAAACATGTTTGAGAACAACGATTTAAAAATCAACATCAGTGATTTCCAAAAAGTATTTGCCGTGACAGCAGTAATGATGCAAACGATTTTGTCTTTTGCCTTATCCAATACCCAAGATGAAAAGACTGCAGCATTCATCGGTACCTTTTATGTCTTGGTGAAATTTACCGCACCCCTGTTTATTTTTGCTATTGTTTATAACATGGTTAAGACTAGTCAACATCTGTCTTATCTAGAATTTTTGAAAGAAAAGTTTTTTGAACTTGTCGTGCCATATGTGCTTTGGACGACGGCTTATTTATGGCTGTTTCCCGCTGTCCAACAAGGAAAACCTTATACTGACACAGCAACGTTTTTACTGAAATATGTGACGGGGGATGCGGCGCCACACTTGTGGTATACGATCATGATGCTGCAGATCCAATTGTTGATGCCGTTTTTTGTCTGGTTAGGCTACAAAGTGTTGACGAAGAAAAAAGCTGTTTGGCCAGTATTGATCGTCGCAACTGCTTTGTATGTCGTTTGGTATGTATTTTATGATCGCCAAGTTTTTGAAGGACCGCATCATGAAAGCTGGTATTTATTGGATCGGTTTGTCTTTAGCTTTGTGATCTACGGGATCTATGGCGAAGCCGCTTTGATTTATCACGAAACCGTCTATCGCTTCCTATACAAGATTCGCTACGCTTTCTTGCCAGTGGGCTTAGCATTAGGGCTATTATCTGCCAATCATCTGCTACATTATGCAGGTGATCTAAGTTTCGCTCATGCACCGTATTTAAATACATTGCAAAGCTTATATAGCTTAGTATTGATTTTTGCAGTCTTTATGTTTGGATCAACCATGATCAAAAACAATGCCCCACAGTTAGGGACGTTTAAGTGGCTGTCTACTTATGCGTATCGAACGTATCTTGCCAATGTTTTTGTCTTTCAAGTCTTGTTGCTATGCTTCAAAGATTTGTTGCTGCAACTGCCAATTGGCATCATGATCATCGTCGCTTATTTGGCAACTGCCAGCTGTGGTTTTTTAACAAGCTATGTTTTGCATGTTTTATGGGTAACGATCAAAGGTCAAATCAAAAACTAGAGGAGGAGTTGGATGTTTGCATTAGCTGTAGAAGAAAATTGTCGACGACTCGCCCAATTGGTAGAAGAAGCCTTGATTGCAGAAGTGACATTGTCCCCAAAACCTGGGTTAGTGGATGCCATTGATTCAGGTGCCCATCACGATATGGATCAAGCACTCTTTCTGCGATCAGCTCGAGCATTGACGCCATACTTTGAAGAAATGGCCTTGGTGTCTTGGGGAAGCAGCATGTCTCAAGAGTTGCGGGAAGCAATCGCTGCAATCGGTCGGAAGGCAGAACAGGCGATGTTGGCAGCCACTGGTGGCATCAACACTCATAAAGGAGCCATCTGGGCACTAGGCTTGCTCATCAGCGCCGTCAGTAGCCAACTTAGTCGCAAAAAGCGGATTTTTTTACCAGAAGTCTTTTCTGACATCCAGCTTCTCACTGCATTTCCTGATCGTGCGCTGATTCAACAAACAGAAAGTCATGGCAAAACTGTTCAAGCCAAATATGGACATCTCGGTGCGTATGGGGAAGCTGCTGCTGGGTTCCCTCATGTTCAAATCGCTCTAGCAGATTATTTTTCTCGGGATTGTTCCAATGAGACCAAAAAAAGGCTCCACATGCTGTTGGCGATCATCGCTACGCTGGACGATACGTGTATTTTATACCGCAGCAATCAAGAGGTACTGGCACTGGTTCAGCAACTCGCACAAAAAGCCAATCAGCAAGCGTTACCGAACCCAGCATTTCATGCACTAGCAGCCTTCTGCCAGTCAGAAAATGTGTCTCCAGGCGGCAGTGCTGATCTGTTGGCTGCCAGCTTCTTTTTATTGTCCATCAACTCGGTTTTACCCGTAAACGAAGGAAAGACCGTTTACCAATAACTCTTTTCCTTAGAAGAAAGGCAACGATTCTTCTAAGGATTTTTTGTTTCATTTTTTCGCTCGATTAAGAAAAATAAAATCTCTTGCTATTTGCATAGTTTAATGATTAGATAATTCTTAGGCACTACTGAAATGCTTCGTTGCTCCATTGCAACGAATAAAGGAGTTACAGATGAAATACTATAATGCTTTTCTTCAAAATCTTGTGTTGCGGCGCTGGACTGTCCTGTTTATGCTTGCGGGCATTCTTTTTTTGTTTCGCAGTCTGATGACCATTCTTTTGCTGACCTTTATCTTTACGTATCTGATTAATCGGCTGGTTCTTTTGCTCCATCGAAAAAGCCATCTGCCCATCAAGCTTACGAGCATCCTGACCTACAGCTTGATTGTTTTTATTCTTTATTTAGTAGCAACAAATTATGTACCCATCATCATCAAACAATCCGTCCAATTAGTCAATTCCGTTGCTGATTTCTACCAACGGACAGACTCCAATAATGAATTGATCGAATATGTCTTGAATTTATTGCAGACCAGCGAATACATCCAGAAATTACAAAGCGGCGTTCTAGTCGTGATCAATTATCTGTATAATTTCGGTGAGTTGGCGTTGACTGTGCTGATCTCCTTTCTGCTTAGCTTCTTCTTTATGATCGATAACAAAAAGACCGTTGCGTTTTCTCGGCTGTTTTTGCAAGGGCGAGGGGCGTGGTTCTTTGAAGATGTTTACTATTTAGGAGCTAAGTTTACGCGGGCTTTCGGAAATGTGATCGAGACGCAGTTGGTGATCGCCTTAGTCAATACAGCGATCACTGTTTTCGCCTTAGCGGTGATGGGCTTTCCGCAGCTGTTGAGTTTGGCGTTGATGATTTTCTTTCTCAGCTTGATTCCTGTTGCTGGTGTGATCATCTCGTGTATTCCATTGACGTTTATTGCCTATTCTATCGGCGGATTTAATGACGTGATCTACATTCTATTGATCATAGTGTTTGTTCATGCGTTGGAATCCTATATCTTAAATCCGCGCTTGATGGCTAATAAAACAGAGATCCCGATGTTTTACACGTTTATTCTCCTGTATCTTAGCGAACATCTCTTTGGCTTGTGGGGCTTGATCATCGGGATCCCATTGTTCACTTTCTTTTTAGATTTAATGAATGTGAAAGAGATTCCGCGATTGCGTAAAAAATCCGATGACACCTTGCAGGACCAATAAAAATGATTGCTGTAAAGGATGGCAATTGATAGAAAAAACCATCTCTGCCGATGAAAGGCGAGATGGCTTTTTTATTTCGCAGCAATTTTTTTCGTAAAGGAGACAAAGCAGATTGCTGAAGAGGGGCTTTGAAACATCCCTGTTGCTGAATACCCTAACGAATGATAAAAGTGAACCAGTTTGGATTCTTGCAGGATCGTATTCAAACGAATCGTATCTGTTTGTACGTTCCTTTCAATCAAGATCATTGCTTGTCTACCAATCCCGCGGTTCTCGTAGGAGGGAAGAAGGGCGATGGAAGATAGCTTCGTCGTATGTTCCTGCTCAACCGTCAGTTTTATAAAGCCCACGGTTTTCTGAGCGGTCATGATTAAATAATAAGTGGTATTCGACGCAGAAAACTTTGCGTTTAGCTTCTCGAAACTTTGTAAATAGGGAGAAGTTTCTTTGTCTTGATAACGGAGAAAGAGGGATTTGAAGGCCGCTTTTTGTATCAAGTAGATTGAAAGCAGATCGGAAAGCTTCGCTTCTTTAAGCTGAATGAGCATGCACACCTCCATAAAAAATCAGACATCATTTATTGAAAGACATTGATTCGGCTTAGCAAATCCTGATGGAAAAGCCATCGATTAGCAGTCTTTCATTGGCTCGTTTCTGTTTTGATCCTTCCCTCAACCACAGGTTCACAAACGAAGAGATCCGCTGGGGTTCGTGCCGTCGTTGTTTTATTGAAAAAGATCATTTATCGATGTCACTAAGTCGTCATAGGTTTGACCGGTAGCGATTGCATAAACGGAAAGCAAAAAGACGAGTGCTGCTGCCAACACGTAAAAAATACGGAGGCGATAGCCGTCACCTGTCCGACGATTTTTTACAAAAGTAAAAACCGTCACAGCTAGATAAGCGAAGGTCAATAAACAAATAAGGTACGTTATAATTTCTGGAGTCATAAGCGTTTTCCTTTCTTTTTTTATTTGTATAAAAATATACTCAATAAATATAATATAACCATTTCAATAGCGTCAAAGAAAGCGCTCAATTTTTGACAAAAAAACTGACCGAGTGGCAACCACTGGTCAGTTCTATTCAAAAACGATGGGGCATGATCTTAATTGTCTTTTTTTTCCGCATCTAGTAAGCTTCTTAGTTCATCAGCTAAAGCGATACAGGCAATACTATCCGTTAAGGACATCAGGGGATTCTCGAGTTGTCCTTGTGCAAGAGCGGTATGAACTGCTTGAATCTCCGAATGGAAATCATCGATCTCGTACCCAATATCATAGACCGTGTCTTCTTGGTCAATCGTCACGGTAAAAGAAGCGGGGCGATGGAAGTTGGGGATCGTGATTTTCCCTTTTGTTCCTTGTAACTCCGCCACCGTCTCTTTTGTTTGGTCAAATCCAGTCTCAATCACTGCAACAAAGTCTTCACTGACAAAGCGTGCTTCAACGTAGGTATCAACCCCAGTTTCATAAAGGCTGTAACCGATCAATTCGGCAGTTAAATTTTCTGGTGAAAAATCTTGGATAAAGGCTAAGTTATAGATCCCCATATCCAGTAAAGCGCCCCCTTGTTTTGGCAGATAATGGTAAGAACTGCCTTCGACTGGTAAATGGCGGCGAAAAGTAGTCGTGACACTTGTTAGCTCACCGATATGACCACCATCCACAAGTTCTTTTAGTTTGCGATACGCTGGGGTGAAGCGTGGCTTCATGGCTTCCATAAAGAAGACTTCGTGTGCTTGAGCTTGTTTTTGTACATCGCGCATTTCTTGTGCAGTCAAGGTTGCTGGTTTTTCACATAATACAGCTTTTTTCGCTTGAAAGGCTTTGATGATCCATTCATAATGATACAAATGTGGCAAAGCAATATAAACGACATCGATAGTTGGATCATCTAATAGGTTTTGGTAGTCATCAAAGACGACGTCACACGGAAATTTTGCTTGAAACGCTTGCGCTTTTTCCATCGTACGACAAGCAACCCCATAAAGCTGGGCGTCTTGAAAATTTTCTAAACTTGCAGCAAAGCGATTGGCGATATTTCCGGCACCAATAATTCCCCAATTGATCATTTCATTTCCTCTTTTCTTCAGTTGACGGGTATTCTGAGAGAATCCCTGATTCCAAAACAGTTTGTTTTTTTCTTAACTCGACAATATTTTTTTGGTATTCTTTGGCATACAACAATGCAAACAGTGAATCTAAAATATACTCAAAGGCGACCTGTGAAGAAAAGGTGCCGACTTTGAGAAAATCACGTTCATCATGAGAAGCGATGATCGCATGGGTCGCTAATGGGATGATTTTCGCATGGGCGTTTCCAGAAATCACGATCACTGGTACCCCGACATCACGAAAGTGCTGCAGGATTTTTTCGTATTGCGTATTTTTCCCACGGTAGGTAATAAACACGGCACAATCATTTTGCGTGACGTTCGATGCATTCCACGCATCATCCCCATATTCATCAGCTAGGATCAGATACTTATTGATTTTGACCAACTTATTTTGAAAACTTCTTGCCCGGATCTGAGAATCGCCGCGAGCAAATAAGAAAATCCGTTGCGCAGCTTCCAACGATTGCACCACTGCTTCCATCATTTCTGGAGCGACCTGAGCATGGGTTTTGTGGATCGAGTTGATCGTTAGATCGGCCATTTTTTTCAAAATGTCAGGTGTTTGATCCTTAGGCGAAAAGGGAAAATTCGCGTCAACAAAGGTTGGGTTGAACATCTGATTATGGGCAATTTCAGCCAGACCTAAGCGAAAACTTTTAAATCCTTCATACCCCATCTTTTTGGCTAGACGAATGACGGAAGAGTGGGATGTGTATGTATGCTTGGCGATGACTTCAATCGTCAACGAAGGCACATCATTGATATTTTGCAAAATATAATCGGCAATCCGTTTCTCCGTATTGGTCAATCCTTCTTGAAGCCGTAATTTATCTCCTAATAACATCAAACCACCTCTTTCTAATCATAGCCTAGGACAAAGAAAACCAAAAGCGAAAACTGTACCTTTTTGGCAATTTGGTAAAAATGTTCAGAACCACTGAGTAGTTTGCGAAAAAGTCTGGTCAAAAGAACCTGTTTTTGGCAAAAGACTTCTCATTCCGAAGGATATCAGCAATAATCAAGCTATCAATTCATAGGAGGCGTCATAATGTTAACTATCGCATATCTCGGAAACGGAAAAAGCACCAATCGCTACCATCTGCCTTTTTCAACCAAGCTGCAGGATAAGATCAAAGTAAAGACGATCTATTCACCAAGCGGCAAGCTGACCTGGCCAACACTAGAAGGTGTTCATTACACCTCTGACTTAGAGGATATCTACCGTGATCCTGAAATTCAATTAGTTGTGGTCACGACCCCCAGTCATTTGCATTATGAATTAGGCAAGGATGTCTTGCTTCATGGGAAAAATGTCTTGATCGAAAAACCTTTTACGGAAACTTCGGCACAAGCAAAGGAATTGTTCGCACTGGCGCAGGAGAAAGGCTTGTTTGTGCAATGCTATCAAAATCGCCGCTTTGATTCCGATTTTTTGACCACGCAAAAAGTGATCGAAAGCGGCGTGCTCGGAGATCTCTTAGAAGTAGAGATGCATTATGATTATTTTCGTCCAGAGATTCCACGGTCAGTGACCGAATTTTCATTGAATACTAGCTACTTGTACGGACACGCTTGTCATACACTGGACCAAGTGATCTCCTATTTTGGACAACCAGACGATGTCCATTATGAGGTTCGGCAATTGCTTGGAAAAAATCGCATGAATGATTACTTCGATTTGGATCTGTTTTATGGTCGAATGAAAGTCTCAGTCAAATCTAGTTACTTCCGATTAAAAGAGCGGCCTAGTTTTGTCGTTTATGGCGAAAACGGCGTTTTTGTAAAACAAACCAAGGATCGACAAGAAGAGCATCTAAAACAGTTTTATCTCCCAGATCATGCCGATTTTGGGATCGATTTGCCAGAGCACTATGGCACACTAACTTATATGGATGCTAACGGGAACTACCATGAAGAAAAAGTCATCTCTGAAATTGGTGATTATAGCCGTGTGTATGAGGGCGTCTATGAAACGATCATCCATGGCAAAGAGAAAATCGTGAAAGACGAAGAAACGATTTTACAAATCGAAATGCTAGAAACAGGCATCAATCAAGTGATTACTGAGTCATAAGGCAGGGTGATTATGGGGCTTTTGACAAACAAAGCGCCTGAAGGCATCAACTGACTCAACGTAAAGGAGTAGATCCGAATCGAACCTTCAGAAATCCTGCAAGAAGAACAGCAGCTGCAGTTTGCTCATTTTGACAATGACCTCGCATTGCGGTTGGTTATTGCCATCGATCAGTACGTTAAAAGGAACTACCCGAAGCCGGTAGGGATCAAAGTTGTTCATCAGGGCTTGCCGATCATTCGATTTTTAATGGCAGGGCGAAAAGAAAGCCCTTGGCTTGAAAGAAAAGAACGAACGGTACTAGAAAGCGGGCATAGTTCACTATACGTCTATGCGCAAAAAGATAGAGATATACAATTTGCTAAATGGGCACAAGACGAACGTTATGCAATTTGTGGTGGTGGTTTTCCAATTATCGAAGACAGGAAAGTCACTGGTGCTATCTGTGTGTCAGGTTTGGCCCATTTAGAGGATCATAAAGTGATCACCGAAGTATTGAAACAAATGATTTAAGAAGATAGAAAAGGGGAAGCAAGATGAACTTAGCGATTTTAGGGGCAGGCATGATCGTCCATGATTTTTTGACGGTGGCAGGGGATGTCCCGCAGCTTGAACTGTCCGCTATTTTTGGGACAGAAAATGATTTAGAAAAAATGAATCACTTAAAACAGCAATACGGGATTCAAACCGTCTACACAGAGTTAGGGGCATGTTTGGCGGATCCATCCGTTGACACCGTGTATGTCGCACTGCCCAATCATTTGCATTATCCCTTTGCCAAAGAAGCAATCCTCGCTGGCAAACACGTCATTTGTGAAAAGCCATTTACGTTGCAGACACGAGAATTAGTAGAATTAGCAGAATTGGCTGCTGCCCACAAGGTGCTTTTGATCGAAGCCATCACAAATCAGTACTTAGCCAACTATCAAGGAATAAAAGCGCAGCTTGAAACATTGGGAGAGCTGAAAGTGATTGAATGCAACTATTCGCAGTATTCTTCTCGTTATGATTTATTCAAAGAGGGAACCGTTTTACCTGCATTTAACCCGAAAATGGGTGGTGGGGCATTGATGGATATCAATATCTATAATATTCATTTTGTCGTCGGGCTTTTAGGAAAACCAAAAAGTGTCCGCTATTTTGCTAATGTCGAACAGGGGATCGATACTTCTGGCATGCTGTTTTTAGACTATGAACAAACAAAAGTCGTTTGTATCGGCGCCAAAGATTCGACAGCGACGATTCGTTCAACGATCCAAGGGACGAAAGGATCGATCATCGTCAATGGGCCGACGAATATGCTTGCCAGTTATGACGTTGAACCGGTCCATGGGGCAAAAAGCCATCAGGATCGCAGCGTTCACGGACATCGTATGTTTGAAGAATTTGTCCGCTTTGCACAAGCCATTCACGAAAATGATCAGGCCTTTGTCAAGGAACGCCTTGCCCATAGCAAGCTGGTGATGGAAGTCGTGGAAAAAGCATTGGCAGATGCCCAGATCGTATTAGGATAATCGCATCAATGAGGAAAGACACCAGCTTCTTAGAAAAGTTGCTGGTGTCTTTGTCTGTTGTCTTATTTTTTCTTCTTTAAACTCAATAAGGTTAGTGGGATACCCAAGGTGAGGTAGCCGACAATCGTCATCAAACAGACCACCAGCCAAAAGTTATCTACTGCTAGAAATGCAATCAGGCCATATGCCACCAGAATCGAGAGAAAATAAAAAAGAAAGAGCTGAAAAAAACGTTTAAAACTCACAGTCATTCATTCTCCTTTGTCGTTAAACTGACAAGAAAAGTATACCACATCAAACGCAACTTCAAGGTCTGATTGTGATCATTCGCAGGAGCCGCAAAAGGCGAATTATTTTGTTGGCTGACCGTGATTCGCTATACTTGAAGGGAAGAGCAAGCGCAGGAATATTTTTTTAGGAGAAGGAGGAGACAGATGAAAAAGGTGGATGTACTGATTATCGGAGCGGGTCCAGCTGGAACGGTTGCTGCCTACGGGTTAAAAGCCAAAGGTAAGACAGTCGCGATCGTTGAAGCCGATTTATGGGGTGGCACTTGCCCCAATCGCGGGTGCGATCCGAAAAAACTACTGATGCGAGGCGTAGAAGTCAAAACAGAGGCGAAACGTATGCAAGGCAATGGTGTTCAAGGACAGGTAGCCATTGATTGGCCGGCACTGATGGCGTTTAAGCGCTCGTATACCGATCGGGTGCCAGAGTCAACCAAACAAGGGTTACTAGCAGAAGGGATCACTACTTACTACGGACAAGCCGCTTTTCGTGATGCCCATACGGTCGTCGCGGACGCAGAAGAGATTCAAGCAGAAAAAATAATTATTGCGACAGGACAGCGTCCAGCCGTACTGCCCATCGTCGGCAAGGAGCATTTACAAAGCAGTACTGATTTTCTTTCCTTTGAAAAGATGCCAGCAACGATTGCTTTCATAGGTGCTGGGTATATTACCTTCGAATTGGCGATGATCGCTCAAGCAGCAGGTGCTGAAGTTCATGTGATCCATCATAATGACCAGCCGCTAAAAGGATTTGATGCTGAATTGACCGCAGAAATGGTTCGTTCAATGCAGGACCAAGGCGTTTCGTTCCACTTTAATCAGAACACGCAGCGAATCACGAAAGAACAAAACCACTATACGATCCAGACACAAGCATTGTCTCTAACCGTAGAAGCAGTGATTGGTGCCACGGGACGCAGACCCAATAGCGATCAGCTGCAACTGGAAAAGGCAGGGGTAGAAACGTCAAAACAAGGGATCGTAGTAAATGAGTTTTTGCAGACTAGTCAAAGACACATCTATGCAATTGGGGATGTGCTAGCGAAAAAGCAGCCCAAACTGACGCCTGTTGCCAGCTTTGAAGCCGCCTATCTTGTCGAGCATATAGATGACCAGAAAATGCCTATCCGTTATCCGCTGATCCCTACGCTGGTATTTGGTGCGGAAAAACTGGCAAGAATCGGGATCAGTGAGCAAGAGATTGCCGATCATGCCTCAGAATATCATAGCGAGGTGATGGATCTCTCTTCTTGGTACACTTATCGACGAATCAATGATCAAGAGGCAAAAATCAAATTGGTTTATGACACATCTGATACCATCGTTGCGGTCACGATTGTTTCTGCATTAGCCGATGAGTTGATCAACCACTTCGTTTTTGTGTTGGAGAATCAGCTATCGAAAGAAGCGCTGGCACAAATGATTTTTGCCTACCCAACACCTGCTAGCGATTTGTCCTATTTTCTATAAATAATCAAACAAGCCTGCGCTAGTTTCCGCTAGCACAGGCTCTAAATTATTATGTCCGTATTGACTATAGTCCGTGAACCTTAAATGAACCTTAAAGTTAGGCTGGGTTTCATTTTAGGCAATGTCTTTGTTTTCTAGTAACCCTAGGTTTAGGCTTTTTTTGACAGCCGGCGGACAGCAGCAATCAGTAAGATCGCCGACAAGAAGAGCCCGACCAAATAGATGATGAAAATAGAATCTGGCTCATAGTGCCGATAATTGAATATTTTTACCATAAAAAAGAGAAACGGGATCGCTGCAATAAGGGTTGAAACGAAACGTTTCCGCCATTGTATGAAAAACGATCCAATCACTAGAAAAAGACAAAACGGGATCCAAAAGACCAAATGTCCGATAAGTTCGATTTTTCACACCTCCTAGCAAGTAAAATCATCATAACGTTTCTTCCTAAAAAGCAAGCGTGAAGGAAAAAATAATCCCATTAGGCGTGTATGAAATTATGAGTGGAGTCTTCTGAAAAGTTCACAAGAAATCTGAGAATTTCAAAAGGAAATGAAAAAATGAACGGTTAGGAATATCCCAATAGTCCGAGACGAAAAATACCTCTTGCAGCATTCATTTTGACTTGAATCCTGCAAGGGGTACTCTTTTGTAGAAAATCTGGTGCTTTATTCAATTGATATAAAAGAAATGCTTAGGAAGGAGCAGCAGTCCTTTTTTATGGCAAGATGTTCTTACTATAAAAAAGGGAAATGACCATACCTATGTCCAACAGATCCTTATAATAAAATCCTTTCAGTGGACCAATGTGTAAGAAAAAACCGAGAATCATTAATACAAACAGCAGCAGGAAAACCAGGTTGAAAGCGGTCATCAAGCGAATACTGAAATGCCAATTACTCAGGAAATACTGATATTTCGCTGCTCGGTAAACTTTGTTTTGAATCGGAATTTTCTTGAGTGCAGGGATCGATTCATGATAGAACGTAAATAATTCGTAGTCTTTTTTCGTCAGTACTTCTGAGAAAATGTGCGTCCCTGCCTGAAAGTCGAAATAGCCCCAATGGAATTGTTCTTTATCCTCTGGTGATTCGTGCTTCATCAGCTTTCTTGGCTTGATCGTGAACGCCTTGATGGTCTCATAGGGGTAACTGAAATAGGTGTTACTTTCTAAATAGTCGATGATGACCAGAAAAAGCATTCGGGTTTCTGTGAAAACTAACAAACGATTGCCGCGGGTATCATGAAAGATGTCACGGTATGCTTTTGCTTTCTCGGTTGTTGCATAGGCATAGGCGCCAAGCCCTTGATTGGCGAAGGCGAGGTTTCCATCTGGCGTCAAAGGCAGATAGCCAAGAATCGTTTCGTCTTTTACTAAAAGCGTCCGAAGCTCCTCTAATAGATCTTGCAAGAAAACATATTGTTTGGACAGCTCGAAGGTTGTTGCTTTTTCTTGTTCAGATATTTTTGTCAGTGAATTGTTTTCATTTAAGACTAACTGTTTAAAATCCATCGATAGTCATCCTTTCTTTTAAGCGTTTTCGGCCACGGGAAAGACGATTGTAGATCGCTGAGACATTTAAGTCCGTCTGCTCTGCGATGGTTTCGGGTGACTCTTGGTAAAAATAGTAGAGCAGAAAAATCCTTTGATCGAGGGCTTCAAGGTCTTCAATAAAGCCCAAAAAGGTTTCCTTTGTCAAAGGTGAGTCTTCAATAGCTAGTTCCTGCTCATCAACAGGTTTTTCTTCCAGTGAGCGCTTGTTCAACTTCCGCTTGTGGTCAATCGCACGACTACGACTGATCAAAAGCAGCCAAGTAATCAAGCGGCTTCTTTCTGGTTGGTACGCAGTAATCTTTTGCCAAACCTCGTAAAAAACTTCGTTCGCTACATCTTGGCGCTCGCTCACTTCATGCGGTTGGGAGAGGACACTATGAATCGTCCTCAGCATGCTATCACCATAAACAGCTAACAGTTCTTCTAAGCCGGCATAGTCTTTCTTTTTGATTCGTTCAATGATTTCTTCATCCTGCACCTTTTTCACCCCTTCACACTATATACGAAGAATGTTTGCCTTTTCTATCAGAAAAAGAAAAAAACCTCTGTTAACGAGGTTCATGTTCTTTGGCCAGAAGATCTGTTGCCAAGCGCTGGGCCAAATATTCCCAAAGAATGCCGCCAAAAAAAGCGCCTATCATATAAAGAATGACTGCTTGCAGCTCCAATGGATTATTTGCTAGCCAGAAAGAAAATAGCGAGCCGATGATGAATAGGTAGCTGCCAAAAAGCACTTGCCGCCACGAGCGTTTTTTTACAAGCTTGCTAATGAGAAAGGTTGAAAGGATCATCAAGAGAATTTGGATGAATGCCAGCGAAGGCAAAAGTGCAAAGTCAGAAACAACCATTTCCCAAAATTGTTGAATCAAGAAAAAGAAAGCAAAGAGAATGAGCCCGCTTGATAATGTACTAAGCCGCAAGGAAGATATTTTTTTTCGCATTGGTTTACTCCTTGAAAGGTTTTCTTTATTATAGCAAATTTTTAATTAAATAATGTAAAAAGATGAACGAGAAGATCTGCAAAAAAACTTCTCCTACATGTGCCTACTTTTAGTATACTTGAAAGAAACGAGTGGATGGACTCGATACATAAGGAGGATTTCATGCCAACGATTCTTTTTGCGCCTGCGGTATTCAACTTGGCTGAAACGACAAGGATGATCGAAGTCGCTAAACAAATGCAAGGAAATCACCACTGCGAGTTCTTTGGTTTTTCAAAAACCTTTGCTTCACTTATCACTGAAAGTGGCTTTACGTACCATTTGCTGACGCCGACTCTGACAGAAAAACAAGAGGAACAGATCATAAAATTAGATCAACTACGCTCAATCAAAAATCCCTTCACCAAAGAGATGGTTGCCGCGCGTATTCTGAGCGAACAAAAGCTGATCGATAAACTTGCTCCTCAGGTCATTGTAACTGGATCGAATGTCACGATCTTTCTATCAGCTCGCAGCAAACAGATTCCCTTAGTCTACGTAAAACCCTATGCGATGAGCGATCCCTTTTTTCGATCAGATAGCGCATTTATCCCTTCTAGTTTGCGTTTCTTCGGACCGCTAAGGAAACCACTTTGGTATTGGATAAGAAAACAATTGGTAAAATCCCGCTGGATGCCCCGAGCATTCAAACACGCTGCTCAAACAGAAAAACTTTTTATGCCTGAAACGAGCTTACGAATGATGGACGCTGATTTAAATCTCATCACCACTCCTGATTTATTTTTAACGAAAGAGCAGCTGCCAGAAAATTATCAAATCGTTGGGCCGATTTTTGCGAAGCTCGGGTCTTCTTTACCAGACGAAGTGTTGACTTTTATTCAACAAAAGCGGCGGGAAAGAAAACGAATCGTTTATTTTGCGATGGGCAGTTCGGGGAATCCGCGCATGGTGCGAAAAATCTTAGCTTTCTTGCGAAACCGTTCGGAACTAGCGATCATTGCTCCGGTTACACATCTACTCAAGGGGAAACACAACGACTCAGAGAATCTGTTCTTGACCGAATATCTGCCAAGTCATCTATTGCATGAGCATATCGATTTTTCTTTTATCCATGGTGGGGAAGGGACTGTTCAAACAGCTTGTGCATCTGGGAAGCCGTTTATCGGAATTGGGATGCACTATGAGCAAAGCTGCAATATTCAGTACTGCGTGGCGTATGGCAATGCAATCGCACTGACAAAACCTGTAACTGAGAAAAAGCTAGAATCTGCCCTAACTGAGGTTTGTTTACCGAAAATCCGACAACAAGCCTGCCAGCTAAAGAAGCATTTCCCAACAAATGGTCCTCAGAAAGCGATGCAGGAGATTGAACACTTTTTAGAAAAAAACAGTTTTCCTACTAAAAAAAAGAGCGATTATCATTGAGATAATCACTCTTTTTTTAATAGAGATCTAATAGCATCAGCAAGCCTGGGACCCACGTAGTGAAGATACCACAAGCGATCGCAAAATAATGAATCTTACGACCAAAGTTTACCTTCACGATCGTATCCAAAAAGCCGCAAAACCATAACGCTCCCCATGTTAACCAAATCAATGCAAAGAGGGGATCTTGCTCCCATTGCCAAGAGACCCAAGCAAAAGGTAAGGTATTGATGGCTACGAATAGTGCGAAAATCCCATAAATACGTAGATCTAAATCAAAAAGGTAAATGATCCCTACCAACAAATACGTGAAGGCAAAGAGAAAGCCAGTGCCTGCTTCATAATAAGCGCCTTGAAGCATATAGATTAGATTGATAATAAAAGATAACGTACCTGTAAAAAGATTGATCAAAGCAAGTGAGCGGTAGTCAATGTGAAGTAAGCTGCCCCAGCCGTTGATTATCAAAGTAATTCCTACAAAAAATAAACCGATCCCTAACATAAAATCCTCCTTTACTTAAATTTAGAATAACAAATTCTAAGAAAAAATAATAGCTCTATTTATTTTTAGGTCAATAAAAAGGAAAATAATTTTGAAATTTACTATTTTTTGCTGCTAAATTTGATAAAATCAATACCAAAGAGCGCTGCTAGCCGATGCTTTTCTCGTTAAGGGGAAAATTTCAGCGTATAAAAAGAACTTTTACTCGTTGGAAGAAGGGGAAAAGAGACAGATCAATAGATTTTCAGTGTATTGATCGGACAAAAAGCAGACGAGGCAGCAGTTTATCGGTTTTTACGAATTTGCAGCAGTGAAGACTGTTTTGCAGAAAGGAGGACTTATGCCTAGAAAAGATCGAATCTTAATTTTCATTGACGAATATATGCAAGCTCAAGGTTGCGCACCTACCATACGAGAAATCTGTGCCAATGAAGAAATAAAAACGACCTCTTTGGTTTATCGTCATTTGCTGCGTCTCGAAAAAAGAGGCCTAATTTACCGAGCTTATCGCTTTAAGTCACGTTCGGTTCGTTTTACAGACGAAGGGAAGGCCTATGTCAAAGCGTTGCGACAAGCACTTTTAGCAGACGAAAAACAAACGCATGGCAATGAAGCATAACTTAACACCAAAATAAAAAAGCCTCTAGGCTTTTTTATTTTGGTGCACGGTAGCCAGCAGCTTCCGCTTCAGCGATCGTTTTGAACCATTCTTTCGGATTCGTCGTATCATCATAGTATTTAGATCCTGGCAAATGATAGATGCCGCTTCTTGATCCTTTGATCAAACCATTTCCTTGTTGATCGACATATTCTTTCTGTTTCTCCTCTGTTTCACTGCTTTGAGAAGTGGCTGTTGTGGTGTTGCTTTCACTACTTGTAGCATTCTCCTGTTGCGTCATATCTTCGTTTGAAATCTCGCTGCTGCCATCCGCATAGTTGATCGTGACACCATCTTGGATGTTGAAGATATAATAGTTGAATTGGATCGTATCGTCGCCAATAGATTGGGCTTGCATCTGTACCCCACGGGCAACCAGCTCGTCATCACGATAGATTGGAGTGACAGAATAGCGAACATAATGGTTTTTGTCTTGTTTGAGATAGTAGTTGATATCCATTTCTAAGCGCAACATCTCTGGATTGTTCAATTGACTAGTTCCCGTGATCAAGTTCTTCCAGTTTGCATTTTCGCCAGCTAAAGCAAACCCAATCAAATGCGTTCGATTGTATAAATATTTCCCATTGGGGAGCTGTTTATTACGCCAGCCTGTCGGTTTCACACTAGAGATATCGCCACGTTTTTCCGTAGGCATCAAGGATTGATTCAACATTGCTTCAGCCGAAGTCGCTCGATTGAGGTGGTCAAGGTCGCCGTATGCTTCCCAGGCACCATTTTCAAGTGAAAGGTCGTCTTCTGAAAACTCAGGGATGTTCTGATTGACTTCAATTGTTTGGGTGCCTTGGTAGGTTAGCTGTGCCAATTCGTCTGCGCGAATATCTTTAGCAGAAGGGGTGCTTACCTCTGATTGTTGCGTTTCCTGCTTTGGAAATAGGTCATTGTTTTGTAGGAAACCAAAGCCAACTGCTGCGAGTGCGAGAAGCGCAGTGACCGATCCAATCAAATTTTTTTTCTTTGCCATCTCTTTATTGCCTCTCTTTTCATTGATATAGGTTTAGAATAAACGGTGAGTAAAAAAATCACAACTAGTTTATCATACCATTTGCGGGGGATGTTTTACAGCGTCTGCTAGCTTCTTTTGCCTTTTGTTCTTGACGAACTTCAGTCAATTTTCTTTACAAGCGACGTCCTTTAAAAGATTTTTTTTGTCTGCGAGTGATATTTTTCATATTTTAAAAAAACTATGTGATATAATGAATAAAGTTGCTGCTCTATCCCTTTGATGCTTGTTTTAATAACAGTCATCTCCAGCTGCGGAACAAATTTTCAGCTGTCTAGCAGACAACGTTCAAACGAAAGAAAACTGGACAATTTTCTGAACGATTGCCTTTCTTTCTTTGACCAAAATTATAGGAGAAGGAGTGTATCCCATGAACCAGCAAGAAACCATCTTACATTATTTAAATAAGAAAGACTCTGAAAAGTTAAAAGAACTCGTATCAGGAATGGAAGAGCTGCCGCTATTACAATTATTCAGCAACTTATCCGCGGATGAAAAAGTGATCGTTTTCCGACTGTTACCGAAAGACAAAGCCCTTATCCTGTTTGAAGATTTGACACCAGCTACCCAACAACACTTATTACGCTCTTTCACCGATGAACGAGCAACCGAATTTGTGAATGAGATGGCGCCAGATGTTCGTGTACGGCTTCTGGATGAGTTGCCAGCGACCGTGACACAAAAACTTTTACAATCGTTGGCGCCTGATGAACGAGCTGCAACAAACCTCTTACTAGGGTATGAAGCCGAAACTGCGGGTCGTTTGATGACACCGGAATTCATCACATTGAAAAAAGATATGACGGTCAATCAAGCGTTAGAAAAAGTGCGAATGCAAGCCAAAGAAAAAGAAACGATCTATACGCTTTATGTTACTGATCAAACGAAAACGTTAGAAGGTGTTTTGTCGCTGAAAGATCTCTTAATGGCGCAAGGGGATCAACGCATCAGTGAGATCATGTCCCAAAAAGTTATTTATGTGACCACTGACACCGACCAAGAAGAAGCAGCCCGTTTGCTAAATGAACTAGATATCATTGCGCTGCCAGTCGTAGACAAGGAATCAAGAATCGTTGGGATCATCACTGTCGATGACGCGATCGATGTCATCGAGTTGGAAACAACGGAAGACATGTTTAATGCCGCTGGTTTGGTCGATGTCGCCTCCAACGAAGCAGACCGTAGTAATGTTTTGATCAATGGCAGCCTGTGGCAAATCTGGAAAGTCCGCTTGCCATTCTTAGTGATCACTTTAGTTGCTGGACTTTTAGCTGGGGTCGTCATTGATGAATTTGAACAAACGTTAGAGTCGGTGGCAGCCGTTGCGATTTTTATTCCTTTGATCATGGATATGGGTGGAAACGTTGGTACACAATCCTCTACTGTATTTGTTCGGGGGATGTCGTTAGGGCATATTGATCTTTCAACCTTCACCAGACATTTCTTTAAAGAAGTTTGGATCGGTTTGAGTCTAGGCTTGATCGTCGGGATCATCTCTGGAACCGCTGCTTCACTTTGGCAAGGGATCCCGATGTTAGGGGTCGCTGTTGGGATTTCCTTAGTTTTTGCTATGACCTTAGCCGCAGCACTTGGCTTTTTAGTCCCGTTTGTACTTATTAAACTAAACATCGACCAAGCAGCCGGTTCGGCACCGATCATCACCTCGATCAAAGATATTGCTGGCTTGTTTATCTACTTCGTTTCAGTAAATGTTCTTTTGGGTCATTTGCTTTAGCATACTGTCCGTTCCAGTGGTATAATAAAGCGACATCACATGATGAGCACAACATAGAAAGGGGAAATGTCCTATGACAAATCAAATGAAGCAACATCAACCCGGAGGTTTCTCTTTTTAAGTGCGGCCTCCTAATTAACTGGAGGGAAATCATGGAAAAACAAGGAATCGTAGTCTTTCAGGCTAAGGATATCGCAAAAGTCCGCCTGACCACAGGAGAAGAATGCTTAGCAACTGTTTCAGGAAAATTTCGTCAACAGGCACGAGTGCCAAAGGATTATCCTATTGTTGGTGATTTTGTCCAAGGGCAGGTGTATGATCAAGATCATTTCTTGATTGATGCTTTGCTCCCACGAAAGAGTTTTTTACAACGAAAAGTAGCTGGAAATCGGACGGATGAACAAGGGATCGCTGCGAACATCGACACGGTTTTTATTGCAACCAGCGCCAATGAAGAATTCAATTTCGCTCGGTTAGAGCGCTTTGTCACGATCGCTTGGGACAGTGGCGCTAACCCAGTGATTCTCTTGACCAAAGCCGATCAAGTCACAGCTGATGAAAAAGCAGAGCTGCTGCAAGCATTAAACGATGCTTTTGGTGTGAAAGCATTCGCTACTTCTATTTATGAACCGAACGAATTGCTGACAGAAGCCTACTTTTCAGACGGAAAAATCAGTGCATTTATCGGTTCGTCAGGCGTTGGGAAGTCCAGCTTATTAAATCAGCTCATGGAGCAAGCCGTTCAAAAAACCAATGACATACGAGAGGATAGTCGAGGACGACACACGACGACGAGTCGCCAGTTGTTCACACTGCCCTCTGGCGCAATGATCATCGATACTCCTGGCATGCGGGAAGTTGGCATCAGTACCGTTCGGTCAGCTTCGATCGAGCAATCCTTTGAAGCGATCAGTCAATATGCTGAAGGTTGTTTCTTCAGAGACTGTCAGCATGAAACAGAACCGAAATGTGCGGTAAAAGCAGCTATTGCTGCCGGTGAGCTTTCAGAAGCAGCCTTCGCTCGCTATCGCAAAATGGAAAAAGAGTTGGCGTATTTGAAACGAAAAGAACAGATCAAAGAAATGAAAAAGTAATAGTTAGCACTCCTTTCTATAAGAGGAGTGCTCAGACTGTAGACAAAGTACTAGTTTTTAGTGCTTTGTCTTTTTTTATCCGTTAAAATAAGAGTATCAATTGGAGGTGTATCCAGATGCTCTCAAAACAAGATATGAGTAAACGCGCACAAATCGGTTTCTTTTCTCTTGAAGACTTGGTCCCACAGGACCATTTATTTCGGCAAATAGATCAATGTATTGATTTCTCCTTTATTTATGAATTGGTTAAAGAGAAATACGATGAAATCCAAGGACGTCCTAGCTTGGATCCTATTCTTCTAATTAAATTACCAATGATTCAATATCTATTTGGTATTAAAAGTATGAGACAAACAATAAAAGAAATAGAAGTGAATATCGCTTATCGCTGGTTTTTAGGTTTGAGTTTAGAAGATCCTGTTCCTCATTTTTCAACATTTGGTAAAAACTATACGCGACGGTTCAAAGGAACAGATCTCTTTGAAAAAATTTTTTATGAAATTCTAGAACAATGTATCGCTGAAGGTATCGTAGATACTTCCGAAGTATTTATTGATAGTACGCATATTAAAGCACATGCGAATCGTAACAAAAAAGAATCTGTCGAAGTAATGGAACAAGCTGTTTTTTATACAGATAAGCTGACAAAAGAAATCACCAAGAATCGAGAAAAACATTTAAAAAAGCCCTTAAAAGAAACAAACGCAGAAAGTAAAACTTCCTTGAAAAAAAGAAGTACGACTGATCCTGAAAGTGGTTGGTTTCATAAAGGTGAACACAAAGAAGTTTTTGCCTATAGCTCACAAGTGGCGTGTGATAAACATGGATGGATATTAGGTTATACTACACACCCAGGGAACTTTCATGACAGTCGTACGTTTGTTTCTTTATTTAACAAGCTCAAAGGAGCTTTTCCCCTAGAAAAATTAATTATGGATGCTGGGTATAAGACACCAGCAATTGCACATTTACTACTCGAACATAAATTGACCCCAATTTTCCCATACAAACGTCCTATGACTAAAAAAGGCTATTTCAAGAAACATGAATATGTTTATGACGATTACTATAATTGTTATATCTGTCCCAATAATAAAATACTCTCTTATGCCACTACCAATCGCAAAGGATATATCGAATACAAAAGCAATCCAAAGGATTGTAAAAATTGTCCTTTCTTGTCTAAGTGTACCAACTCAAAAAATCATACCAAAGTAATCACTAGACACATTTGGGCTGAAGCTATAGAGACCTGTGAAGAGATACGCCATCAAAGTTGGTTCAAAGAACTTTATAAAAAGAGAAAAGAAACCATTGAACGAATTTTTGGGACAGCAAAAGAATTTCATGGGTTACGTTATACCAATCAAATAGGAATTGAAAAAATGCACATGAAAATTGGGCTTACTTTTGCGTGTCTTAATATGAAAAAGCTGGCAAAAATAAAAAGGATCAGAGCGCAAAAGAGACGTTTTCCTAAAGGAAAACTGCCTAATCTATCGATTATCCATAGAATATTACATAGAAAAAAGACAAACCTCATGTTTGTATAAGGTTTGTCTACAGTCTGAGCACTCCTTTCTATAAGAGGAGTGCTTTTTTGTACGTGCCAAGAGAGTCTTGTTGAGTAAAGAAGAGGAGAGCCGCAGCCAACGTTCTTGTGTTTTCACGAAAAGGTGGCCAATTCCAAAGGGCACTACATGCTAAGTGGTTGAACTAAACTAAGATCGCCTGCCTGGTTACAAGCTGTCGTCAAGAAAAGCAGGATAAAAAAACACAGTGGGGTGTTGTCCCACTGTGTTTTGAGCAATGATTTGCCCCTGCCAAGGTATTTCTAGTATAAAGCGTTGATTCTTAAATAGCAACTCGAAAAAAAACGCCTCATTCAGCAGAGCGCAGAATTTTCGTCATGGCTTTTCCTTTCGCCAATTCATCGATCAGTTTATCTAGGTAACGAATTTCTTGAACTATTGGCTCTTCGATCTCTTCTACCCGAATCCCGCAAATCACACCAGTAATCTGTTTTCGTGCAGGATTGAGCTGAGGGGCTTGCTTAAAAAAGCGTTCAAAAGAAACATCATCATCCATCTGTTGGAGTGTTTCTTGGTCATACCCAGTCAGCCAGGTAATAATCTGATCTACTTCTTCTTTTGTCCGATTTTTCCGTTCTGCTTTGGCAATATACAGAGGATAGACTTTCGCAAAACTCATTTGGGTAATCTTTTGATTTTTCATGATAAACTCCTTTAGTCTTTACACAAAGTATACTTCATTTTTGTCTTTTTGCCGAGATTTTCAACGTTTGTTGTGTGCCAAAATAGGCGAGGGGACTAAAGGATGATTTTTTCTTCTTGTTCACGAAACCCCAATACCTTTTGTCGTGACTCGCCATCCCAATAGAGCAAGTCCAAATTCTTATGCAGCATTAGCTGTGTATATAATTCTTTCAGAGTCAGAGCAGGCTTTTTGGGTTCGAAAAATAAAATCAATTGGTTATGACTATCTTGTGCGATCGTCGTAAAAGGAATCAGGTTTTCTTTGTAAGTTAAATAAATTCCTTGGTAATCTGCTGCACTCGACGACGTTGTCAGTGCTGTCAAGAGGTCTCTTGCTCTCATAGCGAACCCGCCTTTACTGTTTTTTGTCGATAGGTATCGATATCCAACATGATTTTTATTTTGCCGTACACCGTATACTTTTGCACCACGAATTGGTGGCGCTTATTCCAATAGCCACCCACAGTTAGAAACATGCCCTCATCAACATCCCCTAAAAAATTCAAACTGTGCTTCGCAATCAAACAGTTGGTGGTGCCTAGTGTAAAGCGGACCAAAGGGGAGGGGGCAAAGGAGACGATCCTTATTTTTGAGACAGCGCCTTTTTGTGTTTGCATCAGGTATTCCTCCTTTAGTAAGTAGTAAAAAGCGGATCATTCGTTGAGATCAAACCATTTTTTCTCTTCATAAAAAGCAACATGACGAATCTCATCATAATGGATTTTTTCTGTGGTTTCTCTCGTCAAATAAATGCCCAATGTGTCGTATCCGCTGATTTTTCCGACAATATCTGGGGGATAGCCGCCTTCTTCATTGACTTCTTCTCGTTGGATCGCCACAGTTACGTTCTTTTTCATCGCTTCGAATAAGCATTGATTGATTTCTTCCGTTGTGAGTGACGGCTTAGGCGGACAATCAAACGTGCGTGTCGGCTCTTCTTCAATTTCAGTTGTATGCTCAGATAAAAAGAATCCTTGCCACTTTAGCTTTTTCCGATCTTCATATGGTTGCAGCATACCCATAGCAATCACCTCTTATCTATATAATACAAACATACGTTCTCTTTTGTAAAGCGAACAGATTTTTAAATTTCTGATTCTTCTATGAAACATCTAAAAAGTGCATCAAACAAGGGGATAGTGGCGGGTATCGTTTTTTTATACTATATATGTTATAATTTATTCTGAAGGAATCATGAACGTTTTAGAAAATAGCTGGCGAAAAAGGAGAATAGTATGTCTGGATTAATCGTGGTCCTGCATACGATCTACTTTGCAAGTAGGAAAGATAAAGAACAGTGGCTTTTTGATCGCAAACGATTGACTATTCTGGCGCTTATGTTTGTGATCGTCGGCATAAGTTGGGGCTTAAATGACAAAATAATGAAGGATCCTCTGAACCAAAATATTAGAAGTGATTTACTGTTTAATTATTCGTTCCCCTTATTGATATGTATGCTAGGTCTATTTATCAAAGAAATACCACGGTGGGGACGGATCGTGACTTTGTCATTTGGCTTTATGATTTTCGGGTATTTAGCCATGCACTATTTGATAGGGTTTCACAACCCGTATTGGGAAAATCTACAGCTAAGTCCATTGTATTGGCTACCAAGTGACTAGCCATACGAAAGTATCACCAATGGAAACGAAAAAAAGCACTCCCTTTATTGAGTGCTTTTTTCGGCTAAATCACTGCAGCAAGATGTTTCTTTTCCCAAAAAATGGGTTGAACCTAAGTAGCGAAGGGATCATATAAGGAGAAGTCACGACTGTTTGAATCAAACCGATTGATTCTTGACTAAACCGTGTCTTTTGATCATTGCCAAAGTAAAATATGCGACGAGCGTTCCTGCAATCCCAAAAAGTAAATCGATTCGATCAGGGGTGTTCATAAAGCCCAAGACAGTCTCGCTCAATAGATTGGCAATGAGTAAGAGCAGGGTCAATAGCGTGACGGCTTTAAATGGCGCACCTACGAGAAGCCAAAAGTACCCCAGTAAGCCAATAATCAAACTAATCGAAAAATTGGAGATATGAAGATAAAAGTCAGGATACATCGAAGTAAAGAAAGAAATGTCCAAGTACTTTGATAAGTAGAGGAAGAGGGCTGTGAACACGAAAAGCAAGTAGAGGAGTGACGCCCAGATTTTTGGTAAAAAGACTAGCTTTAATTGCTTCTTCTTTTTCATTTTTATTCTCCTTTTAGAATTGTCAGCTTATACGGATGGAATTGCTTTTATCGGGTGTTAATTACACAAATGGAAAAAACAAGCTGCAAACCAGGCAAATCAGTAGTCTGCAACTCATTAATGGTAAAATGAGTTGAGGTGATAAAATGACAATAATAAACAATCAGCGATTATGGTTAGGTATAGGGATAGAAATTATTTTGCTCATATCATTCAGCATGATTATGTATTTCATCCTGACGAGTGGCAATTTGAAGCAAAACCCGTTCAACAGTCGACGAAAAGGAAAAATAAGCTTATGGATAGCTGCTGGTTTGATTTTACTTGCCATGGTTCTAGTATTCCAAGGAATGATCAACGGCGCTTTATTCAGACTTTTTTAGCAAAATATGGACGTTTATGGCGACCTATGAACATTACAATTATATTAAATAACGAAATACCCTAAGTCATCTACATGATTTTAGGGTTCTTTTTAATCGAATCATGTAGTAGATATTTGTTGGCATTTGCAACGTTTAAGTACTTGTGTCAGAATTTTAAAACGGATTGGCTATATATGAATAAAGTTCTAGGTAAAAGCTCAAAGATTTTCAAAATGATTATAGCATACAATCAAACCGATTGGTTCGTGAATCAAGGCTGATAGCTTGAATCTGTATTTGCTGAGATAAAAAAGACGAATCCGCAAGTAACTTGCTACCAGAAAGTTATCAAACTGTTGATCAGCAAATCAAAAAAGAATCTGAAGAAACTTGTAAAAAAAGAAATCTGAGTTTTAGTTGAATTTTAAGTGAATTAGTGACAATTTCCTGATAAAAGTCATTCGGAGGGAGGTAAAATGATGCAAAATTGACTTGAACTGTCTAAAATATCACGAACTCTTTTTCGAATACAACTTTGTATAATATATATTATGTAAACTAAAATATAAAATTTTTCGAACACCGTATTTAGCGGATAATTTTACGGCTCTCCTCCCTCTTATTTAGGATTATTTCCTTCAAATTCACCTAATTGGCAGCATAATCCAAAAAAATGGTCATTTGAGCGATAGTTTTAGATTTTGTTTGTTCTACAACTGATAAGAAAATCAACTGGCAAATTGTATCTGTACCTTTATCTGTATTTGATTTTGTTGATTCTTGAATCTTTGAATTCAAGCTTTGGTTTGCAGCTGCTGGCCAAACTCAATGAATCAGTCAAGTATCGTTGTTCACGATCTTATCAGTAATGATTCGCACTTAACCCAGCAAATTTGTGCTAACTAATAGCCTAATGGGAATCTTGATCACAGGCAAACCAGCAACGATAAACAAGAAACGTTTCGTTGCGTTCAGTTTTCACCTAAACGGATCAGATTCCCATAGCGAGTCCTAATCAAGGGTGCACAGTCATCTAAGTACAAGTTTCGTTTTGTTGCTGCCAATAAAGCAATGACAGCTACGGAAAGTTTCAAACTATGTAATACAGGATCGCCGAAAAGACAATGATCAAAATGACCAAGACAACGATTAGTTGATTTAAACGTCGAATAAGCAGGTTTTTCTTGTTTTTTTCAAATTCTTTTCCTTCATTTCGATAATATTCTCTATCTTTTGTTCCCACGAGCGCCAACTCCTTTTCCCTGATTTTATCACTATCCTGAAAACAATGGGTGCAATCAAGGTGTTTTGTACAATAAATGGCAGTATTTTGTTAGAGCCTACAATCGTATGCGTATAGCGACTAAATAAGACGACTGACGAGTTCCAAGTGATTCATAACGGCAGCTTTCCGAATAACGCCCATACCTGGAAACGCCCCTTGCTGATAGGCAACAACTAATAGCTGCAGCCCAGCTGTTTGCGTAGGATACTCTTCCTCATGCTGTAACAAAGCTTCCATGACTTCGAAAAACTTTTCTTTCTGACTTGGTAATTCTTCCTCAGAAAATAAGTGAACGATTCGCAAGTCTTGCTCTGCTGTTGGATAGATCCAATGCAAAACCAACCGTTTTGAGGGATAACTGTGCTCATAATAAATTTTGCTATCGACAGAAAAATCACTAAATCCCGCATAGCCCAATTTATGATAAAGATGATGGGTTTTTGAAAATCCTTCGTCTGGACATTCTGTATAAAAACTATTTTTAGGTAAACGGGTAAACGGATCTTCCATCAGTAGTTTCGGGCCGTTGATTTTATTTAACAAACGAAACTCTTTGCTTACCAGTACCGGCAGTGTATTTTCCCGCCAATCACTAGCGAGTGCTTGGTCCGCTTGATGAATGATCCAAAGATCAGGCTTTTCTTCCACTGTCTCAATGGGGCGATCTACGATCATTGCTTTAGGGGCAGTAACATTTTGCAACTCTGCTAACCCCTCTGCCGTCAGAAAAGCCCCCGCCTGTGGATTGCGAACCAGATAAAAAGGATGCTGCTTCCTTTGAAACAGGTCAATGGTCGTCCAAAACGTTTTTGATTGCTTGACTGGTTCAATGATCGGCTGGATCGCGTCTGACAAACAATCTTGTTCCAACAGTGCTTTCAACGCCAATAAATCAAATTGTTTTCCACGAATATACGGGAAGTACATCTTCTTCTCTCCTTCTTACTCGCCTGATAAAAAACGTTTTTCCAGCGCTTCATAGGCTGATCTCGTAGCGGCCAATTCTTCTTTCAAGGCTTCGATCGCTTGCAGCTGAGTATCTTCAATAAATCGATCATAGTAATTGACTCCACCACCGAACAAGTCATACTCAGGCTGACGTTTCTTCAGTTCTTGGTACAAACGTTCTGTTGAAAATACCCGCAATCCTCGAGCAGTCTGTTTTGCTTTGCCGACTTCTCGCGCTTGTGCCGAAATCAACCGAAACAATAAGGCATTTTCTGGAACCTGCAGCTCTTGCCGTTGGGGCTTCTTTTCGACACTGAAATACCCTTTGCTGCCCGTTTCTTTTTCAAGAAATGCATGATAGACCAGAACACCAATTGTAGGTCCAATCTGATCTTTGACTTTTTCATACAATGCCTTAGGTAAGACAAAATAATTATAATTCCCAATAAAGGATAGTTTTGCTTTTGAGCGAAAATCTGCCAAACTAACTTTGAGTTCGTAGCAACGCCATTCAAAGGTATTTTCAGTCGTCAAGCGACAACTCAAAGTATCCACGATGCCGTGATCATCTGGCATGACTACCTCTTCTACCACAATATCACTGTTTTCCCGACAATAATAATAAAGTGCCTCTTCCATTTCTAAAGTTAAGGATGTCTTCACAAATTCACGACCTTTGTCTTGTTTCACCTATTATAAAACATATGTTCGCATTTTGGAAGAGGGAAATAAAAGCAGCCTATCATCCCCTCACCCATTCGGGCATCCGTTAACGAGAATCTCTTCAACCGTCCTCTTTGTACCGCGGAATCGTAACAAAAAAAGCAACAAGAGCACACCAAGTTGAGCGATTAATAGACCTTTAAAGGGAAATTCGAAAGTAAAGCCTGTGGGAAGATGAAAGAAATGGAAGAAATCCTGCAGTGCTTTTTGACTAAGCCACAAACCGCTGACAAGCCCTATCAAACTAATAGCAGTGCTTTGAATGCCTACAAAGAAAAGCTCTTCAAAGGTGACCAACAACGGAGACTGTCCTAACAACAACCGAATACTCAGAGATTGCTGCTCCTCCCCCATCAAATGAAAACGATACATGTGATTGCAGTGCCATAAAAAGGCGGCGATCAAGCCTACAGTTAGAACGCCTAGTACGAAGCGTAGCAACTGCAAAAAGAAAAGCCAACTGGCATACGTGAGATCCATCTGATTCTCATTGCTATTTGTTTCATATTGTAGCCATTGATGAAAAAACACTAGCCAATGCTCTGCAAAGATGGCGATGATCAGTAGAAGAATCGCCAATACACCACTCATCAGCAAACTGCGCCTACGAAGAGCCGCGTGCCAGCCGAATTGGCAAGGATAGTAGAAGTACCGCCATTTGTTCATGATATCTCTCCTTTTGGCGTCTATTTTACAGAACTTTCCAAATTTAGACAAATATCATCTTGTTTACATAATATAATTATGATCAAAAAAAAGAGTGCGGCATGCAGTCCACACTCTTTTCCCTTTCGCTATCGACGTTTACAGATACCTTGTCAGTAGCTGCAACAAACGCTGCGGAAATTCTGTTAGATTAGAAAGATCAATAAAGCGTTCTTCCCCATAAATCGCTTTGATCACCTCTTTGTCTTGCCCAATAGCAGCTGCAAGAAACAGCACCCCTTGTCGTTCATAGTCAGCGATCACCTGCTGAATATCTTCTTTGGCTTTTACCCCTGTATAATCAGGAAGAGCTTTTGGCTGGCCATCACTGATATTCAAGAGTAATTTAGTGGTTGCCAGCTGATGAGCAAGCTTTTCAGCTAGCACACGCAAGACAGCTCCATCACGGTTATTTTGCCGAGGCTTCATTGTCATGAGTTTCTCTGGCACAAATTCAAAGCCTTCATTAAATTCTTTGTATGCAAAAAGCGAGGTTTTTTCACGAGCGGTCACGTCTGCTGTATCGCCATAGATCATCAATGGCAAAGACAAACGTTCGGCAAAAGCATTCACCGCTAAGACCGCCTGTTGGGCATACAATATCCGATCTTCTCGAATCATCGAACCAGATTCATCGATGCGCAAAGCAAGAGCTAAGGAAGGCTGTTCGTGAGGTGGATTCTTCTTGTCAAAGGTCCGAAAATCCTGATACGCAACCTTGCTGGCATCAAAGCGTGTACCGCTGTACTTACCTTTACTGTATGCCGAAGCTTGTTCGTTTTCCAATACTTCTTGGGTTTGCTTGATCAATGACTCTACGATCGGCAGCAACGGCTGCAAACGCTGTTGGGCTTCAGTCGCTTTTTCTAAATCGACGGGTGGTCGATGAACGATCAGCCCTTCTTTGGCATGGATCGATTCTTTCAATGCTTGTCGTGCTGCCTTTGATGCCGTGGTTTTCTTTTCTTTCTCCTGGGCTTCATACGCTTCTATGGACAAAGAATGAGAAGCAGGAGCTGCCTCTTGTGTCTCACTCCCAGCTTTTGCTTGGCCATCATGACTATTGCGTTCTAGTTCTTCTGAAAACGTCGCCTCAGTTGCTGCGCTTTTCGCTTCTTGTTTGTCAGAATCACTGGTTTCCATCGTTTCCGCCTCAGTTTCTTGATTGGCGGTCTCAAGGACTTGCTCATTTTTTAGGATGGGCGTGCCTTCTTCCACTACATTGCGTTGGTCAGCCTCTTCGCTGCTGACTCTGCGTCCTTTGATTTGTTCTTTAAAGGCATTTAGCGGTTGTCCAGAAAACAAAAGCCGCAATTGCGCCAATAACCCGGAAGCTTCTAGCGCCTGTTGTAACAGAGAAAGTTCATTTGGATCGGTAGTGATTTTGTAGAGCACTTTGCTATCAATTGCTGTAAAAGGATCTTGTCCTTGTTTAACTGCATTTAACCAATAAAAATAGGAACGCATGCCCGCCACCCCTTTGATGGCGTTGGCTTTGGCGGTCACGTCCAGTAAGCGTATGATTTCAGCCATTTTCTCTGCAGTCGTTTTGTCCGGATAATTGGTTTTGGCAATGCCTCGCTGCACCATGACTGCTAGCTCAGGTAAATCCATTTTTTCAGCATGCTGCATCCGATCTCGCAAGGATTCGTTCAAGGGGCGGTTGCCTTGGTAATTCCGATTCGTTGTGATGATCACCACACAGTCAGGGTGTCGTCGAACAAAGCCAGTCGGGATATTTAGCATCCCGTTTTGTTCAAGGGCCGAGTTTAGTGCCACTAGTACCGAAGCATCACGAATGACCGTTGGCTCTTGAATCTCAAGCAAATAGCCTTTTTCCAGCGCCCGTACGATTTCGGAGGGATAAAATTTGTATTGAATCGTCGGTTGCTGATCACTGGTTTCAATCCGTTCGATCAGTTCCGCAAATTTCGCCCGTGCCCGCTCACGAGTCAAGGAAAAATGCCGCTGGATCAATGCTAAGACATCTTCAAAACAATCACTTTGATAAATCGCATCCAGCAAGTCCTTGTCCTCTTCTTGGTCGGTGTTGATCACTGGCAATAAAGCACCAAACACATCTGACTTATCCATATCCGCAAAGCAGGTGATTTTGGTGTAGGGCAGTTGCAGGTCGGCAGAAAGTGCCTTTGCCAGCTGGGTCTTACCCGACCCAGCATCGCCTTCCAGCAACACATTGAAGATCTTCATCTCTGGATCCGCCCAATTCAACGCGATCTCTGAAGCAATTCGTAGTTCTTCAGCACTGGTCTGATGACTTTGTGGTTTTTTCCAAATCATGGTTTGTTCTAATTTGCTAAAAGCGCGTCCTTTCGTTACGACAAAAGACGGTTGATTTTGTGTCATGGCACTCTGCTCCTTTTCTTAATAACCTAGCTCATCTAAAAGCCGTTTCAGGATTTTGAAGCGTTCGCCGTAAAGCTCGCCATCTTTTTGCAAGGAATCATAAAAAAGCAGAATGTCTTCATCGATTTTAGGATTTTCGGTGTCTACTTCAACCGTCATTCGATTTCCTTGTAGACCAATGATCTCGATCAACGGATTTTCAGGATCGTAAAACTTTTCATGGCGATAGGCTTCTTGAAAATACAAACTTGATTGCGCCACTAAGATTGCTAGATCTAAGATTCTAGTGAGGGGTAGTTCTTCTGACTGACGAGACCATTTTTCACCTGTATGGCGCCAAACCTTGCCTGAGATATCGACTTTTCCGCGATCATTCCATTGTGCTAATCCGAGGGAAAGGCCTTTTGCATCTGTATGTAACGCATTTTTTCCGTCAACAGTATCATAGTCTTCCACTTTAATGACGGGCTTATGTTTCAAGTTTTCTGGTATTTTCATTATTCTCACTCCTTGTTTAGTAAATTAGTAATTTACTAGATAGAGTAAGTATAATGAGGAAGCTGGTTTGTAACAAGCAAAAGGTCTTTTCAAGTAGCTAGGGACAGATGTCTATAGAAAAAGCACTTGATAAGAAGCATCTAAAAACAAACGCTCTTAAAAAGTGCTTTTTTACGGCGCATTACTTCACTAACTCAATTGATTGAAAAAATGGCGCAACGCTTGTTTTCTCTGATGTGTAAGCTGCGCTTTAGGAATGCCTTGGATCGCCCCTTCAATGCCGTAGAGCATATGCAAGCAAGCGCCCGCATCGCATTGTTGGCGGATAGCTAGAAAAACCTCTTCGACCGTTTTTGTGCGTAGTTGTTCAGGAGTATTGATGCCGATACGTACCAGGTGATCCGCTAAAACCTGACCTACATTTGGTAACTTTTGCAGTTCATTCATAGGTTTCTCCTTTTTGATTGTTGTCATCCTGCCCGTCTTCCTCTTGACGAACCAATGCATAGAGCTTCATATCGAACAGCTGCTGGTTTTTCTCCGCATGCTTTCGCAAGACGCCTTCTAACGTAAAACCTGCCTTTTCCAACACACGACAAGAGGAATAATTCTTAGCAAAAGATTCTGCAGACATACGAACAATAGTTGATGTAGTAAATACATAGTCACATAGTTGCTGAACAGCTTGGGTCATCAAGCCTTTTCCCCAATACTCTTGTGCAATAGAGTAGCCAATCTCAGCCGTTCTATAATGGATATTTTCTTTGCGAACAGCACGGATACTGCCGACTGCTCGGTCATCCACAGTGATCGCAAAGGCAAATTCTGCTTCCTCCACAGATCGAATATAGGCTTGTGCATCTGCGACCGTATAGGGGAATGGCAACCCATCTCGTAAATAATCGTGGATGTTTTGATTATTTAACGCATGGGCTAAATCTTGCGCATCGCTCATTTGCCACCTTCTTAAGGAACACTTCATAGCAATTCCTCCTTTGTCAGTCCTTCATTTTGATCCTATTGTACGAGTTTGTGTGATTTTTTACAAGCGAATCTCAAAAAAGCAGAAAAAAGGACCAGCTAGACAAACGTCTAACTGGTTCTTACATACAATGTCTTGAAAAGATAAAGGCGTGAATGAACATAGAAAAAATAATAATTATTGCGCTGAAATAGCGATCCCAATGGCTTTTTCTCCTAAATGCGTGCCGATAACTGGTCCGAAGTGACCAATCTCAATTTCTGCATTTGGGTATTTCGCTTGTAGCTTCGCTTTTTCTTCTTTCGCTACTTCTAAATTATTGGCGTGGATTACATAAAATTTAACAGGCAATGCGATTTCTTGCTCCCGTTGACCAATGATATCTTCTGCGCGATTGAATGCTTTTTTACTGGAACGAATGCGCTCGTAAAGCACAATTTTTCCTTGATCAAAGGTCAAGATCGGTTTGATTTTTAATAATCCGCCAATCAAGGCTGCCCCATTGGTTAAGCGACCGCCGCGAACCAAGTTATTCAAGTCGTCCACGATTAGATAGGCATAGGTATTGTCTCTGATAGTGTCCAGATGGGAAATGATCTCTTCTACGGTTTTGCCTTGACTTGATAGATCAAGAGCGGTTTCTACCATGTGGCCCATCGGCATACTTGTGATCTTCGAATCGTAAGGAATGATTTGAACGCCTTCGGTTTCATCGGTGATTCCATAAAGCGTTCCGATAAATCCAGAGATCCCGCTTGATAAGTGAATACTAATGATCGTGTCGTAACCGCGATCTTTCAATGACTCATATAAGGCTAACACTTCCCCTAATACCGGTTGAGAAGTGGTTGGGAATTCTTTGCTGTTTTTCAGCAAAGCGTAATACTCATCAGCTTCAATGTCGATACCTTCATTGTAGACTTTTCCATCTAAAATAACAGGAATCGGTATGATAAACAAATCTTCATGGTTTTTGATCCGTTCCGGCAGATAAGCTGTACTGTCAGTAACAACGGCTAATTTCATTCTTTTTCCTCGTTTCAACAAATTTCAAACGTCATTAATAATATAGCATAAATTTACTTACTTTCAAATGGTTTTCAGAACTTTTCATTCTGCTTACTCATTAAGAAAATTCCTGATCGCTTGTTGATTGGTTTCAAGATTGACGACTAACACACTTCCAGCACTCGCACTTGAACCGTATTGCCAAGAGTCAGCGACTGGGACAGTCAAGCTGTCGACTCCTCCCGCCCCTCGAGCAATCGAGAAGGTATTTTTTAATAGGAAAGACATTGGCAGGTTGGTGGAAGCATAGCCTAAGACTTTTCCTGCTGCATAAGGCAATTTTAAAATAGCTAAAGGATTTTTCATTTCGCTAAAGATCGCATCCATTACTTGCTGCTGTCGTCTTACACGACCGAAGTCACCTTCTTCGTCCATCCGAAAGCGTGCGTATTGCAACAGCTCAAGCCCATTCATTTGTTGTTGCCCTTGTTTGATGGCAACTTCAAGATTTTTACTCATATCTTTTTCCGCGTTGATAGCAACACCTGAGGGAAACAGTGTGTCGATCACTTTTTCAAAGGAACGAAAGTCAACTTTTGCATAATAGTTGGTTTCTAGCCCGAAGTTCTCCGCTAATGTTTGTCTGACTAAATCAGCACCACCAAAGGCATACGCCGCATTGATCTTGTTTTCGCCATAACCGGGAATCGTAACTAAAGTATCCCGCATAAAGGAAAGCAGCTTCGGTTGCTTACTGGGACCATCTAATTGCAAAACCATAATAGTGTCTGCGCGTCCAGCTTCTCCTTCACGACTATCACTACCGATGAGCAATATATTACGAGCACCATTTGCAGCGGCCGTACCATTAAAGGTCTCTTCATCAGTCGTAGCAAAAGCAGCGTCACTTCTTGCGACTTGCTGACCGACAAGAAAAGCAATCAATGAATAGGCAAAAAGCACCAATAGTACCCGAACCACAATACGCAGAACTGGGTGCTTCCGCTTTTTCTTTTGTTTGGGTTGCTTGCTCTTCTTAAGCTTTTGCGGTTTTTGTTTGCTTTGTTCCTGACCTTGATGCATCGCAGGTCCCTGAGCAGATAGCGGGGGGATTGCGCTTTTTCGTCCATCAGATTTTTTTATTCCTACTTGTGACTGTTTTCGGGAACTTTGAGCCGCACGAGGGTCGCTTGCCCTAGGATGCTCGGTGTTTTGAGACAAAATGTCTCTTACTGGCTCATCAGCAGACGAAGTAGAATCACTCGGTCTGACGCGCTGGTTTCTTCTTTTGGCTTCTCGGCGGGCAAAGATACTTTCTTTGGCTGCCTGACTGGATTCCTTTTCTAGCCGTTCATGCAGTTTTTTATTTTTTTCCATCCTGCTCATTGCTTCTGATCCTCCAACTAAAAAATAGCTCTCTGTCTATAAGGATACCCTAGACCTTATAGAAAGAAAGCTATTTTCTGAAATTTTAACCTTTTTCTAGGAAATTTCTTCATTTTTCTACCTTAGATGCTTTGATGCTCCTTGTCGTGTGCTCACAAATCCTGCTTGCTCATAAAATGATTTCACTTGATTTGCCGACCAAAAGTTTAGTGAGAGATCATCGAAGCCTTTTTCCAGCGCAACGTTTTCAGCAAATGCCAACAATTGTTTTCCAATATGCATCCCTTGGTACCGAGGGTCAACAGCGATCGCTGCAATTTCCAGCCACTTTCGTTCATGCATCATCGCATTTTGTGGCAAACGGACCTCTTGAAGATGCACAAAGCCACAAGGCTGTTCCGCCAACCAAGCGATAAAAAAGTGGTGGCTTGGCTCTTGCAGCTGCTGTGTGATTGCTTGTTCAAATCTTGACTGATCAAAGGGCTTAAAAATCGTTGGGTACCATTGATGGTGCTGCGTTTGGATCTCTTTATGAAACGTTGCTAAAAGTGTTTCATCTTGGCTAATTTTTATTTTGACTTGAGTCATATTTTGTCACTTCCTCAACAACATTTACCGAGTACACGCCGAGAAGATGGACGTGTCCACCCAACAACTGAATCTCTTCAAAGGCATTTACAATCAGTTGCCACGGTTTGTCCATCACCAGATCGATCACGAAAAAGTATTCCCCTAAGGTGGTTTTTGACGGTCGCGATTCAATTTTGCTTAAATCAATTTCTCGCCAGCCAAAGGTTGCTAAGATTTTGTGCAAGATTCCCGGGCGATTTGCTGGCAGCGTCACAAAAATCGTTGCTTTCTCGACGGTCTGCTCTGGTAATTGGGTGTTTGCTGCTTTCTTCGTCAAAACCCAAAAACGGGTTTGATTAAAGGCAACATCTTGAATATTGGTTTCTTTGATCGTTAACTGATAAGCCAAAGCGGCTTCTTTGGAAGCAATCGCCGCAACTGCTTCTTCTGGATGTTTTGCTACGTACGCTGCTGCAGTCGTTGTGGAAGCAACCGCCTCAACAGTAGCTCCAGCAAATCGGGCTTCGATGAAGTCGGCACATTGAGCCAAGGCTTGCGGATGAGAAATTATCTTAGTGATGGGACGGTAGTCTTTTGCTGTTTGCTGAGAAACTAACAATTGATGATTGATCGGTAAAATAATTTCCTGTTCGATGCTCAATTGATTTTGACGAAACAGTGTATCAATAGTGGCATGAACGGACCCTTCTAATGAGTTCTCGTTCGGAACGACCGCACGATCGATCACACCGTTAGCTAGCGCTTGAATACAAAGTGGAATCGATCCATAAGGGATACAGGCATTTTCTGGATACGCTTCTTGCGCAGCTAAATGCGTAAAGGAACTTTTCGGTCCTAAATAACCAATCTTCATTTTATGCACCTGCTTTGATCAAAATTTCCTGTACGATTTCTTCTGGTGTTTTGTTCGTCGTTTCAACGATCAATGAAGCAGTTTCTTCATAAAGAGGAATCCGAGGACGGTAAACAGCCAATATTTCTTCTGGTGATTTTGAGACGACTAAGGGACGAATGCTGCCAGTATCCGCCTTTAAGCGATGGATCAGTTCCTCGGGATCTGTTTTTAAATACACGACGAGCGGCATCTCTTTTAAAAGCTGACGATTTTCTTCTTTTAATACGATGCCCCCACCAGTGGAAATAATTTGTTCCTTTGCCAAAGTTTTAGCTAAAATATCCGTTTCGATTTTGCGAAAGGCTTCCTCACCGTGTTGATCGAAAAAGTCTTGAATGGTCATGCCGATCTCAGCAACGATCAAGTCATCAAAATCCACATGAGACTGTTTCGTTTCTTCAGCCAAAAGACGACCAATCGTGGTTTTTCCAGCACCCATAAAGCCAATTAATATCACTTTTTTCACTCGCTGTTTCCTCCTTTAGCCAAACGTGCGACATCCTCAAAAAAATCAGGATAAGAAACTGCTACGGCTTCGGCTTTTTCTAATTCTACCTCTTCATCTGTCAATAAGGCGGCAATTTGCAGCATCATGCCGATGCGATGGTCCCCCCGACTTGACACACGTCCGCCATGCAAAGGGGTTGGACCGTTGATGATCAACCCGTCCTCGGTGGGAGTGATGTCCGCTCCTAGTTTTGTCAACTCTTCGGCAGTTGCATCGATTCGGTTGGTTTCTTTTACTTTTAGTTCTTCCGCATCTTTGATCACCGTTTTGCCATGCGCCTGCGTGGCTAACAACGCAATGATCGGCAATTCATCGATCAAGCGTGGGATAATATCGCCAGCGATGGTTACTGCCTGCAAGGTAGAACTTTGAACGGTAAGGTCAGCTGATTGATTCTGATCGTCTTGATTAGAAAAAGCAATCGAAGCACCCATCTCCTCTAGCACGTCAAGAATTCCTGTACGAGTGGGGTTGATCCCGACATTTTTTAAAACGATCTCACTTTCTGGCATAATCGCGCCAGCTGTTAAGAAAAAGGCAGCGGAGGAAATATCACCGGGAACAACTACTTCTTGTCCTTGGAGTGTTTGAGGTCCCGTCACAGTGATCGTTTTGCCTTGTGTTGTGATGACACCACCGAATTGACGGATCATTTCTTCGGTGTGGTTGCGGCTTGTTTCTTTTTCAATGATCGTAGATGTACCTTGTGCTTGTAGTGCCGCAAAAATCAGCGCTGATTTTACTTGAGCACTTGCTACGGGCATCTGATAATTGATGGGATGTAATGAAGCCGTGCCATTGATGGTGATCGGTGGGAACTCCGTCTGTTCATGCCCTCTCACATTGGCACCCATTTCTCTTAATGGCAGCATCACGCGATTCATTGGTCGTCTATTCAATGAGTCATCACCGAATAAGGTAGTTGTAAATGGCTGTCCAGCCAAAATCCCCATCATTAGACGAATCGTTGTACCAGAATTACCGATATCGATTGGTTCGTGGGCAGGCTTAAGGCTATTGAAGCCCTGTCCTTCAATCGTGATCGTCTGACCGTCATCATGGATCGGAACCCCTAATGATTGAAATGCATGAAGGGTGCTATAGCAGTCTTCTCCACGTAAGAAATTTCGGACAGTCGTTGTTCCTTCAGCTAACGCCCCGAACATGATACTGCGATGCGAGATCGATTTGTCAGCAGGGACCGCTATCGTCCCTTTTAAATGTGTTGCTTTTTTTAGTTTCATCCCAGCCTCCTATTTTTTTCGACACGAATAGGTCGTCTTGTTTTGGATCAGCTGCTCTGCTTGCAGCAAATCATTTTGCGTTTTGAATGAAATCTGTAAAACACCAATGATGTCTTCTCGAGTTTCAAGAATTTTTAAGTTGATCAAAGAGAGCTGATGTTCGCTCAATAGCCCCGTCACTTCAGCGACAACACCGGGATGATCCGGTACATCGATGAATAGATCATAGAATGCCGGAATCGCGCCATTTTGATGAACCGGCAATTGATCCCGTGTTTCCTTCGCGGATTCAAAGAACCGAAAGATCGCCCGTTCGTCTTTTTCCTGCAACCAGTGAGCCATGGTCGTCATTTGTTTTTGCCACTCATCGATCAGCTGCAGTAGTTCCTGTCGATTACTCAATAAGATATCGGTCCACATGCGAGGATCTGAAGAAGCGATGCGAGTGATATCGCGAAAACCGCCTGCTGCAAGTTGTTGCGCTCTGGGGTGGGCTTGGTTGAAAGCGTCTGCCTGATTGACTAATCCAGAAGCAATAATATGGGGCAAATGGCTCAACATCCCTGTGATTTGATCATGCTCTTTTGGCGCAAGCGCCACATATTTGGCTCTGGTGCCGCGAAAAAGCTCTTGCAGCTCTTCCATCCGCTGACTTTTCGTCGGTGTGAAGATATAGTAAGCATTCTCGAAAAGGTTCTCATCGGCTGCTGTGATCCCTGATTTATGAGAGCCAGCCATCGGATGGCCCCCAATAAAATCAAAGGAAAAGGACTCGGCGAATTGGGTGATTTCCGCTTTGGTACTGCCGGTGTCTGTTACTAGCACCGAAGGCTTTAATGAAAGTACCCCCAGTTCGGCAAGATATTTTTTGGTGATCTCTACCGGCAATGCCAACAAAATCACGTCGGCACGGACAGCACCTTCAGAAAATGAAGGGGGCACTTCGTCTACTAAACTTGTTGCTAATGCGATCTCATTGGTTTCCTGACAATCCCAGCCCATCAAATACACTTGCGGATGTGCCTTTTTGATACATTTTGCTAAGGAAGCGCCGATCAATCCTAGACCGGCGACAAAGATATTTTGGTTCATGAAAAGAATCCTCATTTCTACTGGAATTTTTGCTGGTTCTTTAATCAGTAGGTTAACAAGTATTCTCGATACGCTTGAACAGATGCAGTCAATTCTGCGAATGAATCACTTGGGAACTTTTCTAATAGTTCATTGGCCACCACTGTCGCCACCACACTCTCACAAACAACACTGGCTGCTGGTACAGCGGTGCTATCTGAGCGTTCGACGCTTGCTTTATACGGTTCTTTGCTGTCGATATCCACACTTTGCAACGGCTTGTACAAGGTCGGGATCGGCTTCATAACACCACGAACCACGATTGGTTCACCGTTCGTCATGCCGCCTTCAAACCCGCCAAGGTTGTTGCTGCGACGGGTATAGCCTCGTTGTTCGTCCCATAAAATCTCATCCATGACTTTGGAACCTGGCAAAACACCAGCCTCAAAGCCAACGCCGAACTCAGCACCTTTAAAGGCATTGATGCTGACCACGGCTTGGGCGATTTTCGCATCAAGTTTTTTGTCCCATTGCACGTAACTGCCTAAACCAGCAGGAACGCCGCCAACAAGTACTTCCACTACACCGCCGATCGTATCGCCATTTTTCTTCGTTTGATCGATCAGCTGCTTGATTTCTTCTTCGACTGACGGATCTAACACCCTTACTTCTGAAGCTTCAGAGCGTTCTGCGATTTCTTTGACGGTCAACCCTTCAGGAATTTCCGCTTTGATGCCGCCTAACATTGTTACATGACCCGCCACATCGATGCCAAGCTCCTTTAAAATTTTCTTCGCGATTGCTCCGATGGCTACCCGCATGGTCGTTTCACGAGCAGATGAGCGTTCCAAAACGTTTCGTAAATCTTGATGATGGTATTTCATGCCACCGACTAAGTCAGCATGACCAGGTCTTGGTCGTGCCACTCGTCGTAGTTTGCGGTCTTTTTCTGGTACCTCTTCGATCGCCATGACCTTGGTCCAGTTTTTCCAATCTTTGTTCTCAACCACTAAAGTCACAGGAGAGCCTAGTGTTTTTCCATGACGGATACCCGAAGTGATACGGACTTGGTCTTTTTCAATCAGCATCCGTCCCCCACGGCCATAGCCGGTTTGTCGTCTCGCTAATTCAAAATTAATGTCTTCTGCTGTTAATGGCAATCCTGCCGGTAAACCTTCGATAATGGCGGTCAACTCTGGTCCATGTGATTCGCCTGCTGTAATATAACGCATGATCCGTTACCTTCCTTTCTTATAATAGGTAGTCTTTGATTTTTTCAGTCGGGATCGTCACGATTTTCGCCTGTCCGATCGCTTCTAATAGAATAATCTTCAATTGTTGCCCGCGGGCTTTTTTATCATGAGTAATTGCTTGGTATAATTGCTCTTTATCTATTTCACTTGGTGTGATCGGCAAATGAAACTTCTCAACCATTTCTGTAAGCTGCTGGGTCGTACCTTTTGGTGTTAATCCGATGGCTTCTGCATGACGGGTGATCATGATCATCCCCATTGCAACCCCTTCGCCATGACTGGTGTCAAATGCGGCTGTTCTTTCTAAGCCATGCCCGATCGTATGACCGAAGTTCAGTGTCAGACGACTGCCATGATCAAAAGGATCTTCTTCTACTACTTTTTGTTTTACCTTTAAAGAAGCAGTGATTACTTTCTCAGCATGTGCCAAAAGATCGACTTCATCTTTCAAACCTGCTAACGTTTGCCAAAGCTCAGGATCTGCAATAGCGGCTGACTTGATGATTTCAGCAATGCCTTCTTGGACGCGTTTGAGGGGCAAACTTGTAAGTAAATCTGGATCGATCATCACACCGGCTGGTTGTGCAAATGTCCCGACGAGATTCTTGGCACTGCCAGTATTTACAGCTGTTTTTCCGCCGATACTTGAATCGACCTGTGCCAATAACGTCGTTGGAATCTGCAAGAAATCAATGCCGCGCATATAAGTAGAAGCAACAAATCCTCCAAGATCACCAATCACACCGCCACCAAGGGCAATGATCCCATCGCTTCTGGTCATTCCGAGTTGGGCAAGACCATCATATAAATTAGCTGCTTGCTCTAGTGATTTGCTTTTTTCGCCAGCTGGTACGACTAACAGTGTTGCCTCAAACCCTGCAGCGGTTAAGGAATCGACGATTTGTCCGCCATACAGGGGTGCGACGTTGCTGTCTGTAATGACGGCAATACGCTGTTTGTCCCACAACTGTTGCACCCAGGTTCCGACTTTTTGAAACGCCCCTCGTTTGATGAGGATATCATAGGAATGTTCTTCTAAATGAATGTGTAACATTGATTTTTGCACCTCTTTTATTGGTTGTCTTGACGCTTAGTCTTGCAACGCTTTGATTTCTTTCATCGCTTTTTCCATGATATGGACTTCTTTCATCATGTTCATGTACGTTTTTTCATTAAGTGATTGAGGACCATCAGACCAAGCATTGGCTGGATCTGGATGGATCTCAACGATCATCCCATCGGCGCCAGCAGCAACACCCGCTCTAGCCATAGGCGGTACGAGATCCCAGATACCTGTTCCATGACTAGGATCAACGATGATTGGGAAGTGGCTCAGTTTTTTGATGATTGGTACCGCACTTAGATCAAAGGTATTACGGGTTGCTGTTTCGTAAGTTCGGATCCCACGTTCAATGAAAATCACTTCACTTTTATCTTGAACGGCGATGTATTCCGCTGCATTCAACCATTCGTCGATCGTGCCAGAGATGCCTCGTTTAAGGCCAATTGGTTTCCCAGTTTTCCCAACGGAAGCTAGCAATTTGAAGTTTTGCATGTTCCGAGCACCAATCTGCAAAATATCACTGTATTCCGCAACCATATCGATATGTCCTTCGTCCATGACTTCTGTGATGACTTTCATGCCCGTTTCATCCGCTGCTTGACGAATGTATTTTAGCCCTTCTTCTTCCAGCCCTTGGAATGCGTATGGCGACGTGCGTGGTTTGAAGGCACCACCACGTAAGATTTGTGCACCACCAGCTTTAGCGATTCGGGCACATTCACGAATTTGGTCTAAGCCTTCAATCGAACATGGACCAGCCATCGTAACAAAGTTGCCGTCACCGATTTTCACGCCATCTACATCCACAACCGTATCTTGCGGATGGAACTCACGAGAGGTCAATTTGTAGGTGTTTGAGATCCGAATGGCATCTTCGACACCCTCATAGCTGCGAAAAGCAACATCTTGGATGCGGCGGGTATCCCCTTTTAAGCCGATAACGACCTGTTCTTTTCCTTGGTTGACTTGAACATCTAAGCCTTCTTTTTTGATTCTTGTTACAACAACTTCAACTTGTTCTGGCGTAGCGCCTGGTTTCATAATTACGATCATTTTTTCTTCCTACTTTCGTTTTTTTCTGTTTTTTATTTTTTACATGGATTCGATGAGTGCTTTGACTTTTTCAACAGGCATCGCTTTGCCAGTCCAAAGTTCAAATGCGGCTGCACCTTGATAGAGTAGCATGCTTAAGCCGTTTGCAGTTTTGGCGCCGACTGCTTTCGCATCTTTCAAAAGCTGCGTTTCTCTTGGATTATAGATGACATCATAGACAGCTAATGATTCCCGCAGGAGTGTTTTATCTTTCAGAGGACTTACGGTATCATTTGGTTTCATTCCCACGCCCGTGGCATTTACCAATAAGCTGCTTTGATCGATGGCTGTTTTTAAAGCCATCTGATCTTCTAAGTCGGTTAAGGTAATTTCACAAGCTGTTTTTTGTGCAATCTGTGTTAATTTTTCTTGGATGATTGGATAAAACTCATCCTTGCGGTTAAAGACATGGATCGTTTTGACGCCGTCTAGTGCGGCTTGGCTAATGATCGCTGTCGCCGCTCCACCAGCTCCAATCACCGTCATGGTGTCGCCAATGATGGATACTTGAATGTCCTCAAGAGCTCGCATAAAGCCGATGCCGTCTGTATTGTGCCCAATCAAGCGACCTTCTTGATTGACGATCGTATTGATTGCGCCGATCAACTCGGCTGCTGGTGAACATTCATCCATCAGCGCTACAGCCGCCATTTTATGAGGCATCGATAAATTGACACCTAAGAGGTCCAACTGACGGATGCTTTGGATACTAGCGGCTAAATCATCCGGCTCAACATCAAAGGCCAGATACACGGCGTCGATCCCTTGTTCTTCAAAAGAAAGATTGTGCATCGCTGGAGAGATGCTGTGTTTGGCTGGTTTGGCAAATAGTGCCGCCAACCGTGTGTGTCCGGTTATCATTTGTTTCATCTGGTTCATTCCTTTCAACAAAAAAAGATGTCCACCGTAAATTTAAGAATCTACAGTGAACACCTTCAAACATTACATAACGACAGAGCCGATATGTGAATATAAAAAATAGCCACTATAGATTTTACGATCTACGTGGCTGCGAATTCATTACGAAATGCTCTAGCCATCATAGATACAAACTTAGCGTTTGTACCCATGCCTTCATGAATACAAACCTATCTAAAATAGCTAAAGTAATATTTATTCAGTTGTGTGGGGTTCGTTAGCAATAATTTTTGCATAGTCGTTCGCTCCAAACTGATGTAAGATTGACCTAAGTATAGGTTTAACTTTGAAAGATGTCAATGATTTTTTCTTATTTTTTTCATTTATTTGATTGTTTTTTTTGAAAACACTGTTCTATCAAGGGTTTATAAGTCATCCTCAAAGAACAATAATAGTTCAGGTAAGCTTAATTGCGCTTTTTCCTCTGCTGAAAGATCTTTGACGATCTCCCCTTTTCTGAGCAGGATCAAGCGGTCTCCGTATTTTAATGCATCTTCCATCCGATGGGTGATCATTAGACAGGTCAGGTTTTGTTCTTCCACGCGTTTTGCAGTGATTTGCATCAGCTGTTTGGAGGTCTTTGGATCTAACGCAGCCGTATGTTCATCTAGCAACAACAGTTTTGGAGTTTGGATCGTTGCCATCAATAAACTTAGTGCCTGTCGTTGACCACCAGATAAACTGCCCGTTGGCGTATCCAAATGATTTTCCAACCCGTTGCCGATTTCTTTACAAAGTGCAAAGAACATTTCCCTTTGTCCTTGGAGTTGTCGAAGACCAAGTGACCGTTTTTGCCCTCTTTTTTGGGCTAACAGCAGATTTTCTGCCACTGTCATACGGGGAGCAGTGCCCATTTTCGGATCTTGGAAAACCCGCGCCAAAAAGCGTGCGCGTTTTTCTTCCGAAAGTGTAGTCACATTTTGATCATCGATCATCACTTGCCCACTCGTCAAGGGCATGGTGCCTGAGATGCAGTTGAATAACGTGCTTTTGCCGGCGCCGTTTCCTCCAACGACCGTGACAAATTCTCCTGGCTTTAAAGAAAGATCGATTTTATTCAAGAGTACTTTTTTCTCATTTGGTCCGTTGCCGACAACTTTAAAGGCTTTTTTTAAGGCTAACATTATTCGTCCTCCGTTTCAAAACCAGTGCGTAGATGCAAGGCTTGTTTAAATTGAGGGATCAACAAGCAGATCGTCAAGACGATTGCAGAGAAGATCTTCAAGTAGGTCGTATCAAATCCAGCTTTGATCACAAATAGGATCAATAATTGGTAAATAATGCTGCCGATCACAATAGCGATCAAACGTTCCAGCAAGGTCAGTTCCCCGTATAACACTTCACCAATGATGATTGACGCCAGTCCGATAACGATCACACCGATACCTTTGCTTATGTCGGCATAGCCGTCATTTTGCGCAATCAATGCGCCTGAGAGTGCGATCACGCCATTGGAGACGATCAATCCAATGATTTTCATTCGATCGGTATTGATCCCCATCGATTTTGCCATATGCTCATTATCACCTGTAGCGATGTAAGCTTGACCCAAATTTGTATGGAAAAAGTAAACCAAGACGCCCCCGATCAACAAGACCATGATCAATCCAATGATCACCGTATCATAATAATTCGGTAAATTCATTCTAGTAAAAAAATCTTGAATTTTCGGTTGGTTTAATAAAGAGAGGTTGGGTGAGCGCATCACAAACAGCATGACCGAGTTCAATGAAGACATCACCAAGATTCCAGCTAAAATCACGGGAATTTTGCCTTTTGTATAAAGAAGTCCTGTCACACAGCCCGCACACATCCCAGCCAATACTCCTAAACAAGTCGCTAAGACGGGCGACACCCCATGGGTGATCGCTGTCACACAGACAGCACCGCCTAACGGAAAGGACCCTTCCGTCGTCATATCCGGGAAATTTAAAATTCGATAGGTCATAAAAATCCCTAATCCCAGGATTCCCCAAAGTAGTCCTTGCCCTATTGCTGAAACAATCATCATTCTTCCTCCATATTCTTACAAGTTTTCTCTTTCAAGACCCTCTCGATGATCGCAGGTGGTCGCTGTTCTTGGTTATTACTCGTCACTTGCTTCGCTTTCTGGCGTCGTTGTAATCAGTTTCGCCTCGTCTTTGAGGTTTTCTGGGATAGTGATGCCCAATAACTGAGCCTGAGTTTCATTGATGATCGTTTCGCCATCGCTGAATGTATAGATCGGTGTTGTCGCAGGTTCTGCTGTCCCATCAAGAATTGCTGCCACCATCTTCCCAGTTTCCACGCCTATCGTAAATTGATCTTGTCCGACCGTTGCCAAACCGCCTTGTTCCACCATCGTGTCTACGGAAGTAATGATTGGTGTTTTTGATTTATTGGCTTCTTGAACTACGGTCTGCATAGCATTTGCGATCGTATTGTCTAACGGAATATAGATAAAATCGACTTCCCGTGCCATCACTTGCACCATTTGCGCAATTTCATTACTTGAAGGAACGGCATACGATTTGCTGGTCAAGCCATTTTCTTCGGCAGCAGCTTCTGCTTCTGCCACTTGGTATTTCGAATTGTCTTCGGTCGAAGAATACAAAATACCGACTGTTTTTGCCTCTGGCAGCAAATCTTTTGCTAGTTTGATTTGTGCAGCAACTGGTGCTTTATCGGAAACACCAGTGATATTGCCGCCGGGTTGATCCATATCTGCCACCAGATTTGCCCCAACTGGATCAGTGACCGCTCCTAAAACGATCGGTACATCCTGAGTGACATTCGCCAACGCTTGTGCTGCGGGTGTTGCTACCCCAACCAAAACGTCGGCATCTTTATTTAGCAGCTGCTGGCTCATCGTTGCCAATTTGCTTTGATCCGCTTGACCGTTCTGGAATTCGATCGTCAAGTTGTCCCCTTCGGTATAGCCTGATTCTTTAAGGCCTTCTTTGATCCCCTCGGTGATCGCATCCAGTGCTTCATGACTGACAAATTGTAGGATCCCGACTGTTTTTTCAGCTTTTTCTACTGGTTCCGAAGTCTCACTAGCTTGATTGGTCCCACTTCTCATTCCTAACTGATAGACAAATGTCGCTCCTAAAAATAATAAAATAACGGCAACCGATGCAATCAATCCCTTGTTTTTCATTTTTCATTCTCCTTTTTCTGCTTACGTTTTTCGTGTTTTTCATTTTATGGTTTTTGAGAACAAAAAAAGCAACTGCCTATGTGACGGCAATTGCAAGTAAGCAAAAGCCGCATAGAAGCTTGTCCTATGCGGCGATAAATTCAACTACCAGCATAGATACAGCACTTTAGAAGGTTCTCTAAAAAGTTGTATCTATGGAATGAGGTCCCATCAATACAACTATCTACGCCAGTTTTGCCATGATTTCACTTGCAATGGAATAAATAGTTTCATGATTGTTCCTCCTTCTCAACTTGTTTTCTTTCTTGATTGAATTCAGTTTAGCTTATTGATAAAAAAACGTCAACAATTTTCTGTCAAATTGTCAGATTTTTTTATCGATCATTGGCAGAAGAACGAATCGTCCACATCGGTAAACGATTCAATTCTGGGATGAATTCCGTCGTTGGCTGCTCAAATGAATCAAAGGTAAAGCGATTTTTCTCAACCCCTTCTTCATAAAAAACAAACGTCACTTTATCAGGATCAACGCTGTATTCATTGGAGAAAAAAGCCGCATCATAGACGATTGGATAATAAAAAAATGTCCGATTCAGCTCATCTTCTTGCGCTTGGATCAGATCAAATACTTGATCGAGTTGAGGTCCGTTGGGCTTACTAAACATCACCGAGATCGCTCGTGTTTCACGAATCGTCTTATCTGCAGTCAGATAAGGCAATGGCTGTACTTTTTCTGACGGCAGCTTGTCAAAAGCGATCCGATCCACTAAAGAAGCATTGATACGATTTTGAGAAAAGACGATCAAACCTGCGAAGACCAGTGCGAAAAGAATTCCCCCGATCAGCGTGAAAATCGTTTTTTTCTGATCTCGATAAAGATCATCTAAAAAAGCTTGCCAGCTTTCAACTATTTTTTCTTTCGTGTAATGAACAAAGTTCCTAACTTGTTCCATAATTTGCCCACCTTTTTTAAAAATCCTACTATTAATTCATACTATCAATTCCCTCCTAGAACGTCAAGAAACTTCACATTTCTTCGATAATTCGGTAAGATAAAAGAAAACGGTAAAGGAGTCATTATGCATAATCTAGCTGATTCATTGATGACTGGAGCCAATCCAATCTTCGATTTCATCGTTGTCTGTTTGAACTTTCTCTCCATTTTTGTCATCGTTTGGGGTGTATTGATCGCAGGCATTGATTTTGTGCGCTACGAATTAACAGAAAAGGATCGATTGGTGGCAGCCAGAGAGAATAATTTTATCCGCAATTATTTAGGGAGCTATGTCTTATTAGGTCTGGAGATCTTGATTGCAGCAGATATTATTGAGACGATCATCCACCCTACTTTCGAAGACATCGTACGTCTAGCTGCCGTCGTTATTATTCGGACAGTCATCTCTTATTTCTTGAATAAGGAAATCGAGCGTGCACTGCAAACCACCGATCACCAACCTACCAAGAAAAAGGAAAGCTAGCTGCCATGGCTTTTCTTCGGATTCTTCGGTATAATAGATAGGAATATTTGACATTGGAAGGATCAATCCCTCAGTCAAACTATCCTTAAAAGAAAAGAGGGAAACAATATGTCTTTTGATGGTGTCTTTACCCATTTAATGGTCCAAGAATTACAAAATCAATTAACCAGTGGACGTGTAAACAAAATTCATCAACCTTATGAAAATGAGGTCGTATTTGTGATTCGTTCCCAAGGGAAAAATCACAAACTTTTGCTATCCGCACACCCCACCTATGCTCGTGTACAATGCACAACGATCGCCTATAGCAATCCAGAAACCCCACCGAATTTCTTGATGATGCTACGGAAATATTTAGAAGGGGCGATCTTAGAATCAATCGAACAAATCGACAATGACCGTGTGATCCATTTTCATTTCACGCGACGAGATGAATTAGGTGATTTGCAAGCCCTCGTCTTGATCGTCGAACTAATGGGCCGTCACAGTACGATTTTATTAATGAATAAGACGAGCGGAAAAATCGTCGATACGATCAAACACATTGGTCATTCACAAAATACGTATCGTACCTTATTGCCTGGTGCTGTCTATGTTGCACCACCAAAGCAATCGACGCTTAATCCTTTCACAGCCTCTCGCACCAAAATTTTTGAAGAATTATCTACTCTTGATCCATTGACGGCAAAAGAACTTCAACAACGATTCCAAGGCTTAGGCCGCGATACAGCAGAAGAATTGATCGCTCGAATCAATGCCAATCCCAATGAAAAACTGCGTCAGTGGGAAGCTTTCTTTACAGAGCTTACCCAGGAGCTAGTACCAAGTTATCTCCAGTCAGAGAAAAAGGAATATTTTACACCAATTCCCTATCCATCATTGATCGATGCGACCACCACTGTCACCCATTATCAGAGTCTGAGTGAGCTTTTAGATGCGTTTTATCACGACAAGGCGGAAAGAGATCGGGTCAAACAACAAGGTGGCGAATTACTGAAAAAAATTGAGAATGAACTGAAACGGAACCAGTTGAAGTTAAAGAAACGCCAACAAACGTTGATCGATTCAGAAAACGCCGAAGAATTCCGTCAAAAAGGTGAGCTTTTGACGACCTTTATGAATCAAGTCCCCCGTGGTGCTGCTTCAGTTGATTTGGAAAATTATTATGATGAGAATCGGCTTTTGACGATCAAACTCGATCCTGCTCTTTCTCCCAATCAAAATGCTCAGAAATATTTTCAACGTTATCAGAAATTAAAAAATGCAGTCAAACTGATCCATCAGCAGATTGCCGAAACGAAAGAAGAAATCGCGTATCTCGAATCCGTGTTAGCCCAATTAGAAATCGCCTCTCCCATGGATCTGGCGGTTATTCGGGAAGAACTGATCGCACAAGGCTATGTCAAAAATCGGGCGAAACAGCGTAAAAAAGCTGCTCCTTCGCAACCAGAACGATTTCTTTCTTCAGACGGAACTGAAATTTTCGTCGGAAAAAACAATTTACAAAATGACCAACTGACCTTAAAAACAGCTCGTAAGAGTGATATCTGGCTGCATACCAAAAATATTCCTGGCTCTCATGTCATCATTCGTTCGGATGATCCTAGTGAGACAACCTTAATGGAAGCTGCAGAGCTTGCCGCATATTTCTCAAAATATCGTCAATCTGCCCAAGTACCAGTGGACTACGTGCAAGTCAAACATATTCGGAAACCGAATGGTGCCAAGCCTGGATTCGTCATTTATGAGAATCAAAAAACACTTTTTGTGACACCTGATGAGGGAATTTTGAGATTAAAACAGTCCTAGCTGTTTCTAAGTTTATTCGGATCAAAAATCATAAAGTAATCAATCAAAAAACCGATCACAAGCGCGTGCCTCTTCGCAGCGCTTGTGATCGGTTTTTATGCTTTTTCGTTTTCTCTACTGCTCTTTCAGCAACAATTTTGCTTAGCTTGTATCACAAAAGGCAAGCCTTCTCAGAATTCAGCCATCAACATATCTGCTAGATCCGCTAGAATGGCAATTGAACATCACCTGCGGCTAATAGGCTCTGCTGGCTAATAAATCCCGCCATCCTCCATAGTGACTTTCTTCTCAAAATCAAAATGATACAGCTTTTCCCAGTGATTGATATTCAACGTTCCTTTGGTCAAACGGATCGCTAGAAAACAACAGCCTTTATCATCCTCATTGTTAACTTCGTCGTACCAGACAAAGGCTTTGCGAATTTTGCTTCTTAATTCTGCATTTTTAGGGTCTAGCACCCACCCTAAATTCTCTCCTTGACCGATCGCAGTAAACCATTCACCACTGACAGCAATCGCAACTGCTGAATTCTTACTGATTTGCTTCATTTTGTTTGATTGCTCATGAGTTGACACGTAAAAAACGCCGTCTTCATAAAAAGCATCTACTTCTCGGACGACTGGCTGTGTTTCTCCCTTGTCATTCTCGTTACAAGCAGTCGTGGCAAGGGCGATTACATTGTCTTTAAAATGTCCGAATTTTTCTTCAAGTAGTTTTACTCCTTCTTCAAACTGAGTCATTGTACTGTTCCTCCTTACATCTCACTTCTTTTTTTAAAAGGAATCCATAATTCAACATGAACGACATGATTTTCTCTTTCTTGATAAAGCTCAGGGAAAAAATCCTCAGCAATCCACCCCTTCTTCTTTAACCAGAAACGGGTATAGCGCATCGCCTTCCCCATATTGATGATCAGTTGCTCTGAAATCGTATCAAAACTGCAAACAACGTAATCCCGAGCCGGTAGCGTCCATTCACTGAAGGTCGATCCCTGTGAGTCATCACCTACTTGGCCAACAAAGTAACTCGAATAGCCTTCTGGCGCATCTCCTGGAAACGAAACACCGATCTGGTAGTTGGCTTTTCCCGGTTGATGGGCAATCTTTTGAAGAAATTCATGCCAAATTTCTTCAATCGGGTCGATCCCTGTTCGTTGCCCTAGCATTTTCCCATAGTTGAATGGGTAGTAACCGACGATCCCATAGAAGACCAGCGGATGCGGATTGCTTTTTTTCTGGATTTCTAAAACAACCCCTTCACTGATCAATGGGATACCCTCTTCCGTCACAATATAGCCTAATGAAAGATCTGGCTTATCAAAGTTTTGTAAGCCAATGGGCTTTCTCTGGTAAAGCGAGGGTGAAATTCTATAGACCGTTTTAAACGTTCTTGAAAAAACGGCATGACTGCTAAAGCCGACTTCAAAAGCGACATCAATGACTCGCTTCTTTTGGTTTTTCAATAAAAGCGCACCTCTTGCCAAACGACGCAGTTTTATATATTCCCTAACAGAAATTTTAACCAAACGAGTGAATAAGCGCTGATAATAAAAAACGGACAATGATGCAACTTGCGCCAACGTATCGATCTCTAATGGCTCGGTAAGATTGTCTTCAATATAATCGATTGATTTTTGGATTGCCTCCCATGCATGCATATGAATTTCCTTTCTTTTACTATAAAATAATTCGCTAAAAAAGCTTTACCGTGTCTGCTCTTTTTCAATTGATTTAATTGTGTTTTATTTCACAAGAAAACGAATGCTTAGAACCTGCTTATTGATTAGTTTAGCATAGCCTTTGTGCTCGATGGCTATGAAAATAAAAAAAGACGAGGATTTTCGTCTTTTTTTCGTTCGTTTTTAAACGATTGTATTGTTAGAAGGTTCCCACTACGTCGGGTTTTATAGGATAATCAGAAGAGAAGTCCGAGAAAAACTACGCAAAAGGGACCATTTTTATAAATCAATAGAAATAAATAGGCCGATCTTTGCGGTCTTGTAATGGGCGATTATTATTTTCTAATACTTCTTCGCGGAATTCTAAAATGAAGCGACGACTCATCTCACCAATCCAGTCAAAGACAAACCAGTTGATTGGCCCTTTCGTTGGCGGGGTCGTCAAGGAACCCACATAATGAAAATGATGAGTGCGCTCTGGCAAGAACATGCTCGGATCAAACCATTGGGTATGGTTCTCAAAGTCCCAGATGCTGTCGTCTTGCTGATTGCAGATCCAGTTGAGTTTATCCGTCAGTTTGAATAAGATACCCACCACCAAGTTTTCTCCGTCCTCATTCATATGAACGAGGTGAAACTCTAACTCTTGCTGCTCGTCATCGATAATGTGTTCAGACGGCATGTGAAAATGAATATCCGTCAAATAGTAGTTGATCCCTTTAAATGTGACATAGCTTTCTTTGTTATAAGGAACGAAGTGAATCGTATTTTTGAATTCTTTTTCCGTGAACCGCTCTCGTTTATAGTGAAAAGCCAAGTCCTGATCGATGGGTTCTTCGGTCTCATCGTGGACTAAAGCGATTGGGGATTGGTAAGGAAATTCGGCACCTTGTGCATACCAGTCGCACAAAGTGTGCCAATGTTCAGGTCCATTGTCTCCAGAATAACTCCAGGGAACGTCCATATTTCTTTTCAAAAAAAACAGCCTCCTAATTCAAGTTGACAGCAAGGTATAGCCCTTCCTATCAAAAAACTTTCTCCCAATGCTATCAGAAAATAGGTAAAAATAAAACGAATATGCTTGGTCATTCCCTCACATATCCGTTTCTTATTTCAATTCCTTATTCACTCAACCAGGCAGCAGGATCTTTACGCCACTCTTGTAACAGGGCAACATCAGACTCTTGAATAGCACCCGTTTCTAAAGCCGACTCGATCAACGCTGTATAGTTTGTCAAAGTCACATAGGATAAACCTGCTTGATCAAAATTTTCTTGGACTTGAGGCAGCTCGTAAGTAAAGATCGCAGCGACGCCTAATACATCGGCTCCTTCTCTTTTGGCTGCTTCACAAGCTTCTAAGACACTGCCACCTGTTGACAATAAATCTTCAATGACGACCATTTTTTGATTTGGTTTAATACGCCCTTCAATTTGATTGCCTTTACCGTGTTCTTTTGCTTTGCTGCGAATATAAACCATTGGCAAATCTAACAATTCAGCGACCCATGCAGCATGGGGAATCCCAGCTGTTGCGGTCCCTGCAATCACTTCTGCTTCTGGGTAAGTCGTTTTGATGACTGCAGCTAAGCCTTTCGCAATGGCGCGACGTACATGTGGATAACTCATAGTGATTCGATTGTCGCAGTAAATAGGGCTTTTGATGCCGCTTGCCCAAGTAAATGGTTCATTCGGTCGTAAGAAAATCGCCTCGATGTCTAAAAGATCTTTGGCAATTTGATTGGATTGTTCTTTCATTGGCTAGCTTCCTTCCATTCTTGTTTTATTTGCAGATAACTTTCATACGGTGCCTTAGATTGGGTGATTGGACGTCCCACAACGATCATGGTAGCCCCTGCTTTACGAGCTTGTGCAGGTGTCATGATCCGTTTTTGATCACCAACTTCACTGCCAGCTGGTCGGATACCAGGCGTCAAGCGGATGAAGGCATCCGTTGTCCTTTGTTTGATCTGCTTTGCTTCGTGAGCGGAGCAAACAACACCGTCTAACCCAGCTTTTTGGGCACAAGTGGCGTAATGGATGACACTTTCTTGCAGTGACGTCATGATCTGCTGATCATGATGCATTTGTGCCTCACTAGTGGAGGTCAATTGGGTAACTGCAATCAAATCAGGAACTTTGTGTCCTGCGGGGGTTCCTTTTTGTAGGCCTATTTTTGCAGCAGTCATCATTTCGATCCCGCCGACTGCATGAACATTCGTCAAAGCAACTCCTAACGAAGCTAAGCGTTCCATTGCTCGTCCTACTGTATTGGGAATATCATGTAGTTTTAAATCTAAAAAGATATCATGGCCACAGTCTTTTAACCAAGTAACGATCGCTGGTCCTTCTTGGTAGAAAATCTCCATTCCCACTTTCACAAACAACTTTTCCTCTATAGGAAATTGCGCTAAAAAAGTTTCAATAGCCTGTTTGTTAGGAAAATCTAAGGCAATAATTGGCCGTTCACTCATCACATGTGCTCCTCTCTCACTTCTTTTATCAGCTGTTCCAAAGAAGGGATCCCTAATTCTGCCATTCGGATAGGCAATTCTTCAATCAACTTTGGGCAAATGTAAGGATCGGTAAAGTTTGCGGTTCCGACTGCAACAGCACTAGCACCTGCCAGATACATTTCAAGGACATCATCCACTGACATCACGCCCCCCATGCCAATAATTGGTAATTGAGAAACTTGCGCCACTTGTTTGATCAGGCGAATCGCCACTGGTTTGATTGACGGACCAGACAAGCCCCCTGTTTGGTTAGCTAAAATTGGTTTCCGTGTTTTTAGATCGATCCGCATGCCTAAAAGTGTATTGATCATCGTAAACCCGTCGGCGCCGCCTGCTTCGATCGCTTGCGCAATTGGGACGATATCCGTCACATTTGGCGAAAGTTTGACATAGATCGGCACTCGCGAGACTTTTTTGACCGCTTCAGTCAATGCACCAGCAACCGCAGGATCGGTGCCGAACGTGATGCCGCCATGCTTGACATTAGGACAAGAGATATTCAGTTCGATCGCTTTGACATTTTCTGCCTGACTGATTTCCTGACACACAAGAACGTAATCTTCGACGGTAGAACCAGCAACGTTTGCAATGATCGGTAACTCTGGGTGTTTTTGAGCTAAGTCAGGCAATATTTGATTCATGACCGTTTCTAACCCAGGATTTTGCAACCCGATGGCATTCAACATACCGCTAGGCGTTTCTGCTACCCTTGGGGTCGGATTGCCGAAACGTGGTTCAGGTGTGGTCGCTTTGATCATCACCGCACCTAATTGACTGATGTCATAATATTTATCATATTCTGCACCAAACCCAAAACAGCCGCTGGCAGGCATGATCGGATTTTTCAGGCTCAATCCGGGTAGCTCGACATTGATCGACATTAAATGACCACCTTTCTCGCCTGAAATACAGGCCCTTCGTCACAAACTTTGACACTTTTTGTGCCTTGTTCATCATCTTTCGTATGGCAAACACAGGCATAACAGGCACCCATCCCGCAAGCCATTCGCGCCTCCATTGATAATTGAACATCTGGAAGGTCTTCGAAAAGCTGGGCGGTGGTTTTTAAAAGACCGTTATTTCCGCAAGCAAAGACCGCCGCAGGTGTTTGCTCTGCAGCTAATAACAGGTTGCCAACATTTCCTTGTAAACCCGCGCTGCCATCATCGGTAGCGATCCTCGTATCTCCCAGTGCGCGAAATTCCTCTTCATAATACATAACGTCTTTGCTGGCAAAGCCCAAAAAGTGAATGACGTGGACGCCTTGTTGCGTCAGGCGTTTCGATAATTCATAGAGCGGCGGCACACCGATACCGCCCCCTACGATAAATGCAGTGTCCCCTTGGTTTAAATGATGATAGCGAAACCCATTTCCTAACGGCCCCATCACATCGATTGGATCACCAACAGTCATTTCTGAAAAAATTCTTGTGCCATCTCCTTCAACCCGATAAATGATTCGGCATTCTTTTTTCTCAGCATCGATATGATTGATACTGATCGGTCGGCGAAGAAGAAAGGCATTTTGAGGAACCCGCAGGTGTAGAAATTGCCCTGGGGTCCTCATCTCATTGACTAATTCACCCGTCAATGTCATTTCAAAAATCCGCGGTGCCAGTTGACGCTGTTTGCTGATGGTCATGATTTCTTGCTTCATCAAAAAACTCCTTTATCTGCGTTAAATTGCTTTCGTTGAAAAACTGCGGGATTCCATCACTTTTAGAATCGCATCCGCTGTATCAAGAGAAGTAAAGGTCGGTACACCATGTTCCACCGCTTCTCGGCGGATGATAAATCCGTCTTCCGTTGCATTTTGGCGATCTTTGTCCATGGTATTGACTACTACTTGGGTCGTTCCTTTACGGATCAAATCAACAACCGTTTCTTCTGCTTGCTGTTCAGAAATCTTGGCAACCCGAGTCACTTGTAGTCCTTTTTCTTCAAAGTAATCGGCGGTTCCATTGGTAGCCAATAAGGTGAAGCCGACCTCTACGAAACGCGCTGCCAGTGCTGCTGCCTCTTCTTTGCTTTCGTCTGCAACGGTGAAAAGTGCTTTTCCAAATTCAGGAATATGCAGGCCTGATGCCTCAAAAGCTTTATAAAGTGCTTTTGCCAAATCTTTGTCTGATCCCATTACTTCACCCGTTGATTTCATTTCAGGGCCTAAGTAAGTATCGACTTTTAAAAGTTTTGTAAAGGAGAAGACAGGTGCTTTGATGTGTACTTCATTTGGCGTTGGCGCAAGTCCGTCTTGATAACCTAACGCTGTGATCTCTTCCCCGAGAATCGCCTTCGTGGCAATTTGGGCCATTGGGATCTCTGTTACCTTGCTTAAAAATGGTACGGTTCGGCTAGCACGAGGATTTACTTCAATTACATACACTTTGTTCTCATGGATGACAAATTGGATATTCATCATACCGATACAATTTAAACCTAATGCCAAGCGTTTGGTATATTCTTCGATCGTAGCAATTAGTTCATCCGAAAGATTTTGTGGTGGATAGACCGCCATTGAATCTCCTGAATGGACCCCTGCACGCTCGATATGTTCCATGATTCCAGGAATCAAAACAGTTTTGCCGTCACAGATAGCATCGACTTCACATTCTTTACCGACCAAGTAACGATCGACCAAAACAGGATGTTCTGGTGATGCTTTCACTGCATGACGCATATAATCTTCTAAATCGGCTTGGTTTTCCACGATTTCCATCGCACGTCCCCCTAAGACATAACTTGGGCGGACTAAAACAGGATAGCCGATTTCTTGAGCGATGGCGATCGCTTCTTGTTCATTCGTCGCTGTATCCCCTGGTGGTTGCGGAATATCTAGCACTTGTAATGCTTGCTCAAAGAGATCACGATTTTCGGCACGATCAAGATCTTCAATGCTGGTGCCTAAGATTTTGACCCCAGCTTTTACTAAAGGCTCTGCTAAGTTGATCGCCGTTTGCCCGCCAAATTGGACGATGACCCCAATGGGTTGTTCCAAATCGATGACGTGTAAGACATCCTCTAAGGTCAATGGTTCAAAGTACAGCTTGTCGGAGATAGAAAAGTCAGTCGAAACCGTTTCAGGATTACTGTTCATGATGATCGCTTCATAGCCAGCAGCTTGGATCGCTTTCACCGAGTGCACTGTTGCATAGTCGAACTCCACTCCTTGTCCGATTCGGATCGGTCCAGAACCTAGGACAAGAACAGATTCTTTTTCACTGCGCTTGCTTTCATTCTCAAACTCATAGGTGCTGTAGAAATAAGGTGTTGCTGATTCAAATTCTGCGGCACATGTATCTACCATTTTGTAGACGGGCAAAATCTTTTGCTCATGACGCAGCGTGCGGATCTCAGCTTCCGTGGTTTCCCACAGCTCAGCAATCTTTTTATCCGTAAAGCCGTTTTGCTTGGCTTTTTTCAACACATCAAGGGATTGTGGTTCGTTTGCTAATGCTTGTTCGATCTCAAAGATGTGAAGCATCTTATCCAAGAAGAACAAGTCGATTTTCGTCATTTCGTTCAAATCTTCGATGGTGTACCCTCTTCGGATGGCTTCCATGACGTAGAATAGGCGATCATCTTGCGCCTTGATGACTTTTTCCATCAGATCATTGTCAGAAAGAGCTTCTAATTCTTTCATTTCGATATGGTGTGTGCCGATCTCCAATGAACGAACGGCTTTTAATAATGACTCTTCAATATTACGACCGATCGCCATCACTTCACCAGTCGCTTTCATTTGTGTTCCTAATCGACGTTCCCCAGTTTCAAACTTGTCAAACGGCCAGCGAGGAATTTTTGCGACGACATAGTCAAGGGCGGGTTCAAATTCTGCATACGTCGTTTCTGTGACTGGATTTTTCATTTCATCCAATGTTAAACCGACGGCAATTTTCGCTGCCAGTTTGGCAATCGGATACCCTGTAGCTTTACTTGCTAACGCAGAGGAACGTGAGACCCGTGGATTTACTTCAATGACATAGTAGTTGAAGCTATGAGGATCAAGCGCCAATTGAACGTTACAGCCACCTTCGATTTTTAACGCGCGGATGATTTTTAATGAGGCATCCCGTAACATTTGGTATTCATGGTCTGACAAAGTTTGGCTCGGCGCAAAGACGATGGAATCGCCGGTGTGGATACCGACTGGATCGAAGTTTTCCATATTACAAACGACGATCGCGTTGTCAGCAGAATCTCGCATCACTTCATATTCGATCTCTTTATATCCAGCAATACTCCGTTCAATCAAGCATTGGGTCACTGGCGAGAGCTTCAAGCCATTTTCAGCAATTTGGCGAAGTTCTTCTTCATTGTTACACATGCCGCCGCCCGTTCCCCCTAGCGTAAATGCTGGACGAACAATGATTGGAAAGCCGATTTTTTTCGCAAATTCAACTGCTGCTTCCACCGTTGACACGATTTCTGATTCTGGGATCGGTTGATCCAATTCTTCCATTAATTGTTTGAATAGATCTCTGTCTTCTGCCTGGTCGATTGCTGCTAATTTGGTTCCTAGCAACTCAATTCCTAATTCATCCAAAATACCTGAGTTGGCTAATTCCATCGCCATATTCAAGCCCGTTTGTCCGCCTAATGTCGGTAAAATTGCATCAGGCTGTTCTTTACGTAAAATCCGTGAGACGAACTCAAATGTGATTGGTTCAATGTAGACTTTGTCAGCAATTTCTTTGTCCGTCATGATCGTTGCGGGATTCGAATTGACTAACACCACTTCGTAGCCTTCTTCTCGTAAAGCTAAACAAGCTTGGGTACCGGCATAATCAAACTCTGCCGCTTGTCCTATAATAATCGGTCCAGAACCGATAACCATGATTTTCTTGATATCTGTACGTTTTGGCATATTAGTTCTGCTCCTTCCATGCATCGATCATCTCTAAAAATTCGTCAAATAAGTGGACTGCATCATGCGGGCCCGGTGCCGCATCTGGGTGGTACTGGACACTGAATGCTGGGTAACGGCGATGACGAACCCCTTCGATCGTGCCATCGTTCACTTCGACGTGGGTTACCATTAGTTTTTCTGGATCGATGGATGCTTCATCCACAGCAAAGCCATGGTTTTGTGAGGTAAAATCGATCCGACCAGTGGCGATCTCTCTTACCGGATGGTTTAATCCGCGGTGACCGAACTTCATTTTATAGGTATCTGCTCCATTCGCTAATGAGAAGAGCTGATGGCCTAAACAAATCCCGAAGATTGGTACCTTGCCTTGAATCCCTTGTATCATTTTAATTGCTTCTGGCAAGCTTTTGGGATCGCCTGGTCCATTCGTCAGCATTACACCATCTGGTGCGAGGTCTAAAATTTCTTGGGCTGTCGTATTGTATGGCAAAATCGTTAAATTGCAGTTGCGGCGTGACAACTCCCGTAAAATACTGTGCTTCAAGCCGAAGTCGATGACCACGATATTGCGACCCGTTCCAGGACTTGGATAAGGTTTTGAGGTAGAAACTTGTGCCACTTGATTGGTTGGTAAAACCGCCGCTTTTAATTGATCAAAGGCATGATCAAAGACATCGCCTGCATCAACGATACTCGCTTTCATGGTTCCGTGTTGACGAATCTTTCTCGTCAGCGCTCGTGTATCGATTCCTGCGATCCCTGGAATATTTTTGCGTTTTAAAAATTCGTCTAACGTCAGCTGCTTCCGCCAATTGCTCGCAAGACGCGCGTGTTCTTTCACAACAACCCCTTTACAAGTTGGTGAAATTGATTCGTAATCGTCTCGGTTGACGCCGTAATTGCCAACCATCGGATACGTAAACGTAATGATTTGTCCGTTAAAGCTTTGATCCGTAATGGCTTCTTGATACCCTGTCATGCTTGTGGTAAAAACGATCTCACCAAAAACATTGACACTGGCACCAAACCCTTCGCCTTCAAAGTATGTTCCATCTTCTAAAATAAGCCAACGCTTCATATTATTGCCCACCTTTTTGCCATACTGTTTTACCATTTACAAATGTATAACTCGTATCCCCATATAACGTCCATCCACCGAAAGGCGTATTGACTCCTTTTGATAGGAATTGCTTAGGATCCACGTTATAAGCTGATTCTAAGTCAAAAATTGCCAGGTCGGCTTTGTCTCCGACCATCATCGTTCCAGCACTTAGACCAAAGAGCGACGCTGGTTTCACGGTCATCCAATCCACTAGCTGCTGCAAAGTAAAGCGTCCTGTTTTCACAAAATGAGTGTACAACAATTGGAAGGCATATTCTGATCCGACGATGCCAAAGGGTGCTTTTAAAAAGCTTTGCATTTTTTCTTCATAGCCATGTGGGGCATGATCCGTCGCGATACAATCGATCGTGCCATCCAACAGACCTTCGATCAACGCTTCACGGTCTTCTTGCCCACGTAACGGTGGGTTCATTTTCCAAAAGCCTTCATCGGCAGGAATATCTTCATCGATGAGAAGCAAATGGTGGGGAGAAACTTCAGCTGTCACATGGATACCAGCTTTTTTGGCATCTCGGATCACTCGAACACTTTCTTTGGTCGAGACATGGCAGACATGGTAATGAGCACCCGTTGCTTCCGCCAAAAGTACATCACGAGCGATTTGAGAAGCTTCCGTTACACTCAAGATCCCCGGTAGTCCAAGTTCTTCTGCTTTTTTACCAGCATGCATCACGCCGCCAAAGAGTAAGGAATCATCTTCTGTATGGGCAACCAATGCCAAGTCATTTTCGGCGGCTTGCTTCATTGCCAAATACATTGTGCCAGCAGTCTGAACCCCGACACCGTCATTTGTTAAGGCAAATGCCCCCGCGGCTTTCATTCCAGCTGCATCCGTCAACGTTTCGCTGCGCAAGTTTTCGGTGATCGGGGCGTATTGTAAGACCTTGATTGATGCATCTGCGTTGATTTTTTCGTAAACAGCTGCTAATTTTTCTTGTGTATCAGGAACTGGGTCAAGGTTTGGCATTGCGCAAACTGTCGTAAACCCGCCACGAGCTGCTGCCATGCTGCCCGTTTCGATTGTTTCTTTGTATTCAAAGCCCGGTTCTCTGAAGTGTACATGAACATCCACTAAACCTGGTGTGATCAATTGCTCTTTGGCATCGATGACTTCGTCAAAATCTGTTTCGGAAAATGCTGTACCGATCCCGCGAATGATTCCGTCTTCGATCCAAATTGCTGCAGGAACACAGTGATTGTCTTTTTTGATGATTTTACCGTTTTTAATGAGTGTTTTCATGTAAACTTCCTCCTCTAATTCATTCCTTTTTGCCTGTTAGGCCTTACCGTTCAACACCGCTTCAAGAATTGCCATTCGAACAAAGACGCCATTGGACATCTGGGTGATGATGCGCGAGCGTAAGCTTTCAACTAAGGCATCAGCTAACTCCACATCGCGATTGACTGGTGCTGGGTGCATAATGATCGCATGCTCTTTCATTCTTGCGGCGCGTTCGACGGTCAACCCGTGATTTTTTAAGTATTCTTCTTTTGAAAAGCTTTCCGTTCCATCATGGCGCTCGTGCTGGACACGAAGCATCATCATGACATCGACTTCTTCGACCAATTCGTCGAGTGGCATCCAGTGACCGTATACTTCAAATTCTTCGTCATACCATTCCTTTGGACCTGAGAAGAAGACTTTCGCGCCGAGACGCTTCAACATTTGCATGTTTGATTTTGCGACCCGTGAGTGGGTGATGTCGCCTACGATTGCGACTTTCAAGTCGTCAAAGTGCCCGAACTCTTCATAGATTGTCATCAGATCTAGCAAACATTGCGTTGGGTGTTGGCCGCTGCCGTCCCCGCCATTGATGATACTGCACTGGATCGTTTTGCTTTGGATCAAAGAGTCGTAGTAGTTTTCATCGCCGTGGCGAATGACCGCAACGTCTACACCTAAAGCCGACATCGTCAAGACCGTGTCATACAAGGTCTCGCCTTTTTGAACAGAGCTGGTGGAGGCTTCAAATTCGATTACTTCGATCCCTAGTTTTTTCTCAGCAACATCGAAGCTTTTGTGGGTTCTGGTACTGTTCTCAAAAAAGAGATTTGTTGCGAAATATTGTTCTTTTTGGGGCATCCATTTCGCCCCTCTTTTGAATTCTTGTCCTCTGCGGATGAGTCCCATCACTTCACGGTCTGTCAATGCTTCGACCGTCAAAAGATGCTTTAAGCTGATTCTTTCGGATTGAATAATCATGAATGAATTCCTCCTTTGATTCTGTTTAAACGATGAGTTGTCACAAGTTATTTTTCTTCGCTGCGAGAGCTGTCAGGTAAAATAAGATTCAAGAAGATTCCTAGGACAGTTGCTAACGCCATTGCGGATAAGGTGAAGGTCCCGACCGTGAAGACAAGCCCGCCGATTCCTACCACAAGGATCACTGACGCAATGATCAAATTCTTTTTACGATCAAAATCGATTTTATTGTCGATCAAAATTTTTAACCCGCTGGCAGCGATGACGCCAAAGAGCAGGAAGCTGATCCCTGAGATGACTGGACCAGGAATACTTAAGATCAATGCGCTTAGTTTTCCAACGAAGCCTAGTACGATGGCTAGAATTGCCGCACCACCGATGACGAACACGCTGTGGACGCGTGTAATGGCTAAAACCCCGATGTTTTCTCCGTAACTTGTCACTGGGGGTCCCCCAACGAGACCGGCTGCGATTTGAGCAAAACCATCGCCCAAAAGTGTTCGGTTCAAGCCTGGCTCTTCAAAAAAGTTCCGCTTGGTTAATTTGTTCAAGACCATCAGATGACCGATGTGTTCGGTCATGGTAACAAAAGCGATCGGCGCCATCGTCGTGATCGCATTCAGATACAGTTTTGGTTCATAGTTAATGAAGGGAATCTCGAAGCTCGGCATGCCAAACCAGTTGGCGTCAATGATGGGCTGTACATCGACGATTCCCGCTGCTAAGGCGATCAAGTATCCGCCCACGATCCCCAGAAGGATCGGAATCAGTCCTAAGAACCCTCGCAGAAACATATTGAAGAAAATCGTTAATCCTAAGGTAGCCAACGCTACCAGAATGTACTTGAAATCGTAGACTGAGTCATTGTACATCGCATTCTGAGCTGCGTTAGCGGCTAACCCTAATCCAATCACCATAATCACAGGACCGACAATGATCGGTGGTAAGATCTTATCCAACCAAGCAGCACCTGCACGTTTAATGATCATCGAAACGATCACGTAGACCAACCCAGTCGTGATGGCGCCTTGTGCGATAGCTGGGTAGCCGTCAGATTTCATCAGCATCTGCATCGCTGCGATAAACGCAAAGCTGCTGCCTAGATACGCTGGAATCTTCCCTTTCGTCGTAACCAAGTAAACCAATGTTCCAATACCTGAACTAACTAATGCGATGCTGGGGTTGATCCCAACGAGGATCGGAACTAAAACGGTTGCCCCAAACATCGTGAAAAGATGTTGTAAGCTTAGGCCTAACCAAGGCAGTGCTTTGGGCCGATCTTTGATGTCTAAAACTGCGTCTGGATTACGAAATTCTTGCTTCTGCATGTTGCTGTCACTCTTCTTCCTAGTCGTTTTCTTTATTGATCATGATCCGGTCAGAACCATCTGATTCTTCCATCTCCACGATAATTTCTTCACTTAAAGCAGTTGGAATATTTTTTCCAACAAAATCTGCCCGAATCGGCAGTTCACGATGACCGCGGTCAACTAAAACGGCGAGTGAGATTCTTTTTGGTCGACCAATATCCATGATTGCATCCAAAGCTGCCCGAATCGTCCGTCCTGTAAACAAGACATCATCGATCAAGATGACTTCTTTGCCATCAATGGCAGTCGGGATGTCTGATGAATGGATCTCTGGATCATCTTCTGTCTTTTTGTCATCTCGGTACAAGGTGATGTCCAATTCACCGACAGGTACTTCTACGCCTTCTAGTTGTTTTAAACGTTCTGCTATTCGTTGCGCGATATAGATGCCGCGGGTTTTGATCCCTACCAGCACCAAGTTATCAATGCCGCGATTTCTTTCAATAATTTCATAGGTGATCCGCGTTAACGCTCGTTTCATTGTTACTGCATCTACTACTTCTTTCGCTGCCATATGTTATTCCCTCCTAATTTTGAACATAAAAAAACTCCTACCTGCTTGAGGTAGGAGTCATGTTTTCCGATCGTTGCCTAAAATCCCATTCTGTGGATTTTGGGTACACGTTATCATCTAGTAAGGGTTCGAATCTCCAACGCGGGAGTCGTCTGCTTACTCATTCCTTCTTAGCCTCACGGGACTACATTTAAAGGAGCTATTTAGTTGTTACAATTACTATACAGTTCTCACACAAAAAAATCAATCATTTTTTCGCAATTTTTTTAACGTGTCGGCGAACAGCTCTGGTAATGGCGCTTCAAAGACTAGCGACTCGCCTGTTGTTGGGTGGGTGAAGCCTAGAAGCTTGGCATGTAAAAACTGCCCATTGCCTTTTAGCGTGCGTTTAGGTCCATATAGCGGATCGCCAGCTAGCGGAAAACCGATGTACTGCATGTGGACTCTTATTTGATGGGTTCTTCCTGTTTCCAGCTGTAGTTCTACTAAGGTGAACTGCTCGAAGCGCTCCAACACGGTGAAGTGAGTGACAGCGGGTTTGCCATTTTCGATCACGGCTTGCATTTTGCGATTGACTTTTGATCGACCGATTGGTGCATTGATGGTGCCTTTTTCGTGGCTGATCGTACCATGAACCAATGCTACGTACTTGCGTAACGATGTTTTGTCTTTCAATTGTTTCGCTAACGACTCATGTGCCTGATCATTTTTGGCGATCATTAACAGACCCGACGTATCTTTGTCGATTCGATGAACGATTCCTGGCCGAACAACATCATTGATCGTGGATAAATCATCCATATGGTACAATAACGCATTAACCAAGGTGCCATTTGGATGCCCAGCGGATGGATGAACCACCATCCCTTGCGGTTTGTTGATGACTGCCACATCAGCATCTTGATAGACGATCGTCAAAGGAATATTTTCTGGTTGTAAGTCTACAACTTCAGGTTCTGGTACTTGGATGATCAAGTGATCACCTGCTTTTACCTTATAATTTGCCCGAACCGTTTCGCCCTTCAATGTGACCGCATCTTCTTTTAGCCACTGCTGGATTTGTGACCGACTATGATTTGGCAAGCGTTCAGCCAACACTTTGTCGACCCGCCCTTTTTCTTCTTTAATGATTACTTCAATTTGCTTTTCCATTTGATTCTCCTTGTTTCCCTTTTGCTTCGTCATCTACCAGTGCATAAATAAAAATCAAGATCACCCCGAACACTAATGACATATCAGCGATATTGAAAATTGGGAAATTGATAAAATCAAGCTGGAACATATCGACCACAAAGCCATGCTGCAACCGATCGATAAAATTACCGATCGCCCCACCTAGAACAAACGCAAGTCCGAAACGAAACCATAGACTGCTTTTTTGGTAGCGAAACAATAGGTAAACAACAACAGCAACCGCGATAACCGTGATGATCGCAAAAAAGGTGATTTTTCCTTCTAGAATACTCCAAGCTGCGCCCGTATTCTGAAGATAGGTCAGGGACAACACATTGTCGATCAGAGAATGTGTTTCACCCAGTTGATAATTGGCAACGATCCAAATTTTCAGCCATTGATCCAAGCCAATGACAACAGCACTTAACAAAAAAAACAACGCGATCATAAATTTTCCACTCTTTCTTCTTTAAAAATATCTCGCGGACGGATGATGCCCAAGAGATTTCCATTCGGATTTTTATCCTTGGTGATCAAAACCGCCTCAAGCAGGGCATTTTTTTGAAACAATTCTTCCACTTCTACGATGGTCGTTTCAGCCGACACGAAACAATAATTCGATCGTTTCCCATCTCCTGCTAATAATTCATCTGCCGTTCTGCCTGCCAACTTGATTTCACCATGGAGGCTTTCTTTCGCTAACCAGTATCCCAGCATCCGCAAGGTGATCAAGCCCAAAAATCGACCATTATCATAGATCGGAAATTGTGAATAGCGCTTTTGGGCAACGATTTTCAATAACTCTGGTAATGGCAGGTGCTTTTCAAAACCAGTCACTCGTTTCGCAAAACGCGGCATGACTTTTTCAGGTGCCAGCAAGGAGCGTTCAATTTCTTGGATGCGATTGACAACCCATTCATTCGGTTCCGCAATGACAAAGTTTTCTCCGATTTTTTCATGTACGATGGCATTGCGCAGCTGAGCCATTTGTAATAGATCATCTTCTGCTCTTCTGACATTGATATTTTTGCTTTTTGACAAGCGACGAACCATTTCAGAAAAACCCATATTCCGCGGATTATCCAATTCGTCACGAAGCCGCTTTTCAATTCGATTGAAACTGCTCAAAAATTGATCTGCACCACTAGCCATGAGGAACCTCCTTGATAAGATACGCTTTTTTTAAATAAATCAAAATAAAGACAAAATATGCCACTAAATACACACCGACAAAAAGCAACGAGTAAAGGGAGATGGATAATAAGCCCAATACCCCCATCATGAGAAAAAGGCTTAAATAAAAGCCGATATATATTCTTTTAAGCGCAGGATTCATCACGACCTCCAGCTTGAGCGCTGATTGGCCTTTTGGTAACTGAAAAGGCTGACTTTCTAAAAAAAACATGCGCACACGAATCGGCGTCTGCTCAGCTAGCCCCAAAAAAATCGTTTGCTGATGATTGATGGCAGCGATTCTTTTTTTTCCTTGCATGACCTCCAAGGGACTGCCCATTCCATAAAAACCAGTCCTCCTAGTTAGTTGTAGCTCCATTGACAAAGATCACCTCAATTGGTTAAGTATACTTGATTATCAAAAGAAAGAAAATAGACATTTGCTTGCTTCCTTGATTATTATAACAAGAAACCCTACTTTTATCTTCCATCACGTCTAATGAACGAGAAAAAGACGAATGCCGCTTGCACCCGTCCTTTCAAATCATCTCTTTCCGTTTTTCCGTTTCAAATGCCGCGAATGCCTTCTTTGTTTGTGATAGCTCTTTTAGAAAAGACCGATCGCTTGGCCATCAGAAGTCACGTCCATATTGATGGCGGCAGGTTTCTTCGGTAATCCTGGCATCGTCATCACGGCACCTGTCAAGGCTACGATAAAGCCAGCCCCTAATTTTGGCACGAATTCGCGAATCGTTACTGTAAAGTCATCTGGTGCGCCCAATCGCTTTGGATCATCACTGAAGGAATACTGGGTTTTTGCCATACAGATCGGCAGCTGATCCCAGCCTTGTTCTTTGAAGCTTTGCAACTGTGCCTTGGCTTTCGGCGCAAACTCAACCTCTGCCCCGCCATAGATTTCCCGCACGATCAAAGAAGCTTTATCCGCTAAAGGCAAATCGTCGGTATACAAGCGTTGATAGTTGGCAGGTTTTTCCTCGATTACTTGAACCACTGCTTTTGCTAGATCCGTTCCACCTGCACCACCGTCTGCCCAAACGGCTGTCCGTGCGATGGGGACGTCGATTTGCTGGCACATGGTTTCGACTAATGTTCGCTCCGCTTCGGTGTCTTGTGAGAACTCATTAAGCGCAACGACAACTGGAATCCCGTATTTACGCATGTTTTCAACATGTCGCTTTAAATTACTGAAGCCTAACTCTAATGCTTTTAAGTTTTCTGTCCCTAAATCAGCCACAGCGACCCCACCATGCATCTTCAGTGCTCTGATCGTCGCTACTACTACGATCGCATCTGGTGCCTTTGATAAGTTCGGTGTTTTGATATCAAGAAATTTCTCTGCCCCTAAGTCAGCACCAAACCCAGCTTCGGTCACCGTGTATTCGCCTAAGTGCAAAGCCGTCTCGGTTGCGATGACACTATTACACCCATGAGCGATATTTGCAAAAGGTCCGCCATGGATCAGCGCAGGGGTTCCTTCAATCGTTTGAACAAGATTCGGTTTGAGGGCATCTTTTAAAAGTAAGGCTAAAGCACCTTGGACCGCCAGATCTTTTACGTAAATCGGTTGTTTCTCAAAAGAATAACCAATTAAAATCTTTCCTAATCGCTCTTTTAAATTATCAATGCTTGTTGCCAAGCACAAAATCGCCATGATTTCACTAGCAACGGTGATGTCAAAACCGTCTTCTCGGGGAACGCCTTGTAACGGTCCCCCTAGACCGACGATCACTTGTCGTAACGCTCGATCATTCAAATCGACAACCCGTTTCCATGTGACCCGACGTCCGTCGATCCCCAACTCATTGCCTTGCTGGATATGGTTATCGATCAATGCAGACAAGGCATTGTTTGCTGCTGTGATCGCATGCATATCGCCAGTGAAGTGTAAGTTGATGTCCTCCATCGGCAACACTTGTGCTTTGCCGCCGCCGGTGGCGCCGCCTTTGATGCCCATTACTGGTCCTAAAGATGGCTCACGTAAGGCGATGACGGTTTGCTTGCCGATTTGATTTAACGCATCTGCAAGTCCAATGGTCACGGTTGACTTGCCTTCTCCAGCGGGTGTCGGACTGATCGCTGTGACTAAAATGAGTTTACCCAGCGGATTGTTTGCTTTTTCGTTGATTGCCGACCATTCGATTTTTGCTTTATATTTGCCATAAAGTTCCAGGTCATCGCCTGTCAAACCAAGTGGTTCAGCAATTTCAATAATCGGTTTAGGCATTGATTCTTGTGCAATTTCGATATCTGATTTCATTTTTACCCTCAATTCACGAACTATTTAGCACTTTAAAATGTATTTTGTTTGCTATGCTCTTATTATACTTGATTTTATTCAGAAAGAAAGAGAGATTTTTCACACTTTTACAAGAAGTTTCACGAATCCTTTATGTAAACAAAAAACAACGTCCCTCCTAAGGCTGTAACGCCAAAAGGAGTGACCGTTGCTTTCTAGATTCCTATGAATTACTCGTTGGTTTTGACCTGCACCCTTTTTTCAGGAATTTTTTCTTGAAAAAAAGTTTCTAACCATGCCACATCTTTTTTACGCAACGTGAAGGTATACGTTTTTTGATGATCGGTAATGCTTATTAAACGGTTTATAATTTGCCATTTTTCTATCTCAGGTAAAGAAATAAGGCTTTTCTTCCATAAGCGCGCATAGCGAATCAGGAGCAAATCATTCCTGATGAGCATGATTCGGTGAATCCCTAACCATACAAAAAAGAAAAAGACGGCTAAAACGAGGTTGCTTTTCCAATAAGGTCTGGTATTTTCTAACGAAAGAATCAAACTGATAAATAATATCATCATAGTAAACGACCAATAAATGATCGCTGTAGCAGCTTCCGGTTGCCAATACAATTTACGCTTCATAAAAGTTCCTCACAACATAAAATTTCTAGTATACTATCTTTATCATATCAAAAAAGGGTGAGACAATGTTAAAAGTTTATCTTGATGCTTCCACGAAAGGCAACCCCGGCCCTAGTGGCGGTGGAATCGTCATTGTCGGTACTGATCTGCATGAACAAATTGCGTTTCCGCTACCTGATTCAACCAACCACCAAGCAGAGTTCGCTGTGATGGTCAACGCGTTGCAGCTGCTGATTGACAAAGGTTTACAGGAACAGACAATTATGCTCTATACCGACAGCAAAGTCGTTGCGCAGACCATCGACAAGAATTATACCAAAAACCCTGCTTTTTCTGATTATTTAACAGAAATTCAATACTTGTTGAAACAGTTCGCTTTAGCAATCATCCAATGGGTCCCTGAGAGTCAAAACAAAGGTGCCGACCATTTGGCACGCCAAGGATTAGCAAAAGCGATGAAATTAAAGGATCGGAGACAATAACCGAGAGAAGTTTTGTTTGAAGCGCAACCAGTAAGATTGCTTCGCCAAAATTTCATCCGTCAGTAATGTTGATTGTGCCATATCTTCTTCAAAGAAGCCTTTCAACGTTTGCGTGACATCGTGATCGTAGGCGAAGGCATTGACTTCAAAATTCAAGGCATAACTCCGAATGTCTTGATTCGTCGTCCCAAAGGAACTAATGGTATCATCCATCATGACCGTCTTCGCATGGAGGAAACCATTGTTATAGATGTAGATTTTTGCACCACGGCGATGCAAGTAATTGGCATAATGCTGTGTTGCCCGATAAATGAATGGGTGATCAGGCATACATGGAATCATGATTCGGACGTCTACACCTGAGTGGATGGCAATTTCCAATGCGTTCATCATACTGTCATCAGGAATCAAATAAGGCGTTTGAATCCAAATCGATTCTTTGGCAGCTAAAATCATTTTTACAAAACCGCCTTTGAGAATTTGGGTCTCACTTTCCGGCCCATCAGCAACGATCTGCAAATCAACATTTCCAGAGCGCTCTTTCGGCGGTAGAATAAAGTAGCGATCCTCGTATTCCAGCTGATCCTCTTCTCTTTTTACAGATGCGTTCCAGTCACGAATAAAAATCTCTTGTAGTGTAAAACTGGCAGTACCTACGATTCTCGCATGGGTGTCTCGCCAATAGCCAAATTTGGCCTTTTTCCCTAAATACTGATCGCCGACATTAAAGCCGCCAGTCCATCCGATTTGACCGTCGATCACAACGATTTTTCGATGTAGATGGTAGTTCAATCGTGTGTTGCGGATTAGGTTCTTCGAAGTGATGAAAGGCACGACTTTTCCACCGGCATCAATCAACGGTTGAAAGAATTTCCGATTGGCCTTCGGTGACCCCCATGGATCATAGACCAAACGCACTTCAACACCTTCACGGGCTTTATCGATCAAGATTGACAAGAATTGGCCACCGATCTCATCATTAAAAAACGAATAATACTCCACATGCAGATTATCTTCTGCTTGCTTCATGTCCTCAAACAATGCTGCAAATTTTTCTTTTCCATCTGTATAAAATTCTACTTTGTTTCCTTTCGTCAAGGGCGATTCATCAAGGTTCTTAAAATAGCGCTCTAATAGATGATTGTCATCTGAGTAAGGATGTTCAGGAAAAGAATAATTGTGCACTTTGATGATTTGATTCAACTCATTGATCCTACTTTGGTGGTGCTCACTAAATTTATAAATAATTTCTCCGTCGATCCCCCGACCACAAAACAAGTACAACAAGAACCCGATGCCGGGGATGAATACCAACGTCATCATCCAAGCAAAGACACTTGCAATCGAGCGTGGTTTCCGAAAAACAGTAATAAAGGCAGCGATCGTATTAATAAACAAAAGTGCCAATAATACTGTGGAAATCATGCTCATATCCATTTTTATCATAGTTTCCTCCTATATCCTGTAACCCTATAATAGGTAACTGTGATCGAAAGCAAGCTTCAATTCATAGTCCCCTAGTGTTTCTTTGATTTTTTGTTTCAGCATTTCTTCGATTTCTTGATCACTATACGCCGATTTTGCGGGAATCACTAAATCAAAAGCCAACAGATCTCCTTTGACCTGAAAATCATGCATCCGTAACTGTGGGTCAACGAAGCGAATGATCTTTGACACTTCTTTTTTTAAATGCCGATACTGCTGATCTTGAATTGGTACGGGATCAAGATGACAGACCAGGTCGACCTTTAAAGATTGGCGAAAATCTTGTTCAATCGCATCAATCACCTCATGCGCTTCTCGTAAAGACCACGTTTCATCCACTTCGATATGCACACTGGCAAAGCGATTTTTCGGTCCATAATTATGAACCAGTAAATCATGGTAACCGAGAATCGTCGGATAGTGATCCAAGCGTTGCTCCATGGCAGCTACTTCTTCTTGGGTTGGGCGTGCCCCTAATAATTCGTTGATAAAGGAACGAATCATTTTGATTCCGCTAATCAAAATATACAAGGCAATCAGACAGCCGACAAAGCCATCGATACGTAGGCCAGTCAGCCACTCGATCGTCGCTGAAAACAAAACTGCCCCCGTTGTATACACATCGTTGAGACTGTCTTGTCCGCTGGCTTTAAGTGTTTGAGAGCCGATCAGGTTCGCCAGTTTACGGTACATCGCTCCCTGCCAGATTTTGATCAAAATCGATAAGACCAAAACGATAAACAATAGTGGGGAAAGACGGATACTCGTCGGTTCCATGATGCGTTGCACAGAGCTGATGAGAAATTGGCCGCCAACAAACGTGATGATCAAAGATACGACAAACCCACTGATGGCTTCAAATCGCTCATGACCATATGGATGTTCACTGTCGGCTGGTTTCGCAGAGATCCGAAAACCGATCAATGTTAAAATAGACGAAGCGGTATCTGAAAGACTGTTGATGGCATCTGCCATAATCGAAACAGACTGGGCAGATAAACCAATGATAAATTTCCCAGCAAATAATAGTAGGTTGGAAAGCAACCCGAGGCTACCTGCTAACTTCCCGATGGCTGTACGTTCGTAGACACCATTTTTTTTGCTGCGATTTAAAAAAAAGTTTAGCAAATCATCACCCTCTCAAAAAACCATCTTTCTTATTTTACCCCGAAGGAATTCAATTAAACAACTATTCGTATCGTTTTTTCGAAAAAAAAGCGAATTCCCTTCAATTATCAAACGCATTTTCAGATAACACGTAGGAAAAAAGGAAAAAGATAACGGAAGGGTCTCCCCCTCCGTCATCTTCGTTCAAAAAAGGAATGTGTTAAAGACCTACGCTCCTCTTTCACCTATCTTCTTAGAAGGAAAGGAACTCGCGGGTACAGATTCAACCATAGTGTGCTTACTTGGCAGCTAACCACGCTGCTGCTGTCTCAAGTGCTGCTGCGATTCCTTCTGGATTCTTCCCGCCGGCTTGTGCCATATCAGGACGGCCGCCACCGCCGCCGCCAACTTTAGGTGCGATCTCTTTGATCAAATCGCCTGCTTTCAATCCTTTTTCGTTGGCTGCTTTGTTCATGGCAGCTAAAAGATTCACTTTGCCATCATTCGCGGTAGCTAACACTAAAATATCAGAATGGTCTTTTTGTTTCCATTGGTCAGCTAGTTGACGTAATTGGTTCATGTCCTTTACAGTCACTTTTGCTGTGATCAGACGCAGACCATTTACTTCTTTGACATCCTTGAAAACATCCCCTGCTTGCTGGTTTGCTAACTTGCTGGCAAGAGCTTCGTTTTCTTTTTGCAATTCACGCAGCTGCGCTTGCAGTTGTTCTGTTTTCGCAACGACTTCTTTTAATTGGGCGGATTTAACGATCCCTGCAATTGCTTTTAATTGCGCTTCTTCTTCATGCAATAACGTATAAGCTTCTTGACTAGTCACTGCTTCGATCCGACGAACACCAGCACCGATCCCTGATTCAGAAACGATTTTGAAAATACCGATATCCTCCGTATTTGCTACATGGGTTCCCCCGCATAATTCGATCGACCAATCGGCAACATTGACGACGCGAACGTCATGCCCATATTTTTCACCAAAGAGTGCCATCGCTCCCATGCCTTTTGCGGTATCGATATCCGTTTCGATCGTCACAACAGGAAGAGCTTCCCAAATTTTCTGGTTGACGATTTGTTCCATTTGGCTCAGCTCTTCGCTGGTCACTTGCCCAAAATGACTAAAGTCAAAGCGCAAATGTCCTGGAGCAACTAATGAACCTGCTTGGTTCGCATGGCTGCCTAATACTTCTTTTAAGGCTTTATGCAATAAGTGAGTCGCCGTATGATTTTTAATGATCTTATTGCGACGATGCTGATCCACTTGTAAGAAATAGTTCACGCCTTCTTTTAGTGGCGCTTTGATTGTAGCAGTATGCAAGAACTGACCGTTCGGTGCTTTTTTGACATCCGTCACTTCCGCTACAATCGTACCATCTTCTGCTACGATCGTGCCTGTATCCGCAACTTGTCCACCCATTTCTGCGTAAAATGGTGTTTCGGCAAAAATCAGTTTTGCTTCACCTGTCGAAACAGAATCATGTAACGCTTCGTCTTGGATGATCACTAATAATTCGCTGTTTGCTTCAAGTGAATCATAGCCAACGAAACGGCTGTCTACTTTGATATCTGTCAATAAAGCGGATTGTACGCCCATTGAAAGCTCCGTTTGTCGAGCCGCACGAGCGCGGGCACGTTGTGCATCCATTTCTTGTTCAAACCCTTGGTGGTCCACTTTCAACCCTTCGTCTTCCGCCACTTCTTCTGTCAATTCAACTGGGAAGCCGTAAGTGTCATACAATTTGAAAATATCTTGACCAGCTAACGTATCTTGACCGTCTGCTTTTACTTGGGCGATCACTTGATTTAAAATATCTAACCCTTCATTGATCGTTTCATGGAAACGTTCTTCCTCGTTGCGGATCACTTTCTCAATAAATTCTTGCTGTTCTAGTACTTCAGGATAGTAGCTTTCCATGATCTCGCCAACGATCGGTACTAATTTGTATAAGAAGGCAGTATCGATCCCTAATTTTTTCCCATGCATGACAGCACGACGTAATAAACGACGTAAAACATAGCCACGGCCTTCATTTGAAGGAAGTGCCCCATCGCCGATCGCAAAAGAAAGCGCGCGGATATGGTCTGCAATCACTTTAAAGGAGATATCTGTCGTTTTGCTGTCGCCGTAGTTCACACGACCGCTTAAATCTGCCACTGCATTAATGATCGGCAGAAACAAGTCTGTTTCAAAATTGGTTGGTGCATTTTGAACGATGGAAACCATTCGTTCCAGCCCCATCCCCGTATCAATGTTTTTATGTGGTAGTGGTTCATAGGAGCCATCTGGTTGATGATTGAATTCTGAAAAGACCAGATTCCAGATTTCCAAATAGCGTTCATTTTCGCCACCAGGGTAGTTTTCGGGATCATCTTCCGCTACGTCATTAAACTCAGGACCACGGTCATAGAAAATCTCTGAATCCGGTCCACAAGGTCCTGCACCGATGTCCCAAAAGTTGTCTTCAATCTCAACGATATGCTCTGGTGGTAAGCCGACTTCTTCTGCCCAAATCCGTTTTGCTTCTGTGTCTTTTGGATAAACCGTGACATATAATTTGTCTGGATCAAAAGCCATCCATTCTGGTGAGGTCAAAAACTCCCATGCCCAATGGATCGCCTCATTTTTGAAGTAATCGCCGATTGAAAAGTTGCCTAGCATTTCAAACATCGTATGATGTCTTGCTGTTTTCCCAACGTTTTCAATGTCGTTAGTCCGAATCGATTTTTGCGCATTGGTAATTCTTGGGTTTTCAGGAACAACACTGCCATCAAAATATTTTTTTAGCGTTGCCACCCCTGAATTGATCCATAACAGGGTTGGATCGTTGACTGGAACAAGGGACGCACTCGGCTCGATGGAATGTCCTTTTGATTGAAAGAAGTCCAAAAACATTTGGCGTACTTCTGCACTGGATAATTGTTTCACGTTATTCTCCTACTTTCTTCTGTGTTCGCTTAAGATACAGGGGCTGACAAAATTGCTGGTAAGGCGCTCTTATTCCTGTAGAGTCATTTTGACGATAAAAAAACACCATTGCAGAGCAAGGACGTCGATACGCGGTACCACCTTGCTTGCAATGATGTGACTCATTACCTCTTAGACTCGTTAACGCGGAGTGGACGGCAACATTTCTGCTGCAGTTGAGCACCAAAGGGAGCAATCCGTCCGAATTCATGTTTTTCTCTCAGCAATGAAAAACTTTCTGTAATGAATCATCAAACCGACCATATCCTTCGTCATTCAAAGTATAAGGAAATGTTTCGAAAAAGTCAATCCTCAAATCCGTTCTTTGTTGATCAGAATCGCTTTGCGGTAACGATAGCTCTGGGGAGAAAGCTTTTGATCTGGCTGCAGCATTTTCCGTGAACGGTAATAACTGGCATATGGCAAGGCATCGAATAAAGGATGCCCACAAATCTGCCAGTTCTCCATTTTTAAAGACAAGCCATCTGTCAGCTCCCACGCATCCGCAAGCCCATAGGTGCAGCCAAATAAATTCGGTTCAAGCAATTCAGCGGTTGACAAAGAGACACCATCGTCGCAGGACTTTTCATTGCCCCAGCGAAAAAGTCGCCGAGTCGCAGCACCGCAAACGTATTCCCATTGATCCTCTGATAGCAGCTGAAAGCCTTGTTTGTCTAACTGCTGTTTCAATTCTGTTTGACTGACGGATTCGTGGGTAAATAACTGATAGGTTTCCGATAACGGCTCGAGTGCAGCAAAATAGCGATTCTCTTCGTGGTAAAAAGCGGGTAATTCCCAACGCAAGCTTTCCTCAAAGGACGCTGGTGCTGTGAATTGTGCCTTTAGCTCTTTTTCGAAAACACTGAATTGATCGACTAACCCGTGAAACTCCCCAGTGATTGTATTTAACTGCCCGATATACCTTGCGCCAGCAGGCAGAGAACTTTTTTGGACTAGCATAGGATCAATCACAGCTTTGCGCAAAGGGCTCGTAGACTCATTGACAAAAATCCCCCAATCCTGGCTGGTTTCTAACTCATAGATTGTTTCCAGCTGGCGAATGATCTCGTTGGGTGGTGACTGCCAATTTTTACTCCAGCAAGTAGCTGGTAATCCTTGCACACCGAGATCCCAACCTAAGATCGCCTCAGAGTTCCCTGGTATAAAGACAAAGTCTTCGCCATCGATCGTTAATTCAAAGGTAGCACATTTCAACCCTGCATACGTCAACTGACTAAAATGGACATCGGTGATCTCCTTTAAAGGACTGACAAAATACATTAAAATTTGCTGGATCAGCTGTTCTTTGATTTCAAAGGACAGTGTCTTCCAATTTGACCATTGTAACGCCTCAAAAAAATCCACGTCATTTCTCCTCTCATCTGCTACAATTACTCTATAACGAGTATACCACGAAAAAGGAGGAAAACGACTGATGCTTTATTTTGGACGCAGTCCGTGGATGCTACAAGCGGTTTTCGCCCTGCGGCAAGCCGTTTTTGTGGAAGAACAGCACATCCCTATAGAATGGGAATTTGATGAAAAAGACCAAACCTGCCCATACTTTCTTTGGTTAGATGGACGCATCCCGATCGCGACCATTCGCTATCAATTCTCTTCACCGAACACTCTGCAACCTGATCGCTTTTGCGTATCTAGGGCCTATCGGCACCAAGGATACGGCACCAAATTATTGCATTATCTCGAAATGCGTGGTGTCCAAGAGGGTGCCCTCCAATCAGTGTTATCCGCAGAGATCGACGCTTGTGCGTTTTATGAATCCTGTGGGTATCAAAAAACATCTGAACCCTATGCTGAAGATGGCGTATTGTGTGTAGAAATGACCAAACAATTAAAAACAGCAGTCAAGGAAGAGTAGTTCTCTTCCTTGACTGCTGTTTTGGTAAGCATTAGCTATTCGAATTTTTCTTGTTTTTGCGGGCGGTTCGAGTCGTTTGACGACGTTCGATCTTCCGTTTTTCTTTGTTCTTCTTATCAACGGCCCATTGAATTTTTTTCTTGTAGCCAGGCTTGATTTTTTTCTTCTTTTTCTTGACTAAGCCAATCAAGGTTGGGTCTAATTCGTCACGAGATTTTTCCCGCTTTTGCCGACGATTCCGATCGTAAGTCGCAACGATCTCGCCATTTTTGATTTCCTTCGGTTGGAAAACAACCCCTAGATCTTCGATGGCTTGGATTGCCCCTTCATCGCTTGGATCATATAAAGTGATCGCGGTCCCATCCATTTGGTTTCGACCGGTCCGACCAACACGGTGGATAAAGAAATCCAAATCAGCTGGAATCTCAGCATTGATGACATGAGAAACCCCTTCAATATCAATTCCTCGCGCAGCTAAATCTGTTGCGACAACATATTGGTAGTCCAAATTTTGCACTTGGCGCATGATCCGTTTTCTTTCACGAGGACTGATGTCGCCGTGGATCTTCGCTACTTTTAAGCCTTGTTCCTTTAAGTAATCCGTAATTTCATCCACACGGCTCTTCGTGTTGGCAAAAACGATGGCAAGATAGGGATGGCCTGTAGTCAATAATTGATAGATCAATTTATTGGTATTTTTCCCTTTGGTAGAAATCAACCAATTCTCGATCGTATCAGAGATGACTGCTTTCGATTTGATTTCTTCGATCAATGGATTGGCCATGTATTTTTTCAAGAATGGGCGCAATTTCTCTGGAATCGTTGCGGAGAAAACCAGCATTTGTAGTTTCTCAGGCAAACGCCCCGCAATTTGATCGACTTCTTCCAAAAAGCCCATATCCAAGGTCATGTCTGCTTCATCCACGACAAATACATTGGCAGTGTGAACCCCTAACGCTTGTTCGTTGATCATATCCAAGATACGACCAGGTGTCCCAATCACGACATGGGGCTGTTGATTTTGCAGACGGCTTAATTGACGTTGCTTATCCGTTCCTCCGACGAAATTTGACACTCGAATTTCAGGATCATGAAATCCGCCGATTTGTTTTGCGGCGTGATAGATTTGCGTGGCTAATTCACGACTCGGTGCAGTGATCACTACTTGCACTTCATCTTTTTCGGCATCGATTTTATCCATCAACGGCAGTAAAAATGTGTGGGTCTTACCACTTCCGGTCTGTGATTGCCCTACAACACTGCGTCCTTTTTGGATAACAGGTATCAGTTTTTCTTGCACTTCTGTTGGTTTAGAGAACTTTTTATCAGCAAGTGCTTCATAAATAAATGGTTGAAATTTAAATGACTCAAAAGACATTCAAACACCTTCTTTCTTTTAGCATCCTTTGGATTATAGCATATGTTGCCTTGTTTTCCTAACTTTCTTTTGTAATCGATTGAGGATCGATCGTACTGATAGTATACGTTGCACTGCGGCGTTCATAGAAAAAGCGGCTTTCTTTTTTTATTGCTGCCCACAAGAGATTCAAGTAAAAACCAAACTGGATCAACCCAAAAATAACTACCATCAACAAACTAACGACTAAAAGCAGCAGATTGTTGGACTCAAGAAACGGTGCGAAAAAGATATTGACCCGACTGATGCTGGCATAAATCAGATAAAACAAACCATAGCGTTTCAATAAAGCCACCAAGCTGACACGCTCACGGCCTTCTTGCATGATTTTGATTCGTACGAGTTTTTTTCCAATCGTTTGTCCTTTGGCAAGGTAAGCCAACAACACAAAGTACAGCAACACTTCAAGAGCAAAGTACCAATAGTCCCCACTAAAGTCCCGTACCGTCTGTTGAGTGAGCAAACGAACAGCGATCACCACAATAAAACTGACCACATTCAGTATTCCCCAGTCGATCAACCAAGCAAACACCCTTCGTGTCACAGTCACCCGAGTGCCTTTGGCGTAAGAATCGGCATCCATCTCTGCCCTTGATGGCAATAAGAACGTAAAAAGTGGAGCGATAGTCCAGCCTACAAGCCCTCCGACTGTATTGACAAAGAGATCATTGACATCGAATAAACGATACGGACGGGGATAAATAAAATAAAGTCCCGTCAACTGCGTTAATTCAAAAAACAATGTCAGGCAAAAGGTAATAATCAGTGTTTTTAAAAAGGAACATTTGAAGTAATAACGCAAATAGACCCCAAACGGTAAGGTCAACAATAAATTAAAGAGTGGCTCAAGAAAGACCCCCTGCTTCATAGCGGGAAGATAGGTTTGCGGATCGTGAATGTTTAAGACGGTCTGTTGGACAAAATGTTGCCACGATGCCCCTAACTGCAATTCCATCTTAGGACCAGTCATCTGTGCTACCTCTTCGATCGAGGGCAATGGCAGGATAACTAAGAAATAGGCGCACAATAAATAGAAGACAAATGAATACAGAACCAGTGCGCGTGACAAGATAAAACGACCGTATTTTCGATATTGGATAACAAAAAAAATCATTGATATCGCCAATGCTAGGAAAGGAAAAACCAGCAAGGCAACCTTTATTGGGGTAATATAAGCGGACATAAAGAACTCCTTCACGTTTTCTTTTTATCTTACACGCTATTTCCCAAAACGTAAATTTTGGAGTATCATAAAAGAAAAGGAGGTTAAAAAACCATGTTAAATCCCTATTTTGCCTTTGGCGTACCGGCATTCCTTTTGGTTTTATATGCAGCTTTTGCTCTTTTTCGCCGGTCTTCCGATATTCCCTATTTAGGCTTCGTCCTTTTCATCATTGCTGGTTTTCTGACAGGATTTAGTTTACAAGTCATTCAACAAGCCATCAATGAAGTGGAGAAAACATCTCTTGAACACGTGCAAGAAACCCACCTTTACTCGCCTTACTTATTAGCGATTCCATTGATTGTGGGCATTCTTTTACTGATTGTCAACTTGATTCGCGGCTATTTAAAAGTCAAAAACGTTCGTCTGCGGACAAAATAAAAGCAACCTACCTAGAAATACGAATTGATCCTGCTCCTCTTGACGGGAAATGAGATCGCTTCGTATTTTTTTGGTAAGCTGCCTAGATTGCTAGACCCCTTCTAAAGATCCATCCGCCACTTTCGTAGTAAAACAGTTTATCAACTAAAAAAAGGTTTATTCGTCGGCTAGTTCTTCATTTAGGTCCGTCTCTGACGTATCAGCAAAAGACTCTTTCACATCATCATTGACTTGCTCCAATAAATATTGCCAATCACTATTCGACACAACCACCACATCGATATTCTTTTCTTCATCGATCAGCTCGAGATTCGAAATATCCTCTCCTAACTGCTGGAATAGGTCGATCAATGTTTGGTCTTGTAGCGTTACGTATTCAGTCCGTTTCATCCTTCTTCCCCCCATGAGTCAAAAAATTCATAAAACAAGATATCGAAACTAGTAAGATCGGTCATCTTTTGTAAAGTAGATAGATCTAAACGAATAAACGCTTTTTCCACTAATAAATAATGGTTTTCTTCCAGCGCTTCTTCGATAAATGGTAAAATCTCTTCTTCATCCCCTAATGTTTCACTAGAGATTTGGTCGATTTGATCAAACAAGCGATCATCTTGCAACAAAAAGAATTGATCGTCGTAAAGATAGACTGCGATTTGATATTGCCGGATGGGTAGCTCAGCCCGAATGACAAAAAAGCATTCCCCTGAATTGGAAATCGCTGGCAATAGTTCATTCGGTTGTAATGCCTGTTGGTAGTACATTTCCATCCCTCCTTTGTACTTATTATTATAAAGAACAATGGAGGAAAAAGGAAATAATCGAATTTCAGTTTAAAAAACTCTAAACAAAGTTAAACATCCCACTCTGCATAGAATTCTTCTAAAAAATCCTTCATGAAAGCCACACGTCGTTGGGCTTCTTTTTTGCCATACGCCGTGGTCATCTTTTCAGGAAGCAAAAATAGTTTCTCATAAAAATGATTGATCACCGTCGTTCCTTTTCGGTAATCTTCATGATTTTGAAACGTCTTTGGGGCTAAGTCACTGACATGGATCGGGTGTTGATGACTGCCACCAAAATAACTCGTCCGTAAAATACCGATCGCACCTAAAGCATCGAGACGATCTGCATCACGAACGACGCGGCCTTCTACTGAGACAACTTGCGCGCCTTGCAAAAGTTCTTTTGAAAAAGACAGATTCTCGATAATAGAAAAAATTTCTTTCGTTTGTGCTTCACTGGCTCCCGCTGTGGTCAAACAAGCTCGCACTTCATTAGACGCCGCTGTGACATCCGCCACAACTTTGTCATCCACCGTATCATGGAGATAGGCTGCCGCCTGTACGACAAAGCAATCAACTGCCAATTCGTCGGCATCAATGATGGCTTGACTTAACCCAGCCACTCGTTTGACATGATCAAACCCATGTCCTGTGTAATCATTCCCCAGAATACTTTCGGCATAAGCAATTACTTTGCTAAGATCGGCAACATTGTTTTCTTCCTTCATTTTTTTCCTTCTTTCGATATGAAAGCAGCTAGCCTTCTTTTTTCGATGGTGATTGATACAAAAGGAAAAGAAGTTCAACAAGACGAGCACCCCATGAAATAATTGGGGCGGCAACGTCTTGCGAAGCTTCTTTCCACTCGTTACTTTTAAGCGAAATCTTGCGTCTCGCTGATTTTATAGACGCTAAAATAGATCTTACGTAAATAGTCTAATAGATATTGAGGATTCAATAATTCATCCGTTGCATCTAAAATCAATCCATTTGGTTTCTTGGATGCGCCATATTGATGAATATTTTCAGTCAGCCATTTACGAATCGGTGAATAATCATCCGAAGCCAACACTTCATCGACATTGATTTCTTTTTCCATGGCGTGGAGTAATTGTGCTGCATACATATATCCTAGAGCATAGGATGGGAAATACCCGAAGCTTGAACCAGACCAATGAACGTCTTGTAAGATCCCTTCCAGATCATTTTCTGGACGAATCCCTAAATATTCCTCGTATTTGTCATTCCAGATTTTTGGCAGTTCATCGATCGATACGGTTTCGTTAAAGATCATTTTTTCGATCTCGTAACGAATAATGATATGGATGACATATGTCAGACTATCGGCTTCAATACGGATCAAGCTAGCTTTTGAATGCTTCAAGGAGTCATAGAAAGTGTCAAAAGACACATCATCAAACGTGCCTTCCGCACATTCTTGGAAAAATGGGTATTGCTTTGCCCAGAAATTGCGGTTGCTGCCGATAATGATTTCATTAAACAGCGATTGGGATTCGTGGATTCCCATGGACGCCCCTTCATGAACAGACGTGCCTTCGTATTTCTCATCGATGTTTTGCTCGTACATCCCGTGACCAGCTTCATGAATCACACCGAACAGTCCCATCGAAAAGTCAGTTTCGCTCCAGCGTGTGGTCAACCGTACATCATTGTGGTTGATCCCCGTAGCAAATGGGTGGACCGTATTATCCAGACGGCCGCGAGAAAAGTCATAGCCTAAGTCGGCGATCACTTTTGAGATAAATTTACGTTGTTGCGCTTCGGTCATCTTACGTGAAAGGATCGAAGTATCTGGCGCTGTTCCTTTTTCAGCCAATTGACGACGAATATCCATGATACCATCTCTCACTTGTGAGAATACGTTATCCAAGATCTCAACCGTCATATTCGGTTCGTATTGATTTAATAAGACGTCATAGTTCGTCAGCTCATTTTTCTTCCAATAAGGAATCAATTCTTTCGTTAAGCGAATGTTTTCAGAAAGAGCATCTTTAAATAAAGAAAAATCTTTTTCTTTACGGGCTTTGAGCCAAGCAGTATGTGCTTTTGACGTAGCTGCGGAAGCCGCCATCGCCAACTCATTGGGCACATCTTTTTGCAATTCATATTCTTCTTTGACTAATTGATACGCCGCTTTCCCTACTTCTGATAATTCATCTGGGTGTTTCCCGAAATAGCTGATTGCTTCTTGGATTGGTTCCCCCACTTTTTTGTCAAAGTATAGACCATATAAATAGCTGTCAACTTCCGCCCGGTAATCACTGGCTTTTTCTGGCATCCCTGTTTGATTATCCCAGCCTAAGATCCCCATTGCTTGTTGCAATAGATCGATTTCTTTTAATTCTTTCAGAAATTCTTGTTCTTTCATTCAGCAGACTCCTTTTTGCGTGGCGGACGTTGTCCCCAGTATTGGAAGAGATCAGTACGAATCGCACCGTTATATAATTTGCGTTTTTTTGTCGCTTTTTCGCCGTAATGGGTCTCAAAAGTCAAGTCACTGGTCAAAAAGTACTTGCTCCAGGTTTTAAGCGGTCGAAACACTTGGCCCATTTCTTGATACAGTCGCTGAACAGTCTCTTCTTCTCCTAAGCGTTCGCCATAAGGAGGGTTAGCCACAACGACACCATACTCTTTTTCTGTTTTAAAGTCTTTAACAGCTTGTTGTTTGAAGGTGATCGAGTCTCCTAGACCGATTTCTTCCGCATTCCGGCGGGCGATCTCAATCATTCGACCATTGATATCCGAACCGGTAATATCTAATTCGACATCATAATCTGCTGCTTCATCTGCTTCTTTCCGTACTTTTTCAAATACTTCTGCTGGGAACCAATCCCACGTTTCGCAAACAAATTCCCGATTAAAGCCAGGGGCGATATTGTGACCGATCAACGCTGCTTCAATGCACAACGTGCCTGATCCACAAACGGGATCGACAAACGGCTTGTCTTTGTACCAATTTGTCAGCATCACTAAAGCCGCAGCCATGTTTTCTTTCAGCGGCGCGCCTCCTTTTTCTAAACGATAGCCACGTTTAAACAAACTAGGGCCAGTCGTATCCAATGTGATCATCGCATGGTCTTTCAATAAAGCGACTTCTAATTGGAAAAAAGCGCCCGTTTCAGTCAGCGGCACACTTGCTGGACGATGGTATACTTCTCTTAAACGATTGACGATTGCTTTTTTGGTAATCGCTTGACAATCAGGTACACTATACAATTTTGATTTGATTGATTTTCCAGCTACTGGAAATTCAGCGTCTAACGGTAAAAAGTCTTCCCACGGTAACGCTTTAACTTCTTCAAACAGCTGATCGAAAGTCAATACGTCAAATTCCCCAACGACGATTTTGATACGGTCCGCTGTACGGAGCCACAAGTTCGCGGTAGCAATGGTCTCCATTGTCCCTTTAAAGCGCGCTCGGCCGTTTTCAACCTCACACTCGATCCCTAAATCCCGTAATTCTTTGCCCACTAGTGCTTCTAAACCGCTCGCAGCGGTGGCAATACAATTAAATGTTTTTTCAGTCATAACGCTCTCCTTCTTGGTATAAAAAAACCTTCCGTTGCTGGAAGGATTCCCTGATAGGTTGTGATTTTCTATAAGCCATGTTTTGTCCGTATTTTCCTCAGGGAGAAGAAAACACTGGGTAATTATCTATCTGCAATTACTTGCCTTCTTGCTCCGTTCATTTCCGTGCAAAAAGTGCCCCTACCATTGTTTGGGTTGCTCGCTCGAGGGGTTTACCGCGTTCCACCAAGACGGTTTCCCGGCTTGCTTCGTCACTGTGGCACTTTCAAGGATACTTTGGCATAGCTTACACCTTAGCCATTTTTCCTGCCGTTACTTTCTCAAGTACCCTAGCTTATGGTTTCGCTAGGCACGAACACTACAAGCATCTCAGCTTGTGCGAGCATGGACTTTCCTCAGCATAATCGAGTTATGCCGCAATTACCCGAAAACCACAACTATCTTTTCTAAAATAGATTAGAATTGACGGGTTTTTTCGTTGTCATCTTCAAAATCAGCATTTGTATAGTTGCTGTTGTAGGAAGAAGAACGAGTGACAGGTTCTGATTCACGATCAAGCTTTTTGCCAAACACTTCTTTTTCAAGATTAGACAAACGTTTCAAAATATCAAAGTTTGTAACGGTTTGGCTTTTCGGCGCTTCTTGTTGAACACGAGAAGCGATCGCTTGGTTTTTCGACAATTGATCGATTTTCGCTGTCAGACGATCATTTTCTTCTTGCAGGGCTAAGATCTCTTTATTGTAGCTTTCGTAGTCTTTAATAATATTATCTAAAAACTCATCCACTTCAACTGGATCATACCCGCGCATTTTTGTTTTGAATTCTTGTTGCAGAATATCTTTTGGACTATAAATTAAATTTGCCATTATTTACACCTCATTGTTTATTCCAAATGGTTTTCACTTTCTAGACCATTCTATCAAAAAATATACGAAAATCAAAGTAAATTACTATCAAATGTTGCGTTTTGTAAGTCATCCATTGTTATTTGATGAATAAAGTAGGGATTTTGCTCACTATAAGCTTTGGCATCTCTTAAGAAATAATTAGGTTTTCCTGGAAATTCGTCATCATATAACACAAGTGCGCCTTCGGTATGCTCCAGTAAAAATGCCGTGTGATTTCTTAATTGACTGGGGTCTTGGTAAGGCTTATGGCTGGTGGCATTGACATAATCAGCAAATGATTTCGCTGTTTGCAGTGCCTGCTGATTTGTTTCGTTCCAATTTTCACCAAATCCTTCAAAAGGAAAAATAATTCCTAGTTTCAGTTCTGGGTATGTCTGTTTTAACTGTTCAACGGCTTCGGCACACCACAGCTCCGCTCCAAGATTCCCGCTGATCAAGAGCCATTCTAGCCCTTCTTCGACATAGTTGGTCAAAGTCGACATTATTACTTTCTTAATAACTGCAATCTTGGGATCTTTTGCTTGAAAGACACCTAATTCATAATTACGATAGCCAGTAAAGTATAAGGTTTTCATTGTTTCTCTGGTCATCTCTTTTCTTTCCAAACGACTTTTTGGTATAATGTTGCCTAGGAGTGTGAACAACATGGTTATTCGTTACCCGAATGGACAATCTACTACCTATGATGACGGCAAAAAACAAAAAATGCAAGAGAAACTAATAAAGCCAAAAACGTATGCCAATCGTGGGATGCGTTTTGAAGAAGCGATCAATGAAAGCAACCTTTATTATTTGAATCGGAAACTTGCTGTCATTCATAAGAAACCGACACCAATTCAAATCGTGAAAGTAGATTATCCAAGAAGAAGCGCCGCCGTAATCAAAGAAGCCTATTTCCGTGAGGCATCCACCACTGATTACAATGGGGTTTATCAAGGGCAATATATCGACTTTGAAGCGAAAGAGACTCAAAACAAAACGTCATTTCCCTTTAAAAATTTTCATCCACACCAAATCAAGCATATGGAAGACTGTTTGGAACAAGCGGGTTTATGTTTCGTTCTTTTATGGTTTTCTAGTCTACAACGCTGCTTTTTTCTCGATAGCAAGTGCTTAATTTCTCAATGGCACCTGCAAAAAGAAACGGGAAAAAAATCAATGACACTGGCCTATATTGAAACGAATGGGATTGAAATCATCCCTTCAATTGCGCCGCGTATTCCCTATTTAAAAGCAGTTGATCAATTTTTAACGATGAAGGAGAATGATTAGTATGGCAAATGGATCACAATCGAGGACCTCTCGGCATGATTCTAAAAAAGGTACAGCTAAAAAAGCACCAAAGCCTCCTAAGGCAAAAGGAAAACGAAGCATTGGGAGTATTCTTTTAAAAGTATTTATGGGGCTGTTTTTCTTAGGCTGTATCGGGATTCTATCCGGGATGGGGCTATTCTGGTGGTATGCCAAAGATGCGCCTGCACTTGATGAAACACGTTTGGATTCAACGGTTTCTTCTCGTTTCTATGCGTCAAATGGCGAATTGATCACTGAATTCGGTAGTGAAACCAGAGAAAAAATTACAGCAAGTGAGATTCCTCAACTGCTGGAAGACGCGATCGTCTCTGTCGAAGATCGCCGCTTCTACCAGCATATCGGAGTCGATCCGATTCGGATCGTCGGTTCCGCATTATCCAATGCCACAACCGGCGGTATGCAAGGCGGAAGTACGTTGACACAGCAATTGATCAAGCTGTCCTTCTTTTCTACCAGCGCTGAAGACCAAACATTACGTCGAAAAGCACAAGAAGCATGGATGGCGGTTCGTCTTGAACAAATGAAATCAAAACAAGAGATCCTCACTTACTACATCAATAAAGTATATATGTCCAATGGTGTATATGGGATGCAAACCGCCGCAATGAAGTTTTACGGCAAGCCGTTAGCTGAACTAGACCTTGCGCAAACCGCTTTGATTGCCGGTTTACCAAATGCCCCTTCAGCTTTTGACCCATTTGCGCATCCTGATAATGCGAAAAGTCGGCGAGATGTTGTTTTAGGTGCGATGCTGGAAAATGAAAAAATCACGCAAGCGGAATATGATGCGGCCGTTGCCGAAGATATTCAAGAAGGCTTGCAAGACAATCCCCGTGAAAACCAAGAGTGGAAATACTTTGACAACTACTTTAACGAAGTGATCGCTGAAGTCAAAGAAAAAACTGGGAAAGATGTGTATACTGACGGCTTAGATATTTATACTAATGTCGATATCGATGCACAAAAACGATTATATGACATCGTCAACAGTGACGACTACGTTGATTACCCAGATGACAAGATGCAAGTTGCCGCTACCTTAGTTGATGTTAACACAGGCAAGGTGACCGCTCAGATCGGTGCCCGTAATGTTGATGATGTTCTAGCAAATAACCTGGCTGTCAATGTCGCACGAGACTTTGGTTCGACCGTCAAACCAATCACAGACTATGGCCCTGCCTTTCAATTTCTACAAGATTCCACGGGTAGAATGATTTTAGATGAACCTTACACGTATAAAGGGACGAATATTCCTGTTTACAACTGGGATCGCCAATATATGGGCAATATCACCTTGCGGACCGCTCTAGCAGAGTCTAGAAATGTGCCGGCAGTGAAGCTGTTTGATGAAGTCGGCGCGGACAATATCGCAGACTTTCTCAGTGGTTTAGGAATCGAATATGATACGATCACCCAATCCAATGCGATTTCCAGCAATACGGATAAATTGGATGGCACAAAGTATGGGATCTCCAGTCTGAAAATGGCCGCTGCTTATGCTGCGTTTTCAAATGGTGGCACCTATTATGAACCACAGTACGTCAATAAAATCGTCATGCAAGATGGTACAGAAGACGAAGAATCCTTTAAAGTTTCTGGTCAAGAAGCAATGGATGATACGACAGCTTACATGGTGACCGATATCTTGAAAGATGTTATTTCAGTCGGAACTGGAACCAACGCGCAAATCGATGGTTTGTACCAAGCAGGGAAAACGGGAACGTCCAACTACACCGATGACCAGTTAGCACAACTGGATACATCGAATGGTGCCTACCCTGATATTACCTTTGCCGGCTATACTCCCTCCTACTCATTGGCGGTTTGGACAGGCTACAACGACAAAATGACACCGATCACTGATAGTAGTACCCATGTGGCTTCAGATGTCTATCGTGAATTGATGCGCTATGTTTCTGCTTCTGTAGAAAACACGGACTGGACAATGCCTGACGGATTGACACGGATCGGAAGAGAGCTTTATCTTGAAGGGACGTACACCCAACCAAGCTATTCAGCACCAAGTTCGTCCAGCAGCAGTTCCTACGTTGAACCAACGACACCTTCTACAGAAAGTAGCGAATCAACACCATCAAGTACAACAGAATCATCAAGCGAAGTAACACCACCAGTGACAACACCTGATGAGGATGATTCATCATCGGTCGTTACGCCTCCTGCTTCTAGTCAGGATCCCGGTTCAACAACACCTTCCAGCAGTGAGGATAATCCATCCTCACCACCGGACCCGCCGGAACCAAACGATGGTAGTGTCGAATAATGGAGAATCGCAAAAAAACAGTAGATCAAAATCTGATCTACTGTTTTTTTTAATTCCTGCCATATAAATGTAGAAGCTTACTTTTCAAGCTCTTCAAACAGCAATTTTTTATCGGAAAGCTGATAAACTTGATTATGCAGATCGTCAAATAAATGAATCACATTTTCTTTCGTCTCGTTCACTTCAAAAAGAATCTCTTTGGCACGATCATGAATCCCATCGATCCGCATTTCTGTTGTACGGATCATTCGTTCAGATTCGATTTTCGCTTCCTGAATTGTGCGATTCGCTTTTCTTCTAGCAAAGACTAAGACCTCACTGATTTCTGTTTGGAACTGCTCGTTTTCGATTTGTAGGGCTGCATTTTCTTCCCTTAATGCTTCGATTTTCGCCTGAAGCTCTGCGACTTCTTCATTTGATTCGCTAGCTGATACATTTGCAGCAAGCTCTTCTTTTTCTGCCAATTGCTGTTTCAAATCAGCAATTACCTCTTGCAGCTGCTGGATTTCTTGCCGCTTCAAGGTCCATTCAGCGCGTTCCTTTTCGTAAGTTTGTTTCTCTTGTTGCTCTTTTTCTTGCTGAACAGCTAACTTGGCCTCTAATTGCTGGATTTTTGCTTCAAGTTTTTCTGTATCTACTTTTGCAAACTGTTCTTCTAGGTCTTTGACTTTCTTATTTGCTTCTACTAGCGAAGCTTTTAATTCTTTTGCCTCTGCTTCTTGTTGAACCATTATCTTCTGCTGTTTTTTCAACTGATTTTTTTCTTCCTGTAGTTGCTCATTTTCTAAAATCAATTCTTTGATTTCAAAAGATAAATTTTCAATCATATGATCCTTTTCTTGTTCTTTTGATTCTTGCTTATTTGTTTGGTTTGTACTCAATTCTTTCTCCATACGTTCTCCTTTATCTTCAACGAGTTGACTATCCTTGGCGTAGCTATCACGGTTGCCAGAGGACTTTTGCTGCACTGCTATCTTTTTGACACTTTGCTCTTTCTGCTGATCTCCAGCCACTCTTTGGTGAGAAATCGGTTTTGCGAAAGTTTGTGCGACAGGTTTTACTGCTTCTTTCTGGGTTTTAGGGGGTTCATTGTCCGCTGGTCGATTGGTCTCGTCCTCTTTTTTTTCAGGCGTAGCCTTTGCGGACCCTTGATCCTCAACGATTCCCTCTTCTTGATTTGTCTCCTCAAATTCATTCAGCTCTTCTATGGATAATTGATTCACTTCATCCATTAGCTTTTGGGCAGAAAACCAACCTTTGTTTTTCTTTTTCATCATTAATTTTTCACACTGCCTTTTTGTTCATTTGTATTGATCGTTTCACTTTGATCCGTTTGAGGAGTAGACGATATGCTCTCGCTCCTCTCGTTGTTGGCTACTTCTTGAGCATCAGTGTTTGGGAATCTGCGTTCTAAAAGGGTCCAGACCCCATTCTCGTCACGAATGATCGTCTGCTCAAAGGACTGATCAGAATCCTTGGAAAATTGGACAGAGAAGGTTCCTTGTGTGATCAGGGGAACGTTCTGCATATCATGGAGTAGACGAGAAAAATTCTCTTCCCATCCGTTTAAGTCATCAATTGATGGTAATTTGCTAGATAGAACAATCGAGATTTCTTGCAAAGGCTGATCAACAAAAATCATCGCTACAGTGCGACCTAGATATGGTGATAACTGATAGGCCAACTCATATTCAGCTGCAAACTGTGCTTCACGATCATTGGAGACGAGTAAATGCTCCCAATCAATCGCTTCAAAAGAAAAGCCGTTCTCAGGATATGCAAAAATCGGCATACGCATCCATTCCGTTTGCTCAGTTCTAAGCGCGAAGACTTCCTCTTTTAATTGACTGGTTTCTTCTTGCAGCTTTTGCACATGAATGCCGCCTGTCAGCTGAAAAACTGTTAGTAGCAAGACACTTACGATTATGGCACTACTGCAGCCCAATACAATTAGCAGGTGCCCACTGCGCAGGTTGTGCTTAAATAAACGCAGTTTCCTTTTGGCTAAAGCATCTGACGACAGCTGCTTTTCAACTTTTCTTAATAAATATTCTCGATACAATCGCCAACCGATGATACTACCTGCTCCAATGGCAAGCAGTATCATCCCAATATAGATAAAAATCACAGTCTCTTCCTTCCATCAAAACTAAAATTCGTTTTATTCATCCATTTTGATACAAACTTAGTCTCGTTGATATGTTGCAAGAAATGAATCATCGCAAACTTCCTTTCAAAAAGCTGATGTGTCAGAAGAACGTGGTCACCACACCATAAAAGGTTTTACTTGAAATGATTCCAAATTCTCTACTATCACTTGAAGTGAGCAGTGCATCGCCAACGACAAAGTACTCATCTTCTTTGAGGTACCCCCGAATCGGCAACGCCTCAACGGCTTCATCCTTCACAGTGATCATAAATGAAAAATCAAAGTCAGTATCCTCCGCCCCAATCAACAACCGCTCCTGTGTACGAACGAAGGAATCCCCTGGCACACCAATCACTCTCTTGATCAAAAATTTTCCTTCCTGTTCGAAAGCGATCAGCTGATAGCGATTTGGCTGGCGCTTTTTATGAATCAGCACAACTTGTCGATCCTCGATCGTCGGCAGCATGGACGTTCCTCTGACTAACGCCAGTCGATACGGCTGAAGAAACGCAATAAGCAAAAGGACCATCAAAAAGATACCGCTGATAGGAAGACCTATTTGTCTATGCCTTTTACTCATATTGCCAGCCCTCCATCCTTATTTTGGCATAATATATGAAACACTTGATGAGTGCGCCAATTCATTGCTGATCACGCGATAAGAGATTGTGGTTCCACCATAGACATTTCCTTCTGAAACCAAAATACCATTTGGACCAACGGCTTCAACAAAAGCGACATGACCATAACGAGGATCAGATCCAGCTGTTCCAGGTGCAAAAGAGATCATACTGCCTGCTTTAGGCGTTTGACTGACGTTGTAACCTAAACGTCGTCCGGTATTGCCCCATTGACCACCATTTCCCATGTAGTCATCTACTTGACCGCCTAATTGACTCACGCGATTGAACACATACCAAGTACATTGTCCAACAGGATACGAACCAGAAAGATTGTAGTCACGACCGTTGTATTCTGGGAATGTCATGAGGGAGCGATACTCTTCTGGAATTTGTTCTTTTCCTTGGATAAACAACCCTGTTTCTGTTGCGATCACTTGGTCATATTGCGTCAATCCATAGACCGCAATCAGTGAATTGATTTTTTTACTATAATTAACATCAGTCGCATAAGTGCCAGTCAAAGCATCTGCTGCCCGAAGATAGTTTTTTGATTCAGAGCGCCACACGTCTTGATAAAAGGTTGGATTTCCAGTGATTCCTCCGCGAATCAATTTGACATAATCTGCCATGGAATCTCGATAACTTGAATAGGAACGAAAGGCGGCTTGAATTTGGAATAGTTCTCCGTTGCCTTTATCTTCCATTGTTGGTAAAGTCACGCTGTTTCCTTGAAAACTGCCTTTGATCCCAAAAAGGTTATAATGGGGACTGCTGGAAAGCCCGCTGTCGCCACTGCCGCTTTCAAGGATCGCTTGCGCGATCAATACGGAAGCAAAGACATCGTATTCTTGCCCTAAGCTTTGGGCTTCTTGTGCCAATGTTTCAATAAACGTCTGGGTCTTTTGATTCACTGTAAATTCGTAAGGGGCTGGATATTCAGTAACTAGCTTTTCGCCATATGTAGCCAATTCAGGATTTGATAGCCGTCTGATCGATAGCGGCTCTTCGATAGAAACCCGCTGAACTTCGATGGCAGTTTTCGTTGGCTCTTCTTGATTTGTCACTAAACTTGCTTGGTAACCATCTGCGAGATAGATACCGATTAACTGATTTGCGTCATATAAAAGATCCCCCGGTTGTAATTGTTCAACCTGCTGTTCTTTTTCTATCCAGCTAGCTTCTCCTTTTATAACCGCTTTGATCCGTTCATTGATCCATTCGTCCATCGTCAATGGTTCTTCTAGTTCACCAATTTGCCCGATGATCTCGTAGACGAATGCCGCTTGCCATTGCGCATCATAATCAGCTAATATCGGCAAGGTGAAATCTAACAGATTCGAATCTGCGATCTTTACTGCCCGAAAACTCTCTGGTAAATCAATGGTTCGTCCATCATAAAAAGAATTTTTCAAGTGAGAAGTAGCATCTGGTGTTTGAACGACAGGGTTTATTACTTGCTCAGGTGCAATAATCGGAGGTGTTTTCGGCTCCTCTTTTTTTGCATTTTCAGTATTTTCGTTGCTCTCAGTTGAAATTTCATTTTCTTTTGGTGCCAATGACTCATCAATCAAGTCGGTCTCTTTTGGCTTGTTCTCTGTTTCTACTTCTAGATCGTCCGTTTCAGCATCTATTTTTTCCTCTTCCTCGGAAGGTTCCGTGGACTCTGATTCCTCTAGTTCAGTCGTTTCCGCTGACTCGGTCGTTTGCGTTGAGTCTGCTTCTTCAGACGAATCAAGAGATTCTACAACGGTATCTGCTGTTTCTGAATCCATAAGCGGCTCATTTGATTCCGAGGATAACTCGGTCGAGTCCTCCGTTTGCTCTTTGCTGACGTCTTCTTGACTCTCTTGGTCTTCTGCTGCCGATGAATCTTGATCATCAAGTTCCTGTTCGACATTTGTATTTTCTGAATAGCTATCAGGCTGAGGGCTTTCTTTCGCCAGTAATACGGGAGAAACAAAAAGTTGGCTTGCTAAAATCCCAGTACTGAATACTGTCAAATATGACTTCTTTTTTCTTCGTTTCATATAGTTTCCTTTCTTTTGTTTCAGCCGGCATCATTGGTTTCGAATAAAACCTGACGAACTGATTCAAAGTTGCTGAATATTTTTTGCACGAGTTTAGGTGAACTCTGTCTCTTCGCGATTATTTTGAAGCAAACGATTGATTTAGCTAGCTCAAGCGGATTTTGCTCAGCAGCGTGATCTACCACAAAAAAGCGTTATAATCCACTACTTTCCAAGTGATTTACTCACTGTCTTCCTATCAAGAATGGAAGCTGTCAAAGGCGCTAACAGCTTCCATTTGATAAGATTGAGTATCGATCATTCGACAGATGGAACAAAACTTAACTCCCATTCAATCGTTGCTTGGTAAGTCATGTTACGAGGATTTGATCCAATGGGTACTTCAAGTTTGACACTATTCCCCATCGTCTCCATATCCCCGTAGCGTTGAATCCAAGTACCGCTTCCTTCGTTTGCATCCGCTTCAGCGATCATAGCAGGTACCCCAGGATCAAGGAACATTGTTTCACTATAAGTAGGAGGAACCGCTGAGTTGGCGGCATTCGTCAGCATAACTGCATTTTCTAAAATAATTCGTGCACCCCGAAGTTCTTCTCCTTGATCGTTACGAAATCCTGCAGCGGATAATGTCGCGTTTAGTTCCCAGCCTGTAAAATGAGCGCGACGGTCAGAAATCTGCACGTAATTTGGTCGTTCCTCAGTTACTGAGCCATCGGCACTGCTAAGTCGTTGCGGCAATGCATTGTACTGTTTGGTATCTGCACTTATTGATACATCTCCAAAGCTATACTGGGAGATGAAATCGATACTGATAAACCCTAAATGGTCTGGTATATCCGGTTTATTTTCTGGGTTCACTTCAATATCTGGCGCGATCGGATCTCGTGGATTCATTGTGGCAATCTCTTGAACAACTGTTTCATCTGTATCGAATTTTCCATTTAAGAAAGCGTAAGCCGTCACCGTATTATGTTTTGTAAACCGATCCCCCTCGGCTAAGGTCAAGCTGAAATCACCATTGGCATCTGCTTGAAGATGAAACAAGCTGTTATCATCAAAAGAGGGTGATTGCAGTTGCGGTGCGGGAATAACTGGATCTCCGTCAAAACGAATCACACTATAAGGTGTGGCTTTTCCTCTAATGATTCTTGATCCATCTAGTGCCGGGTCTTCCGTTAATGGTTCTAAATGAACTTCGACATCTGGAATATATTCAAATAGGATACGTTGTGCTCTTGTGGTAAAATTCGCGCGAAAATGATCAACGATCTCTTGTGAGATGGAAGAAACATTCGAAATCGATGACAAGGTAGAGGAAAAATTCACTTTTAAATTGAAGATTGGACTCCAACTGAAGTCTGGTTCCTCCGTCAAGTTTCCATGCCGCCATTGCTTCGCTGCTTGAATATCCACATCTAATAGCCCGCCGCTGCCGGAAATCGAAATAAGGCTACTATTTGCTGCATTTCCGGTAACCGCCCTTGTTTTCTCTAAATTGATGCGTTGTGCATCCGCAAAAGTGAAGGTTGAGGCCGAGCTCAAAAATGTCATCAAGGAATGAGAGGGATTGGTTCCGTCTGACTTAATATCCAAGATTCCTTCTTTAGCAACAATAAATGTGGCGGCACCGGCTACATGGATCACTCCGGATGTGGTGGTCCCTTGATTCACTGCATCAATTTCGACACTGCTTTTATTTCCAATAAGCATCGTGCTTCCAGCACCCATGTAGATAATGTTATAGGACCATCCATTGAGGCTTGTGGTACGGCCGTCAGCTTTGATTACCACTTTGCTATCCTCAGACATTTCAAAGTGGGCGCCGCTTGCATACATACTGATTGCGGGGGAGTTGGCTCGGGCATTCAAATGCAGCTCTGATCGATTACCGATATTGATCCGTCCATTCGCAATATAAATATTTGCTCCAAAAGCCTCACCGGCTGTTCCAGCTGCACGCAGGGACATCTTTGCATCATTGCCAATAGTCATACGCCCCGTTGCATAATATAAATAGATATTGCCGGAATTTATTGTCGACATGTCAACTGTTGCGTTATCAAGAATTTCCAATTGTGTTACTTCCATATTCGCTTGGTTGGTTGCATTGATCGTTTGCACACGTCCAGATCTGGAAGTATATGTCGGAGTTTGATGCGATATTACTTCGCCAGACATAATAACAGGTGTCGCTAACGAGTGGATCAACTGATTGCCCGCGTTGGTTAAATTGTGGTAACGCATTCTGGATAGATTTTGCTGAGGAATACTCATATTCGTAAAGTTCATAAACCCATACCAGTTGCCATGAACGACATCGATATTTTGATACGTAATGTCCCACGGCGTTGCACTATTGACGGTACTATCATAAAATCCGACAGCAACAGCTCTAAAGTCGATTTGATACCCATTGCCTTCGATCACAAGCGTTCTTGAAATTCCAGAAGCATTGGTCCAAATATAGGCTAATCCATTTGTTGGGTTGGAAGTTGCACTTCCCACAGCCACTCCAGAAACTCCTTGAGTAGGATTATCCGAAGATTCAAAGTCGTTTACGATATTGATATAATTTACATCTTTGTTCACGATTGCCGCCATAAATTCTTGCCAATTGGAAACATCTCGGTGACTGATTTCGTTTAACGGTGTGACCGGTTCTGTCAATTGGGCAATCGCTTCTGCTTGATCAGCTTCTGTGTCTTGCTGATTCTCGTTTAGGTTCGCGTCATTGGAAGGTTGCGTGGTTCGTTCCCCTTCCTGCGGCGTCTCTGATGGTGAGACTTCTGTCTCGATCGTTTCATTATCTGCATCATCATCCGAGTCCTCTTCCCCGTCATCTTCTGCCTGTACTTCGATCGTTAGTTCCGCTTCACCTATAATCAGTTGATAATCTCCTATTTTATTAAAGACGATAGGAATCTCGAACTCCATGAGCTCTTCATCAAAGGTAAGCTTCCATTCCTGTTCTTCTTCAGACAGCTTTTTACTCTTCACTTCTGCAGCAAATTCTTCTTCCACGATCAATGCTTCTTTCGCTACAACCAGTGTAATCTCATCTAACGGTTGGCTTGATACGACGAAAACATCGATCGGTTGATCCACGATACCTTCAATCACACTAACTGGAAACTGAAAAAAAGGATTATGGATGTCAAATTCTTTTGTTTGGATCGGTTGTGTTGCTTTATCAAGCAAGGACATGTTCTGCGTTTCGTCCAATGGTTCAATCGTGTGATCGATGGCGTGGATTTCTGGCAATAGTAAACTACTCAGACTTGGAAAAAAAGTTTGCATACTTAGTAATCCAATAATGATCGCAATTATTACCTTGTGTGGGGTATTCTTCATTTCAACTATTCCCACCTTCCTTTGCCTTTTTTTTCTTATGAACAATTAGGATGATCACAAGCAATAAAAACAAGATGATTAGACCAGCCGTGGCGATCATCCACCAATTGAGCGACGTATCTACATTGACATCGAGTTCATTTAAGCGGCGAGCATCTTCTGCCTCCACGCTAAATGTCTGTTCCCAAGACCACTCTTCCTCTCCTGACCGTGCAGTAAGATTTAATACATACTCCCCATTACGAAAACGATCGCCATTCAAGGGAATTGGGAAATGCATATGTGAATTAGGAGCCATTTGCATCGCTGCTTGACTTGCTTCATATAAGATCGTCTCACTGCCAACAGATCGAATTTCAGCTGTTACTTCCAATTGATTGACAAATGTCGATGTATAATTTTGGATAACAGCACTAAATACGTTTCGGTAATTTACTTGATCGGCAAAAACATCAAGCAGTTCCAATCCCGGATCCGTTGCGGACCGATTGTTGCTTACTACCACACCAATGACATAGGAAAATGCATTCCGTATGCCTAATCCTTCTTCAGCAGATTGTGTTTGCTCCTCTTTAGAAATAACTTCTTTGATTCGAATGCCACCTGCCAAAACCCCTTTGAATTCCTCTTCTGGCATCGCAATCGGTAAAGAAATGATTCGTTTTTCTAATGGATCTAACGATATGGTTTCCGGCACCTCTACCAGTTCATCAATTGATGCAGGTAAAGTCGGATCAGGGGATTCTGCATCCCGGCCATATTCCACAACACCATTCACATTCGTAAATGCCGTATGGGCAGAAATTTCTATTTCGATCGCTTGATCAGAACCATTTTCGATCTCTAAAGCCAATTCATCACGTTCTCCTGCCCCAAGATTTAAATCGAAATACCCCAACGCCCCTCCTTCCAGCTGACTTTCTGGTAAGATAGGCGTCACATAGAAGTTTAATTCTGATTCTGTCTGAGCATAGCTCAATCTTGGCGAAAAAAAGAATGATAGCAGGATGACCGCACAGGTAACCGTTTTTATCCATTTCATTCTTATACGTTGTTCAGTCAAAAGTGGTTCTCCTTCCAAAAAAGGCAGGAATAATTTACTATTCCTGCCAGTTGTTTCTTGTTGCAAGCTATGATCCTTCTTACGGATTTACTGTTTCGCCGCCACTATCAACAGAAGCAGTTAGCGTCCATGTCATTTCCGCAGTATAGTTGGTTGCTAGCTGCGTGGTAGAGCCTGGTACAAATAGTTGAATATCATCATTTCTGATAATTTCGTCTTCTTGTTTATTAAGATTTTGTTCCGTCAATTTTTCTTGATCTCCCCAGTAAATCGATGAAGCGCCCGCGCCTTGACCGACCGAAGCACGCATGACAGGAATGTCTTGATCGTTGACATCTAGGATCAACGCATTTTGTTCTTCACTATTGATAACGGCACTTGGCTGTAAGTCTCGATCACCTTCGCCTTTGTTGAACACGATCTCAGGGTTTGCCAACTTGATTTTTGCCCCAGTCAAGACATCCCCTGATTCAGAAGTAAAATCAGTTAGACTAACATTTAATGTCCAACCAGCATGCGTTCCTCGGGTATCTTGCACTTGGGCAAATGATACATACGGTGTCGTACCTGATTGATCAGCCAAATTACGCTCATCTGCAACCATTGAATACCAACGATCACTGGTAGAGATAGCATTCTGACCAAAATCAAAAGTTTTTGGTGCATAAGCAATGGTAAACGGACCCGTTTGCCCTGGCGGTGTTGGTTCGATTGTTTCTACTTCTGGGTTTACGACTGGTGGCTGTACCTCTGTTAGATCGCTTCCGTCTGAGGTAAATCCTATAACGTTATCGGTAGTCGTTTCTAATGAAGATTGGGCAAAGGCTTGAACGCCTCCGGCTAGTAAAGTGGTGGATAATACAGCGACCGTAGCTAAACGAATCTTTTGCATTTCTAGTTCCTTCTTTCTTTTTTATTCAGTACAAAACCAAGTTATTGAACCGTTTCTCCGTCCGGTCCGGCTGTTGCAGCCAATGTCCAAGTAAGGGTTGCTTCATAAAGAGCAGCGTCTTTTGCTGTTGATCCAGGAACAAGTAATTCGATTCCGGCATTTTCAACAACCTCTGCGCCTGCTTCCACTTGTCGATTGATTTCTTCCTGATCGCCCCAAACGACTGACGAAACGCCGGCACCTTTTGTTTGAGCGGCGGTCAGAACCGAACGCTCACTATTTGTAGCATCTAAAATCAATCCATCCGCATGAATTTGTGGTTCATTTTCTTGGTTGCTTCCGTTATATTCCAATTTCGGCGAATTAAAACGAATTCTTGCTCCAGTCAGTTCATTATTTTGTGTTCCTGATTCAAAAGCACTTAATGAAACTTTTAAATCCCAACCAGCATTTGTCCCGCGCGTATCTTGGACTTGGGCAAATGAAACATACGGAACTCTTTCTTCACTATCTTCCGCGTCTTTTAGCTTGTGTAATTCAGCCACTAGCTTATATTCTTGATCGGTATTAGAAATCACTTGCTCACCGAAATTAAGCGTAGGTGCGTAAGCAATCGTCAATGGTCCTGTTTGTCCTTCAGGGCCGACTGGATTGATCTCTACATCTGGACCATTAGGACCAGGATTTGGTGGTTGAACCACTGTCGCTTCGCTATCGTTTGGTACAAAGAGAACTTTCCCTTCTGTATCATGGTTTGTTACACTTTCAGTAGCGAAGGCTTCCGCGCTAATAGTAAATAAAGTTGCAGCTAAAACAGCTGCCGATGCAAATCGTACGAATTTCAAATTCATCCCTGCTTTCAAATTATTTGTCTTTTCTTTTTAACCATCATAAATTTTGATCGATGTTTGGTATATTGCGCATACAATGCAACCAGTACGAGCAGTAATCCAAGCAAGATTACGCCGTAAGTTTTTGTCTCGTTGGTCTTTGGTAAAATACCACCTGGTTTTGCTACCTCTTTTGGTGGCGAGATATTCTCTGTAGGGCCTGCTGGCGGTGCTGGTTTGGGTTGGCCAATAGGCTCATAAACACCGGTAAAAAGCACAGAGCTTTCTGTTTCAACCGACTGCACTTCCTGAGCATTCACCGCTGCCGTAGAAATAGTTATCCCATAAAAAAGAGTGCAAAACAGAACCATACGAACTAATTTCCATACCTTTTCTCCTTTCATTCTCCCTCCTCCTCTATACTTGCCACATCTTATAAGTGATCTTTTCAAAACTGCGTTTGTCTAGTATCCGTAACAAAAATGATTATGAGATTGTTAAAGAATCATTTCGAAATTTGCAACGCTTTTTCTGTCATTAGTAAAATAGCAGAGAAAGACTTATAACCTTTGACAAAGTTCACTATACTGATGATTTCCACAGATTTGAAATACTATTTTTCACCAATAGGTGAATTTCCTTATTAATATTACGTTATATTGACCAAAAATAAGCGGTTTTATAAAAAGAAAGGGTAGAAATTGTACGAAAAAAGCCATCATACTAAGCTCACAAATAGTTTTAAAAAAAAGGCGTATCGGAAGGTTCATTTCGCATCGAGCATCATCCCTCACACGATCTCTTTGTGAAAAAACACCTGATTTTGAGTGGTGTAATCAAAAAAATTCAGTAAGCTTATGTTTTTCCAGTTACTTGAAAAGGCTTTAATAAAGGGTATTACGTTAATTACCTGTTTTTTTATCAATTTGTGCAAAAAAAAAACGCTAAGCGATTTCGCTTAGCGTCTTGATCCTAGTTACTTTTGGTTTATGTTCACCATTAAATGGTTTTCTTCCCCTTCATCCGAAGTTTTCCTTCTTGGCACATTGTCAACAATGGACAAACCTCACACTTAGGTGCCCGGGCTGTGCAATGATAACGACCAAAGAAAATTAACGTGTGATGCGTTTTGACCCACAACGTATCTGGAATCTTTTTCATCAATGTTTGTTCGACTTCTAATACGTTGGCGTCTAGTTTACAGATGCGCAGCCTTTTTGATACCCGTTCGACATGCGTATCGACAGCGATTGCTGGAATGCCAAATGCATCGCCAAGAACGACGTTCGCTGTTTTTCTGCCGACACCTGGCAAAGAAATTAAGTCTTCTCTGGTTTGAGGCACTTCGCCTCCAAAACGCAGCAACAATTCAGAGGCACAAGCTTTGATATTTTTCGCTTTGTTTCGATAGAGACCAATCGATTTGATTTTTTCAATAATGTCTTCTAACGGCGCCTCGCTGAGAGCCTGCGGCGTTGGATATGCTTCAAAAAGTGCCGGTGTCACTTTATTGACTGACACATCCGTTGCCTGTGCGCTTAGAATGACAGCAATCAGCAATTCAAAGGCATTTTTTGACACTAGTTCTCCATGTGCTTCAGGAAACATCTCATACATTATTTCTATCGCAGTCATTGTTTTTTCTTTACTGATCATTGGACGAATTAAACTCCTTGTATCTTACTCTCCTTCTAACCAATTATGCATAGGGATTTTGGGCATTGGGCCATCTTCTTGTGTCGTAGTTTCATTTTGAAGAAACTGTTTTTTTCTTCTTTTTTGCTCTTCTTCTACTTGCGCTTTTGAGGTAATATTCTTGCGTTCCCACGAAAGCAAAATACGATCGATATAGTTTAAACTATACGCTTGATTCAAGACCGCTTCTCGCAAAGCAAACTGGACCAGCTCGGGATCATAGTGGTCCTCATCCAACCACTGCCCGATCCGTTGGTATTCGATCGCCGATAAGGGGCGACCAAATTCTCCTTCAAATAAGCGATACAACTCGCGTATCTTCTCTTCATTTGTTTTAGCGACTTCCTTTTTGGATTGCTGCTGCAAAAGAAACTCGAGTCGCTCATAAATGCCAGTGAAATCATAATAATCAATCATTTTTCCTGCGTCGTCTTTTTTTGAACCCATTCGCAGCACATCTTTTTTCAGCAATTGATTCAACCAATGATAGATCTCTTTTTGGTCGCTGCCCATCACCGAGGCGATCTCACGTAAATCTGGAAAATCATTGCCTTGCTCATGGCTGCGATACAGTTGCAGCCATAACAAAAATTCATCATTCGTCAAACCAAGATGATGGTAATTCTCTAAAAGCAAATTTGAAATCGTCGTTTGTCCTTTTGCCAAATATTCCTTTAACGAAACCATACTACATCCTCTTCTCCTTGGCTCACTTGAAACATTAAGATTCTTCCTATCAGGATCGAATCAATAAAAAGGGGACGACGCAAATGCGGACGTCCCACGATTCTTTGTTGGTTACGCTTTTTCTTTGACTGCTGCGATGATCTCAACTTCAACCAAAACATCTTTTGGTAAGCGAGCAACTTCGACAGCAGAACGTGCAGGTAACGCTTCATTGAACAATGTGCTATACGTATTATTGAAAGGAACGAAATCATTCATATTTTTTAAAAAACATGTCGTCTTAACGATATCATCTGGCGTAAGTTCCGCCGCTTCAAGAATCGCGTTGATATTTTTCAATACTTGCTGTGTCTGTACTTCAATCGTCGTACCGACAACTTCCCCCGTAACAGGATCTAATGGCACTTGACCAGAAGCAAACAAAAAGCCGTTTGCGATTTTTGCTTGAACATAAGGACCGATTGCTTGTGGTGCTTGATCTGTAGAAATTATCTTCATTTTGTTTCCTCCTCTTTCACTTGGCATTCGGGACATAGACCATAAACTTCTAGTCGATGGTTATTTATTTGATACCCAGTTAATTTCGAAGCCGCCATTTCGACATCTTCCAATCCTGGATAGTAAAAATCAGCGATCTTTCCACACTTTTGGCAGATAGCATGATAATGAGGCTCTGTTGTAAAATCAAAACGACTGGAGGCATCTCCATAATTCATTTCTTTTACAAAGCCAATTTCTGTGAACAAACGTAAGTTATTGTATACCGTTGCGACACTTATACCAGGAAAATGAACTTCAATCGCCCGATAAATCTCTTCAGCGGTTGGATGGGCATCGTGACTGGCTAAAAATTCTAATATCGCTACTCGCTGCGGTGTAATACGAATATTTTCATGTTTTAATCGTTTGATCGCTTCATCGTAGATCGTACTCACAGGAGTTCCTCCATTTCTCTTATCTTACCTATCATACTATGTAAAACCTAAAAATTCAAACAGCTTTCCTTGTTTTTTTCAAAGGAATAGCGCATTTTTCCAGCCCGTCTTCCCTCAGTTTTTCGAGAAAGAAAAGCAGACAAACGAATGCCTGCTTTCTCCCTCTTTGCTAGTCTTCAAACTGATACAGTGCCGTAGACAAATAGCGTTCACCATTATCTGGTACGATCGCTAAGACTTTTTTGCCTTTTCCTAAGTCCTTAGCAACCTCTAATGCCGCTTTGATCGCTGCACCAGAAGAAATCCCTACTAAGATTCCTTCTTTCATCCCAACTTGACGCGCAGTTTCCATGGCATCCTCACTAGCGATGGCAATCACCTGATCATAAATCTCAGTGTCTAGTACTTTAGGAACAAATCCCGTGCCGATCCCTTGGATCTTATGGGGACCAGGTTTGCCACCTCCTAAAATAGCTGATTCTGCAGGCTCAACGCCCACGATCTTCAAATTAGGATAGACGCGCTTCAATTCCTTCCCCGCACCAGTGATCGTGCCACCTGTGCCGATCCCAGCAACAAAAGCGTCTAACCCTTTAGATTCAAACGCATCCTCAATTTCTTTCCCTGTCGTTTTTTCATGGACTTCTGGATTGGCTGGGTTTTCAAATTGTAATGGCATATAATAGCCGTCTTGTTCTGCTAATTCTTTTGCTTTATTGATAGAACCAGTGATTCCTTCAGACCCAGGGGTCAAAATCAACTCTGCGCCATAAGCTTGAACAATTTTACGTCTTTCAATACTCATGGTTTCTGGCATAACCAGCACGACACGATAGCCTTTTGCCGTACCGATCATGGCTAAGCCGATCCCAGTATTCCCAGATGTTGGTTCGATGATGGTATCACCAGCTTTTAACAAGCCATTTTTTTCTGCTTTTTCAATCATGGCTAAAGCAATTCTGTCCTTGACACTTCCCCCAGGATTGAAGAACTCTAATTTCAGATACACATCCGCAGAACCTTCTTCTACGATGTGATTTAATTTGACGATTGGCGTATGCCCAACTAACTCATTGACCGATTGATAGATTTTTGTCATTGAAAATCCCTCCCGTTCTTATTCTTCCATTCTACCTAAAATAACCCCGAGTTGCGAATAAAAAGTAAGCAATTTCAAGTTTTTTCTTATTTTTTTATATTTGTTTGTATTCACTTTCTTGATTTTGTTTTTCCATTACAAAAAAACCTTAAGAATGATGCCATTTAGAGCAATCATTCTTAAGGCGGTATCAGATAATTAAACGATTAATTCTTGGCCAACAACAATGACCTCACTAGATAACCCATTTGTTGCCATTAGAGCGTCGACCGTTGTGCCAAATTTATTGGCGATATCCCAAAGTGTATCGCCTGAAGCAACGTGATAGCTCTGCGCTGTAGATCCGCTGTTTACCTGGGTCGTCGTTGTAGTTTGCGTAGTACTCGTGCTAGTCGTGCTCGTTGTACTTGTCCATGCGGTACTTTGCGTTGTCCCAGTATCAAAGCGTGTGAGCTGATACGTTTCAATTAACCAGTTCAGTTTTTGTGCATACCCTGGATCGGTAGCATAGCGCCCCGTCAAGTAATTCGTTGCATCATAAAATGAGGTTGTTTGGCTTTTCCAAACACCACTGTAATGAGCAGTTCCTGTCGCGAAACTCGTGCTGCGCAAGACATTCGCATGATCCTGAAACGATTCCCAGTAAGAGTTATATTGACGAAACGGTTCATTCATCTCTACCCACTGACCATTCAAATACTCTTGTGTAGGCATATAGACACTTTGTCCGTTGTAACTGCCTTTGACCCCAAACAAATTGTAATAGGGTGCATTGGATAACGCGGAAGAACCATAGCCGCTTTCCAAAATCGCTTGAGCAATCATCACAGAAGCATAGAGGTCATTGTTGGCAGCAACATCTTGTGCTGACCAGCCAATTTGCTCAATAAAACCTGAGATGTCCTGCGTCGCGTATTGATTCTCAGCAGCTTGTACCTGTTGAGGAACGAAAGTGACCGTCATTGGCGCTAACATCATTCCTGCCCCCATCAAAGAGACCACCGCCTTTTTAGTAGGTCTTTTTATCGTCTTCTTTGGTTGATGATGTCTTTCACTTCTTGTTTGATAACTTCCCATTTTTTTCCTCCAGTAACTGTACGTTTTTTCAAATAAATCAATACAGCTATTATACGGAAAAACGTCTAACAGTGCAAACAATGTTGATTTCACACACGAAAAAAGACTTTTAAAAAACTTCATGGATATCCTTCTCGGTTTACTAACTACCTAGAAGTTTTTAAAAAAACTATCGGAATGGTATTGCCTTACTTCCCTCTTGCTATTCAAAAAAGCTTGTGTCTTGCGGTACAACCATTTTTTGGAAATCTTAGCCACTATTACTTTAAATAAGTCACTCTAACACGTTTAAAGTGGCAAGGATCCAGACAAAAAAACACGCTCGAAAATCGAAAAGATTCTCGAACGTGCTATTTTTGATTGATTGTCGATCAATTAATCGATTGATTTGAAAGTATTCACGACATTCTCAACACTGAAGCCGAATTCCGCTAAGACTTTGTCACCAGGTGCGGATGCACCGAAATGATCGATCGCGATCACTTTTCCATGGCAACCGGTGTAACGTTCCCAACCAAATGGGGAAGCCGCTTCGATTGCTACCCGTTTTTTCACTGCTTTTGGCAAGACGCTTTCTTTGTATTCTGTGCTTTGTGCTTCAAACAGATCAAAGCTTGGTAAGGAGACTACCGATACATCGATGCCTTCTTCTGCCAATTTAGCTTGTGCTTGGACCGCAAGATTCACTTCAGAACCTGTGGCGATCAAAATACCCGCTGGTGTTTCACCGGCTTGTTTTGAAATCACATAGCCACCTTTTGCGACATTTTCATCCGCACCGGTTTGCGTGCCTTCGATCACTGGTAGATTTTGTCGGCTTAAGACTAAGACCGTTGGCTTATCGGTTGTTGTCATGGCCAGTTTCCAAGCAGCACGGGTTTCATTGCCGTCTGCTGGACGAATCACTTGGACATTTGGCATGCAACGGACGCTGGCTAATTGCTCGATTGGCTCATGCGTCGGTCCATCTTCTCCAACCGCCACGGAGTCATGCGTCAAGACATAGATCACAGGTGCATGCTGGATCGCAGACAAGCGCACCGCTGGACGCAAGTAATCAACGAAGACGAAGAAGGTTCCGCCATAGATTCGCGTACCGCCATGCAATTGAATGCCGTTCATGGCTGCTGCCATCGCAAATTCTCGGACACCAAACCAAATGTTGCGGCCTTCGTATTGGCCAGGTTCAAAGTCTTTTTCTGCTGCCACCATCGTGTTGTTGGATCCAGAAAGGTCAGCCGATCCACCCCAGAGACTAGGGACGGCTTTGGATAAGGCTTGGATCATCTCTTTGCTGGATACTCGACTAGCTTGTGAGCTGCCAACTTCGTAGCTTGGTAATGCTGCATCCCAATCTGCTGGCAATTCACCCGCAAAGGCTTGTTTGAATTGCGCCGCAAGTTCTGGGTAGTCTGCTTCATAGGCACGGAAGGTTTCGTTCCAAGCTGCTTCAGCTTTTTGCCCTTCATCGATCATGGTTTCTTTGAAGCGCGCGGCAACTTCTTCAGGTACGGTAAATTCTGGGTATTCCCAGCCATAAATCGCTTTGGCTGCAGAAATGCCTTCGGCACCGATCGGCGCACCATGAACGGCAGAGGTGCCTTGATTTGGCGCACCGTAGCCGATTACAGTCTTGATTTCGATCAAGGTTGGTTTGTCGCTTTCAGCTTTTGCTTCGTCGATCGCTTTCGAGATCGCTTCTAAATCATTGCCGTCTTCAACGAGAATGTGTTGCCAGCCATACGCTTCAAAACGCGCACCGACATTTTCTGTAAAGGCTTTTGAAGTTGGGCCATCTAGGGAGATGTCATTTGAATCGTACAAGACGATCAGTTTGTCTAATTTCATGTGACCAGCCATGGATGCAGCTTCTTGCGAAACACCTTCCATCAAGTCCCCATCGCCACATAAAGCGTAGGTATAGTGATCAATGACTTGATACTTGTCGCGATTGTAGGTTGCAGCCAAGTGGGCTTCGGCCATTGCCATACCGACTGCCATGGCGATCCCTTGTCCTAAAGGTCCAGTGGTTGCTTCCACGCCGTCTGTGTGATCGACTTCTGGATGTCCTGGCGTGCGGCTATCCCATTGACGGAAGCTTTTTAGATCCTCAATGGTCACATCGTAACCAGACACGTGCAACAAGCTGTACAATAACGCCGAACCGTGTCCAGCAGACAAAACAAAACGGTCACGATCCACCCAGTTGCGAGAAGTCGTTGGATTGACTTTCAAGTGTTTCGTCCACAAGGCATAGGCCATGGGTGCTGCCCCCATCGGTAATCCTGGATGTCCTGAATTGGCTTTTTGTACGGCTTCGATACTTAATGTACGAAGGGTGTTCACTCCTAATTGATCGATTTTATCAAACAATGGTAGTTCCTCCTAATTTAGGTTTTTTTTACCTTTATTACATCTTTCATTATACGTGATTCAGAAGCTTATTTCAATAGCAATGAAAAGGAATTCACAATTATCTGCCGTGGAGACCTTTTTTCTTTTGAATCTCTTTTAACTTCTCTGGTGTCACATCAGCACCTTCAGGGTCAACGATTTTCATTCCTTCGATATGGTGTCGCATCCCTCCACGAAAGGCGGTTAAATACTCTTCACGCAGAACTTTTTGTTCGTGGGTCTCAGCCTCAGTCAATCCTTCTGTTTTTTTCTTGTTGGCAAGTTCATTGATTCGAGCTAATTTTTCTTGAGATAGCATAGTTGTTCCTCCTTTTCCCTCTTGATTTTACTACAAACTAGCGAGCAAAAACAATAGCACAAAAAGCGAACATTTGTTTGAACAATCGATATAGCTATGGTACACTAAGGTTATCAAATGAAAGAAGGTGTCAGTTTTGGCAAAACGAACAGAAAATCGACAAATCGAAATTCTTAAGTTCATTCATACACGTGTCACTGAAAAAGGCTATCCGCCGACTGTTCGCGAAATTGGCGAAGCCGTTCAGTTATCTTCTACCTCAACTGTTCATGGCCATTTGTCCCGACTTGAAAAAAAAGGGCTGATCTTACGAGATCCTACAAAACCCAGAGCCATTGAATTAACTGCTTCCGGTCTTGAAAAAATCGATGTTCAACCAGCATCCATTCCGATGCTTGGTGTCGTAACTGCTGGAGAACCGATTTTAGCCGTGGAAGATGCATCCGATTTCTTTCCGATTCCGCCAGATTTAGCAAATAGTACCGGAAGTTTATTTATGTTGACGATCCGAGGAGAAAGTATGATCAATGCTGGCATTCTCGACGGTGATCAAGTAATCGTTCGTAAACAACAAAGTGCTCAAAATGGCGATATCGTGATTGCTATGACAGATGAAGACGAAGCTACGTGCAAACGATTCTATAAAGAAAAGAATTACATTCGCTTACAACCAGAAAATGATTATTTAGAACCAATCATTTTGCCTGACGTAACGATTTTAGGATTGGTTGTTGGATTGTATCGCCATCTGCTTTGATGCTCAACGAGCTGACTAGGAAATCTTCGTTTTTACGAAGATTTTTTTTCTTTCCTCTTTACAAAGCGAACAAACATTCGTATAATAGGTATACAAACATAAGTTCGTATTATTTAAGGAGTGAATGAGATGAAAGCAGTTCGTCGATTTGGTTTTATGTTGTGGGTATTATTGATGGGAATTGTTATTGGCTATTTTGGCGTTTTAAGTGCTGTTCTGATTTTTTGCCCTCTAATGATGCTTTGGTTCATGCTTTGGGATGAAAAGAAATTCCGCCAAGCAGAGCGCAAACGTAACCGCCATTATTATCACGATCATGATTTTTATCGTTATGAACCATGATCCTTCCCCTACATACGCCCATAAGGCAGCAGAAACAAAAAAGGACTCCAGCGAGTCCTTTCAGACTGTAGACAAAGTACTAGTTTTTAGTGCTTTGTCTTTTTTTATCCGTTAAAATAAGAGTATCAATTGGAGGTGTATCCAGATGCTCTCAAAACAAGATATGAGTAAACGCGCACAAATCGGTTTCTTTTCTCTTGAAGACTTGGTCCCACAGGACCATTTATTTCGGCAAATAGATCAATGTATTGATTTCTCCTTTATTTATGAATTGGTTAAAGAGAAATACGATGAAATCCAAGGACGTCCTAGCTTGGATCCTATTCTTCTAATTAAATTACCAATGATTCAATATCTATTTGGTATTAAAAGTATGAGACAAACAATAAAAGAAATAGAAGTGAATATCGCTTATCGCTGGTTTTTAGGTTTGAGTTTAGAAGATCCTGTTCCTCATTTTTCAACATTTGGTAAAAACTATACGCGACGGTTCAAAGGAACAGATCTCTTTGAAAAAATTTTTTATGAAATTCTAGAACAATGTATCGCTGAAGGTATCGTAGATACTTCCGAAGTATTTATTGATAGTACGCATATTAAAGCACATGCGAATCGTAACAAAAAAGAATCTGTCGAAGTAATGGAACAAGCTGTTTTTTATACAGATAAGCTGACAAAAGAAATCACCAAGAATCGAGAAAAACATTTAAAAAAGCCCTTAAAAGAAACAAACGCAGAAAGTAAAACTTCCTTGAAAAAAAGAAGTACGACTGATCCTGAAAGTGGTTGGTTTCATAAAGGTGAACACAAAGAAGTTTTTGCCTATAGCTCACAAGTGGCGTGTGATAAACATGGATGGATATTAGGTTATACTACACACCCAGGGAACTTTCATGACAGTCGTACGTTTGTTTCTTTATTTAACAAGCTCAAAGGAGCTTTTCCCCTAGAAAAATTAATTATGGATGCTGGGTATAAGACACCAGCAATTGCACATTTACTACTCGAACATAAATTGACCCCAATTTTCCCATACAAACGTCCTATGACTAAAAAAGGCTATTTCAAGAAACATGAATATGTTTATGACGATTACTATAATTGTTATATCTGTCCCAATAATAAAATACTCTCTTATGCCACTACCAATCGCAAAGGATATATCGAATACAAAAGCAATCCAAAGGATTGTAAAAATTGTCCTTTCTTGTCTAAGTGTACCAACTCAAAAAATCATACCAAAGTAATCACTAGACACATTTGGGCTGAAGCTATAGAGACCTGTGAAGAGATACGCCATCAAAGTTGGTTCAAAGAACTTTATAAAAAGAGAAAAGAAACCATTGAACGAATTTTTGGAACAGCAAAAGAATTTCATGGGTTACGTTATACCAATCAAATAGGAATTGAAAAAATGCACATGAAAATTGGGCTTACTTTTGCGTGTCTTAATATGAAAAAGCTGGCAAAAATAAAAAGGATCAGAGCGCAAAAGAGACGTTTTCCTAAAGGAAAACTGCCTAATCTATCGATTATCCATAGAATATTACATAGAAAAAAGACAAACCTCATGTTTGTATAAGGTTTGTCTACAGTCTGAAAGGACTCCAGCGAGTCCTTTTTTGTTTCTGCTTTTTTAGTATTCCATTAACGTCTTGATTTCGACACCTTGGATCTTGTCTCTTCCATGTAGATCCATCAGTTCGATCAAGAAGGCACAGCCAACAACGATACCACCTAGTTTTTCTACGAGTTCGATCGTCGCTTTGATCGTTCCGCCAGTTGCTAGTAGATCATCACAGATCAAGACACGTTGACCTGGTTTGATGGCATCGGCGTGCAGCGTCAAGACATCCACACCGTACTCTTTTTCATATTCTGCTTCAATCGTTTCCCGTGGCAATTTGCCTTTTTTACGTACTGGGGCAAAGCCGACACCTAATTGATAGGCAACTGGACAACCAACGATAAAGCCGCGGGCTTCAGGTCCTACCACCATATCGATGCCTTTTTCTTGTGCATACTCAACGATTTGTTGTGTCGCATACCGATACGCTTCTCCATCTGCCATCAATGGCGAGATGTCCCGAAAAATAATTCCCTCTTGGGGATAATCCGGAATACTAGCAATATACTCTTTTAAATCCATTTTCTTTCCTCCTAGACTGTCAACCACTGACGAAGGGTTGATAAATCACTCATTAATAAAAATTCTTCTGTTTTGATCAGTTTTTGTCGTTGCTGATACAAATGACTCTCCGTCAATGGACGGGAAACAGGATCAGCAGTTTTATTCAAAACACCATCTTGTATTGTAACAAATTCCAGCTCAGAAAACACCTGAATCATGAAAATAAGTAATTTTTGTGGAATTTTTAGATAGTCAGCGACCATCTTTAGTTTGTAACGAATGTCCAAACGAGGCTGCTGTTTGATCAGTTGAAAGAGACGACTGTATTGCTCTCTTGTCCCTACCCCATCTAAATAAGCATCTTCTGTCGAGTAGAAAACAAAAGCAACTCTTGACGCCTGGAGTGCTTGAACGATCTCTTTGATCACTGCAAGGTCAGCAGGACAATCTAAAAATGCAATCTCTTGGAACTGACCAGCACGAAAAGTATCTTCCAAGGCTGTAACTGAGTCAAATATGGTGGTTTGCCCACAAAAGCCTTGCAATTCCCGAGGAAGTTTCTGCTTGAAAAGAACGCCTAATGTTTGACTGTCCAGAGAGACACCTTGGCGGCTTCTTTTCGAACGATAATCAAATAGCTGAATCCCTTCCACTGCAAAATCATCCAACATGAGCTGCGGTTTTTTGTTGCCATTCCATTCATTGATGGAAAGCTGACCAACGATCGATAAGCGGTCGTTTTCAAACGCTACTAAATCTTTTCCAAAACCAAACCCAATGACATCCAGCTGCGTGTTAGACTCATCGCTCATCACTAACTTCAAATGCTGATTTTCTGAACCAATCTGGCGAGCATTTTGAGTCATCAGATTAGAAAATAAAAATTTCGGTAAGGGGTTGTCCGTTCCAAAAGGCGCTAAGACTTTTAATGATTCAATAAAACTGATCGAAACTTCTGTTAACGGTAGCTCCTCATCGATCGCTAAGGGGATGCCCTGACTGAGGTCAATGCCATTTTCTTCAACGTAACGATTCATTTGGGCTTGCAGCATATCTAAATGATCGATGGGGATACTTAATCCAACTGCTGCATGATGGCCGCCAAAGCTAGTAAACATGTCTTTCATCGTCGACAGCATTTCAAACAGATTCAACGCTGCAATGCTTCTTCCCGACCCTTTGGCTAAGCCATTTTCTTTTTTGGTCAAAACGATCACTGGTTGTCCTGTACTTTGCATGATTCGCCCTGCCACGATCCCTAAAACGCCTTCGTGCCAATGATCTCCCACCACCAAATGAACATGGTTCGCAGGATCGATTTTTTCTTGTGCTTCTTTCATGATTTCTTCAACAAAGGTTTTTCGCTGCTGATTGATTGTATCTAAGGTTTTGGCTAAGCTTACTGCCTCTTCTTCATCGAAGGTAGTCAACAAGCGAACAGCCGGATTGGGGTCCTCCAAACGACCGATCGCATTTAACCGTGGTCCAACGGCGAAGCCAATATCTGTTTCGTTGACTGTTTGTTTTTTTAAACCGCTGACTGACAGCAACTCATTCAGTCCGATGCGATCCGATTGCTGAATCATTTTCAACCCGTTGCTGACTAATAGCCGATTCTCATCGGTTAAAGAAACCATATCAGCGATCGTCCCAATCGCAACAAGATCAAGCAATTCCACTGGCACTTCTTCTAACAAAGCGCAAGCCACTTTAAATGCAACGCCGACTCCAGCCAAATCACCAAAAGGATAGTTTCCTTGAGGGTGACGGGGATGGACAATAGCAAACGCCTCCGGTAGTTCTGCAGGTAGTTCATGGTGATCTGTGACGATCACGTCAACTCCTTGTCCTTGAGCATAAGCAATCGCCTCATGACCAGACACCCCATTGTCGACGGTGATGATCAATTGCGTCCCTGCTGCAATTTTATCTTGATAGACAGTTAGATTGGGACCATATCCATCTGTAAAACGATTAGGCAAATAATACTCAGCTTCCGCCCCTAGCAATTCCAACGTTTCCTTTAACACGGTAGTGCTCGTAATCCCATCCGCATCGTAATCACCATAAATCAAGATTCGTTCGCCATTTAAAATCGCTTCATGGATTCGTTCCACGGCTTTAGCCATATCATGAAATAAAAACGGATCATGAAGATATTGCAGGTCCGTTGATAAAAAAGCATCGAGCGCCTCTGCTGTTCGAATATTTCGCTGCCATAGCAACGCGCCGATCCGCTCAGGGATCTTTCTTTCTTGGATCAGCTCTTTAAATACTGGGGTCGTTTCGCTTTCTTGCGGACGCACCCAATGAAAATTTGCACGTTTCACCAAATCACTCCTAACTAGGATATTATAGCAAAGTTTATGCAAAAAAGAAAAACAACGAGAGAAACAGCACTCGTTTTACAACACAAAAAAAAGAGCTTGCAGCAAATCTTGCACTAGCAAACTCTTTTTTTGTGAAACGTCGTTCTTTTAGGCTTGCGATTCAAAAGACTTCATTTCCTCATCGATCGTTGGCGGCGTGGATGCGCCCGCAGCACGTGAGGAAAGCTGGGCTTCTTGATCATCGAGCTGCTGCTGTCTTGCCGCTAACTCCGCCTGCTTGTTCGTGTATTCCCGTTCCAAAGCTTCTCGTTGTTCTTGGAGAACCTTCTCGTTATTCGAACGATAATCTGAGAGCTCTTTTCTCAATTGCTTTAGTTCTTTTTTTTGGCGGAACATTGCGCTTGTGGAAACCAGCAGCAAAATCAATGCGCCTAACAAAGCAGAACCAATAATGACTAAGATCAGTGGCGATTGAATCGTTGTGAAGCCAAAGTTGATCGGGACAGTCATATTGTTTGCAACGGCAAATAAAACGATCACTAAAATCAGTAAAATACCAACGATAACACGCCATTGATTTTTCATGGGCTTCAACTCCTATTTTTTGTTGAACATCGTTCCCGCCATATAATCGCCGATTGAAGGAAACAGGGTATATAGTTTCGCAGCAGCGCCTAAAATATGTGGGCGATTGATTTCTCGTTTTGGATGGATCATCGCTTTGACGATCGTTTGCGCTAATTTGTTCGGTTCGAGCACTAGGCTGCCCACCGACGATAAGTAACTACCGCTTGGGTCTGCTTGGTCAAAAAATGCCGTTTCGATCGGTCCAGGATTGACCGTTGTTACGTTGATCCCTAATGGTTTTAGTTCTAAACGTAATGCGTTAGAAAAACCAAGCACAGCAAATTTTGTTGCAGAGTAGACGGCCGTTTTTGGCGTAGCGATCTTACCTGCGATCGAAGCAACATTTATGATATGACCATGCTTTTGTTCAGCCATTTGGATCGCTACTTGCTGGGTCAAAACCATCATGCCAAGCACATTGACTTCGAACATATTTCGGATGACCGCCGGGTCCATCTCTGTAAATTCTTGAAAGATCCCGTAGCCAGCATTATTGACGAAGACATCGATCTTACCAACTTTCTCATTGATTTTTTCTAGTAAGCGCTCCACACTTTCAGGATTTGCTACATCCAATTGAAACGCATACGCTTCTTTGCCGCTTAATTCCATACATTGTTCTTTGACTTTTCCAATCAGATTCGTTCTTCGGGCACAAGTCACGACGATCGCACCACGTTTTGCGGCTTCATAACAGATTTGTTCTCCAAGTCCAGCAGAGCCACCTGTTACAACGACAACTTTATTCTCTAAATTCATCTGTTTCTTCCTCTCCGGCAAAAGGGATCTCGACAATATCAAAATCTTTGACGATCAACGTATTCGGAAATACTTCTTTTGCTTCATTTACTAAATTTGTAATATCTTTGCCAACGTAACGCGCACTGATATGGGTCAACAGCAAACGCTTAGCTTGAGCTTCTTGTGCCACTTCGGCAGCTTGCCGCGTCGTCGAGTGAAAATAAGCGCGAGCCAACTTGGCTTCTTCTTTGTTAAAGGTACTTTCATGCACCAATACATCCGCATCTTCTGCTAGCAGTACGGCGTTTTGACATTTACGCGTATCACCTAATATCGCCACGATCCGACCTTTTTTCGCTTGGCCCAAGAAATCAGCCCCATTGATTTGACGTCCATCGTCAAGGGTAACTACTTCACCTTTTTTCAAACGACCGAAGAGCGGCCCAGGTTTCAACCCAAGTTCCAGTAAAGCCTGCACTTGCAATTCCCCTTGATGGCTTGCTTCAACAATCCGATAACCAAAACTGTCAATGCCATGATCAAGGCGCAGACACGATACTTCAAATTGCTGATCTTTAAAAAGAATCCCTTCTTCTTCAATCTCGAAAAAATGTAAGGGGTAGCTGACTTTGGTCTGAGAAATCCGCAAAACGGTTTGAACGTATGCTTTGATCCCCTTGGGTCCATAAATCTCTAGAGGCGTGTCGCCTCCTTGAAAGGAGCGGCTGCTGATCAATCCTGGCAACCCATAGATATGGTCACCATGAAGATGAGTGATAAAGATTTTTTCAATCTTTCGTGGACGAATCGTAGAATGCAAAATCTGCATTTGCGTCCCTTCGCCACAATCAAAAAGCCAAACGGCATTCCGTTCATCTAAGAGTCGTAACGCAATGCTGGTCACGTTTCGATGTTTCGCAGGCACACCCGCGCCTGTTCCTAAAAATTCTAATTCCATAAGCTTCTTTCCTTTCATCTCTTTCCAATTTTAGCGGAAAAGAAATCAAGTTGCAATTGAAGCTTGTGGATTTTATTTCTCAGATTGGCGATCTTCTGCGTCGTTATGAGAGTTTTTCCAGTCTTCTTGAACGCGTGCTTTGGTGGATTCTTCGACTTTCTTAGCCGTTTCAATCTCTGCTTCCACTTCATCGTAGTCAAAGCGCGTGATGTCACCGCCTAATTCATTCATGATCAATTGATTCAAAGGACGATTGTCTTCTTCATCTGCGATCAATAATAACCCCGTATCACCAACACCAATTTGGTTTCCGACATGTTCAAAAAGCATTTGCGCATTTTGGATCTCTTTTGCATCACGAGTAGCACCGATCATACTGCCACCAAACCAGCCCAGCATGATTCCTAAAGGTCCGCCTAGCACACCAACGAGCATCCCGATCAATCCACCCGTTGATGTCTTATTGTTCCCAGTAAAATCGAGAAAGTCCTCGACTTTAAATTGATGCACGCCTTCATTGGTGTGGGTAAGAACCGCCATTTGTTCCCCTTTGATCTTCCGTTCCATATGCATCCGTTTCACTTCCGAAAAGGCTTGGTACGCTTTGGCACTGGCATCAAAATTCATTACAATGACACGTTTTGACATAAAAATCGCTCCCTTTGGTTTATTTGTTCTCTTCTTTATTTTAACAGTAAATCATTTAAATGAAAAAAGAAACCAAAAAGACTACCAATCATTGATTTCTTAGTGAAAATCAATGATCGGTAGTCAAATCCACTGCAGCTAAAAAGGTATTTTTTAGGCAAATGATGTTCTTTTAAACGATTATTCGACAAACTCGAACTCGAAGTTGCCGATCCGAACGATATCGCCGTCTTTGGCACCGCGCGCCCGTAATGCTTCATCGACACCTAAACCACGCAGCTGACGAGCAAAACGCATCACGGTCTCATCATGATCAAAATTCGTCATCTGGAATAGTTTTTCGATTTTTTCACCGCTCAAGATCCAAGTTGCATCAGGATCGCGATCAATTGAGAACTCTGGTTCATCCGATTGGAAGCCATAATGAACAACATCTTCTTCCATTTCTTCATCGTATAAAAGAAACTCAGGGGTGACTTCCAATAGATCCGCTGTCGCATTCAACAAGGCATCGATTCCCTTACGAGTGACACCAGAGATTGGGAAAATCATTGGTTCATCCGCGAACTCATCCGTTTTTTCTTTTGCCAGCTGCTCTTTGAAAAGGGCTAGGTTTTCTTCAGCATCCGGCATATCCATCTTATTGGCAACGATGATCTGTGGGCGTTCTAGTAAGCGCAAGTTATGGGTCGACAATTCATTGTTGATGGATAAATAGTCTTCATATGGATCGCGCCCTTCCATGCCGCTCATATCGATCACATGTAAAATAACCCGCGTCCGTTCGATATGACGTAAAAACTGAGTCCCTAAACCAACACCTTGCGAAGCACCTTCGATCAAGCCAGGCAGATCGGCTACTGCAAAACTACGACCATCAGTGGTCGTTACCATGCCTAAATTTGGTACCAGTGTTGTAAAATGATACGCGCCGATTTTTGGACGAGCAGACGAAATCACAGAGAGTAATGTTGACTTCCCAACTGAAGGGAAACCAACTAAACCAACATCTGCTAAGACTTTTAGTTCGAGCTCGATCTTTCTTTCTTGACCGGGTTCTCCGTTCTCTGCTAATTCTGGGGCTGGATTTTTTGGAGAAGCAAACCGAATGTTCCCACGGCCGCCCCGCCCGCCTTTTGCGATTACTAATGTTTGACCTTGCTCAATCAAATCACCTAATAAGGCACCTGTTTCAGCATCACGAACGGTGGTGCCTTGGGGTACTTTGATGTAAGTATCATCTGAGCCACGGCCGTGCATTCCTTTACTCATGCCATTTTCCCCGGGTTGCGCTTTAAAATGACGATTAAAGCGGAAATCCATTAATGTACGCAAACCTTCGTCTACGACTAAAATGACATCACCGCCACGTCCCCCGTCCCCACCTGCGGGTCCGCCGTCTGGGACATATTTCTCTCGGCGAAAAGCAACCATCCCGTCGCCGCCTTTTCCTGCTTTGACATCGATTGTCACTTGATCTAAAAACATGGACATTATTTGTCCTCCATTCTTTTTTTACTACCTTCTATACTTTTTGATTATCAGTTATCTCACTTTAAGTGGTTACTATTTCTCTAATAAGAAAGTCTATTTTATTGTAACGACCGAAACGCCTTTTGTCTATCTTTTCTCATGGGTTTCCGTAAGAAATCGCGAATTCTTAAGGGTTATTCTTTGACAGTCACAGGAAATCGTAGCAAACTTTTAAGTGTACCAGACACAATCAAAGGAGGAAACAAGAAATGACAGTAAAAGTTGGAATCAATGGTTTTGGACGAATTGGACGTTTGGCTTTTCGTAGGATCAAAGAAGTTTCTGCCGATATTGAAGTTGTGGCAATCAATGATTTAACGAGTCCAGTCATGTTAGCACACTTATTGCAATTTGACTCGACCCACGGCACGTACCCTGGAACTGTTACTGCAACGGATAATGCTATTGTTGTCGATGGCAAAGAGACCCGTGTGTACGCTGAACCAGACGCAAGCAAAATCCCTTGGGCAAAAGAAAATGGCGTCGATATCGTTTTAGAATGCACGGGTTTTTACACTTCCGCAGAAAAAGCACAAGCCCATCTTGATGCGGGTGTCAAACGAGTCGTTATCTCCGCACCAGCTGGTAATATGAAAACGATCGTTTACAATGTCAACTCCGACACGTTAACACCAGAGGATACTATCATATCCGCAGGTTCTTGTACGACCAACTGCTTAGCTCCGATGGCCTACTTTTTAAATGAGGAATTCGGGATCGAAGTTGGTACGATGACGACGGTACATGCCTATACTTCTACACAAATGCTATTGGATGGTCCGGTAAAAGGCGGAAACTTAAGAGCCGCTCGGTCCGCTGCAGATAACACGATCCCTCACTCGACGGGTGCTGCTAAAGCGATCGGTCTAGTTATCCCAGAATTAAATGGCAAATTACAAGGACACGCCCAACGGGTTCCTGTCGTCGATGGTTCTTTAACAGAATTAGTCTCAATTTTGAAAACCAAAGTAACCGCCGATGAAGTCAATGAAGCGATCAGAAAACACACCGTCGATAATCCGTCATTCGGTTACGATGACCGTGAGATCGTCTCTGGAGATGTGATTGGTACCACCCAAGGTTCTATCTTTGATCCGACACAAACAGAAGTAACCACGGCTGGCGATTTCCAACTGGTGAAAACCGTCGCTTGGTATGATAATGAATATGGCTTTACTTGCCAAATGATTCGTTTGCTAGAAGAATTTGCTCGTTTATAAGCCAAGGGTCAAGCAAAAAGTGCCGGTTCTTTTTTTGAACCGGCACTTTTTTATTCACTTGCTGGGTGATCGTATTTGTCCAAAAAAGCTGCAATTTTTTCTTTGTAAAGCGCTGGATCTGTTTTGTAGCTTTTCGCATGCTCGGCACCTGAAACAACCCACTTTTCTTTTGGTGCATCGGTCGCGTTATACAAAATTTCCAGCATCGAATAAGGAACAAACGTATCCGCATCGCCATGGATAAAAAAGATTGGACGCGTATTCTTTTGCAGTTGTTTGACTGCATCTGCTTCACCAAAGAAATACCCCGCTCGGATTTTTGTGACAAGGCTAGTGACATTCATCAATGGAAAGGCAGGTAGACCAAACAACTGATCGAGTTGATACCCCAATTCTTCATTGACGTTGGTATACCCACAATCTTCAATGATAGAAGTGACATTTTTCGGCAAGTCTTCCCCACTGGTCATCATTACCGTGGCAGCCCCCATACTGATGCCATACAAAGTGATCGTTTCTTCAGGACCATTTTTTGCGAGTACTTCATCGATCCATTGCAGATAATCCTTACGTTCGTGCCACCCAAAACCAATATAATCTCCTTCGCTTTGACCATGCCCTCGAGCGTCTGGAACCAAGACATTATAGCCTAAATCATGATACATCTTAGCATAGTCCGCCATCGTTTCTGCATTCCCCATGTAGCCATGCGCGATGATCGCCGTTTTTCCTCGATTCTTCTCCTCCGCCGGTAGATAAATGGCGGATAATTTTAAATCATCTTCAGAAGTCAGCTGCCACATCTCACGATTTGCGGGATCTGTAAACCAATTTTGCGATTCATTTCCTGTCTGATTTTCATCCGTACCAGGGGTATCTCCTTCCAAAAAATCTTTTTCTGAAGGAACCACCGCATAATCGTAAAAATAATTTCCTGCATACCCTAACCCCGCAATTGCTAATACAGCCACTCCGATGGCAATCTTCCAGCGCAATTTCACACTTGTCACGTCCTCTTGTTATATAGTTTACATAATATTATTATGGTTTCATCATTCCTCATGGAAAGAACCCACTACATAAATTACCGTTTTTTGCTCGTGTTTGTCAATCGCAAGCGCCCAAAAAGAAAACCATTGCCAACACGCTTTGTTGGCAATGGTTGATTTCTCGTGATAATTAGTTATTTTCGACCAATTTAAAACTTGACCAAGGTTTCAAAAATTCTAATAAGAATAGTTCCTCATCAGCGATCTTACCAACGACATTGACGCGACCATCATTTTTCATTGCTTTCAAGGCGATTTGCGTCTCACCTTTGTATTGTCCATAGCCAGCATTATCGATCAAGACATCCCCTCTTACCATATCACGGGTATCATGAGGGGGAAATTCCTTGTCTTTATAGTAGATCCGCGTCATCGTTGAACGCAAGATGTACTCTGAGCGATCTCCTCGATAGCTGTGCAGATTATCGAAGAGACAAATTCGTTCATCTTCAGTGATTCCGTCAACGACATCGACTCTTAATGTCGGATAATCAGCATGAAACGCTTCAGCCATTGCTGCCAATTCTGCTTCTGAAGCATAGGCATTTCCAATAGAGATATCATCGATCAAACCAGTCAACACTAAATGTTTGACTTGTGTAGCTAGTGGCAGATCACGATGGTCTTCCAAAGAGCATAAACCATCCTGTGTTGGCCATGGACCGAAATCAGCTTCGTGAGAATTCACGAAAGCCATCGTATTTAAATTGTATTTGCGGAATTTTTCCGAACAAAAAACAAAATGGTCATAGCCTAACCCTGAATAGCGATGAGGATAGAAGTTATGCGAACCGAGTAAATTTTCAGTATTAGGTGAATAACTCATGATGTTATCCACGTAGCTCGTGCCGCTGCTCATATTGATTTCGATTTTGATCCCGTAAGGATTACGGGTCATTTTGGCTTCTTCTGAACCAGTGAAACCAATATCTAACCGAACACCGTAAGCCCCCATCTCATCAAAGAAGGATAAATCATCATAAGAAATACCTAACTGTTCGAATAAACCAGGATTGATATCTACCATGACTTCCATTCCTAACTGATTGGCATAATCTACGACTTGCTTAAAGTCTGCCAAGACTTTTTCTTTGTCATCGTTGATTTGCAGCAAACTGGTAAATACCCGTTTAAAGCCGTATTTGTGTGCCAAGTCTAGATACGCTTTGTCCTTTTCAAACGTTGAGCGCTCTGGATAAATCGATATCCCTAATTTTCCCATCAAAAAAACCTCCTGTAAATTCTATCCGTTTATTATAATGAATCCTCTTTCATTATAGCAAACATCTAAAAAGTGGTCTACACCTTTCCGTCTGTTTCTTTCTCATTCCACAAAATCTGCGCTTTCTTCTATGTCTCTTTTTTGTTATGATTATCATTAAGAAAACTGGAAGGAATGAAAGAATGAAAAAAATCCTATTCACACTAACAGCAGCTGCTAGCCTTTTATTATTAGCTGCTTGTACAGGTTCAAGTACCACCGTTCCCTCATCAAGCAATTCAGCAGAAAGCACGTCAATCTCAGAATCCGTTGACTTGAATGCCCTGGAATTGCCGCAATTATCAACGGATGTGCAAGAGAATGAAGCTTTAGTTGAAATGGTGACGGAAGAAGGCTCGATCAAAATCAAACTTTTCCCAGAGATCGCGCCCAAAGCAGTCGAAAACTTTTTGACCCATGCCAAAGATGGGTATTATGACGGCTTGACTTTCCATCGTGTCGTAGAAGAGTTTATGATCCAAGGGGGCGACCCTAATGGTGATGGCACTGGCGGAGAAAGCATTTGGGGCGAAGGATTCGGCGAAGAATACTCCAACCAGCTTTATCACTTGCGAGGCGCATTAGCAATGGCAAAATCAAGTGCGCCAAACAGCCAAGGCAGTCAGTTCTACATCGTTCAAAATGATCAAGATGTATCCGACGGTCTAGCGATCCAACACTATCCTGAAAAAATCATCGAAGCCTACAAAAATGGTGGAACACCACGATTGGACGGCAGCTATACTGTATTTGGTCAAGTGATCGAAGGCATGGATGTCGTAGATAAAATTGCGCAAGCAGAAACCCAAGACTCTGGCAATGGTGAGAATTCTCAACCGGTTGAGCCAGTGAAGATCGAAACGATCAAGGTCTTACAAGAAGCCAAAGAATAAATAAAAAACCGCTGAAGTCTCCGATATTCGGGAATTTCAGCGGTTTTCTTTTATTTTTGGTCGCCAACGATAAAGGTGAATTCGCATTCCGCAGCTTTTTTGCCGTCCACTGTAGCGACCGCATCAGCAGTTCCTACAGAGCCTTTGATTTTAGTGATCTCGAAAACAAGTTTCATGGTATCTCCCGGAACAACTTTTTGACGGAATTTGGCTTTGTTAATGCCGCCGATATACGCCGTTCTACCTTGGAATTCCTCGGATTTCAAGATCAGGATCGATCCTGCTTGTGCCAATGTTTCTAAAATCAAGGCACCTGGCATTACTGGATTTCCTGGGAAATGTCCTTGGAAAAAGTCTTCGTTGATGGTGACATTTTTCGTTGCGATAATCTTTTTGCCAGACTCGATTTCATCGACGTAATCAATATATATAATTGGGTAGCGATTTGGAATCAAATCCATGACTTCTGTTTCAGTCAATAGTTTTTTCATGGTTTCCCTTCCTTGCTTAAGAATTTATTATAGTTTGATTATCAAAGTATCATAGTTCAGCGAAATTCGCAACTAAATATTTATTAAGAAAAAAATAGTTTGACAATCAAACAATTATGCTTAATAATTAGAAATCAAGATAGTTTGATTTACTATTTGTCATTATACGTATTTTATTATTGTTGAATTTATTAAGGAGTGGAATTATGAGTTTTTTAACTGGTAAAAAAGTTGTCGTCATGGGCGTTGCTAACAAACGCAGTATCGCTTGGGGCTGTGCACAAGCATTAAAAGCACAAGGAGCCGAAGTGATCTACACGTATCAAAACGACCGCATGAAAAAGCCTTTAGAGCGCTTATTGGAATCTGATGAATTTGTAGTGGAATGTGACGTCGCCAATGACGAAAGCATTGCTTCCGCCTTTGAAACGATCAAAGAATATGCAGGTGAGATCCACGGTGTTGTCCATGCCGTTGCTTATGCCAATAAAGAAGATCTATCTGGCGATATTTTGAATATTTCTCGTGACGGTTATGCTTTGGCGCAAGACATCAGCAGTTATTCATTGATTGCCGTCACCAAATATGCCAAACCAATCTTAGCTGAAAATGCTGGAATCGTTACCCTTTCCTACTTAGGTGCCGAACGGGCAGTACCGAACTACAATATGATGGGGATTGCAAAAGCCGCTTTAGAATCAAGCGTTCGCTATTTAGCTGCCGAACTTTCACCGCAAAAAATCCGCGTCAATGCGATTTCAGCTGGTGCCATCAAGACGCTGGCAGTAACTGGTGTAAAAGACTATCAAAAACTGATCCAATTGTCAGAGGATCGAACACCTGATCATATTGGTGTGACGATTGAAGAAGTGGGCAATACTTGTGCCTTCTTGATCAGTCCATTATCAAGCGGGATTATCGGCGAAGTGATTTTTGTTGATAAAGGCGTTCATTTATCTTAATCAATAATTGTCATAGAAAAGTCTGCTATTTGCCTCTCCGTTGGCTGAGCAGGCTTTTTCTGAAAAAAACAGGTATTTCAGAAAACCTCCTTTGCATTTCTATTTTATCTTCGTTAAAATAGATGCAGTAAGACTTGGAGGGATTTTATGAAACAACTGCTACTTGCAGCTAGCACGACCGATTCAAGTGGTTCCAGCATTACCGAACCAGCAGCTGCTCAGCTCAATGCATTACAAAAATGGTGGGCATCGATCGACTGGGAATCGATCATTGGCCTACTGATCCAAAAAGCACTGATGCTGCTTTTTTTGTGTATCTTATTCGGAATTTTATTAAAAATAAGCAACATGATCATTGACCGGATCTATCGGTCCTATGAAAAAAAAGCCACCTTCAATGTGAGTCGAATCAACACGATCCATACCCTGATCCGCAATACGGTTCATTACACATTAGGCTTCTTTTTTGTCTATGCTCTCCTTTCAACCATCGGCGTACCTGTAGGCTCGCTACTAGCCGGTGCCGGAGTTGTCGGTGTCGCCCTCGGTCTCGGCGCCCAAGGCTTTATGAATGACTTGATTACTGGCTTCTTTATAATTACCGAACAACAAATCAACGTTGGTGATTACGTCCGCTTGACCAATCTGACGCTTGAAGGTACAGTGACGGCCGTCGGTATTCGGACTGTTCAATTAAAATCCGTTGATGGAACCGTTCATTATATCCCAAATCGTAACATCACAACCATCAGTAATACATCAAGAGCCAATATGCAAGTCGTGGTAGACGTACGTATCTTACCATCTGAAGGCTTAGATGAAATACGTGCCATCATTGAAGAAGTCAATGAACAGATTGCTCAGCAGCACGAAGAAGAGATTCAAACGGCCCCTACGGTCTTCGGTCTGGTGGATCTAGGAAACAACAACTTTGCAATTCGCACGACCATGTATGTGACCAACGGTACGCAATGGAAAATCAAAGAGGAATTTTTGGCCGCATCGATCGATGCATTAACTGCCAAAGGCTATACGATCCCCAATGCGCCGATCGTCGGTATTTAAAAAAAGGTTATCCCGAAACTGGGATAACCTTTTTTCTATACCACATGCAGTTCATCTGTCATCTTTGGGGCATCTTCTTTCGAAATCAGCAAATAGCGTCTTTCGATTTCATGCGCCAAATGATTGACGGATTTTAAAATCTCTTTGCGGGTGATAATCCCAACAAAGACATTGTCATCATCAACGATCGGCAAGAATGCTTGATCCACTAACAGATGCAGCATACTTTCCAACTCATCGTTTTCTTTGATGCAATTCACATTGACTTCCATGACATCTGCCACAGTCAGCCCTTCAATATTTTCCATACTGAAGCCAGTGAGATCCATCATTCGTTCTACGATGTTTGAGAGGCTGATTAAGCCGACTAAATGGTCCTCACTATCTAGTACTGGGATCTTTGAATAGCCCACTTTTGATAAAACAAGCAATGCGTGACTCAAAGGGTGGTTATAAAATACCGATGCCACATTCTCTGCCGGCACCAAGAAATTTTCTTGATTCTCGAGTAATATTTTTTCTACGGTCTGTCCTATCAATCTAATTGCCTCCATTTCACAGCTACTCTTCTATTTTACTTGAAAATGAGAATAGAAAGTAGAAACCTGCAAAATTATAATGAAATTTTTACTTTTTGATTCCGCTTACTTAACGTGTAAAAACGAAAGCTAGCTCTGGGACTTTATGAAAGGAACGATCATAGTATTGGATTGCCCATTGTTCTGGCGTACTTTCAATAATCGCAAAACTTTTGATTTGAATTTGCCCTCGCGGTTGGGAAATACTGCCGGGATTCAAGAAAAGTCGATTCCCGACTTTCTCACAAGCAATTTGATGCGTATGACCAAACAAAGCGATCGTGGCATCTGCTTGTTGCGCTTTTAAGCCTAATTTGGTTACGCCAAAACGAACATCCGCCAAATGGCCATGGGTCATATAGATGGTATCCAGCGGCGTTTTAACGATACGCTCATTCGGAAAACCACCACCGTAATCGCAATTGCCACAAACGACTTGGAATGTTTCCCGTAAAGGATCCGTTTCAGGAAGTTCTGAATCCCCACAATGAAGGAACAAATCGACTTGATTTTCGAATTCATTTTTAAGATCAACAAGAATCTCACGATCTGAATGATTGTCACTGACAACTAAGTATTTCATACATTTTCTCCTTCTAACCACTCCCGCCACTGTTCCTGCAGTTTTTTGATTGCTAGACCACGGTGGCTCACTCGGTTCTTTTCTTCTTGACTCATTTGGGCTGCGCTTTGCTCTGAACCATCAGGAATAAACAATGGATCGTAGCCGAACCCATTTTCTCCACGAGGGATGCGGCCGATTCTCCCCGGCCATTGAGCTTCAACCACCAAACTCTCTTTTCCTGGCGCTGCGAAAACTAACGTACAGTGAAATTGGGCACTGCGTTTGTCATCTTCGACATCCGTCAATTCATAGAGCAATTTTGCATTATTGGCAGCGTCACTTTTTTGCTCACCAGCAAATCGAGCAGAGTACACCCCTGGTCGTCCCCCTAGTGCATCGACTTTCAGTCCTGAGTCATCAGCTAACACCGGTCTTCCCAAAATTCTGGCGATGGTTTCGGCTTTAAGGCGGGCATTTTCTTCAAAGGTGGTGCCGGTTTCTTCAACATCTGGCAAGGAAGGATAGTCTTTTAAGGTACGGACATCGTAACCTGCTGCGCCAAATACGGCTTTAAATTCCTTGGCTTTTCCTGGATTGCCTGTAGCAATGACGATCGTTTTTTCGGGAATCTCATAAGGGGGTTCATCTGGTAAAAACAGTGCCTCTTTTTGATAGGCAATCAATTCTTCGATAGCCGTTTTTCCGTAGATCAGCATCTCATTCAACTGCTGACCATCAAAGGTCGCTTCTTCCCCAGTTCCTTGCAATTCGACAAATCGACCGGATTCCGTCATCACCAAATTCATGTCGACAGCAGCTGAAGAATCTTCTTGATAATCGAGATCAGTCACACAGGTGCCATCTGGTAAGATCCCGACACTAATTGCTGCCAAATGATCCTTGATTGGATCTTCCGTCAATGCTTTGTCACGCAACAAGGTATCGATAGCTAAACGCAACGCGACAAATGCGCCGGTAATACTAGCTGTTCGGGTACCGCCATCTGCTTGAACGACATCACAATCGACCACGATACTGCGCTCCCCTAATTTTTCTAAATCGACTACTGCGCGCAAGGAACGAGCGATCAGCCGTTGGATCTCCATCGTCCGACCAGAAAGCTTGCCTTTGGCACTTTCTCGACGATTACGAGTGTTGGTCGCTCGTGGGAGCATACTGTATTCGGCTGTGACCCAGCCTTTTCCCGTATCTCGTAAAAACGGAGGGACCCGATCTTCAATCGTTGCCGAACAGATCACGGTTGTGTCACCAAAAGAGATCACAACCGATCCTTCGGGGTGTTTGTAGACGTTGGTTTGAATGTTGACTGGTCTTAACATTGTTTCTTTTCTGCCATCATGTCGCATTTAAAAGCCTCCTAAATCAGTGTGAATCGATGAGATCGTGTCTAAATCAAGCCAATCATTGGCGATCTCATCAAACATTTTCGGTGAACCAGTAGTAAAAAATGCATGTTGCGGATGCGGATCGTCCTGACTCGTTGCTGCAATGGAAAAATAGTCCAACAAGGTACTGACTTCCCCCACCGTTTCTGCCCCTGAATCAATCAGCTGGATATGAGCGCCCAATTCATTTTGAATCAAAGGACGCAATAAAGGGTAATGGGTACAACCCAAAATCACTGTATCTAACCGTTTGTTTTTCAATGGTCGCAACGTTTCTGCCACGATTTTCTTGGCGACCGAGCTATGGTATTGTTTACTTTCTACGATCGGCACAAACTTTGGGCAAGCCAAACTGACGACGGACGCATGAGGCGCTTTGCCATGAAGCGCGCGCTTGTAAGAGTCACTTTTGATCGTCCCGTTTGTCCCGATGACACCGATTCGTTGGTTTTTGCTTGCTTTGACTGCTGCTCGACTGCCAGGCAGGATCACGCCGATCACTGGGATCGCTAGTTGTTCTTTGATTTCTTCAAGGGCGACCGCTGTCGCTGTATTACAAGCGATCACCAACATTTTAATGTTTTTTTCTAATAAAAAACGGGTCATTTGCCACGTATACTCGATGACTTGCTCAGCAGGTCTCGGACCATACGGGCATCTGGCTGTATCTCCCAGATAAAGAATCGATTCGTTGGGTAATTGCTTGATTGCTTCTTTGACGACCGTCAACCCACCAACACCAGAATCGATAAAACCAATTGGTCTGTTGTTTGTCATAGTTTCCATCCTTTACATGAAAGAAAGAGTTTGGTGCATTTTTCTCTCTTATTCATTTTGGACTTTTTTTGTCTATTTTTCAAGTATTCCTTTCGTTTGCTAAAAAGCTTTCCAAAAAAACCACGAAACGGTCAAAAAGAAAAAAGCCCCCACGATTGGCTTACACCCCACAAGTTGCACTTGCGTGGGTGAAAGACCGATCGTGGGGATGTTTTTGACGATTATTCTTTTTAGTAATCGTACTGATGTTTTTCCAAAAAGCCAGAAAGCAATGACAAGGCATAACAAACCAAAAAGTATAAAACAGTCATTGCCAAAAACATAGGCAAAACATAGTTTGTGTTTTGACCATAAATGATTCGAGCATGATGAGTCAGCTCTGGTAAAGAAATAATCACAGCTAATGACGTATCTTTGATCAAAGAGATCAACTGACTGACGATCGCTGGCAGCATCGCTTTAAATGCCTGCGGCACGACGATGCTCCGCAATACTTCGACATAGCTTAGCCCTGTAGACAAACCAGCTTCCATCTGCCCTTTTGGCACAGAATTCAAACCAGCACGGAAGATTTCAGAAAGCATCGCTGATTCAAAAATCGTCAACGCCACAACCGCTGACCAAAAAATATTAAAGCGGATACCGATCTGCGGCAATGCAAAGTAAGTGAAAAAGATGATCAAGAGCAAAGGCAAGTTACGAATAACATCGATCACGACACCTAATACTTTAGAAAAGACTGGGATCGAGCTGAAGCGCAAAATGCCGGCGATCCCTCCGATAATAAAGCTAAATAAAATCGATAGGATCGACACTTCAACTGTTACCCGCAAGCCATCGATCAAGAAGCGAATGTTAATCGCTGAAAAAGCTTCAAAAAAGTCCATAGTTCGTTAGCTCCTTTCTATGAGCGGACAGCCCAACGCCGTTCCAAGTAAACCATCAAATAAGACAATGGTAGGGTAATGATCAAATAGAAAAGACCAACAATGATATACGTATCAAATGTATTGAAGGTCTCACTTGCGATCAAATCGCCTTGATACATAATATCTAATCCTGCGACCATCGCCAAAATTGATGAATTTTTGACAAGATTGATAAATTGATTGCCTAACGGCGGTACGACGATCTTAAATGCTTGAGGCAAAATAATGTAGCGCATCGCTTGACTATAAGTAAAGCCAGAAGACAAGGAAGCTTCCATCTGTCCTTTAGGAACCGTTTGGATCCCTGAACGGATCGTCTCGGCGATAAATGCCGATGTATAGATCGTTAAACCAATCGTTCCAGCTTGAAATCCGTCAAAAGAGACCCAATACATTGGCACAACAACATAAAAGAACATCACGATGATCAATAAGGGAATATTTCTAAAAAACTCAACATACGCTTTGGCAATCCCTTTGATGAGGCGATTGTCTGACAACTGAAAAATTGCCATTAAGGTTCCGATCAAAAGACTAAAAAACAGTGCGATCAAACTCGCCATGACTGTGTATTTAAAGCCTTCAATAAACTGACCGGTATACGTTTGAAATAATTCAACCATTCAGTTTCCTCCTACTCTACTTTTCCTGATTCGTCTTCAGGGAACCACTTGTTGTATATCTCATCATAGGTTCCATCTTCACGCATTTCCCGCAAGGCTTGATTCACTGCATCAAGAAACGGCTTTTGTCCTTTATTGATGGCAATCCCATAAGGTTCTTCTGTAAAAGTTTCGCCAACTAAATGGTAATTGGGATTTTCACTCGCCATCCCTAATAAGATCGCATTATCCGTGGTCATAGCATCCCCTTGACCAGATTGTAAAGCAGTAAAGGCTTCCGCATAATTCTCAAGTTCTAAAATTTGCGCTTCTGGTGCTGCTTCACGGATGTTCACAGCTGAGGTAGAGCCTTTCACGACCAATACAGTGGTGTCTGCGGTCAAATCTTCGATCCCTTGAATAGGACTGTCTTTGGCAACTAATAAAGATTGACCTGCATCAAAGTAGACATCGGAAAAATCGACCTGTTTTTTACGTTCTTCCGTGATAGTCATCGTGGCGATGATTGCATCGATGTTGCCGTTTTTCAAAAGAGGAATCCGGGTTTTTGAGGTAACTTCAACAAAGATGGCATTGCCATCACGACCTAAAATTTTCTCAGTGATTGCACGAGCGATATCAATATCGAATCCCCGTACTTCTCTAGTCGCGATATCCATCAATCCAAAAAGACGGGTATCGTTTTTTACGCCCCAAACGATCTGATTCGTCTCTTTGCTGTTTTCTAAAATATCGATATCTGCGGCACTTTGTCCTTTACAACCTGAGAAAGTCACAAGGGCAAAGGCTAAGACTAGAAAGGAAAATATTTTCTTTCTCATAAGGGTTCCTCCTATTGCTTAATGATTTGTGACTTTACTCAAGAATTGTTTTGCACGTTCGTCTCTTGGTGCATCAAAGAATCCATCGACATCGCGCCGGTCTTCTAAGACTTGTCCTTCCGCCATAAAGACGATTCGATCTGCTACTTCACGGGCAAAGCTCATTTCATGGGTAACAACGATCATGGACATACCTTCACTGGCAATTTTTTTCATGACATCCAATACATCACCAATCATTTCTGGATCCAATGCTGACGTTGGCTCATCAAAAAGCAGCATCTCTGGTTTCATCGCAAGCCCTCTGGCAATTGCGACCCGCTGCTGTTGTCCGCCGGATAACATGGAAGGATAGGAATCTTTTTTATCTAACATCCCTACCCGATCAAGAAGTTTTTCCGCCAAATTGATGGCTTCTTGCTCATTTTGTTTTAATACTTTAATCGGTGCCAACGTAATATTTTCTAACACGGTTTTATTTGGATACAAGTTGAAATGTTGAAACACCATGCCGATGTTTTTTCTAATTTCTGTCATTTTGACATCTTTGTCAAACAAGTTCTTACCATTGACCAATAATTGACCACCTGAAATGGTTTCTAGACCATTAATCGTACGGAGCATTGTACTTTTACCAGATCCTGAAGGCCCGATAACAACAACGACCTCACCTTTTTCAAATTCAAGGTTGATGTTTTTTAATGCATGGAACTTTCCGTAATATTTCTCTACGTTCTTAAATTCGATCATTGCCATTGATTCACACTCCTAGCTTTTTTTAAAATTAAATGAGTAATTGGAAAGATTTGATTCATATTATAGCTCAATCTTTTTTCATTTGTAAAGGTTCTTTTCCAATGTTCCCCCCTTATTTCTGAAAAGACAAGTGCTATTTTACTTTGATGTGAGGTTTTTGTCCATGAAAATTTTTCTCACCCCATCAGATCACAAGGAGAACCGGTTGTTTCTTTTGCTAAAAAAAGGTAAGATAAACCATATAACAAAGGAAAAGGTGGAAAAAAAGTGAATACGATTTTAACTGGCGACCGCCCAACTGGCAAATTGCATCTTGGCCATTATGTGGGGTCTTTAAAAAAACGGGTCGAAATGCAAGCTGACCCTGAAAATCAGCTTTATATCATGGTCGCTGACATGCAGGCACTAACAGATAATGCGAAAACACCTGAGAAGGTCTCAGCGAATATTTTAGAAGTTGCTTTGGATTATTTAGCCGTTGGATTGGATCCAGCAAAAACAACGATGTTTATTCAATCGCAAATCCCTCAGCTCTCTGAATTGACGATGTATTATCTCAATCTAGTCAGTGTTGCTCGAGTACGACGCAATCCAACCGTTAAAGCCGAAATTGAACAAAAAAAATTTGGTGAAGGCGTTCCTTCTGGTTTCTTCATCTATCCTGTCTCTCAAGCAGCGGATATCACCGCTTTTAAAGCAAATTTAGTCCCAGTCGGCGAAGATCAAAAACCAATGCTGGAACAAACGCAAGAAATCGTGCATAGTTTTAATTCTACGTATAGTGAAGTATTAGTCGAACCAAAAGCGGTTTTACCGCCAAAAGGCATGGGACGTTTAGCGGGGATCGATGGGAACGGGAAAATGAGCAAATCATTGAACAACGGCATTTACTTAGCTGATCCAGCCGATGTATTACAAAAGAAAGTGATGAGCATGTACACGGACCCAAATCACATTCATGTCAACGACCCCGGACAAGTTGAAGGCAATATGGTCTTCACTTATCTTGATGTATTTGGTACCGAAAAAGAAAAAATTGCTGAATTAAAAGAACATTACACCCGTGGTGGATTAGGCGATGTCAAAATCAAACGCTATTTGATCGATGTTCTAGAAGCCGAATTTGCACCGATTCGTGAACGCCGTGAAGCTTTTGCAAAAGATCCCGGTGAAGTGATGAACTTACTAAAACTTGGTAGTGAAAAAGCTGAACAAGTTGCCGCTCAGACGTTAGCTGAAGTCAAAAATGCAATGGGCATCAATTACTTTGCCTAAAAAAACAAGCCTTTACGGCTTGTTTTTTTGTTTACAAATCGGAATGAATTCTTTCATGCAAAACCTATGTACAAACTCTGTGTTAGATTTCACGAGAACACTTCCTCCCCAGACTGACACTTTGTGTATTTTGATTTGATGCTGTTTCTTGCGCAAAAATCGAGGAGCTGTCCTAAAAAATAACTTCATAAAACGCTGATTAGAAAATGCATTTTTTCAGCCTAGCCAGTGTTTAAAAAAGGTTGTACCAAAAAAGCTGGAATGCCTTCTATAGAGAAATCTTTTAAGGCTTTCACTCAACTCCTAACATTCTTGTGTCATCTGAGCATCTATTATAATAGTAGAAAACGTTCCCCACCCAACTTCTTTGTATGGTGGAGAACGTTTTTCTACTTATTTGATTAGCGGATTTCTGCTTGAACGTTTTCTTCTAAGTTACGAGTAATTTTCGCTATTGCTTGATTGATCTCTTCATCCGTCAGGGTAGCTTCCGGATTGCTAAAGGTCAGACTGTACCCTAGAGATTTTTTACCTGATTCAATGTTTTTCCCTTGATAAACATCGAATAAACGAATATCACTTAAGAAGCGACCTGCACTTTCACGAATGATTTCCATCACGGATTGGTTATCGATCGTTTCATCGAGCAAGAGTGCCATATCTCGGGTCACTGATGGGAACTTAGAAACTGGTTGATAGACCAATTGTTCTGTTTTAGCTGCTAACAACTGATCTAAGTTCAATTCAGCAACATAGGTTTCACTCACTTCGTAGGCTTTGGCGATCGATGGGTGGACTTGTCCCAAGAAGCCGATTTCTAGGTCATCTAGCAAGATCATTGCCGTACGCCCAGGATGCATCTCTTTGATATCTGCCGTTTTTTGATAACGAATACGGTCGGTTAATGCCAACGAATCAAAAAGATTTTCTAAAATGCCTTTCAAATGGAAGAAATCAACTTTTTGAGCTTGAGTTTGCCAGTCTTTCTCATGGATATTTCCTGTCAATGCTAGCCCTAAGTGATTGACTTCTGTTGGCAGTTCGTGTTTACTGTCGCCCGTTTGATAGAAGACGCGACCAATTTCATATAAAGCAACACGATTGTTTTTACGTGCCAAATTGTACGCAACGTCGTCTAACAAACCTGAAATCAGATTCAAGCGCAAGACGGCACGCTCTTCGGTCATTGGCCAATCCAATCGAGTCACTTGGCTCGATTTATCCGTAAATTGTTGTGCCTTCTCTTCCGTTGTCAAAGCATAGCTGATGGCTTCACTGACCCCGTTGCCTTCCAAAAGAGTCCGAACTTCTCTAGTCAGACGTTGCGCTTTGGTTAAATGACCGGCAACCGTTTCTCCTTGCGGTAAAGTCGATGGCAAACGATCATAACCGTAAATACGCGCCACTTCTTCAATGATATCTGCTTCGATCGTAATATCCCAACGACGAGGTGGGACTGAAACAATATAGCTGTCTGCTTCTTGACGATGACCAAAGCCTAATGCATCAAAGATTTCTTGCACTTCTTCATCAGTGATTTCTGTGCCTAAATAGCTATTGATCCGTGCTAAAGTAATCGCAACCTCCACAGGTTCTACTGCTACTTGGGAACCTATTACTGCCTCTTTTAAGACCGTTCCGCCAGCAAGTTCCGCAATCAGTGCTGCTGCTGCATCACAAGCTTTTGCAACCGTTGCTTGGTTGATCCCTTTTTCAAAACGAGCGGATGATTCGCTTCTTAAATTGAATTTTTTCGAAGTCAAACGAATCGCTAATGGATCGAACAAGGCCGCTTCTAAAGCGACTGTGGTCGTCGTTTCCGTGATTTCAGAATCAAGACCTCCCATGACGCCTGCGAGCGCAACTGGTGTCGTTCCGTTGGTGATAACGATGTCTTCTGGGGAAAGCTGACGAGTTTCTCCATCTAAGGTAACCAGGCTTTCATTTTCTTTGCCGCGACGTACCAGTATTTCCTTGCTGTCTAGCTTTTGATAATCAAAAGCATGCAATGGTTGACCAAATAACAGTAAGATATAATTCGTCACGTCCACGACATTATTGATTGGACGAATGCCTTCATTCATCAAGCGATTTTGCAGCCATTGTGGACTTGGGGCGATCGTTACGCCATCAATGATTCGAATTTGGTAGGCGGGTGCATCCGTTACTTCAGTGACCTTCACCTGAATTTTATCGGCAGCAGCTACTTCACTTTCGGTAAGCGCAATTTCAGGAAACTTCGGTGTTTGCCGATAGATTGCACCGACTTCATAAGCAACCCCCCGCATGCTCAACGCATCCGCACGATTCGGAGTGATCGATAATTCGATAATGTGATCATCCATATCAAGATAAGGAAAAACCGGTGATCCTGGTTCTGCTTCTGCTGGTAAATAATAAATTCCTTCTGCGTATTCTTTGGGAATCACGCTATCGGCATATCCCAACTCTTGCAACGAACAAATCATGCCGTTGGAAACTTCTCCCCGCATCTTGCCCTTTTTGATTTTTACGTTGCCCGCGATTCGAGAGCCTGGTAATGCCACGATGACTTTGATGCCGCTTTTGACATTCGGCGCACCACAAACGATCTGTGAGTCTTCATCCTCGCCAATATTTACTTGGCAAATTGATAGATGATCAGAATCTGGATGTGGTCGGCAGTCGGTCACTTCTCCGACAACGATTTTTTTTAAACCCTCTTCAGGCACGTCAATACCTTCGACTTCGATCCCCGTCACTGACATTTTATCCGCCAGCTCTTTGGGTGTGATCTCAGACAGATCAAGGTATTCATTTAACCATTTGTATGATACTAACATTTATTGTTCCCCCTTGAACTGGCGAATGAAACGCACATCATTTTGATAGAATTGGCGAATGTCGTTCACGCCGTAGCGCAGCATTGCCACTCGATCAGGACCTAAACCAAAAGCAAATCCTGAATATTGGGTTGGATCGATCCCTGACATTTCTAAGACGTTAGGATGCACCATTCCAGCACCGAGGATCTCGATCCAGCCAGTTTGTTTACAAACATTACAACCGGCACCACCGCACTTGAAGCAGCTGACATCGACTTCGACCGATGGTTCTGTGAAAGGGAAATAGCTTGGTCGCAAGCGAATTTGGCGATCTTCCCCAAACATTTTTTGCATCATGACTTCTAAGGTTCCTTTTAAGTCACCCATCGTAATATTCTTATCGATTACCAAACCTTCAATTTGATGGAATTGGTGGCTATGGGTCGCATCATCTGTGTCACGACGGAAAACTTTCCCGGGTGAGATCATCCGCAGCGGCCCTTTAGAAAAATCATGAGTCTCCATTGTTCTCGCTTGCACTGGTGACGTATGGGTTCGAATCAGCACTTCCTCTGAAATATAAAAAGTATCTTGCATGTCTCTGGCTGGATGATCCTTTGGCAGATTCATCCGTTCGAAGTTGTAATGATCTTTTTCCACTTCGTAACCTTCGACTACTTGGTAGCCCATACCAACAAAGATATCTTCGATTTCTTCCATGATTTGCGTTAGCACATGGCGTGTTCCTCGGTTCATCTTTTTACCAGGCAACGTCACGTCGATGGATTCTTCAGCAAGAGCTTTTTCCAAGTTTGCTGCTTCGATAGACGTCTTGGCTTCTTCGATCGCTTCTGTCAAGATATCACGAATCTCGTTGGCATAGCTCCCCACCTTCGGCCGTTCTTCCGCAGAAAGATCTTTCATTCCCCGCAGAACTTCTGTGATAGGGCCTTTTTTCCCAAGCACTTCCACTCGAATTTGATTCAAGTCATTCATGGTTGGACTTTCTTTGATTTTAAGCAATGTCGTTTCCTTCAATGCTTCTAATTTCTCTTGTAAAGACATGTGTTTCCTCCTTCTATGCTGTGAATAGTGTAAGAATAAAAAGACTGGATTGACTGAAAAAAGTGAGTATCATTCATATAAAGACAAAAAAAGACATCATCCCTTAAAAAAGGAACGACGTCTCGTGTTACCATCCTCATTCGCGAAAAAAACCGCGCACTCACTTCGGCTAACGACAGCAAAACTGCCGACTGACTGTAATCAGCAAGCTCCAGAAGTGAAATTCATTTTTCGAATACAGGACTTGCTTTCAGTCTGTGACAAGTCTCCCTTTTTCTGATTCAGCCAAATTACTAGTTTCTATCAACGCTTTTTATCTATTCATTTAAGCTTAGTTTACCTAATTTCCGGTGAGAAATCAACTGCATTCTTCCTCACGCACCCAGGTTTCTGCCCAACGCTTCACACTCATCATACTCTTTTCAAGAGCAATACCTCTTGGCGTCAAGCAGTAAAGATTGTTTTCTTTGCAGACAATTTCTTCCCGCTCTAATTCTTTCAAGCGTTCGACTAACACCCGATCACTCACTTGAGGAATCTTGTTTGCTAACTCAACAAATCTTTGTTTGCCGTCTTCAAGAAGGACATCAATGATCAAGCCGTTCCACTTTTTGCCTAAAATAGAAAAAGCTTTTTCAAATTTAGGACAAAGGGCATAATCCGATTCTACTTTTATCATTCTCCATCACCTCTTTTACCTATTATAGCATATGACTTACGAATTGTAAGAAACTAGGATCGATCAGCTAGAATGCCACGATCATTTTAGGTTTTAACAGCACTAAATAGGTCTGTTTCACTGGTTTGTTCAATGCTTTCTCCAATGCTTGGCAATAGAGTTTTAATTGACCATAATATCGTTCGCGCATTTTCTGTTCAATCTGAGCCTGACTGCCGAACACATCATCCGTTTTAAAGTCATACAAAATGATTTCATCCGCCAATTCAATATAGCCGTCAATAATACCATGGATCAAAAGCGGCGCATCTGGTTCGTCAAACCCTTCAAAGATCGTATCGGCCTCTTTTAGCATCGAAAACGGCTGCTCCCGCTTCACCACATCAGAGAATTGGTTCAGCAGTTCACCTAGTTCAGTTTGATAAAACCACAAAATACTCGATCGGTCAATTTTTTTGGCGATTTCTTCAGAAAAAAATTGCTTTTTCACGAGTTCAGCAATCAGGAGCGCCAAAGTATCTTGTGTTGGCTTCATTCCTAAGGGGATCATTTGCAAAACCGTATGTGTTGCGGTTCCGATACTGCTGGCGAGAGGCTTCGTTTCTTGCAGAAATTTGGGTTTCGCCAATTCATCTTGTACGTAGCGATATTGCTGAGGATTCGTCTTCTCGGAAACCGACCGCCATTCCAACAAAGTGGTCTGTTGATCATCAGGATCGTTATAGAGTCTTTTCAATTCTGAAACAGATTGATAACTAGTCGTTTGGGTCGCTTTTTGATAAGGATAGCGATAGGCTAGGCGTTTCAAAAGATCATCGATATTGCTATCTGGCGCAATCAATCGTTTAGGCTCCTCGACTGGCGCAAGCGTCTCTTGGACTTCTTGCGTGATCGTTTCTTGATTCCACCATGACAGACGAAAATGAGCAGGATGATCGATCGTTCGCTTGCGCTCTGACGCTTCGGAGAATACTGCTTCCATATCTGGATGGCGCATCAGGGTCCGTCCGACCCAATCCATCAAGCTCCCCCGTGCCACTAAGCGCAACGCTGGATCAAGAACCATCTCGGATTGTGTCAAGCCAGATTGCCATGTCTTGAAGGCATCCGCTTGATTTTTATAGGAGCCTACTAAGAAAAGCTTCTGCTCTGCTCGTGTCAATGCTACATATAATTTTCGCATCTCTTCTGACAAGGCTTTTTTCAAACGAACTTGCTTGATGGCTTGAAACGGTAGTGTTTCAAATTTAAGGTTTTCTGCGGGTTCCACATATTGGATCCCAGCCCCCAGCTGTTCTTCAAAGATATAGCGTTTTTGAAAATCTTGGTAATTAAAGAATTTTGTTGTATCCAATAAGAAGACTACAGGAAATTCCAAACCTTTACTTGCATGGACGGTCATCACACGAACTGCATCTTCTACTGGTGTAGCTAATGGCTCTGCCAAGTCCTTGTTTTTTTCTTGCATCTTTTCGATGAAGCGAATGAATTGGTACAACCCACGGAAACTGCTCTTTTCGTATTTCTCCGCTCTGTGGACCAATGCCGCTAAATTGGCATAGCGCTGCTGACCTGCAGGCAGTCCCACGACATAATCCAAATAGGCAGTATCTTCATAGATTTGCCAAAGCAAGGTTGGGATTGGTAATCGTCGTGCTTCCTCTCGCCATTGTTCCAGTTTTGTTAAAAATCCATCCACCGTTTGCCACAAGGGTGACGCTTCTTGTTGCCCATGGTAATCCAATACTGCATCGTAGTAGTCGCTGGAACGATTCGCTAAACGGATCTCAGCCAATTGATCTTCTGTTAGGCCGACGATTGGCGAACGCAAAACGGCCACAAGTGGGATATCTTGGTACGGGTTATCAATGATCTGCAGCAAAGAAACGACGGTTTGGATCTCCGTTGCCTGAAAATAGTTTTGAGCATCATTGACCGCCATCGGAATCCCAAACTGCTTAAAGACATCTAAAATGACAAGATTGTTTTTACGTGTGGGGGTCAATAAGACGATGTCATTGTAAGTGATTGGTCGATTTGTTTTGGCTTTTTTGTCATAGATCATGAAGTTTGATTCAATCAACTCTCGAATCTTCAAGGCAGTGATCTGCATTTCACCTTCTGTTTTGTCATCGATCAATTGTTCTTCGGATTCATGCTCTTTTTCATATAACAAGAGCTCTGTGGCAAAGGCCTCGCTTTCTGGAAAATCAGGAAAACCGGTAATCAAGGCTGCCGCCTCATCGTAAGGGATTTGTCCAACCCTTTCATCCATCAGTTGTTGAAAAACTAGATTCGTAAAATCCAATACATCGGAACGAGAACGGAAATTTTCTGCTAAGACGATTCTTCGCCCACCATTCTCTGTTTCAAATGCCAAGTATTTTTCGATAAATAGCGTCGGATCTGCTAGTCGAAACGAATAGATCGACTGCTTCACATCCCCCACCATAAACATATTGCCAGGGTTATGATCGACTTGTCTGACCCAATATAAAATTGCCTCTTGCAGCCGATTGACGTCTTGGTATTCATCGACTAAAACTTCTTCAAAGCGATCACGATAATAGGTCGACGCCTCACTTCCACTGCCATCTCCTTGTAAAATCTGCAAGGTGAAATGTTCCAAATCATTAAAGTCTAAACGGCCTTTTGAAAGCTTTCTTTCTTGAAATGCTTTCATAAATGCTTCGGTCATCGCTGCCATTTTTTCAACGACAGGTGCTGATCGATGAAGCAGCTCCATCATTTCAGCTGGTGGATACGGGAAGGTGGCTTTCAATTGCTCGACCAATTTTTTCGCATCATCGCGTAAGGGCTTGATTTCTTGGGACAATTCCTTTTGTTCTGGTTTGCGAAAAGCTGGGTAACGACCAAAACGCAATGTTTGGATCTGCTCATAGAAGCCATCGACATCGTCTGCATCCAGCAGAGCCTTTAAGGTTTCCACCATGCCCAATTCGGTATCGATCAACTGTGCCGCTTTTTCCATCGCTTCATCAGAACGGGCATAGTCTTGCGCCGCCTGCAGCAAATGCGCCGCTGTCTTCAAATTTTCTTGCAAAGTCGGTTTGATTTGCGATTGGTACAGGATATTTTCAGCAAAGGTTTCTTTGCCGATATAGTGATCACTTAGATGAGCTAGCCAGTTGACTGGATCTGGATTGGCTCGGGCAAAGTCATAAAGAGACAGGATCAGATCCCCGACGCCTTCATCAGAACGATCACTTGAAAAATTTTCCGTCAAACGAAAGAAGGCTTCATCATTGGCTTCATATTGTTGATCTCTCAGCTGTGTCCAGATTTCTTCTTTCATCAATAAAATTTCGGTTTCATCGGTCATCATGCGGAAATTGGGATCTAAATCGATCAAATAATAAAAACGCCGAATCACAGTTAAACAAAACGCATGCAAGGTAGAAATGTTAGCTGTCGGCAACAGCTGCAGCTGACGAACGAAGTGCTGGCGCTTTTGCTCGTCACTTTCTTGATTGATGGCCTGTTGCAATGCCACTTGAATCCGTTCTTTCATTTCTCGAGCAGCTGCTTCGGTAAAGGTTACGATCAGTAAAGAATCGATCGTCGTTCCTGCTTTTAGCTTTTCGATCACTCGCCGAACCAAAACGGTGGTTTTGCCTGAACCCGCTGAAGCGGAAACGAGGATATTATCCCCTTTATCAAAAATGGCTTGCCATTGGGTATCCGTAAAGGTTTCATTTTGCGGTTTTAAAGGGATCTTACTCATCTTCTTCCTCCCTTAAGCGATGGATAATCTCATCTTTAGATAAGTTTTCTAAACGGTGGTACTCATTTTCTTTCAACAATACATCAAAGTCACAGATGCTGCGAAACGGACAAAATTCACACGCCCGTTTTTTGTCTTTTATTTTATAAGACGGGTTTAAGGCGATTTCACCGCTCAACAGCTTCTCACCGCTTTGCTGCATGTTTTTACGATTGTGTTTTCTTAACAGTTCAAGCTCTTCTTCTGTATAAAACTTGTTTTTCGCCTGCGTTGTTTTTTGATAATTGCCGTTTTTGTCTTTTCGAACAGGAAATATCGGTGAATTTTTGCTGGCTTCAACATCCTCATCTAGCAACGGGAAAACAGCCGGTTCGTCAATAAACAACCCGTCATACTTGAAACGTTTTAAACGTTCTTCTTCACTGGCTTCTTGTCCGTCCAAAAGCGGATTATGCACATGCAGATAATAAGCCCCCGCTGGTCGCACATTTGGCGAACCAACCAGTTGGACAGCATCCGTCAATGCGACATCGAGATAGGTGATCAACTGCATCGCAAGTCCGTAGTATGCTTCAGAAAGGTCAAAATCTCGGCTGCTAGATTTATAGTCAACAACAGAAAGCCATTGTTCTTCTTCCGTTTTCGCCGTATCGACACGATCGATCTTCCCCCGCACATGCAGTTTCCCGCCAGAACTTAATGGCAATTCGATCCCATTGATCCCATTTGAGCCAGCGATCTGACCGAATAGCACCTCCGTCTTTTCAGGACTAAAATGCATTTTTTGTCCTTGTTTCGCTAATGCCCACGCTACTCGCTGAATCGTCTTGCCTAATTGATACCGAATAAAATTCATCCGAGCAGAACTCGTCAGTAAGCGATAACGGCTTTCGCCAAAAATTTCCTGCAAAACGACTTCCACAAATTGCACGCGTTGGTCAGCAGTTAACTGGGTCAAGGAAATATTTTCAGCAATCAGGACTTTGACAAAGCGGTCCAACGCATCATGGAAAAACTCACCGGTCATTGCTGGATTTAAGCCATAAACTTCCCGTTCTTTTAACCGTAATCCGTAGCTGACGAAATACTTGTATTCACACTGATAGAACGTCTCCATCTGAGAAATGGAACTGTAGATCGATGGTCCATATAGTGCCGCAGCTTGTGCTTGAGACAAAGGAATCGGAATATTTTGATGAGTTTGGCTTTCAAATACTTGGGCAGCTAAATCTGTCCATTCCGAACACAGCAGCGCTTGTTTCAGCTGCTCCCAAACCCTAGGCAAATTCTCTTTGTTTTTTTGCGCTTGCTGACTGAGGTTATTGATTTGATAGATCAGGCCACGGTAACTGCCGACATAGTTTCTTGGATCGCTGACTAGCGTCAAAATCCCTCGCTCTTGCAGTGGGACATCCAAACGTTTGACCACGCGATCTAAATAAGGCGACATTTTGATGTTTTGCTGGGTATCAAAATTAACGGCATAGGACAGTGATAAGTGTTCCGTTGCTGAAAGCAAGACAGAATAAAAGGCAAATGGCTCCTTGACACTGCCTTCCACCACTGTATCTCTAAGGTATTTTTCACCATTGAACAACTGATTGAAATGCTGACGTTCTTCATTCGTCAACAACGTTTTGTTCTCTATTTTTCTTGGCAACGCCGTTTCATTCAATCCCGGTGCAAATGTGATCTTTGCTTGCTTTGGACGTGCCAGATCAAGGCGATTGATGTTGACTTGGTCGATCGCTGTTGGGATCTTCCCGAATGTGACATTTTCTAAGCCAGTCAATAAGACATCCTCAAAGAGCGCAAAATCAAAGGACTCTTCCCCATAGATCGCAGCATATTCATCCAGCAAATCCATCAAGGCTTGCCATGCTTGTTCATGATTACGGGCTTGATCCAACTTCCCTTGCTGGATCGCTTGATCTCGCCAATGCCGCAGTTGTTCTTCAACACCGGCATTCAGTAAAAAGCGATACAGCAGTTCGACCGCATCGCGGTTCGTTCTAGCAGCCGTCAGCCAGTCTAGAGTATCAGCAACATCTTGTTTAAAGGCCCTGCGCAACTGGTTGGTATACGCTGTCAGATCCACTTTATCCGTCTGCTCTTCTTCCGATTGTAAATACTCGATCAGTTCCCAATCTTCGTTTCTCGTCCAACTCGCTCCTTGGAAATCATGAGCCAACGCTTTGTTCTCGGTAATATCCACCAACTTACGAAACTGGTCACGCCCAACGAGCCAATCTGCTTCGGAGCGATAGGCTGCCGGTAAGTAAAGTTCCGTTCTAAGCAACCGTAAAATATCATTTAAGCGAAAGCCATAGGATTGACAAGCAAAAAAAGCATTCAAAAACTCAACCAATGGATGTTGCGCCATCATCTGCTCTTCATCGATATAAAAAGGAATCTCAAACTCAGTAAAAATTTTAGGGATATATTGATGATAGACTTCTGGTTCGGCGATCAATAATTGGATCTCTCGGTATCGTAATGCTGGGTACCGTTTCTTATCGCTCATCATCCCACGGATCGACGCTGCAATCTGACGGATCTCTTCTTCTGGATTCCCAACTTTCCAAATTGCCAGAAAGTCCTTCACAGAGGACTGTTGCTGATAGTTGACTTGTGACTGAGTCTGCCGCCAAAATGTTTCAATTTCATTATACGCCTGTTGCATCGATCCCTTCGCTTCCTTGTCTACCTCTTGGTTGACCGAAAGTTTCTGATCCAAATAAATCGGCACTTGATTTTCTCGGGCAAAACTGATCAATTGATAATAGGTTCGCCCTGCTTCATAAAACAAATTTAACGGTGAAGGCAGCTCTTGTGGATACCCACGATCCAGAAAAAGATCAATAATGACATGACTTTTTTTCATCAACACTTGAATCAGCTGCTGTTCCTGTGTTGAAAAAGCGGAAAACCCACTGATAATAAATAAGGCATGGGAAAGATCTGGTGCTTTGTTCATTGACACCGCGTTAGGCATTGCTTGCTCCACTGGAGAATCATCCAGCAAGGAACCTTCAAGAAAGCGTGTCAACAAGGTGATCGGTTGTTCGACTTGTAATGCACGCTCCAGAAGTTCTTGTTCAAATCGTTGAAATATTTTCGCTAATTCACTGTATTTTTTCTCCTCGTCTTGGGTTGCGCTTGGTGCAGCACCACCTGCCAATAAATCTTCGATCCCCAATCGACTTGTATGCATTTCTAGATAGAACGCCAACAATTGCTGGATAAAACCCGCTTTGTTGATCTCACCACGGTATAAGACGAGTTCTTCTTCTAGTTCCAAAAGCAGCTTACGCATGATCATGGAGGCACCATTTTCAGTGATGGCATTTTGAGAAAGCAAGCCGGTTTGCTGCAGATAAAACCAAGCCAAACGGTGAAAACTATACACTTGCGCGCGAATAGAAGCAAAATCTTCTACGCGATCCTCTCTCAGTAATTGAAGGATCTCGCGTTCTCGTTCAAATTTGTTGTAGTTAGGTACCAGAAAAAATACTTCTTGATGGTCTTTTTCTAACCAGCTTTTTGCATTTTCTATCACTGCTTGATCATGACGACAACGGCCATCGCCAAGGATAAATCGTAAACTCATGAAAGGACTCCTTCTCTCCATCGTCTTTTAAAAAAACACTAAAAATCAGCGGCACGTTTTTTCAAATGCGTCTTTGTTTTTAAAAGAATCTCCTTAAAAACAAAAAAACGGTCGCAGAATTTCACTCTTTGCCTAGCATACCAAAATCGGCAATTGGCCAGAATACAAATTTTACATCACCCAAAATCGTTGCTTCATCGATCAGACCTAATTGACGACTATCTTTGGAAATTCGGCGGTTATCCCCTAACACTAAAATTTGACCTTCAGGAATGACTTCAACACCAAATAACCCCATATCAAAATCACTGGTCAATGGAAAGCCATCTGTGACAGCTGCTTTGAATTCATCCAAGTAGGGTTCATCATATGCTTGTCCATTGATATAAAGGGTATCGTTTTGATAGGAAACCTGGTCGCCAGGCAAACCGATCACGCGTTTGATATAATTTTTGCCTGCTTCATCCGGTGCTTCAAACGTTATGATATCGAAACGTTCGATCTCGGTATTTTTCAAAGCAATTACCCGCTCACCATCATGTAATGTGGGGTCCATCGAATCTCCTTTTACGATCACAGGAGTAAAGACATACTGTCTTAATAACAAGAGGAATAAAGTGAAGATCACGACAAATCCTACTGTTTTTAAAAGCTCTTTTACTTGTTGCACGCGTCCCTCACTCCTTGAATATTTTACTATATTTTCCAAGAATCGAACAAACATTCTTATTTTTCTATTCTACCATAAAATGATAGGAGCAGGACATTTCCCCTTTGGTTCTTTACAAAAATTTGGAGAATCAAGAGACTTGCATATGAATTGTCATCCTTTCTGATCCGTGCTAGGGTTTAATAAGAACCCATTATTGAAAGGAAGTGCCAAGATGAACCAACAGTTACCACAAGTACCAACAAAGTTATTGATTAACGGAAAATGGCTTGAAGGAACAAAAGAGTCGGTTTCGGTTACCAATCCTGCCACTAATGAAGAACTCGTAAAAGTCAGTCAAGGAGGGATCGAGGAAACCAAGCAAGCAATCGATGCCGCAGCGATTGCTTTTCCCGAATGGTCAAAACGCTCCCCTCGAGAACGTGCCGATTTGATGAACGCCATTGCTGATTTGATGGAAGAAGAAAGCGATCGTTTAGCAAAAATCATGAGTATGGAACAAGGAAAACCATTAAAAGAAGCGGAGGCGGAAATCCAATCCAATGTTGACAATTTCCGTTGGAATGCAGCTGAAGCGCAACGGGTCTATGGCGAAGTGATTCCAGCCCCTGAACACAATCATTGGCTGGTACGCAAAGAAGCGATCGGAGTTGTTGGCGCGATCACGCCTTGGAACTTTCCTTCTAACATGATTGCAAGAAAAATTGCGCCTGCTATGGCCGTTGGCTGTACCCTTGTTATGAAACCATCTAAAGAAACACCCCTATCAGCATTGGCTTTAGGTGAACTTTTTCAACAAGCGGGCCTTCCTGACGGGGTCGTCAATATCGTCTTAGGAGATTCTTCTGAAATTGGGAAAGAATTGACCGAAAATGAACAAGTCAAAAAAATCACCTTTACTGGCTCCACGAAAGTTGGGATGAAATTATACGAACAAGCTGCACCAACTCTGAAAAAAGTTTCATTGGAGTTAGGTGGTCATGCCCCGTTTCTTGTTTTTGCTGATGCTGATTTAGATTTAGCTGCTGAAAAATTAATTGCAGCAAAATTCCGTAACAACGGTCAGGTCTGTACATCCCCCAATCGAATTTTTGTCGAAGAGTCCGTCAAAGACGCCTTTACCAAAACATTACTAGCGAAAATGGAATCCGTAACGGTCGGCAATGGTCTGGAAAACCCTACTGTTGGTCCTTTGATCAACCAAGCAGGCGTTGAAAAAGTCATCGAGCAGTTGGAAGATGCAGTAAATAAAGGAGCTAAAGTTTTACTCGGTGGTAAGAAGCTTACTGAAGGTGAATACGAAAAAGGCAACTTCTTCGCACCAACGGTCATCGATGGGATTACTTCTGAGATGGCTATCTACTATGAAGAAACCTTTGGACCCGTGATCCCATTGATCTCATTTACGGATCGACAAGCAGTCATCGCTGCGGCAAATGATACGGAATTTGGACTAGCTTCCTACTTCTTTTCAACGAATTTGCAAACGATCTCGGATGTAGCCCAAAACCTCCAATATGGGATGGTTGGGGTCAATGACATTGCGATCTCAAATCCGGCGGCTCCCTTCGGTGGCGTCAAGCATTCCGGTTTTGGTCGTGAAAACGGCAAATATGGCCCTGAAGAATACGTGACCGTTAAATTCATTGCTATCGATGCCCAATAAGAAAAAGTCAGGTGCGTTTGCCTGACTTTTTGACGTGCCAAGCATTTTCTTTTACTAACATTAAGTAAGAATGTATACTTCACTCTATGACAATAGAAAAGGTGGGAATACGATGACAAAATTTCTTGATACGATCAAACAGCGCCGCACAATCTATGGGCTAGGTAAAAATGTGGCTCTTTCCGACACTGAAATCGAAGACATTGTGAAAGAAGCAGTGAAAAATAGTCCAACTGCGTTTAACGCACAATCACCAAGAGCCGTGATTTTATTTGGCGAAGCCCACGAAAAATTGTGGACATTAACAGAGGCTGCGTTAGAACCATTGACACCACCCGAAGCGTTTGAAGCGACAAAACAAAAGCTTGCTGGTTTTAAAGCGGGTTACGGAACCGTTCTATTCTTTATTCACACGGATACCGTGAAAAATTTGCAAGAGCAATTTGCTCTATATGCAGAGAACTTTCCCGTTTGGGCAGAACAATCGAATGGGATCGCTCAAGCGAACGCTTGGACCGCTTTAGAAGAAGCTGGATTAGGTGCCAACTTACAGCATTACAACCCTGTCATCGATGACGCTGTTGCAGCTGAATGGTCAATTCCTGAAAATTGGCAACTGCGGGCGCAACTAGTCTTTGGTTCAAAAGAAAGCGAACCGAACGAAAAAGAATTTCTAAGTGACGATGAGCGCTTCCGCGTGTTCCATTAATCAATTTTCGACCTAAAAAAAGACCCTTGATTACGCCTTAAACTGGCAGTAATCGAGGGTCTTTTAGTCCTTTGTTCCTTGATCATGATCGACTAAAATATCGATCGGTGTCCCTTCATTCAAGTGTTCTGACAAGAAAACAACCAATTCTGCTAATGGCTGCTTGAATTTCATTAATGGGCCTCTCATCCCTCTTCGAAAATAGTTCATCTTGATGGGCTGCCCTTCCTTTTCTTGAAATAAAACGACTCGATCGATCTCTTGGTAGAGTACCCCTTTGATACTCATTGGATGGACAATGATTCGATCAAGTGCTAGGCCGCGGCTATCTAAAACAAAGCTCAAAAAGACCAAACCCGAAACGATCCCTCGCACCCGATTATCAAGTGCCTCTTCCATCATCACCATAGATAGGATAATCATTACTGAAAAAATCGTAATGGCGACCTTGCTTAGTTTGCGCTCCACAGCAAGAAATTGAATGTCTTTCCTTACCACGAATAAATAAAGGTATAAAACGATCGTAAAGGCACACATCACTAGCGTTAACCCACTCATAATACTCTCCGTTCTGTTTTCTTTTCCTTATTCTACCAAAAAACCATCTGATACAAAAGGCTTAGCCTATTTCGTAGGTTTTTTGATATCTATTTTAACAAGAATTCGGTACAATAGGAAAAAAAGGAGGAATTATCATGAATGCATTTTTTGATAAATTACAACGCTATGATTTACTTCGTGCCGTCGTATATATCGTCTTTGGCTTCATCATCTTGATTGCACCACGATCTGTCTTCAACACGATCGTTTATCTTGTTGCCGGGTATATTGCATGTTTAGGGATCATTAGCTTGTATACGAGCTACAAAGAAAAACAAAAGGGCTATCGCAATGTGCAATCCGTCTCTGGTATCTTACTGTTGATTGCGGCAGCTGCGATTTTAGTTTTTGCCAAAGGATTACTTGCCATCGTGCCATTTTTCTTAGGAATCATGATCACCATCAGCGGTTGCACCCGATTGATGGCAAGCTTTAACCAAAAACGCATTGGTTTACCTTATATCACTAGCTTGATCATCAGTCTATTGATCATTGCTGCAGGGATCATCCTAGTATTGAATCCCTTCGCCACTTGGTTGTTATTCTTTCAAATTTTTGGCGGGATCTTGATTTTCATGGGTGCCTCCGATGCGGTCAGCCATTTTCAACGAAAAAGAGCCTAATAAATGAGAATGTTTTAAAATTTCCTACGAATCTAACATCTACATGTAGACTTTTCCCGCTATTCCTTTTAAAATAGGAGATATCAAACAGTCAGTCCATTGACACGCGGGAGGTGCGACATGAAGAAAATCAAGCAAGAAGCAAAACATCCAAACGATGTACCGGTAATTTTTTTGACCGATGCAACTGGCAAAGTCGTACGAAAAATCTCGATCAATGAGTGGCGTGCGCTTAAAGCAACCCCTGACCAGATCGAAGAACTTGATATCAAATTGTATCGTGAAGCAATCAGTTTTTATCTTCAAGAAGACTACGCAAAAGCAAAAGATCTCTTGCATTTCTTGATCAACAAAACAGACTATAGTCATTATGAATACGTGGAACGACTAGCAAATATCTACCGCATCGAAAACCGTCCCGCTAAAGAAAAAGACTTGTTACTGACTGCTTATCATGCAATCAAACCGTTGGATTCCTCTGAAGGGATTTTAAGAAGGATCGAAAATCGATTGCAAAAAATCGATGCCTTTGATTTTCCAACTTCGACACAATTCAGTCATTAAAAAAGCAGCTATCCTTCGATAGCCGCTTTTTTTTATGCATCTGGCAGTTTGCGCAAAAGGCGCAACCCGTTAAACAATACAATCAACGTACTTCCTTCATGGGCAAATACCCCCAGTCCAATATTCATTTTTCCAAATAGATTCAACCCGACTAGTAATGCGACGATAAACATGGAGAAGAAAATATTTTGCCAAATGATTCGATCCATTTTCTTCGCTAAGCGATAGGCATACGCGAAGCGTGAAAGATCATTTTTCATGATCACGGCGTCCCCCACTTCGATAGCAACATCTGACCCTTCCCCCATCGCAAAACCGATGTCTGCCTGAACAAGTGCGGGCGCATCATTGATGCCATCCCCCACCATGGCGGTTTGTCCGTAGGCTTCTTGGAGTGCTCGAACCGCTTCCGCTTTGTTCTCAGGCAACACATTAGCCGCCACTTGATCAACGTTTAGCCGCTTTCCGATGGCTTCCCCAGCAGACGCACTATCTCCGGTGATCATAACGGTATGGATCCCTTCATTTTTTAAATAACGAATCACAGAAGCTGCCTGTTCGTTCGGCTCATCCATCAAAGCGATGATTGCAACAACCTCTTCATTAATGGAAAAAACGACCATCGTTTTTCCTTGCGCCTCCAGGTGACGGTACTGTTGCTCCAACGAACCTGTTAACTGGGAGTTTTCGGTTCTTTTTCCTAATCGATAGGTTTTTGTTCCTGAGACGGCTACTAAACCGGAACCAATCTCATTCGTAACCGTCAGCTGTTCGTTTTGCTGCCCTTTATTGTTCTTCTCAAAATAAGTAACGATCGCATCTGCTAATGGATGATTGGCTTGTTTTTCCAGCGAAACGATGATGGAAGCGGCCTCTGCTTGATCGATGGCTTCAGCGAAAATGACATCCGTGACCGTTGGTTTTCCGACGGTCAACGTGCCCGTTTTGTCAAATGCCACCGCTTTGATCTGAGCAAAATTCGTTAAGTAGTTACTGCCTTTAAAAAGAATCCCTTTTTTCGCTAGATTTGAAATCGCAGATAAACTAGCAGGTACCGCACTTGCCGCTAACGCACAAGGAGACGCTGCAATCATCATCACGATCCCGCGATAAAAACTGGTATACCAATCCCAACCAAGTAGAAACGGTGCTGTTAAGATGAACAAAGGGACTGCAATGAAAACAATGGTTACATAGATTGGTTCGATTTTTTTGATTCGTGTTTCTGTTGGTGACTGATTCGACTGTGCCGCTTCAACGACTGAAAGAATTTTGGCAAAGACCGTTTCCGAGCTGTCTTTTGTGACTTCCATCAAAAATGTTCCATTGCCATTGATGGTACTGCCATAAACTTCGTCTCCCGCTGTTTTTTCTCGCGGTATACTCTCGCCATTGATGGAAGCTTCGTTGATGGCACTCGTGCCAGAAAGAATCACCCCATCTGTTGCTAACTGATCACCAGGCAAAACTTGTAAAATATCCCCTTTTTTTATCTCTGAAGCAGCAATTTTTTTGGCTTTCCCATCTGGGCCCATCAAACGTGCTTCCGTTGGATTCAATTTGAGAAGATTGGTGATTTCTCGTCGGCTTTGCCCTTCCGCGTATTCTTCTAAAAAGTGAGCACCAGCAAAAATCAAAATCAGTAAGGCTGCCTCATTAAAATTGCCTATGATCATTGACCCTATCGCTGCTAATAACATCAATAGATGTACATTTGGCGTAAAGCGCCGATTGATTCTTGTGCTTTTTACGGTATCCTCGATCCCTTCCCACGAAATGTGGTAGCCCGCTAATAAAACTGCAGCAAAATAAACCCCGTCTTTTACCCATTGATTCGAAATAAACAGCGCCACTATAAAGAAGATTACCCCCGCGAAGTAAACTTTACGAGGAAACGTCCCATGATCATGGGTATGCGTATGTCCCTTCGTTTTTGTGTGCTCGTGTTGACAAGTATGTTCAGCCATCATCAAAACCTCCTCTATTCCATCGAACATATGAACGATCAATCATGTTTATACCCTGATTATATATGAACAAACAATCATATGTCAACCGAAATAAGTTTTTCTTGTGAAATGTAAGCGTTTATGGTTTTGAGAATGCGGATGGCATGCTAGAATAAAGTTAGGAGAAAAAAGGAGTGTTGGCTATGAGAACATTTACTGGTGGAATTTCACTAAGTCCCCCGTTACAAATGTTAAAAGAAAAATTAATGATCGAACAAGATGAAATCCTTACCTTTTCACCCACGATGGTCTTTATCCCTTTGGCACAACATATTGGTGCCCCTGTCGAACCGACGGTTTCCGTTGGTGAGTACGTCAAGCAAGGGCAAGTGATCGCTGAAGCAGAAGCCTTTGTATCTGCGAAAGTCCATGCATCTGTTTCGGGCAAAATCGTCGATATTGTCGATTGGCCAAATCAAAACAATGAAGAAGGAAAAACCATCATCATTGAAAACGATTATGCCTTCGATAATGATTTTTTGTCCACCCCATTCAACTGGCAATCTGCTGCTAACGAAACGATCCTCAAAAAAATCCGTCAAGGCGGTATCGCCGGCAAAGGCGGTGCAACGTTTCCCACCCATGTCAAATTCAGTATTGATGAAAATAAAAAAATCCATACCTTGATCTTAAACGGATCTGAATGTGAGCCCTTTTTGCGCAGTGATGCCTTCTTAATGCAAAAAGAAGCCCAAAAAATCATCCAAGGGGCAAAAATTGCCCAAAAATTGTTAGCTGATCCAAAAATCATCATTGGCATCGAGGATGATAAACCGCTAGCCATTTCAGCGATGCAAGCCGCAAGTGCAGAGGATGACACGATAGAAGTCGTTACTGTCCCAACTGTTTATCCAACCGGTGGTGAAAAGCAGTTAGTAGAGTTATTGACCGATCAGGAGGTACCTTTAGGCGGCTTGACTGCCGATATTGGGATCGTATTGATCAATGTTGCCACCAGCTTTGCCATCGCTGAAGCGGTCTGTTATGACAAACCGCTGATTGAACGCTATACAACCGTGACTGGTGATGTTCAACATCCACTCATCGTCAAAAATCCTTTAGGAACACTCGCAGGAGAGTTGATCGATTTTGCTGGCGGCTTTCAAGGTGCGCCCAGCAAGCTGATTCTTGGCGGCCCCATGATGGGGAAATCCGTCAAAACATTAAAGGTTCCGGTCACCAAAGGCAGCAACGGGATCGTTGTTTTTAATGAAGAAACCGATTGGCTATATGCCGAAAACCCCTGCATTCGCTGCAATAAATGTGTCGAAGCTTGTCCGATGCGCCTGATGCCGATGGAGATCGATCAATTCTATCGAGCAGGCGATTATCAAAAATGTGAAGAATTGCTGGCAGAAGCGTGTATCAATTGTGGTGCTTGCACCTTTGTCTGTCCAGCCAAACGTTCCTTAGCTGCCAACATCACTGCCGCAAAAGGCAAGGTTGCACAGCTGCAGAAGGAGGCGAAGGAAAGTGCCTGATTACTACAAGGATTCCGATAGCGAGCGCCTCTTTCAGCAACGAAAAAACCAAGAAACACCACCAAGCCCACATATTCGCAGCAATGACGAAACAGTCAAAATCATGGGCTGTGTAGTACTAGCCTTACTACCAGCAGTTTTATTCTCTGGCTACCTTTTCGGGCTCAAGGTATATGGGTTGTTTTTCATTGCGCTAGCCACGGCGTTTGCCGCCGACGGAATTTGGTCCTACCTCATCAAACGGCCATTTCGTTTCGATCTAAGCATCGTTGTGACGGCATTGCTTTTAACGATGAATCTTCCACCGACCGCACCTTGGTATTTCCCAGTGATCGGGGTGGCGTTTGCCGTGATCATCGTCAAAGAATTTTTTGGCGGTATCGGCTATAACTTTTTAAATCCAGCCCTTGGCGGTCGCGCCTTGTTGATTGGCTTGTTTTATAACCAGATGTTTTTGATCAGTTGGCCAGATCCACCTTTTGGCAGCATCGCTCCTGATGTGGTTTCGCAAGCTACGGCGAACGATGTCGTTTCTGGTGCTACGCCGTTAGCTGTCATGAAGGCCGGGGACACCTTAAGCGGTTCTGATCTGTTGGATGCTTTTTTAGGATTTACTGGGGGACGAATCGGTGAAACCAGTGCCTTACTTTTACTGCTGGGTGGAATTTTTCTGGTTTACAAGAAAATCATCTCCCCTCGTATCCCATTGATTATCTTTGCAACGATCGGGCTCTTTGCTTTTATCCTTGGTCCAGAAGGACTTTTTACTGGCAGTTGGCAAACGGTGATCGGGCATATCATCAGCGGTGGTGCCATGTTGGGTGCGATCTATATGGCGACTGATTATTCTTCGACTCCAGGAACAAAAGCAGGAGAAAATCTTTTTGCCTTAGGCGTGGGGCTTCTCGTTGTCCTCTTCCGTTTCTTTGGTTTCACAAACGAAGGCATGAGCTATGCCATCTTGATCATGAATTGTTTTACTCCACTCATCGATCGCTTCTTACGCCTTCGCATTTTAGGGGAAGGAAAAAAGACCCCGTTCAACCTTAAAATCATGAGCTAAAACGCAAGAAAGGAGCGTTCTCATATGATGATCGCCAATCGACTAGTGGTCTTCCTAGTCATTCTACTCACAAATTACGCCTGCCAAAATTTGGCGCCGACCGTCAAAGAGAAAAAACCGAACGTGACGACGCGGGTGGTTTTCCTCTCAGGGATCATTGCAGTTGCTTACTTGTTGAGCGGTTTAAGCTTTTATCTTTTACTTCAAAATCGCTTTGTCTATGGCAATAAAGTGGTCACCAATTTAGTAAGTGCTGCCATCATCGCCTTGATTGCTGCCAGTCTATGCTTACTGATCGTTCCAGCAAAAAACCGTTTCTTGACGAATGATCTAAAAAAGACGATCCTAGTCAGTGTCATCTTGCTGACGATCGCCACCGTGACCCAATTTCCCTATACCGATTATTTAACCAATTTACTTGTTGCTGTAGGCATGTATTTTCTCTTTTCCTGTGCTTTGTCAGGGGTTCATACACGAAATCAAATTGCCACGATTCCGCCAATTCTAAAAGGCTTACCCCTGGACATCGTGACACTTTTTCTATTTTATCTGAGCTTTTCCTTTCTCAACGGTGTCTTCTTCAACTATTTATTCTAAACAAAAAGCAAGTCCCGCTTTGGCAGCGGAACTTGCTTATTTCTTGCGGAACATTTCTCTGAAGGAACCGATCAAAAAACCAGTCGAAAAAGCATTTTGTGCTTTTTGTTCTTTTTCAGCAGCGATTTTTTGTCGTGTTCGCAGCCCTTTATTGGCATTTTTGGACTTCTTCCCTTCACGGAGTTCTTTTGAAGCCTTTTGAAACTCTTTTGAGAAACGGTTATACCCAACCATTCCTTTTGCCTCCTTTCTTTTTACCTGGCACATAATAACGAGGATTTATTATAGGAATTGCCTTTCTGATGCAAATCAGGTAACATAACAGACAGAAAGATGATTTATCCCAGGTTTATCAGAAAGGAAGATCCCATGAACGAAACCCACACTGGATTGTTAGTCAATAGCCGTGTTTTTCAAGAAACGCCAATGATGCTGACAGGTATCCAACTTTTAGAAGACCACAAAATCGTGAATTGCATTATTAAGGATCGCTACTTAGCCAGTTATGTCTTACGCCTTCCTTTAAATAAATACCAATTAGAAGTCGAAGGAAAATGGAACAAGCGGGAACAGTTAGTGATCAAGCATATGAAAATCAAGAATATCGATGAGTTTATTAAAATCGTCGGTACGCCAGAATAACAGGACTCACGAAAAGCAAGTGCAGGCAACTGCCCTTGCTTTTTTTTTGAAAAAATCCAGCTAATTTTTCCCGCGTGTTCCTTCAATCGTGTTCCTCCGATGTTTATCGCGACATTCTAGTAAACCGATCGATCAAGGCTTTTTGCTCCTCTTTGATACCGATCGCCAACGGTTTGATCATTAGTTTGACAGTGGTCGAAGGTGTCTGAATCTGGACTTTTTTATTTACCACACCGCCTAGTTGTAATTTTGTGATCTCATGGATCATAATTGTCTGCATCCCTTTTTCATGAAATTGCAGATCTAACTGAATCAAGTGGATTTTTTCTTCGTCAACCACCACGATAAAATACTTTGGTGTTGGCAGGGCAATCAGTTTGGCTTCCTCGGCATAACCAGCCAGTTTTCCATGGAACTTCGCACGGTAGCTTTCTAAATCATCTTTTTTCACGATCCATTTCATCAAAAGCCACATCCTTCCTTAGATACCTTAAGGATACCTGCAGAAACCGCTTTTGCACAACAATATGCCTGCTTGTTTCCTCACATAGCCCCTTTCACCTCGATTGATCGTCAAAGACTTTTCCTCTAGTCATGGACGTTTTGCCCGACACTAGCTAACTCAACAAAAAAAGCGAAGCGCTTAGTGCCCTTCGCTGTTGTTCTTTAGATAGTAGTGTTGGAAAAGCCGCAGAAAGATCGGTGCTAGTAACAGATAAAAAATGCCATTGCCTATTGCGTGCAGGGCATCAAAGCTCAATCCTTGAAAATAATAAGCCCAAAAGCTAGGAAACCCATAAAGTTTGACACTGATCCAAGATATCACAAAGCCATAAGCAAACCCTGCAAATACACTGTAGCTGACTTGTAAAAGCAACCGTTTCATAAACAGCTTGCTTTTTGACAACAGATACATCCCAAAAATAATGATTGCATAGCTAACTAATTGAGCAATCGTCCATATTCCCATTCCCATGTAAAAATTGGTAATCAGCATCGAGAGCAGACAAACGATCAATCCACGACTAAGACCTAAATGGATGGTTACTAATAAAAAGATCACCGTCATTGGTTGAACATTGGGTAAGGGTTGAAAAAGTGACCTGCCGACGACGGCCGCTGCCACAAGCAACCCTAAATAAGCAATTTCTTTTCCAGCAAATGCAAGTGGTTTATTCGAATTTTTCATAGGTGAAAACCACTTTATCGTTGTTTCCTAAAAAGGTATCATCTGCCCCAGTTGTAATCATTTCATCATTGATCGTATATGTCCAATAATAGCCAGCTTTTTCATCTTGCGCTAAACCGTCAATGCTGGTGATCATCCCTTGATTTTCTTCCAAGTCAAAGTTCTCTTTCATGATAGTCATCAAAGAAACCCCTTCTTTAAAAGTGACCGTTTTGGTTTCGATCTCCTGGTCTTGCTCTTCACTTTTATTATTGAAGCTGATTTGGGCAGTGCGCTCTTCGGCGTTTTGTTGGACTGACGAAGATTCACTGGAGGAGTTTCCCGCATCCATCGATGGTTTGGCACAGCCGGCAAAAACCAGACTTAGTAAAAAAATATAACTAAAAACAACTGTTTTCTTCATAATAATGGCTCCTTTGATTTTTTTTACAACACCTTATTCTACTAAAAATAAATAAAAAAGGCGAAATTTTTTTGTTCCTCTCTATAGAAAGCATTGTAAAACCATGAGACTATGGGTATACTAGCTTCAATCATTCGTAAGAAGAAATGAAGGAGTGTTGGAAAGATGGATAGAAAAAAAGCGTCCTGTACCACTTTACTAGTAGGAAAAAAAGCATCGATTGACGGCTCGACCATGATTGCCCGCAATGAAGATTCTGGAAGCGGTTCGGAACCGCAAAAATTCGTCGTCATCACTCCAGAACAGCAAGGAAATGAATTTTACGCCGTTTTAAGCGACTGTCGAATCAGTTTGCCAGCAAAATCATTACGCTATACTTCAACCCCTGAAGCAGATGAATCGCAAGGAGTTTGGGCAGCTTCAGGAATCAATGAAGAAAATATCGCCATGACTGCAACAGAAACGATCACAACCAATTCACGCGTTTTGGCTATTGATCCATATGTGGAAGATGGTATCGGGGAAGCTGATTTCGTCAGCATCGTACTGCCTTACATCCATTCCGCTAAAGAAGGTGTTTTACGCTTAGGGGAACTCTTAGAAACCTATGGGACCTATGAAGCCAACGGGATCGCTTTTTCTGATGCCGAGGAAATCTGGTATATGGAAACCATCGGTGGACATCACTGGGCAGCTGTTCGCATACCAGATGATGCCTATGTCGTGGCACCAAATCGCTTAAACATTGATCACTTCGATTTCGCCTCAGAAATGACGTTGTGTTCGCAGGATCTCGAACAGTTGATTGAAGACTATCAATTAAATCCTGATTTTGAAGGCATTAATCTACGCCATATTTTTGGCAGCTCCTCAGAAAAAGATACCCGTTACAATAACCCGCGGGCATGGTACATTCAAAAACACTTTAGCGGAACAGCCGCTGAACCGATCGATCAAGAGCTCCCGTTTGTATGCTACTCAAAACAAAAGCTATCCGTGGAAGATGTAAAATGGGCATTGAGCTCCCACTTCCAAAATACGCCTTTTGACCCTTACGGTACAGGGAGCGAGACACAAAAAACACAATTCCGATCGATTGCTCTCAATCGCAACCAGCAAGTCCATATTTTACAGATCCGCAACCACGTGCCCGCAGCAATCGCTGGCATTCATTGGCTTGCCTTTGGCCCCAATACCTTCAATGGCGTTGTGCCCTTTTATGCAGCTATCACTAAGACCCCACTTGGCTATTGTGATACGACAAAGACCTACGATCCATCAAATAGCTATTGGTTAGGACGCACTTTGGCGTTGATTGGAGACAGCGACTACGATCGCTATAGTGATCTTGCCAACCGTTTTGAAATGGAAACGATGGCGGCTTGTCGCCGCATCCAACAAGAAACTGATCGTAAAGCTTCCGTTGACAAGCAGCCTACTCGTCTGCTTGAAGAAGCCAACGCTGAGATGGCCGAACTGTATTTAAAAAATGCAACAACGTTACTAGGAAAAATGGTGGAGTCTGGCAGTAATAAAATGGCCTTGCGTTTTTCTTTAGCCGATTAGTCAATCGCTGAAAATAAAAGGATTAACAAAAACTTTACATGGAATTGCAGCAATCTAAACATTGCTCTCCTATACTAAAGATACCAATTCGTTTTCTTTTTCCTTGCTGGTACAAATCAAGCAATTGATTTGTACTAGTCCCCCTATTGAAGATCAATTGGTAAAAACCGTTGGGAGGAATGAACATGACTGCAAGTATTTATCGGACTGTCACCAACGAAATTGTTAAAGGTGAGATCATCAAGAGCAAGAGTCAGCAAGATATGCTGATCATTCAAGACAAAGAAGGTTATTTCCATGTCGTTGAACCAATCCCCGTTACTACTGCAATGACTCCCCACAGGACGAAAGACTAAAAAACCACTGGCGATCAGAAAGAATACAGGATCTTTCTGATCGCTCAGTGGGTTCTTTTTTATGTCAAACTCAATGTGAATCGCTTCAAGCCATCAATGAGTTTTTCTCGCGAACAGCCAATGTTTAGGCGCAAAAAATTTCTCCCCTCTTTCCCATAGATCTCTCCTGACATAATCGCGACTTTCCCCTTTCGAATCATTCGTTGCTGCAATTCCGCCATCGTTAAACCCAGTGCTGTACAATCAATCCACATAAGATACGTGGCTTCGCTTTTCGTGACCACGAGTTCTGGGTGATGTTCCTGTAAATAAGCGATCACATAAGCAATGTTACCATCAAGATAGTCATTGAGCTGATCCACCCACTTACTTTCATTATCGTAGGCAGCAATCGTTGCGGTCATGCCAAAAATACTGGTGGAGCTCAACCCATCGGCTTCTTTTAACTGAGTTAAGAAGCGCTCACGCAACTTGGGATCAGGAATGATTCCATAAGAATAAATCAACCCTGGGAAATTAAATGTTTTACTTCCCGAAGTAACAAGGGCTACATTTTCTTGCAACAAATCAATGATCGGTTGATGCCTTTGTCCTTTTCTTACAATGTCCATATGGATCTCATCAGAGATGATAAATACATCATGGGTTTTCGCCAATTCGATGATTCGTTGCAACTCATCCTTTTGCCAGACTCTCCCAGTTGGGTTATGAGGACTACAGAGGAGAAGAACTTTATTTTCAGGCTGTGCCATCAATCTTGTTAGCTCTTCGAAATCAATGCGATACGACTTAGCATCATAGATGAGTGTATTAGGTACGATTTTTCTTTTGTTCTCTTTGATCATTTTATAAAACGCATCATACGCTGGCGTCTGAATAATGATCCCATCTCCTGGTTCACTGAGTAGGGTGACGAGCTGTTTAACGCTATACATAACGGAAGGACTGTAGACCAGCCAATCGCTTTTGATCATGCTGTTAAAACGTTCAGAATACCATTTGCAGACCGCTTGCTTGAATTCATTATGATTCCAACGTGTATACCCAAAAACCGGGTGCTGCATCCGCTTGATAAGTGCCGCTTCAACTGCAGCTGGCACCTTGAAATCCGTATCGGAAATCGTAAATGGCAACAAGTTTTTTTCACCAAAACGGTCTTCAACATAATCCCATTGAGTACACTGGGTTCCTTTACGATTGATTGGTTCATCAAAAAACATTTTCTTCACTCCTACTACTTGACAATTTTGCTAAAGAATCGCATCAAGTTGATTTCTGACTGTTGTTACTTTCGTTCCAATGATTACTTGCACGTTAGTATCATCTAAGTGAACGACCCCAAGCGCACCTAGTTTTTTCAGCCGTTCATCATCAACCAATGTACCATCGTTTAGAACGAGGCGTAGCCGTGTAATGCAATTGTCTAAAGAATCAATATTGCTTGCTCCCCCTAAAGCTGCCAAAATACCATGGGCATCATAGCCACTCTTTCCAGAATAGGTCATTTCCTCTTCCAACTCATTCGTTTGATCACTGTTCTCTTCTCTACCAGGTGTCTTCAAGTTCTTGCGAAGGATTACTGTTTTAAAAACAAAGTAATAAAGGGCAAACCAGCAAGCTCCTACAATCAGAACGAGCCACCATTTTGTATATGCGCCTTGCATCACGCCAAAGATAAGAAAATCAAGCACGCCCCCATCGGTATTTCCAATCGTGACACCTAATAGACTCATTACCATAAATCCAGCACCTGTCATGATGACATGAAAAATCCATAATAAAGGGCTGATGAATAAGAATAAAAATTCGATTGGTTCAGTAATTCCTGTCACAAAAGTTGCAATGACGCCTGAAATCAACAAACCTTTTATTTTTGAACGATTCTCAGGTTTTGCCGTGTGGTACATAGCTAATGCTGCTGCCGGTAAGCCAAACATAAAGGTTGGCATCTTCCCTTGAGACAAGAACGCAGTTGCACTTGGTGAGATGCTCAAGCCGTTTTGTAATTCCGCATAAAAAATATTCAACGCCCCAAAGACTTGCTGACCATCGATCAGCTGACTTCCCCCGGCTTCGGTAAAGCGAATCATGGAAACCAAAATATGGTGTAATCCAAATGGCAGTAACAAGCGCTCACCTGAACCAAATAAGAACGGACCGAAAGGACCAGCTTGTTGGATCAAATGTCCGATTCCTGTGATGATCATAGCAAACAACGGCCAAATCATCGGAATGATCACCCCGACCACAGCTAAAGTAAGCGAGGTGATGATTGGAACAAAACGTGCTCCTGAAAAGAATGCAAAACTATCTGGCAATTGAAAATGGTAGAAGCGCATATGCAATTTATAAACGATCAATCCTGCGATAATACCTCCTAGAACACCCATTGATAATGTTTGAATGCCAAAAACGATCTCTTGCCCTGCTTCTCGTAGTTGATCTGCAGCAGCTAATTGATTCGTTTCTTGTAAATAAAAATTGATGGATAAATGCATCACGACATAGCCCACAAAGCCTGAGAATGCCGCAACTCCCTTCTCTTTTCTTGCTAGACCTAAAGGAATCGCCATCGCAAACATGACGGGTAAATAACTAAAGGCAAACCCACCGATCGTTGACATGAAACGAAAAACCACTTGGAGCCAAGGGGCACTTAAAAATGGGAAAACGTCGATCGTTGAAGACGATGAAAATGAACTACCAATCCCTAAAAATAAACCCATGAATGCGAGTAAAGCGACTGGCAACATAAATGTTTTCCCAAGTCCTTGAAAAATTTCCATCCAGCTTGCTTTCTTTCCTTTTTGCATATCATTTCCTCCTAACACTTTTATCTCTTAAAATGTAAACGATATCAAGAAGGCTTACAATACAGTTCCCCAAAGAAGAATGACCATTCACAAAATGGAATGGTCATTCAGGATCAAGTCCTGCTTCGATTTGATTGGCGTATTGAATAATTAAAATATCCAGTAACGCCGCTAAGGAGATCCGCGGGCTCAGATCGACTTCATGATGATAAATCGCTGACATTTCAACAGGAAAAGAGAAGGTGGCAAGCTTTTCTAACGTGCTTTTTGGTTGACCAATACAGGCTAAAATCGGCACGCCTCTTTGTTTCAAGCGAGTAGCATAATTTAGCATCCCGATCGTTTCTCCACTATGACTAATAAAAAGAGCTAAATCATTTTTTGATAGTTGGTTCGCGATGGTTGTCAATTCATCCCAATCCGTTGATGCACCCACTGTTTTACCTAAAAAGCGCAATTTTCGACTTGCAGATAATGCGACCGGCGCACTTTGCCCTAATGCGAAAAATTCGATTCGTTGTGCTTGCTGCAGCATTTCCACGGCACGCTGAAAGTCAGCTTCTTCAATCATTGATAAGGATGTCGTCAGCTGGTCAATCATTTGCTTGATCAGTGGGGATAAGCCAAGAGAGGCTTGGGTAGCAGACTCGTTTCTTTCAAGGCTTTGATAACTTTTCAATGAAAATTTAAATTCTTGAAAACCCGTAAAGCCAAGCTTTTTCGCCATTCGACTGATCGTTGCTTGACTAGTATAGGTTTGAGAAGCTAACTCATCGGCCGTCATTTCCGAAACTTTCTCAGGCGCCCTCAAACAATAGTTAAGGACGGTTCGTTCTACTCGGTTTAGCTCAGGGATTTTGTATTGGATTCGTTTGTATAAATGGTTCATCACCTGCTTCTCCTCTCTACTGTTACTTCATTCTTCCCTCTCCGCTATGCTTCATTTACTCATTATACCTTCCCTCAAGAAAAGTACCAACTGATGATGAAGAACTTGACAGCAAAAAAGTGACTCACCAGGTAAAAGGTGAGCCACTTCTTCTATTTTCTCTCTATCTATCATTTTTGCGCAGTCAAATCTGTAAACTCTTGCCCATTACCATAGTCACTTTCTTTTGAGGGTTGCTTTCCAGATATTCGTTGTCGGCAACTGACAAGTTTATTTTCGACATATTCCACTGTATTGGCGGCGAACATTACTACATTTGCTAGACCTTTGATCAAGGGATCATTTGATTCCATCCTCTATTCCCCCATTTCCTTCACGTGTAAGTTGTTACTGACACTTCCTTATCAATAAATATAGACGAGGTACCTTAAATCAAACTAAAAGAGGACGAACACTACGAAAAGCAAAGCAGACTAGTTTCCCTTTCTGGTAAAATATGGTACATGTAGTAGGAAAGGATGATCAATCTCATGATAAAAACCTTAGTGGTGGCTAGCCACCCGGATTTCCGCAACTCACTTTCCCAACGTTTTTTCAGTGAAAGTGCCAAACTTCCTAATGTCACCATTCATTTTCTTGATGATCTTTCTGACTTTTCTCTTGCCGATGAACAGGCGCTGCTGCAAAACTGTGACCGTTTGGTTTTACAATTCCCCTTATATTGGTACAGTGTTCCAGCAAAAATGAAAGCTTGGATCGATACAGTTTGGGAAAATTGTGCGCCTGCATTGGTGGGAAAAGAAATCAGTTTTGCCGTTTCTACTGGTGTTGCTGCCAAAGAATTTCAGTTAGGTGGTCGAGAAAATACGACCTTTAACGAAATTTTGCATCCACTCGTACTGATGGCAAAAAAACACCAAATGACCGTGTTACCCATCGTTGTCCTTGACCAAATGATGTATAAAACGGAAAAAGAAAAGCGTGCCTTTGTCATTGCCTATCAGCAATTATTATCGATGCCCGCTCCCTTTACGTTTGATCAAAAGCAACAATGGTTTGCTGAGAAGCTGGCGCATTTGGTTTCTGAAAAACCACAGCTTTCTCCTTTGCTATCCCTGTTGCAGGAAAACCATGAAACATTGATCGAATTAGAAGATGCTTTAGCTGAATTGGAGGTGCTTTGATGGGTCATGATTGGCTAACACCGCTGATAGAACAATCCATTCAAGAAACCATTGATTACCACGAAAAAGCATTTTTGCAAGAGCTGGGACAGTTGTTGCAGCAGCAAGAAACCCGCATCGAATTGAAACAAGGAGAACTTGATGGGAAGTTGTGGAACCCTAGTGAATGGTAAGAAATAATTTTCAACGCAAGAAAAAGCTTTGGTCCCACCCAGCCTTAAAAATACTGGGTGTTGCCAAAGCTTTTTTAGGTGGTTTCTATTACATAATCACAATGAATCGCTTTTATTCTTTGTGGCAGCGATATACGCTGCTTGCAATTGCTTCGTGATTGAACCCAATACGCCAGTGCCAACTGGTTTCCCATCAATGGCAACGATCGGAACGATTTCCCAAACCGAGTTGGTCAAGAAACACTCTTGCGTGTTGCGTAGTGCCTCAATCGGGACGGGTTCTTCTCGATAGGGAATTTCTAATTGCCGACACAACTGAAGCACCTTCATTTTCGTGATCCCCGGTAACACCAAGCGCCCGTCCGGATGAGTACAGACGATTCCATCAATGACAAACCAGAGATTGGATGCAGATGCTTCTGTAAAAAAGCCATCTCGTTGCAGTAACGCATCATCGAAACCAGCTTCGATCGCTTGATCCAGCGCCAAAAGGTTCCCTAACAAACTCAATGATTTGATATCACAATGCAACCAGCGTTCATCAGGAAGGATGGTTGCCGAAAGCCCTGCTTGCTGCATTTCATCTGGTCGTTCAAAGGGGATCACATTTGCCGTCACCACCCCTTTGACCGATCCAGCTGGTGGAAACTCGTGATTTCTCGGAGAAGCGATTCCTCGGGTGATCTGAAGATAGATTTCTCCTTCTGTGATTCCTTCAGTCTTTATGAGTAACTTTAGATTTTCAGTCAATTGGGGAATCGAATAGGGTAACGTTAGCTTAATTTTTTGTGCACTGCTTTCCAATCGAGCCATATGCTCCGCTAACATAAAACAGTGGCCATTATATATTCGGATAACTTCATAGATCCCATCACCATACTGATAGCCACGGTCTTCGATATCAATTCTCACTGCCTCTCGATCAACGATCTGATCATTCCACAAAACCTTCATTTCCTCACTCCTATCGTCGTTTTCGTTTCAATCAGTATAGCATGAGTCTTTGTACCGTGCTATGTGTCATCTAAAACAAAAAACTTGCTGATGAAGATTTCTTCAACAGCAAGTTTTATTGTTACAATGACTCCTTATCGATCACAGAACGTTCTAGTTTGCGTTCCTGGAAAAAACGGAGTAGCGTGCCAGACATCGCCATAATGATCGAATACACTGGAAGTGCAACGATCATACCAACAAATCCCAGCAAGTTGCCGGCGATCAATAATAAGAACACCGCAATAATCGGATGGATATGCAACACTTTATTCATTACTAGAGGTGAAACTAGATACGATTCACCCAATTGAATGATCGTGATGCCCACTACCAATAAAATGGCGGTACGGATATCTAAACTTAAAGCAAATAGAAATGCGGGTGCCGCTCCGATAAATGGTCCGAAGTATGGGATGATATCCAAGACACCGCAAATCAGGCCTAAAAGCAACGCATTCTGCAAACCTAGCAAAGAAAAAATCAAATAACTGGAAACGGCAACGTACGAACATACAAGCAATTTCCCGCCAATATAAGCAGACGCTGCTTGGTGGAAATCACTGCATAATTGACGCATCAATCCTTGGTACTTTTTCGGTGTTTTGTTTGCTAAAAAGTCTGGCACTTTCTCGCCGTCTTTAAACATATAGACTAAGAGCAGTGGGATCGTAAACAAAACGATCGCTGAGTGAGAAACGATGGAGATCAAACTCGTCAGACTATTCGTTGCCCCTGTAATAAACTGCAAAGCGAAATTACTCGCTTGCGAAATATCGATCGAATCAATGAAAGGACCGAAAAGTTCCTCTAAATAGGAATGATCGATGTTATCGATCACCAAATTGATGATAACGGGTATTTGATTGATAAAGCGTCCCATCTCATAGGCTAATGCGGGTCCAATCACCTGAATGATCAAATAAGCTGCAAAAACGATCAACAACAGTGTCGCATACAGCGCGATGCTTTTCTTTTTCGTCCTTCTTTTTACCCAATTAAAGAAAGGCAAAAAGATATAAAAAATAAAAATTGATATCAGTACAGGTAAAAAGACACTAGAAAAGATTGCTTCTAATGGTCGAAAAACAAACAGTATATTTGAATAGATCCAGACGGCGATCCCTAAAAGGCAGACGATCACCAGACCTGCAAAAATTTTTGATTTTTTAAGAAACTCCAATAATTGATCCTCCTGATTCTAGAAAATACGTTCACTTCTTTCAGTTTATCATAATTTTTTAAGCGAATGATCCTTTTGCGAATATTTTTTCAAAAATCCACGTTTTTCACAGGAAACTTTTGATTAATTTAATTATTTTACCCATAAAATCCTTCTGCAAAATCAATTTTGATGAGCAGAAAAAGGAACCGAGAGTTGCAAGTGTTTGATACAGTAAGCTGCCACACCGAGCTGGAGTAAACCTAACATTAAGAAAATCAGATGCAAAACATTCCCGCCCCTTAATAAAATCACTTGAACAATGATCCAGATAACTAAACAGATGCCTAAAAGCAATTCGCCATGATATCCTTGGTTGCGCCACAATCGGATAGCTGCCAATAAATTGCCCAGTCCTAACACAATTAGCAAAAACACCCCGGGAATCAGAAATGTTGTAAATGGCGTTCCTTGGAGCATGGACGATTCCAATCCAGCAAATGACTGTCCTTTCCTTAATGGCTCAATACTCATAAACGCCAGTGTGCTTCCTCCACAGGCGCCAACACCAATCACTAAACTTAACACAAATAACGCAAATCGCAGCTTCATCTCTTCCTCTCCTTTATCAAACATAAAAACCGTTAATAGATTGAGCATTCTCAACTAACGATCGGATTCCTGACTGTCTACTCGTTTTTAGGTGAATAAATAAATGCTGCAATTTGCTGCGTTTCTACAGAGGAAAAGCCGCAAGACTCATAAAATCGGCGCGTTTTCTCTGTGTTGTCCGTGATCAAAACCTTTTGTCGAATCGATGGATAATTCGCCAGCATTTTTTTGAGCAATCGCTGGCCAATTTTTTGACGTTGGAATGCTGGCGCTACTAACAGATCCTGAATATAAAGAATGGTTTGTCCATCGGTTATACATCGAATAAGTCCGACTAGCTGCTCTTCAACAAAGGCAGTGATCACCTGCGACTGAGCTAGGCCATTTAATAGTCGCTCTGGCTCTTTCGTATAGGCGACCCAGCCAACACATTTATACAAAGCGAGTATCTGATTTGAATCCGCTGGTAATTGATCATTAAAGATGATAGTCATTCTTTTCCCCCCTTGTAACTTTTAACCAAACGATATAGCAACAAATAAAGAGTTAACAGTCCTTTTCCGAACAGGCTCTTGCTACCCTTCAAGCCGAATTGCTTTGCTTGACTAAAGAGTATCCTGAGGAAAAGCAGCTGTCAACTCTAATCACGATTTACTAGAGGAACAAAGAGGAAGTGGTGTTATTACTAATTAAACCCAAGGCTTACTTAATCAAGCATTAGTTCGCTTTTTAAACGCTGACTCGTCGCTTGTTGTTCTTCAGGCGACACTTCTTGATAAGAGATGCCGTATTCACCTCTAAAGCCATCGCCAGTGAACCCAGTACCCGCCATTTGGTAAGATTCGACAGTAACGAGTGCCGATTGATATTGGGTGAATAGTTGACTCATCTGAGAAAACGTTAAATCTGTTTCACCATTTTCCCCAATAATCGTTAACAGATCCTGAATCCGCATCACGCTTGATAGAGAAACTAATTCATTGGCCAAAATCTCTGTCACTTCTCGCTGACGACGTTGGCGTCCATAGTCACCTTCAGGGTCTTCTTTGCGCATACGGGTATATTGAAGTGCTTCCCAGCCATCCAAATCAAGGATACCTTCTTCAAAATAGATATCCTCAGCAGTAAATGCAAAATCGTTTTCAACGGTAATACCGCCAATCGCATCAACTAGATCTGCCATACCATCCATATTTAAAGAAAAATAATGATGAATCGGAACATTAAGGTATTGTTCCACTGTTTCAATCATCATCTTTGCTCCGCCAAAGGAATGTGCGTGGTTGATTTTATCTTCATATCCTTGACCAACAATTTCAACATACGCATCCCTGGGAATACTCGTAAGTGTCGTTTTTTTCGTAACTGGATTCAACGTTGCAATCATGATCGTATTGGCACGATAATCTGTTTGCCGGCGAGCATCATTGGCAATTCCTAGCAAAAGCAGACTTAAAGGCTCTGTGTTTTCTATCACCTCTGCTTCTTGTCTTCCTTCTATCGGCCGATGAATCGAGTGCGCAACATTTTCAACTTGAAAATATACTTTGATTCCGTACGCAGTCCCCGATGCCACAACCACTGTAAGCAAAGCCAAAAATACAATAATTATTTTTTTTACCAAACTCAATTTATTCCCCCCTAAGCACCCTTTTTTTTATTGAAAAAACTATTGAACACGTAATCGAGCTGATTCCACTTGCCAACAAGATACTCGCTAACAAGTCACTAGGATAGTGAACCCCAAATAGCAAGCGGCTCATCATAATAAGCAGTAAATAAACCAATCCCAAAAACATAGCTAGTTTTTGGCTAATAGGACGTTTGCCTCTTTTGCCAGGCACTGTTTGTGCGAAGAAAAAGAGGAGAGAAATAGTTAGCGTGGTCGCTAATAGCGTATGCCCACTTGGAAAACTGGCGGACGCCCGTTCCATACTGTCAGCAAACTCCGGTCTTGGGCGATCAACGAATTTCTTGATCACTTGGCCAACACCACTGATTATGATCATATTTCCCATCAACCAAAAACTCTCGATCCGTTTCTTCCGAAGAAACAAAATTGCTGCCAATAGAAAATGAATAGCCGCTATCGGGACGATCGTTGCCGTGCTAGCAAGCGGAACAAAAATCGCTTCTACTGTAGCCGTCCGCCATTGAGGCACGTGGGAAAACAGGGTATCAAGCGTTTGGAACCAATGCGGCTCTAATGCTACAAGGAAAAACAACCATGCGAAACAGCTACAAAGCAGTCCACCTATCACCCCTTGTTTTGCTGTCTTGCTCATGTTAATCCCCTACTTTCTTTTAATGCGTACGATCGTTTCTTCGCTTTAGTCGGGAATTTTTCTAACCCGAAAATAATTCCCATCGCAATACTGATCGCAATCAACGAGGTTCCTCCTTGGCTTAAGAATGGTAGAGGAATTCCCGTTAATGGCAGCAACCCAATCGCCGCTCCGATATTTTCAAAGATCTGAAAGACTAAGCCAAAAACGTACGTGATGGCGATATAGACCGACGCCTTGTTATTCGTTTTTAACGCGGCGAAGATGATTTGATAGATGAGATAAAAATACAAGAAGATCACTAAGGTACTTCCTAAAAAGCCATAGGTTTCACCAATAACTGTAAAAATCATATCTGATTCACGAACCGGCACGTACACTGTCGTATGGGTGTCAGGCGCTCCCAATAAGCCTCCTGAGCCAATCGCCCACATACTGCGAACTTGTTGGAACGCGATAGAGTCTTGGTACGCTAGGGGATCTGCCCAAGCTCGCACTCGGTCTAATTGATACTGCGAGAAATGAAGTCGAAACAAGACACGATTGCCCCATTCCGTAAACACGAGCAGCAATAAAATAGCGCCGAGGGCTGCGATCAAACCGATCACTACGGTCAAAATTTTCCAATGAACACCCGAGATAATAAATAAAGCCCCTAACATCACAATAAACACTAAACTCGTACCAAAGTCCCGTTGCATAAACATCAATAGAAATGTCGGTATACTATAAAGCAAGATCTTAGTGACGTAGATCAAATCAGATTTAATGGTCCGTTCGGCTTTTCGTTTTTCATATACTAAGGTGAGATAGACCATAAAAAGCATAAAGGCCACTTTCATAAACTCTGAGGGCTGAATGGTAAAGTCGCCGATTCTGATCCAGCGTTTGGTATGCGTCTGCTCAAACATCGTTTGATCGTAGAACCAATGAAGAGAAGCCATCAAACCTAGCGCCAATACATACAAAAGACCCGAAAAGCGTAAGAGCAAATTGGTTGGGATCAAACTCGTAACGAAGAGCGCGATGGCGGATAGAACACAAAAAACGATCTGTCGAAAAACGATTCCAGAAGGATCATTGCCATCCATTACAGAAGCTTGATGTTGTACCCAAATGCTTAGCAAAAAAAGTAGAAAAACGGGTAGCAGCAAGGCATAGTTTGCATCATGTCGTTTGAGGAACTTCATTTCGTTTGCCCTCCTCTCGCTCTAATTTCAGGCACATACTAAAGGCAAATGAAAGAATAAAGTAACTGGAGCCACCATAGCTGATAAATGGTAACGGTACCCCCGTCATCGGCATCAACCCTAAAATACTGGCTATATTGATACTTGTTTGCAACAAAAGTAATGTACTTGTTCCTAGCAATATCAATCCAATCTGAGGGTTTTCAATAGCTGCGGAACGAATAAATAAACGTAAGATGATTACGAATAATAAGCCAATAACAAAAATCCCGAAAAGCAAGCCAAGCTCTTCTACTAAAACGGAAAAAATAAAATCGGTTTCCGCAACTGGTAAAAAGCCTTTTTTCGTAATACTGTTTCCTAAACCGAGACCAGTAAGCCCTCCATTAAATAAAGCATAGTAAGAATGGATCATTTGGAACCCCTGATTGTAAGGGTCGGAGAATGGATCGCCTACTAAGCGAATTCGGTTATATACGTGCATAAACATGTGGGGCAATAAATCATTGTCGCCTAAAAACATGATCAACAGGGCAACCAGGAATAGACTGATCACTAAGCCACCAAATAAAAGAGCCGTCAGCTTCACGGGGACTTGTACCGTAGTTATCATGACAAATGCTAGAAAGAGTAAAATCATCACACCGGCTACTTTCGGTTGAATCAGGATCAACACACAGCACAAAAACAAAACGAAAAGCGGACGTTTCATTTCCTGCAAGGTGGTTTTTGCAGTTTGAAAGTAATGAGCAAGGTACAAGACCATCCCTACATTCACAATCTCTGATGGTTGAAATTGAATCCCTGCGATCGAGACCCAGCGTTGTGCCCCATTAACAGAGACACCGAAAAAGGGCAAACGAGCTAAGAGCAAGGTAAAGATCCCAAATGCTAGCAGACCGATCGCTAAGTATTTGCTAAGCAAAATCTCTCTTCGCGTCCGCTGAATAATGAATAAAAGAACCCAGCTAAGTAACAAAAAGACCAATTGACGGATAAATAGCGACGCTGGTGGTTGATCTCTCGTTAATAAACGGTATGAACTTGCACTATAAATCATTAAAAGACCGATAAGGCTCAATAGCAAATAAGCTATGATCAGCAGCCAATCGATCTTCTTTTTTTCTATCATTGCTTCCACTCCTCTTGCCTTGGAGTAGGTGTTCAGACGGTACCAGTTATTTTGCTCTATGAGCTTCGTCATCCATCAGAAAGAAAAGCAAAAAAGTCTCACTTCTCTTAGGACGTCAGACTTTAGCAGCAATCTCATCGTCCGAGTTTTAGCACTATACAACGTAAAGAAAGTCATTTGCTCTCTTAGCTATTTTATGAAAAGCCTTAATCCGACAATTCCTGTTTTACACATTGGCGTCTTTCGACGTTTCTGCGCAATAGCTTGTGTTTGTATAGGAGCCTCACCTAACAAGGTTATATGTTATTTTTCAATCCAATATGAATGGTACCCTTCCTCGAATAAAGATACAACCAATTCTCTGTTATTTTTATTTTTCTTTAACTTTTCTTAAAGAATTTAGATATTTCGAATATTTTCTGCTCTATAAAGAAAAAAAAACCAAAATAATCATCCAAACAAAGGAACGGCATCGATAAAGGACGTTATTAAAAAAACGAACATTTAAAAAAAGCAGTCCTTTTTCTAGGTGCTGAAAAAGGACTGCTTGCTTGATTTTGGTCTATCGATTGAAAGTTTTCTTAATCTATCAATCCACGGGTCGATTGGTTTGCCGTTCTTGCGCTGCTTTTCGTAACTGCTTCTGCGCTTTTTTTGATCCCCGTTCAATATCTCGAGTAAACTTGCGCTGCGCAAACTCAACGAATAGCTGATCAAGATCATAACCTGCGGGATAGAGCACCTCTCGCTTTGTGAGGAGTTGCAAGCGACGTGCGGCAACAACAAAAAATTGTTTCTCAATTGAAATTTTCGCTTGTCCTTGTTCCAAATACTCATAAAAAAGCCCGCGCTGGTTATGTTCTGTTGAAAAGACCAAGTCTCCTTTTTGAAAAATAAGATCTATCTTGGCTTCTTGTTGAGGGGGTTGTTTCTTCCCCTTTTCAAAAGGCTGCTTCTCAAAAGAATAGGTTTTATGCTTTAAATATTCCTTTGCTTTTTGGACTACGTCAACGGGGATTGCCATCTTTTCGGCAATCCAAAACGCATTACTATCACCGACTGCATTCGTCAGCAAACGATATTTTGGTGTCAAGGTTTTGGCATCAAAAGCCATTGCCGCTGTTTCGAAATCTTGATGATCGACGGCAAACTGCTTGATTTCACCATAATGCGTTGTTGCGATCATTAAAGCTCCTGAGCGATAGATGGATTCCATGATGGCGATCGCCAAAGCAGCCCCTTCATTGGGCTCAGTGCCGCTGCCGATTTCATCCAATAAAACAATACTGTGTCGGGTAGCATTCTTCATAATCTGAGCAATGTTCGACATGTGTCCAGAGAAGGTACTTAAAGAATTTTCCAGACTTTGTTGATCGCCAATATCCATCCAAAGACTTTTTAAAAACGGAACAGTGCTTTTGCCATTGTGTGCTGGAAATAAGCCATAATGAGCCATGGCGCAAACAAGTCCAACGGTTTTTAAGACGACGGTCTTGCCTCCAGCATTTGGACCCGTGATGACCATGCAGCGGTTTTCTTCGCCAAGTTTTAAAGAAAGAGGAACCGCATCACTCCCCAGCAAAGGATGACGGACTTGATCAAAAAGCAAAACTTCTTCCTCAGTCATAGTTATCGCCTGCCCATTGATTTCTCGACAATATTTTCCCCGAGCAAAAATAATATCCAGCACAACTAAAATGTCAAGACAGGCAAACACGGCGTTCATTTGTTCGGCGATCGCTCCTGTCAACTCTGACAACACTTGGTATTGAGCGGCTGTTTCTTCTGCTTGCGCCAAGATCAATCGATCATTTAAACGGGCAGCTGCCTCCGGCTCAATAAAGACAGTCGCTCGTTTATTGGAACGTTCGATGATCGTTCCGTTAAATTGCTGTTGAAATTCAGCACGCACAGGTAACGTATATCGGTCGTTCTTTTTGATGACACGATTTTCTTGTAAATAGCGACTTTCCTTAAAAAACTTTGCAAAAACTTTTTTCAGATCAGCTTCATATTTTTCGATCGTACCGCGAATTTTCCGCAATTCTCGGCTGGCATTACTATCAACCTGACCATTGCGAATCTTTTGGAAAATCATTTCGGCGATTTCAGAAAAGTCTTCTAACCCTTGTGCATATTGATGTAATCTTGGGGCAATCGATTGATTCTTTTCGAACAATTGACGGATAATTCGAAAAGACCGTAAAAAGTCTCCATATTCGATAAGCTCCTGTGGTTCTAAAACAAACCCTTTTTCAATTTTCTCCGTATGGTGTAAGACATGCTGCAGCCCCATAAAAGGCACTTGACGACCAGCAGCTAATAGTGCCATCGCTTCAGTGGTCTCTGTCACTCGTTTTTGGGCAGAGTGGATCGTCGCTGCTGGTTTTTCATTCGCAAAGCGCGCTTTGCCGTAATCGCTGATTATTTTTTTACTTACTTGTTCTTTAATTTGTTCAAATTCAGTTGCTTGAGGTATCTTCATGAGTTATCCTTTCTTGTGCCTGAGGATTCCGATCAGATCCCCGTCCAAAAAAGTGTACAAAAAAAGCGATAGTCTCCCATCACCTGATTCATCAATAACGATTTTTATCGGTATCTACAGGCACAACAAATAAACAGTCTGTTTTTGCTTATTTGTTTTAATTGGCTGATTAGATACCTACGACACTCATCAATATACCTCTTTCTTTTTTGAACGAGTTTTTTTCATTGTAATATAGAAGCTGTCCTTCTGTCAACTGCACCCAAACTGCCCTTACAGTAAATATCCACCCGTGAAACGGGTGGCTTTTTAACAGCCCTAGAAGGGCTCACCACTCGCTAGCCCCTTAAAAGGGGCTTTTTAAATGACCACCAACCGCTCACAGCCCTATCTCTCTTTAACTATTTAAATGGATCTACATACTCTTGTTTACTTATACTATCTCTTATTCGATCATCTGCTTCTTGTTCTCGAATATATTTTTCAATTGTTTTTTGATTTAATCCAACCGTACTCACGTAGTATCCTTTGGACCAAAAGCTTTTATTCCCATACTTATATTTCAAATTCGCATGTTTTTCATGGATTAAGGTTGCACTTCGTCCTTTTAAGTAGCCCATAAAACTAGAAATACTAATCTTTGGTGGTATTCTTACTAACATATGAATATGGTCAGGCATGGCATGAGCTTCAATGATTTCAACATCTTTCATCTCACACAATTTTCTTAATATCTGACCAATACTTACTCTTAACTTTCCATAAATCACTTTTCGTCGATACTTCGGGGTGAAGACTATGTGATACTTACAATTCCATCTGGTATGTGCTAAACTTTTATCGTCGTTAGACATAAAAAAACTCCTTTCGATCTGATATGCGGTTGGTAGCCACTATTAGTATATCGAAAGGAGTTTTTTATCGCTAAAGCTATTTCGTCCACGCGTAGAAACGCGCGGTTTTTTTGTTTCGTACGCTACGCGAACGAAACTGACTAAAGTCATTAAAAAGAAAAAACGCTCAGCAGCTCCTAGAAGCCCCTGAGACGTTTTTTGATTTTAAATGATGCAAGGCGCTTACGAGCGAATCAGGTGATCAAAGGCACCTAATGCCGCAGTGGCACCTGAACCCATTGAAGTGATGATCTGTTTGTATACACTATCGGTACAATCCCCTGCTGCAAAGACCCCTTCAATATTGGTTGCACCGTGTTTGTCTACCACGATCTCATTACGCTCGTTTAAAACGATACGGTCTTTTAACCATTCAGTATTCGGCATTAAGCCAATCAAAATGAAGACACCTTCAACAGCTAATGTGAATTCGCCATTCGTTTCTCGATCAACGTAGGTCAATTGTTCGACATGATCGGATCCAGCAATTTCCTTCGTTGCCGCATTCGTAATAACAGTCACATTTTCTAACGTGTTCAAACGGTTTTGTAGCACAAGGTCCGCTTTTAGTTCCGGTAAAAATTCAAGAACATAGACGTGTTTTGCCATGCCAGCTAAATCGATCGCTGCTTCGATCCCAGAGTTTCCGCCGCCAATGACAGCAACCTCTTTCCCAGCAAATAACGGACCGTCACAATGTGGGCAATAGGCAACACCTTTATTTTTGAATTCTTTTTCTCCTGGAACATTGATGTTACGCCAGCGAGCGCCAGTTGCTAAAATGGCCGTTTTGGTTTTTAATACTGCACCATTTTCTAATTCAACTTCGATGACATCATTGCGACGAATATCTTTCGCACGCTGCCCTTTCATCACGTCTACATTGTATTCGTTGATGTGCTCTTCTACCTGACGCATTAATTTTGGTCCTTCGGTATAAGGAGTACCGATCATGTTTTCGATCCCCAGGGTTTCCATTACTTGTCCACCCATTGTTTCGACGACCATCCCAGTATTGATGCCTTTACGCGCTGCATAAATCGCTGCGCTTCCGCCTGCAGGTCCGCCACCGACAACTAACACATCGAAAAGCTCTTTTTCAGCAAAGTCATCTTTACTCGTCGGACCAGCTGCTTTTTCCAACAACTGTTCGATCGTTTGGCGGCCGCTTGCAAATTCTTCACCGTCTAAAAAGACGGTTGGCACAGCCATAATTTTTTTCTTGTCAATTTCTTCTTTGAACATCCCACCTTCGATCATGGTGTGACTGATGGAAGGATTTAGCACTGCCATGATATTTAACGCTTGAACAACATCAGGACAGTTATGGCAGGTCAAACTGACATAGGTTTCAAAATGTAATGGCTTATCGATCGCTTTGATGCGCTTTTGAAGTGCTTCGTCAATTTTCGGCGGACGACCGCTTACTTGAAGCAACGCTAAAATAAACGAAGTGAACTCATGTCCTAACGGTAAACCAGCAAAAGCGATGCCGCTTTCTTCACCGGGACGATTGATCGAAAAGCTTGGTGTCCGTTCACTTGCTACAGCTTGGATAGTGATTTTTGGCGACATTTCTGCGATTTCTTCTAAGAATTCACGTACTTTTGTGGAAGAATCATCCTCACCAAAAGTTGCCGCAAAAACAACCTCTGATTCTAGCATCGCGAGATACTGCGTCAGTTGGTCTTTGATTGCCTTATCTAATGCCATGAGAGCCTCCTAAATCTTGCCTACAAGGTCTAAGCTTGGCGTTAAAGTTTCTTCGCCTTCTTTCCATTTTGCAGGACATACTTCACCTGGATGAGTACGGACATATTGGGCAGCACGGATTTTATCGATCAAGCCACTAGCATCACGACCGATACCGTCCGCATTGATCTCAACTGTTTGGACTACGCCATCTGGATCGATGATGAATGTTCCACGTTGAGACAACCCAGAAGCTTCATCTAGTACATCAAAGATCTCTGAGATCACATGAGAAGGATCTGCAATCATGATATATTCGATTTTATTGATGGCATCAGAATGATCATGCCATGCTTTATGAGTGTAATGAGTATCTGTTGATACAGAATAAACTTCTGCGCCTAATTCTTTTAATGATGCATATTGATCTTGCAAATCTTCAAGCTCTGTCGGACAAACAAATGAGAAATCTGCAGGGTAAAAACAAACAACGTTCCATTTTCCTTTAAAATCTTCTGATGAAACATCGATAAATTTTCCATTGTGGTAAGCTTTCGCTTCGAATGAACCAATCTCTTTTCCAATTAATGACATATCATTTCCTCCAATTAGAATAATTATTTGAGAATAATCTCTATTAATTATTAGTATATCTAACTATAAAAAGCAATAGTTTATTCAGAAATAGTCAAAAAAAATGTTATCCTCCTCAGAAATGAGCATATTTATTTCCTATCCAATACAAATAGAGTATAGTTGTAAGTTTGACTAATCGTTTCCATTTCAATTCCCTACTTGTTAGATTCTCAATTACACCTCTCATTCTCAATTAAATAAAAAAGATTGCCTCTTCCTATGATTCCTCACCAAGTAAAGTGAGCCATAGAAAAAGGCAATTTTTTATTTAGTATTTAAATAGTTGAACAATCCACTGATCGTTCGATCCCTCAATGTAATCCGCTTACCGTCTAAAAAAACTTCTTCGACTGGGTAATGGTCTTGAAAAGGTGGAACTTCCAAGTATTGACTTGCGAGAAAGCGCTCCGGAGATTCGACTGTTGCTATTTCTTTGCTGCCATTTTTCAGATAATGAATTTCTAACATATTCATTGCCTCTTTTCTTGTATTCTGAACTTAAAAAAAGCATTGAGAGAACCATATTTCTCGCTGTTCTTTTTTGATTGGTTCAGTTACAAGGTGTATTATAATCTTCCTTTTTTTAAAAGTAAAGAAAGCACTCTCGATTGAAGTGTCTTCTATTTTTTAGCTTTCGTATGTCCGATAAAGTAGTCCTCTAAGACACCACCAATAACAAAAATGACCCAAGAGTAAGCCCATGCATGAAACATGAAGGACCAAAGCATGTAAACGACCAAAATCACTGGCCAGTAGACTGTTCGAAAAAAGGTAACTCTACCAGCGGATTCGCCATATTTATGACGTGTTGCTCGATCCCCCGGATGGTCTTCGTCGCGAATAAAATACGTCTCAGTTGCCAGCTTCGCAAAGCCTGTACGGATAATACTTACATAAATAATAAAGAACACACCTGCTGCAACCGTCAAGAAAAACAAGGAAATCCCAAACTCAACAGAATAATAAAACACTTCACTTAAAAGTACAGGCGCAATTGATAAAATACAGGCACCAATTCCTAAAACAAGACCAATACGAAAACTTTTTTCATAATTTGCGAGTTGCTGAGCGGCTTCTCGTTTGGCATCCCTTTTTATTGGACGATCATCCAACTGTTTACGAGCACCGGAAAAGTGCAAACTGCTAGAGATAATAAAACCGACCCCGATGGCGATAAAAAGAAACATCACCATTATTCCAAAGGTCTCAGCATATATACTAACAAAGAGCATCAAGGCTGCTAGGGATGCGATACAAAAACCGATTCCTATAGATAACGAGAAAGCAAAGTGTCGCACAGTTCCCCAATAATCAAACGCATCGTCTTCTGTGATGGCATCGGACCAATCATCAATCGGCGCTTCTTCTTTTGAAACATTTAACTCTTGCAACAGCTCATCTACGGAACCAAACTCACTGATTACTGCACCGATGGCTTCATGCTCGCTTTTCCCTTGGTGAATCAGTTCTAAGTAGTGGTCTTCCATAATCGCTAAGAGGTCTTCTTTCGCCTTTTTGGTTTCCGGTGTGATGGGTACTGATAAAAATAAGCTGTCTAGATAGTCATGAATGGTTTTCATTTGTCTCCTCCTTGTAAGAACTGGTCAACGACGATCTTTGTCTGCTGCCACTCCAATAGTTTCTCCGTAAGGCTTGCTCTTCCGTCTGCAGTTATCTGGTAATACGTCCGCTTTTTGCCATGCGTCACTTCTCCAGGATATGAGCGGATCAATCCTTGTTTTTCTAACCGAGTAAAAGCGGAATACAACGTCGTTTCTTTGATCACATATAAAGCATCTGTTCCTTCGCGAATACGCTTGGATATTTCATATCCATAAGAATCTTCATTGGAAAGAATGGATAAAATGATTGCGTCGTTATAGCCGCGAATTCCGTCACTCGAGATCACGCAATCGCCTCCTAAATTACTTCATCTGTCGTACTAATTATAAAACAATTACTACGACAGGTAAAGTAAAGCAGGGAAAGTTATCAAAAATCAGTCGTAGGTCTTAGAAAATAGGAAAATAAAAAGGGACACGCATTCTCAGTAAACTGATACGCGTGTCCTAATTACTTGATTGCTTTTCTCACCTATTTATTCAACGGCTGGTTTGACATCGTCCATCATTAGTTGGATCGACTCCAAGCCTGAACCTGCTAAATACCAAACCGCAGCATCCAATTCAATGACTTGATCGTTTTGCCCAGCATTTGTTTCTTGGACGATTTCATTTGCAACAAATTCACTTTCACTTTCATTGCCGCCGATCGCTTTTGTCCGGTCGATCACGAAAATGATATCAGGATTTTTTTCAAGCAAGTACTCATAAGAAATACTTTGTCCATGTGTCGACGCCTCTAATTCCTCATCTACTGCAGGGAAACCAAATGTATCATACAAGATACTGTAACGAGAACCTGGACCGAAAGCAGAAAGATTGCCTTCATTTACCATAACAACCAAGGCTTTCTCGTCAGCATTTTGCGCTTGCTCCTTCAAGGTATCGATCTGACCTTGTAACGATGCTAGTTGTTCTTGCGCTTCCTCTTCCTTACCAAAAATTTGACCAATGGTCGTAATGTTGGCTTCGATCGATGCCCAAGTATCACTATTGTCAACGCTTAAGAAAACGGTTGGCGCGATTGCAGACAATTCCTCTTGGAAATCACGTTGTCGCCCAGAAATAATGATTAGGTCTGGCTGCAGTTGATTGATTTTTTCTAAATCAGGCTCTTTGATTCCCCCTGCTGATTCAACATCTGCATACGCTGATAAATAATCTGGTAAATTGCTGGTCGCAGCAGCAACGATTCGATCCCCAAGGCCAAGCGCATCCATCGTGTCTAAGGCACTATTGTCAAAAACCACCACTTTTTCTGGTGCATAAGGAACAGTAACAGTTCCATTGCTATCAGTGATTTCAACCTCTGTCGGTGTCTGTTCACTCTGAGCAGTTTGGCTTTGCTGTGTCCCTGTCGATTCGATTGTACCAGTATTATTTGATCCGCATGCGGTCAACCCCGCTAATACGAAAATACTCATAAAGCTTACTACAATTTTTTTCATTTTTATCCTCCTTAGAAATACATTTTATTGGAAGGTATAGCAAAATTGCCGACCATCCACTTGTACCAGTTTGATTGGAATCTCATATAATGATGCCAACACTTGCTCCTGGATCACAGCCTCAGTGTCGGCCGCTTTAAAAATCTGACCGTCTTTCATGGCAACGATGTGATCGGCGTAGCGAGCGGCAAAATTAATGTCGTGCAAAACGATCACAACGGTTTTCTGATAGTCTTCCACCAAGGTGGTCAATAGCTTCATCAGCTGGTTGGCGTGCTTCAAATCTAGATTGTTTAACGGTTCGTCCAACAGCAGATAATCTGTATCTTGAGCCAAGATCATCGCCAAGTAAACTCGTTGTAGCTGACCACCAGAAAGCTCATGAATCGATTGATCGGCGTATTCGGTAAGGGATAGCTTAGCTAAAGAATCATCAATGATCCTATCATCCGCTGCCGATTGTCGCCCGCGGTTATACGGATAGCGACCAAATGCCACCAGTTCTCTTACAGTCAGATTGACTGCATAGCGATTGCTTTGTTGCAAAAAAGCCATTTTTTTGGCTAGCTCTTTGGATTTCCATTGGCGAATCTCAGTTCCATCTAAATAAATATCACCAGTTCTCTGGTCCAGCATCCGACTGACCAAGGAGAGTAAGGTGCTTTTTCCCGCACCATTTGGCCCGATAAAGGCAATCATTTTCTGCTCAGGTAATGCTAAAGAACACTCGGTCAACACCTGTGTTTTCGCATAATTTTTGGATACGTTTTTTGTTTCGATCATGATTTTTTCCTTTCCAGCAGCAATTTGCTTATAAAGAAGACGCCACCCAATAATTGAATCACTGTACCAATGGTCGTTTGCCATTGAAACACTTGTTCCACTAAGAACTGCCCTCCTACTAACAGGAGAAAACCAATCAGGCTGCCACCAGCAAACAACCACCCATGGCGATAGGTGGGAAAAAGCTGATAGGTGATCGTTGCCACTACAAAGCCGAGAAAAACAGCTGGACCTACGAGTGCCGTAGCGGTACCTGTCAGAAGCGCAATCAAAAATAAAATACCTCTATGTAGCCATTGAACAGGAACGCCTAGACTTTTGGCTTGCCCGCTTCCTAAATGTAATAGATTCAATTCCGGAATCAATAGAATCAGGCAGCTACTACCGATCAAAATGATCACAGCAGCAATTAAGAGATGTTGCGTATTGATATTGCCAAAGCTAGCGAATAAGCGTCCTTGCAGTAAATCATATTCATTCGGGTCCATCAAGACTTGCAAAAACGTGCTCAGACTACTGAACATCGTGCCGCAGACCATTCCAGCCATCAACAACAAAAACAATCCGTTAACGGCTTTTTGATAGAAAAAACCGATCAGTAAACTTCCTAGAATGGCAGTCAGACTGACAGAGAATAAAAACATCGCTGCTGTTTCTTGGCTTAGCATCTGGATCCCGCCAATAAAAAAGAAACACAGGGTCTGAACCAGGACATATAGTTGATCCAAGCCTAAGATTCCTGGTGTTAAATAGCGATTGCTCGTAACAGTCTGTAAAGTGATCGTACTAAAGGAAATTGCGATCGCCACCAGAGCAAAGGCGAAGATCCGACGGCCCCGCAATGCAAAAGCAAATGACCAATTACCATAGGTATTATAGGTCAGATAGGCAGTAGCGGCACAAAGGATCAGAAAGAACAAAAGAAAAAGTTTTTTCTTCATTGAAACTTCCTCCCCAGCAGCAAAATCAAGAAGCAGCAGCCACCTAGTACACCGGCAACCACACTTACGGGCATCTCATACGGAGCAATCACGATGCGTGCCAATACATCACATAAAAGTAAAAATGCACTTCCAGCAAAGCTGATCAGCAGTAGATTATTCTTCAAATGATCCCCAAACACCATGCCGATCATATTTGGGATAACGATCCCCAGAAAAGGGATTTGTCCAACGGTCAATAAAACGACACTACTGGCAAACGCCACCAGAGCGAACACAGCAAAGCTTAAATACAGATAATTGATCCCCAGACTCTTGGCGGCACTTTCTCCTAAACCAGCAATCGTGATCTCATAAGCTAGGAAATACAACAGACCGAATACTGGAATCGTCAAATACAAAAGTTCATACTGGCCAGCCATAATGGTAGCGAAATTTCCTTGTAGCCAAGAAGAGACATTTTGAACCAATTGGAAGCGATAGGCCAAGAAGCTGCTAATGGCACCGATGATATTACCGAACATCACCCCGGTCAAAGGGAGCATCATTGGATCTTTCTTTGGTAGAAATTGGCTTAAAAATAAAAAGAACAAAACACCTGCATAAGCAAACACAAATGCTGCGGTTGTCCGAATCAAGTTTGAAGCATTTGGCAGAAAAAGCATGACTAGCAAAATTCCTAAACGAGCACTATCAGATAATCCGATCGACTCAGATGCCACAAATTTATTTTGCATCATATGCTGCATGATTTTCCCACATAAACTAATGATTCCACCTGCAATGATCAAACTGATCGTCCGTGGGAGCCTAACTTTTACCAAAACAAGCCAATGATTCGGATCACCCTGCTGTAGACCACTTAATGATAATTCATGGGTACCTACCAGTAAAGAACAGCCCACAAGAAGAATCAAGATCAGCAGTAATCCGATTTTTTTCAACATGCCCCGCCCCTTCCTTATTGAGAATGATTCTCACTCTCTTTAATAGGGTAACGTATTTCACTTAAAATCACAAGAAGTTTTTTAAAAAAATCCCTTTACCAAAGCAATTTAAGTGAAAACGAATCTGCGTAGGTAAGGGATTATGTGATATTTTTCTCTAATAAAAGACTGCGAGCACGTCTTTTTTTATCAACGAAGTCTATTTAATCGCTTTAATCAAATAAATACTTGAGAAGGCTAGATTCAACTTCTGAGTTTCATTTAATAACAATTCATTTACACGTTCCATCGTTTCAATCTGTTGAACCCCCTGTTTAGTTCACACATGCTCATCCCAAGCTGGGGGTAACTTTTCAGATAAAGGGTACTGATGAGCTAACATGTCCATACAAGGAACATTCGTCTACCGATAACAATCCTTTACCGGAAATCGTTCAGTCATAAAACGTTGGTCGTCATATTTTTTACGAGTTTCTTCATCAAAAAGATAGCGATACCAGTTGGCATCGAAGTTCAGCACAACCCCACCTGGTTTTAATACGCGATACCTTTCATGGGCGCAATCGCTATTTTCTCCCGATTAACGTCAATTCACAAAAATAAACCTGCGATCATCGCAGGTTTATCAAGACTTACTATTTTACTTTAACAAGCCATCAAGGGCCAATTGATTCAAAAAGTGCAGTGGAAATGAGATGGTTGGATTGAAAAAGTAATCCATTGTTGCTAATTGGTGCAAGGTCGTCTTGCTATTGATCAAGGTTGAGATCGTATTGATGATCTCCAAACTTCCACGATCACTCGTAATGATTTGTCCCCCCATGATCACTTTCGTTTGCTGATCAAAAATCAGTTTTAACGTTACTTCAAAATCCTCATCTGTCGCGAAAAATGTCCGAGAATGAAATGTTTGCGTCACTGAATCTACTTCAAAGCCGTAATACGGTGCCTCGGTCTCATTAATACCTGAACTGCTGACGAAATAGCCAAACAATTTACTGACGACGGTCCGTTGCATTTTTGGAAAAGGAATTTTCGTTGTTCCCCGTTCATTTGCCAATAAATTGGTGGCAGCAACGATCCCGGTGCGGTAAGCATTTGTTACTAAAGGAATATACAAGGAGCTATCCGAATGATTAAATGGGATCGAAACAAGATCCCCAATTGCATAAATCGCTGGGTCAGACGTTTGCAAATACTCATTTGTCGATACCGTGCCATCCAGATTTAATTTCAGAAAATCTTCTACTAGCGCAACATTTGGACGTGGATTGACAGCATAAACGACCACGTCAGCTTGAATTTTCGTTCCATTTGACAGCTCAATTCCTTGATAATCGCCTTTCTCATTTTTGATCGTATGAGCGACATTGCTGTTAAGATAGATCTGCAAATTTTTGGGAAAACGTTCCATCAAAATTTTGGCAATTTCATGATCAAAATAACGGAACAACAGCGTATCCATGCGATCGATCAAATGAACGGCTTTTTGTTGTCCGCTTAAAGATTCCGCTAATTCGAACCCGATCAGACCAGCGCCGACGATCGCAACGGTTTGGGCATTCTCGATTTTTTCTAATGCTTGCTTTGATTGACCAATGGTTTTGTAGGTCGTTATATGTGCTTCGACATCTGAGGCAAACTCCGAACGGAAAGTACTCGATCCCATCGCCAAAATCAAGCCATCATAACTCACTTCATCTTCTTGCTGATAAGATTCCGTTGATGTGACAAAATGAACCGTTTGTTCTTGCGGAAAGATTTTTGTGACTTCACTGTTTAGCATCACATTGATTCCTTCTGAAAGAAGTTCACTGGCAGTTGCCGTTTTGGAATCTTCCAAACGCTGAATGTAACCTTCCAGTACTAAATTCAAACTGCTGGCAACATAACCAAGAACGCTTGATTTTTCTATAATTATCACATCGACTTTTGGGTCAACTTTTTTTAAATGACGGGCAGCAGCAATTCCTGCATGAGAGCCTCCAATAATCACTATTCTCATATCTTTTCCAACTCGCTTTCAAGGTTCTCATTTCGTATTTCATCCACGATTTGATGAAGCCGCTCTTCTTCAAATGGGGTTGCACCACCTGTTAAAATCAATCGTTTTTTATAACGATAGCCTTCCGAGATCTCAGAATGATCAACGATCAATAGATCATAGTCCTTCTCCTTCGTCCCATCGAAGTGAATATTCGGATAGCCAGCCAATTCTTTGATCAAAAAGCGCCGTAAAAAGCCACTGCGTAATCGTGATTGAGTCAGTAAAATCCCTACCGTAAATGCTTTTTCCTGTTTTACTTGAATCCATTGACGGATCAAAAGCAATTCATTGGTCAAATGCTGCTTTTTCTCAAGAGAAAAGGACTGGTTTACGTTTTTCTCCAACTGTTCGATTGCTTGCTGTGCCACTTCGATCAAGTTCTCATTCGCAACACTTTGCGGCTGAAATTCAGCAAAGGCAATAATGCCGCCATGAATATACAACGCTTGGATCGTCACACTCGTCAAGAAGACGCGCAATTCCGTAGAAGTTTCTGTAGTCTTTCTTTCACTATCACCAATGGCCTGCAGCAGCTCCCCATTTAACGCATCGATCTCTTGAAAGAAAAGTGATTTTTGCAAGGAGTCATCCAGTGAAGGGCGAATCAAGCCTTCAGCTAATAAAAATAAATAGAAATATACCGTTTCATAATCGCTCCAGGATACGGCAAAACGACTGAGATAGCGCCCTAATATATTCCGCAAAAGCTGGAACATCGCTTCATTTTCCAATGACTTCAACAATGGATACGAGGCTTCATGCTGTTGCGAGCCGCGATAATCAAAACGGGCTTCCATAATGCCTAACCAAAGCCCGACTTTCCAACGCTCTGCTTGACTAAACGTTGTCTGCAACTGTTTTTCAATGACTCGAATCAAATTGTTGATGGCTGGTGCATTCAAGCGAGCGATCAATTCTTCATTGGGATAACTTTGTGAAAAAAACTGATAATAGAAAAAGCGAATCTGTTTTTCATCCCCAATCAATTTTTTATTTTTTAATTGGATGTCGAATTCTTTCAATAACTGATTGATCGCTTTGAATCGACGAAACAATGAAGCTTCACTCAACATCAGTTCTAACATCATTTTCGTCGTTGACTCATCTCGATGAAAAAACAAATACGACAATATCTGAAAATCGATTGCTTCTGAAAGATACGCATAAAAAAATTGCTTCAGGGAAAAATCAAGAGGCAATACCAATTGCACTTGATCATTTTCTGAATAGATCAAAGCTGCGTCTTCATGGAAAGCAGCTAAATTTTGATGAAGATTTTGAAGTTCTTTTTGCAAAGTGGGCGCGGAAATGGATAACGTTTTTGCAAGTTTTTTATAAGAGACTTCTGAGCCATTCTGAAAAAAAACAGCCAAAATTTGAAAATGTACCTGCTGATTTTTTTCAAGCAGCTGCATCACATTCATTCTTGAACCTCCTTCACCTTTCACATACTAATTTCCCAATTAATGAGTCGTTTGTCAACTATAAAAATTGCCTGAATGTCTTTGAGTTCGATGGAAAAAGCGTTATTTATTGTTCCTAAAGCATAGGAATGGTAAAATTCTTGAGAAGAAAGGTGGTGAACTATGGGAAAACGAATGTTAGCATTTTTTCGAACGGATCGATTATTTTCGATTTCCCTGCTACTAGCATTTATTGCGTGTTTTTTCGGCACCTTCCGTTGGTCGTTTATTGACTTTAAAGTGATTTTATCACTGTTTGGATTAATGTTAGTAATCAATGGGTTAGAAGAAGCTGGTCTTTTACGAGCATTTGGACAAAAATTAGTGGAAAAAAGTCGCAATCTGCGTGACTTGATCCGCGCAATCGTCTTGCTAAGCTTCTTCAGTTCGATGTTTTTAACAAATGACGTGGCTATCTTAACTTTATTGCCCATCTATTTACTCTTAACGAGGAAAGAACAACAGCACACCAGTGTCTTATTAGGCGCTGTCTATTTGATCGTAGCAGCCAATTTAGGAAGCAGCCTGTTTCCATTTGGAAATCCGCAAAATCTATTTTTATTTTCTTACTATCAGATTTCGCTGCCACAATTCATGTGGACTACCGGCACCTTTGTGGGACTTTCATTACTATTACTCCTTGTTTCGATCCAGCTCATCCCAAAGACTCCATTGGAAATCGCCCTGCAAGAAGAACCCTTTGAAAAAAAGCCAGCGCTGCTTAATGCAGGATTATTTGTCCTTATGATTCTTGGTATTTTTAGTGTTCTCCCTATTTCAATCGTCGTGCTTGTCGTCGCAGCCGTGGTTTGGTTTAGCAATAAACGATTATTTGCAAAAGTTGATTATCGGTTACTACTTACCTTTCTCTGTTTCTTCTTGATCGTCGGGAATATTCAAGACCTATCTCTGGTCACCGATCACATTCGACCGTATTTTCAAGAAACGCATCGCGCTTTTTTAGGTAGTATTTTACTCTCCCAAGGAATATCTAACGTTCCAGCAGCAATTTTGATTGCTCCTTTCACCGATTTAGAAAAAGCCGTTCTTTTGGGCGTCAATGTTGGTGGTTTGGGTACATTGATTGCTTCTTTGGCGAATTTGATTGGGTACAAATTATTGAAACAAGCCAGACCAAAAGAAGCGAGAACGTTCCAAAAGCTGTTTTTTATCGTCAACATCGTTTTTTTACTGTTATTAGGCAGCATCGTATACCTTCTATTGTAGCAAATTCACTGTAAAACGAGATTCCAGCATAAGATGTTTCCAGTCAGCAGCCAAAAGAAGCCTAGCTCCTGTACCTGTTTCTTGATCTTATGTCAGAATCTCGTTTTTTTGATACCCATTGTGTGATTTTACTTAAGCTAAAAGAAGCTCAAAAGTGATTTTCGTTTGGCTTTCGACAGTCAATGCCTCACCAAAGACATGTTGAACCATTTGTTGCCGTTGTTCCAATGAATACTCCTCCTCAAAATAAAGATGAAATATTTCTTGATCGATCTCTTCCTTCAAAATATACTCGAATTGCCGACTCTGCCAATCGATCGCTTCTTCTGAAAACCACTTCTTGTACCAAGTGTTTAGGTTCAGGTCATTCTTCGCTGAAAGATTTTTTTCATAAGGCTGAAACACGTTTTCTTCTTCTGCGATCATTCTTAGAATAATCAATTGATGGGCCTTTTTTTGAAACTGAAGCAATGCTTCTTTGTCTCTGACTGCTGGATTCATTGCCATAAAAATACAGGGCCAGTGCTGGTCTGCAGATAAAAAGTCTTTTTGGCTCTGCTGAACCAGATGGAGCTTGTTCATCGGATCTTCCATCGTTTCTTCAATGATTTTTAACATTTCTTTTGAAAAATCAATTGCGTAATACTCATCTACATAAGGATAAAATGCTGAAATGTAGCGGCCAGTCCCCGCAGCAAAGTCAACGAAGGCCGATATCGGGAACACTTTTTGCTCCACCAAAAAAGCTGCTACCTCTTCGGCAATTTTCAATTGGGATTCTCTTTGAATCTGTGCATATTCTTGGGCAAATTCATCCCAAAACAGCATCGCTTCCTCTTCTTCCATCTAGCGGACGCCTCCAGTGATCACTGTCTTTCCTTTCGTTCCTTGCTCAACCGCTTTTGTAGCGAGCTTTAAGGTCTCGATGGTAATTCCTCCATCAAACGTTTGGACCGCAGTCGTATGAATCTTTTTGTCAGCAAGCAACGAGGCGATCCGTTGCAAAATGCTCCCTTGTGTTTCAACCATCAACTGAGCATCTGTTTTTGCGAACATATACTCCCAATAAAAATCGATGCCGAGATTTTTAAATGGATTTAAATCTAGCGCTTCTTTCGTATTCACGATCATTCCGACTTTGCCAAACGGCAAGATTGCTTTCGTTAATTGTGGCAAATAGGCCGAGGCGTCATAAAAAATTGCAACGGCTGAAAAAGGCTCAGTGATTTGTTCAGCCAACGGCAAGCGATGATTAAGTACTTGATCCACTTGATTGTTTTTAAGCCACTGATCGTTCTTAGGACTCGCAGTGCCATAGACTGTCAATCCTGCCCATTTTGCTAGTTGCGCCGCAATTGAGCCAACACCACCGCTGGCATTGACCAATAAAATCGATCCTTCATTCGCGTTTTCTTCAGGCACGTACCCAAATTTTTCAAAAAGTAATTCCCACGCTGTAATACTCGTTAATGGCATAGCTGCAAGATCGCCATCAGAAAAGCCGGCTGGTGCCTTTGCTGCGATCCGAGAATCAACCGTTTGGAACCTTTGATTCGCACCAGGTCGTTGTGTGGTTCCAGCATAAAACACCCGATCACCAACGGCAAAGCCATTAACTGCTGAGCCGATTTCTTTAACGATCCCAACGGCGTCATACCCTTGGATCTGGAACGCTTCACTTAAAGCAGTCATTTGCCGTCTTTTTGTATCGATTGGATTGACCGAAACTGCCTGTACTTCCACCAACAAATCATTTGCTTGGCAATTGGGTATCGGAATTTCCTTTTCAATAAATACATTTGACTCATCTAAAGATCGTCCTTCATAAAAACCTAGTGCTTTGTTTTTCATCATACTGCTCCTTCCAAAAAAAAGTGCTGAATAGTTATAAAAACCATTCTAGCACTTTTAATGAATTTAGAACATTTATTCTTCACCTTCCACGACAAGCGGAACCAAAAATGGATAGCTTGTGAAGAAATCTAATAAGGATCGCTTCCATTGATCTGAATCAATCGTTAGTAAAGTGGACTCTGTATACAAATGGATCGTCAATCGTTGATTTTTATCAAGTAAAACAAGAATTTCGCCTTTGTTTTCTGTGATAAAATCATATTGCTGATTCTCCATTGTAATAATGAAAATTTGATCGAGAACTTCTGCTGCAACAGCAAAGTCCGTCTCCATATCGACAGCCAATGTTTGGGTATTGTCGATCAAGCTTGGTGAAACCGTAAAGCCTAATTCTTTTAAATGCGCCAATACCAAGTTGACATCATAATTAAAGAGCGAAAGCTGATTGACCGAGAAAATATTCTCCGCATGCCATTGACTGATTAAATGCAAAATCTGTTCATCATTGACAACCACCGACTGGGAGTTAGAATTGATAGTCAACAATGGCAAATAATTAGATTGATACGTAGAATTGACTGGATTTAGTTTAAAACTAAACTCGAGCTCCTTTGTTTCTGTTAACCGAAAACGGACATTGAAATGCTTTGTCTTCCATGTGTCATAGTTATCAGTAGCAGTTAAATGAATCGTTTTTAATGGTTTCAAGAATTCATAGGCATAGTATTCAAGCAATGTCTTTTTGGCGATCACCGAAATATCTTGATCTGTTAAAATCAACTGGCGGTAATGAGCAAGCAATCCAGAAAAATCAGCTTCCATAATTGATTTTCTCAATTTTAAATCAGCTAGTTCGTTTTCGGCTTGCTCAATAAGCGATTCGATTCGTTGGTGATCTTGCGCTTTTACAGCATAATAATCATCTTCGTAGTCAGTTTCTTCTTTCGCTGAATCAAAAGAATCATCCACTACATTTCCACTATCTTCTACTAAAGGACCATCATTCACTAAGTCCGTCGCATTTGTTGGTACGTTTTCCTCGACTTCATTAGCTCCTTCTGTTTGGACCTCTAGAGTCGGTTCCTGCTCCAGCAGCTGTGATTCCTCAGGATTCGTCTGCGTTTCTTTCGTCAACTTCAGTCAGCTCCTTTCCAGTATAGTGAGCTAAGAAAGCCATTATTTTTGCCGTAAATTCATCAAATGATCCAAAAAAGGTATCAATTTGACGGAATTCTTTTTCCACGATTGCTTTCTTTAAGCGCAATGTTTGGTATTGCTGTTGCAGACGCTCTTTTTCAGCAAAAACCTCTTCGTCATTATTTGAATATCTTTCCCATTCCCGACGTTTGGCTTCTAATGCTTTTCGCTCAGAAGTCAACTGCTCTAGTTCTTCATCGATTTTTGTCCGATTGAAAAAGCCCTTTGACTCACTCAATTCATTTACAGATGCCGTAAGCTTATCGATCTGATTTTGGATTTCCTTTACTTCTGATAGGGCAGTGATCCGTTTGGCTTCCAGCTTATCCATTTGTTGTTCGATGGCTGTCAGCATCTCACGATCGCCTCGTTGAAACTTCTCCCATTCTTCGTCTATCTCAGGGATAACAAAAATTTCTGGAATGCTCGCATCGATACCAATCGTCGCTCGCTCATGATAATAGGTCCCTATCTTATAGTAATGCACGGTAGGAGATATTTTGGCACAATGCATCATGAAAGGAAATGTTTGGGTGAAGTTATCATGGAACTTTCTTGATAGTAATTCGTCAATCTCATGATTTTGATTTGATGTTTCTTTTAGCTGTTTATGCAATCGACCATTATATATACGATAAATTTCAGGAATATCCTCTTTTTCGATCGCTACTTCAAAATCTTGCAGGTCTTGCAGCATCTGACCGATATTTTTTGAGGCGACTTGTTTGATATCGCCAAAGGATACTTCTTCATTCGTTGAAACTGAAACAACGTCTTGATCTTGAACAAATTTTTGTTCTTTTTTGGCATCGTCAGTCATATGATCCCTCCTAAAAATACTTCACTACTAGTGTATCATTTTTTTCCATAAAAAGTTATTTTAAGTGATTGTTTTTAGAAAAATGATACATCATTGTAATAACAAAAAAACACATGTCAGTGAAGACATGTGTTTGACTGCGTGGCGACGTCCTACTCTCACAAAGGGAAACCCTTCACTACAATCGGCGCTAAGAAGCTTAACTTCTGTGTTCGGCATGGTTACAGGTGTATCCTTCTTGCTATCGCCACCACACTATTCAATTGAGTAAGTTTTGCTCACTCAAAACTGGATCGAAGAAATCAAAACTCTACGAGTTTACGTGCTTTTTTCTTTTTGGTTAAGTCCTCGATCGATTAGTATCAGTCCGCTCCAACCATCACTGGCCTTCCACTTCTGACCTATCTACCTGATCATCTCTCAGGGATCTTACTTTCTTAAAGAAATGGGAAATCTCATCTTGAGGTGGGCTTCACACTTAGATGCTTTCAGCGTTTATCCCTTCCCTACATAGCTACCCAGCGATGCCTCTGGCGAGACAACTGGTACACCAGCGGTAAGTCCATCCCGGTCCTCTCGTACTAAGGACAGCTCCTCTCAAATTTCCAACGCCCGCGACGGATAGGGACCGAACTGTCTCACGACGTTCTGAACCCAGCTCGCGTGCCGCTTTAATGGGCGAACAGCCCAACCCTTGGGACCGACTACAGCCCCAGGATGCGACGAGCCGACATCGAGGTGCCAAACCTCCCCGTCGATGTGGACTCTTGGGGGAGATAAGCCTGTTATCCCCAGGGTAGCTTTTATCCGTTGAGCGATGGCCCTTCCATGCGGAACCACCGGATCACTAAGCCCGACTTTCGTCCCTGCTCGAGTTGTAGCTCTCGCAGTCAAGCTCCCTTCTGCCTTTACACTCTTCGAATGATTTCCAACCATTCTGAGGGAACCTTTGGGCGCCTCCGTTACCTTTTAGGAGGCGACCGCCCCAGTCAAACTGCCCATCTGACACTGTCTCCCAGCCCGATAAGGGCTGCGGGTTAGAGTGGCCATAACGCAAGGGTAGTATCCCACCATTGCCTCCATCGAAACTGGCGTCCCGATCTCTACGGCTCCTACCTATCCTGTACATGCGGTACAGACACTCAATATCAAACTACAGTAAAGCTCCATGGGGTCTTTCCGTCCTGTCGCGGGTAACCTGCATCTTCACAGGTACTAAAATTTCACCGAGTCTCTCGTTGAGACAGTGCCCAAATCGTTACGCCTTTCGTGCGGGTCGGAACTTACCCGACAAGGAATTTCGCTACCTTAGGACCGTTATAGTTACGGCCGCCGTTTACTGGGGCTTCAATTCGTACCTTCGCTTACGCTAAGCACTCCTCTTAACCTTCCAGCACCGGGCAGGCGTCAGCCCCTATACGTCATCTTTCGATTTTGCAGAGACCTGTGTTTTTGATAAACAGTCGCTTGGGCCTATTCACTGCGGCTGCTCGTTAGAGCAGCACCCCTTCTCCCGAAGTTACGGGGTCATTTTGCCGAGTTCCTTAACGAGAGTTCTCTCGCTCACCTTAGGATTCTCTCCTCGACTACCTGTGTCGGTTTGCGGTACGGGCCGTTGTTTTCTCACTAGAAGCTTTTCTTGGCAGTGTGACATCAGAAGCTTCGGTACTATTATTTCCCTCCTCATCACAGCTTGTCCGTATAGGTAGAAGCATTTGACTCCTACCAAGACTTACTGCTTGAACAGACATATCCATCAGTCTGCACTTCTTAGCCTCCTGCGTCCCTCCATTGCTCAAACAAAAACAACGGGTACAGGAATATCAACCTGTTGTCCATCGCCTACGCCTGTCGGCCTCGGCTTAGGTCCCGACTAACCCTGGGCGGACGAGCCTTCCCCAGGAAACCTTAGTCATTCGGTGGACAGGATTCTCACCTGTCTTTCGCTACTCATACCGGCATTCTCACTTCTAAGCGCTCCAGCAGTCCTCACGATCTGCCTTCAACGCCCTTAGAACGCTCTCCTACCAATGCACCTAATGGTGCACTCCACAGCTTCGGTAAACTATTTAGCCCCGGTACATTTTCGGCGCAGGGTCACTCGACTAGTGAGCTATTACGCACTCTTTAAATGGTGGCTGCTTCTAAGCCAACATCCTAGTTGTCTGTGCAACCCCACATCCTTTTCCACTTAATAGTTATTTGGGGACCTTAGCTGGTGGTCTGGGCTGTTTCCCTTTCGACTATGGATCTTATCACTCACAGTCTGACTCCCGGATATGAATGAATGGCATTCGGAGTTTATCTGAATTCGGTAACCCGAGATGGGCCCCTAGTCCAAACAGTGCTCTACCTCCATCATTCTCAATTCCGAGGCTAGCCCTAAAGCTATTTCGGAGAGAACCAGCTATCTCCAAGTTCGTTTGGAATTTCTCCGCTACCCACACCTCATCCCCGCACTTTTCAACGTACGTGGGTTCGGTCCTCCAGTGCGTTTTACCGCACCTTCAACCTGGACATGGGTAGATCACATGGTTTCGGGTCTACGACAACATACTCATTCGCCCTATTCAGACTCGCTTTCGCTACGGCTCCGTCTCTTCAACTTAACCTCGCATGCTATCGTAACTCGCCGGTTCATTCTACAAAAGGCACGCTATCACCCATTAACGGGCTCTAACTTGTTGTAGGCACACGGTTTCAGGATCTATTTCACTCCCCTTCCGGGGTGCTTTTCACCTTTCCCTCACGGTACTGGTTCACTATCGGTCACTAGGGAGTATTTAGCCTTGGGAGATGGTCCTCCCGGATTCCGACGGAATTCCTCGTGTTCCGCCGTACTCAGGATCCTCCTAGGTGTTATCCAAATTTCGTCTACGGGGTTTTTACCCTCTTTGACATACTTTTCCAAGTATTTCGACTATCTGAATAGACTACCATATCGGAGTCCTACAACCCCAACAAGCAAGCTTGTTGGTTTGGGCTTTTCCCGTTTCGCTCGCCGCTACTCAGGGAATCGAATTTTCTTTCTCTTCCTGCAGGTACTTAGATGTTTCAGTTCTCTGCGTCTACCTCGACTGCGCTATGTATTCACGCAGACGTAACATCCTATAAAAGATGCTGGGTTCCCCCATTCGGAAATCTCTGGATCATAGCTTACTTACAGCTCCCCAAAGCATATCGGTGTTAGTCCCGTCCTTCATCGGCTCCTAGTGCCAAGGCATCCACCGTGCGCCCTTATTCACTTAACCTTTGACCTTACGGTCGGTTTTGAGTACTTCTTCTAGCGATAGAAGGTTGCTCAAGAAAATAAGCGTTGAACTTATTAAAAAACTCTTTTAACATTTCAACTCGGTGTGTGTTACTTGTTTTGATTATTTCTTCGATATCCAGTTTTCAATGAACAAATTTTGTTTGAGAGTAAACCTCTCAAAACTGAACAAAGGCAAACGATGTGTAGTCTTCCGAAATATTCCTTAGAAAGGAGGTGATCCAGCCGCACCTTCCGATACGGCTACCTTGTTACGACTTCACCCCAATCATCTATCCCACCTTAGGCGGCTGGCTCCAAAAGGTTACCTCACCGACTTCGGGTGTTACAAACTCTCGTGGTGTGACGGGCGGTGTGTACAAGGCCCGGGAACGTATTCACCGCGGCGTGCTGATCCGCGATTACTAGCGATTCCGGCTTCATGTAGGCGAGTTGCAGCCTACAATCCGAACTGAGAGAAGCTTTAAGAGATTAGCTTAGCCTCGCGACTTCGCAACTCGTTGTACTTCCCATTGTAGCACGTGTGTAGCCCAGGTCATAAGGGGCATGATGATTTGACGTCATCCCCACCTTCCTCCGGTTTGTCACCGGCAGTCTCGCTAGAGTGCCCAACTAAATGATGGCAACTAACAATAAGGGTTGCGCTCGTTGCGGGACTTAACCCAACATCTCACGACACGAGCTGACGACAACCATGCACCACCTGTCACTTTGCCCCCGAAGGGGAAGCTCTATCTCTAGAGTGGTCAAAGGATGTCAAGACCTGGTAAGGTTCTTCGCGTTGCTTCGAATTAAACCACATGCTCCACCGCTTGTGCGGGCCCCCGTCAATTCCTTTGAGTTTCAACCTTGCGGTCGTACTCCCCAGGCGGAGTGCTTAATGCGTTTGCTGCAGCACTGAAGGGCGGAAACCCTCCAACACTTAGCACTCATCGTTTACGGCGTGGACTACCAGGGTATCTAATCCTGTTCGCTCCCCACGCTTTCGAGCCTCAGCGTCAGTTACAGACCAGAGAGCCGCCTTCGCCACTGGTGTTCCTCCATATATCTACGCATTTCACCGCTACACATGGAATTCCACTCTCCTCTTCTGCACTCAAGTCTCCCAGTTTCCAATGACCCTCCCCGGTTGAGCCGGGGGCTTTCACATCAGACTTAAGAAACCGCCTGCGCTCGCTTTACGCCCAATAAATCCGGACAACGCTTGCCACCTACGTATTACCGCGGCTGCTGGCACGTAGTTAGCCGTGGCTTTCTGGTTAGATACCGTCAAGGGATGAACATTTTACTCTCATCCTTGTTCTTCTCTAACAACAGAGTTTTACGATCCGAAAACCTTCTTCACTCACGCGGCGTTGCTCGGTCAGACTTTCGTCCATTGCCGAAGATTCCCTACTGCTGCCTCCCGTAGGAGTCTGGGCCGTGTCTCAGTCCCAGTGTGGCCGATCACCCTCTCAGGTCGGCTATGCATCGTTGCCTTGGTGAGCCGTTACCTCACCAACTAGCTAATGCACCGCGGGTCCATCCATCAGTGACGCAAAAGCGCCTTTCAACTTTCTTCCATGCGGAAAATAGTGTTATACGGTATTAGCACCTGTTTCCAAGTGTTATCCCCTTCTGATGGGCAGGTTACCCACGTGTTACTCACCCGTTCGCCACTCTTTTTCTTTCGGTGGAGCAAGCTCCGGTGAAAGAAAAAGCGTTCGACTTGCATGTATTAGGCACGCCGCCAGCGTTCGTCCTGAGCCAGGATCAAACTCTCATAATGATTTGTTTGAATGACCATACGGTCATTAAGCTCATAAAAATTAACTTTGCTAGCTATTGCTTGCATGTATTTGTTTCAATAAATTGAAACGTCCTACACATTGGTTCGTTTGCTTGCTTTGTTCAGTTTTCAAAGGTCTACCGTGCTGTGTTAGCAACTTTTACATCATATCAGAGTGACATTTGATTGTCAACTCTTTTTAAAAGTTTTTTTCGCTCGTTGTTTTTCAACTTCGTAGCGGCTGTCTCAGCGACTTAATTAGAATAACAAATGATTTGTTATTTGTCAACAACTTTTTTTAATTAATTTTGTTGATTTATCAACATCAATTAACTGTTTTATTATTGCGACTTCGTTATAATATCATCTGTTTTATTTTTGGTCAAGTCTTTTTTTGAAGATTTTTCAACTGTTGTTTTGACCCGCTGGCTCAATTGCCAACGTTGAATACTTTATCATTCTATGAATGAAAGAGCAAGCTTTTTTTCTGAAATTTTTCCAATTAACAAAAATAAAGAAAAAAACTACCAAAAGGTAGTTTAATCAATATCGATCGTACGGAAACGGATTTGATTTTGATCGTCTCGTTTTAAGGTTGTTTCTTCTTTCAAATAAGAGAACTTCTTCTCATCGATCGCTGGATTTTCAAGCATTTCTTCATACCCTGCAAAAATATCATGGATGTATTTTTTATAAGCTTTTTTCTTTTTGATTCTTTTCTTCATTTGGCACCGTCCTTTACGTGCTTATCTTAGCAAGCCGAAAGGATTCTGACAACCATTATCCACATTTTCATACCAAAAATTCACTTTGACACACTTTTTCCATTCTTTCGGCCAAGTGACAAGAATAGAAAAAGAATGTTTAGTTTGTGATCAAACGTTTTTGAAAAGCCAATCGCTCTCCATTCGGAAAAGGAAATGTTACCTCTCCTTTATATTGATAGCCAGCTGCTTGGATATTCTTTTGCATCCCAATATTGGCTTTATACGTATCGATACGCAAATCAACGATTCCTTGCTCTAATGCAACCACTTCAAGAGCTTGCAGCAATTTGGCACTTAACTTTTGCCCTTTAAAATGAGAACTGACAACGACGCGATGAATGGATAGATACGGACCATTTCCATCCCACCCTGCGCCGGTAATTGCGTTGTAGACAGGATCATCACCAGAAACCAGTGCCGCAGACGCTGCGATTTTCCCATCTTTCACTAACACATAGCTTTCGCCTTTTGCAATATCTTCTTTGATTTGAGTTTCTTTTGGGCCATAGCCATTTTGCCATTGTGGTGATCCTTGAGCTTTTAAAAAAGCAATTCCTTCCTCAATCAGCGCCATTAACTCCGTTAAATCGTCCTCAGTTGTTTTACGAAATTTCTCCATTTAACCCCACCTTTCTTCTATCACTTTCTTCTATAAAAAGAAACAGATGATGATAGAAAGTCGTCAATAGTCGCTTTAATCAATCGTTTTTAGTTTGCCTTGAAATTCACTGATTGATTGATATCCTTTTTCTTTCATGATCGTTTCTAATTCTTTCGTCAATCGTTCAAAGATCGCCGGCCCTTCTTTTTGCAACTCTGTGCCGATCTGCAATATAGAGGCACCACACAACAAATGCTCATACGCATCTTGACCATTACGAATCCCACCTGTACCAATAATTTTGATTTCTGGCTTGAGACGTGTATAGAAAGCCCGCACATTGGCTAATGCCGTTGGTTTCACATATTCGCCTCCGAGACCACCAAAACCACCTTTTGGTTTGATGACTACCGAGTCAGTAGCAGGATCGATGAATAAAGCATTCCCAATACTATTGATTGAATTGATGTAGGTTAACGGATACTTGTTTAATATCTTAGCCATCTCATCAAAGTGAGCCAAATCAAAGTATGGCGGCAATTTGACACCTAAAGGTTTTGTGAAAAAACCAAAGACTGTTTCAAGAATTTGATCGGTCAAAGGAAAATCATAGGCAACTTGTGGTTTTCCTGGCACGTTTGGACAAGAAAGATTCAACTCAGTGATTCCTTCAAAATCACTTTCTTGGATCTTCTTCAATAACTCAATGTTTTCAGCCACACTCATACCAGCGACAGAGAAAAAGAAAGGCGCTTGCTGAGTCATTTCCTGCTGTTTTTTGATGGCATAATCTAAGTAGTAGTCCACCCCTAGATTTGGTAATCCCATTGAATTGATGCTTCCTAACGGTAAATCGGTATAACGTGGTTCTGGATTTCCGGCACGTGCTTCTAGCGTTGCACTCTTTGTGACAAATGATCCAGCTGCTGATGCCGCTAATTCATCTAATTCCTCGATCGTCATACAATGGACTCCTGAGGCGTTCATAAACGGATTTTCGTATGTATATTTCCCAAAATTCGTAGCTAACATTGATTCATTCCTCCAATCTTTTCAACTAGTTTACCGTTTCATTTCTGAAAATGCAACGGTCCTTTTACAAAGCTCCTCTTTCAATATAATTGTTCATTTTTCGGGATGCTCAGATTGAATGCCTATTTGCAATTCTATTAGTTACACGAGTCGGGTACAGTATCAAACTGTCCGTTAAAAAATTAAAAACACTTTACTTTTGAGAGTACTTCCATAAATTTGTCTGGTTCATCAATAAATGGCATATGAGCGGAATGAGAAAATGTATAAAATTTTTTTTCATTTGCATCGACACTGTGAAAGAATCGTTTTGCCTCTTTATACGATGTTGAACTATCCAATTCTCCATGAATGATATGAATCGGGATTTCAATATTTCTAACTACCTCTTGAAGTGGTGTATCTAGGATTTGACTGATGAGTTTTTCAGAAGCTTGAAACATTCCTTTAAAGAAGCAAATTTTTTCATTAACAGTATAATACGGAAATAGAAAGACCGCTTTTAATAGCTTACTATTTTGATAGCCTTCACGTGTCACTCCAAATCCATACTTTTCTGTATATTTCATACTGGCACTTCCATAAGGCATACTTTCTTTATTGATTTTATATGTATCGAAAAAGTTGTCTGGCAGATCGAGTTTTTCAAATCGGCGTAACGCTATTTTGTCATTTCTTCTATAAGCCTCTTTTAAAATTGCCTGATATTTTTCTTTTTCTGAATTCCTCATACAATTTATTTGTCCCACACCAATATATGCATAATAATAGTCTGGTTTTTCTTGAACCGCGAGACTCGCTAAGTAAGATCCCCAAGAATGGCCCAAGACATAAATTTTGTCTTGATTAAACATATACCTCAACTGCTCTGTCACTTTGAGGACATCTGCTGTGAGTGTTTCAATATTAAAAGCCTCTTCATCAGGCAAACTACAAGACATCCCTACCCATCTCTGATCCCAATAGCAAGTATGGAAATCTTGATTGAATTTTACTTGCCGCTTCCATATAAAGGGTAAAATTGGTGCAGTTCCATGAACGAATAATAAAACTGGAGCATTCTTGTTCATATTTCTTTCTACAATTAAGCCTTGCTTCACTCCGTTTATTTCTAAATATATTTTTTCAATCATTGTGAACCCCATTTCTCTTTTTCATTTATGAGTACGCTATTTTCGTTTTGACTTTTTCCACGCCTTGGAATTAAAGTTCTATAAGAACTTATTATAACTGCCTTAGTTCCTACTTTATCATAATTCTAACTATAATATCATTACTTTTTATAAAGTTTAAACACCATAAAATAACTACTAAATTTTCCGATATCCAACTATTCTCTTTTTCATTTTCGTTTATTTACCTTTTTCTGAATAAAAAAAGACACTCAATTTCTTGAGCATCTTCAATGGTTCTTTATTATTTCTATCATTATCATGCTTATTAACGAATCCCCAAAGCAATCCGTGCATAACGACTCATTTTATCGGTCGTCCAAGCGGGATACCAGACTAGTTTTACTTCTGGATTTTTGACTTCTGGAATATCGCTTAATGCTTCGTGTATCGATTCAGTCAATACGTCGGCTAAGGGACAGCCCATTGTTGTTAAGGTCATTTTGATTACGGTGTTGCCTGTTTCTGCATCAAATTCGACTTCATAAACTAAGCCTAGATTCACTATATCAATCCCCAACTCAGGGTCAATCACGGTTTCCAAGGCAGCCAAGACACGCTCTTTGATTGCTTCTGCTTCTACTTCAGTATATGCCACGGTTGAAGACCTCCTTTAATTCTTGTTTCAAATAATACCTTCTTTTGCAAGATTTGTAAATGGACGATCCTTGATTATGGACGGCTTTTCTTGTGTATTTTCAGTTCTGGGAAGACCCCTGTCGTTTTAAAGGTCCGTTGTTCATCATCTGTCGCAAAACGGCCTGTAATCGATTGGGTCGGCACAAAATTAATAAACGCATTGCCGTCAGCTTCTAAAACGGCTTGTTCTAAATCGTAGATCTCGTAGCGCGTCACGACCATCATGATCATATTGCCAGGTACGCCTGAATACCCTCCGACTGAGGGGAACAAAGTCATGCCGCGAAACACATGCTTAGAAATATTTTTCCCAACAGCTTCCGCATTGGTCGTAATAATCATTGCCGTTACCTTTTGATGACTTGTGTGCAGCATGTCCACAACGTAGCTCATCGCGAAAATCGAAATGATCGTGTACAAGGCACTTTCCCAAGAAAAGACGAAACCTGAGACCATGACAATGATGCCGTTTAAAATAAACATATATTTACCGACTGTTTTTCCAGTCGTTTTTGATAATATCAACGAAAGGATATCCATTCCGCCGGTGGTAAAACCCATTTTCAGTGAAAACGCAACGCCGACGCCCAACAGTACGCCACCTAGCAAAGCATTAACCAAAATATTGTCGGTGATCGCTCCTTGCGGAAGGACAATTGTTAATACGGAAACGACAACGACATTGATAAAGCTCAACAGTGTCGATGATTTCCCGAGTTTGATGAACCCGAGAACAAAGATAGGCAAGTTTAAGAGGAAAATAAACAGCCCTGTACTAAGGTGAACGCCAAAATGTTCCAAGGCAAGTGCCACGATCAATTGGGCGACCCCGTTCATCCCAGCGGAAAGAACGTTTGCGGGAATCAAAAAGAAATTTAAAGCAATGGCTGCAGTGATACCTGACAGCAAAATAACCCCTATTTTTTTCAATCGTTCTGATTGTTCGTGCTTCGTTAATAACTTACTCACAATGATCTAGCTCCTTCACTAAAAATATCCTTCCAAAGAATAGCAGTTTGTGTGAAAAAATGAAACAATTATTTGCAAAAATTTACTTTTCATTCCCGCATCGTTCGCCTCCATGTTAAAATCATAGGTAAGAGATGAGAGGAGTGATTGATTTTGGCAAAAGAAGCAAGTTTTGATGTCGTATCTGAGATCAACACAGAAGAAGTGAAAAACGCCATTCAACAGGCGGAAAAAGAATTGAAAAACCGATTTGATTTTAAAGGCTCCACGGTAGAAATCAAGATGACTGAGGGCAAACTGACGATCGTTGGAGATGACGAATTTAAGTTGGAGCAAATCAAAGATGTGCTCTTTGCGAAGCTGATCAAACGGAATGTACCAACGAAAAATATTCAATTTGGCGAAACGGAGCATGCCTTGGGGGCAAAAGCTCGTCAAACGGCAGAATTGATCAATGGCATCGATAAAGAAAACGCCAAAAAAATAACGACAGCGATCAAAAACGCCAAGCTAAAAGTTAAAACCCAAATTCAAGACAATCAAATTCGGGTAACAGGCAAAAGTCGTGACGATCTCCAAGAGGTGATCCAATTGTTGCGTAAACTGCCCTTGACGATCGACTTACAGTTTACAAATTATCGCTAATCAAAAAAACTAGAACAGAGTCTAACGTGATGGTTAGGCAAAATCAGCTTTATCTACTGATTTTGCGCAACCGCTCCTGAAAGCTCTGCTTCTAGTTTTTTTCTTGCCAAAAATGAGTCAATGCCTTTGATAACTCTTGCGGCCGACGAATCTGCAAGGCATGCTGCCAATGCAGTGGGAAAAGTTCTTGGTAACGCGGTGTCCGAAAGCGCTGATCCAGCAATAACACCACGCCGCGATCGCTGACATCCCGAATCACTCGACCGGCTGCTTGCAGGACTTTATTCATCCCTGGCAGCTGATAGGCATACGCAAAGCCAGCTGCCTTTTTCTCATCGTAATATTCCCGAATCAATTCTTGCTCGTGATTGATTTGCGGTAGTCCGACTCCTACCACTGCGGCACCGATCAAGCGATCGCCTTTTAGGTCGATCCCTTCAGAAAAAATTCCTCCAAGGACACAAAATGCCACCAATGTTTTTGATTGACTCTTTGGTTCATCTTGACTTTTATCCAGCAAGGATGATTTTTGCGAGTCAAAAGATTGAAACTGCGCAAGAAATGCCTCGCGCTCTGCTTCGTTCATAGCAGTCCCCTGAATCAAGACCTCCACCTCTGGCGCCTGCTGAGAAAATGCTGCCGCCACATCATCCAAGTAACGATAAGAGGGGAAAAAGACCATATAGTTTCCCGCTTTCGCTACGGTCATTTGCTGGATTGCATCAACGATTGCAGGAATGCTGGCTTCACGTTGGCGATACGTCGTTTGGATATAGTCCGCAATAAAAATCCCCTGATTTTTCGGATCAAAAGGACTTGGCAAGCGATAACGCAAAGCTTCATCGCCGCCCCCTAATACTTCTTGATAATACGACAAAGGGGTAAAGCTCGCAGAAAACAACAGGCTGGCCTTGCCCTTATCTAACACGGATTCCAAAAACGGCGCTGGTTCGATGCAAAATTGCCTTAGTTTGATATCATAGCGGTCGATCTCCACCGTCGTTTCGTAGTGATCATCATAAAATTCACTGATCTTCAAATAATGGTTAGCTTCAAAATACACTTGCAGCACTTCTTCTTGCAATTCATGCTCAGGATTCGCTGGCAACCATTCCTTCATCAATTCAGCTAATTTGTATAGCTGATTGACCATTGTTTCATGGGGAGCTGCTTGATGGTGGTATGACCATCCTTCCTCTTTTGCTAATTGGGCTAAAGCCGCAAATTCTTTATCAACTCTGTTTAGTGCGCGTTTTAATTTCTGTTGATCCTTCGGCAGCTTCTTCTTTAATTCCTTAAATGGCTGTCGGGAGATCGTTGCAGAATACATTTCTTTAGAACGATTAACTAAGTTATGGGCTTCATCCACTAAAAAGAAATACTCTTCGTCTGGCTCTTCAAAAAATCTCCGTAAATAAACGGTTGGATCAAACAAATAATTATAATCACCAATAATGACATCGCAAAAGACACTGACATCCAGTGAAAGCTCAAAGGGACAAACCGTATGCTTCATTCCATAAGTCTCGATCACTTCTCGGGTTATTTGGTTTTCGTGATGCAACAGATCCCACAAAGCTTCGTTGATTCGATTGTAATAACCTTGTGCATAAGGACAATGCTCTGGCGTACAATTTCGTTCATCCAGAAAGCAAATTTTATCTTTGGCAGTGATCGTGACACTCTTGGTTTCACTACCGTTGTCTGCTAACTTGCTCAGCGCATCTTCAGCCACTTGTCTGGTGATCGTCTTCGCCGTCAGATAAAAGACCCGATCTGCCCCTTCTTCCCCGAGAACTTTTAATGCGGGAAACAGCGTTGACATGGTTTTTCCAGTTCCCGTTGGCGCTTCCGCAAAAAGTCGCTTGCCATTTTTAAGTGTTTTATACGCCGCTGCTGCTAACTCTCGCTGCCCTTTGCGAAAGGTTTCAAAGGGAAAAGACAGCAGCTGCAAAGACGTATTGCGGACACGGCGCCAATTCTCTTGAAAAACTAACCATTTATGATATTCCTGAAGTAATTCTTCATAAAAAACAGCTAATTCTGACAACTGAAATGTTCTTCTCGTACGGGTGGTCAGCTTTTCAGTGGTTTGATAATAAGTCAATTGCACGGCGATCCGATCGATGGGTCTCCTCGGATCATTTTCTCCTTCAGCAGTAGCTTCTGCTTCTGCTTCTGGTTTCTCTTGTTTTCCACTGTCATTAAGCGCTGCTTGTTCATTTTCTTGTAGTAAAAACAAATAAGCATAAACCATTCCCTGGGCAAAAAACAAATCGATTTGATCTTCAGGGATATCTTCGAAAGCTGGTTCTGAAGTTTTGATCTCATCGATCACCCAAGAATTAACAGCTGCATCAAAAAAGAGACCATCGGCACGTCCTTCGACAGTGATCGAATCTTTCCCAATTTGGCTTTCTCGTTTGAAAAAGACTTCTTTTTGATACGCATCCCCAGCCTCTTTTTGTAGTTGGCGATGGATACGGGCGCCTTCTTGTGCGGTATGATTACTGACTTTGCGGCTATCAATATCGCCTCTGCGCAAAATAAATTCTACGATTTTTCTAACCGCAACTTTTCCTTTATACACGTGTTCACCTTCTCGTTTGCCATTATAGCGGATAGATCACTTTTGGAAAAGCGAACAGAAACAGCTTTTCATCCTCTGCGGAGAGTATCCTATCCAAACAGATTTGATCTCTAAAAAAATCACTTGTGGCAAAATGCCTTCTCATCAGGTAATCAACGCCATTTCCACTTCCAGAAAATAGGTTTGACGAAAGGTTACCAAAAAAACCTACTCTACTCACCTAAGCAAGTAAAGCAGGAATATGTTTTTAAGAAAATTTATTGATCGACCTGAATGTCATAGCTAACGCCATTTTGATCATAGGCCTTCTGATTATTAGGATCTAAGGTGAACTCAAAGGTTCGCCCATCTGCCATGATCGTCAAACGTTTTCCTTCGACGATGTATGAGGCATCTTGATAGGTGATCTCATAAATTTGATAAGGATCGTTGGACAACTGTACCTCTGAATGGGAAAAATGACGCTGAAAATCACTTTCGATTTGTCCTTCATACAAGGCAACATCACTAGCGCTGGCTGAACTATCTTCTAAGTCTGCCATCGGCAAATACTGCTTAACGATCGTCAACTCATTCTCATGGAAATCATAAACCCCTTGACTTTGCGGAAAGATGACACTCTCATCTTGGATCAACATCAAATCAAGGTCGCCATTTTCAACTGCTTTGGAGGCGGAAGTACCGGTTTCAGAAACTTCTTTCGAATCATCGACGGATAGCTCTTCCTCACCACAGCTCGCTAAAAGAAGCACAGCAAAGCATACAGTGAAAAAGAATTGGAGCGATTTTTTCATAAAAAACACCTTCTTACAAAAAGTTGATGTATACCAATCAAAACGAACACAAGGTCCTGAACACTTACTTTCACCGAACTTAGTCACGACGAAGCTTTCTGCTGCAGGAAAAAATTAGACCAGTTTCAAACGAAACACGTGCTTTCTTATTTTAATTAGTATAACAGCAGTTTTTTGCTAATGCGGTTTCTTAGAAAAATTTTCGAATTCCCACAATAATTCTGAGCTTTTCTCTCATCAAACTATTGGTTAGCCTTATCACCTGCCTGCCAAAGGGTGGTCACAGTATCTTCACGAAATAAAGCCTATCCGTGCCAAGTACAGGTGTGTCAGAAAGCACAGCAAATTGTTCGAAGCCGACTGCTTGATAGAACTGTGGCGCTTGGTAGTCTTGGGTGGTAACTGTCACGGAACGACACCCCGCTTTTTTACCGTGATCGAAAAGTGCTTCCATCAATTGTTTCCCCACCCCTTGATTCTGATGGTTTGGATCAACTGCGAACAATTGAATATGAATCGTATTACCTGTCCGTTTCCCAATCAACCCACCAAGTTGATCGTGATTGTCAAAAAACGCAAATGAAAGCTGCTCTTGATCGGAAAAGGCACTCACTGCCTCTGTTTTTTTCGTTGAATGATTCAGCCATTGACAGATCGCCTGACGATTGTCTTCTGTGTTCATCGTTTCTATCATTAATTTTTCACTCCTAAAAACCTTTCTTTGTTTCCTCTTATACTTTAAGCTATACTTATAGTCAGACACAAGTATTTGTGATCCTAGGAGGTTTTAGCATGAAAATCATTGGTTTAGTGACAGGACCCGTTCAAGAAAATTGTTACCTTATTTGGAAAGAAGATTATTTGTTGATTATTGATCCTGGAGCAGAAGCAGCGAGATTGATCGCTGAGATCGAAAAAACAGGCGCAAAACCAGCAGCGATTTTATTGACCCACACTCATTATGACCATATCGGCGCAGTTGACCATTTGCGGGATTATTATCAGATCCCCGTTTACGTTAGTCCACTTGAGAAAGAATGGCTAAGTGATCCTATGAAAAACCTTTCTGGTCGTCATCCTGAATTAGGAACCATCACCGCACGTCCAGCAGAATTCGAGCTTGAATTGAAAGAGTACGAGATAGCTGGCATGTCCTTTAAGGTTGTTGCAACCCCAGGTCATTCCATCGGCAGCGTCAGTTTTATTTTTGACAAGTTTGTCGTTTCTGGAGACGCCTTATTTAAAGGCAGCATCGGTCGGACCGATCTACCAACTGGCAACCTTGAGCAACTGCTGACCAGCATCCAAACGCAACTTTTTGTTTTACCGAATCAGATGGCCGTTTATCCTGGCCACGGGGAACCAACAACGATCGAGATTGAGAAACGGACCAATCCGTTTTTTAACGCATAAACGAATTACGAACCAAAGGAGGAATTACTACTTATGGCAAAAACGGAATTGTATGTCGTGCGTCACGGGAAAACCATGTTCAACACATTGCAGCGTGTGCAAGGCTGGTGCGACACCCCATTGACTCGTACTGGTGAACAAGGCATCCATTATTTAGGACTCGGGTTACGAGATGTGGATTTTGTGGAAGCAGTATCCAGTGACAGCGGCCGCGCGATCGAAACGATGCGTCTGATACTGGGTGAACATGTCAGAGGACCAGAGATCCCTTATCATATCGACAAACGGATTCGTGAATGGTGCTTTGGCTCACTTGAAGGTGCCTATGATGCAGAAATGTGGGGCGTTCTGCCACGGGTTCTTGATTTTCCTGATTACGATGAGATGATTGCCAATCATGTCTCGTTTGAGGCGATCGCCAATGCGATCTATCACGCAGATACAGCCAATTGGGCGGAAACCTTTGATGTGTTGACCGAACGTGTCAAAACAGGGTTTGAAGATATCGCCTACCGCGTTGAGAAAAAAGGCGGCGGCAATGCGCTAGTTGTGTCTCATGGCTTAACGATCGCTTTTCTTTTGCATCTGATCAATGATGAGAACAATGTTCGCATGGATATTGAAAATGGCTCAGTCACTCGACTGATCTACGAAGATGGCAGCTTTACGATTGCTGAAGTGGGCAATACCGATTACATCAAAAAAGGCTTAGCACTCTCTCAAGAACTTTTATCCTAAGAGAAACCTTTGGCAGTTGATCAATTTCTTTAAGAAAGGAGCAGTTTTTGTTTTAAAAACTGCCCCCTTTTTTTAGGAAAAAGATTGGTATTCGAATCAGGAAACGGTATACTAAGAGTTGTATTTTGTCATAGAAAGGACTGAACCAATGTTTTTTACAAATTTCATAAAAGCGATTTTATTTGGGATCATTGAAGGGATCACGGAATGGCTGCCAATCAGCAGCACGGGTCACTTGATTCTAGCCGACGAATTTATCGGATTGAATGTAACTCCCGAGTTTATGACGATGTTCAATGTTGTCATACAACTGGGTGCGATTTTAGCAGTCGTCTACTTATATTTCCATAAACTAAACCCTTTTTCACCGCAGAAAAATGAGTTAGAGAAAAAAGATACATGGACGTTATGGTTTAAAGTCGTCGTGGCGGTCTTGCCATCGGTTATTATCGGATTACCGTTAGATGATTGGTTAGATGCGCACTTCTACAACTTTTTCTCCGTTTCGATCGTCTTGATCGTTTATGGGATCGGCTTTATCGTGGTGGAAAAACGCAACAAAAATAAAGCACCAAAATGTACCGATTTGAACAAGTTCACCTACAAAGCGGCATTGATCGTAGGAATGTTCCAAGTATTGGCATTGATCCCAGGAACTTCTCGTTCTGGTGCTACTATCTTAGGTGCTATCATGATCGGCGCTTCTCGTTATGTTGCTGCTGAATTTTCATTTTTCTTAGGTATTCCCACCATGTTTGGTGCCAGTGCCTTGAAAATCTTCAAGTTTTTGAAAGATGGCAATGCCTTTGATTTCCAAGGAACCGTCATCTTATTGACAGGAACCATCGTGTCATTCATCGTTTCGATCATCGCGATCCGTTTCTTGATGAACTACATCAAACGGAATGATTTTACCGTATTTGGATGGTATCGCATCGTTTTAGGAATCATTTTGATCGGCTATTGGCTGATCCAATTATAAGCAAAAAGAGCAACTCTTGGGCAGGTAACTGCCGCAATAGTTGCTCTTTTTTTTCGTTTGAATGCTCTCTAGTTCCTCACGTGTTTTTGATCACCATACCATCGATAATATCAACCGCACTTTCGGTGTCGTTGATAATCGATTCAAAGCGATCATAAATATCTTTCCATTTAATGATTTCCAGCACTTCTTTTTCATCCGTAAACAACGCTTTTTTCATTTTTGAATACAAAAGATCTGCTTCTGATTCAATCGTATTTACATCGTTGATCATTTGACGCAATGTTTTTGAATTTTTGAACTTCGGAAACTCTTTTAATGCTGTTTCGACCCCCTGTGTCGCTTGAACGATCATTTCAGCAAATAAGTTCGTCTCAGGGCGGATCTTCGTAATGACCAAATTCTCAAATAAATAAGTCAGTCCCATAATGCCATCCAAAATATCATCTAAGCGCTCAGAGATGACCAGGATGTCTTCGCGATCGATCGGTGTGATAAATGAGTCGTACAACTCATTCGTTAACTCAGCGATCACCTGATCGCCTTCCTTTTCTAATCCATGAATCTCAGCTGCCGCTTCACTTAACGCTGTTTCAGAGTAATCATTGATCAACAGCGAAAAACGTTTCGCAGCTAGATGCCCATTTGTTGCCAACTGCTCCATTGCCGCAAAATAATCAAATCCTTTTTTTCGTGCCATTACTTTCTCTCCTCACAAAATTAGCAATAAAATTTTCACCATTAGAAATGCTATCAACCCACAACCAGGAAACGTTAAAATCCAAGCATAGATCATTTCTTTAACGATGCGCCAATCAACGCTAGAAAAACGTCGAGAAGCACCTACCCCCATGATGGCAGTCGTTTTTGTATGGGTCGTTGAAACTGGGATACCAAATACGGAAGACAAGAACAAACAGATCGCAGCGGTAACATCTGCAGAAAAGCCTTGGTATTTTTCCAGTTTTACCATATCCATCCCTACTGATTTGATGATTTTCATCCCACCGACAGAAGTACCGATCCCCATGGTCAAGGAACAAAGAACCATCACCCAGAGTGGGATCGAAAAGCCATTGCCGGTCTTTTCAGCAAGATTGTTGTAGAAAAGCCCTAACATGAAGACACCCATAAATTTTTGGCCATCTTGTGCACCATGTAAGAACGCATTGGCACCAGCCGCAATGGCTTGACCAACTGTAAAAATTTTGTTGGCTTTTCGCCGTTGGGTATCACGAAAGAGCAATACGATCAGTTTCGTGATCAGAAAGCCGCCAATGAAGCCCATCAACGTAGAAACGACAAGACCGATCAAAACTTTCATCCATTCCTCGCCATTGACTGCATGTAACCCACCAAGGGCCATGGCTGCACCAGTCAGTCCTGCGATCAACGCGTGGGATTCACTGGTTGGGATCCCAAAATACCAAGCTGCGACCGTCCAAACAACAATTGAAAACAAGGCAGCGGCTAATGCGATCTGTGAGACCCGAAAACTCCCGCCTGAATCAAAAGTCACAATGTTGCTGATGGTTTCTGCAACTTGCGCATTAAAATACGTCATCACTAGCACACCTAAGAAATTCATGACGACTGCCATGCCAATGGCGATATTCGGGCGTAAGACTCTCGTGGAGACAGCGGTTGCAATAGCATTCGGCGCATCCGTCCAGCCGTTGACGAAAATCACCCCTAATGACAACACAATCGTTAGAAACAAAGCGATATTCACATAGATTCCCCCATTTAAAAATTCCGAAGTAATCATAGCATAGAAAGCTGTTTCTGTGTAAACTTTTTATAACTATTCAGTAAAAAATGTGTAAAGAAGCATTTTTAAAATCCATAAAGCAAAAATTAGCACGGCCAAAAAACAAATTTTTGTGTTAAGTAAAATTTCTTTACAACTTTTATTGCAATCACTCTTGGCATTAGGTATAATGACTAGTGTTGATTTATACGTTTTCTAAACGTAATTGAACTTTTTTTTCGGAGGTGAAATACATGCCAAACATTGAATCTGCAATCAAACGTGTTCGCACAAGCGAAGCGGCTAATGCTAAGAATTCATCTCAAGTAAGCACAATGCGTACAGCAATCAAAAAATTTGATCAAGCTGTTGAAGCTGGTGCTGATAACGTAGATGCGTTATATAAAGATGCTGTTAAAGCAATCGATATGGCTGAGACTAAAGGATTGATCCACAAGAACAAAGCTAGTCGCGACAAATCTCGTTTAAGTAAAAAAATTGCAAAATAAGCAAATTAAGAAAGGCGCAGCAATCATCGATTGCTGCGCCTTTCTTTTTGACTTACTGTTTGCCATGTTTTAAAACAAATAGCTGGAACAAATACTCTTTGTCCATCTGACCACTTTTCACTAAGTAATCATTTTCGATCAATTCACTATATAGTGCCGCTAATTGCTTTTCTCCAAACCCCCGAGCTTGCTGCATCGCTAACTTCACTCGGTACGGATGAATCCCCAACGTTTCTGCGATATTGGCTTGCTGGTAGCCAATTTTCATCAAAATCGCCGCCTGTAACAGCAGACGGACTTGGCTGATCAAGATAGCATTGATCTTGATCGTCTCTTCCCCTTGCAATAATAGATCGTCATACAAGCGCAACGCATCCGATACGTTCCCCTTTAAGACATCGCTGGTTAATTCAAAGACATTGTGTTCCAACGTCTTAGGGATCAACTGCAAGACGATCTCTTTCGTAATTTTATTGCCATTTCCTGCATACAGCCGTAGTTTCTGTAACTCCTGCATCGCTTTTGATAGGTGCAGATCCGTTAACCGTAAAAACAAATCAAACGCCTCTCGGCTCATTTCGATGCCATCATTTGCCAACGACTGTTGGAGATACTGACGCACGTCGGCTTCTTTCATAGGTGCGACATCAATCACAACTGCGGCTTTCTTCAACTGCTTAGTAATTTTTTTCCGTTCATCTAATTTATCGACATCTGCAAAAATCACCATTACCGATGATTCCAATGGGTCTTTGATATAATTCAAAAAATCATCTAGGTCATGCTCAGGTGCATTGCTCTTTTTTTCAGCCGTTAAGAAAAATGGCCGCTCAACGAACAGTAATCGCTGATCGCCAAAAAAAGGCAACGATTGGGCTTCTTGGATCACCATATCAAGGGGATCTTTCTCCATGTCAAAGGAAGCAAAATTCAGATCATCTTTCCCAACGGAAAAACGCTCCAAAAAGGCCGTGCGAACTTGCTCTTGTAAAAACATTTCACTGCCGATGACCAGATAAATCGATTGCAACTCCTTGGTTCGAATTGCTTGCAACGCTTTTTGTAATTCCATCGTTCCCCCCGCTTTCATTCTTATCCTACCATTAGTCAATCGGATAGTCTAGCAGCGTTTTTATCAAAAATGATTGTTGTTTTTCAGACCAAATAAATTGGATCATGCCTTGCTGATCGGTTCGCAAAACGGTCTGATTTACCAACGTTTCAAGCACCTCTTCATGAGGATGCCCGTACCGATTGTTCCGTCCACTTGAAACGATCCCGAATTGGGGATCGATTGCCGCAACAAACTCAGGTGCCGTCGAGGTTCGACTGCCATGATGCCCTAGTTTCAATACATCAACCTTTAAATTCGGATAATCATGAATCAACTTTTTTTCCCCTGCCTGTTCGAGATCGCCAGTAAACAAAAATGTTTTATCCCCTACCTTGGTTTTAATCACCATCGAATCTTCGTTTTGTCCTGCACCTGATTCTGGTGCCAATACTTGCAACTGAAGGGAATCCCCCACCACTTGGCCAACCGTCGTCCAAACAACGCTTGTCTGCTTAGGCAGTTCGTTTAAAAGCTTGGCGATGCGGTGATCTTGTTCACTTCCTGGTACAAGATATAACGTTTCAACAGGGATCGCCTTCATCAATGCTAGCGCATCTCCCATATGGTCCGTGTCGCCATGAGTTAGAAACAAACCAGTAATCTTCCTGACTCCCTCCCCTTTTAAAAAAGGAATCAATGTAGATTCCGCGGCAGCTTGTCGTTTGCGCTCTTGCCAGTTTTCTTTCGGAAAAGATAGAGAACCTCCAGTATCGATCACATAAACTTCGCGATTTTTTTCTGCCTGTAAAACGATACTATCGCCTTGACCAACGTCGACATAACTAATGGTGGGTAAAACGCGATTCTGTTGAAAGACGATTGGTACAACAAGCGAAAAACAGATCACCAGCAGCCACCGTTTCTTTTGGTAACAGAGCAGGCCAAGCAAACAACAACTAGCTGCCAATCCTGCAGGAAGGGCACCCACCGTTATCGATACGCCTCCTACAGCGCCCACGGCAACTTCCATAAGTAATAAAAGCTCTTCAAAAAGGGCAATCAGCCCACTGATGGTTGGGAAAAGCGTCCCAGCAATGAACATTAAGAAACAGGCTGGCAGCAAAACCAATTGAAAAAACGGTAAAAAGACAAACGTCAAAAAGCCCCCAAATAATGGAAATTCATAAAAGAGCGAGACAATGACAGGCGCAGCCAGCACCGTGAGGAACTGACTGCGCCAAAACCACGTCAATTTGATTGGTCGCTGCATCATTATCAGGAAGGTCATCAAAAGACTTAGTTGCCCCGATGTTTGAAGCAATACTTTGGGATCAACGAATAAAAGAGCCGTTAAGACGAGCCCATAATGATCACTTGCCGATAGCCGTTGTTGATAAAGAGTGGTCACTTGAGTAACCGACAATGCCAAGACAGCACGCCAGACACTAATGCCGCCGCCACAAATCCCAATTACGACCAAGAAAAAGACCCCCATTGGCAACAGCATTTCTTTTTGTGTAAACCCCAATCGGCAGAAGCATCCGCGAAACCACTTGAAAAATAAGACGACATGCATTCCTGAGATCGTAAAGAAATGCAATAAGCCACTAGCACGATACATTTGACGTACTTCTTGAAAGTCATGGTCTTTAAAACCAAAGAGCAACGCATTGATATAGGCTGCTGAGCGTTCAGGAAAGATTCGTTGCACAGAAGAAATAACCTCTGCTCGAACTTTTGCAAGCGAAAAGCCTGAGTCTGCTGCTTCCATTCCTACCATTTGCTCGATATGGACTGTGCCAATAATTGATCGACTGGCTAGATAGGCAGAATAGTCAAACCCGTGGCGGTTTCGTGGTTTTTCAGGAAGAGAAAAAAATCCTTTCACCAGCAGCTTTCTTCCCCAATCGGATCGATCCTGCCATTGCTGTTTTTCAGTCTCTGAAGAAATCGTGTAACGGCCAATCACTTTACCTGCGGAAGATTTTGCTTCAAACGTAAGCAGATCGCCATTGATTTTGATCGTGTCTGGCAACACATTGACTACCCCTTGATACTCACCTTCTTGTATGTTTCCAGTCCGAGAAAGAGAAACGCGGACACTTAACAGCAACAGTCCGACAAAACAAATCATGCACAAAAATGCTTGTCGTTTTAAGACAAGCATCCCGAAATAATAAAGTGCAATGAGTCCCAGTAAGATGGACTGCCGGTAGTAAGCAGTCACCGAACAAGCAAAAATAATACTAAGAAATAAAAATGAATCAGTTCTTTTTTGTTGGTTGTGCATCATTCAGCACACCAAACGAAAGTTTTTCAAAATACACCGGATCGAGTTCAACTTGGTGGACGGAAGCACCTACTTGTTGAATCAGTTCCATTGCATACTGATTGTTGCGATAGTCATTCAAATAATGGATCGTTTTGACGCCTGCTTGCAAAATTGCTTTCGTACAGGGAAGACAGGGAAAATGCGTCACATAGATTTCCGCATTGTCTGTTGACACCCCTAATTTTGCACATTGCAATAAGGCATTCATTTCTGCATGAATCGTCCGAATACAATGGTCATCGACAACATAACAGCCATCGTCAATGCAGTGTACATCGCCACTGACGGACCCGTTGTAGCCTCCAGCGATGATTCGGCGATCTTTGACTAATGTAGCGCCGACTTCAAGTCGGGAACACGTACTGCGTAAAGACAGTAATACAGCTTGTGCCATAAAATACTGGTCCCATGGAATTCTCGTATTGCTCATTCGTTTGCTCCTTTGTCATTGATTAGTTCTATTCTAATCGAATTTCTTGAATTTTCAACCGTCATTTCTTAGTATTTCTTACATTTATTTGGTTCAGTCCGCCACTGTAATCATCTCTTTCAAGGACTCAAAGGTCTTCTCTCCGATGCCTGTGATCTTTTTTAGGTCATCAATCTGTTTAAAAAAGCCATATTCTTCTCGGTAAGCGATGATTGCTTCTGCTTTTTTGGCACCCACACCTGGCAGTTCTTGCAGTTGCTGCGCATTGGCTTGATTCAGATTGATTTGTGTCACTGCTGTTTGGCTGCCACCTACTCCTGAAGCATTCATCTCCATAAACGCTTGATCCTCTTTATGAGGGACGATCACCATCTGTTGATCTTGCAGCACTTGTGCTAAGTTTATGGCTGTTTCTAACGCCTCTTCTGTCAGACCACCTGCTTGTTCGATCAATTCATACATCCGAGCACCTGATTTCAAGCGATAAATGCCCGGTTGGTGCACTTCCCCTTTGACATCGATAACGATCTCATACTCTTCATCGTGAAGACTATCTTCTTGAAGGGATCCACCTTCCCCCATTTCAGACGATTGACCTGCTGCATCTGCCATTGAATGCCAGTTTGTTTCTTTTTTTTGCGAGAACGGTACAAACCAGATGATCAGCAACACCATCAAAACAGCACCACCGACTGCAAATCGCCAATAGTCTTTGAGCAGCTTCCATTGATCCATTTTCACCACCTCATAGATGAAATACGCAAAAAGTAATCAAGGACAGAAAAAAAGTCAACACTTTCCACGTGTCGACTTTTTCACCAGCTAAGAAGTAATCGTATAGTGACAGGTAACTTTCTTTTGACTCCTCACATCCTCTATTTTCTCGCTGACTATTCTAAAACCTTTCATCTGACTGATTTCATAGCCACATGTTCGTGGCAACTCCACCGTTAAGCGAACGGTACGATCAGTCTTTTCCCAGCTTAAAGTTACTAATCCAAACGTACTTTGTAAGGAGCCTTTGACATGGGCTACAGGTACATCGAAGGCTGGTTGTATCAGTATCCCAGCGCTTGTCATCTGAATGCCTAATAAATGACGGACAAACCAATACCCATAAGAAGCAAACATGGCATGATTCAATGAACCCTCGTAAGTGGCTGAATGTTGCGGCGTTGGAAAATGTTCCATCAAAGTGCCGTTTCCGCTTGCCAGCATTGCTGCATAACTAGGTGCAGATTTCCTCGTTAACCAATCAAAAATAATATCATTATAGCCAGCTTCAGCCAGCAACTGATAACTCCATGCCATCCCGAAGATGCCGAAAGAGAAAATCCCCTCTTGCTGCTTGATCCGTTGTACTAATTTTGGCAAGATTTGTTTTTTTTCACTGAGTCCTGTTTTCATTGCAAAGATCATGCTAGACAAGGTGCCCGCACCGTATTGCTCATTTCCTTTAGAAAACTGCTGTTTGATTTGCTGTGTCGTGTACTGGATCGCTGCTGTCACTCGCTGACAATAGTCCTCGTTACCAATGATCCTCAAGTCGATCAATTCTTGGTAACGCTGTAGTAAAAGCAGATACATGCAGGCAGAGCAAAAGGACTGATCTGGCGAAGTAATGACCCCGTTTTGCTGAGTTTCATCAATTGCTCCCCAATCACCGAGGCAACACTGGGCGATATAATCAAAATCAAAAGCGAGTAAATAGTTGAGATGCCGTTCCAACTGTGGACGCAGCTTGGCAACCGCTGCTTGTTTCCCATAGGTCTTCACCAATGCCAAAGCAAGCTCTGGAACTACCAATTGCCACCCTAACGCACCACCACCATTTGATGGACCATTTGTCATGATTCCTACAAATGGCGCAGTTGCAGTCATTGCACCATCCGGTCGTTGGTCGTTGGCAAAATCCCACAACACTTTTTCCAACAACGGCGCAATCGCCAGATCTGCCATCTGTGTTGGCAATAAAGCGACGATGTCTCCGCCATATCCGAACCGCTCACGGGTGCAGTCCTCAAAATACGAGTGGATGTTGTTCAACCGCGTGGCTTGGCCAACCGCCCATAACTGATTCAAGAAGGGATCGGAGGTTTCAAGGGTTACCAACGATTTCACATCCGTATGCAGGCGATAGGCTTTGATTGCGCCCACAATCGCTTGAAGCTTGTTAGCAGGTTTCGTCTCGATCAACGCATAGCGAAAGGAATGATACGTGTAGCGATTTTCAAAAACGAACGTCCTCGCTGCCGTTTTCTCAATGATGTCTCGTTGAACGATGGGATCATCTGGCTGCTTCCCTTCATAGGGATCGTATATGCCATAAGTTCCACTGATCGTAGACGTATAATCTGGGTTGCCTTGCTCATCTAATGTTTCTGCATAGCTGATTCTGATCTGACCAATGAAATCTTTCTCAAGTGTACAAGCAAATTGACCGCTGATGATTTGACCGAAGTCAATGAGCAGTCCCGCTGCAGTTTCGGTCATTTTTTGGGGAACGATCGATTGTGTGCGCTTGATTTTAGGAATAAAGCTTGGCTTAAAACGTCCCGCGGGACCAGCAATTTGTACCGTTTTTCCTTCTGGTCGAGGATCAGGTACATCGGTAACGATTTCTCCTATATAAAGATTGTTTTGCAAATAAGGCCCAAAACTACTTTGCCACTGATTGTCTGAGTAAATGTAGCGATTCTCTCCTCCGTCATTTAACTGAAGCTCCCCCCAGAAACAAGGTTTACCAATCGCTAGTTGTTTGCGGATGTTATACCGACCTAAAATCTCAATTGGAGCAGGGTTGTACCAGCCATTCGCAAGTTCAACTTCGATCCGATTGTCTCCCTCCTGTAAAAAATCAGTTAACTCATAAGTATCATAGTAGACGACTCGATCATAGTTCGTTACATCACTGTTTAAATAAACATCTGATACGGTTTTACCATTAACAGACAAGCGATAAAAACCAAGCCCGCAGCAATCGATCACTGCATAGGAAGGACACTTTTCCAGTGTGAAGGAGCGGGACAAGCAGCTATTTTTCTCTTCTGAAAAGTAAAACCGTTCTTTTTTAATTGGATCATCTAAGCGAGTGATCCACTTGCCCATGGTTTCTTTAGGTTGCTCACGCTTTTCTATCGTGAAAAACACACTGCTGTAAACGGTGACATCGTTTCCTGCTCCTGCTGTCAATTTGACTTGATATTTTTTTCGCTGCGGATGCTGTGGTAAGTGGACCGCCATTTTATTCTCAGAAGCGGCTATGTTGGAAACGTCATACACTGCTTGCTGCTGTTCATTGAAAAGTTGCAATCGATAGCCTTGGTGATTGGTCATCGACCACTCAATAAGGACCGGATCATTTAAATCCACTGTTAATGGCTTTGTCTTCCCGTTGATGGTTATCGTTTCTTTCATACGCTGCTCCTTTCGTGGGTTATTGTGCTTCTTCAATACAGATCTGCTTATCAGCAACTTTGATAAATGGCAACCAAATCAGCGTTGCGATCACGATCAAGACGATTTGTAGCAATGCGCCCATGATACTACCAGTGACAAAATAGCCGCTAATGATCGGCGGAGTCGTCCAAGGAATTTGTGCAAGCCCTGTTGGGATCGGGACTAACCCGAAATAAAAGGCAAAGTAAGCGACGATCGTTGTGACGGCATTCGCAAAAACAAAGGGAATGAGAAAACTGAAATTCAACATTAACGGTATCCCGAACAACGCTGGTTCACCGATATTGAAAATATAAGGAACACTAGCAATTTTTCCAACCTCTTTGTACTGTTTGCTTTTTGCTACGATCAAAATAGCAATGATCGCACCGACGACCCCAATCGAGGCAAAATGATTCCGAAAGCTCATACTGATAATATTCGTTGGAATCTCTCCCGCCACTGATGCCACACGATTTTGATCTTCAAGGACTTGATGGATTGGGTCCATCACTGCTTGAATGATCGAAGTTCCATGAAGGCCAAAAAACCACAAGAATTGCTCGAAAATTTTCACAACGACCATTCCAACTAGGGAGCCACCTAACATAGTTAATGGAATCCCAACGGTCCCATTGATCAACGTCATGGCATCACTGTTAAATAAGGCTTCGATGATGAGTCGGATGACCCAAATCGTCGTGATCACAAGAAAAGATGGAATCACCGATTCGAATGGACCAGAAACAGCTGGTGGTACCGCTGCTGGCATTTTGATTTTGATTCCTTTGCCCTCAATTTTTTTATAAAGAACTGTACTAAAAATACCGACAATAATCGCTAAAAACATCGATTGCGCGCTAACGCGGGTGATATCTAAAAAAGTTCCTGCTTCCATTGCATCCAACGGTGTTAATAGTAAAAAGGAAACAAAAGCAGTTAAGACACATTGCAAAACATTTGTTTCAAGTTTTTCTGCCAGTGATTTTGCGAGGGAAATGACAACTAGCAAACCACCGATTGCGAGTGTGGCATTGTTGACATAGAGCAATTTCTCTTGCCAGACACTAGCATCTTCTGTTCGCAACACCATAGTAATAAAATCGGTCACTTGTTGGATCGGAAAAAAAGCAATAATTAAAAAGATCGACGCAATAAAGGTGAATGGCATGTAAGCTAACATTGCATCCCTAACTGAAGTAATATAAATATTCCCATTGACTTTACTTGCAAATGGACCAAGGGTACTTTGGATCTTATCCCCTAATGATGGTTTGTCGTGGTTCATGGTGATTCCCCATTTCTTTCGAATTTGCTGGTACTATTGACTATTATTATCATCCGGATTATGATAATTGATAACGCTACCATACAAGTATTATATACTATCTCTACCTGTCTTCAATGACGATACTCTACTAGTTCATTGACTATTTTTTACCTAAGGAGAAAGCGATGGATAAACAAAACATTCTGCAGCAGTTACAACAATTGACGACTACTGAAGAAATAGCCCTTAAAAAGACGCAAACCCTTCCATACAATTATGAGGATTTCAAGAAAGTCTACACTGAGAAAAATGAGCCAATTTACCAATATACCTTCGACAAACACCTTTCTCGTCTCATACGAAAACGACCGCAGGATAGCGGATTTCTTAAGACAAGCCAGCTCTTGATTTTAAAACATGCACGCTTTTCTTCTACACCTCTACATCAGCATGATTTTATCGAAATGAATTATGTTTTTTCTGGAACAGTCACGATCATGATCAATGAAAAAAAAGTGATCCTAAAGGCAGGTGACTTTTGCTTACTAGATACTGGGGTGATCCACCAAATTATCGAAACAAATCAAGACGACATTGTTATTAACTTTTTGATCAGCAAAGAGTACTTTTCCACGCAGATGCTCAGCCGGTTAGCATCCAATAGCATGATCGCCGATTTTGCCATCAATGCATTATCTGAAAGCCAAAAGCACAATCAATATCTAGTGTTTGAAACGAGTAACAACGACTATTTGATTGATGCGATTTTCGGGGTCTTGGCCCAGTTCTTCAATCCCTCCTTCGGTTCTCATGAAGTCATCCATTCCTATATGATCATTATTTTTTCCGAACTCGTTCGTAACTTCCAGGAAAAACAACGGATCGAGTCGCAAAAAAGTGACCAACTGTACCTCGGAGAAGTGTTGGACTATCTGGAGAAACATTTCGCTACTTGCACACTAGCTTCGGTTGCGGATGCATTTGGATACAACCCGAGCTATTTGAGTCGCCGTATCAGTCAGCAGCTTGGTCGATCCTTTGTGACGATCCTTCAAGAATTAAAACTCAATCAAGCCAGTTTATTGTTGAGAAACTCTTCCCTACCTGTGGAACAAATCGCACACCAAGTCGGCTATAAAAATGTCTCATTCTTCTATAAGCTGTTTCAAAAGAAGTATCAGTGCTCTCCTCATGCCTACCGTCAAAACTAAATAATACTGATGCACACCATTTTATCGACAAAAAAACACTGCTCACTTGATGCTGCTAACGCAGCAATCTCAAATGAGCAGTGTTTTTTAACTAATCAGTTTCAAGCAATTCAGGAATTTACGACGCCGATCCTCGGTGATACAACGTTGTATAATATGGCTGTTCGCTGGTATCGATCGCAATACCGATCCCGAGAAATTGATACTCATCGTTTAGAATCGTTGCCCGATGTCCCTCTGAATTCATTAAACCTTGATGGGCGTAAATACTGCTGGCCTGGCCAAATGCCAAATTCTCCCCTGCAGCAGTGAAACTGATCCCGTCTTCTTGCATCCGATCAAATGGAGTCGATCCATCTAACCCGATATGGTCAAAGTATCGATGTTCTGCCATGTCTTGGCTATGCTTCACGGCAGTCTCACTGGTTGCTTCGCTGAAACCAAGGGGTGACAAACCAAATTTCACTCGGGTGGCATTTGTTAATTCAAATAACTGTGTTCGTAAGCCGCTTAAAATGGCGGCTTGATTTTGGCGAAAATCATTCGCATGGCGTGTTTCTAGGGAGCGATTGATGATTTGGATCGCAGTCACTGTATCTTCGGCATGAACATCATAGAAAAAAGTAATCAATTGATCGTCTTGCAAGAACAGATCATAGTCGGCATCCGAATCGATGCGATACCGTCGTGATCCTCGTTGTAGACTTTCTTGACGCGTCCCCATCTGATTACGAACGCTTGCTTTTGAAGACCCGATACCTAGCGTGTCATCGATAAGAATCGTGTCTTGATTCGTATAGATCCCTTGCGAAATATCATGTTCATCATACATCACCATCATGAAGTTACGAAAATCATCGTGATAGGAAGTCCAGTTCAGTCCATACCTATTCGCTGATTCATTGATCGCTTCTCCAAAGGTTTCTTCGATCACTTGTCGTGATTCATTATATAAATATGTCTGGGCAGGTGTTTCTGCCGCTGGCCTGGCTGAAGTGTCTTGTGAAGGAGAAAATTGGGACGAGAGAGATTGAGTGATCTCGTTGAGTCGGGCATCCCGAAATGCCAAGCGCCCGTCTTGCCATGTAATCATCTGGCTTACAAAATAAAGAAGCCCGATGAGAAAAATGCTTTTGATTAAGAATTTTATTTTTTTCATATGACACCTCCGTCAATGAATCATTATGTGTTAGCTGTAGCGCGATCGTTTATCCACTCATTCATCCCTAGATTGGATCGCTGATAACCCGTCCTGCCTTTTCTAAAGACTATCATTCCTGTGGAAAATTGACCAGCTGCAGCATGAAACTTCTTAGATGGTCTATGTCTTTTTAAGCTCCTGTTAAGAAACTTTTTTACTCACGAAAACTTTGCAGCGCCATCGAACGCTCCATCAAAGGATTGGCGATTTTAGCTAAGGTATGACGATCGTATTCTTCTGGTCGCTTGATAGTGAGGTAAAGAATAAACTGTGGATCATCCGTTGGATAGATCGAGACCGCCGAATAAATATAATCAAACTCTCCTGTCATGTAACCTTGACCATTCTCATTGGCGATCTGAGCAGTCCCAGTTTTGACAGAAATCTCATGGTTCGTCAGTTGGTATACATCATAAGCGGTTCCATAGCGTTCATCCGTCACTACATCGGTCATGTATTCCAATACAGCATCAGCCGCTGTTTGTGAAATAGGCTGAGAAACGACTTCTGGAAAAACTTGGGTCTCTTCTCCCACTTGCCGAATCAATTGTGGACGAATCATCTCGCCACCATTGGCAAATGCGCTAAATAACTGCATCATCTGCATCTGATTGACCCCAATCGCATGGCCATAAGAACTCATGGCATAATCCACCCGATTTCTTGAAGGTAAGATACCAGGCACCTCACCGGGAAGCTCACTTCCTGTAACTTTCCCTAGTCCAAAATCAGTTAAATACTGCGCCCATGCATCAAAACCGATCCGTTGCTGAAGTCGAACCATCCCAGTGTTGCTTGACCAAGCTAACGCTTGCCGCATCGTCAACTCACCATTTCCTCCTGAGTCGTGGTCGTTGATGACTCGATCTTCAATCTGCATACTCACAGGATTGTAGCGTTCCGTCGGATCAAAAACACCTTCATCAATCGCTGCCGCAACGGTTGCCAGCTTCAAGGTCGAACCTGGTTCATACATTTCTTCCGTAAAAAGATTACGCCAAATAAAGTGCTCATCCGCAATTCCTTCTTGGGTCTCTGGATGAAAACTAGGTCTTTGAGCCATCGTTAAAATCTCTCCAGTTTTCGCATCCATTAATAAAGCCGTCAGATTCTCTGGTCGTGTTTGTTCCATAACTTCATCCATCACTGATTCAGTGAATAACTGCAGATGAGCATCTAATGTCGTCCAAACATCGTTCCCATCTACGCCTTCTTCTACCATTTGATTGGTTGCAGGAACAGGATTCCCTGAAGCATTGACTTGAAAAGACTCTCGCCCATTTTGATTCTTCAAAAAGTCGTTCAGTACATATTCTAATCCAGAAACTCCGACTCGAATCTCTTCATCATCTGACGTTGTCCCTATCAAATGTGAAGAAAAGATGCCATTCGGATAGCTGCGACTTGAACGAGCATCGAAATAGATACCGTTGATTCCAGCTGCATCAAACGCCGCTTCGATTTGATTTCGAGTAGTCACACTTAGACCACTGCCAACATTGCCAAATTCCACTTGAAAGACAGGCGGATCTGTTTGATTCGCACCATCTGACAAGATTGACAAAACTTGCTCGTTAGAAATAGGTAAATACTCCGAAAGAATCGCTGCGGTCTCCTCAAAGCGCGCTCTGTCTAGATACATGGGTCGTCCATTATCAATGTAATCTTCAGAAAGAACCGCTCGAACAGTATAGGAAAGAATATCCTGTGCGATCACTGTCCCCTGCCGATCAAAAATCGCCCCTCGACTTGTTTCGATCGATCGTGAACTATAATACAAATTTTCTATTCTTTCAGACAAAGAGACGCCTGCGATCACGCCGACTTGAACAATGTAAATCAAACGTGCAGAAAACCCCATAAAAAGCGCAAGACTGATTATGTATAACCAATGACCGACTAGCTTACGATTTTTCTTCGCTTTTTTCTTTTTGACTATATGATAGTCATACATCGCCAAAGCGCCCCTTTCGATCGAATATACCTCTATAGTATTGGGTATTTGTGATGATCTTGTGAGGGAAAGAACAATTATTTTTCAAAGAGTCATTTTCCTATTAATTCAGCGATTATGCTGTGATATACTTTAAAAAATATAAATTATTTTTAAGGATGTGAATAAAATTGCAAAAAATATTGATTGTCGATGATGACACCCATATGCGTGCCCTGGTGAAAACTTATGCGGAGATCGAAGGTTATCTATGTTTTGAGGCAGCGGATGGAAAAGAAACATTGGAAAAATTAACCAATCATTCATTCGATTTGATCCTCCTAGATGTCATGATGCCGGGAAAAGATGGCTTTCAGACGCTTTCGGAAATCAGAGGTAGCTGTAACACGCCAGTCATCATGATTACCGCTCGAAAGGAAGAGTATGACAAACTCTTTGGCTTCAATCTTGGTGCCGATGATTATATTGCCAAGCCATTTAGCCCTAAAGAGCTGATGGCTCGCATCAAAGCTGTGTTGAAACGAAGCAATCAGTTTCAGTTCGAAAAGATCGTTTTTGGCGATCTCGAAGTCAATGTTTTTTCTCATACTGTAACGATCAAAGGGAATCCTCTGCCGCTTACGCCAAAAGAATTCGATCTGCTGGTCTATTTGACAAAAAATAATCATATTGCTTTGAGCCGAGAATCAATTTTAGAAGGTGTCTGGGGCTTCGATTATTTCGGTGATACCAGAACAGTGGATACACACATCAAGTCCTTGCGAGAGCGTCTAGGGGATTACCGAGAGTTGATCCAAACGGTTTGGGGCGTTGGGTATAAATTTGATTATGAAGACTAGTCGGTTAGGTTTTACTTACATCAAAAGTAAATTACTCGTGCGGCTTTGGTCCGCCAATATGCTGCTGGTCATCATTGGCATCGCTTTTTTGTGGACTGTTCAAATCTTGCTCTTTGAACCAAATTATATCAATGTAACGAAAGAATCACTTTTAGAAACAGTTCAGGAAACAGCTGCCGCTATTGAAGAAATGGCAGTAGATCCAGATGATTTACCAAAAGAGCCATTACTTTTCCTCAGTAAAACGATCGTTGGGACTCTTTTCTTAGTCGACGAGGATGGCGAAATTCTGGCAGCATTTAACAATGGACAACAATTAAACATAGATGGGTTGAGCAACGAATACAACTGGTTGTTATCTCATGCACCCACTGTCCTTGATGGTGAGAGTCTGAGTGCTGTAGAATACTTTGAAAAGTCTTCTGCCATTCTTATTGGCGTTCCTACCACTCTTTTCCAACGCCCAGCTGCCCTTTTGCTCTCCAATACGATCACTCAAATCGAAGCGCTTCAAAGCTTGAATCGACAGCAACTCTTTCTATTCACCATCATATTAACTATTTTTGCGTCAACGATCTCCTTTTTTTTAGCACAGCATTTTATTCGCCCGATCAAAACCATCAAAGAAGCCATCATCCGCTTAACCAACGGCGAGCTTTATTCCGTACCCAAACTTAACCGTAGTGATGAATTAGGTACACTTTCTGAATCGGTTGCGGACTTAAGCACAGAACTTCAGCGAGTAGACGTCTTGCGCAAAGAAGTGATTGCCAATGTTTCTCATGAACTACGCTCCCCCCTCGCGTTGATCACTGGCTATGGGGAGATGGTACGTGATGTATCTGGAAGCGACGAACGCCTTCGAAAAGAACATATGGACCTAATTATCAGCGAAGCCCACCGCATGAGTGCTATGGTCGATGACATCATGGATTTCTCTATCATGCAAGCAGGCTACACACAACTTAAAAATGAAATCTGGAATACATACGAGGTCGTTTCCTCCGTCGTTGCTTACGCAAGAGGGATCGCCAATCAATATGACATCACTGTCGATTTTGAAGCAGATCGTACGAATGGAAATGCTCTCTTTGATCGCATCAAAATGGAACAAGTTTTGCGTAATTTAATAAACAATGGCATCAACCATACACCTAAAAATGAACGACTCTTAATCAAATTAACGAATACATCTGCAGGAACAAAAGTTGCTGTCATCAATCCTGGAAAAGATATCCCTCCAGAACAACTCGAACTTATTTGGGAAAGATACCAACGCGTCCAACATCAAGCAGGACATAAAGAAGGAACCGGCATCGGCTTAGCGATCGTGAAAACCATTTTGACTTCTCATGCCTTCGAATATGGTGCTGAGTCGAAAAATGGTGTGACCTGTTTTTGGTTTGTTGTGCCGAGACTAGAAGATCAATGAGAACTACGTTTATACCGTTCATCATGAGTACTGAATGACTTACTTTCTATGCACAAAAAAAGCCTTGATTTCTCAAGACTTAATGATTTCTTGTATTTCAGCCATTGATTGGACGGTATGGTCGGCAGATACATCTTTTAAGAGACCTTCTATATCATAAAATATCGTCTTGACACCTGCTCCTTGTCCTGCAAAAACATCCATCGTGCGATCGCCGATCATGACAGTCTGATCTTTGTCTAGTTGATACTTTTCAACAAGATAAATCAATGAAGTTGGATCCGGTTTGCGGGGGAAGTTGTTTTCTGGGCCAACGATCTCAACGATCAGGTCTGCCATCTGTTCTCTTTCTAACAACTCTTTCGTTGAGACGACATCGCGGTGGGTCAAAATGTAGTTCTCGCCACCAGCAGCAACCACGGCTTCTAATGTTTCTTTGGTTCCTGCAAAGGAAAGCGGCAAACGATCATCCAGCGCTTCATTTGCTTTGAATGCTTTAGTGAACTCTTGAAAATCTAAGTTGTATTTTTCAGCAACTTTTTTGGAAGATGAATCTTTCAGTATATAATAAATCTCCGCTGGATCTGGATCGAAGCCATACTCCTTCAATGTCTTGATAAAAGCTTTTAACATGATTGGGTAGCTGTCGTAAAGTGTTCCGTCAAAATCCCATATGTAAGATTGGTACATGATATCCCTCGTTTTCTCCCTTTTTCAAATGAATGAAAGTTCCATTCATTTTCAGTAACTCTAAAAAGTTTACCACACTTTGTTTGGTTTGTCTTATTTATCAAGGGATTTCCTCTACAAGAAAAAACGCCATTGACCATACAATCCTTCCGCTTGCACAAACCCACATGCAAGCGAATGTATTGCAGAACAATGAACGTTTCTCACTACGAAAAATTACCAGCTACCAGAAACACCGCCACCGCTGCTGCTTCCTCCGCTAAAACCGCCAAAATCATTCGAAGAACTTTGCGTATCGGCAATGACTTGTTCTTGATGGGTCACATGATTATTCATCATCACAAAAAACAACGCCATATTCATACCATGGGGGTCATACTCTTGGCGAGCATTATTCAAAACGGCTGCTCGATCAGAAGCATCAAATGAGGATAATTTGTTCGCTAAATCTGGGTGATTTTGATAAACCTGTTTCAAGTCAACTTGGAACAAAGCATCTGTTTTCACTTCCGCTAGAACATTAGAAACTTCTTTTGGAATGGCTTGTACCATCTCAGGATAGGTCGCTTTTTCCGTCACAAGTTGAGCTAAGTATCGCCCTTGCTCATTGCGTCTTCTGATCTCTTCTTTGGCTTGCTTGGCTATTTCTGCTCGATAAGCATCTGCTAAAGGCAGATTTTCGGGTAACACCGCATCAGTCAAATCGTAGTCTGCCATCCGTTCAGACACTTCCCTGCCTAATTGGGCTTCATAGGTTTTTAAGGTGTCATGTTGTGTAAGGATCACCTGACCGAAATGTTTGACCGTGGTTTGTTTCTTCATCAGCAAGTTTGAAAAATAGGCGCCAATTGCTGGATTCGTCAAGCCGTGTTGGATGACTCGTTTATCCGCTGTCGACAATCCAGTGACCGAAGTCAATTTCGCTGGCACATAAGTCCTCGTCACATACTGCGTAAATGCTTGTTGACAATCTTTTGCTGTCTGATACTGATGGTAACGCTGATAGTTCTTTCTATTGCTAGCCCATTTCAAGAAATCTTTCTGTTGGAAGTGACTATCTTCTAACAGATGTTTCGGCAATGGCAGGTGCTCTTCAAAACGCCGTTTGGTTTTAAGATGGTGAAAACTGATGAACCCGACAAGGCCTGCAGCTGCTGCCGCTACGACACCACTGACGATTTTACCAATAGTGAACCACATCTGCTTAGTGGCTTCTGCTTCTTGTGCCTGTTTTTCTGCTAACATTTGCTTGCCATCTTGATAGATCGTCTCTAAACCAATCGTTTCATCCGCTTCTTTCATTCGCTGATAGACTTCATTAGAAGCTGCCAATATCGCTGTATCATAATCTTCATCTCGTAATGCGTCTTTGGCATCTTCATCCACTAAATCATCTTCCGATAGCTCACTGAAGACATAGGATAGTCCATCGCCATAACCCAGACGAAATTCACGATCGTCAATGGCAAAGAGAAACAATAGTCCATTATTGTCCTCTGGATTTCCTAAACCATACTCATTGAACAGTTCCAAATTACGCTCTTCAATCGATTGCCCATCTAAAGAAGGGATCGTGATCACAGCATATTCTGGTGCTCCAGTCAATGATTGAAAGCCCTCTTTATTCAAAGTATCGATTTGTTTGATCGTCTCTTGTGAAAGGACTCCGGCATCATCACGAACAAATGTCTGTCCAAAGGCAATTGATGGTTGAAGGACAAAAAATCCCATCAAACCAACAAAAACCAACATCCCAAGTTGGAAGATTTTCTTCATTTTACCACCCCTTTTCATCGTGTTATCTTTCATTGTATTCGATTTCAAATGATAAAACATCCGCCTTAAGCATGAAAAAAATAGTTACATGACTAAAAAACCTTTAAAAGACAGCATTTTGGTCGGTCTTTTAAAGGTCATTTTATCATATTTTCCTATTAAAGGAGTACAAATTAATTTTTGAATGAATGGATCGGAGCGGGAATACGTCCCCCACGTAAAATGAAATCAGTAGACTGCGCAGGATTGGTTTTCATCACTGGTGCCGTCCCTAATAATCCACCAAATTCAATGCGGTCGCCGATTTTTTTGTCTTTCGCTGGAATGATTCGGACAGCTGTCGTCTTGTGGTTGATGACGCCGATCGCTGCTTCATCCGCAATCATTGCGGCGATCGTCTCAGCAGAAGTATCTCCTGGAATCGCAATCATATCCAAACCGACAGAACAGATCGCCGTCATGGCTTCAAGTTTTTCTAAATTCAATAAACCAGCTTCTACAGCCTTGATCATCCCTGCGTCTTCAGAAACGGGGATAAAGGCACCCGACAGACCTCCAACATGGTTACATGCCATTACGCCGCCTTTTTTTACTGCATCATTTAACAAGGCCAAAGCCGCCGTCGTTCCGTGGGTACCGACAGATTCTAGACCCATTTCTTCTAAAATCAATGCCACACTATCGCCGACTGCAGGAGTTGGCGCCAGCGAAAGATCGACGATCCCGAATGGAACGCCCAAGCGCTCTGAAGCCACGCGCCCGACCAATTGCCCCATCCGCGTGATCTTGAAAGCTGTTTTTTTGACTGTTTCCGCCACGACATCAAAGGACTCGCCTTTGACTTTTTCCAAGGCACGTTTGACGACACCAGGTCCGCTGACACCAACGTTGATTTCCACATCAGCTTCACCGACCCCATGAAAAGCACCCGCCATAAAGGGATTGTCTTCCACTGCATTCGCAAAGACGACGAGCTTCGCACAGCCCATATCTGATGCCTCAGCCGTCTTCTTGACTGTTTCTCCCATCAGACGTACTGCATCCATGTTGATCCCAGCTTTCGTTGATCCAATATTGACCGACGAACAGACAAAATTGGTTTGAGCCAAGGCTTCTGGAATCGATTCGATCAATGCAAGGTCGCCGCCTTGATAGCCTTTTTCTACTAGTGCGCTATAGCCGCCGATGAAATTTACTCCGACTTCTTGCGCCGCTCGATCCAAGGTCTTCGCAACTTTGATACAGTCTGCGGGTGTCGGCTGGCAAGCTGCCACTACGATCGCTACAGGGGTAACCGAAATCCGCTTGTTAATGATCGGAATGCCATATTCACTTTCGATCTCTTCGCCGACTTTGACAAGATCTTTCGCTTTTGTTGTAATTTTTTGAAAAATTTTCTCACAGGTACGATCAATGTCGGCGTCAATACAATCCAATAATGAGATCCCCATTGTGATGGTACGAATATCTAAGTTTTCTTCTTCCACCATGCGAATGGTTTCAAGTATTTGATTTGTCTCCATAGTGCCTCCTATAATTTGTGCATGGTATCAAAAATCTCTTGATTTTGAATGCTGATTTTTACACCTAATGTACGACCAATTTGGTGAAGCTCCTCACGAACACCATCAAAATCCTGATTGGCATCCATGTTTAAAAGCATCATCATCGTGAAGTAATCTTCCATGATCGTTTGGGACACATCTAAAATATTGATTTCTAATTCTGCTAATTTCTGGCTAACACCAGCAATGATCCCAACCTTGTCTTTTCCAATAACGGTTAATACGGCTTTCATATCCTCCCGCCTTTCATAAAATTTTTCTTATTATAGCACAACAAAACCACATTTTCGATGTAACATCAAACGAAATTGTGGTTTATTCTTTAAATGTTCGTTATTACGCACGTTCAATCCTATTTGCTTGGCTATCAAACTCATAAATGATCGGCTGTGCGTTAGGAATATCGATCGTATCCATGGCATCTTTTGGCACGTCTTCCAAGTATTTGACTAACGCCCGCAAGCTGTTCCCATGACCAGTAATGAGAATATTCTTATGATCTTTAAGTAACGGAACCACCTGGTCTTGCCAAAATGGGACTACTCGCGCCACCACCATCCCCAGATTTTCTCCCTTAGGTATCAAGCGAGGGTCTAAAGAATCATAGCGTCGGTCTAAATCATTTTCCTCCACATATAAAGGCGGTTCATCATATCCACGTCGCCATTTTTGCACCTGTTCTTTTCCATACTTTGCCACCATCTCATCTTTATTGACCCCTACTAATTGGCCATAATGACGTTCATTTAGGCGCCATGTTTTTTTCACAGGGACCCAAAGCTGATCGCTGGCTTCCAGAACGGCATCGCAGGTGATGATCGTTCGCTGCAGCACAGATGCAAAGGCAAAATCAAAGGAAATCCCTAATTCTTTGATCTGTTCCCCCGCATCCCAAGCTTGTTGTCGGCCTTTTTCGGTCAGAGAAACATCTAGCCAGCCTGTCCAGTAATTTTCAAAATTTGCTTCGCTTTCACCATGTCGAATCAATACGACCTTCACTCTATCGCCTCCTCTTCTCTTTTATTATCGCAAGAAATCCAAAAAATGTCTTATGTTTCGTTTTTGCCGCTTTGTTTCAGACAACTTTTTATTTTGTCATTGCAGATCCTGTTTCTCGTTTAAGCGAAGCTGCTTTCTTTCTTCACTATCCGTTATTTTCTAAGCATCCTTTCAAATAGATGTGTATAGAAAATGGCTGCTGTTCCTTCTCCACTTTGTTCTTCCTTGGATTGCAAATAATTTGAATAAATGGTTTTACGCTCTACAACAATTTTTGACTTTTTTTCTCTGACTTATTGACTTCAACTGATGTTATGCTATGATAGTTTCTATCACTTATATGTATTTTTATACATTTATTAGTTATTATTTGCATTTTTAATAGATGCACAGAAAAAGTTAAAGGGGCGTTTACATGAAAAGGTTTAGTAAGGGTACTGTTTTATTGGGGATCATCACAGCGTTGCTGCCGTTTTTCTTTGTCGGACAAGCACATGCAGAAGAAACCGATCCAATCTATGAAAAAGTCAAAGAAAATGGTGTATTGGTCGTGGGTTTATCTGCCGATTATGCACCATATGAATTCCGTGCCAATGTTGATGGAAAAAATGAAATCGTGGGGATCGATATCTCGATTGCCCAAAAAATTGCAGATGACTTAGGGGTCGATCTGAAAATTGAGGAGCTTGGGTTCGACGCGCTGTTAGGGGCTCTAAAAACGGGTAAAATCGATGTCGTCATCTCTGGGATGGCTGCTACGGATGAGCGCCGTAAAGAAGTCAATTTCACTGATACCTATATGGAAGTCCAACAGACCGTCCTGGTTCGAGCAGAAGATGCGGATCGTTTCCAATCGACGGCTGATTTTGATGGTGTAGCTGTCGGTGCACAACGACAAACCACACAAGAAGAGCTGGCAAATACAGAATTGACTGGCTCGACCGTCACCTCTTTGCAAAGGGTGCCTGATTTGATCACCAATCTAAAATCACGCAAGATCGATGCGATCGTGATGGAAGGTCCCGTCGCCGAAGCTTATGTGACGGCGAATGATACCTTGGCATTAGCCGAAAATGTCACGTTTGAAAACGGCGTGAAGGAGACCGCGATCGCCATCTCGAAAGAAGCGCCAGTTTTACTGGAAAAACTCAATTCCTCCATTGAAACTATCATTAGTAATGATCTTTTAAGCCAATACAAAGAAGATGCCTATCGATTGATGTTTACCGAAGAAGGCACGATCGATGAAGAGCAAAGCTTTTGGGAAAAATATCTGCCTTTTTACATCACTGGAACTGGCTATACGATCTTCCTAGCCTTGGTTGGGGTATTATTCGGCTCTATCGGTGGCAGCTTGTTAGCCTTTATGAAGCTTTCTAAGTCAAAAGCATTGAAAGTCATTGCCGCTGTCTATATTGAATATGTTCGGGGAACACCTTTGTTAGTACAAATATTTATTGTATACTTTGGAACAGGCGTGTTAGGCTTAGAGCTTTCGAAGTTAGCTGCTGGCTGTATTGCCTTAGCACTAAACAGTGCCGCCTATGTGGCAGAAATCATTCGTGCTGGGATCAATGCCGTCAATAAAGGACAGCTGGAAGCCGCTCGTTCATTAGGCATGAATCAGATCCAAGCGATGCGCTTCATCATTTTCCCGCAAGCCATCAAAAACATCTTGCCTGCTTTAGGAAATGAATTTGTCACGGTCATCAAAGAGTCTTCGGTCGTATCGGTAATCGGTGTGTCTGAACTGATTTTCCAAACAGGCGTCGTTCAAGGGGCCAGCTTCAAACCATTTTTACCATACGTTATCGTATCATTGATCTACTTTGTATTGACCTTCGCCCTCTCACGTCTATTGGGTGTTGCTGAAAGGAGAATGAAAACTAGTGATTAAAGTTGAAAAATTAGTGAAAACATTTGGCGAGAATACCGTCTTAAAAGAAATCGATCTTGAAGTGACACCTGGTGAAGTCGTTGTGATCATCGGACCCTCAGGAAGTGGGAAAAGTACTTTCTTACGCTGCTTGAATCTACTTGAACAGCCGACTGGTGGGAAAATCACCTTCGAAGGCAATGATTTATTGGCAAAAGGGGTGAAAATCGATCAGATTCGTCAAAAAATGGGAATGGTCTTTCAAAGCTTCAATTTATTCCCTCATAAAACGGTGTTAGAAAATCTGACTATCAGCCCGATCAAAGTCAAACAGCAAGAGCAAGCTGCTGCCGAAGAGACAGCGAAAGGATTGCTGGAGCAAGTTGGCTTAGCTGAAAAAGCGGATAGTTACCCCTCTAGCCTTTCTGGCGGGCAGCAGCAACGGGTGGCGATTGCTAGAGCGTTGGCAATGGATCCTGATGTAATGCTCTTTGACGAACCAACCTCAGCATTGGACCCAGAAATGGTTGGAGAAGTGTTGACGGTCATGCAAGCTTTGGCAGAAAAAGGCATGACGATGGTCGTCGTTACCCACGAAATGGGCTTCGCAAAAGAAGTCGCCGATCGTGTCATCTTTATGGCTGACGGTATCATTCAAGAACAAGGAACACCAGAACAGATCTTTGAGCATCCGCAAAATGCGCGGACACAGGATTTTTTAAGCAAAGTTTTATAGAAATTGGAGATGACAAAATGAACCGTCCGTTGATTGCAGAACGTTTTTTACAACCAGAAGAAAATCTTTTAATGGAGATCGCCACTCTTGCGAAGAAAACCCCAAATTTGATTGATTTGTCGATTGGTGATCCTGATTTGATTACAGATGCGACAATCATTGATGCAGCTTTTGCTGACGTCAAAGCGGGTCATACAAAATACACCGCTTCAGACGGCAGTGCTGATTTTATCCAAACCGTCGTTGATTTTTATCAAAAGCAATACCAGCTTACTTTTTCTCCTAGCCAAGTACGAGGAACTGTCGGTGCATTGCATGGCATGTACTTAGCTTTGGCTGCCATCATTGATCCCGGTGATGAAGTGATTATTCACGAACCGTACTTTTCGCCTTACAAACAACAAGTCGAACTAGTCGGTGGTGTGCCAGTCTTTATTCCGACCTTTGAAAAAGATGGCTTTCAAATCGACGTCGAGGTTTTAAAGGCCGCTATCACTGAGAAAACCCGGGCAATCATTATCAATTCACCCAACAATCCTACTGGTGCTGTTTTTTCTCCAGAAACTTTTGAAAAAATCGCAGCAGTTGCCATTGAACATGACTTACTAATCCTCTCAGATGAAGTCTATGAAGCCTTTTGCTTTGATGACACCTTTGTACCGATGGCAGCCTTCGCACCTGAGAACACCATCACATTCAGCAGTTTCTCAAAAGCCTTTGCCATGACAGGCTGGCGGATCGGTTACATGATCGCACCTGAATCGATCAATCTTACGGCAAAACTGATCAATGAGTCGATCGCCTATTCGGCACCAACTCCTTCACAACGGGCAGGTATTTACGCATTGAATCACTATGATACCCTCGTGCCGCAAGTGGTTGCTGTCTTTAAGGAACGACTGACCTACATTGAACAACGGGTTGCTGAGATCCCCTTCCTTTCCTTATCCCCAGTCAAAGGAAGCATGTATGCCTTCATCAACATTAAACAAACGGGGTTGGACTCTGTCAGCTTTGTCGAGAAATTATTAAAGGAAACCAGTGTGCTGATGATCCCTGGGAAAGCCTTTGGAGAAACGACCGGCGATGGCTATGTTCGCTTAGCTGCCACCCAATCGTTGGACTTGTTAAAAGAAGCTTTCGACCGCATTGCCGCGTGCTCATTTGACTAAAGAAAATCCCACTCACTTCTAGTGTGTGGGATTTTTTTTGGTGGTAGCCGTTTTTCAAAAGTATCACGTTCCATATAAAAAGGGACAGAAGAATCCGATTTGATTCTTCCATCCCCTGACTATCTGCTCGTTTTTACTTTTTTGCTTCTTCTAGTAATTTTGCCATCGCTTCTTTTTGATAAGCTTCTGTCAATTCAGCGATTTTTGCTTTTTGGGCTGCCTCATCCATAGTTGGATCAGCCATTAATGCAGCTTGCATTTTTTCTTGGACATAGGCTTGTCCTTGTGTTTTCATAGTGTCTGCTTGTTCTTTCGCTAAAGAAGCCAGTTTTTTTGCTTGATCCACACTCAAGACTTCCCATGAATCTGGCAATGAGAACGTATTGGTACGGCTGACATATTGGCCATCGTTATCAGCGATCCCGAACAAGAAGCGTGATAGGTCACTTTTATAAACCCAGCGCGTCGTTTTTGTTTCTAATTGAGCTGAATCAGCCCCTGTTTCCACAACATTAGTCACTTTATCAGTACCGGTTTGTTTTGGTTCCTCTTGATCAGCATCCGTTTTATATAGGTAGATTTTTTCCGTACCATCTCCTAATGGCTGATACAATAGCAAATCAAAATTCTCGTTATCGGCACTAGAAACCAGTGGGGTTGTTTTAGCAGTCGTTTCTTTTTCCATTCCAAAATGATAGGTCAAATTGGCCATCAGTGCGACGACACTTGCCACGAAGACTAGACCTAAGACCAATGATAAACCTGTTTGCAGCTTGTTTTTGGCAAAGACATTCAGTACCGCAAACCCTAACACGCTAAGAACGATCAAAAGCAAGATCATTTGTCCGCACCTCCTTCAAGAACCGTCAATCGCGGTTCTTTTTTCTTTAAGGAGAAGGCGATCAAGAATCCTAAGAAGCTAAAGACCGCTGCCACATAAAAGGCGGCATGGTAGCCAGATAAAGTCGCTTCGATTGCTTTTTCTTTGTATGCCAAAGGCGTTGCATCCAGCAAAGAATCACTTGGCAAGTTGCCCTTAGTGACGTTTGTCAAGACACTGATCAAGATAGCCGTACCAATTGAGCTGGCTACTTGACGGAACGTATTGTTTACCGCGGTACCGTGACTGATCAAATGACCAGGTAAGGCATTCATTCCTGAAGTCGTTACTGGCATCATCACCATTGAGATCCCGAACATCCGAATCCCATAAAGAATGATGATATGCAAAATCGGTGTATCTTTTGTTAAGAAAGCAAATGGTAAGGTTGCGGCAGTCAAGATAAACATCCCGGTGATAGCTAAACGTTTTGCACCATACTTATCAAAGATCGCACCAGTGATCGGCATCATGATCCCCATGATCAACGCACCTGGCAATAACATCAATCCTGAATGAAACGCTGACTCACCACGAATGTTTTGGATATACAATGGGAGAACCATTTCAGCACCGATCATCGCCATATTCGTGACCCCTGAAAGGATCGACGCCAAGGTAAAGGTCGTTGATTTGAACACGCGCAACTCTAAGAACGGATGCTCAATGTGCAATTGACGCCATGCAAAGAAAGCAATGAAAAAGACACCGGCTGCTAGAAAACCGATTACTTCCATACTGCCCCACCCTTTGTCGCCGACGCTTGAAAAGCCATAGAGCAATGTACCAAAACCAAGGGTTGATAAAATCGCTGAGAACAGATCGATTTTCGGATGCGACAATTCAATCACACTCTTCATTAGAAAGAGCGCTAAGACTAAGACTAAAACGACGATCGGAATGACCATTCCGAACAAATAGCGCCAGTCATAATGATCAATGATCCAACCAGATAACGTTGGGCCTAAGGCTGGTGCTAACCCAATAACGATTCCTGACATGCCCATGGCTGAACCGCGTTTTTCTGGTGGGAAGATCGACAACATGATATTTTGCAAAAGCGGCATCGAGATCCCTACACCGGCAGCTTGCACTAAGCGGCCAATCAATAATGTAGAAAAGTTCGGTGCAGCAAAACAAGCGATCGTTCCTGCAAGGAAGATGCTCATTGCCGTTAAGTAAAGACTTCTCGAGCTGAACTTGTTGATCAGCCATGCGGTGATCGGGATCATGATCCCATTGACCAGCAAGAAACCAGTGGTCAGCCATTGAACATCAGATGCTGAGATGTCAAAGGCATCCATCAAAGTTGGAAAAGCCGTTGTTAACAATGTTTGGTTCAAAACAGTACAAAACGTACCGATCAGCAAAACCATGACCAGTAAGGAACGGTTGTAAGGTTTGCCGTAGATATCTAAAGGACGACTCGTTGACATATTTCACACTCTTTTCAGTATATTTTTCATAAAACCTTCTTTACTTTAAATCTTTCCCTGAAATTTGTCAACCTACTTGACATAAAAGTAAAACAAGTTACAATATTAACAAATACCTTTACAAGAATGGAGTCCGTATGTCTCATCTTTTTCGAAAACTCGTTGATAATGAAAACTTGTTGGTCGGCATCAGCGAACTTAGCCAAATGTGTGATATCTCCCCTCGCCAATTGCGTTATTGGGAACAAAAAGGATTTATTCAATCGGTCCCACAAGAAGAAAATGCCCCACGAAAATACCGACTGCCCACGGTCGTCAAAGTGGAAATGATCAAAACGTTTTTAGATGAAGGCTTTACGTTGGCCAAGGCTGTTGAAAAAGCGGACAAAAAAATCAAAACCGCCCATCATATTCGCAAAGTGTTTTCTGGGGTTTTACAAAATTTAGAAGTCATCAATGAACGCTTTACGATCATCAGTCTGGGACCAGTAGATGACGAAGGAAAAATCCTCCATATCATTCACGATGAAGAAACAGAACGATTGCAATACGAAGTGCTGCCTGCTAATCAAACGATCGATTTTGAAAAGTTCAAGCAATGCACGTCAAAACAAGCAGAATAAAAAATCTGCCTAGCCTATTCGTTACGTGCAGCAAGTATCCATGACAATGATGCTTGCTGCACGTTTTTTGAATGTCTTGCCTTTGATTCAAAGAGGTGTTGATTCATTTACAAGCAAAAAACCTCATGATATAGTCGAAGGGAGAAACGAACCTTTAGTAGAATGGGAAGTGTCATATAAATGGAAAAAGAAGTCTTTACCCAACAAATCAAGGGCGGGTTGATTGTTTCTTGTCAAGCATTGCCTGGAGAACCCTTGTATACCGAAAACGGCGGTGTCATGCCCCTATTGGCAAAAGCAGCTCAAGAAGCTGGAGCTGTTGGCATCCGTGCCAATTCCGTTCGCGATATTCGCGAAATCCAAGCCGCTGTTGATCTGCCGATCATCGGAATCATCAAAAAAGACTATCCACCTGAAGAACCATTTATCACAGCGACCATCAAAGAGGTGCACGAATTAGCAGCTTTACAGATTGCGGTGATCGCTTTGGACTGCACCTTGCGCAAACGTCACGATGGCTTGACGGTCAATGCCTTTATCAAACAAATCAAAACTCTTTATCCCCATCAACTACTCATGGCAGATATCGCCACCTATGAGGAAGGCATCAATGCCTTTGAAGCGGGCGTCGATTTTGTTGGTACAACTTTGTCCGGCTATACGGCGAATAGTCCCACCATTGACGAACCAGATTATCATTTGATCCAGCAATTGGTTGCGGCAAAGGTTCCAGTGATAGCCGAAGGCAAGATCCACACCCCGAAACAAGCAAAGAAAATCCAAGATATGGGTGTGACGGGTATCGTGGTTGGTGGTGCCATCACCCGACCAAAAGAGATCGCCAGCCGATTCGTGCAAGAGCTGCGCAACTGAGTCGTTCATTTCCTAAAATAAGTCTTTCACTGCGCCTTGTGACAGAAGGCGCATTCTTTGTTGTCTTTTTGAGAAACGTTTATACTTAAAAGAGAACGAATGACAACAGAGAAAGCGAGTGAAGAAAATGACAAAAATCAATGCTGGTATAGCAATGATCAAGGTTTTTGAAGCTTGGGGCATCGACCATATCTATGGAATCCCCGGTGGCTCTTTCAACTCAACGATGGATGCTTTGTACCATGAACGGCAATCGGTCAAGTATATTCAAGTACGTCATGAAGAAGCAGGTGCGCTGGCAGCAGCGGCTGATGCCAAGCTAACGGGAAAAGTCGGTGCGGTTTTTGGTTCTGCTGGTCCGGGTGCCACCCATTTGATCAATGGCTTATATGATGCTCAAATGGATAACGTGCCCGTCGTTGCCTTGTTAGGACAAGTAGCTTCGAGCTCGATGAACTACAATGATTTTCAAGAAATGAATGAAAATCCGATGTTCGCTGATGTCAGTATCTACAATCGCACGGTCATGTCCCCTGAAAGTTTGCCCCACGTGGTGGACGAAGCCATTAAAGCAGCCTACAAATTTAAAGGAGTCGCTGTGGTAACGATCCCGGTCGATTACGGGTTTGCAGAAATCGACAAACAGGAGATTGCAACCGCAAAAAATCATAAGACAGGTGTTCTCCAGCCTGATGAAGAGGATTTACAGGCTGCCCTTCCTTATTTTGAACAAGCAAAAAAACCCGTCCTTTATATCGGACAAGGTCTCTTTGGTCATTTTGATGCCATCGATGCTTTTTCTAAGCATTTCTCGATGCCTATCGCATCTTCTGTCTTAGCCAAAGGCATCGTGCCTGATCTTTATGAAAACTTTCTTGGATTTGCTGGACGGGTGGCGACAAAACCTGCCAATGAAGCTTTGGCAGAAGCCGATCTCATCGTTTTTGTCGGCAGTGACTTCCCTTTTGGCCGCCGCTTTTTCAATCCTGGTGCCAACTTTGTCCAAGTTGATATCGACGCCTCGAAATTTGGTCGTCGTCATCAGACGGATGTCTCCGTTTTAGGAGATGGTGCGACCGCTCTTAGAAAATGGACAGAGATGGCAGCCCCTCGTCCTGCAGATGCTTGGTTAAAAGCCAATCAAGAAAACTGTCGCAATTGGCATGAATGGCGCCATCGTTTTTACCATGATTCGCAAGTTCCTTTGCGTCCTGAACCTGTCTATCGAGAAATCAACCGGATTGCAGCTCCTGATGCCCTGTTTGTCACGGATGTCGGTAATGTGACGATTCACAGTATCCGTCATTTAGAAATGACGGGTGAACAGCGTTTCACAACGTCTGGCTGGTTTGCGACAATGGGCAATGGTGTACCTGGTGGGATCGCAGCTCAATTGAGCTATCCGAATCGCCAAGTATTTACCTTTAGTGGGGATGGCGGTTTTGCGATGCAAATGCAAGACATCATCACCCAAGTGAAATATGATTTGCCAATCATCAACGTGGTCTTTTCCAATGACTCATTCGGCTTCATCGAAGCGGAGCAAGAAGATACCGAGCAAACCAAGTTCGGTGTCCAATTAGCCGGTGCTGATTTTGGTAAAGTTGGGGAAGCATTGGGTGCGAAAGGCTTCACGGTAACGAAGGAAGAAGAATTAGCATCCGTCTTTACACAAGCTAAAGAAAGCCACGGACCTGTGGTGATCGATGTCAAGATCGCTAACGAACGCCCTCTTCCTGTCGAAGAACTGAAACTTGATCCGAACCGCTTCAGCGCTGAAGAAATCGCAGCTTTTAAAGCAAAATACCAAGTCCATGATCTGCCAGCTTTGAGTGAGTTGTACGTGGATTCTCAAGAGTAAATAAAAAAGAGAGAAAGACAGAAATCCTGTCCTTCTCTCTTTTTTTCATCAACCATTTCATGTTTCTAATGCATCGCCTTACTTATTATAAATTTTCGGGCCTTTACGCATGTTTTTTCGATCGTTTTTTGGGGATTCCATTTTTTTTGAACGGCCGCCGCCTTGTTTTTTCTTGATTAGTTCTAACATTTTTTCTTTTTGATCCATCGATTCCACCTCTATTTCTTAGCAATACTGTCGGTTGAAAAGAAGTGTTCCTGACTTCTTTTATGTTTGCGAACAACTACCTTCGATCTATGGTAATAGAAAATAAAAGCTGCCTCTTACGATTCAAATCATCTGCAGCTAATTTTGCCTTTTTCTAGTACCCTGATTTAATCTACTTGGATTTTCCTGGTTTGTCAATGGCTGATGAAAAAAAGCTGATTTTTGATTGGCTCTTTCAAAAAAATAAACCTCCCTTTGTTGTACTATTTGTTCAATTTTACTATTTTATTTAATTTTTTTTATTATTTATTGGTATAATTATAACAGAACACCTATTCCGTTCTTTTCCTTCCCTCGTTCTTCTTTCGATTGTTTCTTAGCTTTCATTGTTCTTACAAATCACTCTATTTGAAAGGAGGTGGATACGTGCTGCACACTTACGCACCTGATCAGATTTATTTGTATGTATTGATTGGCTGTGCCATTTTAGCCTTTTTGCTGCTTCTGTTTGGCGATATCTTCGATTTTGATGGTCCAATTGATCCGATGTTGATCATCCCCTGGTTTGCCTTTACGAGTCTTTTCGGTTACTTAGGGGAAACTATTTTCCCAGGCTATTCGATGATGCTTTTCATTGGTAGCGGTTGTCTTTCTACAGGGCTCGTTTTTCTCTTGAATTTTTACGTGCTGATTCCCATGAGGAATGCTGAAGCGACGCTTTCGAGTTCCGAGAAAGACTTTGAAGGTCGAATCGCAACGGTGCTGACGCCGATTCCTTGTGAAGGAATGGGTGAAATTCAACTCACAAGTGTCACTGGTTCAAGTAATCGTCCAGCCTCGGCTTTTCAACCTATCGATGAACCATTAGCAGCAGGATCAAAAGTGTTGATTATTGAAGTCAAAGAGCGTATTTGCTACGTCGTTCCCTATACAGAAAAATTTTTGGGCAACTAAAATAAATCACTAAAGAGGTGCATCTATGGATATTTTCTTATCACCAATTGTCTTTCCGATCGCAATCGTGGCGTTCATTTTACTGATGCTTTTGATCATCTTTGTCACGAAATATCAAACAGCCAAGCCCGATGAAGCGTTGATTATCAGCGGAAGTTACCTTGGCAACAAAAATGTTCATGCGGATGAGAGCAATAACAAAATCAAAATCGTGCGTGGTGGCGGAGCCTTTGTTTTGCCAGTGTTCCAACGATCAAACCGAATCAGCTTACTTTCCAGCAAGCTGGATGTTTCAACACCAGAAGTATATACGGAACAAGGAGTTCCCGTTATGTGTGATGGAACTTCCATTATCAAGATTGGCTCATCCGTAGAAGAAATCGCAACGGCAGCGGAACAGTTTCTAGGAAAAACCCGTGAAGAATTAGAAAATGAGGCACGAGAAGTCTTGGAAGGTCACCTGCGTTCGATCCTTGGTTCGATGACCGTCGAAGAAATCTATCAAAATCGCGACAAATTCAGCCAAAGCGTGCAAGAAGTGGCCTCTGTCGATCTAGCGAAAATGGGCTTGATCATTGTCTCCTTTACGATCAAAGAAGTACGAGACAAAAATGGCTATTTAGATTCTCTTGGAAAACCTAGAATCGCCCAAGTCAAACGGGATGCTGAAATTGCGGAAGCCGAAGCGCTGAAAGAAACCCGCATCAAAAAAGCCCAATCGGAACAAGAATCGCAAACAGCGGAATCAAAACGCATGACCGAAATCGCTGAAGCATTGAAGGAAAAAGAATTGAAGTTGGCGCTTTATAAGAAAGAACAAGACATCGCCAAAGCCGATGCCGATCAAGCCTATCATCTGCAAAGTGCCATCATGAAACAAAAAGTCCGAGAACAAGAGATTGAAGTCGAAGTCGTTGAACGACAAAAACAAATCGAATTGGAAGAAAAAGAAATCTTGCGTCGAGAACGCCAATTTGATTCTGAGATCAAGAAAAAAGCCGATGCCGATCGTTATGCGCTTGAACAAGAAGCATTAGCGAAAAAAGCGTCTGCGTTAGCAACCACTGAAGCTGAGCAGTTTCGAACAGAGTCGTTGGCAAAAGCTGAAGCCGATAAAATTCGTCTGATTGGTTTGGCAGAAGCCGAGACGACCTTGGCGAAAGGAACGGCGGAAGCTGAAACGAAGGAAAAAATCGCTGAAGCCTTCAAGAAATATGATGAAGCAGCGATCCTTAGCATGATCGTTGAGATCATGCCGCAATTAGTCAAAGAGGCTGCCGCCCCATTAGGCAATATCGATAAAATTTCGGTCGTTGATACAGGATCAGGTGAAGGCGGTGGTGCCAATCGTGTCACCAATTACGCCACCAATCTCTTATCGACCACACAAGAGACTTTGAAAGAAACCCTTGGTCTTGATGTGAAATCGTTGATCGAAAACTTCGCCGGTTCCAATACGAGCGAGCCGCCTCAAGAATAAGAAAACTGCTGTTCGTCTTCATCGCTTCAAAAGCGACAAGGCGAACAGCAGTTTTTTTCTTACTCATTGCTATTGTGCTTACTCAGTGACCTCTTTGACATAGTTTGCAGGTACACCAGCCACGATCGTGCGTTCAGCGACATCTTTGGTCACCACTGCCCCAGCAGCAATGATCGCATGGTCACCGACGGTCACACCCGCAACGATCGTTGCATTTGAGCCAATCCAGACATTCTTCCCAATCGTAATGGGTGCTGGATAAAGCGTGCTACGATCTTCAGGGTGAAGGCCATGATTCAAGGTAGCTAGAACAACGTTATGCCCAATTAGGGTACCATCACCGATCGTGATCCCTCCTTGGTCTTGAAAATGACAACCGGCGTTAAGAAACACCCCTTTACCAATTTGGATGTTTTTGCCATAATCTGTATAAAAAGGCGGAAAAAGCGAAAATGTCGGTTCAACTGCTTTCCCAGTCAATTGGGCAAAAAGTTCTTGTAATTCATGAGGTTCATGATAAACCGTATTGATTTTCATGGTCAATTTTCTCGCCTCAGCACTCAAAGCCACCATTTGTTTTGAAGCTTGCGAACCGGCAAGTAAGGGTTCACCACTTGCCATAAGTTTGTTTAATTGATCGATCGTCATTTGTTTTTCTCCTAATCATTCGTTACTCACGAGTATTTTCTAGCGAAAAGACAACCTCCACGTCCTCTTCCCCCATTGCTTCTCTTAAGCCTGCTGGATCTTCAATAACGCCGATACGACTATAGCCACCATAAGAATTGGTAAAGGTCTGATAAAACAGCACCAACGTATGACTATTCCAGCTCATGATTTCTCCTGCGTGAATGATCTCCGGCCGTTCTGTAGTCATTTCTGGCAAATTCTCAGAAAAACGATAATATTTCTCGTTGTTGTTCAAGTCACTCATTGTCAACGTGAAGGGCATTTGATTTATTAGGTGTTTAGACGCCTCATTTTCATAAAACTTCGCTATAAAATCCTGTTGACCAACCGTAATGACGACAGCTGTTGCTGATTCAATCGTCGGTTGATCATGATCCTGACTTGCTTCAGAGGAAGTTTCGCTGGCAGACAGCGCATGCCTCTCCTCTGTTCCACTTGTCCCACAGGCACTTAGTAGGAACAGCAAGACAGCAGGGATGAGTTTTATCAACATGGCTTCGCTCCTTTCTGCTGATGATTCGATGTAGCGGCGGGCAACGGAATGCTTATTTTCTAAAATACGACTGCTCAGCAGAAGATATGGGACTGAACAGTCGTGCAGCTGGTTGTTGCTGTTTAATTCAAATGCTCTTGGAAGAATTCGGTCATTTGGTCAAAAGGAATCACCTCTGTTTGGTCGTATAGATCAACATGCGAAGCATTAGGAATGACTGTCAGCTCTTTGTTATCACCTTGCAATTGCTCAAAAGCGTCTTGACTGAAGTAAAGTGAGTGGGCTTCTTCTCCATGAAGCAATAAAACGGCGCTTTGGATCTCATCAATGTAAGACAAAAGTGGCATATTTAAGAATGACAGCGAAGACGTGACATTCCAACCATCATTAGAGTTCAAGGAACGTTCGTGGTAGCCTCGTTCTGTTTTGTAATAATCAAAGTAATCCTGCATAAAGACCGGCGCATCTTCTGGCAGTGTATCTGGTACCCCACCTGCTCGTTCGTAGCTGCCATTGGCAAAATCAACTGTACGTTGGGCGTTCAGCTGCTGGCGCAATTCATGGCGTCCTTCAGCCCCCATTTCATCAAAATACCCTTGAGCATTGACTCGCGACATGTCATACATGGTGGCAGAAACAGTCGCTTTCACACGGGTATCGATGGCTGCGGCATTCAAAGCTAGACCACCCCAGCCACAAATCCCGATCAAACCGATTCTTTCTTCATCTACGTTTTCTTGGACAGATAGAAAATCGACGGCTGCTTGAAAATCTTCTGTATTAATGTCTGGTGAAGCCACATAGCGTGGTTCGCCACCGCTTTCACCTGTATAGGACGGATCAAAAGCGATCGTAACAAAACCACGCTCTGCCATCGTTTGAGCATATAGACCAGATGTCTGCTCTTTGACTGCTCCAAAAGGTCCGCTAACGGCGATTGCTGGAAGTGGTCCTTGCGCATCAATTGGTTCATAAAGATCCGCAACTAAAGTGATCCCGTAACGATTCTGGAAAGTCACTTTTCGGTGATTCACCGTGTCACTTTCTGGGAAAACTTTATCCCATTCATCTGTCAATGAAACATTTTCTGTCATCGTTTCTCCTCCTGAGCTGGCTTGCGGCTCTTCATTCGTCTCCTCATTATTGCTGCTACAAGCACCTAAAACCAACGGTGCCAGCACAACTAAAGACACAAGGGCCTTCTTTTGCCATTTTTTCATTTCATTCGCCTTCTTTCTCGGTCAACTATCCTGTACCTTAGGGCGATTCTCCAATGTTTTTCAAATGATCAAGGTCTGGATGATCGTTTTTTCTTGATCGCTTGAGCTATTTTTGGATAAACCTATTGTACTTGCCGCATCTTTCTATGTAAAATACTAATGTTAAATACCTAACTATTCATATATAGCATAGAAAAAGGAGTATAGACCTATGGAATTAAAAAGTTTAACCACGTTTCTAGCAGTTGCAGAAAAAGAAACGATTTCAGCTGCCGCAAAACATCTGCATCTCTCGCAACCATCCCTGTCACGACAGTTAATGGAGTTAGAAAAAGAATTAGGTGTCACGCTGTTCACCAGAGGCAATCGCAAAATTACGCTGACGGAAGATGGCCTCTTGTTTCGTAAGCGGGCGGAAGAAATTGTAGAATTGTTAGAAAAGACCCGTTCTGAATTTTTGTCGCCTCGAGATACGATTGCCGGTAACGTGTCGATCGGTGCTGGAGAAACCTACGTGATCCAGCTGTTGGGAAAAATCATCAAGGAGATTCAAGTTGAGTACCCTAACGTCAAATTTCATTTATTTAGCGGCAATGCTGACGAGGTCAAAGAACGGTTGGACAAAGGATTGTTGGATTTTGGCGTCGTGATCAGCCCCGTCGACGTCAAAAAATACCATTCCTTGCGCTTACCTGCCAGAGACACCTGGGGCGTCTTGATGCGAAAAGACAGTCCCCTTGCTAGTAACGAAGTCATCACACCAAAGGATCTCTGGGAGGTTCCCTTGATTACTTCACGACAAAGTCTGGTCAGCAGTGAGCTTTCTAAATGGTTGAAAAAAGACATGAACAAATTGACTGTCGTTGCCACGTATAATCTCGTGTACAATGCGTCAAAATTGGTTGAAGAAGGCGTCGGCTATGCATTGACCCTCGACAAATTAATCAACTTCACCCCTGACAGTCCTTTATGCTTTAGAAAATTGAGTCCCACTCTTGAATCAGATCTTGCAGTCATTTGGAAGAACACCCAAGTTTTTTCAAAAGCCTCTGGACTTTTCTTGGAGCGGATGAAGGAACGCTTTATAGAGGAATGATTTCAAATAAAAAAAGATTTATCTCAAAACAATTATGAGATAAATCTTTCTTTACGTTTTCTTCTGATTCTTTTTGTATGTGAACTCTTTAGACACCGCCATCCTCCAAGCTTAGCAAATTTCCTTCTGGATCGCGGAAATAGGCAATATGAAAAGCTTGGTCCCCTTCCCCCAAAACGGTTTTACTCACTTCAAACACTACACCAGCATTGTTCATTCTCGTATAATCTTCTTCAAAATCCGTGGTGTGAAACGTTGCCGAAAGCGTATCAGATGAAATCCGATTATCCGAAATCGGATAGCCCTCCATTTGATCGATCACGGCATCCACTTGGAACATACCAAAAAAAGGCGCCTCCTCTTTCTTCGATGCAAAGCTTGTATAAGGACCTGACTCATCGCCATAAGTTGGTACCAAACCAACTTTTTCCGTATAAAAATGATAACACTTCTGATAGTCTCCTTTGACTTGAACGCAAGCTGTGATTCGTTGAATAGTCATTTGTCTTTTCTCCTTTTCCAATGTGTCTTCCATCAATTCAAAAGTAATTAAAGCATATTTTACCCATAATAGCATATTTAGCGAGTAAAATTTATTTCATTGTGAATTTTATCCGATAATCTAATCAAAATTAGCGTTGGTTTTCCCAAGAGTCACTTATATTAAAACCCAATCAGAGGAAAGGCGATAAACTTAGAGTCTTCTGATTGACTTTTACTTTTCTTAACCTAAAAAATGGGTAAACTATAACAAAGATTCCTTTTTGATAGATGTAATAAAATCAGACTATCCAAGTTAAATAAACATACTCTTACTTTATTTACTTTTTTTGAACACGATCAATTCGGTGATATCTTCAAAGAGTGATGGATTAGCGACATCAAAAATCACAGAAAAAAACTTCATTTTCGTGCCATTAGTTAGCGCCTTATGAATGGTTTCCTTTGTCTCTTCACTGATTGGTAAAGACAATAACTGTGTTCGGACTTTCTCGCTAAAGTGAAAAGAGACTTTGAAGAAGTCCTCCCACATCGAGAGCCAAAAAATTGGTTTTACTTTATTCGTTCCACGAGTCGTTGTCCATTTGTATTCGCCTTTGGACAACCACGCTTTTCCATCTTTGTAATAGCGCCAATCCATAAGAGAGATGCCCTCGTTTTCAAGGGTTTCGATAAAACGTTGATAAATGACATATCCTTCACCCAAAGATTCTGCAATCAGCTGCTCTGTTGGTTTCACGTTTTTGTCTCGAAACAATTGCTTTTTGCCTTCCATCCTTCCACTCAACTCCTTTGCGCTTCGTTTTTTAAGGTTTTCGCTACGTTACAATTTGATTTTGTTGATATCATCTGTGATGACCCAATCATCCATATTTTTGTCACGATTGTACTGAAATGGTGTTATTTCTTCTAATTCAGCGATTTCATAGACCGCTAGATACTTTTTCCCTGCCCAACGATCGACTTGTTTTTTCGATAAATTCAACTCTTTTTCATAGCGTTTTACAAAATCTATGGATTCTTCTTTCGTCATCTTTTCAGATTCAATCACGTTGGCAATGCTGCCCCGATGAGTGATGGTCAAATCGCCGCCGGTCTCCACAAAATACACAAGATCGTTGATTTTGGCTCTTCCTCCTAAAGGTGATTTTCTGCCGGCTGCCCCCCGAATGATCATTGTTTTGTCACCGTGAATCAGTTTCTCAAGCTCTTTGGCTTCCTTATTTAAATAGACCAAATGTTCTGCCCGACCGACTTTTCCTTGATACCATTCTGCTGGTTTTGTCATAAGAAGTTCCTCTTTTCATATGAATTGTTTTTTGAGCTGTTCATTCCATAGTGGCTAGTTATTGGAACGTTTTTTTAATGGTGTATAGGTGAGAGGTGCAACTGTTTAGATTGATGAATGAATAAAACTTTTGTGCAAAGGCATTAGGCGTGCCGCATCGGGCAAATGTTTCCGCATCTTCTTTCGTTTCGAACTTGGTGATGTCCGCCCAAGTTTCTCCATCTACGAATAATTCAAAAGAAAGGTATCCTCTTTGTTTGGAAATGTATTCTCGGTTTAATTGTTCAACGACACGAACAAATTCCGCTGTTGAAACGCCTTTTTTTAATTTGTACGAATTATGAAAAGCAACCTGTGCCATCGGGGCTTCCTCCTTTTAGATTCCATCAAGTAATAGAGCGTTTAAAAAAAAACTAACAGTTCTCCATTCAACCGTTCAAATGACTTTTTTAACGTCCGTTGTATTTCTACCCTGTCCTTTCTTAACAGTTGCAACAAAAAGTCCGTTCAGCAGGAGAGCATTTGGTACTAAAGCGAGCACTCAAGAACTTCCCCCAATAGTTTGTCGTGGGGAACGATCAAACATTTCTCCATTGCTTTCCAGTAACTTTCATACAACTTTTTTTGAGCTTTGCCATAATTTTCTTCGCTATCAAACTCCCAATAGTGAGCATATTTCACACATTTTATGACTCTCGTCAATGGATCTGGCAGGCGACCTTCCTTGATGGTCCTCATTTCTTTGATGTAATGGGTTCGTTTCATTAATCGAAAGAACAAAGCCCCCTCCATGGCCTTCATTGCCTCTGTTGCTTCCTGCATGACTGCTTCAAAGGTCTCAACACTACTGGGTTTCACTTGATAGATACTGATTTCTGAAAACACCCCGACCGCTCCTTTCACTTGTGATTTTCTTCTCAATTATAGTATACCAAGTTTACGTCGTTGATAGTTTGGTCATTTTATTCATTTCTCATTTATCTTCCGTTTATTATTGATTTAGCCTCCTACCTGCGGGATCAAATTGCTAAATTATAATTTCATAAAAAGGCTAGCAGCCGAGCTTTATCAGTAGGTCACCTGCCTGCCATAGTCACAAAAGGGATCATTAAGCTTTCGTCTACAAAAAAAGCAATCAACTTTTGACAGCAGACTGCTTTTTCTTAACGCTCATTAGTGCAAAAGGAACGGTTTTAGCTCTGTCTCGATAAAGTCGATGCGATCAAAGACAGTTGGCTTAAAATACGCCGTAATGGCGATAACAGTCTCTGATTCGGGATCAATATAAAGGACATTTCCACTATTGCCGATGGCGGCATAGGTGCTTTTCTCAGCATCCAAGATCCACCATAAATACCCATAACTCATATTTTGAAATTTCTCTATGTTTGTCTCTAGCGGATTGACCATTTCAGTGAGCCATTGTGAAGAAATCACTTGTTGTCCTTGATGGATGCCTTGGTTCAAGCATAGCTCACCGATTTTGGCTAAATCTTTTGCTGAAAGACAAAGCCCGTAACCTGCAGTGCCAATATTTAAAGGATCGCAAAACCAAACCGGTTTTTTTGGTGCCTTGCTCATCGTAAAGTGCTTATGCTCTTGTGCCGTTTCCGCATAATAATTGGTCAGTTCGGCTACACCAAGAGGTCGAAATAAATAATGGTTCGCATAATCAACGGTCGTCATTCCAGAAGCTTTCGCTAACAAACCAGTGAGGATTTGCAGACAAACGGTTTGATAATTGAATTCATTTGTCACTCCTTTTCTTCCTCCCAATAAATCAAGCGAGGCGCTGGTCCAGTCGTCACTCGAACAAACCTTTGTCCATGGATCACCTTTGCATTTATACGGGGCTCGCATCGTTAATAGGTGTTTGATCGTAATATCCTGAATCGTTTTTTCGCCCCGTTTTACTTGATAGTCTGGAAAATAATCGAGTACTTTGTCATTGACACTCCGGATGACACCTTGATCGATCGCTATCCCAACTAGTAGAGAAACGATACTTTTCGTAGCGGACATAAGGTGGCAAGTATCCTCTGGCTTATACTCATGCCATTCATCCGTGTAAACTTCCTTTCCATTTTGGTAGGCAGCAATTTGGCAAATATTAGGCTGGTTTTTACTGATACATGCATGCAGTTCTTGTCTATTCATTTGTGAAGCCTCCCTTCAAAGATAAGCATAATACCATTAAAAATTGTTTTCAATGTTATTTTTAAAATTGTTTTTGAAGGGTCTTTTAAAAGTCTATTAGCGGTGAATACGCAAAAAAAGGCCCTCAATGATAGAGGCGCCTTACTTAAAACTTTCGAATATCGATTTTTGATTTCTATCCAGATTTTTTGAGAGGATCGTTATCAGCAATTCTTCTAATGCGGAAACAGTGGCGATGGTCCCCAAAATCAAGATAACAATTTTTTCATGGAACATGATGAGCAACAACGGGAAAATACATAAAAGAAATCCGACTGCTTTGTTGAGCCATGTATGCAGACTACTAAAAGACCGATATTTTACATAGCCAATCAGATAACTGACAAAACGAATCATAGCAATCACTAGTAGCCAGACCCAAAGCGTATGTACCGCCAACAGCTGTGGTAGAAAAGAAAGAAAAACTGCGAGAAAAAAGCTTACATCTGCGAAACTATCTAGTAAGGCACCCACCTCACTCGTAAGATTCAACCTTCTTGCAAGCAGCCCATCAACGAGGTCGCTTACAAAACAATAGGAATAGAGCAGCCAAAACCAGCCAGACATTGGCTGAAGGAATAGTAAAAGTGGTGCGAGAATCAGTCGAGTAGTGGTAAGGATATTGGGTAAATGATTCATTTGTTCTCCTTGCATTTCATTTTCTTCACAAATTTTGAAAGCCTAAGATTATTTTACATGCATAAAAGAAGTCCAAAGACTTTTAAACGTTTTTTCTTTTGAGCGTCCTACAAGCCCTGATGCAATGTTTCAAAACTGGTCCTTAGTATTCCTTCAACAATCGTATCCGATCCGTACTTCCTGGTATCCGATTCTGCACCTTTGTCCATCCCCTTGCTTGGTACACTTCATATTCTTGAAAGCGGCAAGGAAGACCTTTTGCATGGGCGATATCACTTGTGTCCATCACTTGAAAATGCAGATGAGGCGAAGTCGAATTTCCTGAATGGCCAACGCTTCCGATCACCATCCCTTTGGTGATGTTTTGTCCTACGGAAACATTGACAGATCCATTTTGTAGATGGACAAATGCCATATAAACGCCCTCAGAAGCTTTTATCACAATGTAGTTTCCAGCTATTTGTTGATAATCATCTTTTTGTTCATTAAAAAACAAACCATTTTTTACAGCGATCGAAAAATCTCTGATCCAGTGAACGATTTTCCGTTCCCGATAGCCATCTCTTGCAACAATTACTTCGCCATCACAAGGCGCATAGATTTTTTCGCCCCAACAATAACAGCTCTCCAGCGGAACCCCTAAGAAGAAATAGCGCAGAAAGCTTCGATTATGAAAAGCTTTGGTTTTCCCCTCAAAATTAACTTGTAAAAAATCAAAGGCATAACGCAACCCCATTCGATCGGTACCATGGCTAGGAATCTTCTCGGCTGGTGTAGTCGGCGCAAGCCACTCACCTCTTAAGGGGAATCCAATGGTTATCGGCTGCTCTTTCATAGGGCTTTCTCCTTTTTGGATCACATGATCTCTTTTATTTTGAAATGACTATCAATCGCGCGGCACTCTATACCCGTGCTTTACTCCTTTTCACTATAGGTCACCTAAGGATTTTTTTCAACTCTAAAAAGTGGGCTAACGGGCGTGCCTATCAAAAAAACACCTCAATCATGTAGTGATTCCAAACTGTTAGACCAAAAATTCTAACTTTTGAGCGTCGCTTCATGGATGAGGTGTTCTTACATTTTATTTTTTTGTAGCTCTTGGCGGTGACGGCTAATCCATCTAGCTATCGTCTGACTAAATAGCATTTGTCCATCCTCTACTGTTTGCGCTCCACCAATCGATAGTAGACTCTTGCGGTGATGAAATACACCAGCAGATAAATCATTGTAAACAACAGGACAGAAATAATCGTTACCGTAATCAATAAGTTACGATCCGTCAGACCAAAAAGAATCAGTAATTTTCGAATCATTGGTAAAGCAAACGCCAAATGGATGATCGCTGCCACCAAAGGAAATGAGAAGATCATCAAAACTTGCTGCTGGATCACTTGCTTGACTTCCTTATGGCTTAACCCAACTTTTTGCAAGATCTCGAAACGTTCTTTGTCCTCCATCCCTTCGGAAACTTGTTTATAATAAATGATCAATGCAGCAGCTAAAATAAAGATCACACCAAAAATCAAGCCTAAGAAGAAGAAGCCGCCGGTAAAGGTTTTTGTCTCAACTTCAAAAAGATCTTTTGATTCAACGCTCGCCTGAGCATCTGCTGCCAGAAGTTCGCTGCGAATCTGTTTTGCGATGGCTTCGCGATCGCTTGCTTCTTCTGTTTGAAAATTAAAGACTGTTGTTGTCACTGGTTGCTGGTAAAGTTGAAACTCTTCGTTTTGATACCAAGCGCTTAGCTTTTCGGCAAGCCACTGATCATCCACCACGAGAACAAGATGCTGAACGGGGTTTTCTGTTTTCGTGAATGTTGGCAGTTCTTTCAATTCCCGCAAGCGAAATTGACGATCATCGATCGTCGTCTTTTCTGGTAACGCTTGATGCGTCCAGGTGGCGGGAAAAACGAATAGTTCGTCGTCAGCGGGTCCTGTTTTCCCAGTGATTTCATGGTATTCAGAACTGGTAAGAAAAATAAGATACACGGCTTTATCTAAACTACCGCTATTTTCTTCAAAATTGGTTGAGGGAACAAAATTTGGTTCCTCAAAGGTAAAAAGCAACGGTCTTGTTGTAGTGACTTGCTGGCGCTCTTTGATCGATAGCTTCTCCTCAAGTCCATTAATTGCTGTGTTGATTTGCTGGGAATCAGCCGCTGACTCAATTTGAACATCGTAAGGAAAACGGGTTTCGATCACATTCTTTTGTCCAAAATAAAGACTGGCGGTCGTAGCAACGGTCACTAACACCATCGTTGATAAAATACAAATACTTGCTAAACCAGCCGCATTTTGCTTCATCCGATACAACATGGTAGAGACATTGATAAAATGGGTCGTTTGATAATAATAGGTCGTTCGTTTTCTTAAAAACTGCAATGCTTTGATACTGCCCGCAATAAACAACAAATAGGTAGCCAAGATTACGAGGACGACGGCGACAAAGAACAGGCCTAATGCACTGATAGGAGATTTGATCGTCACAGAGATCGTATAGCCTGCCACTAAACAAAGGACACCTAATAGTGCCAAAATACCTTTTGCTCGTGGTTCTTTTTCATTACGCTTGCTTCCCTGCAGTAGTTGAAGTGGATTGGTTTTGCGGACTTGCAGTATGTCAAATAAAAATAAACAACCAAAGACGAACATAAAATACAGGATCACCAAGCCAATACTCTCAAATGACAGTTTGAAGACAAAGAACTCGCCTACGGCTAAGATTTTCTTCAGTATCAAAAATCCTAATCGTGCAAACAATAAGCCACTGATCAATCCGGCGGCAAGGCTAATGAGAAAACTGTAAAAGAGTTCCCAAAAGACCACGAAGACTATCTCACGTTTTCCTAGTCCTAAAACATTGTAGAGACCAAATTCTTTTTTTCGCTGCTTGATCAAAAAGTTATTGGTGTAAAAGGAAAAGATCGCCGCAAAAATCATGAGGATGATATTTCCTAAACGAAACATGAAGATGGCGCTTTGACTACTAGGAAGTTCCTTCATTCCTGGATTGTTCACGATGATTTGCGTCATCATCAAAACAGCCACCAAGAAACTCATGGATAATAAAAAGGGTGTGTAAGCTTTGGCATTTTTACGCAAATTGGAGAAGGCGATTTTTTGAAAGAACATTGGTTACTCCTCCTTTGCAAAGACAGCAGTCATTGTTTCGGCTATTGCTTCTAGAAAAGCGGTATTGCTGCGATCCCCTCGATACAGCTGGTGAAACACATACCCGTCTTTGATAAACAAGACGCGTTGTGCGCGACTGGCTGCGATCGAACTGTGAGTGACCATCACGATCGTCTGTCCATTTTGATTGATCTGTTGAAATAATGTCAGCAGTTGATCAGAGGTTTTCGAATCCAGCGCTCCGGTTGGCTCATCTGCTAATAGCAGTTCCGGTTTTGTGATGATTGCTCGTGCGACAGCAACTCGTTGTTTTTGTCCGCCAGACAATTCATACGGATAGTGCTGCAATAAATCGGCGATCCCTAAAGTTTGTACGATAGGTTGAAGCTGCTTTTCCATTTGTTTGACGGAAACTTTTGATAAAACTAATGGCAATAAAATATTGTCTTTTACCGAAAAGGTGTCTAATAAATTAAAGTCTTGAAAAACAAAGCCTAAGTGATCCCGTCGAAAACTCGCTGCGTCTTTTTCTTTGATCGTGGTCAGATCGATGCCATTCAGCTGCATTTCACCCGCTGTTGGTTGGTCTAACGTCGCCATCAAGTTCAGCAACGTACTCTTTCCCGAACCTGATTCCCCCATGATAGCGACATATTCCCCTTCTTCTACCATAAAGGTAATATTTTTCAACGCTTCAACGGGTTGTCCGTTCAGCTGGCTTTGATAGATTTTTTTTACTTGTTGAATGTTTAAAAGTGTCATCTTGTTCCCTCCTTCCTTTTTAGAATAAGCTGACTGGCAGAAAAAAGCGACTTACAATAAAAACCGCAAACTTACAGTGTTGAAAGTTTGCGGCTATCGGTTATTTGTGGTGGGAAAATGAAGCGTGACGATGGTTCCCTGTCCCACTTCAGAATCAATCGCTAAACGGCAGCCGATTTTTTCAGCCGCTTGTTGACTCATATATAAGCCTAGCCCGCTCGCTCGTTGCTGAAAGCGACCATTTTTTCCCGTATATCCTTTCTCAAACACCCTTGGCAAGTCTTCCTTACGAATACCAATGCCGCTATCTTGAATCACTAAGGCATTGTCTTTAGTGAAAACGTTGATGCCACCAGTTTCGGTATACTTCAAGCTATTGAAAAGAACCTGTTCAAAAATAAAAACGAGCCACTTTCGATCGGATGTCACCGTCAAATCCACCGCCATGTCCAGTTGCAGATTCTTTTTCGAGAAAAACAAGGCATACTTTTTGATCGTTTGACGAACGAGGGGCGCTAAAGCAATCGACTCAAAGACAAAATCTTCATTCGCTAAATTTTGTCGTAAATAATTCAACATCATTTGCAAGTAATCATTCACCTTAAATAATTCCGCTTTGACCTCCGTCGGTGACAACGAATCGCTTTGGACCAAAAGATCCAGCGCAGCTAGAGGCGTTTTGATTTGATGAAGCCACAAGCCGAAATCTTCATAAATTTCTTCTTTTTTTAACGCTGCCTTGTAATCAGAAGTGGTTTTTTCTCTTGCCAATTGTTTAAGAAGGGCTTGGTATTCGTCTTCTAAACGATTTCGAGTGGCAGGCAAGAACGCCAACGCCGCTTCCGTCATACGTTGTTTTCTTAATAAATGCTGCAGCTGCTTTCTTTTTTGTGCGTAACGAAAATAATGAAAAAGGGAAAGTCCCCCTAAGATCACCCCTGAAAAGACCACATAGTCAATGAAGGGCTCCAATGAAAGGCTGTGGAGAAAGAATAGCCCAAATAGGCCCGCACTAAACAGCAGGTAAACGAGATAAAACTTTCCATAAAGGACGAAATATTCTTTCACGTTAGTCATAGGCGTGTTCCTTTTCTATCAAATACCCTTTATTCTTTACTGTCTGGATCAAATCGGATAGTTCGATCTGGCTTAATTTTTTTCGCAAGCGGGTCATATTGACCGCTAATGTGTTATTATCGATGAATTCTTCACTATTCCAGAGCATTTCAATGATGGTCTCTTTGGCTACGATCTTCCCTCGATGCTGCAAAAGCAAGGAAAGAATCCGAGCTTCATTTGGAGACAGTGGCAACTGTTCCCCCTGTTTTTTTAATACATTTTCTGTGGGATAAAAGGTTACTTGCCCTATCTCAAAGGTCAGCGCTTGTTGGTGGCTATACTGATAGCTCCGCCGCAGCAATGCTTGGATTTTTGCCAAAACGAAGGCTAAATCAAAGGGTTTTGTTAAATAATCATCTGCTCCCATGTTCATCGCCATGATCTGATTCATCTGTTGATCCATCGACGAAAGGAAAATGATCGGCACTTCTGACTTCTTGCGAATTTCTTGGCACCAATGATACCCGTTGTAATAAGGCAGCGAAATATCTAAAAGAACGAGATCCGGTTTGATCTCATGAAACTCTTGCAAGATGCTAGCAAAATTCTTCGCGGAAACACATTCGTACCCCCATTGCTGTAAATATTCTGCTAGAACAGAGACGATCGTTGCATCATCTTCAACAAGATATATTTTTTGCATGTCTTTCTCCTCTCTGTTGATTAATCACTTGCTTCTTTACAGACAGTGTACCAGAAAAGAAAAAGAATCGTCTAGATGGGGGGAACCTTTCAAAGGGCTGTTTTTCCTCAATCCTCTGCCAATCGAGCAAGAATTTCTTGGTAACGCTGTGTGGCAAAGGGACTGATATGCCCTTTTTGGCAAAAATTCAGTTTCCCCAGTTTGGGTACGACCCGTTCTACGATGACATTGCCATTTTGAACTTTCGATTCAAACTGCTGCAAAGCCTCCAAAAATCGTGCGTCTTTTCTGGCAGAAGGATAAAAAGACAAGACATACAGATAATAAAAAAGATTGTATCCTCTAAAGGGGTATTCTGTCTGCATAAATAATGTACCCATCCCATAATGACAGGGACTGATTGGCTGACGGATCTCCCAATGAGCAAGCAAAAATTCGCTTGCTTGCTTAAGCGTTTCCATTTTTTCACGATCATGAATATAGCGAAAAGCATCAAGGACCGTTAACGTCGTCATTGGCGTGGAAAAGTGGGTCTCCGGGCCGCGACCAAAACTATACTTATTACACTTCCAGCCGCCATCTGCTTCCTGAGTAGCAAGAAAATAGTGAACGGTCTGTTGCAGCCGCTGGTCCCTTGTGTAACCAAGAGCACACAGCGTTCGCAAAGCCAACGCCGTATGACATGGATAGATCCCCCCTGACGGAGAAATTTTAAATCTGCCATCTTCTCTCCATCCTTGAAAGATCAATGCGGCTGTCTCTTTTAATAAGTTCTCCTCAGGAGACATACCAAGTTCAAGTAAATAAAGAGGACTTTCTAAGGTCGTAAAGGGTGCTCCTTTTAGTAATTTATGGTCTGGCGTCGACCATAAATCGGCGCCATGATCATATTGATGGGAAATGATTGCTTCGATGTCTTGCTGAACCCTCTGATCCATATTGATCTTCCTCCCTCTCTTAAGTGTCGTGCCATCAACCCAATAATCCTCATTGACCCACGGTGCACTCGCTTCTAGAATGATAAAAATTCGAACGTTTTTTAACACACGAGTTAGGTTTTTATTTGTGAATTGTCCAAATGAATTTTAGAAATCAAATAGTTTTTTCCAGACGGACGTACTTTTAAAAAGAATGTTCTAGTTTTCCTGATGACAGGTTTTAAAAAAGTTTGTCTCTGATATCACATGGTTATACGAACCCCACAATGAAAGATCACCTGAATAGGAACACGTTCACGCAACAAGTTCATGCCACGCTCTTTTAGTAAAAGGAATCAGGCATAATGAAATAGTTCAAAACGAATGCCTTCTGGGCTTTCAAAGAATAAGGCATAGTAGTTAGGAGCGATGCGCTCTTTGTACTCCATTGGTCGATCGTGAAGGATCTTTACCCCTAAAGCTTTTATTTTGGGAAAGATCGCATCTACTACTTCGCGGCTTTCCGCCTTAAATGCTATGTGTTGAACAGAGCCAAGTTTTCTTGAATCGATTTTCTCGTTCTTCCATTCTTTTCGTGGGGAACAAATGCCGAAATCAAATGAATCGCCTATATATTCTACTACTTCCATATCAGCATGTTCTAAGTACCCAGAATATTTCTTCTGAAGGTCAAAACCTAATAGTGCAAATAATTGATCATAAAAGCCTTCTGCTTTTTTTACATCATTGACTGTGATTTGGATATGGTGAAACTGAATGTTCATATTCGCTCCTTTCTGGCTAACAAAATAAGTGTTTCAGGAAAAAAGCCGCTTGCGGAAGTTTGATTCAACTAAATTAGCTAGGAAGCTCACTTAATGTAGAAATCACCTTTTCCATTGCCGTTGCTACTTCTTTAGGCAACTTATTATAGCCATCATTTTCTGTCTCTTGAGCCAAAATAAAGTCCAGCCGTCCTTGCATCCGCTCTCTTAAATGAGCAACATAGGAGGCATCTTGAAAATCGACTTTAAAGCCTGTTACTGGCAGGAAACTCATTTCGGTGATCCCACCGAAATTTTTAAATTCAGCCTCGCCTTCCACAATTTTTTCAATCGATGTTAGTGTGACTTCAGGCGTGACTTTCTTGCCTTTGTAAAAGCCTGTATTTAGAATATAACAAGCCGTTTGGTTTTCTTTAAACAAGTGCATGAAATGGGCAAAATCTTCCCCTAAAGGATAGACTCTAAATGGATTGGCATAAGGTTCGATGACCAGTTTATCTATATCCGTGGTCTCGACAATATGTTCAGCTGTCGTGCGCTTCGTAGCTAAGGTCAAACCAAAAACAGCGGCTAAAATCGGATCGTCAATTTTTACTACCGGAGGCAGCGTGTTATCTTTCATGATCCAAAATACGGCATCGATCGGCGAATCTAAATGGTCTACCCGATTAGGTGTGACATATCGTGATTTGACGGTTCGACCATTCCCATTACGAATATCTTGGGTCACGAGGACCTTTTTTCCTTTCTCGTCTAAAGTAACCCCAACATTTTGACAGGTGATAAAGTAGCGGACATTTGGGTTGGTTAGTGGATAGTCTTGCGTTTTATCAAAATAAGAAGGCTCCAGTGCAGTGGAGGCACCATTTGTTTGATTAATCACAAATGCATCGTCATGCAGAACCTTGATCTCATATTTGCCATCATGTTCTGCCAATGTGATAGTCGATTTTCCTGATCCTGAAAGACCAAAAGCAGCCATCGTAAATGTTCGATTCGGTAACTGATACTGCTTCATTCCCCCATGACACGCCACAAAGCCATGGCGATGCGCGGTAGCCCAAGCCAAAGTTAATGTCGCTTTTTTCAATTCACCAAAATAGTTTAAACCTAAGACTGCCGCAACATTGTGTTCAGGATCAAAAAGAGACAGCCCGTAAGGAAAATCAGGATGAGACCAGTCTGGATCAGCGTACAAAAAAATGTCCGTCTCTGGATATTCTTTGGAACGTTGGTATCTTTCCTCCCATGATTTCGTCATCAATTGAAAATTCAACAAATAAGAGTAAAAATTGGTTTCATAGTGCTCTGGTATCAACAGGTGAGCTTTGACCATAAACGCTTCGTCTAATCCTACAACAACTTCACCACCATAAAATTGCTTGCGGGTTCCATGATATAAGGCATCTCGCAAAATGTCTTCATATAATTCTCGCTGGATTCCAGGATGTCCGATGATGCGTCGAGCTGACGCTGTTCGTCCAACAACTTTTCCGTCATTAAACACGATGACTTTTGCATCCTCTGGTAGTCCTAACTCCTTGGTGTGTGATACCGGCATATCCGTAAGAATAGCCCCAGAAGATTCTTTTGCTAAGTGATAGGCAGTGGCTAGATCATCAATCCAAGTGACATTGTTCCCATAAAAAGCTGACTCTATCAACACTTTAAAACTAGACAAATGCGTATTTTGCGGTGTAATCTCTTTGTGTGAAAATGCACGAATCGTTGCCATGTGCAATCCCTCCTAACAAAAATTTTCTATTCACTACGTTTATTATAATACTTTCTAATCACTACACGCCATATTTTTATACACATTAACTATAAATTGCCGACAAACCATTTTGTTAAAGGATTTGGCTGTCTGCATATTTGTAGCTTCACTGCTTTTTGCATTGATTTTGTCCCCGCTCATCAATAGTGAGAAAGAACAAAAAAAACTGGAACAAAAAAGAGTGTCTTTCTGTTCCAGTTTCTGGTTTTATATTTCATCCATTCCAAACGTCACAATCGACGTAATTAGATAAACAGATGGGTTATAGTTGCTTATTTATCAATTGACTCGCTTTCTCTAGCAACTTTGGTATCGTAAGATTTTATGACAATTACCATAATAAGAATTCACGGTCAAAATTGCTGAAAAGAAGCTCGTTTTTTCTTAACGACGTTCTAACAACACGACACACTCCACATGGGTCGTTTGTGGGAACAAATCAACAGGTTGGACTTCTTTTGTCACATACCCTTCTTCCGCAAATAACGCGAGGTCACGAGCCAAGGTTGCTGGATTGCAGGAAATGTAGACGATGCGCTCTGGTTTAACCGCAGCAGTCGTTTCGATAAAGCTAGCATCTAAACCTTTGCGAGGTGGATCAACGAAGACGACTGTCGGTTGAATGCCTTCGCGTAGCCATTGCGGCATGATTTTTTCGGCTTTACCGATAAAGTAATGCACGTTTTCGACACCATTTCTTTTGGCATTGGCTTTGGCATCGTTCACTGCTTCAGGAATGACTTCCATCCCTAACACTTCTTTCACGCGATCAGCCAAACTAATCCCGATCGTTCCGATTCCTGCATAAGCATCCACAACGACATCATTTTCAGACAGTTGTGCCATCTCGAAGGCGGTTTGGTACAAGACTTCTGTTTGCGCTGTGTTGACTTGGTAGAAAGATTTCGCTGAGATTTGGAAGGTTTTGCCTAATAATTGATCATCGATCGATGACTTGCCATACAAAACACGCTCGAACTCGCCCATGATCACATTGGTTTTTTCTTCATTGATGTTTTGAATGACAGAAACAACTTCTGGAATCTCTTCGTGGATCACTTCCGCGATCTCTTCTCCCTTGAAGAATTTCGGTTTACGTGTCACTAATACGACCATCATTTCACCTGAGTGATGCCCACGACGAACGACAATGTGGCGTAAGAACCCTTCATGGGCTTCTTCATTGTAGGCTTTGACATTGAAGCGCTGCAAGATATCTCTGACTTTGATGATTGCTTGATCGATGTTTGGATCTTGAATATAAAAGTCTTCGATCGGTACCAGAGTATGACTGTTTTTGCGGTAAAATCCAGTCGTTAATTTCCCATGAATCTTTTGCACAGGGATTTGCGCTTTGTTGCGGTAACCAAATGGTTTTTCCATTCCGATTGGTGCATTGACCTTGATTTCAGGCAGTTTGGCGATTTTAGCCAAAACATTCTCTACTTGCTGCTGTTTGAAGGCTAATTGTTTGTCATAGCTCAAATGACTCAATGGAGCGATACCGGTGCGCAGCAATGCTTCATTCGGCAATTCTTGCCGATCAGGACTTGCTTGCAACAATTTCATCACTTTGGCAAAACCAAATTTGTTTCCGACTTTCAACACTTTGACTAAGGCACGTTCATTTGGCAGGGTGTTTTCAATAAATAATAAGTACCCATCGACTTTGGCGATCCCATTTCCTTCATGGGAAAGATCCAAAATATCAACTTCAAGTTCCTGATTCTTTTTAACAGGATAATTTTTCATAGATTTCTCCTTTGTGCTTGCTTTCTTCATTTTAAAAAGGAATGGCCGAAATTGCAAGCGGTGCTTATTCTAACGGTTCAATTTGACTTCGAGCAAAAAAGAACCGAAGGAGGGAAATCGGCTGATTGCTTTTTCTGGGTCCTGCGGCGAAGAGCCGCTGCAACACAGGAGCAATCCCTTTTCCATCCTTCGGAAAATCGAACAGATCAGAAGTGTTTAAAACTTTTGATCACTGTTTTAGTTATCAGTTATTTTTCTTTTTCTGTGATTTTTCCCGTTCGCTCTTGTTCAAGATTTGTTTTCTTAAACGAATGCTTTCTGGTGTTACTTCACAGTATTCATCATCATTCAAGAATTCCAGTGATTCTTCCAAAGAAAGAATACGAGGTTTCTTGATAACTGAGGTTTGGTCTTTGTTTGCTGAACGGACGTTGGTCATTTGTTTTGCTTTCGTGATATTGACCGTTAAGTCTTTGTCACGAGAGTTTTCACCAATGATCATTCCTTCGTACACTTCGGTACCTGGTTCAACGAAGACCGTTCCACGTTCTTCAATACTCATGATCGAGTATGTTGTTGCTTTTCCTGTATCGATCGATACAAGTGCACCTTGATGACGGCCACCAATTTGTCCTTGGATCATTGGCAAATATTGATCGAAAGTGTGGTGCATGATGCCGTAGCCGCGAGTCATTGATAGGAATTCTGTCGTGTAACCGATCAAGCCACGAGCTGGTGCCAAGAAAATGATCCGTACTTGTCCATTCCCTGTATTGATCATATCTTGCATTTCTGCTTTACGCATTCCCAATGATTCGATTACTGATCCCATGTATTCTTCTGGGGTATCGATTTGCACTCGTTCAAATGGTTCACATTTCACGCCATCGATTTCGCGTTCGATAACTTCTGGACGAGAAACTTGCAATTCAAAGCCTTCACGACGCATATTTTCGATCAAAATTGACAAATGAAGTTCGCCACGTCCAGAAACGATCCATGAATCAGGTCCGATTGGATCCACACGCAATGAAACGTCTGTTTGCAATTGCGCCATTAAGCGTTCTTCAATTTTACGAGCGGTTACGAATTTTCCTTCGCGACCCGCAAATGGTGAATTGTTCACGATAAAGGTCATTTGCAAAGTTGGTTCATCAATGTGTAAAACAGGTAATGAATCTTGATGATCGATTGGTGTAACAGTTTCACCAACGAAGATATCTTCCATCCCAGAAACGGCAATCAAATCACCGGCTTTGGCTTCTTGGATTTCTAAACGTTTCAAACCGAAGAAACCGAAAAGTTTCGTCACACGGAACTTTTTAACTTCTCCGTTTAATTTCATCAATGCAACTTGGTCGCCGACTTTGATTGATCCGCGGAAGACACGGCCAATACCGATACGTCCAACGTAGTCATTGTAATCAAGCAATGATACTTGGAATTGCAATGGTTCATCGCTGTTGTCGATTGGCGCTGGAATATGTTCGATGATCGTATCAAACAATGGTGCCATCGTTTTTTGTTGATCAGCAGGATCATCTGATTCACTTGAAGTTCCGTTGATCGCAGAAGCGTAGATCACTGGAAAGTCCAATTGGTCATCGTCGGCACCTAATTCGATAAATAGTTCTAAGACTTCATCGACGACATGCTCAGGACGAGCAGATGGTTTGTCGATTTTGTTGACAACTACGATTGGCACTAAGTGTTGTTCCAACGCTTTTTTCAATACGAAACGTGTTTGAGGCATCGTTCCTTCATAAGCATCAACAACCAAAACAACACCATCGACCATTTTCATGATCCGCTCTACTTCACCACCGAAGTCCGCGTGTCCTGGGGTATCCATGATATTGATTTTTGTACCGTTGTATTCAACCGCTGTATTTTTCGCTAAGATCGTGATGCCACGTTCTTTTTCGATCGCATTTGAATCCATCGCCCGTTCTTGTAATTGGGTATGGCTATCTAACGTTTGGGATTGTTTCAATAATTCATCAACTAATGTAGTTTTTCCGTGGTCAACGTGGGCAATAATAGCGACGTTGCGGATATCATTTCTAATATTCAATTTATAAACTCCTTTTTTGGTGACATTGCACTCGACAAGCCATTATACCAGAATTTCTTTCTGAAATATAGTGCAAAGTTTTCATTTTTGCAGAAAAAACCAGATATTAATAAAATATCTGGTTTTTTCTTATTGATTAACGATCGCCAATAATTCTTCAAAAGCTTTCGGTGTACCGCCTACGAACAATTCCCGTCCATTCAAGGATAGCGGCTCTCCTTTGATGTTTGCCATCTTTAATCCAAGGGTTTCTAACAAAACGCCCCCTGGCGCATAATCCCATGGCGCAAGATGAGAAAGATAGCCTGCTCTTTGTCCTTTAGCGAGGGCGATCAGCTCTACCCCAGCACAGCCAGTCATACGAATGCCTAATGCTTTGTCACTGACCTCGGTTTCGTGGTGGCGGTTATGGATCAACATGGGCGAATTCAAGCCAACGAGACCTTCGGATAAGGCAATATCTTTCGGCGGTTCGATCTTCTCGCCATTGTTATAGACACCAATCTCTGGACCACCCCATAAGAATTCATCTTTCATAACATTATAGACAAAGCCAAAGCGCCCTTTGCTCTCTTCGTAAATCGCGATCATGATACAAAAGTTTTCTTTTTCTAACACGAAATTCATCGTTCCATCGATCGGATCAATGATGAAGACCCGCCCACTCATGTCGGCAAGTGTGTCCAGTCCGTTTTCTTCACCTAAAATTTTGGCATCCGGATCATAGGATTGGATCTTACCAATCAGAAAATCTTGCGTGGCTTTATCCAATTCTGTCACTAAGTCTTTCCGTCCTGATTTTGTCTCGACCACTAAGTCTTCTTTATTTAAATTGTCTTTGATCGTTTCACCTGCAGCGATCATCCACTGGCGAACTTCATTAACGATTTCATGCATTCGTTGATCTACCCTTTCATTTTTAGTTTTCCCTCAGTCTTTTTCGCTGCCTGCACAGCATGGTACAGCGAATAGCCTGATAGTTCTTCAAATTCTCTGCCTAAACGGCGTTCCTCGCCAATGCTAGGAACGACTTTCTTAAAGGCTTGATACGCCTCAAGAAACGTACTACTAGGAAGGCCTTTTTCATAGGCTTGTTCTAATCGTTCCCACATCTTCATGACGACGACCATTTCATCTGTCGACCAATCTAAGTCAAGAGGATATTGATAATCCCGCATATTACCACTCCTATTCATCTTATTCAGTGTACCACAAAATTGAAAATAGGTCAGAGCCTCCGCTGCAAAAAAGGTACATCCTAGCAATGAATGTACCTCTTGTATACAAACTATTGAGATTTTTAAAAGCTGAAATCCGTGAATCTCAAATAAGAAGGAAATTCCTTTTTTCTTCCAACGAGATTGCTTAGTAAAAGATGACCGATTTCAAAAAGGTTCGTCTAGAAAAGCCCGCAAAAACAAAAAATTTTTAATGATAGTAATTGATTTCCACCACTGTTTACTTATGAAAAACTCTGGATAATCCGTTCCCCATTGCCATGGAATGACAAATGATCCATCTTCTTGTTGGTATTTTAAAATTTCTTGGGCTTCTTTTTTACATAATTCTTCACTAAAGATCCCAAGCAGCTGCTCTCTTGTAAAGAAAAAATTTGAAGGTTTACTGACATAAGACGTGAACCACTCTTCTGGCTCGTTTGAGACAGTATGGCGAATTTGCTGGAATAAGATCTCGCGAAAGCGGTCATTTGCTAAAACAGGCTGATACTGGATTTCTTCACAGTCTTGTAATAATTCTAGATAGACGACTAATGTGTGCATTTCACTGGTTGGTTCCTTAAGGAAACTTGCAACTGCTGTTTCGACAATTTCTTGTGCTTTTTGATAGAGGGTAGTTTCCCCTCTTTTTAAGATCATACCAGCTAGACTTACTGTTGGGTTGTCTGCTGGCACGCCTACAGGACTCTCCCACCAAATCGCATGCGGATAGGATACCGTTGACGGCACTTGGTTGAACCATTTCCCTTCAGAAAACTCTTTTCCACTAGCTAAATACCTTAAAATCCCTTGGACTTGTGGATTTGTCGAATGAAGGCATTCAAGCTCTCTTAAAATTCGACATGCCTCCCACACTGCAATCGGTGTACTGTTGGGATTCCAATGATCAGGTTCCAAACCATGCCCATACCCACCATCTTCATTTTGGTAGAATTGTAACGCCTGTAATACAGCCTCGCGAGATCCATTTTCAAAATGATACTGCCAACGAGCAAGGTCTAAAGGGCGCGCGTTTTTGTAAATAAATTTTCGAGCATTTTCGAATGCTTCCACATCTTCGCCTCCTTTGGCTTTCTTTCATTATCTCTTACTTTCCTAATGATTACAACGCTTACATCACTACCATTTCTCTGAATGACCATTCTCAAAATAGCTTCTTGGCATTTTTTAAGAAGCATACTTTTGGTGTTTCTCTTTGCATGATGTTACAGTAAGAATAACAAGAAAAAGGAGGAATTCTCTTGCGTTTAGAAAACAAAAAAATCATTGCCTTAGTCGACAATGATTTCGAAGATTTAGAATTGTGGTACCCGGTCCATCGGTTACGGGAAGAAGGCGCGCAAGTCGATTTAGTCGGTGAAGAAGCGCATAAAACGTATATTGGCAAATACGGTGTACCCGCAGAATCAGCCTATGCTTTTTCTGATATTCATGCCGATGACTACGATGCCATCTTAGTTCCAGGTGGTTGGGCGCCTGATAAATTACGACGTTTCCCAGAGGTCATCTCTTTCGTGCAAACGATGGACAAAGACGAAAAAGTCATTGGTCAAATCTGTCATGCAGGCTGGGTCTTGATTTCTGCGAATATCCTGCAAGGCAAGACGGTCACCAGTACACCAGGCATCAAAGATGATATGACAAATGCTGGAGCCACATGGGTGGATACACCTGTGGTTACGGATGGACATATCGTTTCCAGCCGCCGTCCCCCAGATCTACCAGACTATATGCGGGAATTTATCGCTGTATTAGAAAAGAAATAGTACCCGTTGATCAGATTCAAAAGAGTTGCGACCGAAGCAAATACGGCCGCAACTCTTTTTTCTACTTAGCGGTCATTCGCTTACGATCGCTAATATCTTGTTACTTTTAGGGATTTTTTTCACACCGATAAAGGTCAATGCAGCACCTAGAACGGCAAACCCAGTCCCAATCAAAAGCATTTCCCAGACACCGAAGCTTTGGATCAGCATCCCGCCCAAAAGATTGCCGATCACGCCACCGATCGTGGTAGCAATGATAATAATCGTTTGTCCAAAAACCCGATCTTCATCTGCCAAACTATGGTTGAACAAATAAGCCGAAGCTGGAATAAACAAGGCAAAACTAACCCCTTGCATCAAATGGCTCATTTCCATCAGGATGATGGAGCTGATCAACAGCATCAGCACCCCACGAATGGCAAAGGCAACACTGGACAGCAACAGCCAAAAACGGCTAGACCGTATCCTCACTAACTGTTCAAAGAAAATCATGCCTGGCAATTCGCATAACGCCGCAATCATCAGGGCGATGCCAACTTCCTTACTGCCACCGCCAATATCGGCAAAAATTTGTGCCAAAAAGCTGTTGATCATCGTATGGAAGCTGAAGAGAAAGCTAAACCCGACAAAGAGAAAGAGTAAAAAAGGATATTTTTTCAAAAAGGCCCCTGAATGACTTTGTTCTGTAAGCATCACGGGCATTTCTGGCTTCTTGATCGCTGGCAGCAAAAGCAAAATAATGAGAAACAAAACGGCCTGCCCGATAGCGATCATAGGCAAAAGGGCTGCCGAAAACTCCTCCAAGAGCTGCCCCAGTAAAAAGGAGGTCCCCGCAAATCCTAGTGACCCACCCGCACGCGAAAAGCCAAAATTGATTTTGTTGCCGCTATTCGTGTATTCAAACGCCAAGGCGTTGAGAAAGGACTGCATGGAAACGAGCAAAATCCCTCCTAAAACATAGGTCAGTATTGATAATGCAGGGAAAATCACACCTGCTAAGAGCACCGCGACCACGCCGCTTGTCATCGTTTTCAAGACAACGATCAGCGGTACTTTACTTTTTTTGATAATGATTTGACTGATGAAGGGCTGCAAAATCGTAGACGCAATATTGACTAAGGCTAAAATACCGCCAATTTTTGCTGGATCGACCTTGAAATAAATCAAAAAAAGGGTCGCAAAGCCATAGATTGAGCAAAACATCATCCAATAAAGAAATTGCAAACTTGTGTAGTAAAACCGAATCCTCTTGTCACTTGCATGATTACGCATACATCCCCCACCTTATCCATATTCCTTAGCAACTAAATATAGCATAGAACCGATGGATTTACTATCCTTCTACCAACAGAAACCGCAGTTTTATTTGAAACACTAACCGACAACAAAAAAGCGCAGCATAGTATCCTGCGCTTTTCCTACTGCTTCAACTATTTAGAGCTGTTGGAAGGCTTGCGTGAGATCTTCCAAGAGATCGTTGATGTTTTCCAATCCAATGGATAGGCGAATCGTCTCTGGACGAATTTTGGCTGCTGCAAGTTCTTCTACGCTAAGCTGGGAATGGGTCGTCGAAGCTGGATGGATGATCAAGGACTTTGCATCCCCGACATTTGCCAGCAAAGAGAAGAGCTTGGTTGCGCCACAAAAGGTTTTGCTTGCTTCTGCTCCACCCTTTAATCCAAAGGAAAAGACGGAACTGGTCCCTTTGGGGAAATACTCCTGCGCCCGTTCAAAATAGGGGCTGTCCGGCAGTGTTGGGAAGTGAACCCAAGAGACTTCCGAGTGCTTGGCTAAAAATTCAGCAACTTGTTGCGCATTTTCTACATGACGTTCCATCCGCAACGAAAGCGTCTCGATGCCTAACAGCAACACCCATGAATTGAAGGGAGAAATCGCAGCGCCTGTATCCCGTAAAAGAATCGTTCGTGCCCGAGTGATATAGGCAGCGTTACCAGCGGCTTCTACCCATGAGATTCCATGGTAGCTATGATCGGGATCGACCAGCTTGGGAAATTTGCCATTTGTCCAATCAAAGTTGCCGCTGTCGATAATGGCCCCTCCCAAAGCAGCGCCGTGACCACCGAGGTATTTTGTCGTGGAATAAACGACGATGTCCGCCCCATGCTCAAATCCTCGAAACAGATAGGGAGTCGCAAAGGTATTGTCAATGATGAGGGGAATCCCTGCTTCATGAGCGATCGCTGCAATTTTTTTAAAGTCGGCAATATCAATATCTGGATTGCCTAAAGACTCTAGAAAAACTGCTTTAGTATTTTCTTGGATGGCTGCTTTTAGTGCTGCCAGATCTTCACTATCAACAAAGCTTGTAGTGATGCCAAAATCTGGCAACGTATGAGCGAATAAATTATAGGTACCCCCATAAATTGAAGCAGCAGAAACGATATGATCTCCTGCTTGTGCAAGATTTAAAATCGCATAGGTGATCGCTGCTGAGCCAGAAGCCGTTGCTAACGCACCGACACCGCCTTCTAAGAGGGCTAATCGTTCTTCTAGAACAGCCGTTGTCGGATTGGTAATACGGGTATAGATATTGCCATTCTCACTAAGACTAAATCTCGCTGCCGCTTGATCTGCGTCCTCAAACACATACGATGTGGTTTGATAAATGGGTACGGCGCGACTCCCTGTAGTTGGATCTGGTGTTTGTCCTCCGTGTAATTGAATCGTCTCAAATCTTTCTGTCATACTATTCCTCCTTAATAATACAAATAAAAAAGCCCTCTGATATCGAGATATCAAAGGACGTGTTTACGTGTTACCACCTTTATTCAAGCAGACTTTCCAGCATGCTTCTCAGCAAGTACGCGACAAATTAACGTCGTTATACTCTGACGCGATAGCGGGCGCACCCGGATCTTCTTATCTTTCGTACAAGTTCAGAAGATCACCTCTGAGGCCATTTTCGATTGATTCTACAAGTTCTTCTTGCACCCTACGAAGACTCTCTAGGCTTGCCAAATCAATGTACTTTCCTCATCAACGGTTGAAATATTAAGAGCATCGTATCATTTACAGAAGATTCTGTCAATAGCTTAGGATCGCTTTATTTTTGGTGATAAAAAAACTCGTTCACCAAATGATGAACGAGTTTCAAAAAGCTTAAATGTGGATTGGTAAACCTAGAGCTAACTCAGCAGCATCCATTGTGATCTCACCTAGAGATGGATGTGGATGGATGGTTAACGCGATATCTTCTGCGTTCATGCCAGATTCAATAGCAAGAGCAAGTTCTGAAACCATATCGCTTGCTCCTAAACCAGCAATTTGCGCACCGATGATCACATTGTCTTCAACCGTTGTTACTAAGCGAATGAATCCTTCGGTTTTTCCTAGAGATAACGCACGACCGTTACCTGAGAATGGGAATTTGAATGCTTTTGCTTCAATTCCAGCATCCTTGGCATCTTTGATGGTCATACCGACAGAAGCCAATTCTGGGTCAGTAAAGGCCACTGCAGGCATCGCTTTGTAATCAACAGCAACTTTTTTGCCAGAGATTGCTTCAGCAGCGATTTTTGCTTCGTAGCTGGCTTTATGTGCTAATGCAGCACCAGGAACGATATCACCAATTGCGTAGATGTTTGATACGTTGGTACGGCCTTGTTTGTCAACCGTGATCAATCCGCGTTCGCCTACTTCAACACCTGCTTGTTCCAAGCCCATGTCATCAGTATTTGGACGACGGCCAACAGTAACCATCACGTAATCAGCAGTAACTGATTCTTCTTTACCATCTACGGCATATTTCACAGTTACGCTATCGCCATTGTCAATTGCTTCTTTCGCCATTGCGTTGGTAACGACTGTTACACCTTTTTTCGCAAAGTCTTCTTCAACCAATTTGACCATGTCTTTTTCATAGGTTGGCAAGATTTGAGGAGAACCTTCAAGGATCGTTACTTCTGCACCTAGGTTTGCATACGCTGCACCTAGTTCAGAACCGATGACACCGCCACCGATAACAACGAATTTTTTAGGAACTTCTTTTAATGCCAATCCGCCAGTTGAATCAAGGACACGTCCGCCGAATTTGAAACCAGGGATTTCAATTGGACGAGAACCTGTTGCGATGATTGCATTGTTGAAAGAGTAAGTTTGTGCTGAATCTGGGTGGATGACACGCAATGTGTGATCATCAACGAAGAAAGCTTCTCCTTCAATTGTTTCAACTTTATGTTTTTTCAATAGGAAACCAACACCAGAAGTTAACGTTTTAACGACTTTGTTGTCTTTCCATTCTTGTGTTTTGGTAAAATCAAGGGAAACATTTTCACTTGTTACACCAAACATTGTTGAATCCAAAGATTCTTGGTAATGATGACCTGCAGCGATCAAAGCTTTTGAAGGGATACAACCAACGTTTAAACAAACGCCGCCGATGTATTCTCTTTCAATGATTGCTACTTTTTGTCCCATTTCAGCAGCGCGGATTGCAGCTACATAGCCGCCAGGTCCCGCACCGATTACAACTGTATCTAATTCAACAGCAAAATCTCCAACTACCATTTGTTAATCATCCTTCCATCATTAATAGCTCTGGATCAGCTAATAGACGTTTGATATTATTCATTGCTTGTTGCGCTGTTGCGCCATCAACGATACGGTGGTCGAAGCTTAATGAAAGTTTCATCACACGTCCGACAACGATTTCGCCTTCAGCGTTTACGATTGGTTGTTGCGCGATCGTACCTACACCCAAAATAGCTACTTCAGGGTAGTTGATTACTGGTGTGAACCAGCCGCCACCAACTGAACCAATGTTACTGATCGTGATGGTACCGTTACGCATATCATCTGCAGCTAATTTGCCGTCATGAGCAAGTTTTGCTTTTTCGTTGATTTCATCGGCGATAGCAAACATGCCTTTACGATCTGCATCTTTTACGTTTGGTACATACAAACCATGGTCAGTATCTGTTGCGATACCGATGTTGTAATAGTTTTTGTATACGATCTCTTGTTTTGCATCATCGATCGACGCATTCAAGATAGGGAATTTTTTCACTGTTGCAGTCAATGCTTTCACAACATATGGTAAGAAAGTAAGTTTTGTGCCGTTTGCAGCAGCAACTTCTTTGAATTTCTTACGGTTATCCCATAGGTTTGTTACTTCAACTTCATCATGCAAGGTTACATGAGGTGCTGTTTGTTTGCTGTTTACCATCGCTTTAGCGATTGCTTTACGTGTAGGTGTTAAGGCCACACGTTCTTCTAAATCACCTAAGTTTGATTTGAAGGCTTTTGCTGGAGCTGCTGGTTTGCTTTCAGTTGCTGCAGCTTTTGTTTCTTCTTTCGCAGGAGCTTGAGTTTCAGCTTTTGCAGCTTGTCCGCCACCTGATAGGAAGTTTTCGATGTCTTCTTTTGTTACACGGCCGCCTTTACCTGTTGCTGATACTTGAGAAATATCAACATCTTTTTCACGAGCAAATTGACGGACAGAAGGCATAGCCAAGACGCGTTTGTTAGGATCTGCTGCTTCAACAACACTTGCTGAACCAGAAGTTTCCACTTTTTCTTTTGGTGCTTCTGCAGATGTGCTTGATGAAGCAGGCGCACTGTTGTGACCAGGTGCGTCGATTTCAACTAAAACATCCCCAACATTTGCGACTGTTCCTTCAGCAACAACGATGTTTTTCACTGTTCCTGTTACTGGAGATGGAATTTCTTCCACTGATTTGTCGTTTTGAACTTCAAGCAACGTATCATCTTCATTGATGGTATCTCCTGCTTTAACGAACCATTTTACGATTTCGCCTTCTGCAATTCCTTCACCGATATCTGGTAATTTGAATTGGAAAACGCCTGAACCTTCAGAAGAACCAGCTGATGCTTCAGCCGTTTCCGTTGTAGGTTCTGCCGCTGGTTTTGCTGGTGTTTGAGACTCTGCTGCTACACCTTCATCGCCTTCGTTGTCTTCATGTCCTGGTGCATCAATCTCAACAAGGACATCCCCAACGTTTGCGACTGTACCTTCAGGGACAACGATGTTTTTCACTGTTCCTGTTACTGGAGATGGAATTTCTTCCACTGATTTATCATTTTGAACTTCTAGTAAGGTATCATCTTCATTGATGGTATCCCCTGCTTTGACGAACCATTTTACGATTTCGCCTTCTGCAATTCCTTCACCGATATCCGGTAATTTAAATTGAAATGCCATTTTCTATTCTTCCCTTCTTCAACTATTAAAAGTTCACGATTTCTTTCACTTTGTCTTCGATGTCTTTTGCATTTGGCAACCAAATGTTTTCAGCTTGACCGAATGGGAAGATCGTATCTGGTGCAGACACGCGTCCGATTGGAGCTTCTAGTGATAGAACCGCACGTTCAGAAATTTCAGAAACGACTTGAGCACCAACACCTGCTTGTTTTTGTGCTTCTTGAACGACAACCACACGACCAGTTTTTTCAACTGATTTGATGATCGTTTCAACATCAAGAGGAGCAACTGTACGCAAGTCGATGATTTCAGCGTTGATGTTTTCTTTCGCTAAGTTGTCAGCAGCTTTGATTGCTTCACGAACCATCGCACCATAAGTGATGATGGAAACATCAGAACCTTCACGAGTTACTGCTGCTTTGTCTAAAGGAACTTCGTATGCTTCTTCTGGCACTTCTTCACGGAATGAACGGTAAAGTTTCATGTGCTCTAAGAAAACAACTGGGTCATTGCTGCGGATAGAAGCAATCAATAATCCTTTTGCATCATATGGGTTTGATGGAATAACGACACGGATACCAGGTGATTGAGCGATCAATCCTTCCAAGTTATCTGAGTGCAATTCTGGTGTGTGCACACCGCCACCAAATGGTGAACGAATAGTGATTGGTAAATTACGTGTACCACCCATACGGTAACGAGTACGCGCCATTTGACCAACGATTTCGTCAAAGGTTTCAAATACGAAACCAAAGAATTGGATTTCTGGAACTGGACGGAAACCTTCTAATGCTAAACCGAAAGCCAAGCCGCCGATACCAGATTCAGCAAGAGGGGTATCGAAGACACGATCTTCGCCGAATTTTTCTTGTAAACCTTCTGTTGCACGGAAAACCCCGCCGTTTTTACCGACATCTTCACCAAAGACTAAAATCTCTTTGTCATTTTCCATTTCAACAGCTAAGGCATCTGTAATTGCTTGAATCATTGTTTTTTGTGCCATGACTATTTCGACTCCTTCGCTTCGTAAGTTGCAATTTGTTCTTTAATGTTTTGTGGTTGAACTTCAAACATGTTTTTCAAGAAATCTGAAACTTTTTGTTTTGGCACGCGGTCAGCTTCAGCGATCGCTGCTTTGATTTCTTCTTTTGTTTGTTCAATGACTTGTTCTTCTTTTTCTTCAGACCAAAGTCCTTTTTCAGTTAGGTAAGTACGGAAACGTACCAATGGATCTTTTTGTTGCCATTCGCTGTCCATGTCTTTTGAACGGTAACGGGTTGGATCATCACCAGACAATGTATGTGGACCGTAACGGTAAGTCAAGGTTTCGATCAATACAGGACCGTTGCCGTTTGCTGCCCATTCACGAGCTGCTTTAGAAACATAGTACACTGCCAATGGATCCATACCGTCAACTTGGATACCAGGGATCCCAGCTGCTGCTGCTTTTTGTGCCAATGTTGGTGCCGCACTTTGTACTTCACGAGGTGTAGAGATCGCAAAACCATTGTTTTGGATGTAGAATACAGCGTTTGCATGGTATGCCCCTGCAAAGTTGATTGCTTCATAGAAGTCCCCTTGTGAAGAACCGCCATCACCTGTATAAGTGAATACAACATTTTTCTTATTGCGTTTTTTCAATCCTAAAGCAACGCCGGCTGCTTGGACGTATTGTGCACCGATGATGATTTGTGGTGGCAATGCTTTTAAATCTTCTGGGTAAAGGTTCCCAGCAACGTGACCACGTGACCATAAGAACGCTTCTTTCAATGGCAGACCGTGTTGGATCAATTGTGGTACATCACGGTAACCAGGTAATAGAACGTCTTCTTTTTCAAAAGCAAATTGACTTGCTAATTGGCTTGCTTCTTGTCCAGCAGTTGGCGCGAAGAAACCTAGACGACCTTGACGGTTTAACGCAGTTGAGCGTTGGTCTAATACACGAGACCATACCATACGAGTCATCAATTCAACTAATTCGTCGTCACTTAAATCTGGTACTAACTCTTGATTTACAATTTTCCCGTCTTTGTCCAAAGCTTGGTAAGTTGGAAAATCCGCATTGACTTGCTCCAAAATCGCTTGGAAATCAAGTGCTTTTTGTTTTTTTGCCATCTTGACACACTTTCCTCTCTGATATAAAAATTCACTTTCGTATGTAACAGGGTTTAAATCTGTACTATCGAAATTTCATTTACTCTTATAAATTATCATTTAACTTCGAAAATGACAAGTGAAAAGGGTATTTTTTTTAATAAAACAATTCCCACTGTAGCAACTCTTAAGAAAACATTAGTGAAATTAATCACATTAAAGCAATCGCTTTCTTCAGTTTTTTCTTTTCAGATTCTTTTTTTTATTTAAGAATAGTACAGCAATCATCATTTTGCTAAACAGATTTACCATTAACCTCCTTTTATTACTTGTGAAGGATTCGACTTGAATCAAAAAGAATTTTCTTAAGATGAGAAAAAAATAATACAGAGATCGGATAAAAAGAAACAGATCGGCAATTCTCCCCTCCATAGGAAGAACGCCGACCTGTTTTTTTAAATCCATTCTTTCGTTACATGAATGTAAATGCGTTTGGCAAATTCAACTGTTACTAAATAAGCGAAATTGATACCAATAAACCATGGCCAGTAGCTTGATGGCAGCGCCGCAAAATCGAAGACGGTGTGCAATGGCGTCAAGATAACTAAGAAGCCAACTGCAATTGCTAAGACGCTGGAGATCAGGACTGCCGGTGAAGCAATACTATTGATAAATGGTAATTTTCTTGTTCGGATCATGTGAACAACTAAGGTTTGTGTCGTTAAGCCGATCATAAACCATCCTGCTTGGAACAAGGCTTGCTCTTGGATCGTATTTGCACTAAAGACATGCCACATCACAAAGAAGGTCAAAATATCAAAGATGCTGCTGACCGGTCCAATGCCGACGGTAAACTTCAATAGTCCGCCCACTTGCCATTTGACTGGTTTTTCTAACTCTGCTTTGTCTACGTTATCCCATGGAATCGTCAATTGTGCCATATCGTACACCAAGTTTTGAACCAACAATTGAATGGACAACATTGGTAAGAAAGGTAAAAAGGCACTAGCAACTAAAATCGAGAAAACATTCCCGAAGTTCGAACTCAACGTCATTTTGATGTACTTCATCATATTGGTAAATACTTTGCGCCCTTCGATGACCCCTTTATCAAGGACATTCAAACTTTTTTCTAATAAAATGATCGAGCTGGCATCTTTGGTGATATCCGCTGCTGTATCAACCGAGATGCCAACATCTGCCGTGCGTAAAGCAGGCGCATCGTTGATGCCATCTCCCATAAAGCCGACCGTATGGCCTGCTGCTTGAATGGTTTCAATGATTCGTGATTTTTGCATTGGGTTTAATTTTGCAAACAGATTGGTTTTTGCAGCTTTCGCTGCTAACTCTTCATCTGATAGATGATCAATATCGGTTCCCAATAAGTATTTATCTGCATCGATACCAACATCTCGGCAAACTTTTTGCGCAACGATCGCATTATCTCCAGTCAACACTTTGACATTGATGCCATGACCGTGTAAAGAAGCAATCGCTGTTTTGGCTGTTTCTTTTGCTGGATCTAAGAAGCCCATAAAGCCAATCATGATCATGTCTTGTTCGTCTGCTACAGAATAAACGGCATCTGCGTGGGCATCGCGTTTTACGGCAACCGTTAACACACGCATCCCTTGTTTATTCAAGCGCAGGTTCACTTGACGTAATTGCTCTCTCAATTGAGGAGTCAGTTCCATCACTTTGCCATCAACTTCTACGTACTTGCAGACTTGCTCCATTTCTTCAGCTGCACCTTTTGTGACCATTAGTTGATGACCATCCGCATTGACAACAACCGTCAAGCGGCGACGTGAAAAGTCAAAAGGAATCTCATCGATTTTTGTCACATCGTTAAATGGCGCTGCCAAACCTTCTTCTTCATAGTAGTTTAGGACTGCGATATCCATCAGGTTTTTCCACCCTGTTTGATAGTAAGAATTTAAATAGGTCATATCAAGAACCTGTTTATCTTCTACGCCAAACGGGTTTAAATGTTGTACCAGCACGACACGATCTTCGGTGATCGTACCCGTTTTATCGGTACATAGCACATCCATTGCACCTAAGTTTTGAATTGAAGGCAATTCTTTGACGATCACTTTTTCTTTTGATAAAGAGATCGCCCCTTTGGCTAAGTTACTGGTAACGATCATTGGTAGCATTTCTGGCGTCAAACCAACTGCTACTGCAATCGCGAAGAACAACGCTTCGCCCCAATCACCCTTGGTTAATCCATTGATCAGTAAAACGATTGGGAAAAGAACCATGACCATTCGCAACAATAGCTTGCTGACTTTTGTTAAGCCATCTTCAAAGGTTGTTTTGCCCCGTTTCGTGGTCGCATTTTTAGCAATATCGCCAAAGAATGTACTTTGACCGGTTTTCAATATAATGGCTTTTCCTTGACCACTTAAGACATCGGTACCCATGAAAACAAGATCTTGCATATCTAGTGCAGAAATTTGTTCATCGCTTTCTTTGATCCCAGCATCGACAAATTTTTCAACGGGCATTGATTCGCCTGTTAATGAAGATTGATTGATAAATAAATCTTTGGTCCAAATCAAGATCGCATCCGCAGGGATCATGTCGCCGGTTGCTAAGGTGACGATGTCTCCTGGAACGACCTCATCCATTGGAATTTCTCTCGTGATTCCATCTCTGGTTACGGAACAAGTATTTTCAATAAGTTCTTTTAACGCTAAGCTTGCTTTTTGGGAACGGTATTCTTGGACGAAAGTAATCATGACACTGGCTAAAATCATGATTCCCATCACAATCACTGCTTCAATATCGCCTGTTACAAAAGAAATAATCATTAATAGGGCTAAAACTAACACAAAGGGATCTTTAAAAGCGCCTAAGATCATCAACCAAGCGGGTGTTGGTTTTTGTGCGTCGACTTTGTTTGGACCATACTCTGCTAAACGTTCTGCAGCATCTTCTTCCGATAACCCTTGGAAGGAGGTCCGCATCTCCATCAACAATTCTCTTTCGGTCAATTTTGCAAGTAATTTTAGTTCTTGATCTTTAGATAGTTTTTTTAACATCTTTTTTTCCTCCTAGCACTTAGGAGTTGCTTACGCCACCCCTAGCGATTCGATAACTACTCCGCTGTTTCATCTGGGGACTGGGGTATTCCATGTGAATCTTCCTTTCTTTTTATTAGGTAAGTCACTGTGGAACGCGCGCAAAAGACACAAAAAAACGCACGCTCCCAATAAGCATGCGTAAAAAACTCATGATCATTGTAGAGCTTTAGCACTATAGGGCGTAGATAGCAAACTTGCTATCAGCTGCTTTGGGTTTAACCTTCACGATTAGACCTGTCCTACCAACTAAGCATCTCTCGATGCTTTTGCGGCAGCAGCTTGTGTCCATATAGGAGCCTCACCTAACAATTATTTGTATAAAATGTCAGTTCGTCGGAAGTCTTTCTTCCAACTACCCACATAATAACTGCTATCCTAACCAATGTCAACAGCATCTAAGGAAAAAAGCACCCTTTTTTCCAAGTTTTCTATAGGTTTTCAAATGAAAGGTCTTACAATAAAATAACAACGTTAAAGAACTGATGTGATTTTATATTTCAAAACATTTGTATCTATGTGCTTGTATTCCTTTGTTCGCGCAGACTGCTTCAAGTTAACTAATGCCATACCGCCCTATTCACTATGCTGATATTCCATTAAAATCAAAAAAGACAGCTAAGAGACTAATCAAGGTCCCATAACTGCTTTTTAGAAAGGAATAGCCATTGAGAGTTCTGACTATTTTGTCCTAGCAATACTGATTTGTATTACTTTAAAGTGTGACAGGAGTTGCAGTAAATTAATCAGCTAGATTATCAATAGCATATTGCGCTTGCTCTGGGGTATATTTATCTCCGTATTCAGATACTAGCTGATCATATAATTCACTATCAGACATTGGCATCAGGTCTAAATAGTTTTCAGCCGCTTTCAAAGCATTTGCATTCCAGTCAGTTTCAACATTGTCCACGGCATATTGGGCAGCTTCTTCAGGATAATCATCACCATAACTTGATGTTAGTTGTTCAAAAAGTCCTGCCTTACTAAAGGGCATTAATAAAAGATAGTTTTCAGCTGCACGTAAAGCATTTCTGTGTTCTCTGGGAATTGTTGCATCTTCTTCAGCTTGATCTTCTTCATCAGCTTCTGGTTCTTGAAGCTCACTTGTTCCTGTATCTGAATCATTCTCGTTTTGAATCACTTCTTCAGCATCCGCAATTTCTGAACCATTTTCTCCATCCCCGTCAGATGATGGGATAACGAAGCTTATAATACCTAAAACCACAACTAATCCCAAAAAAACTTTAACGATTTTTTTAATCAAATTTACTCCTACTTTCTTTTTCAATTCACTAGTTAATATCTTTCACAAATAAGGGTAGCATAGCACGAATAGGCTTACAACAGCAAAATACCACCATTTTTTTGACAAAACACATGGATGGCAGCTGATTTGATTCATTTTGCAGATTCTCGTTTTCATTAATTGATAATGGACAACTTAATAAAAAAACAATTAGAGAAATATCTATTTGTCGTGTAACATCGATACTCTTTTCATCAAACACATCAGTTGCTGAATATCCTCATAGCAATCCTGTCACTCAGTTACTCTAAACCTTCTAAGAAAAAACGAGCTTACACTCACTGATGATTCGAGAGAAAAACTAGTGTCTTTTCATTAATAAAGGTTAACAATGAAGGTTAATTCAATAAAATCCGTCAATATAGAATCATTCTTAATGAAATAAGTAGTCTTTTAGGACTTTCCTGTCATTTTCTTCTATCCTGCTAATACAGCACATTCATTCAAGAGTTCCTCTTACCTTACGATAATGGATCAGATGTTCTTTTATTCTATGAGAACAAAAAAACGACCTTAAAAGGCCGTTTCTTCCATATAAAAGTTAGATCGTATCTCCATTGAAAATCGAATTTTTTACGATTACGTAATCCACTTTACGAATCGATTCTAAATCTTTTCCACCTGCATAAGAGATGGATGACTGCAAGTCTTGCTGCATTTCAACTAACGTGTCTTTCAAAGAACCTTTGTATTGAATCCAAATTTTCTTTCCTTCCACGTTTTTCTTTTCACCTTTTTGAAATTCTGATGCAGAACCAAAGTATTCTTTCATCACAACGCCGTTTTCTACCTTAGTTTCCCCTGGTGATTCTTCATGACCTGCAAACAATGAACCGATCATGACCATTGTTGCACCAAAGCGGACAGATTTAGCGATATCGCCGTGTGTCCGAATGCCTCCATCTGCAATGATTGGTTTGCGAGCAGCTTTGGCACACCAGCGTAGTGCTGCTAACTGCCAGCCGCCAGTCCCGAAACCAGTTTTGATTTTTGTGATACAAACTTTCCCTGGTCCAATGCCGACTTTCGTTGCATCTGCACCAGCGTTTTCCAATTCACGAACTGCTTCTGGCGTTCCAACATTTCCAGCGATCACAAACGTTGCTGGCAAATGCTTCTTGATGTGTTGGATCATATTGATCACGGCGTTTGAGTGGCCATGAGCAATATCGATCGTAATAAAATCAGGAACAAGCTCTTTGTCAGCTAGTTCTTCCACAAAGGCATATTCATTTTCTTTGACACCTACGCTGATAGAAGCAATCAAGCCACGGCTTTTCATTTTTTTGATAAATGGAATCCGCGCTTCTTCATCAAAGCGGTGCATAATATAAAAATAGCCATTTTCAGCTAAAAATTCTGCGATCGAATCATCAATAATCGTTTGCATATTTGCAGGAACAACAGGCATCTTAAACGAGTGTCCGCCTAATGTCACCGTGGTATCACATTCTGAACGGCTGTTCACGATACACTTGTTAGGAATCAGTTGTATATCTTCGTAATCAAAAACTTTCATGTCAAACATAAAAATATCCTCCAAATCTTACTAAGAGTGAAGCAAGCATCAAATGGCATCCGCCTATTTTTAACGCCCACAACAATTTAAACCACCTAGAAGTGAAATACAAGCTTTTTAGAAATACTTTTTGAAAAAAAAGGATGAATGTTCGTCTTTTGCGAACATTCATCCTTATAAGTACTGAAAAAAACGGGATTTACTAATAAATTACGGCAAGATGTTCCCAGCTGCTTTATACACCTCATACCATTCATGGCGAGTCAATACGATCGAAGATGCTTGTGCGATTTCTTCGATCCGATGCGGGGTCATCGTTCCAGCAATCACTTGCATGTTTGCAGGGTGACGTAAGATCCACGCAGAAGCAATACCTGTTGGTGTCGTTTGATACTTGTCCGCTAGTTCAGTCAATTTTTCGTTCAACTCGGGGAATTTCTCGTTACCGATAAAGACACCTTCGAAGAAACCATATTGATACGGAGACCAAGCTTGGATCGTCATCTCAAGCAAGCGAGAATATTCAAGAATTTCTCCATCATGATCGACACTACCAGCATCCGTCATGTTGACATGAATTCCTTGATCGATCATTCCCGTATGCATGATCCCGAATTGCAGCTGATTCGCTACTAAAGGTTGGGAAACATATTTTTTCAACAATTCGATTTGACCAGGTTTTTGATTGCTGACACCGAAGTATTTCACTTTGCCGTCTTTTTCTAATTGATCAAAGGCAGCTGCCACTTCTTCTGGTTCAAACAAAGTGTCAGGGCGATGCAATAGTAGCGCATCCAAATGATCGGTTTTCAAACGCTGTAAACTACCTTCCACGGAAGAAATGATATGCTCTTTCGAAAAATCAAACATTTCACCTGGAACGATGCCACATTTTGATTGAATAAACAACTCTTCTCTTTTGGCATCCGTTTTTGCTAACGCTTCCGCAAAAATCGTTTCACACTCCCCGCGCCCATAGATATCGGCATGGTCAAAAAAGGTAATGTCATTTTCAATCGCTGTCGTCAATACTTTCACTGGGTCTTTGGCATTGTTGATTCGCATCAAACCTAAAATCACGCTAGATACTTCTAAATCAGTGGGACCGAATTTAATTTTTTTCACGTAAAGTTCCTCCTTATTTAAACTACATTCTTATTTTAGCACAACAAGATGAAAACGCTACACCAACGTCAAAAAAACCTCCTATAAAATGAAAACCACCAGCACAACCGATCGGTTCTACTGGCAGTCATCCTTTACTTTCAATTTGCATTACCCATAGAAACGTTCTTTACTTCATCGCCTTTGATGAGTTGCTATAGTGTAAGGCTTTGTCACCAATGTCATTTCGATAAAACAAACCCGACAAAGGCAATTTATTGATTGCTTCATAGACGTTCTTTTGTGCAGTAGCTAAATCCTCAGCTGAAGCTTCCACAAGAAAAACACGACCACCAGCTGCCGTCAAATCGCCTTGATCAGTAGTCTCCTCCACTCCTGCATAAAAGAATTGCGTTCCTTCTCCTTGAGGAGATGGAACAGGCATTCCTTGCTGATACTTGCCAGGATATCCTTGCGATGCAATCACGACACCGATCGAAGCCGCTTGATTCCATCGGATCACAGGCACTCGATCCTGCAAGAGATCATCAATGATCTGTGCCAGACTACTATCTAAACGACTTAACACGACTTGCGTTTCTGGATCACCAAAACGCGCATTAAATTCGATGACTTTCGGTCCATCATTAGTAGCAATCAGACCTGCATAAAGAATACCAGTAAATGGTGTCTTATTACGAATCATCCCTTTTGCTGCAGGAAGTAAAACTTCTTTGACCGCTTGATCGACCATTTCTTGCGGAATCTGCGGTACTGGTGTGTATGCCCCCATACCTCCTGTATTCGGCCCTAAATCGCCATCAAACGCACGTTTATGGTCTTGGGCAATGACCATTGGATAGACGGCTTCGTCCTTAACAAACGCCAAGAGCGAAAACTCTTCGCCAGCCAAAAACTCTTCGATCACCACTTTTGCACCACTTTCACCAAAAGCATTTTGCTCCAGCATCGCTTCGACAGCTGCATTCGCCTCATCAACGGTTTCAGCAACAACTACGCCTTTGCCTGCCGCTAAGCCATCCGCTTTGATAACGATCGGTGCACCTTTAAGTTGGATATACGCTTTTGCTTGCGCACTATCTGTAAAACTTTGATAGTCAGCTGTTGGAATGTGATTGGCCCGCATCAATTCTTTGGCAAACTCTTTTGATCCTTCGATCATCGCTGCTTGTCGATTGGGACCAAAAATTTCCAAGCCCGCCGCCTGAAAATCATCTACGATGCCATTTAGTAATGGAACTTCTGGACCAACGAAGGTCCAATCAACCTCCTGCTCTTGAGCAAAAGCAATCAAACCTTCATGATCGGACTCTTCAATTGCGACTGTCACGATCCCGTCTTTTCGCATTCCAGGATTGCCCATTGCACAAAAGACTGTTTCAACTTGAGGGTCTTGCAGAAACTTTTTTGCGACGGCATGTTCTCTGCCACCACTACCAATAACAAGTATTTTCATCGTCTTCTCCTATTTCTTAGTGTTTAAAATGACGAACACCAGTAAAGACCATCGCCACACCGTACTTATCTGCCATGTCGATCGATTCTTGATCTTTGATACTACCACCAGGTTGAATAATCGCTTTGATTCCTTGTTGTGCTGCATATTCGACACTGTCATCCATCGGGAAAAAGGCATCGCTTGCCAGCACTGAACCAGCCAATTTATTGTTTTCACGGGCTTGTTCCACAGCGATTTTCACTGAACCAACGCGGTTCATTTGACCAGCACCGATCCCGACGGTTTGCTGTTGATTGGCTAAAACGATCGCATTGGACTTCACGTGTTTCACCGCTTTCCAAGCAAATGCCAAGGCTGCGATTTCTTCTGGTGTCGGCTGTCTTTTGGTCACCACGGTCCAATCTGCTGGTGACTCCATTTGATCGTCTGGTTCTTGCACCAATAAGCCCCCAAGGACAGAGACAACTTCTGGCTGTTTGGCTGCTTTTTCGAAATCAACAACCAGCAAGCGCAGATTTTTTTTCTTCGTTAGGATTTCAAGTGCTCCTTCTTCAAATGCAGGTGCAATAATGATCTCAAGAAAAATCCGCTGCAGCTGCTGCGCAGTTGTCACATCAACTGGACGATTTAAGACGATAATCCCGCCAAAAATCGACACTGGGTCTGCTTCGTAAGCTTCTTGGAAAGCTTCAGCAATCGTTTCTCCACTTCCGATTCCACATGGATTCATGTGCTTTAGGGCTACTGCAGTTGGCTCTGTAAATTCTTCTGCGATCCGTAAGGCAGCGTCAGCATCTTTAATGTTGTTGTAAGACAATTCTTTGCCGTGGATTTGTTTTGCGCTGGCAATCGAATAGGGCACGGGTAATGCGTCTTGATAGAAGGAAGCTTTCTGATGACTATTTTCACCATAACGCAATGTTTGTTTCAAAACATAGGTTTTCGTCAAGTTCTCCGTTTCTGTTTCAGCCACCGCTTTGGTCAAGTATTCACCAATCAAGACATCGTAGGCTGCGGTATGGCGGAAGACTTTGGCAGCTAATTTCTTTCTTGATGCCAACGTCGTATTGCCTTCCTTCAGCTCAGTTAAAACCCAGTCGTAATCCTTGGGATCAACGACAACAGTTACTGAGGAATGGTTTTTCGCCGCAGAACGCAGCATGCTTGGTCCGCCGATGTCGATATTTTCGATTGCGTCGGCTTCTGTGACATCAGGCTTGCTGATCGTTTCTTTAAATGGATAAAGATTGACGACAACGAGGTCGATCGGTAAAATACCGTGCTCAGCCATTGCCTCCATATGAGAAGGCAGATCACGTCGCCCTAACAGACCACCATGCACCCGCGGATGTAGCGTTTTTACCCTACCGTCCATCATTTCAGGAAATTCTGTGATCGCTTCGATGCCGATCGGTTGAAGCCCTGCTTCCTCCAAGACGGTTTTGGTCCCGCCAGTTGAAATGATTTCAAATCCTAAATTGGTCAATTCTTGGACAAATGGTACCAGTCCTTCTTTGTCAGACACACTGATTAATGCACGTTTATTCACGATTTGATAGCCCCTTTTCCACAATTTCAGCTAAAACAGCTGGATAGATTTGGTGTTCCACTTGATGAATTTTCTCTGTCACACTTGTTAACGTATCGTCGGTGTCAATCCGAACGATTTCTTGGGCAATGATTGGCCCTGTATCAATGCCAGCATCGACATAATGAACCGTAACCCCCGTCACTTTCACGCCATAAGCGAAGGCATCGGCAATCCCAGATTTGCCTGGGAAGCTCGGCAACAACGAGGGATGGATATTGATGACTCTGCCTTCATAAGCGGATAATAGGGTGTTCCCGATGATCCGCATATACCCAGCTAAAACAATAAAATTGATGGCATGATACTGCAATTCTTCGATCAATTTCCTTTCAAAGGCTGCTTTTGACGCAAAAGCCGCTGGCTCCAAGACAAGCGTTTCATAGTCTCTTGCGCGGGCTTTTTCTATCACTGGCGCTGCAGGTTTATCGGAAAAGACCAATCCGATCTGCGCCCCTTTGATTTCATTAGCCTGGATCGCATCGGCGATCGCTGTAAAATTGCTGCCCGTTCCAGAAGCAAAGACGGCGATCCTCATCGGACTGCCTCTTTAAAGCAGACAGCTTCGTTGTCACGTTTCGTCACTTTACCGATCCGATACGCTGGTTCTTCATTGGCGGATAGAAGCGCCATTACTGCCGCAACATTTTCTGGCGCAACGGCTAAGACCATACCGATCCCCATGTTGAAAATCTCGAACATTTCTTGGTGAGGAATCGCGCCATGAGCAGCGATCAGATCAAATATCGGCAACTGCGGCCAAGTGTCTAAGGAGATTTCTGCCGCCAGACCTTCAGGCAGCATCCGCGGGATATTTTCAACAAAGCCGCCACCAGTGATATGAGAAATTCCAGCTAGCCATCCTTCTGTCAATAAAGGCTTCAATGCATCCACGTAAATTCTCGTTGGCGTCAATAAACTTTCTGCAAGTGTTTGGTTGCCAAGTTCTGCAAATGTTTCTGCTCCTGTATAGCCATGCTGTTCAAAAAAGACTTTTCTGACTAAAGAGTACCCATTCGAGTGAATGCCTGATGAAGGCAAACCAATCAGCTCATCGCCTTCTTTGATGGTTTCTCCAGTGATCAAGCGACTTTTTTCGACGATTCCTACGGCAAAGCCAGCAAGATCATATTCTTCTGGTTGGTACATTCCCGGCATTTCAGCGGTTTCCCCACCAATCAGGGCAGCACCCGCTTGCACACAGCCCTCTGCGACACCAGCAATGATTTGTTCGATCTTTGCAGGATCGTTTTTACCGACTGCAACATAGTCAAGGAAGTAGATAGGTTCTGCCCCTTGAGCGACGATATCATTCACGCACATTGCGACGCAATCAATGCCGATCGTTGTGTGCTGTTCTTGCTGGATCGCCAATAAAAGCTTAGTTCCTACACCATCTGTCCCAGAAACGAGTACTGGTTCTTTCAATTGGTACGATGATAAGTCAAAACAGCCACCAAAGCCCCCGATTGCCCCCATCACGCCTAGCCGTTCTGTTCGTTTCACATGCTTTTTGATCCGTTCGACTACTTCATAACCGGCTTCGACATCGACACCGGCTTTTGCATATGCATTTGCCACGTTCGTTCCTCCTCAATCATTCATCCGCTTTTCTTCATTCAGCTCATTCGTCGTTAACGCAAGTAAACCAGCGGTCCTTCACTGCTTCGTTTGAAAACCCATTTTTGCCTACAATTTATTCAGCTAAAGACGCGAGATAGTTTTCTTCATAATCATACAAAGGGGTTGGATAATCGCCATTGAAATAGGCCATACACAATCCTGAGTAAGGTGCGTCAAAATCTAAACCGATCGCTTCGATCAACCCGTCTTCACTTAAAAAGGCCAAAGAATCTGCTTCGATTTTTTCACAAATCTCAGCTTCCGTATATTTGGCTGCGATCAATTCTTTTCTCGTTTGAATGTCGATCCCGTAAAAACACGGATAGCGCAAAGGCGGCGAACCGATACGTACATGAACTTCTTTGGCACCTGCTTCTTTTAGCAGTTGCACGATACGGCGGCTGGTGGTTCCTCGGACGATCGAATCGTCGACTAGAATCACTCGTTTGCCTTCGACTACGCCACGAACAGCTGAGAGCTTCATCCGTACACCTTGTTCCCTTAACTCCTGCGTCGGTTGAATAAACGTTCGTGCGATGTATTGATTTTTTACTAAGCCTAATTCATAGGGAATACCTGATGCTTCTGCGTACCCGCTGGCAGCAGATAAGGATGAATTCGGTACACCAATGACCATATCCGCTTCGATCGGCGCCTCTTGTGCTAAGCGACGGCCCATATTTTTACGGGCACGATGGACGTTGACGCCAGCGATGTTGGAATCAGGACGGGCAAAATAGATAAACTCCATCGAACATATCGCAGGTTGTACTTCTTGGGTATACTGTTCAATTTGAATGCCTGCATCATCAATGATCACGACTTCGCCTGGTCGGACATCACGAATAAATTCCGCACCGATGACTTCCAACGCACAGGTTTCTGAAGCCACCACATAAGCACCATTGACCATTTTCCCGATTGACAATGGCCGAAAGCCATTGGGGTCTAGTGCTGCGATCATGGCATTTTCGGTCAGTAAAAGGTACGCAAATCCACCTTTAACTTGATTTAATGCCTCCTTGACCCGATCCATAAAAAGCGGTTCTTCGCTGCGACGGATCAAGTGCATGAGAATCTCTGTATCGGAATTCGAGTGGAAAATCGCACCAGCCTTTTCTAAGGATTTCCGTAGACTTTTCGCATTCGTCAAGTTGCCGTTATGAGCTAAGCCAATCTGCTGATCAAAAAATTTGAATAAAAATGGTTGAATATTATCAACGCTACCATTACCAGCAGTTGCGTAGCGAACGTGACCAATAGCAGCATCTCCTGTCAGACGCTGGAGGACACGTTCATCCGAAAAGACTTCCGCTAGCAACCCTAAATCACGGTGGCCATTGAGTTTCCCCGCATCATTCGTGACAATCCCTGCACCTTCTTGGCCGCGATGTTGCAAACTGTGTAGTCCGAAGTAGGTGACGCGAGCGGCATCTGGATGACCCCAAACACCAAAAACCCCACATTCCTCGTTGAGGCTCTTTACTTCATTAAACATGGAATGGCTTCCTCCCATTTCAATTTCGCCTCAGTAAGGGGCATCTCGATCGTATCATCTTGTGCTTGCATGCGAATCTGGCCATCAGCAGTCACTTCCCCGATCGCTGTTGCAGCAGCGCCTACCAGCGCTTCAAAAGCTGCTTGCTTATCAGGTGCGACTGAAAGCACAAATCGGGATTGGGTTTCTGAAAACAATTGTGCTGCTGGCAATGACACGGTCACATTTAGACCAAAGCCCTTGTCAAAAGCGGATTCGGCTAAAGCGATCGCTAAACCACCTTCGGCACAATCGTGGGCACTTTGAACAAGACCTGCTTGGATCGCTGCGGTAACCAATTGTTGGTTCATTTTTTCTGTTTCAAGGTCAAAGGACATTAAACGCCCAGCGATCTTTCCTGTCTGCAGTTTTTGCAATTCAGACCCATTGAAGTCAGCATGGGTTTCCCCTAGGACATAGATCAGATCCCCCGCTGATTGGAAATGCTGCGTCGTGATATGCGCCAGCTCTTCGATCAATCCGACCATCCCAATTACCGGCGTTGGATAGACCGATTGTCCGTCCGTTTCGTTGTATAAGGAGACGTTCCCAGAAATGACTGGTGTCTCTAGCACACGACAAGCTTCTGAGATCCCGTCAGCAGCCGTGGATAACTCCCAGAATCCTTCTGGTTTATCTGGCGAGCCGAAGTTAAGGCAGTCAGTGATCGCCAATGGACGCCCACCGGAAGCGACGATATTTCGAGCAGCTTCTGCAACTGCGATCTGTCCGCCGACTTCTGGATCTAAGTACAGGTAACGAGCATTACAGTCAGTCGTCATCGCCAAGGCTTTATTGGTTCCCTTGATTCGTAACACAGCGGCATCACTGCCGGGTCCTACCACGGTATTGGTACGAACTTGCGAATCGTAGGTTTCAAAAATCGAGCGTTTTGAAGCGATCGTCGGCTGCTGCAGTAGATCGGCAAATACAGACGTTGCTGAGTGAATCACTGGAACAAAGTCTGGTGTTTCCTTAAACACTTTGATCCGTTTCGGTTCTGCCATCTCTTTGTAGTAAGTCGGCGCATCTTCAGCTAAAGCATCTACTGGCAAATTAGCGACTTCCTGTCCGTGATGGAACAAACGATAGTTGCCATCATCTGTTACTTCACCGATCACGACGGCTTCTAGATCGTATTTCTTAAAGAGTGCTTCCACTTCAGCTTCATGTCCTTTTTTGACACAGATCAGCATCCGCTCTTGAGATTCTGACAACATCATTTCATAAGGCGTCATATTGGTTTCTCGTTGTGGAACATCATCTAACGTTAAGCGCAACCCTGATCCGGCTTTTGATGCCATCTCGGCACTAGAAGAAACCAATCCAGCAGCACCCATATCTTGAATTCCGACTAAAATGTCCGAATGATCCACGATCAATTCCAAACAAGCTTCCAACAAAAGTTTTTCCATAAAAGGATCACCGACTTGTACGGCGGAACGTTGTTGTTCTTCACCTTCGACAAATTCTTCCGATGCAAAAGTCGCCCCATGTATCCCGTCGCGTCCTGTTTTTGCGCCGACATACATGATGGTGTTTCCAACACCTTTGGCCTGCCCTTTTTGAATATCCTTGTGAGCAATGATCCCTACACACATCGCATTGACTAATGGATTGCCTTCATAACAAGGATCAAATGCCACTTCACCACCGACGGTCGGAATCCCAATACAGTTGCCATAGCCACTGATCCCTGCAACGACTTCTTCCAAAAGATATTTCGTTCTTGGATTATCTAACTCACCAAATCGTAAGGAGTCTAAAACAGCAATCGGTCTTGCTCCCATACTGAAGATGTCGCGGATGATCCCACCAACTCCAGTTGCTGCTCCTTCATAAGGTTCCACCGCAGAAGGATGATTATGGCTTTCCGCTTTAAAAACGACGGCTAGATCATCGCCGATATCCACGATACCCGCACCTTCGCCAGGTCCTTGCAGTACTTGCGGCCCTTCTGTCGGGAATTTCCGCAAAACAGGTTTGGAATTTTTGTAAGAACAATGTTCACTCCACATCACTGAAAAGAGTCCAGTTTCGGTATAGTTCGGTAAACGTCCCAAAATATCTTCTGAGATCATCCGATACTCTTCTTGGGTCAATCCCCATTGCTCGTATAATTTCGTGTCTTTGATTTCTTGTGGTGTAGGTTCTTTTACGATCATTTTATCCATTTACCGGCACCTTCCCAAAATTTTTCAATAATGAAGCAAAAAACTTCTTGCCATCTTCTGAGCCTAATAAGCTTTCCATCGCTCGTTCTGGATGAGGCATCATGCCTAGAACATTGCCAGCTTTATTACAGATACCAGCGATGTTGTGTAGGCTGCCGTTGACGTTATCTTCATAACGGAAAACGATTTGATTGTTGGCAACCAATTCCTGATAAGTCGTTTCATCACAATAATAATTGCCCTCACCATGAGCGACAGGAAGCGTAATGACTTGATCCGTTTCATATTCAGAAGTAAAAGCTGTTTGATTATTCACTTGCAGACGGACCGGTTTGCAAATAAAATGGAGTGATTCATTTCTTTGTAAAACCCCTGGTAACAAGCCCGCTTCCGTTAAAATTTGAAACCCATTGCAGGTACCAAAAACAGGTTTGCCTTCATTTGCCAGACGAATGACCTCTGACATGATCGTTGAAAAACGGGCGATCGCTCCACATCTTAAGTAATCACCATAAGAAAATCCTCCTGGAAGCAAAACACCGTCAAAACCAGCTAAGCTGTCTGCATCATGGCGCACATATTCTGCTTCTGCCCCCATGATATCTTTGATTGCCCACATCAAATCAACATCACAATTTGATCCAGGAAAAACGATCACTGCAAATTTCATAGGGCCCCTTCCTCCATTTGAACCATTTCATAACGGTAGGTTTCCATATTGACGTTTGCCAAAAGCTTGTCGCAGATCGCTTCGATCTCTTCTGCTACAGCTGCTTGTGTTTGATTGTTGGAAGGTGTCACTTTGATTTCAAAGTATTTCCCGATCCGAATATCACTGACATCTTGATACCCCAAGCGATGAACGGCTCCTTTCACAGCTTCTCCTTGAGGGTCTAAAACAGATTCCTTATAGGTTACATAAACTTTGACTAAATACATGCTGAATTCTCCTTTTCTAAACGATTTAAGACTTCTTCATAAACAGGAACGATGTCCCCTAAATCACGTCGATAGACATCTTTATCAAGATGCTCATTTGTCCCCATATCCCATAAACGACAAGTATCTGGTGAAATCTCATCAGCCAGGAGCAACTCGCCCTTCTTGGTTTTGCCAATCTCGATTTTAAAATCGATCAAGCGAATGTTGATATTCGAGAAGATTTCCAGTAACGCAGCATTGACTTTCAGCGCCAATGTTTTGATCTGGTCCAGCTCCTCTTCTGAGGCAAGCCCTAGATAAAACACATGATCATCATTGATAAACGGATCATCCAAGCGATCTTCTTTGTAGTAAAACTCTACGATCGGCTTTGGCAGTTTGGTTCCTTCTTCGATGCCCAAGCGCTTTGAAAAACTACCAGCAGCCGTGTTGCGAACAACGACTTCTAAAGGAATCATGGTGACAGCTCGAATTAATTGTTCGTGTTTAGACACTAATTGAAGAAAGTGACTTGGGACGTTTTTATCGGCTAGCCGCTGAAAAAGATGCGCAGTGATCTGATTGTTCAAGGCACCCTTTCCTACAACGGCATCTTTCTTTTGACCATTCAATGCAGTAGCTTGATCCAAATAAACGACTCTCAATACATCCTCTTCGTTGGTTTTAAACAATTTCTTGGCTTTTCCTTCATAAAGAAGCACTTCTGATTCCATAATCCACCTCAGTTAAGTAATATTTTTCACATAGCGATGACACACATCTTTATTTGCTTATTATTCTAACAACGCAGAAAAAGCGGGTCAACGATTATCTGTACATTTACATATTAATAAACACGAATGTTCGCTTTTTACCCAGTTGGTTGAAAGTAGATTCCTCTTTAGAAGCAGCGAAGGATTTATAAAGCGTTTACAATATTCTTTTTTCATGCTATATTTAGGTCGTATTGTAGCTACATTCAAGGAGGAGTACTATATGTGGTCGCTAAAGAATCGTGCTGAACTTTTTTTAGCTCATTTATCAGACAAAGAAAAACAACAGCTCCATAACGAATTATTGGCCGTGCAGCAAATCCTTTCCATCAACCAACAAACAAGTTTCTATTTATTCAGTCCCTTCAAAAAAGGGGCGCGCCCTCATTATGCCGAAGAACAAAAGCGTGTTCTACAATTTCAAAATGAGCGCAATGACGAATTGATCATTCATCAAATCCATCGCCAAAGCTTATTTAAACATACGTATTCTTTTCGGATTTATTTTAATTTAGAAGAAATGGACTTTTCTTTCTTGGATGATCTTTTGCATCTTTTGAAGGAACAAAGCCAGACACCAACGTTTAAATTGAGTCCAGCGGCAAACTGACTGAGTATCCTTCGATAAAAAAAGGTAAAATAAACAAAAGCCCGTAATTTATCGGGCTTTTTTTGTTATACTATTTTCAGACAACAGAAAGGATACGATTATGCTATTTACGAAACAATCATTTGATGCTTTTTCTTTAGAAACGTTAGACGAACGAATGGAAAAAATCCGTGCCGAGATTCAGCCGATTTTTCAAACGATCGGTGAGGCAGCGATCCCATTAATTGAAGAAAGCTGCCAAGAGCCTTTTTATTTGCATATTGCTCAGCACCGACGCAGAACCGTCTACCCTCCTGCCGAAACCTGGGCAGGGATCGGTCCGAACAAACGAGGCTATAAAATGGATGCCCACTTTCAAATTGGGATCAATCAAGCGTATGTCTTCGTTTGGCTCAGCGTGATCGACCAACCGAAAAATCAGGCAACGATCGCTGAATCCTGGTTGGCCCAAAAAGAATTATTCGATCAATTACCAGCTGACTTTACACTTTCTCCTGATCACACAAAATACGACCACCACCCTATCGCCATGTGGCCAACCTATCTGGAACGATTGAAGAAAGTCAAAAAAAGCGAGCTTCAAATTGGAAAGATTTTTCCGAAAGAAATGATCGAAGACGTTGAGATGGCGGATATTTTAGCAGTTTATCAAACGCTGTTGCCGCTTTATCATGCCCGTATGACGGCTTTGAAGGAGGAACAATAATATGTCAGAAAATCGGCGCTCTCGCAACGAAAAGCCAGCGAAAAAGCCCAAGCGCTTCGTCTGGTTGGCACTTCCTGCCGCCTTATTGGTACTAGGCGGCGGCTATTATGGTTATACCGTCTATCAGGATCGGCAAGAAGAAGCCGCTGCTAAAAAAGCCCTCACTTCCTTTATCGACGCTTTGGCCGATCAGAAGTACAGTGACTTGCCTGCCTTCGTGTCTGAAGACAGTTTAGCATCAACCGGCTTTACCGCAGACGAAGTCTCTGCAAAATACGAAGCGATCTTCACTGGTATCGGTGCTGAATCATTTAAAGCCTCTGGGATTGAGGTAACTCCTAATGACAAGGATTCCGATCAATTCAATTTCCAATACAACGGTTCCTTGACCACCTCGTTAGGTGAATTAACCGAGCTTTCTTATAGCGGCACGATCACTGTAGCTGATAACGAAGCCAAAATCGATTGGTCCCCTCAGTTGATCTTTCCAGGAATGGAGGGACAAGACAAAGTCAGTATTTCCGTAGATAATGCCACTCGCGGGGAGATTCTCGACCGAAACAACGAACCACTAGCAGAAAATGGCACGCTTTATCAGTTAGGCGTCGTTCCGGGGCAACTGGGCACGGGAGACGAAAAAAACGCCAATATCAAAGCGATCGCGGAACGTTTCGACCTGACAGAAGAAGCCATCAATCAAGCGTTGGGGCAATCTTGGGTTCAAGATGAGTTGTTCGTCCCCTTGAAGATCATCGAACCAACGGATGAGATGCCAACTGGAACAAGTTTAAAAGAAACGACTGGACGCACTTACCCACTTGGGGAAGCTGCCGCCCAACTGATTGGTTACTTAGGAAATGTAACAGCGGAAGATATCGAAAAAGATGAAACACTAGCAAGCAACGGACAAATTGGTCGTAGTGGTCTGGAAGCTGCCTTCGATAAAGAGTTGCGAGGAGAAAACGGCGGAAAAATCGCCATCACAGATGAAGATGGTGCTGAGAAAGCCGTCCTGTTAGAAAAAGAACGCGCAGATGGCAAGGATATCCAATTGACTATTGATGCCCAAGCCCAAAAGACGGCGTTTGACTCCTTACAAAACCAAGCAGGAGCAACGGTCGTTACTGAACCCAAAACTGGCGATCTGTTGGTACTTGCCAGCTCGCCAAGTTATGATCCCAATAAAATGACCCAAGGGATCTCACAAGAAGATTATGATGCGTATGAACAAAATGAAGACCTGCCTTTCATCAGCCGCTTTGCTACGGCCTATGCACCTGGTTCGACCTTTAAGGCCATCACTGGTGCGATCGGCTTGGAAAATGGCACGATCGATCCTACGCAGAGTATCGCGATCGATGGATTGAAATGGCAAAAAGATAGCTCGTGGGGCGACTACTTTGTGACGAGAGTTACTGATGTAGCTTCTGTGAATCTCAAGGATGCACTGGTATACTCTGATAACATTTATATGGCGCAACAAACCCTATCTATGGGCGAAGATACCTTTCGTGACGGCTTGTCGAAGTTGATTTTTGGTGAAACATTGGATTTACCGATCGCGATGAATCCTGCTCAAATTTCAAATGAAGACTCCTTCAATTCGGACATTTTACTGGCAGATACCGGCTATGGCCAAGGAGAATTGTTATTGAATCCAATCCAGCAAGCGGCGATCTACTCCGTCTTTGCCAATCAAGGGAAGCTGGTCTATCCCCGTTTAGTGAAAGAGGAAGAGCAAAAAGACAAAGAAGTCTTTAAAGCAGAAACGATCGATCAAATCAATCAAGATTTGACCGCCGTTGTTTCCGATCCAAACGGAACTGCACATTCCTTGGCAGCATTAAACATTCCATTGGCTGCTAAGACAGGAACAGCTGAAATCAAAGAAAAGCAAGATGAAAAAGGCCAGGAAAACAGTTTCTTATTTGCCTTTGATTCGCAAGACCAAGGATTTCTGATGGTCTCCATGCTAGAAGATCGCCAGGAAAACCAATCAGCAACTGGTTTAGCACCTGAGCTATTGACCTACTTAGCTGAACATTATTAAAAAAAGCCGCAACCTTCAGACAAGGATCTGAAGGTTGCGGCTTTTTTCTTATTCGGCTAAACCGACACGTTCAAAGATCGTGTCGACTTGTTTTAAATGATGGTTGTAATCAAACGCATCGTCTAAGTCTGCTTTGGACAACACATCCGTAATGGCTGGATCAGCTTCTAATAGTGGACGGAAATCCGTTTGCTCATCCCAAGCTTGCGCTGTTTTTGGCTGAACCAAGTCATAGGCTTGCTCTCTTGTCATACCGTGATCGATCAATTTCAACATCACTCGTTGGCTGTAGATCAATCCAAAGGTCGCATTCATATTGCGCTTCATATTCTCTGGGAAAACAGTCAGATTTTTGACGATATTGCCAAAGCGATTCAGCATATAATCGATCAAAATCGTCGTATCCGGAATAATGATCCGTTCTGCCGATGAATGTGAGATATCCCGTTCATGCCACAGTGAGACATTTTCATAAGCTGTCACCATATGGCCGCGAACGACTCGTGCAAGTCCCGCCATATTTTCAGAACCGATTGGGTTACGCTTATGGGGCATGGCAGAAGAACCTTTTTGACCTTTTGCGAAGAATTCTTCAACTTCTCGGGTTTCTGATTTTTGTAAGCCCCGGATTTCGGTGGCAAATTTCTCAATGCTAGTTGCGATCAACGCCATTGCAGAGAAATACTCTGCATGCAAGTCACGAGGTAGTACTTGTGTGGAAATATCTTGCGCACGAATCCCTAATTTTTCACAGACATACTCTTCGACAAACGGTGGAATATTTGCAAAGGTTCCAACTGCTCCGCTGATCTTTCCTGCTTCGACCCCTTTTGCTGCCCGCTCAAAACGCTCGACATTGCGTTTCATTTCCGCATACCATAAGGCTAATTTCAAGCCAAAGGTCGTTGGTTCCGCATGTACACCATGGGTACGTCCCATCATTACGGTATGTTTGTATTCTTTGGCTTTTTCACCAATGATCGTCACAAAACGATTTAAATCTTCCCGAATCAAGTCGTTGGCTTGTTTCATCAAGTAGCCATACGCAGTATCAACAACATCCGTCGACGTCAAGCCGTAGTGGACCCATTTACTTTCATCACCTAAAGATTCAGAGACTGCTCGGGTAAAAGCAACCACATCATGTCGCGTTTGCGCTTCGATCTCTAAGATACGGTCGATATCGAAGGTTGCTTTTTCACGAATCAAAGCAACATCCTCTTTCGGTATCTCCCCTAGTTCCGCCCAAGCTTCATCCGCCAATATTTCTACTTCTAACCACGCTTGGTAACGGTTTTGATCGGTCCAAATAGCACCCATTTCTGGTCTTGTGTAACGCTCTAACATGTTATTATCTCCTTTAATCCCAAATATTGGTTTGATAGATTTCTTCAGTGGTCTCTGCGATATCTTCTGTCAAAACAGTGATATGACCCATTTTACGCCCGGTTTTCGCTTCTTCTTTGCCATAGTAATGGAATTGCCAAGCAGGTTTTGTGGCAATCAACTCATACGTTTCTGTCAATTCATCGCCTAAGACATTGACCATGACTGCTGGTGAAAGCAATGACACTTCTGGTAATGGCCAGCCACAGATCCCCCGGATATGGGCATCAAACTGACTCATGGAACAAGCTTCGATCGAATAGTGACCAGAATTATGTGGTCGCGGTGCCAACTCATTGACATACAAGCCGCCACTTTTAGTCAAGAACATTTCGATGGCTAAAACGCCTTGCAGATCCAAGGCCTTCGCAATAATATGAGCGATCCGTTTGGCTTCTTCGGCAACTTCTGGATCAATGCGCGCAGGAGCGATCGTTTGATGCAAAATATTGTTGCGGTGGATGTTTTCTACCACTGGGAAAGTGGTAAAGGTTTCTCCATTACCAGCAACTAAAATCGACAATTCTTTTTCAAAAGGAATCCACGCTTCTAATTCGCACGTCCCTTCACGCAGTAAGTTCATCGAAGGCGCTAAGTCCGCGGTACTGTATAACACGTGCTGCCCTTTTCCGTCATAACCGCCTCTAGTCGTTTTTAACACACAGGGATAACCGATACTGTCGATGGCATCTTGGATATCCGTTGGACTGATGATCGTGGCATAAGGTGCAATTACGATATTGTTAGCCTCTAGAAATGACTTTTCTAATAAACGGTCTTGAGTGATTGCTAACAGGTCAGTCCCTTGAGGGATATGGGAATAAGGCAAAATGGAATTCAAAGCCTCGACACTGACATTTTCGAATTCATAGGTGATCACGTCGGCACGTCGAGCCATTTCTTCTAAAGCAAACACATCATCGTAGGCAGCAACAATATGCCAATCAGCGACTTGGGCTGTTGGACAATTGGCAGTAGGGTCTAAGACGCCAACCCGAAAGCCCATTTCTTTGGCACTCATTGCCATCATACGACCTAGCTGTCCTCCGCCAACGATTCCGATCGTTGCGTTGGGCATTAAAGGTTTAATCAAGTTGATCACTACTTTCCAATACAATTTCTTTTAATGTATTTCTTCGCGCGTTTAATTTCTCCGCTATCTCTAAATCATACATGGAAAGCATCTGCGCTGCAAGTAGTCCTGCGTTAGTTGCGCCAGCTTTTCCGATCGCTGTTGTTGCTACTGGTACCCCAGCTGGCATCTGCACGATCGATAGTAGGGAATCCAACCCGTTTAATGCGCGAGATTGTACAGGCACACCAATGACGGGCAACGTTGTTTTCGCTGCGACCATTCCTGGCAAATGAGCTGCTCCTCCTGCTCCTGCGACAATGACTTTGATTCCTTCTGCACGAGCAGTTTCGGCAAATTCGAACATCAAATCTGGTGTACGATGTGCCGAAACGACTTTTTTCTGATAAGGTATCGCTAACTCATCTAAAATCAAGCAGCACTCCTTCATTGTTTCCCAATCTGACTTGCTCCCCATAATCACTGCAACTGCTGGTTTCATTTGATTTTCCCTCCAACGATTTTTTACTAGTTTCTTCTGAAACAAGCTCAGAAGTATTTTCTCACGAAATTAGTTTGTTAGCAGCAGTTTGTCACTGCGACCCAACGCCCTTTGCATAGCACGTTATGACTAACAATCACTTTCCCCTTTAAATAGTAACGAGTTGCCGGAGCAATGTCAAAATATTTTCGAACTATTTGCTAGTTTAACTTTGTATCGTTCGTTTTTATGGCTAAGAAAACCATTCAGTCTTTCTGTTTGGCAGGAAAAAGACAAATAAAGGAACAATACAAAAAATCCAGACGAATCCTCGTCTGGATCAAATCGACTTACTGTTGCAAGCTCAATTCCGTAACTTCGTCTGTTTCTTTCGGCAATCCATTGAAGAACAGGTTCAAAACAATGGCTGTCAAACTACTCATGACGATCCCATTGCCTGTAAACATTTGGACGGTTTCAGGCATCTGACTGAATAAGGTTGGCATCATATTGAACCCTAAACCAAAACCGATCGAGACCGCAATCACTAACAAGTTCTTGTCATTCATAAAATCAACTTTGCTCAGCATTCGCATCCCTTGAACAGCGACCATGCCAAACATCACTAACATGCCGCCTCCCAGTACTGCTTCTGGAATGATCTGTGCGATGGCACCAACTTTTGGAAACAGCCCTAATACGATCAAAAAGATTGCTGAAAAGAAAATCGGGCGACGAGTCTTAATGCCTGAAAGTTGAACCAAACCTACGTTTTGTGAAAATCCAGTATAAGGAAATGTATTGAAGATCCCACCAAGGATCACCGCCAAGCCTTCCGCACGATAGCCGCGCTTTAAGTCATTGCCTGTAATCGGTTTTTCAGTAATATCTCCAAGTGCAAAATAAACGCCAGTGGACTCTACTAGACTCACGATGGAAATAATGATCATCAAAACGATCGACCACAAATCAAAGGTTGGTAAGCCGAAATAAAAAGGCTGAGGCAAATGAAACACAGGCGCATGGGCGATGGCAGAAAGATCCACCAAGCCTAATAATGCTGCTAAAATAGTCCCACCGATCAAAACGGCAATCGAGCGAATAAAGCCTTTCCCAAACACCTGCACCCCAATGATCAAGGCAATCGTTACAAAACCTAACAATAAATTCGTTGGATCACCAAAGTTAGCAGCTGCGGCATCCCCTCCACCGATTTTAGTGATGGCGACTGGAATCAAGGTCAAGCCGATGACGGTAATCACCGTTCCCGTCACCAATGGTGGAAACAAAACTTTGATTTTCGAAAAAATGCCGGCGATCAGAACAATGAAAATCCCGGCGGCAATGATCGCTCCGTAAATCGCACTGATTCCCGATTTGGTGCCGATCAAAATCAATGGGGAGACAGCTTGGATGGCACAGCCTAAAACGACTGGTAGGCCGATCCCGAAAAAGCGGGTAACAACTAATTGCAAAAGCGTAGCGATTCCGCACATGAAAATATCGATCGAGATCAAATACGTCATCTGAGCTTCATTGAAGCCCAGACCTGTTCCAATCAACAAAGGAACGGCAACAGCTCCTGCATACATCGCTAGCAAATGCTGCAAGCCTAAAACTGCTGAACGGCTATTCGTTTCTTTCATTAGGCATCTCCTTCTAAAAAGCTGACTTGTCCCTCAGACAATGAGGCGATCCGTGCTAGTGAAACAACAGGAATTCCCATTTCTTCAAGTAATTGTCGACCACTTTGGAATGATTTTTCAATCACGATACCGATACCGACGACGTTGGCTCCTGCTTGTTGACACAGTTCGATCAACCCTTTTGCTGCTTGTCCGTTTGCTAAAAAATCATCAATAATCAAGACTGTATCCTCTGATGACAAAAATTTCTTGGAAATCGATACTTGGCTGGTCACTTGCTTGGTAAAGGAATAGACAGATGCAGTCAGCAGCTCTTCATCCATCGTCAAACTCTTTGCTTTACGGGCAAAGATCATTGGTACTTGTAACTGTTCTGCAGTATAAAGGGCTGGTGCGATCCCTGAAGCTTCGATGGTCACTACTTTTGTGATGCCGCTTCCTTGAAACCGTTCCGCGAAGACTGCACCGATTTCTTTCATCAACTCATAATCCACTTGGTGGGTCAAAAATTGGTCCACTTTAAGAACCCCTTCGCCCAGCACATTTCCGTGTGTTTTGATACGCTCAACTAATTTTTCCATCCTAGCTCTCCTCGTTCCTTTCTATTCCATCCTGAAAAAAAAGACACTCTTTTTGCCAAAGCAAAAAAAGTGTCTAACAGGCACGATTTTTACTTATAGTCCGATATTTACGGTATCGGGTAGAGACTGTCGACCATATTTCGACGATATACAAGTAATTTTTAAATGATAGATTCGATTATGCCTGTCTTTGATTAAAAACACAAGCATGGAATGCCCTTTATAAATAAAAATATTCTCATTTGTGGATCATTTCCTACTCTGGCTTCTCCATATCGCGATAGTGTTCCATCTTTTTACTGAAAAGCTCCCCATTGGACGGCGGCGTGTAGGTGATGGCATTAGCGCCTGCTTCAATCGTTTCTAAGATGCTTTCATCGGTTGGTCCACCGGTTGCGATGATCGGCAGCTTCGGATATTTTTTACGGAAGAAAGCCACGGTATCTGCTGTGTCCTTGCCAGCACTGATATTGATGACTTTCACACCAGCTTCAAGCTTGGCATCAATTTCGGTATACTTACTCGTTACGGTACTGATAACGGGAATATCTACAACTTTACAGACCTGCTCTACAGTTTTCAGTGGCGTTGGTCCGTTTAAGACGACCCCGATCGACCCTTGGGCTTCAGCAAACATGCTCATATAAGACGAGCGAAATCCTTGGGTCAAGCCCCCGCCGACACCAGAAAACACTGGAATGTCCGCTGCTTCGATGATTGCTTTCGTAATTGCTGGGTGTGGTGTAAAGGGATAGACCGCAATCACAGCATCCGCATTTGTATTGCGGATGATCGCAATATCCGTTGTGAAAATAATGGAGCGGATTTGTTTTCCAAATATTTGAATACCGCTAGCCTCTCGAATAACTTTAGGCACTTTCACGATATCTTTGCGCAAATCGGTGGTGATTTTTGGCATATATTTTTCTTCCATAAGCAGCCAACTCTCTTTTCTTATTGATCAAATCGATTCAATTGGTAGGTTTCAATTACTTGAATGATTTTGCTGGCATAATCCGGATCCGTTGCATACCCTGCATCTTGTAATGCTTGTGCGGCACTGCGGTAGTCGTTTGCTGTCAAGACATTTACATAAAGTGCAGGATTCCAATCCACACCATTTACAAACAACATCGTATGATCATCCATTGATTCTTCCCAAGTATCATAGACACGAAAATCTCCTTGAATCGTGACCCATTCTCCATTATAAAACTCTTGGGTATCTAATGTCACCTTTTTTGAATGGCCAAATGACTTAATTCCAAATAAATTATTGTATTCACTGGCTAGAGAACTTTGACCCCAATCTGATTCAAGGATTGCCTGTCCAATAATGATACTTGGTAAAATCCCGTAGCCCTTTTGCAGTTCTTGTGCGTAAGGAGCGATGCGATCAATAAATTCTTCATGGGAGATGGCTTCCGTGTTTGTTTCTTCCTCTTTGGGAAGGGGGTCTGCCAAACTATTTAAGGAAAAAATAAAGGCAATCCCAATCAAGAATAACCCTAGAAAGACTAATGGGAAACGAGTCTTCTGTTTTTTTCGTCTTGCGCTCATTTTTTCACTTCCTTTGTCTGACTAAACACATTTTCAGAAAACAAATTGCCTCCATTCAGCAACAACTCATCTTGTGTAAGCTCACTGCTTTCTTGACTTTTAGCAAGAGACCCCTCATAGATCCAGTCCTCTGCCAGAGGATCTTCCCATTCGTGAGAGGACAGTTCTGCTTCTTTTCGAGCGATGTGTTCTTTTGCATCTTCCAGAAACTCTTCAAAGGTCAACTCCTGCTCCTCAATGTAGGTTGCCACTTCGACCCCTACATATCGTAGATGCCAAGGCTCATAATCGATTTGCGTAATAGCATGTTTTCCTTTCGGGTAACGGATGATAAACCCATACTCCCTTGCATGAGCTTGTAGCCATTTTCCACCCTCAGTATCACCGAACCCCTCATTGAGCAGTTCTCCTGTATGATTTTGATACCAATCCTGATCCACAACATCAACAGCAAGCCCAGTATGATGTTCGCTATAGCCAGGCTCAGTAAAGGTCAGTTTCGTGATCCGAATTGCTTCTTCTTTTGTATGACCTTGACTCATCAGGGTGTTGACATTGGCATTGAATATCTCCTCTTGATACGCGACTGAACGGTAGGCAGAGACCATCACCAAAGGATGTCCTGCAGCTTTTGCGGCATCTGCCAGCTTTTCATAAGCTGAAACGATGCGTTGATCGACGAGATAGCCATTCGACAATTTCCCTAAATCTTTTTGTGCAATTTCGCTTTTGATTTTATTGTTTGGGCCTACCAAAACCAATGACCAATCATCCAATGAGACAGTTGGAAAATCCTCTTCGTTCACTTCATCACTAGCACTTGCTTGTTCTTGTGACTCTTGCGTGTTCCCATTTGGCTCTTTTTCATTTGTTTCTGTTGTTTCACTCGTTGTTGCTTGATCTGTTGAACGAGCGATACTTGCACTCTTTGTTGGGGTGACTGCGGTCACTCGGTTCACTTGAATGGTTAAAAGAACCAGAAACAAGAAGCCCGCCGCCGCAGCCATTCCATAATACTTTTTCAAAAAATATCCTACCTTTAGTTGTAAGTTTCTTCCAGATTTTCTTTGACCCACTCCAACAGTTCGATTTTTTCATTGCGAATTTGCTGCTGAACAAAAGCGGGCAATCGGAAGTTTAGTATATCATCATAACCCCACTCATCATACGTAATACTGACTCTCAAATCAAGGTATTGGGCTGTTTCTTCAGATTCTGTTAACAATTCGACTTTCGCTAAATCGCTTGCTAACCACGTTCTGGCGATTTGAGTCTTCATTTTTTTGAACTCGACGACCGCTTGATTGCGTTTTTCTGGATAAATGACGGTTTGCCGAATGATTTTTTGGATCAACATCCATTCATAATCTGAAAACAGCAGCTTCACTTTCTGATTTTCAGCAGGTGACAGACTCATTGTGCCATTTTTCCATGCCTCCCATTGCTCCTCGGTGATGCCTAATTGTGTTTCATAAAACTGTTTTTCTGATGCGTATTGCTCGATGATGGTATTTAAAATAATTGCAATTGATACATTATGCATATGTTATCCCTCCTCTTCTATATTTTACTGAAAGTCAGCCGTAATGGAAACTTTTTGCGATTGTTTTTGATTATTTTAAAGAATTGATTTCTTTTGTTATACTAAATACGAAGGAGATGATCAATGATGAAAAAATACCGTTGGGGAATGATTGGCCTCGGAGATATCGCAACGCAATTTGCTGCTGGCTTTTCTAATGAAGCAAGTGAACTATATGGGGTCAGTGCCCGGAGTTTCCCTAAAGTCCAAGCATTTGCTGAGAAACACTCTATTCCCCATGCCTATGAAAGCACAGATGCCATGTTAGAAGATCCGCAAATCGATATTGTTTATATTGCAGTACCTAATGATCTTCATCATGAATTTATTATGAAAGCTCTGATGGCAGGAAAACATGTCCTCTGCGAAAAAGCCATCACCACCAGTGCCGATGAGCTAGCGGAAGAACTAGCCTTAGCCAAAGAAAAAAACCTAATCTTAGAAGAAGCAATGACGATTTTCAATATGCCGGTTTATGCTCGGTTGAAAGAAGAGATTGATGCCGGACGCTTAGGAAAATTAAAAATGATCCAAGCACCATTTGGCAGCTACAAAGATCCAGACCCAAGCAATCGTTTCTTCAATCCAGATTTAGGTGGCGGTGCTTTATTGGATATCGGTACGTATGCTGTTTCATTTGCCCGCTTTTTCATGACGGATACACCAGAAGTGACGTTTAGCAGCATGAAGCCCTTCTCTACAGGTGTGGATGAACAATCAGTCACGATCTTACAAAATCCAGCCGATGAAATGGCTAGTGTCACGCTGACTTTCCAAGCGAAAATGCCTAAAACCGGTATCGTCGCTTTCGAAGAAGGATACATTACCGTAGATGAATACCCTCGTGCGGACAAAGCCGTGATCCATTTCCGAGATGGAACAAATGAAGTGATTGAAGCTGGCGACAGCAGTCAAGCCCTTAATTATGAAATTGCCAATATGATCAAAGCCATCGATGGCGAGATCGAAGGATCGATCCATTTGACCACCGATGTCATTGACGTTCTTGATCAAATGCAAGCTTTTTGGGAACAGCAGTAAAATGAAAAAGACTCCTTTAGGCTGATGCCAGATATAACAGGAATCAAAACACATAATACCTAATCATTCACCAATAGGATTGTCAAAAGAAAAGGTAGCAACGGAAGCGAAATTCCGTTGCTACCTTTTTTCTGTTCCAAACCACCACAGTTTTGGCGAAAATACACGCAGAAGAAAATACGGTCAGAAGAAGATTTAACACTACCTATAGGCTGTAAAAAAGCTGATAATAGCACCAATTCTTTAAATCGTAACTGCCCATTACTTTACACCGTAACTGTGGAAGATTACCGTGTGTACGATCTTAAAGTGACTTCGGCAATTTTCCTGTCCATTTTAAGTAAGATTTGAGAAGGTTAACTATTCCGATGGTGTTGAGTTAGCTGGCTTTGCGTGTCAGCTAGTTCTTTATTTTGCACGCCAATTTTGAAATCAAAGACAGTAAAGATTTTTAGCAGGTGTATGCTGATGTGGACCTTTGTGTCTACGTCATCTGATCTAGGCAGTTGGGAAAAAGGTATTTCTTTTCCAAAGTCGGAGCCGTTCACTGTAGGCAGCTAACGCGGTAAAATGTAGCGTTCGAATTGCATATATATAGCTATTTTACAGTGCGTTCGCGGCTATTGTTTGAATTTAGCATAAAGACAATTCCTGCTTTTACTAATCTGCATATGTGAGGCTTCGAACTAACTTAAAAGAAAATCTTTAACATGTTTATTGAAATCTTTGCCTTCTTCATAGCTCGCGTGTCCCAGCCCTTTATAGAGAAGCAAACGACCGTTTGGGATTTTATCAGCCATCTCCGCTGAAGAATTTGATCCAACTATTTTATCGCTATCACCGCCAATTATGAAGGTAGGACAAATTATGTTTTCAAGTTTACTGAAAGTATCGTGTGCCAATACAGCTTTTGCCTGAAGTATGAACCTCTCAAAGCTTTTCGGCTTTCCAACTCTACATAGAAGTGGATACATCAGCCGATATGTTTTCAGTTTTTGGGATGAGTATGTTTTCTCCATTGTATCAATCATCAGTGATTTATAATCATTATTTTCCGCGTAATTCACCCATCCGTTGATAGCTCGATGAAGAGTTTCGTTTGCACGGGAAGTGGTAACAGCAAGAATAAGCTTTTTTACCATCATAGGATAGTCGATAGCAAAGTGCTGGGCTATCATACCACCCTGTGATATACCCATTAGGCAAGCACTTTTTATTCCAAGTTGGTCAAGTGCTGCTTTAAGGTCTTTTGCCATCTCCCTGGTGGTGTACCCATTTTCAATATTTGTTTTTCTACTAAACACATACACCTTAAAATCGTTCAAAAAAGCCCTAAAGTAATACGCCAATTTGATTGCTTGCCCCTCTACAGTTTTTAATCCATCTGATAACCCAGGCAAAATTATCAATGGAGATTTCCCCAGTCCAAATTCCACATAATCCATTTTTGATCCATTGATAGTTACTGAACTTCCTTTGGCACCATAAAACAAGATCTTCAACTCCTTCTAGTCTATAATCCCCTTTTTAAGTATATCTATATAGTCGGTAAGGTGGGTTACATACTCATTCCTAATTTGGTTAATTTCGGATTTATTTCCGTTTTGCACTTCTATTCTTTCGATAAAGTCGGCATTAAAACCTTGTAAAAACCATTTAAGCACATCAAGAACTTTTCTTTTATCCCAATTCAACGATTTCGTATCAACGTTTTCTAATACGCTATAATAAACATTCTGACCAGCATAATTAAATCTTGCTTCAACCTTTCGATAAATTTCTGTATCATTTTTGCTAAATGCTTTGATAATAAGCTTATATTTTTCTGGGTTTTGGATATACCATAAAAATTCCAATTCCGAGTATTGAATTATACGCTCAAACAAGTTAGTTGAAAGGGTGCCTAATTTTTGATATAGGTTTGCGTTTAGCTCGCCTGTGACAAAATCAAGCAAATAAAAATACAAATCTTCTTTGTTTTCAAAGTATTTAAACAAACTTCCTTTACTAATTTCAGAGGCCTTTACAATACGGTTGGTGGAACTATCTGCATACCCGTATTTTGCAAATTCTGAAATACTAACAGAAATGATTCTTTTCTTTTTATCTTCATGCAGTTCATGAAACAACTTTTTAGGCATAAGGTTCTCCGTTCAGTGACCACATGGTCATTTGTTTTCGAAATTTTAGTGACCACGTGGTCACTAAAAAAATTATACCATACGAAACTCCCGCCATCAATATGTTTATCTGTAAGAGGAACCGATCTTCGGGAGTTATCCTATCTAATTACATGGAATTGGAAGAAGAACATGCAATGGAAGTGGCTATCCAACAGCATCAAGTCAACAGTAAAAAATAAAATTTGGCTAGGGGACATTACCTAAATCCCTCTGAAGGAAGAAACGCTTTATGTATCTGTTTTTATTGATGTCTATAAGAAAAAAAGAGAGCTGATCAATGACGCTCAATTTAGAGGATTTGATCAGGCTCAAATGGAGATATCTAAATAGTTTGAAACTTACTAAACACAAAATTCAACCACTCTGCTCCGAGCTATCAATTTCCTAATGTCTTTGAAAAAAATTCCACTTACTCTCTTAACTAAGTGTCCAGTTTTTATTGACAACTCCAAATTTCTTCAATCCATAAAAGTCAAACTTTTGGGGTGACCACACGATAAAGCTGAACGAAAAATTGTAGCTACTTTTCCAATGGGTGTATGAAAACCATGTGACTGGCTCGCTGACTGAGAAACTTTTCCTACAGCTATCGAATGGATATGATACTCAACAAAAAGAATGTCTAAAACTGATTACAAGGCTGGAAAAAGAAATAGATCAACAGGAATAACAGACTATACAGGTGAAGGAATTTATCTCTAAGTATAAGCAGTTTTCTGAACGGGTCGAATTGATGCCTGCTCTTCTCAACCATGTTGTTAGCAAGATGGTTGTAGAAGCACCGAAAAGAGCAGGTAGATTCTTCGCATTGCTATGCTCTTGTTGGATATTACCGCCAATGAAGCGCGCAAGTTCTGCTTCCTATATTGGTATATTACGGCTGCCTTTTTGGGAGTCTTTTTTAGCGTGCTATTGTTTGCATTTGTTCAGAAAAGTCGGCTTTGATTTCAATAAAACTTTTAAAGGTTTGCAGAAACTGAAACAGCTGAGCGCGATTTTCAAACTCTGCTCTTGTTTGGGGCAATGGCTTTTGTCGATAATCTTCATAAAGCGCAGCAATTTTTGCCAAGATCTCTTTCCCATCGTTATTTTCGTGAAAGGACTCGGCAGTAAAGGATAGCAACTCTTGAAACGCATTTGTATAGGCTTCTTCTACCCAAAACAACTGCAATAAGTCAACCATTTCTAAGAGTAAGCGTGCCTGACTTTGGCGCATGGTAAAGTACTCTTCATAATAGGAGGCTTCTCCTCGCCATTGATTTTCACTATGCACCATTGCTTGTTGTTTGCCTTGCTTGATATCCCCCAAAAGCGTTTGGCAAACCTGGGGAAGCGTCGCCTTTTCTTTTTCAGTTAACGCAATTGACATGTCTTTTAAAAGACTTTTAAACGTTTCTTCTACTAATTGCTGTCTTTCTTTCAATGCTCGTTCGCCATCTGGCATATATAAATTGAACAAAAGCGCAAAGCCAATGCCAATACTCATCAATAAAAAAGCATTCCCAATCAGTGGCCAAGCAAACGAACGTTCCATCATATAATGGGTCACCAAGACAGAATTGACGACGATCCCATCCGTCAAATTGAAATAGACAGCGGTTGGGATAAAGAGAAAGAGAAAAAGAACAAATCCTATCGGCCCAAAGCCTAATAAATGGAAGCTGACAAAAGCTAAGAGCGTTGCGATCGCCAAAGAGATCAAACGCCCGATTCCCGTAAAAAGTGACGTTTTCTTTGTATTGCCGACGCTTAAAATGGCGATGATCCCTGCGGCTGGCGCATACAAAAGACCGATCTGTTGTGCCAGAAACATTGATAAACCAGCAGCAATCGCCGTTTTCACGGTTCTCATTCCGATTTTCATTTTTGTCACCTCCTGTGAAAAGTATACTAAATTGTGAGGAATAAGACTAGAATTTCTCAACTGCTTTGGGTATGATTAAGTAAAGGGGGCATTCGACCATGAAACTGGGGCGTTTTCGCTTAGGTATGCGAACGATAAAAACAGCCATTGCTGTCATGCTTTGTATTCTGCTCTTTCATTTTCTTGATCGTGGCCAACCATTGATTGCTGCCTTGTCGGCTGTCTTTTCTTTGCGACAAGACCTGACCACAACGATCTCTTTTGGTAAGTCACGGGTATTAGGAAATACGATCGGCGGCGGTACAGCCATTTTTTACTTTTTGACGAAGCAATATTTTCAAAATGACTTTCTGATCGAATTGTTTGTCTTGCCAGCGCTAGTCATTTTTGTCATCGTTTTTTCAGATGGCATCAATAACAATTCTGGCATTATCTCTGCTATTGCGACGATGCTTTTGATCACTTCCAGTGTCCCTCAAGGGGAATCGATCATCTTCGCCTTAGACCGTGTATTGGACACCTTTATCGGCACGTTAGTTGCCCTATCGATCAATTTCGTCATTCGACCACCTGAGGAAGAGAAAAAGGATGAGATCCAAGAAGATCTGGTGGTGCTGAGGCAAAAAGAGCTTGAACTAAAAGCCATGCTAGAAGAAGTCCAAGGCGAGATTTCCGAACAAGAAAAACAAGAAAAATAAAAACAGCCTTTTTCCAGAATCATTCTGAGAAAAGGCTGTTTTTGTTACTCATTGGCTTTCAGTGCATCGATCATATTGACATGTTTCAGTTTGAAATACATTGCGATCCCTACCACGCTTGAAATAAGCAGGTCAATCCAGCGGCATACACATAGCTCATTGGTTCGACTGTCGGTGAAAACATGGCGATATCGACTTCGATGGTCTGTAAGACAAATTGATGCTGAAGCACCCCTAATAATAAACCAAATGCAATGCCGAAGATCGTCAGAAAGATATTTTCACGAAAGACGTACATGGTCACTTCTCGATCATAAAAGCCCAATACTTTGATGGTCGACAACTCGCGAATGCGTTCCGCTATATTGATGTTGTTCAAGTTGTACAACACGATAAAGGCTAATGCCCCCGCAGACGAGATCAAGATCCAGATGACGATGTTCAAGGTTGCTGTCGTGTCATCTAAGGCATCCGCTGAAGCTGAGAGGAAGGAAACATTGATGACATTGTCTTGTGCCATCAAATCAGCCGCGATCGCTTCTTCCTCCGATTTCGTCAAACGCTGACTGAATTTCAATAACTCACTGTTGTAAGAAGGGGCGGCCTGAAAGATCTTTTGATACGCATCTGGGGTCAAATAAGCAAAATGCCCTGTGTAGTTTTCTGCGATTGCAGCCACATTCAGTTCAAATGCTTCGCCGCTTTCATTCGTCAACGTTATCATATCACCCACCGATAATCCAAACAACTTAGCAAGCTTTTCATTGATGATGGCACCCTCTCCTTCTAGCTCGTAAGCTTCTCCTGAAACCCGATCATTCAAGTGGACAAATCTCGATAAAGCCGCAGGATCTTCTGGCACGGTGACGGTTACTTCTTGCTGCGTGACCCCCGATTGAGCCAACGTCAGACTTTCCGTATGCAAGAATAACCCTGCTTCAAAGCCTTCAATATCTTCTGCGGCGGCTTTTGTTTCACTCATTGCTTCCGAATCCTCATCATCAAAGGTGATCACCGCCTGATACTGCCAGATTTTCTCAAACTGTAAAGGAATGATATTGCTGATAGAATCTCTTAGACCAAATCCAGTCAAGATCATGGAGGTACATCCCGCGATCCCTAAGATGGTCATGAGCATTCTGGACTTGTAGCGAAACAGGTTTCGCATTGTAACTTTTTGAATAAAACTTAAGTGCCGCCATATAACGGTGATTCTTTCTAAGAGAATTCGTTTTCCTGTTTTGGGTGCCTTTGGTCGTAACAATGAAGCCGATGACTGTCTTAAATCAAAACGTAAAACCAACAACGCGATACCGATGGTGCAAAGCAAGCTGACTCCCACAGCAATCAATGAAAGCCGCAAATACCATGGGGTGTCATATTCCGTGAGATTGTAAAGCGGTCCATAAGCTTGAATGATGATTGCTGGAAAAAAGGAAAAGCCGACTGCTAGACCCAATACAGCACCTGTGATGCCTGCTGCAGAGGAATAAAGCAAAAATTTCTGTCCAATCTCCCAGTTACGATAGCCTAATGCTTTCAATGTACCGATCTCACTACGTTTTTCATCGATCATCCGCGTCATGGTGGTTAGACTGACTAACGCTGCAATCAAAAAGAAGATAACTGGGAAAATCGTCGCTAACGAAGAAACCCGTTCCGCATTGTCTTGGTACTCTGAATAACCAGGATTCGCATCGCGGTTTGCGACACGATAAACTGCCGGTTTTAGATCCAACAATTCCTGCTCTTTTTCAGCAACTTCTTTTTTGGCATCTTCAAGTTTTTCGCGTTCTTTTGGTGCTCTTTCTTTAAATTCGTCAAGCTTTTCTTGAAGGGTTGCTTCGTTTTCTCGATATTCCTGCCAACCAGCAGCTAATAAAGACTGACCCTTTGCTTTTTCAGAAGCTAAGGTCTCACGAGCGTCGCTTAGCTGCGTCTCTCCTTGGGTGATCTGGGTCTGCGCTTGTGCCAATTCTTGGCGCCCAGCTCTGATTTGGCTCCAGCCAGCATTGACTTGCTGTTGTGCCTGCTGAAGTTGCGCTTCTTGGTCATTGATTGCAGCCAGTTGTCCGCTTAATTGGGCACGTTGTTGCTCACCTTCATCAATAAGTGGATTCAATGTATCTTCAGCTGCCGTCAACATAGTAGCAATCATCGTTTCATCGATTTCCTCCAGATCAGGAACCGGACCAAGGACATCTGTCGGCAGGTTCAACTGTGCCAGAGCGGCGGTTATTTGTGCATAGACGGTAGGCAGCTGGGACATTTGCTCCTCTGCAGAAAGTTGACCCACACTTCTGATTTGATCCATGCCTTGGTATGCCAGCGCCAGTTGCTCCTCTACCTGCTGGATACCCTTTTGTAGTTCAGGTCTTTGTGCCAAAACGGGTGCCAACTGAGCTTGGGCTGACTGTACTTGGGCTTCTTGCTGAATCAATGCTTGTTCATTTTGATCTAGCAGGCGTTGATTTTCGATCAATGCCTGTTTCCCCTCAGCTAATTTTTGCGCTTCTCCAATCAATTGCTCTTGGGCAGTTTGAATCTCTGTCTGAAAAGCTGCTTCTTGTTCCGTCAACTCCTGATGCGCCTGCGCCAATTTCTCTGTTGCGTCGTCAAGTTCCGCTTGCGCTTGCTGCAATGCTTCTTCGCCATCACGGATCTGTTCTTTGGCCTCATCAATGGCTGGTTGCGCTTCATCGATCAACTCTTGCCGCCGTCCTTGTGCCCGCGGAGCCAACCGTTCTTCTACTTCATCACTTACTTGATCCCTTTTTGTCTGATATGCTTCTGAATAGCTAGCCACTTGCGATAGCTCATCAAAACGAACTAACAATCTAGCATACGCAGTTTCTTTAAAATCTTCTTCTGGAATTACTGCAAAGTAATCAACCGTCCCATTCCCAACGGTACTATTGCCTCGATGAAAATTCTCAATAAATTCGGGACTATTGACAAAGCCAACGATCGTATAAGTGTGCGTTTCTAGCTGGTTTTCACCGCTTTCTGGCAGTTCAAAAGTTTCATCTAGTGCAAACCCACCGCTGCTTTGTGCCGCTTGATCCAAAGCAATTTCCCCTGACTTTTGCGGCAATCGACCAGAAGTCACCTGATATTGATTGACTCTCCGCTCCTTCGAAAGGGAAAAGACACGGATCACGGCACGGTGATTTTCGGCATTGATATCGGCGATCTGCTCTGCTTCAACAGACGTGACACCAGGCATTTCTTCAATGATTTCCCGATCGGCAGTCGACAACCCTAATGTTGACGCAATCGTAAAGTCCGCTAATTTCTGGCGAGCAAAATAATCTTCAGCTGCTTGTTCCATATTCGGACCAGTTGCACTGATCCCCACAAAAAAAGCGACCCCTAAAAAGATAATGCCTAATATGGACAAAAACCGCCCGGGTGCTTGCCTGATTTCACGTAAACTGGAACGTAATAATGTTTTTTTCATAGGCATTTACCAAGAAATAGAGGCAATTGGAATCGGATGAGTATTTTTTTCCATCTTGCGGACCTTTGCATCATTGATATGGATCACACGATCAGCCATGGGAGCCAATGAGCTGTTATGTGTAATGATCAAAACGGTCGTCCCAGTCTCGCGAGCCGTTTTTTCTAGAATTGCTAGAATCTGTTTCCCCGTTTCATAGTCAAGGGCCCCAGTTGGTTCATCACAAAGCAGCAATTTGGGCTTCTTCGCAATAGCACGAGCGATCGTGACTCGCTGCTGTTCGCCACCAGACAATTGCGCTGGAAAGTGATCCAAGCGATCACCAAGCCCAACTTGGGTCAAGATCTCAGCTGCATCAAGTGCCTCTGGCACGATTTGTGCTGAGAGTTCAACGTTTTCTCTGGCTGTCAAATTAGGGACCAAATTATAAAACTGAAAGACAAAACCGACATCTTTGCGGCGATAGGTCGTCAATTGTTTGGCATCAAAGCCAGCAATATCTGTTCCATCAACGATCACTTTGCCACTATCACATTGATCCATTCCACCTAATATGTTCAAAACGGTGGACTTACCAGCGCCACTAGGACCAAGGATCAGTGCGATCTCTCCTTTTTCTACGGAAAACGAAACACCATCATTAGCAGCAATGACCGTGTCGCCCATTGTGTATTTCTTCACTTCTTTCACAACTTCGATATAACTCATTATGTTCCTCCAAGAATTCCAGCGCCGCATGCGCTTTCTCGCTTAATAGTGTATCATACTTATTCCTGCGAAAGAAACAGCAAAAAAGCAGCTCATTTTATCAAATTAAAAAATCTGAGACAAAATGATGCTCATTCTGTCCCAGAATCGATTTTACACTTCCATCTAATTTGATTGACAAAGAACAAAAACCAATCATTGTGCTTGGTCGGCAATTCTTCGCTGGGTTTCTTCCCAAAGTTTTTGCGCTTGCTGCCGCTCATCAAGGATCTCCGTCGGCACTGCCTGACGATCGACAAAGTAGCGCCCGCTAATGCCAGCCACCTCGGGGCTTAGTGCCAAATATATCGCTGTATCAGACCCTTCCTCAGGTGTTTTGAAAAAAGGCGTGAGCATTTTGTAGACAGATTGACCAAATCCTGTTTGTCGGCTGACCCCTAAGCTGGTCGCCACAGCTCCCGGATGCAAGGCATTGGCAGTAACGGTCGTATTGCGCAGTTGAAACGCAAGCGCATCTGTAAATAAAATCAGGGCTTTTTTTGAGCGGCCATATTCCCGCCAAGGCAAAAAATTCGGCACATCGAAAAAGCGCTGATCCTTTTTCTTTACAAATTTGTAAGCACCAGAAGCAACATTAACGATCCTACCAGCATCCGCACGTTTTATTAGCGGCAATAACTGACGGGTCAGTTCAAAATGCCCCACGTAGTTTACGCCCAGCATTTGTTCAAATCCATCGGCTGTTCGCTCTTTTTTTAAATTGACGATGCCCGCATTATTGATCAGTACATCCAATTTCTCAAAGCGGGCATTGATTTCAGCGGCTGACTTGCGTACGCTAGCCAACGACCCCAAATCACCGATCACTAGATCGATGCTTGGATTGCCTGTCTCTTCCTTCAAACGTTGCTGTGCTGCCTGTCCTCGTTCGGCAGAACGGCAATACAAAATCACATGCATCCCCAATTCTGCCAATTGTTTGGCTGTTGCAAAGCCCATGCCAGCGTTGGCACCCGTAACTAAAATCGTCTTCAATTTGCCACCTTCCCCTTCTAAGAATACCGTTTTCTTTCATCATAACTGAAAATAAAAAAATCTGCTCAAAAAACAGATCAAGAGAAGCTCTCTTCTTGTTTCTTGAAGCAGATTGTTTCAATTTATGCTTGGTAACGGCAAACACCATCTAAATAAGTGGCTGCTAAATTCATTTCTTGATCCAAAACAATGAAGTCAGCTGGACGACCTTGTTTGATCATACCGCAAGCGTGGTCGATCTTGCAGCTGATCGCTGGGATCAAGCTGGCCATCATGACCGCTTCTTGAGGAGTAGCAATTCCCCAGTCTACAACATTTTTCACGGCTTCTTTTAGTTTCAAAATGCTGCCAGCAAGATTGCCTGTTTCCATTCGAGCCGTGCCATCTTTTACCACTACTGGAAATTCACCTAAAATGTAATCACCGTCTGGCATACCGCCAGCCATCATACAGTCGGTGATCAAGGCCACATGGTCATGACCAGCTTTTTCCATTAAGATCTCAGCTGCTTGAGGATGCACATGGTGGCCATCACAAATCAACTCAGAAAAAACTTCTTTTAATGAAAGTAAGGCGCCGACCATTCCAGGTTCACGATGGTTTAATCCGCGCATTCCGTTGAAGGCATGAACAAAGACACTGGCACCAGCTTCTACTGCTGTTTGCGCTTCTTGTAACGTTCCGTTACTATGCCCTAGTGCAACCACTACGCCTTCTTCCGTCACTTGCGAAACAAATTCCTTCACACCTTCGCGCTCAGGAGCCAAGGCGATTTTCTTGATAATTCCACCAGAAGCTTCTTGCCATTCATGGAAGGTATCGATATCAGGATCACCAAAATAGATCGGATTTTGTGCCCCTTTATGTTCTTCAGTAAAGAACGGTCCTTCAAAGTAGATCCCTTGGATCTTCGCTCCTGTAACTTCGTCTTTGACTTTCCCAACGGTTTCAGCAACATCCCGCAACCGTTCTTTGCTAGATGTTAAGGTTGTCGGTAAGAACGATGTCACACCACAAGACAAAAGACCTTCTGACATGGCTTTGATGCCTTCTGCATCGTTATCCATCACATCATGGTTCATAAACCCGTGGATATGCGTATCCACAAGACCCGGTGCTACCCATTTGCCTGAATAATCTTCTACGTCTGCACCAGCAGGGACTTCATCGACGATCGCGCCGAATTTTCCCTCCTTGACCTCCAAGTAACCAGGGCCATGAACCGCTGATTTCAGAAAGAATTTGTCTGCGTAAATATATTTATTCATCTTGATCGCTCCTCTATTTCTTTTCTTCCTTAAAAGTACTCTTATTTGCAGCAGAAGTCAAGAAAGGTCTACACCACTTTGTCAGATTGGCGAATATCCATGACGGCACGATACAGTTGAAAACTTTTTTCAGCTGCTTTTTCTTCTTTTAGTCTTTGAAGCAATTGTCCTTTTAGTTCAAACAATTCTTCTAGAAAATATAAGCTATTTTTCTCTCTCGCTAGAGCAATGCCTTCGTTGGTTACTTTTAGCGCGCGACAGTCTTCTTGTTGCTCTTTTAAAAAGACCGCATAGTTGTAATAAATTTTGGTCAGCGCTGTGGACAGTCGCTCCGGCGGCAAGGCATGCATGGCATCGTAGGCTTTTTCTAAGTAAAAACGCGCCTCACCCAGTTGCAGCAAATCACTATAGACACGACCCATGCAGCTCAGGATACGAATTTCCATCACCGAAACATTGGTCTTATCCTGTTGATAGGAATAGGCCAGTCCTTTTTTCAGCGCCTCAAGGGCGGCATCATAGTTTTGATCGAGGAAATAATCACAGCTGCCTAGATAGTAGTAATACATTTGCATATCTGAATCCAGATACAAATAATCCTTGATCGCCTTGTCTTCCATTTTTTCCCGCATTTCTTGAAATTGTTTATGGACAAAATGTGATTCGATTTCGGCAAAGATTTGATTGGTTTTGTTGATCTCTTCCGAATGAAGCATCATTACTTGATCTAAGGTGACGCCTAAGCGTTGGCAAATTTGATACATCACCCAGACATTGGGCAGCTCTTCGTTGTTTTCGATACGACTTAACACACTTTGCGAACAAATATCTTCCGCTAACATCTTCTGGGTCATCTTTCGTTTCAACCGAATTGAACGGATATTTTGACCAAAAGATTCATCTCTTTTTTTCATAATCGTCCTCCAGGGGGAATTCTAAAAAAATCGAACGTTTCTTGTCAAAAATGCGAATTCGCATTTTTAATTTTCTTTATTTTAGCACATAATGACAAAAAGGAAAGCAATTTCAAGAATGTCTTGTTATTTTTCCACAATTTCAAATGAGGTGTTAAGATGACGATCGACAGTACGATCTTTTTTACATGGGAAGGCAAAAAATACCAAGGGATCATCGAACGGGAATATGAAAATTCGGTCCTCGTTCAAGTGACCGATCCTAGTGCTGAAATGCTGGATAAGTTTACCAATCGGATGATTGTCAGCAAAAAAATTTGTCAACCAGTTACCGAATAAAAACATAAGCACCGCTCCCTCACGATCGCTGAAGGAGCGGTGCTTTTTCATGTACTTACTTCTGGCGATACGCTGCCAAGAATTCTGTCATTTTTTCAGCAGTCGTTTTTAAATCTTCCATATTAGGAAGGTAGACGATTCGGAAATGATCGGGCTGTTGCCAATTGAACCCACCGCCATGCACCAACAAGATATGGTGTTCATGTAAAAAATCGAGAACAAATTGTTCATCATTGGTAATGTTAAAGCGCTGAATATCAATTTTAGGAAAAATATAAAAGGCTGCTTTCGGTTTCACTGCTGACAATCCAGGAATATCATTGATTGCCTTGTAGATAAACTCTCTTTGTTCATAGATTCGACCACCTGGCAGCAGCAGCTCATCGGAGCTTTGATAGCCGCCTAATGCAGTCTGGACGATTTGTTGCGATAAAACATTGGAACACAGCCGCATCGATGACAACATATTCAAGCCTTCGATATAGTCTTTGACATTGGACTTATCCCCGCTGAGAACCATCCAGCCAACGCGGAAGCCTGCCACTCGGTGAGACTTAGACAAACCGCCTAGCGTCACAACGAAGCGATCTGGTGCTAGTGTAGCAATCGGTACATGGACATAATCATCCATGACTAAACGGTCATAGATCTCATCGGAGAAAATGATCAAGTCATGCTCACGAGCAACCTCGACGATTTGTTGCAAAACTTCTTTCGGATAAACGGCGCCGGTGGGATTATTTGGATTAATAATGACGATGGCCTTCGTCTTGCTGGTTACTTTGGCTTTGATATCCTCGATATCAGGATTCCAATCTGCTTGTTCATCACAAATATAATGGACGGGTTTTCCGCCAGCTAATGAGATCGAAGCAGTCCACAAGGGATAGTCTGGCATCGGCACGAGCACTTCGTCCCCATTGTTACATAACCCTTGCATACACATCGTGATCAGCTCGGAAACACCATTACCTGTGTAAATATCATTGATGGTCACATCAGGAAATTTTTGTAATTGATAATATTGCTCGATCGCTTTACGGGCCGAGAAAATCCCTTTTGAATCAGAATAGCCTTCGGACTCTCGCACATTCATAATCAAATCTCTAACGATTTCATTTGGGGCTTCAAAGCCAAAGGGCGCGGGATTCCCAGTATTTAATTTTAAGATACTGATGCCTTCTTCTTGCATCCGATCAGCTTCTTCTAAAACAGGGCCGCGTACATCATAACTGACCCCTTCAAGTTTTGACGACTTTGAAAATTTCTTCATATTCCATTTCTCCTTTAACCATAGGTCAACGTCAGGTTATTGGTTCTCGTCGTTGATCTCTTTTCAGATTGAACCTATTATAGCAAAAAAATTTTAACTGTGGCGAAAATTTTTCACCTCTCGGTCGAGAGCGCTTGCCCTGCGTTCATCCACTGAATTTGGTTCATTCAGGAATTTTCAGGAAAATACTTCAAGTACAATTCATTTAACGCCAAATGCCCCACCGAAAAATCAGTGATTCCTGCTGCGATAAAACGTTGCGGCAACTGCGGATCGCTAATTTCTACTAGATAGATCCGCCCTTGCAGATCGATAGTCACTGTCGTTAACTCTGGAAAAGCCACCAAGAAATCCGCCGAGTCCGTCTTTACATACAACGGTTCATTGACTAACGACTTGCGGCCAAGGTATTCGTGAATGATCTTACCGTCTTTTAAAAACAAGACCCGATCCGCGTAAGAATCTAAATTCGTCAAAATATGCGAAGCGATCACGATCGCTTTCTTTTGCTCCCGCAAGGCTTTCAACACGTTGGAGATCAATTCGACATTTGTCGGATCTAAGCCATTCATCACCTCATCCATCAGCATGTATGGCGTATCTGTCACGATCTGCATCGCAAAACACAGACGTTGCCGCATCCCGAGCGAATAGGTTCCCACTGGGCGTTTGATATAATCGCTCATTCGCAAACGAGCAATCGTTTCTTCCACCAAGCGTTCCTCTGAACGCCACATTCGCTGATACAGTTTCAGATGCTCGAGTCCGCTTAAATCATTGTACAAATCATTTTGGTCAGGAAAAAATGAAATTTGTTGATGCGCTGCCACTTCTGATTTTTTGGTCACATATACTTGACTGCCGTTTAAAAATACTGCGCCTTCATTCGGCTGGATGAAATTCATCGCCACATTCAGTAGCGTGGATTTCCCAGTGCCGTTAGGGGCGACTAACCCGACGATCTCCCCGGGAGAAAAGGCAACGGAAAGTTGATCCAATACTTTTCTCGTATACGTGACAGTCACATTTTTCAGTTCTAACATATCGTTCCTCCTATGCCAAATGAAATTTTTTGCGTTGGATCGTCAAAAAGAAACACAATTCGATCAGAAGCCAAACCCCGCCTAATAAAAGTAAGCCTTTCTCAATCGTAAATCCTGCAGAACCAAAGTAAAAGCGTGTCCAGCCTGAAAGGACTTGTCCCACATTTTGATACAGATAGACATACAGCGTTTTATCAAGATAGGCACTAAACCAGCGTCGTTGGAAAAGAAAGGGCGAAAGCAAACAAAAACCAGCCACAAGCAGATTAATCAATTCTGAGCGAAACAGGGCACTGAACAGCAAGATGCCGCGACAATAAAGAAACTGCAAGAAAAGCGTTGCAAGAAAACATTGACTTAAAAAAAGACCGATGGCTTGTGTATCAAAAGCATTGAAATCTGTGATCGGGTAGCGGGCATCAAAGGTCGATGATAAAATCGTGACTGGCAGTTCCAAGGAACCAAAGCCGAATTGAATACCAGAGCCAAACCAGATAAAGAACATGGTTCCTAGCGTTGCGATTGCAGAACCAACCATCAACGCTGCCGTTTTACTCCAAAGGATCTCTTCTGCCGATAATGGCAGTGAAAGAAACAGGGATTTATGTCTTCGTTCTTTTGGTAAGCAATCGATCGCCAAAAATAAAGAAACAGCAATTAATAGAATCGGTAAATATTCAGTAAAGCTTCGCTGTAATGCTTGCACCCCCGTTTTTTGCTCCATGACTGCTTGAGAGAGTTTGCTATTGGGCAGCTGGCTAAAAGCTTCCATCAGTTTTGCGGTTGATGCATAGCCGAAGCGCCCGTCATACCCCGCATAGTAATTTCGAAACGTGTAATAATCAGGGGTATAAAAAATATTTCGTTCATCGGTAAATTGCAAAGCGAGATGGTACCAAGTACTTGTGCTTTGTGCGTATGCTTGCCAGTCTTTCTCGGCTAGCGCGTCGAGCCGTTGTTTTTCTGCTTCATTCCATGGGGTAAACATTTCGACTGCCATGAATGCCGACCAATGGTCAGAGGGATTGGCTGCTTGTTGATCAAGAAAATCTTGTCGCACGGTATAGCGTTGTTGCATTTCTGTTTTATCTACTCGTTCAATCGGGCGAAAGTCTCTTTGCCAAAAACTGTAAACGCCGCTGTAGATCAGCAGCAAGCAAAAAAGGCCGATGGTTTTCTTGCTTTTTAACAGCTGGCGTAATTCAAAGAAAAAATAGTCTTTCATCCTTTACCTCCTCTCAACAAGCGATTCTGTTTATCCGCAACAAGCATGATGCTTAAACAAAGGAAGATCCACACTAGCGTCAGCAGCCAACTGGCATAGACGCCCCAAGAAGTGCCAGAGCCCAAAGCAAAGGCACCCGAATAAAATTTATCCATAGCAGCTAGATGAACTGGTAATATAGGGATCTTTTGCAGCATCGGAATCAGGCCGAATCCATAAAAAAGCACCAGTAAAAAGAAAGAGACGTATCGATTGGCTGCGACCATGTTCATGACAAAACCTAAGCATTCGATCAAACCAATCAGCAAGGCAAAAGAAACCATACTAGATAAAACACTCTGCCAAAAAGGTAAGGCTACCCAATCCCCACTGAGATAGACGGCTACTGGATACTGCCAATCCCCGAACTCCCCCAGAAGGCTCATTGAAAGAAAGACGCCTAAGAAAAACACGAGCAAGATTCCTAAATTGGTGATCGTTTTGACAAAAACCTTACTGACCATCCGAATCGGGAAAATCTGTGGGTATGAGCGGATCAAGGAGAAGTGTTCTCTTTCTTCTAATAAATTGTCACTAGCAAAAAAAGCCCAGAAGAAGAACCCAAAATTCAGTAAAAACGTTATTGCCAAAGCGACAGCCGTCTGGGTATTAGCAGCCGTGAGAACCGGATCTTTTTCTTGCTCGGCTAAGGCTTGATAGACCGTCTGCTCTTGTTCGATCGACCACATCGGCGGTAAAAAGGCTTTGTCATCAACTGAAGACGCCCAAACCTGCTTTTTTAGCTCCGCCATTTGAATACTCGTTTGATTAAATCGTTCATATTCCTCCATAATCAAGTTGGACAGCTGCCGTGAGGTCAGAGTATTGTTATCAAGTAATAGCTGATATACCTCTTGCTCATCCGGTGAACCAGATTGATTGGCTTGGTAGCGATCAACAAGCCGTGAAGCCTCCGCTTTTTCTGCGGTAATGGTAGCGGGCAAGTTGACAGGTTCCATCAGTTTCAAATAAATGGAAAAACAGCAGCCTAAACTAAAGGCCCCAATGAGTAGGAAGATGAATGTTTTCTGCTTAACAGCTTTTGCCAGTTGGTTTTTAAAATAGTTCATTTGCTCTCCTCTCAAAAAAATAATTATTCATTCTTTTAGCATACCTTTTATGGGAAAAAATGCAATCTAAAGTCTGAAAATTCTTTCAAATAGCATGAGGAAAAGTTATTGACAAACCTGCTGAAAATCAGGTAAGATATTTTCTAGACGCGGCGTGACAGTACTACCTCAGCCTGCGTTTCCTTCTATAGTATTTGCGGAAATGACGGAATGGCAGACGTGCAAGATTGAGGGTCTTGTGAGCAATCGCTCGTGTGGGTTCAAATCCCATTTTCCGCATCCTTACAGCTTCCCCATTGCGGGAAGCTGTTTTTTGTTTGCACAAAAGATCCCCCCTGGCGATCCTTCAATGAATTCCCTCGATCGCTTTGATCTTGAGTACCTACTCCTCAAAAGTTGATAGTAACCTTCCTTTCCCCAAATATAAAAAATCCAATAAAAATCCTTTTATCGTTGCATTTAGAGATATTTTTCATATAAAATGAATAATATAACGACTATTCATAAAATTTAGTTCGATTTTCCGTTTTTTCTTATTAGCGTATCAGAAACAATTGCTTGAATGAACTTGTGATGGAAATCTTTTCAACATTTTTTCCATTCACCTGCCCTCCTCCTTCCCCCAGATGAACCAACCTCTGCCGACCGTTTTCTCAGTTACTTTCGATAGAAAGAAGGAGTCTAATGAAAAAAAGAATACTGATCACCCTATTGTCATTCGTTATTTTGCTTATCGGCTGCACGAAGGCAGATGAAGAACTGTCAGAGACCGTTGCGCTTGGCATCGACGCACGACTGGAATATACAAACCAGTCTGGAACGGGTTGGGCCTATTATCAACCAGCGACCTTAGAATTGCTGATTGCAGGCAGCCAAGCCGAACTGGCTATTTTGGAAGAGCTTGATTCTTCCGACGAAGATCTTCAGCAATTGATCAGCCACACGATTGATTTGATGGCAACCGCTGAACGAGCGTTAGTGGAGCGTCGGATCAATGTCCCTGCTTGGTTCGCTGCCCGCATTGGTTATAGCCAAGCTCTGGCTGCGATTCATGAAAAAAGTCCGATCATCCTCAGTAATCAAGACAACCTCGACAGTCTACTAGAGGTAGCAAACGAAACGATTCCTGAAGCCGATCCGCGGGAAAAGCTGGGGCTTTTGGCAGACGATATCGAGCAGCTTCAGCAGCTCACAGAAGATGCGCTTACTCTTCATCGCACAATCGAACTTGACGATGGACTCACTGCCACCGTTTACCACACAAGCGAAACGAATGTTGACGTCTTCGTTTTTGCGATGCCCGATGAGGAGTACGCATCTGGGTTTACTGTTCTGAATCGGGAAACTGCCGACGAGCAAAAAGCTGCTTTCTATGAAACGATTTTACGAGCGCTCGCCGTAAATATTCCTCGTGAATCGTTGATGTTTATGAATCGATTCGATCAATCTTCTGATGAACATCAGCTGGCGGTGATGACCTATGGCTTTGATCATGACATTGATCAAGACATGGTCACTACCGTGTATCAACAGCTTCAAGAAGCAAACGCCAAACAAGACGCAGCTTCGGCTTTGCAGCAAGAGCAAAACAATGACGAACAAACTCAGACCGAGAATAAAGGATCTTCAGAACAAAGACGAGCGATCGCTCGTGCCGAATCCTTTACGAACCTCATGGCTTTCTCACGTGCACGATTGATACAACAATTAGAATTTGAAGGGTTTACCCATAATGATGCACAATGGGCAGTTGATCAGCTCACGATTGATTGGAACGAGCAGGCGTTGAAGAAAGCAAATAGTTATCATTCCTTGATGAGTCTTCCTCCTGACAACATTCGCCGGTTATTGGCTTTTGAAGACTTTTCAGAAGAACAAATCGACTACGCGATGACAAACATAGGTAACTAAAAGCTAGCGAAGAAAAGGGCATCGCGATGCCCATATGCTGTTGTAGTGACCTCAAAAAGTTAGGTTTTTTGGTCTAACTTTGGGGGCTCAGTTGATGTCCCTTGTATTGTGGCTATGTTTATACCCAAGAAAGAGCTCGATCTAATGCGTTCATTCGTACAAAATGGCGAGGTTTACTAGAGTCTCACGAGGAGGAGAAAAATGAAAAAACAAGTTTTGTTGCCTTTATTACTAATACTGTCCCTGATTTCAGGATGTGGGACGATAAATTCAGCAAGCCCTGAGGAACTTTCTGAACGCATCGGTGCAGCTTTAGATGCTGGTTGGGAACATACCTATCATGCAGAAAATCTTACTTATGATTTAAGTATTGAAAATCTCGAACTGATGATTCGAGGCAAAGAAGCAGAATTGGCCTTTCTAGACCAGGTCAATAGCAACTCAAAACACAAGGCGGCATTCATTGAAAACACGGAAACAATGATCGCACTCGCTCAAGAAGCGATCGAAGCTCGCTATCTGGATATGCCCAGTTGGGTTGCCGCTCGCAATGGCCGTATCGAAGCCTTACTTGCCATCCATGAAGAGAGCCCGATCATCGTCAGTAGACGAGCAAAATTGCAAGAATTATTCAACGAATACGAAGAGGATTTAGCACTAGTGACCGCTGGAGCAAACAATCCACTTGCCGATGAAGAAGAAATCAATGAAGATACACGAGAAAAGCTTGGTTTGACACCTGATACACTTGAACACTTACACCAACAAAGCGATGACCAAGAAATCGAGTGGCAGAGTGCGATTGATTTGGCGAACGGTGTGACCATGAATGTCTTTTCAACAAAATATGAGCCAGTGGGGATTCTCACATTTACGAATGCTGGTGAGACCTACCCTTCCGCAATCACTTTGTTTAATGGACAAACGACGGAAATCGTTCCCGAGATAATGACTCCTTACGAAGCCGTTTCCGCTTATTTTTACGAAATTGCCGATGCTGTTTATGAAACGATTCCATACGGTTATCGATTTCTGGTTGAATCACTATGGCTTGAACTGGAAAACGACAATCGTTTTCAATTCAGAACCTACGTGTTTGATAACGAAGTGACCGAGGAAACGATTTTAGAAGGGTTTCATCTCGCCCCGACTGTAGCAGCACGCTATGAGCGCGAAAACAATGCGACAGAACGAGAACTTGAAGCCTTTTTCCTCGTTAGAGCGCAAGGAAATCGTCGCTTTTATTCAAAACAAGAGATGGCAGAACTGTTAGAAACAGAAGGTTTTACTGCGGAGGAAACACAATGGGCACTAGAAACCCTAGATGTAGATTGGTATCGCCATGCTTTAGGACGCGCCAATCAATCCCGTCGGGTGTTAGGGATCCGTCAAAGAAATATGGCTGCTCATCTTGAAGGGAACGGCTTCTCACCTGATGAGATCGAATTTGCGATTGAAAACATGGAAAATTAATATGTAGGGGACGAGACCCCATTTCCCATTTTGTCTTAGCTTAAACAAAAAACCGACCAATCTTCCTGTTTAAGATTGGTCGGTTTCTTTATTTTTTGGTTTTGATTGGTACCATGGCTTTGCGCCGATGCTGCTTCATTATTGCTTGAAGACCATAGACACCAACTCCGATAATTCCTGCAAAAGCCGAAAAAGCAATAAAAATCACAGGAGACGCCCCACTTTCTATTAATTGTTTCCCTTGGACAAAGAAAAATAAGCCCATGCTGATCAATAATGCTAGAAATAGTGATTGTCCCGCCCCGTTTTTTTTCATGCTTGCTCTCCTTTTACTTGATTATAGGTTATTCTCTCATTTCATGAATGAAAAAACCTCCATCTTAAGGCTGATTCTTTCTTTCGATGATCAGATTGATCCCATTCGGATCAGTCAAATGCAAGCGGCTGTCTGTTTCTAACTCATACGAAACGCCTCTTGCCTTTAGATGACTTCGTAACGTAGAAAAAGCCAAAGCTGGCAAAACGATCGTAAAGTACGCTAAGCCTAGATCCTGTTCTTCCATAGCTGGAACATTTCTGCCCATCCAAATATTCGATCCGATATGGTGATGATACGAACCAGCAGCAAAAAACTTTGCTTGGCTACCAAAATCTGAGGTCAAACGCATGCCTAAAACTTCTGTGTAGAATTCTTCTGTTTTTGCCAAGTCCGCCACTTTCAAATGGACATGCCCCACCGTGGTGCCAACTGGAAAGGTCGTTTGAGATCGGTCAGCGGCTCCCAGCACGCCTTGCGCGTCCATTTCGATAGTAACGCCTACGATCTCACCATCTGCTCGAATATCCCATTCACTCATCGGTTTGTCACGATACACTTCGATCCCATTTCCTTCTGGATCGCTCAGGTATAACGCTTCACTATATCCATGATCGCTGGCACCATCCAGGGGAGCTTTGGCTTCCAAATAATGAATCAGCATATTTCCTAGGTCTTTACGGCTAGGCAAAAGAAACGCCGTATGGAAAAGGCCTGTTTTCCGTGTCAAAGGCAACGGATCACTCACCTTCTCTAGAACTAAAAGCTCTTGCGCTCCCACGCCTAATCGCGCGTGATCTACACTTTGCTCCAATAAAGTCAGGCCGATCACGTCCGAATAAAACTGGCTCATTTTTTCTATGTTTGCTACTTTTAAAACGACTTTGCCAATTGCGGCTGCTGCATCGATTTGATAGGTGGATTGAATCATTTTCATCGCTATTTCCTCTTTTCTAAACAGTTAAATTCACTTGTACCTTTAAGTATAACACTAACTTTTAGTAAGTAAATAAATCTGCTTGTTGAGGAAAGGACTCCGTGATCTTCCGTGATTCCTAGAAACAAAGCATTTCCGCATCAGTCACAATCAAAGACAACTCGCTCACTTTTTCAGTGCTTCAATCAGTGAAATGGCTGGCTGCATCGCTTCTTCGGTCGTCCCTTCTAACACAACATAACAATATGGCTTGTATTCAGCGGTGATGGCCAATAGTTGTTGATAATCAATCATTCCTTCTCCCAATGGGACTACCTTGATTTTCCCATCGATTACTTGATAGTCTTTCAAGTGCAAGCAAACGATGGCATCGCCAAAGCGGGAAAAAGCTTCCCTTGTCAAAGCGACTTGCTCTTGATAGTTCTTCGCAGTAATCAGATTGGTTGGATCAAAGATGATCCCTAAATAGTCAGAGGGTACCCGTTCCAGCAATTCTTGGATTCGGTCGATCGATGATAGTGGATGATTCAAGCCCGCTTCAATTCCTAGCATCACTTGATGTCTCTTAGCCACTTGGACCAAACGCTTGATCACCTGAACCAAATCATCGAAAACGACGTCACTAAAATTTTCCTCGGTATACCCCATATTTGGCAAAACCGAACCAGTTTCACTTGCGACCATAGCTGCATCAAAATATTTGGCATGTGCGAGATAGGTCTCGAATCTGGATAAAATCGCTTCCCGTTTTTCCAGATCAGGATGGATCAGATTACAATAACAACTTAATAAAGCGACCTGAACGTGAGATTGACCAAAAACTCGTTTGAAAAAGCGGCCTAAACCAGGGCTTAATTGCTCTGGCTCTGCCCATTGTGGGAAGGATTTATTTAATGCAAATTGAATGTTATGAATGTTTTGGGCGGCAATTTTTTGCGCTAATTCTTCTGGGGACCCATAATTCTTTAAATCATGCCCCCGAACAGTTAGTTGAAACATAGCTTCTCCTTTCTTCACTGCTTTTGAAGCAAAAAGAAGACCAAGCAGCGAATCACTTCAACTGGTCTTGGTCTTCAAATCTTTCAGCAGTAGCGGCTCCTCACTTCATCCATTTCTTCTCAATAGATGATCAGAACCTTTTGTGACCTTTATTGTTGTGAACGATAGTCTTCCGTGAACTCGTCAATGATTTGCTGTCCACCATTTCTTAAGAAGGTTTCGATCGCTGTATCAAACCCATCGATCTCGATTTCCCCAGTCATATATTGGTAGTAAGCGTCTGAGATTCCTTCAATCAAGCTTGACCATGAACGATCATAGGTTTCAGAGGTCAGCGATTGTGCAGGATTGATCACCGCAAACTCTTCATTTTCGCGAATTTTTTCATTGGCTAAGTTGACATATGGGTTGCTTGAAGGGAAAACTGTTACTAATTCTGATGGACGAGACGAAGAAAATGGTTGTACTTCTTGTTGCCACTTCGTATCATCTAAACGGACATAGACCCCCTCATCATCAATTTCATAATGAACCCCTTCGATCCCTTGCGTCATCAACGTAAACGGCTCTTCGTCCATCAAATCATTGATAAATTTCAAAACAACACGTAAGTCTTCTTCGGTTTCAACATTGTTTTTCGGAATGGCTAACCAGCCGCCCATTCCACCATTGGTATCAGAAAGGATACGACGTTCCACATTTTCATGGACGATATCATTGATCAAGACCCATTCCATATGCTCTTCATCAGTACCAGCTGCATCATCAATGTAGTTACGTACTTCTTGCAAACCACTCAATACGATCCCACCACGACCTTGAACGATATAGTTCTTCTGATCATTTTTCGCCATTACCGCAAAATCAGAATTCATCCAGCCGTTATCATAGATATTACGGAACCATTCCATTGCTTCTTTGTATTCTGGTTGCATAAAGGATGGCATCACTTCATCATCATCCGTGATCGTAAACCAATTGTCTGCACCAAAGTAACCTGAAAGCGAACGGAACCCAACGTTAAAGGACTCATCACGCTCTACGAAACCAACCGTATCATCCGCACCGTTTCCATCTGGATCATCTTCCGTAAAGGCTTGGGCGACAGCAGCTAATTCTTCTAATGTCGATGGCACGTCCAAGCCTAAATTATCCAACCAATCTTTTCTGACAAGGACGCCATAACGAGCGATCGGTTTTAAAAACGGAACACCATAGATTCGACCATCAATTCGAGAAGACTCTAACCGATCTTCGGAAATTTCTGCCAAATTCGGGAACTCTTCTAAATAGGGTTCCACATCCCAGAACATTCCAGATGCGAGTGAGCTGCGGACGGTTGTGTTATTGATTTCTGTCAGACTAACGATATCTGCTAAAGAATTCGACGCCAATGCTGCATTCAAGCGCTCTGTTTTTGAAGCATCTGGCACCCACGTAAAGTCGATCTCGACCCCTGTGTATTCTTCTAGCTTTTGCGTGACATCTCCAGATGGTGGGGAAGCAGTATGTAGCATCGCCATCCAAGAAATACTTGATTTCCCTTCGCTTTCTGGTCCTTCAGGTGAACCTCCACCATCGCCGCAGCCTGCTAAAAACAGTCCAGCACATAATAATAAACTTGCAACTTTCAACTTTTTCATTTGTTAACCTTCTTTCTCTATTTTTAGGGAGCCATCATCGAGTGGATCTTTCCCTTGATACGTAAAATATTCAAAATCAGCATAGCTTTTGGCAAAGTGATCTAAATCATGGGCACTGATGCCAATGAAATTCCCCGTAAAACCACCAGACAAGAACTGGATGTTTTGCTTTTTAAAGGGATGCCACGTTTGTGCTTGCCGATAGAACCATTGGGCTTCTAGATAAGAACCGACTACTTTCAATCCGATCGGCTCACTTGAAGCAGCGAGGGGCAATTTATCTGGGAACAAGTGAAATTCTCCTTCACAACACCGCAGCAACCGAAGGACCTTGCCTTTTTCTTCATCATAGGTTACGTAGAAAAACAAATAGTTTTCTTCATTTAAGAAAAGCGACAATCCAGCCATATGATTGAACGATTGGGGGTGGTATTCCATCACTGTTTCAGCTTCAAAACAAAAGTCTTGTTGACGAATCGCCAATAAGTGCTTATGAAAGTTCGATTGCATCGATTCTCCGCCGATCAATCGCAGATACCCTGGTCGCTCACTCAGATTGCACCACTCTTCATTGGGCAGCAATCGTCTACCGTTCCATGCTTTTTGCAACGATTCTTTAAAGTCATCAATAAAAACAGCAGGTGATGCCCTTTGCTTCTGAGCGTCGCTAGCGAGCCTGATGGTTTGATCTGGGATCGTATCACCATTGCTAAGACGCAGCCATCCTTCGTGATCCCAATAGACGGTTTGGAGTGCCGTCTCTCGTCCAAGGATCGCTGCACCTTCTACTGGCCGAGTCATCAAATAGCTCATGACCCATTCTCCTGATGGCGCAATCGTCAAACTGCCATGACCTGTACATTGAAAAGGGGAATCTTCGCGCTGATAGGCACGCATCATGGGAAAATGCGGATCTACTTCATAAGGCCCAGTGATGGTTTTACTACGACAAACCGTTACCGCATGACCTGCACCCGTTCCTCCTTCTGCCGTCAGTAAGTAATAACACTCATTGTGGTAATAAAGATGCGGTGCTTCAGTCTTCGCCAACTGGGTTCCAGAAAAAATTGGCACTCTGTCACCGATCAAGCGGCCTTGTGCTTCAGAGTATTCTTGGAGCACGATCCCCACCGATTTATTTGGTGTATCCTTACGATAATCCCAAAGCGCATTCAATAACCAGATACGCCCCTCTTGATCATGAAACAAGGACGGATCAAAGCCACTACCATTTAAGTAAATGGGCTCACTCCATGGTCCATGAATCGTAGGAGCCGTGATGAGATAGTTTCGACAGTCTTTGAAGGGGCGCGTCGTGTTGCGAACATTTGTATAGACACAATAGTATTGTCCGTTTGCGTAACTGATTTGCGGTGCCCAAATGCTGCCGTTTGCTGCGTTGCCTAATAAATCCACTTGATTGGTCAGAATATCTGTTTCATGGGACCAATTGACTAGATCTTGGGAACAGTAGACCCGAATTCCTGGTAACCACTCAAAGGAAGAAACCGCTAAATAATAAGTATCCTCGACTTTTAAAATACTCGGATCAGGATGAAACCCTCTTAAAATCGGATTATTGATTATTGCCTTCATGCAACCCCTCCTTGTTTGCTGACTGCGTCCGTTGTTTTTTTCTTGTGTCGGTCATCACGATGGAGAAAACAAAAACCCGCCGCTAAAAAGAAACAAAAGGCAATCGGAAAAGCGATCATTTGACTACCAATCAATGTCACGACACCAGTCAAAAAATAAATAGCACAAGATTGCTTTCGATAATTACGATAGCGAACAAGCATCGTCGCCACTGAAACCAATATCAGGAGTGCCAACAGTGTGAAGCCAAACCAAGCACCGAGAGTTTGGAATTGCGCCAATGCTGCTTCTGCCGTCATTTGATTCAGTATAGTGGGAAACGCACGTTGAAAGATCTCTTCGAACTGCTGGACAGTCATTTGATTGATCGCCAAGGAAAAGCCGCCCATAAACACCAAAGCGAGAACCATCCCGATCCAGCCAGACCATTTTGCCTTGCTCATTTTTCTATCACTCCTTCAAGAGTCACCCATTCAGGACGTTGGGGACTTCTTTGGTAACAACACATTCGCTCCGTGAATGTGACCGTTTGGTGGCTTGCTGTTTTTCCCCAATCAGACCATCCGCAAGGGGCGAGCTGTTGATCAAAGCAGCAGGATAAAAAGGTGACTTTGGCGTCATTACGCCAAGGACGGCCTAAATAATAGGCTTTGTCCCCTGTCACTCGGCACCGATCGAAGGTTAACCCGCTTGCTTGTTTGCTAGTTGAGGCAGCAGTAACGTAGTTCGTTTGTGGTGTCTTTTTACAATGCAAGCGACACTCTTCAAAGGTGGCGGAACCACCGCCAAAAATAAAATCGACTGTTCCACTGATTCTGCAATGCAAAAACAAACTCTGTTGTTGGTCAAAGATTGTCTTTCGCCAAGGACTGATCATTGGTTCGCCTTCTTTGGTATATTTTGGCAATGGACCCAGGCACAAGGTATCTTGAAAAGCATCGAGATGACAGCGTTCGAAGCGAATGTCATCCCCTTCGATATAGACGGCAACTGCTTGCCCGACTGCTTGCCCATACCCTGCGTCATTGATGATGGTCAGGTTTTTTACAAAGACTTCTCGGCTATTGATAAAGAGCGTCGCTGTTTGAAACGTTCCTCTTTTTTGCCCTTTTTCATCGGTTTGCTCGGCAGCCAAGTGGTAGCATAAGAACGTGTTAGGTTCCGCGATCAACGTAAGCTGGTTTTTATAAATTTTCACCTGTTCTTGATACACGCCAGAGGCGATCGTGATCTCACAAGGTGCTTTTAAGGCTTCAGCAGCCAGCACGGCTGCTTGGATACTCGTAAAATCACCCTTTTGCGGCTCTTTACTAACCTTTAGCTTGATAGGAGGTGCTGTTTTAGAAATTCGATCCACTGCGCTCTCATCTCCTTGGTTTCTTCATGACCGCCTGGCAAGCAACACGCCTGCCAATGCTCCTTATAGCCTATTGCTTCATAATGCTGTCCGAGCTGCTGATCCAAACGAGCGACGCCGCTTGAGGGGCAGCCACGATCCTCTTTGCCAACCAAACTCAAACGCGGGCGTGGTGCGATCTGTTTTTGGATCGCCGCAGTCGTAAAGTCTTTCAACACATTAGGAACATAATAGTAAAACCCATGTTTGCTTAGACGATCCTCTTCGATCAATGCTTGATAGTCCACTTGTGCTGCCATGTCCACCACCACTGATATCCGTTCATCAAGCGCTGCCAACCACCAGCTCATCAAGCCGCCCATGGAAAGTCCCAGTGTGGCGATAGCGGAATGTTTCACTTCTTTGCGGGAAGCAAGATAAGTCAAAAACTGTTGATTGTCATAGATTCGTTGTCCCCATAATGTTTTGCCTTGCAATAGAAACCGCTTGTAGCTATCATTCTCACCGTTTTTTCGTTCGCCAAAGCCCCACATGTCGATCACCCCAACGGCGACGCCCAGCTTCATAAATGCAGCGAATAGGCTTTCTTTTTGCATATAACACGGACTTTGTCGCAGTTCTTCTTTCCCCATCGTGAAGTCGCCGCCATGAGAATGATTGAACAAAACGAGTGGAACAGGTTGCTGAGAGCTAGGATAAGCAAAGTAAGCAGGGACATCCTCTTCTTGATTTAATCGTAGAAGTAAATGTTCCAAGGTATAATTTTGCACCTGCTCTTTTGTTTGCTGAACCACTTGTGGTGCAACTTTCATATCAGGACCTAGCAGCTGTAGTAACTGAGGATCCCTCACAAAAAATCTCCTTGAAATGCCAGAGGCTGACGATTCTCAAATGATTGTGTGACGGTGATTTCCCGACTATTCTCGATATGGAACGCTTCAGTTACGCCTTCCAAATTGATACGATCAAACTGAATATTCCGTCCACAGCCAATATAAAAGCCTTGTTTTGTCATCTCTTCGATACCTGTCATCATTGCAGGCTTTCCCGGAATTGGGTGTTCAGCCATAGAGACAGCAATATCTTGGAAAGTGATATCTGAAATAAATTGTTCAGCCAAGCCATAAACAAACCCAACGGCCGCATGAACATTCCGAGCCGAGATATTTGCAAAATGGATTCTCCGAAAATGAGGGGTTTCCTCGGTGATCGGGTACGGATTTTTATCCCAAACATACTTTTCTTTGCCTTTCGGTCCACAGAAATAGTAAAGATTTAAAGTGAATGGACAGATAACATTATCCATCACAATGTTATTCACTCGAATATCTTCGATCGTTCCGCCACGTCCCCGACGGGATTTCAACCGAATCCCACGATCGGTATCTTGAAAAATACAGTTACTGATGGTGACATTACGAATATCGCCGCTCATCTCACTACCTAGAACGACTGCCCCATGCCCATGAAGCATATGGCAATTTACGATCGTGATATTCTCACAAGCGACCCGTTCTTTGGTGTCCTCCGTTCCTGATTTGATGGCGATACAATCATCACCAACATCGATATGACAGTTACTGATGCGGACATTTTTACAAGATTCAGGATCGATCCCATCCGTATTTGGCGAATCCGCTGGATTTTTGATGCGAAGATTATCGATCGTTAGATCTTGGCAAAGAATCGGATTGACGGTCCAACTTGGTGAATCGACAAGACGGATATCTTTCAACGTAATTTGCTGGCAAGAGTCAAAACTGATTAATTTTGGTCGTGGATAAGCAAGCTGTTCACGGTTTTCCCGAAAGGTGTTCCACCATCTTTGCCCTTGTCCATCAAGCATTCCTAGTCCTGTGACAGCGATATTTTCCGCATTCTCCGCATATAAACAAGAGGCATAAACTTCCCGTTTGACCCCTTCCCAGCGAGACACAACGACGGGATAGTCTTTGGGATCATCAGAAAATACTAGGGTCGCCCCCAATAGTAGGTGCAGTTCAATATTACTTTTTAAAAAGAGCGCTCCTGTCGGATAGCGTCCTGCGGAAAAAGTGATTCTGCCTCCTCCTTGTTGATGCAATTCATCAATTTTTTCTTGAATTGCTTCTGTCAACAGACCTTCTTTTTCTTGTAAATCAGCTGTAGTCAATTGGATATTCATTTCTTGCTTCCTTCCTCCATTAGTGGTTGCAGCAGTAAACTCGCTTGTAAAAAGGCACCGTATCCTTTGAAATCATTTGTGATAACGGGTTCACTGATATAGTATACAAACGTACCATCCCGATCATCTGGGCCACCAAGACCAGCAACTTCACAGTTTCTGATCAGATTCAACCAGCCTTCTTTTGTTAAAAAGACAAACTCATCAAGCAATCCTTGATAGGTCTCTTGGGCAAACACTTGCCATTTTTGATCGATGATCCCTGCTTTGACTGCTTTCGCTGTTGCGTAACAAATCATTGAAGAAGCGGATGCTTCTAAATAATTCCCACGCTCACTGCCTTTATCTAAGACTTGATACCACACTTTTTTCTGGGGATCTCTTACTTTAGCAAGAGCTTCTAGACAGGAGACAAACATTTTTTCTAATGGATTCTTCTGCTCTGATTCCCCTAATAGCACCATCGTATCTGCGAGAGCCATCATGAACCATCCCATTGATCGTCCCCAGAAATTTTTTGAACAACCGGTCTCAGGATCTGCCCACGGCTGGACTTTTTGTTCATCCCACGCGTGATACAAAAGACCCGTTTTTGGATCTAGGGTATGAGTAAAGCATAAGGTGAATTGCTTGATTACATCTTCCAATGCTTCTTCTTTCTCAAATGTCAGTGCGTATTCTGTTAGAAATGGGGCCCCCATATATAAGCCATCTAACCACATTTGATAAGGATAGATTTTTTTATGCCAGAACCCGCCTTCGCTTGTTCTTGGCATCTGCTGTAATTGTTGATACAGCGTGTCCAAGGCGATCTTGTATTTTGAAGCACCTGTTTCTTTGTATAGTAAGAATAAACATTTGCCATTATTGATGTAATCGATATTCATCGCATCCATCTGATAGTTTTTGATACAACCGTCTTCGTCAATATAAAAATCCATCGTGTTTTGGATATAGTCGAAATAGCGTTTGTCACCAGTTTGCTCATAGGCTTCTTTCACGCCTTGTAAAACGACCCCGATGTCATAGGACCATTTTCCGTGATAAATTTTTTCTTTGCATAAGTAGTCATAGCGCTCAAATAATGTGTTCAAAGCAATTTCCGAATAGTTCTTCATGTACGATACTTCCTTTTATTGTAGTCTCCTCAATTCATAGAGCTATTTGAATGAATCCGTTTTACCGGCTGTATTTCATGAGGGTTCAGCTTGTCTTGCTATTTTCAGGTGTTCTCTAGTAACCGTTTTGTTTGCGGACCAGTAAAAGTCTTTGAGCCGTTTTCTTTAGATAATGACCTCCTCTCCTTTGCTGGAAACGGTTTGCTCCGTAGTCGATGCCATTTTTGAAACCACCTGATCTGTTTCAACTGGGTGGATATCTTGAAGAATTTTTTTACCAGCAAGGGCAAAAACACCACCAACTAAGCTGCTACCCATCAAAAAGAGGCCGATCAAGAAATAACTGCCCAGGACTAAATAGCCAACGATCAAAATCGTCCAACTTATGATCGAATAATGCAGATAGCCTAAACCTAACAACGCACTCCCCCGCAGGATCTCAAACACGGTCACAAAGTTGGTGGCTGCCATGACGGTATACACGTGCATGAATAAAAAGAGAAACGCAATCAAAAAGAGGACATTCGCTACTTGGATAAACCATGGAAATGGCGCAAATATGTTGGTGATCACGATCGCTGCAATGATCAGAAACAACCAACTGATCAGCACCGATTGTCGGAACCGTTCTTTACTATAGTAGAAAAAACTTTTGATCAAAGGTGGTCGTTCATGAAGACGAAGCCAGCGATCATAATATTTCATCATGGCATACGACGCAGGGCCAATGCCAAAGAGGACCCCTCCCAGGAGAGTCACACTGAGCCAAAGAAAGTGAAGTGCGATCAGCGTCAAAAATGCGAGTAATCCTTCGTTGATTTTCGTGATCTTTTCGATCGTCATGTGATCCCTTCTTTCTTAATAAATCCCGTCTTCGCCAATTTTTTTCGCCAAACGATTCGCAAAGATAACGAGGATCAAGCCAACAAGTCCTTTAAACAGCCCAACAGCTGTCGAGTAACTCAATTGACCATTTTGAATCCCGGCGGTATAGACAAAGGTATCAAAGATTTGGGCAACTTCACGGTTCATTGAGTTCATCAACAAGAACATATGCTCAAAGCCCATATCTAAGATCGAACCGATCTTTAAAATCAATAAGGTTACGATCGTTGGACGAATACAAGGCAATGTGATATGCCACATTTTTCGTAGCTTGCCAGCCCCATCCATATCCGCCGCTTCATAAAGCTGTTCATCAACATTGGTAATAGCGGCTAGATAGACGATCGTCCCCCAACCGGCACCTTTCCAAAGGTCTTGGAAAATATACATTGGACGCAACCACGTGCGACTTGTTAGAAACGGGATACGTTCGCCACCAAGACTTTCGATCATGTTATTGATCACACCACCTTCTGTCGTTAATAAAACATAGAAGATGGAAACAACGATGACCCACGACATAAAATGAGGCAAATAAATGATGGTTTGAATCCCTTTTTTCAAACGGCGATTGTTTACTTCATTTAGCATAAGTGCCAATAATATAGGAAAAGGGAAGGAAATCGTGATATTTAAGAAAAACATGATCAGTGTATTGCGCATCAACATCACGAAGGTATCTTCAGTAAAGAGCCGAATAAAATGAGTGAAGCCAACAAAGGGGCTTCCTAGGATCCCCAAGAATGGTTGGTAGTCTTGAAAAGCAATGACCAAACCGCCCATCGGTATGTAACGGAAAATAAGAAAATATAAAATCCCCGGCAATACCATAATATAGAGGGCACGATTTTTTCTGATTTGCGCCCATTTTTTCTTTTTCAGCCGCAGCCGCTGTTCTTCTTCATTAAGTGGTGAGAAGTAATTATCAACTTTTGTTTCCATACTTGTTCCTCCGAATTTTTTTGATTTGATAGTCCCATGGTAGCGTGAAAAAAAGATAACGTATATAATCATTTTCTCAGCTTTGAAAAGGCATACATTTTTTTAGGATTATTTCTCAATCGAATTGGAAAAGCCTTGATTTATCAACGTTTATCACTATTGTGAATTTTTTAACATGTAAAAGTGATTATATACGTTGTCCCCGCCTCATGATACGTTGGAAGTACCTATTTAAGTAAAAAAAGATGGAGGTTTTTTCTATGCAACAAACCCTGAAAAAAACGAACCGCCCGAAAAGTGAACGGGTCGTTCAAGGATTTATTATTGGCTTTCTGCTACTCTTCACCTTAATGTGTCTCTTACCTTTTCTAAACATTCTCGGAAGCTCCTTTGCTTCTTCTTCTGAGATCGCGACACGAACATTTATCATTATCCCACGTGAATTTAGCTTAAATGCTTACCGGTATATTCTCTCGACACCCACGATTTTTACGAGTATTGGCGTTTCCCTTTTCGTGACCATCGTCGGAACGGTTCTTTCAATGATCTTGACCTCTTTTATGGCCTATGCTCTTTCGAGAAAATATTTGCATGGACGCGGCATCTTCAACTTTATTGTCGTATTTACCATGTTGTTTAGCGGTGGGATGATCCCAAGTTTTATTTTGGTACAAAGCCTCGGCTTGATCGATTCTCTCTGGGCATTGATCTTACCGAGCGCCATCAGTGCATATAATATGATCATTATGAGAAACTTTTTCCAAGGGATTCCTGATAGTTTAGAGGAATCCGCAAAAATGGATGGTTGCTCCGATTGGGGAGTCTTTTTCCGTATCATCTTACCCCTTTCCTTACCATCGATTGCGACGATCTCTTTGTTCTACGCTGTTAGTTATTGGAATACTTATCAATCAGCAATCTTGTACATCAATGATTCAGCGAAATGGCCGATCCAAGTGCTCCTTCGACAAATCGTGATCGTCTCCAGCGGGATGAACGCCGATGCCGCTAGTGTCGATGTTGTCCCCCCAGCACAATCCGTAAAAATGGCCGTGATCGTCGTTGCGACTCTGCCAATGTTGATTGCCTATCCATTTGTTCAGAAATATTTCGTGAAAGGTGCAATGGTTGGCTCCGTCAAAGGGTAACCAACAGACAGCAAAGAAAAAAGCGCTTTTTGATCAACGATCAAAAAGCGCTTTTTTCTTTTAGTCTTTGGATCGTTTGCGATACTCTCCAGGGGTCATCTGTTCTTTCTTTTTGAAAAAGCGGATGAAGTTTTGAGAGTTGGTATATTGAAGGTTGGCTGCGATTTCCTTGATCGTCATATCCGTTTCCCGCAACCATTTTTTGGCGATTTGTAACCGATAGTTTTGTAAGTAATCGGCAAAATTGATGGATAATTCCTTTTTAAACACATTACTTAAGTAATTGGCATTATAATGCAGCTGTTCAGCAATGCTATCTAAGGAGAGATCTTGATCGTATTGTTGGTGTACGATCAAGACCATCTTTTCAGACAAGGAGCGAATTTCTCGATCTGTTTTGGCTTGTGTCGTTTCAACGATAGGTAAAACTAACTCATGATAGATGATTTGCTCAACTTTGAACAAACTAGTTTGGTTGAGCACGGATTGATAAACTTTACGACTATTCTGCAAGCTGGTATGATCCGCTCCTAAGAGTTGCCCTAGCTGAACGATACTGTTGATCAACTTAAACAAGGCACTTTCAATCGTCAACGGATTTTTGTTTTCATGAATGATTTCCCGTACGACTTCCGTGTAACTCGCTTTGATGGTCGCTAGTTCCCCACTACGCATCGCATCCAAAAAGGTGCTTTCTGCTTCTCTAGGGTATTGAACGATCGCATTATTGTCTAATTGTGCTGCAATGTCGTCAAAAAAGATAATGACTTCTTCCCCTAAATTCATTCGATAGTGCAAGGCTTCTTTGGCGTTATCAACCGCTAATTTGGTTTCTACGAGGCGGTCGTAGGATTGTGAGACCCCACAACTTATTTTGATTTTCAAGTAATCTTTTGCCGCTTGATGGATCTTTTGACAATAGGTTAATACTTGTTTTTGGTCAACTGATTCAGGAAGCTTTAAAATCGTTCCTTGGGTTTCTTGACTGGAGATGATTGGTTGAAAACGCAAATTTGCTGGAATGATCTCAGAAACGAGATTCTCGATGGCAAGCAAGAAAATATCAATAGTCGCTGTTTCTCGTCCACACAAATCATCGATTTGAATCAGTAATACGGCAAAGTGTTCTGTTTTGGATACTTCATACCCAAATTGTGACAGTTTTAAGTGAATATCTTCTTCTGAGATACAGCCGCGAAACAAGTTTAATAGAAACAAGGATTCTAATTCGGGCTTTTGATGCTCGACTTTGACGGAGAGATCGTGGTTTTGATGTAAGACCTGGTCGATATCGGAAATCAACTGATTGACTTCTAATTTCTGACCTTGTTTTTTGGGCTTTAAAAGCTCACCGATCCGATTGATGGGTGAGGTAGCCACGATCGCAATGCGATAGGATACTAATAAAAAGAGGATGATCAAAAGACTGCCAATCACGATCAAACCGCTTCTTAATTCACGGATTGCTTGTGAAACGCTAGCAGGCGCCAGGCGGATCACATGATACCACTGATTGTAATCCGATTGTGTGACCACATACTTATTGTTTTCTTTGTCAGTGAAGATGCCATCGCCGGGGGCAGCTGCAATCATTGTTTCTTGTAAGGCAGAATCGATCACTTCACCATTATCGAAAAGCAGTTGTCCGTCAGCATGAAAAATATTCAAAAAGGAATCGTCATGATCTGCCACCAACTGCGCAATGGTATGGTCTTGGATTTCAGCGATCCCCAAAGCAGTGGTTTCCTGTCGAAACACAGGCAGCGTCATCACCATTTTTAAATAGCCATCTTCTGGTAACCAATACAAGTAGCGTTGGTTGTCGATCAACGCTTGAAAAGCAGCAAGTTCAGTATCATCGATCTGTTTTAAGGAGCCTTCTTCGATTTTCCAATGCTGGTTCAAATTCACCAATTGGTAACTGGCGTTTTCGATCCCCATCACACCAATGTAAGCCAGTTGTGAATTGATCTCTCGTACTTGTCGATAATTAGTCACAGAAAACGGCTGTTCCATCGTATCGGAAAAGCTTTGTGTGCTACTGTATGTAGAAAAGGCATACTCCACCATCTGAATTTTTTGATCCAGATTTTCTTTGACTTGGTTGACCAAATTATGTTGACTTTGCAAAAATGTTTCTTGAATGTTTTGATACGTTCGATGATAAATGACCCCACTAAACCCAATTATTAAAGCGCTACCAATTAGAAAAATCAAAATAAATATTTTATAAAACAAGTTGGACGTTTGATGATAGCTTAAAAAGAATTTCATAGACTCCCTCCCATTACCTGACTATCTTCTTTTATACTAGCACATCCCAGAAAAAGTTCCTATGTTATTTTGAAAAATGTTTCACGTGTGCATCCTTGGTGTATTGACATTCTCGTGGGAACAAGCTATGCTTGAATCAAGCAAAAAGGAAGAAGGTTTTCTATGGTCACGATCAAAGATATCGCCAAAGTCGCTGGTGTTTCACATACAACTGTTTCTCGTGCGCTAAACGATAGCCCATTAATTAAGCCAGAAACAAAAAAGAAGATCGCAGCCATCGCTGAATCTTTACACTATGTGCCCAATGTCAATGCCAAAAGTCTGGTGAATCAAAAATCCTATATCATTGGTCTTTATTTTTCTCATCTATCCATTGGTACTTCCGATAGCTTTTTAGTCGAAGTGATCAAAGGAATCAGTGATACCCTACCATCCGAATATACTTTGGCGGTTCATGAATTATTACAATCCGATACATTTGATGAAGAGCCGAATCGCCTCGATGGAGCGATCGTGATGAGTCAAAGCGATCGTGATGACGGTTTTATCGCTGCTCTTTCAAAGAAAAACATTCCCATCGTCGTTTTGAATCGTCAATTGCAGGATGCAACTTTGATGAATGTCACTAGTAATGATGCCCAAGGGGTCTATCAAATGATCACCTATGTGCTTGAACAAGGCTTTCGAAAGATCGCCATGATCGAAGGGATCGCTTCCTTTGGTTCCGCTAGAGAGCGCCGCAAAGGATTTATGAAAGCGATTCAAGAAAAGCAGCTTGTCTGCCCGAAAGAATACTTCGTAGCTGGCGACTACTCGTTGGAAAGCGGTCAGCTGGGTGCCCAGCAACTACTCGCTTTACCTGAACCACCTGAAGTGATTTTTTGCGCCAATGATGATATGGCGATCGGTGCGATCAATGCCTGTCATCAAGCAGGACGAAAGATCCCAGAGGAGATAGGCATCATCGGTTTTGATGATAGTTCTTTTTCTCCCTATACGTATCCCCCATTAACAACGATCCGCAAACCAGTCTATGAAATGAGTCAATTGGCAGCAACCCTGCTGTTGCAGGCATTTGCCAATCAAGTAGTTGAGAAACAACATTTCTTTGATACCTCGTTAATCATTCGTCAATCGCTGTAAGCCTCTTGTTTTCAAGAGCGCTTACGCAAAAATGTTAACGTGTGCATATATATATTTTTTTTAAGGAGGATTCTATGAAAAAAATTACCGAACAACCCCATCAAACCTATCCAGCCCGAGTGATTCAATTCGGGGAAGGCAATTTTATGCGGGGCTTTTTTAACTGGCAGCTGCAGCAAATGAACAAGCAAGGTCTTTTTAACGGCAGTGCCGTTGTGGTACAGCCGATTGATCACGGCTTGAAAGAGCTGTTGGCACAACAAGAAAATCTCTACACCGTTATCTTAGAAGGGCTTGTCGATGGCGCTTTATCTCAAACATTTGAAGTCGTCTCCACCATTGATCAAGTGCTGAATCCTTATCAGCAATGGGAAGACTATCTTGCTTTAGCCGAAGACGAGCAACTTGAGATCATCGTTTCTAATACGACGGAAGCAGGTATTGCGTTTCACCCAGAGGATACCTTACACGATACCCCTCCCCAAAGTTTTCCCGCAAAACTGACCGCTCTTTTGTATCGTCGTTTTCAACTACGAAAAAAGGGATTTTTGATCATTCCTTGTGAATTGATCGATCGGAATGGGGAAAAACTAAAAGAGATCGTCTTACAATATGCCGCATTATGGTCTTTGGAATCAGACTTCGTCAACTGGTTAGAAAAAGAAAACACCTTCTGCTGCAGCTTAGTCGATCGGATCGTTCCAGGATATCCTCGCGACAAAGTGGCACAATACCAAGAGGTTCTTGGCTATGAGGATGCCGTAATGGTCACTGCGGAACCCTTTATGCTATGGGTGATCGAAGGAAACGGCGTAGCCGAAAAGCTCCCTTTGCAAGAAGCTGGGTTGAATGTGATCGTGACAGAAGATATGACTCCTTACCGTGAACAAAAAGTACATTTATTAAATGGTCCTCATACGGCGATGGTTCCACTCGGTCTTTTAGCGGGTTTAGAAACCGTTGAAGAAGTAATGAACGACCGTGAATTTGCAGCCTTTTTGGATGGTCTTTTTCAGGAAGAGTTGATTCCAATGCTTGATTTGCCTAAAGCACAGCTTGCAGCTTATGCGGACCAAATCAAAGAGCGCTTCAGAAATCCTTATGTGAAGCATCAGCTGCAATCGATCGCTTTAAACAGCGTCTCAAAATTCCGTGCGCGTCTTCAACCAGTCTTAAGTCGTTATGTCCAACAAAACCAGCAGGTACCAAAACGAATCACTGCCGCACTGGCTGGATTGCTGACTTTCTATCTCACACGATCCTTTCAAGATGATGAGCTAGTGACAACCATATTTCAGCAAGTGAAACAATTACCAGCAGAAGAACAGATCGCAGCTCTATTAAAAAATGAGCAACTTTGGCATGCAGACCTGAGCTTTATGACAGAGACAATCAATGAAATGTGCGCATGCCTAAAACAAGACGGACCCCGCCAGTTACTTGCGTCGATTGACACCCCTGAGCCAAGTTTGAAATAAAGGAGAATCTTTATGTCCAGCACATTAACAGAAACACCCGCGCAACTATTGAAATTGCACCCTAAAGACAATGTCGCAGTCGCATTAAAACCACTAGCTGCTAAAACGACCCTTGCATTTGAAGGCAAAACGATCACCCTTTTTGAGGATATTCCACAAGGACACAAAATCGCCCTCAAAGACCTCGCACAATCACAAGACGTGATCAAATATGGCTATCCCATTGGACATCTCTTAGCTGACGTGAAAACTGGCCAATGGTTGCATACCCACAATGTCAAAACCAACCTTTCTGGCACCTTAACATACACCTATGCTCCCGATTTGCATCCCGTCCGTTATCCAAAAAGGGCTGCGACGTTCCAAGGGTACCGTAGGGCAAACGGCAAAGTTGGAATTCGTAATGATTTACTGATCGTGCCAACAGTTGGTTGTATCAATGGCATCGCAGAGATCATTGTTGAAAACTTCAAGAAGAATCATCCGGATCTTGGCACTTTTGATCATATTACGATCCTTAAACATCCCTACGGCTGCTCTCAGTTAGGCCAAGATCATCAAAACACCCGTCAAATTTTAATTGATGCGGTGCATCATCCAAATGCCGGTGGCATCTTGGTCTTTGGCTTAGGTTGTGAGAACAACACCGTTCCCGAGTTTAAGAAAAACCTGGGTGACTACGATCCAAAGCGCGTCAAATTTATGGTGGCACAGGAAAGCGACGATGAAATTGCGGTCGGCGAAAGCTTATTAGAAGAATTACTGGAAGCAGCAAAAGAGGATCAACGAGAAGCCGTTCCCTTGAGTGAGCTAAAGATCGGGTTAAAATGTGGGGGTTCCGACGGGTTTTCTGGGATCACCGCCAACCCTTTGTTGGGGGCATTTTCTGACTTTTTAGTTTCTCAAGGTGGCAGTACAGTCTTGACGGAAGTACCCGAAATGTTTGGCGCTGAACAAGTCTTGATGGCGCGTGCACAAGATGAAGCCACCTTTGAAAAAATTCTCCATCTAATCAACGACTTTAAAGATTATTTCCTTGCATACGGTGAACCAGTCTATGAAAATCCTTCTCCTGGCAATAAGGCAGGCGGTATCACTACGCTAGAAGATAAGTCATTAGGCTGTACCCAAAAATCTGGGACTTCCGCTGTCGTCGATGTCTTAAAATATGGGGAAAAACTCCGTAAGCCAGGCTTGAGCCTGCTGGAAGGTCCAGGAAACGACCTTGTTGCCGCTTCTGCACTGGCTTCTGCCGATTGCCAACTCGTCTTATTTACCACTGGTCGCGGCACGCCATTTGGTGCCTATGTGCCGACCATGAAAGTTGCCACAAATCAAGAGATTTATCATAAGAAACCCCACTGGATGGATTTCAACGCTGGTCGCTTGTTGGAAGAGCCGATGGAGGTCGTGCTGGAAGATTTTATTCAAGCGATCATCGATACTGCCAGTGGAAAACCGACGCGTAATGAAGCCAACAACGTTCGTGAGATCGCCATCTTTAAAAATGGCGTGACACTATAATCAAAGAAAAGAGGTCCGACATGTTTTTAAATGAAAACTATTTATTGCCAAATGAAATTGCTCAAACACTATACCATGACTATGCCAAAGAGCTGCCGATTATTGATTACCACTGCCACCTAGACCCGAAAGAAATCTATGAGGATCGGCCGTTTAAAACTATCACCGAGGCATGGCTAAGTGGTGATCATTACAAATGGCGATTGATGCGCGCTTGTGGCGTACCCGAAGAAGCGATTACGGGCAATGCCAGTGATTATGAAAAATTTTTGGCATGGTGTCAAACAGTGCCAAAATTGGTGGGAAATCCCCTTTACAGTTGGACCCATTTAGAATTAAAGCGATTTTTTGAGATCGATCTTCCCGTTACTGAAGAAAATGCCGAAACTTTGTGGAGGCTATGCAACGAAAAATTGCAGCAAAAAGACTTTACCCGAAGAGCTTTGATTGCTCGCAGTAACGTCGAGATCGTTTGCACCACAGATGATCCAGTCGATGATCTTCACTATCATCACCAATTAAGCCAAACCGAGCAACGTTTTCGGGTCTTGCCGACCTTTCGACCTGACAAAGCGTTACAAATCGATAATCCGAATTTTCTTACCTATGTTACCAAACTCGAAAAGAGTGTCGAAAACGCGATCACTACCTACGATGCTTTCTTGAGAGCCTTGCGAGATCGTGTAACCTACTTTCACCAGCATCACTGCCGCTTGTCTGACCATGCGCTGGATACTTTAGTGTATGCTGCAGACGAACAGTTATCCCTAGAAGCAATTTTTGCCAAAGCATTAGCTGGAGAATCTTTGGAGGAAAACGAAGTCTCGTTCTTCAAAACCAATGTTCTAGTTGAACTGATGAAGCTGTATCACGAACATGGTTGGACGATGCAACTGCATGTCCATGCGTATCGTAACTGCAATCAACGAATGTTTGAGCGCTTAGGACCAGATACGGGCTACGATGGCATCAATGATCAACCACTGACTCAAAGCTTGCAGAAATTATTGAACGCCGCTGATGCGCAGGACCATTTGCCTCAAACGATTCTCTACTCCTTAAATCCCAATGACTATGATGCACTCGTCGCTTTGATGGGGTGCTTCCAGCAAGAAGGCAATAATAAATTGCAGTTAGGATCTGGCTGGTGGTATAACGACACCCGCGCAGGCATGCGTCACCAATTGACGAAATTCGCAGATGGCAGTGTGATCTTTAACTTTGTCGGCATGCTGACGGATTCAAGAAGCTTTTTGTCTTACACCCGTCATGAATATTTCCGACGCGTCTTTTGTGAATGGCTTGCTGAGATCGTTGTACGTGGTGAAGCACCTGCTGATCTTCGTCAGCTAAAACCATTAGTAGAAAATGTCTGTTATCAAAACGCCAACAACTACTTCAAATTTTAGGAGAAAGACAATGGAAAAAATCGTCATCGTCGGTGATTCCACCGCATCGATCAAAGAGCCTAGCGCTCGTCCAGAAACGGGCTGGGGTGAAAAGATCTCACGCTATCTCCCCCAGCATCAAATCGTCAACTTGGCAAAAAATGGGCGTTCCTCCAAAAGCTTCATTGAAGAAGGACGCTTGTTGCAGGCAAAAAAAGAACTATATGCTGGTGATTATCTCTTGATTCAATTTGGACACAACGATCAAAAAACAGATAGTCGTGGTACGACACCTGTAGAATATCAGCATAATTTAGCAACCTTCGTGCAAACGGCAAGACCAACAGCAACTTGATCCTTTGGCAGTCGGTCCTTACCCAGAAGCAATGCGTGCTTTGGCTACCTCCTTGGATGTGGTCTGTCTGGATCTTTTTGTCGCAACACAACGGTTTTTTTCAGCACTGGAACCACAACAGGCGAAAAACTATTTTCTTCATTTAGAAAAAAACCAGCACCCCAATTATCCAGCCGGCATTACGGATAACACGCATTTGAATGACCAAGGTGCTACAGCCGTCGCCAAATTAGTTGCCAAATGTTTGACAAATGCTCCATTACCGCTTGCACAACAAGTTTTGTTAGATTGAAACTCATTGTTCGTGTTAAATCTTCCCCTAACATAAATACGCTACCTGATTTGAAAAAGAGCTACTCAAGCAAAACGCTGCGAAGAACATTTTCCTTCACAGCGTTTTGCTTTTGATTCTTTTTAAAAGATTTGTTTGCCATTCCTTTGCTTCAACCCATTTATTTTTAAAGCCCTGCATTTCTTGGGTGTTGGACCATAAAAATGGGAACGATTGCAATCGTCCCCATCCTTACTACTGATTGTTTTATTCAGGTTGTTTCCCGATATACGCCAAGATACCGCCGTCTACATATAAGACATGGCCATTGACAAAGTTGGATGCCTCAGAAGCTAAGAAAACCGTTGGTCCTGCTAAATCTTCTGGCTCACCCCAACGGGCAGCAGGTGTTTTCGCTACGATAAATTGATCAAATGGGTGACGAGAACCGTCTGGTTGGATCTCTCGTAATGGTGCGGTTTGCGGTGTTGCAATATAACCAGGCCCGATCCCATTACATTGAATGTTAGCTGAACCAAATTCAGCACAAATGTTTTTCGTCAACATTTTCAAGCCGCCTTTAGCCGCTGCGTAACCAGCCACCGTTTCTCTTCCCAATTCACTCATCATTGAGCAAATGTTGATGATTTTTCCATGTCCTTTTTTGATCATTGACGGTAAGACTGCTTTTGAAACGATAAATGGAGCGTTCAAGTCCACGTCAACGACTTGGCGGAAGTCTTCAGCAGACATCTCCAACATCGGGATCCGTTTGATGATCCCAGCATTATTGACTAAGATATCGATCACGCCAACTTCTTCTTCGATCTGCTTGACCATTTCGTTGACTGCTTTTTCATCCGTTACATCACAGACATAGCCGTGGGCTTCGATCCCTGCTTCACGATAGTTTGCTAATCCTTTATCCACTGATTCTTGATCCAAGTTGTTAAAAACGATCGTTGCTCCTGCTGCTGCTAATGAACGAGCGATCGTAAAACCGATCCCATAGACAGCTCCAGTCACTAATGCGATCTTACCATCTAAACGAAATTGATCCATTGAAAAATCCATAATTGATAAACCCTCTTTCTTTTTATTTTAAGTCGTCCATTGCCACCATATCCATGTCGGTATAGGTGATATTTTCGCCACACATTGCCCAGATAAAGGAGTAATTACTGGTTCCAACACCCGAATGGATCGACCAGCTTGGAGAAATAACTGCTTGTTCTTCACTAACGACTAAATGCTTCGTTTCATCTGGTTTGCCCATCATATGGAACACTTTTGTGTCTTCGTTGGCAAAATCAAAATACACATATGCTTCCATCCGACGTTCATGGGTATGACTTGGCATCGTATTCCAAGCACTGCCTGGTTCTAAGATCGTGTACCCCATTTGTAATTGACAGCTTTCACAAACATTTGGGTGAATGTATTGATAAATTTTCCGTTCATTTAATGTCAAGCCCTCGCCTGTCTCCATTGGTGTGACTTGATCGATACTGATTTTTACATTTGGGTATTTCTTATGTGCTGGCACGCAAGATAGATAGAATTTCGCTGGATTTGCTGGATCATCTGAGTGGAACAAGACTTGTTTGGTTTCCTTGCCGATATAGTAGCCGTCTTGTTTTTTCATTGGTTCTTTTTGGCCATCGATCGTGATCGCACCAGGTCCTCCAATATTGATGACGCCTAATTCGCGACGTTCTAAGAAGTATTCCACCCCTAATTCGCTGCTTAATTGCACTTCTAACGCTTCTTCTGTCGGTGTCACTCCGCCAAAGATCATCCGATCATTGTGGGTATAGGTCAGCATGATTTGTCCTGGTGTGAAAATTTTCTCTACCAAAAATTCTCTGCGTAATTCCTCGGTACTATAGTGACGAATATCAAGTGGACTATGGGTATAGCGTGTTTCCATGTGTTGCATGTTTTATTCCTCCTATCGGATAATTTTTCCTGAACCTGTTGCAATAAATTCTTGTATCTCATTGGCGCTAAACTGATTACAGTCGCCATGGATCGTATGTTTCAAAGCAGATGCTGCAGTGGCAAAATCAATGATTTCTTGGTCTTGTTTCTTCGTGACAAGACCATGTAGGATACCAGCTGAAAAGGCATCGCCGCCTCCGACGCGATCAACGATGGGATTGATCTCATGGGTAGCAGAAACGACATAATTGCCGTTGTGCCATAGGCTTCCTGTCAATTGATTGTGACTTGCTGAGAGCACCTGACGACTAGTTGAATAAAAGAGCTGGATATTTGGATATTTCCGATGCATTTCTTGATAATAGTAGTCATCTTCGACTTCCTCTGTTGGAGCTGATACATCCATAAAGACTTGGGCATCTAACTGTCCTGCCGAGCAATAATCGACATAGGGGAGCACTTCTTGCAAAAAGACGCGTGCTTCAGCGGTCGTCCACAGTTTTCCACGATAATTGATATCGAAACTGATTTTACAACCAGCTGCTTTCGCTTCTTTGATCAACGTCAGTAAAAGTGTCTGCCAAGTCGTTGAAAGAGCGGGCGTGATCCCTGAAAGGTGAACAATGTCAACCCCATCAAAAAGGTCAGATTGCCACTCATTTTCTTTCATTTGAGCGAAGCTAGAGCCTGCGCGATCATAAACCACTCGCGCTGCTCGTTCCCCGATACCGGTTTCAATATAGTAAGTACCTAGTCGGGAACCGCCACGAAGCACGTGGCGACAATCGACGCCATAGCTTCGTAAATGATGAAAAACGGCATCTCCTAAAGCATTCTCAGGCACTTTACTAGCAAAAGAAACGCGATGACCAAAATTCGCTAAGGAGATCGCAACATTGGCTTCTCCACCGCCATAATGGGCAGCAAACATCGAACTATGGGCGATTCGGTCGCCTAACGTTGTCGATAGACGCAACATGATTTCTCCTAGTGTCAGAATGTTTGCCATCTTACTTTCCTCGAATCTCTTTTAATTTTGCCGCATATTGTTTCGCTACTTCTGTTACTTTGTCAAAATCCCCACTTGCTGCTGGCGCTAACAAATTCCCCCCTACACCAACGGCTACGACACCCGCCGCAAACCATTCTTGCATGTTGTCTAAGCTGACACCACCGGTCGGCATAATGTTTAATTGTGGCAATGGCGCTTTGAAGGCCGAGATGATACTTGGTCCATACGCACTACCTGGGAATAGTTTAATGATATCTGCGCCTGCTTTTAAGGCGTCCTTCATTTCTGAAATGGTCATGCAACCAGGCAGATACGGGATTTGATATAAATTACATAATTCAGCCGTTTCTTGATCAAAGGTTGGGCTTACCACATATTGTGCTCCTGCCATGATCGCTAAGCGAGCGGTCACTGCATCAAGAACGGTCCCAGCACCAACGACTACCTCTGGATTATCTTTGAAGGTTGCTACTAATTCAGCGATTACATCTGCCGCTTGAGGCACTGTAAAAGTCAACTCAATGCCAGTGATCCCCCCCGCAACGATCGCTTTACTTGCTTGTAGTGCTTCTTCTTTAGAAGCGCCACGCACAACAGCGATCACGCCGCTTTCCTTTAGTTTCATTAAATTCGCTACTTTTTTCATTGAGACCCTCCATTTATTTCCTATTTGGAAAATGGTATTTATTATAAAGAAACTTACACGTTTATTATACCGTTCTCGTTTTTATTTGCAAGGGCTTTCCACTAAAAAGTTTATAATGCTTGTTCAATTTGTTGTTTTGTCGCAATAATCGCATCGATCAATGTCGATTTGTATTCTGGGGTCAAACGGTATTTCGGTAGGCTGATAGAAAACGCCCCAACGATCTCCTGATCCTTTATCAGTGAGGCGCCGATGCAATAGATTTCTTGTTCCATTTCTTCATCATCAAACGCTACTTGGTTTTCTTTTGCCTGTTCCAATTCTTTCTTCAACTTCAACTGATTCGTAATGGTGTTTTCCGTATAAGCGGTTAAAGGCGTTGCTGCCAAATATTCTTCCACTTGAGGGGCATCAAACTCCGCTAAAACGGCTTTCCCCATGGCAGAGCTATACAACGGTCTTGTGATCCCTACTTTTGAAGACATGCGGATCGTTTGATTGTGGGGCTCCAATTTATTGACATAAAGAATCTCATTGGCAGTCAAGACCCCTAAGTGGATCGTTTCATCCGCCGTTTTCTGCAATGCTTCCAAGTAAGGCAAGCTGATTTCCACTAAATCAAGCTCTTGAATGTTTTGATTGGCATACTTGATCAGCTTAGACCCTAAGCGATAATTCTTCTCTTTGTCGCGTTTGACATAGCCGATCATTTGCAGCGTTTCTAATATTTTCAAAGCTGTGGATGGGGTTAGTTTCGTTGCTTCTGAAATTTCTTGCAATGGTTTACTTGGCGCTTCTGCGAGATAATCTAAAATGGTTGCTGCTTTTAGTAGTACGGTTCCATATGGTTTTTGCGTCATCATTTCTCCACCTTTATTTTCTATATAAGAAATTATAATATCTTTCTAGGAAATGCACAATCTTTTTTCCTATATATCAGCATGACGCGATTCCCATTTTACTTTCTGTCGTTATTCATTGTATGATGAAGACAAGACAAAGGAGTGCCGAACAATGGACTTAAATGTATTGATCAAAGGAAAAAAATTGACTGACAATGAGCTGCAAATCCTTGATTATTTGCTTGCAAATACCGCTGCGATCGATGGACTGCCCTTAAGAGAAATCGCTAAAGCGATCTACACTTCTCCCGCAACCATCGTGCGGCTTGCGCAAAAATTAGGTTTTTCTGGCTATCTAGAGCTACTTTACTTCTTAAAGAATCGCTTGAAAAATCAGACGATCACTGAAGCCGCCATCGATTACCAAATTGACGCTGCCAGTATTGCAGATACGATCGACGCGATCAAAGAAATCTATGAACGAAACAAGGACAAGTTTATTACGATTTATGCAACAGGTTTTTCTGGGATCGTGGCAGAATACCTCCACAAAAAAATGCTTGTCAACGGCATCAAAACCTTATTAGTCAGTGCTTCTGACTCAGGTGGGATCATTAGTAACAACATCGAGAACATCAGTATGCTGATCACCATCTCTAAATCTGGCGAAACACAAAAAGTACTGGAGAAGATGACATTAGCCAATGAACATCACATACCAACTGTTTTGTTTTGCGGGAACGGTGATCATCGCGCTAATCAACTAGCGACCTTTTCCTTTGAAGTGACCGATGAACGTCCCTACGACACCCAAAACATCCAGTACACTAGCTTCTTTGGTAAGCTGCTCTTATTGATGGAATATATCGTCGACGCTTTTACCCATGTTGAAAAAGAAAACCAGCAACCCTAGTGGATTGCTGGTTTTTGCTTATGCTTGAAAATAGGTTTTTGCCAGTTCTTGATAGAGCGCTTGGTTCTGCGGATCAGGAACAAATTTTTCATCTGGCTGATCTTGCCGCACAACAGAGCTTTTGTATAAATCATACAAGCCGAATATCGGTTCGTTTTCATCGGAAAGATAACAGGTCAGCCCCAACACATCCGCGGTCATTTGACCTAAAAGTTTTGTTTGAAAGAAACCACCACTTACAGTGACTGCCCCTTCCAACTGCGCCATTTGCTTTAATAAATCGATGTTCATCAGCATGCCTTCGATGACTGCCCGCAACATGTCTGAGCGATTGTGTTTCAGTGTCAAGCCAGAAAAGCCGCCTGTGATCTCATTTGTCCAAAAGGGTGCCCGCTCCCCGTTTAAATAGGGGAAAAAACGTAAGCCGTTACTGCCGATCGGCGACTCCTCCATGACTTGAGGCAGATAATGATAAAACGCATCAGGATCTTCTGATAAGGTCTCTTTTGCCCAAGCAAGGACACAGCCACCATTGTTTGAAGGTGCCCCTACGACATAGAGGTCATCTTGCAGATAGTAGCAAAAATTTTGTTTTTGGCGATCAAAGACGGTGGTCTCACTTACTTTACGAACCGCCGCACTGGTTCCGATCGTCAAGCTGTTGCGGATCCCTGTAGAAATATAGCCAGCATATGCTGCTAAACACCCATCGCTAGCCCCACACATCACTTCTACCTCAGGCTTCAAGCCACACCGCTGCGCCATCTCCTCGGTAATCAAAAAACGATCAGTCGGTGCACATAAAGGCGCTAACTGGGCTTTTGAAAGGGATAAATAATTGAGAATCTTTTGACTCCATTGCTTTTCTTTCAAAGAAAAAAGACCGGTCGCTGATGCGGTACTATAATCGATCCGTGCTTGTCCGGTAAACAACGCCATTGCTAGTTCTTTTAAGCCAAACCATTTCGTCTCTTTGGAATATGAACCATTCGTTTGAAAATAAGCCAGTTTCGCAAAGGGTGACATCGCATGGATCGGTGTCCCTGTCTCTTCATAAAACGTTGCCGCCAGATCCGTTTGACGAAAGGCCGTCATCGTTTGACTCGCTTGATTGTCTGACCAAATGTAAATCTCTTCTGCTGTCTCACCAGCCACTGGCATCAAACTGTGCATGGCGGTACTGAACCCGATCACTGTGATTGCCGCTTTTAATTGAGCGGGAATCGTTGTGACACCACTGATCAATTGGCTACTGATCTGGGTCGCTGATTGGGTCTGTTTTAACCCGTGGCTATGGGTTTTGATTGGTAATGACTGTGAGTAAATGATTTTCCGATCTTCAATGACCCCAAATTTTATGGCTGTCGTGCCGATATCAATCCCTAAAAACATCGCATTGCTCCCTCTCATCTGATTCAATTAGCTTTATTCTACCATAGTTAGTGGCATATTCTAGTATACCTGTCTGATCGTTTTGTTGATAAGACGTTTCGTGGTGATTTTCTTCAGAGAATTATCCTTCCACACCAAAAATCAAAAAAGAGAAAGATTCTTGGAGAATCTTCCTCTTTCAGTTATCCAATCAGCAAATGTTTCGCAAATGTGAAACAAATCAAGACAATCCTGGCCAGTAATCACCATTTTCCGAAACCAAATCATCGAGCAACTCTTTGGCTACTTTTGCGCTAGGAATCGTTTTGGAAAGGCTTAACGCTTGCCACATTTTTTGATAGCTCTTTTCCACATATGCTTCGACCACTAATTTTTCCACAGTCACCTGCTGAAACATCAGCGCTTGTTGGAAGGCAGGAATTTTTCCTTGAGCGAGGGCTTCTGGTCCATCAGAACCAACGATACATGGCACTTCCACCATGGCATCATCTGGGAAGTTCGCAATCGCGCCGTTGTTTTCCACAATCATGACCATTCGCTCATGCGTATTAAAAGCGATGGCGCGTGCCAAATCAACGATAAAGGTTGCATGGGCATCAATCTCAAAGGCGATCCCTTCAGCAGAGCCTTGGGCAGTGATCTTTTTGGCATGATCGAACACTCGTTTTTCCCGTCCTTCCATCACTTCATTGGAACGCGTATACTCTGGATGTTCTTTCATGTGTTCGTAGACGTAATCTGGGTATAAATAATACTTCAAGTACGTATTTGGCAGATATTCTGGTGTGAGCGCCAAGAGGTCTTTGGCTTTTTTGTGGGTGTCTTGCCAACTTGGGTCAGTATGTTGGGTATCCACTTCGATCTGCGTCAAATAGCCGTGTTCTGCAACGTAGTCACGAATGGTTTGAATGTACTCCGTGCCTTCTTTGTCTTTGACGCTGGTCCACCAGCCAAAATGATTCAAGCCAAAGTAGCGAACTTCTAGTTCCTCTGGCTGTTTGCCAATGATTTGCGACATGCGACGCAACGTGCCCACGGGCATGTCACAGATATTCAGAACCTTTGATTTCGGACGCAAGACCCGACACGCTTCAGCTACGATTGCAGCTGGATTGGAATAATTCAGCATCCAACAATCGGGGGAATATTTTTCCATGTAATCAATGATCTCCAGCATACCAGTAATGCTGCGCATCCCATAAGCGATCCCTCCTGGTCCACAGGTTTCTTGGCCAAAGACGCCATGACGCAAAGGGACTTTTTCATCTTTTTCCCGCATGTCATACTTTCCTACTCGGATATGCGCCATACAGAAGTCGACATCGCTGAAGGCTTCTTCAGGATCCGTCGTAAACGAAAATTCGATTTGCGGTGCTTGTTCTTTTAATAAAATCGCTAGGGCTTCACCAAGGATCGCTTGACGTGCTTCATCATTGTCGTATAGTTTCAGCTTTCTTAAAGGAAAGCGTTCTTGATTGTCAAGCAGCATCATAACGATTCCCGGGGTAAAAGTACTGCCGCCCCCTGCGATCACTACTGAAAAATTTTTCATCATTCAATCTCTCCTTCTCTTCCAAGATAATTTTCTAATTCTTCCCGCACTTTCGGCACGGTCAACCCGTAAACGACATGGACATTTTCACCGTTTTTGATCACGCCTTTGGCTTGTGTTTCGTCTTTTAGCAGTGCTTCATCCACGAGTTCAGGATCCTTTAGTTTTAAACGTAAGCGGGTATAGCAGTTGTCGATGGTTTTGATATTGTCATCGCCACCTAGCGCTTTGGTGATGATTGCTGAGATACTTGTTTCACTAGTTGGACTAGGGGCGGCTTGGTCACTCGCCATGACCCCGACACCTGCTCCAGCAAGTTGTTTTTCTTTGTACTCTTTCTTCGAATACAGTTTGGTCTCTGCCCCTTCTTCTTCACGACCGACCGTTTTCAAATTCAGTTTCGTGATCAAAAAGCGGAACAAGAAGTAATAAAGAAAGAAGAAGACGACCCCGACGATCAAGTACACTGGCCAGCGAGTTTTCTCGATCCCTAAGGGCAAGTTGTACAAAAGAAAGTCGATGAAGCCATTCGGTCCGATGGCGCGAGAACCAAAGAGATTTAACGCCACCATGCTCAAGCCGCTAAGGGCAGAATGAATGACGAACAAAACAGGTGCCACGAACATAAAAGAAAATTCGATCGGTTCAGTCACACCTGCAATAAAGGAAGTCACAACTGCGGGAATCAAAATGGCTTTGACTTTGACTTTATTTTCTGGTTTTGCCGTTTGATACATCGCCAAACAGGCACCGATCAGTCCAAACATTTTTGAGATCCCACGAGCGTCCCAAATGACACTTTGCGATAATACGCGGACTGCTGGGTCAGCAATTTCCGCAAAATAAATATTCCGTGCCCCTTCAAAGACTTGACCGCCAACTTCTGCGACACCGCCTAATGAAGTATACAAAAACGGCGTGTAGATCAAGTGATGCAAGCCAGTTGGAATCAATAAGCGTTCTAGCGTACCATACAAGAAGATACCAAAGTTGCCCGTTTGTTGAATGATGCCGCCTAAACCGTCGATGCCAGTTTGTATTACTGGCCATACAAACGTGGAAACGATGGCTAGCAACACGACGACCGGAATCAAGACAATAAAGACGAAGCGCGCGCCACCATAAACTTGAAAGGCATTGTTAAAGCTCGTATCGATGAAACGATTGTGGACCAATGCCACGACGATTCCTAAAATGATGCCAAGAAAGACCCCCATATCCAGCACTTGGATCCCTAAAACGATCGCTTGCCCTGAACCTTGAAGTGCATCGGCTGGAACCAACATCCCCCGAAGCTCCATGAATTTGTTCATGGCATTTAAGAAGACGAAATATCCCAACAACGCGGTAAATCCCGCTTCAGCCTTTTTCTTATTGGCTAGCCCTAGAGCGATCCCAACACAAAAAATAATGCCTAAATTGGTTAAAATCGGTAATAAGGAAGCGGATAAGATACTACCAAAACCGGTGGTTATCGGATTATCCAAAAAAGGAAACTGCTCAAGCAAGCGGACATTTGTAAACACATTCCCAACGGCAATCAATATCCCTGCGATCGGCAAAATCAAAACGGGCACAAACATTGCCTTGGAGAATTTCTGCATCGCATCCATCACTTTTTCTTTCATTGAGGAAACTCCTTTGTAGTTGATTTGTAGGTTCATTATAGGAAACATTTGTTACTAATAGAATAGCAAACGTTTTCAATTCAATGCGTTTCAAAGATTGGAACATGTTTCATCCTGTCTACTTCCTTGCTAGTGGCGAATACAAGCAAAAAACAGAGTGAATCAAGATTGATCCACTCTGTTTAGATGCAACACTTTTTGATAAAAATACAAGGGCCCAGACAGACAAAACAGATAGAAGATACTTGGTGCTGATTGCCATGTGAAGAAATAGCCGATCGCTGCTAGGACTAAAATTCCGATCCCTTTATGGTAGTGCATCATCGTAAAGAAAAAACTACTACGAAAAAGGTCAAACAGGTTTTGCCGATCTTGCAATTTTGATTGCATCACATACAGGTTAATGTTGTAGGACAACAAAAATGTAAGAAAAATGATGGTCAAAAAAGAGAAAAACAATGAATTCGTCAAAGCAGCAGAACGCCACAAGCTGAGTCCGCATAAAAATGAGAAGAGATTGAAGACCCCTAATGGTAGGGTCTTCAACAATGCGTTTTTGCTGTTTTTCAAGAAGGGGCGTAGCAGTTTTGCTTCAGGATGTTCATAAGCATCTACGACCGCTCGCATAGCTGCAGGAAACGTGATGATCGGAAACGACACCACCAAAAACAAGAGATTCAAAACCAGCATACGAAAAATAACTTCGCAAAGACGATAAAAACGACTCTCTAAAGCAAACATCACACACACACCTTTAGTTTAGTTTTTCAATATTTTCAGCGATTTTCTCATTTCGGTAATCAACGATTGCTGACCACCCATTGTTTTCTCGTTCTTGTAAGTAGTCTTCCCAAATCTGACGTCCCGCTTCTTCAGAGTCTGCTTGAATAAAGTTGACCAACGCTTGCACTCTTGCTGTGTTGATGGAAGTGAGGTTTCTTGCTTCAGAACCGGTGCGAGGATCAATGTCTTCGATCTCAAAACGTGGTGCTAACTTATCTTGAGACCATTCCACCATCTGACGAATCGATGTAGCTGGTTTTTGTCCCATTTGGATAGCATAATTGTCATTCCCAACAAACCAATAAGAACCTAGCCCAACTTCCTTGTCAAAACGAGCTATGTCCGAATTTCGTAAGGCCTCTGTTTCCTCTGAGTATTCAACCACGCCATCTACGAGGTTGTATGTTTCCCCTTCAATCCCAAAGGTCGTGACCATCGTGCCATATTCACTTGCCAAATAGGTCAAAAGCTCCATGGCTTTTTGGGGTTCTTTTGTCGACGTCGTGATAAAGGTTTGTGTCCATCCACCAATATTTCCGCCAGTAAAAGTGGAATCATCGCCATTCGAATTCTTCGGCCCATCGACGGCAATATAGGTTTGTTCAGGATTACGGGCATTATTGTCTGACATGAACTCATTGAGTCCTTTCGTGTTTGTATGCAAGTAAGCAAAGTAACGGCCCTGCCCTAGTTTTTCTTTCATCGTGTTGTCATTGTCTGAAAATTGGTCGTTGGTGATGTATCCTTCATTGTAAGCTTTTCTAAAAGTCTCGATCCACGTGATATACTCCTCATCAGCGTCTCGATCATTGAATTGCCCATCAACACTTGGTGCAATGCTTAGAAAATCTTGCAAAGTACCACCATAAGCGCCATCCCCGCCATTGGAAATGTCTAATGCAGTCGAAGCAAATGGGACTAATGCAGCACCATCATCTGCTGTCGGAAATGCTTCTTTTGCCCGTTTTAACGCATCTAAAAATCCTTCGGGCGTCGACATATCAGGTTCACCTAATGCTTCGTAAATATCTTTGCGGACAATGAAGACTTGATCTCCCACTACATTGCCGTCCTCATAATCTTGTGCAGTCGTTGAAAAGCTTGGGTATCCATAGATATTGCCATCTTCTAAAGTAAACCATTGAACAGATTCAGGCTTCGCTGCATGTTCTAGGAAATAAGGATCGTATTTTTCTGCCAAAAGATTCAGTGGTAAAGCAAATTTCGTCGCTTCGTTGGCAGCAGATAGATTTTTATCGAAGGTCATGATATCTGGCAGATCGCCTCCAGCTAACATCGTGTTAAGGTTCTCATCATTCCCTGAAATAAATTCGACATTGATATTCATATCTTCTTTGATTTTTCGCGTCACAGTATCTTTTCCCCAACCTGGCTGAGCATACCAATCAAAGTTGACATACCACTTCAAGGTCGCTTCATGGTCAGTGTCTTTTTGCCAGCTTGGGGTATCTTTGTCTGCTTCAAAGCGAGCTTCTGGCAGATCTTCTACTACAGCAGCCCCTTTTGACTCGCTGTTGGAATTACCACAGGCGCCTAATACCACGACTGATGTACATACGAGACCGATTCCTAAGAATAATTTGCTTGCTTTCATTTTTTTCTCTCCTTTTGTCTATTCTTTTACTGATCCAAGAGTCATCCCTTGAATAAAGTACTTTTGTAAAAATGGATAGATCACGACGACAGGAACCGTCGTTACCACCATGGTTGCTAATTGCAATGACTGAGAAGTCGTATTTCTGACCACATTGGTGCCTGTTGCTACTGCAGGCGATAGATTTTCCGAAACGATCCGAAATAGTAGCATTTGTAAAGGATATAAACTACGATCATCAACATAGATATTGGCGGTCATGTAGTCGTTCCACTGAAAGACGCCGTGGAATAATGCGATGGTTGCCAAAACTGGAAGGGACAATGGCAAAATGATTTTTACGAAAATAATAAAAGGATTGGCGCCATCCATCATGGCAGATTCTTCCAGCGAAAATGGAATGCTCCGGAAAAAATTCATCAAAATCACCATGTCGTAAAAAGAAAATAAGACAGGTATGATGTAAACCCAAAAATTATTTAACAAGCCGAGTTCTTTAAATAAGAGAAAGGTAGGAATCATCCCTCCAGAAACGAACATCGTTAAAATCCCCATGTTCATATAGATTTTCCGCCCCATTAAGTTTCTACGACTCATCCCGTAAGCAACCATCGCCGTCAATGCCGTATGCAAAACAACACCAATCACTGTTTTTGCAACTGAGATGACAAAGGCTTTATAGATCGCAGAATCTTCAAAAACGGTGTAGTAACTTTCTAGTGAAAATTCCCGTGGCCAGAAATAGATCCCCCCTCTTGCGGCATCGGTTGCATCATTGAAAGATAAGGCGACGATATTCCATAGTGGCAACGCAATGATGGCTAAGAAGAACACCATGAAAATCACATTGGCAGTATTGAAGATCTTCTCATCTTTTGAAAATGTTTGTTTCATACTTTCCCTCCTCTAAAAGACTGATTCATCACTGATTTTTTTTGTCAAAAGATGACTACCGACCACAAGGATCAATGAAACAACCGACACAAATAGACCAACGGCGGTCGCATAGGAGAAGTCTCCTTGTTGAATCCCCATTTTATAGACGAATGAATTAATGACTTCACTGGACTGATAATTGACAGGGTTTTGTAAGACGAGTGTTTGATCGAGGTTTGAACCCAATAACCCACCGACTGACAAAACAAATGTCAAGGCGATAATATGACGGATCGAAGGGATCGTGATCCGAGTGATCTGCTGAAACTTCGTGGCGCCATCCATTCTCGCTGCTTCATAAAGAGCTGGATTGATCCCTGTCATAGCAGCAATGTATAAAATCGTATTCCATCCAACTTCTTTCCAAATATCGGAAATGACTGCAATCGCCCAATATTTTTCGGGATCAGTCAAGAAGCGAATCGGTTCATCGATCAACCCAACACCTAACAGTAAATTATTGACCAAACCGGTATCAGACAACCACGTAATAAACATGCCTCCTAAGATGACCCAAGAAAGAAAATGCGGCAAATAAGACACCGTTTGAACGACCTTCTTCAAGCGCACATGAACGATTTCATTGATCAATACCGCTAAGCCAATCGCTGCTGGAAAACCAATCAGTAGTTTAAAAAAGCTGATGCCTAACGTATTACTCATCACCGTCCAAAACATTGAATCACTAAAAAATTCTTGGAAATATTGGGTACCGACCCACTCTGCATTCGCGATCGAATCAAGCACTGAGTAATCTTTAAATGCGATGACGATCCCGTATAGTGGGATAAAATTAAAAATAATCATCAGGATAATCCCTGGCCAAACCATTGCTTGATAAAAACTTTGGCCTTTTAGTTTCTGCAAAAAGGTTCTTTTCTTTGGGGTTGCTTTAAGTACGACTCCTTTAGATTCCATTGTTCCACCCTTTCTAAAACGCTTACTTTTTCATCTGAAGGAAATGAGTTACTTCCTTCGTTGGTTCATCAACTGATAGACCGCACCAATCATACCTGCATCGTTTTTTAATTTTGCACGTCGAATCGGTGCAATCGTGCGTCCTTCTAAGTAACCAATACTTTCATGGCGAGCTTTTAGCTGACAGAGGTTCTCTTCAAGCCTTGCCATAAACCCATCATTTTCACTGATCCCACCACCAATCAAAATCAGCTCGGGATCAAATGTACTGATCAAATTGAGCAAGCCCACCGATAAATCTTGAAAAAACTGTGCAAGCACTTGGTTCGCTACCACTTCTCCTTGCGCTCCTCGCTGAAAGATCTCCACCGCATCTTGAGGGAAATCACTCCGACCAAGCTGTTGAAGTGCCAACTGGTACTGATGGAAAAGACCACCCACGACAGCAGCTCTTTGGTTCAAGGAAACAGTTTCTAAATTTCCTTGGTCAGGTAAGCTATCGATCAGCATCCATCCGAATTCACCTGCCATGCCATGGCTGCCGCGATAGAGCTGATCATTAACAATGATCCCACCGCCAATGCCTGTACCGACGACAAGGCATAGATAGTTCTCACAGTTCTGTGCGTGCCCAAGCCATTTTTCAGCGATCGCCGCTGCATTGGCATCATTTTCAACCATGACCGGTAGCTTGACACGTTCTTCTATTTCTTGCTTTAAATTGATTCCATAAAGGGATTTGATTGATCCTGCTGTAATCATCGTGCCATCTTTTTGGATGATGCCCGGTGCGCTAATCCCGACACCATCGACTATTGCTTCTTGCTGCAATGATTTGATCAATGCTGTGATGGATTGCAAAAATCCCTCCTTTTCATGGATCGTCGGCATCTGTCCTTTTTTGACAATTTCACCGTTTTTCAAGATCACACCATATTTGATGGTGGTTCCTCCAACATCGATTCCAATAAACATTGCTTCACCCTCATTATTCATTTGCTTGTTTTGTCGATTGATTGATGCACAATTCCCCTGATAAAACGTAGGAGATCCCAATGGCATTTTCCTCAATCATTTCGATCAAGTGTTTGACTGCCGTGACCCCTTGCAATTGGATTGGATTTTTCACAGTCGTCAACCGAGGCATGAAATAGTCCAAAAGATCGATGCCATCAAAACCAATTACGCTGAAATCATCTGGCACCCGCCACTTGGTCTCATGGATCGCCTTGACCGTTCCGATCGCACTAAGATCATTTCCCGCCAGAAACGCTGTGGGTAAATCTTTCTGCTCTAGCAAAAACTGTTGCACACGGACTCTCGTTCGTTCTTCTTCAAAGAACCCTTGCAATTGATAGTCCGACCGTTTAGAAACCCCTGCCTCGTTTAATGCTTCTAAATACCCTCTTAAGCGCTCATCACTATCATAAACACCAGTAATACCACTGATAAAGGCAATTTTTTTGTGACCAAGTGATAAAAGATACTCGGTGGCTGCTTTTCCTTTTTCGAAAGAATCAAAGACTACACTGCCGAAGTTCTTTTCTTGAATGTTTCGATCGATAAAGACGGCTTTGATTTGTTCTCGTTCCATCGCAGCCAAATCCTGCTTCGTTAAAAAATCTTCAAATCCAATAATGCCATCAACAACACCACCTAAAATACTATTTAGGACAACACGCTTATCTGCAGATAAAAACACGTTGACTGCATACCCATGTTTTTCTGCCTCTCTGGCAATGGCTTCAACTAGTACGCTAAAGTAGGGGCCCTTAATGCTGGTAGTGTAAAAACCAAGCGTCTTGGTTTTCGTGTTTTTTAATTGTTTGCCCATCAAATTTGGGACATAATGCAACCGCTGCGCGGCAGCCATCACACGTTCTTTCGTTGCGGGCCGAACAACATCGACACCGTTTAATGCTTTAGACACGGTCGCAATCGACACGTTTGCCTCCTTTGCCACTTCCCGAATCGTGATTCGATTTGTCAAATGATTCTCCCCTCCTGAACGATTCTTCCCAAAAATAAAAACGTTTTTATTTTGCTGAAAAATCAACGACCACTCTAAGGTTGGCCATCCGATAAACCAACTATATATAAAAACGTTTTCACCCGCAATGGTTCTAGGACTAGTTGGCGCATGTACCAGCACCTTGAAACCTGTGCCACCTTGGTACAAGTTGTACCCGAAAAAAAAAGCCTCGAAAGGCTTTTAAATCGTGAGCGTACCAATCAACTTCGCTGAGGCAGCAGCAAAGCCAAGGTATAAGGAAATCGTACCAGGATCACTTTTTGTCGAGAAATCGGAATGAACATAAGCAAAATCCTCTGGTGTAACATAGAATGAATGCTGCCTTTCTTCGGCTGCAGCAAGATGGATTTTTTGCCATTGTTTTAATTCCCGCATCGGTCGCGCTACTTCTGTAACATCGTCTCTGCTATAGAGTTGCAGTGTCGTGGTATGCGGTACATCTCCCTCATTTTTCAGCGTGCAGCTGACCTCAAATGGTGCATCCTTTTCCTGAGGATTAATGATTTGGGTGTGGGTGATCGTGCATCGACCATAGCCCATCCCCGAGCCAAAAGAAAACAATGGCTCATTTTTTTCATCCATATAACGCGAAATATATTTTTGATCACTATTCTCTTCAGTCAGTGGACGCCCTGTAGAGAGTTGAGCATAAGTCAACGGCAACTGTCCTTCTGCCCTTGGAAAACTCATAGCTAAACGTCCTTGCGGTTCAGATTCGCCCATCAACAAATCTGCCAACGCATTGCCTCCTTCTGATCCAGGGAACCAAGCAATCATGATGGCTTGGCAAAGAGGCTCGATGGCGGTCAAAACCAGTGGTCTGCCACAGAAAAGAATCGTTGCGATCCTAGGATTGACCTGACTTACTGCTTCAATCAATGCTTCTTGCTTTCTTGATAAAGAAAGTTTGGTCAAACTTGCCGCTTCTCCCGCTTCCTCGCTAGTTTCCCCCAGAGCCAATAAAACAACCTCAGCTTCTTTAGCAACTTTACACGCCTCATCAATAAAGGTGCTCGTCAGTATTTCCCCGTCAGGATACGATAAGACAGTTAAGTCAATTTCTTTTTGAGAAAGCCCCTCCGCTAAGGAGACCGCAGCCTCCGGTTTGCCGATCCACGACCAAGCCCCCAAAAGATCCTTCGAAGCTGCTTTGGGGCCGATCAATGCGACCTTTTGCTTTTTCTGCAACGGTAACAGTGCTTGGTTTTTCAGAAGAACTGTTGTTTTCTTTGCTGCTTCTCGTGAAAGAAGACGGGTTTCCTTTAGGAGTCTAGGCGTTAATTTTTCCGGTGCTAACCCTCTATAAGGGTCTTCAAAAAGGCCTAGCTTGTTCTTTAAATGTAGCACATGAAAAACCGCCTTATTCAACTGCTCTTTCATAGCAGGATCTGCCTGAATGATTTGCTCCAGTGCGTTCAAATAGCAATCACTCATCATATCCATTTCGACACCTGCAGTAAAAGCTTTCTGTGCGGCTTCCTTTCGATCAGCAGCTACACGATGCGCCATCAATTCCGCCACCGCTGCCCAATCTGAGATGATCAAGCCGTCAAACCCAAGCTTTTCTCGCAATACTTCCTGCAACAATGGTTGATTGGCTGTGGCCGGCACACCATGGATCGTATTAAAAGAAGTCATGACCAATTCTGCACCAGCTTCAATCGCCGCCTGAAACGCGGGCAGATAATTTTGGTAGAGCTCCAGATCAGACAAATCGACAGTATGGTAATCCCGGCCGCCTTCTGCAGCGCCATAGCCGATAAAGTGTTTGACACAAGCAGCAATTCGCTGTTTATTTTCTGCAAGGGAAGCAGTTCCTTGATACCCTCGTACATAAGCAGCCGTCAACACCGCAGATAAGGTCGGATCTTCCCCATTACTTTCCAAGACCCTTCCCCAGCGCGCGTCTTTAACATGATCCGCCATCGGTGAAAACGTGACATGGACACCAGCTTCTGCCGCTTCTTTTGCTGAAGCTTTAGCAACTTCTTCCACTAACTGCGCATCAAAGGAAGATGCTAAGGCCAGTGGAATTGGGAAAATCGTTTCATACCCATGGATAACATCTGCCATAAAAACAAGAGGAATCTTTAAGCGACTTTTCTCAAGATAAGACGTTTGGATGGCATACACTTGTTCCGCAGTATGAGTGCCCAACACAGAACCAATCGAAAATAATTGGTCTTCACTCATGTGCCATTGTTGCATCGGACCGGTGATTTCTCCTCCTTGCGCAAAAAAATCTGGCGTCAATTGGACCAACTGGCCCACTTTTTCAGCTACAGTCATTTGGTCAATCAGTTCTTTTAGTTTTACGGTTTCCACTATTATTCTCTCCAATCATTAGGCTCTCTTCTTTTGCTTATCGAACTTGCGGCATTTGCTCCTTCTTAGCAGAAGCAACATGTTGCCGATTCCTTTCATTCAGTATAATTAAAAACGTTTTCAAAAAAAGACGGTCTTCATACTTTGGTGCAACTCATGGCAAAAAGGAAAAATCTTCATCATGGTACAAGGTGTACCATAAATAATGGATAACACCAAATCCCCTGATACATCCGACATTGTGTCTTCTCCGATGCTAACAAAAAGAAGCTGCAATTCGCTGCAGCTTCTTTTTGTTTATTGTTAAGGAACAAATGAAAGTTCCCAAAGAATGGTTGCTGAATATCTCGTGGCTTGAGGAGTCGCACTAATTGGCACCTCAAGTTTGACACTTTGATCCATTGTGTCTCGATCGCCAAAGCGCTGGACCCAAGTGCCTCTGCCTTGGTTGGCACCTGCTTGTGCGATTATCTCCGCATTTCCAACAGTCAGTGCTGCTTGCTTTTTATGAGTAGGTGGATCAGACACGTTTTCTCGAGTCGTTACTACATCGATATTGTCTAATAAAATTCTAGCACCAGTCAGTTGATGCCCTTCATCACTTTCAAAAGGCTCTCGTAAGGTTGCACGGAGGGTCCAACCGGAATTTTCCCGCCTCCGATCTGAAACCTGCACATAATTAGGGCGTAGATTATCATTTGGATCAGCCGGCTGAAGGAGTTTTTGCGGCAGGGCATCATAGGTCGTCGTTTCTGACCGAATGCCAACTGTCCCAAACTGGAATTGGGAAACAAAATCCAAGCTGACAAACCCTTGTTCTTCATCAATCTCAGGCGGATTCTCAGGGTTTACTTGCGTATCCGGATCAAAAGGGTCTACTGGTTGCGGAGTACTTTCCAAACCATAAACCAGCCAGTATTCTTGTTCATCTCGGGTGACGCTTGTTTCCAGCGGCTGACCGTCCCGCTCGTAAAGATATTGATAATAAGGAATCTCCACAGGCAGGATATCAACCGATTCATTTACGAATTCTCCTTGATAGGTTGGTTCCCTCAGTGCTCCCCCTTCTTCATCTATGTGATTGATCTTGATGTTCGATGGCACGCGATCAAATAAAAAAGTCACCTCCTGATGGAAAGGCTGCGGCATAATGTCAAATGTATCTGGGTCAAAGTATTCTGCTTCATACTCAACACCATAATAGTCATACCCTAACTGATAGGGTTCATCGCTCTCTCGGTTCTTGGGATCCAGTGTATGAAGAAAACGTAACGGCAGATCCAGTGTTTCAGCAGGAAGAATAGGCTCTCCTGTCTCTCGATCCAGATAGTTTACATGGACGGTTCCAGTACCAATGTAGTAGTTCATTTCTTCAAAATAAAAGGTATGGCGATCACTTCTCGCACCTGTACTGCCGGCTATAATAAATGCCATTGCAGAAACATCAGCGGGCTGCCAATCAGTGATATCACGTCGCCAAATCCGATCTCTATACGTAACTTGAAACCAGCGACCTTCATTATTTGGCTGATATTCAATTAGGATCGGGTCATCTGCTCCATTTCTAGCACCCGTAGTTGCTGCTGGAGCATCACCTTCCATATATGTTTCCAGTAATAACGGCGTCCTATGATAGATAAAGCCAGCAAAGGGCGCTCCATTGACAGCTATAGGGTCTCTTTCAACGATAAACCTATTCTGGTCAAAAAATCCTCTGGTAGTATTATAGTTATTGTCTAGTTTAAAAGCAAAAGCATCCCTCAAACCTCCGATTCCAAACGCATTGCCCTCATAACCTATTCTATTGGTCTCAGAATTGTGAAAGCCAAATGCCATACCGTCAGCACCAAGTGGTTTAGACCCAATATTGGCTTTACCTTTAAGCGTAAATGGCTGATCCAGACTAATTCTGTCTTTTAAGGTAACATAACCGACTGACCCAGTTATATCTTCTGTTAGTACTAATAGCCCAGTTTCATCATTGTAAGTAGCAGTATTTTCGTCACCTTCGATAGCAAAGTGTTCTCTAAAATTGCTTTTGTTAATTGTCACTTCGACCATCTGTCCACTTCTATCATCTACTTCTGGCTCTCTCGCTTCCGCATCCGCAGCTTGATCTGCTTCCGCAGAGTCATTCTCTTCTTCCGTCGAATCAGTGTCTTCGGCATCCGTATGATCTAAGATCAGCAGGCGCTGCGTAGCAGTCTCGGCAACGATGATCTCATATTCTCCGATCGTATCCACAAGAATCGGTAAGACAAAAGTCGTTTGTGGGGTCTCGCTGTTCAGCTGCCATACACCTTCGTGGTCTGTTGCTACCACCGTTAGTTCATCGTTCAAAGCTTCCTGATCAATGCTTACTTCCTGAGGCAACATGATGTCCACCGTTTCGAGGGCAACTTCTGAGTAGAAAATAAAATCTATTACGTGCTCGACCTCGCCTTGGATCAGTTCCTCCGCAAAGGAGATTTCTCCACTCACTTCATCGTCGGCCTTCTCCCCGTGTTCTTCCTCTGGTGTCCACGAAAAAATCGTCTCGGCATTCATGATTGTTAATGTTGTAATCAGTGGGAGTAAGGCAAGTAGAACCAGCAACCACTTATTTTTTTTGCGAAAAAATGAGTTCATCGCATTCACTCCTAAATGTCATTTCTCTTATTTTCCCCATGGGATCTAGCCCCACTTAGGGAATGTTGATTTCCCTTTTTTGATAAGTTGTTTTACTACGTATATGTTAAGTGCGGTGATCAGCAAGAGACTTCCGAGAATCACCCAATCCAACCGTTGAATGAAGTTTGTCTGGGGCAGCTGCCCGCCGGGTTTACCCGTGTCTTGCGGTGGACGCGGAACAGGACCGGTTGGTGGAGATGGTTCTGGTTGATCCAAAGGCTCATAAATCCCGGTAAACCCCACTGTCCCCTCCGTTTCCGTTGAACGTCTCTCCTCGCCAAAACTCGTTCTTGTAAACCCGAAAGCGAACAATAAGACCAAACATACTTTCAAAGCCCTTCCTCTAATTGACGCACCGTTAATATCCATTCTCCCTCCTCCTTGTGAGTTGTTCATTTCGAAAACCATCGTTTTTGAGACGTGTTATTTTATTATGGCCAATCTCTTTACAAAAGCCTAAATAGTACTGTTTAAATGGGATTCATTCTATTTTGATCGTAGTCGTATTTGATATCTCAAAAACGATGGTTTTCAAACATGTCATACTAATTATATCGATGTTCTACTTAGAATAAAATTCACGATATTCCTCGATCGATGAATATCCTGCATGGAGTTTAAAAAAACATACGTTTCATTCTTATGTTATTGTTGCAATTACTTTAGAAACTTGCCATCACCCTTTTATACAACAAAAAGCTCAATGATCTTAGATTACGTTGTTCTCGTAATCCTCGACACCTTGAATCGATGCTTCATGTCAGGCGTCCCTCTCATTTTATTTAAACAAGACTGAACCGTAATTAGCTTGTTAAAATGCAAAAAAAACTGGTCCAAAAGTCATCAAGAGAAAAGCATCTTGATCCATTGAACCAGTTTGTTTTTTCATTTATTAAAGGAAAAACGTTTCTCATTCCCCTGCAGATAAAGAAAACTGACGAACCGTCTCCGACAACGCTTCGACTAAGAAAAGGCAAGGAATTTGCGTCGTCAAATCTTCATACTTGTTGATGCGTTTTACATCAACTGAATAGTCCAAGACATAATCGGACATTCGTCCCAGAGTGCTATTGGCGTCACTGGTGATCGCTACCGTGGTGAAGTCTGGATTGTTACGAAACCCATTGACGACTTCAATGATCTCGGTAGTCGTTCCCGTGATGGAAAGGACGACGATCATATTATCCGAAGTATGCTTCAGCTTAGCAAAAATGGGGTACGTATTATCCACTAATGCATAGCTATTAAACCCAATCGTAGCAAAACGGCGGGCAGCGTATTCACACATGGAACCAGAGGCACCGATGCCATAAAAAATGATGTTGTCGCATTCCAACATTCTTTCTGCGATCCGACGAATCTTTCCTTCAATATCTCGCGGAAAATGTTCAGCATTCAGGACATTCATGCTGCTATAAAAACTAACGGCATCTAATTCAGGGACTTTAAACTGGGTACGAAACTCCGTAAAGCTTTCGTACCCTAATTTACGGATAAAGCGCATGACCGAAGAAGCTGAAGTGTGGGATTCAAGCGCGATCTCCCGGACACGCATGTAAGGAATTTTATCACTTTGGCTGGACATGTAATGATAGATTGCACGATCGGTCTCTGATAACTCATTGAAATCGATTTTTCCAAAAAAAGACATGTTAAACGCTCCTATTTTTTTGTTCTCCTATCAATGTACCATAAGCAGGCAGAAACATCACAACTGTTTGACAAGGAACAATTCCATCGGCTGATCAAATCCAGGACTTGTCAAAAGTAACCCACCGGCATCTTGGTAACCGAGTTTGCGATAGAAATGCTGTGCCTGCTCGTCGACTTGTGTGGAAGTCAAGCAAAGAGCGTGGCCAGCTGCTTTTTGCTGTTGTTCCCAATAAGTAACCAACCGTTTCCCGAGTCCCTTGCCTTGATGCGCTTCTGCGATCACTAACATGGTACAAAAAGGAATCGTGTCCCAGAAAAAATTGTAGCGTAGCAACCCTACTGGCTGGTCGTCTGCAACTACAACATAAGCAGTTTTTTCCATTATCTTTTTGGCGAAGACTTCCGTTGGTAAGTGAGTATCCAAAGAAAACCAAAATGCTTGATCTGCAGCTATTGCCGGTCGAATCGTAATCACTGATTTTTCGTCCCTTCCTGCTGTCTTTTTTGTCTTATCTTTGAAAAATGGTCTATTTTAGTCACTTTCCGTCTTTTCGTATTCAGAAAGCAATGCTAAAAAGGCGTCGCCATACTTATCCAACTTGTTTTGGCCAACTCCTTTGATCTGTAAAAACTCGATCGGCGTTTTTGGCTGAACTTCCGCCAATTCTCGTAGTGTTTTATCAGAAAAAACCACATACGGCGGCAAATTTTGTTCTTGTGCGAGATTCAATCGTAAGGTGCGCAGTTGATCGAATAGCTCATCGTCCACCACTAACTGTTTGACTTTGGTTTGTTTTCTATAAACTTTTGCTTTTCCAAGCAACACATCAATCCCCGCATTGGTCACACTTAACAACGGGTATTGCCCTTCAGACGGCAAAAGATACCCTGATGCTGTTAAATAATCGATCAGCTGATTGACTTCCTTTTGGGACCAATCTTTCATTAATCCATAAGTTGGTAACTTTTCAAAGCCCCACTGTTTGACTTTTTGATCGCCTGAGCCAGTTAGCACTTTCCCCACCAAAGCTTTCCCAAAGCGTTCGCCCATTCGTTTCACACATGACAACACTTTTTGTGTATCCACTGTGATATCCACTTGTTCTCTTTCATCAAGACAATTGCTGCAACGACCGCAATCGGATCCATCTTCTCCGAAATAACGCAAAATATAGCGCTGCAAACACAGTTGGGTATGTCCGTATTGGCTCATCTCCCGCAACTTCAAGTATTCGTTTTGGCGATAAAGAATGTCTGATTCGGATTGATCGATAAAGAATTGCTGGATCTGCATGTCTTGCGGAGCATAAAGCAAGATCGCATCACTAGGTTCCCCATCTCGTCCAGCACGCCCTGCTTCTTGATAATAAGACTCCAAATTACCTGGTATCTGGGCATGGATCACGAAGCGGACGTTGCTTTTGTTGATTCCCATTCCGAATGCATTGGTGGCTACCATCACTTGTAGGCGGTCATAGAGAAATTCTTCTTGAAAAAAGGAGCGCTCTTCTTCTGAAAGCCCGCCATGGTAATACCCGACTGACACGTGTTCATGCTTCAGCAGGTGATAGATTCGTTCCACTTCTTTGCGGGTGCTGGCGTAAATAATACCTGATTGTCCTTGGTTCATTTTCAAATACGTCGTTATGTAGGTATCTTTTTGATCCTTGACGACTTGAAAAGCCAAATTTTCCCGCGCAAACCCGGTCTTGACTTGATTTTCAGCTGGAATCGAAAGTAAGTTTTCGATGTCTTCGGCAACTTTGGGCGTAGCTGTCGCGGTAAGGGCTACGATCGTTGGCTTTTGTTCCCAATTGTCGATCGTTTCGGCGAGCCGCAGATAGCTCGGGCGAAAATCGTGCCCCCATTGGGAAATACAGTGGGCCTCATCAACGGCTAACAAAGCGATCGGCATCTGCCGCAGCGAATAGCGAAAAGCTTCTGAGTCTAGACGTTCTGGAGAAACGTACAGCAGCTTGATTCGTCCTTGACGAGCTTCTTGCAAGCGTTGATTGATCTGTGCCCCTGTCAAGGAAGAATTGATGTAGGCAGCTGGAATCCCCATATCAACGAGGCTGTCTACTTGATCTTTCATTAATGAAATCAAAGGGGAGATGACCAAGGTCACTCCATCCAGCAAAAGCGCTGGCAATTGATAACAAATGGATTTCCCTCCACCTGTGGGCATGATCCCCAAAACATTTTGTTGTGTTAAAATAGATTGAATAATCGTCTCTTGACCTTCACGAAACTGTGAATAGCCAAAATGTTCTTTTAAGACTGTTTGAATAGTTTGCATAATACCCTCTTTTCCATTTCCTTATTATACGCAATTAAGTACGCAAAGAAAACGGCATTAAGAGAACTTTCGCTTTTTATTCGCTTTTCATTGAAATCAACCAAAGGAGTCTTCTACTATGAAAAAAGTTGTGACTATCGGCGGTGGGATCATCGGTTTGACCCTCGCCAATTATCTTGATAAAACCAAATTTGACGTGACTGTCATTGATTCCCTTATAGGGCAAGCAACGTCTGCTAGCGCTGGCATCATCTCCCCTTGGCTCTCCAAACGCCGCAATAAAAAATGGTACCAGCTTGCACAAGACGGTGCCGCGTTTTTTCCACAATTGGTGCGGGATTTTGCTTTGGATGAATCCATCTATGCCCCCTGTGGCACTTTGGTGGTGCGACCAGAAAAGGCGCTTCAAGAACTGGCAGAATTAGCTGAAAACCGACGTAAAGCGGCACCAGAAATCGGTGAAATCGACTTACTGACGGGCCCACAAACCAAAGAGGTATTGCCAATACTTAAAGAAATGCCCTCTTTACGGATCTCAGGCGGTGGTCGCTTAGATGGCCAAGCTTATCTTGCCCACTTAAAAGCAACTGCTCAGCAGCAGCAAGTTGCTTTTATTGAAGAAAAAGCTGAGATCGTCAGAAACGACAACCATTGGCAAATCAAAACAAAGAATCAACTCCTTGAGGCGGAGATTCTTTGCCTGACAGCTGGACCGGGATTGCTAGACTTGTTATCACCTTTAGGGTATCAGGTTGATATCCGTCCGCAAAAAGGCCAGTTGCTCTCTTTTGCCTCCAGCCTGCCGACAAACAGTTGGCCGGTCGCCATGCTAGAGGGCGAGGGTGACTTGATTCCCTTCTCTGATGGGCAAATTTTATTAGGAGCCACCCATGAAAACGATGCTGGTTGGGATTTGACACCTACTGAAGCAGCCCAACAGCAATTGATGACAGGAATCGGTGCTTTTCTTGAAGACCCTGAAGCACTCTTTGCTGCCCCAATGACTATGCGAGTCGGCACACGCGCTTACACCTCTGATTTTGCGCCTTTCTTTGGGGAAGTGCCTGATGAAACGAATTTGTTCGCCGCCAGCGGGCTAGGTTCTTCCGGTTTAACGACGGGACCTTACATCGGTTATCTGCTAGCAAATCGGATCAATGAGGTACATGCGCAACCAACAGACTTCTCGTGCTACACCAAACCGATGACAGAGTATATCAAGAAGCGCCTTTGATAGGAAACCACTAAAAAACCACCAGAACCGTTACGGTCTGGTGGTTGTGCTGTTTGATTCTTGTAAAATTACGGACAATTTCCTAACTACTAGTTAAACATATTCTCCTGTTTCCCAATAATCGAGTAAAACTTCATTGATGATCTCACGATCCAGTGGTTCACGGATATCATCATCAAAGGCATCTTCGATCGGGACATCGCCCACAGCTTTGATACAAACCGGGACGACCGGATTCGGATGATCCTCTGCTGTCAACACTTTTTCAATCTTGATCTTATGTGTCCAATCTGCCCCCATATCATAAATATAGGTCATGGACCTACAATACTGAAAATCTTGGTCAATAGCGGACGCATCCGTTGGAACGGAATTGCCTAAGCCGATCGATTTCGAGCCGGCAATAAACAAATACAAATGTTGATTCATCCACTCAAAGGCAATCTGAATCAACATATGCAGCTGTTCATAGGTCAGCCCTGCTGGAATAATCAAACGACGCCAAATTGGCGGACGGTATCCTTCTAAATCAATACGGACCTGATATGCGACCGGCGTATCTGCTGCGTCATCAAAGGCCGTATGTTTTGTTGGAAATGGGACGATTTTTGGCGAGATTGCAGCAATACGCGGGTCATCAACAGGCAATAGTTCATGTTCTTCAGGATCGGTGTCTTGAATCATCGCTAACATCGCTTCTTTCTTTTCAGCTGACCAAAACTGGGGTTTGGACATCCGTGCGAAAAAGATAGGTTGTTTTTCAGCCAATACAAAGGCGATTTCTTGGTATTGTGATTTGGTGATATGCTTTTCTTTATACATGCAGTAATAAAAGTCTTCAATGGCTGTTTTGGCAAACGGAAGAAAATTTAAACTGTACGGTACTTCTTGAGGCAGCATTTCGGTATACACCGATTCGACAAAGACTTTGTCTTTTAATTTAGTCATGCCACCATCTGTTTCCGCGCAAAAGATCAAGTAAAAAACAGGATCTAAGTAGTGTTCAAGATCGTCGTCACTAACCACACTTGGTCCGCCATACAAATCAACGTGATCCATCATACGGTCAATCACTTTCGCTAATTTCTTCAATGTTTTTTCCAAAAAAATTCTCGCTCCTTCCTATCAAGTTTACTTTGACGAAAAGAGCGAGGATTGTCAATCTTTTTTTTAATGGGAAAGCATTTCCTGTGCAATTTCTAATCCGCTCATCCCAGTTGGATAATAGGTTGGCCAATGATCCATTTCTTCTAATAAGGCTTCATGACTATCATTGCCGAAGTAGATATGGAAATGATGGGACGCACTTGGTGCGATCATATGGTCGCTAAATTGGATATATTTGAACGCCGCATCTTCGTCAGTGCTTTCAAACAAGAAACGTACGCCCCGATTACCAGCGGAATAGTTCAAAATCTCTTTGCCAGTATACACATAATTTGCTTCTTTCTTCGTACCATCATCGAAGATAAACGTCATTGTATTGTCTGTGATCTTGATCTGAGCAACATCTGTTTGATAACCGGTCGTATAATACTCTTTGTATTCGTCAGCCGTCATTTTCTTGTCCATTTTTGCTTTATAATCAAACACTTGATCTAATGTTCCGTCTTGTAAAAATGGATACACGGATTGCCATTCTCCTGCCCAATCAGATAAGGGACGATCTTGTACATCTGCATCCTCGAAATAGCCGTTATAAACCGTTTTTTCTTTTTCGGCTTCCGCTATTTCTTTGTCATTTGCTACATCGGTCGTTTTTCTCAAGGCATCACGGTTTTGTTCCATGATCGAAATATAGTCTTCCCCGTTATCCATTTGCTCTTGGGTCAACCCTTCTAATGGATTCAAGACAGCCAGTTCGACACCTGCTTCTGAAGCTAACGTTCGTGCAATGCTGTCTTTGGCATTTTCTTCAAAGTAAATCGTTTGGATACCTGTTTCTTGAACGAACTCTTTTAGTTCTGCGATTCGTGAAGCGGAAGGTTCCTCGCTTGGTGAAAGACCAGAGATCGGTACTTGGGTCAACCCGTATTCCAATGCCAAATAACCAAAAGCTGCGTGCTGGGTCACGAAGTGATTTTGCGCTGGATTGCTAAACGCTTCTTCATAAGACGCATGAAGCTCTTGTAACTTCGCTAAATAATTCGCAGCATTTTCTGCAAAGGCTGTCGCTTTCGCTGGATAAGCCTCACTTAGTTGGTCACGGATCGCCTCTACTTGTTTCATGGCTAAGCTTGGTGCTAACCAAACATGGGGATCCAATTCATGGGAATGACCATCATCGCCATGATCGTGGTCATGATCATGATCCTCGTCTCCTGGAAGTAAGACCATTCCTTCTGTGGCTTTGACCACTGTCACATCGCCATCATTTAACGTAGCTTCAATCGAAGGAACCCACATTTCCATGTTCTCATTGTTGTAGACAAAGACATCCGCATCTTGGATCTTTGCCATGTCCTTTGCAGACGGTTCGTAGTCGTGGGAATCAGTGCCTGCGGGCATCAATAATTCGACCTGCCCTTCCTCCCCTACGACTTGGCGTGTAAAATCATACATCGGATAAAACGTGGCCATGACCTGAATTTGTTCATTCTCAGAAGAGGCGTTTCCTGACTGCTCCGTAGCGTCAGATCCACCTTGACCACAGGCAGCCAATGCGAGGGCTACTGCTGATAACATCGTTATTTTAAAAAACTTCTTCATTTTCTAACTACACTCCTTTTATTTTTCCTCTTTTTCTTTCCCTTGGTAAAATACTGATAAATCAATTACGATTTATAAAAACAAAACGTAACGTTTACGTTTTACCATCGGTTTTATACTTTACACAACTATTTGCAACCTGTCAACCGCTTTTTCACTTGTTTTTTTATATGTAAAAACCTTCATATGTACCACCACAGATATCAGTGAAGAAACTTCCTTGAAAGACTTGCTCTGCTAATTTTTTTTCAATCGTCGAACATCTCTTTTTATTGTCCTTTGCTGGGTCCTGTGCTACACTCGAGGGGTAATTGAATAGAAGATTATCCACTAGGGGCGCTTTATGCTGAGATAGACGTAAGTCTGGTCCCTTAGAACCTGATTTGGTTAGTACCAACGTAGGGAAGTGGCAGCGCATGATTTTTCGCGTTCCCATTTTTTCTGTCTACGTGTGGATAGAAAAAGGAGGAACGCTTTTTTTGTAGACAGAAAAACCATCGAGAGGAGAAGAGAAAATGACAAATGAACCAATCGCCTGTGCCGCAGGCGGGATCGATATCACTGGGTGCCGAGTAAGTTTGTACCCCATGAAAGACCACTTTGCGCAACAAATCGTAACGAGCATTGAGCGGACGGATACAACAGCTGTTTGGCAGCAAACCGATCTGTTCAGCACCCTTTTCCGAGGGGAAGCCCCAAGTGTTGTCGATGCGGCAGCTGGGCTATTTATCAACGCTTACGAATCCAAGACACACCTCGTGGGTGAGTTTACTTTTTCTAAGGGCTGTCCTGGCGATTCTGCCGGTGACGCGTTTTTGAATGGAGAACAGGCACAACCCAATAAAGCAAGCAATCTTATGAATGGTACGTTTGACGTGGATTGTAAATACTCGTTTTATGTATTTGGGGAAAACAATTACATGGAAGAGATCGCCACCATCGTCCAACTGGCAGAAACCTATGGTTTGGCGCCTCGCTCCGCCCATTATGTCACGATGCTGACGGGAACGGCCAACCAACTCTTTGGGTATTTTGAAGCGGCATTAGCGTATGCCCATGACCATCTTCCCCATTATGTGTTAGAAGCAACGGTCTCAGTCAACAGTCCTTCCAAAAAGAAGGCGGTGTCGCATGACTAAATGGGTCTTAAAAGATGTCATTATGGTGGGGATCGCTTCGTTGATTTTTGGCGTGATCTATTTGGGCGCTGTTCATTTTGGGCTGTTGTTAGGTACGCTTTTAACACCCTTTGGTTTGTCTGTTTTAGCGAATGAGTTTATTTTCGGGGTATGGTTCATGGCAGCGGCTTTTGCTGGCTATGTGCTGCGCAAACCGGGCGCAGCGACGATCACTGAGATGATCGCCGCACTTTTAGAAGTGTTTATGGGGAATTTTTATGGACCGATTATTTTTATCAGCGGGTTTGTACAAGGGATTGGAACAGAAGCTGGCTTTGCATTAGGTGGCTACCGTCGCTATGGCTGGTTCCCTTTGATCACTGGTGCCATTGGCGCCACGATCACGAGTTTTCTTTGGGGGATCATTCGGTCAAATTTCGTTGACTTGCAATGGCAGTTGTTGGTGGTGATTTTTATTATTCGCTTGCTTTCTTCTTTATTCTTTTCCGCCTTTTTGGTCAAGATCGTCTGTGACCATCTGACACGCATGGGCGTTCTCAATAGTTACCCGATTGCTGAAGACCAAACCATTAGCGCCAAACGAGAAGCGGCATGAGCCTGCTCGTGAAAAACGGCTGCTTTTTCGTGGATCAAAAACGGCTTGATCTGACACTGTCTTTAGCCCCCGGAGAAACAAAAGGAATCTATGGTGCTTCAGGAACAGGAAAAAGCACTCTTTTCTACCTCTTAGCGGGGCTTAACGAGAAAGGGTTTGAAGAAGGAACCTATACGATCGATGACCAAACGCTAAACCAGCTTTCCATTCGAGAAAGAAGCACGTCGATCAGCTTACTGTTTCAAAATCCAGATATGCAATTTTGTATGGCCACGCCTCGAGAAGAACTACTGTTTTGTCTTGAAAATCAATGTATTCCCCAAGCCGACATGCCAAAAAAAGTAGCGGAAGCCTTGACGTTTTGCGAGATCAGCCATCTTGCCGATCAGCCCTTTACGACCTTGTCTGGCGGTGAGAAACAGTTAGTAGCATTGGCTTGTTGTCTGATTTTAAAGAGTCGCTACTTGCTTTTGGATGAACCATTTGCCAATTTGGACGCTGACACAAGTCAAAAAATCATTCGAAAACTGCGACAGCTCCAAAAGCAACATGCCATTGGCATCTTACTGATCGACCATCAAATCAAAGAAACTGCTGACTGGGTAGCTGAGTGGCTGCTGATTGAAGAAGGATTCAGATCCGTCGATCAAGAAAAGATGCGCACACTCGATCAGGAGCTGCGCAGGTCACTACCGCCTGTTGAGATTAAGAAACTTTCTGCAAAAGAGCGGCTATCTTTTCAAGATTTTCGCCTGCCGATCCGTAACCAAGCGATTGTTTTTCCGAATCTTACCTTTGATAGTGGGACAATGATTGGTCTTACCGGACGTAGCGGCAGCGGCAAATCTTCGTTTTTAAAAGCGATCTTACAGCAGCAGGCGTACTCAGGAACCATTCGCCTGTGCGGGGATCCAATCAAGAAGCATCCCTCCCCTTTTCGGTCCATCAGCTGGATCATGCAAAATCCGCAGGACCAGTTTTTGGCTGCTACAGTGGCACAGGAGCTTAGCCAAGGACGTGCAGCGACCGAGAGTGACAAACTGCTGGAAAAATTGCGACTACAAAACAAGAGCACTCAGTCCCCTTTTCTACTCAGCCAAGGCCAGCAAAGACGCTTGGCAGTAGCAGCTTTATTGCAGCGACCAGTCAAATTACTGTTGGTGGATGAACCGACCTATGGCCAAGATGTCAAGCAAGCTTGGCAGGTCATGCAGCTGTTAGCCGAAAAAGCCGCAAGCGGCACCTTGGTTTTAATCGTTAGTCACGATGTCTTATTATTGGAAGCATTTTGTTCACAAATCATTGATTTTAATCATTATGAAAAGGAGGACATAGATGCGCACCCTCAACCCGACAGTCAAGTTATTCGCCATTTTAGGACTCGCCTTACTGGTTTCTTTTCAAAATAATTTCAGATTGAATCTGCTACTCTGTGTCCTGTTCTTTGCTGTTTCTGTAAACGAACGCTCTTTGAAAAAAAGCCTTTTGCTTGTTTCTGCATTGACCTTGGCAGCTGTGGGGGTCTTTTTCACCGGACTCCTTTACTACCAGGACAACCAAGGTGGCTCCTCCTCAGCAGCAGCTATGCGCTATGGACTTGACATGGCAAGCCGTATCTATTGCTTTGGTATGTTGGGTAGTTCTTTCAGTGTATCGACCACGATCAATGAGCTGATCTATTCGCTGCAGCAACAGCTGCGACTCCCCGCCGTTTTTGCCTATGGTCTGCTCGCTGCGTTTCAAATTGCGCCCATCATTCCAGCCGAGTATCAGAATATCCGTAATAGCATGCGTTCTAGAGGAATCCCCGTCAATCTATTTTCATTCAAGATGCTGATCCCTTTACTGGTCAAATCGATTCGTTGGTCTGAGCTCTTGGCGACTGCGATGCTTTCAAGAGGATTTGACAGCGAGGCAAAGCGAACCTACGCCAAGTCATTTCGCATCACTTTCGCCGATATGCTCTTTCTATCTTTTTGTCTGATAATCGGCCTCGCTGGAACCCTGATCTTATAAAGGGGAAAAAGAGAAAAAGCCAAAGAAACACTGCCGTTTCTTTGGCTTTTTCCTTCTTATGGCTAAGAGATGATTGATTTTTTTATGGATCCAGATTTGATTTGATAGAGCGTTACAAACAAGGTGGTCACTAAAATATACATTGCGAAAAGGAAATACATGTTTTTAAAAAGCTGGATCGTCGTTTGATTGAGCCAAGCCCCTACTTTAGGGATATAAAAAATGGGTTGCCCAATCAATTGGCTTTTTTGGATTTCTTTTGGTTCCATCTGGCTTTGGTTATCACCGATCGCATAAAGCACCGATTGGTTTTCTCCCACTGCAACGATTCGCCGTGTGCGCATCTGTCTGCCGTGATCGACATAATAGGTCACTTCATTACCAACGACCAAATTGTCTTCTGAAGCCTTCTTAACAAAAAGTAATGTCCCTTCGGAATATGTAGGTTCCATTGCATCGCTGTTAACGATGGCCATTGTGAAACCAAACGCATGAGGAATCACGACCGCTAAAACAGAAATCAGCATAAACAACAATACAAAAAGTGAGAGCATGATACTTTGTTTTGGCAAAAGTTTCATTTTCTTTTCTCCTTCTAAGGCTCAGTTTCTTTTTCGATTCTATAACATATTTAAATTTTTTTCAAATATTTAAAAACGATTCATTGAATTTTTATGCGTATTTTTTCTGATTATTATTTGACTTTATTTTACTATTTATATTATGCTAAAGGCGATTAAAAAACATAGGAGAAAAAGTATGCTTTTTTTAAATAACAAGTTCTTTTTTAAACGTTGGATTCCCTTTATCCTACTCGTTCTATTTTTGCTAGGAAGCATCGGTTTTTTTCTTATACTCTTCCTATCTCCTACTTCTGATAACCATACCGTGGAGAAGAAGGAAGATTGGATTTTTTATGCGGAAGACAATCCTGATTCTACTTTTATTAGCCGTTATGTGAAATATTTACCTAGCGTAAAAGCCAATGAGCGATTTGTCATGCAGCGAAAAATGACCAATGAATACAAATATCCAACGATGCTGCTGATTGGCGATCATCAACACATGACCGTCTATTTGGATGATCAAGAAATTTATACCAATGAAGCTGCCGAACATTCATTGACCTTCAACCATCCTGGCAAAACCTTATCTTTTATCACATTGCCAGAGGATTACGTTGGAAAGACGTTGAAGATCTACGTGACTAGTCCTTTCGACACCTATTCTGGCTTTCCAGCCGAAGTCTTTTTCGGTCCTGCCAATGCATTGATCGGTTATGTTTTTAGTCTATCAATTTTGAATATCTATATCCTCCTATTTACCGGATTTATTTGTATCCTTAATTTATTTTATCTCTTCGTTTCTTTTATCAACCAAAGAAAGCTGAAAGTATCTTCCATTTTATTCAGCGCCTTTGCTTTAAGTGCAGGTTTAGAAGCAGGCTTCGGGGATCTGCTGGGTGGACTGCTTTTTTCTCCCATCGTGAATTCATTTATGTTAAATTTTCTTTCGATTATTACGCCCATGTTTTTGATTGGGTTTTACTACACAAACATGCACTTCGTACGTAAGTATTATCAGAAATGGTTGTTTGTTCACTACTCCTTCGGGATCTTTGCCATGTTTTTGGCACTTTTTCAAAAACAAAGTTTGCCAGTCGTCATGAACTATCTGTTTTTGTTAAACATCACCAGCACCTTTGTGACTTCGTTTGCGGCGATTTATGAGGCGTTAAAAAAGAATCAATTTTATGTCCTTTGTGCACCTTGGATCGTTGTCGCGGCAATCGGTCATGGGTTCTTGTATATCCAGGATATTTTAGTCCTCCCGCAATCTGACATCAATTGGCGCTCGATCATCTTTTTCTTACTGATACTTATTTTTACTTGTTATGGGTTCCTCGAACTCTTTTTTGCCAGTGAAGGCAAAAATAAGCAGATCGACACAGCAGACATCAAAGTGCGATTGTATGAAAATCAGCAGGCGATCGGTCCAGATCAAACGGCACAATGGCAGCAAGTTTTACAAACCATCAAAAAGAGAACCCATACCATTAAAGACATGTTAGAAGACGAACAACTAGCGGCTGCGTATGAAGGTCTTTGCGAGATTGAAGAAGAAATCAAGCAGCAGCTAACGATCCCTGCGGTTGAAAAAGAATCGATCACGACGATGCTGCTTGCTGATTATCAACACACTGCCGCTCAAAAAAGAATCACGCTTACTTGCGATGACCTCACGGAACCACTGGAACGATTGGAAGAAAATGATCGTCTGTCCTTGATCGCCCATTGCTTAGAGTACGCCATCCGCTACACCTGTTCGGTCACAGATCCTCAAAATCGCAGGCTTTCGTTGAAAGTGACTGACACAAAAGAACAGCTACATATCGACTGTCAAATGCCGCTTTTGACAGAGGATGAGGCAGAAAAACTGCAAACTGATGAAGCAAAACGACAGGCGATCCATACCGATGTGCAAATGCTGGAACAAATTTGTCTTGTCTATCAAGGAAGTCTGCGTATCGAGGATTCAGATGATTTTCATTTTTTGCGTTTAACACTTGCCGCTAAAGCGGATCTGCTGTCTTTTGACTGACTGCCTTTTCTCCGATACGTTAAACGGTCTATTTTAAGAAAAAGCGAAAAAACTCTTGCTTTTTTCGCTTTTTCGCTTTAGCATGATAAAGAACAGCAACAAGCATTGGAATAGTAATTTTATGATGGTCTTAGAGAGTCGACGGCAGCTGAAAAATCGACACCCGCTGATAAAATGAACCTACCCAATGGCAATGACCGCAAAACGGTCGGTGGAAAGGCCTTATCCTTTACGAGTTGGATTATCCCGATCGATAATCAACAAAGGTGGTACCGCGAAATCCAAGCATTTCGTCCTTTTTAGGACGAGATGCTTTTTTATTTTTTTAAGGAGGAAAAACAATGACACAAAAAAATGATTTTACAGAATGGTATATCCAAACGATCCAAAAAGCCGAATTGATGGCTTACTCCCCAGTGAAAGGTTCCATTATTTTCCGTCCTGACGGCTTCGAACTTTGGGAGCATATCCAAGAGGAGTTCAATCGTTTCTTGAAAAAAGAAGGCATTCGCAATGCATACTTCCCAATGCTGATTCCGCAAAATTTCTTTATGAAGGAAGCGGATCATATCGAAGGCTTTGCCCCTGAATTACCTTGGGTCACAGAAGTCGGCAACGAAAAACTGGAAGAACCTTTGGCCTTGCGTCCAACCTCAGAAACCATGATCGGCTCTGCCTTTTCTGATTGGATCAACTCCTACCGTGACCTGCCTTATGAAATCAATCAATGGGCAAACGTCTTTCGTTGGGAAAAGAAAACATTGCCTTTCTTGCGTACCTCAGAGTTTTTATGGCAAGAAGGTCATACCGCTCATGAAAATGAAGAAGATGCTCGTCAACGCACCATGAAAGTCTTAGATGAATATGCCCGCCTTTGCGAAGAATTCCTAGCGATCCCTGTTTATCGTGGACAAAAAACCCCATCTGAGCGCTTTGCGGGGGCAGTAGATACGTATTCGATCGAAGCGATGATGAAAGACGGCAAAGCAGTCCAAGCAGGAACCAGCCACTACATGGGGACAAAATTTGCTGAAGCATTTGATATTACGTATCTAACGAAAGAAAACAAGCATACCCATGCCCACACAACCTCTTGGGGTGTCTCTACCCGCTTGTTAGGTGCCTTGATCATGACCCATGGCGATGAAAATGGTTTAGTTTTCCCACCAACCATTGCACCAACCCAAGTTGTGTTGTTACCAGTCGGTCCTTGGAAAAAGAATCCAGCCATCTTAGAAAAATTAGAAGAACTGTATGCCAACTTTAAAGCCAAGGGCATTCGTGTTCGTTTGGATGATTCTGATAACTCACCTGGCTATAAATTCAATGAATGGGAACTAAAAGGCGCTTGCTTGCGAATCGAATGTGGCCCAAGAGATTTAGAAGCTGGCAAAGTCATGGTCAAAGTCCGTGACCTACCTGACAAGCAAACGGTGGCGCTTGAGGAATTAGAAGCGTTTGTTGACCAAGAATTACAAGCAATGACTCCACGTTTATTAGCAGCTGCGAAGGAACGAAACAAAGAAAATGAGTACACCAACATCGATACATTGGATGAACTAAAAGCCCATATCGAAACGTGCAAACAAGAAGACAAAGTGACTGGTTTTGTTTTGATCGGTTGGGACGGCTCGGAAGAAACCGAAGCCAAAATCAAAGAAGAAACTGGCTTTACTACCCGAAACATTCCGTTTGAAGCGCCAATGGAAAAAACGGTCGATATCGTCAGCGGGAAACCTGCCAAACACACCGTTTGGATCGCCCGCGCATACTAATAAAAAACGAAGCAGCCCGATGGAAAAGGCTGCTTCGTTTTTTGATTAATAAATCAATGAAAGAAAATCTTCAGGCGTGATGTTGCCAAAATATTTTTTGACATCAATGTTGTCAATGACTTGTGCCAAATCTTCTTTGGCATAACGAGTACCGATCAGGGCTTGTTCTACATCTGCAATGTCCCCTAGGCCGAAAAAGTCGCCAAAGATTTTGGCATCCGTGATTTTTCCTTCTGCCACATTTAAACGAACTTCGATGGAGCCGATCGGGAATCGATGACGACGTTCGATATCAAAGGCTGGTGATTTGCCGTAATTCCAATCCCAATTACGATAATACTTATCGGAAATCTCATTGATCTTGACCCAATCCTCTTCTGTTAGTTCATAGGTTTTGACGTCTTCCACGGAATCGACACCAAAAATCTTCAACAAGATTTCTTGACGGAACTCTTCAGTCGTCATGTCTTGCTTCTCTTTTGGCAAGAATGGTTTGATGTTGGTCACTCTTGAACGGATCGATTTGATGCCTTTTGATTCGATTTTGTCTTTACGGACTTTCAAGGCGTTGACTACTTCATTGATGTCACTGTCAAACATGATCGTGCCATGAGCAAACATCCGGCCATTTGTTGCGTACATCGCATTCCCAGAAAATTTCATGTCATTGATCACAAGGTCGTTGCGGCCTTTTAATTGCGCCCCTTCAACCCCCATCTCATGTAAAGCTTGGACGATTGGTTTGGTCAGTTTTTCAAAATCTCTGAAAGAATTCCCATCGTCAGGCATAATAAAGCTGAAATTCAAGTTTCCGAAATCATGATAGACTGCACCGCCGCCGCTGAAACGACGAACGACATGGATCCCATGTTCATCCACATATTCCTTATTGATCTCTTCGATCGTATTTTGATTGCGTCCAATGATAATCGATGGTTCATTAATGTAAAAAAGTAAGATTGGTTCATCCACTTTCATTTCTTGAAGAAGAAAAATCTCGATGGCTAAATTGATGCGTGGGTCATTCAGTTCGTTCGGTACAAAAAGCATACTATTCGTTCCTCCTAATTAGATGATTTCAATTATTTTTTGAACAGCCGCCAATTCAACGGGGATCCCATTGGCAGCTAGTGCAGCCTCTTCTCGTAACTGTTCTAAATCACCGTGTTGCGGCAAATGCGTCAACATTAATTTTTTTACCTGCGCTGCATGGGCGATCTCGCCTGCTTCTTTTGACGTAAAATGAGCCTTGTGCCGCTCATTTCCTGCAAAAAGATAGGTATCTGCCAAAAACAGGTCAGCTCCTTGTGCAAACGGAACAAAAGATTCTAAGTAGCCAGAATCACCTGTAAAAACAAAAACCTTGCCTGTGCTTTTCTCAACAAATCGCATGGCATAGCAAGTGACTGGATGGATCGTTTTCATAAAGGTAATGGTAAACGGGCCCAATTCCAATGACTCCGTTTGGAGGTAATCAATTCCTTGAGTCACTCCAGGCATCGTCAGGCTTTCAAAATGAACAGTGTCCTCCCCATGTCCGTAGATCGGCAAAACCTGGCGTTCTTCGTTTCCTGGATATAATTGCCAATAGTATTGCAATACCCCTAGATCCGCAATATGATCGTGATGGTAATGCGTCAGAATCACTGCATCTAAGTCTAAGGGATCAAGGATTTTTTCTAGTTGGACCAAGGTGGTGCTTCCCGCATCAAGCAGCAAATGAAAGCCTTCCGACTCAATTAAATAGCCAGTAGTCCCTTCACCATTATACGGATAGGCACCTAAACAACCTAAGACAGTTATTTTCACTTGTGTTTCCTCCTCTTTGGCTCAAGCTGGTTTTCTACTTCTTTTATGCTATCACATCTCAGCTGATTTGACTAAAATCCGACCATTTTTTTGCAAAAAAAAGATCGAGAAAACGAGAAAAAGACGACGTCTATTGGTAGAACCCTATGAATGAGTTTTTTACTCTATCTGCAGGGAGCCAGACCAATGGGCCGTCGTCTTTTTTGTTTATCTGATCATCGCTCGTTGTTCATTGATCAATTCTTCATAGAATGCTGCGTTGACCGCATAGGCATAGGCGTTTGCCCACAACATCCCGATCAAAAGCGCCAAGAAACCGAGAATAAACCAACCAATCAGTGATAACTGCAGCCAAATGTATTGCCCCAGATGCGGCCGCAAAAGAGTAAAAGACACTTTGATAGACTGGAGTACCCCTAATTCCGGTTGATCATAGCGAAGATAGATTGCTAATTGGATCACACCAGTAACGACTTGTGACAAAAAGAAAAACAATATGATGGCGAGAAAAGTCCCAATCACAAAAGCGACCGAGCCATTAAACATCGCCACATCAACAGAGATTCCCCGATTAAAATTGAATACCAAGTCCAAATATTGATTGAGGCCTGATAAGACAAACTGCGGCAAGAAAATCGCAAAACTCAAAAGATAATTTAAAAGCGCGCTCACTAAATTTAGTAGCAAAAACGGTACATACAGACGTTTATCAAAGACTAGAAAAATATCCGCCACCTTGATTCCTCTGCCACGAAGCAGATAGAGTGCCATGATACTCAACGCTACCGAAAACGCAAAGAAGACAAAATTGTCCAAGATCAGATCGATCCAGCTTCCTGCATTGTTTGCACCAAAAGAAGTCCCAATACTACTAAAAAGCGAGCTGACCACCGCTTGTACCGCAACCGTCGCTAAAATACTTAAGACGAACGTTCCCCAGAATCCGCGCAAAGAGTTTTTGGCGGTCTCTCGAATCATTGTATTTGATCTCATAGACTCACCTTAATAACTGCGCAATGCTTTAACGGTCTTATCGTCTAAGCGGCGAACCACTTCCGTTACAAGCTTGACTGTATTGAAGTAGTCATCCTCATGAATGACAGAAGTATGAGAATGCAGGTAACGAACTGGCACGGTAATAGCGATCGAAGGGACCCCATCACGAGTCAAATGCATTTGACCAGCATCGGTTCCTCCACCAGTGATCACGGTATATTGGAAAGGAATTTCCATCTCTTCTGCGACATCGATCACAAAATTCAATAATTTCTTGTGAGGAATCATGGAAGCATCGAAAATCAGGACTTGTGGGCCTTTGCCTAACACAGAATCCGCTTCTTTTGGTGTCATTCCAGGTGTGTCCCCAGCGGTACCAGTATCTAGTGCGATCGCGATATCGGGATTCACTAAGTGAGTGCTTGTTCGCGCCCCTCTTAGGCCAACTTCTTCCATCACGTCACTGCCAGCAAACAAGCAGTTGGGATGTCCTTCTGCAGCCAAGGTTTCTAATACCCGCAGTGATACTGCCGTACCAATTCGATTGTCCCAAGCTTTGGCTAATAAAAATTTGCTGTCGTTCATCCGTTTGTATTGGATATAAGGGGTGATCATATCTCCTGGACGGATCCCCCAGCCTTTGGCTTCTTCTTCACTTGAAGCGCCGATATCAATGAACATATCTTTGATATCATACGGTTTATTTCGAGTCTCTGGACTCAAGACATGGGGTGGTTTTGATCCGACGACACCGTGGATCAATTTGCCTTCATTGGTTTTGATCTCGACTTGCTGTGCCAGCATCACTTGCCCCCACCAACCACCAAGGGTCTGGAATTCAATAAAGCCTTTTTCTGTGATTTTAGTTACCATAAAGCCGACTTCATCCATATGTCCCGAAATAAAAATTTTCGGTCCACCGCCATCACCAACATGTTTGGCAATGACACTTCCTAAACCATCAAAAAAGATATCTTCAGCAAAGTCTTTGGCATATTCTTTAAAGACTTCACGCACTTCCTCCTCATTCCCAGGAACCCCACGTGCAGTCGTTAGGTCTATTAAAAGCTGTTCTTCTTTTTTCTCCATCTTGCTTCCTCCTTTGTCTCATTGATTATGATTATACCATTCTCTTAATCTGGTGCCAGAGGGAAATACAAAAAGATTGGTTAAATGAAAAAACGATCCTCGTTTTGTAGTGATCCTCAAGATTAGATTTTTTGGTCTAACTTGTAAGGTTCGCTTCAATTCTAAGGATCGTTTTATCAAGAATTCAATCAAGTTTCAATTATTCGCAGACACAGCTTGACGGTAATCAAATAGGCAAATAGATAGACGACTGCTGCAACTGCCGCAAACAAATGAGCGACCCAATACCCAGGACTGTCGATGATTTGGGTGAAGGTATTGATGGCAAAGACGGCATGCAAGATCGCCAGTAGCGTACCTGGCATAAAAATCCAGATGTTTTGCCAGTAAACGAGTTTGCGTACTTCTTTTCGGGTGTAACCTAGTTTGGTCAATAATCGGTAATTGTGTTTCTCCCGCTCGGTATTTGAAAATTGCCGAACGATCAAACTGCTGGATGTCGTGATCAAAACGATCACACCTACAAATAATGACACAAACAAAACGATTCCTGCTTGCCGCCGCACGCCGCGCATCGTTGTAAAACGATTCGCTAAGGTCAGTCGATATGCGGTCATCTGGTTATTCTCACTGGTGGAATCTCGGGCAGTCTCTGGATAAAAACGCACGCTTTTTTGGTCATCGCTAAACTCATAGGTCAAAGGATGCGTCCACTCGATCGGCAGCTCTTCATCTAGCAGCTGAGTCAAGCTCTCCGTTTGCACCTTGTCTGTTTGTAAATAAGCAACGCTATAGGTGAAGCCCTCAACTTGCTGGTACGCATCATCTTGGATGACAAGGACATTCGGCAAGGAATAGCGCAAGGCAGAATCCCCAAAATAATCCTGTTCTGCTTGAATGAGTTTGAACGTATGTTGACTGCCGATTTTGACCTCATCGCGATAGGTGATAAACGAACGAGTCACATCGTATTGACTGTCAAAAAGCACCGCTTGTTTATCGGTACTCAGTTGAATCTCCGGGGCATCGGGAACCAGTTTTCGCAGACGCTGATAATCAGAAAAAGCGACCAGATTCACCATGATATTTTCAATATTTTCGTCTTGCAACTCTCCAAGGTAACGGGTTTGAACCGTCATATTGGTCATTTTATAGGGAATCGATTGTTCGGCAATAATCGGTGTATCGGCTTTTTCTAAAAGGTCCCGCAAGGTATCTGCCTGCTCTTCTGACACTTGAAAGGACGTTGGATAAATGCGGTTCGTTGCTTGATAGTTTAATGAGATGACCCCCATCGTTCCCCCGATCAGGGAGATTGCGATCGCTGTGATGATCGTCAAAAGCGCATAGCTTTTCCACGTTCTTTGCAAGTAAGCCCGCACGTTATTGTAAGCAATCAGTTTCGCCCCTTTGATAAGACGTTTTTTCGGCTTGCTCAAAAAATATAACAGTGCCGGTAACGAGCAATCAAAAAAAAGATAGGTTGCCGTCACACAACAAAACAGAATCAATAAAGGAATCCATAAAATTGCTGAAAAATCTTGTGTGTACGTGATATAGTTGGTCCAAGTTTCCCGCAGGGTCAAAGACAAATAGTAGCCGACCCCCAGTAGAATCAGACCTAGAACCCCCATTAATGAACGAAACGGGGTCATTTTCATTTTCTTGATCGGTAAGCGGTATTCAGTCTTAATCAGCTCACTCATTGGGGTACGCCATACAAAAAGGATCACTTGAATACTCAAAATAATCATCGCCGCGATAAAGACAAAAACCGTTGAAAAAATCGATTGGGGCGAATTAAAGAAATGACTCGTTAAATTCAAGCCCATCGCTCGAATCAAAATCATAGAAAAAAATTTCGAAAAAATAATCCCCATAAAGATGCCGGTCACTAAAGAGAAAAAGTTCAATAGAAACGTTTCCCGCAGCAACAGCCAAGCCAGACGACCTTGCCGCAGCCCCAAAAGCTGGTAAACACTGATTTCTTTTTGCCGCTGACTAAGAAAAAAATGATTGGCACTCAGCATAAAAAACAAGACGACAAAGGCAACCACACTGCTGCCGAATCCTAAAACCCCTTCAATGCGGATATCTTGCTGGACCCGTTGATTCAGCAGACGATCATTCATCAGGGCGTTAAAGGAATAAAAAATCATCACAGCGGTCATCATACAAATAAAGTACACCATATAGTTGCGAAACTGCCGCAAAAAACTCCGCCAGCCGATTTTAAACAACATGGCGCGGACCGCCTCCAATCGTTGCCTGCATATCGATGATTTTTTCAAAAAATTCCTGACGCCCGCCTTTTTTGACGACTTCTGCAAAGAAGACACCGTCTCGGATGAATAAAATTCGGTTGCAGTAGCTGGCGGTGAAAGGATCATGCGTGACCATCAAGATCGTCGTTTTTTCTTGTTGATTGATTTGCGCTAGATACCGTAACAATTCTGTTGCCGCTTTTGAATCAAGGGCTCCCGTGGGTTCATCAGCAAAAAGGACCGCCGGACTACTGATGATCGCCCGAGCAGCAGCGACCCTTTGTTTTTGCCCTACAGACAATTCTTCTGGGTAGCGATCTAACAAGTGCTCGATTCCTAACAAATTGGCCGTTTGTTCAATGCGCTCTTGGGTTTCACTTACGGGCAAGCGATCAATGGCAAGGGGAAGCAAGATATTGTCTCTGGCAGTCAACGTCTCTAAAAGATTAAAGTCTTGAAAGATAAAACCGATCTGCTGACGACGAAAATCACTGAGGGCTTTTTCCGACATTCGGGTAATGTCTTTGCCATCGATATAGATCGAGCCTAAGCTAGGTCGCATGATTGAAGACAACAGATTCATCAAGGTCGTTTTCCCAGCGCCGCTGGGCCCCATGACCCCGACAAATTCTCCTTGATCCACTGCAAAAGAAAGGTTATCTAATACTTTGGTTTGATTGAAACGAGTGCCGTAACTTTTGGTCAGATGTTTCACATCAATCATATTTTTCACATAGAACCCTCCTTTAATAAAATTCTCTCCTTATGGTAGCATACTTTTTCATTGAATACTTCTGCTTCAAAACAGAGAAAAAATAAATTTAAAAAAGTTTTTTATTCATTATGTGAAACATGGAACAACCAAATCCTTAATCTTATCAGTTTTCTCAGAAAACACCCCAATGAATATACACCATATATTGTGTATATCCAATTTACCAACCCTTATTCACCACTATATATAGTTGCTCATTTCTACAATTTGTTTTATTATATTGAGGAAGATAAGGAGTGGTAGAAATGATGAACATTAAGAGAAATCCTGAGCAAGGGTTGGAAAGACAGTCCGCTTTGCGTCAGTTAAAAATCGTAAAACGTGATGGACGGCTTGTCGATTTTGATGATCAAAAAATTTACGATGCGTTAGTGAAAGCCCTAAGAAAAATCAACGGCGAGCTTTCTCCCATCGACCACGAAAAAATCACCGAGATCGTTGACAGTGTCGATCACGAGATCGCGGAACGTTTTCGTACGAATGTAAAAATCTATGAGATCCAAAATATCGTCGAGCATATCTTATTAGCAAAAAACGAGTATGCCTTGGCTGAAGAATATATCAACTATCGGACCCATCGTGATTTCGAGCGCAGCAAAGCCACAGACATCAACTTTACGATCAACAAATTGATGAATAAAGATCAATCGGTCGTCAATGAGAATGCCAATAAAGATAGCAATGTGTTCAATACACAACGTGATTTGACCGCTGGGATCGTAGGAAAATCGATCGGTTTGAAAATGCTCCCTCCTCACGTGGCAAATGCTCACCAAAAAGGCGACATTCATTACCATGACTTGGATTATCATCCTTACACCCCAATGACCAACTGCTGCTTGATCGATTTTAAAGGCATGCTGAATAATGGGTTTAAAATTGGGAACGCCGAAGTGGAATCGCCAAAATCGATCCAAACGGCCACCGCTCAAATCTCACAAATCATTGCAAACGTAGCATCGAGTCAATATGGCGGCTGTTCTGCTGATCGAACAGATGAATTATTGGCTCCTTTTGCTGAGTTGAATTATCAAAAGCATCTAAAAGATGCCGAAGAATGGATCGAGTCGCCTGAACGTCGGGAAGCTTATGCGAAGAGCAAAACGCGCAAAGATATCTACGATGCAATGCAAAGTCTAGAATACGAAATCAATACGTTATTCACCTCAAACGGACAAACGCCGTTTACTTCCCTTGGCTTTGGTTTAGGAACCAATTGGTTCGAACGGGAAATCCAACGAGCGATTCTCCAAATTCGCATCAACGGTTTAGGCAGTGAAAAGCGTACCGCTATTTTTCCAAAATTGATCTTTAGTATTCGCCGTGGCGTCAACTTGGCCCCTACCGATCCGAACTATGATATTAAAGAACTGGCTTTAGAGTGTGCCACCAAACGGATGTATCCTGATATTTTGAATTATGATAAATTGGTTGAATTGACCGGCAGCTTTAAAGTGCCGATGGGCTGTCGTTCTTTCTTGCAAGGCTGGAAAAACGAACGTGGCGAAGAAGTCAATGTCGGTCGGATGAATCTAGGCGTCGTAACATTGAATATTCCTCGGATCGCCTTAGAAGCAAATGGTGATCAAGAAAAATTCTGGACGCTGCTGGAAGATCGTCTGCAAATCGTCAAGGATGCTCTTGTCTATCGGGTGGAGCGCTGTAAAGAAGCCAGTCCTGCGAATGCGCCGATCCTTTATATGTACGGGGCTTTCGGTGAACGCTTGGATCGCAAAGACAATGTGAATGAACTATTCAAAAACAAACGTGCTACTGTTTCTCTTGGATATATCGGTTTGTATGAAGCTGCTTCGGCTTTTTATGGTGGAACATGGGAACAAGATCCAGAAGCAAAAGCCTTTACCCTAGCGATCGTGAAAGAATTGAAAGCTCATGCAGATGCTTGGGGCGATGAATACGGCTATCATTTCAGCGTATACTCGACGCCTAGTGAAAGCCTGACTGATCGTTTCTGCCGCTTGGATACCGAAAAATTCGGTGAAGTTGAAAACATTACCGACAAAGAATACTACACCAACAGCTTCCACTATGATGTGCGGAAAAATCCGACACCATTTGAAAAACTTGATTTTGAAAAAGAATATCCAAAATACTGTTCTGGCGGGTTTATTCATTACTGTGAATACCCAGTCTTGCAGCAAAATCCAAAAGCGTTAGAAGCGGTTTGGGATTACGCTTATGATCGGGTCGCCTATCTTGGAACAAATACCCCTATCGATCACTGTTATGAGTGTGGGTATGAAGGAGATTTCAATCCAACCGAACGGGGCTTCGAATGCCCGCAATGCGGCAATCATGACCCAAAAAGTTGTGACGTCGTCAAAAGAACCTGTGGGTATCTTGGAAATCCTCAAGCTCGTCCAATGGTCAATGGACGGCACAAAGAAATTTCTGCCCGGGTCAAACATTTGCAAGAATAAACGAAAAAGGAGTGCTAGAATTCTTCTACACTCCTTTTCTTGAAGACCAATCCCTGTAATTCATGATAGAAAGAAGTTTTCTTATGAGAAATCCGAAACCTAAAGAATGGCAAGCCAAAGAATATAGCCAAAATTATATTGCTGATTACAAAGCCTTCAACTTTGTTGATGGTGAAGGCATTCGAAATAGTTTATACGTGAGCGGCTGTCTCTTTGCTTGTGAAGGATGTTTTAACAAAGCGGTCCAAAACTTTCGCTATGGTACACCTTTTACGCAAGAACTAGAGGATCGAATCATCGAAGATCTGCGGCATGATTATGTCCAAGGGCTGACCCTCCTAGGCGGCGAACCTTTCTTGAACACAACAGTCTGTCTGAAAGTCGTTGATCGGGTTCGTGCTGAATTTGGGCACAGCAAAGATATTTGGAGCTGGTCAGGCTACACCTATGAAGAATTGCTTTTGGAAACACCCGATAAATTGGAACTTTTATCCAAAATCGATATTTTAGTCGACGGTCGTTTTGAACTGAGCAAACGAAATTTAAACTTGCAGTTTCGCGGCAGCAGCAATCAACGAATCATTGATCTTGCTGCATCTCGGGAACAAGGAAAAGCGGTTATCTGGGCAAAGTGCAAAGATGCTGAAGCAAGCTACGAACAAATCAAAAAACAAATTTAAAAACTAAAAACACCGTGCATCTTGAGGTGACCCCAAAAGTTAGACCAAAAAATCGAACTTTTGCCGGTCACCTCCTCTTCCTTCAAAGATGATGCACGGTGTTTTTTTATGTTATCTCAACTCAGTGACCAAGTTTTTTACAGGTACTTACTTGCTTCACGAATCGTCAAAGGCGCCAGACTTGTTTGATAGCGAAGCAGAAAGTCTTGGACCCACTGAGGATTCGTCTTGGCATAATCTCGTAAGCTCCAACCAATGGCTTTGTTGATAAAGAATTCAGAACTCCCCAAATTATTGACGAGGACCTCTTCAAGCAGTGGTCGATCCATCTGTTCTTTTTGCAGCAGTTGATGGAGTATTGCCACTCGCCGCAGCCAAAGATTTTCCTCAAGACTCCAGCGAAGCATTTCAGCTTTTAACGCTGGCAGTCGGCGAACTAGTTTTCTGACAACCTCACTTAGGGCATCCACGCTATCCCACCAAGCTTTTGTTATGACTAGCTGTTCAATTTTTGCCAGATCGATGGCCGCTAGAAACGGCTCCATCACTACTAAATAATCAATCGCAAGGTATTGGTGTTCCCGATAGTTGCTTTGCCAACAATGATCGATAAAGTCCCAATCAACCGTTTTCGTTTGTTTTGCAGCTTTGAAGGTCGCTTTCTCCTGCTGGCGGCGCAACGGCGTAGGAATGCCTAAAAAATCAAACTGATGCCGCATGTAGGCGGCCATTTTTTCACTTCGCTCCTGATTAGCCAATCCTGTCATCGTGTCATATACTTGATAGAGTGTCATTTTGCTCCTCCTCTTCAGCCTACTGCTCGTCAGATAGTTGCCATAAGGGCAGTACGATATTTTCATAGGTCAGTGGATCAAGATTTGTGACGGTGATCCCCAAAAGACGGATGCCTTTTTCCAAACCTAAAATTTCTTCCCAAATCAGACTTGCTTCGGAAAATAGCTGTTCTTTTTTATGAACATAGGTTGGCAAGGTCACTCGCTTGGTGATCGTAGAGTAATCACTGTAACGAACTTTCAACACGACCGTCTTGCCATGTTTTTGTGTGCGCTTCAGTGATCTTTCGACTTCTTCTGCGATAGCCCGTAACTGGCTCAATACTTGTTCTTCACTGGTTAATGGATTGCCGTATGTATGCTCTTTTCCAACTGATTTCCGTTCTCTGGTCACACTAACTGGGGAATCATGGATCCCTCTAACTTTCCGATACAAGGAATACCCCATTTTGCCAAATTCACGAATCAGCGCCATCTCACTCCAGCCATACAGATCAGCTCCTGTAAAAATACCTAACTCATGCATCCGCGGAACAGTTTTCTTCCCGATCCCGTGAAATTTATCAATGGGTAATTGTTGCAAAAAGGCCACTGCCTCATCTGGCATCACCACCGTCAATCCTCGTGGTTTATGATAATCCGAAGACAGTTTTGCCAAGAATTTGTTGTAACTGACTCCTGCCGAACAGGTCAGATGAGTCTCTTGCCAGATGTCTCGTTGAATCAAACGAGCGATCTTAATTGCTGAAGGACAATTGATCTTGTTGACTGTGACATCTAGATACGCTTCATCAATAGAAACTGGTTCGATGATGTCGGTGTACCGATGAAAAATTTCTCTGACTTGCTGGGACACTTCACGATACTTTTGATGATTTCCCGGTTTAAAAATCGCTTGCGGACAAAGCTCATAGGCTTTTTGCGCACTCATTGCCGAGTGGATGCCATATTGTCGTGCCAGATAATTGGCGGTCGTGACCACTCCTCGTCCGCCAGTATCACTTGGGTGACGGGCAATGACGAGGGGATGCTTGGCAAGCTCTGGATCATCCCGTTCTTCCACCGAAGCAAAAAAAGCATCCATATCAATATGAATAATTTTGCGGCTCGTATCATTTTTTAAGGGAAATTGTAGTTCCGACATCGTTGTTCACCTCACTTCTTATTATAAACGAACAGAGGTTCCCTATCAAGCAAGGAATCGAGGGAAGCACGCAAAAAGGACCAATCTTCATTGGTCCTTCCTTCTACATTCACTGCTTTTGCGGCCCTCTTCATGGTCCAAGAAGTTCTACTATAAGGCAGCTTCCCCTCGTTCATTGGTGCGAATCCGAATCGCTTCTTCCAACGGGTAGACGAATATTTTGCCGTCACCGACTTCATCTGTCCGACAGATCGATACAATCAGCTCAATCACCGCATCGACTTTTTCATCTGCTAAAACAAAACGGACATTTACTTTTGGTAAAAGAGTTGTGATCACCTCTTGGCCACGAATAAACTCTTTGAGGCCTTTTTGATTGCCACAGCCCAGCACTTGACTGACTGTCATGCCGCTGATCAAATCAGACTGATCCAAAGCGGCCTTTAGTTCTTCTAATTTTTCTTGGCGAATAATCGCTTCAACTTTTTTCATGACTGCTCCTCCACTCTTAAGAGTCTAACCCCATAAAGGTAGGATAGGCCGTTTCGTCATGTTCGATCCGATCCATCCCCACTGCTTCTTCTTGTTGCGATACGCGAATCGGCATTACCCATTTGATCAAAGTGATAATGACAAAGGATAAGATACCAGCAAATAGAATCGTAAATACGATACTTTCGGCTTGTGCGAGAAAAAGATCAACGCCGCCATAGAGCAATCCTGACCGTCCACCCACTGCTGGATCCGCAAAGATCCCCGTCATCAAACCGCCAAAGATCCCGCCTACGCCATGGCAGCCAAAGGCATCCAGCGCATCATCTAATCCTAGACGATGTTTGATGACAGAAATAAAGAAGTAGCAAAACGGACTGACTAAAGCGCCAATGATAAAGGAAGACCAAAGCGAGACAAATCCCGCACCTGGTGTGATGGCAACTAAGCCCACGACGGCTCCAGTACACGCACCAACGATCGTCGGTTTGCCTAACACGATTTTTTCGATCAGCATCCAAGAAAGCATCGCACTGGCTGCTGCCGTATTCGTGGTCATTAGGGCGTGGATCGCTAGACCATCAGCTGCTAACGCAGAGCCAGCATTAAAGCCAAACCAGCCAAACCATAAAAGGCCAGCACCTAGTACAACAAAGGGAATATTATGAGGACGATATTCGGTTTGATGAAATTCTCGCCGCTTACCGACAACGATCGCTAAGACTAACCCACTGATACCCGAACTGATATGAACGACATTGCCTCCTGCAAAATCGATCGAGCCGATCGCATCTAAGAAACCGCCGCCCCATACCATATGTGCCATTGGAAAATACACAAGAACTAGCCAGAAGCCGATAAATAGGAAAATAGCTGAGAAACGCATTCTGCCCACGACAGATCCAGTAATGATCGCCGTTGTGATCAAGGCAAACATCATTTGAAAGGCCGCAAATAACCCTTCAGGAATCCCTTCTCCTTCTGTCATCGAGACATGATTGAAAAAGACTTTATCTAAATTCCCAATAAATGAGCCTGTGCCGCTAAAAGATAAGGTATACCCTAAAGCGACCCATAGCACAGACGCCAAGCCCATCGTACAAATCACCATCATCATGGTATTGAGGATGTTTTTGCGACGTTCCAATCCTCCGTAAAAAAATGCCAATGCTGGAGTCATAAGAAAAACCATGCCGCTACAAATTAAAATAAATGCAATATTCCCTGTGTTCATTTTTGACGCCTCCTTTTCTTTATGTTAGCTATCCTAACATCATATGTTCAAATAATCTAGATTTTTCTGAGAAAACCGTGAATTTTCTGAAAATAGCTAACTATTGATGTCAGATAATTTAACACAAGTCCGAAAAAAGACAAAAAAATACCGAGAGAATTCTCGGTATGATTACGTTTCTAATTGATGGTAGGCTTGATAAACAAGCTGTTTCTTCACTTGATTGCGTTTAGCCACTTCTTTGATGGCTTCTTTCGAAGACAAGTCTGCCTCTTCCATCAAGGCTGCCACCTGTTCAGCATAGCTTCCTTCATAAACGACTTCAGGGATTTCAGAAGCGCCTTCCACTAATAGACAGCATTCCCCTTTGATTGGTTGTTGGTCGAGGTATTCAATCAATTCTGAAAAGGTCCCTCGCAAGTATTCTTCGTGGATTTTTGTCAATTCACGGCAGATAACTGCTTGACGTTCTCCCAATACCTCTTTCATCGTTTCGATCGTCGCTGCGATTCGATACGGTGACTCATAAAAAATCATCGTAGCTTTTTGGCTTGCCAATTCACTTAACGCTTGCTTTTGTTCTTTTTTCTTACGAGGTAAAAAGCCATAAAAAAGATTCGGCTGCGGTGATAAGCCAGAAGCGATCAGCGCGGTCAAACCAGCCGTAGGTCCTGGGAGCGCAATCACTGCGATTCCTTCGACCAAGCACGCCTTGACTAATTCATGACCTGGATCACTAATGGAGGGCATACCAGCATCACTGCATTGGGCAATAGTCTTGCCCATTTGCAGCTGTTCTATCAGCTGTGGCACCCGTTCTTTATAATTGTGTTCATGTAAGCTTTTTTGAGGTGTCGCAATCTCAAAATGATTCAACAATTTCTGGGTATTTCGAGTATCTTCACTTGCGATCAGGTCCGCTTCTTTTAAAATTTTGACACATCGGAACGTCATATCTTCCAAGTTACCGATCGGTGTTGGAACAAGATACAGTTTTCCAGTGTCTTGTTTATAACTTTGCTGCTTTTGCATGTACTGCTCCTTTCGAAAAAAAGACCAGCAGAAACTGATCTTTTTTCTAACGAACCGCTTCGTCTGTCAGCTATTTGCCGCTTTCACGATAGATCACTTCTAGACAAAACGCACAAGGTTCGTCATGTTCTCTGCGAGAACCGTATAAGTCATAACAAACATGAAATCCTTCTTCGTAAATCTTTTCTAAATTCATCCGTGATTTAGAAAGCTCTTGTTTGACCGATTCAGCGGGTGCATCTGCCACTTGGTTCAACTCACGAATGTGTTCACGTAAGCGTTGATTTTCCAATTCTAATGTCGTATTTTTTTCGACGATTTCTTGCAAAGACTGCTTCATTTCCGCTAGATTATTCAAGGAATTTTGCAACTCCACTTCTAACTGATTCAATCCGTCATATATTGATCGTTTGTCCATGCTCATTATGGTCACCTACTTATTTTGTCACTAGTTCTTCATAATCATACTCGATTGGTGTTTGCCGATCATGCAAACGGACTTTGATCACTCGGCTCAACAGATCCAGCCCGACCACACGTCCTTTGCCATCTGGCGTTTCAACTTCCTTGCCGCGATCCGGCAATTCTTTTTTTGCACGCTCATACTCTTCACTTTCGTACTTAAGACAACACATCAAACGACCACATAACCCTGAAATTTTTGCAGGATTTAAGGAGAGCCCTTGATCTTTAGCCATCTTGATGGACACTGGGATAAAATCGCCTAAAAACGTCGCACAGCATAGTTTGCGACCGCAGGGTCCAACTCCGCCTAGCGCCTTTGCTTCATCCCTGACACCAATTTGGCGCAGTTCGATCCGTGTATGAAATTCACTTGCCAAGTCTTTGACCAACTCACGAAAATCAACGCGGCTTTCTGCCGTGAACGAAAAAATCAGTTTTGTTCGCTCAAAGGTATATGCCACCCGAATCAGCTTCATTGGTAGCTGGTGTGCTCGGATTTTTTCTTTCCCGATTTTCAACGCTTCGTCTGCTGCTTTTTGATTGGCGGCAGCATGCTCCAAATCTTTTTTCGTCGCTCGACGCAGGATCGGTTTGACTGCTTGAGGCAAATCGCTCTCATTCATTTTTCTGCTTTTGGTAACCACCGTGGCAAGACATTTGGCATCTTGTGATTCCACGATGACTTGTTCATTTATGGTATAGGTCTGTTTTTTTGGTGTGTAAAAATAAATCTGGCCTACGTCATGATAACGCACTCCGACAACTTCGATCATCTCTGGTCTCCTTTTCCGGCTGCTGCGTTTTATCCATAGATGATTTTCACGGAAAATTGTTCTGCCACTCCTTGGAAAGACACATTGGCTTGCAATTTTTTTTGTGCTTGCAATGCGGCTTCAATGGCACGATTGATCTCTTTTCCCCATAAACCTTGTGCCAACAATCGATCTCGTTCCTCTTGAAAGTAAAATAACAAGAGCAAAAAGATTTCTGATTGCTGATTTTTTTCTTTTGCTAGACCCAATAATTTTTTCTGAACAAAAATAAATGCTTGCGGGTCTTTCTTCAAAAGGTAATTCACCCAACGCTTAACAGCATCCTTAGTTTCATTAAACCATTCATCCTGCGAGATTTCAACTGCTTTATGATAACTATTAGTCAAGTGGCTCAGAAGTCGACTCGTCTCTTTGGAAAGTCCTTCTTCTTGCAGCTTCTCCTGTAGTTTTTCTTTTGACAGCGGCGAAAAATGAATGATCTGACAGCGAGACTGAATCGTCGGCAAAATACGTCCTAAACTCTCGGTTTCTAAAATCGCCAAAAAGTTTCCCACCGGTTCTTCTAAAAACTTTAATAGGCTGTTGGCAGCACTGTTGTTCATTTTGTCTGCTTGAGACAAAATAAAGATTTTCAGACGACTTTCAAAGCCGCTCTTTGAGAACTCCTCTTGCAGCTGCCGAATCTGGTCGACTTTGATCATCTGCCCATCCGGCTCGATTTGGATAACGTCAGGATGCTCTCCTTGGGCGATCCGCAGACAATTGCTGCATGTGCCGCACGGGGCTTCTTCTTGCACATTAGTACAAAAAAGGCGTTTTGCGAGCCACAGACTTAATTCGTGCTTGCCAGTCCCCTTGTCCCCTTCAAAAAGATAAGCATGAGCAATGCGCCCATGCTTGATACTTTTTTTTAGTTGGGCAAAAACAAGAGGCTGATATTCTTGTAGAAATAACTCCTCCATGAAAAGCTCCTTTTTTAATATTGATGGAATCCGTCAACCGGTAGCACGAACACAGTTGCTCCGCCGACTTCGACTTCGACTGGATAAGGAACTTGACCGTCTAAGGAAATGTCTAAAGACATCGGTGTCGAGACATATTGTTTTCTTGATTGACAGGTTTTTTTGATCAATTCTAATGCATCTTGTACCCGATCGTCTTCAATACCAATGATAAACGTACTGTTGCCAGCCTTTAAAAACCCACCCGTTGAGGACAATTTTGTAGCACGGATATTGGCATCAATAAACTCATTTGCCAAACGATTACTGTCTTTGTCTTGTACGATTGCCATAATTAATTTCATGGGACCATCTCCTTTGTGTTATCCAACCTACCCTAGATTGACTTGAAGTAAGCAGGATACGATTCAACGATTGCTGAATAGCTGGATTCAACAACTTCTTGTAACCCCATTCTAGCATCAATCTTATGAATGCGTACAGGATTTTCTTCCGCCAGCTTAAGATACGCATGACGAACCCGTTGGTGAAACTCCAATCCTTCCGAATCTAAGCGGTCATATTGATGTGCGCGGTTTTCTTGGATGCGACGCAAGCCAGTATCAGAGTCAACATCTAGATACAAGGTAAAATCAGGCGTCGTTCCTTCCGTCGCAAACTCGTTGATCCGTGCGATCTCAGGAATCCCGATGCGGCGTCCAGCTCCTTGATAGGCAAGCGAACTGTCAACAAAGCGGTCACAGATCACGATGTGTCCAGCATTCAATGCCGGCAGGACAACCTCAATCAAGTGTTGGCGGCGGGCCGCTGCATAAAGTAAGGCTTCCGTCCGCTCATCCATTTCTTCATTTCGCGGATCTAAAATAATTTTACGAATCTTTTCAGCGATTTTAACTCCGCCAGGTTCTCTTGTTTTCACGATTTTTCTTGTTGCTTCAAGCTGTAACCGAGGATACAACTCTTCGATCACACTGGTTTTTCCAGCACCATCCGGTCCTTCGATGGTTATAAACAATCCATTCACCCTAATTGCCTCCAATATCTTTATAATTCTCGGCGACCTTCTACTGCTTTTAGCAAGGTCACTTCATCCGCGTATTCAATATCGCTGCCCACAGATAAGCCATGAGCCAAACGCGTGACTTTAATACCAGCAGGCTTGATCAAACGTGACATATACATCGCCGTTGCTTCACCTTCCGTGGTCGCATTGGTCGCAATAATCACTTCTTTGACCTGATCATCATGCAGCCGCTGTATCAGCGATGCAATGTTGATATCTTCTGGACCTGTCCCTTCCATCGGGGATAACACGCCATGCAGCACATGATAAAGTCCATGATACTCCCGGACTTTTTCTAGTGCCATGACATCTTTAGGCTCTTCAACCACTAAAATCGTTTCTTTGTCTCTTGTTGGATCACTACAGATCTCACAAGGATCTTCTTCAGTTATATTTCCGCAAATACTGCAAAAGTGCAAATCTCGTTTGACACTAAGCAACGATTTGGCAAACTCATTGACGACTTCTTCTTTCATATCGATCGTATAAAATGCCAAACGTGTCGCGGTTTTTTGTCCGATTCCCGGCAGTTTCATGTAACTGTCGATCAATCGGGCGATCGGTTCAGGATATTGCACCGTCATTTCTCCTTTTATAGACCCGGAATGTTTCTTGTGTATTTGCCCATCGTTTGTTCCGATTCTTTTTCAATTTTCTTCAATCCGTCATTGACAGCTAAAATGATCATATCTTGCAGCATTTCCACATCGTCAGCATCAACGATCGCTTCATTGATAGTAATGTCTTGTAACGTCTTATCGCCAGTAAAGGTCGCTTTGACATAGCCATTTGTCGATTCGCCGATAAATTGTTTGCTGTTCAGCGCTTCTTGTTCTTTCATCATTTCTTTTTGCATTTTTTGCATTTGTTTCATCATGCCTTGCATATTTCCCATGCCTCGCATCATTATCAATCACTCCATTTTCATTAATTTTCTTCAATGCTGGTTAATTCACCAAATAACTCTTGCGCTTTTGTCACTAAGTCGTCATTTTCTGGTTCGACAGGAGCGGCTTCGGTCTCTTCTTGGTCTACTTCAATTTCCGAATCTGCCGCTGCTTGACCGCCGGCCAAAAACTCTTGCCGTAGTGCCGGCCAACTTTCTTTTGTGATAAAGACAGCCTGTGGGGCGTAGTCTTTGATCATCCGAGACAATTGATTATGGATCATCAATTGGAACTCTTGGTCGTTACTTGCTCGCTGGCATAAAATCTCATAATCAAAAGCGATCACGACGCCCGATTCGCTGGCAGCTTTTGCTTCACTGGAATGCAGCATCGCTCTTTGCGTCACGGAAAGAGACATCAAAAGATCGTCCCAAACATTGCGAACGTTTGCCAAGTCTTTCTTCGTTGCACTTTTCAGTACTTGGAACACGCGTTCCTTTGGTAAACGGAACGTAGTGGTCGCCTTGGCTTTCTTCACTGGCGCAGTGGTTTCCGCAACGGCACCTGCCGGTCGATTCTCCTGCAGTCGTTGCACCTCTGCCTGAAGTTTTTGCAATGCTTGCCGTAACTGCGCCACTTCTTGACTATTATCAGCTGAATTGCTAGCAACAGCAGCACTTTCTGGATCATTGGCTAATTTGACCACAGCCACTTCCAGATAGATCGTAGGATTGTTCGTAAATCGTACTTCATTTTGCGTATCGTTTAAGACCGTGATCCAGTGATAGATTTTTGCTGGCGGGGTATTTTTTGCCAGTGTTTGAAACGCTTCAGTCAACTGCAGCGACTTTTCAGATAGCAGCTGCGGCGCTTGTTGATACATCAGCAAGTCTCGACAATAAACCAACAAGTTTTCCAATAAACGTCGGGCTTCTTTACCAGAGGCTAATAACTCCCGCAAGGTCGCTAACGCATCGGCAACTTCTTTTTCCCCGCAAGCCTGCATCAGACGGTCCATCATTTCATAGGACAAGCTGCCCGTCACTTCAAGAGCATCTTGGGTCGTTACGGTTCCATCACTAAAAGCGATCGCCTGGTCGGTGATACTCAAGGCATCCCGCATACCGCCTTCTGCGGCTCGCGCAATGATCTGTAAAGCTTCTGCTTCGTAATTGATCTCACTAGTAGTAAGGACCGTTTCTAAATGACCCACGATATCTTGCGTATTGATCCGTTTGAAATCAAAGCGTTGGGTTCGGGAAATGATCGTTGCTGGAATCTTATGGGGCTCTGTTGTTGCCAAAATAAAGACAACATTTTTCCGTGGTTCTTCCAATGTTTTTAGTAAAGCGTTGAATGCGCCTGTTGACAGCATGTGCACTTCATCGATGATATAAACTTTGTATTCAGCTTGGGTCGGTGCATAGTTCGCACGATCACGAATAAAGCGAATTTCTTCTACACCGTTGTTGCTTGCCGCATCGATTTCGATCACGTCTTCTTGCGTCCCTGCTGTGATTGAGCGACACATATCGCACTCATTGCAAGGCTCACCGTTGACCTGGTTCGGACAATTGATGGCTTTGGCAAAAATTTTCGCTGCACTTGTTTTCCCGGTTCCTCGAGGACCCGTAAATAAATAGGCATGCGAGATCTGGTTTTGATCGATTGCATTTTTTAAGGTTTGGGTAATTGCTTTTTGTCCAACAACATCATCAAAACGCTGAGAACGCCAAACACGATATAATGCTTGATAAGCCATAGTTTTCCACACTCATTTCAAAATTCGCTACCTTCTATTATACGTAATATCAGCCAAAAAAACCACCGTTTGCGTGGGGGAATCTCAAAAGAAATGGAAATTTAATCCGCAACCTACCATTTGTCTCTTTTATTCAAATCCACCTGCGAACGAACCGTTTATTGATGGATTTTGCGAAAAACTCCTCTCCAACTTTAGACTGATAACGTAAATCTCACCTCCTATGGTATAATGAATCTATGTTCATCTATTGTGATGAAAACAATTTAAAGGAGGACTGAAAATGGGTATTATCAAAGCGGCAACAAGCGCAATTGGCGGCGGATTAGCAGATCAATGGCTAGAGGTGATCGAGCCTGACAATATGAGCGATTCGACAGTAATGACAAAAGGTGTCAAAGTGCGGCGTAATGACAAACGCGGTTCCAACAGAAAAGGCACAGAAGATGTCATCACTGATGGCTCAGTGATCCATGTCTATCCGAATATGATGATGTTATTGGTTGATGGCGGGCGAATCATCGATTATACCGCCGAAGAAGGCTACTATACAGTGAAAAACGAATTAGCGCCTTCAATGTTAAACGGTTCATTGAAAGATGCGATTTCTGAAACGTTTGACCGCTTTAAGTTTGGTGGCGTTACACCGCAAAAACAACAAGTTTTTTATATCAATCTACAAGAAATCAAAGGGATTCGCTTCGGTACTTCCTCGCCTTTGAATTATTTTGACAACTTTTACAACGCAGAACTTTTCTTGCGGGCGCACGGAAACTATTCCTTACGAATTACCGATCCAATTTTGTTCTATACGAATGCGATCCCAAAAAACAAAAGTCAAGTCGATATCAACGACATCAACGAGCAGTACTTAGCTGAATTTTTGACCGCCCTACAAACAGCGATCAACAAAATGTCCGCTGATGGCGAACGAATTTCTTACGTTCCATCTAAGAGCATGGAATTAAGCAAATATATGGGAACAGTTCTTGATGACAGCTGGCGAGAACTCCGAGGAATGGAAATCGTTTCGGTTGCCGTCGCAAGCATCTCTTATACGGATGATTCCGTAAAATTGATCAACATGCGGAACCAAGGGGCAATGTTAGGTGACCCTTCGATTCGTGAAGGCTATGTTCAAGGTTCGGTAGCTCGTGGTATGGAATCTGCCGGCAGCAATGCCGCTGGCGCTACGACTGGGTTTGTTGGCATGGGCATGGGGATGAACGCTGGTGGCGGTTATTTGAACCAAGCGTCACAAAACAACCAACAGCAGATGCAGCAGCAACAAGCACCTGCACAAAACAACGCAGATCATTGGGACTGCCCACAATGCGGCACCTCCAATACTGGTAAATTCTGCAGCAATTGCGGCACGCCTAAACCAACGAGCGATGGACCAAGCCTGAAAATGAAATGCAGCGATTGTGGTGAAGTGATCGATTTAGCCAACGGCATTCCAAAATTCTGTCCGAATTGCGGCAAACCTTTCAAAGGTGTCCCAGTAGACTAATTGAGGAGGATTGCTGATGGATGTTATCACACATAAGTGCCCCAATTGCGGGGGCGCTTTAACCTTTGATCCTGGCGATCAAAAATTTCATTGTCCATTTTGTCTGAGTATTTTTACTGAAGACGAAGTCACTGCCTTTGAAGAAAAGCAAAAAGAAGCGCAAATGGCCGCTGATTCTTCTGTAGATGCCACGGCTGCCTCAGTGACGGAGCCGAGCCTTGAAGAAGAAGTGCAGCAACAAGCCGATGCACAAGCGGGACAGATGGACCTTTTCACCTGCCCCAGCTGCGGTGCTGAAATCGTGACGGATGCGACTACAGCTGCAACCTATTGCTACTTTTGCCATAACCCGGTCGTTTTATCTGGACGGCTTTCGGGAGAATTTTTGCCAAACAAAGTCCTTCCCTTTGCGATCGAAAAAGAAGAAGCAACGCAAAAGTTTTTAGAATGGGCGCAAAAGAAAAAATTCGTCCCACGGGATTTCTTCGACCAAGCACAAGTAGAGAAATTGACTGGCGTATACTTCCCTTATTGGGTCGTCGATGCCGAGATGAACGGCTCCCTCTCAGGAATGGGTACCTCCTTGCGTATTTGGCGCGTTGGTGATATTGAATATACTGAACACAAACAATACGATGTCTTGCGACGAGGAAAAATCAAGGTGAATGAATTGCTCAAGCATGCGCTGTCAAAAAACGTCCAACAAAAAATGGTAACTGGCGTTCAGCCGTTTCCCCTTGAAAAAGCTGTTAATTTTCGCAGTCAGTATTTAGCCGGCTTCCAAGCAGAAAAAAGAGACATTGAATACATGGATCTTTCCGACGAAGTCAAAAACGAATTATCGGGTTATGCTGAAAACCTGCTAGCAGGTACGGTCAATGGCTATACTAGTTTTAAACGCAACAATCGATCCATCAATCTAACAAAAGAAGAAAACAACTACGTTTTGCTTCCTGTATGGCTAGTGACCTATCGAGCCGATGATGAAAACAAGAGTGCCTTTTATTATGCGATGAATGGGCAAACAGGAAAAGTCAGCGGTGTTTTACCGATCAGTTACAAACGCTTGGGAATCGTCAGTGGCGCAATTTTCGCGGCAACGACCATCCTCGCATTGATTGGAGCGTATTTCTTATGAAAAAACTATCTTATTTGTTGCTTCTGCTGGTTGGCTTTTTCTTAACCACCCTGCCCGCCTTTGCAGCCGAAGAGACAGTCGCAGACCACGCTGGACTTTTTACCGAACAAGAGATCCAGAAGTTAAATGAAGAAGCAGAAGCGCTGAATGCGAAGATCAAAGGCGAAGTGTTTATTCAAACAACGAACAGCAATACGGGAGATATCGAGTTGTATACTGATCGGTATCTTTCACGACGGATCGGCAACGACAACAACGGATCCGCTTTGGTGATCGATATGTCGCAACGTAAATTTCACGTTTCGACTTCTGGAAACATGATCGATTACCTCACCGATTCACGTCTAGACAAGCTACTTGATGCGGTATTTGACCAGATGGCAGAGGGAAATTGTTACCAAGCGGCATTGGTCTATCTGCAAAAAGCAGCTGGTTTTGTGGAAGCAGGTGTTCCTGCCGATCACTATCGTATCGATCGTGATACTGGAAAAATTACTTATTACAAAGTGATGACGCCACTAGAAATTGCTATTTGCTTAGCAATCGCGGCAGTGATCAGTATCGCCTTTTTCATCATTGTTAAATCTCGTTATCAATTAAAAATGGGCGGCTACAAATTTAACTATCTAGAAAAATCAAGTATTGATCTGACTCAAAAAGAAGATCGCTTAGTCAACTCCTTTGTCACAACCAGACGCATCCCCCGTCCTTCGAATAATGGCGGAGGCGGCGGTGGTGGCGGTTTTTCTGGCGGCGGAGGCGGCAGTACGACCCACTCTTCTGGCGGCGGTACTTTCGGCGGCGGCGGACGCAGTTTCTAATCGTTGAATAGTTGTTTTGAATGTAAAAAAGAGTTCCTTCAAACGGGAACTCTTTTTTTTGCTGCTATTCATACCATGAATCGAGAAGATCCTTTAGCTATCGTCACAATGATTTTGACCCTATCGCAGTTAAAGATATAGAGATCCTTTTGATAATTTTAAATGCACCTCATCGATTTTACTTGAGTATGCTTTTTATTCAAATCATTTCCTTAAACACAGAGAAATCAATATTGCCTCCGGAGACCAAAGCCACAGTTTTCTTTCCTCGAAGTAAATGATCGATCTGTCCGCTTAAAATCGCCGCTGTACTTAATGCACCAGCACCTTCTGCAATGACTTTTTCCTTCAAAGCCAAGTAATGGATCGCTTGTTCGATGTCGGATTCTTCAACTAAGACCGTTTCATCGATACGGGTCTTTAAAACATCATAGGTCAGCTCTCCTGCTAAAGCAACATCACAGCCATCGGCGATCGTTCTACTGCGGCGATTGGCTACCAGCTTTTGCTGCCAGATCGATGCGATCATACCATAAACGCCATAGGATTGAACGCCGATGATTTTGACTTCTGGACGAAGTTCTTTTAAGGCTAAAGCCATCCCAGCGATCAACCCACCACCGCCGATGGGAATAATGACATTATCAACATCTGGAAGATCCTCCAACAGTTCGATCGCAATCGTTCCTTGCCCCTCCATTACTGCACGATCATCAAAGGGAGAGACAAAAACTTCGCCACTTTCTTTCATGGCGTCTACTGTCAGTTGTTTGGTTTCATCAAACGTCTCTCCTGCTAAAACGACTTGTGCACCATAGCTTCTTGTCGCCTCTATTTTTGTTTTAGCAGCCGTTAATGGCATAAAGATTCGGACATTGATTCCCAGTAACGATCCGGCGAGAGCAACACCTTGCGCATGATTTCCTGCAGAACAGGCGATGACACCGCGAAGTTTTTCTGCATCAGTCAATGAAGCGAGCTTGTTATACGCCCCCCGCGCTTTAAAGGAGCCGGTACGCTGTAGATTTTCTAATTTCAAAAATATCGTGCCCTCTTTTTCTTTGCCTAAAATATTACTTGGTGCAAGTGGTGTATGGATCATGATTGGTTTCAATCGTCGATACGCAGCAGCGATCCCCAGACTGTCCGTCAACACTTCCTCAATCACAAACGTTCCCCCTTTTTTGTTTTTTTATACTCTCATTGAAGCACAGAACTTGTAGAAAAACAAACTGGGGAACTCGTACAAGCAAAGAGCACTTCCCTATCCTTTACACGTCAATGTCACCAAATCTTCTTACAGAATAATTTTCAGAAAATAATGACATTTCTTTTCTGAAGTGCTATACTTAGAAAAATTAAAAAAGGGTGTGAATGAATGACAATCGATTGGTCAAATTTAGGGTTTTCTTATATCAAGACGCCATGGCGTTTTTTGGCAACATGGAAAGACGGTTCTTGGAATGAAGGCGAACTTACCGAGGATAATTATCTGCATATCCACGAGGGATCAACCGCTCTTCATTATGGACAACAATGTTTTGAAGGACTAAAAGCCTACCGAAGAAAAGATGGCGGCATCAATTTGTTCCGTCCAGACGAAAATAGCAAACGGATGAATCGCAGTGCCTATCGCCTGCGCATGCCAGAGGTTCCTGAGGACTTTTTCTTAGATGCGGTAAAACAAGTAGTAAAAGCAAATCAGGAATATGTTCCACCTTATGGTAGCGGCGCCACCTTGTATATTCGTCCTCTATTGATTGGGGTCGGAGAAAACATCGGTGTCAGTCCAGCACCAGAGTATATTTTTACGGTTTTTTGTATGCCTGTCGGTCCTTACTTTAAGGGCGGATTGACACCGACCAATTTCATTGTTTCTGATTATGATCGCGCGGCACCAAATGGTACTGGCGCAGCCAAAGTTGGTGGAAATTATGCTGCGAGTTTGTTGCCTGGATACGAAGCCCATCAGCGGAAATTTTCCGACTGCATCTATCTGGATCCAGAAACGCATACCAAAATCGAAGAAGTCGGTTCTGCTAACTTTTTCGGAATCACGGCTGACAATGAATTTGTGACACCAAAATCTCCTTCTATTTTGCCAAGTATCACAAAATATTCATTGCTGCATCTAGCGCAACACTCATTAGGATTGACCCCTGTTGAAGGCGATGTTTATCTCAATGAGCTGGATCGGTTTGTCGAAGCGGGTGCCTGCGGAACAGCTGCTGTTATCTCCCCAATCGGCGGGATCCAAAACGGTGAGGATTTTCATGTGTTCTATAGTGAAACGGAAGTTGGTCCACAAACAAAAGCATTGTATGATCAATTGACCGGCATTCAATTTGGGGATATTGCTTCCCCAACAGGTTGGATCTTTGATGTCCCATTGAAATAGCCACACCCATAGACCATTATAAAACGAACGGTCCACTGTGATCGTTCGTTTTTTTCTCTTTCCGCCAACCAATTCCTTTCCATCAGGAGAGAATTGATTGCCACAACTCTTTCGACTTGTTACAATCATAGCAAAGGGAGGCGTAATGATGGGTAAACGACTCGGCTATTCTTTGCTTGCAACAGCATTGTATTTGGTGGTTTCCAATATCGGTAATCTCGTTTTTGGTATCAACCGCAGCTTTAGCTGGACCACAACATTGTGGGAAGCATTTTTCTTTTTTATTTTTGTGTTCCTATTCCAACAATTCCGAAAAAAATAAGCAGTGATCCTCGCTAGTAAGAAACGGGGATCGCTGCTTATTCCTTTTGCAGGAATTTCATTTACAAAAAAAAGCGCCAAACCCCTTCATACAACAGGATTTGACACTAAGAAAAATTATTTAACTGTATCTATATTCTAATTCTCCTGTTATCCTCTACAGACCCTATTGCCTGATATAATAATAAGTGTGCAGAAAACTGTCTTTCAACAATCTTTGACTACCACTCATTTTTTAGGTCAATGTATGGTCAAATATCACTCTATATAATAGAAGGAAAATAACAAACGCTACTCAATTTAACAATCTGTTCTCTTTACAAAGCGAACGTTCGTTCGTATAATTTTCGCTAAGAGGAGGGAAATTTTATGGGAATGATTAAGCCATATGAAGATCGGAAAAAGCTAAAATGGGTAGGATTTTTCTTGTCAGAACATACAGCTGACATCGCAAGAATAGAAAAAGAATTAAAATATACTTGCCCTGCTAAACCTGAAATGGATGAAGAAGAAATAAATGAATTCTTACAAACAGCAATCACAAAAAGTAAGAAGCTAGCTATACAGCTCAACTACACTGTCGATGATAAATTCATGCCTGATGTTACAGGTACGCTGAAAGGTTACGATGATCTAGGAATTTATTTAGACGACACTCTTGTCCATTATGATGAAATACGAAATGTTGACTATTACTCTGAAGTAAAATGGTTTGATGTATGAACATCATTACTATGTACGAACAAAAGTACATCGACCTTGACACGTTTATTAACGAGTTTCCTGATTCAATATCGGAATCTCAGGAATGTATCTTCGGCACTACATGCATCAAGTTCTATGTCGATCTTGTTTTGGGTAAAAACAATAATCTCTTCTTTATATCAAAATATAATTAATATTGATGAAATTTCCTCGAATCGTATTAACTAACTGGATAATAAAAAAATTTCTCCTGTTCAAACTTGAATAGGAGAAATATTACTTCTTATACTAATAACCTTATTTTGGTTTTATACTCATCATTGCTTTTCTTTTTTTGAAAAAAATGAAAAAAATACAGAAAATTAAAGATATGGATGCAGCTATAAATCCTACTAATAAAAATGGATTGAAGTAGATAAACTCAATCTGATTCTCTCCGGCATCTAATGGTACCTCAATATGATTCCAGTCTGTAATTTTAGGAATAACCTCATTTCCATTCACATAAGCCTTCCAGTTGCTGTGGTAAGGAACAGACAACACAAGACTTTGATCATTACCTGCAATTGCATTAATCTCAAATTGATTTTTATCGTAGGTTATATCCCTTACATTACCAGTAGAATCTTTTATTGATTTTTGCAAACGACTCCGATCTTCCTCATCATGTATATCCGAGATATTCATTTCATCTTTATTCAAAATATAAGCCAATCCTTGGAAATTTTTGTTTTCGTACACATACCATCGTTCATTGTTGAATGACAGTGTTTCCACTTGTTGATAATCAGCATCATTAAATATTGGCTCCTTTGATAGATAATATTTCACACCACTCAGAGTATTCATCGCACTATCATCTTCAAAACCATATGAACGCCATCGTAATGACCATTGGTTATATTGATCAACTGTTTCTTGTGTATGCTTGTTTATAACACTGAGCCAATAGGTCAATCCGTAATAATCGTTTATCATTGCTACATTTTCAGGTCGACCGTTAATTTCTGTAAGGGAATCATTAGATACTCTATACAACTCAATATCTTTCTCAATTTTGTTTGAGCTTTTTACTGGTGATGTTGTGTATACATCTGAAGTTTCGAATGGAATGAATTTTCGGGCCCATCCTTCACCGTAATCAGAATAAATACCCCACAAATTTATGATTAAATTTGTAATGATTATCGTTCCTATAAGAAAGTAAACAATGCCTATTTTTGCATTTTTACCTTTATGAAGAACGAGCTCATTGTCCAACACTTTTCTGTACTCCGTTAACACATAAGCCAAAATGCCTGAAAGTAATAAGTGTATTATGAATGCCCACCTATCATTTGTTTGGCCAAACCCATTAAATAGATACCCGGTAATAGGTAAGCAAGAGGCGATAAATGCAATACCTAGAAAAATCAGACACTGTGCTTTTTTTCTATCATTTGGTAAAAATAGCAATAGAATGATTGCTAATAATTCTATTACTATTATTCCCGATAGGAAAATGGGTGGCTCAACATCTTTCATTGTAAGTAAGTCGCCAAAATTGGTTGTGAAATTCGGGACATAGTTATTTAAATTGAAAATAATGCTACTAATAGGTTCACTTTTTCTCTCACTCAAGAAATAGCCTTGAAGAGTCGGAAAGAAAAAAGGCGCTGCCAATAAAATTCCTAGTGTATACGCAAATATCCCTTTCCCTACACTTACAAATAAATATTTCAAACTCAAACGTTTGAATAATAGCCGTATAGGGAAGTACAGGGCTAATACTACAGACACCATAAATAAAAAATAAAAACCGCATAACGCCGCAAACATCACAGAAACAACGAAAAGAGTAAATCTCTTTTGACGAATAATTTTCTCAATCCCTAATAGAATCATCGGAAAGAAAATTAAAACTGATAGCCATTCGATATACCGTGTTCCGCCAATAACCGAAAAACCACAGAAAACATAGGATAAAGCACTAAAAACAACCGCTACTTTGTCAAATCGGAGATAAGAGAAATATTTTATAAGAGCAAATCCGGATAGCCACATCCGAAAAACAATCATAAAAGAAAACAAGTAAGGCGCATTTTTATCAGTTACAAAAACAGAAACAATGTTTAATGGGTCACCAAAACCGTAGTAATTTAATGACCCAATTATGTCTTCGCCCATACCTATTGAGAGATCATAACCTGGGAGAATGATTTGCCCACTGAAAAGTCCCCCGATAAACTCTCGTAGATAACGACCTGTGTATATAAATGCAGGATAGTACTGCCCTACACTGTCTATATTCCATATCAAAGATAGCTTTTGACTCCACAGAGGATAGTAACCAAAAATGAAAATCAGTCCAAATAAAAGTGTAAACAATATAATTGATTGATGCTGTCTAATGAATGATCTTATCGTTTTCAAAGGTAATACTCCTTTACCAAATTAAATATTTCACTATTGACGACACTTCATAATAGCAGTTTCTCAATGTCAATTCAATTTAAATAACAACTACCCCTCTACATTTTAAAACAAAATATGGAGGGGACTATCATTTACACTACTGCTGCATAACGCCGATTACCAGAAACTCCAATCCAGCTTAACCATACATATCCCCCTGCCACGACTTTACGATCGTAGTTTACTGCTTGACCCGCTTTGTACTCCCCGACAATTGCAGAGCTAGTGGATGCTGCCGCTCGTATGTTGGTTGTCACAGGAAAACGATAACTTCCTCGATCTGGCAAATTTAATCCTTTCAATACTGGCTGAGGGGCAGCGGCTGTACTATTATTTGACAGTTCAGTAACTAAAGCACCCGATACCCAGCCAACACCATCGACTTCAAACCATGTGGTAAATCCATTGACACTTTCACCATTTCTGGTCAAACGTGTTGCGTTAAAAGTGTCTCCACGCTTTAGTTGGCGCAATACATCTGATTGAGTGTTTTGGTGACGTCTAACATTTAAGACATCAGTACTAACTACTTGTCTTACATTCCAAGTTTCCACAGTATAATTTGGTACTGGATTAGGCGCAGGTGTAGGCGTTGCAGTAGACCCAACACGGTTTCTGATTTCACCTAATCTTGGATATAAGAACGGCCCAGGGCATGCAGTTGCTGCACCTGGCGCATCTTTATGTCCAATAATTGTCATCTTCCGTCCATAGCGTTTCTCAATATCTTGAATCAACTTCACTAATGCATCAATTGTTTTTTCAGCTACTTGCCAATTTGGTGCCCCCGTTGTATTCGTACACTCGATTCCGATTGAATAGCTGTTAGCATTATTTGCATGCCAAGCAGTCTTCAGCTCATCGATATACGCTCTGATCGTTCCATCTTGCCCAATCCCGTAGTGTGCTGATGCTTGAACATTTTTCCAAACCCCTGGCATATTATCAAAGTTGGTGCCAGCTTGGTGATGTACTACAATCGTGGTGATTGCAGAAGTGTTTCTTGTTCCTGACCATTTCGTGCCGAAATTCTCGAACTGATATTTTGTTGCTAAACTTGAAATTCCCATTGATGACTCCTCCTAAAATTTTGTTTAGAAAAAGAGCAACCGATCGGCTACTCCTCATCTTTTAAATCCGTATGATAATGCGTTCGCTCTGTTTCGCTTTGTCCATCTCCGTAATAAACTTGATCATCATCTTGATCAAACACACTGACACTAAGATCAAACAAACCACCTGCAGCTAAACCAGCTACAAAACCGGCCCATGCATATAAGATAATTTCCTCCGGTGTAAAAGACATCGCAAACAAAATGCCTAACAAAATACCAGTGATCACATTAATCACTGGCAAGATTCGATAGTTGCTAAGTTGTGTTTTAATCAATCCTGTTGCACCTATTACAAGAGGTACAATGATAGATGCTGCAATTAATATTTCTTTCATTTTCTTCCTCCTATCTGCTTAAAAAGTGATTTGATTTGTGCCTCCATTGTAGCGATTCGAATATTGTACTCACTATGACTTTTTTGAACGTCCTTGATTGTACTCTTAAGTTCTTTGAGCGTTACATCCATGTCAGTAAACAACGCATAGAACTTCGACAGCCCAAAAATCAGACCCCCGACGAATGTGATCACCGCAATCCATTCCGTGATCGTCAACGTGCTAAAATCCATCCTTTCACCAACCTATCCTATTCTATATAGTTTCGCGATTATCAAACCGTTATCTGCACGACCGATTTGACCTTCTAGAGTTGTTCGCTCAAAACGATATGACTGTCCCTGCTTAAGTCCAGTAAAGATTGACGCGTATGATATATGTCTAAATATATTATCTGATCCATCTATCACACCAGCGCCGGACACAACTTGATTTGTTCCGCTCGGCGTATTTATTCCAACTGTCCATTTGCCACCGCCGAATCCCCAACCCGCAAGTTGCACATTTATTTCAGCCGTACAGTCCCATCTGGGTACGACGGTTATATTACTACCAGTAGCATGTTGTATATCGATTACATCAACTGTCGCCGCAATCGATGCATTACCTGAACCGTCAAAATTTGTTGAACCAGTCACTCCGCCTGTTAGCGAGATCGTTCTAGGTGTCGCTAGTCGTGTGGCTGTTGGTGCATTGCCTGATAGGGTTGTCGCCAGCGATACGTTATTGCTTCCGTCAAAAGAAACGGAGCCTGTTGCTCCTCCTGTTAATGAAATCGTTCTAGGCGTAGCCAACCGTGAAGCGCTTGGTGCATTTCCAGCAACCGTCGCTGCAATCGATGCATTGCCTGAGCCATCAAAGGTTGTCGAACCGGTTACTCCACCTGTTAGCGAGATCGTTCGAGCTGCAGCAAGGCGGCTTGCCGATTGCGCAAATAAGCCTGATTGTAACGTCCCATCAGCTGTGGCAATTGGGTGCCATCCTCCCCATGAGTTATTGTAGCACCGCCGAATATACAGTTTGCTCCCTGCTGGTGTATTAAATTCAGACAAGAGTTGGGTGACGATCGACTCATTTCCTGCATTCAAAACAACCAGACTAAAAGCGACAGTTGTTGGTGTATTTGATACTGTTTCCGCTGTTGCTGACAATCGACAACCATAAAAACCTGCGTTTTTATAGTTGTTCAAATTAGCATTGGCTGGTATTTCACTTACTTGAGGATCTGCTAAGAGCTCAACATTTCTTGTCCCGTCAAACGCCACGCCATTAATCGTTCGAGCAGTCTGCAATTTCGTCGCTGAAGCAACATTTCCCCCGATGACTTCACTTTTAGCCGTAGCAACCTTCGTATCTGCCTCGGCTTTCGTATAAGCCCCAACATTTCCAGCGGGAATCGCGATATCTTTCGTTCCATCAAAATCAACACCCGCGATTTTTCGTGAGGCCTGTAATTTCGTCGCAGAAGCGACATTGCCATTTTGAATCTCTGTTTTTACTTTGGCTACTTCTTGACTGGTAAATGTAGTGGCTTCTGCTTTTTTTTCGTCTGTGTATTGCTTGGCTGTTGTCAGGATTTCTTGATCGTTGGCATTTGACTCTGCCTTAGTATAAGCGCCGGTTTGTGCTGCCGTTACTCCGTGAGGATTATTCTTGCGGCTTTCATGGGTGTCTGTATGGGCTTTAGCGGTCTGTAAAATCGCTGCATCTCGACTGTCCGTTTCGACCTTAGTGTATGCTCCTGCTTGCGCTGCTGTCACACCATGGGGATTGTTTTTGTCCTCGGCATGTTTCTTCAGATCTCCGGCGTTTTGATCATTATTTTTTATTGATTGCTCAACACCATCCTCCCAACGTTGTGCATCCGCTGGTGTTATGATATCTTCGTTTCTCCATTGCTTTACCATCTAATTCACCTCAACTCTATATTTGAATAATGTGTCAGAAGTAACCGGAACAAAGACTTTGCAGCTAGAAAGCAACTTCTCACCTTGGAAAAATTCAATTTTTCTAAGAGTATCAATGCTTAGTGGTATATCAAATTCAATTGAAAGAATTTCATCTTCGACACTCGCATGAAACTCATCCAGTCGAACGGAACTATTTAAAATAATGTGGCTGATCATTTCCTTGAAACTATTATTCAAGTTTGTTTTTAAATCCGATGTGATCAAGTGATACTCACCTCAATTTCTTCTGCACGCTTCAACAATTGATCTCTCCCAACTCGACTTCTACCGATCCGAAAATAAGTTAATGGCGCGATTGTAGCTGACTCTTTAATGTTAATTCTTTGAAAAAAAGTTGGGCTTTGAATATAGACAATATTCGCCGGCTTGATTTTGTTGATAATTATATTAGCTTCCTGAAACCAATTAGCATTATCTGAACTTGATTCTAGTACAAGTTGATGATCTTCATAGTTCACGATTAAAGCATAGTTATCGGCTCCAAAAATTCTATCTAAGTGATCACGCAAATAGGGCACCGTAAATGGCGGCATCGACTGTAATCGGTTCAAGATTCGCTGTCGGCGAAATGTTAAATCTTCTAGTTCTTGATTAGCTAGAATACCAAGCAGCTGCTCATGAAAGCCTATCGTTTGTTCGTCTGCAGTTTGGATCCATTGATTTTTTTTAACTCGACCGATTTGTTGATCCAAGTGTCCAATCAATTTATCCTCCACGTCAAAAAGAACTTCAAACTCTCGAACGCCATCATACAAATCAGGCAGTAAATCTTTTAAGCTCATAGCACATTCACCTCGCCGAGTATCGGCAATTCTTGCACATTGTTGTTTAATTCCAATTGTACATCCGCCTCAGCACCATTCAACTTTAGTGTTTGGACATTCGCCACTCCTTGAACTGTCAGAATCGCTGCAGTAATTTGTGAACGAAAAATCCAGCTGTCATATCCTGCACTGCTTCGTTCGTCCCATTCACGCCGAACTTTATCAAAGTAATCTTCAATAACTTGATGAATGATATTAGCAATTTGAGGGTAAGAAACACCAATATTCAAGGTGATCTCAAATTCTACATCAATAGTTTTTATACTAGGAGCAGCGACTGTCACTTTATGTCCAATAGGTGCATAACCAATTCCCTGGCCATCCAAAGTCGGATCAATAACCTGTTGGACGGTTTCAACTAGAACATCGCTTGCTGCTCTGTAAGTATCGTCTAAAATAACCAGTCGTACAGTGCCTCCACCATCCCAAACTGGATAAACCTGTACAGCCCCTACACCATCGATCGCCGATGTAAGATAATAGTAATCAGCTATATTTCCGCCAAATGTTACGATCTCTTTTGAATCAATGATTCTCTTGCGTAGTTCGTCATCTGTTTCGGTATCCCTTGCTGGAATCAGAATTTCAGTTAAAATTGCTTCAGCTAGTCCGTTGAAGTTGTCTAGTGGCAATAACAATCCCACATATTTATTGCCGCTATCCCCTTCAGTCTCTGCCTGTAACCGAAAGACTCCTTCCTCTTCTTCAGCCGCAATGACGGTATAATACACCGGATCATCGCCAGTTGATGAAAAACGACTTCCTACTGCTACTGAAAAGGGACTGCCATCTTCTCTTGACAAACGTGCACGAACGATCGCCCTAGTTGCTTGAATCCGATGTAACCCAGTTTCTTCAGCTCGATAATCAAGATACTCTCCGGTTGCTGTCGCTACGAAGGTCTCTAGCAGCACATTTTTCAATTGCATAATGAAATCTGCAAGTTGATAGCACGTTGGAGCAAGAGCGTCATAAATAATAGATCCTTCTCGTGTATCGATCCCTTCCGGCACCTTGGATAAAGCTTTATTTATAAAATACTCATAATCATATTCTTCTAGGTATCTTCCGATTTCTTCTGGATTCAAACTACCACCTCCTGCTCAATCCTAATCTGACCAAAAATCGTAGCAACAAAAAAAGAGACTAGGATACTATTCCTACTCTCTTTGATTACATTAAAATCAGATACTTCTATAATTCGTTCATCGACTGACAACGCTTCTGTAACCAGCCGGTCGATCTCAGCCATTACTAAATCCATATCTTCCCCAATCAATGTCCGCAGTTCAATGCCATAGTTATCAGTGTAAATAGGCCAAGTAAAACGTTCGGTCTGCAATACTTTTCCGATTGATTGGCGCATTGCTTCAAGATCATCAATCCATCCTGCTATACGACCATTCACCAACCGATATGTTCGCGATGTTATTTGTTCTAAAATTTCCTCATCCATCTGATCAGCTCCTATCCAACACGTAATACTTTTGGCCCTTGCTTACTCGCAGCATCCGCACGCGGTCGCCGCTTTGTAACGAGCGGAATACCTGAGATGAGCCAGTCCCTGTCTTGCCATCAATCGTGACTGATATCGTCACTGAAAGCGGACGAACCATCTGCGACAAAATTAAATGCCGGCTAGTGATACTGAAACGATTATCGACCCTAATCGTTAAAGGACTTGTACTAGTGACGACACCATAAACCATATCTGACAGATCTGAGTCTTTAGGTTTACAATCCTTAATGATTCTTGCTAGTTCTTCACCCGGCATTATTCAATCACCTCCACATCTAGATCCATCGTATGGATTTTTCCAAAATTATGAGTGCATCTCGTTACTAAAGCTAAATTTTCATCACCAACACCTTCTCGGTGCATATCGGATAAACGCAATGTAAAGCTGTTGCCTGCACTAATTTCCATAGTACCGACCGCCTCAATGGATAATGATCGAAACTCTTTGTTATTTTCTCTCAGCAATGCGTTGGCCTGCTGTTGTAACTGTGACGAGTTAAGTTCAGCATCACTTACTGTTTCTATAATCTGTAATCGTCCCCACTTTTCGATGTTTCCTGAATGTGTTGCTGTATAAATTTCTCTACTGTTAGTTTCAGAATCTTCCCGAATCACTTTCACCGCATTGGCTGAGTCATCGATTGTTGATTCATAATCGTAGTCAGATATCAAAGACTCATCCCCTAAGACAAGCTTTGTGATCAAACGGTTAAACGTAGAAAATTCCAAAGTACCAGCGTTGTCACGAATGCTGTACCGCATACCACCATAATTCAACTGTGTATCTGTCAAAGAATCTTCAAGCATTGAAAAATATGTCTGGTTATCCATAACAGCTGCAGGACAGTTATATGGAACATGATCTAAAATTCGATAAGGCATTCCTTGAGTTTCACAAATCGTCTTAAACCGTGCTGAAGCACTCGATGCACCGAACACGATTGTGTCTTCGTTTTTGAGGTACCGCATATTGTCATATGCAATAATTTGCCACAACCTTGACTTTGTTTTTCGTCGAGTAAATATTTTTCCTTTAAAAAATGTTTTCCCATCGGCTTTCGCCTCAATTATGTCTCCAGTACGAAGAAAAACTCGTGGTTGCTCAGGAACGTAAAATTCAAATTTTCCGGGTTGCGAATAAATACCCGTTGTCCAACGTGGGTTGCTAGCGATCTCGGATAGATCATACATGCTCCAATATGTGATGCTCGTCTCTAAAATTTGTAAATTCATTAAATCCGCCTCACACTTCCTGCCGTGACCCAACCACGCCATCCACCATTGATTAAAGTGACGTGATAAGGATGACTACGACCTCGTTGGATAAAGTTTACTTTCCTTGTAGCATTGACTTCTGTCTGACCAGGCCCTGAACCAAAACTGTCTCGATGCAAACGACCGTTGACAATCACTGTGCTACCAATCGTAATCTCTTGACTGACAACAGGCCGAGCAGGCTGCTGGCTAACCTGTTTTGTGACAGTTTTGACAAACTTTGCAGCATACTCTCGATATTCTTTTAATGTGATCGAATATTCAAAATCACCAGTTGAGTCCACAATTGACCAATTAAAAGATTCAATTGAGGTCAACATGTTTATTTTTGAATCTGTTATGATCATACGAATCGGCTTTTGATCATCCATTGCTTTCTCGATCAACGCACAATAATCATTCGGTGGAAGAAACGAACTCCCGTTTAAAATCATCGAATGATTTTCTGATGCAGGAAAAAAGCAGTCAAATGTGACTGCTTTTAATCCTTTAGAGGCCAGATGGGTTATTTCCCCCAACTTGACCACTTCATTCGACTCGTTACGTCCGGGAACATCAACTAATACTGCACCCGGGTTAACGGGAAGCATATACCGCCTCCCATTTATCTCTAAATAAAATTTGATTGCCATACATGCCTCCTAACTCAAATCTGCATCTAGTGCATCTAAGATCACTTCTTCTACACGCTCGACGATTTCATCAACGTCAACAGGATCGCCATTATTGTTTTCAACATTGACTGTTACTTGAGGAACGACTTGTTTATGCTGCACGACGATTGTTTGACTTGCAGAAGCTTTGATCCGCGAGATATCTTTGTCATCAACTTGCACGTTGCTAGTGATCACTCCGCTAGTTGAAACTGTTGCTAACTGATCAGGAATAGCAGCTAACGCTAGTGTATCACTAGCCCTTTGTACTAAGTTTTGAGCCGTCATGATCCCATTTGCTAACCCTTCGGAAACAAAGCCGCCTATGGCCATCATGACCCTAGATGGTGAATTGATATCAAGTGCTTTGCGTACTGTTGCCGCTACTCTGCTTGCTACAGATTGAGCTGCAGCAATCGCGGAACTAGCTCCGGCTTGGATACCGGCTGTAAGCCCAGACATTGCATGTAAACCGGCTGATCGCAATTCTCCATTCAAGCCCGAGAACGCTTGGACGATTTTCCCTTTGCCGCTTTGGGCCGCCGATGCAGATTGTGTCATTCCTGTTTCAACTGACACTACCAATTCATCCATGCCGCTTTTGGCAGCTTCTTGAATGGCTGACATCGCCTCTTCCGTAGTTGACTGCATCGTTTGCATACTTCCCTCGAAAGAAGACGCTGCACTTTCTAGGCCCGAAATGCTTGCCTCAGTGATATCAATAAAGCTCTGCAGCTCTTCAGCTAACGTTTGGAAAGTAGTAACCATCTCAGATAGCCCATCTACTCCAGTTACCTCCGGAAACTCATTCATCTTTGTGATCACATCGGCAATACTTTCAATAGCTGTGTCTACTGCTGCAATGTCGATCTCAGGGAAATCTCTGATTGCTTCCGCAACTTGAACTAAACTGTCGATAGATTCTTGCAGTTTAGCAACCTCGGAACTCTTGATCACTGATTTGGCGAGTTGCCCTAATTCCGCTTCTCCTAGATGCTCAATCATTTCTTTTAATGCATCGATGGACAGTTTGACTGCTTTTGATGAAAAGATGACTAGTTCTAACTTCTTGAAAGCCTCGCCAATCTCAATCAACGTATCAATCGCCTGATTAACGTTATCTAATGACTTGTTGTGAACCTTCCTTTTCTTTAAAAGGTCACCCTCGGTCAACAGATTCATGCATTTTTCCAGTTCTTCAACTGCCCGTTCTACCGCCCATGAAGAAAAATGAACGTTTTGCAGAGTTTGAAATTTATGACCTAGTTCAATCAGTGTATCAACAATCTCGCTGACATTTCGAACAGTACCTTTGTCTAATCCACTTCCCCAAAATTTGTTCAACTTTGCTAGGAGATCTCCGCCAGTCAATAGATCAATGCACTTTTGAATTTCTTTGATTGCTTTTTCTACTGCGCTCTGAGCAAACATCACTAATGATAATCGTTTGAATTGCTCGCCTAGTTCTATAAGTGTGTCAACAATCTCACTCACATTTCGAACAGTTCCTTTATCCAAGCCACTTCCCCAAAGCTCATTGATTTTAATGAAAATGTTACCGCCGGTTAGCAAATCAATACAGTCTTGTAGATCTTCAATTGCTCTTTCGACTGCAGTTTTGGTAAACATTACCAACGAAATACGTTGGAATTGCTCGCCTAATATGATCATAGTGTCAACCATTTCACTGACATTCGAGACCGTTGAGCTATCAAAGCCACTCGTAAAACTATCGCCTACTGATTGCCAAAAACTTTTTCGACCTTCTAGCAAACTGACGACACCTAAGAGATCCTCGATTTTTTCTGCAATGTTTTCAGACACTTCGATCTGTTCGATTTTGGCTAGATTTTCAGCGACTGACACTAGCGTGTTCACTGTATCAGCAACAATTGCTGTATTGATTCCACTGATAAAATTCTTAAGTGCATCACCAAGTGTACCTAGATCGGATTCTGTAAAGAATTGGATCACACCAACTAGACTATTTATTTTAGATTTAACAGATCCAAAATCGGACGGCACTTTCTCATCGACTTGTTGAATTGCTTCAGCCATCAACATCAATTCCGCGGCAACTGCCACAACTGCGATAAAACCAGCGATCATTGCAGCACCACCGAATCCAGTCGCCATCACAGCGCCAATCGCAATCGTCAGTCCTGTAAAGGCGCCGATCGCAATCGCCATGTTAGCAATTTTCTTACTAAAATCAGCAATATTATTCGGCACTTTCTCATCTACCTGCTTCATCGCCTCAGCTGCTAACATCAATTCTAAGCAGAGTACAGCAACTACTGCTAACCCTGCCTTTGCAGTGAGAGGGTTCGCGGATGCTAAGACACCGGCAACGGCGACGATGGCACCCATGCCGCCCAATGCAAGCGCAATTGATGCAAGCTTAGTTGCGAAACCGCCAAAATCAGCTGGTACCTTATCGTCAATTTGTTTCATTGCTTCGGCCGCTAACATTAGTTCTAAACTAAATGCAGCCACCATTACTAAGCCAGCTTTTGCGGCCAATGGATTTAGCTTTGCAAGAACTCCAGCGGCAACGACTATGACTCCCATGCCGATTAAGGCTACCGCCATGCCTGCGAGTTTAGTCGCAATGCTTCCGAAGTCGTCAGATACTTTGTCGTTTATTTGTTTCATCGCTTCTGCAGCGATCATCAGATTAGCAGACAGTCCTGCGACAATTGCTAAAGCTGTCATTGACTTCCCTAGATCTTCGCCCCCCAGTTTTCCGGCTACAGCGACAATCGCCCCCATTCCAGCAAGGGCTAACGCCATTATGCCTAACTTGGCTGCTAATGATCCCAAGTCATCAGGAATCTTCTCGCTAACTTCTTTCAGCGCTTGTGCGGCTTGTTTGATCAACAAGATCACGCCAAAAACAAGCGCTAGATTAGTCACGCCTTTGGCAAAACTATTCATGGTATTCAAAAATGTGTCCAACGGATTCGTTATTGATTTAGCACCCATGTCAACTCCACCAGGCCCACCGCCAGGCACTCCCGGTGCTTTTTTTCCGAATCCAAATAAAGTCAATAGGCTGCCGCCTAACCCCTTTGCAAGCTTACCTGTCGCACCGACAATGGTTGTCAATCCCTTGCCAAAAGTTAGTAACGGTGTTAGAACACCTTTACCAATTTTGAATCCCACGAAGGCAGCTGCTAGTTTCGGCAGCATCGAGATAAACTTTGCAATGACATCTGAATGCCGTTCAATAAATCCAGCCAGTTTTGCGATTGCTCCTGTTACTCCATCAACAAAACCTTTAAAACCAGCGACACTAGCTTCACTACCGAAAGCGCCAGTTAGTTCCGCCAAGCTTTCTTTTACTGCAGATATCGCATTTCCGATCGGCTCTTTAATATCCTCAAAAGCATCTTTCAAAACATCCAGATAAGGACGCACTTTTTCAATCATGCCTGGGATCTTATCCATGAATCCCTCGATGTACTCACCACTTTCATCGGTATAGCCATTGATGGATTTGAAAAATCCTCGGACTAAATCTTTTCCGCTATCAAGATGTTGGGCAATAGTTTTTCCGCTGAAGGCCTCGGACATTTCATCCAGTTTGCGAATGGATCCCTCGACACCGTTGGTTACGGCTGTCCGGATGTTTTTAAAACTTGTCTTGATCCCTTCCGATCCGATCAAGGCCCGTTTTGCACCTTCAGTTCCGGTGTCAAAAAGCTCGATCAGTTTTGCATTAAATTGATCAAACGTCACATGACCTTTGTCCAAAGCATCGTACAAGTCGTATTGCGCTGATTTCCCAGTGTAGCCAAAGGCTTTAGCCACATCGTTAAGTGCAACCGGCATGGTGTCCATCAATGAGCGCCAAGAAGTCAAGTTAACCTCGCCACGACCTAGCATTTGCACATATTGCTCAAGCCCTTGTGCTGCTTTTGCCGAATCAGCTCCGGAAGCCAAAAATGCATTGTTCAATGAAATCGTGGTCTTAGTCGCATTGTCTAAGTCACCGGTCATCGTGGCAATCCGTTGAGTAGTTGGCACAACTTCGTTTAGAGCAGTAGGTAAACCATCAATCCCGTCTACCAAACGTTGTCGACTATCGTTGACTTCGTCCATTGAAAATCCAACTGCCTGCATCATTTTAGGAAATTGATTAAGCGTATCAAAACGATCAATAGCTCCATCAATTGAGCCTTTTACGACACCGATCGCCGCGCCAGCTACTTTCATCAGACCCAAAGCAGTCACAAAACCCTTAACACCTGTGGTAGCTTGTCCAGTCGATTCTTTGATTCCGGAAAAGCCAGATTTCAAATCATTGCCAAATTGATTGAAGGAATTTTTGGCCCCTTTAAAGGCATTACCTAAATTAGATCCAAAGCTTTTAGCGTGATTAATCACACTAGTGAAAACTGAGGATACGCCAGTACCTAAACTTTTAGCTGCAGACAATAACGGCGAAAATGCCGATCCAGCGATTTTCCCAATTCCAGAAAACGCCGACCAAACTTTACTCGTAATACCGCTAAACGTTGAAGAAATCTTCGAAGCGACTCCACCAAGATTTAGCTTCGACGAGATCTGATTTCCGAAGTTTCCAAACAAAGTCATGATCCGCTGAGTTGTTGATTGGACGATTCCCCAAACTTTATCCAATCCATTCCTCATTGAAGATCCTAACTTATTTACAGCAGATGCAGCCAAGCTGGCCATTTGGTTAAGGGCTTGCGCCGGCCCTGCAGCTTTCTGTTTAAAAGCGCTCATGGTCTGCGTTGTTTTATTTAAGCTGCTGTCGATTGTTTGTAAAACCGCGGTAAATTGATCTCGAAGCTTTAAACTAGCTTCAAGTGTTGTCATCTAGTCACCTCTTTTTTGCTTTTTTCATTGCCTTCTCTTCGGCTTCAATGCGAATGTCGGTAAATGCCATGATCATGGCTCTTTCACGCTTTGGCAAAGAAGCAAAAGCTTCCGGCGTTAATCCAGCGGTGTGATATGCATGATAGGCATACCACATCTCACCGGATTCGCCGGAAGCCATTAGTCCTTTACTTCATCTTTCAGTTCGTCCTCAGATTCGTTGAAGCCATTTAATTCCAACACTTCTTTGGTTAGATTTGCATATTCACCAGCTAAAAGCATTGCTTTGAGTGTATCCGTCGCTGATCCTTCTGTTTTGTAATAGGCTTGCAATTCAGCATCTTGTAGATCTGGCGTTTTCACACAGCGAGCTAATAATGCATCGCCGTATTTATCCGTATCGAGATCCTTGACTGTATTTCCTGCCTTGCTCCGACGCTTTGTCGTATGCACCTTTTTCAAGCGATCATTTTCAGTTTCTGATATTGCCTCAATCACGAAGGGCTCCTCAAAACGATCAAGTTTCACCTCTTTGGTGTCTCCAACAACTTCCATCATAAAGCTTTTGATATTCATCTATAATTTCCTCCCAAATTATCCTAGTGTAGGTACATTAAATTGATCAAGTAAATCAGCATCCGAGAACGTAAAGGAAACATCCTCATCCAACGTTTCTGATTCGATATCTAGTTTTGCGATCGGTACCGAATCAAAGATAACACCGCTGATCAACGTTGATTGCCGACCGATAGTACTGTTCGGATCATCATTGGTTACTTTGATCGTGATTTCCGGAATAGTACCAGATTTCAAATAGTTGATCCCGATTGTTGCGAACTCACTAGTAACTTTGTGAATGAGCATAGATCCCGAACCATTAGCCCCCGTTACCTTCTGCTGATTCATCCGTTTGCCTAAGACTGGCACCTCTGTTTTGATCAACTCCACTGTTGCTTCGATGTTCTTCAACCAAAACATCGGTACATTCCGTCCATCAATGGTCATGAAGGCAGTTCCCTCACGACCCGAAATAACATCACCCGATTTCAAAAATCCACTCATTGACTATTTACCCCTTTCTTATAAGACCTCTACGGTCATGTAAAGTTTTTCCATTGCATCGACCGGTTGGACTTGTACGTCCATAACAACCGCATCTTTGTCGTTACCTATGCCGATAAAGATGTCATCTGCAGAGAAATTCGTGATCGCTCCAGTACCTTGCAGGCCATTAAAGTAATTGATCCGATCTGCTTTAAATAACTCGCGACCATCTTGATCGTTATTGATTTGTCCAATGAAGTTTTCTTGGAACGCCTTCTTCGAGTTGTTGGCAATGTCATCTAAGCAGCGCAAAACACGATTTTTCGAAAAGTCTTTGCTTTTATCTGCAGTAAAGGACGTTAAGCTGTTGATGTCTTGCTCGATAACAACTTCTCCTCGCTGCTCAGTAAAGACGAATTCTCCATTTTGCAGTGCCTCAATAATTTCAGTGTTTAAGAAACGTTGTGTTACATCGACCGCTCCATCGTACTTTGTATAAGTCAGTGAAGTTGCGACACCAGCTGATGCCGAAGCACCTGCAACCCAAGCGGTCGCTTGTTCCGATGTGATACGAGTACCATCAAGTAAGATGACCCCATTTTTCACGTTGATCACTGCTTCGTTGTTAGCTGCATGGCCTGCTACGACCAGCTGGCATTTCTTGCCTTCTTCCTCACGCATCCGGTTGATAAAGGAAACACCTGCAGTTTTGATCACATCATCTTGCACTGGCAATGCTAATGTATTAAATTCAAAGACTTGAATCTTACTGAAAAAGGTCATGTAGTCGTTCGCGGTCGCCGGAGTATTTGAGCCATTTTCTAAGACAACTGAAAAAGCCGTTAACTCTCCGGATCCGACAAAGTTCACTACTCGATTCGCGGATAACTCCTCGATCGTTTTCGCTGTTTGCCGATCTACTAAACGTCCTGCCAAATATGTTTCTACATCGTAGGCATCCGTCACGTTCACATTTTCTTTCGAAACGACACTGATCGCATTCCCACGCGTTCCGCCATATAACGCCGTAATCGATAGATCACCTTCGGTTGCAGCGGCCCTTCCTCCAGATCCGACACGATAAACAAGTACAGTTGCCGCTTGCTTCAATGCTTCACGCAACAATAAGAGTTGCGGATCCGTCAAATCATAGCCAAAAGCGGTCAGGTCAGATGACGATGTCACCGTCACGACTTCCCCCTCTGGGCCAAAATCTAATGCAATCGGCAATGCTGTTACCCCTGATACCGAATCAGCTGGGCCAAGTCCTCCGCTTGATCGCACATTGATATAAGCGCCTGGTCTTACCTTATTCTGTGTTGTCCATGTTCCTCCTGCCATTTATTTCACCTTTTCCTTTCTTAATTTGATCAGCAACTGCTTTGCTTCGGCAATGCTGTATGCCCCATCCGACAAATATGCACCCAAGAAGTCGGCTTCAATCTTGCTGAACTCTGTCGACTTCAATAGCTCGTTTTTTTCGTATTTTTTTTCAGACGGTGTTGCTTTTGTTTCTACTTCAAGTTTCTTTTTTTCTTTTTTAGTCACTTTACCCCTCCTCTTTGTTCGAACGCTTCTATTTTCGGTGTGTCATCAACTGGCGCAACACGATAGCGCAAAGTAAATGTAAAATGGAGCGCCTGAGATTCGATTCTAGCTTCTCTATCGAGTAGCCCGACTGATAAATCATCAAGACGACGAAACTCGTCTAGGAGCTTGATACGCATCTTTTCGCACTGTTCTTTTACGCCAGGATCATCTACTGATCGATCAGGAAACCACATCACGCAATAAAGGTGCTTGCGACTTTCGTAAGCCATCAATTCGCCTTTGCTGTCCGCCATGATCTCATAAATATAAAAAGACGGTTCTTCAAAGCCTTGCTCTTGATTTTCCCGATAGATGACCGCATCAGGAACGATCCTAGAAAGTTCGTTTGCAATTGCCAAAGTTACATCAATCATGAGAAACCAAATCCTCTCAAATATTCTTCATAAGCCGGCCCGACGATTTTGGGCAGCTGACCAATGATCTCTTCCATGGTGATTTTTAGAAAGAACTGACCTTCGACCCAGCCGCCGTTAACCGTTCGATGGCCATTCTCGACAAATGGCGCGTATTCGGTGTTATTTGAGATAGTGACGATAAACCCATCACCAGTCGCTTGTGCGCCTTCGAGCACCCAATTTCGACGCAATTCACCACCGACTCGATTCCGACCACCAGATGCTTCAAACACAAACAGCTTCCCGTCTCGAGCGAAGAAGACCGAATTGTCATATTGGCCAACCGGAGTACGCATCTTAACTTCACGAATCATCAGATTTCCAAGGCGATTCATTACATCGATGATGAATGTTTCTTCTTGCAGATTCTTATGAAACTGATTCGCAAATTTTAAGAATTGATCAAACTCAAAATCACTCATGCCTGTACCTCGCGAACGATAATGATTTCCTGATGAGTGTGATAACTCGAAAAACCTTCGGAAGATCGCTTGTAGTCTCTCGATTTGCCGTGTGTGTCGGTAATAGAAATGCGTGATCCAGCTGGAATGACAAGCGCTGGATCACAATAGAGCATCGTATTGTATGTGACTTCTGCTACATTGCCATCGCTGACTGGCGATACTTGTTTTTGAGAAATTCTGCAAGGTTGATTACTGATCACAGCTGTCCACTTTGGCTTTGTTACCGATCCAACCTTTTCAGGTTTATTAGCAGAAACGGTCATTTTGCAATCGTATTGCTTTTCGAATTCTCTTTTTGCAAATTCAAAGATGTTCATCTGATCACCTCAATCGTCTGAATCTGTTTAAAACCTTTGAATAATTTCTAGCAAAAGAAGGTGCTTGCATCATCTTTTGATACGCCTCAGCCCTCGTTTCTTTTGCAATTGAGAAATCGCCCTCGCTTAACGATTTCACTTCTCCTTCAGCTTCTGCAGCGTTGAGAGAGAAACTTGTTTCGTTGATCAGATCCACTGACATCAAAACTGCAGTATTATCCAAAGCAACCGGCCAGTCATCTACATCAAAGTGGCAATAGCTTAAAATCTCCTGAATGGCTGTTTCGACTGCAAACAAAAAGACATCGTCTGATTTCTCATCATCGATGCCTTTGAGCTTTTTTAATCTATCTAAGATTCGCTTTTGCAGTTCTTTCATACGACTTCTCCTATAATTTGTGTTTCAATGCAACTAACCCGATCTGCTTGTCTTCACGCACTTTTTTCCAGTTGACCGGGTTTGCCAAATCACCGTTTGTTGGTGTAAAGTCAGATAATTCCTCTGGTTCAAAAGATAAGCCGTATGGATGCATAACAATCGCTCGACGTGTGTATAGCTTGTCGTTTCCGGCAGCCTTGTCACGATCAACCTCAAAAGTCGTCATATCTTCCGGAGTTGCTGTGTTTCGACCAATGGATGCGCCAGCCATCAGGTACGTTGTAAATACCGGATTTGCTTGTGTTCCTCCAACTGGTAAAGTATCATCCTCGATGACACGGTAGCCTAGATAAGTGTCGAAGTTTACTTTTGATTCTGATGCTGGGATATAGTTTTTAGTTGCCGTGTTTTGTTTTTGCAATGCGGTCTTTGTTTTAGAATGCATAGCCAATGTTGTCAGTTTTCCTGCACTTGTTCCCAACAATTGCTTAGCGTCTAAGATCATGTTTGCTTCAATACCAGAGCTCGCCTTGGATTCATCAGACAAATGACTATCGTGTAAGGCACCTGCTGGATCCTCGCCTGCTGCATCAGCAAATAGCCCGGCCATAATCGATAACAGAATTGCTTGATCATTTTCTAAGGTGAAGTCACCTAATTGGCGTAAAATTTCTTGGCGTGGTTTGGATCCAGTAACAATTGCAGATAACTCGGATGCAGCGAAACCAGACCCACGATACATTACATATGCTACTTGTTTTTTCGCTGAGATCTTACCGGTTTTCAGTGATCGATCTTCCTTCAAGATTTGGTCGGTACCTTCGATACGCCCGAATTCCGGCATGTTAAGTAAGAGACCGCCTGATTCGATATTTTTGTTAACGCGTGGATCCGCAACCATAACACCACTATTAATAAACGCAGAGTGCTTTTCTGCATAAAACGCTTGGTATTGATCATATTGCTCTGGTGTGATTAAGTCTTTGATTTGTGTGATTAAACTTGCCATTATACATTTCCTCCTAATTCTTCTTGTTCGTTAAAGTAAGTTTCGAGATCATCTGCTTCCATTGCTTCCTCAAAAGAGTTGTAGGTTTTCTCGGTCGCTTGTCCTGCTGGTGGATTATATCCGCCTTGCTTCGTGCCTAAGTCGAAAAGATAAGCATCCGATTTTTGCAATTCCTTGATCTGTTCTTTTGCGCCGGACAATTCACCGTCCTTGAAGACGATTTTTTCATCATCCAACAATGCAGCAACAGCTTTAGGATTCTTTACTTTTGCTTCAGCAAGCAACGTTGAAAGAGCCGAATCACGTTGCACTTTCGTGAGTGATTCCTGATATTTTGCTTCTTGTGCTGCATTTTCTTTTTGCAACTCCTTCAGCTGTTTTTTCAATTCTTCGTTATCGCTGTTGTCTTTTTGCAGTTTCTTCAAGTCTTCAGCATTTTTTGACACCTGATTCTTTAGCTCTGTTTCCGACTGCTGCAATGTAGCGATTTGAGTGTTAAGTGAATGGACAGTTTGGCCATGCTGCGCCATCACCGCATCTACTTGCTCATCCGACAGTCCAATTTTTTTCAAGTCTTCTCTTTTCATATTATTCGTCCTTTCGTTTTTTAACGTGGCTACGACCACGAATGGATTTTGATAGTTTAACGACATCCCGGTCGATCTTGATGCAAAATAAAAAGCCTAGCAAGCTAGACTAAACAAACCTATATCTTCAAATTCCCAATATTCTTCTAATTCGTCTACATCCAACTAAGCCACTCCCATTTTTTCTCGTTTCCAATCTTCGAACTTTCGATAATCCTTAACACTACCCTCGCCGGTTTCCGGATCACGTTGCCACCTCGATACACTTGACCAGCCGGGGATTACCGGCACGCGTGTGCACCTGCAGTTTGGATGATCAGGGCAATCCGGAGCGTCGGGATCGCCTCGCTCAAATTGTTGACTATCTAGATCTCCACAGCGATCACAAGTATGTGCTTCAAGAGTAGCAAGCCATTCCCATTCTTTAACACCTGTTTCAGCCATGGCTTTCTCATTTGCAACTTCAGCCAAATGGGCCGATTCTGTTTGAACTAATGTCGTCATCCGATTACGCAACACAGAGTCAATACCGAACATCATTTCTTTTACTGTCCGATCAATTCCCCATCCGTGAAGTAATGATAGTGACATCGTTTTTGCCAATCGATCCGGAATAGTTTTCAGATGGCTTTTCCATATTCTGCTCGAAAAGTTACCGCCTTTCCACGGCTTTGATATTGCGACCTGTAATGCATAGCTGCTGTATCGACTAAAATCTAAAGAAAAAGCACCTCGGTCGGTCAATTCATAGATCTGGCGGAGGTAGCTCTCATTAAGCGATTCTTTTAAATATGATTGCAGCGCTGCTTCTTGATTGTTCGCCATCTCCGCAAGTTCAAAGTATAGCTGTCGTTGAAGTTGATCCAAACGACTAACTCTTGATTTTAAATACTCACGATTTAACTCTTGCTCATAACCGCCAGATTTTGCCTTCTGGCGATATTGTTCGAGCGTCATCGACCAGGTCTTTTGCTCCTTTTTTGATAAAAGGGCCTGCGCTTCTTTGATCGATATCTGATCATTATCGGCGTAGCGTTCCGTCCACCGCCGGATTTCCTTGTACATTGATTTTGACAGACGTCGATACTCTTTTTGCATTTGTCGGATGTATTCCTGATCACGACGATCACGATCGATAGAAATCTGCAGGTAACGTCTCTGCCAATATCTCATAGATTACTCCTCTTCTCGATAATCGTCTTCACCACGAAAGGTACGTACTCTTTCCGACTGCAGGTTTGCGATCTCCGTTTCCCAATTCTCAACGATTGGATTGGATTTGGCTAAGTTTTCTTCACTAGTCACCGGCGCTAACTTGCTAACGATATCAGCTTGTTCGAGATCGTTATTAATCGCCGATCGCGTCCACGTTTGTTTAATAGTCACATCGGCATTCGCATCCGAGTACTCTAGAATGAAGCGAACTAACTCCGCAAAGCCTAATCGGAATTCGGTTTCTAACATTGACGCTTTAAGTTCAAGTAACGAGTACATATATTTTAAAGCAGCACCGCTATTATTCTGCCCAATATTTTTTTGGGGATCCACACCTTGTCCATGGACAAAAATGCTTTCCCGAGTTGTTTCTAAGATTTTGGATCTCGCTTCAATAGGAATATCAACTGCTAATGTTTGAACGCCGCCTTTAGCTCCCTGGCCGTCATCTTCAACCTTGATCATCTTGTATTTTTTCAAATCATCGAGGAATTCTTTTTTGCTTTCCCCACCGTAGTTCGTCAAAACATATATGATCTCTTGTATATCATCGACGTCATTTACGAAGCCAGAAAAAACTTTGTCATAGACGTCAATCAATGCTTTATACATTTCCAAGTCAGGCTGTTGCAGAGGGTTATTTCTCAATGGGATGAACGGTATTTTTGACCAACCATGTTTATAGGTGTTCGATTTTGATCGTTTCTCGTTGGTTCCAACGTCAACCATATCAAACACGTTATGTTCTTCCAAATCTTCCAATGGTTTGCCTTTCGGTCTTGAGTAAGCACTGCACTCTTCGTTATTCCAAAACTCATATACAAGATTTACATCACCTTGTTCGTCATAATCTTCATAAATTCTCAATACCCCTTCAAGTTGATTTGCTAAACGCTTTGAATAAATCGGAATGATTTGCTTCGAATCTATGACGGCGTATCTAAAGAAATTCTGTTGTTTTTCATCTCGCCATACATGCAGCCATGCAACACCAGCATTGCTTGCGTTTATACAAAGATCTTTTGCAACCTTGGGATATACATCCCCTAACAACTTTACGATTTCCTCGTTCAAGTGTTTGTCATCAACGTCAAACAAAGGCGGTACTGTCATTGCATAGGCAGCTTTTTGATTGACAAGAAGTTGATGGAAAGAGTGGCTTATCCGATTGTCAGCGTTTCGCAATGGATTGTCGGGATCATCATCCTTCAGTTTTTCTGCCAGCGGATTTCGTTTGCGCAAAATATCATTTTTGTTTTGATAGTAAAGTTCAGATTTACGAATTTTTTGGTTCCTGGCAGGAAAGCCTTTATAGTTTTCGCTAATTATTCTTTTAACTGTTTCTAAATCCAAGTGGCACCTCCTATTTCATGATTTTCACTTTCGCCGGTTTCTTCATTTCTTCCTCACGAGAGTAGCGAACAGCATCAATCGAGTGATTATTCTTATCAGGATAAGATCCTTTAAGGTTGCCGTTAGAATCTCTCTCTAATTCATACGTCGAAAACTCTCTCTTAGTATTAGGACAGCGATACGGATCTATAATGATTTCTTCTAGATCCTGCATCCATTTGATACCGTGCGCAATAGATCCTGGCCCTTTTTTGGCTCCTTTTATTTTCAGACCTAAATCCTTAAACTCATTATTTGTTCTAGGTTCGGCACTATCAGCTATGACGATTTCATTGTCAGGATTTAGTTTCCTAATTGCTGAAACCGCCTTGAGATTAGATAATCCCGCTTTGTGAACCTCTCCGAAAATATAAAGCTTGCGCCGCGTTTTGTCGAAGTGGTTTTTCGTATAATGCATCGGATCCCCGGCGTAACCGTGGTCGATACCGTGCGATACTTTATCAAAGCTTGCAATTTCATCATCAGTGATTTTACGGACGGTGATATTTTTAAATACTTCTGCGCCGGTACCAGTTACCTCGCCTAGATACTCATGCCTGTATTTGTCCTCATTCGTCTTCTTGAGGTGTTCTGCCTCTTGGATGAACAATTCCCCTAACCATTCTTTCGAAACAGTTGTGTAATCGCTGTGATGGACAAAAACCTCATCACGAACTTGTTGCTGTTGAATTTCTAAGTTTGTCCAGTTAGTGTTACTTTCCGGCGGATTGAACGAATAGAAGATGGTGATGCCTGCACCACCACGACCCAAGGATTGGTTGATCGTTCTAATTTCGGCCATCGAGTTAAATTCATCGACTTCCTCATACCAAATATACTTTGCATATCCTCGGCGGAATTTTGATGCCTTTACCTTTTTCGGCTTTTCAGCACCTTTGAAGATGATGCGTTGACCTGTCTTAATTTTAGTTATTCGTAGTGGCTTGACTGATGCATGATATTCATCGGTTAATCCAAGAATGTCAATTGCCCATAGCATTTGTTCATAGACTGATTCTCGAAGTGTTTCAGCTACCTTTCGTAAAACAACTGCGTTGGCGTTAGAATCTTTCTCAATCCCGAGGATAATTTCAACTGAAATAGCTGACGATTTTGTTGATCCACGTCCGCCTTTTAACCAATACGAAGAATTTAATCCGTCTTTTACTGCTTTATGAAATGAATAAAATGAAGGAGCTAGAACATCAGTGAGTTTTACATTTTTTTGTGTTACAACTTTAGCCATGCTGATCACCCTATATCGTCAATGATGTTGATAACTGTTCCGCCATCATTTTCATCGCCGTCCTTATTGATTAGGGCTTTAGTCGTCTGCGCTTTTGTGTGATCAATTTGAGCATCGATCAATTGACCACGTTTGTCATTCATCGTCAAATCAGCAAGCTGCTTTACTGCTCGCTGCAGCTGAGCGCTGACACGAGTGAGTGCATCCTCGATCGCTAAAATGTCATCGAGTTTTCGAAAGCTTTTTATCTTCTCTTCTGTTAGCACAAGTTCCGGAACGTCGACCTGCACTTTCCTTCCTAATTTTTTTGATTCGATCAGCGTCTTACGCCCACGCAACTCAAAGAGCTGCTCTGTCTCTTTTTCAGTCAGACCGGCTTCAGCATTTGCGATGCGCTTCATCATACGAACTTGCCGAACTTTTAGCAGTCTTATCTCTTCTGAAAGCACAAAAAAAGGATCATCATTCAAATTAGAATAAAGATCCTTTTCTTCTTCAGTTAGATATTCAGCAAAGATAGTTTCATGTTCGCCTGTTTTCAACGCATTTTTGTTACCCGTTGGCGGCGATGCTCGACAATTTCCCCTGTTGCCTTCAGCGTTTTTGTTGCCTGGTGGCGCACCACCTCTATTGGTAACGTTACTTTTGGCATTAGTAACATTACCTTTCAATTCTTCGGCCCATTTATCCTGCGATTTCCACTTCCGGATTTGCGAATCAGAAACGCCTAACTCTTCTGCAATTTCCTTCAAAAGCTTTTTGCCATCGGATTTTAGCCATATCTCTCTTGATTCATCTCTTCTTGGATCTCGTTGCCTAGCCATTCAATATGCACCACCTCACGATCATTAATTTGTTGAGTTTTGTTTTCTGATATTTCGAGCTGCCATTATATCTCAGCACTTTTGCTAACTGTCCATGATATAATCATTGAAAAAAAGGATGTGCCCTATGGATAATAATATAGAAATCAACCAACTCGTTGCTGAATTGAGTGAAATCAGTAAAAACACTTCGCTTGATTCTTTTGAAAAAAGAAAATTACAATCATATGTTTTCATAGCAAATTGCAACGGCCCTTCTGACGAATACAAAGACTTAATGTCAGATGTCACACATTTGTCTTTTCAGATTCAAAATTATCTACAAGAAAATAATATAGATCTTAAACAGATAGTTTTAGATTCATCTGAATTGACTGATGAGTCTAAACAAGTTCTACTTGCTTGCACTTCCGATCTAAAATATTTAACGCCTCGCGGTGGCTTTATTGAATTATTACCAGGGTTAGAGTTTAGCCAAGATACTGTAGAAGCTATAAAATTTTGGGTGTTGTTAGCAGGAAGTTTTGTAAATCTTCTCGCTATTTCACCTAAGTCCATAAAATCTATACAAGATATAATTTATAAACACTACGAAATTCAAAATATCAAATTAAAGAATCAAAAAGAAAAAATTGAATTGTACGAAAAAAAGAAAAATTACACCAGATCAGAGCGTAATAAATATTAACTTAATTCTCAGTATCTTTAAACATCGAGTCTGCTTCAATCCTTCTCCAGCTGCTTCTCTCGTATTTTAAGATATTCTAAAACTATAGGATTTTGAAAGAGTTGAAAAGCTTGTGAACTGTCAGACACGGGACTGTGTTCAGCTTCAATGACAACCTTTGTCTGATTCTTTTTTCGGTTTTTAAATTATCTACGAAAAGCTTTCGTTACCATGTAGGTCCTCTCACAACCATTTAAATCACGATCCTTACAATTTCTATTAAAGTATTGTTATTTTAGTTTTTGAAGGCAAGAGTGAATATAAATCTTTCATTATACTATTAATTATTAAAGAAGAATTCTTATATGTTTCTGCTAGTTCAATTGTAACGTAGTAAGTCCCTTTTGAATTACGATTTATCCTTTTTAAGTTTATTTTACCATTGTATGAAAAAGCCCACTTTTTAATTTCCATTATGAATTCGTCATATTCTAGTTCGATATTACGGATTGCAATCTTATATCTAATAGGATCAACCACTTCTAATTCTTCTATGTCATCGAATAAATTTTTCTGATAGTAGATAGTATTCTCATTTATTCTTTGAGGTCTATCTACCAAACTATTATTCAAGGAGTTTCTTTCCATTGATCTTAAAATGGATAAGACTTCTGATAATTGCCCGTCTTCATCTAATGTACCGCTAACTTCTTTAACTTCCGGACTTGGATTTTCAGTTTTAAATTTTTCGTATTGCTTTTCAAAATCAGGATACCATTTATCAAAAATCTCATCTAATATTGATTGATCAATTTTCCTTACATCTGTAATGTTTACATTAATCAACCTTATGAGTCTTCTAAAATCATCCTTGTTATAAGCAATTGCTTGGAATTGCGTCAACGGTCCCGTTATTCTTGATGGTACAATATCATGTAAAAGAGGTATTACATTCGTATTTCCCACTTGATTGGATATAGCGCCAGCTTCAAAGTTTAACCAAGGTTGAACAATATTTTCTTCAACAACAAAAAAAATACCCATAGGATTTCCTTTTAAGCCGTCTTTTATACTATCACTCCATCTTTCTCCAGGTTGAATATCATTGGGAGAATAATAAACTTCAAGTTGAGGTATTACTTTAGTTACCCAATCATTAAATATACATGCAAGTTTTTTACTTCTATCAGTTGACCAACTTAAAAATAAATCCATTTTATCAAACCAACTTTCATTTTTAAACAATCATACCTTTCGATTAAAATGAAAGCAATAACAAAAAGACAGTACTAGCAAATTTTGAAAAGAGGTATCTCCTCCATCAAATAGTGTGCTGTCTTTTATATCCGTCATTGAATCAAAGCGATGAGGAATTAGCCCCCTTTCGGTTTATACGTATGTGAGTAGTCATAGACCGTCTCTCTTAATCTTTTTGACAATATCATAATAACAAGATAAATGACCGGTGTGCGCCGAGAAATAACCGCAATATTCCGTAAAATGTTCGTTAGTAAAATGTTTTGCCAATTCTCTTAATCATTTCCTCTGCTTCGTCAGTATATACGAGCAGACCAACTTTGCTACAAAATTGAATAAACCCTTTTTGACTTTCGTCTGAAACAAAAGTCCGACCTGCAAATATTCGTTCACAAATCTGCTGAACGCTATGTCCGTAAACATATCTAAGCATGAATAGCTGTCGCCGTCTTTCCGTCCCACCTTCTCTCAACGGATTACTGATTGCTAGGTATCCTTGGCCAAAAATCGAATGTAGTTCTTTATATTCCGGCATAAATTCCTCTCGTTCAATCATAAATCTTTCAGCATCTCCAGAATATTCACGGTTTGGTGAGGAAGCGGTAGGCCCAAATGATTGGGTCATTTTTGGCATTCTGTTTTTGCCTACTTTTTCCCTAACCGCCCCATATTCAGTCATGAATATCTCGAAATTCTTTCTTGTGAGTTTCATGTCGATTTGATCAGGCTCTGGGATTTGGTATTTACTAACATCAAAAAGTGCCATTATGTCCGATTCCTCCTATTGTGATATAATATCTTTGTCGAAAATATTATTTTGGGTCGGAGGAATCCGGCTTTTTTATTGTTTATCCATCACTTTCCCCCTGTTCCAAAGCCCAGCCCATAATCATGTCTCTTCTAAAAACAGCATCCCGTCTCACGCCAGTTGAGACACCTATATAGTTAAACTTCAACACAGAACCGATATATGCCAATGGGTCATCTTCAAAATCACGCACATCTTCAAATTTCATCGTTTGCCCTGTAGGCAGCCAGATAATTAAACTTTTCATTGTTGATCCTCCTGTTGATATTTTTTTCAAAAAAAGGCAAAGTGTTAACATTGCATGTGTTGTTAGAGTATTTTTATGATATTTCGTCGGATAGCTGGCTGACTAATAGTACTTTTATGCTTCTAAAAATCTACGAACATCCGGCCATCGATCACTTACTTTCTCTAGCAGCTGCTGCTCTTCTTTTTCTCGATCTTCTGTTTGCGTGAGCAAAGAATAATCAATGTATGGTGAAATATTATACGTGATCAACTCATCTAATGTTTCTGGCTTTAATGCATCAAGCTCCCAACTTGAACGACCATAATTCTTGATATATCCCTTTGCACGACTATCTGATAGCTTGGCAGGATTAGGCGGCGGAGAATATTCCTCCACTTGATCCATATTTAGAGCTAGGCGTTTGAACTCCGGATATGCGCCGAATAATTCAAGTCTTTCTGTGATATCTCGGCTCATATCAATTCCGCTAGGATCGTGATCACCCAAATGAAGAATCACTGTTTCTTTCCCATCTTCCTCATATTCAATCAACCGTCGTGCCGCTCTCCACATTTCAGATTGTGACGTGTATCCTCGACAAGAAAAATAGTCGATATCCAATCGATTGCAAATCTGCCCGATGATTCCTGCTAGCGCATCTTTTTCCACCCAAACTTCAATATGATACGGTTGATTCTCCCATTTATCTAAGCGGTACAATTTAGCCGCCCTGTAAATAGTGATTTCCGGCTTGACATCTGATCCTAATCCTCGTAAGTTTCTAGTCCGATCAATAATTGCATCCCAATCGATTAAACCTGCTAGTCGGCCATCATTGATCAAGTTTCCAATGTTTTTATAGGATCTCTCGCTATTCTCAATTAAATCGGCCGCCACTAACTGGTAATATACTTGCCGCAATGTAAGATCATAACCTTTTTGGTGGTACTCATTAATCACGTCATTTATCAGCTCTATCATGTAAAGTGATTCTTGCCGAAACCTCTTTTCAATAAACTTTTGCTTCATTTTCCTCCTCCTTCAGTTGGTTATTTTGGTGGATAACCAACTTTTTATTGACGATAATATAGTCCAAGTACTCTTTTACGCATTAGCCATAATAAACTCTCTATATAACTATTAATAGAGGAGGAATATCAACATGGATATGATACCCGTCCGTAGAGAACGATTTATTGCATTTGGTTATGACCCGATGCTAAAGGAGTTACGAATTGATTTTAAAGCTAACATATACACCTATACTGAAATTCCTTCACATATTTATGATGCTTTTTTTAAGGCTCATTCAAAGACCTTATTTTATAACAGACATATAAAAAACTATCCTTGTCGTAAAGGGTATTGAATATGCTACCTAGTTGGTAAAATCTGTCGGTACTAGAACTTCTTTCCACCATGTTTATATGGTCTGCTTTTGTTAAACTCATGCTTATGCTCAATGATATCTTGCAAATCAATGCCGTACCTTTCGCACATGTCCATGATACGAATAACCACATCGGCAAATTCAGAAGGCACGCCTTCAAGTTTGCCGTTTTCGCCTAGATAAGTTTCGTTAAGCTCGTGACCGTTCCGAGATTCTTCTAACGCTTCTGACAATTCGGAATGGCACAAAGCTATGAGCGTACCGAATTCTCTTTCTTTATCCCACCAGCCATGCTTTACTGCGTTCTCATGAACCTCAGTTTGTAATTGTTTAATTGTTTTCATAGAAATTCCTCCGATTATTCGACCTCTTCAAACAAAATCGCATAATCATCAATATCCAAAATTTGCGAAATCTCTTGAACTCTTTTTAAAGTGACGTTCGCAATTTTGTTTTGCGCTTTTTTAGTGTTTCCATTCATAATTTCAGAAATTGGTACTTTTTTGTTTTCCGCATGCCACAAGACATTTGTCCAAAAGACTTCAATAACCCCTTTTTTGGTGCTCACGTTCAAGATCCCTCATTTCTTTTTTTATTGCTAAGCCATTTCGGTTACATACCGGGCAGCTTTTCGCAACTGCCCGGCCAAACTTGTCTTTTCTCCAAACTATGCGTTCGTCTTTACAAGATCTGCATATCATTTAGTACGGATCAACCTCGTCCTCGAAGTCATCATCTGTTTCTGCTTGATCCTCTTCCGTTTCAGAATCAGATTCTTTGGTATCATTTTCATTAGATTCGGTACTCAAATCATCACTTTCGGTACTGTTTTCCTCTGATTCGTTCCCCTCATCCTCAGCTTCTTTCGTCTCTTGGAAAACGACCTCGTTTCGTTTCTTGTCCCAAGCAGCTGCATACGGAGCATAGTATTCACGAGCCTTTTCAAGTTCGCTCAATACGGTGAGTGCTGACATTTCGTAATCTTCCGCAATTTCTTCGATCGCTTCACCGTCTTCGATTCTGATCAGTACGCTTCGAGGATTGATGTTACCCGGAAATTCAAGAGATTTCGCGGCTCTTATAAACTCGTCGACGATTTCTTTTGTTACCTCGAAAGGGCGATCTTCGATATCGATGTTTCCTTGCTCATCAACTTCAAGCTGTGTTTGTTCTTTTTTGACAAAATCGATAGTACCGTCATTGTTAACAACATATTCCTGGGTCGGAGCGTTTGTGCTTTTGTCAAAAGGAATCGAGTAACGGTAATACTCCGGGATGATCGTAAGATTCACAGTTTTTCCGGAGAAACGTCGTAAATCATCATATTTGCCGTCGAGTGATCGGTTTTTCACCTCAAGTGTAATTTTTGTTAAATCCTCGCTGGCAATATTAATTGATTTGATGGTTGGTCTAAATTCTAGTGACATTTATTTGTCCTCCTTTGAAGTATTCTCATTATTTTTATCTAAAATTTGTCTTTTGTAGTTTTGCAAATAACGCAATTGTTGTTTAACGTATGGTAGATCTGAGCAGCAATTCAATCGGTGAAAAACATCGTTTAACACTTCAAGAGGAAAATTGTTTTCTGCAATAATGTTGTTTATTTCTGCTTCAACTTGAGCCACTTCTTCGTTCACTTAACCACTCCTTAGTAGCCGGTTGCATCTTTCCAGTGATAATCAAAGTTCCTAGCTATAAATGGACGTTTCTCATTCAAAGGTTTTGTCACGCCCTGTGTGATTACTTTGAAATCATTCTTTCGAATCACAGCAGCCTCGACCGGATGTCCGTACTTGATAGCAAAAAGTCTGAATCTTAGCTTGTTAGATTGATCGATGCCATACATGCCAAAACTGTTCTTCACATCGATCACATGCCGCCAAGTTCCGTCATGATTCTTAATAATAAAATCAGGAGAGTAGGCAATTTGCGAGATCTTACCGCCGCCTCCTGGCAACTCAGTAAGTTCTGTAAGTTTGAATCGTGGATGCACTTCAAACGGCAACCCACACCCTTTAACAAAACGCTGATAAAACAATGCTTCTTTTTCTGAGTCGAAAACAAAGTCATCCAAATGAACTTTGTTGCCTCGTTTATTTAATGCAGTTGGTGATGACAAATGATCACTCCTCTTTCTTATGACTTAAATAGTTTTGAAGTTTCGCATCAAGCTCAGCCTGTCGCTCCGGAGATATAACTGGCTCAGAAGGCTCTTCATTAAACCATTCTGGTATCGGCTCCGATCGAATTGGTTTCTGTGTGACATAAGTCGTCTTTTTACGTGGAGAGCTGTTTCGGTTTTTAAATTGATTGTTTGCAGCAACTGCCTTTTCCAAACTGTCAATACCATTCGTTCTCCAATTCTCCAAAATTCGGTTTATATACGGTTTAAGAGAACCCATCTCCTTGCCATAATCGTAAGAAGTTTGGATTGCAAAACAGATCATCTCCCTTGGCCATTCCTGCAACCATCTAGCCAACTCTCCTTGAAGAACGCCTGTCGGGAATTTGTTGTAAAGTTTTTGAATCAGCTCAGCTGGATGCTCTCCATCATGTATGTTATTATTCTTTTCATTCTTATCATTCTTATCATTCTTGTATGTGGACACTTGTTGGACAGTTGATGGACGACCGCTGGACACTTGTTGGTCACTCGACTGATACTCATCCCAATTTTTTATTGATATGACGCTGTGTTTCGTCGTTGATTTGATGGACAACATTTCTTCTTTTTCAAATTTTTTTAACCATCTCCATAACGTACGCCCGACAATCTGTTGGTCACGTGGTACCCCCTCATTGAACTCTTTCTCAATAATGGCGCGCCCTGTGACGAATTGACCGCTGGACACGCGTACTTCTTGCCCATTAAAAACAAAACGACTTTCTTTGTGACTAGCCTTTATCAAACATAGCAACCAAAGTTTTAACATATTAGGATTGGCCCAAACGAATGAACTAGTCACTTTTCGATATAATTTGATATAGCCTAGGTTCATTCGTCCCACCACCTAAGCTATATAAACAGGAACGCCAACAAGTTTTTGCGTGTCCTCTTTAAATTTTTGTTCATGGCTATTTGCATCTGATAGATGAAGTAGCCAAACTTCTTGTAGTCGATCGCTTTTGTTTGACTTTATAAAATCGAGTGTCCGATCAAAATCGAAGTGACTTTCAAGCAGCCGTTCCTTGCGTTTGATATCGAAACCACGATTCATTTTCTGATCAACGATTTCTTTTGAATAATTTGCTTCAATCATCATATGAGTAACATTTGGAAAGCGATACTTCACGTAATAGGAATCTGTGACGAAGACCAATCTATCTCCGGCTGAGTTATCAATTAGAAAGCCGCAAGGTTCGGCAACATCATGCTTAGTTTCAAATGGCGTTACGTACCAAGTGCCTATTTTTTGAGTTCGCTTGTACTGCAGTTCGTTGAATCGATAACCATGATGAGCTTTCAACTTCAAAACTGGATCGTTAAACATAGCATCAATAGAACCGTGTGTCGCATAAACATCAACTGCAGTTTTATCGATCAGACTGCTAATGTATTTGCAGTGATCACGATGTTCGTGGGTGATCAACGCACCTGCCACCCTTGAAAAGTTGTATTCCATTAGCTGCTGAACTTTGCTAAATTGAACCCCACACTCGATGATCAGTTGAGAATGACCATCATCGATAAGATAGCCATTCCCACTACTTCCTGATCCAAAGACTTTTACAGAAATCAATAGGGATCTTCCTCTCCGAGATCAAATTGAGTTTGGGCTGCTTGATCATCAACATACTGTCCTTCTTGAATTTCTCCATCAGCTGAAACATTTGCTGGTCGTTCAATAGGTTCAGGATCTAGGATTTCGCTATTCGCATTTTGATCGATTTCTTCGATGATTTCCGCTTCTTTTCGCTCCGATTCATTTTGAAACTCATTTGCGGTTGTGTTATTGATTGCATCGATTAACAAATCGCTATCATCGCTAGTATTCACAAATGCTTTTGCTGCCCTATTTAAAACAGTCCGTTTTGCCATTTCTTGCGGAAACTTATTTTGGACGTTCTTTGTTTTAGCCTGGCTCCACGAAGCATCAATTTCTTTCTTTGTCATCGTAGTTAAAATTTTGGTTCCATCAGAGCGCTCAATGATGCAGTATGCACCTATGATGGGATTGTCTCGATTAAGAAATGAGGTCTTGTGCTCTTTTAATGTTTCGCGACCATCGAGGATCTCTACATCAAATTGATCGCCTTCGTAGATAATGTTGGCCCAAACGTCTTTAACATCCCTAAGTCTTTTTAGTACCGCTTGAGTTCCGAAGTAGGATCTTGTCATTTTCAACTGATTTCCGTAGGGAACGAAGTAACACTGTGTCTTTGCCGGACTTAGGCCTTGAACAACCATGTCTAACAATGAATTAGCGATCGATTCTTTTGTGCATTTTTCTAATAAATTCCCTCCAGCGGCATTAGACATTGCAAAGAAAGCAGATTTTAATGCATTTGCCGGACTATAATTTTGAGGTAAGGCAAGCCCTTCTTGTTGCATTGCTGCAACTTTGTGATTCACTGTGTCAGTGATATCTTTCTGCAAAACTGCAGGTGTATTTTGATTTGTCATTTTTCACCCTCCATAAATAATTTGTATTCTTCTCCATTCAAGGAGAAATAAATTTTGCTAGATAAATCTGGTCTGTTCGTTACCCCAAGAGTTTCAATCACTTCTGAATGCAAATCTTCCAAATTATTGAAAATGCCAATAAACTGGCGTTCATTTCTAGTTTTCGCATAAACTAAAATACCATTCATTCAATCCCCAACTCCTTTTCTACAGTAGAGAAGTACTGTTCAATTTCTTGTTTCCGTTTTACAATCTCAGCTAGAAGCAATGTTTGGATTACACTATCCAGACCATCAATTCCGAAATCTTCGTTCAATCGACCGCCCATGTCTTCGCGATAGGCATATCCCTCGAAAGTTAGTGTGTGTAAAGTAAATCTCGTATTTCCCTTCCGCAGTTTCGTTTCAATTTCACTCAAACCTTTGTACTGGTTCTGTAACTTCTTAGCTTTATCTAACCTTGCTTCGAGTTCTTTATTGACCTGTTCGATTGAAATCATCACACTACCTCTACTTTCAGATTTTTATTTTTAGTTACACGTAACTCAATCATTTGCGAATCAATCTGATGCAGATTATTTACCGATTCTGTATTATCAACAAATGTCGGCACACTCAACCCAAACTCTCTGCTCAATGTGTTTACAATGTCGAGATCGCAGTTTACTCGAGCGCCCGTGTTTAGACTAGCCCCATACTCAACGCCGTCATAGGTGGCTTCACAGACTTCCTCGATGCCGCCATTTTTCAAAATGTTAAAGAGTTTAAATTTAACAAGGTCAAATTTGCTATTGATTGATTCCTCCAAACTCTTAACTTTTTTGCGAGTAAACTCATCAAGAAGGAAAAGTTCACGTTCTACATCTTGGTTCTGCACCTTCAAAGCAGCATCTTCTTTTTTCAGTTCCTCGATTCGATTTTCGTAATCGGAAAGACTAGCTAGGCGCTGAAACTTCGCTTGCAATTCCGCAATACTCTCTCGTTTTCTGCGAATCTGTTCTTTCAAATCTTGCTCCTCTGCCGCTGTATCGGAAGTGGCATTCAAGATTTTCTGTTGAACAAGCATTATTTCATCTTGTATTTTTTTGTAAGTCGAAGTCTCTTCGAATTTTTGGGTTGAACTTTCGAGGAATACTAGTTCTGCATTGATTTTGTTCAGCGTTTCTTCTGCGTCGGTTAGACTTTTTTCCAAACGCGCACACTCGTTTTCGTGATCAGTGATCGTCTCCTTATAAGCAAGCAGTTTTTCCTTTGCTGCTTTCCCCTCAGCGATGTTGGTTTCCATATCTTTTGCTTTTTGCTGATTAAATTTTGAAATTAGTTCTTCGATTTGATCAGCCGGTAACTCTTGCGCACACGTCGGGCAGACTTTTTGATGTTCGTCAAAAGTCGTTTCTTTTAAGACCCGGTATTTATTCCGATGTTCAGTGAGGAAGTACTCTAAATCGTAGAATTGTTTGATTACTTTATCTTTCTTGCTTTCCTCTTCATCTCTAAGCTTTCTGATCTCATTAACAATTCGCTGTTGTTTGTGTAGATCTTCTTGCAAAGACCGGCTTTCCAAATGAGTACTCGACAGATGAGCTGACTGTGCTTCCGCTAATTTAATTTTGAGATTTGATAGCTCTTCTTGGTGATCCAGTACCGCATTACCTGCAGCAATAGCATTCAGTTTATTTTGTAAATCAGACACATCGGCTTCGTATTCCAAAACTTGTTCTTGGATATCGTCTGCAGATTGATCACCGATATCGGCTTTTGCTTTTGCAAACATTTCAGTGACTTCTTGGATTCGCGCTGGCAAGCCATCAATTTTCCGCTTGATCTCTTTTTTTCGTGAAGCAAGCACTTTGCGGTAATCATCAATTGAATACTCCTTGAAGATTTTTTCGATAGCTTTCAACGCTGGGTCTTTGGCAATGATTTCTTCATCAGTCAATCCAGTCATATTGACCAAGATTTCTCGGCGGTTTTTCCAGTTCATTTTCATAAAGTAGGTGGAATCAAATAGCATCTGCAGAATGTTCTCTGCTCCAATAGTTTCGAGGTATGCCTTCCATTCCTTTTCCATTTTCGGCACTCCATCGATCGTATACTTAGTCGTATCGTTCCCACGGACTTTTTCAAGTTGCCCTCGCGGTGTGTTCCATTTTTCTTCTTGTACGCGTTTCAATGTAACGTCAGTACCGTCAATGACTAATACAGCTTCAACTGTCGGCTCTAAACCAAGTTTTTCTTGATTAAGCTCATCAAGCGGCTTTGGATTTAATTTTGCACCTCGTGTATCTTTTCCAAAAAGTAGCCATAGCAATGCATCGGCCAATGTCGTTTTCCCTGAGCCGTTCTGGCCAGAAACTGTTGCGTTTTGACCCAACGGTTCAAAATCAAATGATTCAATACCTTTGAAATTTTTAAGTGAAATACGGTTCAACGTTATTTTTTTCATTAAAAATCACCTCGGATAATTCTAGCTAACCAGTCAGGAGCATCACTGAAATCATTTGCTTCAAGATCCTCTTCTTCCGAGCCTGCTTTTCGTTTACATACTGGACAGCCACAAGCTTTTGCATTTTTTTCCCACTGTTCAATCTGATTCACAATTACATGTTGAATTTTTTGATTTTTGCCGACTTGTGCTAGTGAGCAAATACCCGTTTTGTCCAGAGCCGATAATGACAAAGTTACATCTTCTTTTCGGCACTCCAACGCTAGTTCTTCAATCATATTTTGAATTTTTTTGTTCATGATGTTATAATCTCCTCGAATAGTTTGTTTTTTATTGGCTTACATCAGTTGCAGCTGGTGTAGGCTCTTTTTGTTGTTTTAGTTTAATAGCTTCGTTGATCAATTCGTCCCATGACCAAATGACTTGAGATCCGTCATCAAATTCAATCATTGGCGCTTGTCCCCATGTGGTGAGCAACTCAATCTTTTCTCCATCTTCCGATGTGGCTGTACCGACAAAAATTGACGGCGTAATGGACATAACCTTATTTCCTTTTTTGTTTATCGTATAGCCTTCTTTCGTTTTGTATTTCGGCATTTATTCATCCCTCCTTCTAATAGATTGCACCTGTCGAATGATTCCCAACTTAAGGCTGATCCATTCAAGCTCCAACTTTTCAGCGTCAGACAACTTCTTGCGTCGATTAATTGCTCCCATTCCAATCGCCATCCGACGCTTCATCAGTCTGCAGCTATATTTGATAATTGCGCTATCGTACATCGTTAACCCCCTTTTTACTTGACTTTCATTACCCAGATTAGCGTGATCATCAAAACAATATTTAGAGCAAAGCTTGCATAACAGATTGCTTGCAACTGACGTGCTTTATACAAGTAATCAGCGTTCAGTGCTGCCAGCCATTTTTTTCTCATACTTTTGCCTCCGCTTCTTCAATAACAGAAACGCGACTGTAGTTGACTTCGCCTTTGATATAGTCAAACAAAAAGTCAAGTGCACGTTCCTGCGCTTGAGCAAAGTCTTCCGCTTCGACGTAACACATATGTGCACCATAGTAAAAAACATCGTATTTATTCATCGTTCTTCCTCCTTGCCGGCAAATTCGTTAGAAAGTGAAGCTAACGGCTCAACTTCTTCGAAATATTCAATCAAGCGATCATACTCAAGGTAAGAAAGCATCTTGGCACCGACTGAGCATATAGTGTTTTCAAAGGTCGTCCAAAGGGTTTTAATTCGATCACGCTCGGCATAATATTCTTCCGGCGTTAGGTCTTCCTTTTCGTCATTGGTAGCGTTCAAGCGTTGCATTGTGTTCAGTTCTTCGTTGATTACTTCGATTAGTTGCTTGAAAGCAGATGATGTGTTTTTCATGATATCCCTCCTAAAATCGTATTTGGCGGTTAAGCCGATTCTGATACAGGATTTCTTGGTATTTTCCCAAATCCTGTCGGGCCTTCTCGTGCTGTCGCTCACTTAGCTGCCCTTTCCTCTCATGAATCAATAGCTGCAGGTCTCGGATTCTTTCTTTGATCAATCCGTTGATTAAAACTTCTTGTTCGAACGTATAAGCCATATTTACACCTCAAAATTTTCTATCAAAAATTGCTGCAAGGCTTCGCGACGTATCCGAATATCTTGTTTACTCCAAACTTGAATTTTCAATCCCTGATCAATCCAGCTATTCAACTTCGCATCACCGATCCCTAATACCTCTTTTACTGTCTCCTTGTTGCTAAACGGCGGAAGTTCGATCGTTTTTGTTACCAACCTCATCCTCTTTTCGAACTCAGTAACTGCTATCTGGACAAATTCAGGAATGATCTGATTTTCAATGACATTATCAGGTATCCGTATATCCATTAATCCCCACCCTCCTTCAATGCATTTAGCGCATCTTCGATCGGTTTAATTTGCTTATCTGGCTTTCTTTTTCCAGTTAAGATGTCTGACATATACGGTCTAGAAATTCCGATAGTATCTGCTAACCATCCTTGAGATTTTCCGTATTTCGCCAACTGGATTTTGACTTTAAGAACAAAATCTTGAGACATAGATCTAACTCCTTTCAAAATTTATTGAGTGTAAGCTAATAAAATTAGCTAATTCCCGTTGACACTCATCCCATAGTTGTGTACTATATAAGCATAACGAAATAAGCCAAACACACTCTATTAAATCAACATTCTAAGTTTGCCGACGTCGAATTGTTTATTTTAATTAGGTGTCTTTCTTGTTACTCATTAGCTAATTAAATTAGCTTACGTGATAAGATTAACCCACAACTATTGGATTGTCAACAGATTTATCCTATTTTTGTGTACTTTTTTCGTTAAATAATTTCTGAAAGCGTGGAATGCTTGATATGACACTATTTGAACGAATTCAAAAACTAGCAAAACAAAGGGATAAAAATCTAAAAGAGATATCATTGGAGCTTGGTTACAGTAAAAACTATTTGTATACATTGCAAAAGCAAAGTCCAAAAGCCGAAAATTTACAAGTCATAGCTGACTATTTTCACGTCTCTACTGATTACTTATTAGGCCGTACTGATAATCCTAATAGTTCTAGCGCAACAACTTCCGATGATTTAGAAAAAATGCTCGACAATGCGATGTCCTTCAATGGTAAACCTTTAACGGAAAAAGATCGCGAAGCAATTCGAGCATATATGGAAGGTCGTCTTAGTTCAAAATGAGGTGAAAGTATGGAGTTAGTGAAGAAGGTGCTGCATGAGCATGGGATTGATGTTGTGCCAATTGAGATGGAATCCGACGGCTGCTATATTAAAGAACTCAATAAGATTTTCATTAATAGCAGTCTGTCCTCCACGGATGCAAAGAAAGTAATTTATCACGAGGTTAAGCATGTCTTAGATCATAAAGAGTTTGCAGAACTATACAAAATATTTTATTTCCGCTCGAAAATGGAATATGAAGCTGATTGTCATATGATCAAGAATTTGCTTGATGAATTTATAGAACATAATCATTTAGATCCTGCTGACTTAAATATATTTTATTTTATCCAATACTTTGGTCTGGATACAAAGTGGGAACCGATGCTAAAAAAGTTTCTACTAGATAAAATCAATAACACACTTTGCGTGTGATTATTATTTTTCTTATAAAAAGAACATATATTCGCACTTAAGAAAGGAAGAAGGAATGTGATCAAACAATATACGAAAAAAGATGGGAGTAAGTGGTGGATGTTTAAAGCATATTTAGGCATCGATCCTGGTACGGGTAAAAAACTTTACACTACCAGAAGAGGTTTTAAAACTCAAAAAGAAGCAAAAATCGCAAAAGCTAGACTGGAAACAGAGGCCCAAGATAACAAATATGCGCCCGAAAAAAACTACACTTTTATCGATATTCAAGAATTATGGTATGAGGAATATAAGCATACTGTTAGAGAAAGTACACTTTCAAGGGTAAGCTTTCTGTTCAAAAAAAATATATTTCCTTGCTTCGGTAAAAAGAAAATTTCATCTTTTACAGTAGCTTACTGTCAAAAAACGGTGAACAAATGGAAAGCTGAATATTCAACCTATAAAGCATTAAAAACATATACCACCGCTGTATTTGACTACGCAGTCAGAATGAATGTAATAGTATCTAATCCTATGAAAGATGTATATATAACGAAAGGAAATGCGAGGAAAAAAGAAGATAAAATCAAGTTTTATGAAGCTGAGGAGCTCAAAGAATTTCTAGAAGTAGCAAAGAAAGATAAGTTTCCACTCTCTTATCCACTGTTCCGACTACTAGCGTTCACAGGGATACGAAAAGGCGAAGCTTTAGCGTTAACTTGGCAAGATATCGATTTTGAAAATAAAATACTCACTATAAACAAAACGATTGCAAGAAACACTAAAAATGAATTAGTGACAAATCAGCCGAAAACGGAAACATCCAACAGAGAAATTTCTCTTGACGATACAACGATTGAAGTGCTAAAAAAGTGGCGACAAAATCAACGCAAATATCTTCTTTCACATGGTCATAATTCGTTAAGACCAAACCAGATTATCTTCTCGTCAAAAAATAATAACTATCTGGATCCCCTAAGACCAAACAATATACAGAAACGATTATGCAAAGAAAATGGATTGAAAGATATAACTATTCACGGATTTCGACACACTCATTGCAGCCTACTATTTGAAGCTGGTTTATCTATTCAAGAAGTTCAATCTCGACTGGGCCATTCTGATATTCAAACAACAATGAACATTTATGCTCACGTCACAAAAAAACAAAAAGACTCCTCCGCCCAAAGGTTCGCGAATTATATAAATTTCTAAAAGTATGGTCAAAAGTATGGTCAAATAACAAAAAAAGCGCCAAACCCCTTCATACAAAAGGATTTGACACTAAGAAAAATTATTTAACTGTTACTGAAGCGCCAACTTCTTCTAAAGCTGCTTTCAATGCTTCAGCTTCGTCTTTAGAGATGCCTTCTTTAACTGCTGAAGGAGCTCCGTCAACGACTGCTTTCGCTTCTTTCAAGCCTAAGCCAGTTGCTTCACGAACTGCTTTGATAACTTTAACTTTTTGATCGCCAGCTGCAGTCAATTCTACAGTGAATTCAGTTTGTTCTTCAGCAGCACCAGCATCGCCAGCTCCACCAGCTACAGCTACAGGAGCTGCAGCAGATACGCCAAATTCTTCTTCGATAGCTTTAATTAAATCGTTTAATTCTAAGATTGTCGCGCCTTTTAGCTCTTCGACAATGTTTTCAATGTTCAATGCCATTTTGTTTTCCTCCATTTAAGTAAGTAGTTTAGTTTTTTAATACTGAAAAATCATGCGGCAATTATGCTGCATCTTCTTCTTTTTCTGCCACTGCTTTGACAGCGTAAGCCACGTTGCGGATAGGTGCTTGTAGCACAGATAGCAACATAGAAAGAAGTCCTTCGCGGTTTGGCAATTTCGCCAATGCAGTAATTTCTTCCAATGAAGAAACTTTGCCTTCGATGATACCGCCTTTGATTTCTAAAGCTTTTGCGTCTTTTGCGAAATCGTTAATGATTTTTGCAGGTGCAACAACGTCTTCGTTACTGAATGCTACGGCAGTAGGACCAGTGAATACTTCACCTAAACCTTCTAGACCAGCTTTTTCAGCAGCACGAGAAAGAATTGAGTTTTTGATAACTTTCATCTCAACGTTTGCATCACGCAATTGTTTACGTAAGCGAGTTACTTCATCAACAGTTAGTCCACGGTAGTCAACAACGACTACAGATGCGGCTGCAGAGAATTTTGCACTCACTTCATCAACGATCGCGGATTTTTTAGCGATAGCTGCTTCACTCATTTATATTTCACCTCCTGATTTTGATGGAAGAGTTTCTTCGAAACAAACTGTTCCTTTGTCCTAAAAAGGACAATAAAAAAACTCTATGCCACCGTAGACATAGAGGGACTATTGAAGGTTCTCAATAAACGTCCTCGGTAGGAAATTAAGGCAAATGCCACCTACTGTCTTCGGTACAGTTAAACTTTTAACCTTGACCACCTTACCATAGATAAGGTAGTCAAGTCAATAAAAGTTTTGAATTTTTGTATTAAATTAGAAAGAAGCTTGTTCTACATGGATCCCAGGACCAAATGTTGTTGTAACTGAGATATTTTTCATGTATTGACCTTTTGCTGCTGAAGGTTTAGCTTTCAACAATGTTTCATGGATTGTTTTGAAGTTTTCGATCAATTTGTCATCTTCAAATGAAACTTTTCCGATTGGTACGTGGATGTTTCCAGCTTTGTCAACACGGTAAGTTACTTTACCAGCTTTTACTTCGTTAACTGCTTTTGTTACGTCCATTGTTACTGTACCAGTTTTAGGGTTAGGCATCAAACCTTTAGGGCCTAATACACGACCTAATTTACCAACAGTAGCCATCATGTCAGGCGTTGCAACAACAACGTCAAAATCGAACCAGCCACCTTGGATTTTTTGAACCATATCGTCGTCACCAACGAAATCAGCACCAGCTGCTTCTGCTTCTTTGGCTTTATCGCCTTTAGCAAAAACTAAAACTGTTTGTGTTTTACCAGTACCGTTTGGTAATACAACCGCGCCACGGATTTGTTGATCCGCTTTTTTAGGGTCTACGTTTAATTTGTAAGCAACTTCAACCGTTGCGTCGAATTTTGCAATATTTGTTTCTTTTGCCAAAGCTACTGCTTCTTCAACTGAATAAGCTTTTGTAGCATCAACTTTTTTCAATGCTTCTTGCATTTTTTTGCTTTTTTTAGCCATTTTGTTTCCTCCTTGATGTGGTTATAACGGTAGAACCTCCCACGTGTCCCATATTTTTCAATATGAAGCCGACTGAGAAGCTACTTCCTTAGGGCTGTAATTATTCTACAGTGATCCCCATGCTTCGTGCAGTTCCTTCAACCATGCGCATTGCTGCTTCAACGTCAGCTGCGTTTAGGTCTTCCATTTTCAATTCAGCGATTTCTTTTACTTGATCGCGTGAAACTTTTGCAACTTTTGTTTTGTTTGGTTCGCCTGAACCTTTTTCAACGTTTGCTGCTTTTTTCAACAATACTGCTGCTGGTGGTGTTTTTGTAACGAAAGTAAATGAACGGTCTTCGTATACAGAGATCACTACTGGAATGATCAAACCTGCTTGATCAGCTGTACGAGCATTGAATTCTTTAGTGAATCCCATGATGTTGATACCCGCTTGACCTAGCGCAGGACCTACCGGCGGAGCTGGTGTTGCTTTACCTGCAGGAATTTGCAATTTAACGATTTTTTCTACTTTTTTTGCCACGAGACATACCTCCTTGAGTCCGTGATGTGGTTAATTGGAGATCCAAATTTCTCCTCCCACTTTGGTGATTCATGTGCACACACAAAAAACGTGTGACGAAAGCACACTGGAATATTATAGCATCTTTAAGGAATAATTCAAGGTTTTTCAGCTGATTTTTTTGAAAAAATACTCACCATCGCTTTTCGTCATTCCTTTGATAAAAAAATAAATAAAAATCCCTTGCTTTTGGTCTGCTTTTTTCATTCTCTCATTTTTTTATGCTACACTACTACTGGAATTCTTCCCTATTCGTTTACTACTATCGAGGTGAAAAAAATGGAACAATTAAAATACCGCAGTGTATTTGATATAATCGGTCCCATCATGGTGGGTCCCAGCAGTTCTCATACAGCCGGTGCGGCTCGGATCGGAAAAATCGTTCGCAGTATTTTTGGTGAACAGCCAGACAGTGTTGATATCCTTTTGTATGAATCGTTTGCCAAAACCTATCGCGGTCATGGAACCGATATTGCGTTAGTTGGCGGTCTTTTAGGCATGGAGCCAGATGATGCTCGCCTAGCAGACTCTTTAAAAATCGCTTATGAGAAAGGGATCGAAGTCCTATTCGTTCCTAAAAAAGAAAAAGCGGAACATCCAAATATGGTCAAGATGATTTTGACAAAAGGTAGCCACAAACTTTCTGTCACTGGTATCTCGATCGGTGGTGGCAATATTCAAATCTCAGAGCTTAACGGCTTCAAAATTTCTCTGACGCTGGGTACGCCAACTTATGTGATCGTTCATCAAGATGTTCCAGGAATGATTGCAAAAGTAACCAATTTACTATCAGAGGCTCAAATCAATATCGGTACGATGACCGTTACGAGAGAAGCTGTTGGTGATAAAGCAATCATGATCATCGAAGTCGATCAGCGCAATGATCAGCTGGCGCAACAAATCAAAGTTTTGCCACACGTTTACAGCGCTGCGTATTTTGATTAAAGGAGATAAGGCACATGTTCTATACAATAGAAGAATTAGTAACAGAGAGTAAAAATTATCCTTCCGTTGCAGAGATGATGATTGCGATCGAAGCAGAAAATACTGGCCGTAGTCGCGAACAGATCCTTGCAATCATGGAAAAGAATTTAGTTGTTATGGAACAATCAGTCGCTGAAGGTGTCTCTGGTGTAAAATCGGTGACGGGATTGACCGGCGGCGATGCGACACGTATGAACGACTACCTTGCTGCCGGTGATTTTTTAAGCGGAGAAACCATTCTACAAGCAGTCCAAAATGCCATTGCAGTCAACGAAGTCAATGCGAAAATGGGCTTGATCTGTGCAACACCGACTGCCGGTAGTGCGGGTGTTGTTTCTGGTGTCTTGATGGCCGTACGTGAACGTTTAGCACTGACTCGAGCGCAACAAGTCGACTTTTTGTTTACAGCCGGTGCCTTTGGTCTGGTGATTGCTAACAATGCCTCGATTTCTGGAGCCGAAGGCGGTTGTCAAGCGGAGATCGGTTCTGCTAGCGCAATGGCAGCAGCAGCTTTGGTTTGTGCAAAAGGTGGCACCCCTCACCAAGCGGCTCAAGCGGTGGCGATCACCCTCAAAAATATGATGGGCTTGATTTGTGACCCTGTCGCGGGCTTAGTCGAAGTCCCCTGCGTGAAGCGCAATGCCCTGGGATCTTCCCAAGCCTTTATCTCTGCCGACATGGCACTGGCAGGAATCGAAAGTGTTATCCCACCTGATGAAGTGGTCTTAGCGATGTATCAAGTCGGTCGCCAAATGCCTAGCATTTTCAAGGAAACGGCTGAAGGCGGTCTAGCCATGACACCGACTGCCCAACGCTTGCAGGCAGAAATCTTAGAAGCCAATCGTTGATTTTTTTAGAAACGAACACGAATAAAAACCAACCAAGAACAACCAATCGTTGCTTGTTCTTGGTTGGTTTTCATTTTCCCATGATTTCCAGCGACGAAAAGACAAGTAATCCACACTTGTTAAACAAGTAACAAACGACATTGGCGGTTTTTCTACTCCCACTCGCCTAACCTATAGTGTTTCTTTTGGGCAACGGGTTTTAATACCTTCACAGGCTCGGAAAATTTAGGTTTCCCTTCTGTTTGATCCAACGTGACCAATGGCTGCTCGCTTTCTTGTGCTTTCAAGTCCATTTGTGGTTTTTCTTCCTGGGTAGCTTGTGCCTGATCGGCTGATTTTTGCCAGAGCTGTTTGCTGAGATCCAATAAGGGAATGATCATCATGGCGACGAGCCCGCCAGAAAAACCATTGTTATACAGATTCAAACCTCCATGTAAGAAATCAATATTCAGTACCATTGAGGCGTGGACAAAACCGACCACCAAGCCGCCTTTCCAGCCATAGGCATTTGTTACTGCACAGAGCATCATCGCAAAAATCGCTGACGTGACTGTAACCGTCTCGTTGATGGTGTATACGCTCAATAGATTGGCGATCGTCACCCCTGCCAATAAAGGCAGCGAGTTAAACACATGAGAGCCACAAGCAGAAAAGCCGATGACACAAAAGATCGCACCGATAACTGGTCCATTTAAAACCGCACCAATACTGACAACGTAAGCCACTAACAAGAATGTCATTAACCCCATATTGATCATCGTATTATAAACGCCAGTATCCCTTAAAATATCGCGCTCGATTTTGCCACTATGCGACCAAATCGCTCGCATATTCAATCGTTTTTTCTTGATCGCCATCAACAAGCCATAGCCGACGAATACCCCTCCTAAAACCAGCATCATAAAAATCAATCGAGGTTGCTGCTCTTGAGATACTAATGTTCTTAGCTCGATCGTCAAGCCAAACATTCGGCAGATGGCAGCGACCAGTGTACATAGCATCCCTGAAGTAAATCCCGCACTGTATAGACTGACGCTTTGAAACAGCGCTTGAAAGTATAAGGCCATAGGAACCATCAAAAAACCGGTGAAGATCCCAATGCCATACCCCATCACTAGACTAAAGTATGGTGGTAAGGAATCATTGAAAGCAAAATAGCTGACGATTGGGGAAACCGATGACCCATAGAGGGCGATCAACAGAAATTTTTTCAATGGTTCGTTCATAAAATACGAATACAGGCGAACGCCTAAAAATATTGGGATAAAATTCAGGAGATTTTTCCCAAAAAAGCCATAGCCAGTCACCATGAAGATCGCAGAGACTGCACCGCCCGTGATCGGTACCCGATAGTGATAGCAAATCGAGATCGCTACAAAGGTCATCAGACTGCTATTTAACAAAGCCGTTCCTACCGAGGTCATGGCAATATAATCGGTGACTAAATGACTTTCCGAAAACAAAATCAACTTGAGCTCTTCGATTGCCACCATTGGATCAAAAAACAACATAGCAAAGAAAAATAGCAGCAAATTGAAAAGAAATAACAAGCTATATCCATTATGTACAGAGATCATCCCTTTACCATGGGGATGAAAATCATTGTGAAACTTTACTCTAAAAAAAGTGACTAGTTTTGACATAGGACCCCTTCCTCTTATAAAGCGCTTACTGATTTTGAGAAAAAAAGTGGGCCAACGAATTGGTCCACTTTATTCTCATTACTGTTATTTTACCGTAAAAGAGTCATTCTTGCTAGTGAATCCAGTAGTTAAATCTTATCTACTTGCTCAAAATCAAGTTCTGTACTCGTTTCACGACCGAACATATCGATGTTCACTTTTAGTTTTTGTTTTTCTTCATCGATTTCTGCTACTTGTCCTTCTAGACCAGAAAACGCACCTTCGATGATTTTGACGGTTTCGCCAATTTCTACTTCCAGTTCAACTGTCCGAGTGCTCATACCGATCGAACGTAAAATTGAATTGATTTCTTCTTGTAATAAAGGCGCTGGCTTGCTTCCTGCACCATGGGAACCAACGAAACCTGTTACCCCAGGAGTATTACGTACAACGTACCAAGATTCATCCGTCATGACCATTTCAACTAATACATAGCCAGGAAATGTTTTATGAACGATTTCTTTGGTTTTGCCGTTTTTTTCTTCTGTTTCTACTTCTTCGGGAACGACGACACGGAAAATATAATCACCCATACCCATGCTTTGTGCACGTGACTCTAGGTTCGCTTTTACTTTGTTTTCATAGCCAGAATACGTATGCAGTACATACCAATTTTTTTCAAAAGATTCCATTTTTTTCGGACTCCCCATCTTTTTGTAAAATAAAAAAACCTCAGCTGCACCGAAGTTTTTCCTCAAAGCGATTATAGCATGATTTGCGATAAATGACTAGCGCTATCAGTAAGAAGTCTTACTTTAGGATCCAATTGAAGACTGTTTGAATCAGTGTGTCCATCACAAAGAACATCAATGCAAAAATAATGGTTGTTTGAATCACCACAAAGGTATCTTTACGTAATTGCTTTTTCGATGGCCAAGAAACGTTTTTCATTTCTTCAACAACATTTTTCAAAAATTTCATTTGATTCCCTCCTTACTTCGTTTCACGATGCAACGTATATTGATTACAATACTTGCAAAATTTGTTGATTTCAAGGCGTTCGCCTTTTTTACCTTCACTGACTGATTTTGAATAGTTGCGGGATCCGCAGACAGAACAAGCCAAAGCAGCTTTTTTTGTTGCCATCTTAGTGTCCTCCCCCTTTTTATAAAGTTTTCCAACACTAAAAATACCATTTATTTAAGAATGTGTCAATTTTTGATTTTCTGTCGTAAAAATATAGTTTCTTCTAATTTTGTGGTATGATAATGGTGTTAAATGGGTATTTGGGAGGGAAAATTATGTTATTAAAAACAATGGTTTACAAAAAACGCGATTTAACAACGGTAAAAGAAACAGCTACTTTAGAAGAAGCGCTGGCAATTTTGGAAGAATCTGGTTATCGTTGTGTGCCTATCCTAGATGAATCAGGCAAGATTTTCAGAGGAAATATTTATAAAATGCACATTTATCGCCACAAAGCAAACGGCGGCGACATGACTTTGCCAGTCACTTATCTACTAAAAAATGCGACCAAATTTATTTATGTCAATTCTTCTTTCTTTAACGTTTTCTTCACGATCAAAGAATTGCCTTATATTGCTGTATTAGATGAAAACAATCAATTTTATGGCATCTTGACACACAGTTCTTTGTTGAACATGTTGTCACAGTCATGGAGTGTTGAGCAAGGAAGCTATGTGTTGACGATCGCATCAACTGGTCAACAAGGCGACTTAGCAGTCATCGCAAAAATAATCGCAAAATACAGCAGTATTGCCAGCTGTATCACACTGGATATCGGTAAAGATGAATTTATCCGTCGTACGATGATCACTTTACCAGCGAACACATCAAAAGAATTATGCGACAAGATCGTTTCTCAACTGGAAGCAAAAAATTTCAAAGTTGTGGAGATCGAAGACCTAAAAGCAGAATAAAACAAAAGATCATTCCTAAGAAAGAAAGGAATGATCTTTTTTCTTGTTTTTTGAGAACCATCAAAGCAAAAAACAAGATTTTTTTTTAAACGCGTTTATCGAAACGAACGGCACGATTGATGATATACATCACAGGTGCAGTGATCGTCATCACGATAAATTCACTCAATGCCGTTGTTGCAAAGGTTGGCCAGAAAGGTAATGCTAAGGTGATGTTTAGCATAATCGCAATCAGGAACATGCTTAATGAAAAAACAATTGTATTAAATGCGAGTCTTAAGAAAACATTTGGAATCTTCTTATGTACCAAGGCAGTTGCTCCTAAGGCTAAAAAGCTTCCGAAACCGCCGAATACGACATCCAAGATCCCCATTCCAAAGAACAAGTTATACACAACGACCCCACCGACGACACCCCACATCAATTTTCTGTTGAAAACGACTAAGTGATTCAACCCTTCAGATATTCTGAATTGAATCGCTCCTGAGGCGACTGGTGCGACCAGAACCGTTACAGCAACATAAAGTGCCATAATGATCCCATTGGCTGCGACGACACGCAAACGTTGATTGGTTAGATTTGTTGATTTTTCCATTTGATCCCTACTTTCTCCGAGTTTTGATTACGCGGGATGGTTGATGAACCGCGGTGCGCTTCGCACAAGTACTTATTATACACATTAATAGCCATATATCAATGTTAAACCAGCCAAATCCTTTTCTAAATCACCTTAAAAGCTTTTTCTAAGTCAAGTTTCTCACCGATTGCCATTCATTCAGTGCTTCTTTATTCTACTTAAACAAGCTAGTCACGACTCATGGGGTAGCTTTTCTTTTTGGCTTCCAGTAAAAGCATACTTTTGGAAAGCAAACTCAATGAGAAATACTCTTGCAAAGCCTACGCTTACTAATAAAAAAGTACCGCTAGTCATGCTGATCTTTCAGATAGAAAACTAAAAAAAGAAGGGAGAGAAGCACTTGTAATCGATGTCGCAAATCACGTGATGGATAATCATATTTTTTTACTTTAACGAGGTACGCAATAAATATGTTACAATATACTCATATAAACAAAAACAAAAGGAATAAAAGGTGTAATAATGAAAAAAATAGCAATAAAATTAACAATTCTCCTTCTGATGGTCATAGCTGTTGGTTGTGGAAATGGTAATGGTAATGAAAATATCACAAAAGAAGACTTACAAAAAAATGACTGGCTTATTGAGATAGATGATGATGATGGTGAGTATGCAGTGATGACAGCCACATTTAGTGAAACGAATCTTACTATTGGTACCGATAATAGCTCGCTACAATCAGAAGAAGATGATGAACTGGAAGAGCTTGGAGTAGCTTTTGATGGGGTAGTCTGGGAAGAATTCGAGTATACCTACAACTATACCCTTGAAGACAATCAGCTAGTGATGCAAGATCCAGAATATGAAACTGAGATGTCCTACTTCTTCCTTGAAAGAGATGGTAAAAATATTATTTTTACGTTTATTGAAGGAATGAACGATGAAGATGGTAGCTTTGTGCTGAAACCTCGCTAAAAAAAGGATCAGCCTATAAAGAGGGCAGCCAGTAAACTACTTTGTGAATCCTCATATCTAGCAAAAAATACTATGGAATAAAAAACTCCTTTCCCGCTGAGGGGAAGGAATTTTTTATAGTGATCGAACCAGTTTCAAATGCCCGATTGTGTACACATTGACTGAGTCCTTCTCTATTTAGCTGGTCGAAAGCCCGCTTTGTAAGCTTCCACCTCTGTCTTGAACATACGAATCGGACTGGTCGTTTTCTTATAATATTGACTGCCCGGCAGGTGATAAATCTTTTGTTTTGACCCTTTGATCAACCCTTTGCCCCGTTTATCTACATATTTTTTTCGTCCATCTCGAAAGCCATTATTCGTCGTTCCAGGTGCTTTCCCACCTTTTTTTACCAGCTTAATCTGAATTGCTTCCAATTGAAAGCCAAAGCCAGAAGTTCCTGAGGACTGCCCGTTTTTTGCCCAGCCCATCCAGCCAAATTGTTGTGCATTGACTCGATAATAGACATCATAATATTTAGCGATCTCACCGGTAAGTTTGATTTGGATCGCTTCCAAACGTTGCCCCTTACCGCTTGTACCAGATAGCGCACCATTTTTTCTAAAAGATTTTTCTCATCCTTGTTTCTGAATGGATGTTTTATATTCAATACTTCCTTTATATTTTTCGTTTGTAATTTTTATTTTGATTGCTTCAAGTCGCTTCCCTTTTCCTGTAGTCCCTGGCGTCTGAGCGTTTGTTTTCCATGATTGCCACCCTTGAGACTGGACATTCGTTTGATAGCTCACGCTCGGTGAAGAAGCAGCGAAAACTGTCACTGGAAAAACAACAAAACCAAGTAAGAAAACAAGTAATACAGAAACTTTTTTCATTTTATCCCATCCTTATTTTTGATTATCTCAATATAATATCTAAAAAACAAACTTTTTATAAACAATAAGTAGTTTTTTATCAAAATAACTTATATAAATGATAACAGGACTGAAAAATCAAAAGAAGGATCACTCATGGAAATGGAAAGGAGCTTTAAACGAGGAATGCGAAAATCAATTCATTTTAAGTTAGGTTTACTTATTGTATTCCTTTCAATACTCAAAGTTGAAAAGTGCATAGGATAAAACTAGCTTTTCGACTACTGGTAGAATTTACCTCTCAACGCACGATGAAAGAATCGTTGTTCATTTTTCTGAAAATCTAAAATATGAGTGCTTGCGATATGGTATAATCTATTTCGTTGAAATTGTTTTGAGAGGATGGCATGATTGAAATTATTTGGATTGACCTTTGGCTTAAGAAATGTAAAAACTGGCATTAGTGTATTTCTATGTATTTTGATTAGTTTTCTTTTGAATCGTGAAACGTATGTTGTATCGACGATCACAGCTGTTTTCACATTACGAGAAGACCATGAAAACACTGTCAAATACGGGAAACATCGGATTGCCGGCAACAGCTTTGGCGCAATCGCTTCCGTGTTTTGTATTGCGATATTTAACTTTTTCGGACATTCGTCCGTTATACAAATCATTGCGATCCCTTTAGTGATCATGTTGATGATCGCTTTATTGGTCAAATTTGATTACTCCGAGGGAACAGTTGGCGCCTGTGCCACACTATTGACGATTTTATTTATGATTCCTCAAACTGAATCATACTTGTATGCCTTTAATCGGATTGTTGACAGCTTCATAGGCATGACGATCGCCATACTGGTGAATCGCTTTTTCCCATTCCCCAATAAACGCACTGCACAAACGAAGGCAACACCGAATCAGAGCGATTCGGTTTGAAACAAAGCAGAAAAAGAACCCCATCTCAAAACGGCATTGAGATGGGGTTTTAAAAATGGATCAGTTACTGAAAAATACTTGTTGGTCTTCAACTAATGGATACGAGATCGGTACATTGCCTTCCAAATCTTCTTTATTCATATCGACTGCAACGATTTGACTATTTTCATACGTACGATAGTAATAGATCCCTTTGTCTGTATTGCAGCAAGAAGTATAAATCGTGTATTCATAGTTTTCATTTCCAATATCACATAGTCCTTTTTGCTGTTCGACAGAACCTAGAATATGGAAAAACTGACTAATGCTTTCGGATTCAGATTCTCCAGAAACGGAATTCAATCGGGTAAATGCCGCTTTGACAAAACGGGACATTGAAGAAAGATCTCCTGGCAGACCTAAGCCCCCCATTCCACGACTGTACTCATCAAAATCCAGCTTGTCAGAAAAATGCGTTTCTGGTGTTTTCGATGATAACACACGGTAGTTATTCAAATTGAATAACTGGTAGTCAAATGGCGGATTATTCGTTAAGACCCCTACCGGATTTTCATGAATATGAAGACCATCACTCATACTCTCAACAACGATGGCACTTTTTTTATCAGCAATCATCCAATGCAATGGCGATAATGGTAGTTCTTCACTAAAATTGATCTTTACCAGATTAACCTTCGTCAACAGGGCTTTTGCCTCTTCCACGGTAGCGCATTGTCCTAGTAACCATGGGATGAATTCAAAAGGCGTGACGTTTTCTTTCCCTTCTTGAAACTCATTGTATACAGCATTTTCTGGAAAATTCAAACCAGCGATACCTAAGCCTTTTTCGTTGACCGCATCATAATAGAGTGGGTATTGAGCGACTCCAGCAGCAATCCCGATCATCGCATAATGGTGATCTATTTCACTTACTTTGCGAAATTTCAATTGGTAATTTCTCGGAGTAATGGTCACCACTTCTTTATAAGAAACATCGTAATCAAAATTTCTGCCAAAATAATGATCCTTCGTTACATACGTTAGCGCAGTACACATCCTAATTCCTCCTAAAATAAGTTTTTTACACCTTTAATTTACTCCTATCGCATTTTTTTAACAAGTAAAACGGAAGAAATATTAATAAAAAGATAATTAGACATTTTATAATTATTTTAATATGAACTAAAATTCAAAAAAAAATTTCAGCTTAAATGCCTGCCTTCTCACAGCTTGCTCACTTCGGGAACACTTGGACGACAGCTTCCGAGTTTGGTGCGAAAAGAGGAAGTTGCTATTATTTTTACCTTTCCTTTAGAAAGTTTAAAATTCTCTAAAATGCACAAAGTAAACATTGTAAGCGATTGCTAAAATAGGAAAACCTGCTATACTGTAAGTGTAAGGAGCAAGGATTCCCAGTAAAGCAGACGAAGCAGGTTCTGCAAGAAAAGAATTGTTGTCAACTTAGAATAAAAGACAAAGGATGTGGGAATTTGAGTTACTCCTTACTAATTGAATAGGATTCGGCGATGGGCATCGTTACCTGAGGATCAAAGTGGACATAAGAACCTTTGAGAACCTAGAAAGCACAATCGTCGAATCTATTTTTTTGCTCTTTTTTTCAGGCATCGTCCCCCCTCCTTCTGTCGAAACATGCTATAATTAATCGCATTGAACGAAAAAACGATATGGAGCTATTCATAAAATGAACTATTATTATCACTTCCTCGTGAACCCTGTCTCAGGCAGTGGACGAGGAAAAAAAGCGGTGGAACGTGTGCAAAAAATCGTAAAAAAACATCGTTTCCCCCATCAAGTCTATTTAACAAAGTCTCCAGGTGATGAACGAACGATTACACGAAAACTCTTAAAAGAGCGCCTCATTCCTTGGGATGAGGTCTATTTAGAAAACGGCGAGATGCTTTATCCATTATTGGTGGTTATCGGCGGTGATGGAACGTTGCACCAAGTAGTATCAGAGTTACAACTTGAACAACAACAAATCCCCGTTGCCTATATCCCTGCTGGTTCAGGAAATGATTTTGCTCGGAGTATCGAGTTGCCGCGGGAACCAGAAAAAGCATTTTGGAAAATTGCTGGTACTACTAAGCCTCAAGAATTGACCATTATCCGTTATGAGGAGCAGATCCAAGAAGAAAATGGCATTGCTCTTAATAATGTCGGAATTGGTCTTGATGCGGCAATCGTCTATACCACCAATCACTCTGTGGCAAAAAGCAATCTAAATAAGTTTAATCTTGGCTCCTTTTCCTATATCGCTGCGATTATTCGGGTTTTGTTTCGCCAAAAAGGTTTCCCGATCTTAGTTGAGTGCAATGGGCAGCAGTTCAGTTACAAAAAAGCTTTTTTATGTACCACGACCAATCATCCTTACTTTGGCGGCGGTGTGGCGATTGCTCCAACCGCTTCAGTCAAAGAGAAAAAGTTTGATTTCGTTCTTGTCGAACGTGTGTCGCTTTTTAAGATTTTTTGGCTGATCGGCTTACTGATGCGAAAGAAACACATGAATTCACGTTACTTTCACCATCTTTCCACTTCGAAGCTGAGAATCATCTCCCCCGTTCCTCAACATGGACAAGAAGATGGCGAGGAAATGGGGCAACGCCCCTTTGATATTACCTTTACCACGGCTTCACAATTATTTTGGTGCCCATAAAAAAACGATACAAATCGCTGCTGATTTGTATCGTTTTTCTATCCGTTCGATCATTAATTTTTCGCCGAATGGTATTGCCAACGACGGCTTCCTTCTCTTCCCAAAATAAATTGGAGCATTGAAAATACGGCAGCAAAAGCAACTAGTACGAAGCCATTGAACCAAAAAGATTCTGTGAACGCTTGATTATAAGTGAGGGTTTCACTGATCAATGTATTGTTTTGTACAAACCAATAGGTTGGCGTAAACGCTGCAATTTTATTGACGATATCTGGCAGGAAATTCGCGGATACAAAGACACCACCGACAAAACAACTTCCTGTTATGAAGATATTGCTGATCCCACCGATTGCTTCTGAGTTTTTCACCAGGGAAGTGACACAAGCTGAAAAGCTGATAACTGGCAATAAAAACAAGAACGTATTCAAAATGTGGTACCAGGCTGCTGTATCCCAAGACGTGCGAATCACTAATAACACCATCAGTAGTAGAAAGCCGAAGGTCAAGAGTAGCGAGTAGCTGATCAAACTTAGAAGGATTTTCCGCTGCAATACACGCTTCGGAAGTGGTGCACTCTGGTTTCGCTTGCTGATTTCTTTGCGATTGAATGCCAAGTTGATCACACCAAACCCGCTAAATACCGAGAGAAAGAGCCCATAAGACAATAAGTTAAAGGTCATGCCAGTCAACAGTTTTTTCATTCGCTGCCCATACTCTGCACTCAGCTTCACATCCCCTGTGACCGCTAGTGCAGATTGCGCTTGTTCTATCGCCGCTGCGACGGTTTTGCCTTCCTCCTGAAACAAAAGGACTGTTTGTAAAAAAGTGTTCACTTGCTGAGTGACGACTGTTTTAGAAAAGGCATCGGGTCGACTTTGAATCTCGATCGTCGGCATCTTGCCTGCCTCAACTTGATAAGTGAAATCTGCTGGCACATGCAAGACAATGTTTACACGATTAAAATAAAGCGCATCATCAATTTCTTTTTGCGAGGTGCCATCCAACGTGACCAAGGTTTGCTTTTCTTTTAAATAGGCTCGGAGACCATCCACGACAGGCGACTCCTCCTCACTGATCAAAGCAATTTTTGCCTCTTGCAAAGAGGTGTTTTCGACATCGATGCTTTGTGCATAAAAGAATGTGACAACAACAGTGATCAATACCCCAATCAGTAAGTTCGACTTATTTGCTTTAAGCAAAGTCCAAATCGTTTTATAAAGCGTCATAGCGCACCCCTCTTTCGATCCAAGCATTCCCGATGGCAAATAGGACGATAAAGCCAGTCAGCCATAGAAGATTGGTATAAAAGCTAGTCAAATCTGTATAGTAGTACAATTGATACAGGCTTTCACTGATCAAATTGACGAGATTCACTTGCCCCAACAGTGGCACATGCAGATCAAGCCAATACTTGATTTGTTCCGAGCCCATCATCCCGGCAAAAAAGCTCATTGCCATCGTCACGGAGACCAAAATTCCGTCCTTTTGCACCAAATTCATTTTTGGTGTCAGATTCCCAATCAATGTCCCTAGCAAAATCGCACACAATGATCCTAATGCGGCAACCAGCAGTAACCACTGCCAACGTTCGCCGAAGTCTACTTGATAGACAAAACGAAAGACGGCTAAGATAAGATAGATTTCGACTAACACAATCGTAAAACTTGCCGCTAAATTCGCACTTGAAACCAATGTCCGTTTCCTTGGTATCAAGGAAAGCCGAATACCATTCGCGGATTGATTGGCTTGCTGATCCTGGACATTGCGGACACCCCACATCGTCCCGTAGAGGATCGCCATCCCGATCAACGTAAAGAAATAGAAACTTTTGAAACTCATGTCACGATCAGCATTCACTTCTTGAAAAGTCGCTTCCTGCTCAAAAGCCGATAGAATTGGTGCCAGATCAAGGTTCTCAAGTTCTGCCGCTTTACTAGCGATGATCGCTGTGCGTTGTAAAAATTGATCCATTACGTTTTTCATCAACGACTGGCTCATGCCCGCTTGGCCCACATGCAGAGAAATGGTTTCATCATCAATCAGATAATACCCAGCTAAATCACCAGCAGTCAGCTTTTCAGCTGCCTCTGCCTCTTGTAATTCCTCGAGTTCAAATAATGGTTTTTCATTGATTTTTACTTGTTCAAGGACGGTGGAAAAATTTTCCGAAAGCGCTGTTTGATCTCCAGTCTTTACGATCCCCGTTGTGATCGTTTCAAGATTGCCCGCTTGATCGATCTCCCCGAAGGCAGCCATAAACATTAGACCTAAGAGGATAGGAAACGCCAACGTCCAAAACAGCATGGATTTATTTCGCAGCAGCACTTTTGTACGGTATTTATAAAAATGCCAAAACATTGTGATTCCCTCCTTTAGTCTCTCAATTCCTTGCCCGTGATCTCTAAAAAGACATCATTCAAAGTGGCTTCTTTGGTTGCAATTTTTCCATACGTGATATGCTCTGCTTGTAAGAGCGTCAGAATCGGTAATAAAACTGTATTCAGCTCCGTCGTTGTTACTTCAAGCTGACCGTTTTTATAGGCGATCCCATCAGAAGCAATGGTTTGCTGAATCGTTGTCAATACAGGCTCAGGTAGTAAGGGGATATCGATGGTCAAACGATCCGCTGTCCGTACCATATCTTTTAGAGATTCCTTGGTTCCTTTAGCAATCACCTGTCCTTGATCCATAATCACGATCTGATCACAAAGAATCTCCACCTCTTCCATGTAATGGGTCGTATAAACAATCGTCGCTCCTTGACGATTCAGTTCTTTGATACTTTCTAAAATTTTGTTCCGACTTTGAGGATCGACCGCTACCGTGGGTTCATCTAAAAAGATCAAGCGCGGCTTATGAGCGATCCCGCAGGCGATATTCAATCGTCGCTTCAACCCACCGCTGAGCTCGCCTGGGTGAAACGTCACAAAATTTTCCAATCCCACTAATTGAATCACTTCTTCGATCAAGGCTTGGCGTTTCTGTTTGTCAGCAACATATAAACCGCAAAAGTAATCGATATTTTCTTGCACACTAAGTTCTTCAAAGACGGCAACATCTTGAGGAACGACGCCAATCATTGCCTTGACGGCATAATTTTCCGGCGTCATGATTGATCCAAACAGTTTAATGGTGCCTTTGTCATAATTTAACAAAGAGAGCATACAGTTGATGGCGGTGGATTTTCCGCTTCCGTTTGGTCCCAATAATCCTAAAACTTCTCCTTCTTGAACTTGCAGATCAAAATGGTTCAACGCCACAAAATCACCATAGCGTTTTACTAATTTATCAATTTCGATAATCATGATGAAAAACTCCTTCCAAATTTCTTGTTAATCTGACTATAATAAAGTTCAAGGAAAGAAACTAGTGACGATTGGCTAAACCAACCATGACATTTGTCACAATGAAGGAGTCTCCTATGACGAACTATCGACCACTCACCGAAGCGGGCTTTTTCCTCGCTATCTCATTGTTCTTATTGGTAAACCAAGGATTTGTTGCTGTGCAAGTCATCTATCTGCTGATCGCTGTTTTATTTACTGGCGTCAGTTATTTGCTGCCTAAGAAACCAAGCTGGTTTTTTCAAGTTATTCTGTTGCTGCTATGTGCCTTTTGGCCAGCGCTTGCCCTCTTTTTGCCCGCAATGATGCGGGTGATCGCTCCAAAAGAAAGACAAGATGATGGTTTATTCCTATTAGGTTTTTTGTTGATTTCGACGGTTGGCAACCATTCACCCACTGAGCTCGCCTTTATCATCCTGCTACTGCTTTTCGCTTTTTATTTACGAAAAAAAGAGCAGCGAATGATCGATCTTGAGAAAAAATATATTGCTTCAAAAGATACCCATTGGGAAAAGGAGCAGCAGTTATCGGAACAAAACAAAGCATTAGCCCTGTCACAAGAGACAAAATTAGCCTTACAAATCGCGGAAGAACGAAATCGAATCGCGCGAGATATCCATGACAATGTCGGCCATCTACTTTCGAGTGCCATTTTACAAATTGGTGCGCTTGAAATGATCAATCAAGAGCCGAAATTAAAGGTGCCGTTAGCAAATTTAAGTGCAACGGTTCACACTGGGATGGATCGCATTCGGCAAAGCGTTCATGATCTCCATGAAACATCGATTTCTTTTCCGCAGGCCATAGAGTTTCTGATTACTGATTTCCCCTCTTCCGTAACGATTGAAGGAAACTTGTTTGAAGGATTGAACGATGCCCAGCAAAACTGTTTCTTAATGGTCATCAAAGAAGCCTTGACCAACAGCATCAAACACAGTCATGCCAAAACCGTTGTCGTGCATTTTCGCACGCTGCCCGCCTTTTACCGTCTGCAAATCACCAACGAGGACGTCAAATCACCCCAAACTGCAAACAACGGGATCGGTCTGAAAACGATGCGTCAACGGGTCCAGGAGCTGCAAGGTCAAGTTCATATTTTGCAAGAAAACCAACGCTTTCAGTTGACGATCATTTTACCAAAGGAGGAACACCAATGATTACTGTAGTCATTATTGATGATGACCCGTTTGTGACGACCTCATTGCAAACCATTTTAGAAAGTACAGAAGAGATTCAGGTGTTGGGTATCGGTCATTGTGCTAAAGACGCCATTGATCTCTACGAAGCCCATCGTCCTGACGTTTTGTTGACCGACATCCGTATGCCGGAACAAACTGGGATCGCTGCTGCCAAAGAAATACTGGCTAAATTTCCGCAAGCGATCCTCTTGCTTTTGACCACCTTCAAAGATCAAGAATACATTCGTGAAGCCTTTTCTATCGGTGTCAAAGGATATTTGATCAAACAGAACCTGCAAGCGATCATCCCTTCTGTCAAAGCCGCATACAATGGGCAAGTCGTGTTTGGGAATGAGATCGTCGAGACCTTCACGCAAATGATGAAGAACGAACCAGCGATAGATAATCAAGCATCTTTTAGCGAACGTGAACTTGCGATCATCAAAGAAGTAGCAGCGGGTAAAAACAATAAAGAAATCGCCGATGCCTTGTATCTAAGTGATGGAACCATTCGTAATTACATCAGTCAATTACTAGAAAAGCTGGAGTTGCGGGATCGCACGCAATTAGCGATCTATTATTATCAGCATTTACAGTAAACCTCATCGATTGCAAAAAAGCCTGAAGAATGCGAAGCTGCATTCTTCAGGCTTTTTGTTTTCTACTCGATTATCCGACTGTCATAGTATTTTTGTGGACAAGCTATGGATTTCCAGGACTGCCAGGATTCGTTGGGTTATTCGGTGTGTTAGGCGGAAAAATCGGCGCCTTATCTAACGTTTTTTCTAACCCTGATTCTTCCCGATCGCCTCGTTCTGACTCAGGACTTTCATCCAATTTGAATTCTTTTTCCATCTCATCTAATTTTTTAAAGTCGTTGCCAGATTCTTTTGCTAATTTTGCTAATTTATCTTCGGTTTCTTTCGCCATAACGTAACGCCTCCTTTTGATTTTAGCTTAGCATAAGAAGCTAAAAAACCAAAAGAAAGCGCTCACTAACGACCCTTTTTTTGTATTTTCTCATCTTTGAATCAACCATTTTTTGCGGGCATAAAGTCGTATGGAGAACAATCCTTCATGCCAATCATTGGATCCACTAAATGCTTTTTGACCATCGTTAAGGTCAATACACCATCGTTTGGCGTTTCTTCGATGAGTGCTTCTTCCCCCGTAGTCCCTTCACTTAGAACCTTATCCCCTGAAAGAGGCTTTGCCATTTCTGTCTGATTTGATGCTGACGGTTCCGTCTCGGCAAAAGCAAACAAATCAAGCCCACTATCTGAGGTCTTTTCTACCGCTTGCTTGTTAGCACTAACTTCAGTGCTGGATTGCTCCTTTATCTTCGTCGAAGACGTTTTTACTTTCGTGTCAACAGAGGAATCCTCATAAAATGGATCATCCGCTTCTTCAAATTGGGCCAATTTTGCTCGTTGTAACGGCGTCATTTTTTCTGTGCCATTGATGCGTTCTTTCAGCGTCGTTAAACGAGTCGCAGATTCGTGGTTGACACAAGTTTGGTACGCTTGTGGTTCACCAAGTAAAATCAGCATCTCTTTGCTACGGGTCACAGCAGTATATAGCAAATTGCGCTGCAGCATGCGTTGGTATTGATGAACCATCGGCAAAATAACCATTTGAAATTCACTGCCTTGAGATTTATGGATCGAACAACAGTAGGATAACGTGATCTTGTTCCATTCATTCCGCTTATAGGTCACTTCGTTGGCATCAAATTGAATGACCAGCTCGTCGACCTTGTCTTCCGACTGTTTGGCTAGAGTGATCCCAACGATTTGGCCCATATCGCCATTAAACACGTTATCTTCAGGAGAGTTTACCAACTGCAAGACCTTATCTCCGATACGATACACCGTATCATTGAAGGTCACCTCTTTTTTGGTCCCATCATTGGGGTTAAAGATCTCTTGCATCATTTTATTAAGGGCATCGATACCCGCTGCCCCACGATACATCGGTGCCAACACTTGAATATCTTGCGGCGTGTAGCCTTTGTCTTTTGCCCGTTTCACGATCTGAGCGATCAACGGTTCGATTTTGTAAGCATCACACGCAAAGAAAGAACGATCTTTTTGGTTTTGTGTAAAATCTGCAGGCAGCTGCCCGTTTTTTATGGCATGGGCGAGTGGAATAATACTTGACCCATCGCCTTGGCGGTAGATCTCCGTCAATTCTTGTTTCGGGATCGCATCGATCGCTAGCAAGTCATGAAGAACTTGTCCTGGCCCCACAGAAGGAAGCTGATCTTTATCCCCCACAAAAATCACTTGCATGTTCGTAGGAATCGACTTAAAGAGGGTATTCGCCAGCCATGTATCCACCATAGACATCTCATCGACGATCAGTAAGCCGCCTTCTAATTCTTTTGGACTGATCGATGGCGCTTTTTCACGTCCGTTCAAGCCTAACAAACGATGGATCGTACCACTTGGCAAGCCAGTCGTTTCGTTCATTCGTTTGGCGGCTCGACCAGTCGGTGCTGCCAAGAGAATCGGAAAGGTTTCGTCGCTGTATTTTGATGGTTCTAAGTCCAAATCGTTCAATTCAGCAAACAATTGTACGATCCCATTGATCACCGTCGTTTTCCCAGTACCAGGTCCTCCTGTCAAAATAAACAATGGCGAACGAATGGCTTCTTTGATTGCTTCTTCTTGCGAAGACCCATAGGTGATGCCTAAATGCTTCTCAATTTTTCGCAGCGTTTTGCTGATTTTTTTCTCAGGATACACGATCTCTTTTTTGCGGGAAAGCAAGCGTTCGATGGAACTAGCGATTCCCCACTCAGAAAAGTACAAACTGTTTTCATATAAACGAGTTTCTTCTTGCTGGATTTTTCCTTCCTCCACTAATTGAATGATCGTTGATGCCAGGTCGTCTGGCGCGATCTCAATAGGACGACTCGTCTCTAATAAACGCAGTGTCTGCTCTAACAAGTCCTGAGCGTGGATAAAGGTATTACCCGTCTGCAAGGACTGGGCGAAGATTTGATGCAAGACCGCCGCTCGAAACCGTTGCGGTGACGAAGCTTCGATCCCTAGCTGCTCAGCGATGCCATCTGCACGTTTAAAGCCAATGCCTTCAATGTCTTCCACCAGCTGGTAAGGATTTTCTTCGATAATTGCTAATGCTTCATTCTTGTAGGCTTGGTAGATTGCAAAAGAAAGCTGACTACCAAAACCATAACGGCTCAAGCCAACGATCACTTGATCCATCCCATGATTTTGCCGAACGGTATCTAAAATCATTTTTTGCTTACTTTCATTCAATCCTGGAATCTGCTCCAACAATGTTGGTTCTTCCAGCATCCGGTCGATCGCTTCTTCTCCTAAAAGATCAACGATTTTTTCAGCGGTCTTCTTACCGATCCCAGGAAATTTTTCTCCAGAAAGATAGGCGATCAACCCTTGTTCAGAGGTCGGTTGTTCTTGTTGGTAGCTTTCGGCCTTCAACTGGACGCCATACTTGGGATGATTGACCAGCTCACCAAAAAACCGATACTTTTCCTCTTCTTGGATTTCGCCGAAACTACCAGTAACGACAATCTCCGAGTCTTTGTAGTCGGCATTATTCTCAGTGACTTTAACTAATAGTACTTTATAAAAATTGCTGGGATTCTGGAAAAAGATGGCGGCAACATGGCCGACAAAAAACGTTCTTTCTGGAATCATGGTGCCGCTCCTTTCATGGTTTACAATAAAGCGTCTAATCCTGCCTGATTGCTTAAAAAGCTTGCTTCATTCCAAACTTTTAGTTCAAAAGGCAATACTTTTTGTTCATTCGTCTCTAATAAGCTAACGCTGTTATTGACTAATCCACCTTGCTCTCTTAATTCGGCTAATGGTTTGCCTGCAAGCCACTGTATAGCAGCCGTAAAGGATGCGCCATGACCGACGAACAATAATGGGCCTTCATGCTGCATCACCGCATCCATGACGACGGTCTCGATTCGGCTCAATGTTTCTTGGATCGGCTCACCTTTAAAGGCACTGGGATCGTATCGATCCAGGTGATTACGCAAATCAGTCAGTTGTTGGGGATACTTCTCATGCATTTCATCGATGGACCGACCTTCCAATTCACCGAGTCCGATTTCTCGCAGGTTCTCATTATAAATGATTTCAACAGGGTGTTGGAGTCTTGCTTGGATCTCTTGAGCAGTCACTTTTGCTCGCAAAGATGTACTTGAGTAAATCTTCTCAAAAGGAATAGCTGCCAGATAATCACCGAGTAATTTGATCTCATCATAACTTTCTGGCAATAACGGCGAATCCCCCAGCATTCCTTGAAAGCGGCGTGCTTGGTTCCACTCTGTTTTTCCGTGACGGGTAAAGTATAATTGCATCGAAAAAGCCTCGCTTCTTAGTCTAATTTGTCGTTCTCGTAATGATGCGTCAATTCCAACTGCGGAAATCCTTGCTGCCGCAAAACTTCATAAATGATCAACGCAGCCGTATTTGATAAATTTAGGGAACGAACGTGCTCATCATTCATGGGGATCCGCAAGCATTTTTCGGCATGCTCACGCATAAAGCTTTCTGGAAGCCCCGTCGTTTCTTTCCCAAAAATGAAGAACTGATCGTCATCTGCGGTGTAATCGACATCAGAATACACGCGATTGGCAAATTTCGAGATCAGGTACAACGGACGCGCTCCTAAAAAGTCCATAAAAGCAGCTAAATCTTTATGATAGGTAATATTGACATCGTGCCAATAATCAAGCCCAGCACGCTTCAATTGCTTGTCATCCGTTGAAAAGCCTAAAGGCTCGATTAAGTGTAAATGAGTATTTGTTGCTGCACACGTCCGTGCAATATTCCCCGTATTGGCTGGAATCTGAGGTTCAAAAAGAACGATGTGATTCATAGATAAAAACTCCTTTCGATCGGATACTGCCGATCGGTTCTCGCATTGATTTGTGTCGTTAAACGTTACGTTTTCCATTACATGCTCAATAACTACTTCAATAACTTCTATAGTACCATATTTTGGCACGCTTGTTTTTCTAGAAACAACATTTTTTGGGCGCTTTTTTGGGCATAAAAAAAACGTACCAACTCGGTGTCGATCACTGCGAGTCGTTACGTTAGTGAAGCTCTTTTCACTAACTTTTATCAGAACAGGAACCTGATAAAAACCAATGAAAAATGACTTGAGAACAATATATCACTCCCATGGCATGATTGCAAGAGTAAATAACAAAAAAGTTCAAAATATTTTCAGGAAATTTTCGCAATCAACACCTCAACATCAACTGTAATCTGTGTCAAAGGGGTTTGTCGCAGCTTTTCTTTGCGTTCCTCCGAAGCCCCCCACTCTAACGGGGACATGGCAAGTAAATCTTGACGATTTTCTTCAGGGATCGCAAAAACATGCGTCACTCTTTGACGGGATGCGTTGGGATAGTGTTCAAAAAATTTGCTAACGACCCGTTCATTCGAATACTGTTGTTTTGTTTCGTTATCAGGATAAAAAGCGGCTCGTAGTTCTTTTAAATAGTCCGCCGCAGGAACCACTTTGATCAGCTGTCCGCCTTTTCTTAGAATGCGGTTAAACTCCCCATAATTTGACGGCGAAAATAGATTGAAAATCGTATCAAAGCTCGCTTCAGCAAACGGCAGGTTGGTCAGATCCGCTACACACCAAAAAGCTGGTACGTTTTGATTGGTTGCTAGATAGACTCCGTCCTTGGCAATATCAAAGCCGACAGCCGCCTGAGTCTTTTCATTGACCAGCTGAGCCAGAAAACTGCCTTCGCCGCAGCCAACATCTAAAAGATGCTTAGCATCGCCCAAAGCTGCTTTGATGGTCTCAAGGACTGGTGCATACATGCCACTAGCGATCATTCGTTGACGCGGCAAAAACAGTGCTTGATCATAATCTGCTTTGACTTGATGATCCAAAAAGAAAAGTGTGCCTTTCTTTGATAAGTCAAATCGATGACGATTTGGACAAACCAAGCCATTTTCGGTCGGGAAAAATGCTTGGCGGCACAATGGACATTCAAACAAGTGATAATGGGCGTTTAAAAATAGGCGCCCGCGATCGATTTTTTTTAACATTCAACTTCCCTCATCTCTGCTCTACTTTAGCATATTCTTGTGGTAGAATGCTAGTGGATAGAATAACAAATCAATTGAACACCCATCAAATGGAGGTAAATCATGTTAAAAGAATTTTGTGCAGAAAACTATACCAATATTCCCTTAGCAATCGCCCGAGGTGCAAAGCGCATCGAACTCTGTGATAATTTAGCAGTCGGCGGAACAACACCAAGTACCGGCGTGCAAGAAGAAGTTCTGCAATATGCTGGCGAAAAAGGAATACCCGTTATGACGATCATTCGACCTCGGGGCGGTGATTTTGTTTACAATGATACAGAATTGAAAATCATGCATACCGACTTGATCGAAGCAAAAAAATTAGGAACAGACGGCGTTGTTCTAGGTTGCTTAACACCTAGCGGCTGGTTGGACGAAGAAGCATTGGAGCTACTGTTAGAAACCGCAGAAGGCTTGCAGCTTACTTTTCACATGGCGTTCGACGCGATTCCTGCAGCGCGCCAATTCAAGGCGATCGATTGGTTAGCTGAGCATGGGGTACAGCGGATTTTGACCCATGGTGGTGCTGCAGGCACTCCAATTGAAGCAAATTTCGATCGTCTGAAAGAATTGATCGCCTATGCTGGTGAGCGTTTAACGATTTTACCTGGCGGTGGCATTTCCTTTGAAAATGCCCAAGAAGTTGCCGATACACTAGGTGTAAAAGAAGTTCATGGAACCAGAATCGTTGACCTTAACGATTGAGCTTGAAGGACACAAAGAAATCCCCACAAACGATGCGTTTCTATCGTTTGTGGGGATTCTTTTAGATCGCTTGCAATAAGTCGTATTGTGATTGATACAAATGGTGATACAAGCCTTTTTGTGCCATTAGCTGATCATGGTTACCCGATTCAGCGATTGTCCCCCCTGCCACGTAAAAGATTCGATCAGAATTTTTGATCGTGGACAGTCGGTGAGCGATGATAAATGAGGTTCTGCCTTCTAACAGCTTCAACAATCCTTCTTGCAGCAATTCTTCTGTCTTCGTATCGATACTTGAGGTCGCTTCATCTAAGATCAAAATTTTTGGATCAGCCAACAACGCTCGGGCAAAGGAAATCAGTTGCCGTTGCCCTGCAGATAAAGTACTTCCTCGTTCTTCGACGACGGTTTGATAGCCGTCTTTCAACTCCGTGATAAAGTCGTGGGCACGGACGATCTTCGCTGCTTCGATGATCTCTTCTTCTGTCGCATCTAATTTTCCATAGCGAATATTCTCTATGATCGTTCCTGAGAAAATAAAGGTATCTTGCAGCATGACACCCATTTGTGAGCGCAGCGATTCCAGCGTCACGTCACGAACGTCCATCCCATCCACTTTAACACTGCCTTCATTGACATCATAAAAGCGGCTCAGCAAGTTGATGATCGTGGTTTTCCCTGCACCAGTAGGACCAACCAAAGCAATACTTTCCCCAGGTTCAATGTGGAAGTTAACATCAGAAAGAATGTTTTTGCCTTCTTCGTATCGGAAGGTCACGTGTTCAAAATCAACGGTCCCTTTCATCGTCGGCAATACGTTTGCATCAGGTTTGTCTTCGATATCTGGGACTTCATCCATCGTTTCAAAAATCCGTTCAAGATAGGCTGTTGCTGTAATCAAAGAATTATAAAAATTCCCGATATTGATGACTGGATTCCAGAAATTATTGATATAACTGATAAAAGCGATCAGAGTACCTGTGCTGACATCGACACCGATCTGACGAATGCCGACAAAATAAATCAAACAAGTCGTGATGACCGAAATGTTTTGCACCCCTGGCCACATCAGAAATTGAATTTTGACAGCTTTCATCCATGAAGTTCGGTAATCATTGCTGACTTCTTGGAAGATCTCAGCATTTTCTTCTTCTCGCGCAAAGGATTGGGTAATCTTGATACCAGCAATACTTTCATGAATATAAGCATTTAGATTGGATTGTTTATTACTCAACACCTGATAGGCTTTGCGCTGGTTATTCTTGATCACCATCACCATGATGAACAAAATTGGCAGCAACGCAAGGGAATACAAGGTCAATTTGAAGTCGATCGCAAACATAAAGATCAAGGTGATGATGACGTTGAAAACATCCGAGATCAAATTGATCAGGCCGTTGCTCAATAGGTCACTCAGTGTATTGATGTAGTTTACGATGCGAATCAAGATCTTGCCGTGGGGCCTTGTATCAAAATAAGAAAAAGGCAGCCGCTGCAGATGTTCAAAAATATCAAAGCGCATATCCTTCAATACGTCTTGACCAATATTCGTGATATGGTAGATACGATAACGCATGCAGACGCCGATAACGATCAAGGTCACTAGAAAGGCAGCTCCTAGAAGCAGCAATTGGTTGACATTTTTCTCAGGAATCGATGAATCGATCGCGATCTTTGTGAACACGGGCGCCAGCATTCCTGCTAAGTTCGCCAGAATGATCGTAAATAGTACTTTGGCAATACTTTTTTTATAAGGAACGACATATTGTGCCAAACGCTTGAAATCCTTCCAGCTAAATTCCTGGTCTAATTCCTCATCCACATCAAATTTATTTCTCGCCATCGTCTTCACCTCCTGACAAGCCTAATTGTTTTTGATACACTTCGTAGTATTTGCCCCGCAGACTGACAAGTTCTTCATGGGTCCCTTGTTCAACGACTCGTCCTTTTTCCATCATCAAAATCTGATCGGCTTCTCGAACAGAGGAGATCCGATGCGCAATGATAAACGTCGTTTTCTCTCCTGTTAATTTTGTCAGCTCCTGTTGGATCTTCGATTCTGTCTCCATATCAACGGCAGACGTCGTATCATCCAAAATTAAGATCGATGGATCTTTGGCTAAGGCACGTGCTAGGGAGATCCGTTGTTTTTGTCCGCCAGAAAGCCCCACGCCTCGCTCGCCCACGATCGTTTCATAGCCTTGAGGCATCCGAGAAATAAAGGTATCTGCATCAGCGACTACCGCCATTTGCCGAATAAAGCCTTCATCAGCTAAAGGATTTCCAAAAGCAATGTTGTCGGAGATGGTATTGGAAAACAAGAAAACATCTTGCATCACCATTGAAATGTTTTCCCGCATTTGGCGCACGGGATACTCTTTGGCGTTTTTTCCATCAATCAATACTTCCCCTTCCGTCGGATCATAAAAGCGTCCAACTAAATTCACTAACGTCGTTTTCCCTGAACCGGTTTCTCCTAAGATCCCTAACGTTTGACCAGGGCCAATTTTGAAGTTGATGTTTTCCAACACATTTTGATTCGGATCATCCGAAAAGTGGAAGGAAACATCTTTAAACTCTACAAATCCTTTGATCGGTTCTAATTTTTCTTGTTGATGAACAGGAATTTTCGATTCTTGCGCCAACATTTGCCGAATTTTGATACAGGCTGCGGAAAATCGCTGAACGTCGTTGATCAACCAACCACTCATACGCATAGGATTATTCAACATCCAAAGATAGCCATTAAACGCAACAAGATCTCCTAAGGTCATGTCCCCATTGATTACGAAAATTCCGCCTAAGACTAAGGCAATGACTGACAAACTTCCTGCTAAGCCGTCAAGCCATGGCAGATAGGTACGGGATACTTTGGCAGATGCCATATTGCGGGTCTTAAAATCTTCGTTGTAGGAGTGAAATTTTTCGATCTCAAAATTTTCACGAGCAAAAGCTTTCACTACTCGATTGCCGCCGATATTTTCTTCTACCATTGAGTTCAAGCGCGAAAAGCTCTCACGAATGTCAAAAAACAACGGGTGTGCTTTCTTAGACATGCGATTGGTCAACAGAAATATGATCGGTGTGACAGCCACCAGCGCCAACATCAATTTCCAATCAATAAAGCTCATAACCACCACCGCTGAAAAGAACCATAAGATACATTCAGCGATATTGTAGGTCACCCAAGAAACAAAGTGGCGAATGGCATCGGTATCACCGGTCATCCGTGCCATAATATCTCCCACACGAGTGTGATTGAAAAAGTCGAAATCCAATTCTTGCAGCTTCTGATACAAATCTTCCCGTAAATCGTATAACGTATTTTGCCCGACCCGTTCAAATAAAATTTGATAACTGTAGCGGACGATGGTACGAATGACGGTCGTTGCGATCATGATCAACAATAATGGAATCAATAAGTGCGTTTTTTGCTGATTGATGACATCATCGATCACCATTCCTCCCAAGTACGGATTAACAATGATCAGCGCTGCATTGATCACTAAAAACAGGACTGCCAATATGATTTTTCCCCGGTTCTTTTTGGCATAGCGCCAGATCCATTGTGTATTACTCATCTAATTCCCCCTCTCGTTGTTAAGCTTAGCGTTTTGAAAAGCGATTTGAATGGTTTTTCTTACTCATTTTGATGTAAAATATTAGTAAGAAGCACCATTCCCTTTTTTTACAGGAAATAAGCACCCAATTGGAGTGAATCAGCCATGAATTTAGTTAACCCTCGCACGTTTAATCCAGAAATCATCTATCTCTTTGACCCATGGACGCAAGCAGAAAGTCATGGAGAAATGCACCATCATGACTTTTTAGAAATCAGCGTCTTATTAGAAGGAGAAAGTACCTATTATTTTGAAAAAGAACCAGCGAAAAAAATCCGTGCTGGCAGCGTCATGCTTTTCAATCCTGGCGTCGATCACTGCGAATTGCAGCCTAAGGGCACTCGCTCCCATCAGCTGCATATTGGTTTGAAAAATATTTCTTTGGAAGGGTTTAAACGGAATTTCTTCCCGAACAAACACCCCTTGTTGGAGCTAGGCAAATACCATCATCAAGTTTTGGAAAAAGCCTGGCAGTTGGTGAGAGAAAGCAGTGAAGAGCGGGATGAGTTTCAATTGATGCAAAAGGCTGTTTTGATGGAGATGCTCGTCTACATTTTACGTGGACTAAATGAAGACCATATCAATGTCGTGCCTTACCTTTCCAAAAGCCAACGACGACAACAACAGATCGTCAACTATACGGTCTATTACTTGGAAAATCATTACAAAGAAGAAATCACGTTAGAGAAGCTCGCACAGGATCAATTTCTCAGCCCGACGTACCTTTCAAAGATTTTTAAAGAGGCGACGGGTGTCAGTCCCATCAACTACTTGATTGAGATTCGCTTAAAGCGTGCCAAAGACATGTTAAAAAATGAAAACCTCACGATCAAAGAAGTCGCCTCTGCTGTGGGCTATCAGGATGCTTATCACTTTAGCAAGTCTTTTAAAAAACTTTATGGTGTCTCTCCTTCTGGGGTATTGCCAAAACCAAAAAATTAAAGAGCAAGCCGATGATCTTCCTTTGAAGGAAGATTATCGGCTTGCTCTTTTTTCATTGAATAAAATAGTTCATAAAAAGACTGGCAATGTTGAAGTAGATCAAAACACTAGTCAAATCGCTAAGGGTCGTGATAAACGGACCACTTGCCACTGCTGGATCAAAACCCAGCTTGTCCATCAGCATCGGGATCAAACTTCCCGCTAAGTTGGCTACTGTGATGGCACACATCATCGCCATCCCAATCACAAACCCTAGAATCGGATTTTGTTTCCAGACAGCTACGATAGCAAAAATCGTCAACCCCGTGATGGCACCTGTGAACAGTCCTGTCAGCACTTCACCGACCACCGTCTTCATAAAGCTGTTTTCTTTGTCGTCATTGATCGCCAGACGACGAACGGCTACGGCTAAGGATTGGGTACCAGCATTACCGGCGGTCCCAGTGATCAGTGAGATAAAAACAGCGAGAATACTTGCTTCGCTGACCAACTCTTCATAATGACTGATCAGACTGGCGGTGGCCATTCCGAGAAAGAGTAAGGTGATAAGCCAAGGCAAGCGTCTCGAAGACGCTTTGATCGGGTTCTCACTGACTTCTTCCACATTGACCCCTGCCAAACCAGAGTAGTCACTGGCTGCTTCATCATCGATAACGTCGATGATATCATCGACGGTCACGATCCCTAATAGGTGATCGTCATAATCAGTGACTGGCAGTGCGAGAAAGTCATAATCTCGGAAGGTCTGAGCGACATCCTCTTGGTCATCTCCAACATGAACCGACATCACCCGCTCGTTCAAAATATCAGCGATCATGGTATCTTCATCATTGATGATCAAGTCTCTTAAAGAAATAACGCCCACAAGCTTATTATCAGTATCCACGACGTAAATATAGTAAATCGTCTCGGCAACATCTGCGGCATTTTTTAAGACATACATCGCTGAACGAACCGTTTGGTTGGCAACAATGGAAACAAACTCGGTAGTCATCAGCGATCCAGCAGTTTCATCTTCATAGTGCAGCAGCTCTTTGATTTCGCTAGCAGCTTCAGCGGTCATCAAACTCAAATATTTTGCTGTTTGTTTTTTATCCAGAGTATTCAGCAGGTCAACCGCATTATCGGTATACATTTGCGCCAACATATCAGCCGCATAGGCAGGGCGCATCTCTGAAAGATAGTCCACCATGTGTTCATCATCTTCTTCAATGACGTCAAACATGTCTGCCAATTCTTTCGGGGAAAGATACGTATAGACGATTTGTCGATCGGCTGCTTCTAGAGATTGGTAGAACTGACCCTGCTCGTAGATATGCAGATCCAAGAACGCCTCACGAAATCCCTGGATATCATTGTCTTTTAATGCTTGATTCAGTTGATCAAACCGTTCAGTTAATTCTTGATTTTCATCCAATCTCTTCACCTCATTTGTTATTGCCTATCCATGGCTGAGCAAACAGCGGCCATGTCTGCTGGTAAGGGCAGCTTAAAAGCCAACGGTTCATTCGTAAAGGGATGCTGAAATTGCAGCTGACAGCAGTGTAATGCTTGTCGTTTGATCCCAAGAGCCATTGTACCGCCATACATCTCGTCTCCTAATAAAGGACAACCGATTGCAGAAAAATGGACCCTTATTTGATGTGTCCTGCCTGTGTGTAACTGAATATCAACTAAAGCGCAATCTGAATTGCGTTGTTTTAGCCAATACTCCGTCCGTGCTTCTTTTCCTTCGTCACTGACCTTGCGTTTCAATAGCGACGTCAGGTCTCTAGCAATCGGCAGCTCAATCTCACCATGGGCAGAAAGTGCGGGCAGTTCACCAGCAACGAGGGCTTGATATTTTTTTACGACCTGCTTCTTTCGCAACTGGCTATCCAGCTTCGCATGGGCAAACCCATGTTTTGCAAAAAGCATCAATCCTGATGTGTCACGGTCTAACCGCGTGACTACATGAATCACTTGATCTTCATAGTGCTGCGCTTGATAGTAGGCCTTGACGCGATTGGCCATCGTGCCAGTCGGATGATATTGCGCAGGGATCGATGAGATGCCTGCTGGCTTATTCACGACTAACAGATGGGCATCTTCATACACGATCTCAATCGGTGTCGGGTCAGCCAGCATCGTCTCATGTTCCCCTTCAGGAGGAATTACAATAGTTACCCTATCATTTTGCGCCAAAGAAAACAAGACGTTTTGCTCGTGATCGTTGACAAATATCTTTCCGCCTTGAAATTTGATTTTTGCTAACAGTCCTTTGGACACCCCTTGTTCCTTCAAAAAGTATTTGACTTGCTGTCCTTGTCCAGTATAGTGATACGTAAATTCCATGGGTTTATTCTTCTCCAATAAAGGAATCTTTGACCCGATTCCAAAAATGCATATGCCGATAAGACGCAAAATGAATCCGTTCATCGGCAATACGGTAATAGATAGCATCGATTTCTTCTTGTTCGATGGTAAACTGATCGATCGTCACTAAATAGTCGGTGCTTTGCTGCAGTTGTACTTTGACCCATTCATGGTGACCCACGACGATCGGCGAACCAAGGGTCCGAAAGACACGATTGTTCAACGAAGCAATCTCTGCCAATTGAAAGGCATTGATACTTGGGTGCAAGACTGCCCCACCAACACTCTTGTTATAAGCAGTGGAGCCGGTGGGAGTTGAGATCGATAAGCCATCCCCGCGAAACTTTTCAAAGAGGTCTTCTTTAATAGAAATATCGGCAACCATCGTGCGATTGCCGCGCTTGATCGTTGATTCATTCAATGCTAGGAAATGCTTGTCTGATTTTCCATTCGCATACGTAATACGGACATCTAATAACGGATAGCTGACGCTTTTTTGATGGTCATTGCATAATGACTCGACTAGTTCTTCCAATTCATAATCTCGCCAGTCCGTGTAAAAGCCGAGATGACCCGTATGGACGCCTAAAAACTGCACTTGATCCAACTTATGATTGTACAAGTGAAAAGCAGAAAGGAGCGTGCCATCTCCACCAACAGAAATCACTAATTCAGGATTTTCTTGATCGATCATATTTTCTGATTGTTCTAAAAGCGTAGTCAAACGCTTTGTCACTTCTACCGACTTGCTTTCTTGATTATGGACGATTGCCACGCGGATACCTTTCATTCCGTTTCCCCCTTTGGCAACGGGTTCTGATCATGTCCGCCTCGCTTGCCTTTCCCATGTGAAAATAACCGTTGTGCCTCTTGGATCTCTTCACGGATATTGGACATTTCTTCATCTAGCTGATAGGCGGCTTCTGCCGACCGACGCAGCCGTTCACTGATTTCAGCGGGAAATTCCCCTTGGTATTTGTAGTTTAATGAATGTTCGATCGTTGCCCAAAAATTCATCGCTAGTGTCCGAATTTGAATCTCAGCTAAAATAATTTTTTCCCCGTCGATCAGTTGAACGGGATATTCGATCACTAGATGGTACGAACGGTAACCACTGGCTTTTTTATTGGTGATATAGTCCCGTTCAATGATCACTTTCATGTCTTTACGTGTACGCAACAGTTCAACGACTTGGTGAATGTCTTCCACAAATTGACACATGATTCGCAAGCCAGCGATATCAGACATCTCTTCTTCTAGCCGATCCAAAGCAATCCCACGTAATTTGCTTTTCGTTAAAATGCTATCCACTGGCTTGACCCGCCCAGTGACAAATTCAATGGGAACATGCTTGTTTTGTTCCCGATATTGTTTTCGTATGCCTCTTAATTTTACTTTTAATTCTGAAACCGCCTGTTCATAAGGCGCTAAGAATTCTTCCCAATCTCGAATCATTCTTCTCCCTCGATTCTGTTCATAACATACCTCTTATTCTACCATACTCTTGGAATAAAACTGAATGAACAGAAGAGCAGAAACTAAAGATTTTTTGTCTCTCCCCCAACGTCTCAGCTTTTCTTTGTTTGGTTTCTTTGACGGAATAGCTGAAACAGCGTACACTATGGTTGCAATAGAAAGAGAGTGAGAAACGATGGTCGAACAAGTAGAGATTGAATATAAAACAATGTTGACGGAAAAAGAATACCACCAGCTGCTTGCTTATTACAATTTGTCAGAAGAAGCATTTAAGATACAAACCAACTACTATTTTGATACGGTAGATCATAAGCTGCGGGAAAAGCAATTCGGCTTGCGTATTCGCACGACTGCTACCAATGCGGAATTAACGCTAAAAACCCCCATTGAGCACGGATTATTAGAGACGACTGATCCTTTAACGAAAACGTCGGCAGCTGCATTGATTGCTTCAGAAAAAATTCTACCTACGGGTATCGTTGCTCAGCGCCTAAGAGCGGCAGGTATCGAGCCTGACACGTTACGTATGATCGCAGCATTAAAAACGAAACGGGCGGAATTTCCGATTGAAGAAGGATTGCTCGCGTTAGATGAAAGCTGGTATGGTCAACAGCATGATTATGAGTTGGAGTTAGAAGTCAACGAGCCGATTAAAGGAAAAGATGCCTTTTACTCCTTGTTACGTTCCTTTGGCGTTCCTTACCGACCAGCGAAAAACAAGATCATCCGTGCCGTTGAAGAAAAATCATAGTAAGCTGTCCTTTTGCTTACTTTTTTCGCGTTTTTTTGCTATATTTAATAAAACATACTTATTTTGTTTTTCAAGGTACAAAAGAATCTTAATTGGGGAGAGATTCAAATGATCGAACTGTTTTTATTTATTAATCCGATTGGGCCTATTTGTTATGATATCGAAAAAGAGATTCTCAATAAATTAAACACGAGCCGCAAAAAAATCCATTTGCAGATTCTACCTTTCGTTAACTTGTTTTCCGTAGGTGTCTCAATGGACTATTTGTCCATGAATAAGGCGGATTTGGTCTTGCGAAATGAACAGACCAACCAAATCTATGCTGCATCACTGGACTATAAGGCAGCTCAGTTGCAAGGGAAAAAAATTGCGCGGGATTTCTTGTTGAAACTGCAACAACGGATAGGGATCGAAAAACAAGAATACAGCGATGCCTTAGTGAAAGAATTATTTTCTGAAACGAATGGTGATTTAGAGATGTTCCTAGAAGATCGATCCTCTGAGCTAGTGAAAAAGAACTTTGCCACCGATCAGCGTGTAGCCAAAGATATGGGCATCACGATCACACCCTCTGCTGTGGTGTATGATTTTTCAAGTGAAGAAGAATATGGGGTCCTTTTAGAAGGATCAGAGGAACTGAGAAGTCTTCCGCTCGTCTGTGGTACAGCAACAGAACTCGATACATTTTTGCAAAAAGCTCAGTCTTTGAAAGCACCAAAACTTTCCACTATTCATGAAATTGATCGCGGGTTGATTCTTTTATGAAACCCTATTCAATAGCGACGCTGCGCAGCGAGCCAAACGATGATCTTGTGTTTGGCTCGCTGCGCAGCGTTTTTTATTGTGGACAAACAAAAAAACAAACCAATCCTTTACGGATTGGTTCGCTTTTCAATTATGCTTCAATTTCTTTGACGAGTTCTTCCAATTCATTCAAGCGTTGCTCAAATACTTTCATCGCGTCTTCAATATAATCTGCTTTTGTCATATCGACGCCCGCTTTTTTCATGACTTCGATTGGATAATCACTGCGTCCAGCTTTCAAATAGTTCAAATAGTTGGTTAAGGCATCTGGTTCACCTGCTAAGATTTTCTTCGCTAAAGCAGAAGCTGCCGAAAATCCGGTTGAATACTGGTAAACATAGTAATTGTAATAGAAATGCGGAATGCGTGACCACTCAAGACGAATCTCAGGATCCTTTTCAACAGAAGGTCCGTAGTATTTTGCATTTAACTCGGCATAGTTCTCGCTTAAGAACTCACTGGTCAATGGCGTTCCTTTCGCATCTTCCACGTGCATGAAGTGTTCAAACTCGGCAAATTGCGTTTGACGGAAAATCGTTCCTTTGAAGCCATCGAGAAAATGATTCAAGACATAAGCTTTGACCCGTGGATCTGTTTCAGTCTGCAGCATATACTCTGTCAAAATATTTTCATTGGTGGTTGAAGCGATTTCCGCTAAAAAGATCGAATAATCCCCATAGGCATAAGGCTGGTTATTACGTGTAAAGTAACTATGCACACTGTGTCCCATTTCATGAACAAGAGTAAAGAGTTGATCCAATCGATCATTCCAGTTCATCAGGATATATGGCAGCGTATCATAGGCACCAGAAGAATACGCGCCACTGCGTTTGCCTTTGTTTTCAACGACATCGATCCACCGATTGCTGAAGGCTTCTTCAACCACCGCAAGGTATTCTTCACCTAATGGTTTTAACGCTTCTTTCGCTTTTTCGACCGCTTCTTCATAGGTATATCGAATGGGTGCTTCCCCTAAAATCGGCGTATAAACATCATACATATGCAACGTATCGACAGCCAACAGGCGTTTTCTTAATGCCATATAACGATGCAACAATGGCAGGTGCTGATTGACGACATCCACTAATGTATCGTAGACACTTTCAGGAATGTGGTTAGCACTCAAAGCGGCTTGCCGTGCCGAATCAAATTTGCGGGCTTTTGCTTTAAAGTTATGGGCTTTGATATTGGTGCTTAATGTTTGGGCAAAGGTATTGCGGAATTGCTCATAGACACCATAAAGCCCTTTAAAGGCTGCTTCACGGACAGACCGATCCGTGCTTTCCATCAACTCACCGTATACACCATGAGATAACTGTACTTTTTCCCCGTTTTCATCTTCAACTACTGGAAAATCCAAATCAGCATTGTTTAAAACAGAAAAAATGTTGCCAGGTGCCCCAAAAATTTCGCCAGCACCGGCTAATAGCGCTTCTTGCTCCGCTGGCAAGACATGTGGACGCTCGTTGATGGTTTTTTCGATCATATGACGATAAACAGCTAGTTTCGGCTCTTGATCGAAATAGCCCCAAATCGTTTCATCAGACATTGTCAATAGCTCAGGATCAAACCAAGCAACGGCTTCACTTACTTGCGCAACCAAGTTACTTGCTTTTGCATACAAGCCTTGATACGTCGTATTGGCAGTATCTTGGTCGTTTTTCAAATGACTGTATACATAGAGTTTCTCTAAACGACGAGAAAGCGCTAAAACAAATTCTAATGCGGATAAGAAGGCTTGCGGCCCATCGGCTAAAGTGCCTTGGTAACGACTTGCTTCTTTGACTTGTGCTTGGATCTCTTGAAATTCTATGTCAAAAGCCGCATCATCGGCATAGATTTTCGTTAAGTCCCACGTTTTTTCGACTGGAATCGATTCACGTGCTGGTAATTGTTTTGTTTCTGACATTCCCTTCACTCCTTGTTCATTGGTTAAAAATATCTTATCATACTTTTCAGTGAAACCAAATCATTGGCTTAAAAAGAAACCGAATTTTCTAAATATTGGCATTCTTGAAAGAGCCCGCGCAAAATTTCCCGTTGATCCAGTAACGGGAACTGCCATTGCCAATCCAGCTGCCGCAGCCGTGCTACCCATTGATCAAAACGAAGGGGACAGTCACTTAAATAAAGAAAGCGAAAAACCAATATTCGATGCTCAAATAAAATGCCAAAGCTGCTTTTACAATAGCACCACATAGGCAGCTGGGAGACATTGCCTTTTAACGGATACAATATTTCTTGGATCACACGGATTTTTGGCAGGTTCTTTCGCAGTTTTTGTATCAACCAGACCTGATAGTCTGCAGCAAGCCATTCAGGAGGACGGTGATGGTTTGATCTTTGTCCTTTGCACAAAGGGCGAAGAGTTTCTTTATGGTAAGGCGCCCCTTTTCGAGCATCGCTTTGTTGACTGCTGACTCCTTCTTGATAGTGCCAGTTGATTTGATCTAACTTCATTAAGGATTGATTTTGCGTATCAATCAGCCACAAACAAAAACCAGTTGCCTGATAACTACAGCAGGCTTTTGCCAAAAGTGACCATTGGCGTTTCGGATGCAATTTCTCCCCTAAGATCCACCATGGTCGATAGCCGTTTGCTAAATACGTGCTGGTTCTTTCAAGAAATCGTGAAAACTTGAGGGAAGAACACTGTACTTCAATGGCGATATTCTTATAACAAAGGTCAGGACGCTGTTGGAGTTTAGGCAAAAAGGCTTCGATCTCAATCCCTGTATCTTGAAACCATTCAAACAATAGTTGTTTGGCTTCCAAGTGTTCCTTCGTCTCCCCTTCGCTGTAAGTCTGACAATCAGCAGTTGCTTGATGGGCAAAGTGGGGCTGTCGTTTGGTTCCTTGCCGCAAAGTCACTTCTTGGTGACACCCTGGGCAATAAAAAGGACCTGAAGCTTTCTTTCTCCCTTTCGCTGCAATGACTTCTTTTCTTTGGTTCAATGCTTTCAGCATCTAACTCACCTCAATAAAAGATACGCCATTTTCATCAAACACAATTGAAAAAGCCAAGAACATTAGCAACATGTTCTTGGCTGGAAATGAATTTCATTCATTAATCATTCTTGAAGTAGAAACGAGTCAATTCAAGTGCATCGTTTTCCATGATCAACTGACCATATTCAGATAAAACCTCTGGCGTCACTGATGTCCGTTGGGCAAATTCCATCAAATAAGAAAGTGCATTTTCCACTTCAATATCAGTAACCTCTGCATCCATGAATCGAATTTCAATATAATAATGGTTACCCATTTGGTAAAGATTGGTTGCAACGGAATCCAAATATACTTCGGATGCCAATTGAATCATATCTTCGAATCGCAACAACTCGAATACAAAACGATTGCCGATGTCTTCTGCTTGCTCCGACTCTTGTAATTGAGCCGCCACATGCTTTTTCAACATGTCGGTAATGTCTTCATTCGCTTCATCGTTCATCTCCTCAAAATTTTCCATTCCTTCTGGTGGAAGATTTTTGCTAATAAACAATTCTAACCCATCGCCTTTAGGCAAGACTTGGAAAGTTACAGCTTCACTGCCCTTAAATTCTTCGTCAATATCAACTTCTTCAAGAATACTGTAAAAGAAGTTTTCAATTTCATTGTGATTTCCTAGAAGGTCAAGAAAAGTGATGCCTCTCGCAGCTAAGTCTTCACTTTTGATCAATACACGAATGGTGTTCTCATTGATATGTTCCATTTCCATATTAGCTACACCTCACTTTTGCTACTCACTATAGGTTCATTGTATCGAAACCTGATAAAAAGTAAAGAGAAAACGAATATCCTCTTAAGAAAAACATAAAAACTCAAAAAAAGACTCACTTTCAAAGAGAAAGCGAGTCGATGAAGTCAAATTTATAATCCTGCCATTAATTGCGCTTGTCTTAGTTCCAGTTGGCGAACATCCCTAGGTAAGAACCGACGAATTTCATCTTCGTTGAACCCAACTTGCAATCGTTTTTCATCAATCATGATCGGACGACGCAATAATCCTGGGTTTTCTTGAACAAGTGTCAATAAATCTTTTAGGGGCAGGTCATCTAGATCCATATTCAACTTTTGGAATACTTTGGATCTGGTGGAAATAATTTCTTCTGTGCCATCTTCTGTCATCTGTAGAATTGCCTTAAGCTCAGAAATATTTAACGGTTCTGAAAAAATATTTCTTTCAACAAAAGGGATTTCGTGCTCTTGTAACCACGCACGAGCTTTGCGACAAGATGTGCAACTTGGGGAAGTGTATAGTGTCAACAACGTGCATCTCTCCTTTTTAATTTTCAATCAAGCAAGTCCTGTTCCCTCGCTTGATTTCAATTATACAGGTTTAACTAAAAAAAATCTAGTCTAAATCTCATATTTTTTAATAAAACTCGAAAGTTATATTAAAAGCGAAACCTTTAAGGCAAAAGGTTTCCTTCAAAAAGTTTATTTTTAAATGAGAAAACTCAAATTTTTTTTTAATATTACTCCTTTTATACAACAGTGTGTCAAAGGTGTATCAAAAAGATGTCAGAATATTAAAATATTCTTTTAACAGAAGGCAACGTTTTTTAATTTTACTACGACAATTACAGATGTAATCAAAAACTGAGAGAAAAACCAAGGCAGTCGCTCAATCGTTTTCAAAAGAACTTTTTCACGATCCTTCCTTTGCCGAGAAACGATCGCGCTACAATGAAAATGAATGTTATTTTTTTGTGCTAGTAATCGCAACCACTCTCTTTCTTCTTGGTTTTATTGTATCACATTCCTTTTTAATCAGAAAACCATAGAAGCATTTCTGTCATAATCTGCTATAAAACAGCAGCAGAAATGAACATCTGCTTATAAATGAAAAGGGTTTCTCACAAAAAACTCAGTAAAAAACGATCAATCCAAGAAGCCAGCCAATTTGTTGCTTGGTCACTGACAAAGCATAATAGACTGTACTATTCTTGAACTGATCGTTTACCATGTCTTTCTTCTAAGCGAGTGTTGGTTCTCGGTCACGAGCAAATTGAGCATCATGCAATGCACGATAATGCCCTTTTCTCGCCATCAACTCTTCATGGGTTCCTTCTTCTAAGATCCCCTTCTCACTAACGACAATGATTCGTGTCGCATGTTTGATCGTTGCGAGGCGATGGGCAATGATCAAGGTTGTACGCCCATCTGCCAAAGAATTCAATGATTCTTGGATCACTTGTTCCGTTTCGGTATCTAACGCTGAAGTTGCTTCATCTAGAATCAAAATCGGCGGGTTTTTCAAGAACATCCGAGCAATCGCTACCCGCTGCTTTTGGCCACCCGATAATTTGACGCCTCGTTCACCGATGACCGTATCCAAGCCATCCGTCATTTGATCAATGACTTTTTCTAAGTGTGCCAATTTGACTGCCTTTAAAATCTCCTCTTCTGTTGCATCAAGTTTGCCATAAGCAATATTTTCTCGAATCGTTCCTGGGAAAAGAAAAACATCTTGCTGCACCGTACCAATCTGCTGACGTAAAGATGCCAAGGTCATCTCCTGAATATTGATGCCATCAATCGTAATGGCGCCTTCCGTGACTTCATAAAACCGCGGCAACAAGTTGCATAACGTTGTTTTCCCTGAACCACTTTGTCCAACGAAGGCGATCGTCTCACCCGCTTTGATCGACAAGTCGATGTGATTCAAGACTTTCGTCGCATCCGCATAGGAAAAAGAAACATCATGGTAGACGATGTCTCCCTTTAAGGAAGTTACTGCCCGTGCCCCCGGCTTGTCTTTGATCGTCGGTTCTTTATCCAACTCTTCGGTCAAGCGTTTGAAGCCAGCGATGCCTTTCGGATAGCTTTCGATCATCGTATTAACCTTCTCAATTGGTCTAACAAAGACATTTGACAATAAAATAAACCCTACGAACTGACCGTTCGTCAGTTCACCACGAATCACGTAGTAGGCACCAAAGATCAGAGCAAACAAGTTGATCAACCGAATCAAGAAATAATTGTACGCTGAACTGATTGCCATTACCTTATAAAAAAGGATCTTAGACTGCCGATAAATCTCACTTAACCCGTCAAAGCGTTTATGTTCAAACGTTTCATTGGCAAATGATTGTGTCACTCGAATGCCACTGACAGATGCTTCCACTCCGGCGTTGAACTCACCGAGATTATCATAGATCTGTGTGTTGACTTTGGTCATTTTCTTATTGAAAAAAACCAAGGCGATCGTGATCAAGGGAATCAACGCAAATGTTGCCACAGCTAATTGAACATGCATATTTAACATCAATAGGAATGAACCGACCAAAGTCATGATGGTAATAAAAACATCTTCTGGCCCATGGTGAGCGACTTCAGAAATCTCAAAGAGATCCGTAGTCAAACGACTGATCAGCTTGCCAGTCTTTTGATTATCATAATATTCAAAAGATTGCGTTTGCAGATGTCGAAATAACTCTTGACGCATATCAGTTTCAATATTGACCCCAAGTTTATGACCATAAAAAACCACGATATATTGCAACACAGTATTGATCACATAAAACAAGAACAAGCCTAAGCAAGCCAACAGTATTAGGTGAAAGTTGTTCTGGGGCATGATCTTATCGATTACTTGGTTGACGGCAACTGGAAAGGCTAGTTCCAATAAACCAGCAAATACCGCACAAGTAAAGTCAAGTATAAATAGTGACCGATACGGTCGATAATAACGAAAAAACCTTTTTAACACATTTCCCCCTCCTCAATAGCTATCATTATAAGCAACTCTCAGTAGAAATGCAAAATGAGAAACATGTGAAAATGGGTAAAATTCACTATAATTTTGAAAACCTATGAAGACGCGGATTTCTAAAAACAGTAAATAAAACCTTTATTTTACAGGGGTTTTCCTCTTTTTTTTACAGGAATAATGGCTTATGATTGATTCGAAAACAAACTGAAAATTTTCACTAACTCTGAAAGGCGTGTCTTTTTTGATCACTAGTATTCTTTTTGATGTCGATGATACCTTATATGACCAGCAACAACCATTTCGCAATGCCGTAACCTCATGTTTCCCACAAATAGCCCACAAAGATTTAACTGCTCTTTACTTACGGTTTCGGGTGCACAGTGACGAGCAGTTTGGACGGGTATTGGCAAATGAATGGACGCTAGATCATTTTCGTTATTTTCGACTGACCCATTCATTAACGGATTTAGGGTACTTACCTATTACAATGGAAGAAAGCTGTAAATTTCAGCTGTGTTATGAACAAGAACTAGATGCCATCACGCTGCATCCTGAAGTTGAGTCAACTTTGAACTATTTGTCCACATTGCCAGTCAAACTAGGAATTATTACCAATGGTCCCACTGACCACCAGCAAAAAAAATTGGATCAGTTGCAACTGACTCGATGGATCAAACCAGAGCATATGATCATTTCCCAAGCAACTGGTTATCAAAAGCCGCAACTTGAAATCTTTCAATTGGCAGAAACCGCCTTTGCTCTTGATCCGGAAACCACACTGTACGTTGGTGATAATTTTGATAATGACGTGATTGGCTGTAAGAAAGCCGGTTGGCAAGCTTTGTGGTTCAATCATCGTCTCCGTCAAGCGCCTAGTGGATTGGAAGACTTACCAGATGCATCGATCACTGCTTTTTCACAGCTGCAAGACAGTATTGACACACTGATGCAAGTGCCTGCATACATGTATAACTAAAAAAGATGGACCTTCGCTCCTGCGGCAGGTCCATCTTTTTGATTGGCTAACTTTCTTCGCCGATACTCAATATCAAGCGAATATCTTCTTCTGTCATTTGTTGAAGCTGTGTTTCATTGCCTTGGATCACTTTTTGGAAAAGCTCACGTTTTTCTTGTTGCAACGCATCCATTCGTTCTTCAATGGTTCCTTCAGCAATCATTCGCCAGACTTCGACAACATTTTTTTGACCGATCCGATGGGCTCGTCCAGCGGCTTGTTCTTCCACCGCCGGGTTCCACCACAAATCGTATAAGATCACGGTGTCTGCGCCGGTCAGATTCAGTCCTGTTCCTCCTGCTTTTAACGAGATCAAGAAGACGTCCTTTTCTCCACTATTGAAGGCATCGACCATCGTCAAACGATCTTGCGGCGGTGTGCTGCCTCGCAAATAAAAGGACTCAAACCCTTCATGTGCTAGCTCTTCTTCAATGATCGAAAGCATGCTAGTAAACTGAGAAAATAGCAGCACACGACGCCCATTTTCTTTGGCTGCTAAGAGTAAATCTTTGACCTGTTCAAGTTTCCCAGAAGACCCTTCATAGTCCTCCACGAATAATCGTGGGTCACAACAGATTTGCCGCAGTCGAGTCAAACCAGCTAAGATACTGATTCGATTTTTACGGAAAGACGTAGAATCCATCTGCGCGATTTCTTCCCGCATTTGCCGCAAGTACGCCAAATAAATTTTCTTTTGTTCTTCTGTTAAAACGCTGTAATAATTTGTTTCCAATTTTTGCGGCAAATCATGCAGCACGGATTTTTTGTCTCTTCGCAAAATAAAGGGTTTGATCATTTTCGCAATTTCTTGCGTGGACAGTTCTTTAAATTTTTGCTTGTTCGGGAAAAAGCCCGGCATGATCATTTGGAACAAGGACCACAATTCTTCTAAATTGTTCTCGATCGGTGTGCCACTGAGGGCGAACCGCTGTGGAACTTCCAAGGAGCGCAAGGCCTGTGCCGTTTTGGTCGCACTGTTTTTGACCATTTGCGCTTCATCTAAAATCAAACAAGTCAGATCTAATGCTTGATAGGCATCAATGTCTTGCCGCAAGCTTGCATAAGAAGTGATGCGGACGTCCGCTGGCTGCGCCATCTGCCCTTCGCGCTCTTCTTTCGTTCCGCTGATGACAGACGCGGAAATCGTCGGCGCAAACCGTTTGATTTCTTGCTGCCAGTTGAATGTTAGACTGGCAGGTGCCACGATCAGCGCATTTAATTTTTGTTTCTCTTGTTTTTCTGAAAGTAAGTAGCTGATCGTCTGAACGGTCTTCCCTAATCCCATTTCGTCAGCAAGGATACCGCCAAATTGATAGTGGCTCAACATTTTTAGCCAACGGAAGCCAACTTCTTGGTATTGCCGCAACTCAGCATGCAAGTTTTCTGGCAGCTGCGCCTCAAAGTTTTCTGGATGGATCAAGTCTTCCGTCATTTGCTGAAAACCGGCGCTAAAGCTGGCTTGATCAGCAAACTGCTCTTGCAGGAGCAGCCCTTGATTCAAAGGAACTTGGATCGCCCCATCCTTCGCTTCGAGTGAAAGACGCAATTTTTTCAGGGCAGCACTTGCTTCTTGAAACTCTTCTGATTCCAATGAAAGGACTTGCCCATTTTCAGTGGTATAAAATTGTGCAGACTGTAACAGGCTGCGCAAGACCTCATTGATCTCTGACTCTTGAATGCCGCTGACATCAAACTTGATATCCAACCAAGAACCATTTTCTTCGATAACGATTTCTGGTCGATGGTGTTGGGCGTCAAGGTAAAGTTCCCGCAGCTTCTTGCCGATACGGACTTCACCTAATTGCCTTAAAACAGGGATCTCCCTTGTAAAAAAGGTATAAAGTTGTTCCCCCGCAGGTAAGCTTTTTTGCCAATTTTTAGTGCTTGCTTGATAGCCAAAGGTTTCAATAATCGCTTCAATTCGTGCTTCTTGTTGAAAATCACGTAAAATCTCGGGATGATTTTCTGGCATATAGTGATGTTTTTCATCACTTGAAAAAACGACTTCTCCATAAGTGAAGTCTACTTGTAAATCGACTTGTCCTTTGATTTTCCGTAACGAAAAGACAGCTTTCAATTCAGACTCTTCGATTTCATTTTGAACTTCAGGTGCTACTTGGACACGCCCGATTTTTCGCAAATAAGGCAATACTTTCATAAAAAGATTCGCTAGTTCTTCTTTCGGATAGTCGATGACTGGCTGTTCAAATCGTTTAAACAACTGTTGCATCGTGACATAGATTTCCTTTTGTTCGACAGTCAGTTCATAAAAGGTTCCATCCAGCAGACCCCAATTATAATAGCTAAGTAAATGGTCAAAATCTTTCACGAATTCCAGCGGAAAATGATCCTTCTGTTTTGTGACTGAAAACGACAAAGGTTCACCGATTTGAAAATCGGCTTCATTGACTTTTGTTTCACCAATGGTTATTTGCGTATAGACTTCGTTTAACTGTAACAACAATTCTTTGCCGAACTCAACTGGTAGCAGCAAATACTTTTTGTCAAGTTTACCACTGATCTGAATACCTGCTTGCCCGATTAACTGTTGCGTTTGCGCGATTCCTGCCAATCGATTCAACAAGGCTCGATTTTTCTCATCAAAGGCATCCGCAGATAGAAAGAAGGTCTGCTGCTTATTCGCTGCGTACTGCTTGTTTTCTTGGTACATCTGCAAAAATTTATAAATGTTTTTAACGACATAGGCCCGTGCGGTGCCACGATGGCCGACTTTGAGGGAAATCCCTAAGATATCCATTTCTTGATGGTAAGGATTGGTGGCGATGGTATCTATCCGAAATTCAACCTGTAAGGGTTGGCTCGTTTCTTTTTCGCTCCCTAAGCGGGCAAAGCCGTTGGAAAACATCTCTGAAGCAGAAAAGGCTTTTTTGATGGGGGTTTGCTCATTGATTTTTCGTGTTTTCCCTTGTTTGCGTAGATAAAGTTCGACTGCCACCGTGTGTTTGCAATAATGATGCTCTTCCCAGTACGGACATTGGCAATAATCTACCTCTTTGGCTGTAGCATCTAAGGTCACTAAATACAATTCTGTCCCCAATACTTCTGCGTGCCACACATTTTTTTCTTTGTCTGGTGTGACAGATAAGACGCGATCTTCGTTGACATACGTTCTGCCACGCTCAATTACTTTTTCTGGAATACTCCACTTCATAAGAGCCCTCCTCTCCTTATTCTTTTATTCGGATCCGGCTTTGCCCGCTGCCGTTAGTTTCTACGAAAACTTGCTGCAGGATTCTTGCCCGCAGTTCTCGAACATGACTGATGATCCCAATCATGCGCCCTTCATTTTCGATCATTTCTAATGCTTCCATCGCCATTTCCAATGATTCTTCATCAAGCGAGCCAAAGCCTTCATCGATGAAGAGGGCTTCGATCTCGATCCCACCAGCTCGTTGCTGGATCACATCTGCCAAAGAGATCGCCAACGCTAAGGCTGCAATAAAGCTTTCGCCGCCTGAAAGTGTATGAGCTCTTCTGACCTGTCCCGCATTATCGTCATATATGTCAATTTCTAAGCCTGTTGAGCTTCGATAGCTGCCGACTTTATCCGCTAATTCAAATTGATAGCGGCCACGAGTCAACCGAGCCAAGCGTTCATTGGCGACTTCTAAGATCTCTGTCAGAAATTGCTGCAGTACATACCGTTCCAAGCTGGTTTTTTTGACGTTTTCACCGTTGATGGTTTCTGCTAACTGCTGAAGTTGGCCTAATTGGGCAAGTTCTTCGACATTTTGCTGATAAATGACCTGCAGCTCGTCAAACAACCGTTGATTGCCGTTGACTTTCTCCTGTTTGCGAACTGTTTCTTGCTGTAGTTCCTCCATCACGGTCTGCAACTGAAGGTAGTCAGCTTCCAATTGGTTTAAATCTATTGCAGCTTGCTCTTTTAACTGTGAGTCTAAAAATGCTAGTCGTTGCTGAACAAACGCCGTTTCTTGCTCATAGGTTTTGATTTCTTCTGAGAGAACGGTTGTTTGAGCGGCTTGGGCAATCAACTCCCGCATCGTTTCTTCAGTCATACCAGCTTCTTGGAGTCGCTGCGTCAGTCGTTGTTCTGCTTTTGTCTTAGCCGCTTGCTTTTCTGCAAAAAATTGCTGCAGATTTTTCAGCTTCTCTGAAAGAATCGCTTGCTGTTCGTTTAGCTGCGCTTCTTGTCGGGCATCAGCCTCAATTTGTTGCGTATATTCCCTCAGTAAACCATTGGTTTTTGCTAAATCGGCTTGTAATTGTTCATACGTTGCGCCTGCAAGTTGTTCCTGTAAAGAAGCCAATTTCCCCTCCGCAAGCTGGCACGCTTCTTGGGCTTTTTTCGCTTGCTCACTGACTTGCTGATAGGACTCATTTAACGTTGCTAATTTCTCATTTACTGCCTGATGTTTCTTCTGCGCGTCTTCATAAGAAGCAGCTTTTTGTTGATTGAAAGATTGCCGTTTCTTTAGTTCCGCTACCGTCGTTTCCTCGGTAATCGTCTCTTGGTTTTCTATCGGCTGCAAGGTAGCAAATGCCTGTTGAACTGTAGTCCAAGCGAATGCCACTTGCTTCTGCGCAGCAACACTGGTGGCTTGCCATTCGCTGATTCGCAATGTGGCTTGCTCCTGCAGCGTTTGATTTGCCGATACTTGCTGTTGGATCTTCATCAATTTTTCTTGAGTTTTCTCAAGTCTTTGCTCACTGGCAATGATGTCTTCGATGCGATAGGTCGTGTGCTCCTGTGTATTCGGATGATCCAAGGATCCGCAAACCGGACAGGGTTCATTTTCTTCCAGTAATAGACGAAGCCGAGCAATTTGCATTCGAGCATTTTGACTGGTTTCTTGTTTTAACGTTTTTTGCAGCTCCAGCAAGGATGCTGCTAATTGCTGTTGTTCAAGAACCAACTCCGAATGAATTTGTTGCTGTTCCCCTGCTTTTTGCTCGGCTTCACGAAACTGCGCTTTTGCTTGCTGCCATTTTTCTACCAGAGCCTGCGTTTCTACTAATTTCACCGCTTCTGCTTGAAACCCTCGCAATGCTTCGATTTCTTCTGCCAGATGCTGCGCTTGCGCTTTGGCACTTGCTTGCGCTTGGTTTATCTTCGTTAATTCGGTGGTCTGTTGCTGTGCGGCTTTTTCAAGTTGCACCACTTCTTCTTGCTGCGCTTGTGTGCGCTGTGCTAGCGGGATCTGCTGCTGGATTCGTTGAACTTTTTGACTAGCAGCTTCCTGTTTTTTCTTGATGCCGTCAATCAACGCTCGTTGGTCTTGCCAGCTTACTTGTTGCTGCTGAATTTCTTGCAGCTGCTGTTTTGTTTCGTTGATTTGCTGAGCAGCTTGCTGTGCTTCTTTCACTCGTTCTTCTTTTTGCTGCATGATTTCTTGATGTTCAAGCGCCCACACCAACTGGTTCAACTGTGCTTTTTTCTGAGCGATCTCGGTTTTTTTAGCATGTAGCTCTCGGGCTTTTTCTTGTAGACCTTGCCATTCGATCCGTGCATTTTCAATTTCTTTTGCACGGTAAAAAGCGTCTTGCGCAGCTTTCATTTCTTGGATCGCTTGGTCTTTTTTGTGCAATAACTGCTGAAGCTGCGCCTGTTGTTTTTCTAAATCCTGCGCCCACAAAGTCAGACCTTCCGCAACCGTTAAAACCTCCTGCGCTTCTTCCCATTCAAAGCGCTCCATGATTTGCGAGGCGAGCAGCTGCTGATGCTCAAGCTTTTTACTTTGTGCTTTGACTTGCTCTTTCAACCATTCATTAAATTGTTGATACATTTCCGTGCCAAATAAATTCCGTAAAACGCGTTCTTTCTCATTGCTGCTGGCAATCAAAAAATTACGAAATTCTCCTTGCGGCAACATCATGATTTGAAAAAACTGTTTGGCATCCAGCTGCAGCAGATCCTTGATAAACGCATCAACTTCTGTCCGTTTACTGATTTGCTTTTTCTCTTTGCCCTCGGCGTCAAAAATCGTCAACTGGACTTTTGCCGTTTGGTTGGTGACCCCGTCACCACGTTTTTTTGCTAACGTCTGTTCCGGTTTCCGTTGGATCTGGTAGGTAAAACGCTGATGTTCAAAAGTAAACGTGACGCTGGTCTCTTCGGTTGGTGAAGCAAACATCGAGCGCATTTCTTTGCCTGAGCGCAGATTCCCCGATGTTTCACCGAACAAGGCAAACGTCATGCCATCGAAAATCGTCGTTTTTCCTGCACCAGTTTTGCCGCTGATCAAAAACAAACCGCCAGCTTGCAGCTGACTAAAATCCAATTTTTCATCAATGAATGGACCAAAATTTTTCATTTGTAAAGACTTCGGTTGCATGACTATTCCCTCTTTTCCACGACAAATGCTTCATTTAATCCTTGTTCGATCCACTTGGTTTGTGCATCGAGCAAGGAATCTCCCGTCATCTCTTGAAAAAAATGACTGATCAAGGCCTGCGGGTCGGTTTCTCGTGTCGTTAGCTGTCTTTTTTTCGTCTGTTCTCGTCCATTCAACCGTTCGACAGACAAAATAAATGGATAGATTTTTCGCAACTGATTCATCATATTTGGAATCACAGCACGATCCGTCAGCAGAAAATGCCAAAACGCCTCACGATTTAGATCACGGTAAAAAACCGGATCGATCAACTCCTCAAAGGAAGCCGTCAGTTGCTGGATATCCCTTTTTGGTGTGAGGGGAATAAATTCATTGGTGTCTTTTACAGTATCCACAAGATAGACCCCTTTTTGGTTCGTCCGTTCAGAAAGGGAAAATTTCAGCGGAGAGCCACTGTACCCGATTTTCGGATGTTTCAGGGCGGTATTGGCATGTAAATGCCCCAAAACGACTCGATCAAATGGCGCAAAAGCGGTGGTCGGTACGCTGTCCAATCCGCCAACTTGAATTTTTGTTTCTGAATCTGTTTGGCTAGAACCCGCCACAAAAAAATGGGTCACTAGCACTTGCTTTTTGGACGAGTCAAAGTGCTTGGTCATCTCCTCAATGACTCTTTGGACACTATCAGAAATCTTCATTAATGGTTCATCAAAAAACAAGCGCGCCTCGATCGGTTCAAAATAAGGCAGTAAAAAGAACTGTGTATCGTCAAACTCAACCGGGTGCAAACTTTGTTCGATGCTGGTGGACAGGTAAAAGCGTGTTTGCTGAAACCACTGACTACCAGTTTCTAGCCGCGTTGGGCTATCATGGTTTCCTGAGATAGCCAATAAAGGCAGTTCATTCGTTAGATTGATTTCTGCGATTTTTTCATTCAATAATTTGACCGCATCGACAGCGGGAACGGAACGATCATATAGATCACCTGCAATGACGATGGCAGCGACTTTTTCTTCTAAAGCGATCGCAATGATTTGATCGATAATTGCTCGCTGGTCCTCCAGCAAATCATAGCCATGTAGTTTTTTTCCGATGTGCCAATCAGCTGTATGTATAAAGCGCATTTCTTCACCTTCTTAAAAAATATCCTTCCAACCATTATACCACTTTCCCTGATCGTTAGACATCTCTCTGCCAGCGAAATTTCACTTACCACCCATTTTTGATAAAAAGAGCGAACACCTGACATCATTATGTTGAAATGTTTTTTCAATTATAAATTTATATCTTGAAATATAATTACACTTCATTTACAATGAGTGTGAAATCGAATTCAACAATCGCTTTCATCACTATTCTAAAAGAAAGGAGAAACGCTATGCTTGCAATAGGACTCATGTCAGGAACCAGTTTGGATGGGATCGACGCAGCTTTAGTAAAAATCAACGGCTGCGGCACCGAAACTGCCGTACAGCTGATGGAAATGGTCACACTGCCTATTGGTGAAGAATTGAAGGAACGAATAAAAACTGCTTGTGATCCGGTGGAATCAAATGTTCCCCTCATCTGCCAATTAAATACGGAATTAGGGTATGAATTTTTGAAAGCGTGTCAAATCCTCTGCCAAAAAGCTGGTATTGAAGAAAAAAGCATTGATTTTGTTGCCAGCCACGGACAAACGATCTGGCACTCCCCCGATGCTGACCCAGCGAAAAACAGCACCTTGCAAATTGGCGAACCTTCAATTATCGCTTATGGCTTACAAACGAAAGTCGTCGCCGATTTTCGAGTGATGGATATGGCTGCTGGCGGTCAAGGCGCCCCTCTTGTTCCTTATACAGATTATCTGCTCTATCAATCAGACAGCAAAAATAGTTTGCTGCAAAATATTGGCGGCATCGGCAATGTTACTGTACTACCAAAAAGTGGCAGCTTAAACGAGCTGTATGCCTTTGATACAGGTCCAGGAAACATGGTCATCGATGAATTAATGGTTCAGCTATTCGGTCAGCCTTATGATGCGTTTGGTGAAACAGCCCGTGCGGGAGCAATTATACCAGCCTTGCAAAAGGAATTAAGAACTCATTTTTATTTGTCCCAGCAACCGCCGAAAAGCACCGGGCGTGAGCTTTTTGGAAAACAATTCGTGCATCAGTTATTGACCAAGTATCCCGAAGCAGTACCTGAAGACTTGGTGAGGACTTTGACCGATTTCACCGCTTTTTCCATTGCTGACAGTTACCAACGGTTCATTTTTCCTCAGTTGGGAACAAACGATATGGAAGTGATTCTCTCGGGCGGCGGTGCCCACAATCATCTGCTGATTGAACTGATCCAAGGCTATTTACCAGAATCAGTAGCCGTTGGAACACAAGATGACATTGGCGGTTCCAACGATGCCAAAGAAGCGGTGGCTTTTGCCATATTAGGAAATGAAACCCTTCACAGCCGTGTCAACAATGCCCCTGCAGCAACCGGGGCAGCCCAAGGCGTGATTTTAGGGAAAATCATTCCGAATCCATGGGAAGCAAAAATGTAAAACACCTTAGGAGGATAAACCATGTTAGATAAATTCACTCAATTCATCGAGCGCCATTTGGCAGGACCGATGGAAAAACTTGGCAGCCAGCGTCACTTGCGGGCGGTTCGTGACGGGATCGTCTCAACCTTGCCATTGATCATCGTCAGTTCGTTCTTTATGATTTTAGCCTTTCCACCGCTGCCTCAAAGTTGGGGCATCTATCAATTCTTGTCTAGTAATGCCACAACGATCTTATTGCCTTATCGAATGACGATGTACATTATGAGCTTGTATGCGGCATTCGGGATTGGATACAGTCTTTCTCGCTCTTATAAGCTTGATGGTCTTTCTGGCGGGATCCTAGCTACGACCGCCTTTTTACTGACCTTCACCCCGGTCAATATCCCAGCAGAAGCCTTGGATGCTGCTGGAACGGTCGGCTTTGTCTTGCCAATGGCCAACTTAGGGAGTGCTGGTATGTTCGTGGCGATCATCACCTCGATTCTTGCCGTTGAAATCTATCGGTTAACGGACAAATCGAAATTTAAAATCACGATGCCAGAACAAGTCCCACCTGCAGTCGCTCGCTCTTTCGAAGCCTTGACCCCTACCTTAGTCATTATTTTAGGAATGGGCGCGATCACTTACTATATCGGCTTTGACTGGCACACGATCGTGGCAAAAGTCGTCGATCCTTTAGTCAGTGCCGCAGACACCTTGCCAAGTGTGCTATTGATCACCTTCTTGACGACCTTCTTCTGGTCATTCGGGATCCATGGTGCTTCTATCGTTGGATCATTGGCTCGACCATTATGGTTGCAGTTGTTAGAAGGGAATACAACTGCGCTTGCTTCAGGAGATATGATTCCCAATATCGCAGCCGAACCATTTTATCAATGGTTTATCTGGATTGGTGGGGCTGGTTCAACGATTGGTTTGGCGATTTTGCTAGCGTTTCGCACCAAATCAGAATTCGGTTCAAAACTAGGAAAAACAGCCTTAATTCCAGCAATTTTCAACATCAATGAACCACTGATTTTCGGTACACCGATCGTCTTGAATCCAATCTTGATCCCACCATTCATCATTGCGCCTTTAATCAATGGTGTCATTGCATGGGTCGCCACCTCAGCAGGTTTAGTCAATGCCGTCACGGTCAATGCCCCTTGGACATTGCCTGGACCAATTGGTGCTTTCTTAGCAACTGGCGGCGATTGGCGTGCCATCGTGCTGAATGTTCTTTTGATTCTTTTATCGATCCTGATCTATTACCCATTCGTAAAAATCTATGACAAAAACGAATTAGAAAAAGAAAATCAACCAGTCGCACAATAATTTGTTTATAAAGGTCGGACGAAGCACCCACCAAGACAAACAGAAGAAGCCTTACTCAGCAGCTTTTTCCAATGCCAAGAGGTACTTCGTACGATTTTTTTAGAAAGAAGGAAAACCATTGAAACGAGAAATTGGCCTTTCGATTTACCCCGACCATAGCGATCCTTTACTGGATCAAGACTATTTAAAAAAAGCTGCTGCCCTTGGTTACTCGCGCTTATTTATGAGTATGCTAGAAGTCAGTGAAGGCAAAGAGACCGTCAGAAAAAAATTCTCTTCGATTATCGGCTTTGCCAAGAACCTTGGCTTTGAAACGATATTAGATATTTCACCAGCTGTTTTTAGTGATCTGGCGATCTCTTATGATGATCTAAGCTTCTTTGCAGAATTAGGTGCGGACGGTATCCGCTTGGATCAAGGGTTTGATGGCAGTAAAGAAGCCCAACTGACCTTCAATCCATTCGGCTTGGCGATTGAATTGAATATGAGTAATGATGTGAACTATTTAGAAAATATCCTTTCTTATCAAGCAAATGAACCTTTTTTATATGGCTGCCACAATTTTTACCCCCAACGAGGCACAGGCTTAACGGATGCTTTTTTCCGCAGCTGCAGCCAACGTTTTAAAAAATACGGGTTGAAAACAGCCGCCTTCATCACTAGTCAATCAGCCAAAATTGGCCCTTGGGAAGTCAATGATGGCTTACCGACCTTAGAATCTTGTCGCGATTTACCATTGGCGCTGCAAGGGAAGCTGCTTTTTGCTTCTGGGTTGATCGATACCGTGATTATCGGCAATGCTTATGCGTCGGATGCAGAGCTGAAAGCTCTGGCGGCGATCGATCGTTACAAGCTGACCTTTGGCGTTCTCGTAGACGCAGACGCCAGCGAAATCGAACGAAGAATATTAGCCGAAACCAATCATTTTCGGCGTGGTGACAGTAATGCGTTAGTCGCTCGTTCCACACAATCACGGGTGAAGTACCGTCCCATCGAAAACCTCCCTCATACAAACCAAGAACCTTTTGCCTATGGGGACATCGTTATCGGCAATGATACCTTTGGCCAATACAAAAACGAATTGCAGATCGTTTTGACCCCTCACCAAGACACACGGAAAAACAAAGTCGGCGCCATTTCAAGTGACGAGCTGCCTTTGTTGGAATATTTAAAACCGTGGACCAAATTTGCTTTCGAATTATTGGATTAACTCTTTAGAAAAAAGCCGCTGATCACAAAAGGATCAGCGGCTTTTCTTAGGTATTAATCTTCTCTTTTGGACTCATCGATTTGATAAACAAATGACGGATCAATCGCTTGATCCAGTGTGTCAAATGCACCCTGGATGCGCCGTTCGACTTCCGCCAAGCCCTCTTTGTCCATCTTTTTGATGTCACTGATGTCAATGGGCTCCCCAAAGCGGACGGTTACTCGCTTGCGTTTAAAAAGATCTTTTAACGTCAGCGGTCCTTGATAAACAGAGGGAACGATCTTGACCTTAGCCATTTTTGCGATCAACGCCATGCCGCCTTTTAAAGCCGTTGCGTGTCTCGTACCACTTGGAAACATGATCAAGCTAAGATCCGTTTCCTTCAAAATTTTGACTGGCGTCTTTACCGCGCTCGGTCCCGGTTTGTCTCGTTTAACTGGAAAAGCATTGGCATGGATCAAAATGAACCGTAAAATCGGGTTTTTGAACAGCTCTTCTTTCGCCATAAAACTAAATTTCTTTGGTCGAGCAGCCACTGCTAGGTACAATGGATCCCACCAGGTTCGGTGAGGAGCCACTAAAATGTAGTTTTCATTTTTAGGTAAAACCTCTTTGTTTTGATAACGAGCATTGCCGTTGATCAAAAATAATACTACGCGAACCACACCGCGCATAAAGCGAAAAAACATACTCATTTTCCTTTCTATTTCTCTCCTATTCAAGTATGCAAAAAAACGGTTTAAATGACAAGCATTTTTTAGCGTTTCCCATTATTCTTAATCGTAGTATAATACATTGAAATGAATTTAGAACAGGAGTATGCTTCATGTTGCAACCGAACGAACGCATCGACCAATTGTATGCCGATGACATCAAGATCATTCAAAGTTCCGAAGTTTTTTCTTTTTCATTAGATGCTGTCTTATTAGCAAATTACGCTAGAGTGCCAAAAAGAGGTGTAATCGTTGACCTTTGTGCAGGGAATGGCGCAGTCGGTTTATTTATCAGCAAAAAAACGACCGCTCATATTTATCAAATCGAATTGCAGGAACGCTTAGCGGATATGGCGCAGCGCAGTATCGAATTAAACGACTTGCAAGACCAGCTGACGGTCTATCCTATGGACTTGAAGAACCTCTTTCAAAAAATCAAACCTGATTCCGTTGATCTTTTGGTCTGCAATCCGCCTTATTTTAAAAATGTACCGACGGCGATCAAAAATCCGAATCCCTATTTAGCGATCGCCCGTCACGAAATCACCACAACTTTAGATGAAGTGATCCAAACCGCCAGTAAAGCGTTAAAAATGAATGGACGGTTTGCGATGGTTCATCGCCCGGATCGCTTTCTCGATATTTTGGACCATATGCGCACCCATCGAATCGCCCCAAAACGCGTCCGCTTCGTCTATCCGAAAGTAGGCAAAGAGGCCAATATTTTATTGATTGAAGGAATCAAGGACGGCAAGGCGGATGGCTTTAAAATTGATTCCCCTCTCATTACCTATGATGAAACAGGTGCCTATAGTCCAGAAGTGAAGGCGATGCTCTATGGCTGCTGAGAATCATTATTTTTATGTCTTGCGTTGCAACGATCAGTCCTTCTACGGTGGCTATACCACAGATTTGAGTCGCCGCTTATTAGAGCACAACAAAGGGATCGGGGCAAAATATACCCGTCCTGCTAGTCGCAGACCTTTGCAAATGATTCATGCAGAAAGCTTTTCCACTCGCAGTGAAGCCACTCAAGCAGAAGCCGCCTTCAAAAAATTGTCTCGCAAAAAGAAAGAGGACTACCTAATCAGTCATAGGAAAAGCAATGTTATCTGACTAAATATACAAAAAAACTACCTGCGCACGGAAGATTCCCTCTTGAGAGAACTTTCTTTCGTGACTTAGGTAGTTTTCTTTTATCGTTATTCATTCCTATTCGGTAACGCCCATTGGGTTTGACTTTTCCCAAATTCTTGCGGAATCACAGAATCGACGGATTGATATTCGAGGGTTTCTTGAGTCTTTGGAATCGTAATTGCCGTCAAATAGTTGTTGGTTTCGGAATAGAAGCCGATCGTTTCAAAGGAAGGATCAGTCAAATGGTATTGAACCCCCTGCAGTTTAGCGGTTGTTTCCTCTTCCACAAATGTCGGTTGATAGCGAGCATAGTAAACCTGGGCGCCCATTTTAAAATATACGGAGTTATGAGCAGATCCAAGAAATTCAATCTCCCGTTCCACTGGTACTGCTTGATAGATCCCTAAAGTTTCAATCGCTTCATTGCTTTGGATGCGCTGATAAACTGCTGTAGTATCAGATTCGTAATATTTATAGCCTAAAAACATTTTTTCGCGGTCTCGGATATTCGGTGTGACCAGCGCATTATACGTTTTGAATTCACCATACACTTGATCTCCAATAAAAAAGCCTAGCAGACACGCAACGACTATGCCGCCAAGCAATAGTGTCACTTTTGGGTTGCGGTTTTCTCGATAAAGCAAAACCATCAGGAACCCTAATAACGCAATTAGACCAACCACCATGAGAATTGGTAGGATCACGTAATAAAAACGCTCACTTTGCAGCCATTTTTCGATCGTCATAAATGCAATCATACATTTTTCCTCTTCGATTCCTCACTACCCACTGTTTTCCCCTTGGTCAAACAGTAGAAGGATCGTCCTTTCATCCCTTTTCTTGCCAGTGACTCTTCCGATGCTCAATTCACATATAAGTTCTTATGAGATTAATTTTACCATAACTATGTAGAAAAGATAAGTGTTAGAGGAATTGCTTTTCGCGACCAGCATCCATTGACAAAACGAGGGTTTTATCAGATAATATTGATGCTAATAGGGAATGAATGTCTCCCTCAGTTCTTACTGAAACCGCAATTTTGCTAATGACTTCTACCACTTTTTTTAGTGTGTAGTAGTCATTTTTTATTTTCACTCGTTCGTCATAGTTGCAAGAGCATTATTCCTATATTTTTTAAAGGATCGTGATAGAAATGAAGAAACAAAAAACAACGTATTTTGAACTGACTGCATTAGGTTTGCTCAGTCTGGTGATTGGGGTGCTTGCTGGAGCCGTTGACACTTTCTTTGGCAAAATTTTGCTATTCTTAAGTGCCTTCCGAGAAAGTCATTTTTTGCCATTGATTCTCTTCTTACCAATTATCGGTATTTGCTTTACTTACCTTTTCCAAAAGTATGGCGATCGGAGTCCTCAAGGAATGAACTTAGTGTTTTTAGTCGGGCAGGAAGAAGAAAAAGATATTCCGCTGCGCTTGATTCCTTTTGTAATGGTGGGAACCTGGCTGACGCATTTATTTGGAGGAAGCGCTGGCAGAGAAGGGGTTGCGGTTCAGTTAGGTTCCACCATCGCCAATCGCTTAGGAAAATGGCTGCGACTAGAAAAGTACGCCAGCACCCTGATCATGATTGGGATGGCTGCGGGATTTGCTGGTTTATTTGAAACCCCCATCGCTGCGACGTTCTTCGCACTGGAGGTACTTGTCATCGGTAAATTCAGTCATCATGCACTCTTACCAACTTTGCTGGCTGCTTTCACTGCTAGTACGACTTCTCAATGGTTAGGCTTAGAAAAATTTAGTCTTATGTTGCCTCAATCCGTCGATTTGACGATACCTGTTTTTCTGAAATTACTTGTGATTGGGTTGATTTTTGGTATGGTTGGCGGTAGCTTTGCGGGCTGTTTAGAAACGATGAAACGCATCATGAAGCGGCGCTTCCCGAATCCACTGTGGCGTATTGGGATTGGCGCATTGGCGTTAGTCTTACTTTTTGTTTTGTTGTATCAAGGGCGTTATTCAGGCTTAGGAACAAATTTGATCAGCGCGAGTTTCACGAATCAACCGATCTATTCTTATGATTGGCTGCTTAAGTTGGTGTTGACCGTATTGACCATCAGCATTGGTTTTTTGGGTGGAGAAGTCACCCCTTTGTTTGCGATTGGCTCTTCTTTGGGGGTCGTGTTGGCGCCACTGTTCGGACTGCCTATCGAACTGGTAGCAGCACTAGGCTATGCCAGTGTTTTTGGCAGCGCCACTAGCACCTTATTTGCACCGATCTTTATTGGTGGAGAAGTCTTTGGCTTTCAAAATCTACCCTTCTTTGTGATCGTCTGCTCCGTCGCCTACTTTATCAGTAAACCTTATAGTATCTATCCTTTACAAAAAACATCGGCAATGGGACAATGAGCCACTTCTGAACACAACAAGAGCAAAGAAAAAACCGCGAACAAGTCGCGGTTTTTTGCTATTTTGCACGTTTTAAATAGGTACCTTCAGCTGTATTGATTTCTAGCATTTCGCCTTCTTCAACAAAGTCAGGAACATTGACAACTAAGCCCGTTTCCATCGTTGCTGGCTTACCAGAACCAGTCACAGTTGCCCCTTTGATCGATGGCTGTGTTTCAACAACTTTCAAGATTACGCTTGAAGGTAATTGCACGCCAATCACTTCGCTGCCGAAGAATTGGATTTTTACTTCCATGTTTTCTAGAATGAACTTCATTTCTTCTTCAACCACTTCAACTGGAATTTCATATTGTTCATAGGTTTCCAGATCCATAAAGAATGCGGTATCGTCCATTGTATATAGGTATTGTACAGCTTTCGTATCGATATGCGCTTTTTCAAATTTTTCTTCTGGACGGAAGGTTGTATCGTAAGTCGAACCAGTCCGAACGTCACGTAATTTCATACGCATAACCGTATTTCCTTTACCTGGTTTGTGGTGGCTGGCATCCAATACTTTGATAAGTTTGCCGTCTTGAACAAACGTCATTCCAGCTCTTAAGTCACTTGCATTGATCATAATTTTGAAATCTCCTTCACTATGTGATAATCCTTGTCTATTGTATCAAAAAAAACAGCTTTATTCTAGCTAAATCAGTGGGAAGGTCGCACAAGTTTGCGCCGCTTCTCCATGTAGTGAGGATCGTACTCATCCGTTTCAATATAAATATAGACTTTTTTATCTGCCATTTGATGTCGGATCTCGGCTTCGATCTCATTAATGATCTCATAGCCGACCTCTTCTTGTTTTGCGGCAATATCGACTTTCGCTGCAATCAAAATTTCTGCTGGCCCTAAATGGACTGTTTTCACATCGATCAAGCGATCAACATCGGGACGTTCAAACGCTTGTTTGATCACCGCTAAATCACGTTTGGTAACACTTTCCCCAATCAGTAGACTGTAAAATTCGCGGGCTAAGAAGATCGCTGCTACCATCAATAAAAGACCAATCAATAAGCCGCTGAAGGCATCAAAAAATGCGTTCCCGGTAATCATTGTTAAAACCGTTCCGATCAGTGCGATCATCAGACCGATCACCGCACAAAAGTCTTCTGTGAAAATGATCAAAATCTCACTATGCCGACTTTCTTTCAAAAAACGATAGATTGGTTGACGTTCGACGTTTAGCTCGCGGATCTCCTTGATTGCGATCCACAACGAACTTCCTTCAACGATCATCCCGAAAATCAAGATAGCGATCACTAACCAGGTATTGCCGACTTCATGGGCGGGATGCAGCAGCTTTTCCACTGCTTCCATCACGCCTAGTGCGCCCCCACCAAAGAAGAGCATCATCGCAACGATCGTGCTGAAAAAATATTTCGCCCGACCTTCACCAAACTGATGCAGTTCACTTTGTCCCTTTGTTGCCCGTTTATCACCGATCAATAAAAAGATCTGATTGCTGCAATCTACGACACTATGAATGCTTTCATTCAGCATGGCCGCACTACCGCTCAAGGCATAACCGACAAACTTACTGATCGCTACCAAAATGTTTGAGATCAGTGCAGCGATGACCGCCATCATGCCATTTGCTTTCTTTTCCACACCTAACGCTTCCTCTCATCAATAAACTCCCTGCTTATTATGCAACTATTCTTCACGAATGGATCAAGCTGCCTCTAGTTCCTCAATCAACAGGTGCTTGCTTTTTCAACTTCGCCTCTCTACGGCTGATTTTTTTGGTCCAAAAACCGCCCGAAATATACTTGGGTTCATAGCTGATGATAAACGCTCGCTCTTCCACCGCTTTGATCGTTTGATAGAGCTTTTTCTCACTTTTTCTTTGGGAAAGAATCTCTAAAATCAGTCGCGGGCCTTCCAATCCTTCACCAAAGCTTTGTGTCACACCATAACCCTCTTGTCGCAAAATCTTCGGCAAACTCTTTTCTTCATCCGTATTACTAGGTAGGATCACTGTGACCATTGTATAGCCCAGAGCCAGCTTATCTTCGATTTTGATCCCGATACTGACTCCTGCAGCATAGCCTAGTGCATAGAACAAGAGATTCAGCGGGTTATCCAAACGATCCAATACCATAGATAAGCCTAAAATATAGATCGTGATTTCGATCATACTCACTAATGGGGCAATCACGCGATACCCTTTCATTGTCAATAAAAATCGCAGTGTGTTCAATGTGACATAGGCGAGATTGATAAAGAAAATCATCGCCAGCATTTGTAGATCAACTTCCATCTTTGATTCCCCCTTGTTCTTAGCATATCAAAAGGCAAGCGAAAATTAAAATATTTGAGCAGGATTTAATTACTAAAATAGCTAAATAAAATTTATGCTGGAGAAGACACAGTGCTTAGGTGATTTTGTTGATGGCTACCATGTTATGATTTTGCTCATCGATACACTACCTGTGGTTTCACTCACTTCTATTGATTGAAAAGCGTATCTACCAAAGTGGGAAAAGTAGTGTAAACCACTACTCGTTTGTTTCAGACAAAAAAGAAGTCCAATGGCAAATGGACTTCTTTTTGTCTGATCAACTTTTACAGTGTTCGATCATATTCACGATTGCAGAACATACTTACTTGTTTTCCAAGGGGTTATTCGTCAGCACCAGGTACGAAACTCAGCTCCCAATGGATGGTTCCTTGATAACTTGTTGCTTGCGGCCTCGCGCCAATAGGGATTTCCAGCTCGACACTTTTTTGCATGGTATCCTCGTTTCCATAGCGTTGAATCCAAGTTCCCGCCCCTTGCTTTTCATTGGCACGTGCAATCACTTGGTTCTGCGGTCCCAGCTCGATTGCATCAAAGTAGTCTGGTGCTTCAGAGGGATTTTCTCTAGAGGTAACCATTTCAATATTCGTCAAATGCACACTCGCTCCTTTTAAGTGGTGCTTAAACGCATCCGTGCTAACGAACCCTTCCTCTGATAATCGGGCACTCAAGGTCCAGCCCTTTTGAAGAAATCGACGATCGGAAACCTGAATGTAGTTTGGTCGTTCGGTTGATTCATGATCATCCACTAAAGAAATTCGTTGCGGACGCGCCGGATAGCGGCTTGTCGACGAGCGAATCGGTACTGTACCAAAATCGAATTGTGAAACAAAGTCTATACTGATAAACCCGCGATTTTCTGGTATCAAGGGTGGATTTTCAGGTAGAATCGGTTGATCAGGATCAAGGGGATCTTTTGGGTCTACGTCACCAATGGGTTCCACAGTGGTTGATGCTTCTGCCCATTTGCCATCAAGAAATGCCTGAGCGGTGACCACCTCACCTTGAGTAAAATACTGGAAAGGTTCTAAATCAGATAGATCAAGTAAATAATGCCCGTTTTCATCCGCTTGGCTGTGAAAATACGTGCTATTGCCAGCATTATCGACTGTCGTTTCAAGCGTCGGTTCTGGCATCAGTCCCTCTCTTTGGAATCGAAGGTAGCTACCAGGATTGGCGGTTCCCGAAATCGTATAGGCATTAGGTAAGGTTCTATCTTCTGTCAAAGGATCGATGGTCACCGTGACGTCTGGTATGTTCTCAAACAATAACCGTTGCGAACGAGAAGCAAACTGCGCGGCAAACCCTCGACTTGTTTCCTCATTTAGCGAAGATACATTGGTCACATTGGTATTGGTTCCTGAAATCGCCGCAGTCATGGACAGAATCGGTTGCCACTGAAAATCAACTGTCTCTCCTGTATTTCCATGCCGCCACTGGCGAATCGCCTGATTCTTTGCAGTGATTCCTCCCCCTTCAATTAGACCATTTGTGGTGGTCGTTATGGCGCGGGTTCTTTGCAAATTGACACGCTTGGCATCGTCGATCGTCAATCTTGCGGGATTGTTGGCACTGGTAAAGAAAAGTAGCCGTTGGACAGCCTGTGGGCTGTCCGAACGAATATCTAAGGTAGCATCTTTGCCTACGTTGAGATTGCCAGTCGTGCCAGAGAAGTGGAAGATATTTGCGGTTGTATTTTGATTTGTTGCTTCAACCTCTAAGGTGCTGCTGTCTTCTAAGGTGACATGCGTATTGGCACTTAACCAGAAAATATGACTGTACAACGTTCGGTTTGCAGCAGCAACCGACAAGCGACTTTTTTCCATTAAGCGAATATCATGGGGCGTGCCTGATGTGATGACTGCTGGGCTGTTGTTTTGTGTATTTAGTGCCAATTCCGCGCCTTTTCCTAACTCAATGCGTCCATTGCCAGCGACAAAGCGAATATTAGCACCGCCTGCTTCACCAGCTGAACCGTTGGCATTTAATGATAGTCGGGCATTATCCCCTAATACGAGACGCGCATTTGTATTATAAAAATCAAGATTTCCTGAGCTGATCGTCGACATTTCGACGTTTGCTCCCTCACGAAGCTCTATTTGGTTGATTTCAAAATTCGCCTGAGTATTTGTGTGAATCGTCCAAGAAGCATTGAAGTCTGAGGTATATCTAGGCGTTTGGTGTGAAACCGAATGTCCAGAAAAGCTGGCTCGAGAGTGCAACCCGTAAAACAACTGATTGCCCGTATGGTTGAGATTGTGGTACCGAATGATTGAACGCTGCTGATTTGACATATTCAAATCATGGTATTCAATTGCCCCCCAAAAGTTTCCATGGTAGAGTTTCAAATTTTGCAAAGTAATGTCCCACGGGGAGTCTGGATTGACACTGGAATCGCGAAAACAGATCGCTACGGCTCTAAGATCCATCTGATATTTGTCGAGGCCATCGATGATTAACGTTCTTGAGACTTCCCTGGCATTGATATAAACATAGGCTAATCCGCCATTAGGATTGACGCTGCTGCTCCAGCCGTCAATTCCCGTAATGCCTAAACGAGGATTATCGTTCGTTTGAAAACTGGCTGTCAAATAAATATAATTGACCGTCGGATCGACCATTGCAGCCATAAATTCGACCCAATTGGCAACTCCTCTTTTTTTTACGTCGTCGCCTAAAAGATAAAGATTGCCAGGATCAGATGCTGATGCCTCAGGAAGCTGGCTTTCTATTTCCTTCTCTTCTGCTACTTGATCTTCTCGATCCTCTTGATCCAAATGATCCAATTGATCCAATTGATCAGTGGAGTCACTCGAATCAGTTTGCTCATCCTCTTGTGTGTCCGTAGGGTTTGTCTCCCGTGCTTCTTTTATTTCAAGCATTATCATTGAATCTGCTACTTCAAATGGAAACGATCCTGCTGCATCAACTATCAATGGAACCAAAAAATCACTTCTAGGAGTATCGGTCATTAGTTTCCAACCGTTCTCTTCAGTGAGTGGCGTGATCTTGACTCCCTTTGGCAACTCCTCTTCAGCAATAACCGCAGCTTTCGGCAATCGGATCGCTATTTCACTAATGGGACGGTCCGTATGAAACGCAACCAGTAACAGGTCTCCTACAGTCCCGGATTTCGTTGATTCATCAAAATAAATGGCAACTCTTTCCTCAGCCTCTTGCTCTCGTATCAGATCGAATGATTCACTCGCAACCGTTTTTTCCTCCAGCTGCGCAGCAAAGAAAACGTTTGAAGAAAACACACTCATGGTTGAAAAAAAGTAGAGTCCTCCAAGTAAGCCAATAATGATGGTGAAATATACCTTTCTCTTTTTCTTGTTCATTTGTTGATGCCCCACCTTTCAGCGTATCTTTCCCTTGAAATCGATCAAGGATCAGGCCTTCCCAAAGAGCAGCTTTAGCCATCAGGACGCTTGCTTCCCTTTTTCAATTGCAGCTGATCAGAAAACCACTGTCCTGCCACCGTTTGACTTGCCATCGATTTTAAATGACAAAAAAAATCGCCAATTAAAATAACAAACATTATAAATAACGATGGTTTTGATCGTTTCACTTTATTCTATAGCCCACGCTATTGCTTAGTAAAATCAGAATATTCCTCAGGCGGTGAAAAATGTATTTCAACTAATCACTTTGTGAAATCGATAGTTTCGGCACACAAAAAAAACAGCTAGATGTTAGCCATCTAGCTGAAATCATTCATCGTTATGCTCAAAGGACCACTTCTATTAAGAGTAACTGTCACTGCTATTTAGAACGAAAATAGCCATTTGAAGATTCTTCTTGTTGATCGTCTTCAATCATTCCTTTTAATGATCGATCTAAAACGGAACGTTTTTTCTCACCATTTTTTTTATTGCTGGCTCGAAACTCACTGCGTGTCATCCCAACAGAGGGGTGGCGATTGAATTTTTTGACGGTCGGATCATTTTCTTCTTTGACTTGATAAGCTGCTGGTTCAGTATCAAACAACAAATAACTTTCTTGTTTTTTTGCCATTGCATCCATCAAATCGTTCGGCGTAATTTCAGGTTTTTGCTCATCTGGAATAATCGATGCAGGAATATATTTAGGCACGAAATAAGAGCGCCCCGAATATTCTTTTTTCGAAGAAACAGGAACCTCAGCTTTTTCCTTCTTACTGGTCACTTGATAAGAAGAATGGTTCGCCTCTTTGCCAAAAAAGTTGGTTTTTCCTGTTGGCATCTGCTCTTTCACTGGACGTTTTCCGTACTGAGGCAAGTTGGCACGGTGATTGGCAAGCTCTTCTTTTTGACGAACATTGTGCCCCCGATCCCGTTGGCTGGACTGCACTTTGCGCTGCAAAGATTGATTTTCATCCTTGTGAGAATGACTCACGGGATCTTTGATTTCGGTTAAAATCCAATCATCTGCTTTACTGAATGCGGGGCGATGCTCGGATTGCAGCTTCACACCATCTGTATCATCATAAGCAGGAAAACGGAAGTGTTTTCGTTTCACATCTAAATAATTTGCCACTGTACTCATCCTCTTACATGCATTTTTTTCATCATACCATAAATTAAGGAGAATTTCACGAAAGACTACACCATTTCAGATGAGGACACTTCAGCTAAATTCGGCTGGAGGCACCGTCTCAGTCAAGCTTGCTGCATTTGGTTCTTTGACATGGGCAAATAATGGATCGATCTGCCAAATATCTGCAGCATAATTTCGCACCGTTTCATCTGCCGAAAATTTGCCTGCATTCGCAATATTCATTAGGCTGACTTTACGCCAACGTTGCGTATCCTGATAGGCACTATCTACCCGATGCTGCGCGTCACAATAGGCATGAAAATCCTTTAATAAAAAGTATTCATCATTGTATTTCAAAAGGGAATCAAAGATTTCCCGACCTTCAACTTGAATATTCGGGATCGTCCCATCAATAAAGGCATTGACCACCCGTTGTAAGACTGGATCTGACTCATAGTAGGTGTAAGCAGAATAATTATGCTGGGCGTAATACTGATACACTTCTTCTTCCGTCAACCCAAAGATCGCAATGTTTTCATCACCGATCGCATCTCGAATCTCAATATTGGCACCATCTAAAGTCGCGATCGTTACTGCCCCATTTAGCATCAACTTCATATTGCTTGTCCCTGACGCTTCTTTAGAGGCCAATGAGATTTGTTCACTGACATCCGCTGCTGGAATGATTTTTTCTGCTAATGAAACGTTGTAATTTTCTAAAAATAAAACCTTGATTTTATCATTGATGGTTTCATCATGATTGATCAGATTCGCCACTTCATTGATGACTTTAATGATCGATTTTGCGTAGTGATAGCTTGGTGCTGCTTTGGCACCAAAAATAAAGACTCTTGGATGAAACGCTGCAGTCGGATCGTCTTTGACCTCAAAGTAGAGCTTCAAGATATGCATTAGATTCAGCAGTTGTCGTTTGTACGCATGCAGGCGTTTGATCTGCACATCAAAAATTGCCGTTGGATCTACTGTAATGCCCGTTGCTTTTTGAATGTACTTTGCCAGTGCACGCTTGTTACTCATTTTTGCGTCGGCAATTTGTTGCAGAACGGTTTCGTCATCATAATAATTTTTGAGCAGCTGCAGATCCAAGGGGTCATTGCGCCAACTCGTACCGATCGACTGATCCAGCACTTTGGCTAATGGTTGATTGGCTAGCTGAAGCCAACGCCGTTGTGCGATGCCGTTGGTTTTATTGTTGAAACGGGCAGGATAAATGAGATAGAAGTCATGGAGTACCACTGATTTTAGTAAATCAGAATGGAGCTTGGCTACCCCATTGACACTATGGCTGCCGATGATGGCTAGATGTGCCATATGGACTTGATCATCAATAATGATTCGCGTCCGATCCAGTAAGGCTTGCGGATGGACCCCTTGCATTCCTTCGACAAAGCGCCGATCAATTTCTTTGATGATCTGATCCATTCTCGGCAACACTTCTTCAATCATGCGAACTGGCCATTTTTCTAAGGCTTCCGCCATGATCGTATGGTTCGTATAACTCATGACTTTCACGGTGATCGCCCACGCTTGTTCCCAAGCAAGGCCTTCTTCATCAACTAAAATACGCATCAGTTCTGGGACACAAAGCGCTGGGTGCGTGTCGTTGATATGGATTGCTACTCGTTCACTGAGCATCGCTAAAGGCAGATTCGATTTTTTATAATAGCGAATGATACTTTGAATGCCTGCAGAAACAAAAAAGTATTCTTGCATCAATCGTGTGCGTTTGCCGATCTCGTTTGAGTCATCTGGATATAAAACAGCAGTCAAATTTTCTAAGGCTTGCCGTGATTCCAATGTCGCATAATGCGCCTCATCTTCAGCAGGCACTTCGACACTCCACAAGCGCAGTGTGTTGATGTGTTGATTCTGATAACCAACCATCGCGGTGTCATACGGAACTGCCCGCCAGGTAAAGCCGCCTTCATAGACTGGCGCTAGTTTTCCATCCTCTCCCGTAACGAGATAGACCTGCCCACCAAATCGAATAGGCACCGCTTTGCTTTCTTTGCGGACTTCCCAGACATTCCCAGAGCGTAACCAATCATCTGGTAATTCTACTTGATGGCCGTCAATAAATTTTTGTTTAAATAATCCATAGCGATAGCGAATCCCATTCCCATTTCCCGGCAAGCTTAATGAAGCCAGCGAGTCCATAAAACAAGAGGCCAAACGACCCAGGCCCCCGTTTCCTAAAGCCATGTCTTTTTCTGTATCCGCAACCTCATCAAGGGAAACGCCTAACTCTTCAAAAACGGCTTCCGCTTGCTCCAACAGCTGCATATTCAACAAATTGCTTTTTAGCATTTTGCCAGGCAAAAATTCGATTGAAAAATAGTACGCTTGTTTTTGATCCTCCAGCAAGAGATTTTTTCTGGTTTGACGCCAGTCTTCTGAATACATTTGCTTCACCACATTGGCTAGTGCTTGAAACAATTCCTGCGGTGAAGCTTCATCCACTTCAATCGCAAAGAGTTCATGAACACTGATTTCTAGCAGTTCACGCAATCGTTCTTTTGTCATAGGGTTACACTCCTTTTTGCATTCAATTTATAAAAAAGAAGAATCCTTGCCGCCAAAATTGCTAGTCATACAACTAGCAGTTCTGTTGCAGACAAGGATTCTTCTGTCTTAAAACAATCAAACTTTGATAGTATTATACAACTGGATATAAAGATCGGAACTTTGATTCCAGCTGAAATCTTTTGCCATTGCTTGCTTGACCAATACGTTCCACGTTGCCTGATCAGATTGATACAATTCGACCCCTTGCTTCAAGGCATTCATCAAGTAAAATGGTGAAAACTCTTGAAAGCCAAAGCCGGTACCTTGTTTCGTGATCGGATTATAGGAATCTACCGTATCTTTCAAGCCACCGATTTCGTGAACGACCGGTAATGTACCATAACGCATCGCGATCATCTGTGACAGTCCGCATGGTTCGAAGGCGGAAGGCATCAAGAAAAGATCCGCTGCTGCGTATAACTTTTGCGCCAATGCAATATCAAAAGAAATCGCGGCAGCACATTTGTCAGGATATCTCTGAGCAAAATAGCGAAAGCCTTCTTCAAAATCATGTTCGCCAGTCCCTAGTAAGATGAACTGAACATCAAATTGCAAGAGATTTTCCATTTCTTCAAGGACCAAATGGAACCCTTTTTGAGTGGTCAAACGGCTAACAACAGAAATCAATGGGACATCTTTACGGGTAGGCAAACCAAATTGTTCTTGTAGCGCTCGCTTGTTTTTAGCTTTTCCTGATAAATCTTCGACACTGAAAGGATAGTCCAAATGAGGATCGGTTTCTGGATCGTTCATTTCGTAATCAATTCCGTTTAAAATGCCGCTGAGTTTGCCGCTTTCCATACGTAAAATCACTTCAAGCCCACAGCCAAACTCAGAGGTTTTGATTTCTTCACTATAGGAAGGACTGACCGTCGTGATGCGGTCCGCATACAAGATTCCCGCTTTCATAAAGTTCAAGCAATCGTTTAAACGTAGTGTGCCATCATCGTATCTCTCAGTCCCCATCCCAAAAAGATCTGGTAAAATATCGCGACTATACCACCCTTGAAACCCAATGTTATGGATCGTCAAAACGGTGCGTATGTTTTGATACGCTTGAATCCAATGATATTTTTCTTTGATCAAGAAGGGAATCATCGCCGTATGGTAATCATTGACATGCACGATGTCTGGAATAAATTCAATGCGTTCCATCATTTCGATCACGGCTAATTGGAAGAAAGCAAAGCGTTCCCCATCATCATAAAAATCATAGAGCCGTTCGCGGCCAAAATAGTAGAGATTGTCTATGAAATAATAGGTCACAGAGCCTAGAACTAATTTTTTGATCCCACAATATTGCTTGCGCCAACCGACCGCCACTTCAAAGGAAAAACAATCTTCCATTTGCTCCTGGTATTCAGCAGGCATTTTCGTGAAATAGGGTAAGACCACAATCGTCTCGACGCCTTTTTTGACCAATTCTTTTGGTAATGCCCCTGCAACATCCCCTAATCCGCCTGTTTTAAAAAATGGGGCGCATTCCGCTGCTGTAAACAGAACCTTCATGCGCTTGCCCCTCCAATAACGTCTTGGGTCACATGAGAATTTTTCTTAATGACGATTGGCGTTTCTTTGGTTCCTTGCACTTTGACACCTTCTGCGATGGTCACATTTTTATCTAGGATCGCATAAGAGACTTCGGCACCTGCTTTGATCTCATTATTTCCGAAGATGATCGCTCCTTTGACTTTTGCTTCAGGATGGATCTTCGTGCGGCGGGCAACGAGTGACTGTTCGACCGTTCCTTCCACGATGCAGCCAGAAGCAAAGTGGCTATTTTTCACGTCAGATGTTTCTGAATAATACGTTGGCACTTCGTTTTTCAGTTTGGTATAGATCTTTTGATTCGAATAAAGCAACGACGTAAACTTATGCACATCGAGCATATCCATATTTGTTTGATAGTAAGAAGAGATGTCATAAATGTTACTTAAGTAACCAGTGTATTCATATAGACCTGTATTTTCAACAGCGATCATTTCTCGTAAAAATTGACCGAGGTCTGCCGTTGCGCCAACTTTTTGCCCCTCTTTTAGCGCAGCGATCAGACGATCTGTTTGAATGATAAAAATATCCGTACATAAGTTGACAAGGTCACTGACCTCACCTTTTTTCGCTTGGATCGCTTCTTCTAAGTGACCTTCACTGTCTACATTGAACAACAGATCACTTTCGCAAACATTGTCACTGCTGATGCGTTTGTATACGACGGTCATTTCATTGCCTTGTAGCTGATGGATTTTCAGCAAGGCACGCAAATCAATGTTGCATAAGACTTTGCTGCCCATAAATACGGTATGATCCGATTTGGATTTTTCCAAATAGTCGATGACATTATAATAATACTCTTGTCCTTCTGCTTGCTTTTTCAATGAGTCTTGGAACAGGTGAATAAAGAAACGGTTTTGTACGCCGTCCAAGTTCCACTCTTTTCCGCCACCGATATGATCGAAGACCGACTGCGTTTCTCCTTCATTGAAAATCATATAGACTTGTTTGATATTGGCATTTTCGATACTTGAAAGATTAAAATCTAACAATCGATATTTGCAGTCAAACAATAAAGTCGACAGCGGACGGTTTTCTGTTAATGGCATCAAGTCTTGGTATCGTTGCAGATTCCCTAAAATCGCACACATTTTATTAGTTCTCATCAATCGTCACCCCTAAAATTTCAGAATAGCCGACTACGGCAATTTCGTCTGTTCCATCGATCTCTGCATCGTCACCAATCACTGCATTTTCCCCAACGATCACTCGGTTTAATTTAACATTTCTACCGATCACCGCTCCAGGCATGATCACGCTGTCCTTGATCGTCGATCCTTCTTTCACCTGCACATTTTCTGATAAAATACTGTGCTCGATTTCCCCTGCAACATAACAGCCATCCATCACGAGAGAGTTTCTCGCAGCCCCGGTCTCAGTCACAAAATGTGGTGGTGCGATTGGGTTTTTAGAAAATACTTGCCAACTTTTATCCCGAATATTCAACTCCATTGCTGGATCAATAAATTCCATATTGGCTTCCCACAATGAATCGATCGTTCCTACGTCTTTCCAATAGCCAGAGAAGCGATAGGCAAAAACGTTGTCGCCGCTTTCGAGATAAGAAGGAATGACATGTTTCCCAAAATCGACCATTTCGCCGTCTTTTGTATAGTTACTCAACAGCATACTGCGCAGACGACTCCAATCGAAAATATAGATCCCCATTGAAGCGAGATTGCTTTTTGGTTCGGCTGGTTTTTCATCAAATTCGATGATACGGTCATTTTTATCGGTGTTCATGATTCCGAAACGCGAGGCATCTTTCATCGGTACTTCGAGAACTGCAACCGTCAATGAAGCATCATTTTCTTTGTGTTTTTCCAGCATTTCTTCATAATCCATTTTGTAGATATGGTCCCCTGATAAAATCAAGACATATTGCGGGTCCATCTCATCGATATAAGCGATGTTTTGATAGATCGCATGGGCGGTTCCTTCAAACCATTTTTCGCCTTCTGAATTTGAATATGGCTGTAAGATCGTCACACCGGTACTAATTCCATCCAATCCCCAGCTTGCACCATTTCCGATATGGTTGTTTAGTGCTAATGGCTGGTACTGAGTGACAACACCCACATTTTTGATTCCTGAATTGACACAATTACTCAACGTGAAATCGATGATCCGATATCTGCCACCAAATGGAACCGCTGGTTTAGCAATATTCTTTGTTAATTTCCCTAATCGAGTCCCTTGTCCCCCTGCGAGGATCATTGCTAACATCTCTGTTTTCATTTTGTTTGGTGATCTACTCACCGTTCCCCCTCTACTCTTTTTTTTGTGCTTTCTTTACTGCTTTTTTTCGAGTCATTTTGATTTTTTCTGGTTTGATGATTAAAGCCCCAAGTGCAGGCAAAATTGTTTTGATTTGATAGTCGTATTGCTTAAAAGGGGTATTACTGGTCTGGCAGTCTGGGTTATTCGCCACCCAAGTTCCACCAAATACATCCCGTTCCGTGTTTAAAATCTCGCGATACGTTCCTTCGTATGGCACGCCGATCGCAAAATCGTGACGCTCCACTGGTGTCAGATTGACAACCACGATCAAGAAATCTTTTTTCGTTTTTCCTTGTCGTAAGAAAGTCAATGTCGTTTCATCTAAGTTGTCTGCATCGATCACCATCAATGAATCTTCTTGATCATCCAATTCCCAAAGGGCTCGTTCTTCTTTGTATAATTCATTCAAGGTCTGGGTGAAGAACTGCATTTTTGCATTGAATGCGTCGTTTAAATCGACCCATTCAAGACCATGATCATATTTCCATTCTAAAAACTGTCCCCATTCACTACCCATGAATAACAGTTTTTTCCCTGGATGCATCATCATGTACGTATAGAGATTTCGTAGTTGTGAAAACTGTTTGTAGCGGTCTCCCCACATTTTGTGCATCAAACTTTTTTTGCCATGAACCACTTCGTCATGGGAGAGTGGCAATATATAATTTTCTTGCATCCGATACATGAAAGAAAAAGATAAAAGGCTTAGATGATCTTTACGGAAAATCGGGTCCATTTCGTAAAAACGCAGGACATCATTCATCCAGCCCATATTCCATTTGTAGTCAAACCCGAGAGCGCCTCCTTCGACCATTCCTGTTATTTTGGTCTCGGAAGTACTTTCCTCTGCAATCATGACAACTGCAGGATGGGCTAACTTGATGACTGAATTGAGCTTTTGTAAGAAATAGTACCCTTCAAAATTCCGATTGCCCCCTTCGTGATTCGGTTCCCATGGACCTTCATCATAATCGCGATAGATCATGTTGGAAACGGCATCTACCCGAATACCATCAATGTGGTAAAATTCGATCCAGAACAATGCACTTGAGATCAGAAAGCTTTGGACTTGCGGTTTGCCTAGATCAAAGTTGATCGCACCCCAGCGAACATTTTTCGCACGGTTTTCATCCATGTATTCAAAGGTCGGCGTGCCATCATAATAGGCAAGACTGTCATCATTGACACAAAAATGTCCTGGCACCCAATCAACGAAGACACCTATATTTTCCAAATGACAAGCCTCTACAAAGTCTTGAAATTCTTCTGGTGTCCCATAATAGGAGCTAAGTGCAAAGTAACCAGTCAATTGATAGCCCCAGGAGGTTCCTAAGGGATGTTCCATCAAAGGCATAAATTCGATATGGGTGTAGCCCATTTTTTTCACGTAAGGAATAAGTTCATCTTTTAATTCGGAGAAGCGATAAGGGGTGCCATCTTCGTGGTGCTTCCAGGAGCTGGCATGAACTTCATAAATATTAAGAGGTCGATTAAATGTTTTTTGTCTTTTTTTCCGTCCTTGCCATAACCCATCCCGCCATTTTTTTTGTGGGATCGAATGCAACACGACAGCAGTTCCTGGTCGAGCTTCGAAATGGACAGCAAAAGGATCGATCTTCAATACTTCTCGTCCATTTGCTTGTTTTACTTTGTATTTGTAAAGCTGTCCTTCTTTTACTTGATTGGTCTCAATTTCCCAAACACCGGATTCTGCCCTTTTGTTCATCGGCAAGGTGTCCGTCCATTGGTTGAAGTCGCCAACAAGCCAAACTTGCTGAGCATTTGGTGCCCAAACGCGAAACACGTAGCCATCATCTACTTGATGGGCGCCTAAGAAATGCTGTACATAAAAATTTTCACCACTCAGAAAGTCTTTTTCCGCAGTCAGTACCTGTTGTTTGGTAACCACTCTCTCATCAGTCCTCCTCAAATTCATTTTGATCGCTGACTGAAATGCCAACGACCTTGTTACGCTCTTTCATCTTTTAGAAATCGTTTCAAATCAACTACATCTCTCTATCTAGCATAGCATAAAACACTGCGCTAGTAACGCAATAACCCTAGTTGCCAACAAATAATCTTTGACAGAAAAAAACAGCTTGAACGTATCAGTTCAACCTGTTTCAGCTCTACTTTTTAGCTTTTGGAAAATGAAGTATGTGACTACCCATAACTGAAACAAACTTGCTAAAACAAGAATGAAAACTACCATCACTGGAAGTGTTTCAGTTAATTCAAAATATGCCAACAGTGTCCCAAATGCAGAAGAGGCGGAGCAAAAACACCAAAATCGAAACCCATAAAAACTGGTCACCACGGTATAAAGACTGATAATCCCCAACAAGAAGAGCTGAGTAAATCGGTCAAATACCGTATCGGTATAATAAATTTCACCTAACAAGGCTTGGATCGCACCAAAACTTGTCGGTACTTTATAAAGCGTCAGCAGAGCGCCGAGCAAGCTGAATGCACCAATCAGAAGATGACTGCCAGCTAAGCCGATTCGAATGTTTAGTTTCACGCGTCTTTCACAACCTTCAATCTAAGAAAATCCTTTTTCCGCTAACTACTGCTTACACAGCCGTTTTCCTTATTCACTAGAGCCGAAATCATCTGTACTTATTTTGCCTGCCAAAGCTCTTTTACTTGTCCATCCGTGTAAACTTTATAGACTTTATTTGCCGATGAGGAGGTGTTTGTGCGAGCAATCAAGTAATAGTTCCCGTCACAATCAAACTCACCCTCACTTAATAATTTGTAACTCGTAACTGGCCCATTTGCCATTTTCTTTGCTAAGTAACGCATGGCATGAGCTGGATTCACCAGATAGTTTTGATTGATGAGCCAATCAATGATCACGGAAACGATCGTATTTGCCCCAAACCGTTCCTTTTGTTTTAAAGCAAGAATGAGATCGCCATCAGAAAAACGCGTTTCATCGATCCCCGCTTTTGTAATTGCTTGCCGAGCAGTTTCTATTTCTGACATTGATACGAACGTGATCATTTCTGCTTTCGTTTTGTTTTGTTCCAACTGTTCAAAATCAACCGTTTTATATCCTTCCATTTTTATATCCCCTTTCAAAGTTCTAGAATCATCATATCATCAAGAAATCAAAACTCCAAACAAAACGATTGTTGTTTTTTAATTTTTATTCATCAAATTATCATTTGAAGAAATAAGAAAAAAAGCTGCTAGAATCGAATCTAGCAGCTTTTTAATAGTCAGAAAATTTAAAACAAATAACATAATTATTAGAAATTTTAATTATTATTGAAATAAAGTGTATTGTATGAACCTGATTTATTTGCCAAGTGAGCGATCACAAGGCGTTGGACGAACAGATCCTTTTCAGAAGACGGATAACGCTCGTTTTTTAGATTATCACAATTTATTTCTTCCAGCAACAAATGTAGCTCAGGACTTATGATCTCGACCCGTTGAAGTGATTCCAGAAAAATACTCGGACGGACTTTTTTGTTTTTACGAATGCGTTCAAGGATCACACTCACTTGGTCTAAGTAATAGACTGGATCGACATCACCGATCAAATCCATTAATTCATCAAAGATCGCAAGGGTGCGCAACTGTTCATTCGCTTCAAAAAAAGCAGGCAGTGTTGGTGGCCACTGTGTTTCTGAGTAAGAGATCAACTGAAATTGTTCATGGCTCAATGCATAGACCGCTCCTTGTTCAACCCCTTTCTGACAACCATAAAAGTATTTATTTTCAACACTTGACGCAGCAAAGCTTTTGATAAAACCAGCGATTTCTTGTGTTGACCAATGGCACGCTGCTTGATAGAAATCATCACTTACTTGTATCTGCTGTTGATCCTGTTCAGTATAGATGGGGAAGCCTAAATAATAGCGTCGTTCTTGACGGATGATCAACTTTTCTGCGATCAAGCGGTCAAGAATTTTATCAAAAGAACCATCTGTAAACTTCGCTTTTAATGCTCGTAGTGTCGGCGGCTCTTGGCTATTTAATAGCTCCTCTACCAATTCATGGAATTTCGAAGATTCCAGTATCGGTTGCAATGAGCGAAAGTGGGGACTATAAAAAAATTTCACTGCGTGTACTCCTTATCCAAACAATCATGAAAAATGCTGGTTTGATCTACCAAAACAGATCTCACCAGCATTCAGACAGTTAGCTTAATTATCCTTCAAAAACCTCTGTTAATTGAGGTACGATTTGTTTTTTACGAGAAACGACACCAGGTAAAAACGCACGATTGTTGGTTAATGTCGTTTTAAAGGCTGCTTCTACTGGGGCAGTTGGTTCACCAATGACTAGCAGCTCAGAATTACTATCTAAGATATCAGTGGCAACCAGCAAGAACAGATCATAGCCATTTGCTGCCATTGAATCCTTCATAGCCGCTTCCAACTCTGCTTGGCGGTCAAAGACTTCTTTTAAATCGACCGTATTGACTTGCCCGATACGGATGTTTTTCCCGCCCATTGGGAAGCTTTTGGCATCTAGGTCCAGCAATTCTGCTGCTGATTTCGTTCCAAGATTCGTACCAGCTTTTAACATATCTAATCCATAGACTTCCAGTTCTACATCTGCTATAACGGCTAGTTCTTTGGCTGCTGTTACGTCTTCGTCGGTACATGTTGGTGATTTAAACAACAATGTATCAGAGATGATCGCTGAGAGCATGATTCCTGCGATCGCTTTTGGAATTTCCACTTGATTTTCTTTGTATAATTTCAACACGATCGTACTTGTACAACCGACCGGCTCTGCACGATAATACAGTGGATTTGCCGTTTCAAAGTTAGCGATACGATGATGATCAACTACTGCCAATACAGTGACATCCGTAATATCCGCTGCACTTTGTTGAAATTCATTATGATCCACTAACATTACTTCTTGGGTTTCCTTTGCCACTGAATCGATCACCCGAGGGGCAGTTAGGCCAAAGGTATCTAACGCAAATTGTGTCTCTTCATTCGGTGTACCAAGCGCTACTGCTTCACAATCTTTTCCAAGTTGATTTTGTAAATTTGCAAAGGCAATTGCTGCACCAATGGCGTCGGTATCAGGATTTTGATGACCGAATACTAATATTTTCGACATTTCTTCATCGCTCCTATTTCAATTGATATTCACTTTCTAATCATAGTAAAAAAACAGGAAAGAAGCAATAGCAATCTCTTCTTTCCTGTTTTGATCAACGGGTTAAGTAACCTTTATAGTCGTCTACATGAAGCAAACGCTTGGCATTTTTCACCCGATCTTCTGTTGGTGGTTCGATCCCTTCAAGGGGATATTTCAAACCAAGCTCATCCCACTTGTATTTCCCCATCGTGTGATAAGGCAAGATCTCTACTTTGTCGACATTCTTCAGTGTTTTGATAAACTCATCCAAACGGATCAAAAATTCATCATAGTCGCTTCTAAAAGGAACCAGCACGTGACGAATCCAGACAGGTTGATTGATCTCTGAAAGATAATTCGCCATATCCAAAATATTATCATTGGATTGAGTAGTTAGCTCTTTATGGGCTTTGTTATCGATGTGCTTGATATCAAACAATAACAAGTCAGTAACGGTCATCAGCTCTTGAAACTTGCTAAAAAATGGTTCTTCCCGTGTAAATGGTTTTCCACAAGTATCTAATGTCGTGCTGACACCTTCTGCTTTGGCTTTACGAAACAGATCGATCAGAAAGTCCATCTGAAGCAATGGTTCCCCACCACTGACGGTGATCCCACCTTTTTGTCCCCAGAATTCGCGATATTTCAATGCCTCTTCTAAGACATCATCAGTCGTTCGTTCGACACCGGTGCCAATCTTCCATGTATCTGGATTATGACAAAACTGGCAACGCATGCGGCATCCTTGCATGAATACAATAAAACGGATACCTGGTCCATCTACTGATCCAAAACTTTCTGTTGAATGTACTTGTCCTGTTACTGCCATAATGCTCTTCCTTTCTTCGAAACGACGGATGACCACGCTCCGTCTGATACTTTCAAAACAAGAGGCGGCGGATTTTCCCGTCCGCCGCCTGAAGTTGTTGCTTATTACATTGCTTCGTGCATTGTACGAGCAATCACGTCATCTTGTTGTTCTTTTGTTAATTTAATGAAGTTTACTGCATAGCCAGATACCCGAATCGTTAATTGTGGGTATTTTTCTGGGTGAGCTTGCGCATCAAGCAATGTGTCACGGTTAAATACGTTGATATTTAAGTGGTGACCACCTTTTGCTGCATAGCCATCTAGCATTGTTGCTAGGTTTTCTTGTTGTGTTTCGTCGTCACGTCCTAATGCTTTAGGTACGATTGAGAAGGTGTTTGAAATACCATCTAATGAGTAATCATATGGTAATTTCGCAACTGATGAAAGACTTGCCAAAGCACCATGCGTATCGCGACCATGCATTGGGTTTGCACCTGGAGCAAATGGTGCGCCTGCACGACGTCCATCAGGAGTGTTCCCTGTTTTCTTACCATAAACCACGTTAGAAGTGATAGTAAGGATCGACGTTGTGTGTTTTGAATCACGGTATGTTTTCGTGCGTTTTACTTTTTTCATGAAGGCTTTCAACAAGTTGACTGCGATATCATCTACGCGGTCATCATTGTTTCCGTATTTCGGATAATCGCCTTCGATTTCGTAATCTTCAACAATGCCGTTTTCATCACGGATCGTACGAACTTTGGCATATTTGATCGCTGATAATGAGTCAACTGCAACAGAGAAACCAGCGATACCAGTAGCCATCGTACGTAAAATGTCTGTATCTTGTAGCGCCATTTCAATGCGTTCATAAGAATATTTGTCGTGCATGTAATGAATGATGTTCAATGTGTTCACATACAGATCACAAATCCAGTCCATCATTGTGTCATATTTTTCCATTACTTCGTTGTAATCCAAGTATTCAGAAGTAATTGGTTGGAATTTTGGTCCAACTTGTGCTTTTGATTTTTCATCGACCCCACCGTTGATTGCATACAACAATGTTTTCGCTAAGTTGGCACGAGCACCAAAGAATTGCATTTGTTTCCCGATGCGCATTGCGGATACACAACAAGCGATTCCGTAGTCGTCGCCCCAATGTCCACGCATCACATCATCATTTTCATATTGAATCGCTGATGTTTGGATCGACATTTTCGCACAGAATGTTTTGAAGTTATGAGGCAAACGTGTTGACCATAAAACAGTCAAGTTTGGTTCTGGCGCTGGACCTAAGTTTGCTAAAGTGTGTAAGAAACGGAAGCTGTTTTTCGTTACCATGTGACGTCCGTCTTCACCCATACCAGCGATTGATTCAGTTACCCAAGTTGGGTCACCAGAGAACAGTGCGTTGTAATCAGGCGTCCGAGCAAATTTCACAAGACGTAGTTTCATGACGAAATGGTCAACGATTTCTTGTGCTTCTTCTTCAGTGATCACGCCATTTTTCAAATCGCGTTCAACATAAATATCAAGGAAAGTTGACGTACGTCCCAATGACATTGCTGCACCATTTTGCTCTTTGATAGCTGCTAAGTAACCAAGATATAACCATTGGAATGCTTCTTTCGCCGTTTGAGCAGGTTTAGAGATATCAAATCCGTAAATGTTTCCTAATTCTTTCAATTCGCTTAAAGCACGAATTTGTTCACTCAATTCTTCACGTTGGCGGATAATGTCTTCAGACATCGTTCCGTTTCCGCAATACAATAGGTCTTGTTGTTTTTCTTTGATCAAGAAGTCCACACCGTATAATGCCACACGACGGTAGTCACCAATGATTCGGCCACGGCCATAAGCATCAGGAAGACCTGTGATTACACCAGAACGGCGCGCTGCTCTGATTTCAGGTGTATAAGCATCAAAAACTCCTTGGTTATGTGTTTTACGGTAGTCACGGAAAATATGTGAGACTTCCGCATCAATTTCATAGCCGTAAGATTCTGCTGCTTGTTCTGACATGCGGATGCCGCCAAATGGTTGCAAGCTGCGTTTAAATGGTTTTTCCGTTTGGAAACCAACAACTGTTTCTAAGTCTTTGTCTAAGTAGCCAGGTCCATGAGAAGTGATCGTTGAAACGACTTTTGTATCCATATCCAATACGCCGCCAGCTTCACGCTCTTGCTTGTTCAGTTCCATGACTTGATCCCATAGCTTCGTCGTTGCTTCAGTAGCATCTGCTAGGAATTCATCTGTTCCGTCATAAGGTGTGTAGTTTTCTTGGATGAAGTCGCGTACGTTTACTTCTTCTTTCCAAGTTTTTCCTTTAAATCCATTCCATTGTTCCATTTGATGGACCTCCTTAAATTTTCTGTTCACTAATGTAACAGCTTTACGTGAACAGTATAACACACACCTTAATGATTGCAAGCATTTTCAAGAATTATTTTTAACAATTTATTTTTTTTTAAGATATTAATTACTAAAAATGTTGATTTATAGGTATTTATTAAATGTGAAACTTTTATTAAAGTACCTTTTTCGTTAATGTGAAAGATTAATTATGAGAAAAAAAGCAACCCTTCTGTACTGGTACAGAAGGGTTGCTTTGTTATAATTTATAGTACAGAATCCTCTGCGATTGCAGGACTGATTTGAGTTTTCACTTCGTAGATTTGTCCCCCTGTTTTCTCATCCATGATAAATGAGCCGTTGGAGGTCCGATCATTGATCGGGATTTGGTTGGTGATCACTTCAAAGGATTGTCCTTTTTGATTCGTCACTAGCAGTTGCTGATTTTCCCCACTGCCCATATAGACGACGCGATGAGGATTTTTCTTCAATTCCCGCAAGACCATCAATCCGCGCTTCGCCCGACCTAATTGGTTGATTTCTTGAGCCAACATTCGTTTTGCTGCGCCACGTTGGGTGATCAAAACGATCGGTGTATCCCCTTCTGAATAAACGAGCAACCCATTGATAAGATAATCATCCGCTTTAAGGTTCATCGCTTTGACCCCAGCTGCTTTTGGTCCCACAACAGGCACTTCATTAAGCGGGTAGCGTAAGCCAAAGGCAAGATGACTGACTAAGAATACATCCATTTCTTCCGTTTGATCCGTCAAAAAGACGTTGACCAATTCATCTGATTCATCTTTCAGCTTCATGATCGTCATCGGCCGTGTTTTATAGGTGCGCCAAGGTTCAAATTCCGTCATTCGTGTCTGTTTGATCATACCGTTTTTACTAATCAGCACGAAATTTTTCAATGGATCGATCTCTTTGTAGGCAAAGACCCCAATGATCATTTCATCTTGCGCCAGTGTCATGACTGTTTGCGAAATATGTTCCCCTAAATCTTTCCATTTTAAATCAGGTAATTCATGGACCGGTCGATAGATCGTGTTCCCTTTATTAGTAACCAACAACAGGTGATCCAACGTGTTCATTTGATTACTGTAAAGTAAAGAGTCGCCTTCTTTCATGCCGATCTCTTCTGGTTTTGAAGCACCGTAAGAACGCAAGCTGCTGCGTTTGACATAGCCGTCTCTTGTGACCGTCACGACGACTTCTTCTTGGGCGACCAAGACTTGTGTTTCGATCTTGATTTCTTGAATTTCTGCTTCGATCTCAGTCAACCGCGGCGTCGTATATTTTTTCTTGATCTCTCGCAGTTCTTTCTTGATCACTTTCAGCAATTCATTTTCTTCATTCAAAATTGTTGTCAATTCAGCGATCGTTTCTGCAAGTTCTTTTGCTTCTGCTTGCAATTGTGTAATGTCCGTATTGGTCAAGCGATACAACTGTAAGTTCACAATGGCTTCTGCTTGTTCTTCGGTAAAACCATGTTGAACCACCAGATTATTTTTGGCATCTTTTTTGTCTTTACTACCGCGAATGGTGGCGATCACTTCATCAAGAATCGATAAAGCTTTGATTAACCCATCGACGATATGCTGTCTCTTTTGGGCTTTTTGCAGTTCAAAACGACTGCGTTTTTCGATTACTTCACGCCGATGCTTGATGTAGCTTTCTAAAATCCGTTTCAAACCGACTTGTTGGGGGCGCATATTGTCGATAGCCACCATGTTGAAGTTGTAGTTGATCTGCAATTCGGTATTCTTAAATAAATAATTTAAAATCCCTTGCGCATTTGCTTCTTTTTTCAGCTCGACAACAATCTGTAGTCCAGTACGATCTGTTTCATCTCGTACTTCAGCAATCCCATCAATGCGTTTATTCAAACGGATCTCATCCATTTTTTTGACTAAGTTGGCTTTATTGACCTCATACGGGATCTCATTGATGACGATTTGCTGTTTGCCACCTTTGATGTCTTCGATCTTGGTTTTCGAACGCAGGATCACTTTGCCTTTGCCTGTTTCATACGCTTTTTTGATTTCTTCTTTCCCTTGTAAAATGCCCCCTGTTGGAAAATCAGGGCCAGGAATGTACTTCATCAGCTGATCCAAAGAAGCTTGCGGATGGTCGATCAAATAGATCGTTCCATCGATGATTTCCCCTAAATTGTGGGTAGGGATCTCTGTTGCATAGCCAGCTGAGATCCCAGTTGAGCCATTGACTAACAGATTCGGGTATTTTGCTGGTAGAACAGTTGGTTCTTTTTCAGTATCATCAAAGTTCCAAACCAATTCGACGGTGTTTTTTTCAATATCTTTTAATAGCTCACCACTTAATTCTGAAAGCCGTGCTTCCGTATAACGCATGGCAGCTGGCGGATCACCATCCATACTCCCGTTGTTCCCGTGCATTTCAATCAAAATCTGACGTAGCTTCCAGTCTTGACTCATGCGGACCATTGCTTCATAGATACTCGAGTCGCCATGGGGGTGAAAATTCCCCATGATATTTCCGACAGATTTTGCTGATTTGCGGAAGCCTTTGTCATAGGTATTGCCGTCTTGGTTCATGGCAAATAAAATCCGCCGCTGAACCGGTTTTAACCCATCACGAATATCTGGCAATGCCCGTTCTTGAATAATGTATTTGGAATATCGACCGAAGCGATCTCCCATCACTTCTTCCAATGTCAATTCTTGTATATTGCTTTTGTGTTCCAAGAGACCACCTCCTATTCCTTAACTAACTGTTTGCTGTCTGCTTGTTCGGTATCCATTAATTTTTCATCAACTAATTCAGGTACCGTATCTTCTTTTTTATCCAAAATACTGCCATCTTCTTCTAAACTAAATTGAACATGACTTTCGATCCACTTCCGACGAGGTTCTACCTTGTCCCCCATCAAAGTGGTGACGCGACGTTCTGCTTGGGCAGCATCATCGATCCGTACCCGAATCAGTGTCCGCGTTTCTGGGTCCATGGTCGTTTCCCACAATTGGTCGGCATTCATTTCTCCTAAACCTTTGTAGCGCTGTAGGAGATAGCCTTTGCCGATTTTTTGGGTCAGTTTGCTTAGTTCATCATCGGTCCAAGCGTATTCGACTACTGCTTTTTTCCCTAACCCTTTTGACACTTTGTACAGAGGCGGCAAAGCAATGTATACTTTCCCCGCTTCGATCAAAGGTTTCATATACCGGTAGAAAAAGGTTAAAAGCAGCACTTGGATGTGCGCTCCATCGGTATCCGCATCGGTCATGATGATCACTTTATCATAGTTGCAGTCTTCAATTGAAAACTCTGGGCCAACACCGGCACCGATAGTATAGATCATCGTATTGATTTCTTCATTTTTCAAAATATCCTGCATCTTGGCTTTTTCAGTATTGATGACTTTGCCTCGCAATGGCAAGATGGCTTGGAACTTGCGGTCTCGTCCTTGCTTTGCTGAACCACCCGCAGAATCCCCCTCCACCAAATACAATTCATTTTTCTTAGGATTACGAGATTGCGCAGGTGTTAATTTACCAGAAAGCAGTGACTCGCCTTTTTTGCGTTTCTTTCCAGTACGGCTTTCTTCTCGCGCCTTTCTGGCAGCTTCACGGGCCTCTCTTGCCTTGATCGCTTTACGAACCAGCATTTGACTCATTTCACTGTTTTCTTGCAGGTAATAGCCTAGCTGCTCGCCAATCACATTGTCTACCGCATTTCTTGCTAAGGGTGTCCCTAATTTCCCTTTGGTCTGTCCTTCAAATTGCAAAAGATTTTCTGGCACGCGGATCGACAGCACTGCCGCTAACCCTTCACGGAAATCACTGCCTTCAAGGTTCTTATCTTTTTCCTTCAACAAATTGACCTTGCGGGCATACTCATTGAAGGCTTTGGTCATTGACGTCTTCATACCAACTTCATGGGTACCGCCATCTTTGGTACGTACATTGTTGACAAAAGACAAGACGTTTTCTGAATAGCCATCATTGTATTGAAAGGCAAGCTCTACCTCGATCGCTTCTTTGGTACCGGAAAAATAAACCACCTGGGTCAAGGTATCTTTTTCTTCATTTAAATAATCAACAAATTCTTTGATGCCTTCCTCATATAAAAAGACTTCATGAATCGGTTCTTCCCCTCGTTCATCCGTCAGGGAGATTTTGACTCCTTTCAACAAGAACGCTGATTCTCTCAAACGTTCAGCGAGAATCTCATAGGAGAATTTGGTTGCCGAAAAGATTGTATCGTCTGGTTTGAACGTAACGGTTGTTCCCGTTGGTTTACGGGTTTTGCCGATTTTTTTCAAAGTACCTGCTGGTTTCCCGCCGTCTTTGAAGCTCTGTTTGTATTCGATACCGTCTCGAACGATGACCACTTCTAGCCAGCTGGATAAGGCATTTACAACACTGGCACCAACCCCATGAAGGCCGCCAGAAGTTTTGTAGCCGCCTTGGCCAAACTTTCCGCCAGCATGTAACACGGTGAAGATCACTTCAACAGTTGGGATTCCAGATGCATGTGTCCCGACCGGCATTCCCCGACCATTGTCTCGAACACTGATACTATTGTCTTTATGGATCGTAACATCGATTTCATTGCCGTATCCTGAGAGTGCCTCATCAACCGCATTATCGACGATTTCATACACTAAGTGGTGCAAGCCGCGGCTATCGGTCGAGCCGATATACATTCCTGGCCGTTTTCTTACTGCTTCCAGACCCTCTAAGACCTGAATGGAAGCATCATTATATTCTGTGGTTTTCTTTGCCAAACCCACCGCTCCTTTAATCTTGATCAGTCCTTTTCTAATGCTGAAAGGACTGCAAAAAAAATCTTAACACAAAATACGCTTTTTTCAAGCGAACATTTTTCTAAACTATCTTATCCTTTTTCCTTTGTTTGCACAAGCTAGAGTCGCAAAATGGCTTGTTTGTGTTCCACAGCTCTGAGAAAAGCTGTTTTTCATCTTTGTCTGATCAACGAAAGATTTTCTTATTGTTGGAAAGGCGTTTTCATGCTAAAATTGCCCTAGCCTTGCAAAGAAAGTTGGTTATTATGAATACGATTCTTTTATTTATTGTTGCTTACCTTTTAGGTTCGATCCCCTCTGGTGTTTGGATTGGCCAACTGTTTTTCAAAAAAGATATTCGCCAATTCGGCAGCGGCAATACGGGAACGACCAATACATTTCGCGTTTTAGGAAAAAAAGCCGGCATCGTTGTTTTATTGATGGATATCTTAAAAGGAACTTTGGCGACCAGCTTGCCAGTCATCTTTGGGCTCCAAACTGTCAATCCGCTCTGGTTTGGGGTCTGTGCGATCTTAGGTCATACCTTCCCGATCTTTGCCAAATTTAAAGGCGGCAAAGCAGTGGCGACAAGTGCTGGGATGCTCTTAGGATACAATCCGTTCTTTTTCATTTATTCTTCATTGATTTTTGTTATCTGTCTTTATGTGACAAGTATGGTGAGCCTGACCAGTATGATCGCGGCGTGTTTGATCACCTTATCGACGATCGTCTTGCCTTTTATCGCTCCTGCGATCTTGCCTGAGCAAAATTGGCTGCTGACCTTCATTGCGATTGGCGTAACGATTTTTATCTTTATTCGCCATCGTGAAAACATTACCCGCATCAAAGATGGGACCGAAAGTCGGGTACCCTTTGGACTGAATAAACGTCAAACGAACAAATAAGCAGAAGCTGAGAAAAGTCATTGCGCTTTTCCCAGCTTCTTTTTTCATACGTTTATTTAACTGTAATGGAATACTTTGTTTCAAATAATTCTTCAGGCGGAAGTGCTTGAATCCCCAGCTTTTCTGACAGCTCACCGGAGGCTTCTAGCGTATCTGCGATGCCGCACCATGGTTCAATACATAGAAATGGCGATTTCACTGGATACGTGGACCAAAAACCGACATACGGCATATTATTGTAGCTTAACGTGACACTATGAGGCGATTTTTCACTGCGAATCGAGTAGGAATGTAATCCTTTCGTTTCATAAACTAGCGCATCATTTGCAAACATGTCATGGGTCAAGCGTAGATCCGTATTCGTTTGACCGAGTGTGCGTTGCTCATAATCAATATAGTTGCCTTTTAACGGCAATTTCACTCGTGATTTCTTTGGAGAAAAAGAAAGATAATAGTCTTCAAAAGTCAGCCCTTTTTCAAGAGGGACGTTGAATGCAGGGTGTCCACCAATGGAGAAGAATAGTTCTTTTTGACCGCTATTCTTCACTTGGTATTTGACGACTAAGCCATCACCGCCTAATTCATAACTGACATACAGCTGAAAATCAAACGGATACTTTGCTTTGGTTTCAGTTGAACTTTCTAGTAAAAACAAAGCGTAATCTGTGCGTTTTTCAACGACAGTAAATAACATGTCTCTGGCAAATCCATGACGAGGCAAATGATAACTCTTGCCCTCATGTTGATAGGTGTCCTCTTTTAACGCACCCACGATCGGAAATAAGATCGGTGCATGCTTTCCCCAGTGGTTTGGATCAGCTTGCCAAATATATTCAAGGTCATTGCTCGTATCGACTAAGCTTTGCAGCTCAGCCCCTTTTTCTGCAATCTTTGCTTGCAGATGACCGGCCGTGATGGTAACTGTCATGGTCTCATCTCCTAATATTGATGTTTCGTCAATTCCTCTTTAAAGCGGCTGTTAAGCACTTTTAAGTAGGTGCCTTTCATCCCCAAAGAGCGGGATTCAATAATACCGGCAGACTCTAATTTACGCAAAGCGTTCACGATCACCGAACGGGTGATACCGATACGGTCAGCGATACTTGATGCGGTCAGACGACCTTCGTCGCCTTCTAATGCCTCAAAGATCGCTTGAACAGCTTTTAGCTCACTATAAGAAAGCGTGTTGATCGCCATTTGAACAGCTGTGGTACTGCGAACATCTTCTTCGATACTACGGGATTTTTGGTACAAGAATTGCATACCAACAACTGTCGCACTGTATTCCGCTAATACCAAATCATCATCATCAAAGGACTTATCGATTCTGGAAAGAATGATCGTCCCTAAGCGTTCTCCTGCACCGTAAATCGGTACGATGGTTGTTAGTCCGTTAGGATACAACTCACGGCCTTCCACAGGAAAAGCGGTCATATCGTCACTGATCGGCACATTGGCTTCTGTGGAAGTCAGATGATCGACTAAATCTGTATAATTTTTAGGAAACTGTTTTTCGACAAACATTTTTTTGATGCGCTCATTATTGACATCATGGTTCTCAACAAAACCTAACACGCTACCATCGACGCTAATAATATACGCATTGCTGTCTAGGATGTTTCCTAAAATGACAGCCATTTTGTCGTAAGGCAAATCAGAAGCTAAATTAAAGGTGTTTTTTTGTTGCAATAATTCGTTGATTTGTCTTGTCTTTTCTAATAATGTTTTCATTGGTCCGCTCCCTTTATAAAATATACCGACTTAAGTCTTCATCTTTTGCGATTGACGCAAGTTTTTCTTCCACATACGCTTCTGTGATCGTGATTTCCCCCATTTGCATCTCAGATGCTTCAAACAATAGATCTTCAAGTAGTTTTTCTAGTATCGTATGCAAACGACGGGCACCGATATTGTCGGTATCGCGATTCACTTGATAGGCGATTTCGGCAATTTTTTCGATGGCTTCCATCGTAAAGACTACTTTGACATTCTCGGTTCCCAACAAGGCAACGTATTGCTTGACTAAGGCATTGTTTGGTTCCGTTAAAATCTTAACAAAGTCTTCCTTCGTCAAGTCATCCAGTTCCACGCGGATCGGGAAACGTCCTTGCAACTCAGGGATCAAATCGCTTGGTTTTGATAGATGGAATGCGCCTGAAGCGATAAAGAGAATATGGTCGGTTTGTAACGTTCCATATTTCGTATTGACTTGTGAGCCTTCAACGATCGGCAAGATATCTCTTTGCACCCCTTCACGAGAAACTTCTCCTGATTGCTGTGATTTCGAAGATACTTTGTCGATTTCATCAAGGAAAATGATGCCACTAGATTCCGCTAAGCGTAATGCTTCGCTATGAATATCCGCGTCGTTGACCAGTTTGGAGGATTCTTCTTGAATCAACAATTCCCGCGCTTCTTTCACGGTTACTGTGCGTTCAATTTTCTTTTGCGGTTTCAATGCACCCAATGTTTCATTTAAATCAATACCCATTTGTTCTAAGCCATTGTTCATCATTGGCGCTTGATTTTTCGGTTCATCGACTTGGATCGTCACTTCCCGGTTGTCTAAAAGCCCCTTTTCTAATTGCTCAAAAATAGCTTGGCGATTGCTGCGAATCTCATCCGTCAATTCTTCTTTTGGTTCTTCTGGTTGTTGTGCGGCGTTGAACATATTCATCATTTGTTCATAAGGATTAGTGTTCTTTTTCTGTTCCTTTTTAATACCAGGGACTAGGACTTTTACTAAACGACGGTTGGCTTTTTTCTCTGCTTGGATCCGCACGTTTTTATATTGTTCTTTTTTCACGATTTGGATCGCATTCTCAACGAGGTCACGTACCATCGATTCTACGTCTCGACCGACATAGCCGACTTCCGTGAATTTCGTTGCTTCTAGCTTAACAAAAGGCGCATCAACGATTTTCGCTAACCGTCGCGCAATTTCCGTTTTCCCAACGCCCGTTGGTCCAATCATCAAAATATTTTTTGGTGTGACATCTTGTTGCATCTTTTCATCTAATTGCAGCCGGCGGTAGCGATTTCTTAAAGCAACCGCCACTGATTTTTTGGCGTTGGTTTGTCCAACGATGTATTCATCTAATTCTTTCACGATTTCTCGTGGTGATTTGTTTTGGTTTGTCATATCGTCATCCCTCTTTAAAACTCTTCTACAATGATATTGTGATTCGTAAAGACACAAATGTCTGCTGCGATATTCAAGGCACCTTCAGCGATTTCTTTGGCAGATAGTTCACCGCCATAACGTTTCATCGCACGGGCTGCCGCCAAGGCATAGTTTCCACCTGAACCGATAGCTAAAATCCCTTCATCTGGCGAAATGACCTCACCTGTCCCAGAGACTAAGAGCATCTCCTTGTCATTCATGACGATCAGCATTGCCTCTAATTTTTGCATCGATTGCTGCGTCCGCCATTCTTGTGCCAATTCTACTGCAGCTCGTTGCAAGTTTCCGTTGTATTCATTTAGTTTTCCTTCAAATTTTTCTTCCAAGGTAAAGGCATCTGCCACACTACCGGCAAAGCCAACGATCACTTCACCGTTGTATATTCGACGGACTTTCCGAGCGGTTCCTTTCATAACGACCTGTTCTCCCATCGTTACTTGTCCGTCACCGGCCATGGCAAACTTGCCATCTTTTTCAACCGCACAGATGGTGGTTGAATGAAATTCTGACTTCATTTACGTTCCTCCTGTACCAATTTTACGCACGTGGATGAAATTGGCGATAATTTTTTTGTAAACTGTCTTTGGTGACATGCGCATAAATCTGTGTCGTCGATAGATTGGCATGCCCCAACAATTCTTGAACGGTCCGCATATCGGCGCCGTTGTTTAATAGATGGGTCGCAAACGTATGCCGCAGCATATGAGGATGGATTTTACTGTCTAAACTGCTTTTACGGATGATTTGATTCAACACATACTCGATCCCAGTTGCAGTGATCCCATCACCTAGATGATTCACGAAGAGAACCTCGTGTTCCTTGTTCTGCTTTTCCATCAGTTGCTTGCGTCCTGAGGTAAGATAGCGTTTGACTGCCGCTTGTGCGTAACTGCCGAAAGGAACATAGCGATCTTTGTTGCCTTTTCCGTGGATCAGCAAAACGCCGCTTTCCCAATCGATCGCGCCCAGCGTCAGACTGCTACACTCGCTGACCCGCAGACCTGAACCGTAGAGGACTTCTAACAATGCTTGATTGCGCTGTTGTAATGGCTCATCACCAGCGACACTTTGAAAAAGAGCATCCATTTCTTTTTCATAAAAAAAACGCGGCAATTTGGCGTTTTTCTTTTTTAAATGAATGTAGGCGAAGGGATTCTCTTTGACGATCTCATGCTTGGTTAGAAATTGGTAGAATGAACGCAAGCTAGCCATTTTCCGACTGATGGAATTACGGCTATACCCTCGTTCCGTCAAGTAGCTCAAATAGACACGAACATCACGATACTCCACCGCTAACGGGTCTTCATTGCCAGACTCTTTCAAGAAGTGAAAAAAATCGCTCATATCTTCTTGATACGCTTTTTTTGTCTTTTCTGAATACCCTCTTTCAACAATAAGATAACGAAAAAACTCTTCTTGTAATTGATCCGTTTGCAAAGTAACCCCCCTTTTCATGATTCGAAATAACTTTAGCATAGACCACAAAAAAAAACAAATGAATTGTCAGAATTTAATCAATATTTCAAAGTTTAGACATAATTGTGAAAACTTTCTAAGAATCTTCGTAAGATTCTTATCATTCTTCAGAAAGATCACTCAAAAGAGCCATAAAAACGTACCAGTCCCTTTCTCAAAATAGAGAGGCACTGGTACGTTTCCATTTATTTCCTTTTATTCGATCCGCTCCGTTGTTGGCTGAGGCGAACCATTGCTTTGTGAAACAGCCTGAACTAGCTCTTTGTTTCCTTGTTTTGTGGACATGGTGTCATTGATCAACGCCACTAAGTCTAATCCGGTGGTTTCTTTGATCGTATCAAAGGTTCGAGCTAAGCCAGCTTCACCCATTGATTGAAGCCCATCATTGCCGCCAAAGCTGACCACTTTATCGATATTGCTAAGGGGTGCATTGACTTCTTTCGCAATTTCAGGCAGCACTTTGATAAATTCCATCAAAATACCAGCTTCGTTCAGTTTGGTCAAAGCGATCGCCATTTTTTCTCGGCTTTCCGCTTCGGCTTGACCGACTTTTGCGATTCGTTCCGCATCGGCACTACCTAATTTTTCAATTCGTTCCGCTTCCGCTTGTGCAGCCAATTTGACTTTTTCCGCTTCGGCTTGTGCTCGGGCGATTTCACGGGCTTTGTCTGCTAATGCGTTTTGTTCAACGACATATTTATCTGCTTCGGCTTTTTTACGGACAGTTGCATTCAATTCTTTTTCTGTCAATTCCGCTTGTTTCTCTTGTATCTCAATATTTTTTTCTTGCTCGATCAATTGCACTTTCATTTGTTCACCGACCGCGATTTGCTCTGCTTTCGCATCCGCAACTTCACGTTCTTGTTTGTACTGCGCTTGTTTCAACGCCATATCTTTTGTCGCTTCTGCGATTTCTGTTTGGCGACGGATCTCTTCATGCTGTGCCAACTGTTCATTCTCGGCTTGCTTGATCCGCGTTTCTCTTAAGGCATTGGATTCTGCTACTTCAGCATTCTTCTTCACTTCAGCAATCTGGGGACGCCCTAACGCATCCAAGTAGCCATTGCTGTCGCTAACGTCTTTGATCGTAAACGAAACGATCTCCAACCCCATTTTTTTCAAATCCGTAGAGGCAACTTCTTGTACTTGTTCCGCAAAATCATCGCGGTTTTTGTAGATGGCTTCCACCGTCATCGTACCTAGAATTGCCCGTAAGTGACCTTCTAAGACTTCTTGCGCTTCATCTTCCAGTTCACCAGTGGATTTACCCAGATATTGTTCAGCGGCTGTCTTGATCGACTCGGTACTGTTGCCGACTTTCACTAACACCGTGGCACTGGCTTTGATCGGTACGCCTTGTTCTGTATAAACTTCTGGTGTCCCAATCTCTAACTTGTGAGTCAGTAAACTTAATTTATGTGCCTTTTGAACAATAGGAATCACAAACGTCCCACTGTTTTTTAAAATCTTGATGCCTTCTTTTCCTAAAAACGACCCCGTGACGATCAACGCTTCATCGGGTTTTCCGATTCGGTAGCGTATCATCAAAAAGGCGATCAATAAAACTACGAGGACAACGCCCCATAAAATTGGATTACTTAAAAAATCAACTGCTGATCCTGTATCCACCATAACCTAACACTTCCTATTCTATAAAATTTTTACTTTCAACCACCAACGCGATCCCTTTTTTATCAAAATCGACAATGATGACTTTGGTGCCGACTGGCAATCGAACATTGTTCTCACGATCTTCTTCTCGAAAAAAACGAGCAGGATAAACAGAACGTGCACCTTGACTCCCTATTTCCATGACTTCGCCGATTGTGTCTCCGACAATCTTTTCCGTCAGTTCGCCGATCACAAACTCATTGCGGCTAATGACATTGCTGCGGTTTTTGTCTGTGATGCGATTGTAGAGCCACATAAAGGGGCCCAACAGCAAACTAAGTGCAACAAAGACAACGAAAATGCCCCCGACCAAGAGGATCAGCCAACCTAAAAATTGGATCACTGTAGGAAAACGCTGTAAATAGTTTTGAATCAAATGAATCCATTCTCCGATCACCATCTTCACCACCTTCTGTCATTGTTACTGTCTATCATAAGTCACCTTGATTAAAGTTTCAAGACAAATTAAAAAAAAACTTTCTTACCAATTATCAGTAAGAAAGTTTTCGATCATCGTTTTTATAGTTGTTCCTTGGCTTTTTCTAAAGCAGCTAACGCTCGATTTGCCAATGCTTCATAACGGGATTTCTTGTCTCTGATTCGCTCTGGAAGTTCTGGTAGCAACCCAAAGTTTGCATTCATCGGTTGGAAGTGTTTGCCTTCAGCATGGGTGATATAATACGCCATACTACCAATTGTCGTTTCTTGCGGCATAATGATCGGTGCTTCGCCTTTTGCAAGTTTGGCAGCGTTGATGCCAGCCATCAACCCGCTGGCTGCACTTTCCACATACCCTTCGACCCCTGTCATTTGACCAGCAAAAAAGAGGTCCTCACGTTTTTTCGATTGATAGGTTTGTTGCAAAAGCTCAGGTGAATTCATAAAACTATTCCGATGCATCACGCCATAGCGCACAAATTCAGCCTCTTCCAATCCAGGAATCATCCGGAAAACCCGTTTTTGTTCGCCCCATTTCAAATGTGTTTGAAAGCCAACGATGTTATAAAGAGAAGCCGCCGCATTGTCTTGACGCAGCTGAATCACTGCGTAAGGACGCTTGCCAGTTTTCGGATCTTCCAATCCAACTGGTTTCATCGGTCCGAACAACATGGTTTTCGGCCCACGACCAGCCATGACTTCGATCGGCATACATCCTTCAAAGAATTTTTCTTTTTCGAATTCCTTCAAAGGAGCTACCTCTGCATTGACCAAGGCCTCACGAAACGCATAAAACTCCTCTTCATTCATCGGACAGTTCAGATAGGCTGCTTCACCTTTATCGTAACGAGATTTCAAATAAACTTTGTCCATATTGATGGTTGATTTGTCAACGATTGGTGCTGCGGCATCATAGAAATAAAATCCTTCTGATCCGTTAAAGGCTTGGATCGCTTTTGAGAGCGGTTCAGAAGTCAATGGACCTGTTGCGATCACAGTGATCCCTTCTGGAATTTCAGTGATTTCCTCTTCGATGACTGTAACTAAAGGATGCTCTTTGACACGTTTGGTGACCAACTCTGAAAAATCATCGCGATCCACAGCTAAGGCACCACCTGCTGGAACCGCTGTTTTGTCTGCAGAAGTGATAATCACTGAATCCAAGCGACGCATTTCTTCTTTCAAGACACCGACCGCATTCGTTAAATTGTTGCCTCGTAGTGAATTGGTACAAACAAGCTCGGCAAAATTATTTGTGTGATGAGCTTCTGTCGACTTCTTAGGACGCATTTCATAAAGATTTACTGCGACACCTGCTTGCGCTGCTTGCCACGCAGCCTCGCTTCCGGCCAAACCGGCACCAATAACATTGATTTCTTTCATAGTGCTCTCCTTTTATTTCAAAAGCTCGTCTCTTTTCATCAGAAACAGCTTGTATTAATCAAAAGGACCGGCGCTTTCTTTTGTCAGCCAACGATGAGGCTGACCGTTCAAGAGAATACGCCGATTCTTTTTTAACAGGATATCCTGCTAGTTATTTTTGCACATTTTCTTCATAGTCGCCTTTGATACAAACGACTTGTTTCCCGCCTTTGACTTTCTTTTCGACTAAATAATTATCACACTTCGGACAATTACGACCCACTGGTTTGTCCCAAGAAGTAAAGTCACATTCAGGGTAGCGGGTACAACCATAAAACAACCGGTTTTTCTTCGATTTGCGTTCAACGACTTGCCCTTGATGACAGACAGGGCACTCAACGCCGATTTCTTTCACGATTGGTTTTGTGTTGCGGCAATCTGGGAAATTACTGCAAGCATAAAACTTTCCGTAGCGGCCTAATTTAATCACCATCGGATGACCACAAAGATCGCAATCAAAGCCTGCAGGTTCATCTTTGATTTGAATTTTTTCGATACTTTCTTCTGCAGTCGTCAATTCTTTTTCAAATGGGCGATAAAACTGATCGACAACTTTGACCCATTCTTCTTTCCCAGCTTCAATGCTATCCAAGCTATTTTCCATTTCAGCAGTAAAATGCATATCAACAATTTGCGGGAAGAATTCCTCGATCAACGAATTGACGATCTCACCAAGTTCAGTTGGCTCAAAACGTTTTTGCGTCAATTTCACATAATAACGCCGCTGAATGGTTTCTAACGTCGGTGCATAGGTTGAAGGACGACCCACACCGTTTTCCTCAAGGGTTTTGATCAACGTTGCTTCGCTGTAACGAGCAGGTGGTTGGGTGAAATGCTGTTTCGGTTCGATCGATACGGATTGAACGACATCTCCTTCGACTAACTCTGGCAAGATGTTCTCTTTGTCTTCTTTGCCATCATCGCGACCTTCCACATAGACCTGCATAAATCCTTTGAATTTGATCTTTGAACCATTGGCAATAAAGATGACACCATTTTGATCCAAAGTAACTTTCATCGTATCCAAAATAGCAGGCGTCATTTGACTAGCCACAAAGCGAGACCAGATCAAGCGATACAATTTTAATTGGTCTTTGTCTAAGAATTTCTCCATGGCTTCTGGCGTACGCAAAACACTGGTCGGTCTTACCGCTTCATGGGCATCCTGTGCCCCTTGTGCATTGGCGCGTTTTTTGCCACCGTGAGCGGAGAACTCTGACCCATAGGTGTTTTCGATAAATTCGGCTGCTTCCCCTTTGGCTGTGTCAGCGATTCGCGTCGAGTCGGTACGCATATAGGTAATCAAACCGACAGTCCCTTGTTTGCCAAGGGCGATCCCTTCATAGAGCTGCTGTGCGACCATCATGGTTTTCCGTGTTCGAAAATTCAGTTTGCGGGCTGCTTCTTGTTGCAAACTACTGGTGGTAAATGGTGCAGATGGATTCCGTTTGCGTTCTTTCTTTTCAACCTTTGTCACTTGAAAGTCTTTACCAGAAAGGCGATCGGTGACTTCTTTAATACTTTCAGCATTCGGTAATTTTTTCTTTTTGCCATCTAAGCCCCAAAAATTGGCTTTGAATTTCTTCGTGGCTTTTTTAAAGTTTCCATCAATGCTCCAATATTCTTCAGGAACAAAATCACGGATCTCTTTTTCACGATCAATAATGATCTTAAGCGCCACCGATTGAACACGTCCAGCACTTAACCCTTTTTTGACTTTGCGCCAAAGGATCGGACTCAATGAATACCCGACTAATCGGTCTAAGATCCGCCGTGCTTGTTGAGCATCGACGAGATCCACATCGATCGTTCTTGGCTCTTTGAAGGCTGCTTTGACCGCATCTTTAGTGATTTCATTAAAGACGACACGATTTTTATCTTTTAAATCTAGTCCAAGTAGAAAAGCTAAATGCCAAGCAATGGCTTCTCCTTCTCTATCCGGGTCACTTGCGAGGTAGACTTTTTCAGCTTTTTTCGCAGCAGAACGGAGACTTTTGATCACGTCACCTTTTCCACGGATCGAAATGTAATGAGGCTCATAATCATTTTCGACATCGATCCCCATCTTACTTTTAGGGAGATCACGAATATGACCGACACTTGCGACGACTTTGTAATTTCGTCCAAGGTATTTTTCAATGGTTTTCGCCTTTGCGGGCGATTCCACGATTACTAAATATTTATATGCCATATAAAGAATGGCTCCTTCCTGAATTTTTCCTACTATTATATTCTATCAATCAGTGAACCTATCGTATGCAGATGAAACATACAAATCGTAGCTTATCATAGCTTTCAAGAAAAGGTTTGTCAAGGAAGGTTGATTGGAAAAATCAAAAAAAGGCTAACTCTTGTAAAATATCCGACACGCTAATCGTACATTTTGCACCATCTTGAATCAAGCGGTGACAACCTTTTGACTGATCCGAAATCATTTCACCAGGCACTGCAAAAACTTCTCGTCCGTTTTCCATCGCTAACTGTGCCGTAATCAAAGAACCGCTTCTTTCCTTGGCTTCAATTACGCAGACCCCTTTTGAGATCCCCGCAATAATGCGATTGCGCAGCGGAAAGTGGTATCTTTGCGGTTTGGTATCGTGCGGATATTCGCTTAGCACCAGATGTTCTTGACGGATCTGCTGGAACAAACGGTAGGCAGATGACGGATAACAATGGTCCATCCCAGAAGCAATCACAGCAATGGTTTGTCCACGATTTCTGATGGCTGATTCATGGGCAAAGCTGTCGACACCATTGGCCAATCCGCTAACGATGGTATAATTTTCCGTCACTAGAGGTGGAATCAGCTTTTCGCAAACTTTTCGTGCGTATAAGGACGCCGTTCTTGCACCAACAAAGCCAATCATGGTCGTTTGTAGCAATTGCAGATTCCCTTCATAAAAAAGCATCAATGGCGGGTCCGCGATTTGTCGTAAAAGCATCGGATACTCCGCCGAGAAGAAAGTGAGGTAGTTTTGTGCGCCCATCTTTTGTGCGATGTGTTCGTCTGTCAATCGCTCCCATGATCGCCGAAAAACCGCACGGTGCTGTGGAAGGACCCCGATGGCAATCATCTCTTCCAGCGAACAATTCATCTCTTTTGTTTCCAACCAATGCCAAATGATCTTCCAACAACCTTGCAGACCAATTCCCTGACAGTAGTACAGTTTTATCAACTGTTTTTCAAAATCTGTTGCTTGTTGATACTTCATAAACAAAGCCCTCTTTTCTTAGTAATCTTACTTATAAGATTCGCTAAAAAAAGAGGGATGGATGAAATTTATAGATATTGTTTTACTGGCGCAAATGTTTTTCGATGAATAGGACAGATTCCGTGGGCAGCTAGCCCTTCTAAATGGACTTTGGTTCCATACCCAGCATTTTGATCAAACCCATAAAAAGGATAGACTTCATGAAAATCTTTCATTAAGTTGTCTCGATATACCTTGGCGATGATACTTGCTGCGGCAATGGAAATGGAACGGGCATCTCCTTTGATCAAGCTTTGTTGAGGGATTTCCGTATCGATCGTCATCGCATCGATCAGTAAATACTCGGGCTTGACTGCTAAGTCGATCAAGGCTTCTTTCATTGCTAGACGACTGGCTTGATAGATATTGATCCGATCGATCTCTTCTGGACTGACCACACCGATACCGACAGCAACGGCTTTGTTTTGAATTTCGATAAACAGCTCTTCTCTTTTCTTGGCAGAAAGCTGTTTGGAATCATTTAGACCTAAGATCTGACATTCCTTAGGCAAGATGACCGCAGCTGACACAACGGGTCCTGCTAATGGTCCGCGCCCCACTTCATCTAAACCAGCAATAAAACGGGCGCCTTGCTGAAATGCTTCGTTTTCAAAACGCATCATTTCTTCGTATTTTTCCTGCAATAGCTGGTGTTTCACTCGCTGTTTCTCATATTGTTGCAGCAGCTTTTGGACCCCCGCTCGTTCATCTGCTTGCAGCGCCTGCAAATACGCTTGGTCATTGAAAGCTGGATCAAATAATCGCTCTTTGATTGTCTTAATCGGTTGTTTCATCTTGGCTTTCCATTTCCTCCACTCGATCTAGTGTATATCGGCCCAATTTCCCTTGCCGAATGTCGAAGACAACGAGTTCGCTTCCTCGATCGTAATTGTCTTTATAGCCACGTTTTTCCGTGATTTTCATCAACAGATCGGGCGCTAACAACGCCTCTTCTTCCGCTTTTAGTTGGTAACGATTCGCGATTCTTTCAGGATAATAGCGGGCAAAAAAATCAAGTCCATACAATGCGATATCATCCAAATGGATCAGCTGGTCTTTGATCGCTCCGGTCAATGCCAGTTTCTTCCCAATCTCAGGATCTTCAAATTTTGGCCATAAGATCCCAGGCGTATCTAGAAGCTCTAGATCAGTCCCAAAACGCAGCCATTGCTGCCCTTTCGTCACGCCGGGTTTATTGCCCGTCTGAGCGATTTTCTTCCCTACTAAGCGGTTCATCAAGGTCGATTTTCCGACATTCGGGATGCCGATCACCATTGCTCGAATCGCACGTGGCTTCAAGCCTCTCGCTTTGTCGCGAGCAATTTTTTCCTTCAAGACTTGTTTCGCTGTAGGAACAATGGCTTTAACCCCTTGATTGTCTTGGGCGTTGATTGCCAGTGCTAGATAGCCTTGTGCTTGGAAATAATGCTCCCATTTTTTGGTTTGAACGGGATCTGCGAGATCCGCTTTATTGATCAAAATCAATCGTGGTTTTTGTTGTAATAATTGATCTAACATGGGATTGCGGGATGAAATCGGCAAGCGTGCATCCACGAGTTCAAAAACGATATCCACGAACTTTAATTTTTCACTTACTTCACGTCTGGCTTTCGCCATATGGCCTGGAAACCATTGAATGGTCATTTGAACGTTTTCCTCCTTGGTACTTCTTCGAATTGATAAAAAAGACAGTCGTTTTTATATTCGTGTAGTCTATAGGTGACAAGAACGAGGATCGCTTGCTTTTTTTGAGTCAGAGAAACCCATCAGTGCAGCAAACTAGCTGAACTGTTTACGAATCAATGTTCTTTTTCCAACCGGATGCATAGGAAAAGCTTCGAGCGCGTTTGTTTCAACGCTCCTTGACTTTTAATTTTGGGGAAGTGGTTGAATGAAGCATCCTTACCGCTTTATTTTGGTTTTTCCTAACACACTCACAATAGTCTGACTGCTTTTTTGCTATCTTTTATCTTAGTTATTGTACCATATTTCACACGACATGTTTCATTCTGACTTAGGTTAAGAAGTCATTTTCTTCTACTTATTGAGAAAAACGAACGATCCTTACTTTTCATCAATGGAAGTATTCGAATGAAGACGTTTTTTCCGCTGAATCCTGTTACTAATCAACAAGAGGAGGATAAGAACAGTGATCACGCCTAGCATCAATCCTACTTTTTGCTGCTGTGCTTTTTTGGCGGCGGCTGTTTCTTTTTCTTCAACATAAGGAATTCTTTTGCCCCGTACCAATAAACGATGGCTATTGACCATATAGGGGGTACAGGTCAACAGCGTGACGTAATCGCTGCCTTTCACAATTTTTAATGCCTGAGTATCATCAGGGTCGACCGTTTTTATCTGATCTACTTGATACGCCAATGTATCCTCAAACGTTTCGATATAAAACTCATCACCGATCTGCAACTTAGGCAGATCAGTAAAGAGCGTTGCACTCGTTAACCCACGGTGCCCACAAAGAACCGCATGGGTATCTTCACCACCTATTGGATACGAAGCGCCCTCCAATAATGTTGCGCCTCTTTTTAACAACGTATCGGTGGTTTGATCAAAAATCGGGAGAGCGACACCAATCACGGGGATCTTTAAGACGCCGATCGTATGTCGTTCATAGTAATCAGGTGTATCAACTGATTCTGAGTCCCTTGTTTCTGATAAATCTTGCGTTTCTTTGATTCCAGGATTGCTTGGCTGCTGTGCCAGCTCTTGATTTGCTCGTTCCAACTGGTTCCTTTTTTGTTGTTTTTCTATTTCACTCATTTTTTTGGCTTGGCTTTGGTAGTAACTGATCAACTGTTGATCCAAAATCGTGTTGAGCTGATTACTTACAAAAGGATAACTGATGATCAAAACCCCTAGCAGCAGCAGAACACCCATCAAAAAATCCAATAAAGTTACTTTTCTAGTTGGTACTTTTACGCCATTTCTTCGTCTGATACTCATCGTGCTTTTTCATCTCATTTACTTACCCTTTCCGTTTTACAAAATAACCCCCTGCTAAACCAACGATCACCACTCCGATTGCGCCCATTAAATACGTGCCGACACCACCAGTTGCTGGTAAGGTTCCTTTGCGGCGGTTAGGAACTTTTTCGGGCTCTCCCAATTGCTCTTTCGTTCCATAAGACGTTTCATGGACTTCAAAAGCGATGCGATTTGTTAGCAGCACGTAATTTTTCGGTGCTTTTACTTCTTCCAAATAGTACGTTCCAAATTTCAACCCGATGATATCAACCAATCCATCTGTACCTGTGGTAAATTTCGTCGCTTCATCCGCTGTTTGCACCCAAGATACCTGTTTGGTTCCCTCTTCGATTTTCAAGTAGTTGGCATCATCACGGTCTTGATCTCGTACAACAAAAACTGCATCTGCCAGCGCTTCGGTAGCGGTCACAGCCCCATCGACTTTTAAGAAGCGTTTGCCCCCTGTCAAAACTTCCACGCTTGGCGGCGTTTGATCCGTCATGAAATCTGTTTCTACATTTGCTTCATTCGTAAAGCCATTGATAGGCATAGCCTGTTCATTTAAATACATATAATACACAAAGCGCAATTGATTTCCCGTCGTTAGTTGCGGCACAAATTCTGGATTGATGGTTACCGTAAAGCCATGCTCTTTTTCCGCTACTTGATAGTTCGTTGAATCGATTTTCTTTTCTCCATCATACAACGCATAGCCAGTTTCTCCCTCTGCTGTATTTTCAAAAGTCAACGCTGGATCGTGCGCATCAATCAATTGGAACTGTTTGTATTTGTTTTCTGCTCCTACTTTGTCTTGGATACCTAATGGGATATTGACCGTTAGGTGATATTGAATTCTTTCGCCGATTCCCACGTCTTTGCCGTCTAATTGTGGTGTTGTTTTGGTAACATTTGTCGTGTCATTCTTGACTGTTAGCTCAACCGTGACGTCATTGCCTGCTGCGATCGAAAAATCCTTGATGGTTTCTTGTTCGATCAAAGCGGCTTGACTTGGGGCTTTCGTTTCCTCTAATTGATAGGTGCCTGTTTCTAACTGCTCAACTTTTAACTGTCCTTTTTGGTTTTCTTCAACATCGATGGTCGTTGCTCCAGCAGCATATTGTTTACCTGTTAAAAAGCGGTACGCTGCTTGTTTGTCAGTCGTCCACGTATAAAGTCCATCGGCTGCACTTAAAATATATTTCATGGTCTGTGCGTTTCCTTCTTGCTTTGAGATGACAAATTCCGCATCATTCAGTGGTTCGTTTTCCCCCGTTCCTCGTTTATTCACAAGGAGCGTTCCTTCATTTGTGACAGTATTTTTAGGATAAAGATGAATCGTGTCTAATTCTTCTTCCCCGTAAGCATACGACCCGTCTGCTTGTTGGATCATTTCGTAAACAGGAAAGGCGATCACCATGTTCTCAGCAGTGGTAACACCGTCTTTAGGGTCTTCTACAATGGTGTAAACTGCATCCCGATCGGCTTGTTTTTTCGGCAATTCAAAAACCAAATCACCGGCTGCATCTGTTTTCCCGCTAGCTACAGGGGAACCAGGCGTCAAGGTTTGGACTTGACGCTTAGCTTCTTCAACGGATGCCCCTGCAGATCGTTTTTCATAAAATGCTGTGGTCACATCATAGACAGAAAAAGTGACATCGGCTAAGCCTTGGTATTGATCAAACTCTGCCATCTCAGTCCCACTATTTTGAATCAATGAACCTGGCAGATTGACCATTTTCTTTTTATGCAGATGGACCTGTGCCAAATTGCTCTCTGCGGATACTTGCTGATTTTTCGTTCCAAAAAAGACAAATGGCAGAAGTAAAAATAGGAGACAAACCATTTTCGTATGATTAAAAATCTTTTTCATTGTTCTTTCCTCTCTTCTATGTTTGATATTTTCGTTTATTTCACGAACGGTCAAATTGCTTTAATGAAGGCTTATCTTTGCGCGTAACGTACAGATAGCTACCTGCTAAAAGGACTAGCAGACCTGCTGAAAGAATCGCCAGCCACCCATGCCAATTCCCTCCTGTTTCAGGAAGAGACACTTTCACTTGATTGGTGACGATCAATTCTATTTGATTGTTCTTTTCTCCAGAAACAAGAAGATTCGGCTGCAATTTTTCGTCAATCAAGACACTGCCATCCTCTTCGATCCTAATTTTCACAGGTGCTGTTAAACCAGCATAGCCTGTAGGCGTAACAATTTCTTCTAAGGTATAGCTGCCTGGTGTTAGATCATGGAAATGAAATACCGCTAGCGATTCTTGGGATTCTGGTAATTCTATCGTCTGACCGTTTCCGCTTAAGCGGAATTTTGCTCCCTCAAGCGCTTGTCCCAGTTCATCCTGTTTATTGACAACCAAATCAAAAGGTTTTAACTGATTGCCATGGGTAAGAGTCCAACAGTTGGCATCTGCAGCGACGTTTTCCCCTTGATACTGGATCTTTCCGTCTGAACCAACGACAAACTCATAATCACCAGCAATCGTATCGTATCCAAGCGGACCAGCTGTTTCTGAGATGCGATAAGCGCCCGGCTCAAGAATCGTAAATTCAGCCATCCCCACATCATTCGATGTTTCTGAGGCAATTTCTTGATAATCCCCCGCTGCTGTTTTTTGTTGCAGAGAAAAGACAGCCCCAGCTAACAGTACTTGCTGCTCTTTTTGTACCGTATATTTTCGAATAGCAACTGGAATTTCTGTAAACGGATTGGTGATCTCCAGCGTAATCGTATGATCGTCCACTGTGACGGGTTGCCCATCGATCGTCGTATTCCCTTGCGCATCAATATGAATTAGCCACTCTGTCTGCTTAGACAAATGATGTCCCGCCGGTGCAGTGACTTCCTCCAAACGATAGGTCTGATCTTTTTGCAACACTGTATCTGCTGGCAGCCCATACGTTCCATCCCCTTGATCCACAAGGGTCACTGTCTCTCCTGCCCCCGTTAATTCAAAAACGGCACCTGTCAGCTTCACCTCTCCTACAGCGGATTTTTTGATCAGGTTTAATGCCAAGGGCACAAACGCCTTTGTGTTTTTCCATGTATAAGCGTCCACTTTTGTCGCTTCATAACCTGCCACTGCTCGTTCATTTGTGACTTGATAATCAAAAGTTTCTCCTTGATTGTTATACAGCGGTAGTAAACGGGTTTCTTCGTACTCCGGCCCATCCTTTTCAGAAAGCGCGTAAACCTTGCTTCGTTCCCAAGTTGTCTGGTCTTGGGCATCGGTCTCAGTAAGTTTGAGATACCCTGTTTGCCAGCTTTTCTCATTGCTGACAGGACTCCTGCTTATTTCAAAATAGATCGTTTCAGGACGACTGGAGGTATCGCCATCGTATTCTTCCCAGTGCTTTTTGATCGTCACCTCCTTCCCAGGTGCTTTGGCGGATGGCACACCAAACAATGCCTTTTGATCGGACTGATGATTCGGATAAAATACCGTTTCGCCATTCATTTGATACCAAGTATCTGGTTTAAAATCCGCTGCTTCTGTTTGAATCCGCACTTGATAATGAATTTGCAGTTCTTGCCCTTCGCCTAAATAAAGACCTGAAGCATGGATTGTATTGTCAGACATCGAAATGTCAGGCTGCACCGTTAGAGCAGCAGACCCGACACTTTTGACGGACAAGCTATTTTCTTCGTAGACAAATGGCTGCGAAATGGGGTCAGTAATCTCGCCATCGGTGACTGTTGCCGAAATGTGAAGGGCTTTTTTCTCGAGATAGTCGGCAATATCCGCTGCTTCATTGGCTGACTCATAATAAAGATGGCCATCTTCATCAGCAGAAACCATCTGTCTCATTTTTTTCTCGACATCGGCCTTTGTATACCCAGCGGTTTGATCTCCTTGCAGTTGAATCCCCAACCCATGAATCTCGATACCACGTTCTTTTAACGCCATCGCTTCACCAATCGTGGCGATAAAGGTATTGTTGATCCATTTATAATTGTTCTGTTGATCAAACGCAAAATAGCCATTGTAGAGAAACGATGTATTCATCGGCTGGTCTTGAGTAAGAGAAAAGGCGGTTCCATAATAACTGCCGTCTGCCTGGGTATGCACTTTAGACACATGATAACTGTAAGTAGGAACGCCATCCGTTAGCAAAACGATGACTTTCTTATGTCCATTTTGCGTCGATAGCATATCCCCTGCTTGACGTAGCCCCCTTTGTGTAAAGGTTCCCCCAGCTGCTGTTTCTGGCGTCATCGATCGGATCGTCTCTTTGACTTCAGAAAATTTTCCTAATTGGCAGGTTTTGTTTTGATAATTGCTGCCATCACTGGAATAACCGACATAGCCCATGTAGACACTATCCTGAATGCCGCTTCCTTCAATTTGATTCAAAAAGCGATCCACGCCTTTTTTCACTTCTGCGATCCGTCCCATCTCATTCATACTGCCTGACCAATCCACTACCAACACGACATCGATGGGATCAATTTGACGTTGAACATTCCCTCGTACATTTAGGTAGACATCAAATAGTCCTGGGGTATTCGTCTCTTTGGCAAATTTTCGTAGCGCGAAATCTGCTTCGTCTCCTACACCACCATATTCAATATATGAATGGGTCAAATTTGCTGGATCGCCATTCCATGTAGTTATGCCGTCCCACGTTTCGCCTGCATCCTTGTTCCCCTGATGATTTAAGACGTTACTGTTCTCATCAGTTTTCCAGTTCGCCGCAGGATACGTCCCGCTTTGGTCTGTCGTATAATCTGGTTCAATCGAAGCAAAAGTTTGTGAAACAGTCGTTTTTTGATAAAGACGTTCTTGTTTAAATGGTTCAATGAGCGTTTCCTCTTCAGAAGCACTTGTCGCCGTTCCTGTCTCGTTTGTCTCTTCCTTCGTTTCTTCGTTCGAAACTTCTTTTGAACTTTCAGTCGCCGCTTGCTCCGAGGTCGACTCACTCACGGCTTCTGAAGAGGATCCAGTGCCAGAATTGACTTCTGATGTTTCTGAAGAAGCAGAATTTGTGGCAAGTGGGATTTCAAAAACTGATTCATTCGAAGACAGTAGGTTGTACGATTCTTCACCTTCCTTGTCATATTCTTCGATCTGAATCATCAATTTTAGCTTTTTCGTTTCTTCAGGCAGCTGAAAGATTAGTTCTTGTTCCGTTGGTGTTTGCAAGAAATCTTGGGTTGTAAGCCAAGACTGTGCGGAATCATCCTTGACTTGAGTCATCTCTTCATTGCTTGTTTTTAGTAACAACTGTTCCTTCGTTTCATCGATCGCGTATAGTTGTACCCAGAGACGCTGCTGTTTGTTTTTTTGTGGTAGCTGATAGCATAAAGAAAATTGAGTGCCCTCTTGGTGACCAGTCAGTTTGATCTGCTTCGTTTCAGCAATAGTGATCGTATGTTCTTCTTGTGCACTTGCAGTCCCGTTTGTTTGCAAACTCGAATAAATGAAAAATAGTATCCCCCCTAACATACAGAAAATGAAAGAGAACCCGTGGTGTCTCTTTGTCAAAAACATAAAAAGACCTCCTTTCAAAGAATCAAAAATTACAAGCTGATCATACAAGAAAGAAGCAAAAGACACCTCTTTTTTTTATTTTCTGAAAAATAGAACTAATTGGCACACCTGTAGTTATTCATAAGAAAAAAAAGTTGGTTATTTTAAAGTTAATTCATTATCGATATGTTATTTAATAATGTAAAAAAACTATCGTTTTTCACCTGCGATTTCTATTTTTGTTCTTTATGAGACAGTTCTATGAAAAATTTGTCTCAATTTTTCTAAAAAAAAGCAAAAGTTTTGAGACGTGTCTTTACACCGTTATATAAATAAGTTATTAATAAAATAAGAAGGTGATCATTTGATTGAAAAAATACTCTTAGATACCCGAGCGTTAGACAAAATCGGACTCTACGGAAAACTATTATCAATTGCTCCGGGTGAATACAACCTAGAGTTCGTGAAAAATCTGACCCACTTAAGTGCAACACGATTGAAAAGTTTACTTTCCTCAATCCAAATCGACTTGCAAAACCTCTCTCCAGTAAATCTTTCATTACATAAAAACACCCTGAATCTTCCTAAAAATTTGATTGAATACAACCAATATCAGCAATTTTTAGCGCAAGAAAGTATTTCTTACAAATTATTGTTAAGCATCTTGACCAATCAAGATGAAAGTTTACTGGCATTTTGCCAAAGAAACTATATCAGTCGTTCGACTTGCTTTCGGCAAACAAAGAAGCTGCAAGACCATTTGAAAGAATTCAACGTGACGTTAAATCAGTCCGCTATGGCACTTACAGGTTCGGAGATGGTGATTCGCATCTTATTGTTTAATTTTATCTGGCACATTTCTTTAGGAGATAGTTTGGCGAGGGCATTTGATCAAGAGATCGAAGAACTTTTTGTGACTTACGAAGGAACGAAGTACAAAAGCAAGTATGAGATTGGCAAAAAAGAAGCCTTGCTTCATTGCAAAATCTGTCTATTTCGTATCAAGAATGGCCACGCGACAAATCTTTATCAGTTAACGAACCAGTCCTTTATTCCCAGTGGTGAAAATCTTGATTTCTTTTCAGCTTTTTTTGAAATCATTGATTCAGCGATAGATATTCTTGAGATCAATGCTTTGTTTTTCCTTTTTTATTACTGGCCGATGCTAACTTCAGCAGCAGACGTGCGCCTTCCGATCATTCAAGACTGTTACAAGCATGAAAAATCGGAGTTAAAGGAACTGATGGCTGAATTTGAAGCACACTGCCAAAAATTTCTCTGTGATTTTGATTTCGACCATCAATCGTTTCTTTATATGAATACATATCTTACATTGCTGAAGTTCTGCATATTCAAGCAAAAAGTCCCTCTTTTAAATTTTTTCGAAACAACTGTAATCAAAGATAAGTACCCATTACATACGATTTTGACAAATACGATTCAGAGCTTTTGGCGTAAAATAGCAAACCGCAAAGGCTACGAGTGGTTAAAAGCCTGTTATACGGATCTTGCTTTTTATCAAGCGTGTTTGCTTTACCCCATTTACATCGAAAAGGAACAGAAATATAAGCTTAAAGTTGCTTTTGTCTATGTATCCAATTACTTGGTCTCAATGGAAGTGTTTAATATATGTGAACGATTGCCCTATGTTGAAATTGAACGGATCACGCTGCCCACAGAGGAACCCTTTGACTTTTATATTCTGAGTTCCCCACAGCTTTTACCTCCTTTTACAACCGAGGAAAACACTGCGATCATTGATTTTTGCCGCTACCGTGATTTTGAAACGAATCTATGTCAGAAACTCTTGGCTGCTTTTAATGAAAAAATACAAAGAATAACTGCCAATAGCGCCTAAGTTCACCCTTTTCTCGATACAAATCACATCCTTTTGAAAAAGGATCATTGCTATACAAAATCCCCCCTTGGAATCAACAGATGATTCCAAGGGGGGATGTTTATTAAGAACATTCTATTTTTCTCAGTCTAAATCAGCCGAATATGAGTCAATGGATAATAAACAAAGCGGGCATTGCCTAAAATCGCATCGCCTGATATAGGACCAAAGGAGCGGCTATCTTTAGAGGCACGTCGATTATCACCAATGACAAAATAACTGTCTTTGCCTAATTTCTCCACGCCCAATAAAGATTCCAAATCAAAATCATTGGTATAAGAGGCAGACTCATGATCGTTGCTGCGGTTTTTCACTAGAAAATCTTCATCTACCGGTTCATCATCAATGTAAAGCTGATCATTGACATATTTTACCGACTCACCCGGCAAGCCAATCACCCGCTTGATATAGGTCGAACCATCTGGCAGCTGGAAAACAACGACATCAAAACGCTGGATCGGTGAAATCTTTTCGATGACTACCATATCTCCTTGTTGCAACGTTCCTTCCATGGAGTTCCCTTCAACAGGAACCGGAATCAGTAAAAATGCCCGAATCAAGAAGGCTGTTGCAAAGGCGATCAAGGCATATTTCACAACTAGCCAAAAACGATCAATCCACTGTTTCTTGGCATTCACAAATCTACCTCCTCTCCGATTTATTCCTTACTTATTTTTCTGAAAGCAAGGACAGTGCTTTTAAGTACGCTGGGTCCTCTGCTTTGAGTTTTTCTGCTACTTCTTTTTCAATTGCTTGGGCAGTGTCGGCATCGACTTCACCAGTTGCCTTTAGGTCATGGTCTTCTTGGAAGGCTTTCACAGCTGCAGTCGTCTCGTCATTGAAGGTATCTCCGCTCGTGGCATACCCTAACGCTTTAAGAAATTGATTCAGATTGTTGACAGCCGTTGACGATTGTCCAGCTTTTAAGGCATTATCACGAGGTAATGGCGGGAAATATGCATATTCTGGATAATCCTCTTCATAGTCTGGCATCACACCTTGATCGTTGACCCAATTTTCATTCGGTGTCAGCCATTTCATGACCGTCATTTTTAATTCACTATTATCCCCCAGATCCTTCACATTTTGAACAGTCCCCTTACCAAAGGTTTCCGTACCAACGACTGGGATATCCGCTGATTCTTGCAAGGCTGCAGCAAAAATCTCAGCTGCGGAGGCACTGCCGCCGTCGACTAAAACAACGACTGGCTCTGTGACTTTGAATCCTTCATCCAATGCTTCGCTCGCTTTGGTCTCACTGACAACCCCTTGATTGTTGGCAAACTTCACGATCGTTTGACCATTTTCTAAAAACATACTTGCCATGATCTGGACTTGATCCAGCAATCCACCAGGATTTTGTCTTAGATCAAGAACAAACGATTTCGCACCGTCTTCCCGCAACTCGGTGATCGTTTCTTTCAACTCAGCTGCTGTGTTTTCGGCAAAGGAGGTAATATCAATTCGACCGATCGTATCATCATTTTCAACCAGTTCACCATGGACCGTTTCGATTGGGATCACGTCCCGAGTGATTTCCACATCAAAGGTATCTGCTCCACGCTGAATCGTTAAGGTCACCTGCGTGCCTTTTTCCCCTCGAATCTTACTCACGACTTCAGACAATTCCTGTCCTTGCGTATCTTCCCCATCGACTTTGACGATTCGATCATTCATGCGCAGACCACTTTTTTCTGCAGGGGTGTTTTTGATTGGCGCTTGTGCGACCTCGGGATAGTCTTCCACGATCGACAAAGTAGCACCGATCCCTTCAAAACTTCCTGAGAGGGACTGATCCAAGTTATCCGCATCTGATTGGTTTAGATACGTCGTGTAAGGATCGTCAAGCGCATCGGTCATCCCTTGAAGAGCACCCTCAATCAATGCATCCTCATCGACTTCTTGGTAATAATTCGCAAGGATCTGGTCATACAACGACTGGATTTTCTCCATCCCGCTGGCTTCTGTCGTCGTTTCTGTCGCCGGCTGTGTCGTCTGCTGATTTTGCTGGGCTGTTTGCCATAAATAGACACCGCCTCCCGACAAAATCGCGACACAGACAAGAGAAACGATATATCGGCTTGTCGTTACATTTTTCATTCACAACACCTCTCTGAGAAAAAACAACTTCGTTCTGAGCATTTGTGCAGGCAAAACGAAGGACGTTTTTATTTGTTATTTTCGTGATACTCTGCCCAGATACGATCAAAAATATCCATGGATGGCAAATAATCAACGTTTAGTTCCAGATAAGAAGAGACTTCATCATAATCATCACTGTGCTTTGGAAACTGAATATCATGACTCGCATGAGTGGCAAAGATCTGAGCCTCATCTGTATGACTCGGACCTTTGACTGCCATTAAATAGCTATAAAAACTTTTACGCATGTTCTTGCTCCCAATGATCTTCTAAAAAGGCTGCTCGACGGGCATGATTGCGAGCAAAATTTTCAGGATTCTTTTTGTAGTACTCTTGATGTTCTTCTTCCGCTAAATAAAAGGGTTGCGCTGGTTCGATCGTAGTCACGATCGGATCGGTAAAGCGACCGGAAGCCTGAAGTGCTGCTTTGCTGGCTTCGGCTTTTTTTCGCTGCTCTTCGTTAAAATAGAAGATAACCGGACGATAATTGTCGCCGCGATCTTCAAATTGGCCAAAAGCATCCGTTGGATCTGTTTGCTGCCAATAAATCGTCAAGAGCTCTTCAAAACTGATTTTTTCTGGGTCAAAAATGATTTCTACTGCTTCAGTATGCCCTGTTTGATGGCTTTTGACTTCTTCATAGGTTGGATTTTCGGTATGTCCTGCGGTATAGCCAGAAAAAATCGAATGCACCCCTTCGAGTTCATCAAAGGGCTGGATCATACACCAGAAACACCCACCTGCAAAAATTGCTCGTTCCATTATTCATCCTCCGTTTCAGCTGGTAAATATAAGCTCATTTGAATTTCATCATCTACAAGATTGATTTTGTTTGCCTTGATGAACAATCCGTTTTGCATGCGGAATTGATCCAATCGTATCAGTATAATTTGTTCATCGGCATTGACATCGATCCATTCGGGAAATTTAAAACTACGTTTGATCATTTTCATTACTTCACTGGTGGGCAAATCCAAGGTGCCAATCGATAAACTTTTGGCTTTTAATTGGACATTGCCTTCTTCTGTCACATAAGGATCAAAATAGAGATAAAACGTGATAGGAAACCCTAATACTTGAAACTCGCCTGTTAAGAGTGCTTCGTTTCTCAGCTCAAAATTATATTTTACCTCTTGATCCTTTTGAAAATCAGATAGATAAAAATCAATCAATTGATTGACTTGGCTTTTGTTGCTGTTAACGGTCAGAACAGGACTGCCCTCCCGTTGAACAAGTTCAGCACTTTCATTTAAGCCAGTTTCTCGCTGCTGAAAAATTCTTGAAGCAAAGAAAACCGTTGTCCCCAAAAGGATGCCGACCAGAATTAGAAAAGCAATTTTCCAGTAGTTGATCGATTTTTTAGTGCTTGCAGCTGTTTTTTCCGACTGCTTCGTTGATTCGCTTGGTTTCATTTTGCTTCCTCCTCTAGCAACCAGTAGTTTTGTGTTTTGATCACTTCATCGCGAACGGCATTCGCCATCAGTTGATACCCAAGATTATTGGGATGGAAGCGGTCGCCTTCATACAAAACATTGTTGGTGATATTATTCCCGACAGCTTGCGATGAGTCGGTAGTCGCCGACGTGCTGCTTTGTGTCTCATCAGCATTTGGCGCCGATGACTCAGGTAAACTTCCAGTGTCGGTTGTTTGTGTTGTTTCCTCAGTTGCGTCTTCTTCTGTATCCGCAATACCGACCTCATCACTTAACCCTTTATAGAGCAAATCGTTGATAGGAATAAAAAAGGCATTTTCTTGCTGATTGACGAACGTTTCCGTCTGTTTATTCCAGTTATCAATGATCGTCTGCATGTCGGTGATCTCTGGAAAGTTCAGATAAAATGGATTGTAAATACCCAAAACATAGATTGGGGCATCGCTATTTAGTTCACGGATTTGAGCGAATAAATCTTTTAAGCGTTCATTATATTCTGCCATCGGTTCCGTAAACGTCTCGATACTCAGACCGAAGAAATTGCTTTGGATCACTTTTAAGACGTCATTTCCGCCGACGGTCAAAGTAATCAGGTCCGCTTGACTAAGGTCTTGGCGCAAGTCTTCATCATTTTTGACTCGTTTTAAAATCTGGTCGCTTCGTTCACCAGCGACCCCATAATTTTTGGTTACTAAATTGCTCAGATCATAGCGGTCCTCTAGATCTCCTGCCAAAATAGGCACAAAGCCGCCCCGAGCTGTTTCATCCCCAACACCCTCTGTCAATGAATCCCCAAGTGCGAGGTATTCAATGGCGGATTTTTTCGAATCATTGGCTGCTAGCTTATCCACAGGGGTCAGCAGTGGTTGCGCTTTGGGAACAGCTAAATGAAACAGTACACCCGTTCCAACGGCTATCAGTCCCACAACGATCAAATAAGTTACTAATTTCTTCCATTTCACAGGTATTCAAACTCCTTTGTAATCTTTGCTATTTTAACAAAATTCTCATAAAATTCCTAGTCGCAATCCTTCAAACTTAAGAAAGAAAACAGCTCCCTACTCTCTGAATAGACAAAGAATCGCAGCTTCATTCTGCTTTTTCTTCCTTTCAGCTTTTCATACACCAAAAAGCGATTCGTCGTCAAACGAATCGCTGAAAGGAAGCACCTTTTTTATTCCGTACTGTAAGTGATCGCAAACGCACCTCTACCTGTATGAGTGGCGATGATCGGTGTTGTGTGAAGCAATGGGATCTCCAAGTCAGGAAACAATTCTGCTAGTTCTTTTTGGAAACGTTCCGTGATTTCTAACCCTTCTGCATGAGAAATACCAATTTTCGTCACTTTTGGCATATTCTTCAATTCTGCTTTTAATTCCTCAAACCATTTATTGAACGTCTTGACGCCGCGTCCTTTGACGACTGGAATCAGTTCTGAATGATCAAAATCCATGATCACTTTCATGTTCAGTAAGCTCGATAAAAGACCTTTGGCGCGACTGATGCGACCACCTTTTACTAAGTTTTCTAACGTTGAAACGCCGATAAATAATTTCGTATGCTCACGCACCAGATCCACTTCTGGTAAAACTTCTTCTAGTGTCTTACCGGCTTTAGCCAATTCTGCTGCCCGAATCACTTGAAAAGCCAACGCTTGGTCTGTCGTGTCGCTATCGATCACGGTGACTTTGGCTTTTGATAAATGACTGGCTTGACGAGCCGCTTCCACAGTTCCACTAAGACCTTTGGTCATATGGATCGATAGTATTTCACTGCCATCTTTGCCTAATTCGTCATACAGTTCTACAAAATGACCGATCGGCGGCTGACTAGTTTTAGGTAATTCTTTGGCTTGCGCCATCATTTGCATAAATTTTTCTCCCGGCAGCGTTTCATCATCTGGATAAACGACACCATCGATCATTACAGATAAAGGCACGACATGGATAGCCAAAGCATCACGGACACTTGGTTCCATCGTACTGGAAGAATCTGTCACAATTTTAAGATTTGCCATCATATATTCACTCTCTCTTTAAATCAAGTCTTTTTTCGTGGTAAAATAACCACAGACCATTTATACTAAGTATAACAGAGAGAAAATTTTTTTTCATCTAATTTCGATTCGAAAGGACGGTGCCGAATGCAGCACATGAAGTTTAGTCGCAGATATTTGATCGTCAATGAAGTATTAAATGCAGTAACCCACGGGATCGGATTAGGACTGAGTATCGCAGGACTGGTCATTCTCTTAATCAAGGGGGCAAATCTAGGGTCACCTATCCACATCGTTTCCTATGCCATTTATGGATCGATGATGATTTTGCTCTTCCTCTTTTCTACCTTATTTCACAGTTTGATTTTTACCAAAGCAAAAAAGGTCTTCCAAGTCTTTGATCATGCCTCCATTTTCTTGCTGATCGCTGGAAGTTATACACCTTTTTGCTTGCTTAGTATCCAAGGCTGGCTTGGCTGGTCACTCTTTGTCTTGATTTGGCTACTAGCAATTAGCGGCATCGTTTATAAGTCACTGACTCTTCATAAAAAAGAGACCGTCTCAAAAATCTCCACCCTGATCTACATCATCATGGGCTGGCTATGTGTTATTGCCTTTAAACCTCTGATCGAACATTTAGGCTACTGGGGAACATTTTTACTAGCAAGCGGTGGTGTTTCTTATACTGTAGGTGCGCTATTCTATAGTTTAAAATCTGTTCGGTTCATGCATGTGGTTTGGCACTTATTCGTTATGTTAGGTGCTGGACTGATGTACTTTTCCGTCTTGTTGTATACCTAAAAATGAAGCACTGCTTACAAAAAAAGAACAGGAAACTTTCGCTGCAGAAAGCTTCCTGTTCTTTTATTTTCTACGATAAAATTCAAATTGATGGGGATAATGGTTCTTTTCATCGACGATCCCATCGATCACATGATCAAGTTTCCATTGCGTCCAATCAATCTCTGGGAAATACACATCTCCGTTAAATTCCGCAGCGATCACTGTACGGTACAATTGATCGCAATCGTCAATCATCGCTTCAAAAACACCCGCTCCACCAGTTAAAAAAACGGGATGCTCTTGCTGCTTCACATACGCCAAAATTTCCTCACGGTCATGCATCACTAAGGCGCCGTTGGCTTGATAATCCCGATCACTCGTCAAAACGATCGTCGTACGCTGTGGCAGTAATCTTTTTCCCATGCCTTCAAAGGTTTTGCGCCCCATTATAATCGTATTATTGATGGTTTGCTCTTTAAAAAATTTCAAATCATTCGGCAAATGCCACGGCAGTGTACCATCCGCTCCGATCAACCCCTTTTGATCTTGTGCCCAAAGTGCGATCAACATAAAAATTACATCCCTTCTGTATAGAATGATTCCGAAATAATAGCAGCAACCTGCAGCCGCTGCATCAGCTGAAAAGCTGATTCATGCTCAAATGGATCTTTGTTGCGCTCCTCAAAGCGCAAGCCATCACAGGCTTGGTAAACAATTGTGCCGCCGCTTCTTTGGACATTTCGCGGCCATTCCCCATCGTTTAAACGCGCGTTGTTGTTTTTCAGCAAGGTCGGTATCAGGGAGATAGGAAAGAGAGCACTGCCAGCTGCGACATCAATGTCTTCTATTTGAAAGAAGTCAGCAGCGATCTCGTTGATCAAGCGCTCCGTTCTTTGCCACGTTTGCGGATGACTCGCAAACGCCCTTGCAGTTCGTCCTAGGATACAATACGTATTTTCTGGTAACGGTTGTTTGCTAACTGCCATAAGCTCTTCTGGATAGGTCTGAATCCACGTCACTACGCGATCAAAATCACAAATATGCAGCGAATCCAGAGTTGGCAGGTGGTGCTGGGCAGCATCAACAAGCCTTCTGCGGGCATCCGCTGCTCCTTTTGCTGGTATAAAGATGGCAGTACACTGCTGATTTGATCGAATGGCTTCCTTTAGCTCTGGCACTGTTTCTTCGGATACGGATAGCCAAACTGCAGCATAGTGCTGATGCAAGAAATCGATGACTTGCTCAATGAGCGCTACAGTAATCGATCCAGCATGTCTCTGATGAAAGGTCGCCGCAAAGCCTCGCTTGTGGGGTTTCACCATTACGCCTCATTCCTTTCTTTATGAAATGAAACCAAACAACCACTTAAACTGCGATCGGTGCTTTGATCGTTGGATGCGGATCATACCCTGCCAAGGTAATATCTTCCATTTCAAAATCAAAAATCGACTGTTTTTCAGGATTTAACTGTAAGGTTGGCGCAGGACGTACCGAACGAGTCAACTGTTCCTTCATCTGTTCCATATGATTGCTGTACAGATGAGCATCGCCTAATGTATGGACAAAATCCCCGACTTCTAGTCCAGTTTCATGAGCAATCAGGTGCGTTAATAGCGCATAACTAGCAATATTGAAGGGAACGCCTAAAAAGACATCGGCACTGCGTTGATACAATTGACAGCTTAAGCGACCCTCATGAACATAAAATTGAAACATTGTGTGACAAGGTGGCAACGCCATCGTTGGTACATCTTCAGGGTTCCATGCGGAGACGATCAACCGGCGAGAATCCGGCGTCGTTTTGATCATATCGATCACTTCTTTGATTTGATCGATAAACCCGCCCGTACTTTTTTCCCAATGCCGCCATTGATACCCATATACATGGCCCAAATCGCCGAAGGTTTCAGCGAAAGCATCATCAGCTAAGATTTTTTCACAAAATAGTTTCAACTCATGTTGATACTGTTCATTGAAAGCTTCATCCACTAATGAACGGCGACCAAAGTCTGTCATATCAGGACCTGTATAAGCATCACTTTTAATATAGCGTTCAAACGCCCATTCATCCCAAATGTGGTTATTATGTTCCAGCAGGTAGCGGATATTGGTATCTCCCTTTAGAAACCACAATAATTCGCTCTTGATCAAGCCAAAAGGAACTTTTTTTGTTGTCAGCAAAGGAAAGCCTTGGGACAGATCAAAACGCATTTGATGACCAAAGACACTGCGTGTTCCCGTTCCTGTACGATCACTTTTATCATTGCCTTCTGCTAATATTTTTCTTCCTAGATCTAAATATGCTTGTTCCATCGTTCTCTCCTTTACTCTATACAAATTCGCTCAAATATTCCCAGCGATCCATTTTTTCTGCCAGTTGCGTTTCAACCTCGCTGATTTCTTGCTGTAATTTTTGTAGCTTAGTAAAGTCCGCGCCTTGATGATTCATTTCTTCGGTCAAAGCGGCTGCTTTTTCTTCTAATGCCGCGATATCATCTTCAATCGTCGCCCACTCTTTTTGTTCCATATAACTCAGTTTCTTTTTGACAGGCGCTGCAGCAGACGCCTCACTTTCAGCAGAAAGTGAATCGGTTTTTGTTTCTTTTGGCTCTAGTACACTCGAACTAGCTTTATTGGTATTGGCTGCTAGATATTCATTGATGGAACCAAAGTAGGACGTAATCCTGCCATTTCCTTCGAAGATCAGCAATTTTTGGGCAACTTTATCTAAAAAGTAGCGGTCATGGGAAACAGTGATGACTGCACCTGGAAATGTTTCCAAATAACTTTCCAAAATCGTCAAGGTATCAATATCCAAATCGTTAGTCGGTTCATCTAACAAGAGAACATTTGGCTGTCCAATCAATAGCTTGAGTAAAAATAGTCGTCGTTTTTCCCCGCCAGACAGCTTGCCGATCTTGGTGCCATGCATGGATCGCGGAAACAAAAACTGTTCCAGCATTTCTGCGACACTGACTTGGGAGCCATCCACTTTTTGCACTTCCTCGGCTGCTTCTTGCAAATAAGCAATCATTCGCTGATCAGGGTTCATCGCTTCAATCGTTTGCGTATAATAAGCCATTTTCACAGTCACGCCCATCGTACGCTCCCCTTCTTCTAAAGGCAGGCGACCAGCTAAAATATTGAGCAACGTCGATTTGCCCGCACCGTTTTCTCCTGTGATCCCTAAGCGTTCTCTTGATTGAATCAACAAATCAAAGTGAGACAAAATCGTTTTGTTTTCAATCTGATAACTTGCATCTTTTAGCTCTAAGACTTGTTTGCCTAAGCGTGTCGTAGCAACATCAATGGCCACTTCGCCGTTTCGTTTTACTTGATGTAGGTTTTCTTTTAAATCATCGAAACGATCGATCCGTGCCTGTTGTTTCGTTGTACGGGCCTTCGCTCCAGTGCGAATCCAAGCCAACTCATGTTTGTACAACTGCTTGCGCTTGTCTTCTTGCGTCTCCTCCACACGTTCTCTTTCTGCTCGAGCATGAAGATACGTCTCGTAATTGCCCTGATATTCATGCAGCTTGCCAAAAGACAGTTCAAAAATCCGATTAACGACTCGATCCAAAAAGTAGCGATCGTGGGTCACCATCAGTAATGCACCCCGATAATTTTTTAGATAGCCTTCCAACCATTGGATCGCATCATAATCTAAGTGGTTAGTCGGTTCATCCAATAACAACAAGTCTGGTTCATCGATCAATACTTGAGCCATAGCCACTCGTTTCTTTTGACCTCCAGATAACTCACTGACCTTTTTTTCTAACTCATTGATCCCAAGTTTTTGTAAAATAATCTTGGCAGTTGTATCTGTATTCCAAGCATCGGCTTTATTCATCGCTTCTTCTGCCAACTGATAATTCCGTTGCGTTTGTTGATCCAAGCCATTATTCTCTAAGGCAATCAGCGCTTTTTCATAGTCACGAACAACGCGAATCAGCGGACTGGTGCCTTGAAAAACAGCATCTACAACAGATAATTCTTCTTGTAACTGATTGTCTTGAGTCAAGAAACCGATGCGATAATCTTGGGCGGCAAATACCGTTTGGCGATCGCCATCACCGCGATCCAAACCGGCCAAGATCCGTAACAAACTCGATTTACCCGTGCCATTGACACCGATCAAACCGATTCGATCTTTTTCATGTATCAGAAAAGAAAGCTGATCAAACAGTGTTTTTTCACCATATGTTTTGGTTAATTCACTTACTTTTAATTCTTTCACAGAATCCCTCCTGAGTTTTTTCTTCGCTCATTGTACCACATTTCATCAGCGGAAACGATGAGAGAAAAAAATCAATTTTTGTAAAAAAAGAATGCCTTCGTCAGTCTACTCCTTCTGATCATCGATGTTGATCATTGTTTAGGAATAACCTGACGAAGACACTCCAAAAAACGTGCCTCAAGTTGTGCGCCTCTTGAGACGTATTATCGGCGAAACATTCGCTGCTTCGGCTGTTCTTCTGCTCGAGACATCGCATACGATTCTAACAGATTGACATTGCGTCGGTATTCATTTGCAGAAATCGTTGAGATTTTCTCAGCCACTTCATATTCATCGATCGTCTTGCGCTCAAGGTAATAGCCCCAAAGGACTTTCTTAACAAAAATCGGGTCTTGCTCGATCATGATCGTTTCAATGAAATTGCTGTGTTCAAATCGTTTGATGCTCATTTCTCGTTGACGAATAAAGAAATTGATCAGCGAGGAATCATAGACATCTTCTAAATTGCTCAAACTGTGAAAAATATATTCACTGTTCTTTAAGTAGATTTTTTGTACTTCAGAAATGTCTCGTTGCTTCAAGGCAGCTTTTAACTGCTGCTGTCGCTGTAAAAACAAGCGAGGATGAATCAAAATACGGATAAATCGCTGAATAAAGAAGAGCCAAAAACTAAAGAATGAGAGAATTTGTTTTGCGAGGGAATGCTGCTGCTGAGAAATAAACCGTGAATAAAAACGGTAGCCATTTAAGCTGACTTTCCCATTTCGATAAGCTTCATCCAAGCCGTCTTGTTCGATCGATAGGATCAATCCTTGAATTTCTTGGATTTCTTGTTTTTCTGAATCAGTCAAACTATTGCGATACAACTCCCAGCGCCGATTTTCATAGGAATTGATGACAGCATCGATCGCTAAACGGCCTTTATCCGATAGTTCCTGCTTTTCTTCTGCTTCCAATTGTTCGATGACGTCTTCTAAGATCAGCAAGTGATTGAAGTCGACGCTTTCGGCAGCTTCCCCATCTGCCAAGTATGGCAAGACCATCACGCTGATGATCAATGTCAGTAAGATCACACAAGCGGTCAAAAACAGAAGCAAGCCTCTTTCATGAAAGGGTGCATCATGCACCATCACAGGCAAAATAAAGATGGCTGCCAAACTGACTGTTCCCTTGACTCCGCCAAAAGTCAACAAGGCGACTTGATTCATTGATACTTGTTTTTTTGACTGTAAAAACCAATAGTAAAACAACAAAAAGAGAAAACGAACAAGGAAGATCACCGCCGTGATCACCAAAATCGTAATCACTAGATGCCAGTTTGCATAATTATTGCTCTCCCAGATTGGTGAAAATACTTGTGACAACTCGATTCCTAGAAAAAGAAACACCAATGCATTCAATGTAAAGACAATGGTCGACCAAGTACTTTCTGAAATGTTCGCCAGCTCTGCATCAAACAATGAGATCCGGCGTTTTCTTTGGGCTTGGGCTACACCTGCCACAACGGCTGCGATAATCCCTGAGACGCCAATCATTTCTGCCAGCAAATAGGCAGCAAATGGCAAGAGCAGTTCAATCAATAAGTATACTGTGACATCTTGTGCCGAGATTTTTTCAATAAAGCGCAAAATTCGGCGTTTCAGCCACACGATCAAGTAACCGACAAGCCCGCCGCCGATACTAGAGAATAGGAGCTGGAACCCTGCGTTGGCTGCTGAAAAGCTCCCGGTGGTCAAAGCTACGATAGCAAACTGCAATGCGGTAACCCCTGAAGCATCGTTCAGTAAGCCCTCGCCTTCCAGAATGTGCATAATGTTTTTGGAAATTTTCAAACGTTTTGCTAATGAGGAGACTGCCACTGCATCAGTTGGTCCTAACGCAGCACCAAAAGCGAAACAAGCAGCCAGAGGAATCGTGGGCATCAACCAATGGAGCGTTCCGCCGACAGCAAACAGTGTCATTAGAACGCCGCCAAAAGCCAAAAACAACACGATCTTGCTGTTTTTGAGGATTTCAGGTACATCTGCTCGTTCTCCTTCACGAAACAGCAATGGTCCAATGATCATTACTAAAAACATTTCCGGTTCAAAAGCGATTTCCTGTCCCATTTCTGTTAAACCTAGTAAAATCCCTAAGATGATTTGAATAAAAAAGATCGGTACCGAGGGTAATATTTTGCTCGCCACATTTGATAACGTGACGAGAATTGCAATGATAATGACGAGTTCAATAAATTCCATCCATTACCCTCTTTTCTTTCGAATAGCTAATAACAGCTCAAGAAAATCTTCTTTTTTCAAAAGGATCTTATCGTTTAAAAGATCTAACTCCTTTTCGTTATTTTCAATTTCGCATTGGACACGCCGTGATTCCAAGCGGTAAAGATCGTGTTTCATTCGCTCAAATTTACGGAAGAGCAATGGATTTTTCCGCTGCAAGTATTCACGAATCTCTTTTTTTTCAGCTGGTGTAAATTGTCCCAACTGTTTCATCAGTTCTTGTTTGCTTAAACATTCCTTGTTCATGATTGTGCTTTGGGCCCCTTTTATTATCAGTTTATCTTTTTATTTATCGTATAAATCAAAATTATCTCTTGACCGCTAGTATTCTAAGCCAATCATTCAAAAATAGCAAGTCTTTCTCACTAAAAGATGGTTTTCTGTCCGCATTCTTATAAACTAAAAAAACCGCAGCTTTCACTGCGATTTTTTGTTTATTTCATATACAAGTCGTAATAAGCATCCATGATCTCTTTCGCGATTTGAATATTTGGATGCGTATCGGTGTCTCCTTTTAATTGAGGCATCACGATCGCAATCGCAATATCCGCATCACTACTTGGACCGTAGGCAACGATGTTTAAGTTAACTAAGCTGATGGTATTGCCATTACTATCCACGATGGGTGTTTCGGCAGTACCTGTTTTGGCAGAGACTTCCATTTTCGCAGAAGCCAAGCCTTTGGCAGTTGCCCAAGCATCCGTTCCATGAACCGCATCGTAAAAACCATTTTGGATAATTTGCATTTGCGCATCTGATAAACCAACCTCGTTCAATACCGTTGGTTCGATGTCCTCAATCAGCGAACCTAGTCCGCCTGTTTCATCATTGTCGTAGATTCCGTCAACGATGTGAGGCTGCAATCTTTTGCCACCATTAGCAACAGTTGCTGCATATTGTGCCAGTTGCAGTGTCGTATAAGTATCAAACTGGCCGAATGCTAAGTCGAGGATCTTTCCGCCATCACTGACAGGGTCCATGTTCTCAATGGATGTGCTGATACCAGTTGCTTCTCCTGGTAAGTCGATACCTGTTTCAGTTCCCATACCAAAAGAGGCAAAAGAGGAACGGAGTTTTTCGTAGACATCCCCTTGACGATCCACTGTTGGAATCGAGATGCCTGACTGATAATTGATGCCCATCAAACGTAAAGCGACTTGCATCATATAGGAGTTAGAAGAAACTTCCAATGACTGCTCCGCAGAAAGATTGCGATTATTTGCCCCAGTTGGGTTGAAAATAGAAGCTTTTACATCGGAGCCGATTCTGATTGGTTGATCCAGCAGCACTTCGTTGCCGTTTAAGACGCCGTTTTCCCAACCGGCAGCCAAGGTTCCTGCTTTGACGACGGACCCTGGTACAAAGGAATTAATAAAGGTACCAATGGCATTTTCCTGCATTTCATTTGATCCCGTGTCATGATGATACCCGGACATGGAAAGGACACCGCCGGTTTTCGGATTTAACGCCACTGCGTATACCCCTGGGGAATACTCTGCAGCACCAGAATCAATCAGTTTTTGAAAATTGTCTTGCAAAATCTTGTCAACTTTCGCTTGAAATTCAGCATCGAGTGTTAGAACCAGATTATCCCCCTTTGCGCCTGCAAAGGTTTCTTTTTGACTTTCAATATTGTTGTTGTTGTCAAGCGATATTTCAGAGATGGATTTTGTTCCTTGTAAAACTTCTTCATATTGCTGTTCTAAATAACTACGTCCAACGCGATCATTACGTGCGTAACCTTTTTCTAAGAATTCGTCTAGAACTTCTTCAGGTATTCCTTGTTCTTCACTAGTCACCGTTCCGATCAAACTAGCCAGAGAACTTCCTTCAACGATCTTTCGTGTCCAATCGGTCCCGGTGGAGATTCCTGGTAAATCGACCATGTTTTCAGCAACAACTGCCAATTCTTGGTCAGACACATCCGACGTCTTAATAAAGACCGTACTCAAGGATTGTGCGCTGTTCATCCGCTTGAAAATCGTGGCTGCTTCTAATTCGGCATCGGAAAAATTGATTTCTTCTTCAGTCACTTTCTCAACGGTTGCCGCATATTGTTCAGAAGTACCTAAAGAACGCTCTTCATCACTCAATCGTTCAGTTGCTTTTTCAAGATTGTCTTCATCTGCCAACCAAAAGTCCTTAAGATCTCGATCAGACAAGTTTTTGTCGACTGGCATTTCGATCAACTCGCTCAATTTTTTGGCCGTTTCTAAAAGATCTTGAGCGGTCATTTTGTTTCCACGGGTAAAAGTGATTGCTGCATTGGCTTGATTTTCCACTAAAGCTTTCCCAGAAGCATCGTAAATCATCCCCCGAGGGGCACTTCCTTTTACTTCCACTACAGATGAAGCTTTCAATTGCTGCTCAATATTGTCGCCATTGACGATCTGTAGATAGCCTAATTGGACAATCAATGATACAAACAAAGCAAATATAATAAAAAACAAAAAGTTCAATCGAAATGGAACATGAGATTTGCGATACGATTTGGCCTTTGGTTCTTCTGGCCCCTTACGTATCCCTTGGACAACTTTATCTTTCAAATTCTTCATCTCATCTATCCTTCCAATCTATAATGACTACTGTCCTATTTTACCAAAAAATTCGATCTGAAACAGAAAAAACAAAAAATATCCATTAATCCTTAGAAAAAACTATAAAAACTCAACGATATCTGCCTGAATGTTTCACAGATAGATTATTTCATTTTCACTCTTTCATGAAAAAATTGTTTTTTTAAGCTTTCTTCTGTTTTTTCATTTGTTGATTTCGTGAAACAAGATATACATTTCAGTTTTTGTGGAAAACTAGATCGATTGAAGCGATGGAATCTTTCATATAAACGAAAAATCGACACACAAGCAGTTGCCCATGTATCGTTTCCGCTATACTATCAAACAGTTGAAGGAGATGTGTAAAGCGACACACCCTCAAATGATCGAAAGACAGCTATATGGTTTTATTCACTCGCATCCTCACCATCGGAAAACACTGCACTGTCATCATAGAACTGATAGTTCACATAGCCTTGCGTATGTTCATCTCCTTGTGAAAGCTGATTGTTTGGAGGGAGGGCCAGTTGTTCTCTGAGTGTATTTTGCATGTGTAAGAGCTGATTGACCCCTAAAAGCTGATAGTAGACATCATTCAACATTTGCCCTTCCCCTTGCAGCTGCTCTTGATGAATCGTCGTAAAAGCCGGTAAATAGTTTTTTCCGATATCCAGCATATCGTCCCATGTCAGATCCGTCTTTGAATTTTTCTCAACTGCTTTTAATATTTTCTGATAATTATTGACTCCGTCCAAACTCATTATTTTTTTTAGAATTTTTGTTACAACCTCACGTTGTCTTTTCTGTCGACCAATATCTCCTTCTGGGTCTTCTTTACGCATGCGTGCATAAGCTAAACCAGTTTTCCCATTTAAAGTGATTTTTCCTTTTGGAACATGAACCCCCTCTAGCGTAAAGTCGATATCATTCGTTACTTTGATCCCACCAACTGCATCAATCAAATCTCTCAGGCCTTGCATGTTGATTGTCACATAATGATCAATCGGTATATCCAAAAGATTTTCCACAGAATCCATTGCCATGGCTTCTCCGCCAAAAGCATATGCGTGATTTAACTTATCTAGCGTTCCATACCCGACGATTTGAGTAAATATATCCCTATCCAAGCTAACAATCGTAGATTGCTTTTTTTCTGGATTTACTGTAACAACCATCATGCTGTCTGAACGGCCTTGTTCGGTCCTTCCTAAAGCTCCGGTATCAATTCCTAGTAACAAGATGGAAAAAGGTTCTCTTTTTTCAATGTTGACAGTTTCTGAACGCCTTTTTGTTTTTCGATCTACTGGTTTAGAAATATGTTCAAAAGTTGAACTTGTATCTTTATAAACTTGCAAGCCGTACACAGTTAATCCGATAATTCCCAGGACTAAAATCCCTAATGTTCCTATTACTATTCTTTGATATTTTCGCATCTTGCACCTCGTCCGATAAAAATAACAATCGACTAAATTTTCGCATAATTTATATCATACAGCAATCTCATTTGTTATAAAACTTTTGTTTTAATAAAAATGTAATGTAAATGAAACAAAACGAAAGTATCCCTCACTTGAAGGAAAGAAATAATTTTCTCATTCTTTTCCTTCATGGTTTTGCCAGAAACTAGCTAGGACGAAAAAAACCTTGCTTAGCTGCAAGGTTTTCAGTCGATTCTGTAATTAAGTAATTAGACTTTGGTCACTTCCGCTGCCTGCGGTCCGCGGGCACCTTCAACGATCGTAAATTCAACTTCTTGTCCTTCTTCAAGCGATTTAAAACCATCTCCTTGAATGGCAGAGAAGTGAACAAATACATCATCGCCACCGTCAACTGTAATAAAACCAAACCCTTTTTCGTTGTTGAACCATTTTACTTTCCCATGTTCCATAGTGTGTAAAGCCTCCAATAATTATAATCCGACGATTCCGTCGATTTCATTATAGCGGAATATGTAAGCGTTAGCAATAACGAAATTTCTTTCCATCAACAAAAAAGAAGCCCTTAGACAGGCTTCTTCCTAATAGTTTGTTTAAGCTTTTGCGAAATATTCGTTCACTTTATCCCAGTTAACAACACTCCAGAAAGCATTGATGTACTCTGGACGAACATTTTTATATTTTAAGTAATACGCATGTTCCCAAACATCTAAACCTAAAACAGGTGTTTGACCATCCATCAATGGTGAATCTTGATTCGCTGTTGAAGTGATCGCTAGTTTACCGTCTTTAACGACTAACCATGCCCAACCTGAACCAAAACGTCCAGTTGCAGCAGTTTTAAATTCTTCTTTAAAGTCTTCAAAGCTGCCGAATGTTTCTTCAATTGCCTCTTTGATTGCCCCAGTAGGTTCGCCACCAGCATTTGGGCCTAAGATTTCCCAGAAGAACGTGTGGTTAGCATGGCCGCCGCCATTGTTGCGAACCGCTGTTTGAATATCTTCAGGTACAGAAGAAAAGTCTGCTAATAATTCTTCAACTGTTTTTTCACCTAATTCAGGATGTTTTTCAATCGCTGCATTTAAGTTTGTTACATAAGTGTTGTGGTGTTTATCATGATGCAAATGCATCGTTTCTTCATCAATATATGGTTCCAATGCATCGTATGCGTAAGGTAAATCTGGTAATGTGTAAGTCATAAAAAAAATCCTCCTCAATGATAATGTTTACATAAGTAACATTATCAGACTATCAGACTTTGTTCAAAAAATATGCTTACTTTTTCTCACTTTTTTTCGTATTGAAAATCAAAAATTTACTAAACACATAATTTGCCAAAACAACAACGACTTGGGTGACCAGCTTGGCAACAAGATCGCCGGTAGCTAAAACTGAGATAAAGAAATACATACAGAGCATGTCCAAGCCTAATGATATAACGCGAAAAAAAATGAACTTTCCAAATGCCGCCCAAGACTCTTGCTTCGTTTTTGTTTTTGCTTCGAAGACCCATAACTTATTTGTAAAGTAAGCGAATAAAACAGAAGCGATCCAAGAAATCACATTCGCTTTCTGGTAATAAAAACCAAACCCTTCACGAAAAATAAGATAGACGACAATATTGACTACGGTGGTCAAACCACCAAAAAATAAATACGTGAGTGGCTCCCACAGTTTTTTTTGTTGTAAGATTTGTTTGTATTCAATAAACTTTTGCATACATATGCCTACTTTCATTACTTTATTTACTTATTCAATAGATATTTGGCTCTTTTTTTGTGAATTCCTTGTAATCCTGAGAACCCTTCGTTACAATTACTCTAGTTATACCACAAAGGAGTTTATCAGCAAATGACTATCGTCCAACTATTTAAAATTGCTTTTTTTCGAATACCAGAGCTAAAATTCGTCAAAAAAGCAGAGTTTTCCAAAGTGATCGTTTTTCTATTAGGTGCAGCCGTGATGATGGCTTTGCCAATTACCATCAATGTCTTAGGCGTCTTTCGTGATGTGCAAGCAGATGGACAAAAAATCGGAGAAACGATTCCTGATTTCACGATCGAAAATGGACAGCTTTCTGCCGCTCCAAATACGCAAGGATTCATCTATCAAACCGATTCGATCATCTTTACTTTTGATCCTGATGGCAATCGTACACCAGCGGATATTGCATCTGATGTCACCGGCTCGGTGATCGCAGTAGGTTTGTTAAAAGATCAGCTGGTCATTCGTATCCCTTCTTCTGGTTTCTCAACGTCTATGTTCGATTCAAACCAATTAGAATTTGATTATAGTGAACCAGCACTGCGTAATCTTAACGGTCAGGCGATTCGTGAAACCTTATCCAACCAAGCGATCCCATGGCTGATAAAAATCATTGTCTTTTTTGTCGCCTTATATCCCACGTTTGTCAGCTTACTGATCACCTTAATCATGGGAACCTTTATTGCAACGATCTATACGAAATTGAAGCTATTCTCTTATACCTTTTTCGAAAATTTAAAGATTCTCATTGTCTGTGCTGCATTGCCTACACTCATTAGTGTTATTGTACAACTAGCGCTGCCTTCCTTTGATGCTACCACCTTTATTTTGTTTGGTTCCCTATTCTTATTTACACAAGGTGTCAAAGATTCACCAAAAATACAATTAAAAAAATGATCTATGCCATGTTCAATTCATTGAACATGGCTTTTTTCTCATTCTTTGCTACACTTAAGATACAAGGAGGCTTGGCAATGAAAAAAATAATCTTAGCCACTCGCAACTTTCGCGACACGTATGTGGAACAAATGGAAAAAGACTATCAATTTATCGTGTACTCAAAGGACCAAGCAATTGATTGGTCACAAGTGGAAATCACTATCGGTTGGAAGCCAGCATGGAACGAACACCTGTTAACCGAAAAAACAAATTTGAAATGGGTCCAAGCGATTTCGGCTGGTGTGGACACCTTGCCATTAAAAGAGTTTGCAAAATACGACATTCTCTTATCAAATGGCAGTGGCATCCATGCAGAATCGATTACAGACCATTTATTGGCTTTGCTCTTTATGGAAAACCGCGGGATTTTCCAAGCAATCCAACAACAAAGAAAACAGCAATGGGCACCGGATACGATTCCTTATGCAAAGCTATCTGATCAAGAGATTTTGATCGTTGGTACGGGACAAATCGGCCAAAGATTAGCCAAAGCATTAACCTTTTTTGGTGTACATCCGATCGGCATTAATACAAGCGGCCATGAGGTGGCGGGTTTTGAAAAAACGTTTGCGTTATCTGACTTACACGCTTGCGCAAAAACCGCCGATTGCATCATCAATATTCTTCCACTGACAGAAGAAACCACACATTTGTATGATGAAGCCTTTTTTGCACAAATGAAGCCTTCTGCTTCATTTTATAATGTCGGTCGTGGTCCTAGCGTGGATACTGCCGCATTAACAAAGGCATTAGAGAAAAAGCAGCTGGCATTTGCCGCACTAGATGTTTTTGAAGAGGAACCTCTACCAGAAAATGATCCGCTATGGCATACCGAAAACCTGTTGATTACTCCTCATATCTCAGGACACACGCCCCATTTTCAAAAGGCATTTATGGATATTTTCTTAGCGAATTTCCAACAATTTTTAACAAAACAAGAACTTGTTAAAAATGAGATAAACTTGGATAAGGGATACTAACAAATTCTTTCCGAAAAAAAAAGTGTACAGTTGAAGGCAACCCCTTCAAATTGTACACTTTTATTTTATCATTGTTTTTCTTGGTCTTTTTCGGTTTCTTTCAAGAAGTACAAGGGTCTATTTTTAGTCTCTAAGAAAATTTTTCCGATATACTTGCCGATGATCCCTAAACAAAGCAATTGCAATCCACCAACAAATAAGAAGATACTGACCATTGAAGGCCACCCTGATGTCGGATCTCCAAAAATAAAGGTTCTTATCACAATAAAGATCAAAGCAATCAGAGAACCAAAACAGGAAAGCGCACCAATAAACGAGGCGATATTCAAAGGTGTATCTGAAAAATTGACGATGCCATCGATCGAATATTGGAATAACTTCCAAAATGACCAGGACGTCTCACCCGCTACTCTTTCTCGATTCTCATAGGCGATGTATTCTGTATCAAACCCAACCCAGCTGAAGATCCCTTTTGAAAAGCGATTGTACTCTGACAGCTGTAAAACTGCATCAACCATATTGCGGCGCATCAAGCGAAAATCTCGCGCACCGTTTACCATTTCAGTATCGGCAATTTTGTTGATGATGTTATAGAACGAGTTCGAAAAAAAACTGCGAATCTTTGGCTCACCTTTTCTATCGGCACGTCTCGTACCCACACAGTCAAGCTCTGGTTTACTTCTTAGCAAAGAAAACATTTCAGGTAGTAATGACGGCGGATCTTGTAAATCTGCATCCATTACAGTGACAAAATCGCCTCTAGCAGCTTGTAGCCCCGCATAAAGAGCAGCTTCTTTGCCAAAGTTTCTCGAAAAAGATAGATAGCGAACACTTTCAGGGTGGGCGTGATACAAGTCTCTTAAAACAGACAGAGTTTGATCTGAAGACCCGTCATTAACAAAAATATATTCAAAAGGCATATTTAAGTGTTTCTTCACTTTTTCTGTTTCTTCAAAAAAAATCGGCAAGCTTGCCTCTTCATTAAAACAAGGTACAACAATTGATAACATCGGTTTCATCTCCTAGAGCCAATCGTGGGAAATCGGTCAGCTGGGACCGAATCCACATTATTTTTTATCTTCGCTAAAATCATATTTCGGTTCATCTAACGTTTCATCATAGTCCACAGTTAGATCATAGCCTTTGAAAAACCATTCGTCTGCTTCATCAATAAAAAAAAGCAAGCCATCAATGGTTTGTTCGACGATCGGACGTTCTGGTTTATCGACTGACATTCCCACGGAAAATCCGTCATGCACTTGTGTTTTGCCATAAATTTTTCCGAAAAAACGAATCCCGCTTCCTTGGTCTACCACCAATTCTTTTTTAAACCATTGCATTGCTTCAGGACTTATTGTTAAGTTCATTTTCTTCACTCCTAATCATTCATATGTTCATCAAGTATATCTACATCATCTGTATTGCCGATCACGAGTAAATTGTCATTTTCACGCACGATCGCCTCTGCATCAGGCGAAACGATCACTTGTCCTGGTCCCCGACGAATCGCAACGACTGTCAGACCATACTTTTGTCGAAAATTCAGTTCAATCAGGGATTTATTGAAAAAACGTGGATTGGACACACGAATCTCTGCTAGAGAAAATTCATCAGATAGTTCAATATAATCTAAGATATTTTTGGAAACTAGATTATGGGCGATGCGAATCCCCATGTCACGTTCGGGATGGACGACACGGTCTGCGCCGAGTTTTTCCAGTACACGGGCATGGTATTCGTTTTGGGCTTTCGCTAAGATATTAGGAACACCCATTTCTTTTACCATCAAGGTCACCAAAATACTGGCTTGAATATCCTCACCGATCGCAACAATGACATGGTCAAAGTTACGGATACCCAATGAACGTAACGTCATCTCATCTTGTGCGTTGCCGACCACTGCATGGGTGGCGATATTCATATACTCATTGACACGATCTTCGTTGCTATCGATCGCCAATACTTCTTGACCTGATTCAATCAACGTACGACAAATACTACCACCGAAACGGCCTAATCCAATAATTGCATAATTTTGCTTCACCACAAACGCTCCTTTGTTTGCCAGATCATTATTTAGTATAACAAAAACCTCCCCTGCTTGCCATGAGGAGGTATGATTATTAAGATTTTATTTTATCAAGCCATGTTTAAAAGCATATATCGTGGCTTGTGTACGATCTTCTACTTCTAATTTTGATAAGATATTTGACACATGTGTCTTCACTGTTTTCAGCGTAATGAAGAGTGCATCCGCAATCTCTTGGTTGCTCTTTCCTTCGGCGATCAACAGTAACACTTCTTGTTCCCGATTGGTCAAATCTTCATGCAGGATCGGTGTCCGATTCGTCAAACGATCCATCATTTTCGTAGTGACTTCGGGTTCTAAGACCCGCTCTCCTCGCTGGGTTGCACGAATGGCTTCCGCAATCTCATGAGCAGTAGACGTTTTTAACAGGTAACCTGCCGCACCCGCTTCTATTGCAGGATAGACTTTTTCGTCATCAATAAAACTAGTGACAATAATGATTTTTGCTTCGGGCCAATCATTTAAAATCAATTTCGTAGATTCGATCCCATCCATTTCATCCATCACCAAATCCATCAAAATCACATCTGGACGTAATTCCAATGCCTTTTCATACCCGACTCGACCATTTTCCGCTTCCCCAATTACTTCTATATCGTCTTGAATCGATAGATAAGAAGAGACCCCCAGACGAACCATTTCATGGTCATCAACTAACAACACTTTAATCATACGTTATGCCTCCTTCAACAGTGGAACTTTGATTTCAATACTGGTTCCTTGATTTTTAAAACTAATAATTTTCAACGTTCCGCCAACGGCACTTACCCGTTCTCGGATATTCATCAAGCCATAGCTGCCAGCCTTTTGATCTTGTGGATCAAAGCCAACACCGTCATCGATCACCCGCAATAACACGTTATTATCAATACGATGCAAGTAAACTTCCAACTCATTGGCCTTGGCGTGACGCAGTGTATTAGACAAGAGTTCTTGGATCACACGAAAGAGTTGATCTTCAATCGAACTAGGCATCGTAAAGTCTTCAATATCCCAAGTCAATAGAATTTTGATTTTGGTCTCTAATTCTTTTAACAATTGCTCGATTCCTTGCTTTAGACTCTTCCCTTCCAAAGTAACAGGTCGTAGATGAAGCAAGAGCGCCCGCATTTCAGATTGCGAAGCATTGATAATGTCTGTGACCATAGCTAACTGTTTCTTTTGGCTTTCTGGAGCATCTGTTCGAATCGCTTGCTCATTTAGTGCAGACATCATCATCATGGCGGCAAACAGCTGTTGAGAAACAGAGTCGTGCAATTCACGAGCCAGACGCTGCCTTTCTGCTTCTAAAATCTCTTCTTTCGTCTGACCATCAACAAACTGCGGTTTCGCATTCAATTGCTGTAATTCCATCGACATCTGTTTCATCTTCGATTGGATACTGGCAATATCACGATCCACATTCGCAATCAAATGGTTTTCAGACGCATGGGGGATTTTTGTTTCTAATAAAGGGCTATCGATATAGCCGCTGGCTAACAGTCTTAACTTTTCTTCCACTGGACCGTATTGACGGTTGCGAAAAAAAGAAATCAGTAAAAAGATAGCTAAAGCAATCAATGCAGATATTACAAGTAAGTGAAAGACGATTGGGATAAAGAAGAGCTTGATTTGAAAGACTTCTATCAGCCAATTATTTTTCCCACTGGCATACAAATAGGAAAACAGCATCAAAATCATGGTAAAAAAACTTGCTAATCCTGCATAAAAAGCGATCATGCCTCTTGAAAATTTCCCGATCATACCCGAATCACCTCAACATCACCAACAAGGGTATTCGTCAAGATTTTCAAACGCCGACTATTTTCGCCATAATCAGGGCTGTAGATCGTCACTTTTTCATTTTTCAAGCTCGTTTCTTCGCCTTCAAAGATTACAGAGCCAATAAAAGTACTGTGCTCTAATTTGATTGCTATACCAGCAGGCACTAAAATACGAGTTCTGCCAAAGCCTTTTCGTACGATCACGACGTTTTCTTTCTTAGGCAATAAAGTGTTGCCTAGATCGATGAAAGTGTCTCCCGTCAAGATATCTAAATTGATATCGTCCCATTCATAGACTTGACTGCCGATCCGTTCATTGCCTAACCATTGCTGCTTTTGTTTCAGTGGATGATCAGCTTTGGGTTCTTCAGTTTCAACGATAATCATTTGTTTTTTGCGCCAGAATGAATTTTTAGTTAAGTCGATTCCGGTAATCTCGACTCCTTTTAAACCAATAAATAAAATCGCAAAAATCAGCATCAGCCACAGTGCTGGACTATTTAACAAACTGATCAAAATAGCAATGGAACTTGAGACCATCAAGAAATTTTTAAAATTGCTCTTGCGCTCACTTCGGTTCACAAGGACCAAGCACGTCACACCAAGTATTAATAAAAATAATAATGGCGGATTAGATAAAATTTGCCATACCGCAAAAAGCAGTAAGAGCGCTTCAACAATAAAGAAAAAACGCCAAGGACTTTTCATTCAAGCTCCTCCTCCTAGTAATTCTACTCTATCATACCTGAAAAAAATGGTTTGTCCATCCGTCGCTGGTCCGAAAAAAGACCCTGTTTGATCAAATTCCCTAAAGGAGAATGAACAACAGGGTCAACTAGATTGATCGAGTGATCAAGCAATTAGCTTTTCTTTACTTCTGTGATTCTTACTTGCATATCTCCGCCTGGCGTTGAGATCGTCACTTCATCATTGACTTTTTTCCCAATCAAGGCACGAGCGATTGGTGAATCATTTGAAATTTTCCCAGAAAACGGATCTGCTTCAGCACTACCGACGATCATGTACTCTTCTTCGTCACCATCAGGCAACTCAACAAAAATCACTGTTTTTCCGATGGAAACTTCATCAGAGTCTACACCCTCATTATCAATGATCTCTGCAAAACGAATCATATTTTCTAAAGTAGTGATTCGGCCTTCGACAAACGCTTGTTCATCTTTAGCAGACTCATACTCTGAGTTTTCGGATAAATCGCCAAAACTGCGGGCTACCTTTATACGTTCAATGATTTCGCCGCGTTTTACCGTTTTCAATTCTTCTAATTCTTGTTCTAACTTTTCTTTTCCTTCAAGTGTCATTGGGTAAACTTTTTCTACCATAGTTCTTTTCTCCTTTTAGTAACTTCTAATAAATCGCAAAAGGTAATCTTTTGCGATGAGTCCACAAAAGATTACCATGCTTTTTTTTAAATGTAAACTATAAACCTATGAAAATTTAATTTGAGGTATTGTTTACATATTGTTCCACTAATTGCATATGCTGTTCATAGGTTTCCGCAAAGTAAACTTCTTGGGTATGAATATCAGCAACGAAATAATAGTAGTTGTTCGGTGTTGGATCTAAGACCGCTTGGATCGCTGCTTCACTTGGATTGTTGAATGGTCCAGGTCCGTAGCCAGTATGCACATAGAGATTATAAGGAGAGTCAACTTGAGTGTCCTCATAAGTAACTAGCTCTTTGTGCTCACCTAACGCGTATAGAATAGAAATATCCGATTGCAGCGGCATATCAATCGCTAAACGATTGAAAAATACCTGTGCGATATTTTTACGATCTTCTAGCTTACTACCCTCTTTTTCAACAAGTGAAGCCAAAGTAAGGACTTCTTGAACCGTCATTTCTTTTTGAGCGATTTGATCGAAATATTTCGACAAGACTGAATTTGATTTATCCACCATTTGGGTAACGACTTCTTCTAGGGTATTCCCTGTATAGTAGTCATACGTCGCTGGGAACAAGTATCCTTCTAGTCGGTAACGCACACCTTGCGCATCGCCGGCACTTGCTAAAAGCTCAGGATAGGTTTCTTTCATTTTTTCAAAGAACTCATCGCTTTCCATCAAAGCTAAGAAATCGTCTTTCGAGATATTCGTTGCTTCCGCTAGAGCATCACCGATTTGATCAACATCAAATCCTTCTGGAATCGTCACTTTTGCATCAGAGGTGACCGAGCCTTCGCCATTTTGCAACTGCTCACTTATCGCTTCCAGTGTCATATTTGGTGAAAAATGATATGTTCCTGCTTGAAAGCCCGTCAGATTATTAAATTTTGTGTAATAATTAAAAATCATTCCACTTTTGATAATGTTCTCATCCTCTAAGATCTCACCAATTGCTTTATTCGAAGAACCGCTTGGAATAACAATCGTCACCTTCTCAGTATCATCGGGATCTAATGGCTGCAAACTTGAAGTAACATATCGATAAGCTGAGAAACCTAATATTCCGCCGATTATTAAGAAAACAAGAACAACAATCATCACGATCTTATTAACTATTTTGTCTTCCTTGCTGCGCTGCAATCTGCGTTGGTTTTTCCCCGTTAAATCGTCATTATTTGGGTCTATTTTATTATTGTGACCAAAAGCTTTACTTTGGCTTCTAGAGCATTTTTCTTTCTCTGTGCTTTCTTTATTCGACCGAGAAATGATTGATTGACGCTTTTCTTGCTGAGAATTCAATTCGCTTCCTATATCCCGTTCTTTGTTTTGGTTTGACTCTAAAGACTTTAAAACTTCGTCTTTAAACGATTTTTCTGGATGCTGTTGTTTAGACAAAACAACTCCTCCTTAAATTCTTCTTAATTAAATGATATCACTTGTGAAACTGTTTTAGAAATTAATTATGTTTTTTTCTTAAAACAAGGTGTAGGAACCAACGAAATTCTCTTCGTTTAATATTAATAGCAATAAATGAAGATATTAATATTATACTTGTGATTAAAATTTGGAGAATAAAACCTTGAAATCCTCTAAGCTCTGATGTCAATAGAGCTGTTACAATTGCCAATATTAAGCCTATTACTGTTGTGCCATAATTTTTAACAGCTAATATTGCAAACTTTTTAAACGGTTCAGAAAAACCATGTTTGTATAAAACATATGGTTCAAACCAACATGAAATCGTTATGCTGGATATGATGGTTCCTAACAAAACCCCATCAACGCCTAGATGGAACACTGTGATGAAAAGTATAGAAAGTCCCAAATTCACTATAGATTCGAAAACCGGTTTATACTTCTGGTACCATGCCAATCCATAAGCATCAATAAAGCTAAGCGCACTTTTCCTTGAAATTGTTATAGAAAAATTTAAAACAATTAATATTACTGTAAAAAAACTAAACGTAAATTTACTGCCAAGCCAAAGAATAATAAATGGGTTAAACAACACAATCAAATAGAAACTACAAAAGTAGCCGATAGAATGAACAAAAAAAAGATGATTTTCAAACATACGCACTGAATCTGAACGGGAACCAGTTATTCCGACGTTTCCAATTGTAGCGGTCATTGAATTAATAATCTGATTGATTAAATTTGTAACGGAAGTAACTATTAACGTGTAGTTCACATACATTCCTACTTGAGATAAACCTATAAAAATTGAAATAAGGATGTTGTCAGTTCCGTTAACAACCATAGTTCCTATTTTATTGGTAAATTGACCAATTGTGTTTTTCTTTATTTCAGATTTTAAATTTTGCGGCAACTGTGTATCACTGGGTTTATCCTTAAGATAAGGGAACTTTTTATCCGCTATAAAAGAAATACTTAGATTAGCAGCTATCGTACTTAAAAGTTGAAAGATTAGATACGCAGTAAAGCTACTATATAGCATTATAGCAAAACAACTTGAGATTTGAAACATCATCCAATATAAAAAGTCATTTGAAGCTACTATATAGTTCTTTTGATCTGCTATAATTATACTTCTTTTATAAGTGAAGAAATATGACACTACTGTATTTGATAAAAACAATAAATAATACAAATACAGATGATCAATCTGAGCAGAACTATCTACGATAAAGGGTAAAAAAGGGATTAGAACGAGCCCTAGTCCTGCAATTATTAAGCCAATCAAAGTATATATTTTTTTATAAAATTTCATCAGAATTTTCACTAGTTCGACTTCATTTTCCGCTAAAGGTTTATAAAGCGAAAAAATCAAGGCAGGTCCTATCCCTAGCTCAGCAACAGATAGAACCATCAAAATATTACTTATTACACCATTGAATCCCAGTATTTCAACACCTAAGAATTTAATAAAAAGAGTTCTTGTAACAAAACTCATAATCATCTGAATTACAAAAATAACTCCAGTGATAAATGAGTTCTTAAATAAGTTTTTTGTTTGATTATTTTCCATTAGAATCCTTTCAACTAAATAAATTTTATTTTCTTTACTCAATATCTCGCTGATTGAACCATTGGATAGCAAACCAACAAAGTAAAATTTATTTTCTTTTAGTCTCTTGTTCTTTTAAATAATCCACCACAGGCTGAAACGTTTTTTCAAACGTATAGTTTGACTTACCATATTTGTATATGAAGTTTGTCAGTTCTTTCTTCGACATGTTTTTTCTCAAAGAATCATACCATTCAACGACTTTTTCAATATCTAGCGGTGTATCGTCATTGGGAATTTTGTAATAAAAAGATAAATTTTCTGAATCCAGCTCTGTTTTAACCCCTGATATAATAGGTAAACCTTTTGCTAAATATTCCTTTCCTTTTAAACTACTATTATAAAAAACACCCGATCTATGACGAGCCAAAGAGTCAATTCCAATATCTGCTGTCTGATAAAATCGATCTAAATCGGAAAATGCTATTCTACCATGAAACGTAACCTTGTCTTCTAATTGATATTTTTTAACCAATTGTTCATATTCTTTAAGCACAGGACCATCACCAACTAGTTGAAACTGAATCTGGCGTTGTGATTTACTTGATTGATAATAATTATTCAACCCTTCGATGACTCTATCATAACCATGGTAAAAGCATAGCGCAGCTACGCCTAAGAGTTGTATTGAATCACTCGAACATTTAATTAATGGCGGACGCTCCGGAAAGTCGTATGCATTTGAAATATTTAAGCATGGAATATCATAGATTTTTTTATCGTCGGAATAAGTAACGAACAAATCAACATACAATTTCAACTTAGGAACCCATAATTTTTCTTTGCTTTTTATAATCCATTTAAGCAAACCCTTGAATTCATTTATGTAAGGATATGTCGGAATTTCCATAATAATAAGAATCTGCGGATTCTGTAATTTTATTTTAGTTAATAAGTCAATAACACTTTTGTCTAAGACGGCGCCTTTTCTTATATAAACAAAGTCATATTCAATCCAATTAATATTATCAGACATAAAATATTGTTTAGAAAAAAATGGGATAACATTGCGAATTAGGTGAAATATATTTCTCTTGGGATTAATCGCCTTATATATAGTAAAATTGTTCTTTTCAAATTCTTCGATTTGTCTATAGATTTTTTTCTCTATACCACCAGCATGCGATAGATCTTGCGATAGATATACGCCTCTCATTGTTTCTCCTTTTTTAATTTATTCATTTCATGTTTTAAAAGTGACAATTGCTGTGTCAATGTTTTAATTTGACGTTGGGTATTTATCAAGGCAATACTGCTTGTTAAAGCAATAAATAACAAAAAAGCAGTTAATGTAAACAATGCTAATGAAGTCAGTGTGGTGATCCCAAATGAGTGAGCAATTTTTGTTCCTAAACTGGGAAACAAAGCGCCAAAAATCATGATTACGCTTAAAAATAACCACTTATTCATTTGTCTGACTTCTGCATGATCTTTCCGAATTAAAAATATCGTTAACAATAAAAAACCAATTGCTAAAAAAATAGCAATTATTTGGAGCTGTATTGGCATATTACTTATCCTCCCTCTCAATCAAAGAAGCAATCAATATAGAGATCGAAACATTAAACATATAGGCAACTGAGTCCAACAAATGAATGCTTGATTTCCCACTAGTCCTCTCAAACATTCTAACGCCGACTTCTTTTACTCTAATGTTTTTCGCAATTAAATGCATATAACTCTCAGGTTCTGGATATTGACTTGGGTATCTACTAACAAATTGTTCTATAACTTTTCTGTTGCCCGCTCGATAACCGCTTGTAACATCCTTTATTCTTAGACCAGTCAGCATATAAATTAAATTGGATAAAATTTTTATTCCTGCCTGCCTGGCACCAGTGGATTTAAAACTAGATTTACTATCAGAAACAAATCTTGAACCAACAGTAAAATCAGCTACGTCATTTATGAGAGGCTCTATCAAATTAGGTAGACTTTGAATATCATGCTGTCCATCCCCATCAAACTGAACAGCGATGTCGTAATCATTTTCTAAAGCATAAATGTACCCGGTCTGAACTGCTCCACCAATACCAAGATTATTAACAAGTTCAACATGGTTGATATCATTTTTTCGAAGGATTTCTTCTTCATTGTCAGTTGAGCCGTCGTTTATTACAATGTAATCAAGGATATATTTATAATTTTTTCTATAATCATTTACTTTGCGGATAACATCTTCAATACCGTCCGCCTCATTATAGGCTGGAATGATTAACAATATTTTGGGATTCAATTTTATCTCATCCTTATTTTCATAGTTGATTGCTCTTTTGGTTATTAACATAATATTTCATCAATAACTTCGCAATAGTCTTTCCCCAGTAACGTTGGTACAATTCGTATTCCTCAGCTTCTCTTGTCTTTGAAACTGTATTAACCGTTGTTTCTGATTCTGAGTGGATACGATGATACATCAAACGTTCAGGAATGTATAATATTTCTCCATGGCGCTTCATTATGCGTTCCCAAGCATCCCAATCAACCGCCATTCTTAAAGATTCATTAAAAGAAAAATCTTTTAACCGATCTAAATCATATGATACAGCTGGGCAACATATAAAATTACCAAAAGCATATATTCTGCGCTGATATTTCTTGTATGGCAACAAACTCAGTAAATGCAATCCGAAGGTCTTTATTTTCAAATTAACATTCCGTTCTCTTATGTTGTCTTGCTCATCAATTTCTTCATAATCACAAAATACTATATTAAGATTATTGTTTTCTTCGAAAGAATTCAATATTTTTTCTCCATAGTTTGACAAGTAGAGATCGTCTTGATGAATAATTGTCGCATATCTTGTTTCTACAACAGACAAAGCATTGTTCCAATCCTTTCCAATACTGCCTCCCTCTTTTATAAATAAAGGGATCCCATATTGTCCAGAAATTTTCTTTATATATTCGTTTGGCGTGCTTGTGTACATTATTATCTTGGAATTATTATTTAAAACACTCGTCTGATTCTTACAAGATTCAATACATTTTATTAAAAATGGCGATTCCTTATATGCACAAATTACAAAGGTATGCATTCTCTTCCCCTTTCCTATTCTAGAGCTGCCGCTACAAACTCAATCTTTAAAATTATACTCGACTTCTAAATAAATCTCAATAATCAAATAAAATATATAACCTTTTCTTACTTTATCATACTTCATCTTTTTAAGATTGTATTTAATGAAATAATTTACTTAATCGAAGATTTATATTAAACTTTTTGCTAACGACACTTATTTCTAAAACAGTTTTTTCTGGGAGGATTTTTTAAATGCTTATAAGCCTGGGTCTTTTTTTTATTTTGTTTTTTTACTGTCGCTCTACCTTTTTGAAGCGGCTTTTTTTCGCTTTTTTTATTGCTAGCTTTCATTTCACCCTTAGTACTTTTATTTCATCCAATTTTACTCGAGTCGTACTTTTTTTAGAAAGGGTTTCAGAAAATGGTACGGTTGTAAGGACCATACTCTCATTAGTCCTTGCGTTAATTTTCTATGCAATTTTTAGATTTGGTTCAAACTATTGGCTTGAGAAACCTATAAAGATTGATAAAAAATATGTTGCACTTTCACTACTACTGATATTGTTGACATTTTTAGGTTTTTTGGCCTCTAATAGCGCCTATTGGACTAAAAGCTACTTCGGAAACGTTGGAATAGATGAAATTTTTTATACACTTTCTCAACCGCTAACTGGAACTGATCAAGGACAGATTTACGCATATCTTTTAGGTCCTTTACTAAACTCTATAGTCATTACACAAATTATCATCATTCTACTCTATTTCATGATTATGATTCGTTCTTCGAAAACCACTAGAATAGTCAAATTTTCAAAAAAATCATGCTTTCTTTCTATTTTTTTTACAGTAATTTTATTGTTAGCAAATATAGTATTAGGCCTTAATAAACTTGGTTTTAATGAATTGAAAGCTTACTTTTTTGAAAAATCAACTATATATGAAGATTTTTATGTTGATCCAAATTCGATTTCTATAACTTTTCCTGAGGACAAGAGAAACTTGATTTATATTTTTGTTGAGTCCTTAGAGACAACTTATCTTTCGTCAGCTGTTGGAGGCGCCCAACAAGAAAATTTAATGCCTAATATCACAGAACTCTCATATTCAGATGGACTAAATTTCTCCAACCAAAAGCTGTTAGGGGGGGCAATTCAAGTTCCTGGTGTTGGATTTACGGTAGGAGGAATGGTTGGACAAAGCACAGGCGTGCCTTTACGTGTGACCGGCGGATATAGTGAAAACGACTATGGCAATACTGAACATTTCATGCCAGGAATTACCTCTATAGGTGACATATTGCATGACAACGGATATAACCAAATTTTATTATTGGGGTCAGACGCCGATTTTGGCGGTAGGAAGAAATTTTATGAGCAACATGGAGACTACGAGATACGGGATTATAATTATGCTAATGACCATGGTTGGATACCAAAAGATAGAAAAGTATGGTGGGGATATGAGGATGAGAAACTCTTTGAATTTGCGAAAAACACACTTTTGGAACAAGCATCACTAGACCAGCCATTTAATTTGACTATGCTAACGGCAGATACTCATTTTCCAGATGGATACAAAAATGAAAATACACCTGAGATTTTTGATGAACAGCTTAGCAATGTTATTTATTATTCGGATCAGATGATTGGCGACTTTATTGCTTGGATAAAAGCACAGCCATTTTATGAAAATACAACTATTGTTATTGCTGGAGACCATTTAAATATGGACCAAGGTTACTTCGCTTCAATAGAAGAAACTTACCAGAGAACGGTTTTTAATTTATTCATCAACTCTCCTATTACTACATTAAATAACACTGAGCGTCAATTTAGCACACTCGATCTTTTCCCTACAACATTGGCCGCACTAGGCGTACAAATAGAAGGCGACCGAATAGGACTAGGTACTAATTTATATTCTGATACTAATACTTTAATGGAATTCTTGGGATACGAGACATTTACCTCTGAATTAAGTAAAAACTCAAGTTTTTATAATAAGTATATAATGAAAGGTTCGGATCTTACCATAAATACAAATAGTAATAATTAGTGAAAAATATATCGATCGCTGCTGCATGGAATACTTCATAAATCGCCCCGACAAAAGCATCCAAGTGATGTTTTTGTCTTTTTTTTCGCTTGCTCAAAGCAACATGTCAGAAAGATCACTTTCTTGTTAGCTATATGATTAAGTAGTTTTTGAAATAATATATTCTGATAGAAATCTAATATTTTTTTTAACACGATTCAAAATCCAAAAATATTTTGCTGGTCTAATCTATAAACTCTTTTTTCAAATAACAACAATATTTCACATCCGCTCTTAAAATAAAAAATATATAGTAGCAACTGGAAGAGGGGAGATTTTTCTTGATTGTCCACAACCACTTTTTATGTATCAGCCAAATTACACTTTCCAAGGTGACCTGCATGACAGAATTGCAAGTCAATCATAATATCCTCTCGTTTATACTACTTTTGTACATAAAAAAGTTTTCTTAAAATACCTTTTTTACATCGATTCTTTAAAGAGCGATTATTACTTTAATATTTATTAAATCAACTATATTGTGAGTAGAGGTAAATTAAAAAAGAATGCTGCTTGATTTATCACCTTTTTTTATTTTAATCATAATATAATTATATGAATATTTTTTTGGTAAAAAAGCGAAATTTTATTTTAACAGACTTCTTATAATCCCATTATCTATAAAGTGAAAATTAAAAGCATTTCAAGTTTCCTGTTACAACATGACACCAAAAGATATTTATATCATGTAATGAGAATAAGGCTTTCTATTTCTCAACCGCCTAATCATTCTCCTCAAAAAATCAGCCTCTATAATTTTTATGGGACAGAAACGATGATGATTGATCGATTGCTTGAGTTTTCTACGCCCCTGAAGGAGGCGTATCCCTTTTTTCATGAATTAGTTGAAGCCTTTCGAGACAAAGACCCTGACTTATTTTTCTGCATATTGGCAGAACTTCCCGAAACGTTAGATGACGGCTTTCGGGAGAAGCTTCAAAACCTTCTGTCCTATGAAGAAGGCATCACCAACGCAATGATCTATCCTTATTCCAATGGAAAAATAGAAGCGAAGAATACCCACATAAAGACAATGAAACGAGTATCCTACGGATTTAAATCATTCGAGAACATGAGAATTAGAATCTTTTTGATCAATCAATTAATCAATGTAAGATAACAAAAAATCTGAGCCAGAATGTGGTTCATTCTGACCCAGATTTGATTTTACACAACTCATTTCATCTATTATTGAAAAAACAGAATCAGCAAATTTCTATACTGAAAATGAATTAGAAAAGAAAAAAACTAATCTAAAGATAAGCAACCCTGTTCATAAGTTCTCCCATCATAAAAACCAATAAGTATCCAAAACCAAGCCTGTAGAAACAATAAAATTGAATACTAAAGTTAATATTATAGCAAACCTTAATAGCTTTTCACTCATCTCGACTTTTATGCTATCTTTTAATGAGATGAAAAAAGGAACAAGAAAAATAAGAAACGGAGTAAAGTATCTCCCTTGTGCACCTACCGAAATTATTGCATTCTCTCCTAATACTAGCGGTGTCCAAGCATAGTACATTCCAGCGATTATAGCCAAAATTTGAATTACAATGATTGCTAACGATGAAAATCCGAATATTTTCTTGATTTCAAAATCACTATCCAGAGCAGAAATAAAAGCCAATAAAGCTACATCTATAAAAATAATCCACAAAGGGATTTCTACCGAAAACAACCCAATATAACCAAACATACCCACGGTTAAAATGCTGTTTAAATGTCCATTTAGATTATTATTAAATAGAGTTCTCACCAAAACGAGCAGTAATTCTTTAATTCCCTGTATACCACCAAACATTTTAATACCTACTAATCCCCCAAGAACAAGCAAAAGGACGATCAGTATATATTTGTATTTGAAGATCAACTTTCTTATATGCTGATTAACTTTCTCCAAAGGAGAAAGTTTTCCTGCTAATATGAAATTGATTGGGAACAGAAGCAATAGAAATAAAAAGTTATTACTTTTCGTAATATATAGTGCTAGAGCAAATAGCAAAATTTGAAACAACTTTTTTAAATTGATTTGAGGATTTTCAATCATTAGGCTTAAAAAGGCAAAAAAGCCAAGAATCGCTACGAAGTTTGCAGCATCATAAGATAATGATCCTGCTTGTTGAACCATTATAGGGAGTAAAGATAAAAGCACCATCGACCATTTACCGTATCTAGTCTTTGTAATAATTAAATACATACTGGCTATATAAAATACAGCGTTAAATAAGCGTCCCAATGTTACCATCACACCTATTGATGGATAAACAATGCTTCCTAGTATCATTCCTAAAACTTGCGGAATATGCATAATTCTTTTCAATTCAAAGCTTGGTTGAAATTTTTCCTCGGATAAATCAATTTTTTCCGTAAACAACTGTTTATATTCACTTTTGTTAATTTCAGTATCTGCACTAACACTATTCATCCAATCAAAACTCGTGTCAGTTCTTACAAATATTGAATTCCATGCCATTCTCGCATGGTTCATCTCATCGGGCACTCTATTAATAGGCATTAAAAATACCGAAATCCCTATAAATAGAGTTGCTAGTACGAGAAAAATTCCTTGCGGTTCTCGTAATTTGTTTCGAACCATTATTTTAACCCCTTAAGTATTTATTTATTTTTAATTTTATACATCACTCTCTGCACAAAGGTTCTTATTTTTATTTCTAGATTTGCTAATTTACTTTTCTTTTCGTTGATTACTAATAAGTTTTTTATGTGTCTTATAGCATGTTCATTTGTCTTTGCTTGATTTATTTTTTCTATTAAAACATGATAAACTGACTTGATTTGATATTTTTCTTTCGCTGTTTTAATGAACATTTCTGATTTACTTTTTACTTCTTCAAAATTGTCTATAAAATAATTAATAGCCTCTACAAGCGAATCAATATTACCTAATGGATATATTTTCCCATGTTGAAACATCTCATATGCAGATAAATGGCCTGGATTGTCCGAAATGATCACTGGAATACCATTGAGTAAAGCTTCTACATAAACTAATCCATATGTCTCTAAACTTGATGTAAACACACAAATATCCTTATCTGTAACTATATCCCATGGATTCTCTACATTCCCGGTAAAAGAAACTGATGCAATAGTATGCTCCTTTATATATCGTTCGCATTCTCTTTTATACTCTTCATCCCAACCGCCAACAAAAACTAGTTCGATATCTTTTCTATTTATTTCATGGAATGCTCGAATTAGCTCCAATTGATTTTTTCTTTTGGTTATTCTTCCAACTGAAACGATTCTTTTTTTCTTTCCTATTTGAATATTTGAACTTTTTAGTTCTGTATACGGCGCAAAAGGAAGTATTTCTCTACTATTAAATAATTTATTCAGATGATTGTTTAAATCACCTGTGACCGAAAATATATCCGTGGAAAATTGATCAATAAAATCTAGTTTATTCTTATAGTAAGCAAACTCTTTTTCTGGATATTCATGAATTAACCAGATATGAGGAATAGATTCTAGACAAGAAGCAAGAGCACCTTGAAACATATTTACCGTATTTGTAATCACCACATCCACTTGTTTTTCTTTTATAATCTCGGTTAATGTCTTAATTGTGTCTCTATATGAAACAACTCTTTCTTCTTCTGAACCAAATATATGTGCGGGAGCATCTTCCCACCACCAACGTTGGCTATTGATCAAACAGCATTCAATGCCATTGGACTCACAATATCTAGAATAATCATTTTCTGTTGCAACTCCATATATCGGTGCTGCATTAACTACATGATATCCTTCTGCAGCTAAAAACTTCATTAAGTTGACGATAGATATTTCTGCTCCATTATCGAGCGTACCCGTTGGTGACACGAAAAGTATTGTTTTCATCTTGTCTCCTTCATTTAAAACATACCTATACTAAAGAATATTTTATTTAATCGTTTATTTTATTTTTTGCCTCTTCAGATAAAAAATCTGTCAATTCATCGCTATGTTGAATTGTCGTACAATTGTTAACAACATAATTATACGCGTTACGTCCAATTTTTTTGCGCAACTCTCCATTCGTTACAAGCAGCTCTAGTTTTTCAAACCAATCTTCAGATGAATCAACTAAAATGCCAGTTTCACCTTCAATTATCATGTCCTTGAATGATCCAATGTTACTGGCAATTGTTGGAATTTTTAATAACCCAGCTTCTAACCACTTAATTTCAGATTTTGCCCTGTTAAATATAGTGTCGACAAGCGGCGCAAGATTTATATCTACATTTTTAACAAGTTGCGGCAGCAATCTCCAGTCAACAAATGGATGGATCACAATTTGTTCACTATATTCTTTTAACTCATTCGGAATATCGATATGACCCGCTAAATGTAATTTCACGTTATTAAAGGAAGCTAAAATTTTCAATATTGCCGGCATAATTAATTCAAAATTTTCGTTATGAGTAATTGATCCAGAAAAATACCCAATATGAACACATGATGCATCACTAAGTTTTTCTGCATTATTGCTTAGCTTTATTAATTCCTCACTGCCTAAGTTACGGTTTAACAACACTTTAGTATTATACTTTTTTAGCTCTTTTTTCAAATCTTCTGTGGAAGCTATTGCAATATCACATAGAACTAGCATTTTTCCATAGTTAGTCACGCCAGCATCATAATTTTGCTTCTCTATTTTAGATAATCCTTTAACATACGAAAGCTGGTCAGTGTATTTCGTATCAATCACTAAATCATCAATATCATATAAAACTGGCTTATTAAATTCTTTGGCCACTTGAATCAAATTGACCAGCATCTCATTATATGGCGCTCTATAAATTATAATATGGCTCGCTCTTTCTGCATCGCTAATTTTCAGCTCAGAAAGTCCCACAGACTTCACTCTAAAATTCAAATTTTTTAATTGTTCAATTTTATTTTCAACACGATATTTTGTCAGTTGTGGAATAACATTTTCAACACCATCAATAATCAATACATACTTTTGTGAATCTTTCTCCTTTATATCCTCTATGATCTCTTTGATGATTTTAACAGGATAATCTGTCTTTTCTTCTATATATTTTACCAAACTAGGGATTTCTGTTTGCCTATTCAAGCCTTGCCAAATAAATTTCTCATTTGTATAGTTTGATAATGCAGTATATTTGATTACTGGTATACCCTCTTTAAGCATCTCAAGAGGATGGATATACATTGCACTATCCTCGTTTTTTTCTGTTAGCGCACCATGCTTAAATCCTAAATCTGAAAAATGCTTTGTGAATACCGTTTCGTGCATACCAATTGCTTTATCTCTTGAATTTGTATCATTCATTTTTTCCCAATAAGAATAAAACCCTGAATAAGAAAGCAATGTCTTTTCTATTACTAAGAAGTAAGACTGTAAGTGTTTAGGAATATAGCCGTATTTGTTTAAATTAGTAAAATCGTTATATTCTTCTCCATAAGTCAAACCCCAAAAATCCAGTTTTTTATCTGCCATTTTTTTAAAAATAGATGATAATTCACCAACAGGTCCAATGTTGGTATCATTTACTAACAGTAACTCATCATATTCCAAAAGCTTCTCTTTACCCAAAAACAAAATTCCATGTCTAAATGCTGCCGTATCGTATCCTTTATTTTCTCTGGTTTCTACACGGCCTAATTGTTCCAACTGCTCAATATCCGAGCTTGGTAAATCACCATTTACTATAATTAAGAGATCTGTACATAGAGCTTTAAATGCTTTCAAGAAAAGAAGTTTATATTCTTGTAATTTCTCTTTGTCTTCATAAATAACAAAAATCAAAATTCTTGATGGAGCAACATAGTTATTATTCTTTCTCTCTACACTCCTTTTAACCCTCATCAGGAGTGTAGAGGGTTTTACAACTTTTGTTGAGTATTTTCTTGTGTTCTCTTTTAATTTACTCCACACTTTTAAAGCAAGAGCTGGATTTTTAATAAAGCGATATCCATAATGTATCGGCTTGATGAAAAGATTCCCTAATTTATATGAATTTGAATTTCGAATTTCATTTTTCTCATTTTCCAAAGTTGCAATAATTTGTTTCATTGTATATTGTTCTTTTTCATATTTTTCAATTTCATAAGAGAAATGTTCACCCAACTTTTTTCTTTCAACAAGCAGATTTTGCTTATCCAATTCTAAAAGTTTTTTTTCATCGTTTTTCACGATAATTTCGTGATCTTGATTCTTTACATGTTCTGTTAACTCAGTCAAATGTTTTGTGAGATTGCTTAATCTATTTTCCAATATCATAGTATTGTGTGAAACTGCATTAAGAATTTCATTGGGATAGTCTTCAATATGTTTTCTTAATATATAAAAATAAACTTCATAATAAAATTTATCAGAAGAATGCTCTCCGGTCCTAGAAATCGAATTTGCTAGTACTCGATAATTCAGCTTAGCTTCTTCACATTTTTTTGGTTTTGCTTTATTAACTAAAATTAAATTCATGATAAAATCATAATCAACTAATTTTTTTCGGTTTAAATTCAAGTCATAACGAACATCTTTAATGATGGATGCTCGTATTAGTGAACAATTATCAATAAAATTATTTGTTAGATAGGCTTGAAGCTCGAACGGTCTGGCTTTCATGAAAAGTTCTTTTGATGAAGCATTGATTAAGTCGGTATATACTATATCGACCTCTTCGCTTTCAGCCAAAGAAACTAATTTTTCAATAAACTCAGGATCGAGATAGTTATCACTGTCAATAAAAAGAACATATTTGCCCTTTATCCAATCTAACCCACGGTTTCTTGTTACGCAAACACCACTGTTCTCTTGATAAATATACTCATATTTTGTGTTAGAAAGTTCAAGAGTTTTAAGAATTATTTCTTCTGATTTATCAGTTGAACCATCATTTATAACAAGCAGTTCAATCTCAGGGTACGTTTGAGAAAGTACACTTTTTAAACATTGTTCAATATATTTTTCGTGATTGTAACATGTCACAATAACAGATACTAACCCCATAAAGTTTTGCCCACCTCATTACCAGACTATATTTCGATTTCTTCCCAAGATCCATTTCGTCTAACTAATCCGCTAGAAGAAATTCTCTCGCTTTTAGACATTTCTTTTTTTGGAGAAATAATTATTATAGGTGAATTCTCCTTATCAGAGAACGCGAATGGTTGGTCTGATTCATTTCTGACTGAAACACCTAACCGAAGTTTGCAACCATTCATTTCGTTCAAATTACATGTATAACGCAAAGTTTTTTTCCCTAAGCCTGTGGTCATATGATCTAATGAATTGTCATTATATACCCAAATATTTCGATCAATATCCGTTAAAGAAAAAGCTATATATGTTTTCATTTCCTCTAAAACTTCATACGAAACTTCAAACGCTATTCTTTTTTGATCTTTCTCTATTAGTTCATCTGATAGCAACCGTACTTTGAAGTCTTTAATGTAATCGTTCTCTTCTTCTTTCTTTACATCGATATCGTCTGTTTTTTCAATAACGGTGGAGGTCCCCGTCTGTGTAACATTGTCTAAAGAATATTGATTTGCTACATCATCTGGGGTCCCGATGATTTTTACTTCCCCTTTATCGATCATCAGTGCTTTATTACAGTATTTACGAACAGATTCCATTGAGTGAGTCACGAGGATAATGGTCTTGTTCTCATCTTTGGCCTTCATGAAATAGTCATTGCATTTTCTTTGGAACGCTTCATCCCCGACAGCCAATACTTCATCTAAGACTAAAATATCGCTTTTCGCTTGAATCGCTACAGAAAACGCAAGCCGAACCTGCATACCGCTTGAATAATTCTTTAATTTTTGATTCATAAATTCAGTTAATTCCGCAAACTCAACGATATCGGAATACATTCCATCCACTTCTTTTTCGGAAAAACCAAGCATAGCGCCATTCAAATAGACATTCTCTCTCCCAGTTAATTCTGGATTGAATCCAACGCCTAACTCGATGAAAGAAACCAATTTTCCGTTCACTTCTACAGACCCTTTTTCAGGTGTATAAATTTGGGAGATAATTTTTAATAAGGTTGATTTTCCACTCCCATTTCTTCCGACAATTCCAAAGAAATCTCCTTTATTCACTTCAAAAGAAATATCTCTTAGGACTTTTTGCTCATTGTATCCTTTGATTCCTTTAAAATAATTAACGATCGTTCTTTTTAAACTCGTTGTACTTTCTGTAGGAAGACGAAACGATTTTCCTATATGATCAACTTTCACTGCTATTTCATTATTCATATTAAATAATCTCCGCAAATTTTTTCGAATTTTTATTAAAAATCATGTAGCCGGCAACTAATACGATCCATGGCAAAACATATGGAATTGCGACGATCCAATTCGTATTTATTAATTGCCATACCGTAATATTACTTGTACTTGTTAAGATATGCCGCATATCTTGAATAATTTGAGCCATTGGATTCATCATCAAAAGTTTGGCAATGTTCACGTCCATATTCATTACAAGTGTCAATGGGTAAATTAACGGTGTAAGGTAAAAACCCGCTTGAAGGACAACCTCCCAGATCGGTCCAATGTCTCGAAACCTAACATAGATTGTTGCCAAAATAAAAGACACGCCCAATGAAAAGGCATAGAGTTCAATCAGAAGCAGCGGTGCTAAAAAAGCATAGATTGAAATATCCGCTCCATTGATCATCGCAAATAAAAGAACGATCACAAGGCTGATTACTAGATTGATTAAGGCGTTGATCGATACAGCAACAACAATGATATGTGTAGGAAAGCTTAGTTTTCTAAGCAGATCGCCTCGTGTGACGATTGATGACATACCTAAATTTGTCGTTTCGCTAAAAAAGCTCCATAGAACGGTTCCCAAAAGTAACGCCACTTCAAAGTGAGGAACATCTTGTCCAAATTTAAGAAAACGTACAAAGACCACATACATGACAGTAAACAGCATCAAGGGCTTTAAAACAGACCAAACATAGCCCATAATACTTCCTTGATATCTTAGTTTAAAATCGGTTTTTACTAATTCTTTCAATAAAATTCTATTTTTACGCTCGAACATCATTTTCTCCTTTAAGGTTCCACTAATCTTTTTTACGGTAAAACTTTTTAAAGCTATCCTTAAAAAGTATACTCGACATTCCCCTCTTTCTCAACCTTTACCAGATCATTTCAAAAATTGAGAAAAAAAATTAATGTTTCATTGACAGATTAAACGAAAAAAAGAAAGCCGCATTCAACGAACGAAATTTGGCCTCCTTTTTCTCAAAGTTTTTAGTCTCTTTCAAACAAATCTCTTGTGTATACTTTGTCTTCTACGTCATGCAGTACATCTTCCATACGATTTGCTACAATAACATCAGAGATCTTTTTAAACGTCTCAAAGTCATCAATAACTTCAGAGTTATAGAAGGATTTCTCTTTTAAAGAAGGCTCGTATACTACTACGTTGATTCCATGGGCTTTGATCCGCTTCATAATTCCTTGAATGGAAGAATAGCGGAAATTATCAGAATGAGCTTTCATAGTCAATCGATAGATGCCCACAACTTTCGGTTGTCGATCAAGGATCTGCTCCGCGATGAAATCTTTGCGGGTCGTATTTGCTTCGACGATCGCTTGAATGATATTATTCGGAACCTTATCATAGTTAGCTAGGAGCTGCTTGGTATCTTTGGGCAGACAGTAGCCACCGTATCCAAAAGACGGATTGTTGTAGTGGGAGCCGATTCTAGGATCCAGCCCGACGCCTTCAATGATTTGTCGTGAATCAAGTCCCCTCACTTCCGCATAGGTATCTAATTCGTTGAAATATGCCACGCGCAGCGCCAGATACGTGTTAGAAAACAGTTTTATTGCTTCAGCTTCAGTCGGATTTGTTAAAAGCACGGGAATTTCATTTTCCCATGCATTTCGCTTGAACATCTCGGCGATCTCTTTCGCTCGCTCACTGCATTCTCCAACAACAATTCTCGAAGGATGCAAATTGTCGTATAAAGCTTTTCCCTCACGCAAAAATTCAGGTGAAAATAAAATGTTCTCTGTGTTAAAACGTGCTTTAAGATCTAATGTATACCCTACAGGAACTGTTGATTTAATAATAAACACAGCATCTGGACGCAACTCCAGCGCTTTTTCAATCACCGATTCTACAGTCGACGTATCAAAATAGTTTTTATGCTCATCGTAATCTGTAGGCGTCGCAATAATTAATACATCCCCAAAGTCAACAGCTTCATCAAAAGCTTTGGTGAAATGAACAGACAAGTCTGTCCGCTCCAAAAATTGGTGAATTTCTTTGTCTTCAAGAGGTGAGATTTTCTTTTGCAATTGATCGATTTTTTCATCCACAATATCATAAGCAAGTACTTCTTCTTTTTGCGCCAATAACAAAGCGTTTGCTAATCCTACATAACCTAAACCAAAAACGGAAACTTTCATCATGATCCCTCTTTTTCTAGTTTTCTTCTTTCTCTAAAGATGCAGTCATATCAGCCAATGCTTCTTCCCAAGTAGGAATAACAAAACCGGTATTCTTTGCTTTTGTAAGATCCAACACCGAGTATTGTGGTCGTTTTGCTTTTTGCGGATATTCTGCTGAAGTGACAGGTGCAACCTCAACATCCGTTTCTTTCAGAATTTCTTTGGCAAATTCGTACCATGAACAGCTATTGTCATTTGATAGATGGTAGATCCCATAGTCTGCATTGTTTTCGATAATATAGACCATAAATTCAGCTAATGTTCGGGTCCATGTTGGACGGCCATATTGATCATCGACGACGGTTAAGCGCGGGTGCGTTTGCGCTAAACGTTTCATTGTATATACAAAATTATGTCCATATTTACCAAAAACCCATGAAGTTCGGATAATGAAGTATTCATCTAAAAGATCTTTCACTGCTTGTTCACCCAACAATTTTGTACGACCGTATTCATTTTGAGGATTCGGCTTATCTGTTTCTTTGTAGACCCCCTCTTTTTTCGTTCCATCGAACACATAATCAGTACTGATGTAAACAAACTTTGCTCCTACCGCTTTCGCCGCTTTCGCCACGTTTTCCGTCCCGTTGACATTGATTTTCTCATCAAGTTCCTTGCCTTCATCTTCCGCCTTATCTACTGCTGTGTATGCAGCACAATGATAAATAACGGTCGGTTTTAATTCTTGAATAAACGCAAGAGTTGCTTGTTCGTCCGTAATATCCATTTCCTGAGCATCCGTTGAGACATAGTTTAATCCTTTTTCATCTAATAGATGTCGCAGCTCCGTGCCCAGCTGCCCATTTCCGCCTGTCAGTAAAATCATATTTCTCATCCCTTCAAAAAAAGCAGGTTTCCCTGCTTTTAATTATTGTCCATTCGTAGCATAATTTTTTTCTACCGCTTCTTTTTCTGTCTTCCACCATTCTTCGTTGTTGCGATACCACTCAATCGTATCGGCTAAGCCATCTCGGAAATTGGTGAATTCCGGTTGCCAGCCCAATTCTTCTTTCAATTTTGTCGAATCAATTGCATAGCGTAAATCATGACCTGGTCGATCATTTACGTGCTCATACGCGTCTTTGGGCTGATCCATTAGTTCTAAAATCAGTTCAATTACTGCTTTATTATCCTCTTCACCATCGGCACCGATGAGATACGTTTCACCCATTTGTCCCTTTGTTAAAATCGTCCACACAGCTGATGAATGATCATTTGTATGAATCCAGTCACGGACATTTTTCCCGTCACCGTACAATTTCGGCTTGATGCCGCTCAAAATATTGGTAATTTGTCGAGGAATAAATTTCTCAATGTGTTGATAAGGTCCATAATTATTAGAACAATTGGAGATCGTCGCTTGGAGACCGAATGAGCGCACCCAAGCTTTTACCAAAAGATCGGAACCAGCTTTTGTTGAAGAGTAAGGACTTGATGGGTTATACGGCGTTTTGTCCGTGAATTTTTCTCCCGCTCCTTCGCCATGTCCCGGAAGATCTTCTCTCAAAGGAAGATCGCCATATACTTCATCGGTTGAAACATGATGGTATCTTACATTATACTTTCGGCATGCTTCTATCAGCGTATACGTTCCAATAATGTTGGTTTGAACAAACGGAAAAGGATCTTTCAACGAGTTGTCATTATGAGATTCTGCAGCATAATGAACGACAGCGTCTGTATCCTGAACCAATCTATCTACCAGCTCCTGATCAGCAATGTCGCCGACAACTAATTCGAAGCGATTCTTTGGAAGACCATTAAGATTGTTCTTATTTCCCGCATAGGTCAGCTTATCTAAAACTGTTACAAAAACATCAGGATGATTATTGATCACATAATGAACAAAGTTAGAGCCGATAAATCCTGCTCCACCAGTTACAATAATTTTTTTCATCACTTTCACTCCTTATACTTCACCATAGACAAATGTATTTTCTATTTCAAATTCTTTCAGTGTTGGATGTTTTTTATCTTTTTCTGATAGAATCGCTTTTTTCACATCTATAGGCCAAGTAATTGCCAAATCGGGATCATCAAATGCAATGCCGCCATCAGCTTCAGCATTATAATAGTTGTCACACTTATACAAGAAGTTCACATTTGGGGTCAGTGTCATAAACCCGTGAGCAAATCCGCGAGGTACTAATAACTGACGATGGTTGTGTTCGGTTAACAAGTACCCTTCCCACTCTCCATAGGTCGGGCTGCCTTTACGAATATCTACGATAACATCAAGTACCGCACCAGTCACCACACGAATCAATTTTGTCTGTGCTGCTTCACCTTTTTGAAAATGCAGGCCTCTTAACACACCTGCTTCAGCAGATAATGAGTGGTTATCTTGAACAAAATCAAAGTCAATTCCTTGTGCTGAAAATTTTTCTTTTGAATAGCTTTCAGTAAAAAAACCTCGATGATCGCCGTAAACGTCCATCTCTATTAATTTTACATCTGTCAATTTTGTTTCTATAACTTTCATCAAAGCGTCTCCTCTTTATTCAGCAGCTAGTCGTAATAAATATTGACCATACTGATTTTTTTTCAATGGCTCAGCTAAAGCAACCAACTGCTCTCTTGTGATATAGCCCATTCGGAATGATATTTCTTCCAAACACGCAACTTTCAAGTTTTGCCGTTTTTCAATCGTTTCAATAAAAGTAGATGCCTCAAGCAATGTTTCATGTGTTCCTGTATCAAGCCAAGCGAAACCTCTTCCCATGACTTCAACAGAAAGTTTATTTTTTTCTAGATAAACTTTATTGATATCGGTAATTTCTAATTCTCCACGCGCAGACGGTTTGATATTCTTGGCGATTTCGACTACTTCGTTATCATAGAAATACAGACCTGTTACAGCATAATTTGATTTCGGCTTCTCAGGTTTTTCTTCAATAGACAAGGCGTGCATATCGTCATCAAACTCCACTACACCAAATCGTTCAGGATCATTTACATGATAGCCAAAAACAGTTGCACCTGATTCTTTTGCAGCAGCTCGTTGAAGCATTTTCGATAGACCGCCGCCATAATAAATATTGTCTCCTAAGACTAAACAAACACTATCAGTGCCGATAAACTTTTCCCCAATAATGAATGCTTGAGCGAGGCCGTCAGGACTTGGCTGTACTGCATAGTCAATTTGCAGTCCTAAGTCTTTGCCATCGCCGAATAACTCTTGAAAGCGAGGAGTATCTTGAGGAGTGGAAATAATTAAAATTTCTTTGATCCCCGCCAACATCAATGTAGACATTGGGTAAAAAATCATTGGTTTGTCATAAATAGGCATCAATTGTTTAGAAGTTGCTTTTGTTAATGGATAAAGGCGTGTTCCTGAACCGCCTGCTAAAATAATCCCTTTCATTCATTACGCTCCTTAAATAATTTACTTGTATTTCTCACCACAGCATTATCTCATTTCTAGAAAGCTTTGTCATTCAATTCAAAGTTTTGAAATGAAAATGTAACTTTTATTTATCAAATACCTTTCTCATGAACAGGCTTCTTATTAAACCCCAGCGCCACACGAATTGCTGGCCAAATGAAGCGGATGTTTTGATTTCACTGGCATTTTTTTCATGTCTTCGATACAACGTTAACTGCTTATCAATAAGTTCGATACGGTTGCCTGCCATTGCACCGATCCACATATCATGCATTGGAATTGCTTGCGGAAACGGAAGAATAGCTGGCTTCAACTCTCTTCGAAAAGCCATGCCTGCTCCGATGTATTTATTTTTAAGCACATTTCGTAAAAATCCGACTTTTACATTCCGATAGGCAAAATAGGAGGGTTCAATCACTTCAAGCTGCTCATCGACAATTCTCAAATCAGAAATGACTACCTGTGTCTCTTTTTTTTCATCAAATTTTGCTTTTGTATCAGCAACTTTATCGGGAAGCCACACATCGTCTTGGTCGGCCAAAAAAATCAGATCGCCTGAAGCCTGCTTAATTGCGTGTTCAAAATTCTTGATAATGCCTTTTTGCGGTCCTTCCAAAAGTTTGATTCGGGGATCTGCGCGATAAGAATCGAGGATATTTCTTGTCTTGTCAGTAGAGAAGTCATCCGAAATAATCAGCTCATCATCAGGTGCAAGTTGAATTAGAATGCTGTCCAGCTGTTCTTGAAGATACTTTTCTCCGTTATAAGTGGCTACACATACTGATATCATAAATGATCCTTCCTAAATGACAAGTATTCTTTCCATGTTCTTCGGCTGAATCGGCACATTTTGGGTGAAAGTGCTTGTTTTATTGTTCGAAAAAAAAGCTGTTTTTCATGTTCCTTTTTCTTTTCTTTATCGAAATCCCTATAGAATTTCGATTCACTGGTAAGAATCTGCTCATATCTTTCCCTAGTCATCGTTTTATAATGCATGACTGAAAGATCATGATTCAGCTTTTGGTTTGCGATCAAAAACCGAAAGCCTTCTTGATGTAAGCGAAGAAAAAGCCAATGATCTAAAAAATCCAGCGGAAAAGCATCATTGAATCCGCCGATTTTTTTTATAGCCGCGAGAGTGACTGCGGTGCCGGAATTGATTGCCATAATCCGCTGTTTTTGCTCACCGATAGCAGGATATGCCAGATTTCGATTGATGTAACGATCAGCTAAGACCGGTGATACCTGTGTTGTGCCACTGTAAATCAGCGGCACAACAGCACCTATTTCAGTTCCGATCGTCTCAGTCATAAGAAAGTTTAGGTAGGCTTTTGTCAGTTCCGTATCTTGATCCAAGAGAAGCAGCAAGTCAAAATCGCCGCTAGACGCAGACTTAAACCCTTTATTGTATGCTTTGGAGAGGCCGGGATTGGCTGGATCATGGAAATAGCTCACTAATGGATGCTGAAAAAAAGGCTCATCATGACTTTGTGGACTGTTATCATAAACCAGCAATTGGATTTGCTGGTTCTTCACCGCTTTTTCCAAAAGCGGTGAAGCCGACGCTTCTTGCCAGCTTCTTTCATACATTACGATCGTCACAAATAAACGGTTCATCAAAACAGCCTCCAACCCCATTTATTAAAAAATTTCATCATCGAATGCATAAACACCAAAAAGAGTTTTGCACTTCTATGAGCTCCTTTGCCGTATAAGTGCACGACTTTTTCAAAGGGCGTATACAAAATGCGGTACCCCGCTTTTTCATATCTCAAACACAAATCATTGTCTTCAAAATACATAAAGAACTGTTCGTCAAAGCCGCCGATTTCTTTAAAGCGAGCGATTTCTACCAACATAAAACAACCAGAGCCCATTCGGATATAACTGGTTTGATCTTGTGGAAGGTCACGGCACTCATAAGCAGACAGTCTTTTTTTAAATACTTTTTTTACCCAATGAAACGGAATAAATCGCAAGAAATAATCGAATACAGCTAATCGTTTTCTTACTAAATACTGAATAGAGCCATCTTCGTTCAAAACCTGAGGAACTACGACAGCTACTTCATTCTCTTGAATTCTTTTTAATAATCCTTCAATTGATTCTTTCGTGACAAGAATATCAGGATTGCAAATAAATCCGTATTCTTGCGTTGCATTCATTAATAATTGATTGTGTCCATGACCAAATCCAAGATTTTCATTGGCTGAGATGACAGTGACAAATGGATAATCTTGCATTTTAGCAATGTATTCTGCTTTCGAATTATTATCAAATATTTTCACTTCAAAGCGTGGATCCTCTCCTATCTCTTTCTCCAGATGATCCAATGTTTTGAATATATCACGACTATTATGTGTCACAATACTGATGATTATTTTATTCGTTTTTCTATTATCCATAGTGTATTGTCCTTAATGTTATAAAATGAGAGATACTAGTCAATTTGTTATTATATCATATCCCCGCGCGTAAAAAAAGCACACTCGAGCAAGCAAAGCGATTTCTTCTATTCAGTCCCATCCGCCCGTTGGATTGCTGCTTGCTTCTTTTCTGAAGTAATCCCTCATCATCAAGAGCAGATAAAAACACCAGCCCCGCTAGAGACTTTCTAGCAAGGGATGGTGTGATGAGTGAATCGTTTACGCTTTCGCACAAAATCTTTTTAAATTAAGGATAAATCCGATTCAACAACCGTGGAAACGGAATGGATTCTCTTACGTGCTCGATTCCTGATAACCAGGTAACGGTCCGTTCTAATCCAAGACCAAAGCCGGTGTGAGGAACTGAGCCGTACTTGCGTAGATCTAAATACCATGAATATTCATTTTCGTCCAAGCCGTGGGCGCGGATTTGTTCTAGCAGGTATTCATGATCGATAGCACGTTCAGAACCGCCTATGATCTCGCCATAGCCTTCTGGTGCGATCATATCGGCACAGATCACGACATCTTCTCTCGTTGGATGTGGCTTCATATAGAAGGGTTTGATGGCTTTTGGATAGTTTAAGATAAAGACGGGCTGATCGAATGAATTGGCAATAAAGGTCTCATGTGGTGAGCCAAAGTCATCGCCCCATTGAATATCAGCAAAGCCGTTCTTTTGTAATAATGCCACTGCATCATCGTAAGAGATTCGTGGGAATGGTAATTTGGTGTATTTTTTCAAGACTTCACGGTCACGGCCTAAGACATCTAGTGCATAGTCACAGTTATCGAGCACATTTTGCACTAAAAATGCCACGTACTGCTCTTGGACTTCTAAACTTTCTTCTTGATGCATAAAGGCCATTTCTGGTTCAATCATCCAAAATTCAATCAAGTGACGACGTGTCTTTGATTTTTCGGCACGGAAGGTCGGTCCAAAAGAAAAGACTTTGCCAAACGCCATAGCGGCAGCTTCCATGTACAATTGACCGGACTGAGATAGATATGCTTTTTGATCGAAATAGTTGGTTTCGAATAAATCAGTCGTTCCTTCTGGTGCTGATCCGGTTAGGATCGGTGGATCGATTTTGATGAAGCCATTTTTGTTGAAGAATTCATACGTTGCCCGGATGATTTCGTTTCGGATTTGCATGATGGCGTGTTGTTTTGAGGAACGCAACCATAAATGACGATGGTCCATCAAGAAATCTGTTCCGTGTTCTTTTGGTGTGATTGGGTAATCATGGCTTTCCCCAACAACTTCTAAACCAGAAATACCAATTTCATAGCCGAATTTTGAGCGGCTGTCTTCTCTGATTTCCCCAGTGACCAGTACGGCAGTTTCCTGATTTAAATTTTTTGCTAATTGGAAAACTTCTTCCCCTACTTCACTTTTTACAACGATTCCTTGAAAATACGCTGTTCCGTCGCGAAGTTGTAAGAAGGCGATCTTTCCGCTGGAACGTTTGTTAGCAACCCATGCTCCGATTTGAACGGTTTCGCCAACGTGTTTTTTTGCATCTAAAATTTGAATAGATTCCACTTGATTCTCTCCTATCTAATTAATAAAGGCACCATAGAGCATTTTAAGCTTTTTGGCGTTTCTTTTCAACAAAATCATGGATTCGTTTGGTAGCTTCTGCTAACGTGTCCCAATCAGTTGCATAGCTGATCCGTAAATAATCTGGTGTACCAAAACCAGCACCAGTCACTACTGCCACGTGGGCTTCCATCAGTAATGCTTCTACGAAGGCATCAATGGTTTGATAGCCGCACATCGTCATGGCTTCTTTGACATTTGGGAACAAGTAAAACGCGCCTTGGGGTTTCGTCACCTGAAAACCAGGAATAGCGGCAATTAGCGGATATAGTTTGTTCAAGCGCTCTTCGAAGGCCTGACGCATCACTTCGATCGATTCTTGATTCCCAGTCAGTGCCTCAACTGCTGCGTATTGGCTAGCAGCCGGCGGGTTGCTAGTAGCTTGGGAAGCGATATCGATCATCGCTTTGATGATTTTTGCATCGCCGACAGCAAATCCGATCCGCCACCCAGTCATAGAATAGGTTTTAGAAACGCCGTTGATCACGATGGTTTGTTTGCGGATCTCTTCTGATAAGCTTGCGATCGATGTAAAGGTATTGCCGTTATAAACCAAACGACCATAGATATCATCGGCAATGATCCAAATATTATTTTCCACTGCCCAGTTGCCGATTGCCGTTAACGCTTCTTTTGAGTAAATCGCCCCTGTAGGGTTGGCAGGCGAGTTTAAAATGATGGCTTTCGTTTTCTCTGTACGAGCAGCTTCTAATTGAGCCACAGAAACTTTAAAATCGGCTTCTTGCTTGGCTTCAACAAACACAGGTGTCCCTTGCGCTAAACGGACTTGTTCCGCATAGCTGACCCAATAAGGCACTGGAATGAGTACTTCATCCTCTTCATCAAGGAGCGCTTGAAACAGCGTATAAAGGGCAAACTTCGCGCCATCTGTCACGATCACTTGGTTTGAATCATAGTCAGCACCATAAAACTCTTTCATATAAGCAAGAATCGCCTGTTTTAACTCAGGAATCCCCGCAGTTGCTGTGTAAAAACTAGCCTTGCCGCTCTCAATCGCTGCGATCGCTGCTTGGCGAATGTTTTTCGGGGTAATAAAGTCGGGTTCACCGACAGTTAGACTTAATACGTCTACACCTTGGTCCGCTAACGCTTTTGCCTTAGCAGATGCCGCTAACGTTGCGGAGGGTTCCAATTTTTCTGCTCTTTTTGAAAGTACCATGTTTATCATCCTTTCTACGATCCAAAATTCATTCTATCATAAGCGTCTTCCTATAGTTCAGTGATCGCTTTGATTTCTTCGCCATCTTTGAAACCAATCAAATAATAGTTCAAACGACCATCGCCATCTTTCGTCATGACTTCCCAAGTTGGCTCGCCTTCAAAAATACCCAATGCGGCCTTTTGGATTTCCTGACCTTGATGATTGTCGCGAACAAATGCCTTAGCTTGTGCTTCCGTCAGCCCATCCGCTTGATTAAAAACAGAAACCTTCTCACCGCTTTTTGGGATGATCACAACGATCTCATTGTTATTCGTATCCTTTCCAACAATGCTAAAGGAGGTTTCCTCACGGGTAAACCAATAAAATTGTTCGACCTCTGCTAAATCGGTGTATCTTTCTGCTATTTCGATTGCTTCGTTTCTTGCTTGTCGCATTGGACGAGAAGAACGGAGATAGAAAATAGAAGCGAAGAGAATAACGACCAATAAGACTGTGATCGCACTCAGCAAAATAACCACACGCCGATGTTCTTTGTCTTTTGTTTTCACACTTCGTACTCCAATCTTAAATAAAATTCATTATATCAGATGTTTAACTCATTTTTCAAAATCGGCTGCTGCTTTTTCCTCTTGCGCAAAAAAATGTTGGATGTCTTCGGCGATCTCGGTTGGACTTGCTTCAATCAGAGGTAAGTTTTTGGGTAAGCCTTTGACCATTCGTTTGCCATACTTTGTCGATAGCAAGCGTCGATCAAGGACGACCATCACGCCGGTATCCTCCTCGGAACGGATCAAGCGCCCCAACGCTTGGCGCAGCCGTAAAATCGCTTTAGGTAAGGCATCTTCTTTAAAAGAATCAATGCCTTCTGCTTCCAAAAAGGCGTGCCGTGCTTGGACCATGGGTTGTTTAGGGTTCTCAAAAGGCAATCGGGTCACCACAGCGATCTTCAGTGCCTGTCCTGGTAAATCGACCCCTTCCCAAAAACTGCTAGTCCCTAATAAGATACCATTTTCCGCTAATAAAAATTTCTTTAAGATTTTCTCACGGGTTCCGCCAGTCCCTTGAGCAACGATTTCTCTGCCATAATGCAGGGCTTTTTTATTCAATCGATCATAGACATTTTTCAAAGTCTCGTGTGCCGTAAACAACACAAGCGCTGGTTGCGGATTGTCAAACAAAATCGGGACCAACGCTTCGACTAAATAATCCGCGTATTCGGCAGCTGATGCTTGTTGGATCGAGAGACCTTTTTTGATTACATACAGTCGCGTTTGCTTGCTGTAATCATAAAAGGCAGGAATCGTTTTGACTGGCACATCCGTCAAGCCGATCTGATGGGCAAAATATTCTTTGTTGCCTGGGATCTTCAATGTCCCCCCTAGATAAATGATGTGCTGATAGCGTTGGTACCAGGTGCTCTCCACAATCGAATGTCCTTCTAGATCAGCTAACTCAATCACAGCATTTCCTGACTGGGGATGCTTTTTCAGCCAATGAACGTAACGAGGATGCCACCAAGTCAACCACGCGGTCACTGTTTGTTCCTGTGCGTCCATTTGACTAAAGAAATCAAACAAACGGGCAATCACGATCCGTTGTCTTGCATACCACCGATCATTGGTCAACTCGAATCGCTGACGTAACTGTTGTTGGATCTCATTGATTTCTTGATAGTAAAGGCTCCATTTCTGATGCAGCTTGTCTTGTTCTAACGTGCCATCATAGAGGTCGTCATGGTGCACGACTTGCAGCTCTGGCGCATCGATCGACAAACTGCGAAAATACTGTTCTTGTGTTTCGACCAAAACCGACAATGCATTTCGATACAACGAGAACATCCGTTGCAAAAAATCGTCCTCGGTAATGATCTGGGCAATTTCTTCAAATAGTCCTTCTTCATTCAGCTGTAAAAACTGCCGCTTGAAATGAGCAGAGTCAAAGACATGTTGACTAAAGCCTTCTGCTTGCTGCGGCAACTGTTGGGCTTCATCGATCAACAAATAATCACTCGTTGGCAACAGTGGCTGCGCCCGTCGGTTTTCCTGCATTAAAAAGGCATGATTGACGATCAAAACATTGCTTTGCGCCATCCGCCGATATAAATGTCGAACAAAATCTTGTTCATAGAAGGGTTGATCTTTGGCTAAAAAGTCGACCCCGCGATGGCGAATGTCGGTAAATAAAGGATGATCAAGACGAACTAAATTCAATTCATCAAAGTCACCTGTTTCTGTTTTGGTCAGCCAGACTAAGATCCCCATCTGATATTGGGCGTATTGCTTTTGTTCTACCGGTTGATCCAGCGTCGCTTTAAAGCGCTGCAAATCAATGTAATGACGATGGCTTTTGACCAAGACCGCTTGCAAAGGCTGCTGCAGTACTTGGTTCACCAATGGAATGTCTTTGCTAATGATCTGATTTTGTAAAAGAATCGATGAGGTGCTAACGATCAATGGATTTTCTGGCGTCGCTAAATAAGCGGCTGGAAACAAGTAACCGATGGTTTTTCCCATCCCCGTTTCTGCTTCAATAATCAAATTTTTCTCTGGTTGGGTGTAATGCGTATACACCGCATTCATCAAACGTGCTTGTTGTTTCCGATAGATCAAGTGCTCGCCAAAGCGCTGTTCTTTTTCCGTTTTTACTTTCGGATACGTTTCTTGAAAATGCGTGGCTTCAAAAAGCGGAACAGTTTTTTTTCGCAGGACGACGCCGTCGATCACTTCGAAATCTTCCGCCAACTCTTGTCCTTTTTCTTTCAAAATTCCGTGAATATACTCACTCGTTTGCATCCCCATCTGACCGCTTAAAAGCGCAATCTGTTTAAGAGTCGTCCGTGGTAGCTGTCGCATGATTGCTTCAATGTATAAAAATAATGCTGCGGTCACTTCTGCATCACTATCGGCTTGATGTGGGTTGTCATGACGAAAGCCGATGCTGTCTGCCAGATCACCTAAGCGAAAGCTGCTTTCTGTCGGCAAAAACACTTGCGCCAATTCCACCGTATCGATCCCTGGAATCGATAAAGGCGGCAGACCGCAACGAACAAATTCATTGCTTAAAAAATGATAGTCAAAATAAATGTTATGCGCCACAAAAATCGTATTGCTGAGTAAGTTGTAGATCGTGTCAGCTATGTCTTCGAAATAAGGCGCTTTGCTTACTTGCTGGTTTGTGATGTGTGTCAATCGTTGAATTTGCTTAGAAATTCTGCGGTCAGGGTTGATATCTGCGGCAAAACGATTGATGATCTTGCCATCTTGGACTAAGACACAGCCAAATTGAATAATTCGATCAATCGTCGAATCGGTTCCTGTTGTTTCAAGATCCACCACAGCGTATATGGGTTTCATTGTATTCCTCCTTGCACACTGTCTGCATTATACTACAAAATCAATGGCGATTACATCTGTTTTCCCATCGGATACGAGGGTTCGCAGGAAGAAGAACCTTACTATCTAGTATCCGTAATTATCAGCTAAAGGAATTTGTCACTCGTCCCTGATCGCTTTTTTCGACAAAAAAAGGGATCTTTTTTATAATTTACTATAAGGAGGCGAAAAAAATGAATGATTTCAAAAACAAACGAGTGATTGTAACCGGGGCTGCTTCAGGGATTGGAAAAGCGGTGGCAGAACAATTTCTAGCGCAGGGCGCACTTGTTGGCTTGATTGATCGCAACGAGGAGGAGCTGCAGGAGTTTCTTGCTGACTATGACGCACAAACCCACTATCGTGCCGTTGACGTCACCGAAGCAGAGAAGCTGCAAGAAGCGATGAGTGAACTTGTGGAAGAACTAGGCGGTCTCGATGTGCTCCACGTCAATGCCGGCATCAACGGTACTTGGACACCGATCGAAGAATTGACGGTGGCAGAGTGGGACCAGACGATCAACACAAATTTACGCAGTACTTTTATTACCGTCAAAGCGGCGATCCCATTTATGAAAGCAAACGGCGGCAGCATTGTCATTACGAGTTCGGTCAATGGAAACCGCATCTTCAGCAATTTTGGTGCGACTGCTTACAGTACATCTAAGGCAGGTCAAGTCGCCTTTACAAAAATGGCTGCGCTGGAACTTTCTGGTTATAATATTCGGGTCAATGCTATCTGCCCTGGGGCGATCGCAACGAATATCGATGCCAGCACAGAAATTGAAGAAGAGGTTGCTCGCGTTGAGATCCCCGTCAAATATCCAGATCGTTCTCGACCATTAAAACAAGAAACAGGCGTGCCAGAACAAGTCGCCAACCTTGTGCTTTTTCTATCTTCAGAGGCTGCGGGCAATATTTCTGGAACGGAAGTCTATATTGATGGAGCGGAATCTTTGCTTTAATACAACAAAAAAACGAAAAATCAAACCTGATCCCCTCACTTGTTTCAAGTAAAACCTGTGAGATGGATCATTTCTTGATTTTTCGTTTTTTCTTTTTGTTTATTTTTCCACCAAAGCTGCGATTTCTTCTAGAAAAGCAGTCTTGCCATAAAAATCTGCATTCAATAACTCGGGAAAAATGGCTTCAAAGAAATAGGTCACACATGGACGATGCTGAAACGCTTTGACCGTCAAAACCGCTTCACGAAACATTTCTTTGAACACTTTGTCGGGGTTGCTTTTTGAGATCTCTTCAAAAGATTCATACAAAAGATCGATCTTATCCGCAATTGCCAAAAGTTGTCCTTCAAGCCTGTTGTCTTTGCCATCCGCCAAGCGTCTGCGATACGTCGTTTGAAAGCTTTGGGGGATTTCTTCTTCGATGAAGGCATCGGTCATTTTTTCTTCAACGGTTGATAACATCGCCCGCAATTCTTTGTTTGCATATTTGACTGGCGTTTTGATGTCGCCGATGAAACGTTCCGTGTAATCATGGTTCAAGGCTTTTTCATAAAGAATTTGCCAATTGACTTGATTTCCTGCTTGTTCTTCGATATCGGCTAAGGTCTGGGCAATCATGGTTACTCGAAACGAATGAGCGGCCACGCTGTGCTCGGTAAACTTAAAAAATCCAGGTGCGCGTTGGATTTTTTCTAAATTAGCCAATCCAAGAATAAATTCATTCAATCCCATCAGTCTGCCTCCTTTTTTTCTAAGAGTATAACAACTACTTTCTCCGCAAGCAAATATCACGCGCACAAAAAAAAAGAGCAGCTAAGCTGCTCTTAAAAGGCATTCACAAATTACGCTTTGTTAACGTTAGTCGCTTGAGGGCCACGTTGTCCGTCTTCGATATCGAAAGTCACTGCTTGACCTTCTTCTAAAGTTTTGAAGCCTTCGCCTTGGATAGCTGAGAAATGAACGAATACATCGTTACCGTTTTCTGCAGTGATGAATCCAAAACCTTTGTCTGAGTTAAACCATTTAACTGTACCTGTTTCCATAATAAAAATCCTCCTTGTGTTTATACACATATTTTGCAATTACTTGTATAAGGTGAAAATGTGGAAGATGTTTAAGATGAAACAAGCTACCATAATTTACCGTAACAAAAACTACACTTTGTATTATAGCACATTATCTTCTTTATGACTAATAGAAAATCAAAAAAAATGAAAACGCCTTTATTTTTTTATAATTCGCAAAAAGACTGCTGCACTAAAGATCTGCAACAGTCTTTTCTTTTTTGTAAACGATTTATTTACGAAGGACGCAACTGCGTTTAGTAGCGCAAAATCGCAGTCAAACTTTTTTCTCCTGGGGCATCTTTTTGTTCCAAAATAGATACCTCGCCGCCATTTTCTAAAACATCGATTGCCAGCGTATTTAACACTTGGCGACGATCGTATTCCGTGTCAGGATCTTCTCCAAACCCATCGGCGAGATTGGAAGTCGCTACAAACAGATTGGCGATCCTGCCTTCTTTAGCTGCAGGTACGATATCAACCAATTGGTCAATAAATTTCCGATCCAACAGCTTGCCGTATTCCCCAACTTCTTTTTGTGTCAACTCCGCAATCAGCTTTTGCGTACACGTTTGGATCTCTTTCAAAGATAACGATGCTGGTGAAGAGGAAATGCTTGGTTCTGCTTTGAAAAAGTTCGTTTTTGCCACTTTTTTAAACAGCGTTTGATTTTCTGGTAAAGCAAAAAGATACATTGGTAAATGCTCTTCGTTTGAAAAATCATTCTTAAAAAATGCATCAACTGCTTGGTAGTAGTTGACGTGATCGATCTCGACTTCTTCATCTTTGGCACTAAAGCCGTGATAAGCGACGCCTTCTCCCCCTGAGTTAGGGCCACCTTGGGCACTGTAATTAAAGTTGCCGCCGCCAGTGATTTCTTCCCCCAGCGCTTTTTCGATCGTTGTCGGTGCCTCTTCTGGCAACTCGACTTCACGCACTTGATTGTTTTCAACTTGATAGACTTGCATTGAATCGCGATTCAACGCTAAGAGATAAAATGGATAATTAAATTGTGCGTTTTTGATGACAGCTAATACATACGGGGTTTCCCCTACATAATATTGATCATCCACACGAATACTTAACCGATGGACCAGTACATCTTCTGGTGTGATAATCACCGCCACACTCGTTGTACTGTTACGCCAAAATGATTGATCTGCAAGCAGTTCATCAATTTTCGTTTGAAAAAGATCCCAAGAATGTTCTGGGTATTTCTTTTCAAAGCGGCGCTTCGCATCTTTGGCAAAGTTCTTAAATTTGATTTGATCCTTTTCGACATTCTGGTGGCCGACATGCGTATTGAGCATGATCGTGACAAATGGTCCTTTGATTCCGTCAGATATTACCTGCGATAAAAAACTTTTTCCAAATTTTCCCATTCCACATTACCTCCTGCTTAATCAAATACAAATAAAGTGTACCATGCTTATTTTCTTCCATAAAGTAAAACGATTGCACGCGTTTATTTCCTCATTCGTTTTTCTGATTACTCACTATACTGGCTATTTTTCAGCGGATCAGCCAAGGTATTTCTGGTGGCCCATAGAAAGCCTCGTTTGGTCCAAGTCTGAATGGTGGGCTCTTCTAGCTCTTTTAGACTGTGTCCAATGGATTGGAAAAAGACTCTGCCCTTGCCCCATTTTTTGATCCACATCATTGGCAGTATGACTTCTTGGTTAGCTGCATTCGGATGATCTTTAGCAGCAAATGTTGAGGTAGCTAACACAGTGACGGCTGGATCAACCAGACAATAGTATTGCTCCGTCGTCAACTGAGGGATCGATTGAGTATTTGCCGTAATATAGTGATCTGTCGTAAGATCGATGCTATAGGTCGTTTCCAATCCACCAGGATGTGCCAAAAAACAGCCGCCAGTCAGAAACAACCAGCCTTTACTGGCTTGAAAAGCCGAGGCAAAGCCGCCATGAACGCCTGCTAATCCTAACCCTTCTGCTACAGCCTGAGTGACATTTTGCAGCGGCTCATCAGGCAATTCTCCTCGCGTCCAATTCATGATCAACAGATCCAGCCTTTTTAATTCTTCTTTATGATAGAGAGGTTCAAAATCTGAGGCGAGGGTCACCTGATATCCTTCTGACTCCAGCAACGTTTGGTAAAACTGACTGGTTTCTTTTGGGGTGTGTCCTTCCCAACCTCCGTAAATGATCAATGCTTGTTTCATTTTGTGTTTCCTCCTTTCTTTCTAACTTAGCGAAAAAAATGCAAAAAGCGAAGCAGAACGATTCTCCGTTTTCCTTCGCTAGTAATTTTTTCTGATTTAACGGTTGATTGAACGTCCGACACGATTGATCGTATGGCGCATGCCTCTAATTGCAACCGATGTTTCGAAAATATTTTCGGTCGGTGCCATGCCGCCATAGCCGGCATCACCAATATGCTGCAGATCGACCCCACAAGTTTTGTTGATAATGGCTAATTGTCGCAACGTTTCTGGACGCGCGCTTTCTTGACTCGTTCCGATCGCTGACATCGTCAATAAGTCATATTGTTTGGCAATTTGAACAGCGTCGATCAGATCCTTTTCTAGAAAGCCTTGAATCGAGCCAACGGAAGGCAGTAACAAAATATCTGCTCCAGCTTCAGCGTAAGAAATGATGGCTTCTCGATCAACCACAGGTTCATCTGAGCCGGCACTGTGCATTTTTCCAGCGATGATCAACCCAGAGAAATGTTCTTTTGCCAATTTTACTGCTTTAGCGATTTCTCGGTTGGTCACACCCGTTCCAGGATTGCCTGTAAAGCAGAGAAAGTCCACCCCGAGTTCTTGGGCTTTTTTGATGGTGTCAACCGAACTTGTTCGGCCTTGACTGATGCTGATCTTTTCACTCATCATTTCCGTCGTAGCTGGGATCGGCTCAAGATTGATGCCGACAGGTCGTCCAATCAGTTGTTTTAGTTGAGGAATCGGATTTTTAATGGGCTGTGTAGGATCAAGCAGCTGCTCCAATGTGATACCAGGCATCCCAAAAATAGCTGGACGATAACAATCAAAGCCATTTAACAAAATCAAGTCAGCCCCAAAAGCTGCCGCGACTTCTGCGTTGGTGATGTCGCCAGCTTGCGGCATGGTTTGAACCACCGTTTCACAGACGATCACTCGTCCTTCGCTCGCTTTAATGGATTGTTTCAATTCTTGCGCCGACATTTCTTTGATTTCACTATAGTTTGCACTTATCAATCGTTTGACCATGTTTTTCTTCCTTTCTTTTCCTTCTCATCTTGCGAGAAACACGAATAACAGGTAAAATATAGCTATTGTGTTCCCTTAGTTAAATGGATATAACAAGTCCCTCCTAAGGATTAGTTGCTGGTTCGATTCCGGCAGGGAACGTTTTTTGAAGAAAAAGATTCCTTATTTTTAAGGAATCTTTTTTTGTTGGAAAGCAAATACCTCTGCCTCGATTTGCTTAGAAATAATCTTCCAGAATCGGCTTTCCGTCTGGTAAGTTTTCCTGAATCATCACTGCAGCTTCCTTCTCCGTTTCCATTTGCTGGAAAAAGACCAAGGAATCAAGGGATTGTGCCTGCAAAAACAGTTGCACAAAACGCTGAATTGACAAGGTTGCTTTTGGCAGCTGGGTGTCCGTCGTTTTCGTGACATGATGCTGAGCGTTTTCGATCGTCACTTCATAACACCCATTATTCCATGGGGCATATGCATCCCCTTGAATTTCTATGGCAAAACGACCAGCTTTTTTCAACGTAAATGGATAGCTTGTTAGAAACCCTTCCACATCGACGACTCGTGCCATCATGTCGGGGCGCACTTGGTAGTGAGCCAATGGTTTGGCTGCATTTACTTGCAGAACTTCCCCATCAAATCCTGGTCGATAATGGATCTGCGCTACTGAATCTGCATGGGAAACGATAAACCGATTGAATCCTTGATACGCGTCAGCGGTCAAATAGCCCCACTCTTGAATATCAAAGCGTCCTCCTTCAACAAAGTAGATCAAATACCCTTCAGGAACGCCCGCTTCATTGCGATAAATCGCAAACGTATACGGTCTGCGCAAAACAAACTTGATTTCTTCCCACCAGGGTTGGCGAATCAGCCCACCTTTTTGATGGCGAGGCAATTGATGATAAATCTCGTGAATGATCGGCTGTGCTTCCTCCCAATTCATGCGTTGAATCCTTCCGTTCACTTTCTTGCCATCGGGCCATTGATGCGCATCAACTTCATAAACGGTGCGTTCAAAAGTATATTCATACCCATATCTGCGATAAAACGCAAAGGAGAAAGGTGCTAGATAAGAAAGAACGATTTTTTGTTCATAGCAATCTTTAATGATTTGTTTCATGATCCGATCGATTCGACCTTGGCTGCGATACTCTGGATAAGAAGCCACAAAACCGATCCCTGCCATTGGATAGGTCGTTCCATGAAAATTCACATCAAAAATCGTTGCCATGATTTGGCTCGCTAGTTTTCCATCCTCGTCGTAGGAACCATAATTCCATGAATTCTCCGCAAGCTTGCGATAGCGCTTGATATTTGTTTCATTCAACTCCCACTGAAAGGCATAAGAAACCAATTCCAGTACTTCTTGCGAACCGAATTCGGTCATTTTTTTGACATCTGTCATTCCTTCATCTCCTCTACTTGAAAACACGCAAGAAACGCAAAAAAGGCGTCAGTCGACCCCTTAATATGCTTCTTCCATCATACTCAACATTTTTTTAAATTGCTTGCGTTTGAAATATCCTAGAATGGTGCCTAAGAGCATGTCATTCAATTGCTGCATGAAGCCATGTGATTTCATGGTTTCCGTATAAATGACTTTACTGCTCTTTTCATCAAGCGGCGCTACTTCATAGCGAGCGACAAATTCATTTTTCGTCGTTTCTGTTTTGAATTGATAAACTTGATTTTCAATGATTTCTTCGATCTCGATCTTCGCACGACTCATAGTAGAAAATTCCTTTACATATTGAAATCCTGCCAGTTGCTTTCTAGAAAGTGTTTTTCCAGTTGCTTTTCGTATGTCAAAGATAACAGAATCCATAATTTGATCGTAAAAGACATTTGCTGGAATCGATAAATCTTTTTCAATTCTCATTAAGACTTCCTCCTATCTGACTCTTCGGCTTTCTTCTTTCCTTTCATTAACAGAAGACTGCCAGAAATAAGCAAGAAAATACCTGTTGTAAAACTGAATATATCTAACTGCTGATTACTTGGATTCATACTGTATAGGACTACGAGTAGACCGATACTACATATAAACAAGCCGTTTTTTATCATTTTCAATCATCCTAACTATTCGTTGATCCACAGAGAACCTACTCAAACACTAACTGCTTGAAAGTATAAAACAGAACCCCAAGGCTGTGCTTTGATCAATTCTTTTGCTTTTTTTGCCGCCGCTTCTGAATCGGAAGCTGTCGTAGTAAAAATAAGTTTAATTCCTTGTTTTTCTTTAAATGTAAAAGACATTCCATCTTCGTTATATCCTTCAAGTAATTCTTTGATGGCATCTTGCTGCATTGCACTTGCTATTGAAATCATATTCTTTTCCTCCTAAATAATCAATAATAAAAGGAGGAACTGCTTTACTTCAAGCGAAGCCATAGCAGTCCCCCACAATCTACAGGTCTATTCGCCTAGTTTTGGATCAATTTTATTTGCTGAAATAACGAATGGTGCCCATATGAAGAATGTAACGACCATACATACCAACGTTACGATTGGGGCACGCCAGTCAGCTCCTGTTGCCAAGAATGATAGCAACATTGGTGGAACGACCCACGTTACTTGTTGTGAAACAGGTGCTACTAAACCAAAGTACGTTGCTAACCAACCGATTGAAGTGGCTACTAGCGGAGCAATAATGAACGGAATAAACATGATCGCATTCAATACGATTGGCAGACCGAACATTACCGGCTCATTAATATTAAACACACCAGGTCCGATTGACAATTTTGCAACAGTTAGATAATCCGCACGTTTTGATAGGATCAAAATAGCAATCAGCAATACAATTGTACCGCCTGAACCACCAAACCAAGCAAATGAGTCAAAGGATCCGCGTACCCACATATATGCCTTGCCATCTTCGATTGCGGCAAGAACCGCGTTTGTACCGGTTTGTCCTTCATATCCTTTTTGGAAAATATCGATATTGATCAACTGCGCTTGTCCCCAAATACCTTCTAAAACTGGAGCTAGTACGTTTGGACCATGGATTCCGAAGAACCAGAAAATTTGAACAAAAACAGTTACGATCAGTACTGCACCAAGCCCTTGAGACAAGCCTAGGAATGGTTCTGCAATATATTTTTGGACAAGATCAATAATTAATTGTCCATCAGTCAGTTTACCGACAATAAAGTTAATAATAGCAATGACATATAAGGCAATTGTTGCCGGCAAAATCGCAGCGAACGCTTTCGATACTGCTGGCGGTACTGAATCAGGCATTTTGATAGTGATATCAGCTAACATCAATTTACAGAAAATAATAACTGAAATAGCCCCCATGATCATTACGGTAAAATAAGCGTTTCCGTTTAGATGATCGAGTTTCAACCAACCCCATCCACCTGCTGTAATTGCATCTGCTGTTGCAGACCATCCGGAAGTTGCTGACCCAGCATTGATTTCATCCATCAAAGCTGTTGGAACAGCTGTCGCCACAGAAGTGCTGTATGAAAAAGCAATTCCTTGAATCAGTGTCGCTACTCCAACGATCCCACCTGCGAGATCATTCACTCGATAAGCACGAGCCAGATTATATCCCCAAGAAAAGGCAAATACTAAACCAGCAACAGCCAATGTACCATTCCATACGAAGCCATTGATACTAATAATTTCACGAATAACTGGAATGGTACTGGCATCATAACTCGGCCAAAATTGCGGTGGTAAGTCACGAATGATCGCGTTGATCATTACTGCGATCGAACCAGCCATAGTAGCAGGCATTGTTCCAATAAAGGCATCACGTAATGCAACTAAGTGCTTCTGGGCTCCAATTTTTGCAGCTACAGGGAGAATATACTTCTCCATCCAACTTGTTAATCCATCCATTCTTAATTCCTCCTATAAGTTCTATTCGTCAAAGAAGATTTTTTGATTCATCGACAATAACTACTTCTATCCGTTCAAAGATTATTCGTTATTTAGACGTCGATAGACATCAATGATTTCTTTCGCTAAATCGGTAAATGCGATTGACGTCATTAGGTGATCTTGTGAATGCACTGTCAACAATGTCACGGTCATATGATTGCCTTGCGCTTCTTGTGTCAATAATCCTGTTTGCGAATGATGCGCTTCCACAAGAGATGCTTCAGCATCTTTGATTTTTTGGTCAGCTAATTCGAAGTCCCCTTCTTTTGCTGCCGCGATTGCTTCCATTGCGTCACTTTTTGCATTACCACCATACATGATCAATCCCATAATGGCTTCCAAATTTTGCTCATCCATCTTTAAAAATCCTCCTTACACTTCGATCCTAAAAATCTTAGTTCATTAATGTTTCTGCTTGTTGCAATACTTTTTCGCCGTTCATCATGCCATAGTCTGCCATGTTGATCACGTCCAAAGGAATGCCTTTTGGTGCTAGTTTTTGTTCAAATTGTGATTTCATGAATCGTACTTGTGGGCCTAATAATAGAACATCGACTGGTTTCGACTCCAAATGTTGGTCGGCTTCTGAAGCTGAAACAGCAAAGATATCTGCTTCCATTCCTTTTGCTTCGGCTGCTTTTTGCATTTTCGTCACCAATAGACTGGTACTCATTCCTGCTGAACAAACAAGCATAATCGTTTTTTTCGCCATCGCGTATCCGCTCCTTTCTGTTGTAAGTTACACTTTACTATAAAGCAAAAAGCGTGCCAAAAAAAAATAAGTCCAGACCTTTATATATCAATGGTCTGAACCAATTTTTCTTTTGCACACTCACGGATTTATCATTACACACTAATATTGTGTGCGGATTCATCATAACTTTTTATTTCATTTTCTAAGAACATTTGTGTTAAATAGGCGATCTCATCTTCAGAGATTTTGATTTGATAGTTTTTCTCTATCTGCAATAAATGAGTTCGCAACACATCTGTTTCGATACGATAGCGTTTTTGGAAGGCCGCCAAATTGGGGAAGGTACGGGAATGTTCCTTCTTCAATAAACTTTCCACTAGAAAGGCTAAATGAATCACTAAGCCCGCATCAACGGTAGGTTCAACAATCACATGCAATTGATTTTGAATTTGATGAACGATTCGCTGCAGACTTTCGATCAGATGATAGACGGACCCCACATGCGTTAAGGTATTTTCTAATGAACGTACGATTTTTTCAATCGGCACTTCATCTGAAACGATCCGCTTCAGCACATTCAACCGATTGTCATCAAAGACATCATAGGCGGAAAAGAACGGGATATTTTGATAATCGATCTCGACGGTGCCCGCAATGGCTTTGATCTCATATTCTTCTAGCAAGCCATCAATATGTTTCTTGAAGGTTTCTTTTTCAATAAATTGCATTTGAATGATCTCGACTTTTGATTGATCGACGACGGGATAAATTCGTTGATAAAGTTTGGCAGCGACACCTTCTCCAGTAAAGCAAGTGACGATGACTGCTTTTTTATTCCCCTTCGCTTCGCGAACTGTGCGGAACTGTTCTTGCACGATGGTTTCAAAAGAACGCTGAATGTTTTGATAAATGTCTTCTAAACTTCGGCCACTTTCCGCCATTCGCAAAGCCTCTAAGACGATCATCGTACTGACCATCGAGATGGCTTTCGTACGAATCCCGGTCTCTTCAGAAATCAAATTCGCAAATGAATTGAGGGAACCCATATCAGTTAAAAGCAATAAGCCGTTGCTCATCTTTTCCTTATTGTCAGTGACATAGTTCAATAGCTGTTCATACATTTGACCGACTTCCATATCTAAAGACATATTCATCGCTTTGCCGTGGTCAGTTTCAAGCAGCTCTTGTGCCGTTTCCAACATACTGCTGGCAGTCGCCTTGCCGTGCATCAAGACAATGATCTCGACTTTTTCAAGGGGGAGCTGTGAGGGTTGTTTGACTTGAATCGCTAAAAACATACTGATAAAGCCGATCTCATCGAAGGGGATCTCGACATGGCGTTCTTCTTCGATGATGGTCGATAGATCCATTGCCACCTGGAACTCGGATTTCAAGTTTTTTCTGACTGTATTCAAATCTGGGTGAACGATCATATGTCCTTCCTTGACACGTTCCAGTGTACTTTGCAGATGCAGTGCAAAGGCAAAGCGGGCTTTTTCACTATAGGTTCGAGACAATCTTTGCCCAGCTAGATCATAAAGAACATTTGTCAGTTTCCAAATGTCTTCTGGAATCAGTTCTTTATGAACGGGATTTTGGATCAATTCTTCGACATACTTTTCAAAGTACGCATCGACATCTTTAGAGATCAAATTTTCTAGATCGACATTGGCTACGCCCGTTTCAATCAGTGAGCTGACTTTTTCTTCGATCTCATTATACACTTGCATATTCCGTTGTGGATCACGAGACCAGACGACATCTGGGTCGCCAGGTTCAAAACTTAGAAAGTCGCCTTTGCCATCTAAAAACCGATCCAAGCGTTCCGACATTTCTTTGATCTTCAACAAGCCTTTTTGAACTTGCAAGGAGCAGTCGCCTTTTCGTATCAGCAAGTGTTTTTTTCCATAGGTTCGATAATGCAAAAATGCTTTGGCACAGACGAGTTTAAGGTCGCGCTTGATTTGACCAATGTTGCCTTCTGCATCATAGAGCATAAAGGCCAATATCGCATCTCGTTCGACATCGATTCGTTGATTTAGACGGGTCGCCTCTTGCTTGATAAACAACGAAATGATTTCATACCGTTCATCTAAGGAACGACTTTCCACATTTGGCAAAGTAATAGCCATGGGAATTCGCCGATTGAAGGTCGTTAAAAAGGTTTCTGATGATTCCGTGGTGGCACCGATGATCTGCACGGCGGCTTCATGAACTTGATTACTTTCCCCTAATGGACGGTAGATCCCTTTATCAATGAAGGTAAAGAGCATTTCTTGGCCTTCTGGCGGCAGTCGATGGATCTCATCTAAGAACAGGATGCCGCCATCGGCTTTTGCCATAAGTCCTGGACTATCTTCTGCAGCACCTGTGTAGGCGCCTTTTTTGATGCCAAAGATGTGACCAAACAACAATTGCGGATTTTGTGCATAATCCGCACAGTTAAAGGATACGAATGGGGCATCTTTTTCTAACATATTTGATTCAACCGCAAAGTGATACATACATTCGGCAAATAAGGATTTACCGGTACCTGTCTCACCAAAAATAATGGTATGGAGTCCTCTAGGTGGATATAAGATCGCCGCTTTGGCTTGCTGGATACTTACTTTCAAGGAAGCTTGGACTCCAACCAGACTTTCAAAACTAACTTCAGAAGAAACATCCACATGGACCGTTTCTTCTAAAGGCTCATAAACAACCGGACGGCCGGAACGTTTGCCGATTTTCTTTTCTTTATAAAGCTCACTGAGATAACGGCTTGCATTGCTGCGATCGATTTGTAAGATTTTAGCGACATCAACTGCGGTCAACCCTTGCTTATGCAGTTCGATCGTTTGAAAAATCTCTTCTTTTCGCGAATTCATTCGATAGCCTCCTCATTTTTTTACACACTAATAATAAACAACGTTAATGGTAACACAAAAAGACGCTCAATGGCGTCTTTTTCCTTTGTCTTTTTGCTTTTTCGTCTTTTTCTTGCTCTTTTTAACAGGAGTGTGTAAATTTTCAGGCGTTTTCTTGGAAATTTTCTGCACACTTGTTGTTTTCGTTTCTTTCTTGCTTTCTTTTTCGATAACAGGTGCTTCTGTGTGTAACTGTCCCCCATGCAGATAGACTTCCTTGAGTTCTATAGACAACTGATTGGCGATTTTTTTCAAATCCTTCAACGAATGGTCTTGAACGATCGTGACGACAGTTCCTTCTTTGCCCATTCTCCCAACGCGTCCTGCGCGGTGTAAATAGGATTCTTTTTCTAGAGGGACTTCTGTATTGATCACGTAAGGCAGATCCACGACATCTAAGCCGCGAGAGGCGACATCGGTCGTCAAAAGTTCCACTAGTTTGCCTTGACGAAAGCTCTCTAATGCGCCTTTTCGTGCAAGTTTGTTTTGATCAGATGCCAGAGAGGCCACCGGCAAGCCATGAAACAATAGCTTTTCTTCCGCATTCCCCATTGTGCTTAATTCATTGAAGAAAACCAAGGCTTGAAAGTTTGGTAAATGAGCAAAGCGTCTTAAAGCATCCACGATTCGTCGTTGCGGATAGTTCAAATAGTAATGATGGATGACGCCTTTGCTCTGATCTTCTTGGGTAACATCAATGATCAGCGGCTCTTTTGACACGAATGGTCGAATCTCATCGATCACTTCGTTCGCGGTTGCTGAAAAGAAACTATGCTGGATTTGTTTTGGTAATGTTTGATTGATCTTGGCTGCCAGGGTGAAGGCACCCTCTTTCAATAATTGGTCAACCTCATCCAATACCAACGATTGCAGCTGCTGGGTCTTGATTTTTTTGGCTTTGATCAACTCTAACACACGGCCTGGGGTACCGATCAAGACCTCGGGTTTGTCTTTTAGTTTTTCCACTTGGCGTTTTGTACTTGCGCCGCCAATTAGCGGCAGAACGGTCAAACCAATGGCTTGGGCCCATTCCCGTGCTACTTCTGTGACTTGCATCGCTAATTCTTGTGAAGAAGTCAAAATCAACAGCTGGTTGCCTTGCTTTTTTTCAACCTTTGTTAACAATGGCAAAAGATACGCCAAAGTTTTACCTGAACCGGTCGGTGAGATTCCTATGACAGACGCGCCGTCTTTTAAAGGACCAAAGGTTTTTTCTTGGATCAAGGACGGTGCGTGATACCCAGCCGCTTGCCATTTTTCCTGCCAGACGTCTGGCAATTGTGTCAATTCAAATACTGTCATAAATGTTCCATTCCTTATTTTTTATCTGCATCAAAAATGATGTCGGCCTGCTTACGCATCAAAGAGACGGTTTCATTGACACTGCGGGCAAGTTCCACCCATTCCTCATAGCGTTGTCCTTGTTTAGGATCATCTTTGTTTTCAATGATGTCTGCAAAGTCTTGCGCTTCTTCGATCATCGGATTGTCTAAAGCAGCGACTGCTAATGGATGCGTTTGTTTTGTTTGGCGTTCATAAAATGCTGCTTCTTCAATAGCATTGACGGCATTCAAATCTAATGTCCCGTCTTCAAAATAAATTTCTGATCGTAACTCTGAGTCAGCGATTTTGCCTGTTTGGATCGTGACATCAAAATCAGCATAGCGCAGCACAGCAGTCCCGATACCATCTACACCGGTCGGTAATTTGCGCGCAAAATAATGAACGTCCTGCGGTTTACCAAACCAAGCGACCGCCGCATATACTGGATACACACCCAAGTCGGCTAAAGCTCCGCCAGAAAAATGCGGAGAAAAGATATTTGGTTCCTCCCCAGCTAGTACAGCGTCATAACGAGACGAGTATTTCATATAAGAAAAGTTCGCCCCAAGAATGGCACCGCGTGTTGGTAAGAATTCGGCTACGGTTGAAAAACTCGCTTCATGAATGTTGCGAGCTGCTTCAAAGAATAAAACCTGTTGCTGATTTGCCAATTCGATGATCTCCGCCATTTCCTCAGGCGTTGAAAAGGCTGGCTTCTCCACAATGACATTTTTTCCTGCTAAAATCCCTTGCTTGGCTTGTTCAAAGTGCAAACTATTCGGAGACGCGATGTAGACCGTGTCCATATGAGCTAACCCAAAAAAAGTGGCCAAATCGGTCGCATATTCGATGTCTCCGTATTTTTCCCCAAAGCGTTGCGCTGTGGCTAATTTCCTTGAGTATACGGCTACCAATTGATACCGTTTGGTTTCGTGGGCTGCTTGTACAAATTGATCGGTGATCCAATTTGTGCCGATAATCCCTAAATGAATCATGTGTTTTCCTTCTTTCTTCTATAGATTGGGGTCGTCAAATTCGACGTTCAAATCAAAAGGGATCGGTTCTTTGACCGCGATCATCCCTTGGTTTACCTGGCAATTATAAGCAAACACTTCGACACCTTTGCTTTGCGCTTCAGCGATCTTATCGGCCAGATCCGGCTGCATCTGCCGATGGATCGTGGCGCTTTGCACCACTTCAAATTGGATCATGAACAAAACCGCCGCATAATAGCCTGCTTCTTTGGCATGGATCAATTCATTGACGTGTTTCAAGCCGCGAATCGTTGGCGCATCTGGGAAAGCGCCGATTTGCTTGTTTTCAAGTGTCATCCCTTTAATTTCTATAAACCCTTTTTCTTGTTCGTCTGTTTCAAAATAAAGATCAAACTTAGACATCCCATAGACGACTTCACGCCGCAAGAGGGCAATTTTCCCTTTGATATTTGGCAACTGGATCGTGCCATCCAAAAGGCCTTCATAGCCTAACCGATTGGGTACTTGACTATCAATATTGATCCATTGGTCTTCTTTCTTGACTGAGATCAAATCGTAATTGGTTTTACGCTTCGGATTGTCCCAATATTGGAGGGTCACGAGTGCCCCTTTGTGCAAGAGTTCTTTTCCTCGTCCCGTATTTTTCACATGGACGATCTCTTCTTGCCCATCGACTAGACATCGGGCAATGAATCGGTTGTCTCGAACGAGAAACGTGGCTAAGAGGGTATTCGGATAATTCATTTTCTCACCTGCTCTTTTGAATCATAGCATATTTTGATAAAAACTTCTAAACTTCAAACTAAAGTACCATGCTTTTTTACCTTCTCATGGTATACTTATGGCAATTATTTTCTAGTGTGCAGAAGCGGGCATCTTGTTCACAAGGTGCAACTAGATGAATCGTAAGTGATAGGACGTGTATAAATGAAGAAAAGGTCTCTATTGATTGGTTTATCTCTAGCAACGGGCGTGGTCAGCTCCTTGCTGTTGCGAAAGGAAAAACAAAAAAATGAAAACCGCCAAAATTTCATTGGAAATTGGCGTTTTACTTCAAAGACAAAAGAAGATGTCATTTTAGAAATTGCCAATGATTATTCATTGACCATCGAAGGCAAACCGTTGCCTGTTTCCATTGTTGAACTGACTCCGATGCGATTAGTGTTACTGGACACATTTGGCTATCATTTAGTCCTGGAACAAAAAGGCTCCGTTATTACTTTATATGATGAAGCAGAAGATTGCCACTATTCTTTGACAAAAATCACGTAAGGGACATGAGAAGATCGAGTTCATGTTTTCTTCACATTTTCTTCGGTCAATTCTCAGACTTTTTATCAGCATTTCCTGGCAATCCATGCTATCATTAACTTAACAAGTGGTTGAACAAGGTGTTCCGTTGAGTGATGTTTGATCGTTCATAGATTAAGGTGTAGGTTCGATTCCTACCTTCCACATTTATTTTAAACAGAAAGAAGGGATTTTTATGTTAACGACCTTTATTTCACTCTTTTCCATCTTTGCTTTAGCTGCGTTACTAGCTGGGACATTCTTTTTAGCAAAATTGGCCATGCAACAAGAAACGAGAGCAGTGAAAGTTCCCGTCAGAGCCCAAAACCAAAACCCGAGAATCCATTCCAATCGTCGCTAAGTGAAATCGTTTGACCCGATGTCAATTCAGAAAAACTTGTCTTCTTTATTAAATAGGAAGGCAAGTTTTTTTTGCTGTCTGTTGCCCTTAGGTCTTCTAAGTTGAAATGGTTTAACAACGCCCATTCCCCCTTTGAGCGGTCTTCTCGCAATTAAATGCTAAGTTTTCTCTTAGAGTATTGCAACAGCGGATACTCTTTGTTAAAATTTTTGCTTAGATACAACTTAAAAGGAGCTACTACATATATGCAGAAAATAACCAAGTTCGGGTATTCCTTCGTTGCTGCTTTGGCAATCCTCTTTGCTGCTGTCGGCATCCCCCTCGTTTCATATGCTGATGATACAGCAATGAGCATCGAAGAGATCCAAGATTTTTCGATTGACGCCAAAGCCGCCTACTCCATTGATTTTGACACAGGGAAAGTATTGTATGATCAAGATGGCGAGACAGCCATGGGTATTGCCTCCATCACCAAGATCATCAGCCTCTACCTTGTCGCTGAGCAAGTAGAACAAGGAACGATCGCTTGGGATGATCCTGTGCCGATTTCCGATTATGCCGCAAATCTCAGCGTGTCCCCTAACTTATCAAATGTCCCTTTGCATCAAGACGTTACCTATACTGTAAAAGATCTGTATGATGCCAGTTATATCCAATCTGCAAATGCTGCAATCGTCGCGCTCGCGGAGCTGATTGCTGGGTCTGAAAGTGCCTTTGTGGATTTAATGCAAGAAAAAGTGCAATCATGGGGCATCACCGATGCAAAGATCGTCAATGCTTCTGGCTTAAACAATGCTTATCTTGGGGAAAATATTTACCCAGGATCAACTTCAACTGATGAAAACGAACTATCCGCAAAAGATGTGGCATTGATTGCCCGTCATTTGTTACAAGACTTTCCAGATGTTTTGGAAGTAACCAGCCTTTCAACAAAACAATTTGGTGAAGGTTCCTATTCGCCTGTCGAGATGGTCAATTGGAACTGGATGCTTCCAGGTTTTACGAATACGAAAGATGGTGTCGACGGTCTGAAGACTGGTACGACAGATATGGCAGGTGCCTGTTTTGTCGGAACCGCCGTCAAAGATGGCCAACGAATCATCACCGTGGTGCTAAACGTCAATGGTCATGCAGAAAATCCAAGTGTTCGTTTTATTGAAACAGGCCGTTTGATGGATTACTCGTTTGATGCTTGGGAACAAGTAGAGATTTTACCAGAAAATGCGCAATTAGAAGATACCCAGACGGTTGCAGTCAAAGATGGGAAAGAATTGAGTGTGCCCGTTGCCTTAAATCAAGGTTTGACCTTATGGGTACGTGGAGATATGGATGCCACAGCCTTTGAAACAACCATTGACTTTAATGAGCATTATCGTGATTCTGCCCTGCAAGCGCCATTGACTGAGGGCACAGAAGTCGGTACCGTAAGTGCTTCGATTCCAGCTGATACGCTTGGTTATATTGATGATTCCGATCATGACGAGACTGCAGGATTGATCACAACACAAACGGTGGAAAAAGCCAACATCTTTGTTCGTGCTTGGCGCGGCGTGTCCAACTTTTTCAGTAATCTTTTTTAACCTAAACAAAAAAATCTGTCCGAAGCAAAGACTGCTTCTCGGACAGATTTTTTTATTCTACTGTTTCCACCGTTGCTGTTGCCAATGGCTCCACAGGGAAAAACAATTCAACTTCCCCCTCCTTAAAATGAGGAAGATACCTTTCTTGGATGGCAGCTGACAACTGGACGTTGTTTTCTGGTAAAACTTCCATCAGCATTTTTTCAGTCATCATCGTTAAGTTTTTTTCATCCGTTTTTACAACGAGATAGGTCATTGCGGGCATTTCCCAACGGACCCAACCGACAGGAGGAAAATTTTCTGTCTGGACTTGAACGCCTGCCAAGTAGCGACCGGTTTCTTGCCAAGGCTCTAACCAATTGGTGCCATCACTCATCAAGCCCCAAAATTCCAGTTCTTCTGCCTTTTGATCACTTACGAGAAATTCGATCTCTTCAAAATCCTTTGTTGCAAGTTCCCAGAGCGCTGGTACCCAAGAAGCACCTTCTTCTGCTAACCCCTTGCCCTCTTTTCCAATCACATAAAAAGCGGGTCGTTCGACGCGAATCACTTCACCTAATTGCATGTTCCTTCCTCCTTCTTTCCTTCATTTTAGCGAATTGCAAGAAATTCAGCAACTTTGACCTTAGCAACAAGCAATTTCTGTCATTTTTCGGTATACTAAGTGTATCGTTAAAGGAGTGAAAAACATGGATTTTACGCAATTGCTGATTTTTGCCATCAGCTATGTGTCGGGCGTGATCGTCGTTCAAAAATGGCGCAAGAAAAAAGATGATCCGGATATTTTCTTTTTTGAATGTTGTTGGACGATCTTAGCCCTGCTAATTTATTTAGCTGTCTCAGAATTACGGACAGGTAGTTTCTTTATTCTGATACCCGTCGCCTTCGCCGGCCTTTTTTTATTTTCTTATCGGCGCAACAAGCATCAACTCGTAAATGGCTTACTCTTTAATATGTTTGTGTTGGCTTTTGGCGGCTATTTAGTCATTAATTTATACCGAACCCAAGATATTCTTGTAGGTGGCCTATTGGCTGTTTTACTAGCGATTTTCTTTGCTGTACTATTATTCGGTTTGGCAACGCTCGTGGTCTTTCTTTACTGGAATTCCATTATTGTTCTACGAAGAGAATCGCGATCGATCGCCAATCTATTGACCCTGATCTTAGCGGTGGTTTTGACTGTATTACTATTTTCAGATACCCTTTTGCACTTTTTCCCAGATTGGATCCGAACCTTATTCGGCATTGTTCCCCTAAGTCTTTTGTATCTGTTTGTAGTCTTTTTGAACTTTTTATCCATTTCAGTCATTTATCAGTTCAACCATCCTCGCTATAATCAGGACTTTATCATCGTCTTAGGAGCAGGCCTTTTGAATGGCACCACGGTCTCCCCTTTATTGGCAAAACGCATCAATACAGCGATCTCGTTCTACGAAGCGCAATTTAAAGCCAAAAAAACCGCTCCTCGATTACTGATGTCAGGCGGACAAGGAAGCGATGAGCAGCTGCCGGAAGCTGTTGCTATGAAAGACTATGCGATTGCCCAAGGCGTACCAGAAGGTGAGATTTTATTGGAAACAAATTCCACGACTACTTATGAAAACATGAAATTTTCGAAAGAAATCATGGATTCGCTTAAGCCAAAGGGCTACAAAGCAATCTTTGCCTCAAACAATTACCATATTTTTCGTGCCGGTCTCTATGCGGATCAAGCCCAACTTAAAGCGGATGGCATCGGAGCACCTACTGCCTTTTACTATTTACCGAATGCCTTTTTAAGAGAATTTGTGGCAATCCTTTTTATGCACAAACGACGACATTTAACGGTATTGATCACCTTACTGATTCTCTATGCAGGAGCAGCGATCCTCCAACTTATTTTTGGCTAAACAAACAAAAAAAGTTCTTTGAACCAGTTGGTTCGAAGAACTTTTTTCTTATTGAATCGTGCGATGTTTCTTCCAGAAGCGTTGTTGCCATTTTTCTTTCATGCTGTCTGTAAGGGGTTCTGATGCTTCTTTGATCGCACAATATTTGTCCACCATCGTGACGATATAGCTTTCTTTATAGCGTGGCGGTGCAATCGTTGCTCCCCACATATGTTTCAAGATGATATCTTTTTCAAGATCACTAAGTTCAGTGATTTTTTCGGCATTTTTTACTGCGATTCGTGGATGCATGTACGCATGGGTACCTTCGTCAAACTTTGTAGTACGCCAATCGTAATAAAATAAATCATGAAGGAGTCCTGCACGAGCTGTTGCACGAGCATCGCCGCCCCATTTCTTGGCCAATTTGTAACTATAATAAGAGACGCTGATCGAATGTTCCAAACGTGTGGAGTTCATATGCTGCACAAAATTGGCTAATTTTTTTACAGCTTCTGTTTCTAACAGGTCAGCCACGTAAGACATATATTCGCTATCTTCTTGCCATTTTTCTGTCATAAATTTTTGTCTGCCACCTTTTTTTGATCTGCTTGATTGTTACAAGACAAAGTATAGCACCTATTCCTGCAAGTTTCTAGGTGAGGTGCAATAGATTCAAATAGTTTAACAGTTCCTTAAAAATCTAGCTGACAGCAAAATACATCAAAATACCTGCCGCAATGGCGACGTTCAATGATTCCGCCTGACCATAGATAGGAATATATAGATTTTTATCGGTCAATGCCAACAGTTCCTGATTGACCCCTTGCCCCTCGTTGCCTAAAATGAAGGCAGCCGCTTGTTCTTTAGGAAGCTCGGTATAAGGGACTGCTTCTTTGTTTAACTCGGTACCATAAATCGCCACACCAGCTGCCTGCAGCTGCTTTAAAAATGGCGGGATCGCTCCTTCTACGATCGGCAGATGATAGTTGCTACCTTGCATGCTGCGCAAGACTTTGGTGCTGTAGAGATCGGCTGTTCCTTCGCCGAGAAAAACCCCGCTGAATCCAGCGGCATCCGCTGTTCGAATCATGGTGCCAACGTTTCCAGGATCTTGCACATTATCTAAAATCAGCCAATTGCCCGTCAGTGTCTGTAAGTCTTGTTCTTGCTTTTCCACCACGGCAAAAATCCCTTGTGGTGTTGGCAAATCAGAAAGCATCGCTGCGATCTCCTCTGTGATCAAATAGCTTTCTTCCTGATAATCATCGAGTTGCCCGTTGGCTTCACTTAACCCTCGCGGGGTCACCAACAATGCTTTGATGGGTACTTGTGCATGCAATGCTTCTTGCACCAAATGCCAGCCATCAATCAAATAGCTATTGGTTTGTGTCCGATGTTTTTTTTGTGTTAGTTTTTTGATTTCCTTGATAAAGGTATTTTTTTTCGATTGAATTTCTTTCATCTTGTCACCTCGATTCATTATAGCATGAGTCAATCGATCTAACTTGTTCTTTTACTGAAAAAACGCTATCATATAAAGCAGAGGAGGGATTGTCCATGAAGAAACTACGAATCCATGTGCAAGGACGTGTCCAAGGCGTCGGCTTTCGTTATACCACAAAAATGCTTGCCGATCAGTTGGGCGTCACCGGATCTGTAAAAAACGAAGCGGATGGTTCTGTTTCGATTGAAGCAATTGGCGATGACAATGCCATCGATGCCTTTGTTGCTGGGGTTAAGGATTCTCCTTCACCCGCTGGGAAAGTAAATCAGATCGACATCCAACCAGACGATGCTATCAAAGAGCGTAGGAGTTTTGATGTAGTGTACTATTAACAATTGAATGTTTTCTAAGTCGAAAGATTGATTTTTCAATGAATTTCTCTTTGTACATTGAAATAGTCGGTCTTTTTTAGTATAGTTATTTTTGTCTAAATTTATTGTGAAGAGGAAGAATAGAATGTCTAAAATGAATAAATGGCTGCTTTCATCAGGATTATTTGGCCTGTTATTAGCATTATCAGGCTGTGTCAGTACCAATGCTGATGGTACGCCGAAAGAAACAGGAATGATTTATCGCTTTTTGGTGAAACCATTAGGGGATATGATCACGATGCTCGTAGAAAACTTCAACTGGTCTTACGGCTGGGCGATCATCGCGGTAACGATCGTTGTCCGTGTCATTATCTTACCATTAGGGATCCATCAGTCTCGAAAAACGATGGTTCAAAGTGAAAAAATGCAGTTTCTGAAACCTCAAGTGGATATTGCGCAAGCCAATTTGAAAAAAGCAACCACTCGGGAAGAACAAATGCAAGCGCAAGCGGAGATGCAAAAAATTTACTCTGAAAACAACGTCAGTATGTTTGGCGGTATCGGATGTCTCCCTTTGCTGATTCAGATGCCGATCTTCTCTGCTCTTTATTTCACCGCTCGTTACACACAAGGAATCCAAAACTCTGAATTCTTTGGCGTATCATTAGGCGACCCAAGTATCCTCTTTGTGGCGATTGCTGGTCTTTCCTACTTGGCACAAGGATATATCTCAACCATCGGGATTCCTGAAGAACAGAAAAAAACGATGAAAACCATGTTGATCGTTTCTCCATTGATGATCGTTTTCATGTCCATGAGTGCACCAGCTGGTGTGACACTTTACTGGGTAGTTGGTGGGGTCTTCAGTTGTATCCAAACGTTTATCACGAATGTCATCATGAAACCAAAAATTCGTGCCCAAGTCGAAGCGGAAATGAAAGCAAATCCGCCTAAAACGGTAGTTACGCCTCGTAAAGACGTAACGCCTGAAAAAACAGAAGCTGTCAAAAAAGCGTTGAACACGACAAAGCCTAACGGAAAAGGTCGTAACGCTGGCAAGCAGCAACGGAAGTAATTCTTGACCAAATCGCTCATTGAGCGGTTTGGTTTTTTGTTGTTTTCAAATGGGAATCAGTTGCTTCTTCTATTGCCTTTCGCTATAGTAAATGAGAGGTGAGCGCATGTTTCAAGCATATATCAATATTTTTGTCATTTTCAGTCTCATGTTTATCGGTTATTGGTTGTCTTACAAACAATGGTTTTCTAATCGAACCGCCGATACGTTTTCAAAACTGGTGTTAAATGTCTCATTACCCGCCAATATGTTTTTGACGATCATTAAAAACTTTACGAAAGACGAGTTTCTCTCATTAGTTTCCGGGATGATCATCCCTTTGCTTTCCATGATGATCACTTACTTCGCCGGTTATTTATGGCGCCGTTTCGCGCAAGTTGAAACCAAACACCAAGGGGCATTTTCCGCCATGTTTACCTTTTCCAATACGATCTTCATCGGCTTACCGATCAATTTAGCTATTTTTGGTGAAAAAGCCGTTCCCTATGTATTGTTGTACTACATCGTAAATACGACATTATTTTGGACCATCGGTATTTTTGAGTTAGCAAAAGATAACCCCGATTTCGGCGAAGCCCGCATTTCCTTTCATCCATTGGTCATGCTAAAAAAGATTTTTTCGCCAGCCTTGATTGGTTTCATTATCGGCTTGATCTGGATGCTGTTCACATTACCACTGCCCTCCTTTGTTGATGGGCTTGGAAGCTACCTAGCAGATTTAACGACGCCTCTATCAATGTTTATTATCGGGATCATCGTGTACTTTGGCGGGCTCAAGAACTTGCGAATGACCAAAGACATTGCTGGTGTCTTGTTTGGTCGCTTCATTCTTTCGCCCCTCGTTGTATGGCTATTAAGCAGAATCATCCCTGTTCCTGAATTGATGCTTTCTGTGTTTATTATTCAAGCCTCTATGCCCGTCCAAAACTCTGTCCCGATCCTTGTACGAAACTACCAAGGGGATGAAGAATTTGCAACTTCATGTCTAGGCTATTCCGTCTTACTGTACATGGTGTATCTGCCTGTTTTGCTTTTTTTCTTTTTTTAGCTAGTTAACGAACTTTGTCGAAAAATACTCGTTACCAAAGGCATTCGCTTCTTTCGGTAACGAGTATTTTTCTGATTTTCGCCAGATTGTGGCTGCTTGGGTCGATTTAACAAACAAGACAAAAAAGCCCATCATGCAGAAACTAGCTATACTAGATGCTGCAATGATGGGCTTATTTTTTTAAGTGAACAGCCGTTGGCTTACAACATATCGAACAACGACAACTGATTTTCATCTGGTAGATCTTTTAGAACACCGTTATCCGTCATGTATTCAATCAATGTCTTAGAAACTTTCCCGCGATTGGCGAGGTCTTCTTTCGATAAGAAGGGACCATCTTTTCGTGCTTCCACGATTTGTTTCGCTACGTTCAGCCCTAAACTCGGTACTGCTCGGAACGGTGCGATCAATTTTTTCCCATCGATCACGAAATTTTCTGCATCGGATTTATACAGATCGATCATTCCAAATTCATAGCCGCGCTCCAGCATTTCATTGGCTAATTCCAGAACCGTCAACAGATTTTTTTCTTTCGTTGACGCATCCATTCCTTTGTCATTGATTTCTTGCATCCGTTCTTTTACGGCATCTTTTCCTTTTGACATAGCAATCAAATCAAAGTCATCCGCCCGGACAGAGAAATAAGCACAGTAATAGAGAATTGGGAAGTACACTTTAAAGTAAGCCACCCGCAACGCCATCAAAACATACGCCGCCGCATGGGCTTTCGGGAACATGTACTTGATCTTCGAACAAGAATCGATATACCATTCAGGGACATTGTTCTCCCGCATCGCTTGCAAGTAAGTATCCCGCAAGTCGTCAGGGATCTTGTTCCATTGTCCTTTACGGACCGTCTCCATGATTTTAAAGGCCATCCCGTCATCTAAGCCGGCATGGATCAAATACACCATGATATCATCCCGACAGCCGATTACTTCCGCTAGGCTGGCATCTCCGCGACGGATCAATTCTTCCGCATTGCCCAACCATACATCGGTACCATGGGAAAGACCAGAGATCTGCAAGAGCTCAGCAAAGGTCGATGGATGGGTTTGATCCAACATCCCCCGCACAAAGCGTGTACCAAATTCTGGGATGCCTAATGTGCCGGTTTTCGAATAGATCTGCTCTTCGGTCACACCTAACACATCCGTGCCGCCAAAAATACGCATCACTTCTGGATCATCGGTAGGGATCGTTTTAGGATCGATGCCTGATAGATCCTGCAGCATCCGAATGACCGTCGGATCATCGTGTCCGAGGATATCCAGCTTCAAGATATTGTCATGAATCGAATGGAAATCAAAGTGGGTCGTTTTCCACTCCGCATTTTGATCATCCGCTGGGTATTGGATCGGGGTGAAATCATAGACATCCATATAGTCGGGAATAACGATGATTCCCCCCGGATGCTGACCAGTCGTCCGTTTGACGCCTGTGGCACCTTTTGCCAGGCGATCGACTTCGGCTGCTCGATAATGAAGATTATGATCGCGCTCAAAGCCTTTTACGAAACCAAAGGCTGTTTTGTCGGCTACGGTACCGATCGTTCCTGCACGATAGACGTATTCTTCACCGAAGAGTACTTTCGTATAGTTATGGGCTTCTGGCTGATATTCTCCTGAGAAGTTCAAATCGATATCGGGTACTTTGTCGCCGTGGAAACCAAGGAACGTTTCAAAGGGAATATCGTGGCCATCTTTGTTCAGACGGGTGCCGCATTTTGGACATTTTTTCTCTGGCATATCATAACCAGAACCATACGAACCGTCTTCGTAAAACTCCGAATACTGGCAATCGGGACAATAATAATGAGGAGCTAATGGATTGACCTCAGTGATCCCGGTCATGGTTGCCACGAAACTAGAACCGACTGATCCCCGTGACCCTACTAGATAGCCGTCTTCATTGCTTTTATGAACGAGTTTTTGTGAGATCAAATAGATCACGGAAAAGCCGTTCCCAATGATCGAATCAAGCTCTTTTTTCAAACGTTTTTCCACGATCTCTGGTAATGGATCGCCGTATAACTCTTTGGCACGGTTATAACTTAAGTCGGTGATCTCTTGTTCTGATCCGGGAATCTTTGGTGTATACAGATCATCTTTTACCGGAATGACTTTTTCACAAAGATCGGCGATTTTATTCGGGTTCGTCACCACGATTTCTTTCGCTGCTTCCGGACCTAAAAATTGAAAAGCGGTCAGCATCTCATCCGTAGTACGGAAGTGCACGTCTGGTAGGCTATGACGATTCAACGGATTGGCGCCTCCCATGGAATTGATCAAGACCTTGCGATAAATGGCGTCTTCTTCGTTTAGGTAATGGGCATTCCCAGTAGCCACAACGATTTTCCCTAACTCTTCCCCCATTTTTACCAGATTCCGAATGATGTCTTCTAGGTCTTTTTCACTTTTCACGAGTTCCGTTTCCAGAAGATGGGCATAAACTGCTTTGGGCATGACTTCGATGTAGTCATAAAACTTGGCAAGTTCTCGTGCTGCATCGACCCCTTTTTGCATCATTGCGACAAAGACTTCTCCTTTATCACAGGCGGTTCCGACTAACAATCCTTCCCGCAATTTCACCAATTCTGAGCGCGGGATCCGCGGAACTTTATCATGGAAGTACTTCACATTCGACATCGAGATTAGCTTGAATAAATTCTTCAATCCCGCCTGTGTTCGGGCTAAGATCGTGGCATGGAAAGGCCGAGCTGCTTTATAGGAGTTCTCACCCCCCACGTGTCGGTTCAAATCTTCGTGCAGTAGCATGTCATGTTTTTCCATCGCTTCTTTGACAAAGATCCACGCTAAATGACCGGTTGCCTCGGCATCGTAGATCGCTCGGTGATGTTGCTCCAAACTAACGCCGAATTTTTTGGAAAGGACACCTAAACCGAATCGCTTAAACTCTGGATACAAATAACGAGCGAGTTCCAATGTATCAATGACGGGATTTTCCGCTTCTGGAATACCGTATTTTCGATAACTGGTATTTAAGAAGCCCATATCAAATGACGCATTGTGGGCAACTAAAATGGCTCCTTCAGAAAACTCACGGAACAAACGTAAGACTTCTTCTTCTGATTTTGATCCGCGAACCATTTCATCGGTGATTCCCGTCAGTTCTACGGTCGTTCGCGATAACGGATGACCTGGATCGATAAATTCATCAAAGGATGCCTCCACGTTGCCTTTATGCATCCGCACAGCGGCCAACTCAATGATGGTGTCGTACACTGCAGACAACCCAGTAGTCTCCACGTCAAACACGATATAAGTAGCATCGGTCAGTGGAACAGGCTGAGGATTGTAGGCAACCGCTACGCCGTCATCCACGATATTGGCTTCCACACCGTAAAGAATTTTAACACCAGCCTTTTCTCCTGCATGATGGGCATCAGGGAACCCTTGCGCTCCACCATGATCGGTGATCGCAATCGCCTTATGGCCCCATTTGCCTGCTTGAGCGACAAAATCCGCCACGTTGTTGGTGGCATCCATCGTACTCATATTGGAATGCAGGTGGAGTTCGACCCGTTTTTCGCCTTCAGGTGCATAGTCTTTGCGGGCTTCGTGTTTAACTTCCAGCAAATCTTGCGCATTCATAACAAGATCTCGCATGAAGGTATCTTCTTGGACGCTACCGCGTACTTTGACCCAACTACCTTTGGCGATGGCATCAAAGACTTGTTCATCTTTTTCATTGTTGGAGAATTTTTTCACACTAAACGATGACGTATAGTCGGTGATTTTTAAGATCAAAATCTTCCGTTTTGAGCGCAGTTCTCGGACTTCTTTATCAAAGACATAACCTTGGATCGTGACCCGACGTTCTTCCTCAATGATATTGATCATCGGTGTCACAGGTTCATCGGCAGGAATATTACGCCCAAGCGCGATCGGTCCGTCAAATTCGACTGTTTTGACTTCTTTTTTGCGTTGCTCGTGCGCCATCAAGTTCTCAGCAGCTTGTTGTTGGAACGCTGCTGTTTGCTCTTCCTTGCGTGCTTCAAGTTCTTTTAAGGCCGCCTCCGCTTGCTCTTGGTCTAGCTGCGGCAAGATCCGAAATTTTTGAAAGCCGAAGGTACTATAATTTTCCTCAATGATCGGCAAGTACTGCTGCTGCAAAATCGTGATGACCGCATCATTGTTGACTGGCAAAATCACTTTGTTCTCTTGTAGCACAGGCATTTGGTTTTTGATCACTTGATGAACCAATGGCCGATCACAATTTTGATTGGCTAACGCCAATGGCCAATATTCTTGAATGAATTGCTCATCAAAGGAACCATCTTGAGCTTCAATGATAATACGAACTTCCGCAATCTCTTTAAACGCCAATTCAATATGTTGTTTAAAGGACTGATACACCATCACCGGTAATAAACGTTCAAATTGGAAATAAAACGTCCATGCTTTTGATTGTCGATGCACGGTCACTTGTTTGATTTGGGCAGTCTGCATCAACGGATGCTGCCGAAGATTTGGGGCAGCTGCAATTTGGTCTAATAATATCTCAAAGGTCTCTCTTTCTTTTGACAATTGAAGATCCTCCTTTTCTCAGTACTCACTAGTATACCTCTTTTTGCCCTCATTTTCATTAAAAAATCGAGAAAGGATTTCCTCTCTCGATCTGCTATTCATTCTTGTTCGTTCCTGTTTATTCCTGATTGGCCAACAAAATCGTCAGGGTCGAAGCGACTTCTTCTTTTCTCACTTCAACGGTCGCACCAGTATGCTTGATTTTGATCTCTACGATGCCTTCTACGGCTTTTTTACCGATAGTCAAGCGAATCGGACAGCCAATCAAATCGGCATCCGCAAATTTGACCCCTGCACGTTCATTGCGGTCATCTACCAGCACTTGATAGCCGACTTGGTTCATCATTTCTTCTACTTCTTCACTTAAGGCATTTTGATAGCTATCTTCAATCGACGTTTGAATGATATGCACATCAAATGGGGCAATTTCTTGGGGCCAATCGATCCCAAATTCATTGCCGTATTGTTCGACGATCGTTGAAAGCAGCCGAGAAACCCCCAGCCCATAACAGCCCATGATGATTGGTTGCTCATCGCCGTTTTCATCGACAACCGTCGCTTCTTGCACCTCACTGTACTTGGTGCCTAACTTGAAGATATGCCCAACTTCGATTCCTCGCGTAAAGGTTAAGGTTCCTTTTCCATCTGGGGAAGGATCACCTTCTTGAACCAAGCGAAAATCGGCAAAGGCTAATGGTTGAAAATCACGCCCCACATTCGCATTGAGATAATAGCTTTGTTTTTCTGCCGCTGGAACGATCAGATTCGCCATATCTTGGACATGCTGATCGGCGTACAACTGGATCGAATCAGCAAGCGCAATGGGACTGCGCAACTGCGTCTCACTCGTCAGATAAGACTCCGCTTCCTCGGCAGTCAGCACCTTCACGTGATCAGCGGCTAAGTAATGCTTGACCTTTGTTTCATTGAGGCTGTGATCGCCACGTAATAACACCATAATGACTTGCTCGTCAACGAGTAATAAAGATACTTGAACGATTTTTTGCAAGTCTGTTTCGTATGCCTGCGCCAGCTCCTCTAACGTTAAAGGCTCATCCTGAACGACTTTTTGTAATTCTAAATAGGTCTCGTGAGATTTTTTTGCGATGTATTGACTGGTTGCTAATTTCCAATTGGCGACATAATCGCTTTCGGTCGAGTAGCAGATCAGCTCTTCGCCGATCCCCGACAATGCCAAAAATTCTTTCGAATCTCTGCCACCCATCAAGCCATTGTCCCCGACCACTGCCCGATACTCGATCCCACAGCGTTTCAATATTGCATGATAAGCCATTTCGTAACGATTATAGGTTTGATCTAAGCTGGCTTCATCGGCATGAAAGGAATAGCCATCTTGCATGATAAATTCGCGGCTGCGGATCAATCCAAAGCGCGGCCGCTGTTCGTCCCGATATTTCGTTTGGATCTGATACAAGCTCAATGGCAGCCGTTTATAAGACGTGATCTCGTTTTTGATCAATGTCGTAAACGGCTCTTCATGAGTAGGTCCTAAAACGATCTCTCGTTCGTTTCGATCTGTTAATCGATACAAGGATTCACCATACAATGAGGCACGTCCTGACTCCTTCCATGGCTCATACGGAAGCAAAGAAGGCATCGCCATCTCTACGGCATCGATTTGTGCCAATTCTTCACGGATGACCCGCTTGATTTTTTCTAACACCCTTTGTGCTAGCGGCAAGTAAACATAAATGCCTGCCGCCACTTGTCGAATATACCCTGCCCTAACTAACAGTTGATGACTTAACGTCTCCGCATCGCTGGGGGTTTCCCGCAATGTCGGAATCAAACATTTTGACTGTTTCATTTTTTTCTCCTTTGCTACAAAAAATCATGTTCACCCGATCAACAATTGATTTGCTTGTGCGTCTTATTTTTAAAAGAAGAAACGTTGGATATCATTCCAGGTAACGAGAACCATCAGCAGCATCAAAAACCCAAACCCAATCAGAGTAATGATGCCTTCTTTTTCTTGGCTGATTGGCTTGCCTCGCAAACCTTCTAAAATATTTAAAACCAGCTTACCGCCATCCAATCCAGGAATCGGTAATAAATTAAAGATCCCCAAGTTGATAGAAATCATCGCCATCATCGCGATCACCGTTGTTACACCTTGCGATGCAGCTTGAGAAGACAGTTGGAAAATCGCAACCGGTCCACCCAATTTATTGATATCTGGTTGGGCAATCAAGTTGCCGACTGCTCTAAAAATCACCAGTGAATTGTCAATGGTCGTTTGCAAGCCACCCAGTAAGATATCTCCGATCCCAGTTTTTAAGGAAGCGGTGATCCCTAGGAAACCGATCGTGGTCTCCCCTGATTCTTGACTCGCAGGAGTTGCCGTCAAATCAAGTGTTTCTGATCCTCGTTTGACTGATAGAGCAATCTGAGTATCTGGATACTTTTGAATCTCAGTCGTTAATTCTGACCAGTTGGAAACATCGACGCCTTCGACAGCTAAGATTTCGTCGCCATTTTGCAGCCCGGCTTCAGCTGCCGGTGTTCCTGCTTCGATTCCTGTCGCGATGGTTGCATCTTGATTCGCAACACCACCTTGTGCAAACACCAACCCAGTGAATAAGACCAAGGATAAAATAAAGTTGTTCATCGGTCCAGCAAAATTCGTCAGCATTCGCTGCCAAAGCTTTGCGGACTGGAATTGAACGTCTTTAGGTGCGATCCGAACTTCAACGCCATCTTCATGGATGATCGTTGCATCATGATCCACAGCGTACGTAATCGCTTCTTGTTCATTGCCATTGATGAACCCTGTGATCGTCAACTTCTCCTCCAAGTCAAAGTCGGTCACTTCCATAGGGATCGCTTGCGGCAATTGGATCTTTTTGCTCGTATTGATTTTGATAACTTTGCCAGTTGCATCTTGAACCAAGGAGACTGGCATACCTGGTGTTAATTCTGTTTCATCTTCACCCCAGCCCGCCATTTGGACATACCCGCCTAATGGCAGCATCCGAATCGTGTAGGTCGTCCCATCTTTCGCTTGATGCGCGAACAATTTAGGCCCCATACCGATGGCAAACTCTCTTACTAAAATACCTGCCCGTTTTGCAAAGAAGTAGTGTCCAAACTCGTGAATCACTACCACTACGGAAAAGATAATGATAAATACAAGTATCGTTTTCATGCTCGTTCCTCTCTTTCACAGCATCCCTCTCATTCAGGGCAGCCTTTCCTTATTTTATCACACCGATTCCCGTTGAGGAACTCACATTCCCGTTGTAACAAGAATTTAAAAAAAGAAGCGCAAGCCAAGCCTGCACTTCTAAATAATTTCTAAAAAACACCGAATAAATACATGATTGGAAACACAAACAGCATGCTATCGAAGCGATCCAAGATCCCGCCATGTCCTGGCAAAAGATTGCCTGAATCCTTCACGCCATAATGACGTTTGATTGCCGATTCCACTAAATCCCCGAATTGACCAGCGATCGAAAAGAGGACCGTCAATAAGATCATGATGGCACTACCATGTCCAAAATAATCTTTCCCTGGAAATGCTAGCAGATACAGACCGGCTACGACCACCGCAGCAGCAATCCCGCCTAGGGCCCCTTCGATCGTTTTATTAGGGGAAATCTCTGGCCATAATTTTCGTTGTCCGTAACGCCGTCCCACCATGTAAGCCCCAATATCCGTTGCCCACACGATAAACAGACCGAAAACTAAAACGACTAAGCCATCTGTTGCTGAACGTGCCGTCAAGAAACGTTCAAACCCGACACCCGTATATAAGCTGACGATCACTGGAAAACCAGCTTCATCGATGGTATACGTATTTTTAGAAATAACCGCGATCCCTAGTAATAAAAGGACGATTACATAATACAAGGCACTTTTATCTGTGCCCTCTGGCAAAAAGAAAAACCAGCGTTCTTGAGGTAAAACTAAAATCACCGCACCGATGATTGAAAGAATTCCTTCAAAACTGAAAACAGCTAGTCCTTTCATCCGAAATAATTCATAAACACCGATCCCTGCCATCGCTGCTGCCAGCAATTCGACGGCAATGCCGCCAACGTAAATAATTGGCAGGAAAAAGGCTAATGCGACGACCGCAGTGATTACACGTTGTCTCACTCTTCTTCCTCCTTCGTTTTCAAACCGCCAAAACGCCGGTTTCGTTGTTGAAAGCTCCCGATCGCATCTTCTAGTAAAGCAGCATCGAAATCAGGCCAGAGCGCTTTCGTAAAGAATAATTCGCTGTAAGCAATCTGCCATAACAAGAAGTTGCTGATACGTTCTTCGCCACTCGTGCGAATCACCAATTCAGGATCACGTAACGCGTTTGGCAAAAAACCAGTCATCAAATGTGTCGCCAGCATGTCTTCCGTGAGCTTGGGCAGGGCTTCCTCCGAAGCTGCAAGCTCTTCATAAAGGGCTTGGACCGCAGTCAAAATTTCTGCGCGGCTGCCGTAATTTAAAGCAAAATTCAAGATCATCCCAGTATTATCTTTGGTTTGGTCAATCGCTCGCTTGACCGCTTCTTGTGTATGCGCGGGTAAAGATTCCGTGAACCCCATCACTTTGACTTGAACATTTTCTTTGATCAGCTCAGGAACAAACGTGTCGAAAAAGTCGACGGGCAGTTGCATCAAAAAGTCCACTTCTTCGTTTGGCCGTTTCCAATTCTCTGTTGAGAACGCATAAAGAGTCAATACTTTCACACCAAGGTGTGAAGCATGTTTCGTGATCTTTTTTACCGTCTCCATGCCTTCTTTGTGACCAGCTACTCTTGGCAAGCGCCGGTTTTGCGCCCATCTGCCATTGCCATCCATAATGATCGCGATGTGTTGGGGAATCGGCAGTGATGGATCAAATTCATGTTCAGCCGCTTCTTTGATATATTTGTCTTTTTGTGGAAAAAAACGCAGCATCGTATTCGCTCCTCTTCCAATTCTTGAAATTCATCTTTTACATTATAACAATAATCAGATTTCTTGCCTATGAAAACCAAGAAAAGATTTCCATATTAAGAAAAAACAAAAAAACAGTCGTGATATTCAAGTACATACGGCACTTTCGACCATAAAAAAAGAGCCGCTGAAGCGACTCTTCGTCATTCCTTTTAAACCTCAAGTAGCTCTTGTTCTTTTTCAGCTGCGATCGCATCGATTTCTTTGATGCTGTTATCTGTAGCAGTTTGCACTTCTTTTTCAGATTCACGCAAATCATCTTCTGTGATATCGCCAGCTTTTTCTTGTTTCTTGTAAGCTTCCATCGCATCACGGCGAATGTTACGGACCGCGATTTTCGCATTTTCAGCTTCTTTTTTCACGTCTTTGGCTAATTCTTTACGACGTTCTTCCGTTAATTGAGGAATCACCAAACGAATGACTGTTCCGTCATTGGCAGGCGTGATACCAATATCACTTTGCATGATAGCTTTTTCTACTTCTTGGATCATTGTTTTGTCAAAAGGTGTGATCATCAAAATTCTTGCTTCTGGAATCGTAATTGAAGCCATTTGGTTCAAGGGTGTTGGTACACCATAGTAAGTAACCATTACGCGGTCTAAGATGCTCGCGTTCGCGCGGCCAGCACGGATTTGTCCTAATTCCCGCTGCAAGTTTTCTGCTGCTTTTTTCATTTTGTCTTTTGCTTCTGTTAAAATTTTGTCAGCCATGTTATTTCCCCCTTACTGTCGTTCCAATATGTTCACCTAAAATGGCGCGGCGAATGTTTCCATGCTCATTCAAGTTGAATACGACTAATGGAATATCGTTGTCCATACTTAATGAACTTGCGGTTGAATCCATTACTTGCAATCCTTTAGAAATGACTTCTAAATGGGTCAATTCATCAAATTTCACAGCACTTTGGTCCGTTTTAGGATCTGCTGAGTAGACGCCATCAACATTGTTTTTCGCCATCAAAATGACATCAGCGTTGATTTCAGCTGCCCGTAAGGCTGCGGTCGTATCAGTTGAGAAATAAGGGTTTCCTGTTCCGCCTGCAAAAATGACGACCCGCCCTTTTTCTAAGTGACGTTCTGCTCTGCGACGAATATAAGGCTCTGCGATTTGACGCATTTCGATCGAAGTTTGGACACGCGTTGGTACACCAGCATTTTCTAGCGTGTCTTGTAATGCTAAAGCATTCATCACAGTCGCTAACATGCCCATGTAATCAGCTTGTGCTCTTTCCATCCCCATTTGTGCGCCGATTTGTCCACGCCAAATGTTTCCGCCGCCGACCACGATCGCCATCTGTACGCCTAATTCGTGGACTTCCTTGATCTCTTTAACGATCTCTTGGATCGTCGGTGGTTTGATCCCAAAGCCTTCGTCACCCGCTAATGCTTCACCACTTAATTTTAATACAACACGTTGATATTTTGGTTTGCCCATCATGATTCCTCCGTACATTCTCCAATACTATTGTAGCATATTGGTGCTCTTTCGTTGAAAATTATCTACACTATTTCTTCAAAAACCGTTTTTGCTTAAAAAAAGGGAGCGCACTTCCATGCGTTCCCATCTGTTCGAGGAACAGAATTATTTTTTCACTTGGCTCATTACTTCTTCAACGAAGTTGTCTTCGCGTTTTTCGATACCTTCGCCGACTTCAAAGCGGACAAAAGATTTCACAGTTGCGCCTTTTGATGCAACGTATTTTTCAACCGTCATATCTGGGTCTTTAACGAATGGTTGGTCAACCAAAGCGATTTCTGCTTTAAATTTCTTCAAGCGTCCTTCAACCATTTTTTCAACGATGTTCGCTGGTTTGCCTTCGTTCAATGCTTGTTCTGTCAAGACTTGTTTTTCATGATCCAATTCTTCTTGAGAGATTTGTGCTTCGTTCACGTAGCGAGGGTTGATCGCTGCAACGTGCATTGCAACATCTTTCGCAACTGATTCGTCAGTTGTTCCTTCAAGAACAGTCAATACAGCAATACGTCCGCCCATGTGTAGGTAACCGCCGAAAGCAGCATTGTCATCTTTTTCAACAACTTCAAAACGACGGAAGCTGATTTTTTCTCCGATTACTTGTGTTGCTTCGATCAACGCAGCATCCATTGTGCCTTTAGAAGTTTCTAATTTTAAAGCAGCATCCATATCAGCTGGTTTGTTTGCTGCGATTACTTCAGCGATTTCTTTTACTAAGTCTTGGAACATTTCGTTTTTAGAAACGAAGTCAGTTTCTGAGTTCACTTCAACGATTGCTGCTGTGTTGCCGTTGATCGCTACAGATGCTAAACCTTCAGCAGCAATACGGTCGTTTTTCTTCGCAGCTTTTGCCATACCTTTTTCACGTAATAAGTCTACGGCTTTTTCGATGTCGCCTTCTACTTCAACTAATGCACGTTTTGCGTCCATCATTCCTACACCAGTCATATCGCGTAATTCTTTTACTAATTTAGCTGTTACTTCTGCCATTTTTTGTTTCCTCCTAAATGTTTTTAAACAAGATTGCTTGTCTTTAAAAAAAGCTGTTTCAAAGGAGAGTGAGGCTTGGCGCCTAGCCTTTGAAACAGCTCCATCATTTATTATTCAGCTGATGCGTTGTCGCCTTCGACAACATCAACGATTTCTTCGATTGAAGTTGCGTTTTCTGTTGATTCAGCAGCAAAATCTTCTTCTGCTACTTGGTCTTCGCCTTGGTTACCTTCGATGAAAGCATCTGCCATTTTCGCAGTGATCAATTTAACGGCACGAATAGCGTCATCGTTTGATGGGATAACAACATCGATTTCGTCTGGATCACAGTTTGTATCGACCATAGCTACGATCGGGATATTTAATTTGCGTGCTTCTTGGATCGCGATACGTTCTTTACGTGGGTCAACAACGTACATTACATCTGGAATTCTTGGCATATCAGCGATACCGCCTAAGAATTTTTCAAGACGTTCGCGCTCTTTGTTCAAGCCAACGACTTCTTTTTTAGGAAGAACAGCAAATGTGCCATCTTCTTCCATTTTGTTGATTTGTTTCAAACGAGCAACACGTTTTTGGATTGTTTCCCAGTTTGTCAAAGTTCCACCTAACCAACGATGGTTAACATAGTATTGACCTGAACGGATTGCTTCTTCTTTGATTGCTTCTTGTGCTTGTTTTTTAGTACCTACGAACAATGCAACGCCGCCTTCTTCAGCAACATTTTTCATGTAGTCGTAAGCTGCGTCTACTAATTTCACTGTTTTTTGCAAATCAATGATGTAGATGCCGTTTCTTTCTGTGAAGATATATTTCTTCATTTTTGGGTTCCAGCGACGAGTTTGGTGACCAAAGTGTACGCCGGCTTCTAGTAATTGTTTCATTGAGATTACTGCCATGTTGTGTTTCCTCCAATTTGGTTTTTTTGTTTTCCTCTCTTGCTCTTTTACTCCTTGAAGAACTGAATCGATCAGCACCGCTTCGCAGATGGAACAAGATGTGGGATTGACGTGAAAAACTCACGCCTTAAACAGTATACAGTAGCTAAAAAAGAAATGCAACTGATTCAAATGAAAAAACTACGATTCGTGGTCCAGCTTTTTTTTAACGTTCTAATTCTTTTCTTATTATATCTAGGTTTTTTCGGCTTTATCTGCTATGATAAGGCTGACTTAATCAATCATGCTTAAAGGAGTTTACCTATGCGAAAAGCTGATCGCCATTTACTTATTAGACAAATCATTACTGAACATACTGTACGCACGCAAGAAGAATTATTGCAGCAATTGGAAGCCCAAGGCGTCTCCGCCACGCAAGCGACCATCTCTCGCGATATTCGTGATTTGAAAATCGTGAAAGTGCCCGATGAAACAGGTCAGACGAAGTTTGTCATTTTTCAAGGAATGCAATCGTCAGAAGATGAAAAAGAAGAAGAGCAGCGTTTGATACAGATGATCGAAGACGTTGTCACTAAAGTAGATCGTGTGCAATTTATGACGTTGATCCATACCGTTGCGGACAATGCGCCTTTGCTTTCGGCTGCGATCGATGAAGTGACTATGCCAGAAAAAGTTTGCTCGTTGGCGGGCTTTGATACAGTAGCGGTGATTTCCCGCAGCGACGAAGATGCCGAAACTTTTTATCAATTTATCAGAAACCACGCGGTCTTATAAGACACCGAACAAATGTGACCTATCTGTATTTTTACTACAAAAAAGCTGTGTCCTTGTCGAAACAAGGACGCAGCTTTTTTTGTTACATTTTGTCGGGTGCATGTAAACCAAGCAACCGTAAATCTTCTTTTAATAAGGTCGTTACTGCATAAACTAGAGCCAGACGTGCGTCTTTTTCCGCATCTTCAGCTAAGATTTTCACATTGGCGTAATACTTATTAAAAGCCTGTGCCAATTTGATGGCATGTTTAGCAATGACGGATGGTTCATATTTTTCTGCTGCTTGCAGCACGGTTTCTGGGTAGCGCTGAATCAATTTGATGACTTCCCAGCTCTCAGTATCTGCCAAGGCCAGACTGCTGACAGCAGCAGGATCAAAGTCGGCTTTTTCAAGAATGCTCATGGCACGGGCATGAGAATATTGCACATAGGGTCCGGTCTCTCCTTCAAAACGGACAACTTCTTCTAGCGTAAAGTCGAAATTATTCAAACGGTCATTTTTCAAGTCGTGGAAAACGACTGCCCCGACACCGACTTGTTTTGCAACTTCTTCTTTGTTTTCAAGCGTTGGGTTCTTTTCAGTGATTTGTTCTTTCGCTGAATCGATCGCTTCATTCAATACTTCTTCTAAAAGAACGATCTTCCCTTTTCTCGTAGATAATTTTTTCCCATCTTTGGTGATCAATCCAAATGGTACGTGGGTCATATCATCTGCCCACTCAAAGCCCATTTCCTTCAAAACAGCTTTTAATTGCTTGAAGTGATAACTTTGCTCATTTCCTACCACGTACAATGATTTGGCAAAATTGTAGGTCCGTTTGCGGTACAGCGCTGCGGCCATGTCCCGTGTGATGTAAAGAGTCGCACCATCGGATTTGCGGATCAAGGCTGGATTTAAGTCATACGCAGCCAAATCAACGATCTCTGCCCCTTGGTCTTCTTTCAACAAGTGTTTTTCCTCTAATAATTCCACGACTTCTGTCATTTTATCATTATAGAAAGCTTCGCCATTCAATGAATCAAAGGAAACTTCCAACATATCATAGATTTTATTGAATTCTTTTAATGATTCATCACGGAACCATTGCCACAAATCCATTGCTTCTTGGTCACCATCTTCTAGTTTCTTGAACCAAGCTCTCGCATCATCTTCTAATTGTTTATCTGTCTCGGCAGCTTCGTGAAAATCAACATACAAACGCAACAGTTCGTTGATTGGTTCCGCTTTGACCGCTTCTTCTGACCCCCATTTTTTATAGGCCACGATCAATTTCCCAAATTGTGTGCCCCAGTCGCCTAAATGGTTGATGCGAATTGGCTGGTAACCGATTTTTTCTAAAATAAAGCCGATCGAGTTACCGATCACAGTGGAACGCAAATGCCCCATTGAGATGGGTTTGGCAATATTTGGTGAAGACATATCGATGGGTACTGCTTGCTGATTGCCGATGGTTTGATCGCCAAAATGATTTTTTTCTTTGAGAACCATCTCTAAGACGTGGGCAGAGATTGCTTTTTTATCCATAAAGAAGTTTAAATATGGACCGACCACTTCAATTTTTTCAAAAGACGCTTGATCGATTTTTTCTGCTAAGTCTGCGGCAATTTGCTGCGGCGCTTTCCGATAGACTTTTGCTAGCGAGAAGGCTGGGAATGCCACATCCCCATGGTCAGCTGACTTTGGATTTTCCAGTAATTGCTGAACTTGTTCGATCGATAGATCTTCTTTTACTACTTGATGGATGGCTTGTGCGACGATTTCTTTGTTATTCATAGTATCCCTCCTATAATGACTGAGCCCATGTTTTGATGAAAAGTTGTTTGAAGCAAGCAAACAGCTGTATGTTTTTCATGCAAGAAATGATTGATAAAAACAAAAAAGCCTCTAGCGCATAACATGCACTAGAGACGAGATTTCCCGCGGTACCACTCTGATTGTCCTTTTCGGACCTACTTTTTTCTGATAACGGCAGAATTCCGTTTGCTTGGCAAATTCTCACAAGTGCGTTTCACAATCTGATCAATTCGGCTTCCACCACCCCGAACTCGCTAACTGATACTCGAATCGCTACTTCTCTTGTTTCATCAAATCAAGGCTATTTACTTCCCAGAAAGTATAGCAAAGAAATGTTTGTTTGGCTAGCGAGATTTTGGCATTTTCAAAAAAAATTATTTTATACTTTAGGAATAAATAGATCTCCAGCAGTCACTGCCATGATCGCTTTGATTGAGTGCAAACGATTTTCGGCTTGATCAAATTGACGGGCATACTTACTGCGAAAGACCTCATCAGTGACTTCCATCTCAGAAATTCCATACGCCTGCGCTGCTTTTTTGCCATACGTGGTCTGATCATCATGAAATGCTGGCAAACAATGCATAAAAATCACTTGATCGTTTTGTGTTTTTTTCATCAACGATTGGTTGACTTGATACGGCACCAGCTGTTCGATCCGCTCTTGGAATTTTTCTTCTTCACCCATTGATACCCAAACATCGGTATACACGACATCAGCGCCTAGAACACCTTGATCCACATCATCAGTCACCAAAATCTTTGCGCCCGATTGCTTGGCATAGGCTTGTGCCTGTGCGATGATGGTTGCTTCTGGCTGCAAGACTTTCGGAGTGACGACATGAATATTGACCCCTAAAATCGCACTGGTCACTAATAAAGAATTAGCGACATTGTTGCGCCCATCCCCACAGTATGCGATGGTCAAGCCAGTCAGCTCACCGAAGTTTTCTTGAATGGTTAAAAAGTCAGCAATCATTTGCGTTGGATGCCATTCATCCGTTAAGCCATTCCAAACAGGTACGCCTGAATAGCTGGCCAGATCTTCGACAACCTGTTGACTAAAGCCGCGAAACTCGATCCCGTCGAACATGCGGCCGAATACTTTGGCGGTATCTTCAACAGATTCTTTAGACCCCAACTGAATATCATTGGCCCCTAAAAATTCCGGATGTGCCCCCAGATCCACCGCTGCAACCGTAAAGGCTGCTCGCGTCCGTGTCGAATTCTTTTCAAACAGAAGTGCAATATTTTTTCCTTCTAAGTAGCGATGTGGTTGATTGTTGGCCTTCATCCCTTTCAAGTGCTGGGAAAAATCAATCAAATATTGTAGTTCTTCTTTTGTAAAATCCTTTTCTGCTAAAAAACTGCGTCCTTTAAAAACCGATGTCATTGCATACCCGCCCTCCAATTAACTAATAATTATACATTATGATATCAAATAATGAAATAAAATACAACAAAATCTTCTGTTTGCTCATAAAGAAACTAAAAAAATACACCTAAGAACGGATCTTAGGTGCAATCATCTTAAGAAATCGTATGGGCAAAGCTGACACTTGGATCAGCATTCAATGAAAGATCTGCTAAGCGCTGCTTTTTCAACGCAACATGGGCATAGGCACCAATCATGGCCGCATTATCTCCGCAAAGACGCAACGGTGGAATCAACAATTCCACTTCCGGCAATTCCTGCATCGCTTTTTGTAAAGCGTCACGCAAGCCTTGATTCGCCGCGACTCCCCCAGCAACGATCAGCTGGTTTACAGGATAAGCTTGGCATGCCCGCAACGTTTTGTGAACCAATACTTCGACAACGCTGGCTTGGAAACTAGCTGCTAGATTTTCTACTGACAAAGCTTCCTCTCTTTGCTGTGCATTATGCACAAAATTGATAAAGGAACTCTTTAAGCCGCTGAAACTAAAATCAAAATTATCTTCTTGTATCATTGCTCGAGGAAAGTGATACGTATCACTGCCTAGATGCGCAAGGCGATCAATTTCTTTCCCACTAGGATAAGGCAAACCCAGAACACGACCGACTTTGTCATAGGCTTCACCAGCGGCATCATCTCTCGTTTCACCGATGATCTCAAAAGAGCCATCTTCTGCCATATACACCAATTCGGTATGGCCACCGCTGACCAATAATGCCATTAAAGGAAAAACCAATGGCTTCACTAGGCGAGCTGCATAAATATGTCCTGCCATGTGATTGACCGGAATCAGCGGTAAGCTGTGGGCCCAGGCAAAGGCTTTTGCTGCAGACAGCCCAATCAACAGTGCCCCAACCAACCCTGGACCATAGGTAACAGCAACAGCTGACAACTCTTCAGGTTGGGTGTCGGCCTGTGTCAATGCTTCTTCGATACATAAAGTAATCTGTTCGACATGGTGACGACTAGCGACTTCTGGTACGACACCGCCGAAGCGCTGGTGGCTCTTGATCTGCGAAGCAACAATGTTACTTAAAATGGTGTCGCCGTTTTTAATCACTGCCACACTGGTTTCATCACAACTGCTTTCAATGGCTAAAATCAATTCATTCATTTGATTTTTGTCCGCCTACTTTCTTTTCCATAATCAACGCATCCTCTTCTGGATGACTGTAATATTTTTTTCTACGACCGATGACTGTATAGCCCATACGTAAATAAAGAGCTTGTGCTTGCAAATTCGACACACGCACTTCAAGATAGATGCGCCGACCATCGGTTTGTTCCACGAGCGATTCCATTTGCTTCAACAATTCTTTCGCCAAACCACGACCTTGATACGCTGGTAAAACCGCTACATTAAACAGCTCTGCTTCATCCAGCACTTGCTGAAAACAGAGAAACCCAATCAGCTCTTGATTGGTTTTTCCATAACGGAACAAATAGCGACTGTTGCTGTTTTGCAAATCTTGTTGAAATTGCTGCACATTCCAAGGCGAGCCAAAGGGATAGCTCTGATCTGCCAATGACCAGAGCATTTGCGGTGTCGGGATCGTTTGATCTGCTTGTTCGTTAGTCATTTAAAAATTTCACCATATCCAATGCGTCTTCATTGCCTTCGGTGTAGTACGCCGTTTTGATCGCCTGTGAAACAAACCCGAGGGTCCGATACAAACGTTGCGCATCACGATTGCCCAGGCGCACTTCTAATGTCAAACGGTCGCATTTGTTTTTCCGTGCATAACGTTCGATTTCTCCTAGCAAGAAAGAACCGATCCCTTTTCCTTGATAATCAGGAATGATCGCGATATTGGTGATATGGGCATCAGCGCCTAAAATCCGCACCCCGATAAACCCAATCATCCGCTCATTATGCAAGATGCCCAAATAAAGATGTTTGACCCGTGAATAAAGCTCTGACAAAAAGGCGCTCTTGGTCCAAGGCAGTTCCCCAGCATACACGAGACGCTCCACCTGCAGCAGCTCTTTAATGTCATCTCCGACTAATTCACGAACAACGTACGTTTCCCCTCGTATCTCTTTTTTACGCTCTGGGTATTGAATCTGACGGAAAAGAGCCAGCTTTCCCGTCATCGTTTTAAATTTTTTCAACATAGGCATCCACTCCCGGTTCATGCGAGGCTAACCATTTTTCTTCGGCTTCAACTAATTTTAAATAGTCTGGTACAAAATCATGGATCGAAGCGACCGGCGCTTCTTCTTTCGCAATAGCAGCTAAAACAACGCCATTCGGGTAATTCCATAACGATACTTGATTGATATGGGCTGTCGGCAGTTCCGCCTCGATCATGTCTTTAAATTTGATGGTATCGGCGCCGACAAATAGCACTTCTTGACCATCGACTGCTTTTAACTGGGTCAATAATTCAGACAGTGAGATATGCTGGTCTTTGATCCTTGTTTCTAAGGTCCCATTATGCCATTGGTAGGCACCTGCGTAGACATTTTGACGGCGAGCGTCAAACAACGGCACGATCACTTGCGATACGCCCACACAATTGGCAGCGACTGCTTTCAAACTAGAAACACCAATCAGCGGGATGTTCAATGTTTGCGCCAGCGTTTTTGCTGTTGTGACGCCGATTCGCAAACCTGTATACGAACCAGGACCTTTCGCAACAACGATTTGCTCCAGCTCTTTAGGTGCCATCCCCACCGCTTGCATCAATCCATCAATGGCAGGCATCAATGCTGTGCTGTGGTTTTTGATCGCCATCGTCTGGCTTTGTCCCAACACTTCTTGACCATCGACCACCGCAACCGCCAGTGTCTGGTTTGAGGTATCAATCGCTAATGTTTTCATCTTTCTTCTCCCCATTCAAAAAACTCTCTCATATTCTACCATATTCTAATCAAATGCCCAACCAAGTCTCCCAAAAGATGCCTGCGTTTAGAAAAAAAACAATAGGACAACAATACCCGAACCTTTGAAAAAAGCAAGCACGGCTGCAGCTGCAAACCGACGAGGCTGTTTAAAGGTTCGGGTAAGACGATAGTCATTTTTTTGTTATTCCATTAAAACTCAGTTGACGTGTGTAACGACATCCTTCGGTGATTCAACTGGTTGCTAGGAGGATTGACGCGTAATCAGTTCCGTTGCGATCGTAACTTTGCGAGGAACGGGTGCTGCATTCGTAATGATATCCAGCAAGGTCGTCACTGCCAGTTCCCCCAACCATTCCGTATGAACTTTGATGGTTGACAGCGTCGGAAAGACGTACTTTGCAACACTGACATCGTTGAAGCCGATAATTGCGATCTCCTCAGGAATCTTGATGTTTTTTTCTTGCAAAGCACGCATAGCGCCAATCGCTAAGGCATCACTGGAAGCAAATAAAGCACTTGGCAACTCTTTGTTTTGCTGCAAATACTCTTTCATCGCCTCATAACCGCCCTCTACTGTAAACGGTGCGCTGAGGTGATATTGCGGGTGGTGCAGCTTCAACCGACGTAGCCGTTCCTCAAAAATCCGGCGCCGAGGGTCTTCGATTTCTTGGTGATGATCCTTGGTAAACTCAACGCCTGATAACAAGCCGATCTTTTGGTGGCCTTTTGCAATAAAGTCATCGATCACTAAATCCACCGCTTGTTGAAAGTCCACTACCAGAGAATTGACGCCCTGAGCCAATGCGTCAAAATCGACCATCAACAAATTGGATTGGCTTTTTTTCAATTGTCGAATCTGGTGATCATCGAATTTTCCTAGTGCAATCGTTCCATCGACTGCGGTATCAGTCAATCCTTCGTAGGGTTCTTTCAGCAAACGAATCCCTAATTCTTCGGTTTTGTTTTCAATCCCGATACGGATCGCTAAGTAGTAAAGATCTGCTAATTCTTCCTCGGTATCAAACCATTGGATCAAGCGCATACTACTGGTTTCCGGCTGACTCTTCTTTTTATGTTTTGTGTAATTGAGTGCTTCTGCGGCTTTAAAAATTTTCTCTTTGGTTTCAGAACTGACCGATAATTCTGAATCGTAATTCAGCACCCGTGATACAGTGGCTGGCGAGACGCCAGCCTGTTGTGCAATATCTTTGATCGTTGCCATCTTCCAGCCTCCTTTTTTGCGGGGAACTTTTTTATAAAGTAGCTATAAAGCGAGCAAAGGCCGCTTGCCCTGTCTGGTCTCGCTTGAAGACGCCTGCATGCGTCAATACTTGCGTAAAGACTTCCCCTAATGCATTACGCAAAATCTGCGACACGTTATCGGCATTGCATTCTGGGTGCTGGGCTTTGATCGCATCTGCCCAAGGAATATGGTATGCCGCGATTTGATTGGGCTGATCCAATAGATAAGCAGTCACTTCTTCTAGTTCCGGAGCTAAACGTGGCGGGAGAACTGCCAAGCCCATGACTTCAATCAATCCAATATTTTCTTTTTTTATATGCTGCACTTCTTGATGCGGATGAAAAATGCCGTCAGGATGTTCTTTAGAAACATTATTATCCCGCAAGACTAAGTCCATTTCAAACAGCTCTCCTTGCTTGCGTGCGATCGGTGTCACCGTATGATGAGGCGTTCCATCTTCTGAAAAGGCATTAATCGAAACACTTGGATCTGAGTACTGTTGCCATTGGGCTAACACATATTGGCAAGCAGCGGCTAATTTTTGTTTGTTTTTCGCTTGTAGTCGTATCACCGACATTGGCCACTTCACGATCCCCGCAGCGACATCAGGAAAACCAGTTAAAGAAAAGCGTTGCTCGATCGGCGCTTTTGCCATGGCAAACGTGTGCCGTCCTCCTTGATAATGGTCATGAGACAAGATCGAACCCCCAACGATCGGCAGATCGGCATTGGACCCGACAAAATAATGCGGCATCACTTCAATGATCTGCAACAAGCGAGCGAAGGTTTGCAAATTGATTTTCATAGGACGATGTTCTAAAGAGAGAAAAATCGAATGCTCATTGTAGTAGGCATAGGGCGAATATTGAAAGCCCCATGCTTCATTATCCAAATTCATGCGGATGATCCGATGGTTGGTCCGCGCTGGATAATTGACTCGTCCTTGGTAGCCTTCATTTTCCAAACACAACAGACATTTCGGATAATCTACAGAAGCAGCAGCTCCTTCTTTCGCTATTTGCTTGGGATCTTTTTCAGGTTTTGATAAATTGATCGTGATCTCGATCTCCCCATATTCGGTATCAACTGGGAACACGATATTCTTTGCGATGGCCCGAGTCTTGATGTAATCATTTTGACGGCACAGCTCAAAGAAATAATCCGTCGCTTCTTTAGGATCATTGGCATAATGCTGCGCAAAAAAAGCATTGACTACTGAAGGCGGTGGCGTCAAAAAGTCCATCAACTGTGCTTCAAAGATTTCTCTTTCTGCGTGAGAATCGCCAATTTGCTGATTGCTCAAAGCGCATGCCACCAGCTCGTCCATCAAATCAATGGAGGACCGATCGACAGAACGAATTTCGCTGGGCTCAAAAACAGCTTCCCCGATCATGGCTAGTATTCGGTTTTGCAAATAAATACGATCCATTTCCATCCAGCCGCCAGCCTTGATTGCTAAAGTGACGAAATCGCTGATTGTTTGGCTGATCGTCATTGGTTATTCCTCCTGACCTTGATACCCATTTGGATGGCTGACATGCCAATTCCAAGCAGTCTCGATGATTGCTTCGACGTCGGTATAGACTGGTTTCCAGCCTAAAACCTTTCGTGCTTTTTCACTCGATGCCACTAAGGTACTTGGATCACCGGCACGGCGAGGCGCCACTCTGGCTGGGATCTCTTTTTTCGTTACATTGCGAGCAGCTTCCACCATTTCTTTCACAGAGTACCCATGATTGCTGCCTAAATTGAAGACATTGCTCTCATTGCCTTTTTGTAAATATTCTAATGCCAACAGGTGAGCAGCGATCAGATCTTCGACATGGACATAATCGCGAACACAAGTACCATCTGGAGTATCGTAATCCTCCCCAAAAATCGCGACTTCTTTGCGTTGTCCTAAAGCAGCTTGCAAGATGATCGGTACTAAGTGTGTTTCTGGATCATGGTCTTCACCGATCGAAGCATCCGACTTCGCGCCAGCCACATTGAAATAACGCAATGCGACATACTTCATTCCATAGGCTTCATCGCACCAACGCATCATTTTTTCCATGATCAACTTGCTTTCGCCATATGGATTTTTAGGATTTGTTGGGGTTTCTTCCGTGATTGGACTATGGTCAGGTTCCCCATAAGTTGCTGCTGTAGAGGAAAAGACGATATGTTTCACTTGATGTTCCTTCATCACTTCTAAGAGGACCTGCATCCCATACACATTATTGTTGAAATACTTCAATGGTTTTTCCACAGATTCTCCCACCAAAGAGCTGGCAGCAAAGTGAATCACGCCATCAATCGTTTCTTTTTCAAATACCGATTGTAAAAATGCTTTGTCGCGAATATCTCCTTCATAAAAGGTTGCTGCTGGATGGATCGCTTGGCGATGTCCTGTCAGCAAATTGTCAACGACAACGACTTGTTTTCCTTGTTCGATCAATTGATCGACTGCATGAGAACCGATATAGCCGGCTCCTCCTAATACTAAAATCGCCATATTTTCAGCCTTCTTTCTTCATTCCTTCATCGTTTCTTATTCTACAGTTTTCGTGCACCATCATCAATACTTGCTTGATAAATGTCGGTTGCGTAGCCGATTTCTGCTAAATAGGCTGCTTTGACTGACGCTTCGAAATCAGCCCATTCACTTGCTTTGACCAATGCGATCCCGCAACCGCCAAAGCCCGCACCAGTCATCCGCGCACCTAGAACAGCAGGGTGCGCTTGAGCGGCTGCGACTAGTGTATCTAGTTCATGCCCTGTCACTTCATAATCATCTCGCAATGAAGCATGGGAGGCATTTAATAACTGGCCGAATTCTTCAAGATCACCAGCAGTCAAAGCAGCTTTTGCTTTCAATGTCCGTTGGTTTTCCGTCACCGCATGTTTCGCCCGTTTGATCAAGCGTGGATCATCGATCAATGCTGTATTTGCAAAAAAGGTTGCTTCGTCTAATGCGCCCAATGAATCAATGGCTAATGATTTTTGCAAACGAGCCAATGCTTCTTCACATTCTGCACGTCGTTCATTGTATTTAGAATCAGCCAATTCGCGTCGCTTATTGGTATTCATGATCGCTACGACATAATCGCCAAATGCCGCTGGTACGACTTCATAATTTAAAGTGTTCGTATCTAAAAGCAATGCATGGTCTTTTTGACCCATTCCGATCGCAAATTGATCCATGATCCCTGAGTTAACGCCAATAAACTCATTTTCGACTTTCTTGCCGATTTTAACTAAGTCCAAGGTCGTCAGGGTTAAATCAAAGAGATCTTTTAGACAAACCCCCGTCAGCAATTCAATCGATGCCGAAGAAGAAAGACCTGCGCCATTCGGAATGTTGCCATAAAAAGCGATGTCAAAGCCTCGATCGATCACTTGCCCCGCTTCTTTTAGGAAACGAACGACCCCTTTCGGATAGTTTGTCCAATCATCTTCTTTTCGGTAATCCAGCTCATCTAACGAAAAGGAGATCACGCCTTTTTCTGGAAAGTTCTCCGAATAGAGTTGGATCAACTGGTCTTCACGTTTTCGCGCTACTGCATACGTCCCTAATGTGATCGCCGCCGGGAAAACATAACCGCCATTGTAATCCGTGTGTTCACCGATCAAGTTGATTCTCCCTGGTGCAAAATACATGCCTGTGCCTTCTGTTCCAAATTTATCAATAAATATCTGTTGCAATTGCTCCATTTCTCTCACTCCCACTTTCTTTTTAGTAAACTTATTGTAAAATATTTACTAAATTATTTCAAGCGTTTTCAATCCCAAAAGTGATTTTTTTTGATATTTTTTCCGTTTTCATTCATAATGAACCTATAACTAAAGGCGAGGTGTTTAATGATGAAACGATTTCTTTCAGGATTTTTAGTAGGAACAGTCGCAACGGTTGCTGCAGCTGCAAGTGTTGTTATGACGGTCAAGAAACAAGTGATTGATCCAATTGATGAACAACAAGCGGATCATGATGAAAAACGGAAACGTGCGATGCGTAAAAGCGTTGCCCGTTAATCATTTGCTACAAAAGAGCCGTCAGCCTTCAATAGGCTGGCGGCTCTTTTAGGTAATCATTCTTCCTTCTTCAGTAAGTCCTGCAAAATCACGGCTTGATTTTGTTCTTCATTTTTCGCTCCGTATAGTAAGGTAACGGTCTCTTGTTCAGCAACCAACGCGTTTAACTGTGCCAAGGCATCTTTAGCGGGCGCTTTCTCTAATTCTTGTAGATAGCGGTCTTTAAACGCATCAAAACGTTCAGGATCATGCCCAAACCATTTGCGCAATTCAGTACTTGGTGCGACTGCTTTGAGCCATAGATCGATCTGAGCTGTTTCCTTTTTCATCCCTCTAGGCCAGATGCGATCCACCAATACCCGATAGCCATCTATCGTTTCCGCCGCTTCATAAATTCTTTTTCGCTTGATCAACGCACACTCTCCTTATTGATAGACCTAAGTTCAAATAAAGGCAAAAGCCCACAATGTAAATTGAACAATGACTTACTTGAAACACTCCGTTTGGTGTTTCGTCACTCATTCAAATTTGCTTGTGTTCTTTTGCCTTGAGTTCTCTGTTTTATAAACTATTTTTCTTTTTCGTCTTGCCGCTCCAGCCTTCATATCCTTCTTTTAGGATATAGACATTGGTAAAGCCTTCTTTACGTAATTTATTCGCTGCGCGAATACTCAACGATTTACGCGTGTCATATAAGTAGATCGGTTGATCTTTACGAAATGCGCTGAAGGAATTCGTCAAAACAGTAAAAGGAATATTACGCGCCCCTAAAATATGTCCACTGTCAAACTCATTTTTTTCCCGAACATCGATCACTTGGGCTTTCTTCATTCCTGCTTTGAATTCATCTTCTGAGATGATCGTTGCTGAACGGCGTCCCATGATTTGAAAATACGCCCAGTTCAAAGCGATTGCTAAGATGATTAATCCCAAAACCAAGTTTAGCCACATAATTGGTGTCATTTCTTCTATTCCTCTCTATTGTAACAATCATTCTTTTTTTGATTTATGCTGCTTGAATGTATCATTGCCTAGCAGCTTGGCATCTAAGCTTTTGCTGCAAATTGCAAAGCTAATGATGCTGCCCCGATCACACCGGCATCATTCCCAAGTTCTGCCAATTTGATTTCGGTACTTTCCGTTACCTGTGGGAAGGTAAACTGAGCAAAGTAGGCAGCAACCCGTTCACGTAAAAATTCACCGGCTGCTGATACGCCTCCACCTAAAACGATACTTGATGGATTTAATGTGTTTCCTAAATTTCCGCATGCCAACCCAAGGTAGAAGCACACTTTATCAACGACCATCAAGCCAAATGGATCGTTTGCTTGAGCCGCTTCAAAAATATCTTTACTTGAAACATCTTCCCCATTGTCCAGCTGCTGTTTCAATGCCGAATCGCCAGCATATTCTTCTGCCAACTGTCGAGCAACTCGCACAACACCCGTCGCACTAGAAACCGTTTCTAAACAACCACGTTTGCCGCAAGTACATTCAAACCCTTCAGGATCAACAGTGATATGACCGATTTCTCCAGCACAACCAGCAACCCCATGAAGCAATTGCCCTTCCATGATGATACCGCCGCCAACACCTGTACCTAGTGTGATAAAGATGACATCAGGATTGTTATCCCCTGCCCCTTTCCAGCGCTCACCTAAAGCTGCTACATTGGCATCGTTATCGATGGCAAAGGGGATTTTTGTGCCTTTTTCAATCAGTTCTTTGACTGGCTGAAGTGTTTTCCAGTTCAGATTGTAGGCACCGATGACGGTTCCTTTGTCACGATCGACACTTCCTGGTGTCCCCATACCAATACCGATAAATGCTTCTGGCTGTAAGCCATATAATTCTAGGCGATGATTGATCGATGCCACGATTTCTGGCACAATATGTGAGCCTTCATCAAGAATATTGGTGTCAATACTCCATTTTTGCTGAATCTCGCCTTCGCTCGTTAAAATAGCGAATTTCACCGTTGTTCCGCCTAAATCAATTCCGATGATTTTTTTGTCCATCACTTGTTTTCCTCCCGGCTTTCTTCAATTCGATGCTCCCGCGTAAGAATTCGCCGGGCAGTCAGATATACATCCCGATCTATCAAGCGACTGTCATAAAAGTTTTTCAGCTCGATTTGCATCAGTTCTATATCGTAGATCCGCTTGCCGACATATACGTAAACACCAAATTGTTTCAGTAATTGTTGTACGTCATATAACGTTTCCATTTAACCACTTCCTGCTTATTATACAAGTAATTAATATTTTTTAAAACCATATATCACAAAAATAGCCAATAAGAAAACAAAGAGTACGCCAGAGAGGATTCTGGTGTGTATCGAATATTTTCCATAGTTCTTTGGCAATGCCAAAAGATTCCCTAACAATAACCCACCGAGGATCCCCCCAATGTGTCCCCACATATCGATCGTTTGATCAAACACCCCAAAAACCAGATTCAATCCAACGAATAGGGCAAATTGCCGTACCATTGCTTGGATGCGGTAATCATTTCTAAAATGCCAACCTAAAATCAAAAATGCCCCGAAAAGTCCGAATAAAGAAGTACTCGCGCCTGCTGATTGAACCCCTATTTGGTTGAAGGCAAAACTCATGGTATTGCCCATGATGCCGCTTAGCAAATACAAGGCAAAAAAACGGCTATGACCATAGATGGCTTCTACTTGCTGCCCCATATAATACAGAATCACAGAATTGATCGCAAAATGAGCCAAACCGAAATGTAGAAAGATCGGGGTAACGAAACGCCAATATTCATTTAAATAAACGACAAACGGACCAAACATCACCCCGCCTGATTGAATAGAGGGACTAAAATAACCTAAGATAAACACAATTGTTTGGATAGCTAAAAACAGATACGTGAAGACCGGCTGATTCAGCCATCTTTTCATTTGAGAATTCATTGACGTGCTCCTTTACGTGCGAATAAGAGAATCCGTATAGATTTTATCGATTGGGATGTCGAATACATCTGGTGTCCATTGATCGTTGAATTGCTCTCCGAAGACCAAAGAAACGGTCTTGCCATCGAAAGCTGACAAGAAACGATCATAATAGCCGCCGCCAAAGCCGATGCGATAGCCGTTTTTAGAAAACGCCAAACCGGGAACAATCAACAAATCCAAGTGATGGGCTTCTTGCTCACTGATCGGCTCTTCAACCCCAAATGCCGACGCTTCATAACGCGTTGTCGGCTCCACATGATAAAACTGCAATTTTTTCTGTTGTGCTTTCGGCACTGCGATTCGTTTGTTTTGTTCAAATCCTTTAGCAAAAATAGCCGCTGTGTCAAATTCAAATGGCAACGAACGGATCACACCTACTGACTCAGCTGTTTGCCAAATCTGAGAAGAAAACAGCAACTGCAAAATCACCGTTTCTTTCTGCTGCTTTTGTTTGATTGGCATTTGTTTTAATGTTTGGATCATGTGCTCTCTAATGACTGGTTTTTCCATTGGATCACTCCTCTCAGAAATAGTACCAAAAACTGTGTCCAAATAGCAAACTAGAATCGCAGATTTCTTGACAAGATCATGACTAGTTGCTCATCCTTCTTTACGTCGGATCAGCAAAAAAACAAAGTATGGTGCCCCTACGATAGAAATGATGATACCAGCTGGGATCTCGCCGCTTGTCAATAGCAAACGACCGATCGTATCACTGACTAAGACTAGCAGACTGCCGATCATTCCCGCTAAGAAAAAGGCACTGCGAGATTCTCTGCCGATGAGTCCCTTAGCGATATGAGGCGCCAATAAGCCCACAAAGGCTAAATTACCAGTATAGCCAACCGTACTGGCAGCCAAACCAACCGCGATCACTAAAAACCACGTCCGCAAACGGGTCAAAGAAACCCCTAAGCTAATTGCCTGCTCCTCGCCAAAGCCAAGTAAGTTAAGCCTTGGTACGGTCCAGAAAGCTGCGGCAGACAATACGATGACCCAAGGAAGCAGACTGGTGATTTGCTGCCAAGAAGTTCCCCAAATCGAACCAGAAAGCCACGCTGTTACAAAGCGATAGCGGTCTTTTGATAATTCCACCGTAAAGAGTAAGGTAGCCGCCGCCAGCCCTGCATTGACGGCGATTCCCGCCAGCAGTACTCGCTCCATCGATAACAATTGGCGGTGCTTATAGGCAATCAAATAGACCAGTACAGCAGCTAATAAACCACCGATAATCCCAACGACAGGCAAAAGCTGCGATCCTTGGGTATAAAAACCTAAGTAGATCATCACAAAGAGCCCTGCCCCATTGTTGATTCCTACGATACTTGCATCAGCCAACTCATTTCTCGTTACTCCTTGCAAGACAAACCCAGAAAAACCAAAGGCACCACCAGCGATCAGCGCTAGACAAGCCCGTGGTAGTCGAAACTCAGTAAAAGTCAGTACTTGACTCGAAGATGCCGTTCCTTGAAAGATTGCCCCTAATGCCTGAAAGGATAAAATTGTTTTTCCCACCATGACACTTCCTAAAAAAGCGACCATCAGCAGTAGGAAAAAAACAGAGAGTGTTTTTTTCATCAGCCTTCCCTCCGTATCTTGATCAATAGAAAAGGCACACCAATCAATGCCATTAGTATCCCAAAGGGTGTCTCAAAGGGCGGATTGATCAGGCGGCCAGCCAGATCAGCGGCCATCACCAGTGTTCCCCCTCCAAGGATCGTCAAAGGCAAAATCAGTTGATAGTTTTTGCCCACCATTCCCCGCACGACATGAGGAACCATTAAGCCGACAAAACTGACCGGTCCAACAAGCGAAACCGCCATTCCCGCCAAAACTACGACTAACAGTAAGGCAGATGCCCGAATCAGATGCGGGTGCTTGCCTAATGAAATGACGGTGTCATCTCCTAGCGCTAACAGATTCAACGCTTTTCCTAGACGTAGCACAAAAACGATGGCAATCAGATAGATGGGGCCCACAAAACGCAGTTGCTGCCAAGTCACATTTGCGGCACCACCGATAAACCAAAAGGCTAGCTCTTGATTTAAATCAAATTGCAGTGACAGGGTCTGACTGATGGCTGAGAAAAAAGAACTTAGTGCCACACCAGCCAAAATCAAACCTGTAGGTGACATACCCAATTTGGCATAGCGAGTCAATAAAAAAAGCAGCGCAGTTGCCGCAAAGGCACCAAAAAACGAAAATAGCGCCGCTTGACTCGGTTGAATACTAGGAAATAGGATAAATGCGATCGCTAATCCCATCGCAGCCCCACTGTTGACACCTAAAAGACCGCCATCTGCCAGAGCGTTTTTCGTAATTCCCTGCATGATAGCTCCCGTAACAGCAAAACAACTTCCTACTAGAAAAGCAGCCAACACACGGGGCAATCGGATATTGCGCAAGACTTGATGCAGCTGATTCTCATAATCAAAAGCAAAAATAGCATGCCAGATCGTTTCAAAGGAAAGGTCTGCAGCGCCTTGGGTGATCGCCAAAAAGAAACAGATAATAAAGCAGCCGCTAAAAAGCAGCAGCAACCAAGGAAACTTTTTCATGCTTGGGCTCCTAACTCATAGGTCAAGACCAATGGCTTTGTGCTATTAGGAAAGGTTCCTAACATGGCGTCGATCTCAAACAAACGCTGCAGCCACTCTTTGGTCAGCACTGTTTCTGGTGTACCAGAGACCAACAGTTCTCCACCTTTTAATGCATAAATATAATCAGAAAAACGTGAGGCATGATTCAGGTCATGAATCGACATAATGATCGTTTTTCCGTAGGTTTTATTGATTTGCTGTAATAAGAGCAAAATTTCTAATTGATGCGCTGGATCTAAAAAGGTCGTTGGTTCATCTAAAATCACGATATCCGTATCTTGCGCAAGTGCCATGGCGATCCAGACGCGCTGTTTTTGTCCCCCTGACAGCGTGCTGATCGTTTCATCTGCTAGTGCTGTCAAACCCGTTGCCTGCAAGGACCAGTCGATCGCCGCAAGATCTTGTTCCGATAAACTATTTAGTCCTTTTTGATAGGGAAAACGACCATAAGAAACAATTTCGCGAATCGTCAAGCCAATCGATGAATCGCTAACTTGTGAGAGCAGCGCAATCTTTTTCGCTACTTCTTTGGTTTTGATGTTTTGCAGGTTTTGTGCATCTAAAAGGACCTCACCAGACAATGGCTGTAAAATTCGGGCAAGTGCCTTTAAAAACGTCGATTTCCCACTGCCGTTCGGACCAATCAAGCCGATGATTTTCCCTTCTGGCATCTCAATTGTTAGATTTTGCACAATTTTTTGTTTTTGATAGCCGACACTCAAGTCAACTGTTCGTAATTTCGCCATATTCGTCCCCAAAATAAATGATTGATAATGCTTATCAATTATGAATGTAATCCTACTATTCGTCAATAGTTCTAAAAAAAGGAAATAAAAAAATAAGATTGACAAAGGAGCGTTTCTTCGTGATAATAGCTATCAGTAAATGAGAACTATTCTCAATTAAAACAATAAGTGCTCAACATGTAACAAAGGAGGAAGTGTTTCTATGAAACAATGGTCAAAAAGAAGTACTTGGCTTACCCTGCTAGCTGCCTGCTCCCTTACCCTACTGGGTGCTTGCAGCACGAATAATGACTCAACGGATAGCAGTGGATCAGCCACTACTTCTTCAGAAATAGCAACAACCTTTACCGATGCGATGGGAAATGAAGTCACTGTTCCCGAAAACCCACAGCGGGTGATTGGTAGTTATTTGGAAGATTATTTGGTCGCTTTAGGGGTAACACCGGTTGCTCAATGGACCGTCGGCAATGACAGTGATCAAGCATACTTGCAAGACAAACTGGCGGAGGTTCCAAGGATCAACTACGATCTGCCCTTTGAAGATGTCTTGAGCTTTGAGCCAGACCTGCTGCTGATGGATAGCAATTCCATGGTGGAAGGCGACAAATATGATCAATACAGTAAAATCGCGCCGACCTATGTGGTCACAAATGGCGAGGACGTGACTTGGCGGGAACGTCTGACAGATATCGCAAAGGTGTTACACAAAGAAGAGCAAGCTGCCCAAGTAGAAGCTGATTATTATGAATTAGTCGCTGCTACCAAGGAAACGTACGCTGATCAAATCCAAGGCAAGTCGATCGCTGTATTATGGGTGGTCAATAATTCTGTCTTCATGGTTTCAGAAACAAAATCAAGCGGTCAGCTGCTGTATCACGAACTCGGGTTTGAAGTTCCCGCACTGGTTTCGGAAATCAGTGAAAGTGCCACTGCTGATTGGTCTGCCGTTTCTCTGGAAAAATTAGCAGAATTGGATGCCGATTACCTGATTTTAGTGAATAGTGATAAAGGCGCTGATTTTTTCAGTGAACAAGTCTGGCAAAATCTTAATGCAGTCAAAAACAATCATTTATGGGAATTCGGCCCTGAATCAAGCTGGCTCTACAACGGTCCGATCGCCTACACCAAAATGATCGAAGATATCCAGAGCAAATTGGACTAATGCGTTTCAAGAAATTCGTCAAGTAAAACTACTTAACAAATTTCAGGAAAAAGCTAGCATTCCCTCACGAAACATGCTATTATATTTTAGTCTGAGAGATTTCTTAGAGGATTCTTGTATCGTTAGGGGGGAAAATCATGCGCGTAAACATCACATTAGAGTGCACTTCTTGTAAAGAACGCAACTACTTATCAAACAAAAACAAACGTAACAATCCTGATCGTTTGGAAAAGAAAAAATATTGCCCACGCGAAAGAAAAGTTACTTTACACCGCGAAACAAAATAATGCTATTTAAGAAGTTCGCAAACGCTGATAACCAAGGCGTTTGCGAACTTCTTTTTTTGTAAAAACTAGCTTTGAGGTGATGGTTTTGAATGGAACTCCCCTTCTATTAGCCCTTGTTCTTTCAAACTTAGATAGTAATTGCATCGTCTCCTTGATTACTCTTTGTTTTAGCTGCTTCTTGACTTCTCTTCTTTGGACTTTTAAGCCATTTCTTTGTAAAGTCACAAAAATAAATTTTAATGTATAATGTATAGAAAAAAGGAGAAATTAAATGTTTAACAAAGAAGAAAAAGAGTTTCGTTGCAACCATTGCAAAAAAGTGATCGACACAGGGGAAGTCGTTTGGACAAAATGGCCGTTTCCGCCGAAAGCTTCTGCTTACCAACTAAAACCCAGAAAAGAATTAGCACTGATAAACGCGCCGATCCTTTGCCTAAATTGCTCAGAAAAGCTTCTCCTGGAACACATCGAATAACTATTCTTTTCATCGTTTTATTGTCTCTCTTTGTCCATCATAAAAAAAAGCAGGCAGTAGCCAAATTCACTTAGTGAATGTATTGCTGCTTTTTTTGAATAAGCATCAGGAGAACGCATGAGCAGCAACAAAGATTTCAGGGGCGATTAAGCGGCAGCTTTATTTTCCGAAATTTTTTGCAGTATCTCTCCCGCGATTATGCGCGAGATGATTTTGGCAATAACCATAATATAAAGCCGCTCTCTCCCGTTGCCACCTTTTCTGTATACTTTGATCTCCGATCGACCCTTTCATGCTATACTGCCTATAGGAGGTGAACCCATGCTTGGCAATTTTACGTATCTACCTAGTAACTATCGTCTGTTTTATGGTGCTTTTCTTTTTGCTCTTATTGGAAATATGCTTTTCATTTTCATCAAACACCCTGCTTGGACCTTTAGCCTACCGACGGTGATTGTCCTCTTCTTAATAAATGTCTTCTTTTGGACCAAATACACGAAGAAACTTATTCCTTGCGCAACAGATGCACTGTTTTATGTTCTGCTCTTCCTCTTGGTATTTCACAATCACTAACATAATGCTTCTTTTGATACTGATTGTTTCTCTTTCCCCTATTTCGTCATAGCAAAGGAGTGTTGATGCGATGGAGATTTCCCATATCACGTTGATCGTACAGAATTTAGCAAAGACGACAACGATGCTGGAAACATTGTTTGATGCAGAGGAAGTTTATGATAGTCAGGACCAGGCCCATTCTTACTTCCCAGAAAAATTCTTTTTGATCGATGGCTTATGGCTTGCTGTTATGGAGGATGCCTCCCAGAAGCTGCCAAAAACGTATAACCATATTGCCTTTAAAATCGATCAAGCTCAAATCGATTCCTTGATTACGCGCATCCAAGGACTAGGATTGAAGATCGAAAAAGATCGTTCCCGCAGCAAAGGCGAAGGTGCTTCTATTTATTTTTATGACGATGACAACCATTTATTTGAATTGCATACTGGTACGTTGGCTGAACGGTTGCACCATTACCGTCTGACAAAAACGAGGTGATCTTCATTGCTAGCAACTGCATTGACTGTTATGTAAAGAACGCCCACATGAAAGGAAGAAAACAATGAAACTAGATATGGTCGGTATTATCACAAAAAACATGGAACAGGCACTGGCTTTTTATCAAGTACTTGGCTTCACGCCATTAGGTCAGCACTCAGAAGATTATATGGAATTAGCAAACGACGGGGTTCGCATCTCCTTGAATAGCCGCCAGATGGTTGCTGGGATCTACGGACATGCACCAATGACTGTGGGTGATACGATTGAATTAGCCTTTTTATGTGATTCTCCTGAAGAAGTTGATGCCCTTCATGCAAAAGTCGTTGCTGCCGGGTATCAGTCTTTCAAAGAACCTTGGTCTGCCTTTTGGGGGCAACGCTATGCCATTGTCAAAGACATAGACGGCAATCTCTTAAGTTTGTTTGCAACTCTACCTGCCGAAAATTGATTTAAGCTACGACAGTCGGTCCAATGGATCGGCTGTTTTTTTATCCGTTTTTCGGGTAAAAAGACAAAACCCCGTATGTATGTCCAATCGAATTCTGATAATCTGAAATGAATGTATTCCTTATAAACCAACGTTTCCCATCATTATAAAACAAAAATAACTTCTCTATAAAAAAACAAATCCCCCTCATCCGCTCCTGTTCACTTGACAAAAAAGAACAAACGTTCGTATAATCTCGGTAAGGAGTGATAAAAATGGGTGGTTTTAATTATGCGCTCGAGCCAAAACGCGATATCTTATTTATCGATGTCAAAAGTTTTTATGCTTCTGTCGAATGCATCTCTCGCGGGTTAGATCCTATCCAAGCGATGCTGGTCGTCATGTCACATTCTGACAATACTGGTAACGGCTTAGTCTTAGCAGCTTCCCCAAAGGCAAAATCGGTATTGGGGATTTCAAATGTGACTCGCAATGACAACCTGCCGACACATCCCGATTTGTACAAAGCATCGCCGCGTATGAGTTTTTATATCAAAGAAAATACCAAAGTCAATAATGTCTTTCGCAAATATGTTGGACAAGACGACTTGCTGCTCTATTCGATCGACGAAACGATGATGGATCTGACCCGTACATTGGATCTTTTCATTCCCGATAAAACGATCTCTCGCGAAGAAAAACGTTGGTTGATTGCCCAGCAAATTCAAAAAGACATTTACGAAACAACGAAATTGTATGTCACCATCGGCATTGGCGACAATCCATTGTTAGCAAAACTAGCTTTAGATAACGAATCCAAACACAATCGTTCCTTGATCGCTGAATGGACCTATGACGATGTACCGACAAAAGTTTGGCAGATCGCCCCTATGACAGAGTTCTGGGGGATCGGTCGGCGCACAGAAAAACGACTTCACTTGATGGGGATTGAAACGATCGAACAATTGGCTCACGCCAGTCCTGATCTTTTACGCAGTCGCATGGGGATCATTGGCGAGCAGCTCTATCATCACGCCCACGGCATTGATCGCACGATTTTATCTGAACCGACACCACAAGTGATGGAAAAAAGCTACGGCAATAGCCAAGTTCTACATCGCAATTATTATTTACAAGAAGAAATCGAGATCGTCATCAAGGAAATGGCGGAGCAAGTTGCCGCTCGAATTCGCCGCCATCATTGTCAGACCGCTTGTATCAATGTTTACATCGGCGTAGCCTTTGGTGAAACTGCTTCTGGTTTTTCCCGGCAAATGAAAATCCCGCCAACTGACAATACCCGTAAACTTGTCGCTCATTGCCTATTTCTCTTTCGAAAATTTTATACCGGGCAAGTCGTTCGCCACATCGGTATTACCTATTCAAAATTGGTTTATACAGAAAATGTCCAGCTGGATCTTTTTGAGCAAGCAGAAGCGCAGTTGCGCCAGCGTAAATTAGATTTGATCATCGATAAGATTCGTGAGAAATATGGCTTCACTTCGATCGTTCACGCCACAAGCCGAATGGAAGGCGCTCGCGCCATTGCTCGCAGCAAATTAGTCGGCGGACATGCCGGTGGTCTAGATGGGATCGCTAATATAGGACCCGTCCATCAGCAAAAGGAAAAAGAACCGTTTGCTGATGGTTCGAAAAATACTGGCACTTGATTCGTTTTTCTTTCCTTTTTGCTGACAAATCTTAAGATAACATTAACAAACGGTCCATTTTTTAAAGATTTATGTAATTTCGATTCGCCCACCTCCCCCTTTGTTCTTTTCTAAGGTACTTTAATAGCAAGGAGTGTGAGCAGATGAAAATTGACAAAATCGAATACAAACGAGTCATCAACGGTGCGGGACACCTTGAGTACGATTTGCTGCAATATTTAGAAAAGAATCGGGCGACTGCTGCACAAAACCTGAAACAGTCTGAGATCGATTACCTTTTAGAAAAAGATATTCAGCATCGTATCATCCAACATGCACGTAAGAGTTTCTTTGGCGATACGATCGTTTTAAAAGATGAATATGCCGAAGATTATCTTTTATTAAAAAAGTATACGGACATGTTCCAAGAATCATTCTAAAAAAAACGCAGAACCAACTGGTTCTGCGTTTCAGACTGTAGACAAACCTTATACAAACATGAGGTTTGTCTTTTTTCTATGTAATATTCTATGGATAATCGATAGATTAGGCAGTTTTCCTTTAGGAAAACGTCTCTTTTGCGCTCTGATCCTTTTTATTTTTGCCAGCTTTTTCATATTAAGACACGCAAAAGTAAGCCCAATTTTCATGTGCATTTTTTCAATTCCTATTTGATTGGTATAACGTAACCCATGAAATTCTTTTGCTGTCCCAAAAATTCGTTCAATGGTTTCTTTTCTCTTTTTATAAAGTTCTTTGAACCAACTTTGATGGCGTATCTCTTCACAGGTCTCTATAGCTTCAGCCCAAATGTGTCTAGTGATTACTTTGGTATGATTTTTTGAGTTGGTACACTTAGACAAGAAAGGACAATTTTTACAATCCTTTGGATTGCTTTTGTATTCGATATATCCTTTGCGATTGGTAGTGGCATAAGAGAGTATTTTATTATTGGGACAGATATAACAATTATAGTAATCGTCATAAACATATTCATGTTTCTTGAAATAGCCTTTTTTAGTCATAGGACGTTTGTATGGGAAAATTGGGGTCAATTTATGTTCGAGTAGTAAATGTGCAATTGCTGGTGTCTTATACCCAGCATCCATAATTAATTTTTCTAGGGGAAAAGCTCCTTTGAGCTTGTTAAATAAAGAAACAAACGTACGACTGTCATGAAAGTTCCCTGGGTGTGTAGTATAACCTAATATCCATCCATGTTTATCACACGCCACTTGTGAGCTATAGGCAAAAACTTCTTTGTGTTCACCTTTATGAAACCAACCACTTTCAGGATCAGTCGTACTTCTTTTTTTCAAGGAAGTTTTACTTTCTGCGTTTGTTTCTTTTAAGGGCTTTTTTAAATGTTTTTCTCGATTCTTGGTGATTTCTTTTGTCAGCTTATCTGTATAAAAAACAGCTTGTTCCATTACTTCGACAGATTCTTTTTTGTTACGATTCGCATGTGCTTTAATATGCGTACTATCAATAAATACTTCGGAAGTATCTACGATACCTTCAGCGATACATTGTTCTAGAATTTCATAAAAAATTTTTTCAAAGAGATCTGTTCCTTTGAACCGTCGCGTATAGTTTTTACCAAATGTTGAAAAATGAGGAACAGGATCTTCTAAACTCAAACCTAAAAACCAGCGATAAGCGATATTCACTTCTATTTCTTTTATTGTTTGTCTCATACTTTTAATACCAAATAGATATTGAATCATTGGTAATTTAATTAGAAGAATAGGATCCAAGCTAGGACGTCCTTGGATTTCATCGTATTTCTCTTTAACCAATTCATAAATAAAGGAGAAATCAATACATTGATCTATTTGCCGAAATAAATGGTCCTGTGGGACCAAGTCTTCAAGAGAAAAGAAACCGATTTGTGCGCGTTTACTCATATCTTGTTTTGAGAGCATCTGGATACACCTCCAATTGATACTCTTATTTTAACGGATAAAAAAAGACAAAGCACTAAAAACTAGTACTTTGTCTACAGTCTGAAACGCAGAACCAACTGGTTCTGCGTTTTTCTTATTCTTCGAAATGTTCTTTATAAACATCATCGACTGTCTGGTTCGGGTCGATCACGATATAAAGGCTCTTCGTTTTCTCACTGATTTTTGTTGATTGGTATACGTTATCCAATCCTTCCGTATCTTTGTCCTTATATGGGAAATACACAAGATCCGGTGTACCGTTACGGTAAAGAATTTCCATCCGTTCGATATCTTCATATTTCAACGCACGGGCAAACATCCCTAATTCAAGCCCACCTAAGTTGATGTCATGCGTTGCCACATGATCGCCTTCTTGGAAGATTTCAATTTTGAACCCAGCACATGGATGAATCTCAACAAATTCGCTTCCGTGGATGCGGCCAAAACTGGTCGTGATTTGTTTGATCCACAAGTCACCGATGTAACGGCGCTCAATCGTCCATGTTTCTCCATTACGGAAATAAAATTTTAAAGCTTTCATTTCTCTAGCCATGACAAAACGCTCCTTTTTATTAGTAATACACTTTAATTCTAACACATAGTCGCCATCGGGACACAAATTAACTTTGTTTTTCGTTGACTTTTTTCATGAACCGAGAGATTTCCACTGCTGCTCGTTGATGCGTCCCATTGGCAATGATCTGTTGTTTCTCGTCGATTACCTGATAATGAAATTGGAGCCCCTGTTCTTTTTCCCACTGCACAAGAACTGTGATTGTCGCTCCAACTGGTGAAGGCTTCAAATGATTGATCGAAAACTTTGTACCGACGGTAGTAAACCCTTTATCTAAAGTAGGCTCAAGGGCTTCCCAACAGGTGTTTTCCACCATTGCTACCAATCGTGGGGTTGCTAAAACGTCTAATCCCCCAGAACCCAAAACAGCCGCAGTGTCTTGCTGTCCCACGATAAATTCTTTTTTGCTTTCCATTTTTCAGTTATCCCTCCTTTGCTAAATACGCTTGGACAAACGCTAATAGTGCTTCTTTTTCATTAGGGATTTTTCGTGTGATGACTGCAGCTTCGGCAGCGGTCAAGACTTCTTTGAGCCACGGACCAGAAGAACGATCGATCGTTTGTAGTAAATCACGTCCATTGATCGCCAACTCCTTCAGTGAATGGATCGGCAGCTGCTGATAGCGCTGACTGATTTTTGCTGGATCGTTGGGCTGATTGTCATAACGCAATAATCCTTCGGCTAAACAGGTTGCTTCTAGCCCGAACTGATACAACACTAGGTCATTCCATTCGCCGTTTCGACGCGCGAGCAGTGCTTGATAAGCTGTGTGTACTTGGCGGATGCAGTCATTGGAACATTTCCAAGCTTTTAAAAAGCTGCGGACTGCCTCTGGCGCTAAACCCATTTGGTCAATGAGCAAAACCCAGGCCGCCGTTTCGTTTTCTAATGGGATCGCTGGCAGGTCTGCCATCCGCAGTAACGCCTCACCGTATCCCCGCAAGCCTGGGCAATAGATATAGCATTCGGTTTCTACTAGCGCCCGTAGTGCTTGGTTCCGATGATTGCCTAACAGCAATTTCACGAATTCAATCATGATCCGTTCAACAGAGATTTTTCCCAATAAGGCATGATTCGCATGGATAGCAGCCAATGTTTCTGTTTCTAAAACAAAGCCCAATTGACTGACAAAACGCAGCCCCCGCATCATTCGTAGGGCGTCCTCATGGAAACGTTCCTGGGGGTGACCCACTGCTCGTAAGATTTGATTATCGATATCTGCCAGACCATCGAAAAGATCAATGATGACACCATCTTCTTGAAGTGCCAACGCATTGATGGTAAAGTCCCGCCGTTTTAGATCTTCTTTCAGGGAACGGACAAAATCCACTTTGTCGGGTCTGCGGTAATCTTGATAGGCTGCTTCCGTTCGAAACGTAGTGATCTCATACTGCGCCTGCTCCCACAAAACCAACACCGTCCCATGCTCGATGCCAATGTCAATGGTTCGAGGAAAAAGCGCCTTGATTTCGGCTGGAAATGCACTGGTAGCAATATCGACATCATGGATCGGCTGGCCTAAAATCGTATCCCGCACGCTGCCGCCAACAAAGTATGCTTCATAGCCCGCGGCTTCGATTTTTTTTAGGAGTGGCGCAGCTTCTGCAAATTCTTTTGGTAGTTTAGTCAGCTTCATGTACTTTCCCATCTTTTCTTTCAAAACGATACGCATCCCGCTGATTGAATTTTGCCATATTTTCCTCAAACACTTCAGTCAGGTCGATGTCTAGTGAATTGGCCATGATCATCGTCACAAAGAGTACATCGCCCAGTTCTTCAGCCACGGTCTTTTCAACTTCATCGCTTTTTTTATTTTTTTCCCCGTAATAGTGATTCACTTCTCGCGCCAATTCGCCAACTTCTTCAGTCAAACGAGCCATTTGGGCGAGGGGGCTGAAATAGCCAGTTTTAAATTGTTGAATATAGGCGTCGACTTCTTCTTGCATCGATGCCAAGGAACGTTTATCTGTCATCTTCTTCACCCTTTCTCGTTTATCTTACCAAAAGAATGGCTGCCTGCCTAGATAGAGCCCCCCTCAGGATTTGTTGTACATTCAATGATTTCGTGCTACATTGATACTTGTGGAAGTTGAATAACGGAGGAAACAGGATGCGGGCATTTTTTTCATGGCGAACGATTCGCGACATTGTTTTGATTATTTTTGGTACAAGTATCTATGGCTTCGGTCTAGTCTATCTAAATATCCCAAATGACTTAGCAGAAGGCGGTGTGACGGGGATCACCTTGATCATGCGAGCCTTATGGGGAATCAATCCTGCCATCAGTACACTGATCTTAAATATTCCGATCATTTTGATCGGTGGCAAAATTCTTGGTCGACGCTCATTAGTGTATACGATTTTAGGAACTTTTGGTTTGTCTTTTTGGTTGGCATTTTGGCAGAATGTTCCCCTGTTGATCGATCTGCAGCACGATCTGCTGATCGTTGCGCTCTTGGCTGGTTTGATTGCAGGGATCGGTAGTGGGATCGTCTACAAAGTCGGGGGAACGACTGGTGGAGTCGATGTATTGGCACGTATTTTAGAGAAAAACTTTGGGGTGACAATCGGTCGTTCCCTTTTGATCTTTGATGTGTTCGTCCTGTTGCTTTCTTTGACTTATATAGATTTGAACCGCATGATGTATACCTTGATTTTTTCTTATGTCTTCACGCGCGTGATCGATTCGATCCTAGATGGCGGCTATTCAGCCAAAGGGATCTTAGTGATCAGCAATCACAGCGAAGAGATGGCTCCTGTTTTAATGGATGAATTAGAACGAGGCGTCACGTTTTTACAGGGCGAAGGGGCTTACTCAAGAGTGTCGAAACAAATCATTTATATGGTGGTCAGCGGGCGGGAGATTTCTGAAGTCAAGCGCATCGTTCATGACTTTGATCCGCAAGCGTTTGTTTCTGTCATTAATGTCCATGAAGTCGAAGGTGAAGGCTTTACCTACTTAAGACCTAAGTCGCGGTTCTTACAGCGCAAAACCGCTGTTTCTAAAACAAAATAGAGACTGAAAAAAGCAGCCCCGGTTAAAGGGCTGCTTTTTTGCGGCTCTATAATTTATGGGACTGATGAATCAGAATTAATTCTTCAGCCCCATTTTCATTTTAGGTATTAAAAAACATATCGTTCTCTAGTATGATTAAATCACCACAAAATAAACAACTGAGAGGACGATATGCTATATGAATGATTCTATCAAAAAAATGCTGAGAATAATAGAGAAAGATTTGATGATTACAGAGGTCTCTTACGAGACCCTTCAGAAGAAAAAGACGTTGGTCGTCGATGCTGTTCTCTCGCCTACTCCTCGTGCTTGTAGAAGTTGTGGTTCTACTGTGGTAGATGGAAACGGGAAAGCAATTATAGTGAAAAATGGGAAGAAGGAAACGATTGTCCGTTTTGAACAATACAATCATATGCCTTTGATTATGCGCCTAAAAAAGCAGCGCTATACCTGTAAAAACTGTCGCACCCATTGGACTGCTCAAAGTTATTTTGTCCAACCCAGACATTCAATCGCAAATCATGTTAGATATAAAATTGCTTCTTTACTGACTGAAAAAGTATCTTTATCTTTTATTGCGAAAAGCTGTCAGGTATCTTTGACCACCGTTATTCGTACATTGAAAGAGTTTAAAAGCTATTTACCAAAGCAATCTAAGAAGATTCTCCCAAGAGTATTGATGGTTGATGAATTTCGTTCGCATGCTTCCATAGAAGATAAAATGAGCTTTATTTGCGCAGATGGCGAAACAGGAAAACTAATAGATGTTTTGCCTACGCGTAAATTACCCCGATTAACAAGTTATTTCTTAGGTTGTACCAATCCGGAAGAAGTAGAATTCTTGGTGACAGACATGAACGCCGCCTACTTCCAGCTCACCAAACGTGTTCTGCCAAATGCGAAAGTAGTGATTGATCGGTTTCATATTGTCAAACACATGAATCAAGCGTTCAATGAGTTGCGTATCCGTGAAATGAATGAACTTCGTAAAGCCGGACAGAAAAGCCATGCAGAAAAACTGAAAAAGAACTGGCGCTTTTTGCTAAAAAATCGTGCAAACATCAACCATTATGAATACAAAACATGGAAAAGTTTCCGAGCACCAAAATACCCATTTCTTACTGAAGCAATGATGATTGATCGATTGCTTGAGTTTTCTCCGCCCCTAAAGGAGGCGTATCCCTTTTTTCATGAATTAGTTGAAGCCTTTCGAGACAAAGACCCTGACTTATTTTTCTCCTTATTGGCAGAACTTCCCGAAACGTTAGATGACAGCTTTCGGGAAAAGCTTCAAAACCTTCTTACCCATGAAGAAGGCATCACCAACGCAATGATCTATCCTTATTCCAATGGAAAAATAGAAGCGAAGAATACCCACATAAAGACAATGAAACGAGTATCCTACGGATTTAAATCATTCGAGAACATGAGAATTAGAATCTTTTTGATCAATCAATTAATCAATGTAAGATAACAAAAAATCTGAGCCAGAATGTGGTTCATTCTGACCCAGATTTGATTTTGCACAACTCATCAGTCCTTATTGACAAAGAGCCCTTTTTGCTTGTTAACGGCTTTCTTCTTTTTGCTGGAGCAAGTGTCTATTTACTTCATCCGAAAGTTCTAAGAAGGCATCACGATCCCCATTTTCCAAGGCTAGATCGATTTGCCGATACAAGGTATCGATTTTGGTTTTTGTTTCTTCTTTTTCAAGATACTGGGTAACATGTTGGGTCATTTCTTGATCCAAGTGGTCGTTCCAACGTTCATAAGGATTGTCTTCTAAAACTGCTAAATAAAAGGATTGCGACCAAGAATCTGGGAAGAGACATTCAAGATACAAGGGTTGTTTCCAATTCATGCGAATCTCATGAAAAATCTGATCAATGTCATAAAAGGTCTGCCCTTCGATGCTCAAGACAAACGGTTCGCCCCCAATTTCTGTACTGCGGACACTCAAGCCCCGTTTGGCTGCGGCTGCCCCTTCTACAAAATGAACATTGGTCAAGATCGCTTCATGGTTCGCCAGATAGTTTAACACCCAAGAGACTTCTCGGCGGCTGAAGGAAACGGTCGAAACTAACCAATTAAGAAACTTTTTCTTTTCTTGTACATTGATGTTCATTTCTCTCACCTATCTTTCTAATAAGTCCTCCACGATCGACTGTACTTCTAAATCACCTGGCTCATGCGCCAAATAATGTTGCAGCAAATGAAGTGCTTCAGGTAAACGCCCTTCTTCACGTAAGAAAATGCCATATTCTTTCATAAATGCTGGCTCATGGTGCAAATCAGCATTGGCTTCTTCGTAATAGTTTGCTGCTTTGTCAAAATCTTCCAGCGCATTATACGCTTGCGCCAAATTCCAAAGGGCATGCGGCTGCTCATTGTCTTCCATTCGTTCGATGGTCAAGATCGCTTCTTGCCAACGCTCTTCATTCAAGTATAAATTACTTAAGGTCAGTAACGTATCATCTTCTTTGTCACCAGTCTCCAGTGCTTTTAGTAAAAATGATTCTGCTGCTTCACTGTCATGAAGTCGGTAAGCATTCTCGGCAGCAAAATGATAGAAATCCACTTGATATGGATCTTCATGAATCCCTTCTTCGATCACACGCTGCGCTTCTTCCAGCTGCTCTTCTTCTTGCAATGCTTCTGCAAGATAAAGATACAAGGCACGGTATTGCGGATTCATGACCCGCAACTGCTGCAAGTAGCGAATCGCTTGTTCATTTTCTTTTAGCTGCAAATAGACTAAAGCTGTTTGAAAAAGACGCTCATCGGTCTGTTCGTCTTCTAGGCTTGCTTCAAAATATTCCAATGCCTCTTCAAACTTGCCCGCCATACTCAATGATGTACCAGTCCGTTCAACGATCGAGATCCCCGAAATATCCGTGATTTCTTCTTCCAGCAATCCTTGATAAAGGTCAACGGCTTCTTGATAGCGATCAGTCGAAAAGGCTAATTCAGCTAAGGCAAACCGTATCAAAGGTTCATCTGGCACAATGCTTTGCGCTTCTTTTAGTTTGGCTTCACTAACTTCAGGGATACCGATCAATTGGTAAAGATCCGCACTCAATAGCAAGGCTTGCAAATACGCTTCACTGGTCGGTGGTATTTGATCAATATAGGCAAAAGCCGTTTCGATCTGGTCTTCTTCCATCGCAATTTCTGCTAAAGGAAGCAGCAAAGCTTCATTATCAGGATGTCGTTGCTGCAAGGTTTCAAATAACGTTTTCGCCTCTTCCAAAAAGCCGATCTGCAATAGTTCATCACCTAAAGCGCCTAATGTCTCATCATCATCTTTTTGCAGAGCTTCGGTAAAATTTAATTGTGCTTCAGCCAGTTCTTCCGCGGCTAATGCTTTTAACATTTTTTCACTATATGTTTCCATTTAAACCCCTCGAATCTCATTGATTAATCGCTGATAAGTCTCCATCGTCTGGACGAGATCTTTTTCCTCGATTTTTGTTCTGCCCCCTATTGTACCAACTTTTGCCAAAAATAACAGTTTTTTTTCTTTTTGCTGCAATTCCAGTACATGACTGAAATATTCGCTTAATGAAAAAGACTCGGGCAATTCGATAGGAAAACCCAATCGGGCAAGCCATTGGCAGAACACGGGCAGATCGACAGTCAATTGCTGCTGCTGGACGGTCCACATAAAATGAAACAAAAAGCCAAAGAATAATTTCATCGCATCAGACAACAAGTGCCCATTTTCCGTTCGATAAGCAGCATCGGCAAAGAGTTGGCCAAACTCCTCCAATTCGCTGCCTGATTGCTGGTATAGTTGGATCAACCGATCGGTATACGCAGCCAACGAATGTCTCATCAACGCCTGATGACTGGGATAAGTTCGATAAAGCTCTTTTAAAAACTCACTATCGGCAAGCACGCCACAACGAATCAGAGTCAAAAAATCGACCAATTTCCCATCGATCTGTTTTTCTGCGATCGTCTGATCGTAAATAACAAATTCGGGTGTATTAGGATTTTCCAGCATCGGGATATCTGGCTTTTTCACAACGATCGCTGTTTCTTTCACACTTTTAGCTAAGGCCCGCAAGGAAACGGGAATCAGCCAAAGCTGTGTCGTCAGAACCGACGTCGCGTGGATAAAACTGCTCAATGCCAACACGCCTTCATTCCCAAAACCGACGATCAGCAGCGGCTCTTGTTTTGAAAAGCGGCCGAAGAAATCCATTGCAGCTTTAAACTCACTAAAGTTGTTGCAATACATTTGATTGGTACAAATATACCAATTGACCTCTCGTGGCAAAAACAGGCGGGTCAATTTTTCTGAAAAGCGGTCATAATAGCGCTGATTCGTCAAAATGATCACCTGCTGCGGCTCGATCGACTGTTCTCTCATGACCGATGCTAGTGTTTCACCATAAGAAATTTGGGTTTCTTGTTCATTTCGGAAAAAAACAGCTTCCATCGGCTCACTCCTTTGCTACTACTTTCTATTATAACAAGAAGCCGCTTAAACACCTACTAAATCGCTAATGATTAGGAAGTATTTTCCTGTGATTGGTTCAATGATCCGATAAAAAGCAAAAAACATGATTTCCTCTTCTTCCAAAGGAAAATCATGTTTTTTCTTAAACCAAAAGTGAGTAGAGTGATTGATTTTGCTGAAGGTTGATATAGTTTTGGTCAAACTGTTCAATTCGTGACAGTAATGCGGGGAGATCTTTTTTGTGTTTCAACAAGATTCCAAGCATTACTGGTCCTGTTCCACGATTGATTTTTTTTGTATATTCAAACCTAGTGATATCATCATCGGGACCTAATACATGGCTAACAAATTCCTTCAACGCACCGGGACGTTGTGGGAAATTGACGATAAAATAATGTTTCAATCCTTGATAGATCAGTGATTTCTCTTCGATCTCTGCCATACGGGAACTATCATTGTTACCACCACTCACAATACAGACGACTGTTTTGCCTTTGATTTGCTCTTTGATCAGATCCAAAGCTGCCACACTCAAGGCACCAGCTGGTTCAGCGACGATCGCTTGCTTGCTGTACAATTCCAGAATCGTTTGACAGATTGCGCCTTCTTCCACAGCTACCAATTGATCCACGTAGCGTTTGGCATGGGCATAGGTTTGAGCTCCGACTTGTTTGACCGCTGCACCATCCACAAAGGTTTCAATATGCTCCAGTGCCACTGGTCCTTGATGATCAAAGGCGGCTTGCATCGAGGCTGCCCCTACAGGTTCTGCTCCAACAACTTTTATCTTCGGTTGCTTTTCTTTCAAATAGGCTGCGGTTCCGCTGATCAAGCCGCCCCCGCCAATCGCTGCCACGACCAGATCGATCGTTACTTGTTTTTTTTCAGCATCCGCCAGCATCTCCACAGCAACGGTTCCTTGTCCTGCGATAATATTAGGATCGTCAAAGGGAGCAATGAAAGCCATTTGCTGTTCTTTTGCAAAGTGTTTAGCCGCTTGGGCTGCCGCATCAAACGTATCTCCCACCAATTCGATTTTGACATAATCTCCACCGAAAAAGAGGACTTGCGCGATTTTTTGCTGTGGCGTCGTTGTCGGCATGAAAATAACCGCTCGGATCTGCTGTTCTTGACAGGTATAAGCAACACCTTGCGCATGGTTCCCGGCACTGGCACAGACGACGCCACGACTAGTCAGTTCAGGATCTGCCTGGGTGATCGCATAGTAGGCACCGCGTAATTTGAAGGAGCGGACTTTTTGCAAGTCCTCTCGCTTCAACAAGACCGTCGCTTGATACTTCTCAGATAAAAAGCGATCATACTGCAGCGGCGTATGACTAACTGCTCCCCGCAGTCGCTCGTAGGCTTGTTCGATTGCAGAAACTGTCACCAACAAACGCGTCCCTCCTAATCTTTCGCAACAAACGGCATCATTTTCCGTAACTCGCTGCCGACTTTTTCAATTTGATGATTGCCGTTTTCCTCACGCATTTTATGGAATTCAGGGAAGCCGTTTTGATTGTCTTCAATGAATCCTTTCGCAAATTGGCCGTTTTGGATGTCTGTCAATACGGCTTTCATGTTTTCTTTGGCTTGTGCAGTGATCACCCGAGCACCAGAAACGTAGTCACCATACTCAGCCGTATTCGAGATCGAATGACGCATTTTTTTGAAGCCTCCTTCATAAATCAAGTCAACGATCAGTTTCAATTCATGACAAACTTCAAAATAAGCCAATTCCGGTTGGTACCCCGCTTCTACCAATGTTTCAAAGCCCGCTTCGATCATACTGGTCAAACCGCCACAAAGTACGGCTTGCTCACCGAAAAGATCGGTTTCGGTCTCTTCTTTAAAGGTCGTTTCCAAAACGCCGACCCGTGTGGCACCGATGCCTTTTGCATAGGATAAAGCCGTTGCTTGTGCGTTGCCAGTCGCATCTTGATAAACTGCAAACAAGGCTGGTACCGCAAACCCTTCGGTAAAGGTTCGACGCACCAAATGACCTGGTCCTTTTGGCGCAACTAGAAAAACATCCACCTCTTTTGGTGGCGCGATCACATCAAAATGAATATTGAAACCATGAGCAAATGCTAATGCATTGCCCGCAGAAAGATTCGGTTCGATCTCATTTTTATACAACGATCCTTGGATCTCATCGGGTGCCAAGATCATGACTACATCCGCTTTTTGAACGGCTTCGGCTACTGGGAAAACCTCAAATCCATCGTTTCTTGCGGCTTCCGCTGATTTTCCTTCACGAATGCCGATAAAGACTTTATGACCTGTGTCCCGTAAATTTTGCGCATGAGCGTGCCCTTGAGAGCCGTAGCCGACGATCGCAATCTTCTTGTCTCCTAAATTATCTGTAACTTCCTCGTTGTAATATACTTTTACCATACTTGTTTCCTCCGAATTCTTTCTTTATTTTAAGCAATTCAAAATTGCACTTACCCTCTTGTAAAACCCGTGACACCCGTCCGTGCCAATTGTTTGATGCCGTAGGGACGTAAAACTTCGATGCACGCTTCTACCTTTTTCGTATCGCCGGCAACTTGCACAACGATCGTTTTTAGTGCCACATCGACAATGTGCGCTCGAAATGGATCGATCACTGCTTGGATCTCCGAACGACTTGTGGTTGGTGCATTGACTTTGATCAGCACCAGCTCCCGTTCGATATGAGGAACTTCTGTAATATCAGAAACCTTCAAGACATCGATCTGCTTGTTCAGGTGCTTAGTCACTTGTTCTGTTTCTGCCAAATCGTTCACGTTGACAATGATCGTCATACGTGAAAATTCTGGTCGTTCTGTCGTACCGACAGAGATACTCTCGATATTGACTTGACGGCGGTTCAAGACACTCGTGATACGGCTTAAAACACCTGCTTCATTATGGACGATTGCTGCTAATACCCGTTTCATCCCCTTAGACCCCCATCATTTCATGATTGGCTTTCCCCGGTGGGATCATCGGCAGCACATGCTCTGATGGCGAGACCATTACTTCGATCAGCTGCGGCCCTGCTTGAGAAAAAGCTGCTGCCAATTGATCAGCCAGTTGCTCTGGGGCATCGATCCGACAGCCTTCAATGCCATAAGCCTGTGCCAGTTTGACAAAATCAGGCTGCTGCGCAAAAACGGAGGCAGAGCGCCGCTTGCCATGGAATGTTTCTTGCCATTGGCGAACCATTCCTAAAGAGCAGTTGTTCAATAACACAAATTTGACATTCAAGCCATACTCATTCAAAATCGCAAATTCTTGGTTCGTCATTTGAAATCCACCATCGCCAACGAACACCACGACCATTTTTTCTGGATGAGCAAATTGAACGCCGATTCCTGCAGGGATGCCATAGCCCATCGTCCCTAGTCCGCCACTGGTGATCAATTGTTTGGGAAAGCGAAAAGGATAATACTGCGCGACCCACATTTGATGCTGACCAACATCGGTGATGACGTAAGCCTCTCCTTTGGTCAAACGCCCTACTTCTTCGATGACTTTTTGTGGTTTGATCTCTTGTGTCTGAGTGCGATCATAGCGATAAGGTTTTTCCTTTTTCCGTTTTTGGCATAGATCCAACCAAGTCGTCCAGGTTCCTCTTGTTGGTGGGTACCGCAGCATTTGCTGCAAAGCAGCCTTGGCATCGCCGACGATTGGGATCTTTGTCGTTACGATCTTGCCGATCTCCACTGGGTCAATATCGATATGAGCAACGATCGCCTGCTTGCCGAACTGACTGCCGGCCGTTGCTAGGCGATCATCGAAGCGAGAGCCGATATTGATAATCAAATCGGCTTCTGATAAAGCCATGTTCGCCGCATAGGTGCCATGCATACCGCCCATGCCTAAGAAAAATTGATGATCATTTGGCAGTAAGCCTAAGCCAAGTAACGTTGTCACTGTCGGCAACTTGTACTTGGCAATAAATGCATTTAGTTCAGCCGCAGCTTCGGCAGCGATCACGCCTGCACCCGCCAGTACCACTGGTCGCTGAGCTTTTTCCAAGACTTGCATCAGTTTTTCGATTTGCAGACGGGATGGCTCTGCCGTCGGCTGATAACTTTTCCTTGTGATCGGCAATGAGCAAATTTCAGCGGTTTCTTGTAATGTAATATCTTTCGGAAGGTCGATGACAACCGGTCCTTTTCGCCCTGTGGAAGCGATATGGAAGGCTTCAGCGATCACTTTTGGCAGCTCATCGACACAGCGGACTTGGTAGTTGTGCTTCGTGATCGGCAACGTGATACCCAGAATATCCGCCTCTTGGAAGGCATCTTTGCCAATTCCTGGTACCGCCACTTGCCCTGTGATAACTACCAATGGTACGGAATCACTCATAGCATCGGCAATGCCCGTGACGACATTTGTAGCACCTGGTCCGCTCGTCACTAAAACGACCCCAACATTGCCAGTAGCTTTGGCATAGCCTTCAGCGGCGTGGATCGCGCCTTGCTCGTGACGCGTCAAAATATTCGGAATCGCTGCATCATATAATTGATCATATAACGGCAGGACGGCGCCGCCCGGATAGCCAAAGATCATTTCGACGCCTTGCTCTTGTAAGCTGTCCACTAATACTTGTGCGCCAGTCCTTAGATGCGATGCTTGATACTCGATATTTTCCATTGCTACTCCTCCTCATCAGGTACTCGCATAATCCCGCCCGTATTGGCAGAGGTCACTAAAGCGGTATAACGTGCAAGCCATCCTTTTTTCACTTTTGAACGAAACTTCGGTCGTTCTTGCGCACGCTGGGCAAGCTCTTCATCGGATACTTGCAGATTCAGCGTTCGATTTGGTAAATCAATAATGATTTCATCGCCATCGTTGACTAGTCCTAATGGACCACCGGCTGCAGCTTCTGGCGAAATATGGCCAACGGCGATTCCTCGGGTCGCTCCTGAAAAGCGACCATCGGTGATCAAGGCGACATCTTTGCCTAACCCACGTCCAACGATGCTTGAGGTAGGCGCCAACATTTCTGGCATACCTGGTCCTCCTTTTGGTCCCTCATAGCGGATCACTACAACATGTCCTTTTTGTACGGTATGATTGTCGATGGCAGCAACTGCTTCATCATGTGAATCAAAACAGATCGCTTTGCCTTTGAACACTTGGACACTTGGATCGACCCCACCGACCTTGATAACACTGCCTTCTGGGGCGATATTACCGTACAAGATCGATAGACCACCCACAGGACTATACGGGTTTTCTTTGGGATGAATAACTTCTTCGTTGTGGATCTTCGCTTCAGCGACATTTTCTCGTAACGTCTTGCCTGTGACAGTCGGTCGATCAGGATGAATCGCTCCCTCGATATCACAAAGCTCCCTTATGATTGCGGAAACGCCGCCAGCTTCATGAACATCGTGCATCGAATAGGCTGATGATGGCGCGATTTTTGAGAGATAAGGCACTCTTTTAGCGATTTCATTGACCCGTCTTAAGTCATAGTCGATCTCAGCTTCATTGGCGATCGCTAAGGTATGCAGCACTGTGTTGGTGGAACCCCCCATCGCCATGTCTAAAGCGAAGGCATCATCAATAGCTTCTTTGGTCACGATATCTCGAGGTTTCACTTGTTTTTCAACAAGATCCATCAACTTAAAGGCGGCTTGTCTAACTAGTTCTCGTCGTTCTTCAGATACGGCAAGAATCGTACCATTGCCTGGCATTGCCAATCCTAAGATCTCTAAAAGACAGTTCATTGAATTGGCAGTAAACATCCCTGCACAGGAACCGCAAGTCGGACAGGCATTTTGCTCCATAAATTCAAAGTCTTCTTTCGTCATGTTGCCAGTCTTGTAAGTCCCCACGGCTTCAAACATGGAAGACAAGGTTATCTGGTGGCCCCGTGGATCAATACCGGCTTTCATCGGACCCCCAGAACAAAAGATCCCCGGTACGTTCGTCCGCATCGCTGCTAAAATCATGCCAGGAGTGATCTTGTCGCAATTCGGGATATAAAATACACCGTCAAACCAGTGAGCATTGATCACGGTTTCTGCGGAATCAGCGATCAATTCTCGGCTGGGTAGCGAATAACGCATGCCAATATGGCCCATCGCAATGCCATCATCCACACCGATCGTATTGAACTCAAAAGGGATGCCGCCAGCTTCACGAATCGCTTCCTTAGCGATATCTGCTAACTCCCGTAAATGCACATGTCCAGGCACAATATCGATATAGGAATTACATATCGCAATAAATGGCTTGTTCATGTCATGGATATTTTTTACTTGTCCTGTGGCATAGAGCAGACTCCTAGCTGGCGCTGCATCGATCCCTTTTTTAATCTGATCACTTCTCACACTCATCATCTCCTGCATTTTGGAATAAAAAAAAGCATCCCGGTTATAAAAAACTGGGATGCTTTGCCAGAATCCCATTTTACTTACGCAAATAGGACTCAAACAAACGGATAATTTTTGCTTCCGTGTTCTAAGTCCTGGTATCAATAATAATGACTAATAAATATTGATTAAAATTGCGCATAGAAAATGGCTCCTTCATTAGAAATAGTAACGTTCTTGTAATTGTTTACCAATATACCCTTTGCAAAAACACTTGTCAACGAATTTTCTGAATTTTTTTTCAATAATGACAATTCCAAGGAACCCTTCCTCACATTAGATGTCATTTAATCGCTTGCTTCTTTTGATAAAAATGACTTTTAAATCACCTTTATTCTTGCTTGAGAATTAAGGTGTGCCCGCAACCCTTGTTTTTTTTAGCTCAAAAGAAAAACAAAAAATATTTTTGAATTTTCTGACAATAATAACCGTTTCTTTTCCCATTCGATCCGCCTGCATGGTGGCAGTCCCTAGTTAGACAAAAGAAAAAACCCTTGATTACTCAAGGGTTTCTACAAGACTCAATTATTTCACTGCGTCTTTAAGAGCTTTACCTGGTTTGAATGCAGGTACTTTGCTAGCAGGGATCTTGATTTCTTCACCAGTTTGTGGGTTGCGTCCTTTGCGTTCTGCACGAGAACGAACTTCAAAGTTACCAAAGCCGATCAATTGAACTTTTTCACCGTTAGCTAAAGCGTCTTGAATTGTTGAGAATACAGCGTCTACTGCTGCAGTTGCGTCTTTCTTAGTTAAGTCAGTAGCTGCTGCAACTTTTTCGATTAATTCTGCTTTATTTGCCATGGATGGTTTCACCTCCTGATATTTTTTTTGATGTCATGCATCAACAAAAATCTTGAGTGGTCCAAGGTTTTTGTCAAATATTGATTACCATCAATATTCTGATATAACGTTATCATAAGAACCTTGTAATATCAAGGATTTTAACGTTTTTAGGGGGTTTTTTTTTGGTTTTTTCCCATTTTTCTAGAAAAGGACAGATTTCTTTGTAAAAAGAAACAAAGTATGATAAAATCTCTATTTTCTTCTGCGAGGAATGATCCGAATCGGCGTTCCTTCAAAAGTGAATGCCTTGCGGATTTGATTTTCTAAGAAACGTGCATAAGAGAAATGCATCAGTTCTTCTTCGTTGACAAAAATAACAAAAGTTGGCGGTTTGACAGCTACTTGCGTCGCATAAAAAATCTTCAAACGTTTGCCTTTGTCTGTTGGGGTTGGGTTGATCGCCACAGCGTCCATAATGACGTCATTCAACAACGCAGATGGAATACGCATGTTTTGATTCATGCTGACTTCTTCAATCAATTGCGGCAGCTTATTCAAGCGCTGTTTCGTCACTGCGGAAACAAAAATGATTGGCGCGTAATCCAAATATTGGAATTCGTCTCTGATTTCTTCTTCAAAATCACGCATCGTATTCGTTTCTTTTTTCAATGTATCCCATTTATTGACAACAATAATGATTCCACGGCCTGCTTCATGGGCATAGCCAGCGATCCGTTTGTCTTGCTCGCGAATCCCTTCTTCAGCGTTCAAGACCATCAAGACGACGTCTGAGCGTTCAATGGCCCGCATCGCCCGCATGACACTGTATTTTTCAGTAGACTCGTAGACCTTCCCTTTTTTACGCATGCCGGCGGTATCAATCATGGTAAATTCTTGACCGCTTTCGCTGGTAAAATGGGTATCGATCGCATCACGAGTCGTTCCTTCGATATCAGAAACGATCACTCGCTCTTCCCCTAGAATTGCATTGATCAAAGAGGATTTACCGACATTTGGACGACCAATCAAACTAAACTTGATGATGGAATCATCTTCTTCTTCTGCTTCATTGGTGAAGTGTTTGACTGCTTCATCAAGAACATCCCCGATCCCTAATCCATGACTTCCTGAGATTGGGTATGGATCGCCTAGACCCAAACCATAAAATTCATAGATGTCGGTACGCATCTCGGGATTATCAACTTTGTTGACCGCTAAAATCACGGGTTTGTTGCTTTTGTACAGCAAACGAGCCACAAGCTCATCAGCATCGGTTACTCCTTCACGAGCACTCGTAATAAAAACAATGACATCTGCTTCATCGATGGCGATTTCTGCTTGATGCTTGATTTGATCCATAAACGGCTCATCACTTAAATCGATCCCACCTGTATCGATTACGCTAAACTCACGGCCTAGCCATTCACCGGTGGCATAAATACGATCTCTGGTCACTCCTGGAGTATCCTCAACGATCGAAATTCGTTCTCCAGCTATCCGGTTGAAAATGGTCGATTTCCCCACATTCGGACGTCCAACGATCGCTATTGTTGGATTTGACATTTTTTACCCTCCATTTAAAAAAGCAGTCCTTGTACGCTGCTTCTTGTATTCAATCTTACTTAGTTTACCTAAAGCCATGGAAAGTTGCAAGCTTTCCTGGCAAACAAAAAACCAGCTTATAACAAATTCAAACATCGAATCGTTATAAGCTGATGGCATACAATTACTCTTCGTCGCTGTCTTTTAAGGCATCACCTAAGATATCACCCATAGTAAAACCAGTTGATTCTTCTGGCAATTGATAGTCGTCCTCTGAAACCTCTTGTGTTTCATTGGTGTTTTCGGCTTTTTCTAATGCTTTGATACTTAATGCGATTCGGTGTTCTGAAGGGTTCACTTCAAGCACTTTCACTTGCACTTCATCACCTTCTTGTAAGACTTCATGTGGTGTCGCAATGTGTTTATGGGAGATTTGTGAGATATGGATCAGCCCTTCAACACCTGGGAAGACTTCCACAAACGCACCGAAGCTTGTCAAGCGTTTAACAGTCCCCGTCAAGACACTGCCAACAGCCGCTTGCTCTTCAATATTGGTCCAAGGTCCAGGCAATGTGTCTTTGATCGAAAGTGACACACGTTCTTTGTCTGCATCAACAGATAAGATACGCACATTGACGGTATCGCCAACAGATAAAACATCACTAGGTTTGCCAACATGTCCATGAGAAATTTCAGAGACATGGACAAGTCCATCGATGCCGCCAAGGTCTACGAAGGCACCAAAGTCGGTCAAACGCGCTACTTTTCCTTCTACTTCTTGTCCTTCATATAAATCAGCTAATAAAGCTTCTTTTTGTTTTGCTTTTTCTGCTTCGACAACTGCTTTATGAGAAAGGATCAAACGGTTTTCTGAAGGCTCGATCTCAACGATTTTGAAGGTCAATGTTTTCCCTTTGTAATCTTCGAAATCCGCAACAAAATGGTCTTCGACCATTGATGCTGGGACAAACCCACGAACACCTACATCAACCACTAACCCGCCCTTAACGACGTTGGTGACTGGTGCTTCAATGATTTTTCCTTCTTGGAAATCTTTTTCGATATCTTCCCAAACTTTTTTCGCGTCTAAGCGACGTTTAGAAAGGAGATAGCTGCCGTTTTCTTTGTCTTTACCAATTGCTGAAATCACAACCAATTCTAAGACATCCCCAATTTTGACTGCTTCGTTGATGTCTTCAACAGGTAAAGTTGATAATTCTTTTGCAGGAACAACGCCTTCAACGCCGGCGCCTTCGATCCCTACGATCGCTTGTTTATCCTCAATGGCCAATACCTCACCTTTAACGATATCTCCAACTTTTACTTCTTGGAAATTGTCTAAAGCGGCTTCCATTGATTCATTTCCACTCTCAACCTGATTATTTTCAAATTCTGTCATCTCTCATGTCCTCCTAACCAACAATTCTGCAATAATTGCACTACATCTTTTAGTTTAAAATAGAATGAAAAAAAAATAAAGCGATTTCTCTTATTTTCCTAAAAAACTACGGTTTTTTCGTTAAAAAAGTCTTTTCACCTCTGTTTTCTTACTCACTTTCATCTTTTGGTTTCGAAAAATAAAAAAACAATGGGGAACACCCATTGTTCAGACTGTAGACAAAGTACTAGTTTTTAGTGCTTTGTCTTTTTTTATCCGTTAAAATAAGAGTATCAATTGGAGGTGTATCCAGATGCTCTCAAAACAAGATATGAGTAAACGCGCACAAATCGGTTTCTTTTCTCTTGAAGACTTGGTCCCACAGGACCATTTATTTCGGCAAATAGATCAATGTATTGATTTCTCCTTTATTTATGAATTGGTTAAAGAGAAATACGATGAAATCCAAGGACGTCCTAGCTTGGATCCTATTCTTCTAATTAAATTACCAATGATTCAATATCTATTTGGTATTAAAAGTATGAGACAAACAATAAAAGAAATAGAAGTGAATATCGCTTATCGCTGGTTTTTAGGTTTGAGTTTAGAAGATCCTGTTCCTCATTTTTCAACATTTGGTAAAAACTATACGCGACGGTTCAAAGGAACAGATCTCTTTGAAAAAATTTTTTATGAAATTCTAGAACAATGTATCGCTGAAGGTATCGTAGATACTTCCGAAGTATTTATTGATAGTACGCATATTAAAGCACATGCGAATCGTAACAAAAAAGAATCTGTCGAAGTAATGGAACAAGCTGTTTTTTATACAGATAAGCTGACAAAAGAAATCACCAAGAATCGAGAAAAACATTTAAAAAAGCCCTTAAAAGAAACAAACGCAGAAAGTAAAACTTCCTTGAAAAAAAGAAGTACGACTGATCCTGAAAGTGGTTGGTTTCATAAAGGTGAACACAAAGAAGTTTTTGCCTATAGCTCACAAGTGGCGTGTGATAAACATGGATGGATATTAGGTTATACTACACACCCAGGGAACTTTCATGACAGTCGTACGTTTGTTTCTTTATTTAACAAGCTCAAAGGAGCTTTTCCCCTAGAAAAATTAATTATGGATGCTGGGTATAAGACACCAGCAATTGCACATTTACTACTCGAACATAAATTGACCCCAATTTTCCCATACAAACGTCCTATGACTAAAAAAGGCTATTTCAAGAAACATGAATATGTTTATGACGATTACTATAATTGTTATATCTGTCCCAATAATAAAATACTCTCTTATGCCACTACCAATCGCAAAGGATATATCGAATACAAAAGCAATCCAAAGGATTGTAAAAATTGTCCTTTCTTGTCTAAGTGTACCAACTCAAAAAATCATACCAAAGTAATCACTAGACACATTTGGGCTGAAGCTATAGAGACCTGTGAAGAGATACGCCATCAAAGTTGGTTCAAAGAACTTTATAAAAAGAGAAAAGAAACCATTGAACGAATTTTTGGGACAGCAAAAGAATTTCATGGGTTACGTTATACCAATCAAATAGGAATTGAAAAAATGCACATGAAAATTGGGCTTACTTTTGCGTGTCTTAATATGAAAAAGCTGGCAAAAATAAAAAGGATCAGAGCGCAAAAGAGACGTTTTCCTAAAGGAAAACTGCCTAATCTATCGATTATCCATAGAATATTACATAGAAAAAAGACAAACCTCATGTTTGTATAAGGTTTGTCTACAGTCTGAACAATGGGGAACACCCATTGTTTTTGTTAATCAATTTTTTCTTTGATGGTTTTTTTGATTGCTTCGACGACTTGCTCGATCGTTAAACCAGACGTATCGATTCGAACCGCATCCTCCGCTTGTTTCAAAGGGGAGACTTCTCTGTGAGAATCCAGATAATCTCTTTGCTGGATCTCTTCTTTCAACGTCTCATAATCGGTTTTGATCCCTTTTTGCTGATTTTCTTTAAAACGGCGCTGTGCGCGTTCTTCCACACTTGCTACCAGAAAAATCTTGACTTCTGCTTGTGGTAAAACCGCCGTACCAATATCGCGGCCATCCATCACGACACCGCCATCTTTAGCGATCATCTGCTGTTGTTGGACGAGTTTTTCGCGGATCGCAGGGTATGCCGACACCTTCGAAACTGCGTTGGTTACTTCTGGCTGACGGATCGCTTCTGTGACTTGCTCTCCTCCTGCAAAGACCTCTTGACCGTGTTCAGTCGGTTCAAAAGTGATGGGGTATTGATCGATCAAAGCAGCGATCGCCGCTTCATCTTCAAGTGAACAGCCCGTTTTTAAAGCTAAATACGTGATGCTTCGATACATGGCACCAGTATCCGTATAAATAAATCCCAGGTCATTCGCGATGATTTTTGCCACTGTGCTTTTCCCAGATGACGCAGGACCATCAATAGCGATGTTGATTTTTTTCATTTTTCTTACTCCTCGTTTCCCAACGATGTGTATTCCTTCATCGTTTCTGCTTATCGTCCACCTTGGCTTCTCTCTTTCAAGAAAAAAAACCGCCAAAGCGGTTTTTTATTTAACTCTTAACGTGTCGCCAGGGTAAAGCATGTAGTTGTTCGGATCAATCCCATTTAATTGATATAGGGTTTCAACTGAGATACCTGTACGAGCTGCCACTTGTTCAGGACCTTCACCTGCTTGCACAGTGGTATACTGTTCATTACCAGCAGCGCCTTGCCCTTGGTTATTTTGGGTAGTATCTTGTCCAGCATTGTTTTGTTCTTGTGCCGGCTCACTGCTTGAAGGTGTTGATGAAGCTGGCGCAGAAAAACTGCTAGAAGAACTTGATTCACTTGTTGACGAACTCGTTTCACTTGTCGATTCCGTAGTGGATGATTCCGTCGTTGATGATTCGGTTGTTGAAGACTCAGTCGTACTTTCTACAGTACTGCTCGAACTTGCTGCGATCGGGGCATCATTGTTGTGGTTCAATACCCAAATACCGGCACCAACCGGAATTGCCACGATCAAGAAAAGCAAAACTAACACGATCGTCAAAAAGAGTGAATTCCCACGCTTTTGTTTTCTTTGTTGGGATCTTGATGCAGAATCATCGTATTCTGTATCATAGATTGGTTGTTCCCACGGTTCTTGATTTTCTGAATTGTAGTCATTGTCTTTCTTGCTCACTCGTATTCCCTCCTAGTTTCCTTCCGATGTATTATACCATAGGTAAATAAAAACTGTCCTACAAAATACGATTCAATTTATATCTTTAAAAATTTTTATTAAACGTTCCTGCCAATGATGGGCTTCTTTTTTCTGGGGCAGCTGTTCTTCACCCGCTATTTCGATCCCGTCATTGTCGCAACAATAAGGATTCTCCTGGGCTTCCTCTCCGAAATGCGCCAGTAAAAATTGTCGGCGACAACCTGTAAAATGTATATAAGCCAACATTTTTTGTAATTGTTCTTGCTTTTGCTGTTCGTTTTGTTTTAACGTTTCCAGCCAAAAGGAAGCCCCCAACTCCTTCATTTTTTGCTGCCACTTTTCTTGCAACGGTGTCAAGGGTTCTTTCCTCTTCTCCTGAACCATTCGTTCTAAAGCACGGCGTTCTTCTTTGTTTTCTCGCTGAAAGAAGTAATGGATCTGCTCATCATGTTCCTGATAAAGCAAAATCGCATTGCTTTGTTTGCCGTCACGACCAGCTCGCCCGATTTCTTGACTGTAATTCTCTAACGAATCAGGTAGATCATAATGGATCACAAAGCGAATATCTTCCTTATTGATCCCCATCCCAAAGGCATTGGTAGCAACGAGTAATTTTAATTTATTCTGAGAAAACTGCTGCTGCAACGTTTTTCTTTGATCACTCGCGAGACCACCATGATAATAGCCTACCAAATAGCGCTGACGCAGTTTGTTATAGACTTCTTCGACTTTGCTTCTTGTGGAACAGTAGATGATCCCAGCCCCGCCTAAGCGGCTGAGATAGTCTGCTAATGCCGCATCTTTGTCTGTTGTTTGCTCTACGAACAAGCCGATATTGCTGCGGTTCATCGAATAACGGTAGACATTGGCGTTCTTTGCTAACAACACTTGCCGAATGTCTGCTTCAACTTGCGCTGTTGCAGTAGCCGTCAAGGCTAACGTGACGGGTGCCATCAAGCGTTTCTTAACTTCACCAAGCTGCAAGTACTCTGGTCGAAAATCAATGCCCCATTGCGAAACACAATGGGCTTCATCCACCACGAGCATGGCGATCTTAACCTGTTCCAATTGATGCAAAACAGCTTCTTGTACGATCATTTCTGGACTTAAAAACAAAAACTTGTACTTCTGCAAATGCTGCATCACATACTGGCGATCAGCAAGGTCCAATTGACTATTAAACGCAATCGCGCGTTTTTCCCCTTGCTTTTGTAAGCCGTAGACTTGATCTTCCATCAAAGAGACTAACGGCGAGATAATGATCACGATCCCGTCTACTAGGTACCCTGGCAGCTGATAGCACAGACTTTTGCCATTCCCAGTAGGCAGAATCGCTAACGTATCTTGCTGTGCTAAAACACTTTCGATGACTTCTTTTTGTCCTTGGCGGAATGTTTTGAAACCAAAATACTGATTCAGTGCATCTTCTAACATCGAATCCCCCGCTTCTGAGCAATCTGTAACAAACGAATCGTCAAAAAATCAGTCGTAAGAAGCGCCTGTAATTCTTGATAGCTATTTTTCCAAGAAGCTTCTGGCAGCTTTTTCAACAACGCTGTATCAAAGCGCTGAAAAGGAAACGTGGGATCAAGCAATGCCCACTCAATCAAATGATCATTAACAGTTCCTCGTTTAATCCTTCTTTTTTCCATAATCTGCTCGACAGAATCGCCTCGCAAAAACAATGCTCGGCTTTCCACCATGCTTTGGTTTAAACTTCTCTTTAGAAAAGGCGACAATCCTCGAAACAGGATCGTCTGGGGCGTTTTTTCGATCAAGGTTAAAAATTGATGGATCGAAGCTCCTACATAAAGAGTGTCCCAAGGCTTACTTTGAACATTTTCTGGTAAAAGCTGAAAAAACGCCTGCCCTAGAATATCTGGACCAGATAAGGTGCCCGCTAAAAAATCTGCCACTTCTGCGGGAAGCTGGTCAAAAATTGCTGTTAGCTCTTGATACAAGCACTTTTTGATGTCAGGATTGTGACGGATCAGCTGACGGACAGGTTCTGTATAGAGTGGCGTGTTTTCAACGGGAATATACTGATTGGTCACGCCTTGATACGCAGCTGCTTGAACCAGCAGCCGAACAAAACGCCAAGCCTCCTCCGTCGTTCGTCCATAACGAAAGTAATTCGCATAACGCAACAATCGTTCACCTGGCTGCTGGCTGTTTCTAGCAGTCGTTTTGAGCAGCAGACCATCTGAATCTCGACTTAGAGCCCCTCGTTGGATCAAGTCAGCGAGCGTCTGTTGATACGCTTTCTCATTCAACTGGGGCAACGATTGAAAGAGACCTAAGCGATCATAAAAAAAGGCATAACTCAAGACAGAGCTAGTACGCTTACCAATGAGAATTTGATAAAGTGTCGATGGACGCAACTTGTCAGTATCAGAAAACAGCGCTAAAATAAAAGAATCCATATCTTCCTCCCAGAAAGGACTAAAAAATGTCACAACGCTGTAAAATTGTTCCTGAGCGCTGCATTGCTTGTGGACTATGTGCGATCTATGCTCCCGAGATCTTCGATTATGATGAAGATGGGATCGTTTTATTTGCCCAAGAACCGAGTGCACGGCAACAGTTTATCATAGAAGAGCAACAAGAAAAAGTCAAAACTGCTTATCGCAAATGCCCCACCAGAGCGATCCTTATAGAAAAATAAAAAAGTCGACCTGCCATTAACAGACCTTTCGTCTGCCACAGCAAGTCGGCTCATTTTTTATTTTCCTATAGCAGAATGATGGGGCTGCTTACGAGCCAACCATGGGAGCAGTTTGGCATGTAGTGCTAAAAAGACGGCACTGACGATCGCTCCTTTAACCAAATTGAAGGGTAAAATCCCGATCGCCACATATTGCGGCAAAGACATCCCTAAAAATTGATCGGCTGTGACCCCGAAAAAGCGTAGATAAAGCGGTGTGATCACAAATAGGTTCGCCACACTCATAAAAATCGTTACCGACAAGATACCGCTGATGACACCAACCATTTTGTTTTTGGTGTGGATACCTTTGCGGAAAAAGTAGTACATTGGCAAAGTAAAGGCACATGATGCTAAAAAGCTTGCCGTATCTCCCACCATATCAGCAGGTGAAAAACCAGATAAGAACAAATGCAGGACCGAACGAATGAAGGCAGTCACTACCCCACTCCAAGGACCAAATAAAAACATCATGATCATCACGGGAATATCACTAAAATCGATCTTTAAAAAGCTGAATGCCGGAAAAATTGGAAAAGCGATAAATTGCAAAATTGTTCCCATAGCAGCACACATGGCGATCGTCACCATTTTTCTTGTTTTGTTGTTCATCAGTATAAATCCTCCTAAGTTCAGGATTCCTCTTCAAACGAACCTATTAAATTTCCTCGGCTTTCTTGTCGGCGCCAGACAAAAAATGCCCTCTTTTTTCCACAGGGAAAAAAGAGGGCATTCGAAATAGCCATAAGCAAATCAAATACGCTCTATCTTCTTTATCCAGACTGTACTGTCGGTATCGGAATTTCACCGATTCAGCTATTTCCGAAGAAATAGGTCGTGGACTATAACCACCGGTCGGGAATTGCACCCTGCCCCTGAAGACGAACCTTTATTCTATTTATTACATGTTCTATTATACACAAAATCTAAAAATTAACAATAGTTACGTTTTCAGATACTTTTCAACTATTTTGCACTGTTTTTCAGCTGGCTGACTTCTTTCTTCGACAACTCTCGGTATTCCCCTGGACGAAGACCTTTTAAATCTAACGGACCATAGTTTTCCCGTTTTAGTTTTTGCACAGGCAAACCAACTGCTTTTAGCATGTTTTTGACTTGATGATTGCGACCTTCGTGGATCGTCAATTGCACAATACTAGATTGTGCCGTTTGGTCTGTCGATAAGATTTCAAAGCGAGCAGGCGCGGTCTTACGCCCTTCGATCCGAATTCCTTTTGTCAATGGGAGCAGTTGCTTTTTATCCGCAATGCCTTTGACCTTGGCAACATACACTTTTTCGACTTCGTGTTTTGGATGCATCAGTGTCTGTGATAATTCCCCATCATTTGTCAGTAGCAGCAAACCGGAGGTATCATAGTCCAAGCGGCCGACTGGATACACCCGTTCAGGGACTTCAGCAAAATAATCCAAAACGACTTTGCGCTTTTTATCATCCGTTACAGCTGAGATCACACCACGAGGTTTGTAGAATAGATAATAGACGTGTTGTTCTTGTTCGATTGGTACACCATCGACTTCAACAACATCTTTTGAGCTAACTTGGACCCCTAATTCTTTGATCACTTGCCCGTTGACACGCACTCGGCCTTCAGTTATCAATCCTTCAGCTTTTCTTCTTGAGGTGATGCCAGCATGGGCAATCACTTTTTGCAAACGTTCCATCTTCATTCTCCTTCTGTTTCTGCTTGTTTGTAGCGGTCGTAAAAAAGATCAAACGGTGCATCTTCTTCAAGTTCATCTTCCATGGATTGGATATCGGGTAATTCAGCCAAACTTTTTAAGCCAAAATAATCCATAAAGTATTCCGTCGTACCATATAGGATCGCTCGTCCTGGTCCGTCAACGCGGCCTTTTTCTTCAATCAGTCGTTTTGCCACCAATTTTTGAACCGATCCGCTAGATTGGACGCCGCGGATCTCTTCTACTTCCATCCGAGTGATCGGCTGCTTGTAAGCAATGATCGACAACGTTTCTAAAGCGGCCTGAGACAACGAGCTGCCCATCGGTGATTCAGCATATTTCTTCAATAAAGGGGCAAATTGTTTCTTGGTGGTCAAAATGAAATGATTGCCCACTTCAAGAATATGCAACGCAGTATGTTCATTTTCTTCATATTGCTGATTTAGTTCCTGCAAATGCTGATAGACACTGGCAGTATTGCTTTTGACTAAGTAACTCAATTCTTCAAGTCCGATCCCCTCATCACCGACGACGAATAAGATCGCTTCTAATTCACTATATTTACTCATCTTCTTTACCTGTTGGATAGAGCAGAATCGACGCATAATTGTCTGTTTGCTCTACTCGAATCGTTCCTTTTTTCATTAATTCTAATAGTGCCATAAAAGTTACCACAACTTCTGTTTTATTGTAGGTCGTAAAAAACGAATCAAAGCTGCGGCCTTTTTTGGCACTGACATGTTGCATCTCCAGCTGAATCGCCGCCATCTTTTCATCGATGGTGCTTTCATCAGGAGAAATTTTGGTTTCTAGTACTTGGCGATTTTTCTTTTTCTCGATCATTTTTTGAAAAGCCAAAAAGAGATCGATCGTATTGAATTGATTGGCTCTTAACTGATCTTCTTCCTCTTTGTATTCATCGACATCCATCGGATCTTTCGTATAATACAAACTTCGCTCTTCCGCTTTTTCGGAAAGCTGCTCGGCTGCATACTTAAATTTGCGGTATTCTAGCAGCTGTGCCACCAGCATATCCCGTGGATCTTCTTCGTACTCTTCCACTTCAGCAATCAGCTCTTGTTTCGGTAACAGCATCTGGCTTTTGATCGCCATCAGAGTTGCCGCCATGACTAAATATTCACCAGCGACTTCTAATTCTAAAATTTTCATGGCATGGATATACTGCATGTATTGTTCGGTGATGGTTGCAACTGGAATGTCATAAACATCGATTTCCAGTTTTTTGATCAAATGAAGCAGCAAATCCAACGGTCCTTCAAAGACAGCTAATTTTATTTTGATTTCTTCCATTCCATCCTCGATTTCTAGGCGCGCGGAAAGTGCTGCTTGTACACTTCCGTCATCCGTTTCTTCGTTATATGCGTGTAAATCTGAGTGGTCGAGATATCTGCGTGTCCTAACAGCTCTTGAACCGTTCGCAGATCTGCGCCGTTTTCTAATAGATGAGTCGCAAAACTATGGCGCAACGTATGGGGAGTCACATTTTTGGTGATCCCAGCTTGTCGAACCAAGGCTTTTAAATTTTTCCAGATTCCTTGACGAGACAGCTGCGTGCCATGGTTGTTTACAAACAGGTGGCTTTCATCCGGTGTTTTTCTCGTCAAATACGGACGTGCATCGCTGAGATACGTTTCGATCCATTGAATCGCTAAATCCCCTAATGGGACGATCCGTTCTTTGTCGCCTTTCCCGGTTGTTTGCAACAAGCCCATACTTAAATGCAAATCATTCAATTTCAAACCGATCAACTCGCTGACGCGCAAACCTGTCGCATACATCACTTCCAAAATCGCTCGATCGCGAATGCCCAACACCGCTCGAGTATCTGGTGTTTCGATCAAGCGCTCCACTTCCTGCAAACTCAAAGTGTCAGGTAGCTTCTGCTGTTTTTTCGGCGAATCAATATGCTGCATCGGATCATGATCGGTCAACCGTTCTTGACGCAAATATTGATGGAATCTTCGCAAACTGGAAACCATCCGAATCACGGTTGCCGAGGATTTTCCCGCCTCTTGCAAACTTTGCAAAAAAGACAAAACGATCACTCGGTCAATCTGTTGCCACTGCGTCACTTGTTTTTTTTGTAAAAACGCAAGATACTGTTGCAGATCCCGCTGGTAGCTGGCACGGGTATTTTGGGATAGCCCGCGCTCAATGGTCAAATAATGAAGATAATCAATAATTTGTTCGTTCATGGGGCTTCCTCTACTTTCAGCTTTTTTATCATATCAAATTCTGGCTCGTTTAGATAGTAGCTTGCCAACAAAAAAGAGGCATTTACCCGTATCTTTTTCCCAAGGAAACACCCGAATCATAGCAGATTTTTTGGTTTCTTTCAAATCGGAAAAAAGGACACTCTTCCTATTGAAACCATCTGACTATCATTCGGGTGATAACAAAATCTTTTCAAATTGCCCAGCTACAGACACTAGGCTTTGTTTTGGCATTTTTGGCAGACACCATGAAATGTCAACCGATGATCCTTTACTAAAAAATGGTACTTTTGTTCGACGATCTCTTCGACTGTGCCCAACAGATCCTCTTCAACCTCTTCGATATTGCCGCATTCCAAACACAACAAGTGATGATGGAAATGTTTGGCGCCTTCTTTACGTAGGTCATAACGAGCGACACCGTCATTAAAACTGACTTTATCGACGATTTTCAAATCCGTCAAAATCTCCAATGTTCGATAGACGGTTGCTAAGCCAATCTCAGAATTTTTTTTGCGCACAAAGAAAAAAATCTCTTCGGCGGATAAATGATCTTTCTCATTTTCTAATAAGACCAACAACGTCGCTTCTCGCTGAGGAGTTAATTTGAACCCCGACTCGTGCAATTGTTTCTTGGTCTTTTTTAACGCTGCTGTTGTGTTCATAGTTGCCTCCGTGTATGCCGCTAATTTATAACGATTCTAATTTGAGTGAGAATCACCCAAGACAAACATTGTAATCATTATAAATTAGAACAGCAAAAGAAACAAGTATTCTCAATTAGGTTTTTTAACAAGAATCGTAAAGCCGTCTTTTTGCTCAATCAAACGCTGTTTCATCAAGGTTCCTAACGCCCGTTTAAATTGGCCTTTACTAATACCAAACGTTTGTAAAATCTCTTCTGGTGCTGATTTATCGGTAAAAGGAATTTTATTTTCTGGCGCTCGTTCTAAAAAGGTTAGGACCATGGCGGCATCATTTGAAATCGCCTCGTGGGCTCTTGGTTTCAATGAAAGGTTCAAGACGCCATCTGGACGAACCCCGATCACTCGTCCTTTGACAACTTCCCCAAGACGCGGCTCTTGATAGCGCTCTGATGGGTGGACGAAGCCAATATAAAAATCATCCGTCAATAAGTAGGTTCCCGCTAGTTTTAAGCGATACACGGTACCTGTAACATCTTGATTCTTCATCTGTTCCGTACCATTCTTACTCAGTGCCTTGAAGATTTTCTCATCTGCTAACGAAGCCCATATACGCTCTTTGTCGTCGACGCGCAAGCTGACCATCAAACGATCGCCTTTTTTGGGCCAAAGTTCCCGCATTGTTGGCAATTCATCTAATGAAACCACCATGTCCTTGTCTTTTAAACCGATATCGACGAAAACGCCTAAGTCGCGACGGCTTCCTGTGACTGTACCAAAGGCATAATGCCCTTTGCGGCTTTTCGGAATATTCGTAGTGAGTACATTTTCTTGCTTTTGGTTTTGATAGCCAAACCCTTCGACGGCTTCACCTAAATGATGTTCGCCTTCTTCCTTGGCTAGTCGGAAGGTAACCCCGCCTTTTTGAACAAAATAATTCTGTTCATTTTCATCAATGATCAATCCGCTAAATACGGATGCTAATAAGTCTTTCATCTATTCTCTCCTTCTTCATAAAAACTGCCCGTTGCTAGAAAAAGAAACGCAGCAGTGCCATAGCAATAACGCCTGTGATAACGATCTTCATCAAATCTTTTGTATAATACCCCACCAACAATGCTGGGATACAGGCAACAGTTTCTTTGACTTTCAAGATGGGAAATTGCCCTTCTCGAAAGATCAGCAAATTTTGAACCAACAATGCCGCCAAAATACACAACGGCAAGTAACTCAAAAAGATGGTGAAAGGTTTCGGGAATACGAGCTTTTTAGAAAATAAAAAAGGAACGATCCGCGGAATCCAAGTAACCAACCCACATGCTAGCATTAGTATAACAAAATTAGTCATGATGTGTCACCGTCCCAACCAAACATCCTGCCAAGGTCGCAGCAATTACCGCGATCTCAGCAGTAGAAAAACGCATAAATAAAATCAATGTCCCCACAACTGCCCCGAGTACGAAGAGCGTTTGCTGGGTTTTCTTCTTGAGGGGTCGCTCTACTTGAAATAAAAAAAGACCAACAAACATGGCTACCAAGGCAAAATCTAAGCCTAACGCTTCTGGATCTGGAATAAACGAGCCTAATAGTCCGCCCAAAAAGGTTGCGAAGATCCAACTCAAATACGCCATCACGTTCAACCCATGGGTCCATTTCGCTGTGACTGGTTTGTCTTGTTGCAGTGCCGTCGTCAAAACGCCATAGGACTCATCAGTCAAAAGCGTCCCAATCCCGATAGCAGAAAGCAAAGGAGTCTTTTTAAAATAGGAAGCCACTGATAAGCTCATTAAGAAATGTCGTAAATTCACTAAAAAGACGGTTGCGACGATCGTCATGAAAGGTGCTTGAATCGCGAGTAATGCACAAATAATAAATTGAGCACTGCCTGCATAGACAATAATAGACATTAAAATAATTTCAAGAATCGACAACCCAACACCTTTTCCCACGACCCCCATCGCAAAACCAATCCCTAAGTACCCAAGAATCGTTGGTACACAAGCAATGACCCCATCTTCAAAGCGATCATATCTTTCTATTTTCTGCACAAAAAACCCTCCCTGTTTGAACGATTATCTTTCATCATATCGAAAACAGGGAGGGGAAACAAGTATTTTTCACATGTGCATGTAATAACTCTGAAAGTTTTCTAGTGACTCAGGAGACTTAGCGAACGGTGTGATCGTTCCCATTGCCTCTGAAATAGCCAGTTTTGGCGTTTACCGTAAATAAGTATAGCGGGAACGCTGAATCATCCGTTCCTTTAAGCAAGCTGCCTTGGGCATTTGTCGCATAAAAATTGTAATAGCCTTCGCCATTGACGATCCGCACGCGTTCAAAAGTATAACCACCTTCAACCACGTAACCACGGGCAATCGCTGTGGCAATGATTTTTTCTTGGACACCATCTGCCCACACCCAAGCGCTATTGTTTACATCATTCAAATCACTTTGACGGGCTGGAATAATTGGCTGATTATTGGTATTTGTTGGCGTATTTGGCGAAAGCACATACTCTTCTTCAGACGTACTTTGTGCTGGCGTCGCAGCGCTTGTAGAACCGCCGCTCGAAGCGGAAGCGTTGTTCTCAGAAGCCGCCGCTTGTGCTGCTTCTTGGGTCGCTTGTTGTTGCGCCGCTGCTTGTTGGGTAGCTGTTTCACGCTTCGTCAACGCAGTATCGACTTTGCGCAGTTCAGCAGTGAGACTTTCCACTAGTGAATCGATCGGTAAAGCTTGGACTTTTTTCATTAAAGCATTGTAGTTCTCGCGGGTGACACTTGCAGGTGCTTCGTCGTCGCCACTTAAAGCCACCATGCTCTTCACCGCATTTTGAACTTCCTCGATCGCACTGAACTCTTTTTGCCCCATATCGATCGCTTGATTGATCAACTCATCAAAGGCATCCCCGTTCTCACGCTTCGCCATTGTAACGGCAGCCGCTTCTTTCAATGAGACTTCTTCCAACTGATCCTCCACAACGGCAGGACTGCTAAAATAGCTGTTGATCTCGGTCAAAGCTGCTAGTTTGTCAGCAATCGTCGCAGCTTCTTGTGACAAGGCATCGTACCGTTCATGGTCTTGAAACTCTGCCAACTGATTCGTCACAGCCGTCAGCTGTTCTGATGTTTTGTCGTTTTTAATGAACACTCGTTCATCATTTGTATAAAAATCATTCAGCTCATTTTCAATTTGATCGAGTGTACGGTTTTCTTGCGCCAGTTGCGTTTCTCGGGCTGTTTCTTGTTGCTGCTGTTGATAGTAATACGCCCAACCGCCACCAGCTGCCACTAATAAACAAGCCGCTGTAATATAGAGTGCTTTGCGAGGACTCTTCTTTTTTTCGCTAGGCGTCGACGTTTTTTCTTCAGTAGTCGCCTTTTTCGGTGCTTCATCCGCTGCGGTGATCGGCTCAGGAATTGGATCGATCACTGGTTCTGGCTGCTTCTTCGCTTCTTCAATGACTGGATCCGTCACTGGTTCATCTTCCCTTATCAGTAGAGGTTCCTCACTGGCTTGTTCCTGACTTTCTTCTTCAGTAGCAGACAAATCATCAGTGGCGGCTTCTGCTTCTAGAGCAGCGGCTTTTTCTTCCTCATCAAGTTTGTGTTGGCGGATATAAGCAGCCAAAATATCAGCGTCATGCTGTTCCTCCGTACTTAATGCATCGGTTTCACTTGCTTCCTCACTGGCTGATGTCGCATGCTCTTGCGTTGCGCTAGAACTTTCTACTTCCGTTTTTTCCTCAGCTTCTTTCTTAGAGGCTGATGTGGGGGTTACATGTTGCTCATCGGAAAAAGTCCCTTGCTGCGCGAGGTCGATCGTTTCTTCATTTGAGGATGGCCGATCACCTAAGTGCTCCTCCATTTTTCCGATCGGGACGTTTTTAAAGTCTGACCAGCGAATATCATCATTTTTATTCTGTGGCTCTTCTGGCGTAACGGAAGAGTCAGATGTTGGTTCCAGTTCATTCTCCTTTGCCTGGTTCCATTGGAACCCGCAATTGGGACAAACGGGTGTTTCTTCTATTGCTTGAAATCCACATTCAGGACATGTCTTCTTCATTGATTCAAACTGACTCCTTTTGTTTTTTGCATTTCCTTTTATGAAGCAGTCGCCTCTTTCATCAGACGCTTGCTGTACCTACTGCTTCGTTTTTTAGACCAGCAAATAATGGGTCTTTTTTGACACTTCGTTGTTTGTTACGTTTTGATGCAGATGCACAAAATTAAATTTATCACATTCTTGGCAATTAGCCAACACTTGCTTGGTTACGTTTTTATTAAGTTCTTTACCAATCTTGTGTCGAGAGGACAGAATCTGAATAAAAAAGACTTTCCAAAGGGTTCCTTTGGAAAGTCGATAAACCTTGATTATTCTAAGAAATCTTTCAATTGTTTTGAACGAGATGGATGGCGTAGTTTCCGTAATGCTTTTGCTTCGATCTGACGAATCCGTTCTCTCGTTACCCCAAAGACTTTGCCGACTTCTTCTAATGTCCGAGTACGACCATCATCGATTCCGAAACGCAAGCGCAGCACGTTTTCTTCACGGTCAGTCAACGTATCCAGTACATCTTCTAGCTGCTCTTTCAACAGCTCATAAGCCGCATGCTCTGCTGGACTTGTGGCATCTTGGTCTTCAATAAAATCACCTAGATGAGAATCGTCTTCTTCACCGATCGGTGTTTCTAATGAAACAGGTTCTTGAGCGATCTTCAAGATTTCACGAACTTTTTCCGTCGGCAGATCCATTTCTGCGCCGATTTCTTCTGGTGTCGGTTCGCGCCCTAAGTCTTGCAGCAATTGCCGTTGAATACGGATCAATTTGTTGATGGTTTCCACCATATGCACAGGAATACGAATGGTTCGCGCTTGGTCAGCGATCGCACGGGTGATCGCTTGACGGATCCACCAGGTCGCATACGTCGAAAATTTGAACCCTTTGCGGTAGTCGAATTTCTCAACGGCTTTCATCAAGCCCATGTTTCCTTCTTGGATCAAATCAAGGAATTGCATTCCTCGACCCACATAACGTTTGGCAATACTAACGACCAAACGTAGGTTGGCTTCTGCCAAACGCTGTTTTGCCTCTTGATCGCCTTCTTCGATTTTCAGTGCGAGCGCCACTTCTTCTTCTGCGGTCAATAACGGCACACGACCGATTTCTTTCAAGTACATCCGAACGGGGTCATTGATTTTCACACCAGTTGGTGCAGACAGATCTTCTTGAGGTTGTGTTTCTTGTCGTTTTTCATTGCTCTTTAGACTATGGACTGAAGGCTCTCCATTTTCATCCACGACACTGATGCCTGAATCCTCCAGTTTTTGAATTAATTTGTCCATTGCATCAGCATCCAAAGTATACGGCGTTGCTAAACGATTCGTAATGTCATCGTAAACAACTTGCCCCTTTGTTTTGTTTTCTCGGATGTATTCGGCAACTGCTTTGTCATACGTTTTTTTTGTTTCTTCTGCCATGAAAGAAAGCCCCTTTCAGTTCGCTATTTAGCTTGTTTCAACCGTTTGGTCAAATCAATGATTTCGATCGCAAGTTCAAGTTCTAATTGCTGGTTTCCTTTTTGTCTTGCTTCTTGCTGCTGGATTCGTTTTTGATTGATTTCTTCAGCAATGCCCGACTTTTGAAATACCTGCAGAATGTCCTGAAATTCTTGTTCAGTCCCTTCCTCAGAAGCTTTAAGATCTGCAATATCGATCACCATTTTTTTCATTGAATCTTCTTTTAAAAAATCTAAGAACTTTGCTAAAACAAAGTGTTCTTCTGTTTCCATATACGCATCAAACAGCAGATAAAGCTGTTGGTAACGATCATGGATAAAGGATATGCCACTCGCTCGAAAGCGATGGTTTAACGTACTGTCATGAAACAAACGGTACAATAATAATTCTTGTGCTTTTTCTACCTGTGTTTTGGGCTGCTGCCGCGTTGGCGGCGTAAAGACCATAGGATTATTGGTTGTTGGCGCTGGCGGCGGTGCATCTTGCCGCGGCTGCTGCTCTTGCCGGTTTTGCTTGAGCTGCTGCTGCAAGGTCTCACGGCTCAAGTTGAACTCTGTGGACAACTGAGTCAAATAACGGTCTTGCTCCAGCAAAGAATCCACCCGCTGTAATTCCTTTAAAACGACTTGGACATAATCTAGCTGCTCTTTCTCATTGGCCAAATTTCGATTTGCTCGATGGTAATCCATTTTGAAAGCAAAGACGGTTTCTTTCCCATGTACAGCTAATTTATAAAAAGCTTCTGTCCCATATTTGCGCAAATAGTCATCTGGGTCCATCCGTTCCGGCACTCGAACCACAGATAATTTCAAGCGGCTATTGTTTTGCAAAAGATCGATCCCACGGTTCGTGGCTTCAACCCCTGCACTATCTCCATCGTAACAAAGAATCACTTCTTGTGCCACTCGCTCGATGTGAGCGATCTGCTGATTGGTCAGGCTGGTCCCCATCGAGGCGATCCCATTTTCGATCCCTGCTTGCCAAGCGGCGATCACGTCCATAAATCCTTCAAATAAATACACTTGACCATCTTTACGCATCGCTCGTCGCGCTTTGTCAAAGTTGAAAAGAACCTCGCGTTTATTGAAAAGAATCGTTTCAGGACTATTTAAATATTTTGGTTGGTCTTGATCACCGACTTTTTCGCTTGCTAACCACCGACCAGAAAAACCAATCGTTTTCCCCTGAGGATTGCGGATCGGAAACATGATTCTCTGGTAAAAGCGATCCGCCAGTGAGCCATCGTTGCGCTGAACAAAGAGTCCTGTATCAGGAAAAAACTCTGCTTTGGCTTTTTCATTCAAAAAAACTTTCTCCAAAAACGAGCGTTCATTCGGTGCAAAGCCAATATTGAACTCTTCGATCAGTGCCATCGTCAATCCACGATCTAATAAATAATCAAGCGCTTCTTGTCCAGCAGCTGTATTCACCAACATGTGATGATAGACTTCGGCGGCTTTTTCATGTAACGCAATCAATTGACTCGTTTGTGAGGTCGCTTCATTGATGCCTTCAGACTGCTGATATTGCGGATCAAGAGGAATATCGTTCATTTCTGCTACTTTGACGACTGCTTCTGGAAAACTGATGCCTTCAAGCTCCTGTAAGAAACCATACACATTTCCACCACGACCACAACCAAAGCAATGAAAAATTTGTTTGTCCTCTGCAACGGAAAAAGAAGGTGATTTTTCATTATGGAACGGACACAAACCAAAATAATTTTTTCCAGACTTCTTTAACTGGACATACTGTCCCACGATATCGACGATATTGCTACGTTCGCGAATGTCGTCAATGACCGTTTGAGGAATTCGTGCCATCCACTCACCTCCATTTGGTAAGTATTCATCGGTTTACTAGGTAAAAAAACGCACTAATAGATATCAGTGCGAAGAATAATTAGACAGAATCACTCATAATGATTTTACCATATTTTATTTGTATTTCAAGCTTTTTTGTTTCAGTTATTTTACAACGCTTATGAAAAGAAACGCGCCGTAACATTGATCTTCCATTGATTCATTTTTATTAAATCAGCGTAGAATAAATTGCCGCCGTTATGATACAGGTGACCACCATTATAAAAAACGGATTGGATGCCCCAGTAACGATAGGTTTGTTCCGTATCATTGCCTAACAATGGAGATAAAACCTCTCTGGAATATGTTTCTGCTAACTCTAAGGTGTTCACTCCCCCTCGGGCAGCGACATAATCAATATAATCTGTACCAAAATTATATGCCTGTACGGCGGTCCAAAGATCACAGTTCATTTGCTCGGCTTTTTCAATCAACTCTGCTAAATAGGAAACACCTTGTTCGATGCTTTGTTCTGGCGTATCGAACTGATTTTGTTTTCCATAAACACTTTCAGAACTTTGCATCGGGTCGTTGCCTTGTCCTTTTGACTCCGTCAGCATGATGCTCATGGCTAATGACTGATATTCAGAGATGTCGTGGGCTTGCGTCTGTTGCGCGATTGCTTCTTCATACGCATAGACAGCTTTCAATGCCGTGTAGTTTCGATAGACCCAAACCCCTGCCCCGATCAGCAGCAACACGAGGGCCAGCTTCAGTATAAATCCTAGGAAACGTCGAATTTTTCTCATCAAATACATCCCATCTTTTCTAAGTCAGAATCTATCGTACTATGAAATGAACGGGCTGACTAGAATTTTTTCTCTCCTAAAAAATCCTTAATAAAATCACAAGATTATTTAGAAAAAAACAAGCAATCCTAAGCTGACTGAGGGATTGGCGATCTTTTGACAAGAAAAAGGAAACAGCGCTTCTTCAAAAGGAAGCACTGTTTCACTCATCATTATTTTTCGATCGTGGTGACAATACCAGAACCGACTGTTCGTCCACCTTCACGAATCGAGAAGGTCGTTCCATTTTCTACAGCGATCGGATGGATCAATTCCACATCGATCGTTACGTTGTCACCAGGCATCACCATTTCCGTTCCTTCTGGTAAAACGATATTCCCAGTTACGTCCGTTGTACGGAAGTAAAATTGTGGGCGATAGTTATTAAAGAATGGGGTATGGCGACCGCCTTCTTCTTTTGTCAACACATAGACTTCCGCTTGGAATTTCGTATGCGGTGTGATAGAACCTGGTTTTGCTAACACTTGGCCACGTTCAATTTCATCACGGGTGATGCCCCGTAACAATACCCCTACGTTATCGCCAGCTTCTCCGAAGTCCATCGTTTTGCGGAACATTTCTACCCCTGTCACGACTGCTTTTTGTGTTTCAGGTTTGATTCCGACGATTTCTACTTCATCCCCGACTTTTACCATGCCGCGATCAATCCGACCAGAAGCAACGGTTCCCCGTCCTGTGATCGAAAAGACATCTTCGATCGGTAACAACAATGGTTTGTCAGTATCACGTTCTGGCGTTGGGATATATTCATCTACCGTATCCATCAGCGTTAAGATCGCTGCTTCTGCTTCTGGATCACCTTCCAAGGCTTTTAAAGCAGAGCCTTTGATCACAGGAATGTCATCCCCTGGAAAATCATATTCAGTCAGCAATTCTCTGACTTCCATTTCCACTAAATCAATCAACTCATCATCATCGACAAGGTCCGTTTTATTCAAAAAGACGATCAAATGTTTCACACCTACTTGACGAGAAAGCAAAATATGTTCCCGTGTTTGCGGCATTGGGCCATCTGTCGCTGATACGACCAAGATTGCGCCGTCCATTTGGGCAGCCCCTGTAATCATATTTTTCACATAGTCCGCATGTCCTGGTGCATCGATATGGGCATAGTGCCGTTTTTCTGTTTCATATTCTACATGGGCAGTATTGATAGTGATACCACGTTCGCGTTCCTCAGGAGCCGCGTCGATACTTGCGTAATCTTGCGGATTGGCAAGCCCTTTTTTCCCAAGAACTGTGGTAATAGCAGCAGTCAAGGTTGTTTTCCCATGGTCAACGTGTCCAATTGTTCCGATGTTGACATGGGGTTTGCTACGATCATAATGTTGTTTTGCCATATTGTTTCCCTCCTAGAGAAAGTTGAGTCGTTGGTTGACTCGAATCATATTTTTGCGATTTACGCTTCCAAAGAGATAAGGATTAACTTATTTTTTGTAAGTTTAAATCTACCCTTATTATAGGTCAAAATTAGTCAAAGTCAAGCAAGAGGTCTCGGCAGCTAATCCCTAAGAATTTCTTTGCTTTTTGTGATCCATTGGACGCAAGCCTAGTTTTTATGAATAATAGAAGATGAGGTGAGAAATGTGAAGAAAATCATTGCAGCGCTGGTTTTTACAGCAATTTTCCTTGGCGGCTGCTTCCTTACTTATGACTATTACTATGGTGGAAGTGACTACTATACAGTTATCAACGGTGAAGGCGAACACGATACCGAAGTCAGTGACGAGGGGGTCGTTGAAAACATCTATCGTTATACACAAACAGCCTACAGCGCCTCTGGTGACGTCAAAACGGTCAAAATGAATGAACACCGTTCCGCTCCTTTGAAAGAAGGTGCCTATTTGAAACTATTGGTCAATCCAAACAAAGGCGTTATAAGCTGGGAAGAAGTTTCTGAAGAAGACGTTCCTCAAGCGGCTCTTGAAAAGTTGACCCCTCAATAATTGCTGCTGTCGATCAAGCAAGCGTCTGTAAAAAAGCAGGGCGTCCTCTTTCTAAATGAGGACGCCCTGCTTTTTGTGCTCTATAATTTATGGGCCTGATGAATCAGAATTGATTCTTCAGCTCCATTTTCATTATTGACAAAGAGCCGCTTTTTTGTACTTGTTCTGCCATCGTCTGCTTAGAAACAGCTCTTGTTACATCCGATTAATCACTTCTTCTACATTTTTGATCGTTACGGAAATCGTGCCATCGGGATTATTGATAAATTCGATCAAATTCGGATCTCGGTAAACATCCAAAGGAACGATCAATTCGATTCCATTCGATAATTTTAGTTTTTGCTTACCAAATTTTTTCTCCGAGATCTCACGAACATCCCGCATCATCGGTGCTTGATTGACGAATCCTTTTTCAACCACTTCTTCTTGAAATGAAAGCTGAGCAGTAATATTGTCTTTAAAGACTTTTTGCGCCACTTCACTCACATCGATATGACCAGACTCTTCGATCGTATCGTAGACCGCTTCTTTCAAATCGGCAACAACGTTATAGGTGGGTGTTTCAAATTTCTGACCAATTTTTTCGGCTACTTTTTTGATGACTTTGACATTTTCTTCTAAAGATGGGATCGGTTCGGCATCAATGACTTTTGTTGAAAAGTAGGCGTATTTTTCACCTGAAAAGCTATATTTCTTTTCAATCAGTTCAAAGTCTAAGCTCTCCACATCGATCGTGATCCCTTCATCTGCCTTTTGGGTTTTACCTGCTAGTAAGGCACGATGCAAAATCAAATTATTTTCGATCCCAGCCTCCCCATTATCAATAAAATGCGTATAGCCATCTTGATAATTGACCTTCAAAAAAGCCAGCTGCATTCTTGTATCTAATTCATATAAGACGACAAACGCATCCGCACTTGGCGCATCTTCACTTTCCTTGTACGCTTCATACCAGCGTTGCACGATCGCTTCACTGGCTGCGATAAAGTCGTCTGGTGCTTGTTTGACCAATTGAGCGATCGTTGAAGTTTCGAGTAAACGACCTGTTTTGGTTTGCGGTGTAGCAAGTTTCTGTATTTTCTTCGTCAAATAATCACGAATGTATTCCGTTGTTAAATCAAGTTCAACTTGAGAAAAAACTGGATCGCCTGTTTGACGGTCCACAATGTGTAAAATCGCATGTTTCAAATAAATATCCATTGGTTACGCTCCTTATCCATTTGTCTAGTGTACAAAATAAATAGGCGAACTGACAAGAGCGAATCGGCATTTTCCTTCAACATTCGCTTTCTTTTTAAAAGGTGCAATCATTGGAAATTCCTGCCTCGTCTGCTAAACTAGAAGTATCACAGAAAACGGAGGAATGAACATGAACAGCTATACGTTATCAAACAATGTGACCATCCCTGAGCTAGGCTTTGGCACATGGCAAACACCAGACGGCGACGTTGCCGTAGCATCAGTCAAAAAAGCACTAGAAGTAGGTTACCGCCATATTGATACAGCACAAGGCTATAAAAATGAAGCCAGTGTTGGTCAAGCGATCAAAGAAAGCGGCATTCCCCGCGAAGAGCTTTTCTTAACTACAAAATTATGGAATGCGAACCATTCTTATGATCTTGTGATGTCCTCTTTTGAAGAATCTTTAGAAAAATTACAAACAGACTATATCGATCTTTTCTTGATCCATTGGCCAAATCCAGTGGCTTTTCGCGACAATTGGCAAACAGCGAACGCAGAAACATGGCGTGCTTTTGAAGAGTTGTATCAAGCAGGCAAAATCAAAGCGATCGGCGTCAGCAACTTCTTACCACATCATTTTGAAGAATTGAAAAAAACAGCTACTATCTTCCCAATGGTCAATCAAATTTTCCTTGCACCTGGCGAGTTACAAGAAGAAGTCGTGACTTATTGCCAAGAACACGATGTATTGCTTGAAGCATACAGCCCATTAGGTACTGGGAAGATCTTTGATGTACCAGAAATGAAAGCATTAGCTGAAAAGCATCAAAAATCAATCGCTCAAGTTGCATTACGCTGGTCTTTACAACATGGTTTCTTGCCATTACCAAAATCAGTCACACCAAGTCGGATCGAAGAAAACATTCACGTCTTTGATTTTGAGCTATCTGAAGAGGACATGAAAACGATCGATCAATTAGATGGTGTGGTTGGGAAAGCGACCAATCCAGATACGACAGGGTTTTAATTTCACTCTCTATAAAGGAGAAGCCTATGAAAAAAACTGATTTGAATCATCTCTCCCCTGCTGTTCAAAAAGCCTTACATGCTGATTTTGTTTTTCTCGTTTGGCCAGACAAAGTCCAACACTTTCCAGCACGTCAATGGACGACCAGCGACTATCAGCAGATGCTGACCGAGAAACTTACTGGGGAACCACGCTTTTTTCTTTGGGAAAACTACTTAGTCGCAACTGGAGAAAATGACCTTTTGGTCCTGATGCCCAAGTACCATCAAATCAATGATCTAGTAGAAACACCAGCGCCGCTTTTTTAGCAGCGTTGGTGTTTTTTCAGGAAGTATATAAATTTTTTTGTATTTTTTCATGAGAATCACTGTTCTTTTCTGCAAATTTTCCTTATAATCGATAGTGATCGAGAGGAGAAGATTATGAAAAAGAAACAATTAGCAAAATTGAAACAACAATTCCGCCCGTCTTATGAAACAGCTCGACAACAGTTGTTTACAGCGATCGAGCGCAAAACAGCAGATAAGTTTGACCTTCCGACGACTGTGTATATCAATCCTAAAAACCAAGAGGAATTATTGATTGAATTGTTGAAGGAAACGCCAAAAGAACAAAAAATCGCTGTTCCTTTAGATGAGAACTTCAAGATCGTCGTGAAACGAATCCAACGCTTAGAAGCTGGTTTGCTTGATCGTTTCAGCGATAACTTAGTCGATGAGATCGCTGCTTACTGGTTGCCGACCAATCCGCAAGAAAGTACGGCACCCGCTCCTGCAAAAGAACCAGCGAAAGTGAAGGAAGAATCAGCACCAGCTGAAGCGGCTGCACCGACTACCTCTGCATCAACTAAAGAAGTAGAAAAAGCAACTGAAACAATGGCTGATACTGCTGACAACACAATGACTTTTTCAGCATTTGCTGAAAAAATCGCAGCATTCCCTAAATTTTCTGCCAAACAATCTTCAGGAGAAACGATCGTGATCGAAGCTTCCCCGAAAGAAGATCGTGTTCTAGCAACGATTTCTGAAACAGAAAGTGATACTTTTACCATTGAAACTGCGCTAGAACGCAAATACAAAGTAAAATTAGAAGTCATTCCATTGATCGAGGCGTATGCCCACACGGCGATTTCGAAACGATAAACAAAAGGTTCTCTAGACAAATGCCTAGAGAACCTTTTTTAATTGCGTATTTCGGTTAAAAATTTACGGGCTTGCTCTTGGTTCATTTGAGTCGCAGCTCGCAGCTTAGCTGCCAGCTGTTCAATCTCGGATCCTTTTGCTCCTACTGAAATGGCTAATGAACGGGCTTGCATGCTCATATGGCCTTGCTGGATACCTTCTGAAACCAATGCCCGCAACGCTGCCAGATTCTGAACCAACCCGACACTTGCCGCCAGCGAAGCCAACTCACTCGCCGTTTCAACACCAGTCAATGCCAACGCCGCTTGGGCTTTTGGCAATACTTTCGTGGCACCCCCGACTGTGGCGATCGCCAACGGTAATGTGATACTACCAATCAAACGGTCTTCTATGATGGTCCAGGAAGTCAACCCTTGCATGCGGCCATTACGGGCAGCATAGCCATGACAAGCGGCAGAAACGGCGCGAGTGTCGTTTCCGGTAGCCAAAATCAGCGCTTCAACGCCATTCATGATCCCTTTGTTATGGGTAGCGGCACGATATGGATCGATCTTGGCAAAATCAGCTGCATGAACAATTTTTTCGGCAACTTGTCTGCCATTTCCGTTCTTGCTCAATTTGTCAAAAGGCACCGAGCAAGTGGCTGTTACTAACGATTCCGTAGCGAGATTGCTTAAAATACTAAAGAGAATTTCTTCTTCTGGGAACCATTTGCGAAAAAGCTCTGCCACTCCTTCTAAAATCGAATTGATGATATTGGCGCCCATCGCATCTTTGACATCAACCATTAAATCGATCGACACATAAGCGGTTGCTAAGTCAGATTCTGCTGGCGAGAAGTTCCGACCGATCACTCTTCGCAATCCACCGCCGCGTTTCACGATGGAAGGATACGTCTCATTCGCCACTGCAAAGATCGTTGCTTGCTCGGATTCAACTTTTGCCAAAATCGCTTCCGGATCCTGAACATCCATAAAGACGATCTGGCCCCGAAGCAAACGTTCTTGACTGGTCGTCGTAATGGGCCCAGCCATTTTTGCTCCATTGCTCATCGCTGCGATCACCGAGGGTTCTTCTGTGGCTAACGGGACATTGTATGCTTTGCCATTCACTTGCAGGTTCAGCCCTACGCCTAACGGGATCTCTACTTCACTGATTTGGTTTTCGATCAAATGATTAGCAGTTTCCTTGTTTAGCGTCATTTCTTGAAAAACCAAGGATTCTGCTGCTGTGATCGCTCCTTGTGCTTCAAGAAAGGCTAATCGTTCATTAGGCGCGAGGGCGTAGAACTTTTTTTTTTCTGTTTTTTCTGATGCCGACTCTTCATCAAAATTCGTTTGACTTGCTGTCGCCGAAGGATTTTCTAACAGCATCGCTAGCCCTAATCCGCCACCGACACACAAAGAGGCGATTCCATAGCGCTCTTGGGTGTCTTTTAGCTGATAAGCGACGGTCGTTGCGATCCGCGCGCCAGTCGCTCCAATGGCATGTCCCAGTGAAATGCCCCCGCCGTAACGGTTGACTTTCTTCGGATCCAAACCAAGTTCACGTTCTACTACGATCGAAGAAGCTGCAAAGGCTTCATTGATCTCAAAAATACCGATATCTTCAATCGTCAGTGCTTGCTTTTTCAGTAACGTATCGATTGCTTTGATTGGTGAGATTCCCATGATCTCTGGGGCGAAACCGACTTCGACGATCTCTTTGATCACTGCCAGATAAGGAATCTGATGTTCTTCACAATAGCTTTTTGACGCGATCAAGACCATGGCCGCCCCATCATTGATGGTTGAGGCGTTCCCAGCAGTCACCGTACCGTCTTTTTTGAAAACTGTTTTTAATTCAGCTAATTTTTCGACTGTCGTAGCGGCGCGAATGCCTTCGTCCTGTAAAACGGTTCTTGATTTTTCAGTCAACGGCACGATCTCTTGATCAAATTTCTTTGCTGCTTGCGCTTTGGCAGCTTTCATTTGTGAGTGGTAGGCAAACTCATCTTGCTCTTTGCGAGTGATCCCGTATCTTTCTGCTACCGTCTCAGCCGTCAGTCCCATTGGCTTGCTGCTGAATGCATCTGTCAATCCGTCATGCATCATTGTTGACACCGGGGCTGAATACTGATCTTCCGCCTTGTTATAATAACTAAAGAGCGGCGCATTCGTCATACTTTCAATCCCACCAGTCAATACGACGGATGCCTTGTTCAATTGAATTTGCTCCATCCCCATTAGAATCGCTTTCATTCCCGAACCACATACTTCGTTGATCGTTGAGGCTGGAATATCTGAGGAAAGCCCGCTTTGCAAGGAAACTTGGCGTCCTGGATTTTGACCACTGCCTGCTTGTAGCACATTTCCGATAATCACTTGTGCGATATGTTCTTTTGCTTGTTGGTTTCTTGTCAACAAGGCTTTTGCAGCAACTGTTCCTAATTCTACTGCTGAATATTCTTTTAATGACCCATGGTATTTGCCAATTGGCGTTCTTAGTGCGTCGATAATGACAACTTCTTCCACGTACGTCACCTCCTCTTGAAATATATCATTAAATCCTCCAAAAAAGAATACCCCACATTCGGTTGTCGCACCCTTTTCTACTTTCTTTAATAAAGTTTAAATTCTAATCAATTCTTTTTCATTTTTTTCAAAAAATATGATACCTTAGAACGTGTAGCCTACTAAGTATGTAGAACATAAAGGAGCGACGGAATGAACGTTGGTATTGATAAAATAAATTTCTTTGTCCCCCCCTATTTTATAGATATGGTTGATCTAGCTCACGCCCGAGAGGTAGACCCGAATAAATTTACGATCGGGATCGGTCAAGATCAAATGGCGGTCAATAAAAAAACACAAGATATCGTCACCTTTGCCATGCACGCGGCAAAAGATATCCTTACGAAAGAAGATTTACAAGCAATTGATATGGTGATCGTCGGAACAGAATCTGGCATCGATGAATCAAAAGCTTCGGCAGTGGTTTTGCATCGCCTATTAGGTATCCAGCCATTTGCACGGTCCTTTGAAATCAAAGAGGCGTGTTACGGCGCAACGGCGGGCTTACAATTTGCCAAAGCCCATGTACAAGCCAATCCACAAAGCAAAGTTTTGGTCGTGGCTTCAGATATCGCCCGTTATGGCTTAGCTTCTGGTGGCGAGCCCACTCAAGGTGTGGGAGCTGTTGCTATGTTGATCTCGGCGGATCCAGCAATTTTGCAGCTTGAAAATGATAATTTGATGTTGACGCAAGATATTTATGATTTTTGGCGTCCAGTAGGACATCAATATCCAATGGTAGATGGTCATTTGTCAAATGCCGTTTATATCGATTCTTTCAAACAAGTTTGGCAAGCCCATTGCGAAAAAAATCAGCGGACAGCAAAAGATTATGCGGCTTTGAGCTTCCATATCCCTTATACAAAAATGGGTAAAAAAGCCTTGTTGGCTGTTTTTGCCGAAGAAGATGAAACAGAACAAAAACGCCTGATGGCTCGCTATGAAGAATCGATCGTTTACAGCCGTCGTACCGGTAACTTGTATACTGGTTCACTGTATCTGGGCTTGATCTCTTTATTGGAAAATTCCTCTAGCCTGCAAGCAAATGATCGAATCGGATTATTTAGCTACGGATCAGGAGCGGTTGCTGAATTTTTCAGCGGCTTGTTGGTACCCGGCTATGAAAAACAGTTGGCGCAAGCGGCACACCAAGCGTTGCTCGATGACCGTCAAAAGCTAACGATCGCTGAATACGAAGCGATGTTCAATGAGACGATCGATATCGATCAAGATCAATCCTTCGAAGATGATCTGCTTTATAGTATTCGTGAAATCAAAAATACCATTCGTTATTATAAAGAAGAAAACGAATGACCCTGAAAAAAACTTTGCTTCTTTTTTAGCTAAAAAGCCTGAAGGAACAAAGTTTTTTTCTTTCTTTGAAAATGATTGAAACGAAACTTGTTTTCCAAACATTTTCTGCATGTTATTCAAAAATTTTCAGATAATTCAGGAAAAACATTTGACAGTCCGCTTTTTTTTGTCTATACTAAAATCAATTCAAGTTTGGAGGAACTTTTTATGTTAAACACGACCGTATCCCCACAACTGAATACCTTTTACTTTAGCTACTTTAGATAGTTTGTATTCATATCACATTATGGATGCAAACCAAAAACGAGTTTTGTTTGTATCTATGATGGCTAAAGCATTTTAACTTGAACTTGCAGCCATGTAGAAAATCTTCTAAATGGTTGCCAATATACGTTTACGCTTGGTATAGGATCGAATCCATTTAGACGATTGTCTGAATGGATTTTTTTGTTCAGGTAAACCCCCATAAAAAAAGAGACGATCATAGGAGGAATTACAATGAAAATGAAAAAATGGATCACGACTGGGTTACTGACAGCTTCCCTACTGGCATTGGCAGCTTGCGGAGAATCAAGCAACACTTCGGAAGAAAACGACGGAACAAAAACAGTCGGTGTCTTACAATTGGTCGAACATGGCTCCTTGAATGCAGCCTACGAAGGGTTCAAAGAAGGCTTAGCAGAAGCGGGCTACACGGAAGGTGAAAACCTAACGATTGAATACCAAAATGCGCAAAACAGTCAAGACAATTTAAAAAGTATGAGCGAACGCCTAGTGAATGCCTCACCAGATCTTTTATTAGGCATTGCCACTCCTGCTGCTGTATCTTTAGCAAATGAAACCACCGACACCCCAATCGTAGTTACCGCAGTCACTGACTTAGTTGGAGCGAAATTGGCCGATTCAAATGAAGAACCTGGTCGCAACATCACCGGTACTTCAGACATGGTACCGATTGAGCAACAGATCAACTTGCTGTTAAGCATCGTGCCTGATGCCAAAACGATCGGCATTATGTATAACGCAGGTGAAGCCAATTCAAAAATCCAAGCTGACTTGGCAGAAGAAGCCTTAAAAGCTGCGGGCGTTGATGTAAAAGTATTGACCGCCAATACAACCAATGATGTGCAACAAGTAACCACCAGCCTTGCAAAAGATGTTGACGGCATTTATGTTCCAACAGATAATACCTTTGCCTCTGCTGCTGCAATCGTCGGCGAAGTTGCCAAAGAAACCAAAACACCGATCGTCGCTGGTTCCGTAGAACAAGTCGATGATGGTGCCCTAGCAACTTACGGTATTGATTATAAATCCCTTGGCATTCAAACAGGGAAACTAGCAGCGAAAATTTTGGATGGCGATGCAGAGCCAGCAACGACACCCGTTGAAACAGCGGATAATTTAGAGTTAGTCGTCAATGAAGAGATGGCTGCTGCTTTAGGGATTGACCCTGCCAGCATCACTGCACCAGAATAACCATACTAACTTAGATTTGAGGAAATCATATGAATTTAGTCGACACATTCTTGCTCTTACTACAATCTGCCACCTCTCAAGGGATCCTCTGGGCATTGCTGGCGATTGGTGTATTTTTAACCTTCCGTATTTTAGATATCGCTGATTTAACTGCAGAAGGGAGTTTCCCCTTAGGCGCTGGGATCGCAGCAATCAGTATTACGAATGGTCTCTCGCCTATTTTAGCGAGTCTGATGGGCTTTGGCGGCGGCATGGTAGCCGGCTTAGTATCTGGTCTGCTGCACACAAAACTAAAAATCCCTGCCTTATTGGCGGGGATCATCACGATGACTGGACTGTATTCCATCACAAATCGTGTGATGGGTGCTCCCAACATCGCCTTGCTGGGGCAAGACACGGTCTTCACCCAATTTCAAGCCATGGGACTGACCAAAAACAATGCCGTGATTCTTGCAGGCTTTCTCTTCGCGGCAATCGTCATTTTGTGCTTGTTCCTCTTTTTCCGTACAGAGATCGGCTTAGCATTGCGAGCGACGGGCGACAATTTAGCTATGAGCGAGGCCAACGGCATCAACACTGATAACATGAAGATTATCGGCTATATGATCTCTAATGGCTGTATCGCCCTCTCTGGTGCCCTCTTAGCCCAAAACAATGGCTTTGCTGATTTGAACTCAGGAATCGGTACGATCGTGATCGGTTTAGCATCGATCATTATTGCTGAAGTTTTATTTGCCAATAAATCTTTGCTTTTGCGATTGATCACCATCGTGATCGGGGCAATCGTTTATCGCTTTATCTTGGCCGTCGTATTCGAATTCAATGTCGAGGCCAACGATATCAAATTGGCATCTGCAATCGTCTTAGTCATCTGCCTCTCCTTACCGCAGCTTCGTTCAAAACTAGGACTTAAAAAGATGCTGCCAAAAACCAAAGGAGGCCAATCCTAATGACTTCAGTCTTAACAATCGAGAATCTACACCAAACCTTTGAAAAAGGAACGATCAATGAAAACCATGTCTTACGAGGCATTGACCTGACGATGAATACCGGTGATTTTATTACGATCATCGGTGGGAATGGTGCTGGAAAATCGACCCTCTTAAACAGTATCGCAGGAACGATCCCAACAGAACAAGGAAAAATCACCTTAGATGGGAAAGACATTACCCGTTTATCCGTGACCAAACGGTCAAAAGATATTAGTCGGGTCTTTCAAGATCCACGTATGGGGACCGCGGTTCGTTTGACCGTTGAAGAAAATTTAGCATTGGCTTACAAACGCGGCCAAGTCCGCGGATTTGCGACAGGCGTCAAAGCGAAAAACCGCGCGTTTTTCCAAGAGAAGTTAGCCAGCTTAAACTTAGGCTTAGAAAATCGCCTTTCTGCTGAGATTGGTTTGCTATCAGGCGGACAGCGGCAAGCCATCACCCTCTTGATGGCAACGTTGCAGCAGCCTAAATTGATTTTATTAGATGAACATACCGCGGCCCTTGATCCTAAAACCTCATTGACGGTCATGGCATTGACCGATCAGTTGATTCGGTCCCAACAGTTGACGGCTTTCATGGTCACTCATGACATGGAAGATGCCATTCGTTACGGCAATCGCCTGATCATGCTTCATCAAGGCAAGATCGTCGTAGACATTGCCGGTGAGCAAAAGCAGCATTTGACGGTCCCTGAATTGATGGAAATGTTCCATCAAAATAGTGGTGCTGAGTTGAAAGATGACCAATTGCTCTTACGCTCTTAACAAGCAAAAAAGGCACGTAGAAAGAATCTCCTTTCTACGTGCCTTTTGCTGTAATCACACTGCTTGCAAAAGCCTTACTTCGCTTCGTTTTCTGCAATGATGTCCGTTACCTTCATCAAGCGAGTCAATGTTGCTCGTTCGTCTTCTGCCAGATTGCTTTCGATGTATTGAATGGTTTCTGTCAGCTTGGGAATCGTCATATACTCTAACGCATTGACTCTTCGCCTCGTCCGTTCGATCTCATTGGCCATCAGTTGACAGGTTTTCTCGATCTCGGCCAACTGCAGCATCACTGGCAGCATTTGATCCAGATGGGACAACGAGAGATCCAGCTCACTGGTGGTACTCACAAAACCGTAGGAAAAATCATCATCCGAGCTTTCTTCTTCGTAAACAGGGTTCAACACTGGCACATCCATATTCATGATGGTTCGGCTTTGCACATCTAAGGTCACTTTATTCAAAGGGATCATAAAGGCTTCTTGCAAAACGACATCGGGAATACTACTAGAAGCTAGCACATACTCTTCCATTCCTGCTTGCAATGCGGTCTCCATCTTTTTACGAAGTTCCTGATTTTTCTTTACTAGCTGAATGAACTGGCGCACCAGCTCATCTTGCTTGTCTTTCAATAATTTGTGACCACGGGTTGCCGTCGTCAGCCGTTTTTTCAAACGACTTAGTTCCATCCGCGTCGGATTGACATTTAAGATCGCCATTAAGAACTCACATCCTCGTCCGTTGGGTAATAGGCGTCGATAAATTCTTCTTTGATACGGCTCAACTCTTGTTTTGGCAAGGTAGCTAATAGCTTCCAGCCTAAATCTAACGTTTCTTCAATCGTCCGATTGGTTTCAAATCCTTGATTGACGTACTCTTTTTCGAAAAGATCAGCAAAGCGCGCGTACTTTTTATCAAGATCAGATAAGGCAGACTCCCCTAAAACGATCGATAGCTCTTTGGCAGCTTTCCCATCGGAATAGGCGGCATAGATTTGATTCATCGTTGCCGCATGATCGGCACGGGTCTTACCTTCTCCCGTTCCTTTGTCCTTCAACCGTGAAAGACTTGGTAAAATATCCACTGGCGGGTTGATATTGCGCTTGTAAAGGTCCCGCGACAAAATAATTTGTCCTTCCGTGATATAGCCGGTCAAATCAGGGATCGGGTGGGTTTTATCGCCATCTGGCATCGTTAAGATCGGTATTTGTGTGACCGATCCTTCTTTGCCCATCAAACGTCCTGCCCGCTCATACAGCGTCGCTAAATTGGTGTATAGATACCCTGGATAGCCGCGACGTCCTGGAACTTCTCGGCGGGCAGCGGAGATTTCTCGCAATGCCTCGCAATAGTTCGTCATATCGGTCATGATCACTAAAACGTGCATGCCTTTTTCAAAAGCCAAATATTCTGCTGCGGTCAATGCCATCTTAGGGGTTGCGATCCGTTCGATTGCTGGATCATTGGCAAGGTTCATAAACAAAACAGAACGATCTAACGCACCGGTTTTGCGGAATTCATCCACGAAAAATTCAGCTTCTTCAAAAGGGATCCCAATTGCTGCGAAGACGATCGCGAAATTGCCTTCTTGGCTAGGTACTGTTGCTTGTCGTGCGATTTGAGCAGCGATCTCTTTATGCGGCAAACCAGACGCAGAAAAGATTGGTAGTTTTTGTCCACGAACTAATGTATTTAAATGATCGATGGTTGAGATCCCCGTTTGGATAAATTCATCTGGGAAGTCTCGTGCCATCGGATTGATGGCTTCACCGTTTACATCGATGCGTTTTTCTGGCAAGATTCTCGGGCCATTATCTTTTGGTTTTCCTAAACCGTCAAACACCCGACCCATCATATCTAGAGAAACTCCTAGAGTCAAACCAGTCCCTAGAAACCTTGCTTTGCTTTCTTCTGCACTCAAATTACTGGTACCTTCGAAGACTTGGACAACAGCATTGTCATCACTGACTTCCAGTACTTGTCCTTGACGGATCTCGCCTGTGTCCATGCGGACCTCAACGAGTTCGTCGAATTTCACGCCTCGAACATTTTCGACCACCATTAAGGGGCCAGCAATTTCGGAAACTGTACGATATTCTTTTAACATCAATGAACACCTCCAGTTTCAATGATTCGTTGTAACATTTCTTTGATGTCATGCTTGATCGTATCCAAGCGAGTCAATTCTTCTTCAGGAATGTATTTGCTGCGGGCGATGCGCTCACGCAGATCAACCGTTCCTTTGGTGATCTCATCTAAGTAAGCACCTAGCTGCAATGCACGCTGTGCTTGTTCATTAAAGTAGAGAATGTTTTCCAGCATTTTGAACTGCTTGTTGCGGGAAGTGTACGTATCAACGTCATCGAAGGCGTTTTGCTGCAAGTAGTCTTGTCTTAAAGAACGAGCAGTCATCATCGTCAAGCGGTCTTTCTGGGAAAGAGAGTCCATCCCTACCAGCTGAACGATTTCTTCTAATCGGCTTTCCTCTTGGAGAATCGCCATGGATTCATTGACTAGCTCCGACCAGCGATCACCTAATAATTGATCCAAATAAGAATTGATTTGATCCTCATAAAGGGAATAGGAATTCATCCAGTTGATGGATGGAAAATGCCGCTTTTGCGCCAACATACTATCCAATGCCCAAAAGACTTTCACGATTCGCAAGGTATTTTGAGTGACCGGTTCTGAGATGTCTCCTCCAGCAGGTGAAACCGCACCAATTGCGGTAATGCTTCCTTCCCGAGGTTGCGTGCCTAATGAATGGAAACGCCCTGCTCGCTCATAGTATTCCGCAATTCGACTTCCAAGGTAAGCCGGATAGCCTTCATCTCCTGGGATCTCTTGCAAGCGCCCACTCATTTCTCGCAGCGCTTCTGCCCAACGAGAAGTTGAATCTGCCATGATGGCAACACTATAGCCCATGTCACGGTAATATTCCGCGATCGTGATTCCTGTATAGATCGAGGCTTCCCGAGCAGCAACTGGCATATTCGACGTATTGGCGATCAATACCGTTCGTTCCATGATCGACTTGCCGGTATTCGGATCGATCAACTCAGGAAATTCGTTCATGACATCCCGCATTTCGTTGCCCCGCTCACCGCAACCGACATAGACCACGATATCCACATCTGACCATTTAGCGATCTGATGCTGAACGACTGTTTTTCCAGCACCAAAAGGTCCAGGAACAGCAGCTGAGCCGCCTTTTGCCACTGCAAAATAGGTGTCGATGACTCGCTGTCCAGTGACTAGCGGTTCGCCTGGATTTAATTTAGCAGTAACTGGCCGCGGTTGACGAACCGGCCATTTCTGTACCATTGTCAAGGATTTTTCACCCTCGATGGTTTCTAGAACACAGATGACTTCAGTAATCGCAAAATTTCCCACCATGATTTCTTTGACGGTTCCTTCATAGTTTGGTGGCACCATGATCTTATGCTCGATCACCGAAGTTTCTTGTACTGAACCTAAAATATCACCGGCTTGTACAGTATCGCCGACTTGTACTTGTGGGACGAAGGTCCATTTCTTTTGGCGATTCAGTGGATCGATGGTGACCCCCCGCTCCAAAAAATCACTCTCTGTTTGCGACATAAATGTATCTAATGGTCGTTGGATCCCATCAAACATCTGAGTCAACAAACCTGGTGCTAGTTCGACAGACAATGGTGCGCCTGTCGTTTCTACGGGCTCGCCTGGTCCGATCCCCGCTGTTTCTTCGTATACTTGGATCGAAACCAGCCCTTTTTTGATCTCAATGATCTCACCGATAAGGCCCTTGTCACTGACTTTGCAGATTTCGTGGATTTTTGCGCCACTTAATCCTGAGGCGGTGACCAGTGGTCCCGATACTTTTTCAATTGTGCCAAATGCCACATTTATTCCTCCTAGCTGGCTGACTTGTCTGTTATGAATCTAATATATTCATTCCTACCGCTTTTTCCACATTTTGCTGAATGCGTGCCATGCCGATCCCTAAACTACCCGTACTACTTGGAATCGGAATGATCGCTGGTGTCGGTACTTCTTCGTAACGACGAACGATCGGTTCTAATTGTTCGATCAACCGCTCGGTCAAAAAGATCACACCATACGCTTCAGCTATCTCTTCTAATTGTTGGGCGGCTTCATCCAAATCGCTGACTGGAAAGATATCGATCCCCAGCCCTTTGAAAGGCAAGATCGAGTTCTTACCACCCATCATTGCTATTTTTTTATGCATAACTATCACGCACCCGACTTCTTAAAATCTCTTCTGGCACCTTATTGATTTTACCAATCAAGAGAATACGCAAATTCTTGCTTTCAATTTCCTTGGCATACAGATACCCTGCCAATGCTGACGGCCCAAAAGGCACGATTTTTTGTTCTTTGAGCTTCGCCATTAGAAAATTGTCTTTACGTATATCAAAGGTATTCAAGGTCTTCTTTTCTACCAATTCTTCATAACTATGATTGATCAGCTCTTTATAAGGGGTTCCTTGCAAGTATCCCACAAACGCCTCAAGAGAAGTCGTGATTTCTGCTAACAACTCACTTGCAGGTAAATTCCCATGGTCGGCTAAAACTGCGCTGATAAAGCCGCGCTTGCGTTTCATCGCGTAACTGCGCAACGTTGTTGAAATATTGAAGATATCGATTTGACGGCGAATCAAGCTTTGCAGCAACTCGTCTTGGTATTCTTTACCGATCGTCCATAATTGCTCCCAATAATGGTTGTCAAAGATGATATCGATGGACTGGACTTCATGATAGTTCTCAATATAAGAAAAGACTTCTTCCACACAGGCAACCATCTCTTGCGCGACCTGAGTACTTTTTCTGGTCTTGACCAGATCTTTAAGGACGGAAAGTGGCTGGGTGCCGATTGGGACGAGATACGCCGAAAAATCTTCTTGCATATACGCCGCTTTTACTAAAACTTTCAGATTTTGATAGTCATATTTCAAAGCAAAGAAATCAACGATCGCTTTTTCTGGTGTCAACTGATACATCGTTTCGTATACCCGTTTCAACTCAGCCATCAGGACTTGTTCAAAATCGTGTACACGATCATCTTCATTGATGAAGTCACCATAAACCGTTTCTTGCAGCATCCCATAGATTTCCTCTGCGCTGGCAGCTGAGAGCATTCGCTCATAGCGACTACGATCGAATAATTGCGATTCATACGTCCGAATTCTCGTATTCAACGTATTATATTTGATGTCATTCATCTGTTTGCACCTGCTTACTGTTCAAAAATCAATTGCAGTAACGTATTGCTTAACTCTTCTTTGTTGGCTTCTAGTAGCGCATCAAAGGTAAAATTCAACTCAAATGCTTCTTGTCGCAACAAAAAGCCACCCTTGCGAGGGATCGTTTTATTTACCAGTTTCAGCTGAACTTCTGGGACCGATGCTTGCAACTTAGTAAGGAATTCCTCATCAACGAAATGACGGGACTTCTCGCCTAAAAGCAACTCGACCTCACCAGTTAACCGTGCATTCGCCAAGCCTTTCGCGATAAACGTATAAAATGCTGCCTGATCCATCGTGTTCAAACGGGTCAGAGCCTCAGAAAACAGCTCATCTAAGACGGACTGCTTTGCTGCCAAGACCTTGTTTCTTGATTGGATATGCACATCTGAGATTTCCAAATACATCGCAGCACGTTTTTCTTTTTCATAAAAAGCTAACCGTTCATTAAGCTCTTTTTCTAACTGTGCTCGTTTTAAATTTTCTTGGTTTTCACTTTCTTTTTGTGCTTCTTTGATTTGAAGCTGGTATTTCTTTTCCGCATCAGCGGTTATTTTGTCAGTTAAACGTGTAATATCAGACATTCACTTTTCCCTCCTCTTAATTCAAGACAAGCAAGAAGGAAATAACGAACCCTAAAATACAATACGTTTCCATCATCGCTACCAAGATAATTCCTTTGGTCACATGTTCTGGTTTTTTTGCTAAAATCTGCATCGCAGCACTTGCGGCACGTCCTTGCCATTTACCGGCGATAATTGCTGTTAACGCGATCGGTAATGAAGCGATAAACAAATACAACCCGCGATCGAATGAGATCGAACCACTGATCTGACCAAAAATCATAAAGGAGATTACAAAGCCGTATAGCCCCTGGGTACTAGAAAGCAATTCCAAAATCAACGCTTGCCCGAATTTCTCTGGCTGCTCTGAGATCAAGCCTGATGCTGCTTCACTGGTCATCCCAACACCGATCGTTGATCCGATACCACCACAAATCGTTGCGGTCGCTACACCTAAAGCTGCAAAAACAATTCCACCATTTTCGTAAAAGAAACTAATCCAATTTTCCATTATTATCCTCCTGTAACTTTTCTTCTGAGATGATCTCTACATAATTTTCATTTGATTTGAACGGGTCAAAGGCACGTCCGCCCCCCGTAAAGAATTTTCCAAAATACTCCAAATACTGCAAGCGAATACCATGAACATACGCACTAAGGTAACTTAAGAAAATATTCAGGCCATGTAGCGCCACAAATAATAAGATACCGACGGTAAACCGGGCTGCTGGCGGCAAGTAGCTAATGATCAAGTTGAAGGCTGAGGCGATACTTCCGCCGGCCACCCCTAACGCCATCAGACGGGTGTAACTGATCAAGTCACCAACATAATTGGTCACATCCATCAATCCGTACAATCCAGAACCGATTTTTCCTGCCAACGTTTTTCCTTCTAAACTGCCTCCGATTGCCACTGCTAAAAGACTGGCAGCGATCATTACGATCCCAATCGTTTGTAACGGGGTGTCAGGGAAAAGCAGCATTCCTGCGGCGACAAAAACGACACTGATCAAAAAGACGATCCACGAACCGGCTTGGAACATCGCAGCCAGTTTCTGATCTTTTTTCTTCCATAAAATATAGAATTTCAGCGCCAATCCAAACATGATCTGAATGTACCCAAAGATCACGGATAAGACTAAGATCTGATTGACATCATCCTGGGCAGACAACAGTTGGAATGAGAATTCAAATCCAAAGAAGTTGCCATAGATCAAGCCCCAAATAATCGTAGGGATCGAGCACAACTGAAAGAGGGTCAAATTTTGTTCCAGCCCTTTGCTGAGGTGGAACAGCTTTTTCCCCAGGAATGTCGCCAGAAACAAGAGCAACCCATAGCCAAAATCGGCAACCATCATCCCGAATGCCACCATGTAAAAAGGCGCCATAAATGGTGTCGGATCTAACTCGTCATATTGCGGCAAGCTGTACATCCGAACAAGTCCTTCAAAAGGTTTGATCCAACGTGCGTTTTCTAATAAAATCGGCACATCAGCCAGCTCTTTTTCCGTCACTTCTTGGTATTCGAGGTAATAGTTATCCGTGGTCCCTTTTTTGATACGTTTTTCTAATTCGGCCGCCCCATCAACAGGAACCCAGCCAGAAATTGATACCGCATGAGTCGAACGCAAAAGCATTTTACTGCTTTTTAAGCGGGTGATCGTTCCATCTAAATACTCGGCAACGATCCGCAAGGTTTCTTGCTCTTTTGTCATCGCACCAAGAGAAGCTTTGATTTCTTTTTCTTCATCAATTAGACGTTGGGATTTTTCTTTCATCGTTTGCAGATCTTCTTCTGGAATCCCCTCATAAGGGTAGATGTATTGCTCGAAGGCTGCTTTCTTTAGAAGAGTAGTTACTTTTTCTTTTACATCTTTATGGAAAAGTACCAATAAGTAAGTTGTCGTTTGTGATTGATAAATGGTTTCGACATAGACAAGCGGCAGCTTTTCACTGTTGGTCGTAAAGTCAGCCATTTCAGAAGTAGGAATCGATCCTAACAAGCCACCTGATTTTTTTAATTCTTTTAAAACAGCTGGTCGTTCTTTGAAATACTTCCAGATCGACAGTTCTGCTTCTTGTGCTAATACATCGCGTTTTTCTTGATCAATCAAGCGAAGACGTTTGTCTTGTTTACGAAGGGTTTGGCATAATTCTTGCCAAGGATAGGTGTGGGCTGTTTCAGCTAATTCTTGAAGGGTATATTTTTTGATTGGTTGCCGCAGTTGTGCCAGCATTCCTTTTTTGGGTACATATTCTTCTAAAAAATTTAAGCTCCAGTTGACTTGACCAAACTGGTTCTCCATTTCTTCTTCAGACTGTTCCTCGCGAACCGGTGTCAAAACACCCGTCGTTTCTTCAGAATCATAATATTTTTCCGAAGAAAGCAGTTCTACGCCTTGAAAGTCTTGCAGCTGCTCTAAAACAGCTTCTTTCTGATCGTAAAAGGTCAACAGACTGAACTTTTGCATTTTTGCAATTGCCATTTATGTCACAACCTTATTTATTATTATTGCTAATGCTTCTTCTTTCAATTCATTAGGGATCGTTCGCAGTGTTTCCACTTCTGCTTGGGTCTTAGCCAAGAGTGGTTCCTTAGACTGTACCAACTCAGCTGCGATTTTTTGGTTGATTGCTTCTTTTTGTTGGGCTTCTTTTTCTGCCAACTCTTTTTTAAACGCCTTCAACCGTTCTTCTCTTGCTTGTGCCAATTGTTTTTTTTCTGCTTCTGCTTCTTTATTTTTATTTTCTGCAAATTGCTCTGCTTCTTGTAATAATCGAATGGCATCTACTGTCATTTTCTCACCTGCTTTCACTTTTTTTCCGCAAAAAAAACCACTACAAATCAAGCATATGGCATTCGCTGATCGTAGGGTGTCAAAAATCAATAAGTGGCAAATACCTTCACCTATTTCCGTTTTCTAATATAACCGTAACATAAATTTTGCGATAGAACAAGGTTCCTAGCGTTTTTTTATAGTCTTTACATATAAAAGTCACAAAAATTACACATTTTCACAAAAAGAAATCCTTTTCATTTTATTGGGGGTTAAATGATGACAAAAAAGAAAGGGGACTGTGACATAAGTCCATAGAAGAAAACCGCAAGAAATGACGAGAAATCGTTCATTTCTTGCGGTTTTTTGGGTAAAATAAAAAGGAGCACCGGTTGCCGCCAATGCCCCATCATTTAATCCTGAAAGGACTAAACAAAATGTATACTAATTATAACATGAATCAACTCACTTTGGATCTATCTACTTCATTTTTTCCAAAAGAAAATCATGTCGCCGTTTTTATCCATGAACTGGTCGAAGCGCTTCAGATTAATGACCCCTATCTTTTTGGTCGACCAAGAGAATATGATTTAGGTGCCATGTTGAAGTTGGTTCTTTTTGCGTATACGCGAGAAACCTTTACAAGTCGCAAGATTGAACGCTTAGCTGAAGAAAACCTATATGCTCGCTGGTTGACGCAAGAACGGGTTCCAACTTATCGAACGATCGCCCGTTTTTGTGTATCTAACGATGTGCAGGAGTTGACCAATAAAGGCTTAGATCAGTTGACAGAGTATCTGCGTGCACGGAATCTGATTGATGATGCGTTGTTTATTGACGGTACAAAAATCTTGGCAGATGCGAATAAGTACAGCTTTGTCTGGAAGAAAAACACGATCCGATTCGATCAAATGAATCGCGAAAAACTGCTTACTATGATGACGGAACTAAGAGAAGCGTATGCCCTGAAACAGATTCCCGAAGGGACGACCTTGACAGTATACATGATAGATGAACTGTTAACACGGATGGAACTACGTCTGGAAGAACTAGAAAAAGAAGTTGAGGCAACGAAACGTCTTTCGCCAAATCCAGCGAAACAACAACGGCGAACGTTGAAAAGCCAAGTACGCAAATTAAATACAAAACGAGAAAAACTTCTGGAACATCAAACGCAGTTTTCTACTTATGGGACAAGAAACAGTTATTCAAAAACTGATCATGATGCGACATTCATGCGCGTAAAAGAAGACCCTATGAAAAATGGCCAACTTAAGCCTGCGTATAACCTGCAGATCGCTACTTGTAATCAATTTGTACTCGGCTACGATGTCTTTCAAAACCCAACAGACACTAAGACGCTGAAACCATTACTGGAAAAGATGAAGATTGCACAAAAGTCCCCTCATTATTTGGTCGCCGATGCAGGCTATGGTTCAGAAAGCAATTACCGCTATATAGAAGATGAACTTCCCCAGCATACTGCACTGATTCCTTATGGAACGATGTTTAAAGAACAAAGCAAGAAATGGCAGACAGATGATCGGAAAGTAATGAATTGGGATTATGAGCCTAAGGAGGACTTTTACATCGACCCCAAAGGGGTACGATTCAATTTTCATGCTTACCGTCAACGAACAGATGCGGATGGCTTTGTCCGAGATTTTAAAGAATACCAAGCAGAAAAAACGGATGCGAACCAAGCGCTCATTCCTGAAGCCTTAACCCCAAAGGGGAATCGCAGAAAGATCACTGTAAATCCGTCTTGGGAATACCATAAAGAAAAACAAAAAGAGCGCTTATCAACGCCTGAAATTCAAAAAATATATGGTCGGAGAAAGATCGACGTGGAAACAGTCTTCGGATTTATGAAGGCTTGTTTGGGTTTCACTCAATACACGGTTCGGGGCTTAGAAAAAGTCAGAAAACAGACGGGTTTACTCATTACGGCAATCAATATGATGAAATTGACAAAAATAGGTACTTGAACTACCCAAAATGAATAAAAAAAACAAGGAGCACTCGAAAAATCACATGATTTTCGAGTGCTCCTTATATTTTGGAGAGCGTAACTAGTTAACTTATGTCACGCCCCCTTTCTTTTAGTTTTTTCTCGTCTTTTTCTTAACTTAAATGCTTCTAAAGAAAAGACAAGTATTTAAAATAACAAAGCATCGACCTACTCACGTATAAACGGCATACTCATACAGCGGGGGCCCCCGCGTCCGCGAACCAATTCGCTGCCCGAGATTTCATTCAAAATGACTCCTGCCTCTTTTAACAGCCCATTGGTAATGGTGTTGCGGTCATAGACCACGACTTCTCCAGGTGCAATCGCCAAGGTATTAGACCCATCATTCCATTGCTCTCTAGCTGCCGCTGCTAAATCGTCGCCACCACAGCGGATCAAGTGGACTTCAGGCAAATCTAAATAACGGCAAAGAATGTTTTCCAACGTATCTTTTTCCTCATATACTCGCACGCCGTCCTTGTGTTTAGTGATTGAATACAGCGAAAGTTCTCCCTCGATTTCTGGATGGATCGTGAACTTATCATGATCCACCATCGTGAAGACCGTATCTAAATGCATAAATTTTCGTTCTTCGCCGATATTAAATGCCAAGATATGTTCGAAACTCGGTTCTGTGGCAAAAATCGTTTCGGCAATTTTTTCAATTGAGGCAACTTCTGTTCGTTGAGAGATCCCGATCGCCACGATTTTATCAGATAAAATCAGCTGATCGCCGCCTTCCATCCGCGTCGTTTCGTCCCGATGATACAAAAAGTTCGTCTCATTGCGGGCAAACATCGGATGGTGCGTAAAAATTTGTTTTCCGTAGAGGGTTTCCCGTCTTCTCGTTGCAGAATACATTCGATTCAAGGAAACACTGTGACCAATCGTCGCAAACGGATCTCGCGTGAAATATAGGTTTGGCATTGGATCGATCAAGAAAGGATATTCTGTTTCAACGATTGCCGTTAAGTTACTGGCTTTTGAAATTTCTACCTCACTTTTTTTCAAGCCCGCCATCGTATGATCGATAAAGGCGCGATTGTCTTTAATCGACAGGAAAAAGTTGCGCACTTCGTTGCGAATCTCTTCATCAAGGATCGTTGTTTCATTTAAATAGTCTTCTAAAAAGGCCTCTTTGGCACCAGTTGTTGTCAATGTTTCAGCAGCTAGATCCTCCAAATAAAGGACTTCCACCCCTTTGCTTCTTAACGTATCCGCAAAAAAATCATGTTCTTTTTGCGCTTGGGTTAAAAAAGGAATATCATCAAACAACAATCGATCAAGATAATCCGGCATCAAGTTTTCTAATTCTGCGCCTGGACGATGCAGCAGCACCCGTTTTAAAGGGGCAATCTCAGAAAAAATCTGTATTGGCTGGTTCATGAACTTGTCTCTCCTTCTTGGCAATTTTGTTGAATAACTTATGTCATTCATTTTTTTGATTCCTCATCACATAATTATTCATTTCTCTGACTCATCGTGTTTTTTCTACTCGTAATTCAAAGTTTTTTTGGATCCTATAGTTATAAACATGCATTTCAGCAAAAAGAAACCTCCGATAAAAAAACAACTTTCTAAGAATGTAAATTCTAGATACTTTAATTTACCGCCTTTTTCAATTGTATATTTTTGTTAAAAAAACAGCAAGGCAAAAGAACTGATGGAAGATAGTCCTAGCTGCGAAACCAGATTGAATTATTTTTGTTTTTTTGGATCATTTCATGATTTTCAAATGATACCGCTATCAAACAGATAAATATTTGCTATGATTCAAGTATCTTAATGCTAAAGAAACGTCTATAAAGGAGCGATTTGATGAAAACGCAACGTCAACTTTACTATGGTGCCGACTACAATCCTGAACAATGGTCTAAAGAAGTCATTCTTGAAGATATGCGCTTAATGAAAGAAGCAGGTGTGAACTATGTAAGTATCAATATTTTTGGCTGGGTCAATCTGCAGCCAGATGAATCCACCTATGATTTTGATTTTCTGGACTGGTTGATGGATCTTTTATATGAAAACAATATCATGATCGACCTAGCCAACGGAACGGCTTCGCCTCCCGCTTGGCTTGTTCAAAAACATCCTGAGATGCTGCCTGTGACCATTCATGGCAATCGACTGGTTCATGGGGCGCGCCAGCACTACTGTCCGACTTCCCCTATCTATCGTCAATATGCCACCGATTTGTCGGAAGCAGTCGCAAACCGTTATGCCAATCATCCAGGGCTAGTCATGTGGCATATCAATAACGAATATACCTGTCACATCCACGAGTGTTATTGCGATCATTGTCGGAAAAGATTTCAGACATGGTTAGCAGAGAAATATCAGACCATCGCTGGATTGAATGATGCGTGGTCAACCAAGTTTTGGAGTCAATCCTATGGCAGCTGGGAGGAAATTTTTCTACCTGAAGCGATGCCGACCTTCAAAAATCCTGCGCAGCAGTTAGACTATCGCCGTTTTCTTTCCGACATGAATCTGGAGCTCTATCAACTCGAAAAGGCGGCGATCGCAAAATATTCACAAGGCATCCCTTACATGACCAATCTGATGGGCTTGCACAAATACGTGGATGGGTTTAAATGGGCACCCGAAATGGATGTAGTCAGCTGGAATTCGTACCCGAATCCCTTTGAAAAGATCCCTTACCCGCAATTTCTTGCTAACGATCTAACTCGTAGTTTAAAGAAAAAACCTTTTTTGATCATGGAACAAGCCACCAGCGCCGTTAATTGGCGGCAAATCAATGGTGCCAAGACACCCAACCAGCTGCGTCTTTGGAGTTATGAAGCGCTCGCTCATGGCGCTGATGGCATCATGTTCTTCCAATGGCGGCAGTCTCGTGGCGGTGCGGAAAAATTTCATAGTGCGATGGTGCCTCACGGAGATCCTCATTCAAGCCGTATCTTTCGTGAATGTGCGCAACTAGGTAACGAATTTTCGCAACTGTCGGAAATTGTTGGGACGCGCTTCTTGGCTGATGTCGCGGTTGTCTTTGACTGGGAAAATTGGTGGGCGCTGGAATTGGATGCCAAACCAAGCACCTTAAAGTACATTCATCAGTTACGCAGCCTGTATGGCGCGCTAAGGGCGTTAAATCTGAGCGTAGACTTTGTCCATCCTTCCGAATCCCTAGACGGCTATCCTTTAGTGATCGCCCCAAATCTCTATTCAGCACCAGAAGCCTTCGGTAAGAAAATCAATGATTACGTGCGACAAGGTGGCATCTTCTTGACGAATTTCTTTAGTGGGATCGTCAATGAATATGACCAAGTCTATCTTGGGGGCTATCCAGGACTGTTTAGGGACACCTTAGGGATCATTGTAGAAGAGTTTTACCCAATGAAATCAGCTATCCATCACCAAATTGACTTCCAAGGTCGTCGGTACGACAATTCTCTATGGGAGGAAGTCATTCATCTAAATGGTGCGAAAGCTTTGGCAACCTTCCAATCCGGTTATTTGTCCGATAAGCCAGCCATTACTATGAATCAGATCGACGATGGGTATGCGTATTACGTGGGAACAGAATTGTCTCTTGAAGGGCTAACTACATTTTTAGCGACCATTCTGGAAAATCATAAATTAGCGACTCATGCCCAGCACTTCTTGGCTGCTCCTACTGAAGTCTCCGTTACCTGTCGCAAAGGTGCTGGCTATACACTCGTCTTTCTCTTAAACCATACGGAGCAGACAACCAAAGTGAAGCTGAAAGCCCCTGGAGCAGACCTTCTAACCAAAGAAACCAGACAGTTGGTAGTTCTGAAACCAAAAGAAGTCGCAGTTCTTAAGTATGTTGATTGATCTAAGGAAAAAGAACCTCCATGAAGCGATCGCTTCATGGAGGTTCTTTTATAGACGTTACTAGATTCAGGGAGATTCTTTAGACTAGCGATAGGCATTTTCTAAATAAGAGGCTATCTTTTGTCTTCGCTCTCCATCTCTTTTTTCTGAATAGTGATACTCTGGATTAGTCCAATGGGATTTGTCGTACAACCAAACAGGCATTTTTTTCGCTTCGTCGGTTTCCCATTCATAACGGGGAAACAAATGTGCATGAAGAAAGTTATCGGTATTTCCCAATAGTTCATAATTGATTCTCAATGGAGAACAAGCTTGTATTATAGCATCTCCTAAAAGAGTCATATCAGTTAAGAAAATCTGTCGCTCGCTTAAATCTAGATCATTTAAAGAAGCCACCTCTCTTTTAGGTAATAATACACAATATCCGGGAAGAAATTGGACATCGCCATAAACAGCAAAACTGCCAGACAATTCTTTGATCACCATTGGATTTGTCCCATCTATCGCTGATTTGATTCTATTCTCATACCATTTCAATTTGATCCCCCTCTTTCCTGTTCCTTGCAGCTATTCATGTAAAAACTATACAAGATTAAAGAAAGGCTTTCAATAGTAACAAAACAAAAAAATCTTTGCTATACGAGTGGTCCTTCAAAATCGTATTTGTAGACTTTTATAAACAAAAAAATGTATCAATCTTATAAAAGACTGATACATCAATGATACCGGCGGCCGGGGTCGAACCGGCACGCCCTCAACGGGCACTGGATTTTGAGTCCAGCGCGTCTGCCAATTCCGCCACGCCGGCATGTTGAAAGGTTAGTATTTAGTACTAAGGCGGTAACCGGATTTGAACCGGTGATGAAGGTTTTGCAGACCTCTGCCTTACCACTTGGCTATACCGCCATTATACTATTGTTGCAATCTACAATCAAGTGAAGATTGTACTGGGGTAGCTGGATTCGAACCAACGCATGACGGAGTCAAAGTCCGTTGCCTTACCGCTTGGCTATACCCCAAAAATGAAAGGGCGAATGATGGGAATCGAACCCACGAATGCCGGAGCC